>NZ_NTGB01000001.1:0-107708 GCF_003072505.1 Polynucleobacter rarus
TATGCTCAAGTAGAGTCTGGGATTTTCGGATTAATAGGTGTTCTGGCACTCTTTTTTGGCCCGCTACTTTATTTTATAAGAGCGCTTTCTGACCCTGATTTACAAATCCAGCGTGCTGCTGTTTTAGGAATCATGATTGTTGTTAGCTATTTTGTATTTGGGTTGGTAGATGTGATGTTGGTTGCCTGGGTTATGGAGGCCCCTGTGTATATCGTTAGCATTCTAATTCCAATGCTGATAGTAAATTCAAGCTGGATAACACGTCTTAAAAAAGCTCGAACTTATAAAAATACTTATAGAAATTAGCTAATTCTTAATTTCTTTCCTCACACGCCTGCCACAAATAATTATTTCCAGTCAAAGAATGGTAAACGTGATCTTGATCTTGGCCTTGAGATGAGTAGTCTTATTTTCCGATGTATGTATATTTTTATCTATTTTTGAGCGATTATTGAGTTTTAGAGTCTTAGCCACTGTTTTTTTGCTCCGATGGATCTGATAAAAAAATCCTCGCTCTTAGGGTGCTAATTAGGTAGACATTCACAGATTGCCTGATCTACGGTATGTTGATAGAATTAATCATTATAGAAATTAAAATATTTTATAAATCAAATAGTAATCGGTAGCCATCTAATGTACCAATTAAGTAATAACGCATTTTAATTTTAGAAAATCTTAATTAAAAATTATGGCCATCATTACTGTTTTAAATAATACTAATGGACTGATAAATCTAAATCAGGACATTGCTACTTCTGCTCCAAATTCTGCAAATACGCTAGCACAAGCTATTCAATCTGGTTATGGCTACTATCTCAGCTACTCATCAAATCAATTGGCTGACTATAATTTTTATAAAAATTACTACGGATACACATCCTACGGCTTTGCTTTGGACGGCTCTTTTTATTTAAATAGTCCAAATTACACTGCCTATGATTATGGGACTATATCCGCCTACGGATCTTCAGTAACCGAAGTGGCCTTTGTCAATAAAAATAATGGCACGGTTCTTCAAATTTATGGGACATTTGGTTGGACTGGTTACCCCTCTTTTAGTAGCCCCTCTAGCAATCAGACAATTACAGATTTTGTACAGACTTTTAAGATTTCAGCATCAGCGTATGTCCAAGACACTATTAGTGGATATTTTCAAAGTACATCTGCAACGACTTACTCTGGAACAGTCACTTCATATACTGAGATTGTTTACAACCCAAATACTCTCTTGGGTGTGGGATATTACATTTCCGGGAGCATTCCGGTAAGTTTTAATATATCGACTAATGCAGTCAATGTTGGTTCCGGATCAATCACAACTCTTAAAGAGATTTACGCCAATCTCAATAACCCAATTGGGTCCCAAATAACAGATTCAGTAGTTATTACTGGTATTGATAGTTGGAGCGTAAATACACCCTTAAAAAACTTATCCTTGAGCACTGGTTCAGATACTTTTTACATTACGGGATCTAAGCCTATTACCGCTAACGGAGGGAGTGGAAACGATATTTTTTATGTGCAATCCGCTAACAATATTATCTACGGTGGCGGTGGCTTCGATACCGTAGCCTTTTCAGGGGTGTTAAGCAACTATAAGGTAACTGTTAACGTAGGCAATTGCACTGTTACCGACCTTGGCTCTACCTTAGGCACAACCACAATCTATCTAGCCAGCTATCTGCAATTTGCAGGCTCAAATTATTCTATTGCGGCAACTATTACAGGTTCAGTGGCTAATTTTTTAAGTAGCCTAGATTTCTTGGGGGCCTCTGTATATAGCCTCTCTGATACTTCAGCTAATATTGCAAGTAACTTAGATGCTCTGCAAACCAATGTTGCAAAGATCACCAGTATTACCCAAAGTGGAACACCTGCAGCCTTAGCCATTACCCCTACTCAGTTAGCCAATGATGCTACAACCTTAAACAAGATATCTGGTAATTACACCTTAAATGTCAGCGGCGTAGTGGCAAATAGTGTTGCTACTAACTATAGTAATAGCCACATCAGCTCCATGGCAGTGACCGACACCGCAGCTAATATCTCTGCCAACCTTGCTACCTTGCAAGCTGATGCTTCTAAGATTAGCTCGATTACCGTAACCGATGGCAATCCGATCTCTCTAACAGCAGACCAATATTCTAGTAATAGCTCTGTGATGAGTAAATTAGGAGTTCCTGCCTTTAGTGACACCACTGGTGGTGGTGCTGGCTATGTTCTGCCCAGTATCTATACCGGCCCAGTAAGCTCTTTAAATTACCAGCTGATTGACAGCACTGATGGTGCAGTCATTACCGCTTCGCTAGGTACGAATGACTTTATCTACCTCTCCAGTACCAATACCTCAATCCCTAAGGCAATTAATGGCAATGGTGGCCATGATGTGATTGCTGGTGGCATTGGATCTTCTTTTATTGCTGGTGGTACAGGCCATGCTGATACCTTCTTTTTAGATGGCAGGGCTGCAGGCACCTCTTGGTCTACGATTACCGACTTTAGCTTTGGCTCGGATAGTTTGACCATTTGGGGCTGGAACCCTACCGATAGTTCTTTAAACACCATTTATCCTGTGATTAATGGCGCGACTAACTATACCGGCCTTACCCTGTATATGAACAACCTCGCTCCTGATGGTTCTAGTACGAGTTACGTTAACAGTGCTCTAAATATGATTACCTTATCGGGCCATACCTTAGCAGATCTGGGTTTTAATAGTATTGCCGCGCTCAATACCGAACTTCAAACTCTCAGCACTGAAGCCCTTAATAACAGCGGTCCTGATGTGGTCCTGCCGCATACCGCCATAAATGGTCACTTTATCGTAGGGCAGACTACCGATAATGTTGGTACCGGGGTGCATTGGTATTTGAATGTGCATTAAAAGTCAAACCATCTATAGTGGTGCGAATAAGTCATGAGTCAATCGATGCAATTTGGGTATTCAAGCGAGTTGACTGCTGTTAATTCGCAACTAAGTGAAGGTGATCTAGGGTCTGTAGAGGTGTTAGCTTCTGACTCTAGGCTAGACCATTTTGGTATTGCGTATTTAGTGCCTTTTTATAGTGGTTGCAGCACTTCAATTGAGCTCACAATTTCTCCGAAAAGCTCTACATATTTTCGAATAGAAGCTAGTGGTTTCACTTCTCGGATGCAAAAGGCTTACCTTGAGTTTGATCATCTAGGTAAAATTCAAGTATTGGGAGAAGAGATTCAAGACTGCTCTATAGATCTGGATGCGAATAACCAGCTCAACATTTTTATTAAATTTACTCCTTATCGAACTAATCGCTCACACTTATTCATTTTTTCAAAAAATCTCTCTATTGATTCGAAAGAAGTTGATTTCAGATTTTTATGCAGTCCTTTGATGCTTGATTTCAAAATTGACCAAGCTAAAAATCAAGAAAATGTTAGCAGACAGGAAACTAACTTTGGTACTTTAGTTGCCATAAATGGCTTATATCAATTTAGAAATTATCTTCATCTTGAATTTGAAATGCATCGACCTAACGCCACACTTTGTGGTTTGCAGTTGATTAGCCCGGTGCCGCTAGAAACAATCCAGTGGTGGACAAATAATCAAATAGATGCTGAAGTTAGGCTTAAAGATCAATCTTTAAAACCTCAACCCACTCGCTATCCATTGCCCTCTCCAATGCTTATGACTTTATTAGGCCCTGAATTTTCATTTCAAGGACATCAGATTAACGCTCTATATGCTACTTTTCAGGATGAAAAAGATAATGATCAATTACCTCCTGAAAAACTCATAGAGGAATTGCAATTAGAGGCTTATTTTAATGATGGCACAATAGAATTAATATCCCTGGCTTCTAGTCAACGCGATAAATTTTTAGAGCTTTCATATGAATTCAAGTTTATAGAAGAATATTTTAAAAATAAGGATTGGCCAAGTAAGCCTATTTTTTGTGAAATCGGAGCTAGAGGCTTGAGAAGTGCCGGTATCAGGAAAAAAGTTGATCATAGGTTTAAATATATCGGAATAGATATATCGCCACATCAAAACGTAAATATTGTTGGTGATGCACATCAGCTTAGTAGGTTAGTGGAGCCCGATTCAATAGATGTAATTTATTCAGATGATGTGATAGAGCACCTGAATAATCCTATTGCCTTCATATCTGAAGCTAATGAGGTTCTTAAACAAGGCGGCCTTTTTATTGCAAAAGTCCCAACAACATGGCCTCTTCATGCCGAGCCCTGGGACTATTGGAGAATGAGTGTTCATAGTTGGAATGGCTTACTTAATCAGACTACCGGCTTTGAAATCCTAAGTGCAAGGGAAATTGGGTCGGCTGTAATCGTGCCATCGGCCATAACGCCAGACATTTCAGTGAGAATGCAATATGCTCCTGCACCATTATTTACAGTGGTTGTAGCTAAAAAATTTGCTACTAAAAGCAAAATAGTTGGTGAAAGTACTAACCTAAATAATTTAGGTAGTTATGATCACTGGAGTTTAAAGAGTTGAAAAAACTATTTGACCAATGCTTGTAATTATTTGCCGCCCATTATTTTAATAATTTTATTTGTCATTGGGTCTGGCCAATTAACCAAGGTTTCGCTTTTGCCTACATATCTAAAATCAGTCGGCATATCCTTAGATTCTTTATTCCATATTAAATCCACTTCATTCGGGGTATTTTTTCTCAAATGAAAAGCAATGATATTCGAAAAAAATTGGATGCTATGAACATTTTTGAATAAATTAATGGATTGAGTATTTTTAAAATCTGGAAATTGGCCTGGAAAAAAGTTACAGTCTTTAGCGGTTATGACATCAGTTGCCGATTTAGCATATTCCAAGAAAGAGGTGGCACCATGCTTTGCAAAATCTTTCATAAAGCTAGTGCAAGTATCTTCTATAACGACCAGACAATCGTTTTTAGAAAATTCAATTGCTGCGTTAAGTGTGGTTACTTGTTGAAATGATTGGTGACCGCCATCGTCCAAAATAACGTCAAACGTACCTATTTCTGGCAATATTGTTTGCCAGAATAACGGGTCTCCTTGGTCTCCAATATAGACCTCAAATCCAAATTCTCTCCATTTCAACGCGTCAGGATTTAAGTCAATGCCGATTATTCGGGCCTTATTCCCAAGCCATTTTCTCCACATAAAGAGTGATCCACCGCTTAGCACCCCAACTTCTATGAACGTACATTGGGAATCTATTAAATGTTGAAATAAATCGGTATATATTTGAAAATAGTTGTTAAGTTTAACTGTTGGATAGGGTGATAATTGAAATGCTTCAATTAATGCTTCATATTCAACGATATTTTTTTGCATATTTTGGTAAATGATTCTTCTGATGTATTGATTTATGACATTATCAATTCTTGGTAGTTGTGGGTAGCGTTCTTATAAATCCTATGCAATCAATTACTAGGCGCGCTCTAAATTGAAGTGCAACATTTTTAGGAAGAAAATGTTTCATGGAAAAATATAAACAATTAAGTATGGAAGAACGTAGTTTAATTCAAACGCAGTTAATTTGGGGATTTAAACCCAGCTGGATTGCCTTAAGTCTTGGTAGATCAGTTTCAACGATTACTCGAGAGTTAAAAAGAAATAATTGGGTAAAATCGACTGGCATCGTTGTTCGTGGAAGACCTCCGATCGCTGGTAAATATCGTGCCGTTTTAGCCCAAGATCGTGCACATTGTTTATCTGTAGTTCCACGAGTAGCTCGTCGATTACTAGTGGGGAGTGAACTTTGGAAGGTGGTCATGAATTATTTAAAACAAGGCTACTCTCCAGAACAAATTGCTGGCACACTAAAGACTGTGAACGCAGACTATCCTAGCCTACAGGTATCGCATGAGACGATCTATAGCGCCATTTACTTAATGCCGCGTGGTGAGTTGCGTACAGAAGTTATTGGTTGGCTAAGATTTGGTCATGCTAAACGAAAACCTAGAGCACGTGGTGAAGATCGTCGTGGTCAAATACCGGATATGGTCAGTATCCATGACCGTCCACCGGAGGTGGAAGAACGACTCGTACCAGGACACTGGGAAGGTGATTTAATCAAAGGTAAAGGGAACCGTACGGCGGTAGGTACGATTGTAGAGAGAACGACATTGTTTACGGTTTTAGCTAAATTGGAAAAAGCTACGGCGGAGTCTGCAGTAACGGGGTTTAGCCATGTGCTGAATCGCATTGAAGGTCAAAAGCGTTTATCAATGACCTACGATCAAGGAAAAGAAATGTCTCGTCATGCCCAGATCACAGAAAATACTGGCGTTAAGGTTTACTTTGCCGATCCTCATAGTCCATGGCAACGAGGCATCAATGAAAATACCAATGGCTTACTCAGACAATACTTGCCAAAAGGAGAAGATTTGAGTATCTTTAGCCAGGAGGATTTAGATCGAATTGCATGGCAACTAAACACGAGACCACGCAAATCACTAGGGTTCAAATGTCCTGCCCAGTTGTTCACTCCCGAGGCATTTGATTTTAGGCAGCATCATGCAGCAATTTTTGCACTTCAACCTTGAAACCGCCTGATAAAAAATGACTAATTTGATAAAATAAATGTTATGGAAATAAGTCGCCAACTCCCTGATAATGTTGCTGAATTACAAGCGATGTTGTCGGCGCAATTGGTAAAAATTGATGCTTTAGAGTTGGAACGAAATACGATTTTAATTGAGCGTAATGCTCTCAAAGTTAGTCGAGTTCATGACAGCGAAGAAATCAAACGGTTAACCGAATTGATCGCCAAACTTCGACGGGCGATGTTCGGTCAAAAGTCTGAAAAACTCAGTGTCCAAATTGATCAGTTTGAACTTGAACTAGAAGAGCTGCATATTACCCAAGGTACTCAACCCCAATTAACTGAGATTGCTGAACCAAGGGAACGTAGTGCTCCAAAGCGTCGTCCTCTCCCAGATCACTTGCCACGGCAAATTGAAGAGCATTTACCCAGCGAAGCTGCTTGTCCGGATTGTGGTGGTTCTTGGGAGAAGATTGGTGAGGATGTCAGCGAAGTCCTCGAGTACGTTCCAGCTAGCTACCGTGTCATCCGTCATATTCGACCAAAATTAAGTTGTACTTGTTGTGATCGTATGGCACAAGCACCAGCACCTAGCCGTCCGATTGCGCGCAGTTCATTTGGCCCTGGCCTGATGAGTCATGTGATCATCTCCAAGTATATGGATCACTTACCGATTTATCGTCAATGCCAACAAGCACTGCGTGAAGGCGTTGAGCTGAGCGAAAGTACCTTAGGCGATGTGGTGGGTGGAACGCATCATTTATTACGGCCACTGATGGCAGCTTTACAGCGTTATGTGTTTGCGGCAAGGAAGTTGCATGCAGACGATACCCCGATTAATGTTCTTGCTCCTGGTAATGGTAAAACGAAACAAGGTCGTCTTTGGGTATATACGCGAGATGATCGTCCTGCTGGTGACACAACGGCACCAGCCGTTTGGTTTAACTACTCACCGGATCGTAAAGGGATCCATCCGCAGACCCACCTCAAAGAATATCAAGGAATCCTTCAAGCAGATGCATATCCTGGTTATAATGCCATCTTTGAAACAGGTCGTGTGATTGAGGCCGCTTGTTGGGCACATGCGAGACGGAAGTTTTATGATATCCATGAAACTGGACCGACACCGATTACGACCTATGTTCTTAGGAAAATTGGTGAACTTTATCAAATTGAGTCTGGTATTAGAGGTAGTCCACCGGAACGACGACGAGAGGTTCGACAAGAGCTGGCTAAACCAATCGTTGAAGCTTTACATCTTTGGCTCAAAGAACAGTTGGGCACTGTATCTCGTAAATCGTTGGCAGCCGATGCCATCGGCTATGCCATGAATCAGTGGGAAGCATTATGCCGTTATCTTGATGATGGCCAGATTGAAATAGATAACAATGCTGCTGAGCGTGCTTTACGAACAGTTGCTTTAGGTAGAAAGAACTATTTGTTCCTCGGTTCTGATGCTGGTGGTGAGCGCGCAGCGACCATGTATAGTTTGCTCGGCACGGTGAAGTTGAATGGTATTAATCCTGAAACCTATCTGAGTCATGTATTAAACGTGATTGCCGATTATCCAGTCAATCAAGTTGATGACCTTCTGCCTTGGAACTTAAAGATTTAAGAACGTCAAGACGGTACTGACCGGACGCTTACGGTCCTGATGTGGTCCTGCCGCATACCGCCATAAATGGTCACTTTATCGTAGGGCAGACTACCGATAATGTTGGTACCGGGGTGCATTGGTATTTGAATGTGCATTAGGGGGGGGTGTATAAATCTAATTGATTTTTAATGTCATGAAGTCAATAGCTATCTTTTGAAAGCTGTACTCACCTCTAAGATTTTATATATTTTTCTCGTATGCTTAAAAAGGGAATCTCAATGAAATTTCTTAGAAGAATTGCGGACAAAGTTACTAAGAGTATTTCAGTGACTTTATTTTTGATTGAATATGAGTCAAGAACCATCAGCACTGGCATGTGAACAAGATATAAACCAAACGATATAGATGCAATTTTAGTAATAATCCACTTCATCGGATTATTAAATGAGGGTAACAAGAAATAAATGCCGAGCACTATAAATGCAGAAAATATCTCAAGAACATTTGGAAAGGCAGCTAACCAAATAAAAACCCAATGAGCGAAATTGACGGAGCTTAATATATGGTCAATAGTAAATGACTCAGTCCATATCCAACCCTCCACGCCTATGCCTGATATCCCAATCAATATTAGTGAGATAGACTTAGTTTTCCCTAAGGAGGGTGTAATGAATTTTGCGATGTATGCTGCAAACAAACCATAAATACAGCAATCCAACCTAAACAGTGGACTCATATCAATATCAGCCCCCCACAACATGCCAGTACTATAAGTGTGATAGTAAAGCCACCTACAGGTTAGACAGGTTATAGAAATAAAAAAACAAACCATCAAAATAACTTTCTTTGGTTCAATTTTTCTCATGAAGCTACAAGCCATCAATGTTAGAAGTGGAATAAAAAAATAGAACCACTCCTCTAGAACAATCGTCCAGGTGGGTGATGTGTATGGAATCCAAGTATTGAATGGAAAGAAGTTTTGTGCAAATACAAATGAAGGGTAATCAAACCTCCAGTAGTATATACATAGCAATATTAATACAACGTAATACGCTGGAAATGTTCTAAACCACCGGCGTAAATAAAAATTTACTAGAGATTTTGATGTGTATTCAACTTGCGCCATATTTAAGAGAATGTTGCCAATTAAAAAACCACTTAGAGAAAAAAATAATTCAACGCCAATACGCCCAGTGATTGCTTCTAAGATTTGGATGCGTGGTGTTTGCGGTTTCCACAAGCTATAAAAATGTGAGGCTAGGACTAATAAAATAGCGATAGTTCGAACTAAATCTAGTCCAAAATTATTTTTTGATGTGTTGTGCAATTTGCTGTTTATTATAAAAATAGAATACCTATACTATAGAGTAGTATCTATTTTTATGAGTCTGCGGATTGGTTCTTTAATTCTGTCTATGTCTATTTAGACTTAAACCAGATTACCCTCCCAGACTATTTTTTAGTAGAAATTGGTATAATTGATGACAAGCAATTTTATAGTATCCCATCAGCTATGTTCAATAGCTGGAAGAGTCTTAACTATTGATAGATTTGTGTATTTTAAAAGGTGGTAAGCGTGAATAGGGGAAGTATTTTTACGGAATTATTATCTGCAGCAGAATTTCTTCCATCAAGACTTGTATTTCCTGCCGGTTGGATAGGCCATATTCCTTTTGCATCATGGATTATGCAGGTGCAAAAACCTAAAATTTTTGTTGAATTGGGAACGCATTCTGGAAATTCTTATTTTAGCTTTTGTCAAGCCGTTTCTGATCACAGTCTTCCAACAAAATGTTTTGCAGTAGATACGTGGTTAGGTGATGCCCATTCGGGAGAATATGGAGAGGATGTATTTCAAGATGTTTATTCATTTAATCAAGAGAATTTCAAATTATTTTCTAAGTTAATCAGAATGCCCTTTGATGACGCATTTAATGCATTTAGAAATTCCTCCATTGATTTGCTTCATATTGATGGGCTTCATACTTATGAGGCAGTAAAACATGATTTTGAGCAATGGTTACCCAAATTAAATGTTGGTGCAGTTGTACTGTTCCACGACACAAACGTAAGAGATAACAACTTTGGCGTATGGAAACTTTTCGAAGAATTGAAAGAAAGATATCAAAAAAACTTTGAGTTCTTTCATTCTCATGGTCTAGGTGTTATTAGACTGGATGGAGGGGCGGAGAACGCAAGCTTAGATTGGATTTTCGCTGATGGAGCCAGCCAACAAAAGATCATAGGGTACTTTTCTTCATTGGGTAAAAAGATCCAAGAAAAGTATTCTCTACTAGATTCAAATAACCGATTAGCTCAATTTAACCAGTCGATCATTGCCCGCGATACAGAAATCTCAGAGTTGAGGGATAAACTCATAGGTCAAGAGAAAAAATTAGAAGCGCTAATACTATCTATCGAGGATAAAGATACCCATATCTCGTCCCTTAACGAATCGATCATTGCCCGCGATACAGAAATCTCAGAGTTGAGGGATAAACTCATAGGTCAAGAGAAAAAATTAGAAGCGCTAATACTATCTATCGAGGATAAAGATACCCATATCTCGTCCCTTAACCAGTCAATTTTAGCTCAGCGCCAAGTGACCAATGAGATCTTGAGTTCAAATTCATGGAAATTTACTAAGCCTTTTCGATTTTTATCTTCCTTTACGGGCTTAAGCAAAAAGAACCACAAGAAAGACTTAATCCCCACTCCTTTCAAAGGTGATGCAAAAAAAAATCCACACTATTTACCGCCATATGACGAGTCAAATTTTGCAATACCCTTTAACTATAAGATGGATGATGAAGCAAATAACCCAAGTATTGCAATAATTTGCCATATATTTTATGTAGACCTAGCGTCTGAAATCATGGATTACATATTAAGAGTGCCTTATCAGTTCGATTTATTCATAACAACCGATACGGAGGAGAAAAAAAATTATATATTGCGCGAATTGGCTGGATGGAAGAAAGGAGCGGTTGAGGTTCGACTAGTTGAGAACCGGGGAAGGGATATAGCCCCCAAGCTTATTTCATATAGAGATGTTTATGAGCGTTATGAGTTTTTTCTACATTTACATTCAAAGAAATCCCCTCATCTTGCAGAGCTATCTAGTTGGAGGCGGTACTTATTTGAAACTTTGTTAGGTTCAGAAAATATTGTCAGAAATATCTTTGATGCATTTTATGCAGATAAGCAACTCGGAATTATAGGCCCTGCTCATTTTGACATCATACGAAACAGTATTGGTTGGGGTTGGAATTTCGAGGCAGCGAAAAGATTTTGCAAAAAAATGAATATTAATATTGCCCTCGATGGAAAAATAGATTTTCCTTCTGGGTCAATGTTTTGGGGTAGATCAGCGGCATTAAAGTCGCTATTGGATATAGGCCTAACTCTCGATGAATTTCAGGTAGAAGATGGTCAATTGGACAATTCTCTGGGGCATGTTATCGAAAGACTTTATTACTACGTTTGCGAGAGGTCTGGGTATCGATGGATTAAGATCGGAAGGCCAAAATTAGTCAGTTATGACAGTAACATTATTTTCGTTGAAGATAAAAATACTTTAGGCTCTTTAATACAAGAGGCACAATATAATTTGCTATTCCAGAGGGGCGGACAATTTTTTTCAACAATTTCAGAAAACCATCCTAATAAGTTCGGGCATGATAATCACCTCTGGGGAATGGCCCACTCAGAGTCGGAGTTAAAAGATTTAAAGTTTTCAGAATTCTGTGACGAATTAAAAAAACATATTGCAAGTAAAGTTAGCAAAATAGACTTTGATGAAGAATTTTATAAGCAGATATATCCTGACATCGCAGAGGCCGTCAAAATAGGGCATCTTTCATGTGGCTACGTGCACTACTGCATAGCCGGTAAATTTGAAAACCGGATTTATAGTGACCAACAGCTGAATGCAAGATTTTCTATATCCCCAAATTATCCCCATGGATACTTGGCGCCTTCGCAATCAGTACTTTTGAGAGGGTTTAAAAATTTAGTAGCGATGCCGAATGGTGCTGGGTTATTCCTCTTGATATTGTTTTCCGATCTGAAGGAGGAGTTCTTTTATGCGGGTTATGCAGAATTTTTTAAAAAACATAAATTAGTTTTCGAAAAATTTAGCCGAATAGTCCTTGCAGTTGAAAATGTAGGTTACGACAAAAGTCTTGTTGAGCGCTACATAAAAAAAATTGAAGTGATTGATATTGAAGATATTAATAAATTTGTCGTCTGCCCAGATTTAATAATTGCATACAACGCTAAATTAGTACATGAGGCTCGAAAAATACTTCCGAATCGTGAAAATCGTATTGTCTACTATTGTCAAGAGTTTGAAGCGGGATTTTACCCATATGGTGACGCCTATCTCATGGGGGAGAGGGCCATTGCATCCACGCGTAATTTAGTGATCTCCACGCAACTGCTCACTAATTTTCTCTTAAATAAGGGATTAATCAACGGGCAAAATATTTTTGTTACTAAGCCTGAAATTGAGGTAATTAAACTGCAAGCAGGTAAATCAAAACGGATCTTCTTCTACTACCGTCCGGAATCATTTCATAGTAGAAATCTTCCTCATGAGATTATGGTTGCAGTGAATGAGTTTTGTGGAAGAAATAGTGGATTTGAGATATACATGATTGGAACTATTGACACTGCTTATTCCTATCGAATTAATGGAAACCAAGTATATGTAGTGACCAAGCTTTCAAAGGAAGACTATACAGAAATTTTATCTTCCTGTGATCTCGTAGTGTCCATGATTTATGCACCCCACCCAGGCGTTATTGCATTTCAAGCAGCTGCATCCGGAATACCCACTATCACCAATATATTTGAAAATAGAGATGCTTCTCTTTTAAAAAATCTCTCAGATAATTTTATTCCGTATAACCCAGTGTGCGATAGTCTAGTGGATTTAATCGAATCTGCCATAGAGGAAATTCCAAAAGGTGTTCCCTCGTTTAAGGAGTCCCTATATTCAGGGGGTAAGCCAGGCTCTCTTGAGGATTACTATGAAATATTACTCCAAAACCTAAAGTCCGTTGATGCTTGAAAATAAGATTCGAAGTAAATATAACCTGCAGGTTAGCTAAAAAATAGATACTTATTCTATTAATTTTAATATTTTGCTGTACTAAATAGGCCTTATCAATTTTGATATGTGGTATGTTTTAGGGGGTGAAATTTTTATGTCATCCGCCTAAATAAACATCATCACTTTCATAATATACGTGGATTCAAGTACGAAGTGCAACACGTTTTACAGACTGCATAAAAACTTCGTTGGGTGTTTTAAAGCCCAATCTTTTTCGTGGTCGGTTATTTAATTGATGTTGAATCATTTTAATCTCCTCTTGAGTTACTGTAGATAATGGTCGCTTTTTTGGGATGTACTGTCTGAGTAGTCCATTGAAGTTTTCATTAGATCCCCTTTGCCAACTTGCAAAGGGATCTGCAAAATAAGTGGTGGATTGAAGCTCACCATCTATCCGTTGATGTTCTGCAAATTCTTTCCCATTATCAAAAGTCATGGTTTTTACGAGTGGCGCGAATGGCTTGAGTTCATGAATGATGGCATTACCTACTAAATCTGATGTTTTATTCGTTACCTTACTGAGGACGGCATAGCCACTTTTACGCTCAACCAGCGTAACGATAGCTTGCTTGTGGTTCGATCCAATCACTGTATCGCCTTCCCAATGACCAACCTGTGCTCTTTCTTCAATATGGGCAGGCCGCTCACTAATCGGCCTTCGGCCAATGATCTGGCCACGGCGATCTTGACCACCAGCATACCGCTTCCGACGCTTCTTTTGACAACGTAATGCTTTCCAAAGGCTTCCACCAGCAGCTTTATCTGCATAAACATGACGATAAATCGTCTCATGACTAATCCCAACCTCGCTGGCTATTTGCTCAGGACTCCACTTCTCATGGAGATAATCTACTGTCTTAGACCACTGTTCAGCGCTAATTCTCCCTGCATTACGAGACCCCAGGGAGCGTTCCTCAGCCAACAAACAGGCTTGTCGAGGTCGATAACCTCGACCGCCCGTATTACGAGCAATCTCTCTGCTAATCGTCGACTTATGGCGACCTAGCAACTCGGCAATTTGTTGTTGACTATTTCCGGCTGACATTAAAATATAAATCTGATATCGTTCTTCTTGGCTAAGGTGTTTATAGGTCATGGCTGCTTTGACTTGGCGGTCTAGAAGCTTTAGATACTAAATCATCCTTAGCCTCCTCTCATTGTTCAAAGTTGCACTTCGTATTAGAATTCACCATATTAAATAATAATTTTATTGAATATTAGGTTTGTAGTTGCCCCTATAAAACCGATCATAGTGCCGCTGCTACTTCCCGCATAAATTCTCTCGGAGATTTCAGTTTTAATCCTTTGTGAGGATGATTTTCATTGTAATCATTAAACCAATCATTGAGACATCCCATCACTGTTTTTGCATCTGGACGATCGTTGATATAGGCATAATCCCGTTTAAACGTTTTAACAAATGCTTCTGCCATGCCATTCGATTGAGGGCTTCTAACGGGCGTAAAACACAGGATTAAACCTAGTTGTTTACCAAACTCCATCGTTTCTTTCGCTGTATAAGCAGAGCCGTTATCCGTTAACCACTGCACCGGATGTGGTGTTTGATATTGACCAAAACGCTGTTCTACACTCATCAACATCAAGTTTCGAATGGTCTCATCCGTAAAGCCTCCTGTCGTTGCTTCCCATGCAATGACTTCTCGATCACAGGTATCCAATACAAATGTAACCCGAACCACTTCTTGGTTCCAACAACGAATCTCAAAGCCATCCGAACACCAACGTGAGTTGGATCGTAAGGTAATTACTTTCCCCTCGTGGATCCTCTCGGGCATCGGTTTGCCCGTGTGTCTGGTTAATAACAGATTGTTTTGCTTCATGAGTCGATAGACTTTTTTATGATTAAAAACGGGTAATCCTGAACTTTTACGGAGGCGGTTGAGTAAAGCTCCAATCCGACGATAACCATAAGTCGGCCTTTGATCGACTAAAGTACGGATTTGAGGCAACACCTCCGCATCGCTCGTCATTTGATAGTTACTGCGTGCCTTAGGAGTCTCTTTCATCCTTTGGCTTAAATGCGATCTAGATATGCCGAGTGTTTGTGCAATCATTTTCATAGAGTGTCGTCCTCGGGCAACGAGGGCAACTGCGAGATCAGTTTTTTTTGGCGAGCTAAATCTACGGCATCCTTCAAGATCTCATTCTCTAAGGTTTTTTTACCCAAGACTCTTTCTAATTCACGAATACGCTGCTTCAGTTCCTTCACTTCAGCAGCAGCTACTACCTCATCATCTACCGCAATCGCTTTTTTTCCGCCTTCAGCCATACGATTTCTCCTAAGAAATAACAGACTAGGAGAAATACTATACTTTCGTGCAATATGCGAGACTGAAATGCCTGGTTGGTTAGTTTCTTGCACACAACGAATCTTTTGTTCTACTGAAAAACGCCTTCTTCGCTGGACTTCCGTTACAACATGAATTGTTTCCATTTTCTTTCCTTAAACATAGTCATATGACTAGGCTTACGCCTAGTCGTTTACTTTAAAAACTATGTTCGGTTGAAATAGGGGCTATTACAGGTTAGTATTGCTACTATAAGTTAGAGTTACGGAGCGATATTAATATATTTTTTATATTTAATCTCATATTAATTTTATCGATTCCAGAAAAATTTCCTCATCTCATTTATCTTTAATTAAGTAGATTTCATTTTCATATGGGTACATATCAAGCTGTTATAGATACCACCAATAAAAATAATTCGCATACTCTAGCCATAGATTTTATAAGTGCACACCCCAAAAATGGCCCACTACGGATTCTTGACCTTGGTTGTTCTGAGGGTTACCTTGGAGGACACTTAAAATCTTGTGGTCACACTGTTGTTGGTGTAGAGGTAAATAAAGTAGCGGCAAGCAGGGCTAAGCAGGTTCTTGATAACGTTTTCTTAGGAAATATTGTTCAGTATCTGAGTCATGATATTTATAGCCGATTCGACATAATTCTATTGGGTGACGTATTGGAGCACACCGCAAATCCCCAAGAAATATTAGAAATTTGTCAGAGTAGGTTGCTTGAAAATGGTCTCATAATCATATCATTGCCAAACGTTAGCCATTACGCTATCAGGGCAATGTTATTGGATGGTCGTTGGGAATATGCTGATCTTGGAATATTGGATAGGACGCATCTCCGGTTTTTCACGAAAGAAAGTTCTTGTGATCTATTTGTCAAAGCTGGTCTACATGTTGATGATGTAAAGTCTGTCCAACTACCCACAGAGTTAGCAGCAAATATGTGCTCTTTAACCTTAAAGCCTGATTTGGTGAGAATGGTTGAGTCAATTAATAATTCTGAGAATGATGGAAAGGTTTTTCAGAATGTGTTTAGATTGAGCGTTAGCCCGGCAAAAATTAAAGCCGTTGTCATTTATAGCGCATTTCAAAACGCCTCGCTGCTTAATCTCAGGCTTATTTTCCCCCTAAAAAATTGGGCATCCAGATACGATGGGGCTATTAGATTTCGCGTTTTTGAAGATTTGATCTTTGATGATTTTTACTGGGGTGATGTATTTATTTTTCATAGAGAGTCTGGTCAAGATTTTATTGATTTAGCGTCATTGCTTCAGAAACATGGCAAAAAAGTAGTATTTGAGATTGATGATCTTCTTCTGGATCCTCCTGATTTTCTCTCTCATCATAAGCTAGACGATTTATCTAAAAAGCGATTAAAGACCATTCTTACTTGTTCTGATACTTTGAGTACAACAACCCCAAGGCTTGCTCGGGAATTTGAAAAGTTTAATAAAAATATTTTCTGTACACCTAACTGCGCCTGGTCTATCCCCGAAATAACTATGAATGATAAAGTTCGCGGTCAATTTTGTTTGGTTATTGCATCCTCTGATTCTGTTCAGGTAGATTTTTTAATTCCTGTTTTAAAGAAACTAAAATTGAATTTTGGTACTTTAATTAATTTTATAGTCATTGGTCCGCCAGGAAACCATTTTGAATCAGCTGGGATTGATGTCATTCGATATGATATTTTGCCCTATCGGAAATTTGGTCAACTTCTCTCGAGCCTCCAAAATCCCATTGGAATTATTCCTTTGGATGATTCGTTATTTAGTTCTTGCAAAAGCCCGGTGAAATTTTTCGATTACTCGATGGCTAGAATCCCTGTAATTTGCTCTAATGTTCCCCCTTATTCTGACATCGTTAGTGATAGCGTAACAGGCTTGCTTGTTGAGAATGAAACTAATGCCTGGGTTGAAGGCATTGAGAGATTAATAAATAATCCTCAATTTTCTCAAAAAATTTCAACAAATGCTCATCGATTTGTAGTTGAAAATTATTCACCAGATATTTCTGGAGATGCATGGGATAAATTATTTTCTTCATTAGATATTGTCAAATCAGATGATTTCTCTCTTTTGGCATATGGCACTTATGTTTCCCATTTTTCAGATAAAGTTAAAAATCATGAATTTAGCTGCACTAACGTTGAAGAAGATTCATATGCTGAATCTCCAGAAGGATTATCCATATTTATTGATGAGCCCAAATCAAAGATAGCTCAAAGAAAAAATAGCCTATTTTCAAACTTTCATTACGCTGGCCGAAATTACTCATCACTAATTTGCGAATTAGAAAATCTAATTAAACCTTTGGCTACAGAGTTTAATTTTGATGAGTCTGGGTACTTAGAAGCCAACCCGGATGTAGCAGTGGCCGTGAGTGAGGGTAATATGTCTAGTGGTAGATTGCATTTTGATAATTACGGAAAATATGAATTTAGGCGTATTTGGAAAAATTTATAGCGCTAAATGAATATGTCTAATTCCTGCGTTGCAATATTATTGGCCACTTACAATGGTCAAAAATTTCTTATTGAGCAACTTGAATCAATAGCATTGCAGACACATAACAATTGGTATTTAATTGTTAGCGATGATGGTTCAGTGGATGGCACCTTGGACATTCTTTACAAGTATCAAAAAAAATGGTCTCCTGGTAAGTTACTCATTCGCAAGGGTCCAAGTAGAGGTTTTTGTTCTAACTTTCTATCTATGGCGGTTGATTGCAGTATTGTCTCTGATTTTTATGCTTTTTGTGATCAGGATGATGTTTGGTTGCCTGAAAAGCTAGCCATTGCCCTGAGTAATATTAAGCGGCGTCAAAGGGATGGAATTCCTTATCTTTATTGCGGACGAACAACTTATGTGGATGAGGGGCTAAAAAAAATTGGCATTTCACCTTTATTCGTATTCCCCCGAACATTTCGAAATGCATTAGTGCAGAGTATAGCGGGAGGTAATACTATGGTTTTCAACCGTGACGCCAAGAGTATTTTAGAGCGCGTAGGGATGGTTGAGCATTCCTCTCATGATTGGTGGATTTATCAACTTGTAACGGGCTGTGGTGGTGAAGTTTTTTATGATCAAGATCCACAAGTTTTATATCGACAGCACGCTCATTCATTGGTGGGGGCAAATGTATCAATTTTTAGTAAATTTAAAAGAATGAAATTTATTCTTAATGGGCGTTTTAAGGGTTGGAGCGATTTGTCTATAAATGCCCTAGATAAAGCAACCCCTTTGCTTACCTCCGCGAATGTAGAAATTTTAAATATCTTAAAAAAAATGCGCGCGGGAAGTTTAAAAGATCGAATGCGACTAATGGAGGTGGCGGGCTTGTATCGTCAAACCTGGAAGGGTACCATTTCTCTTATTATCGCTGCGATCATTAATCGAATCTAAATTTATATGTTGTGTGCACTCTAGAGTAAAGGCTGTTTCTTAGGTGCTCTACATAGACAAAATTTGTCGAACACTTTAAGAATTGCTGTTTATTGATTTAATATCAAGGCCAACTAATCCATAACGCTCAATGGGAGAGTAGACATTAATAATATGTGCATCATGAACCCAATGATGTTGAACTAAATTCATGAGATTTCCTGTTGCAATTGAAATCGAAATTGCATAATCTCCAGAAGCAAGTAGGGGCAAGCCAAATTCAAAATTTGTGGTCACTTCATTCGATTTTAATAAGGCAAAGTCTTTAAATATTTTTGATGAACTTGTATTTTCACCCGCAATTATTTGACCCAATTTATCTTTGATAATGAAGCCTATGATGGGGTTTTGTAAATCCTCAAGAGCTCGAATTGTTATGGAGAGTCTAACCGTCTCCCCCCCCTTGTAAAGGTTTATTTGGTCTGGCTCAAGTGAAACTAGAGAGCTTGAAGTGATTTCGCAAAGCCCCGTTTTCCAACCTGAAGATAGATTGTTAGTTTCAGAAATTAGTGTGCCTGGGATTCCTGCTAGTTTATTCTTGCTAGTATTAGAATTTTTACTGGCACTTCCATAGAGCTCTTTAAACACAAAATCTTGGTAAGCTTCGGTGACTGATTTGGTATCGCCAAATAATTCAATTGCACCATTTTTTAGCCACAAAGTGTCCGAACATAGACTTTGAATGCTTGAGATGTCATGGCTTACTAAAACAATTGTTTTTGTTTTTTGAAATTCTCGTATGAACCGCATACATTTTTGTGTGAAAATTGCGTCCCCTACTGCAAGAGCCTCATCAATAACTAGGATATCGGCATCAACATGAGCCATCACAGCAAAAGCTACACGGATAACCATGCCTGATGAATAAGTTCTTGCTGGTTGATCTATAAAATCTCCAATATCCGCGAACTCTACAATTTTGCTATACCGATCATTAATTTCGCTAGTACTTAAACCTAAGATCGATGCATTTATATAAATGTTCTCTTTACCAGTAAAATCGAGATTAAATCCCGATCCCAATTCAAGTAGGGCTGCAATTTTTCCATTGCGGATAACTGTGCCAGTGGTTGGATCTAGTGTGCCGCAAAGTAATTGCAGTAGCGTTGACTTTCCGCTGCCGTTTCTTCCTATTATCCCCAGAGACTTCCCATGCTCAATTTCAAGGTTAATATCTTGAAGAGACCATATTGTTTTTTTTATTGACCCAGCTGCACGTTTGCTTACTAAAAAATCAAGATTAATCCCAATAAGATTTTTTAATCTACTTATCGGCGAATCATAAATAGAGTATTTTTTCCCTAAATCTTTTACTAAAAGCGCATATTTTTTAGAGGACATCAGCAAAGCCCAGTCTAGTTTTCTGAAAGAAATGAAATCCCACTATAAGTACCAGTATTGAGGCTAAATAGTAAGTTATTAAGCTGTAAATATCATGGGAATAATTAAAAAATAAGTCTCCTCTTATTTTTTCAATTACATACGTGATGGGATTTAAGGCTATTAAGTTATTAAATTTTTTGGGAACGGCGGATAGGGGGTAAAAAATGGGTGAAAGAAACATCAGTGCTGTAATAAGTAAAGAGACGGCTTGACCAGAGTCTCTTATATAAACCGCAATAGAACTAATGAAGAACGATATTCCAAGACAAAGAATTACATAAGGAAATAGAAATAAAGGTAAAAGTAAAATCTTGAGTGGTTCCAATGTACCCGTTGTGATGATTCCGATAATTAATATAGAAAAGCTTATCAGCGCATGGAACCCAGCATCACAAATTAATATAATCGGCAATATTTCAAGTGGAAAAATTACTTTCTTTACATAATTTGTATGAAGTCTAATTATGCTTGTAGAACGGCTAATGATTTCGCTGAAAAAATTAAAAATAATCATTCCGGAAAATATTATTAAAGCAAATTGGATTTTTTTTTCATTTGCAGCAGACTCAATTGGGTTCCACTTTACTTTGAATATTTCTGAAAATACTAATGTATATATGGTTAACATGATTAAGGGTGTTAAGAGAGACCATAAAATTCCAAAATAGGATCCCTTATATCTCCCTGAAATCTCTCTTTTCGATAGCGTCACTATGAGACCTCGATTGGCATATATTGAGCGAATGAGTTCTATTGGATTGGTTTGGGGTTTATGATTGGAGTTATTATATTTATTAGTCATTATTATTCTACATTTATCAATAAGAACATTTCGTGGATTCAAGTACGAAGTGCAACACGCTTTATAGACTGCATAAAAACTTCGTTGGGTGTTTTAAATCCTAATCTTTTTCTTGGTCGGTTATTTAATTGATGTTGAATCATTTTAATCTCCTCTTGAGTTACTGTAGATAATGGTCGTTTCTTTGGGATATATTGCCTGAGTAGTCCATTGAAGTTTTCATTAGATCCCCTTTGCCAACTTGCAACGGGATCTGCAAAATAAGTGGTGGATTGAAGCTCACCATCTATCCGTTGATGTTCTGCAAATTCTTTCCCATTATCAAAAGTCATGGTTTTTACGAGTGGGGCAAATGGCTTGAGTTCATGAATGATGGCATTACCTACTAAATCTGATGTTTTATTCGTTACCTTACTGAGGACGGCATAGCCACTTTTACGCTCAACCAGCGTAACGATAGCTTGCTTGTGGTTCGATCCAATCACTGTATCGCCTTCCCAATGACCAACCTGTGCTCTTTCTTCAATATGGGCAGGCCGCTCACTAATCGGCCTTCGGCCAATGATCTGGCCACGGCGATCTTGACCACCAGCATACCGCTTCCGACGCTTCTTTTGACAACGTAATGCTTTCCAAAGGCTTCCACCAGCAGCTTTATCTGCATAAACATGACGATAAATCGTCTCATGACTAATCCCAACCTCGCTGGCTATTTGCTCAGGACTCCACTTCTCATGGAGATAATCTACTGTCTTAGACCACTGTTCAGCGCTAATTCTCCCTGCATTACGAGACCCCAGGGAGCGTTCCTCAGCCAACAAACAGGCTTGTCGAGGTCGATAACCTCGACCGCCCGTATTACGAGCAATCTCTCTGCTAATCGTCGACTTATGGCGACCTAGCAACTCGGCAATTTGTTGTTGACTATTTCCGGCTGACATTAAAATATAAATCTGATATCGTTCTTCTTGGCTAAGGTGTTTATAGGTCATGGCTGCTTTGACTTGGCGGTCTAGAAGCTTTAGATACTAAATCATCCTTAGCCTCCTCTCATTGTTCAAAGTTGCACTTCGTATTAAAATTCACCTTGTTTAATGAATGCATAATTAATAAAAACAATAAGGAGACAGGAATGAATGAGAATAGCGATCGTCGCCTTTTCTTAAAGGGAACTACATTACTTTTAGCGCAAACTGGCATGATCGGCAATGTATTCGCAGCAGGCGAAAGCAAGGCTAGTGTTATGGGTGAGGGCCTTACTCGCTACGTAGCAGAATTTATCTGTAATACCCAATTTGATAATATTCCTGCTTCCACCTTAGCTCTTGGTAAAAAATCATTTCTGGATGGGTTGGGCTTAGCAATTTCGGGTAGTGCCACAGAATTGGGGGACATTGCCCGCAAGCAAATTGCTAGCCTTAATATTCGTTCTGGACCGGCAATCATTATTGGCACAAATATTACCACCGCTCCTCGCTTTGCTGCATTTGCAAATGGTATTGATATACATGCTGATGATTATGACGATACCCAGCTTGCCGTAGCTAAAGATCGTGTTTATGGTTTATTAACCCATCCCACCGCACCTGTCTTGCCATCCGCTTTAGCTATTGGTCAATTGACGAAATCAAGCGGTAAAGAGGTGATGCTAGCTTATCAAATTGGCGTAGAAGTTGCATGTAAAGTTGCTGAGGCAATTAACCCGCGGCACTACCAAGCAGGATTTCATTCAACGGGTACCTTAGGTGCTATTGGGGCTGCCGCAGCCGCTGCAAAATTGTTACATCTAGATGTTCCATCAACTATTAGGGCTCTATCAATTGCAGCAAGTGAGGCGGCTGGGTTGAGGGAAAACTTTGGTACGATGACTAAACCTTTTCATGCGGGAAGAGCCGCAGAGAGCGGAGTGGTTGCCGCGCAGTTTGCCCAGGGAGGCTGGACTGCAGCCGATAAAATCTTAGAAGCCCCAAGAGGATTTTTTAATGCCGCTGGTGGTGGATATGATGTCAATGCGATTCAAGGAAAGCTTGGCAATCCTTGGACATTCGACGATCCTGGAATATCTATTAAGCCATTTCCGTGTGGTTCTCTAAATCATCCTGGTATGACAGAGATGCAAAGGCTTATTAAAGCAAATAACATTAAGGCAAAAGATGTGGTCAGGGTGCGAGTAGGTACAAATAGCAATATGCCAAACGCACTCATTCATCATCGTCCGACCAATGAGCTGCAAGCAAAATTCTCAATGGAATTTTGCATGGCAATCCTGCTCTTAGATGGTCAAGCAGGCTTGGCACAATTTAATGATCAGGTGGTCAATCGCCCAGATGTGAAAGCTATGATTGAGAAAGTTGATTTTGTTGTTGACCCTGTAGCTGAGGCGGCTGGATACGACAAGATGACGACCATCATTGATATCAAAATGACGGATGGTCGCACAATCTCAGGGCGAGCAGACTTTGGAAAGGGAAGTCCAGCTGACCCCATGAGTTATGACGAGGTAGCGGTAAAGTTTTTGCAAAATACAGATTTTGCAAAGTTTCCACATAAGAAGGCTGAGAGTGTCATTACGCTGGTAAGAAATTTTGAGACTATCGGCAAAATTGATCAGTTGGCAAAACAATTAACGAGATAGTGGCCTTCAATTTGATAATCCATAAAGGAGAGAGGTAATGCGTAGCTACAAATTAACACAAATTTTTTTAACAATAATTCTTGGGGTCATGGCAGCTGCTGTTAACGCTCAAACTTCGCTACCTGGCGGATTTATAAAAATGACAACTAGCGAAATTGTATGGAAAGATGCTGAAAATGGGATTAAAAATACGGTTTTATTTGGGGACCCCAATAAACCAGGTCTTTATGTTGTGAGAAATATTTTTCCAGCTGGAGTAATGAGCACTCCTCACTCGCATGATCAGGATCGATGGGTTACTGTGGTTAAAGGAACTTGGTATTCCGGAACGGATGCTAGTTGGGATCCAAAGAGTACTATTGTGATGCCAGAAGGAAGTATCATGTTTCATCCTGCAAATGCTGTTCACTTTGATGGTTCTTTAAAAGAGCCCGTCGAAGTTCAAATCATCGGCATGGGGCCCGTTAAGACAACTTATGTTTATCCGAGTGAAGGCAGGTATGGTAAGCCCCACAAATTAGATTAAGAAAAAAGTATGCCACTAGTCTTGCTGCTGGTCGACATACCCACCCTGGAGAGGAAATTGGTTATGTCATGGAAGGTCAATTAGAAATCAAAATTGATGGAAAGCCATCCCAAATAATTCAAGCAGGACAAACCTTTTTTATTCCAAATGGTCTGGTTCATGATGGAATTAATACAAATTCTGGCTCGACAAAAGTATTAGCAACCTATGTCGTAGAAAAAGGTAAACCAGTAGCTACTCCGGTTAAATAGGGATCAATTGAGATAAATCTTAGGAGGTATTAGTCATATGGCTAATGCCTCCTTAATAAAGTAAAGCTTTTATTTGAAAAGCTACTAAGAACGCTAAACCCCTTGTAGGAATCTGAAAAAAGTTAATTTTCTAAAGGTAATCCCATCCCCTGTAAAAAGTAGTTGTAAGGCTTTGGACCTGAACCATGAGCGGGAGCAATAGTTTTAACATCGAGTTTATTTGCCTTAATAACACGATAAATATCAATTCCTTGTTCAGGTGTTCGAGCAATATCTAAAGGACTATTTCCAGGAGGATTGTAACCATCACCCCAATATATAAGCCCCTCTTTGGGTATGAAAACTAACAAATTATATTTTGCATGACTAGTATCCTTCATATAGTAAAGCTCTATACTTCTTTCAGAACCAGAAATAACTTTTTTATCAGAAACAGTATCAAAATGAATTTCTTGAGGGTGTTTTGATAATAAATCTGGGGCAATGGTTCTAGGCCTCGCCCAGGCTTTTTCAAAGAACGGCTTATTCATTTCTTGGGTAACGATGGTAGTTCCATTAGCAACAAAGGTGCGTAATCCACCAGAATGATCGTAGTGGTGGTGGGTATTAATAACGTAGCGTAATGGCTTGGTAGGGAAAAGTTTTTTTATCTCTTCTAAAACAAGTAGAGACCGAGCTTCACTGGTAAATCCTTCGACTACTGCCACTTCATTACCTAAATCGACTACCCAATTTCTTGCATTAGGAGTTGTGAGATACCAAATTCCATCGCTTATTTTTTCAGTAGCAATTTTAATGGGTTGAACTACAGAGTTTTTGACGATTTCAGGAATCAGATTGGAAGTTTGAGGATTAGCTTTAACGGATTGAATTTCAATTGATAAGGTTGGAAATCCATCCTCTTTTTGTTCTATATGTTTTGGGAATACTACACCAGAGAAGTTTTGATAATCCTTGTAGAAAACCTCTACAAGGTAGTCTCCAATGACTTCATTACTAGTTAGATACTCGACTTTTTCTACGATATTTTTAGAGTTAATAGTGGCTTTAATTTCAGTACTATTCACTTTAAATATTAAAATATTTCCACTCATCTTGCCGGAATTATCGATTGCAGCTTTAATCACACCTTGTGGCGACAACCATAATTGAAGTTTCCTATCTTTAACAGCACCATTATTTGGAATAATTTGACCATCGACCTCTTGCCAAGCGTAGTTTTCATTGACCAGTTGAACAGTTTTTTGGTCTGCAGCCACGGCTTGTGCGCCTCCACCGCGAGGAGGATGTTCTCCCTGAGATCGAATTTGAGTTAGCCTCATGCTTGGGGTTTGGTAATTAATTATTGCTGTATATTCACGTTGAATAAATCGAGGCCAGCGTTCGTCTGGTTCAAAGGACTGACCAAAACTAAAGACATTGCCATTTCCAGAAAACTCAATTGAATTTATGTATTGAGATCCCATAGCGTTAGCTATTTCATTGAGTGGATTATTTTGGGCTTGCACCAAAAAAACCGTAAGAGTTATTAAAACACCCAAGACAAATTTGATACGCATAACTAGCCCCTTAATTAGGCGTGATAATAATTTTTATTTATGGATTGATTCTATCAGAGATGATTTCACAGATGAGGAATCCACCAATTGCTTAAGCAATGATGTACTTGAAGTTTGATCAATATTTATCGGGTGATAATGTATTTAACGATTCAATTTAAGGGTAAGCCCTAAACTTAGAAGTAAGTATTTGTAGTATATTAAATCCTATCTACAAGGAGACAACCATGAAGATTTCAAAGAATTATCTTGCTGGTATTTTGATCTTTTTTTCCATGGGAATTATGGCGCAATCAGCCACACCTCCAAAAGATGCGAAGGGCGCCACTGCCCGTGTACTAGCTGCACTTAATTTAGGCCCCGAGTTTGCAGCAACTGAGGGACGTATTCTTAAATTACAATTCACCACATACGCTCCAGGATCTGCCAGTCAGATTCATAGTCATAAAGATAAACCAGAAGTGGTATACATGGTTTCTGGGAAAGTCATAGAACATCAAGGCGACGTGGCTAGAGTCTATGGCCCTGGGGAGTCGTTTATTGCCAATAAAGATACTAAGCATTGGATGGAAAATAGTTTCCAAGAACCAGCAGTTCTGATGGTTGCTACTATCACTCCGCAATAACCTTTTTAGAGAGTAAAAACCATGAATCGTTTTTCCTTAGCCAAGCTGATTTTTTTGATAACTGTTGCAGTGAGTGTTGTGAGTTGCTCAAATATACCTCCATCTCAACAGCCTAATACAGTTGTTAAGATGTATGTTTTATATTGTGGTGAAGGCCACTCTATGGACCAGTCTAGATGGTCGCCGGGCGTTAATGTGGGCAAACCAATGACTTTGACTAATAGTTGCTACCTAATTCAACATGCTAAAGGTTGGGTATTATGGGAAACAGGTTTCGGAGAAGATCTTAGCAAAATGATGCCTAAAGGCTTGGATGCTGGTCCAATTGTGTGGCAGTGGAATTACCCCCTAACGTTGACTGAACAACTTGCGCAAATTGGAGTAGCTCCAAAAGATATTAAATATATAGCTTTTTCTCATGGACACCCTGATCACATTGGTAATGCTAATTTATTTCCAACGGCTAACTTACTCATTCAACAAAGTGAATATGAGTATGCCGTAGGGCCGTTTGCAAAAAAATGGCCAGCTCCAGCAAACTATCAAAATTTAGTAAAGAATCAAGTTACTAAAATAGTTGGCGATTACGATATTTTTGGCGATGGTTCCCTTATTTTATTTAGTACACCGGGGCATACGCAGGGGCATCAATCATTACTTGTGGAATTTCGTAAAAGGGGTGCTATCCTCATCATAGGAGATGCGGCCCATTTTAAAGATAATTTTATAAATCGTCGTTCGCCAGTTCAAAATTTCAGTAAAGAGCAAACGATTGAATCCATGGATAAGATTGCAAACTTAATGAATAAATATCATGCTGAATTGTGGATTAATCATGATGCTGATCAAACCGCCACGATGCCAAGATTTCCTCAATATATTGAATAAGATGATTTATATTTAAATCAAGTTGGATGGCGAACAATTTTATTTTTAAATGATTGTTCGCTTGACGTTTCATAGTGGTTTTTATTCAATAAATCCTAACTATAGATCGGCGGTAATTATTTCATTGCCGGTGTTTAGTTAACCTGTGCTATGCACCAGATGACGAAAGTCGCTGTGTGAATGGCGTCAAATTCGGTGAAACCTAAGTGTGATTATTTCGATAGTTACATAAGGCAATGCCGAGCCAAGCTTCTGATGATGTTTATCAGTTGAAGGTGTAGAGACTAGACGGCGCCCGCCTAAGTGCGAGTAGTTGGCATATGGTGAAGGCATAGTCCAGAGAGTGGGGAAACTCACACCAATCGGAATCCTTTGGTCCGGGGTTCAAGTCCCTGACGGCCCACCAGAAATGAAAAATACCAACCTTCGGGTTGGTATTTTTTTAAATAAAAGTATTTAATTCGGATTATTATTTTTAATCCAATCCTTGAGGGCTAAATCAATCCGTGTTTGCCATCCATCACCTGCAGCCTTAAAGTTTTCTATAACTTCGGGAGAAAGACGAATGGTGGTAGAAATTTTAGTAGACTCCAATGCAGGTCTGCCAACTCGCCTTTTGTTTTTAAGTTCCATACAATTTTAAGCTGCACGAATCATTTCTGCGGGAAGCATACCATGTGCTTTCGCTTCCAAAATTACTATTTCAACAGTAGTTCCATCTGCAGCATAACTAATATGTGTATTCCAGTCCTGGGAAACTTCCCTAGTTATGGGTTTTTCTGATAAATGAATTACTAACGTGTCATCATCATCAAAATAAGTAGCCTTCATGATTTATTCCTCTACGGTAAAGTGATGCATTACGGTTTTAATAATGACAGAATGTTCAAGTACAAGTACTGCACAAATTAAGTTATCATATCTATTAGCCATGAGCTTGTACACCCACAGATGATTTTCATCTCTGAATTTTGTCGAGCCAGTCTCAACAATGTCAAATAGATCAGCATCTGAAATTCCACGTTCGACCATTCTCAGTTGGGCGTGTTTTGTAATAACGATGGCGCGGTTAAACCGATTGCTGAACATAGCAATTATTGTAACAACAATAATTACTAATGCAAACCTACTTTTTAAGTGGATATAGACTTTGCTTGCACATTTACTTACACACCAGTAATGACCGCTTATAGCGCTCCATACTATGGAGTTCTATTTAGGACTTCTGCTCTCATAATGGACTTAACCATGGGGTCTTGAAGTAGAAATCTTAATGATTTCAATAGTTTAGTGGTGGTAGAGGTGCTGAAAAAACACTACACACCAACTACACACCGTAAGGTTTTTCATGGTGTGTAGTAAATAGCGGTTTTGTGTGGTTTTGAAGTAAAAAAGAAGTTGAGAATTGCGTATTACCCGAAAAGTTTCGGGCCGTTAGCTCAGTTGGTTAGAGCAGAGGACTTAAGTACGGTCGACCTAAAGCACAAGCCATGGTCGACAGTGAATGGGTTGCATGTGAGCAAGTTAGCTCTGCTGGCATGTAGAACTACTCAAATTCGGGGAAGCCTGTGCTGTAAAGCGTGGTAATCCCGAGCCAAGCCTCTTAGCGATAAGAGGAAGGTGTAGAGACTGTACGGGTAGGTCGTAAAGACAAGAGACAGTCCAGACTACAAACTGGAAACAGGCAGTGAAAACTGTAGTAGTAAGCATAATCCTTTGGTCCGGGGTTCAAGTCCCTGACGGCCCACCAATAAAAAACGGTATGACCCGGTCACATTGTTTACACAATGTACCGGGCACATACTTTACACTTTTTCCGATCACATCCCGATTACTTTGGGACCAAAAGGATTCTCAATAGCACTCACTTTTCGAGATTCCATATCAAAGTAACCTATATCGTAATCCATAAAACTCACCAACCATACTTCTTCTTCCACCTGTCGAAGTCCTACATCATGTCCGGCAAAGACGGTACTGAGATGGATCTTCTTGTTATCTAAACAGATTCGACCACACGTTGTTACCGTAACGGTCTTGTCATGGAAGGGATAGGCAACATCTGGCAGTCCTTCATATTTTCTAGTGGATGGCTGATATAAATCAGCCGGTCTCTTCATCCCTAGGGCATGATGGGGGCGTTCATAGTTGTACTCTTGGATGAAGTCTTCGAATTTATCTTGTTGTTGGAGAAGGTTCATCCCAGGTGGTTTGGTGGTAGCTTGTTTCAGCGTCAGATGCATCCGCTCATGTCGCCCATTTTGCTGGGGATTACCAGGCTTAATGCGTTCAATACCAATTCCTAAACGCAACCACCATACCGACAAACTGCTCAGACCATAGAGTGCGTTTGCGCTAGCAAACGGCACGCCATTATCGGAGCGAATACTATTTGGTAAGCCATATTCTATAAATAATCGTTCAAACACGGTAAAAGCTTGATCTTGTTGAGTACTCTCTAACCCCTCGCAGCAGATCAAGAACCTGGTGGAATAATCCGTGACGGTCAGAGGGTAGCAGTACTTCTTATTACCCATCATGAACTCACCTTTGTAATCGGTACACCACAAAGCATTGGGTAGCTGAGCATCAAACAGGGCTGTTCCTTCTAACTTAGGATGGCGCCTTTGACGCTTCTTCCTTACTAATCCATGTCGGTCAAGTACTGCATGGACGGTACTTTTTGCGGGTAAAGTTATCTCTGAGTAATGGGTGTGGATTCGTTCTCTAATCTTTGGGGCACCCCAGTTTGGAAACTCTTTTTTGAGATTAACTATCAATTGTTCGACTTGAAATGGCAGTCGATTTGCTTGTCGAGAAGGTTTTCGACTGCGGTCATTAAACCCATCTAACCCTGACTCTTTATAACGATCAATTATTTTATGACCGGTCACTCGAGAAATACCAAACTCTTCACACAGTCGAGAAATCTTCTCCCCATCTAAAAAACGAGACACAAATTTAAGCTTTTCATCCATCTTCGTACTTTCATTCCATGGCATAAGTTGGCCCTCCTTATGCCTAAAACTGTAAAGTATGTGTCCGGTATAAAGTGTAAAGTATGTCTCAGGTCATACAAACCCTCACTAGAAATAGTGGGGGTTTTGGTTTTACTGATAATCTAAAGAAGTGGTTGATAAATTATTATTGAAATATAAGGGGGTGACATGCTTGGGATTAAATTTGATGATATCTCATAGGCTGACCTGTAGTACCCCCTAAAAAGTAAACCATTTAGAAGTTGAATTTTCTGTTATTTATGGCATATTAATAACAGGAGGTTGTATGAAGAAATCAAGGTTTAGCGAAAGCCAAATAGTAAGTATCTTGAAAGAGTCTGAAGGCGGCATTCCGATTGCAGATATTTTAAGAACACATGGGATCAGTCAAGGCACCTTTTATAAGTGGCGCTCAAAATACAGTGGCCTAGAGGCGTCTGAGTTGAAGCGGATGAAAGATTTAGAGCAGCAGTTATCTGAATATAAAACGATGGTTGCTGAGCTTTCTAGAGATAACCGAGCACTCAAGAATCTTATTGAAAAAAAGCTCTAACGCCAACGGGTAAAAGAGAAGCTGCAGATTACTTAGTTGGCGAAGAAGGTTTACCGGTTCGTGTGGCATGCTCGGCCGTTGGTCTGTCGCGGGCTACGTTTTATAAACGACCTCAAACGAGCCACGAGAAGGATCAGCCGATCATCGACTGCTTAAATCAAGTAGTTGGTAAAAATGGCCGTTGGGGTTTTGGGCTATGTTTTGCCTATCTTCGTAATCAAGGTGTTACCTGGAATCATAAACGTGTATGGCGTGTTTACAAGGAGATGGGCTTGAACTTACCCAGAAGAACAAAGAAGAGGCTTCCTAAGATCATCAAGGAACCTCTTGTTGCGCCGACTGAGGCTAACACCATTTGGGCGCTAGATTTTATGTATGACACCTTGTATTACGGCAGGGCCTTTAGAACCTTGAATGTTATTGATGAATCTAACCGAGAAGTATTAGCAATCGAGATTGATTTGAGTTTACCGGCAGCTCGCGTTGTCCGAACTCTTGAACAATTAGAAGAGATTTATGGACTCCCCAAAGCCATTCGTTTAGATAACGGAAGTGAATTAAGATCTGCCGTCTTTATGGGTTGGTGCGAATCGAAAGGGATTGAACTGAAATTTATCCAACCAGGAAAGCCACAGCAAAATGCATTTATAGAACGATTTAACCGCACCTATCGTCATGAAGTACTCAGTGCCCACTTGTTTGAAAATCTTAACCAAGTCAAGGACATCACTGAGCAATGGATCAAGATTTATAACGAGGATCGTCCTCATGCAGCACTAGGGAAGTTGTCACCTATACAATATCGACAACAAGCAGAATTTTCTCATCGAGGATTGTCTACTTAATTGGGGGTATTACATCCTAATTATTCGATTTTATTCCATCAGCAATTTTTTCAGCAAGCATGATGGTGGATAAAAAAGTATTACCTGATGGAACTGTGGGCATAATAGAAGCATCCGCAATTCTTAACCCTTGGATACCGAAAACTTTTCCAGCTTCATCGACTACAGCATTTTGATCATTCTGAACGCCCATCCTACAGGTGCCAACATTGTGCGCTAACCCACCAACATTTTTAAGAGCAAACTCTTTTAAAAGGGAACTATTTCTCATTAACTCTTGAAAATCTACCTTATCCGCTGAAAGTTGACTGCAGATTATTTTTGTCGCAAAAGGAGCAATATCAAGGAGGTTTGCGAATAAAGAAGTTATCCAGTAATTCTTGGTATTTTTTTGATTTAATTGACGAATGAATGCATTTCTATTGACTGGAAAAACATGGCGTAAATGAGGAAAAATATCTTTCGAGAAAATAATGCTTAAACATTTTTGTAGGCCAAATGACATTCTTTGAAGATCCCTAGGGTCATTTAAGAAGTTAAAGCTAATGATTGGATTCCTATTTCCATCCTTGGATAACTCTATCGTGCCCCTAGATTTCGGCTTATGAAGTGCTGTTGAGAAATTCGCTACTTGTTGACCTAAAGAGTGCCAGGCAGATTTACTCTGGATAGTAATATACATGTCTGATTGATCACAATCCTCATAATTTGAAGAAAATCGAAACGCCGTGTTGTTGTGACTTTGCCCTTTAATTTTTTGGCGAGAGTTAGGAAGTAAAAGTCCGCAAATATATACTGCAGGATGGTTTTGAAGATTTTGTCCAACACCTGGAAGATGATGGCGGACTTCTATACCTGCTGCTTCTACAACTGCGGAAGGGCCAATTCCTGATTTTAATAAGAGTGTTGGACTTTGGAGCGCACCCAAAGTAAGAATCGTTTCATGAGCAAAAAACTCGAGCGTATTTTTGTCTTTGAGGGCTTTAACCCCCTTTACTTTTTTACCCTCAAAAACCAATTCCAGAACGCTTGTGTTACAAAGAACGGTTAGATTATTTCTTTTTCTAACACTTGAATTGAGATAACATATAGCAGTGGAAGATCTCTGGTTGTGACTAGCAGCAATGGGAACGGAGCAATAACCATCTCGAAAATCACCATTTGCATCAGCTATATAAGGGATTCCATTTGCATTAGCAAAATGAAGACCTGCTTTCGCAAGTGGTGGCCAGTCATCCATTTCATTTCTAAAGATATTGGTGGGACCATGATTACCGTGGAATTCATTTTTAAAATCGAGATCATTTTCAGATTTATTAAAATAAGGGAGAACGTCATCCCAGCCCCAGTTCTTTAAGCCATATTTTTTCCATTCATTAAAATCATCTGGTACACCTCGGAGTGCGACCATCCCCATGATGGATGAGCTTCCCCCTAAAACTTTACCTTGTTCAATAAAAGATGGCTGTGATGTAGATGGAGTTTTCCAGTACCCCCTTATGTTTTGCCATTTATAGTTGGGATTGAAGTACGACATTGGATAAATAGACAAAATATCTGCTGGTTCTTTACCTGGATAAATATCATCACCAGCTTCAATGAGTAATATGTTGTGACGAGATTGTTCAGAGAGTCGATTAGCGAGCACACAGCCAGAAGCTCCGCCGCCGACAATAATATAGTCAAATGTATTCATATGGTGCAGCCTTGTCTCTTTCATTATTTCTCATCGGTATAACTACTGATTTTTTATTGTAATGATAAGATAAATAGAGTATTTAATGATAGTTTGGAAATTCCTTCAAAACAAGTAGTATTCTTTATAAAATGAGACTAAATACAAACTTTCCCAATACGCATTGTTGATATTATGCTTGTCTTGTATTGAGATTGATTGACTATAAAAATGAAATAGCCTATGAAGACAACTTTTACTTATTCCCTAATTAAAATTCTTTGTAGCGGTTTTTTATCGCTCATAGGTACATCAACTTTTGCAGATGAATTTCCAAGCCGCTCTATTAAAATTATTGTTCCCTACCCACCTGGCGGAGGTGCTGATTTAGCTGTAAGAGCAATACAAAAAAGAATGTCAGATATTCTAGGGCAGTCAGTATTAGTTGAGAATCAAGCTGGGGGAGGCACTCTGATTGCCACGAAAGCCACCGCCAACGCAAAGCCAGATGGTTACACCCTAGGAATGGTTGACCCGGCTTTTTTAGTTAATCCAGTTTTAAATCCATCATCAAACTACGATGTTTTCAAGGATTTTTTACCCGTGTCATTGATTAGCGTTACACCAATGATTTTAGCTATACCAAGCGCTTTACCCGTTAAAAATTTACCAGAATTTATCCAGTTCATTAAAACGCACCCTAATCAAGCCAATTATGGGTCACCTGGTATGGCGAGTGCAGGACATATAGCATTTGAGCAAATGCGAACAGTATTAGGTATGCAAATTACGCATGTCCCCTATAAAGGTTCAGTGCCGAGCACTACGGCGATTTTGAGTAATGAAGTCAGTGCCATGATGTCTGGATCAGCATTAATTCCCATGGTACAAAGTGGCAAGCTTAAAGCGATAGCCATTACGGGTAAGAAAAGATTAGAAAGCCTTCCGAATGTACCAACGTTTGAGGAACTAGGATATCCACAAATTAATGTGCAAACTTTTGTGGCGATTGTTGCACCAGTTAATACACCAAAGCAAGTCATTGATAAATTACAAAATGCTTTTATTCAGTCAGTTAATAACCAACAAGCTAAATTCACCTATGACCAATATGGACAAATTGCTATCGGTAGTTCCGCTGAAGAGTTAACTACTTTTTTTAAAGAAAATCAATCTAGCTTGCTAAAAGTTGTTCGAGATTCGGCGATTAAGGCTGACTAAGTAATTGATCAATTGACTAGGAGGAATATCCTATGAAGAGAAAAATCTTAAAAATATTGATTGCTACTTTATTTTCAATATTTTCCTTTAGTGCATATACACAGAATACCTATCCAAGTAGGCCTATTTCTCTCATAGTTCCTTATCCCCCAGGGGGTGGTGTAGATACTGTAGCAAGAATCATTGCCCCAATTCTTTCAGAGCGCTTAGGCCAGAAAGTTTTTATTGAAAATAAACCCGGAGTATCAGGATCAATAGGCTCTCAATACGTTGCTAAAGCACCGCCTGATGGCTATACCCTGCTTTTAGGCAATACGACTACACATGCAACCAATATATATTTAACAAAAAACATGGGGTATAACCCAACGAAAGACTTTGTTGCAATTTCATTAATTGATATTGGCCCAACTGTTCTCTTGGTGCCTTCGAATAGTCGTTTTAACTCGGTATTAGATATAGTAAAAGAATTGAAAGCCAGACCCGGCTTATTAAATTATGGGAGCAGTGGAACCGGGAGTGTTGGGCATCTCGCAGCTGAAATTTTGTTAAACACCACAAAAACTAAAGCACAACACATTTCCTATAAAGGTGGGGCACCTGTATTAACAGATTTAGTTGGTGGCCAATTAGATTTTGCATTTGAACTCATTCCACCTGCTCAGCAAATAATACAAGCAGGAAGATTAAAAGCGCTAGGAGTAAGTAGTAAAACTGAAATGAACGCCTTACCAGGAGTGAAGCCAATTTCAGAATTAGGGATACAGGATTATGAAATGGTAACTTGGCATGCGATCTTTGCACCCATTGGAACAGATGCTGCAATCGCACAAAAGTTAGGTAGTGAAATATCTAATATTATTAAGATGCCAAATGTAAGTAAAAAGCTAGAAGAATTAGGATTAATTCCAGATAGTCGTCATAACCTCGATTTCCATAATTTTTGGATCAGTGACATTGCTAAATGGGGAAAATTAGTAAATGACACATCGATGAAGCCAGAATAAAGAATTTAGCCACCCTAATTTATTGGGTGACTTAGGTTGTTTATGCTGAAACGTTAGTTTTGAACTTGTTTGCAAAAAGTGAGCTGACCTAATTTTCAGTATCCCTTTCAAAGAGAGAAATTTTTGATAGTCTATCTCTAAAAGGATTAAAAATGCCTATAGGTCAAAGTATATAACTAGAAGAATTGATAGGTTCAACTCCCTGACGGCCCACCAGTAAATAAACCGTCACTAGAAATGGTGAGGGTTTTATTTTATTTAAGTACAAATTAATACTAACCTGTTAGTCCAAATGCAAAACCACGAAATTAACCCTCGACTCTTAAATGCCTAGTTCGCTATGAGATCCTAAGCGAACTAGTTGTAATGTGTCTTCGTCCGGTATTCTATAGATAAGCACGAGATCAGGTTTGATATGGCAATCTCTGTGATCTTTACAATCACCGACCAGGGGGTGATCAAAATATTTTGCAGGAAGTTTCTCGTCAGCAATTAATAATTTGAGAACAGCTTCTAAGTCGCTGGCTAAGGTCTTTCTATGATTACCTTTTGCTTCTCTTTTATAGTCCCGTTTAAACTGCCCGGTATTTTCAATCTTTCTCATTCAGGTCAGCCATCAAGTCATTAATAGAAGTAAAGGATTTAAGTTTTCCTTTTCTCGCTTCTTTCATGGCTTCAATAGTTTCTTCATTTGGGATAAGTGGCTCAAAAGGTAAAGATTTTTCTTTAGCTACTTTGGTCATCATGATTCGAAAGGCATCAGACGGAGTAAGGCCCATGGCAGCTAAAACAGCAGTCGCTTCCTCTTTGATATCTTCGCTAATTCTGGCTCGTACAACAGCGTTTGCAGTCATGTGCTTATCCTTTTGATTACTATCTATCTGAGCTACATTGTAGCACAAACAGAATAAATTAATATAAAAAATCACTACATACCAACTCCACACCGAAGGGTTTTTCATGGTGTGTAGTAAATGGCGCTTTTGTGTGGTTTTAGTTGTAAAAAAGTAGTTTAGTATTGCGTATTACCCGAAAAGTTTCGGGCCGTTAGCTCAGTTGGTTAGAGCAGAGGACTTAAGTACGGTCGACCTAAAGCACAAGCCATGGTCGACAGTGAATGGGTTGCATGTGAGCAAGTTAGCTCTGCTGGCATGTAGAACTACTCAAATTCGGGGAAGCCTGTGCTGTAAAGCGTGGTAATCCCGAGCCAAGCCTCTTAGCGATAAGAGGAAGGTGTAGAGACTGTACGGGTAGGTCGTAAAGACAAGAGACAGTCCAGACTACAAACTGGAAACAGGCAGTGAAAGCTGTAGTAGTAAGCATAATCCTTTGGTCCGGGGTTCAAGTCCCTGACGGCCCACCAATAAAAAATGGTATGGCCCGGTGCATTGATTACACAATGTACCGGGCATATACTTTAGACTTTGTTCTGAGGCTTCTGTAACGGTCAGTGCTAACACTGGAAGAGTATCTTCTATTCGTGTCAGAGGGGGGAATACATTTTAGGCATCAAAATTTCTATTTATTTAGTAATAATCTTGATAATCAACAAGCTTTACACCATCACAATCAAATTTCAAAGTTGTTCGACAATATCCAGTTGCTGATATTGATGGGTGATCATTTAGTTAATCTTTTAAAGAGTGCCAGTGCCAACCGGGTATATCGTAATAATACGGTGATGAAAATTATTCTTTAGTGGTTTCTTCTAAGTAAATGTCGCCACAAAGAGATTTATACAAGTTGATTAAATTGATGATTTTTGCAAGCTGAAGATTGAGTAAGTTTTGTTGTTCTAGGTACAAATTTCGTTGAACAAATAATTTGGTCAGTTAGCTATCAACACCGTGCTCAAATCTTGCGCTTGCAATTAGAAGATAATTTTCATTGAGCCGTACTAATTCTGATTCGTGGGATAACTCATCATTCAACGTCGTTTGAACAGGGTGGATTCAAGGCTTGCCAATCCTAAGAAAAAAGCTAATTTTATAAATAGCAGTTTAAAAAGAGTAAACTGTCGCAAGTTGTAATTGAATACTTAAAATACAGAGAAAATTCAACAAACGTATTAAGTACGTCAGAATTTAATTTGCGATGATAGAAATTTAGCGAAAATTAACTATGTGGATTGTAAGATTAGCCCTTGAAAGACGTTACACATTTATTGTGATGTCTATTCTCATCCTAATAGCAACCCCTCTAGCCGTGATGCGAACCGCCGTTGACGTTTTGCCTGATATCAATATCCCTGTAGTCAGTATTATTTGGTCCTATAACGGCTTACCAGCAGAATTAATGGCGAATCGAATAGCTCAAACGCATGAGCGAGCTATTACCACTACCGTTAATGATATAGAGCATATAGAATCGCAATCTTTGGCAGGTTTGTCGATTGTTAAAGTGTATTTTCAACCGAATGTAAATATTGATTTGGCGATTTCTCAAATCACAGCCGTAAGTCAATCGGTCATCAAAAATATGCCTCCAGGTGTTCAATCTCCGTTGATTATTAAATATACGGCATCGAGTATCCCTGTATTACAAATTGGCATATCTAGTAAAGACCTGCCAGATGAAAAACTCTACGATACCGCAGTTAACGTAATTCGTCCTCAATTAGTCACTATTCCGGGTACTTCCATTCCAAATCCTTATGGCGGCAAAGTTCGATTAGTTTCGGTGGATATTGACCCATTAGCACTTACAGCAAAAGGTTTAATCCCTAACGATATTATTAATGCAGTTAATCTTCAAAATTTAACCCTTCCTTCAGGTACCGTTAAATTTGGTGAAAGTGAATTTTCGATTGGATTGAATGCCTCTCCCAGTACTGTAAAAGAATTAAACGATATCCCAGTAAAAACACTAAATGGTTCCACAACCTTTTTAAAAGAAGTAGCTCATGTTCGAGATGGTTATTCACCACAAACGAATATTGTTCATCAAGATGGGCAATCTGGGGTCATTATTTCTATTTTAAAAAATGGTGGTGCTTCCACACTTTCAGTAGTAAGTGGTATTAAGGCCTTCTTACCTTCAGTAATGGATCTTGCCCCCCCTAATATTGATGTGAAATATCTATTTGACCAGTCCATTTTTGTGAATACCGCTATTAATGGAGTGATTCATGAAGCCTTGATTGCTGCAGGTTTAACAGCCTTGATGTTGTTGCTTTTCCTAGGAAATTGGCGTACTACCGCTATCATTTCTATTTCGATTCCATTATCTATTTTCACATCAATCATTATTCTTCACAGTCTTGGTGAAACCATCAATATTATGACTTTGGGTGGTTTAGCTTTAGCGGTAGGTATTCTCGTCGATGATGCAACAGTCACCATCGAAAATATTGAACGTCATCTACATATGGGCAAAGAACTTTACCAGGCAATTTTGGATGGAGCTGGTGAAATTGCAATTCCGGCTTTTGTTTCAACCATTTGTATTTGCATCGTATTTGTACCTATGTTTTTTTTACAGGGTGTAGCAAAATTCTTATTTGTTCCATTAGCAGAGGCTGTCATCTTTGCGATGTTGGCTTCTTATTTCTTATCAAGAACATTAGTACCTACTTTAGCGATTATGATGCTCGCCAAGTCAGAGAATGAGGGTCTTATCAGCAGATTCATTACAAAATTGCACCACAAATTTAATGATCAATTTGAGATTTTCCGCAATGCATACTCAAATGTCTTGAGTTCCGTATTGGCTCATCGAACTCAATTTGCCGTGGCATTTTTAAGTTTCTGTGTTTTATCTTTTGGAATTTTCTTTATTTTAGGTCGTGACTTATTTCCTCAAATTGATTCCGGACAAATTAAATTGCATATGCGTGCAACCAGCGGAACGCGAATTGAAAAAACTTCAGCGATTGTGGCTGAGGTCAGGGATGTTATCAAAGAAGTGATTCCACCAAGTGACCTCGATGTAACCATTGACAACATAGGATTGCCATATAGTGGCATTAATTTATCCTATAGTAACTCCGGCACCATTGGACCTCTTGATGCAGATATTTTAATTTCATTAAAAGATGGGCATCGCCCAACTGAAGAGTATGTAGTTAAGTTGTTACCGGAGCTTCGCCAACGATTTCCTGGCAATGAATTTTATATTTTATCCGCAGACATCGTGACACAAATTCTTAACTTTGGTATTCCTGCTGCGATCGATATACAAATTAAAGGTAAAAGTTTACGAGAAAATGCCCTCATTGCAGCCCGTCTTCAAAGTAAGATTAATGCGGTACCTGGTGCAGCAGATGTGCATATTCAAGAACGTGGGGATGCCCCAACGATCAAAATGGTTATGAATCGAACCAGATTACAAAATGTTGGAATCAGCCCCACTGATGTTGCTCAAGGCATTCTGTTACCGCTTGCAGGTAATACCTCAACCGCACCTATTTTTTGGCTAAACCCAGCCAACCAAATTGCTTATGTCTTATCACTTCAAACTCCTCAGCATAAAATTCAGTCCATGGATGATTTACTTCAATTACCAGTGGGAAATGTTGCCAATGCCTCAGTAACTCAGAAAGCAATTGGTTCTCCACAATTATTGGGTAATTTGGTAACACCAATTCCAGAACAAGAATTTATGGTGGTAGATCGTTACGATATTCTTCCGGTCATAAACTTATATGTAAACACACGTGGAAGGGATTTAGGTTCCGTCGCACGGGATGTACAAAAAATTGTGGATGAAGAATCAGGTCAATTGCCAAAAGGTACAAAAATTATTATTCGTGGCCAAATTAAAACAATGGAAACATCCTACCTTGGTTTGATGGTTGGTATTATTGGTGCGATGGTTTTAGTTTATCTACTGATTGTTGTTAATTTTCAGTCGTGGATTGATCCGTTAATTATTATTAGTGCATTACCTGCTGCATTGGCTGGGATTGCTTGGATGCTTCTTCTCAGTGGAACAAACTTAAGTGTTCCTGCGCTGACAGGTGCCATTATGACAATGGGTGTAGCTACAGCTAACAGTATTCTAGTAGTCTCCTTCGCTAAACAAAAATTAGATGAAGGATACGCTCCATTAGAAGCTGCATTAGAGGCAGGTAGAACGCGCTTAAGACCCGTTCTTATGACGGCAATTGCAATGATTCTAGGCATGATTCCGATGGCAATTGGCTTTGGAGAAGGTTCCGAACAGAATGCGCCACTGGGTCGTGCTGTCATTGGAGGATTATTATTCGCAACCATATCCACCTTATTTTTTGTTCCTGTTGTATTTGGAGCTATCCACAACCGTTTCGCTTTAAAGAAACAACCTTAAATAGACCTTTACATTAACGATATGCAACCAAATCAATTTGAGATCAATCCCCAAGATCACAAATCCTCCTTTAGAAAAGTAAAAGTCACCTTATTCGGTGTAATACTTCTTCTTATAGCTGGACTAATGATCCATTTCTTTTTAAAAGCTCAGCACCAAAAACAACTGGTTATACGTGCAGAAACGAATTCAATCGTTTATGTACAAACAACCAAAATCAATAAAGATGCAAATAATTTTGGTATTACTCTACCTAGTACTGTTCAAGGTATTAATGAGGCACAAATCTATGCACGCGCCAATGGTTACGTAAAAAAATGGTTCAAAGATATTGGTACTACCGTGAAAAAAGGCGATTTACTGGCCGAACTTGATATTCCAGAGGTAGAAAAACAAGTAGAGGAAGCTAGCACGAACTATGAATTAGCAAAAAAAGCCTACGAACGTTGGAAAAATTTGCGTGAACAGGACGCTGTCTCACAGCAAGAATTTGATGAAAAACTAAATGCCTTTCGACAAACAGATGCGGTTCTAAAAAGACTTCAAAAGCAGTTTGAATTCCGAGAGGTCAGAGCCCCTTTTGATGGCATCATTACAAAACGAAATATCAATGTTGGTGACTTAGTAAATTCAGGAAATTCGGGTGTGGCATCTTCCCTTTTTTCCATTTCGCAAAATAAGCAATTAAAACTGTATGCCTATGTTCCACAGAACATGTCAGACCTCGTCACCGTTGGTACGCCGGTTGAAGTCTCACTAAATGAAAATCCTGATGCAAAAATTAAAGCTATAGTGTCAAAAATTGCATCAGCAGTTGATACATCTACGCGCACGATGCAAGTAGAAATATTATTGCCTGAAAAAACATCTCTCCTTCCTGGACTTTATGTAGAGGTGAACTTTAAACTTCGCAACGACCATCGCATCGTTATACCAACAAAAACATTATTATTTGCTGTGAATGGTATTAATGTTGCTGTAGTGAATAATGGTGTTGTAAAACGAAAAAAAGTTGTATTAGGAATTGATTATGGACAAAATGTTGAGATTAAAAGTGGTATCAGCCCTGAGGATGAAATCATTATGAATCCACCTGATTCCATACTAGATGGTCAAAAAGTTGTTGTACAAAATACATCAGAAAATAAATCTGTGAAATGAAACGTCTCACTAGCGTCAGTTTATTATCAATTGTGTTGGGTGCTTGTACAATCGGCCCTGATTATGTTCGACCTGAGTTTGTACCACCCAGTAATTGGAAAACGATTAGTGAAAAAAAAGACATTTCATGGCAGCTAGCGCAGCCGAAAGATAATGTCGCAAAAAGTTCTTGGTGGGAAATTTACAATGACACAACATTAAATCAGTTAGAACAGCAAGCACTTGTTAGTAATCAAACCATCGCAATTGCTTTAAATCGTATTGATCAGGCGAGTGCAGGACTAGAGACAAGATCGGCTGCTAGATTACCGGTTGTACAAATTGGGGTGGTTGGGTCGGATGGAAAAATCTCCGCCAATCGCCCATTGACAAATTATGCAACCCCAAATCAAACAACGACCCAATGGGATTTAAAGCCAATCGTTTCCGTTTCCTATGAGTTTGATTGGCTAGGAAAAATTCGTCGCGATGTTGAGTCTGCTAAAGCAGTCGCAGAACAATCTCAATATGACTTTGAAAATGTCAAACTTGTAATGACTGCTCAATTAGCCCAACTCTATTTTGCTATTCGACAATCGGATGAGGAGTTACAAGTTCTTAATGAGATACAGCAAATTCAATTAAAAAGTTTAAACTTCATTAAAAAACGTCATGAGGAAGGACTAGCAAATTCAGCCGAGGTTAATTTGCAAAATAGTACACTTAAAGTGACCATGGCGCAGATTGAATTACTTAATGGACAGCGAAGAGTTCAAGAAGACGCCATTGCAACCATGGTTGGTGTCCCTGCACCATCTTTCCAACTTCCAAGTGGAAAATTACCTTCAGTCGTACCAGTCATACCAGCTGTTTTACCAAGTGTTCTTCTTGAAAGAAGGCCAGATATTGCTTCTGCAGAGAGAGCGATGATATCCGCTAATGCCCAAATAGGTGTGTCTAAAGCCGCCTATTATCCTAGTTTAATACTAGCGCCCACTTATTTGGGCTATGAGGCCACAGCTATTCAGGATCTTTTGAGTATCCCTTCTATGATTTGGTCCATTGGACTTCAGGCTACCCAAACATTATTTGATGGCGGTCGTTTAGAGGGGGGTGTAAATTTAGCTAAAGCAAATTACCGAACTTCAGTCGCTACTTATCGTCAGACAATACTGTCCGCCTTTCAAGAAACTCAGGATGCTCTTGGCAATCTTGAGCAAATAACTAAAGCCAGAGCATTACAAGAGGAGGCACTAGCTAGTCAAAATCGAGCCTTGAAAATTTCTCAAATCCGCTATCAAGCCGGCTTAGACAATGTTAACAATCTTCTTTTAACTGAACAAAACCAATTAAGTATTGCCAGAGCCGCCACACAACTTAAAGCCTCGCAATTAATTAGTTCGGTTGGCTTGGTTAAAGCTCTTGGTGGTGGGTGGTAAAATTCCTCATCTTTGCCTTATAAGATAATTAGCCATCGTATAATCTAATACTCTAGGGATTGAGTCGGGTTAATTACCGAAATCAATCCCTTCTGCTATCCTAATTAAACTGTCCAACCTTTATGGGTCAGTTCAAAGTGCTATGACCCATTTAATATCCTAGTGAGGGGACAATTTGGTCGTTTAAAATACGAACTTGACCAGTAAAATTCGCGAGTCTAAAATTCATCGTTTATCAGTGGAAAATAAACTTGATGGTCATTGAGTTTAAATTGAGTTGACTACTGTGGCTTAGTTGGCCGCTCTTAAGAGGAAAAATTGTATGCATTATGGAGCAATGGGCGGGAGTGAGTGCTCTATGTTGGATGCGATCCTGAGCAGGATAATGGGCCCCTCACATCAAGGTCAATATATCGACATTGGTGCCGCCCATCCAGTCATCCTATCCCATACTAATGCTTTATACCTGTCCGGTTGGCGGGGTATAAACGTTGAGCCTAGATACGATAGATATCAGCTTTTCTTGGAGGCGCGACCTGAAGATACTAATCTACATTGTGCGGTAGGAGCTATGCACGCTAAGCCGGAGTTTCTGGAAAGTGGTCAATCTGTTCTACAGGATAGCGACGCAACGATAGAAAAGCGTTTAGTCGAGATCCTTACTGGAAATGAGGTTCTTGCGAAGGCATCAGGTCCCGTTGATTTGCTGGTGGTTCACGCCGATGGATTTGAAGAGGAAGTACTGCGGTCCATGGATCTTAGGCTCTATAAGCCTAAAGTAGTGATCGTCGATGCGATGCGCTCACTTAAGCTGGTCACTCCAGGGCCATGGGCGACTGATGGGTACGAACGATGGGAGTATTTGTTACTATCAAGTGGGTATCGCTTAACCTACTCGAACGGGATCGATCGCTTCTATGTTCGAGATGATTTCCAGAACCTACCGGTGCAAGAGCTCGATTATGCCGGCAGTTCACATTGCCCCACTTTCTATATACGTAAGTGGATCCTGTCAGAGACTGCACGTTTGGAGCAGGCACATTTGGAGGAGTCGAATAGGCTACGCCTTGCACATCAGAGGGAAATTGAGCTTCTCGAAGCAGGGCTTTTTGATAAGGAACGAACTATCCTCGAGCAAGGGCGCGCTTTGGATGCCTACCGGCAAGCATACTATCCATTAAGTTTGGTACTTCCCGCTTTGCGAACTGGAGTCGCTTGGTGTAAAAGAGCAAAAGACCTCCTACGACCTCGACTAGGTAATCTGCGCCAATACCAACCTCGCGATCTGTCGGTGCCTCCTCATTACTTTAAGAGTTCTCGGCCGATATCTCCTCCCCGTATACTCTTGATAACACCCAGCTACCAGCAGGGCCAGTTCATTGAGTTCACGATGCGTAGCGTCCTAGACCAAGGGTATCCTGCGTTAAGCTACTTTGTTCAAGATGGTGGCTCGACAGATAACACCTTGGAAATCCTCCGCAAGTATGAACAAAAGCTTGCGGGTTGGATATCGGCTCCTGACCGCGGTCAGGCCCATGCAATCAATCTTGGATTTGCTCGTGCCGATGGCGAGATTATGGGGTGGCTTAACTCAGATGATCTTCTCTTACCTGGATCGCTGGCGTATGTCGGTGATTACTTTACCCGCCATCCGGATGTGGATGTGGTTTACGGTAACCGTTTGCTAATCGATGAAAATGGTCAGGAAATAGGGCGTTGGATTCTTCCTGGGCACGACGGTCGAGCGCTACAATGGGCGGACTACGTTCCACAGGAAACTCTTTTTTGGCGGCGCGAACTATGGGATCGGGTAGGTGCTAATGTGGATGAATCTTTTCAATTCGCAATGGACTGGGACCTGCTAGTTAGGTTCCAAGAGGTTGGAGCTAAGTTCGCACATCTGCCCCGTTTTCTAGGCGCTTTCCGAGTTCACTCTGAGCAAAAGACTTCTGCCTCCATCGATGATCTCGGCTTCAAGGAAATGACTCGAATTAGAAATCGTCTACACGGGCGAACACCAGGTTACACCGAAATTCGAGCTGCGCTCGCTCGATTCTTGCTCCATCACATCCTGCACGATATACTATACCGACTGAGAAACCGACTAGGATTAAAACAATGAAAAAGCTCGCCCTCATCCTGTGCTTGGCCGCACTGATTCTTTTTGGTTGCAAAGGGAGAGAGCAGACTACAGAAACAGTCCGCACATATTACCTGATGGGCCAACTGCGCAGCGAAGCAAAGATCAAGGACGGCTTACTTGATGGTCAATCCATAGAAAATTATCAAAATGGCAATAGAAAAGGCGAGGCAATTTACAAGGCTGGGTTGCTAGATGGTAAAAGTATTTCCTATTTTGAAAATGGCCAACCAAAATCCGAGGCAAGTTATACCTCGGGCGTTCTCAACGGTGTCAGCACTAACTGGTACGAGAATGGCAAAAAAATGAGTGAAGCCACCTTTGTGATGGGGAGCTTGATGGGCAAGGTCAACGAATGGCATTCGAGCGGAACCCCCAAATAATTCGCTTGATACTGTTTAATGATTGCATTTTCTCTCACGCTGGCAGTTCTACTGTATTGGAGCCTGCTTGGTTTTGCGGTTTCAAGTGCTCTGGGTCTTGGCCGAGCTGGTTTGCAGCGCACCCTACTTAGTCCTTCATTGGGCCTTGTTGTATTACTGTTGTCCGTTTTTTTTCTCAGTCGGTCGGGCCTGCCTGTCGTCTCCTTTGCACTGCCCCTTGTAGTGTGCCTAGCTCTTATGGCGATTGTCTTTCTGGCATGGCGCCGACCCAATGTGCCTTGGCGCGACTTGCGGGTACCGGGGATTCTAATGTTAGTCGCCTTGGCGCTTACCGGCTGGCCGATAGTACGGTTCGGTTTTAACTGGATCAGTTTTGGTAATGATGACATGGCCAACTATGTCTTAGCTGCCCAACGATTCCTACAAAACGGATATACAAACCTGCCTGACCTGCCGACCTATCTGACTGGTAAGAACTACTCCCTAGCCTATTGGTACATGCATGTGGCGGCGGGTGCTCGTCCAGGATCTGAGTTGATGCTAGCCACAGTTTGGGGTGTCACCGGCCTCAATGGTCATCAGATTTTTATGCCTCTCATCCTCGCATTACATCTGGTGCTGATTGCTTCATCAGGGGCTGTTGTAGCTGGCGTAACCGGCCTGAAAGGTATGCTCTCAATGCGGATACGCCGCAAGCGACGCTTAGCCGTCTACCTTACCATGGCATGGATGGTTTTCTCCCCGCTGTCATCACTAGGAACCCTTTATCAGCTGATCGCTCAAGTTGGAGGGCTAGGGTTGATGATGTCAGCGCTGACGCTACTTAGCCAATCTGCTAGCACTCGTTGGCGCCGTGAAACTGCTCAGCACGTTGGGATTGGACTGTTGGTTGCGGGTTTGCTTATATGGTACCCAGAGGTACTGCCTTTTCTGCTACTGAGTTGGCTTTGCTGGGCCGGGGCTGCTGTTTGGTGGGCTAGACGAGTGGGCGCTACCGTTACGTTACAACGCATGTGGCTAACTGCACTGGCGCTAGCATGCCTCATCTTGGTGTTCAATCGGTACTTACTTATTGTTCTGCGTTTCATGCTGGGACAGTCTATTCAAGGACTAGAGGCGAACGACCCAGGTACACTGTATTTTCCGTTCTACTTGATACCAAGTGGCATTGGTTATTTTTGGGGCTTGCTCCCGATCGGCTTTCTGGTTCCTGAGCCTTGGATGTCAGCGGCTATCTTAGTTGGCATTGTGCTCTGCATTGGTCTAATTTTGTGCATCGTTCGCCAACTGCGGCAATCTTCGTCTGTAGCTTTCATGGCTATGGTCATGTTACTTCTAGGCGGTATATTGTTTTACCGCGGTAACGATTTTGGGCTCTACAAACTAGCGATGTATCTACAGCCTGTCATCGCTGGAGTTATTGCCTGCGCGATAGCCAGTGCGCCAGTCCGTAAAAGTTTGGCCGCCATTAGCCTGATTTTTGTGGCGCAGATACCAAGCCAATATGCATACGTCCTCCGAAGTACGGGTAATACTACAGGTACGCTGACTGAGATTCCCTTCGCCTCGCAGAACGCTCTAGCTAGTCAATTCAATACCTTCATGAAAGACCATGAAGGTGCACACCCAGAGGGATTTTATTCCGACTCTTCAAACGTGGTACTTGCCAAGATTCAATCTCTCTATACCCAGAACACTAGTCTAATTTTTCCATCGAAGGAATATTATTGGGGCGGTGACCGATTAGGAGAGTTCGCCAGGGCTAATGGATACGGTGATTTCTGGAGTAAAAGCCTGGAGGAGCATGCAAAACTTGTCGCCCGCCGCCAGATTACATTGACTGATGGTCTGACTAACCAATTTTCTTTGCCACAGGCGGCTGCATCGCTCCATGGTCGTACCCTCATTATGAATTCACCAGAATTCAGCCTCTTCAACCGGTTCGGAAAGCCGAGCTCGTCGGAGGCTTTTCGAATCGAGACTCAACCTAATAACCACCTAATTTTCGTGGATTCCTCGCTCGGGGCTCACTACTATTTAGCGAGAAAGCGTAAGAACTCGATTGCTTTTTATCAAATGGAAGCCGACCCGATGTTTCCAGGCCGTCAAATGGCGGGTGTGGGTCGTCACATGCTCTTACTAGCCATGGGGGTAACCGATCGGCCGAGACTATTGATTGAGTTGACCGACAGTGTACTCAGGCAGTATGACTCGGCGTTGCCTGAGCCGATTGTTCATGGACAGAGCCAGCAGGTAGTTCGATTCGTTGGTCGGGGAAGTGGACGAATCTTGACAGAACCGTTGGAACCGATAATGGTTGATGACTTAGCTTTTTTTCATCTAGATATGGGGCGTGATGGTCTTAAGTTTCCGCACCCGCCTACCAACCTAATTTCTGGGCTGTATGGTAAGGATGTCGCGTTAGACAGTCGCTACCTAACCGCTTTTGCGCGGGATGTCTCACTGATATCTAAGGAGCAAGCGGCAGCGATGGTACCACCGACTTCACTGTCTAGGTTCCCCTCTGATCTTGGGCACTCAGGATTACAGTACTCCGGTATCTACGAGGATGGTTGGGCTTCTGAGCATGTCTTTGTTGTACTCGCCCCTGCTGACGTGAAGGTCAAGAATAAGCTCACCCTCCGTGGTATGATTCCAATGATCAATGATCAGAGTTTCGAGTGCCTACTTACCATTCGAGTAGATGGTGAAATCGTAGCGCAGAAGAAGCTTGGTCTGGGTGATTATGAGTTGAGTGCTCAGATTAAAGCGGGAAGCGGGAGTCGCCGGATTGAATTGATTTTTGATCAATGGCAGATTCTGCCTAATGGCGACAGTCGTCCTACAAGTGGGTTGATCAAGTACATCGGATTTTCCAAGGACCAATTACCATGACACAGACAGAAGTAGATATTTCCATTGTTGTTCCGGTCTACGCTGAAGAGGCTAATATTCTGCCGTTCCTTCAACGGACTGAGGCGGTCCTCGAAAAAATGAGTGTTAGCTATGAGATTATTTTCTCACTTGACCCTAGTCCTGACCGAACGGAGGAAGTAATCGGTCGTGAAATATTACGCAATCCACGGATAAAGCTGATCACATATTCACGTCGTTTCGGACAACCTGCAGCGACAATCGGAGGAATTCTTCATTGTTTGGGACGTCATTGCGTGGTGATCGACGTTGACCTGCAAGACCCTCCAGAGACAATTGAACCCATGTATGCAAAGCTCGCAGAGGGTTATGAAGTCGTCTACGCGGTGAGGCGATCGCGTGCAGGAGAGACTATCGTAAAGCGATTGATTGCTCATCTAGGTTACAAAGTAATTAATAGCCTAAGTGACGTTCAGATTCCAAGGAATGCCGGTGATTTTCGTATCATGACCCGGAGAGTAATTGAAGAACTACGTTTGATGCCTGAGTCACATGGGTTCCTGCGTGGCTTGGTCGCCCATATCGGTTTCCGACAAACCTCAATCGAATATGACCGCGATCCCCGTTTTAGCGGGCATGGTAAGTACAACCGGCTTACGGGTTCGGTGAAAATCGGTCTCAATGGGATTATCAGTTTTAGTAGTAGGCCTTTGCAATTGATGTCGGTTGCTGGTTTCATTCTGGCGAGCTTTAGTTTTCTGCTCGGCGCTTGGTACGTATTCCAGCACTTCATTGGAGTTCCGCTGACAGCTGGACTTCCGACCACGGTTTTAGTGGTAACTTTTTTTTCTGGAGTTCAGCTTCTTTCGCTTGGTCTAATTGGTGAATACATAGGCCGTATTTATGATGAGGTTAAGCGTAGGCCCATGTATATCGTGGATAAGAAGCTTAACATCGGTCAGGGACCGACCCGCGATGAATCTGAAAGATGACATTTCCTCTAGCATCCTCAGGTCAAATAATCAGTGGGCAACTGATGCGTTTTTTATGTGTCGGCGGCTCGGCAGCTGGAATCTATTTCGCGATAGTCCATACATTGACCATCTGGGTCAAGTTGCCCGTTATGCTCTCAATTTCTGTTGGCTATATCTGCTCGGTAGTATTCCACTTTCTTGTCAATCGTCGCTACACCTTCGGTCAAAAAGGCAATTGGTCAGTGACCGAACTTTTACGATACATGACTGTCGCTGTGTTGAATTATGTCCTCACAGTTGTAGTGGTGAGCCTGCTCACACAGAACACAACAATTGGTCTGAACCTTGTGGTGGCCTGTGCGATTCTCACTACGACGAGTTTCGGATTTTTGGCCTCGCGTTACTGGATTTTCAGGTCCTCAAGGAGTTGCCATGAGTAAGCACTATATCATCACTGGTTGTGCAGGCTTCATTGGTAGCCAACTTGTCGACCGCCTTCTCGCCACAGGCCACCGGGTCACTGGAATTGATAATTTTTCTACTGGTCAGCGTCGCTTCCTGGAGGGCGCCTTGAGCTTTCCAAATTTCCACCTTTGCGAAATCGACCTGTTGGACGCCGCTGCAACGCAAGCAGCCTTCAAAGGAGGAGACTGCGTCGTTCATCTAGCCGCTAATGCAGACGTCCGATTCGGTCCCAGCCACCCTGGTCGCGACCTCCATCAAAATACGATTGCTACATTCAATGTCTTGGAAGCAATGCGGGCCCAGAAAATTCAGCGAATTGCATTCTCCTCAACAGGCTCTGTATATGGGGAGGCACAGATCATTCCAACACCAGAGGATGCTCCTTTTCCAGTCCAGACCTCGCTATATGGTGCCTCTAAACTCGCTTGCGAAGGAATGATTGCCGCTTACTGCGAGGCCTATGGGTTTCAGTCATGGATTTATCGTTTTGTATCAATCCTCGGTGAGCGTTACACTCACGGTCACGTGTTCGACTTCTACAGACAATTAAAAACTGATCCTACTAACTTGCGTATCTTGGGTGATGGTCGGCAACGAAAAAGTTATCTTTACGTGCAGGACTGCATAGACGCTATTCTGCTAGGAATGAATAAAGCGACTGAAAAGGTCAATATCTTTAATTTGGGAGTTGACGACTATTGCGAGGTCAACGACTCGATTGATTGGATCTGCAATACCCTTGGCGTCCAGCCAACTCGCCATTACACTGGCGGTTCTCGTGGTTGGGTCGGCGATAACCCATTTATCTACCTTGATACACAGCGCATCCGAGCATTGGGCTGGTCTCCTTCGATTAGCATCAGCTTGGGTGTAATTCGGACTGTAGAATTCCTGCGTGCTAACGAATGGGTGTTGGAGTCCCGGCTATGATAGAGAAGCCATTACGTGGAAGGATAGCTCTGATCACTGGTGGAAGCCGCGGGCTAGGGTTTGAAATCGCCCGCCAATACCTTGCAGCTGGCGCATCAGTGGCTTTGTGCGCACGAACCTTCGATCTGACGGTAGCCGCTACCGAGGTACTTCGCTCGAACTTGGACGACTACCAAGATGTTATAGGCATCGTCGCAGATGTAGCGCAACAGGCTGACGTTACACGTCTGCAGACGGAAGTCCTGCAACGTTTTGGTCGCATCGATGTTTTGGTAAACAACGCAGCTATACAAGGCCCAATGGGTCCAATTGAGTCGGTAGATTGGCATGAGTGGGTTCATGCACTCGAGATTAATTTAATGGGGTCAGTGTTGTTGACTAGAGCGGTTGTTCCAGCAATGAAAATACAGGGTTGGGGTAGGATTGTTCAATTGTCTGGTGGAGGAGCTAACAGCCCTATGCCCGGAATCAGTGCCTACGCAGTGTCCAAAGCTGCCATAGTGCGTTTCGTGGAGACTCTTGCACGTGAGTTGGAGGGGACTGGGGTTGAGATCAACGCCTTGGCGCCTGGAGCCTTAAACACGCGCATGCTCGACGAAGTCATTGCCGCAGGTCCAGAGAAAGTAGGGGCAGCCTATTTCGCTCGAGCCAGACAGCAGAAAGATACAGGCGGTGCCGACTTGCGAGAGGCGGCAGAACTAGCTGTTTTTCTTGGCTCGGATGCTAGTCGAGGGATCTCAGGTCGCCTAATTAGCGCCGTGTGGGACAACTGGCGTAACTTGCCCGAACATGTGTCGACCTTGGCTGAAAGCGATGTCTACACCCTTCGTCGAATCATTGCAAAAGACCGTGGTTTAGATTGGGGGGACCGATGACATTTGGTGTTGCCATCGTGGGTTGCGGATTAATCGGTGCAAAGCGGGCAGCAGTTCTTGGACCAGAAGGTAGATTGGTCGCTTGCGCTGACTTAGATCTGAAGCGTGCCATCGAGCTAGCTTCATTACATGGCGCGCTTGCAGTTGATGACTGGCGTCAAGTCCTAGAATTAGCTGAGGTGGATATAGTCATCGTCTCAACACGGCACGACGGACTTAGCGAGATAACCCTAGCAGCGATTGCCGCAGGAAAGCATGTCCTCGTCGAAAAGCCAGTTGCCCGTTCAGTCTTAGAAATAGAGACGGTTCTGGCGGCACTTAAGAATACCCGTGTCAAGGTTCGTGTTGGCTTTAATCACCGGTATCACCGCTCAATGCGAAAAGCTCGTGAACTCATCGATAGCGATGCTATTGGTGAGTTAATGTTCATTCGTGCCCGCTATGGTCACGGCGGCCGACTCGGTTACGAAAAGGAATGGCGGGCGGACCCTGCCTTGTCAGGTGGAGGCGAGCTGATCGATCAGGGGCCACACCTGATTGATTTATCCCGATACTTCTTGGGAGACTTCACACGCGTTAGCGGTTTCGCACATACATTCTTCTGGGATATGCCGGTGGATGACAATGCATTCCTCCTACTACGGACAGACTCCGACAAAACTGCCTTCCTTCACGCTTCATGCACAGAGTGGAAGAACCTTTTCTCCATGGAAATTTACGGACGCATGGGGAAGCTCGATCTATCTGGACTGGGTGGAAGTTACGGAGTGGAACGTATTACCTGGTATCGTATGCTAGCTCAGATGGGGCCTCCAGAAACAACCGCCTGGGAGTACCCTATGCAGGACGACTCCTGGGCTATTGAAATGCGTGAGTTTTATGAAGACATAAACACTGGACGGGATCCTTCAGCTTCGTTGCACGATGCACAAGCATGTCTTTCCATCATCGAGTCTATTTATAGAGAGTCTGGTTATGATTATCGCCCGTAGCCCATTGCGAATCACCTTGGGCGGTGGTGGTACCGACCTACCCTCTTACTACAGCGAATATGGTGGGCTGGTCATCTCTGCTGCAATCGATAAGTATGTCTATGCCACGGTCATGCGTCCCTTTCAGCCGGGAATTTACCTAAAGTACTCGCAGATGGAGCACGTTCAGTTTATAAATGAAGTACGTCATCCCATCATCCGTGAGGCTTTGGTTGTAGCCGGCATGGACACTCAGCAGATAGAAATTACTACGCTCGCAGATATCCCGGCCGGTACTGGGTTGGGGTCATCTGGCAGCTTCACAACTGCCCTGCTGAAGGCTCTTTATGCGCACCGTAAGCACTATATCCATCCGCTTGAATTGGCGGAACAGGCCTGTCATATCGAAATTGAGCGTCTGGCAGAACCGGTTGGCAAGCAAGATCAGTACATCGCAGCTTTAGGTGGTTTAACTTGCTTTGAATTCAACCGTCAGGGTCAAGTTCTTGCCACGCCCCTTGGCATTAGTGAAAGTACCGTCCACGAGCTTGAAGATCGATTGCTTCTGTTCTTCACTGGGTTCTCTCGTCGCGCAGGCTCGATCCTCAGTGACCAACTTGAACGTACCACGCAGCAAGATACAGAAATACTTGAAAATCTTCACTTCACCAAGGAGCTCGGTCTTCGCTCCAAGGTAGCCCTAGAGGCGGGAGACCCTTTGCTATTTGGCAAGTTGATGAGTGAGCACTGGGAGCACAAGAAGAAGCGCTTCGGGGGCATGAGCAATCCACAGATTGACGCTTGGTACGAACTAGGTTGTGCAAATGGAGCCATTGGTGGCAAGCTGGTGGGTGCGGGTGGAGGTGGGTTCCTAATGTTCTACGCTGAGGATACCCTACGGCTTCGTCTTGCGATGCAGGGCGCAGGCCTTGAGGAGGTCCGCTTCCGATTCGATTTCGAGGGCACGAAGATTGTACTGTCCTAAATCCGATGTTTAATGTCGCATTGTTAGCGGGTGGTCTAGCAACTCGCATGGCCCCATTAACCGACCGTTGTCCTAAGTCTTTACTGGATGTGGCTGGGCGCCCCTTCATTTTGCATCAGCTTGACTATTTTCGGAATCAGGGCATCGAACGGGTGGTACTTTGTGTTGGTCATCTGGGCGAGCAAATCCGCGATGTCGTAGGGGATGGCAGCGCCTTCGGTCTTGAGATTCTTTACTCCTCGGACGGTAATCATCTCCTTGGGACAGGTGGCGCGCTGAATCAGGCCCTGCCATTACTGGGGGAGTGTTTTTTTGTGCAGTATGGCGACTCCTTTTTACCCATCGATTACAAACAAGTGGCGCAAGCATTTATGCAGGCCCGGCAGCCAGCGCTCATGACTGTGCTAGAAAATGCAGGTCGCTGGGATCGCAGTAATGTCGAATTTTCCGGTAGTAAGCTAGTTGCCTACCGCAAAAACGCTACCAATCCTCATATGCGCCATATCGACTACGGTCTATCCGTATTATCTTCCGAGCTTTTCATTGATCGGCAACCGGGTGAGCCATTCGACCTCGCCGATTTATTTCACAACCTGTCACTTGAGGGGAAGCTGGCCGGCCACGAAGTAAGTACCCGCTTTTATGAGATCGGCTCACCGAACGGGCTGCAAGATACAATCAATTATTTTCAGACTTGAAATGCACAATGAGCTATCTTCAACAATTCTTCGGAGAGGCTCTTGTGATATTCGTCATTCTAGTGTTCGTTAGGTCGATAGACTTGACTGCTAATTGAATAAAAAGGTTTGGTTGAGTTTGCTGGGGATCCGAACATTTTTTGGCTTGCCCAATGAATACATTCATCAATACTTGATTATTGTGCAATATCAAAAAGTTTCAACGCAACACGCTTTTAACCCTCCTGCTGATTAATCTTAATGGCGGTTTCACTCGAAGTTGTTTATATTTTTTGTAGGCTTAAATCGGTACGTATATCGAGAAGATAACATTACTAGATAAACTCGAAAAAAATAAAAATCACAACTATTGAGAAAAATAAACTTCTTTTTTACTACTCAATTTTTCAATAAAATGGCATAAATAAGAATATAATCGATTATCTTTCAGACTTCATACGCACAATGAGCTATGTACAACAATACCTCGAAGAGGCTCTTGCTATCACTCGGCAACTTGACGTCCAATGTATCGAGGCAATGGCGTTGTTGTTGCGAGAGGTACGTGACCAAGGTGGTCGAGTTTTCTTTATTGGAGTTGGAGGCAGTGCAGCAAACTGCTCGCATGCGGTCAATGACTTCCGAAAAATAGCTGGTATCGAAGCATACACACCGACTGATAACGTTGCTGAGCTAACCGCGCGCACTAACGATGAAGGTTGGTCTAGCGTTTTTGTAGAGTGGCTCAAGATCAGTCGTCTAGGGCCGAGAGACGCGATCTTCGTGATGTCTGTGGGCGGAGGCAGTCTAGAGCAAAACATCAGTCCCAATATAGTGCTTGCATTGCAATATGCTAAATCCGTGCAGGCTCGTATTACGGGCGTGCTTGGCCGCGATGGCGGATTTGCAGCCACCGTTGCTGATGTTTGTGTGATTATCCCGACGGTCAATCCGGAGACTGTTACGGCTCATTCGGAGGCCTTCCAGGCGGTTGTCTGGCATCTATTAGTAACTCACCCTGAATTGAGATTAATCCATGGCAAGTGGGAAAGTGTAAACACGTCTCTCAGCACAGAATTGACTCCTAGGATGTCAGAAGAGATAAAAATAACGGTATCGCCCGGATCACCCTCTAAACAGGGGCCAACGGTTTGACGATTGTGCGACAAACTGACTTTTCAAATGTAAATGTTGGTGGAGGCCGCAGGGCGGTTTTTCTGGACCGGGACGGAGTGATTAACAAGGCCTTTGTACTTCAGGGTAAACCCTACCCACCAAAAAACTTGACGGAAGTCTCGGTGCTTCCTGGGGTCGCTGAGGCACTATCGCAGCTTAAGGCAGCTGGTTTCCTGTTGATAGTAGTAACTAACCAGCCGGATGTGGCGCGAGGTAATCAATCCCGTTCAATGGTCGAAGCTATTCATGAACAGTTGGGTCGGCAATTGCCACTTGACGACTTTTGCATTTGCTTTCACGATACCGCGGATGGCTGCGATTGCCGCAAGCCCGGCTGGGGTCTACTGCGTCAGGCTGCTCAGGACCATAACATCTATTTACTCCAAAGCTTCATGGTGGGTGATCGTTGGCGCGATATAGCAGCAGGCCAGGCTGCTGGGTGTCGTACTATTTTTATTGACTATGGCTACGACGAAGAACAGCCAAAATCCTGGGATTGGCGGACCACCTCTCTGTTGGAAGCCGCACACTTCATAATTAACCACCAATGATTGACCTAACCTCAAAAATTCCTCTAAAGCTGTTTGCCGACGGTGCCGATAAGGAGCAAATGCTCGCGATGTATGCGAGACCGTCCATTCAGGGCCTGACCACTAATCCGACCCTAATGAAAAAAGCGGGCGTCACAGACTACCGGGCGTTTTGTCAGGAGATACTGTTAACGATCCGGGATAAGCCTCTTTCTATTGAGGTTTTTGCCGACGACTTTAGCGAAATGAAGCGACAGGCGCTTGAAATCGCGAGTTGGGGATCAAACGTTTTCGTTAAAATTCCTGTGACTAATACCCGACGCGAGTCCACGGCAAACTTGGTGAACGAACTCTCTGATGCAGGAATTCGGTTAAATATCACTGCTGTGATGACGCTAAATCAGGTCCGCGATATTGTGGCGGCACTTGTTCCTGGCGTGCCGAGCTTTATTTCAATCTTTGCGGGAAGGATCGCCGACACAGGTCGAGATCCAGTTCCCTTGATGGAAGAAGCGCTTGAGATTATGCGCAAGCGCCCCGAATGCGAACTGATCTGGGCAAGCCCCCGAGAATTACTCAATATCTTCCAGGCAGGAGCGATAGGCTGTCATGCCATCACAGCTACTAATGACATTCTCCAGAAGCTCAATCTACTTGGACTTGATTTAGATGAATACTCCTTGGAAACTGTGCGCATGTTCCACCGAGATGCTGTCACTGCTGGCTATTCCTTATGACTGCAACATCGATCATGCGTAGGACCGATGATGCCCTGTGCAGGGATAAATTTCGCCCATGCAAAATTCTAATAGGAACTGACTTCTGGGGTGCTGGTAATTTGGGTGATGACTTCATGTTGGCTGGTTTTGCTCTATGGGTCCAAGAACATGCACCGCACTGGATCATCACTATCTTGTGCGCTCATGATATTGAAGCGATGCGCATTCGCTTTCCACAGTTTTCGTGGGTTGTCGCCGACGAAACTAGTCGCCGTGTAGCGCATGCCCAGGCTGACTTGTGGTTGGGACTGGGAGGCGCAATATTTCAAACTGATGGTGGTCCATGGCTCTTAGATCGGGTCGCCGCTGATCTAGCTTTCTCGCGGTCGTGTGGTATCCCCGCTTATTTAGTGGGAGTGGGCCTCAACGACGACGAGGCACTCGAAACCCCGCAGGCGCGTGAGATCCATCGACTCACTAAGGCAATCTGGACTCGTGATGCCCGCTGTCGTAGGGCTATGCTGGAGGCTGGTTTTGAGGCTGCAAAGGTGTACCATGGTGCCGACCTGGCGCACTTGGCTTTCGGCGCACAATCTGCCCTGACTAACCAGCTCTCGATTGCTGGCATTGCAGCTTGCCTGATTGCAGACCCTTCTCAGGTTGATTGCGACGCTTTAGTGCAGGCCCTTAGAGCCGTGGACGAGCGACCTATCTGGCTTTGTCAGGAGGTGAGATCCTTACCTGGTAGTGAAATGAATTTATATGATTCCATGTCCCCATTACTTAGGGAACATCTTACGCTGTATTGTCCTGATTACCCAAATGCCTCGCTTGCTGATCTAGAAACCGAGCTACTACGCTTTAGGGTGATACTAACATCCCGTTACCACATGACCCTAGCCAGTGCCTGGGCTGGTGCAAGACTGGCCGTCTTTGACCGTAACCGGAAACTGACCGGTATCCGTGAAGAGTTGGACATTGCTGAGTGTACAAGCCTGAGTTCGTTACCCTCAATAAGTCAAAGTTTACAGGCCGCACGTAGCGTGGAACGTCACCGTCTAAAGGAGTGCGTGGAACGCGCGCTTGCTATGCTCGATCACTTAAAGGCATTGGTCACAGTGGAGATGGGTACAGCACAATGACCGAGATTGCCATTCTTGTTGATGATGTGAGCAAATGTTTTCCTAAGCGCCGTTCGTTTGCTTCCTTAATGACTAGCCGTGCACTTACCCAAACTTCTGAGGGGGAGGGAAAGTGGGCATTACGCAATATCTCGCTAGAAATACCATCAGGCTCTTCAGTTGGGATCATCGGACTTAACGGTAGCGGAAAAAGTACTTTGCTTGAAATAATTGCTGGGACTCTATTGCCCACCTCTGGCAGTGTGCATCGGCAAGGTCGCGTTGCCGCACTTCTTGAGTTGAGTAGTGGTTTTAATCCGGACCGGACGGGCACTGAAAACGTGTTATTAAATGGCATGGTAGCTGGTTTTGCTCGCTCTGAGGTGGAACAACGCTTCGATGAAATCGCCCGATTCGCAGATATTGGCCAGGTTCTTGACCATCCGGTCAAGACTTACTCCTCTGGAATGTTGGCAAGACTCGCTTTCGCATTGCATACGGTTTTTACGCCAGATATCCTAATTATTGACGAAATACTCTCAGTAGGTGATTACTTTTTCCAACAGAAGTGCTATCGCCGTTTGGCTGAAATGCGGGAAGCGGGAGTGACCCAACTTTTTGTTTCACACGACCTTGCTCTAGTGCGCGATTTATGTGACCAAACGGCCTACCTAAGAGGCGGGTGCCTGGCATATTGGGGTAGTAGTTCAGCCGCCATACATAGAATGATGACTGATGGGCCCCTGTGCGATCCACAAGCTTGGCCCGCACACAAAGGAGAGCTACCGCGGGAAAGCCAAATCAGCTTCGCGGATGCTGTTTGGCAACCTCGCGACGGGCAGGAGTCTCGCTTAGTTGGGGTTCGAATTTGCAGAGAGGACGGTGAGTCCACACTTATCCACACTCTGGGGAGTCATATCACGATCGAAGTTTGGTTCCTAACAAGTCCACAGGACCGCGATTTGATCATCGGTCTGGCGATTAAGAATCGCTTCGATCAGACCGTCACCAGCATTAACTCAAGCATGTTGGGCTGCCATGGTATTTCGCATACAGGTACTGCGCTGCGATGCTTCGAGTTTGAACTTGATCTTTGTTTGGAGGGTGGCGAGTACAGCTTAAGACTTGGACTCAATCGCCCACCTGAATCGGATGAAACGCACTACCAGTCTTTAGATAGCACTGACTGGTTTGGGCCGATCACAGTAAACTGGGATTACCAAAATGACCTTGCACCATTTTTCGGGATGTTTGGTTTGCCAATGAGTGGTAAATTGCGCTCCGAGCATCTACTAACGACATTAGCGAGCGAGGGGCAAGTATGATCTCGTGTACCTGGAGGCATTACGAGCTGATTCTAGAGATGGTGCGCCACGATTTCACGCAACGTTACCGGGGCAGCTATGGAGGTATTCTTTGGTCCTTCGCCAATCCGGTAGCTATGCTGGCTGTCTTCACTTTGGCCTTTGGCGGGCTTTTTTCCAAAGGCGCCTATGAATCGGAGGGCGGGGTTATTTACTATGCTCTTAACGTTTTTCCCGGCCTGCTCCTATTTCAGGCGCTAGCAGAAGTCATTAACAAAGCGCCCACTTTGATTACTGGCAATCCTGCCTATGTAAAGAAGATTGTCTTCCCGCTGGAGGCTCTACCTATTACAGCTGTCTTGGTAGCCCTGAGTCATCTCTTTATCGGGTTAATGGTTTGGGGAGTGATATACGGACTATTCTTTAATCAGGTTCCCTACGGTGCCATGTATTTACCGTTATTACTGTTGATATTTGCTCCTGCGCTGCTCTTTTTCGGCTTACTATTTTCAGCCTTGGGGGTGTTCATTAGGGACCTTAACCACATTGTCGTCCCCTTCGGACAAGCCCTACTTTTTCTCTCTCCCGTCTTTTACCGAACCGAAAATATCCCCCTGAAATGGCAATTGCTGCTGAATTTCAATCCACTTACGATCATCGTGGAACAGATTAGGGTCGTTGTTGCACAAGGCCAGATCTCCGACTGGGTAGGTTTGATTCTGTACTTCTTGACTGCTAGCTTTTTTTGCGCAATGGCTTGGCGTGTCTTTCAGTGGTGTCGAGGCCGTTTTGCAGACCTCGTCTGATCTGTCCTCTGTGATGGCTGACCTGCAAAGCCCAGTGCAGAAAAGATATGCGGTTGCGGTCTTGCGACTAGACAACATTGGTGATCACATACTGGGTAGTGGATTTTTTCGTGGACTTCGAGAACGACTGCCGCAAGCGGAGATCACCGCTCTGGTAAGCCAACGAACGGCTCAACTCTATGAAGTATGTCCCTACATCAATCGGTGCGTTCACCTGCCTGATATAACTCTTAAAGGACAGGATCATCAACTAATCCAGCAGGCTTTGGCTGAAGTACTCACACCCCTGATTGGCACTTTTGACCTTTTTGTCAATCCCCGAGTCGCTTGGGACTACTACAACGCGGGTGCAGTCGCCGATATCCTGAGCGCCCCTCGATCTGTAACATTTCGGCAGGGTGACGAGTTATTTGACTCCTGTCACACCGATTTAATAGATCCACCCAATGGTCTTCATATGGCCGAATATGCAGGCCTGCTATTGCGGAAAATGTTTGGGTCGGAGGATCTTTTTCCGCCCGAAACCTGGAGCCATGGCATTGATTCTGGCATCGTTCAGAACAAACTTTTAAAAATGGGATGGGATGGACGCACTCCGCTGATCATACTAGCGCCGGGCGCCTCTCAGCTTTGTCGCCGTTGGCCTCCGTTTAGGGTGATGGCCTTAATTGAAGGTCTGGTTAAAGCTCATCAAGTGCAGGTAGTGGTGGTGGGTGATCGGGCGGAGCGAAAACGATACCCACTACCAAGACAAATAGCTCAAACGCGTCTTCTCGACATGCGCGACTATCTAAGCTTATCGCAATTATCGGAATGCTGCCGCTTGGCAACAGTATTTATTGGAACTGACTCTGGGCCCAAGCATATTGCTGCCGCATCTGGCTTGCAAGTAATTGAAATCAATCACTTGCCCATCTCTTCGACAATGCAACTACGAGAGTCTTGGCCGACTGGCCCTTTATGGGCAGCCTATGGCGTACCTACTATTCAACTCCAGCCTATCGGAGATTTTTCAGAAATTCAGATTATGGAAGGTCTATCGATCGCAGCGGTTACCGAACGCCAGGTTCTTGAAGCTGTCGGCGAACGTTTGCCACGACGATAGCGAGGAGATTATGCGCTGGAAGATCTATGACAATCGAAGCCTAGTACCCACATCGTGGAGACATCTAGCTGATGGACCGGAAGTCTGGTGCTTCAATCCTACATTGCTCAAAGTCAACAAGGGATGGGTGTTTGTCTATCGTATCGTTCTTAGCGACCAACGTCGTCGCATAGCCGCATGTCTACTCGATCACAGCCAAGAGATCATCGAGGGTAGTCAGGTGGCGCTATCTGACCATATTCGGTTCCCGCAGGGGGCAAATTTTTCCGAGCGTGCTACCAGTTGGTTCGCAGACCCTAGAATGTATGCTGTGGGAGATAGTTTTGTTCTGCACTTCAACACTGGATGGTACATGCCACGCAATCACCAATTTATCGTCCAAATCGACCCAGAAAATTTACTTCCTCTTGGGTTCGCTCGCGAAATCAAGCTAGCGGAACCCCGACAAAACCTTGAGAAAAACTGGGTTTTCCTCGGTAAAGAATTAGACTTGCTAGTGTATTCCCCGGATCCCCATCGCACCGCAAAACAAGTCGGTGAAGATGAATTCAGCCTGTATTACTCATTAAATGAAGAATTCGAGGCGGGTGCCGTTTTGCAAACTGGAACTGGTCAGCTTCGTGGCGGTGCTCCTCCGGTAAGACGCGGAGACTTTTACTATTCTTTTTGCCACATGATCTTAGATGTTGAAGGATCAATTGAATATCAAGCCGCCCTCTATCGTTTCCACGCAATGCCTCCCTTTAAACCACTGCCAGAGGGCGTGGTACAGCTTAATTTATTGCCTCCGGTTACCTCGCAGAGGTTATTGCCAAAACTCAATCCAGCGGTTGATAGGGTCATTTATCCTAGTGGAGCGGTGTTAGCAGATTCACACTGGCATTTAGCCTGCGGCTTAAATGATGAACATTGCGCTATTGTGAGCATCACAGAAAAGCATGTGGACCTGATGCTTTCCGGACTTAGCGCGTCAGCAGATTTCCTTGCAGATCCAGATAAGACCGAGCCATCTTAGTCGTCCTATCTGAGTGCATCCACCACTATCAATTACCTCGGGGAAAGCTCACTAGACGCTGTAGCATGATGAGTTAGGTTATTGTTTCTTGTTATCAAAGGGTAGGTTACACAAACTTGCTCATCCGAGAAGGTGTCCTAAGTTGAATTAAACCCATCAGCTATTGGTCAAACTGTTTCAGAAGTAAGAATAGCTCGACAGCATATTTCTGGAGGGCTCAGAATAACGTGTTTTTGCTAACAAGACCAATTAGAAATTGTTTATCAAACTTGATGAAGGAGCCCACATCAGCAGCACAGTTGTTAAAGCTGGTTTATTACATTTACTGTTTTTCGGGGCGAGTTACATCTATCAGGCTGTTTACCCTCAATCGATCAAGGAGATTATTTGCTTACCGAAAACTTGGAGTCGACGAACAAACCCTTTTACATTACTAAAATTGTGGGTATCAAACTTCACGAAAGCTACAATCTTCAATATGGCTCTGAATATATATCCACTATGACCTCCAATCCGTATAGCTCTAACGATAATTATTTCTTGAAAAATAGCTTGGTTCCCCCTGCGCTAATAAGCAAAGTGTACGAAGCTAAGAGAAGTGGTCATATCAGTTATGTACTATTGAGCCCTGGCAAGACAATTCCTCTGTTGCAGTGGCAGGCAAAAATATCGCCGCGCGATAGCATTGCAAAGGCTTATAAAGACCTTCTAATGAAGGAAGTTACGTAACGTATGGATAAGACCCCATTGGTCACTATCGCTGTCCCATCTTTCAATCAAGGTAGGTTTCTTGACGACGCACTGACATCTATTTTTCAGCAGCAGGTTCCTGTAGAGGTTTTTGTGATGGATGGTGGCTCAACTGATAACTCTGTTGATGTTATCAAAAAATGGGCTCCTAAATTGGCCGGTAGTCGTAGCTGTGTGGATAATGGGCAGGCTGCTGCCATTAACGAAGGTATTGCACTCGGCAGCGCACCGTTTGTATGTTGGCTAAATAGTGACGATTGGTTTTTACCAAATGGATTGTCAACGTTACTTGCTGCATTGCAATCCCTCCCTCAGACTCCAGCAGTCTATGGGCGCTCGTGGAATGTGGTTCAAGAAACGGGCAAGCGGACTCCAGTGTGGGTTGAGGCGTTTGATGAAAGCCGATTAGCGTTGCGTTGCATTGTTTCGCAGCCGGCAACACTTATTCGACGATCGGCATGGGATGCAGTAGGTGGAGTCGATGTTCAATTGCAAATGGCGATGGACTACGACTTGTGGTGGCGCCTATACAAGCAACTAGGTAAACTACATTTTTTAGATGACTTTGTTGCTGTAAATCGTGACCACGAGGCTACCAAGACCAAGACCATGCGCCGTCAGCACTATCAAGAGGCAATGGCTGTGGTGCTTAAATATTATGGTCACTTACCACTGAAGTGGTGGCTTGCCCAGCCATATGCCGTGTGGTTTAAATCCAAAAAAGGGTAACCGGAAAGTTTAGGGTGTTATGAGAGTTCTGCATTTTTATAAAACGTCATTTCCTGACACGATGGGAGGCGTTGAGCAAGTTATCAACCAGATTGCGCGGGGTGCCAATAAGTTAGGTGTCAAGACGGATGTGTTGTCACTCACGTCAGAACGTGTGCCTCGCACAATTGAAATTAATGGCTATTTGGCACATAGGGCCAGACTCGATGTTCAGATCGCGTCAACCGGCTTTTCCGCGTCAGTTTTTTTAAGGTTTGTACAACTTGCTAAAAAGGCAGATGTCATTCATTACCATTTCCCCTGGCCATTCATGGATTTAATACACTTTGCGAGCAGGGTAAAGAAACCTACCCTAGTGACTTACCACTCGGACATCATTCGCCAGAAGCACTTACTGAAGTTATATCGTCCGCTTAAATGGAAATTTCTGGGTGATATGAGTCGTATCGTGGCTACATCCCCCAATTACTTTGAGACAAGTAATGTCTTAGCAAATTACAAAAACAAAGTCAGCGTGATTCCGATAGGTTTGGATAAGACAACTTACCCTGTGCCATCCGAAGAGAAGTTAGCGTATTGGCGTTCCAAAATTGGTCCAAAGTTTTTCTTGTTTGTCGGCGTTATTCGTTACTACAAGGGGCTACATATATTGATGGAAGCCGCTCAGGGAATTGACTACCCCATCGCGATTGTGGGTGCCGGCCCAATTGAGGAAGAACTGAAATCACATGCCACAAAATTGGGACTGCGAAATATCCATTTCTTCGGCCATTTGCCGGAGGAAGACAAAGTTGCTTTGTTGACGCTTTGCTATGGCGTATTGTTTCCCTCTCACTTGCGCTCAGAAGCTTTTGGTATTTCGCTTCTGGAAGGTGCCATGTATGGGAAGCCGATGATTTCTAGCGAGATTGGAACCGGTACGACATATATTAATATTGCTGATGAAACAGGGTTGGTGGTTCCACCAAGTGATCCGCTAGCCTTGCGTCAAGCAATGCAGTACCTCTGGGAGCATCCAGAACAGGCTACAGAGATGGGGCGAAGAGCAGAGGGGCGCTATTGGGAACACTTTACGGCGGATCAGATGGTGGGTGAGTATGTGAAGTTATATCGTGAATTAGTGGAAACGTAAAGTAAAGCCAGTGATTACTTCAGTAGTTGCCTTTGTTGGCTCGTTGAGATTTACTTTATTGATGCCCTGATTTAGGGATTTTTCAAGGTCAAAGGTAGCACAAATTTACCGTAACTGAAGCGATTAGAGAGGTGTTAAAAGTGATGAAAACTAAATTTGATCTTAGGCCCCTTTACGGTATTTACTAATGCTGTAAGAATATCTTGTTTAAGAGTTAAACCTAGCTGGGGCGGGTTAGCCACTTTAATCATCTTTACAATTTATAAAAAAAGCATCTCAGTTTTAAAATTAATTGATGAATAATTTGCCATAGTTGATCAATGAGATATAAACTATATTTGGTGAATTCTAATACGAAGTGCAACTTTGAACAATGAGAGGAGGCTAAGGATGATTTAGTATCTAAAGCTTCTAGACCGCCAAGTCAAAGTAGCCATGACCTATAAACACCTTAGCCAAGAAGAACGATATCAGATTTATATTTTAATGTCAGCCGGAAATAGTCAACAACAAATTGCCGAGTTGCTAGGTCGTCATAAGTCGACGATTAGCAGAGAGATTGCTCGCAATACAGGGGTCGAGGTTATCGACCTCGACAAGCCTGTTTGTTGGCTGAGGAACGCTCCCTGGGGTCTCGTAATGCAGGGAGAATTAGCGCTGAACAGTGGTCTGAGACAGTAGATTATCTCCATGAGAAGTGGAGTCCTGAGCAAATAGCCAGCGAGGTTGGGATTAGTCATGAGACGATTTATCGTCATGTTTATGCCGATAAAGCTGCTGGTGGAAGCCTTTGGAAAGCATTACGTTGTCAAAAGAAGCGTCGGAAGCGGTACGCTGGTGGTCAAGATCGCCGTGGCCAGATCATTGGCCGAAGGCCAATTAGTGAGCGGCCTGCCCATATTGAAGAAAGAGCACAGGTTGGTCATTGGGAAGGCGATACAGTGATTGGATCGAACCACAAGCAAGCTATCGTCACCCTCGTTGAGCGTAAAAGTGGTTATGCTGTTCTTAGTAAGGTAACGAATAAAACATCAGATTTAGTAGGTAATGCCATCATTCATGAACTCAAGCCATTCGCGCCACTCGTAAAAACCATGACTTTTGATAATGGGAAAGAATTTGCAGAACATCAACGGATAGATGGTGAGCTTCAATCCACCACTTATTTTGCAGATCCCTTTGCAAGTTGGCAAAGGGGATCTAATGAAAACTTCAATGGACTACTCAGACAGTACATCCCAAAAAAGCGACCATTATCTACAGTAACTCAAGAGGAGATTAAAATGATTCAACATCAATTAAATAACCGACCACGAAAAAGATTGGGCTTTAAAACACCCAACGAAGTTTTTATGCAGTCTGTAAAACGTGTTGCACTTCGTACTTGAATCCACGATTTTCTTTAGTGCTATGCAATTATGTTTTTGCTAATGAGCCTTGGCCAGTTAAACCAATTTCGATGACAATTCCATTTCCACCAGGTGGGGTTGCTACAGCGTTTGGAAGACCAGTCGTTGAAGGGATGAATAAGGTTCTAGAAAAACCAATCGTGATGGAAAGCCGCCCTGGAGCTGGCGGCGCCATTGGTAATGCTTATGTAGCTAAGGCTATGCCTGATGGTTATAACGTCCTGTTTGCCATGTCTTCAGTATCAACCATACCGGAAACAGATATCATTGCAGGGAAACCAGTTTCATACACAACGTCCCAACTAAGGCCCATTGGTCGAATCACTTCAGATCCTGTTGTGATGGTCGTTCGTGCCGATTCACCATGGAAAACTATCCAAGAATTTGTTGCCGATGCCCGTAAGAAGCCAGGTAAATTTAATTACAGCTCATCTGGTAACTATGGAACGATGCAACTGCCAATGGAAATGTTAAAAGCTGATCAAAAAATCTTTATGGTTCATATTCCCTATACTGGAGCTGGGCCTGCAGTATTAGCAGTATTAGCCGGTGATGTAGAGACAACTGCTAGTGGACCTTCAACGGTAGTTCAGCATATTAAAGGCGGAAAGTTAAGAGCCCTAGCTCATTCTGGAGAGGGTCGGTTAGCAGTTTTACCCGATGTGCCATCCTTTAAGGAGTTGGGTATGGCCGTTGAATACAACCAATGGACTGGTTTGTTTCTGCCTAAAGCCACCCCAGAACCAATTGTAAAAAGTTATCGTGACGCATTACGAGCAGCCCTCAATGATAATTTAGTAAAAACAGCTCTCAATAATTCGGGTAGTCCGATCGCTTATTTAGATGAGCCAGAATTCCAAGTTTTTTGGGATAAAGATATTGTAAAGATGAATGAAGTTGTCAAGCGAATTGGTAAATTAGACTAGGTCAGAGGTATGAAAATCATATGTAGATACAGTATAAAAAACTCATAATAGACTTAACCAAGGGTCCTAGTAGTGGACATCGTTATGATTTCAATGGTTTAGTGGTGTGAAAAGTGCCAAAAAAAACTACATAACGTGGGGTTTTTCATGGTGTGTAGTAAATAGCGGTTTCGTGTGGTTTTGAAGTAAAAAAGTAGCAGCAGTAACCGAAAAGTTTCGGGCAGTTAGCTCAGTTTGTTAGAAAAGTTAATTTTCCAAAGGTAATCCCATTCCCTGTAAAAAGTAGTTGTAAGGCTTTGGACCTGAACCATGAGCGGGAGCAATAGTTTTAACTTCGAGTTTGTTTGCCTTAATAACACGATAAATATCAATTCCTTGTTCAGGTGTTCGAGCAATATCCAGAGGACTATTTCCAGGAGGATTATAACCATCACCCCAATATATAAGCCCCTCTTTGGGGATGAAAACTAATAAATTATATTTTGCATGACTAGTATCCTTCATATAGTAAAGCTCTATACTTCTTTCAGAACCAGAAATAACTTTTTTATCAGAAACAGTATCAAAATGAATTTCTTGAGGGTGTTTTGATAATAAATCTGGGGCAATGGTTCTAGGCCTCGCCCAGGCTTTTTCAAAGAACGGCTTATTCATTTCTTGGGTAACGATGGTAGTTCCATTAGCAACAAAGGTGCGTAATCCACCAGAATGATCATAATGATGGTGTGTGTTAATAACGTAGCGTAATGGCTTCGTTGGGAAAAGTTTTTTTATCTCTTCTAAAACAAGTAAGGACCTAGCTTCACTGGTAAAGCCTTCCACCACTGCCACTTCATTACCTAAATCAACTACCCAATTTCTTGCATTAGGGGTTGTGAGGTACCAAATTCCATCGCTTATTTTTTCAGTAGCAATCTTAAGCGGTTGAACTACAGAATTTTTGACGATTTCAGGAATCAAATTGGAAGTTTGAGGATTTGCTTTAACGGATTGAATTTCAATTGTTAAGGTTGGATATCCATCCTCTTTTTGTTCTATATGTTTGGGAAACATGACTCCAGAGAAGTTTTGGTAGTCTTTATAAAAAACCTCAACTAGGTAGTCTCCAATTACTTCATTACTAGTTAGATACTCGACTTTTTCAACGAGATTTTCAGAGTTAATAGTTGCTTTAATTTCAGTACTATTCACTTTAAAAATTAAAATATTCCCACTCATCTTGCCGGAATTATCGATCGCAGCTTTAATCACACCTTGTGGCGACAACCATAATTGAAGTTTCCTATCTTTAACAGCACCATTATTTGGAATAATTTGACCATCAACCTCTTGCCAGGCGTAGTTTTCACTGACCACTTGAACAGTTTTTTGGTCTGCAGCAACGGCTTGTGCGCCGCCACCTCGAGGAGGATGTTCTCCCTGAGATCGAATTTGAGTTAGTCTCAAGCTTGGGAGTTGGTAATTAATTAATGCTGTATATTCACGTTGAATGAATCGAGGCCAACGTTCTCCTGGTTCAAAGGACTGACCAAAACTAAAGACATTACCTTTTCCAGAATACTCAATAGAATTTACTCTTTGAGCCCCCATCGCGTTAGCTATTTCATCGAGACGATTATTTTGGGCTTGTACCAAAGATACCGTAAGAGTTATCAAAACACCGACTACAAATTTGATTCGCATTAGTTGCCCCTTAATCAGCATGATAATGATTTTTATTTTTATAAATTGATTCTAACAGGGGTCATTTATTTAGCCATTTGATTTAAGGGTAAGTCCTAGACTTAAAAGGAAGTATTTGTCGTATATTAAATCCTATCTACAAGGAGATAACGAAGAAGATTTCCACAATTTATTGAATAAGATTATTTATATTTAAACCAAGTTGGATGGCGAATAATTTTATTTATAAATGATTGTTCGCTTTACGTTTTATAGTGGTTTTTATTCAGTAAATCCTAAGTGTGATTATTTCAATATTTACATATGGCAATGCCGAGCCAAGCTTCTGATGATGTTTGTCAGTTGAAGATGTAGAAACTTATGCGGCGCCCGCCTAAGTGCGAGTAGTTGACATTTGGTGAAGGCATAGTCCAGAGAGTGGAGAAACTCACACCAATCGTTATCCTTTGGTCTGGGGTTCAAGTCCCTGACATCCTCTCCTCCTTAAAAGACGGGGATTCCTCCTACTACAAGCTCATGCCGAAGCGGAAGAATGTTTCTGGTCGCATTGAGGTCACGGTCATTGACCGAAAAAACTGAACACATCCATTCTCTAATTCGCAAACCTACTTTACCTTACGGACTGTGGAGAAATATTGCCACAACAAGAACAAGTATTGATTTTATAGGGAAAACATCAGGAATTTTAATCTATCAGCTTATAAAATCGCTCATCGTAAAGACTTCCACTCATCGGTGTTAGGGTTACTCGAAAATCTTTTTTATGTTTTTGTGACGCATGATTTTTGATTGCATCCTCATTCGCCCAAATTTCAACGATTGTCATATGGTTGGGTCGACTAATTTGAGTTAAAGCTTCAAACCGAATATTTCCTGGATCTTTTGGACTAATTGTTGAGATATCTTTCACTAGAGCAATTCCTTGATCCTTAATCGTTGGAACTATATCGACGTGTGTAATTGCAAAAATTGAATTCTTAAGTTCAGCATGAGGAACCATAACTTTACCGACTTGAAGGGCAGAGTGAGGGCGTTCATCATAGCTACTTCTCAGTAAAACATTTAACTTCTCTTTAATAGCAGTAACTTTTTCTGATTTTTGATGTTGTGTCATGCTGGAAATATCTCGCCATGCTTCTAAAATAGCAAATTGGTCTGGTTGGCCAATTCGCTGAACCACCTCAAATCTTAAATTCCCATCTTCTTTGATACTAGAATCTGTAAGTTCCTTTAGTAAGAGTTTTGTCTTTACGATATCAGAAGAGTAGACCTCAAAATAAGTAACAATATAAGATGTTACTTTTTCAGTGATGGGCTCAGCTGCATGACTCATTTTCATCACTCCCAAGAAATTGGCCACCAATAAAAGCATACAGAATTTAACTCGACTCAATTTACTTAGGGTCATCTTTTTTCCTTTAACAAATGTTATCTAACAAAATTAACATCGTTTTCATAAAATAACCATAGATAAAACCCTAATAAAAGTTTAATCTAAAATTTTATGACCGGTCACACGGGAAATACCAAACTCTTCACATAGTCAAGAAATCTTCTCACCATCTAAAAATCTAGACACAAATTTCAGCTTTTCATCCATCTTTGTACTTTCATTCCATGGCATAAGTTGGCCCTCCTTATGCCAAAAACTGTAAAGAATGTGTCCAGTATAAAGTGTAAAGTATGTCTCAAGTCATCCACCCTCACTAGAAATGGTGGGGGTTTTGTCTTTTAGAGCATTGCTTTAAGTAACGCTGGTGCAGGATCTATAAATCAGTGAATTGTTCCGTTGAGAGCAAATTCTCTTAGAGCATTTCCTGGTGTGATTGTGCTTTTATAAAGTGGCCCACAAGGGGTATCAGCCATCATCAGTGAAAGTTCATACCAATCATTAGAATAATGAATCGACTGATAACCTTCTAGGTGATAGGTGAACATATTTAAAATACCAATGATGCTGCGATTAGTTGATTTGCAATAAATCACCTTCTCAAGATGATTTAATTCCTGTTGTATAAAAGATTCGCTTACACCTTGAGATAGCAAGATCTTAAATAGGTATTGTGGGAATCGCTCTACTAAGTTCGATGCTGGGGCTAGAGGCATTAACACTGGTAGCAGGGTTCTTTCATTTACAAATAAGGCTACCTGTGGTTTTGAAAATATTGCCTTAGCATACCAATTACCCAAAATATTGTCTCCCTTTCCAGCGGGTTCGTTGACGCCTGAAGAGACTCGATCTAATAATTGTTTTGAGCAGTGTAAATAAAACATAGAAAAGTGTCTCTGATTAGGCTAAGACTGGAATCAATGCATGCTTGACTTTCGGTAGTCCAGATTTACGAACTTGCCATAAGTCATAGGCTGCCTGTAAAGCTAGCCAAACACTTGCGTTACCTCCATTTTTCTCGCCTAACCAAGCCTCAATACGAAGAGCCATTTCTGGAGAAATACCGGCTTTACCATTAATCACCCTAGAAAAAGCTGCGCGATTTACTCCTAGTTGTTCTGAGGCTTCTGTTACGGTTAGTTCTAACGCTGGAAGAATATCTTCTTTCAGAGTAAGGCCTGGGTGGGGCGGGTTATACATTTTAGTCATCATTATTCCTATTCTTTAAGTGATAATCTTGATAATCAACAAGAACAACATCTTCACCTTCAAATTTAAATATCATACGCCAATTTCCATTTACCGAAATTGAATAGTGATCCTTTAGCTTATCTTTTAATGGATACAATCCCCAACCAGGTAGATTCATATCTTCCCATTTTTTTGCAACATCTAATCTAGCTAACTGCCTACCCAGTTTATTGCCATGGGCGCTATGGATTCCTAACTTTTTTCCGGTATTAAAAAAGAGTTGCAAGCACTTACAGCGAAATATTTCAATTATGAATTATTGCATACTGAAACTATGCGCTATGCAAGAATATAGGTTGGTATTTTAAGGGAAAAGCTAATTAAAAAAGGATTTGAGCATTTTAAAAAGGCTCACTATTGAAAGGTAACCTTACTCACTGTGGAGATAGACTTTAAATTTGCAGCGACGATTAATGCCGACGAAATTGTGACTATGAGAAAGCGCTTGAATCGCTCTAGAGTTGAATTTTTAAGTTAAATCAAATTTGTAGTAATCTATTTACTGAGAACAACTGGAAAAAATTTATATCATCAAGATCTATATAACAAAGGAGACAGCATGGCAGCTTATTGGTTAGCGCGTTCAAAAATTAATGACCCAGTCGAGTACAAAAAATATACCGACCTAGTTCCTGGCATTATTGCTCAATATGGTGGAAAGGTTTTAGCAAGGGGAGGGAAATACCAAATTATGGAAGGACCTCAAGATTTCCAACGGTTTGTGGTAATTGAATTCCCCTCACTTGAAGATGGTGTGAAGTGTTTTGAATCTCCTGAGTATGTGGCGGCTGCACAGTATCGTCGCAGTGGTGCGGGAGTTGTCGAAAATGTCATTATCGAGAGCGGTGACGCCACCAAATAAGCATTACATTGGTGGTTTAAATCCATCTTTTCCGACAGTGATACGAAGTAAGGTTACTTGACCATCTTTTTCAATCACGGTCAAGATAGCATTTGCTTGGGAAACTAAAAGAGCGGACGAACCTGGTCGAAAAGTCACGATCGGAGTACTCTCTGGGACATAAACGACTTGGCTGCCACCTTTGTATTCAAGTTTTAATTCACGCCCACTACCGATGGTTTTTAATTGGCTCACATTAGCATTTGTCATCATACTTCCAGGCATGAGGTCCCATGCATAATGTCCTTCACCATTGCCGCGCATCACTTCAGGAAACACTAATACTTCTAAAGCCTCTAAACGCCCAGAGGAGCTTGTCAAGGTAGCAGTACCAATAAAGCTATTTTCTTGGATATCTGACATCTTGATCGGATAGACCTCTGTGATATTTAGATTCGGTGGCATCGCTATTTTTATAATTTCTCCCCGACGTTCTTTGATCGTAATGGACTGAGCATCTACTTGCTCAATCACTCCCCGTAATCGAATTGGTGAAGGTACATTTTGTGCGAAAGTAGTAATACTTATGAAGAAACTAAGTAATAAAGTAAAAGCAAATATTTTTTTCGTCACGATTCTGTCCTTAGGCGTTGTGTCAAAAGTACATCAATGAATTACTCGTTTGTAATATGTTTAGCTTTAATCATTTTGCGCCTAACTTGTGATCCCTATCTATTTTGGACCAATAGATATTTTGATATATGGAAAGATTAAGGTGCTTAAAAATATGTATTTATTTTCGTACTTTAATTAAATGTCTACCAAGATTATTAGTATCGGCACTACTTTTTTACAAATATTATTTGTACACTTCTTTACGGTCACCAATACGTAAAACCAAAATACAAACTGTTTTGTCCTGAATACTAGCAATGATTCGATAATCACCAACGCGGTATTTCCAAAACTCACCAAGTTTGGAACCTTTTAGTGCCTCACCAAGTTCCCTCGGATCCTTATGTTTGGCAAGTCTAGATTTTAAAAAATGAAGAATTCGTTTGGCAATTTGTGGGTCTAATTTTCCTAATTCTTTCTTTGCTGCTGGGTCAAATTCAATCTGCCAAACCAAGTTCACGCTCCAATTGGTTTAGTTTGATTGTCTTAGTTTTGCCATTTTTAATATTGTTCAACCGCTTCTCAGCCAAATAGAGATCTTCCAGATCATCTAAATATTCTAGGATTGCTTCGCGGGCATAAAAAGTTTTAGTACGTCCAGTTTTAGCTGCTAATGCGCCGAGTCGTAACTCAATATCTTCGGGTAATCTAATCGCAAGCATAAAGCCTCCTTAATTTGCTATACAAGTATATCAAATGTCCTCTTTAAGTTCAATCTTAACTTATTTACTACATTCTTACTAACAAACCGATACTGCCAGCCTTTAGAGCTCCAAACTCTGGTGTGGAGTTCTATTTATGGTTTCTGTTCTCATGATCCTTTGGCTCGTGTTCAAGTCTTTGACAACCCACAAATAAAACCCTCATTAGTAATGGTCGAAGGCCTTTAATTACAGTGCTTTTTTATCAAAATCACTTGCATCGTGACGTTCGCGAAGTTGCTCGGATGGATCGCCAGAAGTCCGATTAACCATACGACCTCGTTTGACTGCTGGCCTTGCCAAAATGGTGTCTACCCATCGTTGAACATTCAAATACTCATGAGCGCCAAGGAATTCCGCCGCACCATACAACCATCCTTTAAGAAGGGCTCCATGCCAAGGAAAAGCTGCGATATCTGCGATGGTGTATTCTGATCCGGCAAGATATTCATTTTCTGCTAGACGTTGGTCAAGCACATCAAGTTGACGTTTTACTTCCATCGTAAAACGGTCGATTGGATATTCCATTTTGTAAGGTGCGTAAGCATAAAAATGACCGAATCCGCCCCCTATGTATGGTGCACTCCCCATCTGCCAAAAAAGCCAATTCATCGTTTCAGTACGAGTAGACAGGTCTTTCGGTAGGAAAGCATCAAATTTCTCTGCGAGATAAAGTAAGATAGACCCTGATTCGAAAACACGAATAGGCGTTGGTGTACTGCGATCTAGCAGAGCAGGAATTTTCGAATTTGGATTTATTTTGACAAAATCTGAACCAAATTGATCGCCATCAACAATCGTAATTAACCAAGCATCATACTCAGCCCCAGAGTGCCCTAAAGCGAGAAGCTCTTCAAGCATTATTGTGACTTTTACGCCGTTTGGTGTGCCCAAGGAATATAACTGTAGGGGATGGCGACCAATTGGCAATTCTTTTTCGTACCTTGATCCGGCGGTTGGTTGATTAATACTTGCAAATTTTCCACCATTAGGTTTTTCCCATGTCCAGATTTTTGGTGGGGTGTATTCATTAGCATTAACCATGTTTTTTCCTTTTCGTGAAATATTTACTCAATGCTCGTATATTAACTGGATTATGAATCTGGTGATTCTTTAAATTAGAGAACGAAAGAGCTTTGATCGAGGTGCTATTTCGATTTTAGAATACCTACGGGCCCAATTGTGTAGAAATTTTAAAATTCACTAGTGTTGAAAAACGCTGAAATATCATTCCATTTGTACAACTAGTTCAGATATTAGAACTGTCTTGATGATAAGGTTTGATTACTCTTCAAGATTATGGATAATTTGACGCAGTACTTTTCTTGTTACTGCCAAATCTTTGAGCGAGATATTCGTTTCAGCTATTTGATTAACTTCTAAAGCCAGAGGCTCTAATTTTTTTCGAAGTTGCTTACCGTCACTAGTTAAAAAGATGTGCCATTTTTTTAAATTACCATTAACGCGCTCACGTATGATAATTTGTTGTTTTTCAAGATTAATGAGTGCTTGGTGAATCGTTGGTTCCATCAATCCAGTCCGAAGACTAATGTCTTTTTGGGTAATCCCCTGTTCCTCCCAGAGCACCCTGAGGATCGCCCAATGACCAAAAGAGATGTCATATAACTCTAAACGTTGTTGTAGAGACCGCATATATAGACGCCCAGCATCACGGACTATATGTGCTAAACGGTCTTCGGGTACTGTAACGTGTTTATCTAACCCTTTTTTTTCTTGCAAGATTAACCTTTCAGTAAAGCATCTAATTGCATTGGTGATTGATGATGGGTTGTGTAAATAGTTTGCTGTTTTGCTGACTCTAGAAGTCCAGCAACCAGCTCCATCGTTGAGAGACCCCATTTTGCATCATGTAACGCCGTGTGACCTTGCCAAACTTGTAGCAGTTCTTTAAAGACGTTCTCGCGAGGAATAGTGGGTTTTGCAAATGGGATTGTTCGAATCCCTTGAGTTTCATAAATCAACAATTGATCAGGCATGATTTTTAAATCAGCAGAATCACAACTCACCAAAATCATACCGAAATGTTCATGCGTATCAGGCGATTGGATTTCCTGATTCATTTTTAAATTAGAGTTTTTCCGTTTCAAATCGGCTTCAGACAAGCCCGTTGCTAAAGACGTTTCTAGCGCCTTTTTTGCTTTACCAGTCATTAGTTCATTTTTATGAAAGCCTAACTCTGAAAAATTACCACAAAGTTCATCGCTGTCATAAAGCCCATAACCACTATACGTTAAGGAGGCAAAGCAGCCGTTTTCAAATTTTAGTTGCGCAGCATAAGCACCTTCTGTTGATCGACTAGGATTCCAGTTGCCAGTTTGAGCAGTAATCGTTTTGACATAGCTTCCACCTAAAAGTCTAGCAATATCTAGGTGGTGGGCTGCTTGGCTATACACGACCCCACCGCCTTGTGAGGAGTCTAATTCTTCTACGCGTCTTGGACGATATAAAAAATCTGTGTAGTTCAGCATTTGTATCATACGAACTTGGCCAAAAATTCCTTGATGAATCATTCTCGCCGTTTGCAAAATAGATTCGTCATAACTGTGGCTAGGGCCGATGAGAAGGGGAGTATCAAATTCATCAGAAAGCCTTACCATTTCCAACGCATCTGCAACAGTGATCGACATCGGTTTTTCACAAAGAACAATTTTTCTTATTTTCAAAAAGAATGAAACATGCTCCAAATGAAATTGATGAGGACTTGCTACATAGACTGCATCATAATCAATGGCTTGGTGTAATTCTTCTAATGTGGAAAAACTAGGTTGAGATAAAGTTTTTGTAAATTGATTTCGAGTATCTTCTTGTGGGTCAATACCTCCCACGATATCAATACCAGGGTATTTTAGAAGAGAAGGTAGAGTAAGGACGAAAGCCCTACCTAGGCCGCATATCGCAATTTTAAGAGCTGGTTTAATTTGCATCACCATAATTTACCAGTCTAAAACTAATACAGGAGATTTTGACCTAGAAATACAAATGAGTATTTCAGACTGTTGTCTTGCCTGATCTAAAATAAAGTCACGATGATCCGCCACACCTTCGACTAATTTTACTAAGCAGGTACCACACGTTCCACTCTCACAGGAGCTTGGTAAAGATATTCCTTGCTCACGAAGAGACTCTAGGATCGTTTGATTGGCGGGGATCTGATAAATAAGACCACTGGTAGCATGTTTTACTTCAAAAGCTGAATTATCCTCTGCAGAGAGGGAGGGCTTGGTTTGTGCTGAGCCAAAATCTTCAAATCGAACGGTGCCTTCCTCCCAATGCCCGGTCATTCCTCTAACATCCTCCATCATGGCACTAGGTCCACAACAGTAGATGAGCCCATCTTTGGGCTGTGCAAGGAAAGGCCAAAAATCAAGTTGGTTGGAGAGTGAGCCTTCATCATGATGCAGAGTGAGTTGCTCTGGTTTCAGGATGTTTTTTAGTCGATTTAAATAAGGTGTTTGGTCAAAGGTGCGAGTACAGTAAATTAAATGGTAGTGATCATGTCCGATCTCATGAAGGTGTTCGATCATTGACAGAATCGGTGTGATACCAATGCCACCAGCAATAAAAAGATATTCATCGGCATTTTCGAGGTTAAAAAAGTTTTCTGGAAGACTGACCTGAATTTCTTGACCAACTAGTAGTTCGTCCACTATTTCTATTGAACCACCTCTGCCATTGGCCATTCTTTTAACTCCTAGCTCATAAGTATGCGGAGTATTCCCAGTTCCAATGAGGGAGTAGTGGCGATATAAACCCTGTGGTGTTATTACCTCGACATGAGCACCTGGTTCGAAGCTTGGTAATGGATTTCCTGTCGGATCGGACAAAATCAATTGATACACATCTCCTTCTAAAGGAGTTTTTTCTTGAACCACTAAATTCAAATATTTTTTCATAGAGATGATCTGGGTCAAATTAAAAAAGATTGACGTCTGTTTTTACAGGTTATACTATTCTAACTTAGGTACCTAAGTATTTTTACTTTTTTTGTAAAAATGACAAAAATTGATATGAATTGGAGAAAAGAGTGACCCCAGCAGAAAATGATTTACTTTGTTTAGTAGAGGGCGATGCGCCCATGGGAAAACTCATGCGTCAATTTTGGGTGCCAGCACTACTAAGTGAAGAGATTGAAATCGATGGCAAGCCAACTAGGGTAAAGCTATTTGGTGAGCCCTTAGTTGCTTATCGAGATAGCAATGGAACTGTTGGCCTAATGGGAGAGTTTTGTCCGCATCGTGGAGCGTCCTTAGTCTATGGTCGCAATGAAAAGTGCGCGCTAAGATGCCTATATCATGGCTGGAAAATGGATGCGGAGGGGACTATTCTTGAAATGCCCTCTGAGCCATCTGCCAGCCCACTAAAGCAAAAAATTAAACAAAAAGCATACCCAACAAAAGAGTGGGGAGGATTTGTTTGGGCATTTATGGGTGATCAAGCTAATATTCCAGAGTTTTTACCACCACCTTTTTGTCCTAATGAAAATACCAAAGTAAGTATTTCAAAAATTAAGATCCCCTGTAATTGGGCACAAATTACAGAGGGACAAATTGATTCAGCACACTCTTCAAGCTTACATTCATCAGATATGGTTCCAGCGCCTGTAGAATTTGGCCAAGCTACTGATACGCAATGGCTTCGACCCTCGACAGACAAATCTCCAAGATTTGAGATACAAGAAACAGATTTTGGTTTTCGCTATGCTGCGATTCGTCGGCCGATTAAACAGGCTACTACTCATGACTATGTACGAGTTACCGTGTACGTAGCACCGTTTATTAGTTTGATTCCACCCAACACTTCTTATCGAGTCGCAACCGTTATAGTACCGATTGATAATGAAAATACAGCCTTTCACTTTATCGCTTTTGGTGAAGGAGATGTCCCTAGTACCCAAAGTTGGAGAAAATTCTTATCAACAACTGTCGGCGAAGATCTGAATCCTGACTATACTAATCGTCGTCATCTTGGCAACGACTTTATGCAAGATCGTGAACTCATGAAGCAGGGTAATTACACTGGCATTAGTGGTATTCCGAATCAAGATATTGCTATGTGGGTAGGCATGGGCCCGATTGCGAATCGTTCACACGATATATTAGGAGCAAGTGATCAAGCGATTGTCACTTTTAGGCGTTTAATGCATGCCGCTGCGAAAGCAACTGGCGAAGGTAAAACTGTATTTGATCACTCAACAAGTACGATTTCGTTAGATCAGTTAAAAGCTTGGGAAGAAGTCGTTGATAAGGGTACCAACTGGAGATTACTAGGCGCAGCTCCTGAAGAGATTCAGGAACTGCAAAGCTGATTATTGCATCTTAATTTTTGCTTCGTTCATCAGTTTGCTGATGCGATCACTCTCATCTTTAACCCATTTAGTAGATTCTTCAGGACCTGAAATTTCGAATTCGATACCCATCGGTTTAAAGTTATCGACTACCTTCTGTTGTGCGGCAAGGGCTTTTAATTCTTGATTTAATTTTGTGGTGACAGAGTTTGGTACGCCTAGTAATCCAAAGATAGCAATCGTATGAACATATTCATATCCTGGAATATTGGCTCCAAGAGCAGGAATCTCGGGAGCCAGTTTTGAGGGTTTTACAGAAGCAGCGCCAATGATTTTTACTTTGCCATTTTTTTCAAAGCCAACTAAAGAAGGGTAGGCGGCAAAAACTGCTTGTACTTGTCCAGCAACTAAAGCAGGTACAGATTGGGAAGAGCCTTTATAAGGGATGTGATTGATATCCCAGCTTTGCGATATACGTAATGCTTCCATGGCCAGATGATGTGGACTGCCGATGCCAGAAGAACCATAGTTCACTACTCCAGGATGCTCTTTAATATAAGTCGAAAATTCAGTAAAGTTATTTGCCGGAACAGTTGAACTAATCGCTAAAAAGTTAGGAGCTTTGGCGACAATCGCAATCGGTTTGAAATCTTTTCTAGGATCATAGGAAGTATTAGAACTTAATAAATGGCTCGTGTTATAAGAAATCGTGTCTGTTACTAAAAAGGTATACCCATCAGCTGGCGAGGATTTTACAACTTGTCCAGCAATAATTCCGCCGGCACCTGGTTTGTTATCGACGATAACTGGTTGACCCAAACGCTCTCCAAGTAAAACAGCTAATTGTCTAGCAACCGTATCTGGAAGACCACCAGGAGAATAGGGCACAACAAATTTAATGGTTTGATTTGGGTAAGCTTCTGCCGCAAAACCAGTAACAGAATTGCAAAAAATGATAGAGATGAAGGCATTGAATGCCCATTTTAAGATGATTGTTGTCTGGAATTTTTTCATTTTAATGTTGTGGTTAAAGGTGAGGAATTAATCATTGGCTTGAAGTAGAGTTTTAATTGGTTCCGTTACTAATTCTACATTTACCGTGTCGTTATGTGCAGTATTTATCGCTGAAATATAACGAGCATTCATACCTCTTGAGGTCAAGGCAGCAATATATTCTTTAGCTAAATGTTCTCTAGTATTGTTATCGCTATCACCAGTAATTGCAATTACCTTGGTAGTTAAGGGTATAGTTTTATGAAAATTAATGGGAGAAAGTGAGCCCCAAGGTTGAGCTTGGTGATCAGAGCGCCATCTACTAATGTCACAAGGACAAGATAAAAGTAGGGCGCCATTTGCAATTCCTGGAGTTCGCCCAATCATGACACCCACAAAAGCAGCGCCACCAGAATGTCCCACTAATACTGTATTTTTTAAACCATAGTATTGTTTTAATGATTGAATAGCTGCAGTTATTTCATCAACATTTCCGGATGTGTAACTATCTCTGCGTCCATAATTGTAACCAGTCGATTCGTTGCCCTCGGCATCAAAATAACCTGGTCTTAGGATAAAGACCTTGATGACATCAGAAGGTAATTGAATATTTTTAGCTAAGCGTGGCATGCTAGTTACTGCCTTCAAATCACTTTGGTCGCCGTGGATGAAAACAACTAATGCAGAGGGTGTTGGGGCTAATGGATCTCGGAAGGTTGTAATAGCTAAGCAGTTATCAATACCTTTGACCTGAGTAAGCTTATCATCTTGGCACTTATCAGCAAACGAGATTTGACTGAAGAAGATTAAGAGCAAGAAGATAAACTGAAGAGGTAATTTATTCATCACAGTTTTATCCATTCAGGCATAGATGCCCTTAGTGAACCCACCAGAAAAAGAAGGTAAATGCTATCTAGTTTGGGAAAATAATTTACCAACGTAATATTAGAGTTAGGAATTTGTTGATAAAAAACTTAATAATAAATATAAATCTAAAGCTTATAAAATTCATGAGAAGGTATTGGAGAAGCCGCCCCTGGCATACCATCAGATTGGAAACTGCCACCAACTATATGTAGTTCATTCCCCATCATTGCAGCCGCAAAACCGTGTCGAGCGACCATCACGTGCGGCAGAATTTGCCATGTTTTCGTAGCAGGATCATATGCTTCAAATGCCCAAAAAGTCATTTTTCTCTTAGTGTCTTGATATTCCCCACCAGTGATATAAATTTTTCCGTTATAAACACCACCACCTACATCACTACGACTAGTTGGAGCGCGCCCGACTAATAACCAGGTATCGCTATTGGGGTCGTACTCTTCAATGACATCTGTAACATCGGCTGCAACTACAAAAACCGCACCAATCCTACCATTGATAGCGTATATTTTGCCTCCAACTTCTCCAGCAATAAAATGATTTCTTGGGGTTGGCATTGGTGTTCTTGAACGCCATTGATTCGTAGCAGGATCATATTCGTCAACATCTCCAACCACAATATGCTTATTAGAACCTCTAGGAATTGGTGTACCAGGACCATTCTTTGAATTTGATCTTGCGCCACCAATGAGATAAATCTTTCCCCCGGAAACTACTGCTTGCGCCGCGCCCCTTGCTTTAGGTAACGGAGCGATGGCTTTCCAAGTGTCACTTTCTGGGGAATACTCCCAAGCGTTATCTACAGGCTTCCATTCTTTTTCAGGGTTAGGTTTATTAAAACCACCAAACACATAAAGTTTGCCATTGTGAGCAACTAAAGCAATATGATGAGCTGGTAAAGGCATATTCTGAAGTTTTGTCCAAACTTTTGTTGCTTTATCGTACTTATAGCTTAAGCCTCTCGGTGAGAACTCAATGTCATCAAGTCCCGCCATCACATACATCGTATTACCTATAGTTGCCCCCACTAATTCACCTGATGCCTCAGGTAATGGTGGTAGAAATTCCCAGTTAGAAAGAGGCTGCGAAAAAGATAAGTTCATAGAACTCATAACACCCAATGTACTAGCAGTTAATAAAAAGCTTCTTCTTGAAAAATATTTTGGCATATCTATCTCCCTATTAGGTCAATTACAGTTTAGATAAGTTTTCACTTTTTTTTCGAAACGCTCAATCCTGAGTTTTATCTACAACGATGATTACAACTAAGTCTCCAACTTTTTTACTTTCAGGATGTCTCACTTTTTTGTATTGAAATGAGAGTAAGGTACTCTATCCTGTTAATTTATATCCTACTTTAGAATAAATCGTATCAGAATACAATAACCCTCAAAGCCGTCTCGTACAGTTAAGTGATTCTAATATCGAATCACTAATCATTTTCTTGACCTTACTTGCTGTTCAGCTAGAATGTGGATAAGCTTGCAAAGTTGAGACAAGCACATAGATGAAGGTGAGACACATCATGTTTTATAGATGCTTTCAAAAAAAATTTCTATTTTGGGCAATGTTGTTTTTCGGGTTAATGTTTAATATTGCATTTGCTCAGGAAACAGTCCTTTCGATAGATTCTTTCGTTCCGCATGTTTCGACTGTGCCCGCTAATCAAAATCAAATTGTTGGATTACATTTACGCGAAAGAGTTTTAGAGAGTACAAAAAAAGCCATTGAAAATGGTTCTAAGCCAGAAATAGTATTGTTTATTCATGGGGGCTTTTCACCTGCAACGGTGGCGTATGATTTAAATTACAAAGATTTTTCTTGGATGGAAAATTTAGCAAAAGAAGGTTTTGACACTTTCGCTTTGACGATGACTGCTTATGGAAGCTCTCCTCGGCCTTACATGGATGATCCATGTAATGTCGACCCCAAGCAACAATCTATTCTAATTCCTCACATTTTAAAAGCTCCTTGTGCTCCTCATTACCCCTTTAAGCTCGTATCCAGCCAAACTGAATGGGACGAAGTTGAGACAGCAGTCAAACATATTTTAAAAATAAGAGGTGTAGACAAAATTAATCTTGTTGGATGGTCAACGGGTACTCCAAGAATTGGTGGTTTTGCTGCGAAGCATCCTGAGATGGTTAAGCGCATTTTATTTTTAGCGCCAGCACCCTTTTTTGATCAGGATAAACCACCTACTGTCTTCCCAGAACCTGGTGCACCAGTCTTACTTCAGACAAGGGAAAGATTGGAAGGGGAGCGCTGGATGGCTGATGTTAAATGTAGTGATCAAATTGACGACAAGGATATCCGTGATGTGATGTGGCGCGAATTAATGCTTGTTGAGGGAGCAGGGGCTAATTGGATACCTGGTGGTGTGATGCGTGCACCCAATCGAATGAATTATGGTTGGCGTGAAAATGTCTCAAAAATTAAGGCTCCTACACTGATATTGTTGGGAGAATTTGATAATTTCGAGGCACGACTCGACGCTTGGAAAGCCTTGACTGTTGAGAAAAAAGCTTTTTTAAAAATTGCATGCGGATCTCATTATTTGCAATATGAAAGGCAACGTCCCGTTGTTTTTAAGGCAACCAAAGAATGGTTTATACATGGCACAATTAACGGCAAAGACAGTGGCTATTATTCTGCAGATTCAGTTGGAAATATAAAATGAATTAGGTCTCAAATGTATGTGTCGGTAAAATTGTTTAGATAGAACACATCGACTAATCCACCGAACCTAACACTGTTCGATGTCTCTAGGCTTTATGTTATTCTTTTTTACAGTAAAACAGAGAATTACTTACAGGAGACAAAATGAAGTTGTTCAAAAAAAGTATTGTTTTTATCTTGAGTTCAGTGACGCTATTTTTAGCGTTAGAAACAAATGCTCAAAGCACAGCTTTGAATTTCAAAGTTACTTCTTTGGGCGATAAAGTAATTAATGGCCCATTGTCTCTTGCCAAGCAAGGTAGTTTTTTTGTGGGAGGTAAAGATATTGAATCCAATACACTCTCAACACTACCGGCATATGCTCAATCCGGAACTATTACGGTTGATCAAATGTATGTGCGTTATCAAACTCCTTTGAAAGCACAAAGTAATTCTGTTGTGTTCATCCATGGATGTTGTCTGACTGGTAAAACCTGGGAGTCGACTCCTGATGGACGTATCGGTTGGGATGAATATTTTGTTAAGCGCGGTTTTCCAACTTATGTCATTGATCAGTCCGGTCGAGGTAGATCTGCGGTAAATGCCGCTGCAATGAATGCAACTAAAATGGGAAAAGAAACCCCTGATCAACTTCCAGTAGTATTTGCGGCTAGTCATGAATCCGCATGGGCAATCTTCCGTTTTGGTGCGGAATATCCAAAGATATTTGATGGGTTGAAATTTCCAATTGAAGCGCAAAATAGTTTATGGCAACAAATGGTGCCTGACTGGATTAATTCAATGCCTACTCCAAATCCAACAGTACCTGCTTTGTCACAGCTTTCCAAGCAATTGAAAAAAACAGTATTAATTAGCCACTCGCAATCTGGAATTTACCCTTTTCAAACTGCGCAATTAAGCACGGATGGGATTGCCGGAATTATTTCGATAGAGCCTGCAGCATGTCCTGCCGCGAATAGTGATTTAACTCCCTACATCAAGATGCCTCTGATGGTTTTATTCGGTGATTATGTTGAGTTATCACCGCGCTGGGCACCTAGACTTAAAGCGTGTCGTGAGTTTATAGAAAAGACGAATCAAGCAGGTGGTAAAGCAGAGTTACTCGTACTTCCAGAAATTGGTATCAAAGGAAATTCGCATATGCTGATGCAAGATACTAATAGCATTCAGATTGCTGAGATTCTCAGTTCATGGATAGAGACAAGATTAGGTAAGTAAGCTCATTTGCATAAGCTTCGATTAAAGTTATTATCTTGGCTAGGTATTTCTATAGAGCGTATGAAAATAAAGTCGCTAAAGTAATCAACTTTAGCGGCTTTATTTAATTAGGGGGTAAATTGTTTAAAGCACCTCTCAAGCATTTTTTCAATTTACATGATTTAATATAAAACTTATTTAATTTCGTCTTCTACCTTCTAATTTATGCCGCGCCGAAACTCACCTAATCAAATACAAGACTTAGATGATTTAAGTAAATTAAATGAGATTATCATTGATAAGCGTAGCCTACAGCGTTCGATTGCAAAAAAATCTCGTCGTAATCGACACTATGAGAAGCAATTCATCCGTAACACGATTATGCGTTCTTCCCAAAGCGAATCTTTAAAGTAAGCATTCTAAAGTTTTATTTGTAAATTAATTCAATCATTTATAGGAAAACCATGTTTAGTCATATCATGCTGGGTGCAAATGATCTTGAAGTTTCAAGAGATTTTTATGATGCGGTATTAGGAACCTTAGGAGTTAAGCCAGGAAACTTTAGTCATAATCGATATTTTTACCGTAGTGCAAGTGGTGTTTTTGCTATTACAAAACCCCTTGATGGTAATGCAGCTACTTGTGCTAATGGCGGCACAATCGGTTTTAGTGCCAAGTCAATTGCTGAAGTAGATGCTTTTCATGCCAATGGTATTGCTCATGGAGGAAGCATGTGCGAAGGTGAACCTGGTTATCGCGAGGGTGTGGCAGGTACAGTCTATATAGCCTGGTTAAGAGATCCTGCTGGGAATAAGATTTGTGCATTGCATCGACCTGCGAAATAAAGTTGTCTTAGCAAAAAGCTTTACTGATTGAAGCTTTGTTAATAAAACTTTGGTTCATAAACCCAAGTTGAAAATGCTATGATAAAAATTTAGTCTCCAAAACCTTACTTTTTTAAATTAAAAATGTCGACAAATCATACTCAAGAAACCAAAGTTGCAGTTGTAACAGGTGGCGCAAGAGGAATAGGTTTAGCCATTGGCGAATGGTTCTTAGCCCATCACTATAAAGTGGCGCTCTTAGATATTGATCGAACAACGCTTGATGCAACAATCCAGCGCCTTGACAGGTCGGATGATGTAATTGGTATTCACTGTGATGTTTCTGCCGAAGAAGAAGTAATTGTTGCTGCACAAAAAGTCCTTGATCAGTTTGGATCTGTTCATGCACTCGTGAATAATGCCGGGGTTGCCATCTTTAAACCAGTTTTAAAAACCTCTTACGCTGAATTCAGAACGGTCATGGATACGAACTTAGACGGGACATTCATTTGTTCACAAATCTTCGGCGAGATGATGGTTAAAAATGGTGGCGGTGCTATTGTAAATGTGGCTTCGATATCTGGTTTGAGAGCGAGCACTTTGAGGGTAGCTTACGGCACTAGTAAAGCTGCTATTATTCATTTGACAAAACAATTTGCTGTAGAACTAGGTAATTACAAGGTTCGGGTAAATGCTATTGCGCCAGGTCCTGTAGATACCGAAATGGCTAAATTAGTTCATAGTGTTGCAATTAGGGCAGATTATCATGACACGATTCCACTTGAGAGATATGGTACTCCGCAGGAAATGGCAAACACCGTCGGTTTCTTGTGTAGTTCCGAGGCATCTTATATTAATGGACAGGTTTTAGCCGTTGACGGGGGCTTTGATGCCTCAGGGGTTGGTTTACCTACATTGCGGCGCAATATGCAATCAGAATAACCAGAAATACAGTTGGGTTTTCCCTTAATTCGAACCAATACAATCAATCCTCATATTAGAATGATGTTTCAGTTACATTATTTGAAGTTATTGAATGACTAGTAGCAATCTTATTTGCAAATAAAAGGAGACAACATGACAGTTACAAGACGCGATTTTATGAAATATACTGGTGTGGCGACTTTGCCATTAGTAACTGGTACAACTTTTGCCCAAACCGCAGAGTTTAATATGAAGTTTGGTTGTAATTTGCCAGCAACGCATCCTCTTAGCACTAGTGCGATGAAAATGGCGGAAAAGATCAAGACTGAGACTAAAGGTCGGGTCAATATTCAAGTATTTCCCTACAATCAATTAGGTAATGATACCGACATGTTGTCGCAATTACGTTCTGGCGCCTTAGACTTTATGACTCTGTCGCCGCTTATTTTGGGTTCTTTAGTACCCCTTGCACAGATCAACGGCGTTGGTTTTGCTTTCAAAGATTACAAACAAGTTTGGGCAGCCATGGATGGTGATCTTGGTGCATTTGTGCGTCGTCAAATTGCTGCGACTGGTACGATTTTTGCCTTTGATAAGATTTGGGATAACGGATATCGCCAAATAACTAATAGCGTTCGACCAATTGAAAAACCAGAGGATTTAAAAGGTGTAAAGCTGCGCACTCCTCCAGGACCGATTTGGGTTTCTTTATTTAAAGACCTCGGTGCGTCACCTACACCTTTAAACTTTGCAGAGGTCTATTCTGCTTTGCTATCAAAAGTCGTTGATGGTCAAGAAAATCCCTTAGCAATTATTTCTACAGCAAAACTGTACGAAGTACAAAAGTATTGCTCTTTGACAAATCATATGTGGGATGGTTATTGGTTCATGGGTAATAAGAAAATTTTTGAGGGAATGCCTCAAGATTTACAAGCGATTATTACCCGAAATGTTGCTGAGGCAGCAGCTTTGCAACGAGCTGAAGTTTATAAACTTAATGAAAGTTTGGCCAACGACTTAAAAGCCAAGGGAATGGCCTTTAACAATGGCAATACAGATGCTTTCCGCGAAAAACTTAGACAATCTGGTTTTTATGCAGATTGGAAAAAGAAGTTCGGCGATGAGGCATGGACACTACTTGAAAAATATACCGGTAAACTTTCCTAAAAGTGGACTGGTTCTTGAAAGTAGCTTCTTTTGTTTAATCAATTAGTTGTCGGAATTAAATGGTTTGAGTCTGTCGTTTTCTCTATCGTTGAGGGGGTGGCAGCTCTGCTTGTTCTTGCCTGTGTCACGATATTATTTTCAGGAGTAGTAGGGAGATATTTTTTTGATTCCCCGCTCGTTTGGTCTGATGAACTAGCTTCCATATTATTTTTATGGCTGGCGATGATAGGTTCTGTCATTGCCTTGAAACGGGGTGAGCACATGCGGATGACTGCATTGGTGAGTAAACTCAGCCCTGCAAAAAGACACTACCTTGAAGCAATTGCAATGGTGGCATGTTTGTTTTACTTAGCTATCGTTCTTCTACCTGCTTATCACTTTGCCTTAGATGAAGTGATGGTAACTACACCCTCCCTAGAAATCTCTAATGCTTGGCGGGCGGCTGCTATTCCGATTGGAATGTTGCTGATGATCTTTTTTTGTCTTTTTCGTTTGGGTACTTTAGGCAGTTTAAAAACAACCCTTTTTGGAGTTTGCCTTACCTTATTGATTGCTGGCATTTTTTATGCTTGCAGTCCTTGGTTGGTTCCTTTAGGAAAATATAACTTACTCATCTTCTTTGTTGGGGTCGCTGGGTTTTGTATATTAGCTGGGGTGCCGATTGCATTTGCCTTTGGACTCGGTACCATCGCTTATTTGGGTTTAAGTACCCGTTTGCCTTTATCCGTTGTCGTTGGTCGCCTAGATGAGTCGATGTCGCATATGGTACTTTTGGCAGTACCTTTATTTGTTTTTCTGGGGTTATTAATGGAAATGACAGGTATGGCACGGGCTATGGTTGCTTTTCTCGCCTCTATGTTGGGTCATGTCAAGGGGGGCTTATCTTACGTATTAGTGGGTGCCATGTATTTAGTTTCCGGTATTTCGGGCTCCAAAGCGGCGGATATGGCAGCGATTGCACCCGCTTTATTTCCCGAAATGAAACGGAACACCCCGCCAGGAGAGTTAGTCGCTTTACTCGCGGCAACTGGCGCTCAAACTGAAACCATTCCACCAAGTTTAGTTCTCATCACGATTGGCTCGGTCACTGGCGTATCGATCACAGCATTATTTACTGGTGGGATGCTACCAGCCTTTATTCTGGGCTTGATTTTGTGTATGTTGGTTTGGTGGCGCAATCGTCACACACCAATAACAAATACTATCAAACCATCTGTTCGTGTCATCAGTAAGCTTTTTGTCATTGCGCTTCCTGCACTACTCTTACCATTTGTGATTCGTGCAGCAGTGGTAGAGGGTATAGCAACAGCCACCGAGGTTTCGACGATTGGAATTGTGTATGGACTTTTTTGTGGGCTGATAGTTTATCGACAATTTGATTGGAAACGTCTTTTACCTATGCTTGTGGATACTGCCTGTTTATCGGGTGCGATTCTTTTGATTATTGGCGCTGCCACGGGTATGGCTTGGGCTCTAACGCAATCTGGCTTTTCCCAAGTAATTTTAAAAGTGATGACTGATCTGAATGGGAGTTGGCAATTATTTATGCTAATTTCTGTTTTGGTATTTATTGTTCTCGGATCAGTACTCGAAGGAATTCCTGCTATTGTTTTATTTGGACCATTGTTATTTCCCGTTGCGCGTCAGCTAGGTATTAATGAGGTTCACTACTCGATGGTAGTCATTCTATCAATGGGCGTTGGCTTATTTGCTCCACCATTGGGGGTTGGTTATTACGCCGCATGCGCGATTGGAAAGGTAGACCCTGATGAAGGTGTGAAACCAATTTTGGGTTATTTAGTTGCGCTATTTCTGGGTATCTTAGTGATTGCATTAGTACCTTGGTTATCTACTTGCTTTTTGTAGCACTATTCTAAATTCCATCAGAATTGCATGATTTTCTGGGATTACGTAGTGAATCATGCAATAAACATGATTAGTGTCTAAGCTATAAAATACTTAAAACTTAGTGATCATTCAAACTAAGACAACAATATAGAAAAGCTAAGTCAAATCTTTTTTTGATTTTAGTAATTACCTTCGATAGTAAAAATGAGATTGATACAAAAGATGAAACAGTTTTATGACGAAGTAATAAGTTACATCAGGGCATTTTTAAGATGAGTGCCTTGCCTGAAGCTTACTCAAGTCCTTATTCTCAATATTTAGAGCAAGAATTACGCTCTGATCATGCAGGCGAGACGGGTGCTGTCTATATCTACAAAGGAATTATTGCAGTTGCAAATTTGCGAAAAGATCAAGAACTCCTCTATTTTGCAAAACACCATGGGAGCACTGAAGCTGAGCATTTACAATTAATAGAGTCTGTTTTAGAGAAAAAATTTCATAGCAGATTGCTAGGACCTTGGCGCATTGCAGGATGGCTAACGGGTGCAATACCAGCATTATTTGGTAAAAAAGCCGTCTATGCAACGATTGATGCAGTTGAGACATTTGTGGAGCAGCATTATCAGCAACAGATTGATTACCTCCAAAAGAAAGGTAGTCATGAGGAAATACTAAAGTTGTTAATACGTTGCCAAGCTGATGAAATCGATCATAAAAATGAAGCGAGATCAAAGGTCACACCCCCTCCTTCCTTTGTTCTTAAATGGTGGTGTGCTATGGTTGGTGGTGGTTCAGCAGGAGCTGTTTTGCTGGCAAGGCGCATTTGACATCTTCCCCGGCCAGAACGACGAGGTTTTCCGCATGATTGGATAAAGCGGTTATCAAGATATTTGCACTATTATCAAAAATTAATGATTTTCATTTACTGAAGCCTAATGACATATTTTGATTATCTGAGTTATGCGCCTTGGCCGTCGCCAATCAATCTGTTAAAAGATTTAGAACGCTCCACTCATGTAACGCAAACTATTATTCAAAAACTAGATCCGGGGCAAGAACAGGTCCCTTTATTACCTCAGTTAAATCCTCCCTACTGGGAGTTTGGGCATCTGATTTGGTTTCATGAATTTTGGGTTCATCGCCATGGGAAAGAATCAAACCCTTCTTTTCTAAGTCAGGCTGATACTTTATTTAATTCATCCATCATTAGCCACAATGATCGCTGGTTGGCAAAAATACCTACGATCGATATTTTGATGAGTTATTTTTCCGAGGTGATGGCGCGTACTTTTACCATCCTAAAATCAGGGTCTGTGAGCCCTGAGCAGGCTTACTTTATTCAGTTAGCTCTCTATCATGAGGATATGCACAATGAAGCATTTGCTTATATGTGGCAATCGTTGGGTTATAGTTGGCCACTTGAGCATCCTCATCGCTCCATTGAAGATCATCAGACTTACTTTGAGCCGCGGTATATCCGTATTCCGGAATGCCAATTGCAACTCGGATCAGCCCAAAACACCGGTTTTATCTTCGATAACGAAAAATGGCAGCATGAAGTATCCGTTCCTCAGTTTTCAATTTCAAGTCATGCAGTGAGTAACGGTGAATATTTAGAATTTTTAAAATCCCTAAATGATGCGAAGATAAGTTCCACAGATCATCAACCAGCGTATTGGAAAAAAGAGGGGAATGATTGGTTTGAACGCTTCTATGATCAGTGGTTAGCGATTGATCTCAAAGCACCTGTTCGACATATTTCTGCTCAAAGCGCAGAGAAGTATTGTTTATGGAAAGGTGTTCGTCTGCCCACAGAAAATGAACTCAGTATTTTGATGGCATCAGTTAGCGAGCAATGGCAACCCTCTAGTCTATGGGAGTGGACCAGCAGTACTTTTGAGCCTTTTGAAGGGTTTAGCTCGGATCCTTATCAAGACTATTCGGCGCCTTGGTTTGATGGTAAACATCGGGTTTTAAAAGGTTGGAGTAAGTTCACTCCGAACTATCTACGACGCTCCCAATTTCGCAATTTTTATCTACCCTCCAGAAGAGACTTTTTCTGTGGCTTTCGTACCTGTTTAGCCTAAATTAGGTAAAATTTGATATCTATCCTGCCCCTACTTTAAATTGAGTACATTAATATGACATACAACGGTCGACTTACCTCCCTTTCTCACGGCGGGGGCTGTGGTTGCAAAATTGCACCTGGTGTTTTAAGCGATATTCTTAAAGCTTCTCCCATTCGCCAGATACCTGCTGCACTTCTTGCAGGCTCAGATAATAATGAGGACGCAGCTGTCTATCAAATAAATGAACATCAAGCGATTGTGGCGACTACGGATTTCTTTATGCCTATTGTTGATGATCCTTATCAATTCGGGCGGATTGCTGCTACCAATGCGATTTCAGATATTTACGCCATGGGGGCACAACCATTATTTGCACTTGCTCTCTTAGGTATGCCAATCAATGTTCTTCCCTTGGATGTAATTCAGCAAATTACTGCGGGTGGTGAGTCAGTTTGTGCAGAGGCCGGCATTATGATTGCCGGTGGTCACTCGATCGATACAGTAGAGCCCATTTATGGATTAGTTGCCATTGGTATAGTAGATCCTAAGAAGCTAAAGCGTAATAGTGGTGCAAAGTTGGGCGATAGCATCATCCTTAGTAAACCCTTAGGTGTTGGTATTCTTTCGGCGGCTTTGAAAAAGGAGCAACTGTCTGATGCTGCTTATCAAGAGATGATTGCATTAACCACGAAGCTCAATAAGCCAGGTTTAGCACTATCGCAACTTGATAGTGTGCATGCACTTACAGATGTGACAGGATTTGGCTTAGCAGGGCATTTGTTGGAACTGTGCCGTGGTGCAAAGCTATCAGCTCAAATTCAATGGGATTCTATTCCATTTGTTGCGGAGGCGGTCAAACTAGTGAAAGAAGGTATCTATACTGGTGCGTCTCCACGTAACTGGCTAGGGTATGGCCATGAAGTTGCGATGAACTCACATTCTGATGATTGGCAGAAGAATTTATTATCCGATCCTCAAACTAGTGGTGGTTTATTAATTTCTTGCAGCCCTGAAGCTACGAACCAAGTATTAGAAATTCTCAGATTAGATGGTTTTTCAGATGCTCAGATAATAGGTCGTTTTGAACAAGGCTCAGGAATTTCTGTAGTTTAACCATTACTTTTTCAACTCAATAGAAAGCACCAATAAATGAAACTCAATATATTCAAGTTGAAATTTTTTCTCAGCCTCGCATTTGCGATGATTTGCTTTAGTGGATTGACGCTTCAAGCGAATGCACAAGCTGTGTTACGTGTCTCAGCAATTCCAGACGAATCCCCAACGGAGTTGCAAAGAAAATTTCTACCCTTAGGTGCCTATTTATCGAAAGAGACTGGCATGAAAGTCGAATTCACACCTGTAACTGACTATGCCGCAGTGGTTGAAGCGCTAGCAACTAATAAAATTGATATGGCTTGGTTGGGCGGTTTTACTTATATCCAAGCAAAAATTCGTACCAACGGTGCCGTCAAGCCTATCATTCAGCGCCTTGAGGATGAAAAATTTACTAGTAAATTTATTATTCCGGAGGGTAGTTCAGTAAAGTCTTTGGCTGATTTAAAAGGTAAAACGATTGCCTTTGGTTCACCCTCATCGACCTCAGGTCACTTAATGCCACGTTTTTACTTAATGAAGGCAGGTATTAATCCAGATGCAGACTTTAAGAACATTGCTTTTTCTGGAGCCCATGATGCTACGATTGCCTTTGTTGCTAGTGGTAAGGCTGATGCAGGCGCTTTAAATGCATCTGTTTGGGATAAATTATCTGAAGCCAAAAATCCGAATACCGAAAAAGTTAGAGTGTTATATACAACGCCTCCCTATCATGACTATAACTGGACAGTAAGAGGTGGCTTAGATGCCACACTGACTAAAAAGATTAGCGATGCGTTCTTAAAGTTAAATGCGAATGATCCTGCTCAAAAAGAATTAATGGATCTACAAAGAGCCAGTAAATATATTCCAACTAATTCATCAAATTATGATGAGATTGAAAAAGCTGCTATTGGTGCTGGCTTAATAAAGTGAAAAACATCGCTTTTTCATTTAAGAATGTCAGTTTTACCCATAGTAATGGCCAAGAGGCGCTAAAAAATATTAATCTTAGTGCCTCTACTGGAGAGTCAATCGCGATTATTGGTTCATCTGGTTCTGGTAAAACCAGTTTGCTTCAATTAATAGCAACTTCACTGCGCCCAAGTACTGGTTCAATGGCAGTATTCAATGTTGATCCATGGGCGATATCAAAAGGACAATTACAGCGTTTACGCTCGCAAATAGGCCTCGTGCATCAAGCGGCCCCAATTCCACCAAGGCAAAGAGTGATTACCGCAGTATTAGCGGGTCGCCTTGGTCAGTGGCCATTTTGGAAATCTCTTGTTTCTTTAATTTACCCAGTAGATATTTCAGGTCCACAGTTATGTCTGCAAAAACTTGAACTTGCAGATCGTCTTTTTGACAGATGTGATCGCCTATCAGGAGGTCAACTTCAAAGAGTAGGAGTTGCCCGCGTCCTTTACCAAAAGCCAGATTTATTGCTTGCCGATGAGCCTGTGTCGGCATTAGACCCCGTGCTCTCTGACTTAACGATTCAGTGTTTATTGGCAGATGCTCAGACTAGAAATGCCTGTTTTGTGGCTAGTCTACATGCTGTAGATATTGCTTTACGGTGGTTCCCACGTATTATTGGCCTACGCGATGGAGAGGTCTTTTTTGACTTGCCAGCATCTGAAGTGAGCGAGAGTTTGTTACAACAGCTTTATGCAGCTGAGCGAGGCGTCTTACCAAAGCAAGATAATGTGAAAACACTGTAATGAACAAGGTACATCACCCCAGAGATCCTGCTGCGCTCAGACGTTTTTTGGTGACGTGTGTTGCAGTTGCAATTTTATGGCAAATGATGCAATTGGCACAGTTTGATGTACTTGCATTATTTGAAGAGCGCAATCTCAAAGTTTTTGCTAACTTCTTAGTTCAGTTTTTCCCACCGAATCTTCAAGCTACATTTTTAATGTTGGTACTCAAGGCCACTATAGAAACTCTAGCGATGGCAACCGCTGGGATTGCCTTGGCATTACTGATCGCAGTCCCGCTCGGATTAATCATTACTTACAGTCTATCAATTTCACGTATTGGCCCAGCCTCAGGACATCAATTCGCAAAGCTTGGTAGATACCTCGCCCGAATGCTCATGTTATTTCTTAGAGGTATTCCAGAAATTATATGGGCTTTACTGTTGGTAAGAGTGTTTGGTTTAGGTCCAGTTGCAGGTGTGCTAGCAATCGCAATTACTTACGGGGGTATGCTTGCAAAAGTGTATTCCGAAATTTTAGAGACAGAAAATACCCTTCCTGCTAGAGCGCTACTGCTGCAGGGTAGTGGTCGTATTAATGCGTTTTTATATGGACTTTTACCGGGCGCCTCACAAGAGCTAGCTTCCTACACCATCTATCGCTGGGAATGCGCAGTTAGAGCCTCGGTCGTGATGGGTTTTGTGGGTGCAGGCGGACTAGGTCAGTTAATGGACCAGTCGATGAAGATGCTCAATGGCGGTGAAGTATCTACCATACTGATCATGTTTTTGTTGCTTGTTTTACTTGCAGACTACATCAGTCTTATCATTCGTCGGCTCCTTGCATGAACCATTATCCTGCTCGCAAATTTTGCCTAAAGTGTCTGATTACGCTCCTATTAATTGCGCTTTTCATTGTGGCGAGCTTTGCATATCTCTCATTTAATCCTCTAGCTTTGTTTACTGAACAAGCGATGGGTGATATCGCTACTTATACAGGGCGCTTTTTCCCACCAGACCTCACTCCTGCATTTTTGCAAAAGGTTTGGAAAGGCTTATTGCAAACTCTGGCTATTTCTGCTTTATCAACCTTATTAGCTGCTATTGCTAGTCTTTTCTTAGCACTTCCTGCGGCTGGACAGTTTGGTTATACAGCAAAAGTGATTACCCGTTTTCTCTTAAATTTTCTGCGCTCGGTACCGGAACTCGTTTGGGCAGTATTAATGGTGTTGGCGGTAGGCTTAGGACCATTTGCCGGAACCTTAGCCCTTGCTCTTCATACTACTGGTGTACTGGGTCGTTTATTTGGTGAGACTTTAGAAAATCACTCTCCTAGTTCAACTAATGCACTCAGATTAGCTGGTGCAAGTTATACCCAAGCATTTATGTATGGAGCTTTACCAGGCATTTACTCGCAACTTCTTTCTTATAGTCTTTATCGTTGGGAAATGAATATTCGTATGGCGACGATATTAGGATTTGTGGGTGCTGGAGGGCTTGGGCAAATTCTGTACTATGAACTCTCACTATTGCATGAGCAGCAAGCCTCAACAGTCATTATGGCAATGCTTGTATTAGTGATTGGCGTCGATATGATTAGCAATAAACTTCGCAGAGTACAAATGCATAGCCTTGGCTAAATACTGTCATATGAAAAAGAATTATTGACGTGACTCAAGGATATTTATCTGACTAATATTCAATAGCTAAAATTATTGTTAGTCTTTGTTGCTTCTAAGCAGGCTTTAATATCTGCTCAATAAGTTTTTGTATAGATCTTTTCTCTAATTCCGGTTCGGTAATCTTCTGTCGTTTAGAAATCGCCTGACATAATTTTTGGTAGAAGGCTGGATTAGTCTCAGCCTTGGTGAGTAGCTTGCTTAAGGCGACTTTATCACCTACAGGATAGTAAGCAGGGTAGGACTTACCCAATAAGCCCCGATTGCCCGGGATGTCTGACGCAATGACAGGGATGCCAATCGCAATTGCTTCAGACACTACGTGAGCGCCACCCTCCATAATGCTGGAAATGATCATCACATGAGAGCGGGAGAGCCACTGTAAAGTTCTGGAATGACTGAGTTGTCCTAACCACCGATAACGAACAATATTTTTTTCAATAGTGTTTGCCTGTTGTTTAAATACCGCACTCATGGCCTTCCCAAGTTGCACAAGTTGGATCTTGCTGTCCGAGGGTAATAGAGGTAAGCACTGCGCCGCACAAAAGGGATCTTTCTCTGCACGCAAATGACCTATGATGCTGGCTAAAAAATGACGTTTTGGGGGTGTTTTTCTAGTAATACTTTTTACTGACTGGTAAATCACTTGGACTTTATGATGAAATTGCTTAGGTAAAGAATGAATGGCGTCTGGCTGAAGAACCACAATCGCATCAGCCATCTCCATGGACTTGACTACTTTTTTTGAGTCTTTTAAGTCACGGTAAATATCTGTTCCAGTCATGATCAAGACGACAGGGTGATGCGGATGGACTTTCTTAAACCGTTGAATAGAGTCATGGCTTCGAAGTCCGTGGAGTGCAATTAGAACATCACATGACTCTCCAGACCACTCTTCTGTAACGGTACTTTGATAATTTAAGATTGATAAAAATTTATGCCACCGCAAAGCAGTAATACGGTTTCCGTGCAGAGTGCCAGGAGGGGCAGGCGTTACGATTTCGATGCGCGTTTTCAAGTCAATATTTTCTGATTAGCTGTGGTTTAAATTTTGTATTTAAAAGATTTTAGGTTAGATCGAAAAGATGCGCTGAAGCAATTGGTTAAGTTCCCACCTTGCAGACCAAATTAATGAAGAGGATATTGCTTTGAATCACCAATTAGGATACAAGGATCTATTGCATAGTGTATTTCAGTAAATCTAATTTCGTTTACCAAAAAGCAGCGTAAAGCCCCTTGATTTATCTATGGGGAGTAGTCAGTTCTAGCACCATCAAACCACTATAGTTATTCATTAGATTTTTTGGGTTTTTCTTTTTGGTGTAAGTAAGACTTGAGCAAGCAGTGCCAAAATAGCGGCCGGTATGGCTCCAGAAAGCATCAATGCAGAATCGTTTACTGCTAGTCCAGCTACTATTCGATCGCCAAATCCACCAGCTCCTACTAATGCTGCAAGTGTACAAGTACCTACCCCAATCACAGTTGCCGATGCTAAACCATTTAATATAATCGGCCGAGCATGTGCTAGCTCTATGAAAAGTAACAATTGCCTTTCGTTACATCCAAGTGCTAAAGCGGCTTCTTTTAAAGTAATTGGCACCTCCATCAAACCAATATGGGTCGCATTGACAATCGGTAGTAGGCCATATAGAAATAAAGCTAAAACGGCTGGCACCGTTCCTATTTGACCTAGAACAGCGATCAAAATAGTCAGCAATGCAAGTGAGGGTATGGTTTGTAAAATGCCAACGCCTCCCAAAATCCAATTCGTATATCGGGACCTGCGGTGAGCAAGAATACCAAGAGGAACGCCGACTAACAGAGCCATGGTTGAAGAAAGAACCACCAGCAGAACATGAGTGCGGAGGGCGATAAAAAAATCTGGACCAAAAAGCAATTTGAAAAACTTTGAGATCTGCGATTGTTCAGACTGCTTGTCAACAGACGAATCTAAAAACCCCCGCGCCACTTTTTCAAAACTAAGGCCAGATTCAGCTTGTCCATTGAGCTTTGTCATGGTTGATTCATTTAATTTTCCCACTAAAACTTGAAGTGGCTTCTCATTGAAATCTGAGCGCATCAAAAGTATTGCGTCATAGCGCGGAAATGCCTGTCTGTCATCCTCTAATAAGATGAGACCTTTTTGGGTAATCGCTGCATCCGTCGAGTAGGCATCAACAATATCGGACTCGCCACGTGCTAAGGCGTCGTAGGCTAAGCCATGTTCTAACACTTTCATTGGTTTTATTTTTATGTCATAGGCCTTTACAAGGGTAGGCCAGCCATCGGTTCTGGTCTTAAATTCTGGCGATAAGGTGATTCGAAGTTTGGATTGCTGCTCTGCAGTCAGGTTTGAGATGTCACTAATTCGTTTAAGGCCTAGCACTTTTGCTCTATCGGCCTTCATTGCAAGCGCATAGGTATTGTTAAAGCCAAGCGGTATGGACACCTTTAAGTTCTGGGGGGCAAGCCAAGAATTCAGCTCACTGAGTGAGGCTTGGGTTTCTGGGCGTTTTAATATCTCTCGCAAAATTGTGCCAGTGTATTCTGGATAGACATCAATCTGTTTAGTTAATAGTGCTTGAACGACAATCGCAGTATTACCAAGACCTTGTCGATGCTCAGCTTGTAATCCGGCATCACGCAATGTTAGGTTAAGTATTTCTCCAAGGACATAGCTTTCTGTAAAACGTTTTGAACCAACGACGGTATTATTTTCCGTAGGTTGAGCCATAACTGAGCAGTTTATTGCTAGTCCAAGACTAATACTGAATAAAACTCCTAAATGGAGGATATGTTTCCTAAATTGCAAGCGAGATTTTCCTAATCAAAAATGTAATACCCCATAATAAAAGCCTTTAACTAGTTTTGCTTGGCCTTCTGAGAAAAGTTGTGGTCTTCAATTAGTTATGTAGTTCCCCTATTCTTTGGAATCTATTTCATTTTGATTCGTTGTTTCATTGAGGAAAAATTTGCCTTTATAGATAAATGGGATATAAACTATATTAATAATTAAAAAAAGTAAGGAGACAAGTATGGGAATACCTGAAATACGCTTCACCAAAGAAGAAATGCGCGCACGCGTCGCATTTTTTAAAGATCTAAAAGGATTTGATACGGGCTTAATTGATAGTGAGTTTCCTTCTGCCTATCGAAAGCTCTACAATGCTCTCGGTTTTCAACCACCAAAAGGTAAGGGGGGATCTGAGGTTGAATCTCCAGTTGGCAGTAATGCTTCAGAGAGTTCGGCTATCAAAATTAGTGAAGGTTTTAATATCGGGTTTTGCGAGTGTAAGCCGGGGTTTGGGCCGATGATGCATAACCATGATACGAATGAAACCTTTATTCCTATGACAGGTAAATGGCGTTGTTCCTGGGAAGTCGACGATAAGGTTGAATACTTTGATGTTGGTCAGTGGGATATTTGTTCTTTCCCAGCAGGCGTTCAACGTCGCTTTGAAAACGTAACCTTTGAAGAGCCCGATAAAACTCATTGGTTGATGTTTGTTATTGGTGGTGATGCTCCGGAAGTTGACTTTAGTGAAACTGCAAAAGAGACATTACGTAGCGCCGGACTACTTAAATAAAAATATCTCAAATTGGATTAGTAATTTTTAAATCCTGAGCATTCAGATAAGTGCCCTCGATAATCAATAGAGTCAGAAGCAATATCATCCTAGTTTGATACATAGTACTTTTAAATTAGAGATATTTTGGTTCAACCACCATACTTTTATACATGCTACATTGTGGAATGAAACAAGGTAATTAAAGAGACAAAAAATGAATGCAAGTAAGATTTATGAATTAAATCAAGATAACTTTAAAGACTTAGTCCTTAGCTTTGAAGGGGTAACTGTCGTGGACTTTTGGTCTAGTACCTGCGTTCCTTGCAAGCACATGTCGCGTATTTTAGAAGAGATTGTGCAAGATGTGCCAAGTCAAGTAAGAATTTCAAAGGTCAATGCAGATGAAAATACTTCGCTAGTGGATCATTACAATATTCGTACCTTACCGACGTTATTATTTTTTAAAAATGGCGAGTTAAAAGAAACAAAAACAGGCGTTGACCGCAAACAAGTCATTCGAAAAGCAATTGAAGCACAATTAAATAAGGGGATGTAGATGGCAAATGTTCGCATGTTAACGATTGAAGAGCTTCAGGCTACTAAGTTAAAGCCTTTAGTTGATTACTGCCTTGAAAACCGAGCACCTGATCCAGGATTTCATGCAGTAATGGGCCACAATCTTGATTTATCAGAAGCAGCGTTCAATGCTTGGCGTACTGCTTTTTTTACTGGTAAGGTGAAGCACTCTATCAAAGAGATTATTCGTGTTTTACTCTCACGAATGGCCTCGTGTAATTACTGAGGAAATGTTCGATCTGCTTCGGCGAAGCAGAATGGGCTAACTGAAGATCTTTTGAATGATGGAATTGATAATTACCAAAAGAGTAAGCATTTAAGCGATGCGGATAAGATTGCCATACGCTATTGCGAACTCATGGCAACTGATCCAGATGCGATTGATGAAGCATTTTATGACGAATTAAAAAAATATTATTCGTTAGAAGAAATCGTTGAATTAGGCGCTTTTATAGGGCTTAATATCGGATACCACACTTTTTACGGAACATTAGATTTCTATCCTATGTTTTCTCCAGATGGAAGATTAATAGATCAAGAGGAATCCAGGAAAATTTATGGTACGGAAGTAAAGTCTCTAACTGGAAGGGGTATTTAATGTTTAATATTGAGCCCATCGCAATTGATGATATAAAAGATCCTGAGCTACTTGATTTGATCAAACAGGCAAAAGAATTAGGTGTTCCTGATGAGAACTTTATTCTTATTTTAGCGAGGGTACCTAGCTATGCCAAGGCAATCTTAAAAACGATGCTCATGTCTCATACTCAAGGTAATGTGCCACATTCACTGAAAGAGATGATGCGTATTCAGTTAGCTAATTTTGCTGGCGACCCCTATTTTAGTAAATTACGTTCAAACAGAGCCCTTGCTCAGGGTTTGACAGAAGAGCAAATTGCTAGCGCAAGTGATGATTATGAAGACTCAACTGATTTTTCTGAAGCAGAGAAAGTGGCACTTCGGTTTTCTGACCAAATGTATTTAGATTCAACTAAGGTCAATAAAGAATTTTATGATGAGATGAAAAAACATTATTCAGATGCTCAGATCATGGAACTAGGTGGTTTCATGGTTCATCATTATGGTATGCAGGTATTTATGAGGACACTGCAAAAGAGTAATTTTAAATAAAAACTGTAGTCCCTTCCTTCTGAATAAAAAAAGGGTTTGCTAGAAAAGCAAACCCTTTTAACTAATAGTAGGAGATTATTCTATTTATCTCTTTTTTGCCTCTTGATACGGTGTGACGAGATCCCCTGATTTTAATTCAGCTGGAGAAATAATTACTGCAGGTCCGGGCTTGCGGAACTGTTCCAGGTCATTACCTTTAATGCCCCGATATTGAACATATAAAGGACGACCAACCTCCCACTCACCATTTGCAGCAAACTTTACATCACCTACTACGGTCGTAAATTTAGTGTTATGAATGTAATCAATTAATTTCTTGTTGTCTATACTGCCAACTTTCTCAATGGACTGACCTAAAATTTGCATTTGTGCGTAAGCATATGGCGGTAAGTAAAAACCTAAAGGATCAACGCCTTCTTTTTCAGCTCGTGATTGATATATTTTTAAGAAAGCTTCAATTCCTTCAAACTTGACAGTTTTCTCAGGAACATAGAGCTCGTAGCATAGAAGACCGTTTAAGAGTGGACCAAGTTGTTTCTTATTTGCGGCAAAGCCACATCCAATCATCGTTCCACCAAATACAGAGGCTTTTAAACCAATCTCATTAGCAGCTCTAACAAGACCTGGAGTTTCACCAGGGTATGAAGCTACATAAATGATATCGGGATTCGTTGCCTGAATGGCACGTAAAACTGGAGTGAAGTCGGTTGTAGTAGGTGGATAAGACTTGTCGTATACCACTTTCAAGTTATATTTTTTTGCAACCTCTCTCGCACCTTCGATAGTTACTGCCTGAAATTCGGCATCTCCTCCAATAAAAGCCACAGTTTTTGGTTTTTCTTTTGCGGTCATGGCTGCATCAAAAAATCCACCGGAAATACCGACTGTAGGATTTTTACCATTAGGCATCATTTGAAAATAACCAGGGTAATTAAACTTGGCGTTTACATCTACCCCAAACAAGGTAAGGAAGACTAAATTACGTTGCATAATCAATGGCATTGCAGGTGATATTAAATTTGTTCCGTATGGTGAAACAACAACATCAACTTTGTCAGAATCTAATAATTTAGTGTAAAGACCTGGAATTAAAGATGGACTTGATTGATCATCGTAATAAACAAATTCCACTTGTCGACCAATTAAACCACCATTTTTGTTCGTCTCTTCACGCCAAATTTCCATTGATAATAAAGCTGCTTTTCCATTCGCTGCTAGTGGGCCCGTTAAAGCCATACTAAAACCAACCCTAAGTGGAGGTTTATTTTGAGCAATTGCCTGGTGGCTCATCCCAAGAAAGCTCAGCAAGAAAATTGTAAAAATAAAAAAACGGGGACGTAAGTTAAAACTCAACATTGTTATCTCCTTTATTTAGTTATTTTCAAATCCTAATCTATTTATTTTCGTATGCTATCTATGGGAAACCCTTACATAGTCAAAAATTTCTAAAAAAATATAAAAAATTATTTTTAAAGAGAGCTTTTTAAGCTCCTAAATTTCTTTGATTGAATGGGTAACTAACCTTTTCTAAAGGTGTTGAAATGAAGAGTTTAATTATGTATGCGCGACCTTTAGAAACTTAAAAATCAAGGTTTAGTCATAGCTCAGTGAGCCCCGGCCGAGCAAAGTTTCATTCTTGATGGCATCAAATATGTTTTCAATTTCTGAAAAATGGCGTGTCATCCCCACCACGGGCTTAATAACCCCTCTGGCCATGACTTCCATAGTCTCAATTAATTCTGTACGAGTCGAGTGCCTTGATCCTGTGACCACCTTTTCGGTGAGCATTAACTTGCGAGGATTTATGCTGATATCACCTTTGCCAACTCCTATAACAACCGCTCTACCCGATATACTTAATGAGTCATAAGCCATCTGGAAAGTACTACCGTGACCAACATAGTCAATTGCAGCATTCACTCCTTTCCCTTGAGTTATTTGCATCACTGCCTCGACTAGGTTCGGATGATTTTTAACATTGATTGTTTCATCAGCACCCCATTTTTTAGCTAAAGCTAATTTTTCATCTGACACGTCAGCAGCAATTACACGTGCTCCAAATAGCTTAGCAACTTGTACACCATGAATGCCAACTCCACCACCTGCACCAATTAGTAAAACACTATCATGAGGGTTAATTTTTGCTCTCTCACGCATGCAATGCCAATTCGTATTGACGGCATCTGTCGCAATAGCTGCAGCCTCATAACTTAATCCGTCAGGGATAGGTAAGAAATTTTCTACAGGTAAGCATACATACTCTGCGAATCCCCCATCTCTATGAACCCCTACAAATCCTCCGAAATTCTCACAAAGGGTTTCTCTTCCACCACAACACCATCTGCAACGCCCGCAGGTTAAATAAAAATATACGGCACATCTTTGACCGATCGATAATGAGCTTACACCTTCTCCTACCTCAACAATATCGCCACCTAATTCATGTCCCATAATTCTGGGGGCAGAACCTCCAAAACTACCATTGCGCATATTAAGTAAAGTTAATCCCACACCAGCAGCCCTGACTTTTAAAACAGCTTCACCGGGACCTGGTTTAGGATCAGAAACAACTTCTAAGATTGATGAATTTCCCCATTCTCTAACGACCATAGCTTTCATATTTCACTCATCCGTAAAATTAGTTGAAAAAGTTTTTGAATTTTTTTGCGTCATTCTATTACACCATTATTTTTTAAATTGTTTCATTATTTAAAAAAAATGATATCTTCGGAATCACTCGGGTGCTTAAGGCAGCATGGAGGTAACAGGTTTTCGCCCCCATCGCCCGGCATTCAACATTGATGGAATCATTCCCTACTTGACCGAGCACCAGTGAAGAACGTTGGCTTGTCTCTGAATATCTAAAACCTAAAGGAAACCCAGAGCCTTCAATGGTGTCAATTACTTTTAACATAGGGCTAATTATTTAGGGGAAATAGTCAAAGAGGGTTGCGCTTAATTGTGAAGCAACTAGTAGGGCAAAAGCCTCCTTTAAAGCGATCCAGAGAACTCCCCTCTAGCTGGGTAGTTTTTTGTAATTGCAAAATCAACGCCAGCAAGTAGATCTTGGAATGATGGTCTTGCAAATGGCATCGTTTGAGTAGAACCGTAATAAAGTGTTCCATCGGGTCTGACTAAAAACACACCTGGTTCACTAAATAAGGCTGGCTCTTCAATACCAATTGAAGTAGGGCCACGGCCTGAGCTAATATACAAACCCCACTTACGCGCATCTGAAAGATCTAAGCCATAACCAAACTCAACTAAATTAGCACTTACTTTCTCAGCCATCGTTTTCGCGCGTTCTTCATTATCAGAGCTGATAGCAATAATTCTTACGCCACGATTCATATATTCTTGAGCAAGTCTTTCTAATTCGATGAGATATTTTGCGCAGATTGGGCAATGCAAGCCTCTATAAAAAACAACTAGAGTAAAATTTTCTGCTCCAGAAGAACTTAGATTAAACATAGTTCCGTTGGTGGTTTTAACTTCTAAAGTTGGAACTGGAAGTCTTGGCATTAATGCTGTTGGTGTCATATAGTCTCTTAGAGTTTTATTTATTGAAATTTTACTTTACTACAAAATCTACCTTTAAAATAGTTTTTACAATTCTTGTAAGAGTGAGCTGGTGACTAGTGCCTTTATTAAAAAAATTATTTTTAAGATGACGAAAGTCGCATTGTGAATGGCGCATATAAGCTTGTCATCGCTAATTAGGCTCATTACCGGGAGATTTAGAAAACTTATAAAAAAAATGAAACACTTCCACTCAGCAACAATCCTTGGCAAACCAGACCAAGTTTAAATATTAAGATGAAAATTACTGCCCAACTCAAGGAGTTAATTGAGTTGGATTGCCGGCTGAAGGATAAGAGCCTCACTCAGTCGGAACTTGATGATCTCATCAAAAGATGGGATGAGATTTGTGATAGTGTAAGAGCGATTAAAGCTCCCGTGTGGGCTGAAAGAGAATATCTTCTTTCAGCTTTAGACCAGGGTGGGGCAGTGTATACATTTTACTGACCATCATTCCTTTGAGGAATGATGGTCAGTACAAGAAATGATTTAAGCGCTAAAGTTTTTCAATATGTTGTTAAAGCTTGGGCTTGGGCACATTACTTGAGACAGTTTTTGCCTATCAGGTAAATAATAACCACCGATATCAACAGGCTTGCCTTGAATCTGCGTTAACTCACTTATGATATTTTTTTCATTATCAGCAAATGCTTTGGCTAACGCAGTAAACTTTGTTTTTAAATCCTGGTCTTCATTTTGAGCTGCTAATTCTTGTGCCCAATACATTGCCAAATAAAATTGACTACCACGATTGTCAAGTTCACCTGTTTTAGGAGAAGGATTTTTACGCTGATCCAGTAAAGTTCCAGTTGCAGCATCTAAAGTTTTTGCAAGTAGCTTAGCTTTTTGATTGTTATTCTTAATACCTAAATCTTCAAAAGAAACTGCTAAGGCTAAAAATTCTCCAAGAGAGTCCCAGCGCAAGTGGTTTTCGTTAACAAGTTGTTGAACGTGTTTTGGAGCTGATCCACCGGCACCCGTTTCATACATACCACCACCGGCCATTAGTGGCACGATAGATAGCATTTTTGAAGAAGTGCCAAGTTCCATAATTGGAAATAAGTCCGTCAAATAGTCACGCAGGATATTGCCTGTAACCGAAATGGTATCTAGTCCGCGAACAACTCGCTCTAGGGTATAGCGCATTGCTCTTACTTGCGACATGATTTGAATATCTAGACCTGTCAAGTCGTAGTCTTTTAGATAGGTGTTAACCTTTTTAATTAATTCGTTTTCATGTGGGCGATATGGGTCAAGCCAAAACACGGCAGGCATGCCGGAGTTGCGAGCTCGTGTGACAGCTAGCTTTACCCAGTCACGAATCGGCGCATCTTTTACCTGGCACATCCGCCAAATATCTCCCGTTTCCACATTTTGGCTCATGAGGACTTCTCCGGTAGCAATATCAGTAATATTGGCTACGCCATCTTCTGGAATCTCAAAGGTTTTATCATGTGAACCGTATTCTTCAGCTTGTTGTGCCATCAAGCCGACATTGGGAACCGTACCCATTGTTTTGGGATCAAAATTACCATGCCATTTACAAAAGCCAATCACTTCTTGATAAATTCTTGCAAAGGTAGATTCAGGAATAGTGGCCTTCACATTTTTCAATTGACCATCTTTACCCCACATTTTGCCACCATTACGAATCATGACTGGCAGGGATGCATCAACAATAATATCGTTCGGCGAATAAAAATTATCAATACCTTTAGCGGAGTCTACCATCGCTACTTCAGGACGATTAGCTTGGCAAGCTTTTAAATCTTGTTTGATTTCATCTTGCTTACTTTGTGGCAAGGTGGCTATCTTATCGTATAAATTAATCATCCCGTTATTCACGTTGACGCCTAATTCATCAAACAGTTGACCATGTTTAGCAAAAGCATCTTTGTAAAAAACGCGGACACAATGGCCAAAAACGATTGGGTGTGAAACCTTCATCATGGTGGCTTTTACATGTAAAGAAAAGAGAAGACCTGTTTTACGAGCATCTTCCATCTCATTTTCATAAAAATCGAGTAAAGCTTTTTTACTCATAAACATGCTATCAATCACTTCTTTATCAAGAAGTGGAACTTTAGATTTAAGAGTTATCACCTTGCCGCTTTTGGT
>NZ_NTGB01000001.1:107782-193526 GCF_003072505.1 Polynucleobacter rarus
AGATGATTTGTGATTGATTATTACTCATGTCTTCCTTTGGCGTCATTCAATTCTAAAAATGGATTAATTATTAACAGTAATTAAAGATCGGATTAGCTCAACAAGTTTCATTCATGAGTATTCCTCATAAATAAAATTAGTTAAATCAGCTAGCCCTAATCCTAGATTTTAAACTGCGTCTGTCTAGAACCAAATTAGTCTAGATAATAGACGTTATTTATCATTTCTTATTATAAAACCTAATAAGTCAGATTTCTTAAAATCGCTAAAAGGGTCAGTCAGAAAATGGCTCAGAAAGGTGATTTCTTAAGCTTTCCTGTTGACCATTAAAAAATTTTTATTCAATTAAGGCTAAAAAGTATCTGCTGTTATCCCCCAGCTTTAGTCTTTGCAACCACTTTTTTCCATAGTTCAATATCTTTATTTAAGTATTCTTGAAATTCATTCGGCGACATCTTTTGCGTAACGATGCCACTTTTATTTGTCAGGATATCAATTAGTTCTGTATCGGATAGCGAATCGTTAAAAATTTGATTCATTGTGTCAACTAATTTAACTGGAATCCCTTTAGGACCCATGATGCCGTAATAAACACCAATATTAAAGTCATAGCCAGATTCTTTAAATGTTGGAATATCTGGTGAAAGTGGTGATCGGCTTGAACCCGTAATTGCAAGAGAAGAAATTCGCTCTGATTTAATATCACCTAAAAGTGGATTAATTAGTAAGTCAACCTGCCCACCCATTAGAGCAGCCAAGGCTTCACCGCCTCCTTTATAGGGAATATGCGTCATTTTGATATTGGCGGTTTGCTCAAATAAAATCGTAGCCATATGTGGTGTTCCACCTTCTCCCGAAGATCCATAATTGAGCTTTCCGGGATGATCTTTAGCATAATTAACTAACTCTTTTACTGAATTAATTTTCAAGTCTTTATTAACTTTGAGGATCAGCGGACCTATACCCATATAGGCAATTGCGACCAAATCTTTTTTTACGTCAAAGTTTGGATTTGTATAAGAAGCGGGACTAATTGCAATGCTATTTGCAACCACAAGAAAAGTGTAGCCATCCGCTTTTGACTTTGCCACCCACTCTGCGGCAATATTGCCACCAGCTCCGGCTTTGTTTTCTACAATGACAGGTACTTTAAGTTTATTGGTAATTGATTTAGCATAAGTTCTTGCAACTAAGTCAATGCTACTCCCTGGAGAAAATCCAACGACTAGCGTAATTGGCTTATTCGGATAGTCCGTTTGAGCTACCGCAAAATTCAACGTAGAAAAAATTCCTACAAGGCTACTAACAAAAACCTTTAGAAAATAATGTTTATTCATCATAAGTACTTTCAGAAATATAACCATGTTGTAAATCAAAGTTTATCTGGGTTTGGTTGCGCTGTTTTTTATCACCATAGCCTCCACCTCCAGGGGTTCGTAAAACTACCTCATCACCGGGTTGCAAAATTTGTGGTTTTCGAGAATCCACGCTTTGACCATTAATCATTACTTGACCTAATTGGCCTGACTCACCTCCTATAATCCCCGGTGCGGCTACTTTCAGTCGCTCAGTTAAAAGTGCTACAGAAAGTGGCGATGAGTGCATATTGATAAAACAAATTTCTTCCCCTAATCCGCCTCTGTAAAGACCAAGACCTCCTGAATTAGTTACCAGATATTTCCTTTTAAAAAATAAGGGAAAGTCGCGTTCAGCAATTTCAATTGGGGTTGGTGAAATATTGCTAGGCCAAGACATAGCAGAGGAGCCATCTTTTACTGCTGAGGCACCTAAGCCGCCATTAAAAAATAAAACACTTGAAAACGGTTTACCATCTTCTTTGATGCCACTTAAATTAGTAATCCACACTGGTGAGCCAGAAGCTGCCATTACTTTTTGAGAAAGGATTGGTGCAAGTGCGCCAAAAACCAAGCAAGGGACATAATGCCCAGTACAAGATCTACCTCCTACTGGAGCTGGTGATTTAGGGTTTAGGAGTGAACCCTCGGGAGCTGTTGTTTTGATTGCCTTAAAGAGTCCATGGTTATTAGGCAGATTCGGTAATAGTAGGCATTTAATGGTGTAGATCACCATTGCATTGGTATAGGGCAGAACGCAGTTAATTGCATAGTTTTGCTGTGGTGGTGATCCAGTAAAGTCACAAGTAATCGTTGAATCTTTAATTTCTACCTTTACATGAAATTGTAAGCGTTCTTGAAACCCATCAGTCTCCATATTATAAGAATAAATTCCGTCAGGTAATGATTGAATTGCCTTGCGCATTGCAAGGTCACTCCGCTCAAATAAGCCATCGGCTAACTCTGAAAAATTGCTCAGCTTATATTCGGTAAGTAATCCTTCCATCCTTTGTGCAATTAATTCCACTGCGCCGACATGACAAAAAATATCGCCGACAGTTTGATCGGGTGTACGTACATTGGTTCGAATTAATTCAATTAAGGTTTCATCTTGTTTGCCGCCCTTTAACAAAGGCATGATTGGGATATGAAAACCTTCCTCAAACAATTCGCGTGCATCAACCGAACGAACCTTTCCACCGATATCGGGAACGTGTCCTGCGGTAGCGGCAAATCCCACCAATATTTCATGGTGAAAAATAGGAGCAACTAAACACACATCGTTCAAATGACCAGTTCCAATCCAAGGATTATTGGTGATAAAAACATCACCTTTGGCCATCTTCTCTTTACCAATTTTATTAAGAGTAGCTTTGACTGTATTGGGTAAGGTACCGATAAAGGAAGGGAGACTGCCACTATTTTCGGCAAATGCATTCCCATCAGAATCTGTGATGACTACAGCGAAATCATTTGCTTCGGAAGAAAGAGTAGAAAAGGATGTTCGGATAATGAGTTGCGCAGCTTCGTTAGCAATGGCTTGTACGCGTGACCAAAATATTTGTAAAAATACAGGGCCAGAATTTAAAAGAGGGACATTTTTCATGTTCATTCGTTATCTGAAATAGTGATAATTAAGTTGCCATGATTACTCATTTTGACAAAGCCTAAGGGACCTACCACGATGGTGGTGCCGTATTCTTCAATTAATAAGGGCCCCGCTTGTTCAAAGCTAGAATCTAATTCAGAGCGTTTAAATATAGGTGTGTTGGTAAAGTCACCTATTTCTTGAAAGAAAACCTGTCGAAACTTTGGCGTAGCATTAGAAGGTGCTTTTTTATCCTGTACCACAGGATTTTTTTGGATGGGCGGAGCAATTCCTGCAATTCTTAGATTTACAAGTTCAATCACGCCATTGGGAGGTGTGCGACCAAACTTTTCAGTATATTGAGTAAGGAATGTATCTTTTATTTCCTGGTTCGCCATTTTTTGCGATTCATTATTTACTGAAAAAATAGGTAATTTAAAGAGTAGATTAAATCCTTGTCCGACAAATCTAGCCTCGGCTTGATACGTTATCTGAATTGGACCATAACTTCCATTTAGCGCTTGAAGATCTGATTGTATTTCTGACTCTAAATCTCGAATATTTTTTTCTAAATCTTGTATCAAGTTGAAATCAGGTTTGTAACTAATGGTTTTCGAACGATCAGCTCTTGCCGGCGCAATGAGAAGTCCAAATGCAGATGCAACACCTGCATCTCGAGGGCAGATAATCGTAGAGATACCTATAGCTTTGGCAACCATATAGGCATGCAGCGGACCTCCACCACCAGTTGCGAGGAGAACGAAGTTACGGGGGTCTCTACCTTGTTCAGCGACATGTAAGCGTGCTGCAGTGGCCATATTCTCAGCAACTAGATGATGAATACCCCATGCAATCTGAGTTCGATTTGAGTTGCAGACATGAGCCAACTGATTTAAGGCTCGCTCTGCTGCAAGGCTATTAATTGGAATAGTTCCACCAGCAAAGTAGTCAGGATTAATGTAGCCTAGAAATAAGTTAGCATCTGTTACAGTTGCTTGATCACCGCCGAGTCCATAACATGCAGGCCCTGGTTCAGAACTAGCACTTTGGGGACCTACTTGAAGTAAGTTTAATTCGTCTTGATGCGCAATACTGCCACCACCAGCACCAATTTCAATCAGTTCAATAGTGGTGATATTAACTGGTATACCACTACCCTTTGTAAAGCGCTTTTGTCTCGCAGCCTCAAAGCTATAGGCAATTGAAGGTTTACTCTCATTAATGAGGCATAGTTTGGCTGTTGTACCACCCATATCAAAGGCTAATAAATCAGAAATTCCCTCTTCCATGCCAAAATAGCCCGCAGCTACAACACCGGCAGCTGGTCCCGATTCCAATAGAGCTATAGGTTTACTTTTCGCGGTATTAAGATGGTTAAGTCCACCATTCGATAGCATCATTAACACTTCAGCTTGAATACCTATTAAGGAAAGAGTGCTTTCAAGTTGATTTAGGTAGGACAGGGCGATAGGCTGAATATAAGCATTCGCAATCGTCGTCGTCATCCTTTCAAACTCACGAATAATGGGGCTTATTTCTGATGAAATAGTCAGCGCTAAATTAGGATATTTATCTTTAATTACTTTTACTAATGTTTCCTCGTGCATTGAATTTGCGTAGGAATGTAGTAGACAAATAGCGATTGATTCCACCCCTAAATGAATTAAACGTTCAACTTCAGATAGTGCCTGCGCCTCATTAATTTTTTCAATTTCAAATCCTCTTGCGTCAATTCGACCAGAGATTTCACCTCGGAGATTTCTAGGCACTAAAGTATCTGGGCGGCTGATAGCTAAATCATAAAGATCATATTTGCGCTCATTTCCTATTTCAATAATATCTTTAAATCCTTGATTAGTGATTAGACCCGTGCAAGCACCTTTGCGTTCAATCAAAGCATTTGTAAATAAAGTTGTAGCATGTACGATCCGGAAAATTTCTTCAGGGGTAATTTTTTTGTTAGTAATTAGCTGATTCAAGCCATTCGTAACTCCAACAATTGGATTTGAGTTTGTAGTGAGTACTTTTAGAGACTCAACTTTCTGTGATGGTAAGTGGCACGCAACAATATCAGTAAATGTTCCCCCAATATCAATTCCTATCGACCAGTTCATCCCAGTATCCCTTAAAGAGTAATTTTATGTTTAATCATTAAAAGTATACGATGTAAATTCTGAAATTTAATTTGTTTCTATTCGAGTTCACGCCCTAGACAATTTACCTGAGATTAATATTGAAAACGCCTCCTCAAACTCTTAAAAAATAAATGATTATTTTGATGGTAACTTTAAGAAAAGGTCCCTCAATTTAATCTTTTGGACATTGGTACTAAAAATTCGGTCGAATCATTTAATTTAAAGTGAGTTAATATAATTCTATTGAAAACAATAAAGGAGCCAGCAAAAATGAGTCATACACTAGAACAATTTGCTAGTCAGTGCCACGATATTCTTAAGAATAGCCCGGGACCTGATGGGCGTCAAAAAGTTGCTGACGCGTTAAAAGACGTTTTAATTGATCAGAACTTTATTGCAAAGCACCTTCCCCCAACCACTGGCGAGCGCGAAATGATTTATCAAGATCCTGAATTGGGGTTTTGTATTCTGGCTCATCATTATCTTGGCGCCAAAAGTTCTGACCCACATGATCATGCGCATTCTTGGGCCATCTATGGGCAAGTCCACGGTAGGACTGAAATGCGAGATTTTCAAAAACTCGAAGAAGCTAGTGCTGATAAACCAGGTAAAGTGAAAGCTACCCGATCTTATGCACTGACTCCCGGTGACGCGCACGTTTACAACGAGGGAGATCTCCATGCGCCCGAGCGTAAAGACTCAACAAGTCTGATTCGCATAGAAGGGACTGATATGTCAAAGGTGAAGCGTTTTAAATACGAAGTGGTTTAAGGCTAGTTGTTGTATTCCGCGGTTTGAAACCTTAAAAGCGGTGGTGTCATGCGCTTGAAATTCAAGCTAGAGTAATTGATACCAATAATAATATGGATTTGTGATGGCGATTCAATCGGTTGATGCTAAAACCTTAAAGCAGTGGCTGCATGGTCAAACTGAAATTGCTTTGTTTGATGTGCGTGAACATGGTCAATATGGCGAGTCACATCTTTTCTTAGCAACTTCTCTGCCCTATAGTCGTCTGGAGTATGACATTGGTCGATTAGCCCCACGTAAATCTGTCAGGATAGTGGTCTATGATGATCATGGTGATGGAGTTTCTGTCAAGGCCGCTAAGGTCCTAATTCAACAGGGCTATCAAGACATTTATATACTGAGTGGTGGCACGCAAGGCTGGGCGGATGCGGGGTTTAATTTATTTGCAGGAGTCAATCTCCCATCTAAAACCTTTGGGGAGTTAGTCGAGCATCAATGCCATACCCCCCGAGTGAGTGCTCATGATTTAATGAAAATGATGGTCGATAAAGAGGATTTCATTATTTTAGATGGCAGACCTCAGAGTGAATTTAAAAAGATGAGCATTCCTGGGGCTCAATGTTGTCCCAACGGAGAATTAGCCTACCGCATTAAAAGCCACGTTAGTAACCAAGATACCAAAATCATTATTAATTGTGCAGGAAGAACCCGTAGCATTATTGGTGCACAAACGTTGATTAACTTGGGAATCCAAAATCCAATCTTTGCTTTAGAGAATGGTACCCAAGGTTGGTATCTGAATGATTATGTTTTAGATCATGGGAAAGTTGCTCAATATGCACTACCATTGGTTGATGATGAAATGCTGGATGCTAGTAAGGCATTAGTGAAAAAGTTTGCTATTCCAATCATTTCAGATGATCAATTCTTAATTTGGAAAAACGAGGAGGATCGATCTTTATACCTCTGTGATGTTAGGACTGCCGAGGAATTTTCAAATAATGGACTTCCTGGTGCACAAAACACACCGGGAGGACAATTGATTCAGGCAACTGATCAATTTGTGGGAGTTCGTAATGCTCGAATTGTCTTGTATGACTCTGATGGAGTTCGGGCAATAACAGTTGCTAGTTGGTTAAAGCAGATGGGGCATGATGTAGCAGTTTTACAAGAGGGTATACAAAGTAAAGTGAGCTTACCAAGTATTCAGATTGATCATTTACGTGGTCTGGTAAAGATGAAGAGCTCTGACTTGTGCGAAATTTATCAAAATGGTTCTGTCACAGTGTTAGACATTCGTGGCAGCATGCAATACCGTAAGGGCCATTTACCAAATTCCCTTTGGGCTATTCGTCCTAAACTTCAAGAAATCATTCGTGGTGCTCGAGAATCAATCCTGATGATTTCAGATGACCCTGCGCTGACTTATGGAGCGCTTTTAGAACTGGATGGCTTAGATCTGAACATAAAGGTTTTTGAATTACAGGGTTCTGGGTTTCCGAAAGAGATTGAAACGATTTCAACGCAAACCATACCGCCAGACTCAGACTGCATTGATTTCCTATTTTTTGTGCATGATCGGCATGATGGTAACAAGGATGCGGCGCGCCGCTATCTTGAGTGGGAAACTGGATTGATTGCGCAGTTAGACCAAGACGAAATGAACCTGTTTTCAATTCAGTCAGTACTGTAACAAAGCAAAACTGATTAGCTTGCTCAGTTAAGTTTTTATCAAATCGTCATGGTTGAGTTAAAGTAGCTAAGACTAATCGAGATGAAAAGTTTTATAAATATGAGTTTAATGACGGCATTATTTTCAAAATAAGGAGATTTAATTTATGCGTTTTTATGGACACTGGCGCTCACTCGCCACTTACAGAGTTCGAGTTGCAATTAACCTGAAAGATATCGACGTTGAAGTCGTAACGATTGATTTATTAGGGAAAGAGCATCTCGGAGAGCATTATCATTCCATCAATCCACAAGGCTTATTACCTGCCTTGGATGTTGGAAGCGGGCCAGCTTTATTCCAATCGATGGCCATCGTTGAATATCTTGATGAGCTATACCCCAATAATCCCCTCTTGCCGACTGATCCTCTTGAAAAAGCGAGAGTAAGGAGTTTAGCTCAAATTATTGCAGCTGATTCGCATCCTCTGATGGTACCTAGAGTAAGAACTTACTTATCAGAAGAACTTGGTTTAGATGCCGATGGTGTAAAAAAGTGGATTCATCGTTTTGTAATGCCAGCTTTAGAAACTTGTGAAGAAATTTTGACTGCAAATTCTACGTCAAGCCCCTATTGTTATGGCAATAAACCTGGTATGGCTGATATCTTTTTGGCATCACATGTAATCGGAGCTGGTTTTTTTGCATGTGACCTCAGCGCGTTTCCTCGTGTGCGTCAAATCTATGATAATTGCTCTAAGTTAGAGGCCTTTTCTAAAGCGCATCCATTAAAGCAACCTGGAGCCCCAGCTTCCATTTAATCTTATTAAAATGAATCATAGACTGTCTAAATTAACAGTTTTTAGATAGTTTATAGCTTTGTTTTTAAAGATAAAAGTCACCATTGAACCAAAATGGTGACTTTTTCAATTAAGGACATTTGAACGGTTAGCTTATTTATTTTCTACAAAATAAATATGATGTCCATTTTTATATTTTCATGTAATATAAAAGAAAAAATAAGGAATTTGAGTTTTCTCATTCCAACTCTACAGCGTTTACATCATCTAATTTTATTGTTGGAGATAGATGTTAAATGAGTATTACAGACGAATTAAATCCTAATTTATTGCGCACTGAATGCTTGCCGTATCAATTACGGCTAGTGACGCGAATTCGTTCTTAGATAATTTTTAGCCCCTATTCACCTCCTTACGACACCTTTAAGTTTAAAAAATTGATCTTTTGATGATGTTTTCTTTACGTTATCAATTGGTATTTAAATTTTAAATAAAAGTGCGTAACACCAAATTCTTATTTATTTTGGAGGAGTAGATTGATGAAGTTGAATTTCAAAGGCGCATTGCTCACCAGTACCTTATCTATCGGGATATTTGGAGTTTTACCTGCATTCGCAACATGGGAACCAACCAAGCCTGTGGAATTTATTATCCCAGCTGGTCCCGGTGGAGGTGCTGACCAAATGGCTCGCATGATTCAAGGGATTATCACCAAAAATAATTTAATGAAGCAAGCGGTTATTCCAGTAAATAAAGGATCTGGAGCTGGTGCAGAAGGCTTTTTGGCCATCAAAGAAGCCAAGGGTGATCCGCATAAGATTGTAATAACCCTTTCAAACTTATTTACAACGCCTTTGGCAACGGGTATTCCATTTAACTGGCAAGATATTACACCGGTAGCAATGTTAGCGCTTGATCAATTTGTTTTATGGGGCAATGCTGAGAAGCCTTACAAAACTGCTAAAGAGTACATTGATGCAGTTAAGGCTGCTGGACCGAATAAGTTCAAAATGGGTGGTACCGGCTCTAAGTCTGAAGACCAAATTATTACAGTAGCAATTGAAAAAGCAACTGGCACTAAATTTACTTACATTCCATTTAAAGGGGGTGGCGAAGTTGCAGTGCAACTCGTTGGTAATCATATTGACTCGACAGTAAATAATCCAATTGAAGCAGTAGCTCAGTGGCGTGCGGGTAAGATACGTGCCCTGTGCGTGTTTGATGACACAAGAATGCCATATAAAGAAAAAGTTACCGATACACAATCATGGTATGACGTACCTACATGTAAAGAAGCTGGGGTATCAACTGACTATTTAATGTTGCGGGGTATTTTTATGGGCCCTGGGGTTAAACAAGAGCAGGTTGATTTTTATATTGAGTTATTCAAAAAAGTTCGTGCCACACCAGAGTGGAAAAAGTTCATGGCAGATGGTGCTTTTAATCAGACATTTATGACTGGTCAAGAATTTAAAACTTGGCTTACAACCAATGAATCTCTGCATAAGCAATTAATGACTGAAGCTGGATTCTTGGCGAAATAATTTTTAAGAAATTGGATGGGTCTTTGCTAAAGGGCCCTGTTTTTTTAAGTAGTAGTTCTTTCATCACTTTATTCATGTAGAAAAAAATGTCTCAAAATTTAGAAAATTCAAATCAAGACTCTCTAATCAGCGTTAGAGTAATAGACATTATTACCGCCTTGTTATTTATTGTTGTGGGCTTGGTTGTAATGTTTGGAAGCCTTAAATTGGGAGCTAATTGGAGTAGTGATGGTCCAGAGGCTGGATATTTTCCTTTTTATATTAGTGTGATCATGCTTCTTTCAAGCGCCGTTAACTTGTATCAAGCGGCTATCGTTCATAAGAAAACAGAGGCTTTTGTTAATAAAGAGTCATTTAAGCAAGTAATGGCGGTGTTATTGCCGGCGATTGTTTTTGTCTTGGGTGTGCAATTAATTGGGATTTACGTTTCATCCGTTTTTTACATTGCCTTTTTTATGGTTTGGTTGGGCAAATACCGAATTTGGAAGGCAATTGTAGTTTCTGTTGGAGTCAGCGTGACCCTATACCTTTTATTTGAATTTTGGTTTCAAATTCCGTTACCGCATGGCTCATGGTTCAACCCACTCGAATTAGTGGGTGTGCAATAAAAATTATCAATTAAAAAATGAAGAAAAAGATTTAAAAAAGGGGTTTAAGTTGGAAGAAATTAATGCACTGTTTAATGGCTTTGCGATTGCAATGTCACCATTTAATTTGTTGTTGATGTTAGTTGGTGTAACTCTTGGCGTAATTATTGGTGTTCTACCAGGATTGGGTGGGGCCAATGGTATAGCGATTCTGTTGCCTTTGACGTTTACTATGTCCCCAACCTCAGCCATTATCATGCTCTCATGCATCTACTGGGGAGCATTATTTGGTGGAGCGATTACTTCAATTCTATTTAATATTCCAGGTGAGCCATGGTCGGTTGCAACAACCTTTGACGGTTATCCCATGGCCCGAAAAGGTAAAGCTGGTCAAGCATTAACTGCTGCATTTACTTCTTCGTTTGTGGGAGCTCTTTTTGCGATTGTGATGATTACATTCCTTGCACCATTGGTCGCTAAGTTTGCTTTGAAATTTGGCCCCCCGGAATTTTTCGCGGTGTACTTACTTACTTTTTGTAGCTTTGTTGGGATGAATAAGGGATCACCTTTTAAGACCATCTCTGCCATGATGCTCGGCTTTGCATTGGCGACTGTAGGAATGGATACAGTGACAGGCCAATTGCGTCTAACCTTTGGTAACCCAGAGTTGATGCGTGGTTTTGACTTTTTAATTGCGGTGATTGGCTTATTCGGCATCGGAGAAATTCTGCTCTCGATGGAAGAGGGACTCGCGTTTCAGGGGGCAGCAGCAAAAATTCGCCGCCAAGTAGTTCTCAATACTTGGGCGCAATTACCGAAGTACTGGGCTACTTCTATTCGTAGTTGTTTAATTGGTTGTTGGATGGGTATTACACCAGGTGGCGCAACTCCTGCTTCATTTATGGCATATGGCGTTGCAAAACGTATGTCGAAGAGTAAAAATTTTGGTAAGGGCCAAATGGAGGGCATTATTGCTCCCGAAACAGCAGCGCATGCCGCAGGTACATCAGCACTTCTTCCTATGCTGTCTTTGGGTATCCCTGGTTCGCCAACTGCTGCGGTACTTCTTGGCGGTTTATTGATTTGGGGCTTACAGCCAGGCCCCTTACTCTTTGTCGAAAAGCCAGACTTTGTTTGGGGCTTGATCGCCAGTATGTACTTAGGTAACATCGCTGGATTAATTGTTGTTTTAACTTGCGTACCCCTATTTGCATCTATTTTAAAAATTCCATTCTCCATCATTGCGCCGGTCATTATTGTCATCTGTGCAGTTGGTGCTTACACTGTTCATAACGCTGTGTTTGATGTTTGGTTAATGTTAGGCTTTGGTTTTCTGGGGTATCTATTTAAAAAACTCGACTATCCAATGGCGCCGATGGTTTTAGCCCTCGTATTAGGCGACCGTGCCGAAGACTCATTTCGTCAGTCAATGTTGATTTCTCAAGGCAGTTTAGGAGTGTTTTTCTCTAGTTACGTGGTTACTGGCATTACATCATTAGCTTTGTTAATGCTACTTTGGCCACTCATCGGTAAAGTGATAAAAAAACAAAGTTAACTAGTCGATTTTCAGTCGAAAACCAATTCAATCTCACCTAACTATTTTAATCAGCACAAGGGGTTTTCCCATATTGTAAAAAGATTAAGGTAGTCGTATGATTACTTAATAATAATTAAGTAGAGACATGATGGGTTTATTAAAAAAAGTTTCAAAAGCTTTTTCGATTTCTTTTGCTATTGGCATTCCGTTTACTAGTTTGAATACTCATGCAGTTGAGGTGCAACTCCCTGAAATTGTGGTTATACCCAATACGGTGATTGGCACTGGCACTTTACTCAGTGAAACTCCAGCCAATGCGCAGATCTTTTATGCGAAAGAGATAACTGAGCAAGAACAGAGTAATGTGGCGGATTTGCTCAATAATAATTTAGGTTCCGTTAGTGTGAGTAATGGCACTGGAAACCCCTATCAAAATGATGTGAACTATCGCGGTTTTCAGGCAACTTCACTATTAGGCGCACCAGTCGGCCTGTCAGTTTATGTCGATGGTGTTCGAATGAATGAACCATTTGGGTCCATTGTCAATTGGGACTTAATCCCAATGAATGCTATTTCTAATCTTTCGGTATTACCTGGTTCTAATCCTTTGTTTGGCTTGAATACATTAGGCGGAGCATTAGTCCTCAATACCAAAAATGGGAAAGACGACCAGGGTTCGGCAATAAGTGTTTTAGGGGGCTCATTTAACCGAAAAGCGACGAAGTTTGAATCCGGCTGGTTTGATGAAGAGACGAATACAGATTTCTTTATCGCTGGAAACTTTGATCAACAAGATGGTTGGAGAGATCATTCAGCATCGCAAGTAAAGCAACTCTTTGGGAAGTGGGGTTGGAGGGGCAATAGCAATCAAACCCGTATTGAATTATCCGGTTCCTATGCCAGTAATACCTTGAGTGGGACGCAGGCCTTGCCTCAAGATATGTTGTCTAATCGTCAAGCGGCTTATACATGGCCAGATACCATGACGAACTCACATAATGTGTTGAACTTAAAAGTGAGTCATTGGTTATCTGATAACAATCAACTTGCTGGTCAAGTGTATTTCAGACAAGCTAGCTTAAACAATATCAATAGCAATGCTCAACTAGATGATGGTTGCACCATTTCTAGTTGTTCTAATCAGGCACCTAATGGTTCCGCTTTAAATGGAGTTACCAATGCTAATGCTTTGGCGTTGGGCTATGGAAGATATGGTGGCGCAATTAATACCAGTATCGTCAACTCGGTTACTGAGACAAATACTTTTGGCACATCTGTGCAATGGTCTAATTTTGACAATTTAGTTGGATATAAAAACGCTTTTACGTTCGGCGGAGGTTTTGATCAATCTCAAATCAACTACAACCAGAGCACCTATTTAGCTCAACTTGTAAATTATCAAACTGTCATGGTTCCCAATACACACTATGCATTTACAGCAAATGGACTGGCGCCTTCAGCAACGAATCCAGCCATATTTAGTGGAAGTAACGTAATCAGAGGTGTCGGTTTAAATTCGACAAATAAAAATCTAAGTCTATTTTTAACAGATACTTTTCATCCAAGTGATTATTTCAGTATTACGGCTGGTGGTAGTTTTACTTATACAAGTATTGATCAATCTGGTTCAAGTAATACCTATTTAAATTCGGATGATGGTTGGACTTGGTCAGATGGCGGAGTCAATTACTACAATCCAAGTTTTGTTGGAGCATGGAGTTATAAGAATTCAAACCCTTCTGGAGTAGCCAGTGCAGCAAATACCATTCCAGTGGGTTCAGTTGCCAATCAAACCAATAGCTTGAATGGCTCTCATAGCTATCAACGATTCAATCCTTCCATCGGTTTTAACTATAAGATCAATCCTCAGAATGGTATCTTTGGGAGTTATAGTGAATCGATGCGGGCGCCAACTTCGGTTGAGTTGTCCTGCGCAAATCCAAGTAGCCCTTGTTCACTTCCTACTGGATTTAATAGTGACCCTGATTTACAAGCTGTTGTAGCGAGAACATTTGAGTTGGGGGGGAGAGGGACTTTAGCTGGCAATGTTTATTGGAATGCTGCCGTATTTGATTCTCTCTTGAGTAATGACATCCAATTTTTAAATGCGCCGAATAGTACGACGTTTGGATACTTCGCTAATGTTGGAGATACTGAGCGTCGTGGATTTGAGATGGGTTTAAAAACTACCATTGATAAATTATATTTATCTGCGAATTATGGTTACGTTAACGCCATTTTTAAATCGAATTTCACAACGGCAGGTGGACAGAATGTCACTAGCGGCAACGTTATTCCGGGAATTCCTGAATCTACTCTAAAGTTAAGAGCAGCTTATTCCATAACAAGTGATCTGTTAATTGGGGCAAATCTAATTGCCGTGAGCAGTCAGTTTATGCACGGTAATGAGAGTAACTCTGATCCAACTGGAAAAGTGGGTGGTTACTCTATCGTAAATTTAGATGTACGTTATCGCGCTAATGAAAGTTTAATTTTCTTTGCCAATGTAAATAATCTTTTCAATAATCAATACGCTACCTTTGGTCAGAGTGGAGTAACTAGCATCTATTCATTGGCAACTCAGAACTTTATTACTCCTGCCCCTCCAATCGCAATATGGGCAGGCCTAACGTATAAATTTGGCGCAAAAAAATAAACAAAAAGGATGATATCTACCTTCTTTGCATGCCATCTATGCAATGGTAGAAGTTTATTAATTCATAGATGGTGATTAAAGGTTCTCGTTTTTCACGTCAACCCATAGCAAATTTAGAGGAAACCCTCAATTGACAGACTAACGAATCTATTACAGGATAGAGAACAAATTAGACGATATCGGGGGAATTTTGAAAAAGTATCAAATTGCACTCATACCAGGTGATGGCATCGGTAAAGAAGTTATTCCTGAATGCGCTGAGGTATTAACAGCTTTAGAAAAGCGTTATCCCAGTATTAGTTTTGATTTTCAAGAATTTGACTGGGGTGGAGATTATTATCGTAAGCATGGCGTGATGATGCCGAATGATGGCCTCAATGATTTAAGAAATAAGGATGCTATTTTATTTGGTTCAGCGGGAGATCCGGAAATTCCAGATCATATTACCCTTTGGGGATTGAGGCTCAAAATCTGCCAAGGCTTTGATCAATACGCCAATGTTCGGCCAACGCGTATTCTGCCTGGGATTCAAACACCACTTCGAAAATGCGAACCTCACCAACTTGATTGGGTCATTGTGCGCGAAAACTCTGAAGGAGAATACTCTGGCGTTGGTGGGCGTGCTCACCAAGGACTTCCTATTGAAGTTGCCACAGATATGAGTATCTTGACCCGAGTCGGAGTAGAACGCGTACAACGCTTTGCTTTTAAACTTGCCCAGTCGCGTCCGCGTAAACATTTGACCGTGATTACAAAATCAAACGCCCAGCGACATGGGATGGTGATGTGGGATGAAATTGCAGTTCAAATCGCAAAAGAGTTTCCAGATGTTACTTGGGATAAAGAATTAGTAGATGCCGCAACTGCCAGAATGATCAATCGACCCGAATCAATCGATACAGTGGTAGCTACCAACTTACACGGGGATATTTTGACCGATCTTGCAGCGGCCTTAGCCGGCAGTCTTGGTATAGCTCCGACCGGCAATGTCGATCCTGATCGTCGTTACCCATCGATGTTCGAACCCATCCACGGTTCAGCATTTGACATTATGGGTAAAGGTTTAGCTAATCCTATTGGGACATTTTGGTCAGCGGTAATGATGTTAGAGCATCTTGGTGAACAAGACGCTGCTAATAAATTAATGGAGGCAATTGAAAAAGTGACTAGTAATCCTGCCCTTCATACGCGAGATCTTGGCGGTGTAGCGATGATGAAAGATGTCACGAAAGCAGTTATTCAGGAGATACAAAAATGAAAAGTGTAATCCGGTTATTTCAAATTGGTGTGGTTGGTATTTGTAGCTTTATTATTTCTTCAAGTGCACAAGTTTTGCCGGGTAAAACAATTCAATACATCATCGCATTTCCTCCTGCTGGTGAATCTGATTTAGTCGCACGCTATCAAGCCGAACTTTCAGTACAGAAATACAATCAGCCGATGATTGTTATTAACCGACCTGGTGGAGGCGGTGCCTTAGCATGGAGTCAACTCAATAATTATGCAAATGATGGGACGATGGTTGTAGGCGTTAATATTCCACATATTATTTTGCAACCTTTACAAGAAGGTACACAATTTAAAACAGATGATATTCAGGCAATTTATTATTATCACTTCACACCAGATGCACTAATGGTCTCTGCTGATAGCCCATATAAAACCTACCAAGATTTAGTCAATGCTGCCAAAAAAAATCAGGGCAAATTAAATATTGCAGGATCAGCATTGTTTTCAGCTAATCATATGGCAAATGAACGTCTTAATAAGCTTGCAGGAATTAAAACTAACTATGTTCCTTTTAAAGGAACCGGCGATTTAATTACTTCTTTAATTGGCATGCATGTTGACGGTGCAATGGGGTACCTGCCACTCGCCATTCAGCAAAAATCAAAAATCAGGACACTGGCGATTGCGACGGAAAAAAGACATCCATCACTACCTGATGTTCCTACCTTTAAAGAATTGGGTCTTAATTGGGTAGATGGTGGCTATCGCGGGGTTGCTGTGCCGAAATCGACCCCAAAAGAAACTCAGGAGAAACTCTCCAACTATTTTGGACTGTTGAATGCTGACCCTGTCGTTAAGAAAAAACTAGAAGATGAAGGGTTCATCCTCGTTGATATTCCTCTAGAAAAAATACCAGCTTTCATGAAAGAGAAAATTCCTCAAGCTTTTGATGATGCAAAAAATGCAGGCATGATTAAGTAGTGATTTAAAAGTCTTTAAGCATCAATGTAATGCTATTTTTTTTATAAAATGGAGCGTATATGTGTCGTTTAAAAATGCATAAAAAAACAATAATGCATCTAAGTGCATTATTTTTTTTTATTACTAGCCCACTCATGGCTCAAACTACCAACGCTTGGCCAAACCGCCCTATTAGAATGGTTGTGCCAGCATTAACTGGTGGTCCAGATACTTTAATGCGTGTAATCAACCCCTATTTGAGTAATGCACTTGGACAAGCCGTTATTGTTGATAATAAATCAGGCGCAAGTGGCATTATTGGTACAGATGCAGTGGCTAAATCAACTCCAGATGGTTATACGTTTTTAGTTGATTCTTCAGGTTTTTTAGTAAAGACTGCTGTCATCAAGAAGCTGCCCTACAATACCGAAAAAGACTTTATTCCTATTATGAACATCGCTTCTAATATGGGCTTAATGTTAATTGTTCATCCATCAAATCCAGCTAAAAATTTAGACGAATTCATTGCAAACGGGAAAAAACCAGATGCAAATTATTCTTATAGCTCACCTGGAGTAGGTAATACTTTACATCTATTAGGTGAGCTTTTTATTACTCAATCCGGTGTAAAAATGACGCATGTACCTTATAAAGGTGGTGCTCCTGCTGCGGGAGCAGTCGTTGCTAATGAGGTTACTACTATGCTAGCACCCTTACAGACTACTGTGGGCTTTTTACAAGCTCGGAAAGTGAGGGCTTTAGCGTATTCTTTGCCGCAAAGATCTCTTGCTTTCCCGGATGTACCAACTTTTAAAGAAGCTGGACTGACAGACTTTGTAACCGAGGGAGGGTGGTTTGGTATTTTTGCTCCAGCAGGAACTCCTGCACCGATTATCAACCGACTTCACGCTGAACTAAAGAAAATATTAATGATGCAAGAAGTAAAAGATAAGTTATATGATTTAGGTTTTTTAGTGGTGGCAGATTCGCAAGAGGATTTTAAAATGTATTTCAAATCAGAATTAAAAAGATTTAATGACATAGCGAAACAATCAAATATTCAGGCGGAATAAATATGGATGACGAATTACAAAAATCTTGGGATGCTTACACTAATAGGTATTTAGCAGAGGGTGTTCCTTTCGCAGATATTAAAAAAATCCGTGCAAACATTTCTAGTTGGGATGGTTGGTGTGCTGGTTGGTATGAGTTTGCAAAGCAGGCTGAGCAAAGAGCTCTTCAAGCGGTGCAAAAAAACTATTTGCAGACAGCCGGTGTTGAATACGCGCGTGCATCTTTGTATGCGTGTTTTGGCCATTATTTATTTTGGCACAAGCTGGAAGAAAAAAGAGTAGTTCATGATTACTCATGCAAGATGATGCGACTGGCAGCGCCACTTCTTTCGCCTGAATTAATTCCTGTCACGATTCCTTACGATTCAATCGAGATGAAAGCCTATTTGCGATTGCCAATAGAAAAAAAAGCATCATACCCTTGTGTCATTTGTTTAGGAGGTCTTGATTCAGGTAAGGAGGAGTGGTTGGTAATGAGTGGTTTACTTGCTCAAAGAGGTATCGCTTCGCTTATTTTTGATGGGCCAGGGCAAGGTGAAACTTTTTATGATTTGAAAATGAATGCAAACTTTTCGGATGCCGTGAGTGCCGTGATTGATTTTCTAGAAAAACGTCCAGAAATTCAAGCAAATAAAATTGGTTTGGTAGGAAGAAGTCTTGGTGGTTATTATGGCCCTAGAGCCGCAGCACAAGATCACCGTATCAAAGCCTTAGCGGTATGGGGTGCTTTCTTTGATTTGAAAAACTACGCTAGTATTCCGAAGCATACCTTGGATGGATTTATTTACGTTTGCGGCGCGAAAACATTAGAGGAAGCCTTACCCTATATTCACAGCATTGATTTGAGTGATGTGGTTAAAGATATTGTTTGTCCAAGCTTTATTTTGCATGGTGGAAAAGATGTAATTACTCCAATGTCGAATGCTACCCGTCTTCAAGAAGGTATTTCTGGTTCTGTTGAAATGTCTATCTGGTCGGATAGTGGGCATTGTAATCATGATGTCGCTCATATTGTGCGACCAGCCTTGGCAGATTTCTTAATGAAACAACTAATCGGGTAGATCAATTATTAGAAGGCAGCGTTTGGAATTCACTCATTTACATATTCATCTTTGAATACCCTACTTTAGTAGGATGTCCTAAAGCCAATTTAAGTGTTCAAATCACCTGTGATGTTTAATACATTTCAATTAATCAATTACTACAACGAAGGTGATCAAGTGAGAAAATTAAAACTAGTTGCTGTTTTGGCGCTCTGCTTTTCCATGAACTCTGCTTTTGCAGCCGGTGGGGGTGCGATTGTTGCCGATCCTGGAGCAATGACCGGTAAGCACTTTGATGCCAAAGGTAAATATCCATCGACTTACACCATTAAACTTCAAGAAATGGCTCGCAAGTCCTTACCATTCGCAGATACAACTGATTTTGATGAAGCAAAAAGAGGCTTTATTGCAGCGCCTCCATACAAGCAAATTAAAGCAGAAGCAGGTAATGTAGCTTGGGATATGGGAAGCTATGAGTTTTTATTACAAGGCAAAACCTTCGACAGTATTCATCCTTCTTTACAACGCCAAGCTATTCTGAATATGGCTTATGGCCTTTATGAAGTTCTTCCTGGAAAAATCTATCAAGTTCGTGGCTATGACTTGGCAAATATTAGTTTTGTTAAAACCGATACAGGATGGATTGTTTTTGACCCACTGACTGCAAAAGAAACTGCCAAAGCAGCACTTGATTTCATTAATGAAAAACTTGGTAAGCGTCCAGTAGTAGCTGTGGTTTACTCTCACTCTCACGGCGACCACTTCGGTGGTGTTCGTGGCGTTGCAGATGAAGCCGACGTCAAAGCTGGAAAAATACAAATTATTGCTCCGGTAGGATTTATGGAAGCTGCAGTAGCTGAGAATGTCTACGCTGGTAATGCAATGACACGTCGGATGTTTTTCCAATACGGGGTATTACTTCCACGCAGTCCTTTTGGGCACGTCGATCAATCCATTGGTAAAAATACGGCGGCAGGTAACTTAGGATTAATCGAGCCAACTAAATACATCACCAAAGCTTTTGAAGAAATGACCATTGATGGTGTTCGTATGGAGTTCCAAAATACTCCAGGCACAGAGGCCCCTGCTGAAATGAATACTTACTTTCCAGATATGAAAGCATTCTGGGCAGCAGAAAACATTACTGGCACCATCCATAATATTTACACACTGCGTGGCGCACTCGTGCGTGATGCGCTAGCATGGTCTAAAAATATTAATAACGCTCTCTATCGTTATGGTCAGGATGCAGAGGTCATGTTTGCTTCCCACTCATGGCCACGTTTTGGTAACGCACGTATTCAAGACATTATGAGAACACAAAGAGACACTTATGCTTATTTGAATAACGAAGTACTTCACCATGCCAATCAAGGTGTCACTATCAATGAAATTCAAAACGTCTACAAACTCCCGGACAGTCTTAAAAATAAATGGTCAGCGCATAGCTATCATGGTTCAGAAGAACATAATAGCCGCGCAGTAATTAACCGTTACATTGGTTACTGGGATGGCAATCCAACGACGTTAACGCCACTTTCACCCAAGGAATCAGCTCCACTTTATGTTGAAATGATGGGTGGTAGTGCAAAAATTATTGCAAAAGGCAAACAACTTTATAGCCAAGGTAAGTACTTAGAAGGTACAGAGATTGTCAATAAATTAGTTTATGCACAACCAACTAATACGGCTGCCAAAGATTTGTTAGCGGATTTATTTGAGCAAATTGGTTATCAAAAGGAAAGTCCTAGTGTACGTAATAGCTTCCTTGGTGCTGCCTATGAATTACGTCACGGTATGCCTGCGGGAACACCTCCTAAAGCTAGTGGTCCTGACATGATTCGTGGCATGCCAACAGAGTTGTGGCTCAATTCTCTAGCAATCTCGATGGATAGCAAAAAAGTAGCAGGGAAGAAATCAATCATCAATCTCAATACGCCAGATAATGGTGAGAAATTTGTGGTCGAATTAAGTAACTCCGCCCTAACCAATATTAAAGGTCAACAGTCGCCAAAACCTGACCTCACAATTACTTTGAACCGCGCTGACTTAAACTCCGTTATGGGAGGAACTAAAACCTTTGACCAGTTGATTCAAGAAGGTAAAGCCAAGTTTGAAGGCAATCGTCAAGCCTTTGATGATTTGCGTAGTAGTCTCACCGTATTTACCCCTACTTTTGAACTCATGCCTGGCACTAAATCAAAAGTAACTCCAGCACCCCATGGTTTGGATCCGCTGGTGGTCCAAGAATCTGCTGAGCTTGGACAGTAAGGCTATTCGAATGGGTGACTAATCGAATATCTAAAACCACCTTTCGTAAACAGACCCGAGAAGTTAGGAGATCTCTAACTTCTGGGGTTTTTTTCTTGGGAAGTATTGCATTGAGCGTGACAAGTTGAAACGCTTAGATTTTGCTTGCGAGTTATGAACAATATTAGTTCTCTAAAAATCGTTGTTCTGCAGCGTGATTTCCTTCAAGGACAATGAATCACAAAATGAATGGCGATAAAATAAGGCATGCCAATGATTAATATCCAATCCATATTCATTTTTTATAGCGCCATTAGTACATTCTGCGGACTACTGCTGATTGGTTTGTTTTGGGGGCGCAAAGATTTATCTGCTTCGATCTGGATTGCTTGCTGTTTATTATCAGCGCTTGCTACATCAGTAACTGTTTATCGAACTGAAATCCCGTTAATAATTAGTTACAGCCTGATGATTTCTATTGAGTCGGCAAGTTTACTTCTCATGAGTCAATCATTGTGGGGTTTATTGCTTGGGAAAAAGGTGTCAAGAGGTATTGCTTATTCAATTGGGTTAGCGATTAGCCTTTTTATTCTGCATGAGTCTTTGCGCTACATTGGGAACGGCAAGATCACTGCTCAAATGTCTTTTCTGACAACATTTGTTTGGATCCTGATTAATTTATATGGCGCTTATACTGCTAAAAAGGTTGGGAACCAATTTCAAAATCGGCTAATTTTTAATTGTATTAGTGCCATATTTATCGGATCTAGTCTTTTGTATGTCTTTCGGGGGCTAAATATGTTTTTCGAAAAAAGTTATCACGTATTTGATCCACAACTTTATAACTTCATTACTTATTTTTCGATTGCAGTGCTTAGCACCCTTAGGAATCTTATCTATATAAACTTACGTATGCACTTAGGTTTTGCTGAGCATGGCAGATTAAATAATATGAATATGGCGCTAAATAATGTGGTTGAAGAGCGCGAACGAATGATTGCAGCAATGCTGCAATCCAATAAATCTTCAGCAACTGAAGCGCTCTCTGTTTCAATCGCGCATGAACTTAATCAACCTCTAGGCGCCTCTTTATTGAATATTCAATTTTTAAAAATGCTTGAGAAGTCCGGTGATTTAAAACCTGAATTGGTTGGCCCAATTGTTAATCAGTTAGAGAAAGATACAAAACGATCTAGTGAAGTCATTCGGTCGCTGCGCGCTATTTTTACAAAAGAGAGCAGTTTACCGGAAGTCATTCAAGTACGAGAGCTTGTTGATAATGCTTTGGCAATCTACAAATCAGAATTAATATCAAAAAATATTCAAATTAAGTTAGATTTGACGGGTAACGCAGTATTTCTTTTCAATAAGGGTCAGTTTTTACAGGTTTTATTAAATCTAATTAATAACGCAATTCAAGCCTTGAGTAATTCAAACTCTGCTCAGAAGTTGATTTCTTTGCATGGTTATGAAAAAGAATCCCAATACATCTTAGAAATAACTGATAACGGCCCTGGAGTCTCCAAGGATCGACAACCCAATCTTTTCGGTTTATTAAATAGTGATAAAGCCAATGGAATGGGAGTTGGTTTATGGCTGTCTGCGTATATTATGAGTAATGCTGGTGGGAAAATTATTTACCAAGATGCTACTGGAGGCGGTGCTAAATTTATACTAAGTTTTCCGCACTAAGAAGGTAGTTTGGTAAAATCATCGTTTTGACATCCTCTTTTAGTAGGATGTCTGAATCTAAATTCAATTCTCAATAGTGATTTACCGTAATAGGTGCTTGCAACATATTTTGATTTTCTATGTCTCTCGATACAAGCTATTTGCCAAATAATAATCGATCAAAGCACATCTTCTTAATTGACGATGATGAATCAATGCGCATCTCTTTAAAGGGAATTCTCGAGTTTTTAGGCTATCAGGTAAATGTGTTTGAATCTGCAGTTGAATTTCTGAAAATTAAAATAGAGGTTGCACCTGCGGTCATCATTACGGATATGCGGATGCCTGATATAAATGGTTTAGAGTTGCAAGCTGAGTTACTAAAACGCGGCAGACAAATTCCTATTATTTTTATCAGCGGACAGAGCACTTTTCCGCAAACAATTTCTGCCATGAAGCAGGGGGCAATTGAATTTTTAATCAAACCATTTGATAGAGATCAAATATTATCTGCAGTGGAGCGTGGCTTAGAACAAGATGAAGCTTATATGCAATCTTTTACACAGCGCCTTACTTTAGAAGAAATGTTAAAAAGTTTGTCCCCTCGTGAACGTGAGGTTTTTGAACTACTTGCTATCGGCTTTAATAATGCGCAATTACAAGAAAAGCTACAAATTGCGCTTCCGACAGCCAAACAATACAAATCTGAAGTGATGCGTAAGCTCAATTTAAGCTCCTTAGCGGAACTTATTTCACTAAAAAATCGGGGAGTAGGGTAAGTTATTTTGGGTAGGTTGATGAATATCATGCGTTCGACTGATATTCAAATCATTATTTTCATAGTCAAATATCGTTTCTATCTAAATCAACATATTTGATGAGTTCGCTAAATACTTCTGACTGTAATTTTCGAATTACTTCTGGTCCAGTTCGCCACGCGATGGCACTGGCTGTGGGCTTAGTCATGCTCAGTTATGGAACGACCTCCACTGCTCAATTAGGTCCCGATGCTGGTGCTTTACAGCAACAGTTGCAACGTGAGGCAGAACGAAATCGCCAACAGCCAAATGTAGAGCAACTAGAACCTAAAAAAGAACCTGCTCCTGCAACGGATGTCCAATCTACGGAAAAAATTCAAGTAAATGGTTTTACGGTTACTGGTTTAAGCTTGATTAGTCTTGAAAATGCCCAACTAGCATTAAAGAACTTTAATGGCAAAGAACTAACCTTTGCCCAGATTGAAGAGGCTGGAACCGCTATTACCGATTTGTACACAAAAGCTGGTCGTGTAGCTACTGCCGTGATTCCACCCCAAGAGGTAAGGGACGGAATCATTGAAATTAAGATACTTGAAGGAACAGTAGAGGCAATTACCCTAGACAGTGATTCAGAAAACGGCCCGTCACGTTTCAATCAAGAGGTTGCTAGAGGATTTATTAAAAACGGTAACGGCATTGGTGAATTTTTGGATTTTCATCAATTACAACGTAGTTTTATTTTGTTGAATGAATTACCTGGAGTAAGCGCAGAGGGAGGACTTTCCCCCGGTCAAAAGGATGGTGGCAGTAATATTCAAGTCAAACTCACAGACAAACCCTTAACGAGCGGTCGTGTCGATATCTCGAATTACGGAGCTGCGAGTACTGGAGTCGCCCAAATAATCGGCGGATTTAATTTGAATGACCCTTTTGGCATAGGGGATCAAATTGCTCTAGACGTCATTGGTTCTGAGGGGGCAATTTATGGATCTCTGAAGTATTGGCTGCCCGTCGGTTACGACGGATGGCGGTTTGGCATTGGTGGTTCCTCACTGAGTTATAAAGGTTTAGAAAGTTTTTCAGCAACTTCAACCAATGGTAATGCCTCAACCTACGGAGTTTACGCTACCTATGCGCTTGAACGAGATAGTTCAGGCAGCCAAAATTTAAATTTTGGCCTAGAAAATCGTGATTACCTGAACTACGTCAAGAGTTTAGAGGCCAGTAAATATAGTATTACCAGTTTTACAATGGGGTGGTCTGGTTCAAAAATGTTGGGTAAAGATAATCTTAACTATTCCGTCAATGCCACAATTGGTAATCTAGTGATTCGTAATACGCAACAACTGCAGTCTGATCAATCGCCAACCGGTCCATTTACGGCTGGTACTTATGAGAAATTAAACGTCTACCTAGGTTATTTGAGTCCTATCCCGATTGATATGACTAGTGTTTTGCTTTCATTTAATGGTCAAATTTCCGGTCGTAACTTGAACTCTTCCGAACAAATATACTTAGGCGGTCCTTATGGTGTTCGTGCATACCCGATTGCTCAGAGTGGCGGAGCGCAAGGTCTAGTTGCTTCAGCAGAGATTATCCATACTTATCCCAGTCAACTTCAGGTCAGTACCTTTTTCGACCTTGGATTGGTGCAACAATATTTAACTCAGTGGAGTCCAACTCTACAAGGCTTAACCAATGCAGATAATGTTTACGCAGTTTATGCTGCAGGATTTGGGGCAAAGTACAACTACCAAAATTTTCAGCTGCAGGGCTCTTTAGCATTTCGCGTAGGACAAAATCCGCTGTACAATTCCGACGGTTCACAGTTAAACACTGACAATCAGTACAGAAGTGTGCAGGCATGGATCAAGGGCAACTATTTTTTCTAACTAAAACATCAAGTGAAATTTAGAGCGAACTTCCCAAAAAATAAAACCCCAATCCAAGCCGCCCTAATAAGTATAATTTTTATAACTAATTTTAGTTTTGCTGTAACAAACAATGTATTGCCAAACAACTCTCTGCCAACAGGTGGGGTCGTCAATGCAGGGGTTGCAACCATCAACCAGTCCCAAAATACCTTAAATATTAATCAATCATCGCAAAATGCAGTGATTGGATGGAAAACTTTTAACGTTGGATCGAACGCTACCGTTAACTTTAACCAACCGAGTGCAAGTTCTGCTACCTTAAACGTCGTAAATGGTTCTTCAAAATCCATGATTGATGGAGCAGTTAATGCAAATGGTCAGGTGATATTTAGTAATCAAAATGGCGTTGTATTTGGAAAAAATGCTGAGGTTAATGTCGGCGGTATGGTTGCTACCACCATGAATATTAATCAGGATGAATTTATGGCCGGGAATATGAAGCAAACATATTCTGGAAATAGTAATAGTTCAGCTAAAGTGATTAATAAAGGAAAAATTACTGGTAATAATATTAATAGTTATATTGCATTAATGGCGCCTGAAGTAAAAAATGAAGGTGTTATTAGTGCAACATTATCTGGTGCAAATGCAATCGCATTAGTTTCAGGTCAAAAAGTGACATTAACTTTTCATGATCAGCAGTTAATTAATGTTTACGTAGATGCTTCTAGTATTAATTCCTTGATTCAAAATAAGAGATTAATCCAAGTTGATGGTGGAAATATTATTATTGCTGCAAATTCTGCCCAAGCTCTTAGAAACTCCGTAGTACAAAATTCAGGGACTATTTCTGCTTCCGGAATTAATAAAGAGGGTGGAGTAATTACTTTAGTAGGTAATAAAGTGGTTCAAGCAGGTATTATTGAGTCAAATTCAGCTTCTTCAACTGGTGGTCAGGTAAATATAACAGGTAATGAGATTAATTTAACAAGTCAATCTCAAACCACGGCTACCGGAACATTAGGTGGTGGGGAGATTTTAATTGGAAAATCAAATAATAATTCACCATTAACTCAAGTTAATGCCAAAAAAGTAAATATTGATAAAGGGGCAATAGTAGATGTATCCGCTACAAAAAATGGCAATGGCGGCGTTATTCAAGTTTGGTCTGAGCAGACAACGGTAGTAGCAGGTAAATTCTACGCAAAAGGTGGCTTACTTTCAGGTAATGGCGGCACTATTGATACAAGTTCTGCAGGCAAAGTAAGCTACGGAACTGGGTTGATAGTAGATACAACTGCACCAAAAGGAAAGATTGGTAACTGGATTACCGATCCCCTTGAGATAACCATTGACCAAACTGCTGCTTTAGTTATATCAAATGCACTAAAAACAACCAATGTTACCTTGGATGCCACCCTTTCCTCGTGCGGTGGGTTCGGTTCATGCGTGCAAAGTAGTGTTCCCACAATTAGTTTTTTAGCTGGCGCTGATATCTTTTCTCAGAACCAACTGACTTCCTTGTCACTCAATGCGGTAGGAGGTTCTATCAACATTAACAACAATATTACTGCCGGTGCAGTGTATGCCGTGGCGCAAGCGATTAATGTAAATGGTTCGATTAATACCAACGGTGGTACTAATTCAAGTATATATTTAGCAGGCGCTATCATTAATCTTTTAGGTAATATCAATAGTAATGGCAGTAGTAATAATAGTGGTTCCAGTAATTCAAATTCAAGCACATTAAATGCAGCAAACACAAGTACTCGTAATAATCGTCGTAATGGTCAAAGTGGTTTAAATTCAGATAATACTATTTATACTTCTAATGGAGGTAATATTAATATTATTTCTACTGGAGATATTAATATAGGTTCTAATGCTTATATTTCTGCAAATGGTATTAATGGTGGAACAATAAATATTATTTCGATATCTGGTAATGTAAATAATAATGGCATTATTGATTCGATTGGTAAGATAAATAATGGCGGAAATATTACTATTGTCGGTAAAACCCTAACCGAGATTATTGGGGCTTTAATTAGCTCTGAGGGTTTATCTCAAGGTGGAGTCATTAATTTAGGGCAGATTAATAATCTCAGTAATGGCTCTACTTTAGCACCCCCAGCAACTGCTCCTCCATCATTAATATCTTTTATTAATAACGCAGTTGTAACAGCAGTAGATTCAAATAACAGTATTACTTCAAGTAACATTATCTTAGATAGCCAAAGCGCTATTTATTCACCAAACGGCAATATCGTAGTTTTCGGTGAAAAAATCCAAATTAATAATTCAACACTAGTTGCCCAAAATGGTGATATCACTATTGGTCGACCAATATATGGTTATGGTGCACTGGCAAAAATTGCTTCAGTTAGTAATTCAACTTTGACTGCAAATCGTGTTGAAACTTCCGCCGATTTATTGGGTACTCAACTTAATACGGTAGTTGCAAACCAATGGTTGCTTGATCCAACCAATATTACTATTACGGCCTCTGCTTCAACTTCAGGTTCACTAGCATCCGCACTGGCTACAGCTGGAGTCTCCAACATTAGCACAGCAGATATTAAAGCTGCAGTAGATGCAGGTGGCACTGTCAATGTGGTTGCGACTGGAACTATTACCCAAAGTGGCGCACTTGCTTTTGCTCCAGCTTCTGGAGTTACAGGTACCCTGATCTTAGAAAATAGTGCAACTCAAGCTCAGAATATTACTTTATCGGGTGGAATCACATCTTCCGGAGCCGGCACGGTTAATCTAAAAGTATTAGCTGGTGGTCAAGCAATTAGTAGTGGTGCTATTAGTTCAAGTAGCGGTCCAATTAATGTGACGATGCAATCCTTCTATTCAGGTAATACAACCGGTACGATTCTGGGCAGTAATATTTATATCTCCGGTTCAATTACTACAAAAGGCGGAAATTTATTACTTGATGCTACGGGCGGGACAATTTCTGGTTCAACCATAACGCCTGGCCTCATTACAAATGGTGGAATTACAACAGGTGGTTCTATTACCCTGAGTACAACTACTGATGGTCTCGCGGTGGGTGCAGCTACCACAGGTGGAAACTTTGCAGCTGCAGGCAGTCGCAGTTTAGGGACTGGAGCTGGAGCATTTGAGCTTGGCGCAATTGCACCCTTGAATGTTGGCGGTACTGCAACAATTAATATTAGCACAAGTGGTACAGCAGTAATGGGCTTTATTACCGGCGGGAATGTTACAACATCCCCAATTACATCCTATGGCAATTTATCGATTACCGCCACAAACACTACCGCCTCCTTAGCCACGGCAACAGGCATGATAAAAATTCAATCAGCATTAACTTCTTATGCTGGGTCGGTAACACTTAATACAACCGGAAGCGGAGCATCCTTAACATATGGTGTAGATGCAACTGCCGCCATTTCAGGGGCGTCCGGAGTTTCAATTACCAACAACAATTTAATTGGGATTGGAGTGAATACATCAGCCCTAGGCACCATTACCAGTGCAAATGGAACCGTTAACATTACTAGTACTACTACCGGTTCCGGAATTTTGGCTGTCAATTTGGCCGGCTTGATTACTGCACCACAAGTATTAATTACAGCTACAAATAATACCGCAGGTGGTACTGGCGCAACTGTAACTGGAGGCATTACCATTAGTGCTAATAAGAATGGAGCGTCTAATACATTTACTTCGGTCGGAAATGCTTTAGCAATTACATCTACCGTTGGCACATCGGGTCAAGCCGGTGGTATTAGTGTATCGACTGGTGCAATAACGAATAATTCGAACGGAGGTAACGTCAGTTTCGTTACTAACGGTGACATCACAGCAACTGCAGCAATCAACTTTGCAACTGCAAATACCACCAATCATGCTCAGACAATAACTTACGATACGACTTCAGGTAATTTAAATAGTAAGATCATTACTGGTGCTTTTACCTTCAACTCGACTGGAGATACGAGTCCAGTTAATTATGTACAGAAATCGAATGGTTCAGCACTAACGATTGGTGCGACCTCTGTTTCAGGTAGTATCTTGGTTGATAATACCAACAGTGGAACTACTTTAGCTGCCAATGCAACCACTGGTACAGCATTGACAGTGAATGGTGCTTTATCATCAGGCGGCCTACTATTAGGTGGTGATGCAATCGTTTTAAAAGCCATTGCTGGCACTGCTGGTATTGGCATTAATGACGCCGCAGCTAATGATAGTCTAACTGCATCCGTTGGAAATATTTCATTAAACACAACCACCTCTACAGGTGCTGGAATTACATTTAGCAGTCCGATTACAGCGACCACCGGAAATGTCAGCATAACGGGTACATCGACCACCGGTGCAACCATTGCAACAACAGGCTTAATGACCGCAAACTCTATTACTGTTTCGGGAACAGGTACAACTGCTGCAACGGTCGTATCTTTAGGTGCCATGACGATTAATGCCGGTGGCGGTAATATTTCAGTGACTGGCAATGATAGTGCCGCTGGAGCAACTACTGGTATTACGCAAACGGGTGCTATTACTGACAATGCAAATGGCGGCAACATCAGTTTTGTTTCTAATAACAAAATTGCTCAGGCTGGTGCTATTACATTAGTTGCAAATACTAGCGGAACCGCTTCATCAATTACTTTTAACACAACCAGTGGCAACTACCTATCAACCTTAGTGAATGGTGCTATCACCATTAGTGGTTCTAGTACGAGTCCAATTAACTTTATTGCTCTATCAAACGGAGCACCGATTACCCCCGGCGCGATTACGATGCCTGGGTATATTCGTATAGATAATACTTGCTACGGTTGTACTACTGCAGGCGTTTCTGATTTAACGGCAACAAATGTGATAGCGACCCCAACACCAAATGCTACTACCTCGAGTGCGATTACCCTAGGTGGTAATTTAACTTCAGGGGTTGGTATTTATCTGAACGGGATTAACTCAGGTACCGCGGTTGTCGTTTCATTGGGCGCTTTTAACTTAACGGTTACTAGTGCTGCATCTTTCCCAACAGCTGATGTTGCAGCAATTTCAGTCATTGCTAACCACAAAACTTCTAATGCGGGGAATCCCGGAATCTCCTCCACGGGAACGGTTGCCATTCAATCTAGTGGTGGAGATTTGCTATTCCAATCCAACGGTGATATTTCTCTTACCGGTGCACTGAATTTAGCGGCTAATAATACGAATCACGCTCAGAGTATTAAATACGACACGACAAGTGGGAACGGTAACAGTGCAATCACAATTCAATCCATTAGCTCGCAAGGCGCTTCGATTACCTCGCCAGTTAATGTAACCATTCTGTCTAATTCCACGATCACCATTAATGGCAGCATTATTCAAAATGCACCAGGAACAGCTGCAGCTCCGATTAATATTTTGGCTGAGTCTTTTTATACAGCGAATACCTATGCAAACTTTTACGCCTTTGTAAACGGCAGTAATAACATTGATGCAGGTAAAGGTCAAAATGCCCAGTTTATTACTCGGGGTGGTTACGTAGTGCTCGATGGAACAGGTGGAACCATCAGTGGCTTAGGCACTGCTGGTATTACTAATACGATGGGTTCCATTCAAAATGGTATCGTGTGGACTCACAATAATTTACAAATTAATACAACGAATGATGGTTTGGCAGTAAGTGCTTCAACAACTGGTGGTGGTAATGTGATACTCACTACGAGTAGAAGTACCAATACCATGATTCCAGGCAATATGGACTATGGTGCATGGGAGCCTGGTGCAAATCAAGTTATCAATGCCGGCGGCACTTTCACAGCTAATATTCGCGTGATAGGCCCAACGGGTATTGCCTATACACCTGGCGGATTCGCAATAAATTCGCCAATTAATGCCTTGGGCGATATTACCTTAACCACTTTTGGCACAGGTGGTGCTTCTTTAAATACCCCAGCTATTTATTTAACCTCACCATTTACTAGCTATTCAGGTAGTGTCAATTTAACGAGTTCTTTAGTGACTCCACAACTCAGTATTAAAGTGGGTGCAGCAATCTCAGCAGCTACCGGTGTTACTTTAACCTCGAGTGGTGGTACGAATATTGGTGTGTCATCAGTTGCTGGTGGAACCATTACGACTACTGGTGGAGTCGTGAATATTGTTTCTACAAATTCCACAACAGTGTACGGCGTTTCAATTGCAGCCTTAATTACTGCTCCAAAAGTAGTCATTACAGCAACCAATCCTAACCTAACGGGTGAAGGTATTAATATAACGGGCGGCATTACGATTAGTGCCTTGGATGCTGGTTTACCAAATACTTTTGCAACTGCTGCTGATGCTTTGACATTGACCTCCACCGTTGGAACAAGTTGTATCACTGGCGGTATCAATGTAACGACGGGCGCTATTACCAATAATTCGAACGGTGGTAACGTCAGTTACGTTACTAACGGTGATATTAATTCTGTCGCTGCGATTAGCTTTGCAACAGCAAATACCACTAACCACGCTCAGACAATAACTTACGATACGACTTCAGGTAATGTAAATAGTAAGATCATTACTGGTGCTTTTACCTTTAACTCGAATGGAGATACGAGTCCAGTTAATTATGTACAGAAATCGAATGGCTCAGCTTTGACGATTGGTGCTACTTATGTGTCCGGAAGTATCTTGGTTGATAACACGAATGGTGGAACTACTTTAGCTGCCAATGCAACCACCGGTACTGCAGTGACTGTGAATGGTGCTTTATCGTCCGGTGGTTTACTATTAGGTAGTGATGCAATAACTTTAAAAGCAATAGCAGGTACTGGTGGTATTGGTATTAATGACGCCGCAACAACATACTCATTAACTGCCCCAATTGGTAATATTAGCCTTACCTCTACAACTTCTACTGGTGCGGGTATTACTTATGCTAGCCCAATCACCGCTACCTCTGGTTCTGTCAGCATTACCGGCACTTCAACGACTGGAGCCACCATTGCTGCAACTGGTGCGATAACCGGTTTAGGTATTATGGTGAACGGTACTGCTACAACTGCCACAACCATCACGAGCTTAGGTGTGATGACTGTGAACGGACTTTACGTCTCGGGTACAGTTTCGGCACCAAGTTTTATTTCTAATACGAGTGGCACCTACATTGGCACGATTGCGACACTACCAACTTTGACCTCCGCTGCGATTGCTGGAACGAATGCAGGGCTCACAGGTAATATTCAATCAGCCACAGTGGTGTATGCCGTGGCTGGTAATACTGCTACGAATGCGAACTATTTATTAGGTTGGGGTGCGGCAACTGCGCCTTTGACAAGAATAGTGCAGTTAAATCTTCAGATCATTGGTGGTCAATTAATTGCAACTGAGACTGGAGCTAAAACAAGTACTACGGCATTAACTACTGGTGCTGGTACGAACATTAATACCTTGTGGACTGGCGGTACTGTTGCTACTACGCAGTCAACTTCTCTAGTAACTGCTGGATACGGAATTGCTAATCTTGGTTTTAGTGGTTCGCCTGTATTTACGAATACTGCAAGCGGAGGTCTAGTTGTGAGTGGTACTGGAACTGCTGGTGGCAATACAGGCATTACGCAAACTGGTGTCATCTCACAAAATGTGAGTGGCGGAAATATTACATTCACATCTAATAACAAAATTGCTCAAGCGGGAGCGATAACTTTAGTTCCTAATACTTCTGGTGTAGGTTCAACGATTACTTATGACACAACTAGCGGTAATCTAAATAGTACTATTGCTACAGGTGCATTGGGTATTGGGGCTGGAACTAGTTCATCGGCCATTAATTATGTTCTGAAATCATCTGGCTCAGCTTTAAACATCAGTGCTACCAACGTTCCAGGTTATATCCTAGTGGACAACACCAATGGTGGAGTCACTTTAGCTGCGAATGCAACAACTGGTACAGCAATCACGGTTAGCGGCGCATTAACATCTGGAGCCTTAGCAGGTTCTAATGCAATTACGCTGAAGGCAATCGCTGGCACTGCTGGTATTGGCATTAATGACGCCGCAGCTAATGATAGTCTAACTGCATCCGTTGGAAATATTTCATTAAACACAACCACCTCTACAGGTGCTGGCATTACATTTAGCAGTCCGATTACAGCGACCACCGGAAATGTCAGCATAACGGGTACATCGACCACCGGTACAACCATTGCAACAACAGGCTTAATTACCGCAAACTCTATTACTGTTTCGGGAACAGGTACAACTGCTGCAACGGTCGTATCTTTAGGTGCCATGACGATTAATTCAGGCGGTGGTAATATTTCTGTGACAGGTAATGATAGTACTGCTGGAGCTACTACCGGTATTACGCAAACGGGTGCTATTACTGACAATGCAAATGGCGGCAACATTAGTTTTGTTTCTAATAACGCCATTAATCAAACAGGCGCAATAACAGTCGCAGCCAATACAAGTGGCAATCTATCTAGCATTACTTACGATACTACCAGCGGAAACAAAAACTCTACAATTACTTCAGGGGCCCTGACCTTAACAGGTGGTGTGGCTGCATCTAATACTGCAATTAACTATATCGTAAAAGCATCTGGCGGAGCAATAACTGTTCCAGCTACAGTAACAATGCCGGGCTATATTCTTTTGGATAATACCTATGGTGGAACAGCAGGATCAGGCGGAACTCCCTCAACTGGTTTTATTACTCTAACAAACGCATCAACTGTCTCGACAACCGCTACTGCTATCTTGGTTAATGGAAGCCTTTCATCTGGATTGTATGCTGGGACGAATGCTATTACGATTAATGCAGTAAATAGTGCTTCACCTGCGACCTCGCTTGATGCGTTTCTCATGACCGGAACTTCAACCATTACTGCGACAACTGGCAATATCAATATCACTGGTTTATCAACCCAAAACAATGGTATGAGTATTTATGGTGGTTTAAAGACTTTAGCTGGTGACGTTAACCTAATCGGTGTTACCGCAGTCAACGGTGTGAACATTGCGACAGGTATTCGCATTATGAATCAAGTGGGTCATGTTAATGAAGACATACTTGCTAACGGTAATATTACTATTAATGGTGGTTCTGCTGCGGCTAGTAGCGGGGGACGTGCTGTTACTCTTGATAACGGCTCCGTTGTTGCAACTGGTAACGTTATAGTTAATGCGTACAACTACAATACCGATAATCTTCAGTCGTCATTTGCTTTAACAACTGGTGCCAATGGCGTAATGTTTGTTCAAGCGGGCGGTAACTTCATTATTAGTGCAAATGCGGGACAATATAATTCAAGTGTTGGTGCACGCCTTTACCAAATCACAACTAAGATTGGTGGCAATTTTGTAGTTCAAGATGCCGTTTCAGGTTCAGTAACGAACTCAACAGGAACTACCATTGCAAATCTTTCAACTGCGGGGGCAGCTGGTAGTGCTGTTCAAGGCGGACTTTACGGCATCTATATTCAGCAGTCTAATCCGTTTACCTATAACGGAAGCACATATAACGGTATGAATGCCACAGGTAATATTACAATGAACGGCTCAAGTAATGGAACCACGGGTATTGGTGTGTACATGGTATCAACGCCAAATTTAACCACTACTTCGGGCAACATCAACATCACAGCTAGTACAACAACGGCCGGTGATGTTGCAATGAATAATACTAGCGGTATTTTCACCTCTGGGGGATCCATCAATTTAACAGGTACTTCATCTACTGGCGTATCTATTCAAAATGGGGCATCAATCAGTGCAGTTTCTGGTGTGACGATTACTGGTACATCTACTTCAGGAACATCTTCTGGTGCTTACGGTCAAATTAATATGAACGCTAACGGTGTTACTGGCTTACAAAATACAGTAACAAATACTGGTTCAGGGGATATAACGATAACCTCAACGGGAAATATTAATAGCTCCTCTTTGCTAAATGATTCAGGTACAGGTGGTATTAATATTACTGGTGGTCGTAGCATAGCTGCTGGAACTATTACTGGCGGAACTATTACAGCTATTGGAACTCTTGTAAATACTGGGGGTGGTGTAATTTCTTTATCTATGGCACAACCTACGTCAGTTACTGGCGGTGCTATTGAAACTGCTGCAGGCGTAACCTCAGCAAATGCCTCAGTAGCTTCTAACGTTGCTTATAGCCAAGTTGGTGGAGTGATGGGCGCAATTAATTCAACGACTTTAAATAACGTGAACTATCGTGTGGGCGTAATATCCCCAACAATAAGTGTTGCATTAACAGGTAACTACTCAGCCGTGTATGGAACTGCATATAACTCTACTTCTGCAAATACTTGGATTCAAAGCGCTAGTCACGCCACTCCAACAGTCACAGGTGGAGGTTTTGGTTCAGCCCCAACAACTGCACAAGTTCTTGCAAGTTTGTCCTTTGCAAGTAATTTGGGGACCGTAACTAATTCAAATTTAGTTCAGAGTACGACTTCCTTAATCGGAACAGCAAAAATTTCATCCCCATATGGCTCGGTTACCACTACTGGAACTTCAACTTACACTATTACACCTGCAACTTTAACTATTACTGGCAATTCAACAAATAGTATTTACGACGGGGTAAGTAATTACGGAACTTTAGCTAATAACGGTTATACCGTTTCCGGACTTGTTTCCGGATTTACAGCCTCAACTGGAACTGTTACTGCTTCAAATGACTCTGTCAGCTCTGTTACACACGTTGTTAAATTAGGGGCTACACCCGTAACTAATAGTGCTGTAGCACAATCAGGTACCTTTACAGATACACCGTCAGTCGCAACTGGATCTGGATTGTCAAATTACACCTTTGTATACAATCCTGGAACATTTACTGTTAATAAAGCTAACTTAAGCATTACACAGAATTCCGCAAGTAACGTTACCTATAATGGCGCAATTCAAAATGGCCTAACAACTTATACTCCAAGTGGATTATTAGGAAGTGACACGATTACTGGGTTTGCAACCAATAATGCTGCAACGGGGACTAATGCTGGAACTTACACTGGTACGATTTCAGGTGCAACAGGTTCAGGATTATCCAACTACACAATTAGCTATAACGGTGGATCACTAGTTATTGGTAAAGCGAATCTTTCTGTAACACAAGATAGTTCAAACCTTACTTACAATGGATTTACCCAGTCTGGATTAACTACTTATACCAAAAGTGGTTTATTAGGCAGTGACACGATTACTGGGTTTGCAACCAATACTGCTGCAACGGGTACTAATTTTGGCACCTACACAGGTACTATTTCAGGGGCTACTGGAACTGGTTTATCCAATTACACAATTAGTTACAACAGTGGATCACTGGTTATTGGTAAAGCGAATCTTTCTATAACACAAGGTAGTTCAAACCTTACCTACAATGGATCTGCTCAGTCCGGTTTAACAACATACACACAAAGTGGATTATTAGGAAGCGACACGATTTCAGGCTTTGTAACCAATACTGCTGCTACAGGTACTAATGTTGGCACATACACAGGCAGCATCTCGGGAGCAACTGGAACTGGATTATCCAACTACACAATTACTTACAACGCTGGATCACTGGTTATTGGTAAAGCGAATCTCTCGGTAACTCAGGGCAGTTCAAACCTTACCTACAATGGATCGGCTCAGTCTGGTTTAACAACTTACACATCCAGTGGTTTATTAGGAAGTGACACGATTACTGGGTTTGCAACCAATACAGCTGGATCGGGTACTAATGTTGGTACTTACACAGGAACCATTTCGGGGGCAACGGGTACAGGCTTATCCAACTACACAATTAGCTATAACGTAGGATCACTTGTAATTGGTAAAGCAGCTTTGACAATTAGTGGCGGAAATACGAGTGCTACTTTTGATAACACGACGCATACCAATACTTACAATATTACGAGTGGTGCACTGTTTGGATCTGATATTATCTCTTCAGTCAGTGGTTTAGGAAGTGGCTTACATGCTAATACTTACAATGACTCTGGCCTTTCAGCCAGTGGAACAGGCTTATCGAACTACACCATTAGTTATGTACCAGGAAGTCTAACTATTAATCCAGCAACCCTGACTGCTGCAATTACACCAAATGTTGCAACCTATAACGGCACCAACGTTCTCACCAATGCGACTGTTCTAAATGGAGTGATTAATGGCACGACTGTTAGTGGAACTACTTCACTCACATTAAGTGGAGTGAATGCTGGAACACAAACGATTACGAATAACGGTACCACCTTATCAGGTGCTAATTCTGGTGATTACGTAATCGCAAGTTCATCGATCCTGAACAATGGTGGGATTGGCGCTGTAAATAATCAAGTGACACCTGGTGCTGGTTTAAACAATAGTGGCTCAACGATTGTGATTGTGCCAAAAGCATTAACAGTGACTGGTAGTTTAACTACGCCAACCTACAACGGTAATGCTCAAACCAATACTTATACCGTAACAGGTTTAGTTGGAAGTGAGATGATTACTGCTACCGGTTCTGCTCAAGCAACGCACGTAGCACAAGGATTGATTGCTGATAACTTAGTACCGGTCGCTGGGGCAAGCACATTACTTTCGAACTACAGTATTACGACGACCAATGGATCTATCCAGGTTAACCCACTGGCAATTACAGGAACGGCACAAGTCAACGGTAAAACCTATAACGGAACGACCGCTGGAACGGGAACAATTGCATTAACCGGAGTACTTCTAGCAGATCAAGGAAGTACAACTGCAAGTGGTACTTTTGCATTCGCTAATGCAAATGCAGGTGCTGCTAAAGCTGCAACAGTCTCAGGTGTCACGATTAACAATACCGACTACTCCGTCACCGTTGCGCCATCAGCAGGTACTGCAACAATTACCCCAGCAAATTTAACAATAGCTGGTAACTCAACCACGCCAACTTACAACGGTAACTTACAAACTAATACTTATACCGTGACAGGTGCAGTACCTGGTGAAACCATTACTGCAACCGGTTCTGCTCAAGCAACCCACGTTGCGCAAGGTTCAATCGCTGACAGCTTAGTACCAGTCGCAGGTGCTGGAACATTGCTCTCGAACTACAGTATTACAACGACCAATGGTTCTATCCAAGTAAATCCACTCGCGATCACTGGAAGTGCTCAGGTTAATGGCAAGGTTTATAACGGCACAACCTCTGGAACTGGAACGATTATATTAACTGGGGTATTACCAGCCGATGTCGCAACAACAAGTGCAAGTGGCACCTTTACCTTCGCGAACGCTAACGCTGGTTTAGGGAAAACAGCGACGGTATCAGGTGTCACGATTAACAACACAGATTACTCAGTTACTGTACCGCCATCAGCAGGTAGTGCAACCATTACTGCTGCTACTTTGACAATTACCGGCGGTACGAATAGTGCGACCTTCGATAACACGACTCACACTAATACCTACAGTATTACAAGTGGTGCACTGTTCGGATCTGACGTTATCTCTTCAGTCAGTGGCTTAGGAAGTGGCTTGCATGCTAATACTTACAATGACTCTGGCCTTTCAGTCAGTGGAACGGGCTTATCGAACTACACGATTAGTTATGTACCTGGAAGCTTAACAATAAACCCAGCAACATTGATAGCTGCAATTACACCAAATGTTGCAACCTATAACGGTACCAACGTTCTCGCCAATGCGACTGTTCTAAATGGAGTGATTAATGGCACGACTGTTAATGGAACTACTTCACTCACATTAAGTGGAGTGAATGCTGGAACACAAACGATTACGAATAATGGTACAACCTTGTCAGGCCCTAATGCTGGTGATTATGTGATTGCTAGCTCATCAATCCTCAATAACGGTGGCAGTGGCGCTGCAAATAATCAAGTTACCCCTGGAGCTGGTCCGAACAATAGTGGTTCAACGATTGTGATTGTGCCAAAAGCATTAACGGTAACTGGTAATAACACCACGCCAACATACAACGGTAATCCTCAAACGAATACTTATACCGTAACTGGTTTAATACCTGGAGAGACGGTTACTGCCACTGGTTCAGCTCAAGCAACACGCGTAGCACAAGGATTGATTGCTGACAACTTAGTACCGGTCGCTGGGGCAAGCACATTACTATCGAACTACAGTATTACAACGACGAACGGATCTATCCAGGTTAACCCACTAGGGATTACAGGAACGGCTCAAGTAAACGGTAAAACCTATAACGGCACGACGGCTGGAACGGGATCAATTGCATTAACCGGAGTACTACTAGCAGATCAAGGAAGTACAACTGCAAGTGGTACCTTTACATTCGCTAATGCAAATGCAGGTGCTACAAAATCAGCAACGGTATCAGGTGTCACGATTAACAATACCGATTACTCAGTCACCGTTGCACCATCAGCAGGATCAGCGACCATTACCCCAGCAACTTTGACGATTGTTGGTAATACAACTACACCAACTTATAACGGTAACTTACAAACAAATACTTATACTGTGACAGGTGTAGTACCTGGTGAAACCATTACTGCAACTGGTTCAGCCCAAGCGACCAACGTAGTGCAAGGATCCATTACGGATAACTTATTGCCAGTAGCTGGATCAGGTACATCACTGTCGAATTACAGTATTACAACCACTAATGGCACTATCCAGATTAACCCTCTCGCAATTACTGGCACAGCCCTAGTGAATGCTAAAACGTATAACGGCAGCACACTAGGAGCTGGAACTATTTCCTTAAGTGGTGTATTGCCAGCTGACGCTGCAACAACCACTGCAAGTGGTACCTTCACCTTTGGTAGTGCGAATGTAGGAACGCAATCTGCAACAGTATCCAACGTGAGCGTTAACAATCCTAATTACTCAATTACTATGCCATCCTCTGTGGCTGGTACCGCAATCATTGCGAAGGCAGCACTGACGATTAGTGGTGGAACGACTAATACAACCTTCAATAACACGACACTTACAAACACTTACAGTATTACGAGTGGTCAATTATTTGGTTCAGATACAATCGCCTCTGTGAGTGGCTTAGGTAGTGGCTTACATGCTAATACTTACACCGATACGAGTCTAGCAGCAAGTGGAACTGGTTTATCCAACTACACAATTAGTTATGTAACTGGATCATTAACAGTTAATCCTGCCAGCCTCACTGCGACGGTTACTCCTAGCTTGACAACTTACAATGGTAGTAACGTAATAGCTAATTCTACAGTCTTAACGGGTGTGGTAAGTGGTACTAGCGTAAGTAGTACCACTTCACTCACTATCAATGGAATAAACGCTGGTTCACAAACAATCATTAATAATGGATCGACTTTAACAGGTCCGAATGCATCCGATTACATCATCGTCAATTCTTCATTGAGTAACAACGGTGTAAATGGTGTCACCCCAACTAATAGTGGTGGAGTTAATGGTAATTTTGGTGGAACCATACTAATTGCTAAAGCACCATTAACGGTTTCTGGTACTAAAGTCTATGACGGTACTGGAACCTTCACTTATCTCAATATGATGGTGAGCGGAGCACAAAATGGTGAAATAATTTCCCTCACTTCTGGAAGCGCGCAAACTTCCAGTCCTAATGCTGGAAGTTATGTTGGTACAAGCATCAATAACTTAGCGATTGCTGTATCTGGCGGAAGTGCCCTAAGTAGTAATTATCAGTTACCAAATTCTGGTTCATTTAATGTAAGTCCTGCACCTGTAACTAATGCTGGAACACCTCTTACGTATCGCTCTGTCGTTACTTCTAATGTCAGTTCCTCCCCATCATCAGTGTCTGGTATGGGTGGACCGTTAGCTAACCCTAATGGCGTGGTTGTACAACTAGCAAATAATTCCATAACTAATGGAACAGCTTTAACCTCCTCACAAAACTCTAACTCAAATAATGGTAGTGAACCTTCATTAGGAAATAATACAACTACTTCACAAGCAACTACCACTGCGAATAATAGAGCTAGACCACAAACAAATACTTCTTCAAGTAATCAAGGTAAAGCAGCCCGTAAAGGAAATGGTAACAATAAAGCTAATTCCAAAGCAGGTGCAAATCTTCAGAATAATATTAATTCAAATATTTCCAACTTTGCTAGACCGAATGGTTCTAATTTTGGTTCAAATGTAACAAAGGGAGATTTCACTCCAAGAAGAAAGACCTATTCTTCAACTAAAAATGGGCTCAATAGAACAGGTAATAGTAACAACTCTAATATCAATTCAATTGATGATGCTAGGAACAGTTTGAGCGGAACTAAACCAAAGTATTCAAATGGGGGGTGCGGTAGTGGAAAGTCCGGAGTTGGGGCAGTAACTTCTGCGAATCGCTCATGTTCCCAACTAAGAGCACCAGGAGATGCATTAGCTAATTCGTATCATGAAATGGAATGGCCTGGAGCGCATAAAAACTATACAGGTAGTTCAGCAAAAGCAATCGGCACAATCGATTACAACAAAAAAATGGATATGAACTTTATGATCAATCTCATTATTCTTTTCTAAAAGCTCTAAAAAGGATCTCACTATGGCTCACTGGTTACACACCTTATCTAATTACCAAATTGGATTTATATTTGTATTTTCTTTTTTACTGATTTCGGTGATTATCCCCGCAACGATCAGATATAAACTGGATTTAAATCCTAGAGATTCAATTGCAGCTGGTGCTGATGAGTCTTACAAAATGTTTATTACACTAGCTTTAGTGATGATTGGATTTAGCTTGGTGCAATTGCAAGGCGATCATAAGAACGTGGAGGATCTTGTTTCTAGAGAGGCAACACTTAATTTAAAAATTGCAAGTTTGTTGACTCGTTATGAATCGGACGATGCCAATCAAGCAAAGGTTGCTTTGGTAAAGTACGTTCAGTCTATCGTTGATGATGAATGGCCTGAATTGCAAAATGATAAGGGAAGTGACACTACTGCCGTCAAACTGAAAGAGTTGACAAAAGCAATTAGTAACTTAACTCCACGTTCAAGCGAACAAGATACCATAAAGGGAGATATAGACATTACCCTAACACAAGTGGTTGATATTAGAGATGCCCGGATAGCGACTACTAGGCTATATTTACAAACATATCTATGGGGATCACTTTCTTGCTTCTTATCTGTATTGATATTCTTTGGATGGTTCATTAATCCATTGTCGAGAATGATCTTTTATGTAGGTGGGGTGACACTAGGTATCTCCATGCTGATATCGCTCATTTTCATACTGGAAGACCTCTATCGAGGGGAAAGTGCCCTGATACCAAAACCATTTTTAGACATTATTCCGATCATTATGAAACCCGTATAGCCTCATTTTTTTAAAATGCAAATTTGGAATTAAGTGGATGATTAAACTTAATTCCAAATTCTTACATAAAGAGTATGGAAACTCTTTGATCAATTTAACTGATTAATCAAATACCAACGACTATTTAGGTTATTAAGAAAAAAGTTCGTTGGATCAATCCTAACTAAGTTCAGCTCCCCCAAACATGGTATGAATTTCACTAATTATCTTCGAATCCAAACTAAGGTTTAGTCAATTCAATTTAATCCAAAGTTGGCGTAGAAATTATCCGTTTAATAACTTTTGATAATCTATATCTTCACACACATCGATTTAGGATATTTGATAATATAAAACTTCAGAGTTATCATCAAATTTTGCTCATGTCTCTGAGGATATTCACTGTAAGAATGTCGTTGTTACAATTTAGCAAGCTTTATAAAATATTGGAGAAAAATGCATACTAAAGTTACATCAGCATATTTTGCTAAGCGGGTATGCCCTGGTATATTTTATTTGCTTGCTCTAGTATTACTGGTTCAAGCCAAAGTAAATGCTAAAGAACCAAGCCTAGCCAAAACGATGGCGTTCATTTCAGAGGGGGCTTTCACGATGGGCTCTAATGTGGGACCCGATGATGAAAAACCTGAACATACTACTTTTGTTAAAGCATTTTATCTAGATATTCTTCCGGTCAGTAATGCTGATTTTGCGCTTTTTCTTAACTCTCGTGGTCTGCAAAATCAGCAAGGTGAGAGCTTTTATGATGATGACGATCATGACGCTAGAATCCATCTCCAAAACTCAACATGGCGAGCTGATCAGGGTTATGCATCACACGCCGTGAATGAAGTGAGTTGGGTCGGAGCGCGTGATTACTGCGCATGGTTAAATAAGAGATTGCCGACTGAGGCTGAGTGGGAAAAAGCAGCGCGTGGTCTAGATGGTCGGAAATATCCATGGGGTAACTCACCACCAAATGCCAAATTAGCGCTGTTTGGCGCACCCTTTAATTCATCAGCGCCAGTTGATGCTTTCCCAGAAGGAGCAAGTCCCTATGGAATTTTAGATATGGCCGGTAATCAATGGGAGTGGGTATCCAGCGCTTATCGTCTTTATCCTTACAAACAGGACGAAGGTAGAGAAAACCAAAGTGCGGGACCGGTCCGTGCAACGAGAGGTGGTGGACATGATTCAAATGCCCAAGAAATTACTACTACCCAGCGAGGCAGATATTTATCCCGTAATCCCAAAGCGGGTCACCACAATATTGGTTTTCGGTGCGCAATGACGAATCAATCAGGTTGATTAAATTTCTTAAATCTTTCCTTGTGCAATGAATGTATTACTTAACCTGGATTGGCGCCAATTTTTTTAGCCAATTCTTTCATTGCCAGTAAATCTTTTTCAGTAAACTTTTTAAAATTATCTGGAGAAGATAAAACACTCACTAAACCTGCCTCTTCAAATTGTTTTTTTACCTGCGGGTCATCTAATGCTTTTACTATCTCTTGGTATAAACGATTTACTAATTCAGGAGGAGCCTTGGCTGGTAACCAAACACCAAACCAACCAATTAACTCATATCCTGTGACACCTGCTTCATGCATTGTTGGCACATCAGGTAATTCATTCCATCTAGTTGGACCAGTAATTGCTAGCGCTTTTAATTTACCACTCTGCACTAAAGAAAGTAAATTTTGTGTGCCCACAAAACAAAGGTCGATATGACCCCCCATCAAATCAGTAATGGCTGGTGCTGTTCCTTTATATTCAATATCTTTCATTTTGATGCCAGTCATTGTTTTCATCATTTCTGGGGCGATATAGGTAATATTGCCAATACCGGCTGCCCCATAATTTAAACCTTTAGTACTCGTCTTAGCATATTGAATAAATTCTGAAACTGAATTAACTGGCATATTTGGATTGACCACAAAAAGCTGCCCATAATTTCTAGCTAGCATTGTTACTGGCGTGAAGTCTTTGATTGTGTCAAATGGAATATCAGCATTGAAGGCTGGGTTTGATGTCATCGAACCCGTAGATAGCAAAATCGTGTAACCATCTGGATTGGCCTTGGTAACAATACTCGGTCCAATAACACCACCTCCGCCGCCACGATTATCAACTAACACTGTTTGACCAGTCACAGTGCTCAAGCGTTGTGAAAGAATTCTTGCAATCGTATCAACCGGACCACCGACTGCAAAGGGAATAACAATTTTTACTGGCTTGTTTGGATAGTTTTGAAAAGAGGATTGTGCAAATGGCGTAGTCATAAGCAACATACTTGAAATACAAATATAGAAGTTCTTAAAAACTCTTGCACCTAAGCATGGTAAGTTCATTTTTATCCCCTTTTTTATTTTTAGAGTATCAGTAATTCCGAGGATTTTTATTTGAATTAGGGGTAATTACTAATCTCTAGATAGTAAATTTTTATTATTCTAAATTCGTACTCTTTCCTTTTTGAATTTTGACCTATCTATTTTTGAATTCATGTAAGATAAATAAATAATAAGGAGACACACCATGTGGAAAAAAATGGTTGTAAGTTTATCTATTTCTTTTTTGGGAATTAACTTTTGTTTTGCCCAGGATAAAAATTCCGGCACCTTTCCCCAACATATTATTAAGTTAATTGTCCCATTTACTCCGGGTGGACCTGCTGACAACTTAGCTCGCCCACTTGTAGAGATGTTAAATAAGCGATATGGGTATCAAATCATTGTGGAGAATAAGCCAGGGGCAAACACTGCGATCGCTGCACAATATGTTGCAAGATCTAATCCTGATGGTTATACACTGCTGTTTGCAAGTGACGCGGGGATGTCTTTAGCTCCAGCCACACAAAAAAATATTCCCTATGATCCAGCAAAAGACTTTGTCGCAGTTAGTATGGTTGCGCAATTAACGCAAGTGCTCTTTGTAAACGCTAATTTACCGGTAAAAAATGTCAAAGAGTTAGCTGACTTAGCGCGTAAGTCGCCCAACTCCCTGTCCTATGCTACCTATGGAATGGGCAGTCAAAGTCATGTCTCTACCGAAGCAATGGATCGACTCCTTAATATTGAAATGGTGCATATTCCCTACATTGGCGCCTCTACCGCCTTTCCAGATCTAATTTCTGGCAACACACAGGTAATGATGTCAGCCATTTCCGGACCTCTGCCTTATATTCGGGCGAATAAATTAAAGGCTTTAGCGATGGTGGGACCAGAAAGACATAAATCACTACCGGAAGTTCCAACCATCAGTGAGGCAGGCCTTCCTGGCTTTGAATCAAGAGGCTGGTTTGGTGTGGTCGCGCCAGCAAAAACACCACCAGAGATTGTGAAATTATTGAGTGAGAAGATCTGGGAGATTTCACAAACAGAGGATTTTATTTCACAAGTAATAGATCGTCAGGGATTTGATGTGGCAAAAGTTAAACCTTCTGAATTTCCTGAGTTTTTAAAACAAGACCGAATTAAATGGAAAACGCTAGTAGATCAAATGGGTAATGCATTAAATTAATTTTTTAGGATAAAACATGATGCAAATGAAACAGGAAACGCGTGATGGAATGCAAATTGAATGGGACATGCCCATTCTCATGTCGGATGGTTTAACTCTCAGAGCTGACGTATTTCGACCCATCGGAGAGGGCCAGTTTCCAATTATTATGTCCTACGGGCCCTATGCGAAAGGCTTACATTTTCAAGAAGGCTATAAAAGCCATTGGGCGAGACTAACTAGGGCGGTTCCATCTTTACTAACGAAAACGAGTAATAAATACCAAAATTGGGAACTCGTCGATCCCGAAAGTTGGGTGCAAGATGGCTATGTCATTATCCGTATTGACTCGAGAGGTGCAGGCAGATCTCCAGGCTTGATGGACTGTTGGTCAGCACAAGAAACACAGGACTTTCATGAATGTATTGAATGGGCTGGTGAGCAAGCTTGGAGTAATGGGAAAGTGGGCTTAAACGGTATCTCTTACTATGCCATGAATCAATGGAATGTTGCTGCAACAAAGCCAAAGTATTTATCTGCTATCTGCCTGTGGGAAGGGTCCTCCGATTACTACAGAGAATTAGCAAGGCATGGTGGTATTCTGTGTGACTTTTTAGATACTTGGTATAAGCGTCAAGTGTTAGGTGTGCAACATGGTGTTGGCGACCGCGGATCTAAAAGTATTGTGACAAATGATCCAATTGCTGGCCCATTAAATTTAAGTGATGAAGAGCTTCTTAGAAATCGATTAGAAATCGATTCTGAAGTGTTGAATCGAGAATTGATTGATGATTACTATTATGCACGGATGGCTGATTTTTCTCAAATAGACGTTCCCTTACTATCCACCGCCAATTGGGGTGGACAAGGTCTTCACCCAAGAGGAAACTACGAAGGCTATTTACGTTCAGCCTCAAAACAAAAATGGTTAGAAGTTCATGGCGATACACACTTTACCCATTTTTATAGTGAGTATGGCGAGCCATTGCAAAAGAAATTTTTTTCCTACTTTCTAAAAGGGGAAGATTCCGGTTGGGATAAACAAGCGCCTGTCTCCCTCAATATTCGCTGGCCAGGAGAGAAGTTCGTCTTACGTCCTGAGAACGAATGGCCTATCGCTCGAACTCAATGGACAAAATTTTATTTAAATCCCGAAAATCAAAGTCTAAGCCCTGAAAGAAACGCCGCTGAGAAAATCTTAAGCTATCAAACAATGTCAGATGGAATTCGTTTCATGACGGCGCCGATGACTGAAGATTTAGAAATTACCGGTCCATTAGCAGCAAAATTAAGAATTTCCTCAGACACAATTGATGCTGATTTATTTTTAGTTGTTGGCGTTTATGATCCTGAAGGCAAAGAGGTCGTCTTTATCGGTTCCAATGACCCAAGGACGCCAGTTGGACTGGGTTGGTTACGTGCATCCCATCGTAAAATTGATCCACAAAAATCGACTCCTTACCGTCCTTGGCATACTCATGACGAAAAACAACCGCTGATTCCAAATCAAGCGGAAGAGTTAGATGTCGAAATCTGGCCAACCTCTATAGTGGTTCCGAAAGGCTACCAGTTAGCCCTTAGCATTCGTGGTAAAGACTATGAATTCGATGGAACCGCTGCACCAATTCCCAATGCGCCATTTCCAATGAAAGGTGTGGGGCCTTTTACGCATACTAATCCAAAGGATCGCCCACCACATATTTTTAATACGCTAAATCACATCCACTTCTCAAAGGACTTCACTCCCTATATTCTTTTACCTATTATTCCAGCTAAAAATGACTAGAGTTCTTTAACAAGAATTTATTCTGTAAAATGAATTTTTTGAATCTGGATTGAAGTTATTGGTAGCGAATTCAGTAAATCCTCACATGAAGGCGGGGATTTATTTTAGGAGAATAAACAAAGTGCTGGCAGAAAAGTTGAGACTAATCCTACCTAATTAACTTTCCAGTAATTTAGAATGCCTTTAAATACCGAATAGCCAGTAATCGATTCTGCATAAAACCATTCTGCACATCGATATCGCGCCCGTATTGAAGTGAGAATCTGCCAATATCAGTATAGGCAAGAGCACTAAGTAAGAAGCGTTGCGTATTCATCACATTATTTTGATAGACATTATTAATTTCAGTAGCCCCGCCAGTAACATAAAAATAGGAAGCGCCTAGCGTGAAGGTTTGATTAATTTTGTAGATGGGACCTAGTTGGGTAGTGATTACTGGCTTTTGAGTTAACGACGTATTTGTAGTTGAACCACAAGCTGCAGCGCATTGACTATTTCCACCAAACCACTGAGAGTCGATAGCAATAATGCCTTCAAGGTTCTGAGTGATACGTTTTTGAAAGCCTACTTGTAAGTCAGAAGAGTAGCGATTGTTACCTACGTTGAAGGCTTGTGAGCTATTGTAAGAGCCAGTTGGCAGGATTAAATAGGCCGCTACAGCAAAGTATGTTCTAGTGTCATGATTGGCGTAGGGCCATATTGCCGTTGCTAAGGTCGTATCACCAATGCCACTGCTTGAGGGATTAGTTGCGAGTGAACCTGATGGAGTGGTTGTTGCATAAGGTGCCTGTATAAAGGAAAGTCCTGGTAAGTCTCCAAAGGTATAACTTCGAGATAATCTAGCGATGTAATTGACGTTATCAATTACTGGATTCGCATAGGGGCCAATTGTAGATACCGAGCCATTTTTGTAGAAATTGGTATTTTCAGTATTGAAGAATGAAACCATAGCAATGGTTCTATCAGGCAATGGTGCCACGATATCATTCGGTTGTAAATCCAACGCCCACCCAAGTAGAGGATGAATTAAAACGGTCAGGAGAGCTATTTTACTTAAATAAGGCATCGTTATTTTTAATCAAATCGTTACATGGTATGGTTACATAATAATAAAAATATCTGACAAACCGTGAATCTTAGATTAAATTAATATAGCATTTATTAAAATTAATTGTAGATCCTTTAATACATGCAATATTTTTTAACTTTCATTTTTTTATTAACAATTGTTCGAGTAAGGACTTTGGTTCTTTTTAGGACTTTGGCACATAATAATAAGAGACAACTGATGCGCAAATTTATATTTTTAGGATTACTATTTCTCGCCACTTTTAGTCAGTTATCCTTCGCTCAAAAGGACAAGTGGGTAACCTCATGGGTTGGTTCGGTTCAAGGCCCTTACCCAGTCGGTAATCCATCGGCCCAACCTAACTTAAGCCAAGTTTTTCCTTCAGCAGAAAATGGTGCTGTTAATCAATCCTTCCGCCTCATTGTGCGTCCCGATATTTGGGGAAATCGCACTCGTATTCGCTTATCCAATGCGCTTGGAACACAACCAGTCACTTTTGATAATGTGTATGTGGGATTACAGTTGGGTAGTGCAGAGATCGTTAAAGGAAGCAATACACTTGCGACCTTTGCAGGCAAAAAAACCATCACGATTGCTCCGGGGCAAGATGCCTGGAGTGATTCAGTGAATCTGCCATTTGTAAAAAAAATGGGGAATACCAATTTAGAAGGTCGTAATCTCGCAGTAAGTTTTCATATCCCAAACGCTAGTGGACCGATGACATGGCATGCAAAGGCTCTCACCACATCCTATGTTACGGCGCCTAACGCTGGCGCAAAAGCAAGCGAAGAGGTGGAATCAGTCTTCCCTTATTCTGTAGCCTCTTGGTTTTTCTTAGATGCTGTAGATATGTCTGCACCAATTAATACCAAAGTGATTATGGCTTTTGGAGATTCAATTACAGATGGAACAGCTTCAACGATGAATGGCGATGACCGCTGGCCGGATGTTTTATCCCGTCGACTACATAAAGCATATGGCAATAAAGTAGTTGTACTAAATGCAGGTATTGGCGGAAATCAGGTAGCTGGACCAGCAGAGTACTCTCCAACTAAGCCATTTCCAGGGGGTCCTTCCTCGAGTATGCGACTTGAGAGAGATGTCTTGAGTCTTTCTGGGATTTCGACATTAATTTGGCTAGAAGGAATTAATGATTTCAGTAAGAATGGTAATGCCACTACCCAGGTAGTACTCGATGGATTAACGGATGGTGTACGTCGTTTAAAAGCTGCTGGTATTAAGGTGGTTGGAGCAACACTCACAACTGCGTTAGGCAGCACGAGCGCCGCTCATGGATTTCCCGAGCAGGATGAAAAGCGAAAGGTGTTTAATCAATTCATTAAAACCTCCCCGATTTTTTCTGGTTATATAGATTTTGATGAAGTAATCATAGATCCCTCAACCGGTCAAATGAAAGCTGAATTTGTTCCCGATAGTACTATTGGTGGACCCGGCGATAAATTACATCCGAATCGAGTTGGATACCAAGCAATGGGGAATAGTATCAATTTGCTTCAACTCATGAACTTAAAGTCAAATTGAGTTCATGACATACTGCCAAAGCAGTAACGGTGTTCTGTTACTTAGGCTGGTCAACCGGGCTCTTTAGGCTTTTGCCTTTCAAGCCTCTTCCTTTAGGGAGGGGAGTTGACTTCACTGCGCTTCGATTTTTGCTCTCCTAGCAACTTCAGACCACTTTTGATAATCATTTTTTATCAAAGTTTTGAACTCTTCTGATGAACTTCCCATTGGCTCTGCCCCTTCTGCCAATAGACGCTCCTTTATCTCTTTATTTTGAAGCGCTTTTACCATTTCTTTTTGAATCATTTGAATAATATTATCTGGTGTTCCAGCGGGGGCGAGTAGGCCATACCATTGCAATGCGACATAGTTGCTAATACCAGATTCCATTACAGTCGGAGTATTCGGTAAAAGCTCTAATCGTTTACTACCAGAAACCGCGAGCGCGCGAAGTTTGCCTGATTGAATGTACGGCATTGCAGTGAGCGGATTAATAAACATCGCATCTACCTGGCCACTGAGTAAGTCAGTAATGGCGGGCGTTGTCCCTTTGTACGGCACGTGAGTTGTCTGAATACCAGCTAGATAATTAAATAACTCCATCGACATGTGAGGTGAGGTCCCTACTCCTGCACTAGAGTAATTCAGTTTATTCGGATCTTTTTTTGCTAAATTAATCCACTCTCTTAAATTTTTTGCCTGAATATTGGGATTCACCACAAAAATATTAGGAGCAGTCGCTGCCAGAGAGATGGGCGAAAAATCTTTAACTGGATCGTATCCAATATTTTTCATTAATATGGGATTCAGAATCAATGGAGTGGGTACCATCAATAAGGTATAGCCATCAGGCGGGGCATGCATGACTGCCTCAATGCCAATCATATTGCCAGCGCCAGGTTTATTTTCTACAAAGAAACTTTGCCCAAAGGCTTTGGTAAAAGACTGTGCTAGTTGTCTAGCGATAATGTCTGAGCCGCCACCTGGAGCAGATGGCACAATGATTTTCACGGATTTTGAAGGATAAGACTGGCTAAAACTAAAGCTACTTACTGCCATCAATACAGAAAATAAATATACTTTTAGGGATCTATCCATCAGCATGTAAAGTTGCTTCTGTAAGGCTGATAGGCTTTGCAGCAATTAAAATGAATGCAATCACACAGGGCACATCACCATTATTAATCCAGTTATGAATAGTGCCTTTTTGTACGATTACATCCCCTTGATTGAGGTGCACAATGGTGCCGTCTAAATCCATATCTATCGAACCAGACATCACAATCGCGTAATCAATCGTTTCTGTTCGATGATTCCGAGGAGCGACACCTGGATCGTATTGCACAATTCTAAAAACAGTATCTTCTTTAGACAGAACAGATACATCTCTAGAGATGCCGTTACTAGAGTCCAAATTATCAACTGGAAATTGACCAGTAGACCAAACGACGATACTGGAGTGATGATCACGCCTTGAAATAATATTGGAGCAGATTTCATCCTGCTCAACAATGGCCTTACCACTAGCATCATGACCTGTAACTACGCGACGAATCTTCATTCTGGAATGTCCTTTAAAAAAGAAATAATCTTAGTAGCAATGGCATCCTCTAGTGGAGCCCACTGTGTAAAAGAAATAATATCTGCATCTTGATCTTCAATCGGTAACTGAAATAATTCTACTGCGGGAATGATTTGCGCCGCAGCAATTGCATTTTCGCGAGCATGAGTTCGATCATTACCCGGAATAATCAGGACTGGCACCTTAATGGCTCGCAGGGTCGATTCCTCCACTCCCATCACTGGATATTTGGGACCACTTACAAAAATACTGAGCCAATTTTCTAAAACACGAATAAATTCAACTGGATCCATTTTCATTAAAACTTCCAGATTTTCAGGTCGCGCGGCTATTCGTTCTTGATAATCAGAAGTTTCACAAACTGCTTGCATCCCACCTGATTTGGCAGCATCAATAAATTGTTGGTAATATTTTTTCGGTAATCTGCTCGCTGCAGTTTCTCCACCAGTCAAGCGCAGTAAAACGAGCGCTTTGGCAATTTCGGGATGGCGTTGGTTGACTAGGATTGATAATCTTGCACCAGAAGAGGCGCCGCCAATAAATGCCTTCTCGATACCTAATTGTCGTAACAGCTCTGCTAAGTCATCTGCCCAAATTATTTCTTCACCATCTTGTCCAGTAATGGACACTTCGGATGCACCGGTATTTCGACGGTCATGTAGTAAAACCCGAAAGCCACCTTCAGCTATTTTTTTGGCGAGAGGTATAAATTCTGCGTGACTTCTTCTACCACCTGTTGAGAGGGTAAACCAAGGCCCTTGATCACCAATGATTTGATAATAAATTTGAACATTTCGGATCAAAGCGAATGGCATAGTAGAACCTTTTTGTATTGTGATGAAAGCCAATTATCCTCTAAGCACTGCAATGATGATTGGCCGTTTTTGAAACGTTATCGCTCGAATGTCGATTTGGGTAGAGTGTAATTTATGGGTTTGCTAGTACCCCGAACTTAATCGGGGCACTGATCTAATTAAAGCCCTAATTTTGCTGCAAGACCGATACGTTGTAATTTACCAGTTGCCCCTTTAGGCAACTCATCCATAAAGATAATCTTTTTCGGGACCTTGAAATCAGCCAGCTTTTGCGCCGCAAAAGTACGAATGTCTTTTTCTTCGGCAGATTTACCTTCACGAAGAACCACTACAGCACCAACTTCTTCACCGAGTTTTTCATGAGGAATTGCAAATGTTACGACTTGTAATACTGCTGGATGCTCCATTAGGATTTCATCGACTTCCCTAGGTGAAATTTTCTCTCCACCACGGTTAATAATTTCCTTCAAACGACCTGTAATCGTCACATAACCGTCAGCGTCAATCGTGCCTTGGTCGCCAGTTCTGAACCAACCATTTGTGAAATTTTCGGCGTTCGCTTTTGGGTTATTTTCATATCCCTTGGTGACGTTGGCTCCTTGAATTACAATTTCGCCAGTCTCACCAACACCTAGAATCTTGCCATCTTCATCCATAATGGCCATTTTCGGTCCTGAAGCAACTCCCACTGTGCCAGGTTTGCGCTTTGCTGGCGGGAGTAAATTACTCGCCATCTGATGGGAAGCCTCGGTCATGCCGTAAGACTCAATCAGGGGAGCATTAAAACAGGCTTCAAGCTCTTCAATCACTTTCATTGGCATAGAAGAGCTAGAAGATCTGATAAAACGAAGTGGGTTATTTTGAATAATCGCTTGATTATTGTTGGCTCTAGTCAAAATAGTTTGATGCATGGTTGGCACAGCGGTATACCAAGTCGGTTTGATTTGATCCATCCAGGAGAAAAACTTCAGTGCATTAAAACCAGGCGTGCAGGAAACATACGCGCCAGCTGAAAGAGGTGCCAAAATTCCTGCAATCAAACCATGAATATGGAATAAAGGCATGATATTGAGGCCACGGTCTTTTGAGGTAAAAGCTAAAGTTTGTGCAATGTTACCTGCAGAGGCGCAGACGTTCGTTTGCGAAAGGGGCACAATTTTTGGTCTGGAAGTTGTTCCTGAAGTATGCAAAATGAGGGCAACATCATCTGGCTTGGCCCATCCACCTTGTTTAAGCTTTGCCTTTTTAGAACCCCGTAAGCTGAGTGTGAAGGTTCCTGCACCACATTCAGAAGTAGGGTGGAGATCAATGATTGCTACCCCCAATTTTTCAGCAACTGAAATAGCAGCAGACTCAGAACCTACTTTGACGATGATGGCTTTTGCATTGAGATCATCTAAATAAAATTGAAATTCATCAGCTCGATAGGAAATGTTGAGTGGTGCAGACGTTGCGCCACTTGCAACAGCCATGAAGGCGAGAGCCATTTCCGGTCCGTTGTCTAACACAATTGCAACACGATCATTTCTACCGATACCAAAGCTATTTAATTTGGCGACTGTTTGCGTAATAAAAGTGCGTAAGCTTTTAAAAGTAACATCTAATTGATCTGGCGCACCAATGGCTGCATCGGCATCATTGCCTAAGGAAAGTAATTCTGGCAGGGTAGAACAGCGTTTCATTTTCGTAGTCCTCTTCTTTATTAAGTGGTGATTTTTAATTGGCCGTTCTGATCGGCTAAAGTTTTTGAAAGCAAACTAATACAAGCAAAGACAGCATCGATGTGTGGAGTCGGTAAGTTCACAATACGACCAAGCTCTACGATAGAACCAATCAAAGCATCTTTTTCAATGGCACGTCCAGCCTCAATATCTTGCAACATGGAAGTTTTATGAGCACCAACTGCTTGAGCTCCGGCAATCCTTTTTTCTAATGAAACCCGAAATGCAATCCCTAACTTCTCTCCCACATCCTGGGCTTCTTTCATCATTTTTGCAACTAAATCACGTGACAATGGGAATTCACAGATATCAACGAGAGTTGCATGGGTGAGGGCACTAATCGGATTAAGACTTAAATTACCCCATAGCTTGGTCCAAAGTTCAGAGCGGATATCGGAGATAACTGGCGCTTTGAAGCCTGCTTCTTTGAAGGTTTTAGAAAGTAATTCAATTCTGGGGGTGACAGAGTTATCTATCTCAGCAACAGAAAAACGGTTGCCCTCAATATGCTTTAAAACTCCTGGCGCGATAATTTCAGCTGCAGGGTAAACAATCGTACCCACGACCCTCTCAATCGGTAAATTAGCAGCGATGACACCACCAGGATCAACACTTTCTAAGACTCGACCTTCGTACTCACCACCATGTTTAAAGAAATACCACCATGGAATACCATTTTGAGCGGTGAGTACCATTGTTTCTTCATGATATAAGGCCGGCAATTCGTGAACAATGGCAGCTACTTGGTGCGCCTTCATCCCTAAAATGACTAAGTCTTGTGGTCCTGCCTCACTAATCGAGCTGAGCGCACGCAGTGGAGTAACCGTTTCTGTACCGTCATGCTCGATAAATTTAAACCCATTCTCTTGAATCGCTTTTAAGTTCGGCCCCCGTGCAATCACGGTCACATCATTTCCTGATTGTGCGAGTTTGACTGCAAGTAAGCCACCGATTGCTCCAGCTCCGACAACACAAATTTTCATTTTTATCACCACATAAAAAATTAAAACAAGCTACACAGTACAGTCATTTATTACTTAATCGACAAAATCAATCAGATATCTTGCACTGTATTGGTTAATTTGCCAATACCTTCTATTTGAACCTCAACAATCTGACCTCCTTTAATAGGCAATGTACCTAGAGAAGTACCGCAAGCAATCACATCACCAGGATTTAGAGTCATATCAAACGATAAATAACTCAAAATTTGATAAGGATTAAAAATCATATCAGAACAGGGATAGCTTTGACGTTCTCGTCCATTGATAAGGGTCTTGACTGTTAGATCCTCGTAAGAAACATCGGTTTCTATCCATGGACCGAAAGGTCCAAAGGTGTCGTAACTTTTGGCTCTAGTCCATTGTTTAAAGGATTCATCCTTAGTTAAAATTTCAAGCGCAGTGACATCATTAACGCAGGTGTAACCAAAAATATAATCTTTTGCATCCTCAACCGAAATTTCTTTCGCAGTTTTACCCACTACGATACCGAGTTCGCCTTCATAAATGACGCGACCAACCGGACCGGTACTTGTTTTTGGAAATTTGATTATGCCCTCTGGATTCAAAAAAGAATTATTCGATTTAATAAAATAAAGGGGCTCAGAGGGAATGGCGTTGTTTTGTTGCTGGGCCAAGGCGTGATAGTTATTCCATAAGCCAATCATCTTGGAAGGTTGACAGGGATAAAATAATTCAATTTCCTCTACAGAAATTGAATTTCCAGTCAGGCTGTAGCTTGAAAAAGGATGACTTGAGATGGTTTCCACGAATTTTTCATCAAGACTGAGTTTGCCGAAACTCATTTCTTGAGTCTTTTTATTTTGAAAACGACACCATTTAGCCATGTTTGCCCCCTTTTTTAGACTGAAAGTTGTATTTTCTAATTATTTCGCTTAATTAAAAAAATAATAATCATTCTATCCATTTTAGCAATGTCCTTAAAGGGATTTCGCCTTAGCATATTGGATGTGGGATTATTTAGACAATTAACTAAAAATATCGGATAAATTTTTGTTGTCCAGAAGACTTTATTGATTGAATTTATTCTTCAGACTAAAATTGATTTCATGGATCAGCTAAAACAATACAATCTCCAAGAAAATTTGAATGATTTTTTTAGCTCGATAATCACATCTTTAGACACTCAAGTTATTGAAGAGTTTTTTTCAGTACTAGAAAAAAATGATCTTTCTATGCGCTTTTTTCTAGATGCTTTAGTGAGCTCAGAACTCTGGCAGGAATGGCAAATCCAACCAAACCCCTACGTTCCAATGATTATGCAAGTGGGTTCTGCAATTGATCATTTTGCACAGATGCAACCAGAGCCAGCCTATCATTCCAAGCGCCATATGATGGATGTTTGTTTAACACTTTCTTATTTACTTTGTCACGAGAAAGATTCTTCCACTAATGATATTTGGCATGTTTCAAATCAGGAGAAGTGGCTCTTATTACTTGGGGCTGCCATGCACGACCTAGGTCATCCAGGTTTAATCAATGCTTTTTCGTTTGAGTTAGAAAAAAATAGTTTGGCTTTGTTAAAAGAGTCACTAAATAAGATAGGTATGGATTCTGTTCTTATAGATGAAGTTCTAAACACATTAAGTCCTTGGGTATTAGCCACAGATCATGGCCAATATTCAGCCTTATTAAATCGATTACTAAGCTCCCAGCCTTCTCATACAGATTGTTTAGCGATGCTCTTGGTAGAGGCTGATTTGGTATCGAGCGTTCTACCAAATCGAGGTCGTGAGTTAACCAGGCGCTTGATTAAAGAATGGGCACTGCCCTACCCAGACAGATCTCAGGCTCTTTCAAATCAAACTGGATATAGACAATTTCTGAATAGTCTAAATTTTATTAGCCCTTATTCTGTAAGAGCTGGTATCCCAGAAATATTAAAAAACACAATTATCAAAAATGAATATTAACGCTGATTTTAGTCAGAGAGTCGTGATGAATCATCATGATTTACCTTGGGTTACTAGTCCTGTATCCGGTGTAGAAAGACGCATGCTTGAGCGCCTTGGTGATGAGGTGGCAAAAGCAACTACTATTGTTCGCTATCAACCGGGATCTAAGTTTCAAGAACATTCCCATGAGTTTGGTGAGGAAATATTTGTTTTAGACGGGATATTGAGTGACGAGACGGGTAATTATCCTGCCGGCACTTATTTGATGAATCCGCCTGGATCTTCTCACGCGCCATTCAGTGAAACTGGCTGCACGCTCTTTGTGAAGTTGCGCCATCTTGGCCTAGATCAAGTAAATAGAGAAGTGATTGATACGAATACAGCGCCTTGGTTTCAAGGCATGGTGGCAGGTCTAAAGGTTCTACCGTTAATGAAGCAGGGAAGTGGCTCCACTTTAGTCAAGTGGGCACCACAAACGTACTTCAATCCCCATAGGCATTTTGGCGGTGAAGAAATCTTTGTAGTGGAAGGTGTGTTTGAAGATGAGCACGGCCGGTATCCCGAAGGATCTTGGATTAGAAGCCCTCATATGAGTCTTCACCAACCCTTTAGTAAAGAAGGCTGTACCATCTTCGTGAAGACGGGTCATTTGTCCTAGAGTTTGATTGCACGAAAAGTTAAATTGATGCGAGGCGTAACGGGTAGCTTCGTTTTCAACAAAGCATGCTTCCAATAGGTTTGCGTTGGAGGATACATGATTAACGCGCTCCCGTGATCTAAGAATAGCGAGGCTTTTAAATCGTCGACTTTGTGACGTAGGGCAAACTTACGACTAGCACCAAAACTAAAAGAAACAATCGGGGCCTTTTCATCGAGCTCAATTTCATCATCGCTATGCCAACCCATTGCTTCATTGCCATTGTGATACAAGTTAAGTAAGCAAGAATTGTATGTACATTGCGCAAGCCTTTCTGCTTGTACTTTAATTTGTAAGAGTTCAGTAGTCCATGTTTGAGGCTCTTTTTTGACTCCTGAGTAAGTATAGGAGCAGCCACTATCTCCTATCCATGCAACTTTCCTTTGGGTAATGATCTTTTTACCAAACATCCATAATTGATCTGGTTGCCAGTCTAGCGAGACTAAAAGTGTTTGATAGATCTGATCACAAGTAGCGGCATCAAAAACGCTTTGGAAATAATGAACCACCCCGTCTTTGGGAATTAGATTAATATTTGTATCGGCTGGAGATTCATTGAAAAGTTGGTTTTGCATATTTAAAATCAAACACCATCTTTAGCCAGCCTTAAGCCTGTCATTTGCCAACGTGCATGGGTTGGGAAGAAATTACGATAAGTAACTCTCGAATGGCCTTCTGGAGTGTAGGCAGAACTTCCTCTGAGAACCATTTGATTAACCATAAACTTACCGTTATATTCACCCGCAATACCGCCCCAAGGCTGATATGCTGGATAAGGGGTGTAATTACTACTTGTCCATTGCCATACTTTGCCAAATAGATCATCAACTGAACTCGAGCTCAAATTAGCAAAAGCTTCCCATTCAAATTCAGTGGGTAGGCGAGCACCAGCATAGCCAGTCAGGTTTTGACTAGCCCAGCGGGTAAAAGCATCTGCTTCAAAATAGCTGATATTTGACACTGGCGCATGTGGATCCATCGGTGTATTGCCATGCAGTGAAAAACACAAAGGTTGACCTTGTTCTTCTTTATTCCAATAGAGTGGAGTGGTTATTTTTTCTGATTGAAGCCATGCCCACCCAGCGTCTAGCCACCATTTAAAATTTTGATATCCACCATCTTCAACAAATTGAAACCACTCTAAATTACTTACGAGTCGATTACCGATGGAGTATTTCTGATTCAGAGCAGAATGCTTGGGCCCCTCATTATCAAAATGAAACCCTTCGCTATCGTGGCCGATTTCTACTAAACCACTCATACCTTCTAGCCATAAAAAGAGCTTCTCAACGCAGGATACTTTGTTACTTTGAGTCCTGTAGGCTGGAAAAAGGGAGTTACTAGAAAAAAGATGATGAATATCGGTTAATAGTAACTCTTGGTGCTGCTGTTCATGGTTGATGCCAAGTTGTATTAACCACAGGAGTTCAGCCGAAGAATTCTCTTTTAAGAGTTTTGTAACCCGCTCTTCGATATTTTTACGCCATGCAAGCACCTCAGTTAAAGAAGGTCTGGTTAACAGACCTCGTTTACTACGCGGATGCTTATCTCCGACGCCGTTGTAATAGCTATTAAACAAAACAGCAAACCGGGGATTCCAATAAGTGAAACTTTCTTCAAATGGTCTGAGAACCATGACTTCATAAAACCAAGTAACGTGAGCCAAATGCCATTTCGCAGGGCTAGCGTCTTCCATGGACTGGGCTTGACAATCCTCCGGGCTCAGATTCTGGATAAGATCTGTCGAGTATTTCCTGCTGAGGTGAAATTGTTCTAAAAGTTCATCTGCAACAGGTGTTTGATAGGGGGGGTTATTGAGCATAAATCACGGCGAAATAGTCTTTAGGATCTGTCCAGATGTGGGTCGATTTAAAACCTGCTTGGTTCAATAATAGCTGAATCGATTCAATGGTGTACTTGTGGGAATTTTCTGTATGGATGAGCTCGCCCTTTTGGAATGCTCTAGATTTACCGGGCCAATTAACTGTCAAATCCTCTAGGGCTTCTAAATAGAGTTCAACTCTATTTTCAAAATGATTAATCTTCACTTTGTGGCGAAATTGCTCAACTCTAAAGTCAGACCCTAATTGCGAATTAATCGATCTAAGAATATTGAGATTAAAAGCAGCCGTAACTTTGAGAGGATCATCGTAAGCCGCTATCAGAACAGAATCTTCCTTCATTAAATCAACGCCTATTAATAAGCCACCATCATTTGCCTGACTCTTGATTTGACGAAGAAGTTCGAGGGCTTCGCCACTCAAAAAGTTTCCAATACTAGATCCGGGATAAAAAAAAGTTCTCTTATCTTTAGCAATTGAGTTTGGAATGATGAGTTCTTTTGAAAAATCCATGCCAATACATTGCATCTGAATGCTCGGATATTTCCCTTTTAGCTTTTCTAACGCATCTTCTAGGTATTCAACTGAAAAATCAATGGCAAGGTAGTGTGAAGGTTGGAGAGAGTTAAAAAAAGATTCCGCTTTTTGACAATTTCCAGCTCCTAAATCAATCAGTGTAACGCCCGTTCCGATGGCATTAATAATTTGATCTTGGTACTCAGTAAAAATATTTTTTTCGGTATTAGTTGGGTAGTATTCAGGAAGTAGTGTAATTGCCGTAAATAAATGTGAGCCTAAAGGATCATATAAAAACTTTGGCGAAATGGAGGCATTCTTAGCCAACAAGCCCGTTTCTATTTCAGGTATAAAGTTAGGTGGAAGTTTTTTGTTTTCTTCTGGGGTGACGGGTATTTGCATTAGGTTCTTATGAATGTTTCTTTAAAGGCTTCAGAATGGATACTGCATAAAAGTAGGATTTGCTTTATGCTAAATCTTTATTAGGAGATTATATGAAAGCTATCTGGAATAATGAAGTTTTAGCTAATTCAACTGCGACGATTGTAGTCGAGGGAAATCATTATTTTCCACCCGCAAGCTTAAATATGCAGTTTTTTAAGAAATCAGAAAAAAACACAGTTTGCTCTTGGAAGGGTACAGCTAATTATTTCGATATAGAAGTCAATGGGCAATTTAATAAAGATGCAGCTTGGTACTATCCAGAACCTAAAACAGCCGCAAACAACGTTGCCGGATATGTCGCATTTTGGAAAGGCGTCAAGGTAGTAGATTGAGAAATGGAATAGAAATCATTGGTTAGAAATCTCTGGTTTAAGTTTTTAGATTCTTTGCAAATATTAGAGATTTTGGATTACATAGAGAGCAGATGGATCAGTCAACGCCTCCAAACTCGCCCTTTTAAACTCAATCCCAAGAGACGCAATCAACAGACACGAGGGTGACCCTTCACACCAGTCGGATGTTCATGTGTGTGATTTAACTACTAGCGCTCTTACGTTAGCGAAATAGCAACGACCCAACTGTACTTTAACCAAAAACCGATATTAGATGGTGGTTTTATCAAGAAATGCTATTAATACTTAATGCTAATAAAACTTGATATTTTAGTGATTTATACTAGATTGAATTAAATAAAAATAGTACTATGAGACCATGGTTATCAAGTCGATTGCCATTAAAAAATATCTAAATAATGAAAAGAATCCTTGCGGCTATTCTGCTTTTGTTTTGTTCTGTTTTCGCTTGGCAGATGTTTTCACCTATCAAACTGAAGGTAGTAGGTCAACCACGTTCCACTGGTTTGATTGCCACGGAACTTGAGCAACCCTTTTTCTTAACACTAAAAAGTAACACTGGATTACCGATTGACGTCGATTTTAAAACATTAGATCAGATTGGGGTGAAGGATACGTATCAACTTCCGATGATGACAGATGGTGTATTTGATTTGGTATCACTACGTTTAGTGCAGAATGTTCAACACGAAATAACTTTAAATGGACTTGATATAACGGGCTTAAATATCAATTTTGAAAAACTTCATGCCTTAGCGAATGCTTATGCCCCAATAGTAGATAAAAACCTCCAAGAAAAATATAAAGTGAAACTTTTGGGGCTGTGGACTTTTGGACCTCAAGAGCTTTATTGTAGTAAACCAATTCATCGATTATCTGATTTGAAAGGTTTGAAAGTAAGAGTTCAAAGTGAACCAACGGTTAATTTTATGAAGCCTTTGGGCGTAATACCCGCCATCATTCCTTTTGAAGAAACTCTGTCCGCTTTAAAGAGTAATCTTATTGATTGCGCAACTACTAGTCTAGGCTCAGCAGCTTCAGCTGGTTGGTTGGATTATGTCCAATATTACGTACCAATCGGGATTGGTTCTGGAGTTAACGGATATGTCATTGCCTTATCTAAATGGGACTTATTAAATCAAGAACAGCAAGATACCCTTCAGAAGGCTTTTGATACACATCTTAATAAGATGTGGCAGTTTTCCGAAAACCTTTACCTTGAGCAACAAAATTGTGTAGTGGGTAAGGATACTTGTAAAAGAAAAAAATATAATCTTGTGAAGGTTGAACTGCCCAAAGAAGATTTCGTGCTCATAGATCATTTGGTAAAAACTATTTCGCTGAAAAATTGGTTTGAATTATGTAATAAAGAATACCCCCAATGTGAAGCTGAATGGCTTAGGATAGCTGCACCTTTGGCTAATCTAGACTAATGCTTTTGACACGATGAAATCAATTCACACGCCCCCAAGGTCAATTAGAAATATCAACATGCATTTTGTAGTATTGCCATTGAGGGTGATTGCAGGTCTTTCTGCTATGGTGTTTGTGCTATTTTTTTGCTATGAAATTTTTATCAGTTATGGCACTCAAACCAGTCAAAAATGGGTGCTATCTGGAACTATTTTTATTCTAGCGGTTTGGGCTGTTTTTGAAATTCTATCGATAGAAACACATGTTGATTCTTTGATAGTAAAAAATTTACGGTATTTATTATTATTTCAGGTTGGAGTTGCAATCGTACGTCCCGTTATGAACCTCATTGAAGAAATGAATACTAATCATAACTGGGTGATGTTCTCTAGCCTTGATATGAAGTGGCGTTGGATTTTATTGGTTGTATATTCAGGCCTATTTATCCTCATCATGGACGCCATAATTGGTTTATTTACTTTTATGAAAAGAACAAGGCAAAAGCTATAGAAAATCAGATGCTAGATAGCCTTAACGCTCTGGCTTTAGCTAGAGATAATGAGACGGGTAACCATATTCTCCGTACTCAAAATTATGTCAAAATTCTTGCCTTAAGATTAAGAAAAATGGGACATTACAAAAATGAACTAAGTGATGAAGAGATTGAATTTCTCTTTAAGGCGGCTCCACTTCATGATAATGGTAAGGTGGGAATACCAGATCATATACTTCTGAAAAATGGTAGTTTGAATGATGAAGAGTGGCAAACTATGAAGACACATTCCTCCATTGGTGAAACAATCCTGTCTTCAGCAGGACCAGAATTCCAAGGGGACGAAAATGTAATTAGAACTGCATTCAAAATTGCTGGCGGACATCATGAAAAGTGGGATGGAACCGGTTATCCACGCAATTTAAGTGGGCAAGATATACCTTTATCGGCACGCATTATGGCATTAGCTGATGTCTATGATGCTTTGGTGAGCAAGCGTGTTTATAAGAAAAGGTGGAGTCATCAGGAGGCTATCAAGGAGATTGTGTCTAAACAAGGACAACATTTCGACCCATTAGTCGTGGATGCTTTTATTCTTGAAGAAGATCAATTTTTGGCTATTTCTCGACAATATGAAGATTGCTAATCAGGCTAAGACGAACAATCTATCTCGAGGACTAAGGTTTAAGTTATGTTAGTTTAACCTTAAAATCATATTCTCCAATTAATGGCTTATCTAAATGAAATCCTTTTTACGGTCACCACATTAATTTTGTGGGGGTTAGTGGTTATTTCACGACCCTTATTGAAGAAAGGTACAGTTTTCCAGCCTGAAAGTTATTGGTTTCTAGCATTGAACTTCACAGCAATTGCCTTTAGTTTTTTTACCATTGCCTCATCTACACATTTCTTTCTTCTGACTTTAGCAAATGCTTTCCTTTTTGCTAGTAGTCTTTACATGGCGTTATTTTTTCGATTCCTAAGAAGGCCTGAAAGTGAAAAATTTAAATGGTTATCTTTCCTTGCCATCGTAATTTTTGGATTGGTATTTGAATATATAAGACAGCGAGGTGAGTTTCAACAAAGAGTCTTCTTTGCCTTGACATCAATGGCCTTATGTTTAATTTGGCAATTATTAGAGATGAGGCTTTTAGGTCAAGTTCGATTAAAAAAGCTAAAACTGTTTTTCTTTACAACTTGTTTAGAGTTAGTCTTAGTTATATCCAGATTGGGCGGTCTTTATTTCCAAAAGCTTCCTCCTGAAATAAATTTATTTCAAGAGCCTATAGAGCTTGCGCTAATCAGATGGGCTTGGTTTTCCGTTGTAATTATTTCCTATGTGGCTCTTATAGGTTATTGGATAGAGAGAATTAGTATGGAGAATCTACAAACCATTGCAGAAAACAATTCCATCAAATTGGCAATTGCAAATAAAAAGGTTGACCAATCTGAGAAGCGTTTACTGTCAACGCTAGAAGAGTTCAAATCAGCTGAGGTCAAATTAGATGTTGCTCAAAACGAATTATTAAAACGTGAAGAGCTTTTACGCTATGTGTCAGATATTTCTGGCAATGGTATCTGGGATTGGAATATTTTAACTGGTGAAGTGAAACCCAATAATCGTTGGATGGAGATGCTTGGCGAGGATCCTAGAAAGCAATATTTTTCAGTAAATGATTTTAAAAATCGTATTCATCCTGATGATCTCACTGAAGTAATGAAACAATTAAGTCAAACCTTAGATGGTCTAAAAGACTATCAATATCGTTATCGCATGATTCGGTCAGATGGGACTCAAATCTGGGTGGAAGATAAAGGTAGAGTTGTTGAAAAGTCTGATGAGGGAAAACCTATGCGGATGGTTGGCGCTATCACCGATATCAGTGAAGAGGTTTCAAGCAATGAAAAACTCCAAGCCTTAGCTTTTTATGATCCATTAACGAAAGTACTGAACCGCCGATTATTTGAGGACCGTCTAGATCAAACTCTCAAAAATGCAGAACGTCATCAACAGTTCGGCGCACTCCTAATTCTTGACTTAGATAAATTTAAAGATTTGAATGATACCTATGGTCATCAGGTAGGAGATTTAAGCTTGGTTGAAGTAGCTAAAAGAATGAAAGTTATTGTTCCCGAAGTGGATGCCATTGCTCGAATTGGTGGAGATGAGTTTGCAATCCTTCTTAGTAAATTAGGTAGTGAGTACTCTCTTGCATATTCAGAGGCGAATAACATTGCTGAAAAGTTATGTCAAAGTTTATCAGCAAGTCTTAAATTCGAAATGGCGAGTGAGAAGTTATCCCGATCCGAGGGGTCTAAACAATATAGTTGTTCTACAAGTATTGGGGTCACCCTGTTTTTAGGTGGTCAATTGACTCAGAGCGAATTACTTGCGCAGGCAGATTTCGCGATGTACCAAGCTAAAAAAGCTGGTGGTAATCAGGTTTGTTTTTACAGTAATCCCATCAGCTAATCGGTAACTTATTGAGTATACAAAATGACCAGCTTTTGAGTTAGAAGATTAGCTTCAACTAAAAAGTGGACATTTTGAATGAGGACTGGTTTTATTGCTTAGCCGTCTGAGCGCTCAGGAATGAATGGCAACAAGATGTAGGAAGGTGCAACTAGCTCAGAGTATAAAGTTACTTCTGCACCGAAAACATCCTCTGGCCTATCTACTTCGTCATCGTGAATAAATGGACCACAACCTTTCATGGGATTTTTCATATTGGATAAATGTGCTGCCGGTCCATCCCATTCATAATCTTTTCCTAAAATACTGACAGCTAATTGATAGCCTTTGGGAATGACGATACTCGTTGGCCATATTTCTATATCAAGCTCTGTTTTTTGTCCTGGGGTAAGAGGGATTTTTCTTTGATGGCGAAGATAAGGTCGGTAAGGTTTCGATAACTCCTGATCTAGTTCTCTATGTGACGCACGAAGCCATCCTTGTCCAACTGGGGTATGAGGGTCAAGGGCGCCTTGAAAGACGACTTCTTTTCCTGCAGGATCATAAACATGCAAAACTGCAAAAATATCTGCATCATTGGATAAGGAGCTCATGAATAATTTCATGGCAACGGGGCCGGTGATTTCAACCTCTTTATCAAAAGGTTTTGCATAAAAAGTAGAGCCTTTCACTAAAGGCTGGTAGCTCACTTTACTATCAACAGTCGGGAAATCAAAGGATAAAGAGTTATCCGCACAGTTTAAGTAAAGCTTGGTCCACTGCGTTCTAGGGATTGGCCAAGCATCTTCATAGCGCTGCACAAAATGGTCAACGTGCCGAATTTGTAACTGTAACTTGGGTTGTGTTTGCTCCCAGCCGTTATCGATATTTTTTAGGTAGAAATTAAAAAAACGTTTTTGGATATCTACGCCGTAATCTGTATAAAGGCCCGCCCAATGTGCTCCACCGTGCATTTCTAACCATTTGTGTTTTGAGCCTGAACGCATAAAGCCTTCAATATTCCCTCTCAAGTGCAAGCCTTGACCACCCCAATTCCCGGCAGATAGTAATGGTACTTCAATGTCACTGAAGACACTCTTCCGAACAGCATAATATTCATCATCCATTTGATGATCTTGCAGTTCTTGCCACATTGGTACTCGATTGGCAGCTAATTCTTCATCAGTTAAGGTTTCTGGACCGCAAACGAGTTCTCCAGTTAACTCGCTAATGGGACCTCTAGTTCCTAGACCATGTTGCACATTACGCACTTGCATATCTTGCCAGTTTTTTACAAAAGTACAGAGAATGCCACCATGATGGGTGCTATCCCTATATCGATCAGAGTAACCTTCCCAGATACACATCGCTGTGAGATGTGGAGGCTTTAAAGCGGCAACTCGCCATTGATTGGTGCCGTAATAGGAAATTCCTGCCAGTCCTACTTTACCGTTAGACCATGCTTGTTGTCCTGCCCATTCAATACATTCGTAGAAGTCTCGGGTTTCTCTCGGAGAATGGTGATCCACAACGCCAGGCGATCTACCGGCACCTCTTGAGTCCACTCGAATACAAATATATCCATCAGGTACCCATTTTTCTGGATCTAAAACTTCCCAGTTTTGATATTTATTGGTGGAGCCAGCGGCAGTGTCTGGGTGGTCACTAACCATTTTTTCCCAAGCCGTTGGGTAACCTTTTTGAAAACTTAAGCCTTTACCATAGGGTCCGTAACTAATTAGACTAGGGTACTTTCCAAGTGTAATTGGTCTAAATACATCTGCTCTTAAAATAATCCCATCATCCATCTCGATCGGGACATCCCAGTCGATTTGCATCCCATCACGAATTTCTGTCTTATATGAATTGTCAGTATTGTTGGTCATTTTAGTAGTCTCTATTTGAATTTATTGTGGTTTTATTCCAAGGCTTTGAATCAGTTTTGAGTAACGCACAAAGTCCGCTTCAATTACCTCTTTAAAGGATTGGGGGGTATAAGCTTGCACATACAACTCCATTCCTTTTAATTTATCGACGACTTCTTTTTGGGACATTGCAAGGTTAATCGCATGATTCATTTTTTGAATGATTTCTGGAGGAGTGCCAGCCGGTGCTACATAACCAAACCAACCCGTGGCATTAAAACCCGGGACTACTTCATTTGCAAGTTGTGCATTTGGCCAAGTAGTTGGGCTTGTTGCAGCTGTAATCCCTAAGAGCTTCAGTTTACCTGCTTGAATTTGTGTCACAAAGGACGACATCCCTAAAATACCAACTTGCACTTGACCACCTATGACATCAGTTGCTACTTGGACACTTCCTTTATAAGGCACATGAATGTAGTCAAAACCAGCTCGTAACCTTAAGTCTTCGAAAGTTAAAAAGGGATAACCTCCTTCACCATTGGTAGCTACCGTTAACATTTTTGGATTTGCTTTGGCATAAGCAACCATCTCTTTTAAATTATTAAAGGGAGCATTAGGCGTTGCTACTATCCCCTGAAAATTGGTTGAAATGAGAGCAATAGGCTCCAAATCCTTCAGAGGATTGTATTTGACACTTTTAAGAGTGTTGGGGAGCACAATTAAGTTACCTGTTTGTGCGGATGCGAAGGTATATCCGTCCGGATTTGACCTGACCAAATTGGCGATACCAATTGATCCGCTACCGCCGATGACATTCTCCACAATAATCGGTTGCCCCAAAATTTCTGTAAGCTTAGGGGAAATCATTCGTGTAGTTAAATCGATCGAATCACCAGGTGGAAAAGGAATGATGATTTTGATAGGCTTATTCGGCCAAGCTTGGGCAAAGGCACTAGGGGCAAGAACGGTTTGGAAACAACAAAGGATACTTACAAAAGCAGTATAAAAAAACTTTCGATAAAGCAAGCGATTTACTTTACCAATCAATTGATTGATTAACATTTCTTTGTCCCCTCTAAGATATTCTTTTTCTTAAAGCCTACTCTATTAGTATTCAAATATCAATAAGGACAAATCCTGCATGAAGTCTTAACTCAAAGAAATTTCAAAATTAGTCCGAAAGTAACCACTTTATAAGACTTGAATAAAAAACCAACATACCTAATAAATAGAGCTTAGATTTTCTAAGAAGTAGAATAATCCTTATTCTGAGAAATGTTTTAGCTAACAGAGCATTAATAATAAAAACATGAAGACAAAAAATATCATTATTTGCATGCTTTGCTCACAAGTCCTAACTTTGCTTGGCTTTGCAAGTTATGCCGTGACCTTAAATACACTCCAACAAGAATGGAGTTTATCTAATTTTCAATCTGGCTTTATCGCCAGTATATTTTTCTTTGGTTATATTGGCTTTGTTTCTTGCGCGACTGTTCTCACAGATCGTTTAGATGCGAGAAAAATTTATTTAATCGGTGTTGGTATTGAATTCATTGGACTGATCGGCTTAGCTACTTTGACGACTGGTTTTTACAGCGCCTTATTTTTTATGTTTCTCAACGGCGCTGGTGTTGCTGGAGCCTACATGCCTGGCTTGAAAATTATTACCGATCGGGTCAAGACGGGAGAGTTAACAAGATATATTTCTTTTTATACAGCTTTTTTTGGAGTTGGAGTAGGTCTTTCCTACTTATTATCAGGCATCATTTTAGCTACTTTTAATTGGCATTATGTGTACGGAATGATTGCTATTGGTCCATTATTAGCCTGGTTGATTGTATATTTTTTGATTGAGCCACTCACTGATAAAAAATGGCAAAGTAACCTCAATTTGCATTGGAAAGATATTTTCCCGATTGATCGATGGAAACTCGTGTTAAAAAACAAAGATGCATCTACGTATATTTGGGGTTACGTTGTTCACTCCCTAGAGTTATTTGCCTCAAGAAGTTGGTTAGTCGCCTTCTTTTTAATTTGCGCATCTAGTACTGACTATCCTCCTCTTCTGAGTGGAACTGAATCAGCTAGCCTCATTAATTTTTTTGGAGTCCCTGCTTCGATTCTTGGTAATGAGATAGCAATTCGAATTGGTCGAAAAAAATGGATTTATATAGCGATGGTTTTAAGCACTATTTTCGGTATCCTGTTATCGCTATCGATTGGTCAAGCATGGTGGTTAGTGATGATTTTTGCAATCCTACATAGTCTTTTTATTATGGCAGATTCTGCTACCTTAACAGCTGGGTTGGTTACGAGTACTTCGGATCAACTAAAGGGTGCCGCAATGGGATTACATTCCATGATGGGATTTGGTGGCGGACTCTTAGGACCATCCATTTTTGGCTTTGTTTTAGATATCTCTGGTGGGCAGCAGCAACCAAGTGCTTGGGTCTTTGCTTATCTATCAATCGTGATTTGGGGATTCGTTTTTGTTGCTTATCAATTAAAAAGAAAAACCACCAATTAACTTGCCAACTACTTTTTTGAAAAAATCATCCTATGTGAGATAGTGGTAATGTTGCCTTATCAGAGCTTTACAATAAATTTTTGAATCACCAAATAAAAACTTAAATCTATGCAAAATTCCTACCTTCTTCTTGCCTTAATTTCAATGTGTTGTTATGGATTAGGGGACTTGGTATTTAAATTTGCTGCTCGTAAAGGGCTTCCATCTCACAGGTTCTTGATTTTACAAACCGTATTCTTTCTGCCTAGCGCCCTTTTCTTAGGGTGGATTACTGACTCTCTTCATTTTGGCATGCCGTTTATGTTCGGCATGTGTGCTGGGGTAACCCTGTATTTTGCGTTACTCTATTTTTCTATTAGTTTGAATACCGGAGACGTTAGCGTAGTTGCTCCTGTTTTTAGAAGTAGTTTTGTTTTATCGGGGATTCTTGCACTGCTATTTTTAAATGAATCCTTAACTTTGAATAAGATATTTGCTTTTGCATTATTAGTCTTGGCAGCATTTTTATTATTGAGTAATCTTTCATTTCGTTCTAATCAGGCCTCTGAAATAAAAACAGATAAAAGTTATTTTAAAAGCCTCATTATCGCTACAGTTCTCCTCGGAATTTCGGGCTTTATTTATAAATTAGGCGCTATTGCTGGAGGTAATTCGATTTCTATCGTTACTGGGCAAGCGACAGTCTTTTTTACATTGGCTTTTTCTGCTAGTTACTACAAGGACAAAAGAATCATCTTTTTATGGAAATATCTTTACTTAGGATTTGCTGCTGCATTCTTTTTATTTTTAGCTCTCTATTTTTTACTTGAGGCCTTAAAATCTGGTCCTGCAACCACTGTTGTGACCATCTCACAGATGGGTTTTGTTGTGACTGCGATTTTAGGTACCTTTATTTTTAAAGAAAAAATTTCTTTAAGGAAAGTTCTAGGTTTGGTTTGTTCAATTGTGGCAATGGTACTTTTAGCAACCTAAATATTTCTAATTGAGCTCTTTACTTTTTGTGTCTAATTCATTCGGCTTTAATGCCAGTTAATTTGACTATATTCGCCCAGTTTGCAATATCTTTTTTCAAGAGTGCACCCAATATTTCAGCTGATCCAGGATCTGGATCATAAGCAAGTGCAATTAACTGTTGCTTAATCTCAGGCGTATTGAGGCATTGAATAAAAGCTTGATTTACACGCTGAACAATATTTTTAGGAACACCTGTAGGCCCAAAGATGCCATACCAAGTATTTAATTCAAATCCTGGCACTGTTTCAGAGATTGTGGCAACGGAAGCAAGAATAGGGGTTCGCTTTAAGGTAGTCGTTCCCAAAGGAGTTAACTTATTAGCTTGAACTTGTGCAAGAACCGTAGAGGTGTTGGTAATTAAAACATCTACTTCATTAGCTAGTACAGCAGAAACTGCTGGCCCACCTCCTTTGTATGGAATATGGGTAAATTTGGTGCCTGTTAAATTTCCTAGCAACTCCATTCCTAAATGAGGCGTACTGCCGATTCCAGCCGAGGAATAATTTATTTTCCCGGGCTCTAATTTAGCCAGTTCGATTAATTCAGAAATATTCTTGGCTTTAAATTTGGGATTGGCTACTAAAACGCTCGGCGTATTGACCATTAACGCAATGGGCGTTAAATCTTTTACCGGGTCAAACGGGAGTTGACTATAGAGAGCTGAACTGATGGGTAGTGAGCTATTACCCAGTAGTAATATATAGCCATCGGGTGCTGCTTTTGCAACGTAATCAGCTCCAATATTCCCGTTAGCACCAGGCTTGTTATCCAAAACAATGGTTTGACCTAGCAACTCAGATAAACGCTTACTTAATGGGCGCATTAATACATCTGCACCACCTCCTGGTGGAAAAGGGATGACGATTTTGATTGGTTTAGTAGGATATTCCTGCGCAAAAGAAAGTGGTATTGCCAAAATAAAAGCACTAAGAATGAATACAATTTTTTTCATGAATTTTCTTTATTGGTCAATTTGAATATTTCTTGTTTTGATTAAGCTCATTAAACTAAGGCGCTCTTTTGTTGTCAAAGCCATGACTGTATCGGAGCTACCACTGAGTAGTTCCATACCAAGTTGGTCAAATTTTATTTTAAGATCTTTATCTTTTGTCACCTTTTGCAAAGCAATATTTAATTTTTTAATGATCTCCGGTGCAGTACCTGAAGGCGCAGCTAAGCCGTACCAGGCGTTTATTTCAAAGCCAGGCACACCAGACTCTGCAATGGTTGGAATGTTTTCTAAAATGGCAAGGCGCCTCAAATTAGTTATACCTAAAGCCTTTAATTTACTTGCGTTAATTAAGCTGACTGAGCTAAGTGCAATATCAAAGGTTATATCAACTTGATTCGAGAGCACCGCCTGTGTTGCCTCAATGTTACTTTTGTATGGAATATGTAACATTTTGATACCTGTTTGAGCTTGGAATAATTCGGCAGCTAACTGTAAAGATGATCCATTACCAGCAGAAGCATAAGAAACTTTTCCGGGGTTTTCTTTGGCATAGCGAACAAAATCGCTAACAGAATTAAACTTAGCTTGGGGAGCTGATACCAATACCATTGGCGAAGCTGAAACAAGCCCTACACCGACAAAATCAGAATCCACTTTATAAGGTAAATTCGTTTTAAAAATCGGATTATTCACAAAACTAGTTGAACTACAAAGAACTAGAGTATATCCATCCGGTAATGCTTTAGCTACTTTATCTGTGCCGATGATGGTGCCACCACCTGCAATATTTTCAATGACGATTGCTTGCCTTAGTTCGTTACTTAATTTTTCACTAATGATTCTAGTTAATTGATCGGCCGCACCGCCAGGTCCATAAGGGACTACTATTTTTATTGGCCTACTTGGATAAGAGTCTATTGGCTCTATTGCAAATACAGATGAACTGATTACTACACCTATTAATAATAGAAAGTTCCGTAGTTTCATATTTTGGATCTGAGGTTGGTGAATTTTATAAAAGATCATTAAAAATTAGCTTGCTTGAATATTCGATTCCTTTACGATTTGGGAATATCTTGTTTGCTCTTGCTTTATCAGAGTACTAAAATCTTCGGGCGAATTTGCAATCGCTTGAATATTTTGTTGCGACATCGATTGCACTAGTTCAGTCGTTTGAGCTGCTTTTTGAGTAGCATTACTCAGAGTCTGAATAATACTTTGTGGGGTACCACTAGGTGCAAGTAAACCATTCCACAGGGTAAAGCCCATTCTTTTGTAGCCTAATTCTTTTAAGGTTGGGAGCTCTGGAAAGAAAGGATTGCGTTCGTTACCCGTAATAGCAATCGGCACTAACTTACCTGATTTAATGTGACCGGCAACCGTACCAGGACCACTGAAAGCCATATCAATTTGTCCACCTATGAGGTCAACTGTTACAGGCGCTGCGCCTTTATAAGCCACATGTAAAAAATTCATGGAAGATTCAATCCCAAAGACATGACCACATAAATGTTGAATGCTGCCATTTCCAAGTGACCCATAAGTTAGCCCTGAATTTTTACTCTTGGCATAACTCAGTAACTCTTTTAAATTACTCACTTGTAGATTAGAGTTAACGACCAAAATTAGAGGATCGGAAGAAGTAAGTGATATCGCTGAAAAGTCATTAAAAGCATCGTAGGGAAGCTTATTGTAGATAAAAGGATTGATTGAAATAGTTGAAATATTGGTTTGAATGAGAGTATATCCGTCTGGAGGTGCTTTTGACAAAGCTTCCATAGCAATAATGCCTGCAGCTCCAGCGCGATTTTCAATCACAATCTGTTTACCCAAAAATTTTGACATTTGTTGGGCATAGCCTCGAGCCACCGCGTCCGCTCCGCCACCTGGGGGGACAGGAACAATCATTTTGATGGGTTTATTTGGGTAGGTATCAGCTTTGATAAGAGGACTTGCGATCAGGCCAAGACTCCCTAAAAGAAAATGGCGTCGTGAAATATCCCGAGATAACCCCATTATTGTCTCCAAGTATTAGAATAATTAATATTATTCGTACTTTATATCATAGAAATCAAATGAGACAAAACACCCCAACAGATTTAATTCTAACTACCGATCGGTTCGTGACTCACCTCTCCACTGTGCCAGCCAACTTGGGTCAGCCGGTCGGATTATTTGTTAGAGAGAAAGTTTTAGCAAGTCACCAAAATAAGGCTCAACCGAAAGTTGTATTAATGGTTCATGGTGGCTTTGCTCCGAGTTTAGTTGCCTATGACTTGGCATACAAAGATTATAGTTTTATGAATGCATTAGCATTACAGGGTTTTGATGTATTTGTGCTCTCTCATACTGGTTATCCACCTTCACCGCGTCCGATGATGGATGATCCTAATAATGTGGCAAAAGAACATCAGAGTGAATTGATTCCCCATATTCTGAGTGACTATTCAAATCCAAGATATCCTCACAAGTTGGTCTCAAGTGGGACTGAATGGGATGAATTAGAGACTGTAGTGAACTTTATTTGCGACTTACGAAAAGTGGATAAGATCTCTTTCGTGGGATGGTCTACCGGCACGCCTAGAGCTGGTGGATATGCGGCTCTGCATCCTGAGCGGGTGGATAAATTAGTCATGTTTGGCATTGCGCCGTTTTTTGATATTGAAGATCCCCCAACTCAATTTCCTGAAGATGGCGCACCAACGATCTTACAAACTAGAGATTTTCTCTTAAACAATCGTTGGCGGGATCATGTACATGGCGAACATCAACTTGAAGATCCGGAAGTATGCAATGCTGTATGGAATGAGTTAATGGCGGCGGACCCTATTGGTGCATCATGGGGAAGAGATGGCCGTGGGATTATGCGTGCACCGAATCGAATGAATTACGGCTGGAAAACAAATTTGAAAAAAATCAAAGCGCCTACTTTAATGTTGCTAGGAGAGTTTGATGATTATGAAAAACGTATCGAAGCCTGGAATGCACTAGAAAGTCCACAAAAAATGTTTATCAAGGTTAGACATTCGTCGCATTTTATGCAATTTGAATCTGCTAGACATTTTCTTTATAAATCTACCGTTAATTGGTTAGAGCAGGGAACTGTAGAAAATCATGTAAAGGGAGAGTTTGAAGTAAGCCCTGAAGGTGAATTATCGGAGCTACAAAAACTTGGAAACTAAAATTTATCTGGCTTGGTTTGAAATCTATGTTGATAACATGGCCAGAGCTAAAAATTTCTATGAGAAAGTCTTCAATTGTGTTTTGATGCCACAACCGACTGACGGTAGCTTTGAATTATTTCAGTTTCCTGACGCGGTTTTTAGTAATGGCGCGATGGGGGCATTAGTAAAACATCCTATGCGTAAACCATCGTTAGATGGAACCTTAATTTATTTCAATAGTGATGATTGTGCTATACAATCTTCCATTGCTTTACAAAACGGCGGACAACTATTTAAACCAAAATGGAGTATTGGACCTAATGGTTTTCTGGCGATTTTTGGGGATACTGAAGGTAATGCGATTGGCCTTCATTCATTTGAGTAATTACCTCTAGGAAAAAGAATCGAAGGTTTATTCGTCGTTATCTAGATAATTTAGCTCGCTATTTTCATTAATTGATCTAGCGCCGCAATTAAAGTAGCGTCCTTTTTAGCGTAACAAAATCGAATGACGTTTGAATTTACTGCTGAACTGTAAAATGCTGACACTGGAATCGCCGCTACTTTTACCTCGGTTGTTAACCATTTACAAAAATCAACCTCATTTAATTTAGCCTCAGAGATTTTTAATTGTGAGTAATCAACACATTGAAAGTAGGTGCCATCTGAGGGAAGTAATGAAAAGTGGGTATTACTTAAACCAGCTCTAAAAAAATCCCGTTTTTGTTGATAAAAAGTAGGTAACTCTTGATAGGCTTTTGGATAGTTTAGATAACTAGCTAAGCCGTACTGCATTGGGGTATTAACTGTAAACACATTAAATTGATGCACTTTACGAAATTCTGCCATTAACTCTTTGGGGGCTGCGACATACCCAACTTTCCAACCTGTAACATGAAAAGTTTTGCCAAAACTTGAGACTACAAAACTTCTTTCACATAACTCAGCATGACGAGAAATACTTTGATGGAGTTGGTTGTCGTAAACCATATGTTCGTATACTTCATCACTACAAATCAGTGCGTTCGTTGGCTTCACTAATTCTGCGAGTTTCTCTAGGTCCTCACTTTGCCAAACCATACCAGTTGGATTATGTGGCGAGTTGATCATAACAAGTCTTGTTTTAGGATTAATTGCGCTTGCTAAGTCGTTCCATGGAAGTACATATTTTTCTACTACTCCCATTTCATTTCTTTGAGGTATCATTTTTACTGAGATGGCTTTGCCGCCGGCCAAGTTGATTGCTGGCAGATAAGAGTCGTAGACAGGTTCAATCACCACCACCTCTTCACCGGGTCGAACTGTTGCTAAAACCACGGTTAAGATTGCTTGCGTTGCACCCGCTGTGACGGTAATTTCATCATCGGGTGAGTAGTATTTACCATACAGATCTTGAATTTTTTCAGAAATCTTATTTCTTAGTTCGGGGATACCGGCCATAGGAGGATATTGATTTTCCCCGTTTCTCATCGAGGATTCCACGCCGTCTAGTAACTTTGGATCGCAGGCAAAGTCTGGAAAGCCTTGACCCAAATTAATTGCCTGATGTTCCTTCGCTAAAGCGGACATGACGCTAAATATAGTAGTTTCCATCTCCGGAAATTTAGATTGCAAAAAGTTTTGGGCCATAACTTGATTCACTCAGGGTGAGAAGGTTTCGATAAGTTTATTTTACTGATCTAAGCAATGATTTGGAAAGTTAGGTTCGAATCAAAAATATGTAGTTAAAATAACTTTATATATCAAATTCAGTATAAAGAAACAATTTAATGATGTTGGCTATCAATGAGGTTTCTCATTTATTATTTGATGGTGTTGTTTAATTAGTAATCATTGAGTGACCAATAGCCTTATATTACTAGCAATGACATTTTTTAACGAGACAAAAACATGACAACAATCAAAGTTCAAAAATTAGCAGATGCCCTAGGTGCTGAGATTTCTGGTGTCGATCTTTCCAAGCCGATTGCGCCTGACGATATGGCTCAAATTTTGGAAGCATGGAAGAATCATTTGGTACTCCGGTTTAGAGGTAGAGAATTAAGTGACCCTCAGTTACTGGATGTTACGCGTAACTTTGGTGAGATAGATCCGCCTGGCCCTAACTCTTACGGTAAGCCTTTTTTAGCAGACTTTCCTGAAATGAATGTGATTTCCAACATCAAGGTTGGAGATCAGGCGATTGGTGGTTTAGGAGATGGGGAAGCCTCATGGCATGCTGATATGACCTATATTGAGAAACCGCCTAAAGGATCATTTCTCCATGCTTTAGAGATTCCTGAAGAGGGTGGTAATACCTCTTGGTCCAATATGTATCTAGCCTATGAAACATTATCAGATTCATTAAAAAAAGAGATCAAAGGCCTGAAGGCGATTCATGACTCGACTTACAATAGCGCTGGCATGATTCGTAAGGGGATGAAAGATGTAACGGATCCTAGAGAAGCACCCGGAGCGCATCATCCTTTGGTGACGGTTCATCCTGAATCGGGCCACCCTACTTTATTTTTAGGTCGACGCAGAAATAGTTATATTCTCGGCATGGATTTAGAGGCAAGCAATCAGCTATTAGATGAATTATGGGATCATGCTGCAAAACCAGAGTTTACTTTCACGCAAGTATGGCAATTACATGATTTGATCCTTTGGGATAATCGTTGCACATTACACCGTCGGGATAGCTTTGATCCCAATGCAAGACGTTTGATGCATCGTACCCAAATAAAAGGTAGTACCGTCATTCCATTCAATTAAATATTATGAAATCAATCATTACTAAAGTAGAAGTTTTCGGTGTTGCTGTTCCCTTAGTTGGCGGCGGATTTAAAAACGCTTATGTCACCAAGACTGTTCAAAAAAGTGCAGTTATTCGTATCACGGATGATAGTGGTAACGTTGGTTTAGGCAATATCGATCCTTCACCAGGATATTCTGCTGAATCGATTGAAGATTCTCTAAAGGTTTTAAAAGAAATCTTGGCTACTTTAATTGTGGGCTTTGATACCTTCAATGTGCATCATCTACTCAAAAGGATGAATCAGTCCGTTGATCAATTTTATGACGCCAAAGCCGCGATGGAAATGGCTTGTACAGACTTGATTTGTAGGAAGCTCAATATTCCCGTTTACACTTTCCTAGGGGGTAATGTTACTGATAATGTCCTCTTTAATGCTTGGATTGGTATCTTGCCTCCCGATGAGGCAGCTGCTGAAGCGAAGAAATGGTTTGATAAAGGATTTCAGTCTGCCAAAGTCAAAGTAGGTGCAGATATCTATGCCGATAGAGACCGAATTGCGGCAATTCGTGAAGCAGTTGGCCCTGATATGAAGCTCAGAGTTGACGCCAATGCAGGTTATACCGTTGAAGAATCAATTGCCCTTGGTAAGTTACTTGAGCCTTTTAATTTACAACTGTTTGAGCAACCAGTACATGCTGATGATTTGGACGGTATGGCAAAAGTACGTCAAGCAATTGGTATTCCAGTCATGGCCGATGAGTCGATTATTGACCACGCTAGTTTGATTGCAGTCATTAAAAAAGACGCTGCTGATATCGTTAAATTAAAAGTGATGAAGCAAGGTGGATTTTTAATTGCAAGAAGAATGCTGGAAACGGCGAGTGCTGCCGGACTGAAAGTGGTGATTGGACATGGCTTCGGGCTTGGCGTTAATACGGTTGCAGAAATCATGTTTGCAGCGACTAGTGAGGATGTCTTACCTGGCCTTGAATGCGTTGGACCGCTAAAAACGGTAGATGATATTGTGCATAACAAGTTAGATATTTCAAGTGGATCCTTAGCACTCCCCAATGGTCCTGGGTTAGGAGTTGTCTTAGATGATGAAAAAATACAGAAATACAGTTTTTTTAAATGAACTCAATAATCCTTTCAAAAGTAAAGTTACACCAAATGAGTATTAAAAATCTTTGCTTCATTTTTTGTGTGTTGTTTGGTAGTCTTGCTTTTGCTCAAGGAAGTAGAACTACGACCATCGTTGTCCCATTTGCATCGAGTGGAACGGTTGATATTGTTGCCAGACAATTAGCGCCAGACTTAAGTAAGTTACTAGGCGACTCAGTCGTGATTGAAAATAGAGGTGGTGGTGGCGGTACGATTGGAACTACCAAGTTAGCAACTGCAAATCCTGATGGTAAGACACTGATGTTTCATCATATGGGTTTTGTATTTAATCCAGCCTTATACGATAAACTTCCTTATGATACCCGCCGAGACATTATTCCTGTAGCTAGCGTGGGCGTTACTCCAAATGTTTTAGTGGTTACTAATTCTCTACCGGTGAAAACAGTTTCTGAGTTTTTAGCATACGTAAATAAAAATCCTGATAAAGTCAATTACGGATCAGGTGGGGTGGGAAGTGCAGGACACCTTGCGATGGAAATGCTCAAAGATAGAGCACATTTTCGAGCTACTCATGTTCCCTATAAGGGGTCAGGACCCGCAATTGTTGATTTAATTAGCGGTCAAATCCAAGCGATGTTCATGACGATCGCAGCAATCAAACCTTATATTGATTCTGGTCAAGTTAGAGCTATTGCAACCTCGGGAATGGTGCGGACTCCGTCACTACCGAATATACCAACACTTGATGAGAGTGGTTTAAAAGGCTTTAGTTTTGAGCCTTGGTACGGTGCATTTGCTCCAGCCAAAACACCGCCAAAAACTTTAGATCAAATACATAAAGCAATTAATGAAGCGATCAAGGATCCTGAAAACCAAACTAAGCTTTTAGCTCAGGGATTAGAGATTAAGCCAATGTCCAGAGCGCAGTTTACAGATATTGTTGAACTTGATCTTGTGAAATGGGATAAGTTAATTCGACAACTGAATATCAAAGCAGACTAATTGAACAAGTGGAGTCCTTTGAGTAGGATGCCGCTTATTCTTGGAGTGAAGTGTTGAGCTGTTTTCGAAGTGTGTTTCGCTCAATAATCTCACAAGGAATCACAAGATGTTCGGGTTGGATTTCATGTTGAATTTGATTCAATAATACCCCAACCGTGGCAAGCACCATTTGATTGACATCTTGGCTCATTGTTGTCAACTGATAGCTTTGCCAATTGGCTTGTGGAATATTATCAAAACCAATAATGCCAATATCTTCTGGAATCCGAAGTTGTAGTTCTTCTCGAATCACGTCCATAGTTGCAATCGCCATATGATCATTCGCCACAAAGATGGCATCTGGACGATTTTTTGACCTGAAAAGTTCTCGGGTTGCTTCTTTAGCTTGATTAAAGTCGTAGTTACCTACTGATCTGAAGGAAATGGCAAGATTAAATTCAGCTAATCCATCCCTTAAACCATTCTCCCGCTGAATACTAGTAGAGGAGTTTTCAAGACCACTAATAAATGCAATTTTTTGATATCCTCGCTCTACGAGTGTTTTCGCAACCATCTTGCCACCTTTATAGTTATCGGTGGTCACAGAACTTGTACTGGTAAGATTCGATTGGCTAATAGACGAAATTCGGTTGAAGAGTACAACGGGTACTCCAGCCGCGGCACAATTTTTAGCTAAATTAGGTGATAGTGTTGCGGACGCCATGACGATGCCGTCCACTTGATATTGCAAAATGTCCAGCAATATCGAATCTGCATCAAAATTATTGGTTTGTCCAATAAATAATAAGACGTGATATCCCTGTTTTTGAAGTTCTTGACTAAGATGCTCAATCACGAGAGGATAAAATTGATTTTCTAAATAACTCATTACCAATGCGATGATTCGACTTTGGTTCGTAGAAAGACTTCTTGCTATCGCATTGGGGCGGTAACCCAACTTGTTGGCAGCAAGAAGTACTTTCGACTTCGTTTTTTCAGAAACCGAGGCTCCAGGTGTGAAGGTACGACTAACAGCAGATTGTGAAACATTTGCAAGCACTGCAACATCCAGTGCTGTTGGCCCCGATTTCATGCAGCAGTCCAACCTCCATCAAGTACCAATGCACTTCCAGTAATTAAACTTGAGGCAGGGCTCGCTAGAAAAACAATCGAGCCCATAATTTCATCTGGTTGACCTAGTCTACCAAGCGCAATTTTATCAATTACCCATGAACGGAATGTTTTATCTTCAAACATCGGGGCTGTCATATCAGTCTCGATAAAGGTCGGGCAGATTGTATTCACCCGAATATTGGCTGCTCCCAGTTCCCAAGCAAGAGCTTTGGTCATTCCTTCAAGTGCGTGCTTACTTGCGCAATAAAGGGTGCGGCGTGGGCTGCCCACTAAACCCATTTGGGAAGAAATATTAATAATTGAACCCGGTAGTTTTGCTGCCAGAAGTTGTTGTGTAACCTTGCGCGTGACATAAAAAGCTGCTTTGATATTGAGATCAAATACCGCATCAATATCCTCATTTTTAACGTCTACTAGGTGCTTTGGTCGATTCATTCCAGCATTATTGACCAGAATTTGAAACGGTTCGCGTGCACCTAATGATTCGTCTACGGCGTGAGGATCAGTAACATCAAGCTGAAGGATTTCACACTCAAAGCCTGCTTTGTTGAACTCCTTTGCTGCAGAATCTAAGGTATCTCTTGACCGTGCGGCGATAGTAACTTTTGCCCCGGCTTGCGCCAGGGCAATTGCAGCAAAATATCCAATACCTCTACTCCCACCAGTTACTAATGCTCGCTGTCCATCTACTCTAAAATTGGGCGTATGCATAACAATCAATCTTCTTTAGATGCTACAGGTTGATACCAAGGCAAGTCAGGACGATTGCCATATCGACGCACACGAATATTGGCTTGCTCACCGTGACCGGCAAAATTTTCCATATGGCACAAGCGTGAACAATATTCACCCATGATGGTACTTGCCTCATCCGTTAAAACTTTTTGATAGGTACAGGTTTTAATAAACTTACCAACCCATAAACCACCGGTGTAACGTGCATTACGGTTGGTTGGTAAAGTATGGTTCGTTCCAATTACTTTGTCACCATAACTGACATTCGTTCTAGGACCTAAAAAGAGGGCACCAAAATTCGTCATGTTATTCAAGAAATAATCAGGATCTTTGGTCATGACTTGAACGTGTTCGAACGCTAATTCATCTGCTTTTTGGAGCATTTCTTCATAAGTGTCGCAAACAATAACTTCACCATAATCAGCCCAAGCTTGCTTAGCAATTTTTGCTGTTGGCAAAATGGCTAATTGACGCTCGACTTCTTCCATCGTTTCTTTAGCCAGCTTTTCGCTATTGGTTAACAAAATAGCAGGTGATGTTGGACCGTGTTCAGCTTGACCTAATAGATCAACTGCACATAGTTCACCATCTAATGAATCATCTGCAATCACAAGTGTTTCCGTTGGACCAGCAAATAAATCAATTCCTACGCGACCATAAAGTTGGCGTTTGGCTTCAGCAACGTACATGTTGCCTGGACCAACTAGCATATCTACAGGTGCAATACTTTGCGTACCAACTGCCATTGCAACTACCGCCTGCACGCCACCTAAAACATAAATTTCATCAGATCCAGCCATGGACATGGCCGTCACAATTGCTGGGTGAGGCGCTCCTTCAAATGGAGGAGCAGTTGAAATGACACGTTTAACGCCGGCCACTTTAGCAGTTAATACACTCATATGAGCTGATGCTAGTAAGGGGTACTTGCCACCAGGAATATAGCAACCTACGGCATTGACTGGAATATGTTTGTGACCAAGAATCACGCCAGGATACGTTTCAACTTCGACGTCTTTCATCGAATCTCTTTGGATTTGAGCAAAATTACGAACTTGTTTTTGGGCAAAAGTGATATCAGCAATTTCTCTTGGAGAGAGAGAGTTACGTGCTTTTTCAATATCTGCCTGACTTAAGCGAAATTCGGCTGGATCCCAATTGTCGAACTTTTTACTATATTCACGAACAGCAGAATCACCATTCGCTTCAACGTCTTTAATAATTCCCTCTACGGTTTGACGAACTTTAGCATCGTCATCCAAACGCACTTGCGCATCTTTACCGCGCTTTAGATATCTAATCATGATAATTGCTCCTGTTAGTAATTGATTTAATTTTTTTAAAGTATATCGCAATTGCATGCGTATGCAAAAAACACCAATAGGGTTTATAGTGATCATTAGTAATTAAATTGGGCATAAGAGTAAGCACTAAAAGGCGCAATTGATTCAATTCAAGCAATTACCAGACTAAAAGAGAGCTATTTTTCTAAAAAATATTAAATGGTTGTTCAAAAAATGTAATTTTGAACATGAGTTCAATTTATACTGTTTAAAATAACAGCAAGTTACGCATATTAAAAATTGAATACAACCACCTTCATTTACACCATATTTCTATTTTTTGGATTGTTCTGCATCGGTGGGGCAGTAGTGCTTTTTACACAGTTTAAAAATGATAAGCAAACTTATGTAACTTCATGGATCATCGGTTTGGTTTTGTTGGGATTGGCCACTTTTTTAGTGTCCCTTAAAGGCATAATTCCGAGATTCGTATACTACGATCTTGGCAATACCTTAAGTATCTCTAGTTATGTTTACACTTATTACTCTTCCCAACATTTATTAGGTAGAAATTTTTCTTTTAGAAGAATTGGAATTGAAGCGCTCCTTGCTGCAATAGCTATGTTTGGTTTATTGAATTTCCTAGAAAATACTTCGAATATCAGTTTGCAACCTCTAATCGTCGCCATTTTAGCCACAGGCTTTAATCTGATTACTGGTATAGCTATTTATAAATTTTATAAGCTACGCCAAGTTCCATTCTCTTTAGCGCTCAGTATCAGCTTCTTCATTACAGCATTTATTTGGTTTATTCGTTTTATTTCGATAAGTATTTTAGATGTTGGTTTTGCTTATGACGGCGGGGTAATCAATATCTTAACCTTTATAGCTTTAATGGTTTTTGGTATTACAAGGTTTATGTTTTTCGTTGCTTTAGTAACTTCATTGGAGTGGGGTAAAAAGGAAGACCTCATTACAGAAAATTATTTAATGAAGATTCAGCTTGCGAATCAAAACACTATTAAAACTGAAAAGCAGTTTTTAGAGACATTAAATTCTTTAGCAAAAGCTAGGGATGGGGAAACTGGAAACCACATTATTCGAACCCAACATTACGTAAAATTATTAGCACAACGTCTTCAATCCTCAGGAACTTACTTAGAGCAAATTTCTAATGAATATATTGAGGCACTTTTTAGTTCTGCACCGCTTCATGACATCGGTAAGATAGGTATACCGGATAGTATTTTGCTTAAGAAGGGCCCATTAACGGATGAAGAGTGGTCCATCATGAAAACCCATGCTTTTATTGGCGAATCGGTGATGGATAGCGCTAAGATGGATATTGGTGCTGGGTCAAAGGTGGTAGAAATCGCAATTAAGATTGCTGGCGGACACCATGAAAAATGGGATGGATCTGGATATCCTCGTGGCTTAAGTGGTCAAGTTATTCCTCTAGAAGCACGAATCATGGCCCTTGCAGATATGTATGATGCCTTGGTTACTGAACGTCCTTATAAGAAAGCATGGACTCACGAAAAGGCAATGGCAGAAATTATTTCTAAACGTGGCAATCACTTTGATCCTGCGGTAGTCGATGCCTTTATTGCTGAGCAGGAGGCCTTTAAGGAAGTTGCAAGTAATTTCAGAGATGATTAGTAGTAACTATCTTTGTACCTGATTTCTCTAGTATTAAGCAAAAAGAATAATTAGAAGTTTCTACCTCAACATTATCGCCCTGAATTAACTATTAACATCAGGGCGAGTTTGAAAATAATTTGAGTATGTCTTTTAAATCTGATTTAATATTTCCTACTTCTGCCTGAACTTTTCCTACGATCTTTTCTGCTATACCTTTAGCCTCTAGCGACTTGTCTCCTAGAATCTTTCCGGTGGCTTCTTTTACCGACACTACAACTTCTTTAACTTGTCCTTTTATTTGATCTTTATTCATCTTGAGCTCCTTGATATTAAACTTCTGATTTAGTGCGTATTATTTATTGCTTATTTGTAAAGGGGATTATTACTCCCTTTAACCCGCATATCATTTTTAACGGCTTTAACACCTGTAATACCTTTAATGACTTCTACAGCTTTTTTGGTTTGTTCAATGCTACTTACAAATCCACTAAGTTGGACTTCACCTTTAAATGTTTCAACATTAATTTCAGCAGACTTTAAGGTTGGCTCGTTAAAAATTGCAGATTTAGCTTTTACAGTTAAAACACTATCGTCAACATATTGGCCAGTACTTTCTTGGGTCTTAGTTGCTGAACAAGCTACTAATGAAATTAAGATAGTACTGAATGCTAAAGTTAAGATTTATTGAGTTAGGCGCATTTGATTCTTTCTTGAAGATGGGCGACTTTTTGTAGGTGT
>NZ_NTGB01000001.1:195289-446794 GCF_003072505.1 Polynucleobacter rarus
CGTAGGTGTCGAAAAAACCCTAAGTACAACATCAGACTAAACAAATAAAAGAAAATTAGATGTTCGAAATCAGACATAAGGAATATTCTTATAAAGAGTTTTATAAGAGACAAAGAAAAATGATGATTTAACTTATATTGATTTACGAGTTATTTGTAACTCATTGGAATAGAATTTTTCTATTCCAACCTATTAGAGAAATATATGGCTCTCGAACAAAAATCACCAGCATCAAGTTCTACAACATCACATCAAATGCATACGAAAGCTGCGGAGCATTGTGATGCTGCATCTAAGGCGCATAAGGAAGCAGCTAAACAACATGAATCAGGCGACGCTAAACAAGCTGGCAACCATGCAGCAGTAGCTCACGCTCATACTTTACAAGCAAATGACCAAAGTGAAATGGTTATTAAAAATATGGCTCATCCTGTAACTTCAAGTAAGAAATAGACTTGAAGCTAAGAAATTAGCAAGGAAATGCAAATGAAAACTCACCACGGCGTGGAGGGTTTTTCATGTATTCTCTTTGTATGTTCTGTAACGAACATACAGTGGTTGCTTCTGCAAATAAAATTTAAATATAAATATTCAATAACGCATAGTTAGGTTTTCAATTGGAAACAAAAGTTCTTAAAGACCGAAATTACCTCTTTCATTGCATTCCGAAAAAAGAGTGGAAAAGACTTCTTCCAAATATAGAACAAGTGAGCCTACCTTTAGGAAAGGTTCTATACGAACCTGGAATAAAAATGAATTATGTTTACTTTCCATCTACTGCAATTATTTCTCTTTTGTATGCTTTAGAAAATGGTTCTGCAGTTGAGATAGCGGTGGTTGGCAACGAAGGAATTGTTGGAATCTCCATTTTTATGGGTGGTGAGTCAACATCAAGTAGGGCAGTAGTTCAAAGCGCCGGATTGGGTTACCGAGTTCCGTCTAGGCTCATATTAAATGAATTTAATAATGCGGGGCCGGTCATGCATTTACTGTTGCGTTATACCCAAGCACTCATTACACAAATGTCCCAAACAGCAGTATGCAATCGGCATCATTCCTTAGATCAGCAGTTGTGTCGATGGTTACTTTTAAGCTTAGACCGATTAACCAGTAATGAATTAATCATGACACAAGAGTTAATTGCAAACATGCTCGGAGTTAGGCGTGAGGGTGTGACCGAAGCTGCATTAAAGGTCCAAAAGGCAGGTTTTATAAAGTACTCGCGAGGACACATAACAATCCTAGACAGAAAAGGATTAGAAAATCGAACTTGCGAGTGTTATGCAGTTGTTAAGGCTGAGTATGATCGACTGTTGCCTAATAAGATGGCAGTTTAGTTGGTTAGCGAACAGATGCAATAGATCTAAGAATTCATACTTCAAAGTGGATTGATTAATGAGTAATCATTTGAAAAAAGTCCCAAGAGAAGTTAGGTATTCAAATCAAAGGTACGTTAATAATGAGTAAAAATATTTTCATTAATTCATTGTCAAAAAAGACACAAGAAGCTGTCTTTTTAAATGCTCAAAGCATTGAATTAAATTTATCGCAAAATATATGTTTAGCAGATCAACCCATTCAGTATATTTACTTTCCAATCGATGGATTTATATCTATTACTCAAAACATTGAGGAGCAATCTTTAATTGAAATTGGAATGATCGGTAGAGAAGGAATGCTAGGTGCTGAGCTTATTCTTGGAATAAATATACATCCTTTCAATGGATTAGTTCAAGGTGCTGGTAATGCATTACGAATTTACGCAGAGGATTTCTTGAATGCAATTGAAAAAAATATGGAATTAAAAATGGCCGTAAAAAAATATCTTGTGATACGAATACAACAACTAGGCTTATCAGTGGGTTGCGAACATTTTCATACAATATCTGCTCGCCTAGCTAAATGGCTTTTAATGAGCGAGGATAGAGCTCAATCACCGACCTTTCAAATGACCCATGAATTCATTTCGTTAATGTTAGGTGTTAGGCGGGTCGGCATTACAACCACCGCAGCTGATTTTAAAAGAAGAGGAATCATAGATTACCACCGAGGAGAAATGAAAGTTTTAGACCGCACCGCATTAAAAGCTGAAGCTTGTAGTTGTTATCTAGAAAATATAAAAATTTACACTAATTTAATTAATTAACAAATCTATTTAAATACTTTGAATTTCATTTGAAATGAAAGGGATCCAGCTACATGATTTGGTATGGTAGGAATAATTAATAGATTTAATCCAAGCCAATTATTTTCGAGCGTTAAAGCTGGAAGTATTGCAGGAAATCAACCGCCATTATTATTTGAGCTGTAACCATTAAATGCACCAGCAACGAATCCAAGTTTAACTGGTCCTAAAAGAAATGGCTGCCAATATACACCAAAGTAATTTGAGGAGCCATAGTTACTGTTTCTAAAAGTCCCAGCAGTAACTGAGCCTTTATTTGAAAATTGGTACTCTATGCCAAGACCGTAATTCAGCGCATTAAAATTTTTAGTCTGATCAAAATGGTATGTAATCAGACCAGGATTTATCCAAATATCGCTTTTATTTATTGAGGCTAAAGTATTTCGTAAATCTAATTCTTCTCCGGAACAAGAATTACATTGCAGGATAGAAAAAAAAGTACAAAGAGAGAGGATTAGGGTTTTTAAAATAAGATGGATAAAAAAATGATAATGAAATTAAATTTAAAGGGCAATAAAAAAATAACTAAATGAATGACAGACACAATGGTTCTTTTAAGTTACCAAGCAAAGATTGAATAATTAAAAATTTTTATTACTTCTGCTTCAATCTTAATCATTTCACTCTAAAAAGTTTGTTCGATACCGTACAAATAAACTCTCTCCATACCGTATGTTTGATAGCGAACAGTCAAAGGACATGGTTTAAAGTAAATTGAAATTTACTCAACAAATAAAAGGAACTTGAAATGTTAGGATCAATAATTTTAGTAATTTTAATTTTGATGGTAATAGGAGCCATTCCCACTTGGTCTCATAGTAAAAATTGGGGGTATTTACCTAGTAGTGGCTTCGGTCTTCTTTTAATAATCCTGATCATCCTACTTGCCCTTGGCAGAATTTCAATTTAAAAAGGAAGGAAATTTTATGGAACTTGAACATAGTTTTAAAGCAGTATTTGCCTCAATGATGATTGTCTCCGGTCTTGTGGCCTGTGATAAGTCTGGTCCTGCGGAGACAGCTGGGAAAAAAATCGATGAGGTGACAGAAAATGTATCCTCAGCCATTTCTAACTCTGTAGAAAAGGCAGATCAGAGTGTAATGAGAAAAGCTGATTCCGCTAGCCAGGAAATGGACGATAGCGCAATTACCGCAAAAGTAAAGATGGCACTCTTAAATGATTCAGCAATTAAATCTTTGAAAATTACAGTCGAGACAGAAATGGGAGTAGTAACTCTTTCTGGCTCTGCAGAAAATCAAGATAAGATTGATCGGGCTGTAATGTTAACAAAAGCGGTACCAGGTGTTCAAATTGTAAGAAATAAATTGGTTACATCTATAAAATAAAGTTATTACTTCATCCATAACGAATCCTTATGTATTTGAAATAAAAACTATCTATGTGCTTAAGGACAGGGATAGTTTTTTTATTTTTTTCGACATAGCATCATATCCTCTAAAGTTACAATTAAAAAGATGTACTATTGAATAAAAAATAGGGGGCAAATATGCAAGGTTTTTTCTTTAATTCAAAACTAGGTTTAGTCAGTTTCATTTTAGGTCTACTTTTCTCGCTTCATGTAACAGCGCAAGAAAAATTTCCAACAAAACCAATTTCTTTTATTGTTCCCCTTGAAGCAGGTGCGGATGGTGACGTTTTAGCTCGTGCAGCAATGGATCGAGTGTCACGTATTCTTGGTCAACCAATTACCATCTTAAATAGGCCGGGAGCGGGGAGTGCAATTGGTTATCGAGAAATTCACCTATCTAAGCCCGATGGCTATACACTTGGGATTGCATCTGCAACAATCATTACGAACAAACTTCAAGGTGTCTCGAATCTTGACTACAACAACTTTACGCAATTTGGAGCGGTGGCAACTTTTTTCCCGATTTTAATAGGGTCTAATAAAAGTACTTTGAAATTCAATACGGCTCAAGAAGTGATCACCTATAGTAAAGCGAATCCCGGTAAAGTTAATTTAGCTACTGCAGGTGTTGGGCAAAGTTGGTGGGTAGGTGCTCAAACATTTTTAAGCGGCGCAAATCTGAATATGGCGAGTATTCCCGTTACAGGAGCTGGCGCCAATGTAGCCTTGCTAGTTGCTGGCGGTCATGCCGAAGTGGGAGTTGCCGGGCTTGCCTCTGCAAGGGCGCTGTTAGAAGGCGGACAAATTCGATTTTTAGCCTCTCTTGCTGAAAATAGATCGCCGCCACCTTATGATAAATTTCCGACAATTAAAGAACTTGGATATCCCGTAGTTTGGGAATCTACCAATGTTGTGATTGGTCCACCCAATATCCCTAAAGAAATCGTTGCTAAAATAACTGGAGCAATTGAGCAAGTTGTTAAGGATCCAGAGTTTATTAAGTTTGCTCTAGAACGAGATGCAAAGCCCGAATATATTGCGCCAGAGAAAATGACAACGATGATGGATCAGCGCCGCGATGTCGTTAAAGAAATTATGGCTAAAGCAGGTCTTCTTAAAGAAGCAAATTGAATCAGGCCTTCATGCAGCGAGAATTATTCCTTATAAGAAGGATCCATTTTATCGAGCATACGGATTAATGCACGCCATTCACCTTTCTTTTCTTGATAACCTGGCCGTGCAAAACTATCAGCGACCTTTTGCGCAACTTCCGCAGATGGGGTAATAACAGGAGTACCCCCTGCTAAAGCAGCGATTTGTATCTGACAAGCGCGTTCTAAATAATACATAAAATCAAAGGCTTCACGCACAGTTTTACCGCAGGTTAATAAGCCATGATTATGTAAAATCAATGTCATCTTATCGCCGATATCAGCCACAAGTCGCTCACGTTCCTCTAGGTTCAAAGCAACACCTTCATAAGCGTGATATCCAACATTACCAGTGAGCCTCATCGCATGTTGCGACAATGGTAAGAGTCCATGTTGCTGAGCAGAGACAGCCACCCCAGATGCAGTATGGGTGTGCATCACACAGACCACATCATGTCGCGCCCCATGGATTGCACTGTGAATGACAAAGCCAGCTTCATTGAAGCCTAAACCAGTAGGATCATCAACAATTTTTCCATCTAGGGTAATTTTTACCAAGTTTGAAGCATTTACTTCATCCCACATCAGACCAAAAGCATTCAATAAAAAATGATTCTCATCACCGGGGACTCTCGCAGAAATATGCGTGTAGATTAAGTCAGTCATTCGGAAATGAGCGGCAAATCGATAGCATGCTGAAAGCTGAACTCTGACATCCCACTCTTCAGGACTGACTCGTTCCTTGACTGATTGATTGTTAAAAGTCATCACATCTCCAGGTAGTTTTTTTTATTAATAATTATCATACACGAAGGAGGTTTTATTAATCCTCTTTTATGCATAAAGAAAAGATAGGATTGAAATAATAAACCCGCGAGTGAGACCATAAGGGAAGAGCGTGTCTCAAGGAACAAATTGAAATCTTTTTAAATTACATTTTGATCTAGTAACTGTTGATACGTTTCAGGGTCAATATTTAAAAAATCTTTAAGAATAACTTCGTTATCCTCACCGATTTGGGGAGCTCGGAAAGCCGTATTCTTATTTGAGCGCTCATATTTCGGGAAAAATCCTGGAACTGGAAATTCACCTAAGCTAGGGTGAGTTGCTTGGACTACGTCACCACGCGACTTGAAATAGGGCTCAGAGGCAAGGGTTTCGCCATTTTGCACAATTGACACGGGTATATCTGAATCACTTAACTGACTAAAAATTTCATGCATTGTTTTAGACCTAGACCAATCTATTAAATCATTTTCGAAATTCTTTTCATGAGTTGAAATAAATTGCTTTTTTAAGGCTGAACAGTTTTGAGTGTCTAATTTAATTTGAAACCAATGATTATCCCTTGATTGAAGTGTTGGATAAGTAATAGTGTTTTCTGGGAGGCCCCAACCATATGGATTATTCGTACCTTGACGCATAGCCGGTGCATTAGGGGAATGAAACTGAAAAGCAAGCATTTCCAATAGAGGCTCATATAGGGCGAGATCAATAGAGATATTTTTTCTATCTTCATCAAGAAGAAGCATATTAATCATAAAACTTCCATATAAGCCAGAACTTGCATCCGCTAAAGAAAAGCCGTTATATAACGGTGGTTCGTCAGGGTGACCAGTCAAAGGAACAATCCCGCTGAAGCCTTCAGCAATTTTCCCAAAACCAGGCTTGGTTGCGTAACTCCCATCCTTTCCATAACCAGAAATACTCAAAATAATGAGCTTTGGTACAAGAGTGTGTAATGTTGAGTTACCTATTCCTAGTTTATCTAAAACACCAGGACGATAATTCTCAATGAGTACATCTGCTTTTAGTATCAACTTTTTAAATACTTCGATGCCTAAAGGATTTTTTAAATTTAGGCTGATACATTTCTTATTTCGAGATGCGACACCCCACCATATCGGGACCCCATTTATTTTGGGTCCTGATTGACGAAGGCCATCACCTTGAACTGGCTGTTCTATTTTAATCACGGTAGCACCCATTTCAGCCAATAAACTGCCTGCAAATGGACCTGCAATGATCGTACCTAATTCGATGACGGTAACGCCTTGAAGCGGTAATTGATGACTTTTTTCCGTGGACATTATGTCAATATTAACTTTGTATTGTTTGTAAAATCTCTAACGATCTTTGATACATTGCCTGATCAATCATAGAACCTTGAAATGTGGTGGCTCCTAAGCCCTTTTGATTAGCTTCTAAAAATGTTTGAACAAGCGCTTTGTGATAATTAATTTCTTCACCAGATAAGCTAAATACTTGATTGGCAATTTCTACGTGGCTAGGGTGAATCAGTGCAACACCAGTAAAACCAATGTTCTTAGCCCTTTGAATAAGTATTTTTACATAATCTAAATCTTTTATATTCATACCGATTACACCAGCAATCGGATAAGGGGCATTGGCAGCCTTACTTTCTAGGACTACCTTACTTTGTAAATAGAGTTGCTCTAAGCCTTCAGGCGTTGCTTCATAGCCAATCGCTTTTGCTACATCACCACCTGTAGGGCCACTGACAGCAGTCATTAAACTTTTTACACGGGGACTGGCATTTGCAATTTCAAAACCTTTAAAAATTCCTAAAGCAGTTTCTGGAAGGGCAATGATATCAATAGAGTGAGAGGGTAAATGTGCATTTATTTCTAACTCCAAAAGAAGTTTATCAAGTAGGAGTGTATCCTCGGCTGACTCGATTTTAGGGACCATAATGCCACTGAGGTATTCACAGACAATAAAGTTTAGGTCTTCAATTCCACCTTCTTGCAGTGAGTTAATTCTTACAAAGCAAATGATGTTGTCATCATACAAAATTTTCATTAACTTTTTTACTTGAAGACGTGCTTGCTCAAGCTCTTGCCGTGGAACTGCATCTTCTAAGTCAAGAATTACTGCCTGTGGTTTAAAACGTATCGCTTTCAATACAAAATCTTCACGATTAGCAGGAACGAACAAAAGAGATTTAATTGGCCATGGGTTCAATGTATTTTGATTCATAAATTAAAACTTATTAGTTAAGAGTTTTTTTGAGAAATTAGTTGAAGAAAATCCAAAGTATGAGCGCCTAATTCAGGAGCATTAGTTAATTTAATTGGATTTATTCCTGAGACCTTAGGGATATGAAAGGTTTGATCCATTTGTTCATCATTACTTAATTGCATTGTTGTCAAATTACCCCTCTCACTTATCGTAGGGTCTTGAAGAATGTCAAGCGAGTTATAAATAGGACCAACCACAATATCAGCTTCGGAAGCGAGGAGTAAAATTTCTTCTTGAGTTTTTGTGGCCACCCAAGCATTCAGTTTTACATACAGATCTTTCATATTATCAGCGCGGGCTTTGGGTGTGGAGTAATGAGGATGGTTTGCAAGTTCAGAACCACCGATTAAATTTAATAGTCGCATTGCAACTTCCTGACTTGCTGCAGAAATAGCGATATATTTGCCATCCTTTGTTAGAGGCATATTAGAAATACCTGCATTCATAGGAAAATTATTGCCATTACGCAAAACGGCGTTACCTTCTAGTGCAGAAATAGGTAATTGCCATTCAATCATTCTAAGAACAGCTTCATGCATAGCCATGGATATAGGTCTTGGAGACGTTTTATGATTTCTTGAAAACCCTAATTCAGCTAATGCACCAGACGCTGCCATTATTCCCGCAAGATATTCAGCAATTGGTGCCTCAACCCCAACAGGAGGCCCATCCTCCCAACCAGTTAAGTGCAACATTCCGGAATTTGCCGAAGTAAATTCAGCTAGTGATGATCCTTGCCATAGGTGCGACATATCTTTGCCAGAAGGGTAAATATCAATGACTAAAGGTTTTTTTGGGCAGGTTTCATAATACTTTAACCAAGGATCTATTGCCCATTTTTTGGGACCGATATCTGTAATGATGACATCAACATGATTAAAAATATCACTGACTGATAAGTTGTTTTGTAAATAGTAGGGATCTAGAGAGATTGAGAATTTGTTTTTACTGATTGTATTCCACCATTTCATTTGGTAATCAGATGGTACCAAATGACGCAATGGACTTCCTAAAATTGTAGGCTCATTGATAAAAATCTTTGCGCCAAATTTTGCCATCATTTGACCGGCATAAGAACCCGACAAGGAACTACCAAGTTCTAAAATGGTAAGATTGGATAAAGGCAATTTATTCATAAAATCTAGGGTATCAATTCAGCATCTTAGGATACACGATAACATTGCAATGAATAAAATAAATACTAATTATGCTTTGGGAGACTATATGAAAATAGAGAAAATTCAGCATTGCGTAAAATTTTTGGTTAACACGATCTTACTCTTATCAATGCCTGCATCTTTATTAGCTGCAGAGACAAACTATCCACAAAAACAAATAACCATGGTGGTTCCCTACGGTCCTGGAGGTATGGGAGATCGTTTAGCGCGATTATCTAGTGAAAAACTATACGCTAACTTTAAGCAACCAATAATCGTTGAAAACAAACCAGGAGGAAACGGATCAATTGGGGGGCGTTATGTTGTTAATGCAAAATCTGATGGATATACCTTACTGGTTGGTCAAACGGGCGAGTTAGTCGTAAATCGTTTGTTAATGAAAGAATTGGGCTACGACCCAATGAAAGACTTGATTCCAGTAGTCTTAATGGGTAATGCACCCTTAGCTATAGTTGCACCAATTGATTCAAAATTTAATACGCTAGCTGAATTTATTCAAATGGCTAAAAAATCTCCGGGTGAAATGAGTTATGGCTCACTGGGGCAAGGAACGCCTGGACACTTGGCAGGAGCAGCTTTAGAGCTTGGCACAAATATAATAATGGTACATGTCCCTTATAAAGGTATGAGTAACTTATTACCTGACTTATTAGGTGGAAGATTGAATTTATTCTTCTCAAGTACCTCATCGGCGATGCCATTAATCAAGGCTGGGAAATTAAAAGTGATTGGTGTAACAACACCAAAAAGAATTAGTGTCCTACCGAATGTAGAAACCGTCTCTGAATCAGTCTTACCTGGATTTAGTTTTACTGTATGGGGAGGATTATTTGCTCCTAAAGGTACACCGATTCCAGTCGTTGAAAAATTAAATCAGGAAATTAACGCCATGTTGGCAGTTCCAGAAACAAAAAGTCAGTTAGAAGCAGATAGTATTGCTGTACCCGCCAATTCTATTCGTGAGTTCAGTGAATTTATGCAATTAGAAGCGAATAAATATGAAAGCTTAATTAAAGCAGCAAATATAAAGCTAGAGTAATCGTTTTAAAAGCTATTGGTTCAAGTAACATTATTTTCTGGGTTACTCGTTTTGGTATTTAACCTAGCTGGAAAAAGAAATCTCTTTTGAATTATGAATAATCTTTATCATAGGAGGCAAACTATTTTGCGCTGTAGCATGCAAGTAACAAGTTCTAGCGGACATATTTAAGAGTTGCTCAAACATCTCTTCAGATAAAGAGCCATTTAAAAACAAATGCGTTTCAATTGGCTCTGCCTCACCAATTTGTGAAAGACCATTTGCATCTTTGTTAATCGAAAATGGATTGAATTGAACTAACCGAATACCGCTCACATTCAACTTCATATTTTCAATATATCTGGCAATTTGGGTAATAAAACAAAATGCAATACCCGTTGATAGAAGGCCAAGACCTGAGGGCGCTTTAGATCCTTGCCCCTCATCGGAGTTAAATAAAAAATGACTCATACCCGGTAAAGTTAACCATGATTCAATTTCAGTTATTCCAGTCGAGTCTACAAAGCTGCTTTGACCTTCAATATTTCTAATAATTTTAGAAGTACTGCCCGGTGGCGCAATAGCAATTTCACCTTTTTCTCTCAGAGACAGTTTACGAATCATATTGAGCTCAGTCTCATCAGAGACTATTGGTTGCAATGGTTTTGGATATCGGATGAATGGATCTTCTGGGATATCTACCATCGGATCTACTAATTCATTGAGCACTTTTCTCTTCCCATTAATAGTTAGAGAAAAAGTACTTTTTAAAACTCGCTCTAAAAAATTGATACTCGGTGACGCCTTAGTCGCACAAGTAATTAAATGAATAATTTGTTGATCAGTCAACTCACTATTGATGTGAATTTCAATTTTAGATGGGGTGGCCTCACCTTTGCCAGTGCCGTTTACAAATGAACCTAGCAACCAATACTCATTTGCTAATTTCAAATGTAACTCGGAGAAATGCAGGTTTAATTCGTTGGAGTAATGTCGAATTCGGTTCAGTAAATCTGCTTGCAATCCGGCATTAAAGTAACCAAAAGGAAAGGGAGCTAAATCAGTTCCTTTTAAGTGCTTGCCTTCATCAGAGGTTAGCCGCCACTTTGTTCCGCCACCTTCAGTAAGTATTGCTTCCCTTTGATGTCCTGTTAAATGACAGGCTTCAACTTTAATAACCTCTCGACCTGTCTTATTGAGAGTTAGAGATGAAGGCGAACTACCATCGTCTACTTTAAAACCAAGTGGATAACCAAAGGAATCAATTGCATAATTCATTAATCAACCATTACCTTTGCTTTTTCAATAATCTCTTTCCACATTGGCAATTCTCGCTGCATTCTGGCTCGTAATACCTCAGGTCCACCTGCAACAACTCTAAAACCAAATTTCTTTAGACGATCATTCACTTCGGCATTTTGTAAAATCAGATTAATTTCTTTTGATAGTCTTTCTACAATCGCCGGCGGAGTGCCTGCAGGAGCCAGAATAGCCACAAAAGTTTCAGCTTCGGTGTTTGGGTAGCCAAGTTCAGTCAAAGTTGGAACATTTGGCATTTCTGCGGCCCGCTCACTGCCAGTTTGCGCTAATGGAATGAGTGCTCCAGATTTAATATGTGGCATCAATCCTAAAATATTGATGGATCCGATTTGAGTTGAACCGCCAAGAACCGCTTGAATTGCAGGACCACCGCCTGGGTATGGGATGGGTGCAATGTTAATTTTTGCCCGGGATTTGAATAACTCCATACCTAAATGAGGTGAAACTCCAACTCCCGCATGGGCATAATTTAAAACATCCGGTTGATTTTTGGCTAAGGTGACCATTTCACCCAAGGAGTTAATACCAGAGTTTGCTTTGGTAAGAATTACGTTAGGAGAGGCACCGCAATCTGATATCGGCGTAAAGTCCTTAAAAGGATCAAATCCAGCATTTTTGTATAGACTAGGATTAATGACTAACACGCTGGTTGTAATTAGTAAGGTGTAGCCATCAGGCTTTGATCTACCTACATAATTAATACCAATATTGCCTCCAGCTCCAGGTTTGTTTTCAATAATCACAGTCTGACCAAGTGCATCTGAAAGAGGCTTAACAATCACCCTTGCCAACACATCACTGGCCCCTCCTGGCTGAAAAGGGGATACTAAAGAAATCGTTTTTTCAGGATAAGCAGCGTAAACCTTAGTAACAGAAATCATTAAAAGGGCATGAAGAACAACGTACAAGCCCAAGTAATGGAAAAATTTTGTAAAGTAGCGATCGTGTGCCATTTAATCTCCAGTTTATTTTTATAATTGATTGATGATCTTCATTTAGTCATCTTGATTAATTATATTCCTAAGCAAATCCTTTACTCATTCTGTTCCACACACTTTACGATGCGCTCAAACGCATCGACAGTTGCAAGCATTTCTGAATAACTGACATGGAAGGGTTTTTTCCCTTCAACCGCAGCAACAAACTCTTCAATTTCTAGTAGCAGTGTGTCAACATTGTCATAAGTGGTTTTAAGAGGGGCCTGCCCCTTTAATCTTAGAACGAGTTCATTCTCTGATAAAGCCTCGGCAGATCCCTGCTCACCAAAAACATGGATTCTCCAATAAAAGGGAGTGGAACGAATGGTAGCCATCGTGCCACTCATACCGGACTCAAATTCAAACATGGCAGTAACAGTATCAAGTGGATTAGGTTGGGGGCGAGAAGATAATACTTGTGCCTGAACATTTTTAACTGGCCCAGCAAAATGAACTAAGGCATCAATCACATGAAGGCCGGCACCAGTTAAGCCTGCTGCGGGCGCCTCGTGATGATGGGTTCTCCATTCTGAGAAATGCCTGCCTGTATTTTCATTACTATAGTGTCCCTCTATATGAAGTAATTTACCAATCACACCGGAGTTAATGACTTTGTTGAGCTCTCTCATACATGGCCAAAATCGTTTATTCGTGCCAAGGGCGAGAACCACATTCGCCTGAATACAAGCATCGATTGCCTCTTTCGCACCGGCCACATTCATGGCTAATGGTTTTTCACAAAAAACAGGCTTTCCGGCTTTTGCACAAGCAATGATTTGTTCAACGTGTAATGAGTGGGGGGTGGCTAATAAGACCGCCTCGATATCGGGGTCTTGCAGTAAATCACTCATTTCGGTAGAAATCTTTAATTGATGATCCAGTGCAAATTTTTCAACACCTTGAGGTTCCTTCGTTACAGCATGGGTAAAAGTAATATGTTCATTTTTACCGTAAATAGAATGAACTAATTTTTGTCCCCACCATCCAAGTCCGACGATACCTAATTTCATGTCAACTCTCTATTTTTGATCTTGAAACATTTGAAAAATACTAGCTGGAATAATTTTTTCGTATTTTTCAAATACTGGCTTCACTGCCAACTTAAATAAATTTCGTTCCGCGTCGGTTAAATGGATTATTTCATTCTCTTCAAAGCTTAATTTTTGTAAAATCAGATCATCTTCTTGATGGGCTAATTGCCATTGGTACTCGTTGGCAAGTTCTGCTACTTCCAAGAAAACCTGTTGAATTTCTTTTGACCACGTATCAAAAATTGCCGAATTACAAATCAAGGCAGTACCACCAAAAAAATGTCCCGTAAGGGTAAAAAAGCGGTGAAACTTATGTACGCCAAAATTAAAACTATTTGTTAGAGGGTTATCTTGAGCGTCAAAACGAGGACCTTCAATTTCATCTACAAACACTTTCACGTCAACTGGGATCGGATTAAATCCAATTGCTTTTAATGACTCTACATGTACATCGCTTATTTGGGTTCGAATACTCAATCCTTCACAATCTTTTGGCGTGCGGATAGGATGACGTTTATTGGTTATATGCCTAAAACCATTATCCCAAACCCCCAGTAATTTAAACGGTGTATTGACTGAAAATTGATTTTTTAAATGAGTGCCAAAGGCACCTCTGAAAGCAGCTTGTATTTGGGCGCGATCTTTAATTAAAAAAGGTAAATCTAAAATATTGATTTCTGGGATCCATTCAGAAAAACGGACAGTCGATATATAGCAACAGGTTAATTCACCGTCACTTACCATACCTGGTAAATCACCTGACTTTTTACCTAAATTTAAAACGTTACCAATCAACTCAGTACTTATTTGGTCCCCTAATTTTTCTTCTAGGGTTTGTAAAAAGTACGTTGCTGCCTGATTATGGATAGAGCCCTGATTTTGGTATCCACCAAACTTAATATGAATTTTTTCCATTATTTAATCTACCGTTATGTTCGCTTCACGAATAATCTTTCCCCAGCGTAAGATATCTTCGTCAATCATTTTTGCAAGACCTTCAGGGCTAGTAGGGGTAGCCTCATTACCACTCTTAATTAGGCTTTGTCGCACCTCTGGTTTATTTAAAGCGTCAACCACTTCTTGATTGATGAGGTCAACAATTCGTTTAGGAGTTTTGGCTGGAGCAAATAACGCGTACAAAGTTAAGGCTTCATAATCCGGCAATCCTGAAGAGGCAATAGTTGGGATGCCTGGCAATAACATGCTCGGCTGCTTGGTCGTCACTGCAATCGCTCGCAACTTTCCTGTTTCGATTTGAGGTTTTACTGAAGCTGTAGTGCCAAAAATTAATTGGGTTTGATTAGTAAGGACTCCTAGTAAAGCTGCTCCACCGCCTTTATAAGGAACCCTTTCAATTTTCACTTTAGCCATTGAATTAAATAATTCAGCTGCTAAATGGTTCGATGCACCAACTGAACCTGAACTGTAATTGAGTTCGCCAGGTTTTTGTTTAGCGAGTGCAATTAACTCTTGAACACTTTTGACAGGCAAGGAGGGGTGAACTGCTAAAACATTCGGTTGGGTAATAACAAGAGATACCGGTGCTAAATCGCGAATAGGATCCCAAGATAACTTACTTTTCATCAGCTGCATCAACCAAACAGGACTTCCATAAAGTAAAAGTGTATGTCCATCAGGTTTAGAACTCACAACCGTTTCAATTGCGGTAATGGAACCACTCCCTGAGCGGTTATCGATATAGACGGGTTGTCCAAAACTTTTTGATAAGGATGGAGCAATTAAACGTGCCGCAATGTCAGCTGCACCCCCTGGATCGGTAGTGATAATTCGAATAGGCCGGTTTGGCCAGGTTTCTTGATTATTGTTTTGCGCAGAAGACCAACTGCAAAAAACTCCTACATTTAGCAAAAAATAGAATTTGAAAAATCGTTGAAGGTGCTTTATTGATAAGCGAGTTTGTAAAGTAATTTTTAAATTTTTCAAAACAACTAATCTCCAAAGCATTTAACATCATAGCGAACTCTTTCTATAAAACAGATAGGGTGCTGTTAGTTTGCATTAATTTTTATTGTAACTTTATTCAAGGCAAGATTGACTGAAGCTTCATCTAATCGCAATTATCTTTGCAAGGATCGATTTTTCTAGGGTATTTCCTAGTTATAGATTCTGCGTAAATCAATATACTTTTAATGTTAAAAATAAAAAAAGTGAAATCTACTTTATCTAATTAATTCTATTAGGTTTTTTCATTATTCAATTACTCAAATTTCATTAAAGGAATTTAACTTCATGACTCAAACCACATTGCTCGTGAATGGAAAAAATAAGTCCATTAACATTGATGACGATACCCCATTGTTATACGCACTGCGTGATGATTTAAATATGAAAGGTCCTAAATTTGGCTGTGGCTTAGGTCAGTGCGGCGCTTGTACCGTTCATGTTGATGGACAAGCTATCCGGTCCTGTATCACGCCAGCCACCAGCGTTAGCGGCAAAAAGATTACTACCCTTGAAGGTCTTGGAACTAGTGCAAAGCCAGGGAAATTACAGCAAGCCTTTATTGATGAGCAAGCAGCCCAATGCGGTTATTGTATTAACGGCATGATTATGACTGCATCCGCCTTTTTAGCTAAAAATAAAAACCCAAGCGATCAACAAATTGCTGATGCCTTATCAGGTAATTTATGTCGGTGTGGGACACATCAACGGATTGTTGCTGCTGTCAGACGCTACTTAACCAATTCACTAACTTAATTCTCCGAGATCGGTTACCAAAATGAATACATTTACACGTCGAGAGTTTTTAAAAACCAGCGGAGCTGGTGTACTAATGGTTAGTTTTTCTTTAGGAAGCATAGCCAATGCAAACACTAGCCAAGGTTTAAGAGATCCTAAGGTAGTCAAAAGAGAGGTACTGGATTCTTGGTTAAGTATTGATCAAAGTGGTAAGGTCACCATCTTTTCTGGCAAAGTAGATTTAGGGACTGGTATCAAAACTGCTTTTGCACAAATTGCAGCAGATGAGTTGTATGTCCCATTTAATTCAATTGAAATGGTGATGGGGGATACTGCTACTACCCCTGATCAGTGGATCACAGGGGGAGCCTTATCCATTTCTCAAGGGGGCACTGAGCTGCGCCAAGCTGCGGCTAATGCAAGGCAAGCGCTCTTAGAGAGAGCCTCGCAAAAATTGCAAATTCCAGTTTCAGAATTGCTAGTGAGAGATGGGATGGTTTTCCCCATTAGTAATCCTGCACAAAAATTAAGCTACGGTAGCCTAATTGGTGATGGCTTTAAATTAGAAGTAAATCCTAAGGTAGTCTTAAAAAATCCTAATGACTACCGTGTGATTGGTAAATCGATTCAGCGGGTTGATATTCCCCAAAAAGTAACTGGTGAGTATGTATACATGCACGACTTTAAATTACCAGGTATGTTACACGCCCGTGTAGTTCGCCCTAATTCGATTGGTGCAAAATTAAGTAGCTTTGATGATTCAGGGCTCAAAAAGATTAAGGGCTATGTTCAAACAGTTCGTAAAGGTGATTTTTTAGTCGTAATATCCACCACAGAGTGGGGCGCTGTCAAAGCAGCTAGGGATATTAAGGTTTCATGGACTAAGGGTCCTGATCTACCTAAAAAAGCAACCATTTTTAAAGAGTGGCGAACAATGCCCATTGCCAAAGAAGAAGTTACACAAAAAGTTGGCAATGTTGATTCGGTTCTCAATTCGGGTGCTAAAAATATTAAAGCTACCTATAATTTCCCAGTCCAAACTCATGCATCAATCGGCCCATCTTGTGCAGTGGCAGATTATAAGGATGGTAAGTTGACAGTATGGAGTGCATCGCAAGCAACTCACTCCATGCAACATGAGTTGTCTGTTATCACGGGGTTGCCAAAAGAATCTATTCGTCTTATTTATCTAGACGGATCAGGCTGCTATGGACGTAACGGACATGAGGATGCAACAGCGGATGCCGCACTTGCTTCTATCGCAATTGGTAAGCCAGTGAGACTGCAATGGATGCGCCATGATGAAACTGCGCTAGCACCAAAAAGTCCGCCACGAACGATGGACTTTGAAGCTAGTCTAGATAGTAATGGCAACATTATTGGTTGGAAGAGTGATTTTTATATTGCTTTAAATCAAGTTGCTTTTATGAAACCACTTGATTTTCCGTTACTTGCTGCGACTGATACTGGGGTGCCAAGACCTGGTAACTGGGTTGGCTTTTTATTCCAAAATTCCGGAGCACCCTATTTAGTGCCTAATATTACGGTTAATACGAAGCATGTTGCCCAAACTTTCTTAAGATCATCGCATCTCAGAAGTCCTGGACGAATTGAAAATAGTTTTGGTAATGAATCATTTATTGATGAGTTAGCCACTTCTAGTAATGCTGATCCTGCAGAGTTTAGAATCAAAAACTTAAATGATCCTAGAGCGATAGCTGTTATTCGTGCCGCGATGAAGTCATCTGGATGGCAAAGTAGGGAACCAGCTTTTAAATCAAACCAGAATGCAAAAATTGTTACAGGTCGTGGTATTGCTTATGTGCGGTATAACAACTCGATAACCTACGTAGCTACTGTTGCAGAGATTGAGGTCAATAAAGAGACTGGTAAGATTTCAGTTAAAAACCTACACGTTGCGCATGATTGTGGACAAATCATTAATCCTGATGGCGTTCAAAATCAAATCCAAGGTGGCGCTATTCAGACAGTCAGTCGGGTTCTGATGGAAGAGGTAAAGTGGACTGGTAGTGAGATTGAAAGTGTCGATTGGGCTTCTTATCCAATTGTGCGTTTCAATGATGTACCTAAGGTCCATACCGTATTAATTGATCAACCGGGTACACCTTCTTGGGGAGCCGGTGAGCAGACTCCAACAACGATTCCAGCCGCAATTGCTAATGCTGTATTTGATGCGACTGGGGTTCGCCTGAGAACAATTCCATTTACTCCAGAGTCTGTTAAATTAGCATTAAAGGAGCAGTCAGTTACTAGAGCTTAAATCTGAGGCTGTGATGATTGGCGAACTGAATGGTTGAAATAGTACCGTTCAGTTCGTTTTTTTTAATGGTATCAAGTATAGTAATTTGACTTCTACAAATTTTTATAAATATTAATAATGAATAAGGCTGGCGATGAAATCGTATTGGATGCAGAGTGATGGAGAAAGTGCGCAGATTGAATTGCGTGAGATTGATCAATTAGTTCCGGGCGCAGGGCAATTATTAATTCGTGTTCGTGCAGCAGGTCTTAATCGTGGCGAGTTTATCTTAGGACATGGCTTACATAAAGCTGGTGCCGCAAAACCCATTGGTATGGAAGCAGCTGGAGAAGTCGTGAGTTGCGGTGCCGGCATAGAAAACTTTCATCTCGGAGATCGGGTGATGGGAAGGTGCTCTGGAGCATTTGCAGAGTACGCTTTAATCACCGAGCGTGAAGCGATGAAAATGCCAGATTCAATGGATTGGAATCAAGCAGCAGCCATTCCATTAACAGCATTAGTCGTGTTTGATATGTTAGTGGTCCAAGGAGGACTCAAGGCAGGAGAGTGGGTCTTCATTCCTGGTGTAACTTCCGGAGTTGGGGTCACTGCCCTCGCAATGGCAAAAACACTGGGCGCTAAAGTGATTGGTACCTCAGGTTCACAAGCGAAATTAGATGTTCTCAAGAATATTGGTCTTGACCTAGGTATTTGTACTCGCGCACCTAATTTTTATGATGAAGTGATGCAGGTTACTGAAGGTAAAGGTGTTGATTTAGTGATCAATACGGTAGGTGGCTCCGTCTTTCCAGAGTGTGTTCGCTCGATGGCTTTTCAAGGTCGTTTAGCTACGGTAGGTTATGTTGATAATGTACTTAAAGCAGAGATTGATATTCAGCTTTTACATACGAAGCGATTAACACTATTTGGGGTATCTAATAAACTGCGAAATCCTGAGCAACGAGCTGAGTCCTTACCCGCATTTAGACAAGAAATCTTACCGCTGTTCGCAAAAGGTCAAGCTCTACCCTTAATCGGTAAAGTATTCTCATTTGATGATTTGCTCGCAGCCAAAGCCTTCATGGATTCCAATCAGCATTTAGGGAAAATTATCTTAGCTGGATCGGAATAATATTGAAGCTACTTAATTAGAAAACCTCAACAAAGTGATTGGTACAAAGGATGAAAATACATCAACTTTCGATCTGCAAATGGAGTACTTTATTTTTATTGCCACTCTTTTGTTCTGTTAGTCAAGCTCAGGTATATCCCAATAAACCTATTCGACTGATTGTTGGGTTTGCGCCTGGAGGAGCGGCGGACTATGTTGCGCGCAACATTAGTGTTCCTCTTGGTACGGCCTTGGGTCAAAGTATTATTATTGAAAATAAGCCTGGCGCAGGCTCGAGTATTGCCGCCGAAACCGTTGCAAAGTCTCCCCCAGATGGATACACCGTCTTAATTGCCAGTCCAAGTAGTATTTCGGTTAATCCAGCCTTAAATCTAAAGTTAGGTTATCGCCCGAGTGATCTTCTGCCGGTTAGTAAAGTGACGAGTTCACCTGTTGTCATTGCCGTCAATCCTAATACTGGAATTTCTTCAGTCAAAGAGTTGATTGCAAAAGCAAAGCAAGATTCAGGCGGTTTGAACTATGCAACTTCTGGGAACGGATCTGCACCTCACTTAGCCGGAGCTCTATTTAGTCAAATTGCCGATATCAAAATGACGCATATCCCATTTAGGGGAGGCTCCTTAGCGATTCAATCAGTGGTGGCAGGAGATACACAATTAACTTTTGGTACACCCCCTTCAGTATTACCAATGGTTCAAAGTGGTCGCTTACGAGCATTAGCTATTTCTAGCAAAGAACGTTCCCAATTAGCACCGAATTTACCGGGTATGAAAGAAGCGGGATTACCCGATTATGAAATCGAATTTTGGTATGGACTTTTTGTCCCTAACGGCACGCCCGCTCCCATTATTCAAAAAATATTTGAGGCTACGCAGAGTGCGTTGCGTCAACCCAATGTGAAAGTTGCTCTCGCAAGAGAGGGAACCGATGTTTCCTTATCTGCGTCACCTGCAGATTTTTCTAAGTTTTTAATCGAAGACGAAAAGTTTTGGGTCAAGCTGGTCAAGTCAGCCGATGTAAAAGTCGATTAATTTAATTGTGGAAATAATGTTGATATGAACCGTCGTGATTTTATTGCTGCCACAGCTGCCTTCTCCTTACCTCTTATAGGAAGAGCCCAATCCTATCCCACTAGACCGATTCGATATATTGTGCCAGTTGCTGCTGGGGGTGGTAACGATATGATTGGACGTGTGGTCACAGAGCGATGGGGACGTTTTTTAGGTCAAACCTTTGTGGTCGAAAATCAAAGTGGCGGGGGTGGGGTCATTGCCTCTCAAACTACTATGCGCGCTGCTCCAGATGGTTATACCTTGATGCAGGGATATGTGGCGACACACGGAACTAACCCAGCGACGCGCAAGGTTCCTTATGATCCAGTTAAAGACTTTACGCCAATTGGGATGATTGGTGCTACGCCGAATGTTTTGGTTGTAAATAGTCAAGTACCAGTTACAAATATGAAAGAGTTTATCGACTATGCTCGAAAAAATACGGGCAAGCTTTCTTATGGCACCGCTGGTCAGGGTTCATTAACGCACATGACGATGGAACTATTTAAGCAAGAAACGGGTCTTAATTTGCTGCATATTCCTTATCGAGGAATTGCCCCAGCGATTAATGACTTATTGGGTAACCAAACACAAACCATGTTTCCAGGATTGGCCGCAGCTCTACAATATATTCAATCTGGTAAGGTGCGCGCCTTGGCGGTGACTGGTCCAAGGCGTAGTAGTTCACTGAAAGAAGTACCAACGATGGAAGAGATTGGTTTTAAAGGCTTTGATGCCATGCAGTGGTATGGATCTGTGGGTCCTGCTGGCATGCCAGCAGAGATTGTTGAGCGACTAAATGAAACCCAAGTGGCAACATTGAAGTTGCCTGAGATGCGAGAAAAATTAGCAATCGAGGCGGTTGAACCAATGCCAATGACGTCAGCACAATTTGGACAATTTATTAAAAACGAAATAAGTCGGTGGACTGCTTTAGCAAAAGCAAAGAATATTCAATTAGAAGAGTGAGCGATGGAAAAAATATTAAGAGTAGGTATTTTAGAAGGTGATGATATTGGACATGAGATCGTCCCTGCAGCCGTAGCGGTTGCTAAAAAAGCGGCTGATCTTCACGGTGTAAAGATTGATTGGGTGCCTTTACCTATAGGTCGCCGAGCACTTGATACACACGGCAATACACTACCACCAGAAACCTTAGAAACCCTGCATACCCTTGACGGATGGATCTTAGGGCCGATTGGACATCGTGCTTACCCTAAGCAAGCGAACGCAATTAATCCCCATCCGATATTACGCAAACAGTTCAATTTATTTGCAAACGTCAGACCTACCAGATCTTATCCTGATATTGGTTGTTTAAGGGATGATATTGATCTAGTCATTGTTCGAGAAAACAACGAGGGATTTCAGCCAGATCGTAATATGTTGATGGGTAATTCTGAATTTCGTCCCAATGATGAAGTAACCCTATCAATGCGCGTTATCACAAGAACTGGCAGTCGACTTGTGGCAAAAGCAGCTTTTGAGTTAGCCCGTCAAAGAAAAAAACATTTAACCTATGTGCACAAAGATACTGTTTTTAAGTTGGGTTGTGGCATGTTCGTGGAAGAATGCAAAAAACTTGCTTTAGAGTATCCCGATGTCAGGGTGGACGATGTGATTGTAGATACTTTTGCTATGCGACTAATTCGTGATCCGCAGAATTTTGATGTGGTGGTCACGACTAATATGTTCGGCGATATCTTGTCAGATGAAGCGGCTGGCTTGGTTGGTGGTCTTGGAATGGCTCCAGGTTTATGTATTGGCAATGGCAATATTGCGATGGCGCAGGCAACTCATGGCTCTGCACCTGATATAGCGGGTAAAGGGATTGCTAATCCGTATTCAATGATTGAGTCTACTCGAATGTTGTTTGATTGGCTGGGTTATAGTCACGGGATTCCCCAAGCGGTATCGATGGCCAAAGCGATGTCAGCAGCAACTACTCTCGCCCTATCAAATCCAGATTCTCGAACTGGTGATATCAACGGCCGAGGCAATATGGAGTCCATGGTTGGAGCAATTTTACAGGCGTTAAGGTAATTCTCCGGTATTAGAATCTTAACTCTGAGCAGCTTGCAAATGAGACTGAAGTAGGCAAGCTGCTGGAGATAAACTGGCTCCCGATTTCGTGGCAATCAATAAATTACGATGTGCCCAAACCTCATTGAGTTTAATGGTCCGTAAATTCATCGCATTGACTTGTGTTTTACAAGCTTGGATTGGTAAGATACCAATCCCAAGGTTCGCTGCAATCATTTCACACATCGCGTTATAGCTTCTGACTTGAACCCGCAATTTCATTTGAAGACCTAATTTTTCTGCATTTCTGAACGTGAGTTCCAATAGGGAACTACCTCTGTTCAGACCGACAAAATCATGTGCAAGGCATTCTTTAAAGCCCAGAGATTGAAATTGAGCGACGGGGTGTTGCTGACTGCATACGATATATAACTCATCTTGACAGAGCACTTGTGTATCAAGTCCTGTGGTGATTGTGCCATCAGCAAAAACTCCAATATCTGCAAAACCTTCATGTAAAGCTCTGACGATATCTCCACTCAATTGTTCTTCTATTTCTACTTGAATTTCAGGGTGGCGGCTTAAAAAATCATATAAAGTAGAGGGTAAAAATTCAGTCAAGGCAGACATATTAGCCCAAAGACGCACATGTCCTTTCATGCCTTTCGAATATTCGGAGAGTTCATTGCTTAATTGTTCAAAGCCTTGAAATAACCTTAACGCATGTTGAATCACTACATGCCCTGCTTGCGTAAGTGATACGCCTTTAGTCGATCGATCAAAAAGAGAGGATCCAACAGTTTCTTCAAATTCTGAAATGCGTCTACTCGCTGCTGAAAGTGCTAAATTACATTCTTCAGCACCTTTGGTAATACTTCCAGTTCTAGCAATCGCACAGAACAACCGGAGAGTAACAAAATCAATTTTTGCAGGATTTATTTTTAGGTTCATGAAGATATTTTAACTAAGCCTTCGCAATTTGAGAAGGCTGGTTAATAAGAAAGCAATTCACAAACATTATAAAAATGGTTAACTTGATAGAAATAAATTGATTAGGGTAAATAATGGAACCATTAGCAAATATTAAAGTGATTGAGATGGGGCAACTCATCGCTGGTCCCTTTGCAGCAAAGACCTTGGCAGATTTCGGTGCGGATGTCATTAAAATTGAACCCCCAGGAGTTGGTGACGCTTTACGAAAGTGGCGACTTTTGAAGGATGGTACTTCGGTTTGGTGGCAAGTCCAGTCGCGGAATAAGCGTTCACTGTCGCTCGATCTCAAGCAATTGGAAGCACAAGAAATTGTGCGCATGCTAGTCAAAGATGCTGATGTGTTGATTGAAAATTTTCGCCCAGGTACCTTAGAAGCTTGGGGTCTTGATCCAAAAGATTTACTAGAGTTAAACCCTAGATTAATTATTTTAAGAATCAGTGGTTATGGTCAGACAGGACCCTACAAAGACAAACCAGGCTTTGGGGTGGTCGCAGAAGCGATGGGTGGACTGCGACATTTGACCGCAGAACCGGGTCGGGTGCCAGTGCGTGTGGGTGTCAGTATCGGCGATACCCTAGCTTCCTTACATGGTGTGATTGGCATTTTACTTGCGCTTCAAGAGCGCCATCAAAGTGGTAAGGGACAGGTGATTGATGTGGCACTGTACGAGGCTGTCTTTAATTGTATGGAAAGCTTACTTCCTGAATATAGTGCTTTTGGTGAAGTACGTCAGGCTGCTGGTAGCGCATTGCCTGGGATTGCACCAAGTAATGCCTATCTATGTGCCGATGGGGGATATGTTTTGATTGCGGGTAATGGGGATAGTATCTTTAAACGTTTAATGACTTCTATTGGTAGGAGTGATTTAGCCATTGATCCCCAGTTAGCCAATAATGATGGTCGAGTAGAGCGCGTAGAGGAATTAGATAGTGTCATTGGACAATGGGCAAAAACCATGAGTACAGATCAAGCCCTAGAGATTTTAGACGCAGCGTCCGTACCAGCAGGTCGCATTTATACGGTCGCAGATATTGCGAATGACCCTCATTTCAGAGCCCGTGAAAATATTCAAAGTATTACGATGAAAGATGGTAGTAGTTTAGATGTTCCTGGTGTTCTACCAAAACTTTCTAGAACTCCTGGCTCCATCAAAACGTTGGCACCAGATGTTGGGCAAGATACGGATGCGGTTTTACGAGAGATTGGTCTGAATCAAATTCAAATTCAAGCGCTTAAACAGCGTGGCGTAGCTTTTACTAATTAATCCTTATCTCATGAAAAAAATTTACTTTAATGAAGTGGTGACCCGAGACGGCTTTCAAATTGAACCGAACTTTATCGCAACCGATGAAAAAATCAGATTGATTGATGCTTTAAGTCAGTGTGGCTATGCAAAAATCGAGGTGACTTCTTTTACTTCCCCCAAGGCAATTCCGATGCTCAGGGACGCTGAGGAGGTAATGGGTCGTATTCAACGAGTTCCAGGAGTCGAATATACGGTGCTAGTCCCAAATCTGCGGGGTGCCGAGCGTGCTTTGGAATCCAAAGCGGATGAATTGAATTTAGTGATGTCCACTTCAGAAACGCATAATCTAGCTAATCTGCGGATGACAAGGGAAAAAAGTGTGGCCAGTTTGAGTAATGTGATTCGTTTTGTAGATGGTCATGTCCCGATTAATGTTTCACTCTCCACGAGCTTTGGTTGTCCTTTAGAGGGTGTTGTGTTGCAGTCGGTTGTGGAAGAGTTTTCTCAGCGATTTGCTGATTTAGGAGTGAGGGGACTAACTATTTGCGATACTACCGGCATGGCTAACCCAGCTCAAGTAGCACAAATGGCACAGGCATTAACAAAACGCTTTAGTGATTTGCAACTCACCTTCCATTTTCATAACACTAGAGGTATGGGGCTCGCAAATATATTGGCTGCTCTACACAACGGTATTGAGCGTTTTGATGGCTCTTTAGGTGGTCTTGGTGGTTGTCCTTATGCACCGGGAGCAAGTGGCAATATTTCTAGTGAAGACTCAGTCCATATGTTGGAAGCCATGGGTTTCGATACGGGTATAGACCTTCTGAGGTTGCTAGCGATTGCGCGTGAGTTACCATTCATAGTAGGCCATGATGTACCAGGGCAGATGATTAAAGCGGGACTTCCTCTAGATCTTCATCCAATCCCAGCTTATGTTGATGAGTTGCGTAATATCGCTGAATGAATAGAAAAAATAACCATGGATGAGACTGTAGATGATTCATCATATTGACCATATTGTGCTTACAACGGCGCATGAGGATGCTTACATCGATTTTTATACAAGAATTATGGGGATGGAATTAAATTCTTTCATTGGTGGTACTCCACCAGTCGAGCGTAAAGCATTTCGATTCGGGAATAAAAAAAATAATTTACACGTCAAAGGTAAAGAGTTTGAGCCCAATGCTGATATACCCACGTCAGGCTCCTTCGACTTATTTTTTAAGGCTTGGGGACTGCCTCAGATAGTAAAAAGCTTCTCCACTCAGTTGGAATTGGCGCACTCTTTTTAGTCGCTGTATTGGCGTATACGTAGGTTAACTCTGCATTGATGAGTAATTCATACTTAAGATAAATTTCCGTGGTGATTGTCATCGAAGAGTTGCCTAGTCTAGAACAACGCACACAAACATCCAATAAATCGTCAAATTTTGCAGACTGGTGATACTCGATGGCCGCCTTTTTTACAAAAAACTCTAACCCTGAACCACTCATTTCTAGAAAATTCGGTAAGGGTGAATTTCTCCAGTATTCAGTGAAGCCGATATCGCAATAAGTTAAATAATGGCTATTAAAAACAATTGCTTGTTGATCGATTTCAGACCAACGAACTCGTAAAGGATAGATAAAAGAAAAATCGGATTTAGCCATTTTAGAAGTTGAGCAGTTGAAAAAAGGAGACTTTAGTCTCCTTTTTTAACGAAATAAAATCAGTTAGTTTGAAAATACTGAGTCCGTGATTAGTGAACCATTGCCGCAGAACTATTCCAGTTACCAAAGCCCATTACCTTCAGGGACAACTCAGCAAATTCCTCTACTGAAACAGGCATTAAACCTCTCGAGGTTCTTTTACGATTAAACTGTTCTAATTCGAGGCTAACATTAGCACCGTTGAATCCATTCACTGTAGAACTAGGTAAATCATTGGTTTTCATAAATTTTCTCCGTCTTTAATCAGGTGGTTCAGCAAGTTTTAGAAACTATTTATTGCTTAACCTGAGTATTAAACGCTTAGATTTAGTTAAAGTTGACAAAATTATTGAGAAAAAGTTAATTTTTATTAAAACTTATAAGCAATTGATTTTAATATGTAAAATTAAACCTTTGTAAATTCATAAAATCATTCGTGAAACATTTTAAGATAATTTTTACTAGTATCGCCATCTTTTTTACGCTAGCTGGCGGTGGACTTTTTTATGCTTATACCCAGTTACCGACCTGGTTACATCAAAAAGCCCAAGAAATTGGCGATAAAACCGGTTATTTGATTGATTTTAAAGACTTTAAGTTTTCAATACAGAATCCTAAAATCAGCTTCTCGGACTTTAAAATTATCCAAAAATCCAATCAGGAGCGACTTATCTCGATTGGTCAATTTGAGGTAAGTTACAAAATTTGGCCGCTTTTAAGGCAAAAAATTGAAATTAGCACCATTAATACCAGCCAATTGGTTCTTCATTTTCATAAAAATCCTGAACTAAACTTTTTAAAATTCATTGAAAGCATTGAAAAGGTTTACCCATCCGATCCAAAAACAGTCAATCAAACCAGTGCTTGGATTTACAGCATCAATCATTTTCATCTAGAAGATGGCACTATTCAACTCCAGGACGACGCTAAACACTACAAAAATGATTTGGCGATTAAAGAACTTGATTTGAATAACGCCGCCAATTTTGATGGTCAAAATAAAGCCGTTAATGTATTGCAGTCAAAGTACCAAATCAATTTGAGTAACTTCAAACTCCAGTTACAAAAATCTGCTAAATCGCTCGAAACAGGTCCAATTTCCTTAGGTGGAGATTTTTGGTTAGACAAAAATGAAGATTTAAAAATGTTGTTAACGGCAACTCTCGATAAGGGTCAAGCATCATCAACGATAAAGCTCACAAATCGATTCGATAAGATTGAAATAGAAACTAATTTCGAACGTTTTTCTATAGTCCCACTCTTGCAAATGGAAGCTCACAGGTCTTCAAGAGAGGCGAAGTCAGGTTTTGTTACCGGTAAATTGAACTATCATTCCGATGTAAAAGAAGATCGCTTGCAGGGGGATTTCGCCTTTAGTGATTTGAACCTGCCACCTTTGTTAGAGTTACTTCCAGCCAATATTAAATTAATTGGTAAATCAGGGATAGCAGATGGTCATCTTCTAATAAATGATATTCAAAACAAATTCCAAGTTAGTGGGGAAGTCAATGTTAAGGATTTAGCTATTTTTGAATCAGACAAAACAAACGAACTTTTAGCTTGGAAAACTGGACGCGTAAAACATTTTGATTACAGCGAGATTGGAAAAGATAGCCGTTTACGGATGGACGAAGTATTGTTAGATGGTCTCAAAGCCAGAGTTACTATCTATGCTGATAAGAGTAATAATTTTATAAGAATGTTCCCTCCATCAGCAAAAGAGGCGATGAAAATCGAATTGACCAGACAAATTGCTACTTTGCAAGAGACTAATGGCGATAGTAATACTCAAAGCGATAAGATAAATCAATTAAAAACCACCAAAGATAAAGTCAGCAAAGGTTCGATTGAGGTTCAAAAAGATGGCCAATTTAATGCCAATATTAAATCGATTGCTTTACAAAACGGTACCGTCAACTTCACTGATTTTTCTGTATTACCCATATTTAAAACAGAAATTAATGGTTTGCGAGGCACGATTGTTGGCATAAGTACCAAGCCAAATCGCTACGCTACCGCTGCTTTTGATGGTTTGGTAGGCGCACAGGGTGATGTGAAGATACGTGGTCAAATTGCCTTTGAGGATCCCCGGCGTAACAATGATGTCCAACTTTCATTTAGAAGAATCCCACTTGCCACCATTAATCCCTATTATTCGAGTGTGGCTGGTTATGATGTGGTGGACGGTATCCTTTCTTATGATTCGTCCTATCAAACAAAAGATGGCAAATTAGTCGGCGATAACCGTTTTGTGATTAACCAAATTCAAATGGGTGATCGAAACCCTAATTACAAGGGGACTTTTATTCCGATGAAACTAATTACTTATTTGCTAGAAGATAAAGACGGTGTGATTGATCTGAATTTAAAGGTAAGGGGTAATGTAGATAGTCCTGAGTTTCAAATTAGTAAATTATTATGGGACGCATTTTTTACGATTGTTGAGAATATAGTCAAATCCCCTTTTATCGGTATTGGCCGCTTACTCGGTATTGAGTCATTAAACGGTATTTACTTTAGCCCAGGCTCTGACCAACTGCGACCTTCTGAGACCTTAAAGTTAGAGAGGATAGCAAAAGGTTTAGAGAAAAAACCAAAAATGATCCTCAAAATCAATGGTACTTATGATGCTTCAGTGGATGCCCTTGAACTAGCAACGACTTCGGTTAACCGGCAAATTTTTAAGAGAGGTGGTTTTAGTCTGTCACCGAATGAACCACTACCAAAAATACCATTCTCTGATGACCGTATTCAAAAAGCGATCAAACGGCTCTTTGAAGAACAGGGAATCCCCTTGCCAATTAGTACCGGAATAGCCGCAGGGCCAGCTACGGAAAAGTATTTTAATGAGTTACATCAAACATTGATTCAACGCGTCAAAATAAGCGAGGAAGATTTACAAAATTTAGCGGATTTAAGAGCGACAGTTGTTCGACAAGATATGGCAAAGAATCATCCTCTTTTAATAGACCGTGTCAAAGTTGATGGGATAAAAGCTTTAAAGGCAGAGTCAGACGGTATTCCGATGGGTTTGGCTTTTACCAACTAAACTAAAAAGGGAGACCTACATAGTTTTCTGCAAGGGCTTTTTGTGCATTTTCTGAACTTGCCAGAAATTCAAACTCGGCAATTTGCATCTTCTTTTCAAATTGGCTCATTTCCGGAAATTGATGCATGAGATTGGTGAGAGACCAAGAAAATCTCTCGGCTTTCCAAATCCTAGCCAATGCTCTTTGAGAGTAATTCTTAATCCCTGCGTCATTTTTTTCTTGATAAAACTCCATCAAAGCCCAGGATAAATAACGTACATCCGATACCGCTAAGTTCAGCCCTTTGGCTCCGGTTGGGGGGACTATATGACCAGCGTCACCAGCTAAAAAGAGTCGACCAAACCTTAAGGGCTCAGCTACGAAACTGCGCAAGGGCGCAATACTTTTTTCAATGGATGGACCAGTTTCTAGCACTTCTTGTAAGCGAGCAGGTAAACGGGCATGGAGTGCTTGCCAAAACCTCTCATCACTCCAATTATTTACATGGTCATCGAGCGTACATTGTAAATAATAGCGACTACGGGTTGGTGAGCGCATACTACATAAGTAAAACCCATCCGGGTGATTACCATAGATTAATTCTTCTTGGACGGGTTTGGTATCCGAAAGAATACCTAACCATCCAAAGGGGTATACCCGTTCATATTCAGAAATGGCATTTTGCGGGACACTTGCTCGACACACGCCATGATAGCCATCACAACCGGCAATAAAATCACAATCAATTGTATGATTAACCCCATCAAGTTGGTATTCGACTTTGGGGTGATTAGTGTCAAATCCAGAAACAACTACATTTTCAGCACCGTAAACTGTAATCAGGCCAGCCTCTAAGCGTGCATTCGTGAGGTCTTTGGTAACCTCGGTTTGCCCATAAACGGTTACACTTCTCCCGATCAAACCCTGCAAATCAATATTAAGAATCTGCCCCCCAAAAGCTAAATCAAAGCCATGATGCGGTAAACCCTCTTTTTCCAGTCTGGTACTTACTCCCACTTCATGAAGTAAGCTGACGGTTCCTTGTTCAAGAACCCCAGCACGGATTCTCGCTAGTACGTAATCTTTTGACTGTCGCTCGATAATGATGGTATCAATCCCAGCTTTATAAAGTAATTGTCCTAATAACAATCCAGCAGGGCCTGCGCCAATGATGGCAACTTGAGTTTTCATAAATATAGTAAATTCAGGTGAAAGATGATGATACTTTACAGCAAAAAGGGAGCTTCTCGCTCCCTTTGTTAGAAATGAAGAAAATAGCTTATTTTTCGTATTTCTTGAGTAATGCACGAGCATCTTCTAGTAGTTTGGCACCATCAGCACCTTTACCATTGGCTTCTTTGACCCAGTCATCATCCACGTTGTCACTCGCTTTTTTCCAACGCTCTAATTCTGCCGGAGCTAAAGTCGCAACCGTATTGCCACGATCTTTGGCCATTTTGCTAAAAGGCTCCACAATAGCGTCAAAGCCAGTTGCACCAGCCCATGCAGAAGCCGCTAGACCACTATTGTTATCGATTACCTTTTTCAAGGCCGGAGTCAAACTATCATACTTTGCTTGATTCATACCAAACAGGAAAATAGAGTTGGAGAAGCGTGGGCCACCTGCCGGTGCATCTAAATGGTATTTCACAATTTCATGAATCTTTGTAGCAGGTACACCTTCCCATGGCACCATTGCAGCATCAATCACACCTTTCGAGATAGAATCTGACACGTTCGGTAGCGGCATTTGAACAGGTGTAGCACCCAAAGAAGCGATTAACTTTGCATTAATCCGGGTTGCACTTCGAATCTTCATACCTTTCAAATCTTCTAAGGTCTTTACAGGTTTGGTAGAATGCAGAACATAGCCCTCTGTTGTATGCATAAATAAAGGCTTAATACCCTTGTACTCATCCATAGCATTTTTTTGGACATATTCCCAAAGAGCTTGTGATCCTTGTTTTGCACTTGAAGTTAAGAATGGTAATTCAAATACTTCGGATTTTGTAAAACGACCAGCAGCATAGGTTGGGATAACCCAAACGATATCCACTGTTCCATCTTTAACTTGATCTACCAGTTGCGGAGGCGTGCCACCGAGTTGCATTGACGGATAAATTTGACAGACCATTTCACCATTCGATTCTTTTGCGATTTTTTCACACCATGGTTGAATCACGCGAACATTAAAACTTGAGGCAGCAGGTAAGAAATGGTGTACTTTTAAAGTCACCACTGCATTCGCAGTTGAGATATTTAAACCCGCTAAAAGTGTTGCAAGAACAATACTAAGTTTTATCATTCAATACTCCTAAAGAAATCAATTAAGTTAATCGGTGAACCAACCACAGGGTAATACCAGGAAAAGCTATTAATAACACCATACGTATGGCATCTGAGATTAAAAAGGGAATAACTCCTTTATATGTTTCAGACATTGGTACATCTTTTGCTAAACCATTCATGATGTAGACATTTAATCCTACTGGTGGAAATATCATACCAATTTCACAGACCATTAAGATTAATACACCAAACCAAAGGGCTTTATCTGATGGGGGTAAGCCATAAAAGTCTAGGCCAATGATGACGGGGAAGATCACTGGAACGGTAAGTAAAATCATCGACATTTCATCCATTACGCAGCCTAGTATCACGTAAAACAACATAATAGAAAACATGACTAATACGGGTGATACTTGCGCACTCGCAACTGAACCAGCTAACTCATTCGGTAGTTGAGATAAAGCCAGACAAGCGTTCATCATGTCTGCGCCAATAAAAATCATGAAAATCATCCCGCTCGTTTGCGCTGTCGATAAAAGACTTTTCTGCAAAATCGGCAAACTCATATTGCCTCTTAAAGTGGCAATTAAAAAAGTCATCGCAGTACCAATTGAAGCACCTTCAGTCGGAGTAAAGATGCCGCCGTAGATACCCCCGAACACGAGGGTGAAAATAAGACCAATTGGCCAAACATTTTTAGCTGCTCTTAAAAACTCTTGACGGGTTGGCTTTGATGGTTCAGGTGCATGCTCTGGATAGAGTCGAACATAAATCGCAATTGCCAAAAGGTAACCAATCGCAGCCAAAAGTGCGGGGGCGTAGGCAGCTAAAAACATTTTGGTGATGTTTTGTTCCGTGATGATGGCATAAATCATCAACGTAACAGAGGGTGGTAATAAGATTCCCATCGTCCCGCCGGTAGCTAGTGCAGCAGTCGCCAAGCGTCCCGAATAATTGAGTTTACGCATTTCAGGATAAGCAACCTGAGCAATCGTTGCCGTGGTTGCGACAGAAGAGCCTGAAATCGAGCCAAAAGCGGCACAGGCTAAAACACCTGCCATCGCCATCCCGCCCTTAAATCTTCCTAAGATCGCATTCGAGAATTCGAAGAGTGCTTTAGATAGTCCACCGTGCATGGCAAAAGCACCCATCAACATAAAGAGAGGAATAACCGATAAGTCATATACCGATAGCCTTGCATAAACTGCACCTTTTAAATGGTTTAGTAATGCCGTATCGCTGGCAATCAGCATATAACCAAGGGCACCTGGAATAAACATGGATAAGTCAATCGGTATACGAATTGCCATGAGGGCGAGCATCATAACAAAGACGCCAATGCCAATATTTAAGTTACTCATGCCGACTCCTGACTACGATTGAATAATAAATCAATCGACTGAACAAAACTAACAATCGCAGTGAGTACGAATCCTGGGACCATTAAAAGGTAAGGAATCCAAACCGGGATACTCATTAACATTGATGTTTCGCCATTTTCTTTATTAATTAAACCACCGACAGCTAAACGCCAAGCTAGTACGCTAAAACAAAGCCCAATTAATAAGGCGCCAAAGCCATCAAGAAATTGCTTGGTCTTGTCTGAACATTTATCGGTGAAAAAGTCCACAATAATGTTGGCGCGTTGAAATTGGGTGTAAGGTAAAAAGCAGGCAACACACACTGCGCAACCGAGTTGAACGAGTTCGATATCCCCTTGGATAGGGGATGAAAAAAAGGCTCGACCAATGACACTCGCGAGTGTCATGAGAGCAAGGGCAACTAGCACTAGCCCGCCAATCGAGGCACTAATCTGACATAGTCGACCTATGACCTGGTGTATGAATGAATTTGAAGTTGTCATATAAAAATAGGAAAAGTTCATTATCCTTGAAGCACACCGATAAAACTACTAAACAATGTGCTTTTAGGGAAAGTACTAGGAAACAAAATACGGTTGAAATAGAAAGAGCATTAGACTCACTGCACTTTCGAATTAATATTGCTCTGTATCCACCTCGGCTTGGCTTACTTCGTTGTAACGATTGCCGTAAATTGGGACTGAACTCAGCACGTAGTTGATCTTTTCTAGAACTTCAGGCCTTAACTGAATCTGATCAGCATCAATATCCTCTTGTAAGTGATCAATTCGAGTGGTACCAGGAATCGGAATAATGTCTTGTCCTAATTGCAATAACCAAGCCAAACCAAGTTGTGCCATCGTACAACCTTGCTGCTGGGCGATTTCTTGCAAAGCTTCGAAGAACACTAAATTTCTTGAGAAGTTTTCTGGATGAAAACGGGGCATTCCACGACGAATATCTTTTTCTACAAATTTCGTAATATCAATCGGTGAGGTGTTGAAATAACCTCTTCCCAAGGGACTAAACGCAATAAAAGCAATATCTAGTTCACGGCAAGTGGGTAAGACCGCAATTTCAGGATTACGCGTCCACAAAGAGTATTCGGTTTGAACAGCACTCAACGGATGAACTGCATGGGCCTTTCTGATAGTTGGTCCTGACACCTCTGATAAGCCAATTTTTTGTACTTTACCTTCTTTGACTAGGTCACTTAGAGTGCCAACCGCATCCTCAATCGGTACTTTTTTATCCCAACGGTGTAAATAATATAAATCAATCACATCCGTTTTGAGTCTTTTTAAACTACCTTCACAATCTCTACGAATGGACGCAGGACGACTATCAATGACTCTTTTACCATCTGCAGGACCAACGCCGCCTTTACTGGCTAATACGATATGATTGCGATGGGTTTTAAGAAAATCGCCACCCATCAGGGTTTCATTGTGACCTAAGCCATATAGGGCCGCCGTATCAAAAAAATTAATCCCTCGGTCAAATGCTTCATAAAGTAATTTGGTACCTTCTGCATCAGTCGGCGGCTTACCATACGCGTGACTCAGATTCATACAACCTAGTCCGATCGATGTGACAGAAAAGGGGCCAATTTTACGTTGAGAAAGAGGTGAGCTCATAAAAATAGTCTTTCTAATTTATTTAAGTTGTAATTCAAGTTCGTGCATCACTTCATAGCATGGCAGTACTTGCGCCACGCTAGCATTGGGTTCGCGTCCTTCACGAATGGCCGCAAAGAATTCACGATCTTGAATCTCAATACCGTTCATCGACACATCTACTTTACTGACATCGATTGCTTGTTCTTTGCCATCAAACAGGTCATCATAACGTGCAATATAGGTGGCGTTATCACCAATATATCTAAAGTAGGTACCAAGAGGACCATCATTATTAAAAGAAAGACTCAAAGTACAAATGGCGCCGTTTGCTGCTTTGAGCTGAATTGACATATCCATCGCAATACCCAGAGTAGGGTGAATCGGACCTTGGATTGCATTCGCCTTCACAATGGGACTACCACATTGATAAGCAAATAAATCAATCGTGTGAGCGGCGTGATGCCAGAGTAAATGATCCGTCCAACTTCTTGGTTGTCCAAGAGCATTCATGTTGGTGCGACGGAAGAAAAATGTCTGCACATCCATTTGTTGGATATTGAATTCTTGGGCGACGATCTTACGGTGAATATACTGATGACTCGGATTGAAACGCCTCGTGTGACCTACCATCGCTACCTTCCCTGTTTCTTTTTGCAAGCGAACTAGTTCCTTTGCATCAGCTAAAGAGTCTGCCATCGGTATTTCGACTTCAACATGCTTACCAGCTTTAAGACAAGCCATTGCCTGGGCAGCGTGCATTTGCGTAGGGGTACACAGAATCACTGCATCCACTTCTTTGATTGCCAGGCTATCGGCTAAATTGGTCGTAACATGAGGAATTTTGTACTTATCAGCAATCTCTTGCGTCTTACCTAGTTCGCGACCTACCAAAGATACCACCTCTACGCCATCAATTAACTTCATGGCGTCTAAGTGTTTATTACCAAAAGCACCTGCTCCAGCTAATGCAACTTTCATAGCTCCTCCAAAATAATATGACCAACAGCTGTATTCGAAGCTGGGACGTGATAGTGACGATGAACTTCTTTTAATTCTTGACTCAGAGCGCCGCGCATGATCAACCACATAACTAGCTCAATTCCCTCGGAACCTGCTTCTTGCACATAAGTTAAGTGGGATATTTTTGCGAGGGCTTCGGGATCCTTAGTTAAGCCATCTAAAAAAGCCTTATCAAATTCAGAATTGATAAAGCCTGCGCGAGGGCCTTGTAACTGGTGGGACATGCCACCTGTGCCCATGATGACAATTCTCTCATCTGGCCCAAAAGATTCGACAGCTCGCCGAATCGCTTTACCTAAGTTATAGCAACGGTTACCAGTTGGTGGTGGATATTGCACGACGTTCACAGCCAAAGGAATCACCCGACAAGGCCATTCTGTTGGTTGACCAAACATCAAAGAGAGGGGGACGGTTAAACCATGGTCAACATCCATCTTATTGATGATGGTCATATCAAATTCATCCAAAATTGTACTTTGGGCAATATGCCAAGCTAGCTCTGGATAACCTTTGACGACCGGTACCGGTCTTGGTCCCCAACCTTCATCTGCCGGAGCGAACTGGTCTGCACAACCAAGTGCAAAGGTCGGAATCATTTCTAAAGAAAAGGCGGAAGCGTGATCGTTATAAATCAAAATGATAGCGTCAGGTTTAGTTTCTTTAAACCATTCTTTGGCTTTTTCGTAGCCTTGAAAAACCGGTTGCCAATAGGGCTCCTGGGTTTTACCAAGATCAAGCGCTGCTCCCACAGCTGGAATATGCGAAGTAGCTACGCCTGCAATAATTTTTGCCATATTATTTCTCCACTGGGCCAACAGGCATACTTGGGTTGCGGCCACCACGAATCATCATATTTCGATAATCCTCCTCCGGCATACCGGTCATGAGTGATGCAAGCTTTTGAAAGGAGTGACCATCTGTCGCACCAATTTTTGCCAGAAAATAAATATTACCGCCAAGCGCAATCATCTGATTGTAATCTCTGTCTAAGACCGCTTGATGTTGAACCGCCGACATGGGAAATGTATTGAGATACCCATCCTGATCGGCTTTAAACTTTTGCCGATTCTCATCTTTCATGAGCGACATCGCAAACATATTAAGGTGGTAGCCAATCCTGGACTGGGTAGCATCAAAGATGACTGTGCCAGGTATTTTTTTGAACTCTTCGTAATAATTTTCCATCAGATTCCCCAGTACAGTCGATTAGGATTATCAACTAATAATTTTTGCTGTAGTTCTTGGGTTGGTGCAATATTCGGAATCCAATCTACTAGTAAGCCGTCATCAGGCATATGGTCTTTTAAATTAGGATGTGGCCAGTCCGTGCCAGTTAAAACTCGGTCTGGAAATAACTCAACAATCTTTTTAGCGAAAGGAATGACATCTTGATAAGGATGTGGCTCGCCATTTAATGCTTTTGGTCCCTTTACCGAAAGTCGCTCAGGGCAAGTTACCTTACTCCAAATGTTGCTGTGTTCGGTCATGAGTTTGATAAATAGAGAAAATTCAGGACCATCCACCGGTTGACTCACATCGGGTCTACCCATGTGATCAACGACTACGATCGTTGGTAAGGCTGTAAAAAAATCCCACAGTTCAGGTAAATCAACAGCCTCAAAGTAAATCACAATATGCCAACCTAGCGCTTTAATCCGATTAGCAATTTCAAGTAATTCTTCTTTCGGGGTGAAGTCCACTAAGCGCTTCACAAAATTAAATCGAACACCTCTCACCCCTGCATCGTGCAAAGCTTGCAGTTGCTCATCTGTCACATTGCGTTTTACTGTCGCAACGCCTCTAGCTTTATCGGCACTATGTAATAACGCATCAACCAATGCACTATTATCAGCACCATGACAGGTGGCTTGCACAATCACATTTTTACTAAATCCCAAATGATCTCTGAGGGCAAATAGCTGATCTTTGCTCGCATCACAGGGTGTGTATTTTCTCTCAGGCGCATAGGGAAATAAATGGCCTGGACCAAACACGTGGCAATGGGAGTCTACGCTGCCTGCAGGTAATTGGAATTTTGGTTTGCTAGGGCCCGTGTACCAATCAAGCCAGCCTGGGGTTTTTTCAAAAGTTGTCATTAAATTAATCCACGTAGCGTAAACCAGCTTTTGCTAGTTTTTCACGCATGTTATACATATCTAGACCTAATTCACCACTAGCTAAACGTTGACGCTTTTCAGCCTCATTACTTTCGCGCTTGGCTGAGGCGTCAGCAGCTTCTTGCGCTAAATGCGCAGGAACAACGACGATACCATCATCATCCGCAATAATGACATCTCCAGGATTAACCATTGTGCCGGCACATACCACGGGGACGTTAACAGAGCCGATAGTTTCTTTGACAGTTCCCTTGGCGCTAATTGCTTTACTAAACACTGGAAATTGCATCGCCGTTAAATCCTTCACATCGCGCACACCAGCATCAATAATTAACCCTCTAGCGCCTCTTGCTTTGAAAGAGGTTGCTAATAAATCACCAAAAAAACCGTCTGTATTATCTGCCGTACAGGCTGCAACGACGATGTCACCTGGTTGAATTTGTTCTGCTACCACATGCATCATCCAATTATCACCTGGGTGAAGTAACACAGTTACCGCAGTTCCACAGAGATGAGCGCCAGTATAGATCGGGCGCATATAGGGTTGCATGAGACCAACTCGTCCCATGGCTTCGTGAATCGTAGCGACACCAAAATGGCTCAGGCGTTCAACTTGAACAGAGTCTGCACGATTGACTTTACGGTTAACAATTCCGAATGCTTGCATAGTAAATTCCTTATCTTTTGTATTTTACAAACCTATGTTGGTGAGAACTCGGTCTAATCTTGGGAAGACATGACGCGCATTTTTTTCGTAGATTTGAATCCGTTCAGGTTCAGTAAGAATAGTACTCGACTCAATGTAACGTTTCGTATCGTCAAAATAATGACCTGTCTCTGGATCAATACCGCGCACAGCACCAATCATTTCAGAGGCAAATAAAATGTTCTTGACCGGAATCACCTTAGTGAGTAAATCAATCCCTGGTTGGTGATAAACACAGGTGTCAAAGAAAATATTATTTAATAAATGTTCATCTAAGAGGGGCTTCTTTAACTCTTGAGCTAAACCTCTAAATCTTCCCCAGTGATAAGGAACTGCTCCACCACCATGAGGAATGAGAAATTTCAAAGTGGGGAAATCCTTGAATAAATCAGAAGTCAGACATTGCATAAAAGCGGTCGTATCTGCATTTAAATAATGCGCGCCAGTAGTATGAAAACAAGCATTACAACTTGTACTGACATGAATCATGGCAGGAATTTCATATTCCACCATCTTTTCATAAATCGGATACCAGTGCTTATCTGATAAGGGAGGTTCACGCCAATGTCCACCAGAGGGATCTGGATTAAGGTTAATGCCGACCATACCAAATTCATTTACGCACTTTTCTAATTCGGCAATACTGGTCTTAGGATCAACTCCAGGCGATTGAGGTAGCATGGCCGCCGCAATAAAGTTGTCTGGAAAAAGCTTAGCAACCCTAGCGCACAGTTCATTACAAATAGCAGCCCAAGTAGCCGAAGTATTGAAGTCGCCAATATGGTGCGCCATAAAACTAGCTCGCGGTGAAAAAATCGTTAGATCACTACCACGCTCTTTCATTTTGGCTAATTGATTTTTTTCAATCGACTCAATTAACTCGTCATCTGAAATATTTAAATCGCTCACTTTAGGACCTAACTCTGGTGTTTTAAGGTTCGCAATTTGCTGGTTACGCCAGTCCTCTAGAGCTTTCGGAGCTGTTGTGTAATGGCCGTGACAATCAATAATCATGTTTTTTCCTGAGATTTTATTGGAATGATAAATATTAAAATAGTTTAGCTAAGTGTGAAGGCACCATCACCTCGCCACGCATAATTAACCGAGCAGTTCTAAGCAGTGCTGCCTGCGTTACATTTTGGGGGTTACTCGGGTCTAATTCGAGTTCGACACTAAATTCACCCGTCGGATGTTCAACTGAAACCGTTTTGGTCAAGCCGTCATTCAACTTAGAAATCCCTTCGCAAACTGAACCGGGCATCACACAAGCGGTAGCAACTGTGACCGCTGCGAGGACGCCAATGGCATCATGACAAACGTGCGGAATAAAACATCTGGTATTGATACTACCACCCGCGTTAGGTTGGGCTACGAGACACATTTTAGGAAAAGTATTATTGGTTACATCCCCTAAACCCATTAAATGACCTGCTTTAATCCTAAGCACTTCAATCCGTGCTTTTAACTCGGTATCCGCATTCATTTGGGCGACAGTTTCGGAACCAGTGCGCCCAACATCCTGTGCTTTAAACAAGACCATCGGCATACCGTTATCAATGCAAGTAATCTCTAAACCATCAATCACATCCAATACTTTGCCCGTAGGTAAAAGACTACTACAGACAGATCCAGCGGTATCTAGAAAATTGATTTTGATTGGGGCAGAGGTGCCAGGAACGCCGTCAATATTGGCATTACCTTCATATTCAATTACACCATTAGGGGTTTGCACCGTCACGTCGCATTGCATATCGGTGTTGAGCGTCAGCACACGCACAGTCGTTGTTCCAGCTTGCGCCGGAATGAGTCCTCTTTCAATTGCAAAAGGGACCACGGCGGCCAACATATTGCCACAATTGGGAGTGGTATCGACCAGCGCTTTGTCAATCACTACCTGTGCAAATAAAAAGTTTAAATCAACCCCGGGTAAAGTTCCTTTACTCACAATCCCAACTTTACTCGTCAAAGGATTAGCGCCCCCCATCCCGTCAATTTGACGGCGATCAGGCGATCCCATGACGGCTAAAAGAACTTGATCTCGACTAGCCGTGTCTTGAGGTAAGTCCTCGGCTAAGAAAAAAGGGCCTCTCGAAGTGCCCCCGCGCATAAAAAGGGTAGGTATTGATTTTTGCATTAATTTTTTTCTTTCGGAACTATCAAGTAAGTTTGAAAATGATTATCAGAGAGTTTGATGTTGTATTTAGAATTTTAGTCAACTATTGTTTCGGAATATGTGCTTTTTCAATCACCATTGACCATCTTTTGATATCACTTTCTAATAGATTTTTTAGTTCTTTTGGCGTTGAACCCTGCGATTCTACATAAATTTCATCTAGTTTGTTTTTGACTTCGGGATCCTTCACCACTTCATTAATCGCTTGATTGAGCAAGGCAATCACTTTTTCTGGAGTTTTAGCAGGAGCTGCAATTGCGTTCCACGAGGATGCCGAATAATCTTTAATACCTGACTGTTCAATCGTTGAAATATCTGGGAAAAAGGCTGAACGCTTTTTGCCAGAGACGGCTAATAGCTTGACTGCATTGGATTTCACCTGCGGTACCATTGGTCCTAAAATTTCCAGTGCAGCGTCTACTTGACCACCCCGAAGGGCTGTGATGACAGCTGGAGTGCCATTAAATGGCACTACTTGAATATCTAAATTACCTAAGTTTTTGAAGAGCTCTGTGGAAAGATGTTGGGTGCTTCCAATATTGATTGAAGCAAAATTGAGCTTACCTGGATTGGCCCTTGCAAAAGCAATCAATTCTGGTAAGTTTTTATATGGGGAGTTTTGGTTAACAAACAAACCAATATCAAAATATCCCAGAGTCGAGACTGGCTCAAAATCTTTGAGTGGATCAAATGGTAGTTTTTGAAATAGAGCTGAACTCACAGCAGTACCGTTGGACATCAGTAATAAGGTGTATCCATCCGGATCCGCTTTAGCGACCGTTTCTCCAGCAACAATCCCGCCCGCACTGGGACGATTTTCAATCACGACTGACTGACCTAATTTAAGACTTAATTTTTGGCCAACCACACGTGCTGTTAAATCTGCAATCCCCCCTGGTCCAAATGGAACAATAATTTTAATGGGCTTAATCGGATAGGCATTGTTATTACTTTGAGCACCCGCCATCATGTGGCTTGCAAATAAGTAACTTAATAGTACTAGTTTGAATAAATTTTTCATTTTTTTATTTGGTTAATTCATTTATTTTGGCAGAACTTGGCTTGAAAATAAAACCATATTTCGGGTTAAGTGGTACTGATCGTCATTCCGAAGCGTCCACAAGTCTAACTCTAATCGACTAGCTAAAGGATTTAAGTAGACATTATTTTTCCTGAGCTCAAAATGTAAATGTGGTCCAGTAGAACGGCCAGTTGAGCCTACATATCCAATCTCTAAACCACGTCTAACTTCACTACCTACGACTAATTCTGGATTATAGGCACTAAGATGCGCATAATAGGTCTTATAGTTGCCTTCATGCTCAACAATCACTAAATTACCATAGGCAGGGTAGGGGCCATAATGAATCAACTTCCCATTTGCTACAGCATAAATAGGCGTCCCAATGGGCGCTGCAAAGTCAATCCCTTGATGACTAGCGGAATAGGTATAGGTCTGATTCACTATCGCTTTTGTATTTCCTTTCTTGCTGGTTTTAGACTTTGAAAGGCGTATCGAGGAATAGCCAACACCTCTCGAGATTCTGGTGTAATTTAGGGGACTGATCCAAAAGTTTTGCTCTAATTCTGCCCCTGTGGATGTGAAAAAGCCACCTGGTAAGCCGTCTCTTTCCACCCAAAAGGCATCAGCTATGACATTTTTCTGCGAGGCATCTAAGATTTCTAGGCTAACAACTTGCGCCCAGTTATTTTTGTCACCAGCATTGTAAATAATTCGAGCAAAGTAACGTTCGTTATTGTTGACCTTTGAATAGAGCTCCTTAACCAATGAGCTAATTTCCCAAATGAGTTCGGGAGGGATTGAGGAATTTGCTTGATTCGATTTGTAAACGATTAAATCGTTTAAATCTAAAACAACTTCTAAATAGTTTTCAAAGCCACTATTTAAATTTTGTGATTCCACCAAATACACAAAAGAAGTCTCGGATCGGTGAATGGTCGTCATCGTCGAGCTAGAGTCTCTCTTATCATTATTGACGATTGATAGAGACTGAATTTTTCTTGCGTTATCCAAAGAAATGGCAAACGGTAAACATTTCCCTGAAGTGGTTTTAAAAAAGTTGGGTAACTGGTAATTAAAGTTACTTTCAAAATTGCTATCTTCAATATTTAAAGAGGCTAAAAATCCCCTGATACTATTTGTATTACTGCCACATCCTTGACGAAGATTAAACGCGGAATCAAATTTTGATATAGGCTTTACCACTTCAGGGGTAGGCATTTGCAGGATATTTTCCAAAATGTTCGGTGTTGGCAATGGCTCGCCGTCGACACTGACTATATTGGGGTAACTCAGACGATCATACGACCTTAGAAAACCGGAACCAGAACTTCCTCTAGGCTTTAATTGAGCAACTGAAGCATTTGGATTTTTTGATTTTGGGGACGTGCTCTTTGATTTTTTCCCTGATTGAGTTACCTCTTTTTTTGTAGTTGGTGTTTTTGACTCGGCTTTTTTTTCTACTGCCAAAAGGGGAGTAGAAAATGCCACACAGCACACTGCAAGAAAAATATTACGGAAGGTAAGGCTGGTAAAAAAAATCAATGTAAAGTCCTTTTATAAACTATCTGATCGTGACAGAAAAATTGAACAACTTAAATCAATCAAATAGGAGACAATTTTCGCTAATTCTTATTGTATCTTGACCAATGAGCATACTTTAGGTATCCGGCACTATCTAAGCTTAGTTTGGAAGTGATCAAGAGCAAATTAAGAAAGGCTCTCAATAATTCAGGGTCAAATTTTTTTTACTTAATTAACAGTAACTTAATGACAAGTCGCACTAAATTTGTTATAAAAAACATGTAGTAAAGTAGAAGTTGTTCATTTGATTGTGTTATTTTGATATTTAAATTGATTACTAAATTAGGAGATTCTCATGAAATTTTTAATTGTTACTTTATTTTTAGTCTCATTCTCTCTCGCACAAGCTGAAGAGACCTGTAATGCTCGGGCAACCGAAAAAAAATTAGCTGGAGCCGCTAAGACAAGCTTTTTGAAAAAATGTGAAAAAGATGCTCGCGCAGCATGTGAAGTGGACGACATTAGTAAAAAAACGAGTGGCGCTGCTAAAGAAGCCCACATTAAAAAATGTGTGAAGGATTCTGTTGGTAGTTAATCGTTTGATGATGGTAATTTAGTCATGGCAATCTCTAAATTACGAACCTACTCAAGATATACGCCATGGATGCTGTGTATCTTGAGTGCTTTCTTTATTATTTCGCAATTGACGCCCGTATCTTCGCTTTTGACATGGTTTTTTGCGTTGATTTTTATTGGCGCGAGTTTTTTAGGTTTATCCGATATCCTCCAAAAAAACCATGCCATTTTAAGAAATTACCCCGTTTCTGGCCATATTCGATTCTTGTTTGAAACCTTTAGACCTGAGATAAGACAATATCTGCTTGAGTCTGATACTGAAAAATTACCATTTTCAAGAAATCAACGCGCCCTTGTTTATCAACGCGCAAAGGGGGCCTCTGATAAACGTCCGTTAGGAACGATTGAAGATGTTTACAAAAGTGGTACCGAGTGGTTAAGCCATACTGCCAATCCCTCAAAGCATATAACTTCAGATTCTTTACGGACGATGGTAGGGGGTAAAGACTGCACTCAACCCTATTCAATGTCCATATTTAATGTATCAGCAATGAGCTTTGGCTCATTATCGGCTAACGCCATTATGGCCTTAAATAAAGGTGCAAAGATGGGCGGCTTTGCCCATGATACTGGTGAGGGCTCAGTTTCTAAATATCATCGTGAGTACGGCGGTGATTTGATTTGGGAATTAGGTTCTGGATACTTTGGCTGCAGAAAGTCGGATGGTTCTTTTGATCCAGATTTGTTTGCTAAGGTTGCCAACGAGCCACAGATTAAAATGATAGAAATTAAGCTATCTCAAGGTGCTAAGCCTGGCCATGGTGGCGTTTTACCGGCTGCTAAAATTACCCCAGAAATCTCTCTTACCAGAGGGATACCGATGGGGCAGGATTGCGTGTCCCCAGCTGCCCACTCTGCATTTAGTACTCCTCTGGAGTTGATGTACTTTATTCGTGAATTAAGGCAACTTTCGAATGGCAAACCCGTTGGGATGAAATTATGTATCGGCAAACTTCGCGAATGGTTTGCGATGTTAAAAGCGATGATTGAAACAGGTATTACGCCTGATTTTATTGTGATTGATGGTAGTGAGGGTGGCACGGGAGCTGCACCGGTTGAATTCATCGACCATGTTGGCACACCAATGCGGGATGGCTTACGTTTAGTTCACACGACTTTAATTGGTGCCGGTTTGCGCTATCAAATTAAATTGGGAGCCTCAGGGAAGATCATCTCAGCATTTGATATTACTCGGGCCTGCGCGATTGGCGCTGATTGGTGTAACTCTGCCCGCGGCTTTATGTTTGCCGTAGGTTGTATTCAAGCTAGAAGTTGTCATACCGATTTATGTCCGACAGGAGTAGCAACACAAGATGAAATGCGTCAGAAAGCTCTTGACCCTGAAGATAAAGCCCATCGTGTGTTTCATTATCACCAAAACACCCTGAATGCCCTTAGTGAGCTATTAAGTGCAGCTGGATATCAACACACCAGTGAACTCACTGCAGATTCAGTTATTAGAAGAAATGAAGTCGGTAAAGCACTGCCTTTGAGTCATTCTTTACTTCAATTAGAGGAAGGGGAGTTGTTGTTGCAAGATGCCAATCTGCATTTAGATCGACACTTCTCTGGACTTGGTAAATATTGGTTAGAAGCAAACTCCCAACAATGGTAAAAACGATTTTCGATTAAAAAACAAATAGTTTGACAATAGAGTAAGAAAGGCTAATTAATGGATCCATCCAAAATTGACTGAGTAAACCAATCATTGCGAGTCCAATGACTACAAAGATTCCTATGGGTTCAAGTTTGGCAAACTTGATGGCGTAAGACCTTGGTAATAGTCCCACCATAATTCTGCCCCCATCTAAGGGTGGCAAGGGAAATAGATTAAAGGCTGCCAGCACAATATTCCAGTAAATACCTGCTTTTGCCATTTGCAGTAAGAGGTCTGAGGCATTAGACATTTGCATAAAACTAAAGACAAATGTCCATAAAATAGCTTGTATGAAATTTGATGCAGGACCAGCGAGAGCTACCCAAATCATATTTTGCTTCGGGTTCCTCAAGGCAGCAAAATTGACTGGAACTGGCTTGGCATAGCCAAATAAAAAAGGCGCGCCGGAAAGTTTGAGAATTAATGGAATTAAAAAAGTTCCAATTGGATCAATGTGTTTGATTGGATTCAAGGTCACCCGCCCCATCGAATAAGCGGTGTAATCACCAAAATGTTTAGCAGCATAACCATGCGCAGCTTCGTGCAAAGTAATTGCCAAAATAAGTGGCGGTGCGTCAATAAGGAGTTGATAGAACCAACTTGGTAGCATTTTTACCTTTAGATGATGTGGTCAATGAATCCGCAAACGCGCTTTTACTTCGCTAATGCAGCAACGGGTAAGTCAAATAACAACACCTCAGAATCGACACCATGTGAGATATTTACTTGAGTTTCTTCAACTAACATCAATGCATCGCCTGCTACTAAATCCTCTCCATTGATTCTTGCTTTACCCCTTGCTAAGTGCAGGTAGGCAATTCGACCTTTTTCTAAGTCATGGGTAGTGGTTTCAGTACCGTCAAATAAACCGGCATACAACTTAGTGTTTGAGTGAATGGTCACCGATCCATCTTGGCCATTAGGTGAAGCTACCAAGCGTAATTTGCCTCTTTTTTCAGCCGGAGCAAAATAAGTTTGTTCATAACTAGGGGGTACACCCAACACATCAGGCTGAATCCAAATTTGTAAAATATGGGTTGTTTGCCCTTCAGCATGATTAAACTCACTATGCATTACGCCCTTACCAGCACTCATTCTTTGAACTTCGTGTGGCAAAATAGCACGGCCATTACCCATATTGTCCTTGTGAGCCAGCTCGCCCTCTAGAACATAAGTGATAATCTCCATGTCGCGGTGACCATGCGTACCAAAACCCTGACCAGAGGCAATCCAATCTTCATTAATGACTCTAAGCGGTCCAAAGCCCATAAAGTTAGCGTCATGATAATCAGCGAAAGAAAAACTGTGAAAAGATTTAAGCCAACCGTGGTCACCATAGCCACGATCATTTGCGAGACGTTTGTAAAGCATAATCAGTTTCCTTTAATTAAAGCTAGAACTGCTACTCCGTAGCAATAGTTTGTATCAATTTTATAGGATAATCCTTTTTATTAAATTAAACAGATTGGGCATGTTTGTAAGTGAAATAATTTAGCCAAAACATGCCAAAGTCCTAAAATTGAATCATTAAAAAAGCAGCCGAAGCTGCTTTTTTATTGTTTGTTGCATTTAGGATCAGCCAAAAACGTAACCAATATGAGCTGCAGTAATTGCAAATAAGATTGCTAAGCAAGTTGCGCCTGCCAACATAGAAATGAGGGTAATCATTTTCTTGTTAACTTCGCCTTTAGGTTCATTGTGCCATTCGTTCATGTTAAATCCTTGAAAATTAATTGTGTGAGGCTATTATCCAATATTTTAATGTAAGTCTTGTGATTATTTGTTAAAAGAAAAAGTTAAACGGTCAACCTCTGCCGACAAAGGGCATCTTAGTGGCCATAATAGTCATAAATAAAATATTAGACTCCAAAGGAAGATTAGCCATTTGAACAACCGCTTGGGCCACATGCTGGACGTCCATTCGGTCCTCAGCTGCGATACTACCATCTGCTTGAATGATCCCAGCAGCCATCCGATCCGTCATTTCTGTAGCAGCATTACCAATGTCAATTTGACCGCAGGCAATATTGTATTTGCGACCATCCAGAGCGATGGACTTCGTCAGACCAGTAATGGCATGCTTAGTACTGGTATAAGGGGCAGAGTAAGGGCGCGGGGTGTGGGCAGAAATAGAACCATTATTAATGATTCGACCACCTTGTGGCGTTTGAGTTTTCATGATCTTAAAAGCGCCTTGAGAGCAATAGATAGCCCCCATTAAATTCGTCCCTACTGTTTCTTGCCATAACGCATTTGGGATTTCATCAAAGTCCATAATAGGTGTGCCACGACCCGCGTTATTAAAAAGTACATCCAAGCGACCAAAGCGCTCAGTGATCATTTGAAATAAGCCTTGCACTTGCTCAACCATGCCAATGTCTAGGGCATAGGGTGTAGCATGACTCGACTTCTCGCCTAATTCTTCAATCGCTTGATTTAACACATCGATTCGGCGACCCGTAAAAATGACATGGTAACCCTGCTGAACTAAGGCTTGTGCACAGGCCTTCCCAATGCCAGTACCAGCGCCAGTAACGAGTGCGATAGGAGAGTTTATCTTCATTTTTTTCCTTGTTTTAATTCGTGTAAAACTAAATATAACCCAGAACCAATTACCAGTATGGTTCCGGCGTAAACATTCCAGGTCGGTACTTGATCAAAGATCAACCAACCCAATAAAACCATCCAGATCATTTGTTGATAGAAAAATGGTGAAATAGTAGATGGATTTGCGTAGCGGTAGGCAATACTGATGAAGTTATGGCTTAGAAAACCAAATAGTCCTGCACAAAAAAAGACGCCATATTCAATCGCAAAGCTAGGGGATTGCCATGATTGAAATAGAAAAGGCAGAAGCACAACCGTAGGTCCAAGTGCTGAATAAAACTGGGTTACTAAAGGACTACTTTTGGCGGCTATTCGTTTAGATAAAAAATTAAACAGGGCATAAATCGTAGCGTGTGCTAGAACTAACAACATTGCTGGATGGAAGTGATAACCGAAGGGGTCTAAGATTACTAAGACGCCCACAAAGCCCGTAATAATGGCGAACCATTTAATTGGTGTTAGTTTTTCATGGTGCAAAAATGAGCTAATTAGTGCAATGATAATGGGGGCTGAAAAGAGAATGGCAGCCGTTTGCGCTAGTTGTAAATACTGTAAGGCAAAGAAATTTAACGCCGTCATGGCACACAACATGGTTGACCGAAGAGCATGTAACCAACCATCCTCAATCAGTAGTTTTTTAAACCCTTCAGCAAAAATTAGCCAGATAAACGCTAAAAGCATATGAACAGCGAATCGCACCCAAACTACCTCGATCACGGGGAAGGATTGCACTAGCCATTTGCCACTGGTATCTAAAATCGCAAAAAAGATGGTAGCTATGGAGGCAATGAGGATGCCAATGATGCGTTGAGAGGGTAGGTTAGTAGACATGGTAAGTAAATAATTGTAACCAAGTGTTCATCACTGTACAAAACTGGTGTAGGATAAGAGTAGTAAGCACTTATTAAAATGGTTCAATCAAGCGAAGGAGTTATTATGAGTCAAAAAGATTTCCAGCCTTGGTCTGCAGAAAAAGCCCAGGAGTTATTTGCACTTTCTCACAAATTAATGGATGTCGCTAAGCAACTTAGCGAACACCACGCCGCTGAATTACAAACGAATATGACACAAGCTTTGGAGTTTGCAAAGCTCACTGCTAAAAACGATTTAAATAAATTGAAAGAGTTCCAAGAAAAAGCAGCCCAAGAAGCTGTGGACCGCATGGAAGGTTATCAGAAGAAAGTGAAAGTTTTACTCAAACAAATGGGTAAGGACACTGCAGATGAAGCTGAAAAACATTACGATAAAGCTAAAACAGCCTTAGAGGATTGGCTTGACGATGCTGGTAAAAAAATTCCAGTGGGTGGCGTTGAATTTTCTAAAATGGTGAAGGAGGTTTCTGAAGCCAGTAATAAGGTTTATAAAGAAGGTCGGCGCACTATTGATCATGCACTAGAAGCAGCAGATAAACAATTGGACGAGATCACTGAAAAAACGAAAGTAGCTGCAAAAAAGGCTACTGTAGCGAAGACCGCCTCAACTGCTGTGAAGAAAACAGCCCCTGCAGCTAAAAAAACCACTAGATGATTTTTTTAAAGAGTAATAATAAATTAACAGTGAAGAATTGAATATTGCTTAAATAAAACGCTCAATCAAACAAAAAAGCCAAAGAATTAAACTTTGGCTTTTTTGTTGAAAAAAGTTTGCAACTAAACTGCGTTTTCGTTTGTCTCGCCCGTTCTAATTCGAACAACTTGCTCCACAGCAGTAACGAAAATCTTTCCGTCACCAATCTTGCCTGTTTTAGCGGCTTTTACAATGACGTCAATAACCTGATCAACTTGACTTGTTTCAACCACTACCTCGATTTTGACTTTAGGTAAAAAATCAACGACGTATTCAGCGCCACGGTACAACTCAGTATGGCCTTTTTGACGACCGAAGCCTTTTACTTCAGTAACTGTCAGACCACTTGACCCAATATCAGATAGTGCTTCACGTACTTCGTCTAATTTAAAGGGCTTGATGATTGCTGTAATTAATTTCATTTTTTACTCTCCGAATGTTGGATTTTTTATAATTAAAACTATAGTGCTTTAGTTGGGTCACCCCAATCAATTATTTTCAAACTACCCTCGATATTTTGAGGTAATTGGATATCGCCAGTCTCTGCCAAACGCTCTGCGAGTAATACGCACCCCAATTGGGGACTGTCGACGTTTGTATTCATTGATTTTAATCAGTCGTGTTACGAATTCAACGTCTTCTTTGTTGTAGCCTAAAGCGGGTAGAGATTCAATAGGAATGTCATTTTCCATGTAATGCTCTACGATACCGTCAAGAATATCATAGGATGGCAAACTGTCCTGATCCTTTTGATCTGGCCGCAGTTCAGCAGACGGTGCTCGAGTAATAATGCGTTCTGGTATCACTTGAGAAACGGTGTTTCTATAGCGACAAAGTTGATAAACGAGTGTTTTTGAAACGTCTTTAATCACGGCAAAACCGCCGGCCATATCACCGTATAGAGTGCAATAACCTACTGCCATTTCACTCTTGTTGCCAGTCGTTAGGACGATGCGCCCTGATTTATTGGACAAGGCCATCAGCAAAGTGCCTCTAATCCGCGCTTGAATATTCTCTTCGGTAGCGTCTAATGGTAGGCCGGCAAATTCTTTACTTAGTGCAAACTCATAACTGTCCACCATGTTTGCAATGGGCACTTCGTCGTACTGCACTCCTAATTTATCCGCCATTTCTTTTGCATCAATCCAAGAAATTTCAGCGGTATATTTTGAAGGCATCATTACCGTTCGGACTTTATCGGCACCTAAGGCATCCACTGCAATGGCTAAAACTAATGCGGAATCAACCCCTCCAGATAAACCAATAATCGCTCCTGGGAAGCCATTTTTTCCTAAATAATCTTTCACACCTAAAACCAAAGCTTCATAAACTTGTCGAACTTCGGAGTAAGGTCTGACTAAAGGGACTTTTTGGGGTTCACCATTACGAATCTCAATGAGGCCAAGTTCTTCTTTAAATTGGGTAGCGGTATAAACCGTTTGACCATCACGATTTAGAGCAAAGGAGGCACCGTCAAACACCAGTTCATCCTGACCACCGACTAAATTAACATAGAGTGCGGGTAATCCAGTAGCTAAAACTTGCTGCCTTGTCACTTCACTTCTGAGACTTAATTTATCCATGTGAAATGGAGATGCATTGGGGATAGCCAATATTTGTGCACCAGCCTGTTTTGCTTTTTGTGCGGGACCTGAATGCCAAACATCTTCGCAAATGAGGATGCCAACTTTGAGACCCTCAATATCAAATACACAGGCTTCTGTGCCAGGGTTGAAATACCTGACTTCATCAAATACTTCATTATTAGGTAGCATGTGTTTATGGTATGAAGCGATATTGGTACCATTTTTTAAAACACTAGCCTGATTAAATAGTAAATCTTTGGTGTTCTTGGTGTGTCCTTTAGAGGGATGCCCGACAATCACATATAAATCTGAAAATTCTGCGAGATCTTTACACAGCTTTTGGAGTGCTTTATCAACATCTTTTATAAAGGCATCACGAAATAGTAAATCTTCAGGAGGATAGCCAGTAATAGATAGTTCTGGCGTGATCAGTAACTTTGCACCTTGCTGATGGGCAATTCGTGCTTGCTCAACGATTTTTAAAGCATTGCCAGTCAAATCACCTACAACACAATTCATTTGAGCTAATGCAATTTTTATGGGTAGATGTGGCATTCGCTAAGGCAATAGTAAATGATTTAATTAGTCTAAGGGGTACTAATGACTAATACCCCTTTTAGATAATTAACTCTTAATTGAAGACTGATAACGCTCAATACCCGCCAAAATTTCTTTTTTAGCTGCATCGGCGTTATCCCAACCTTGAATTTTAACCCACTTGCCTTCTTCAAGATCTTTGTAATGTTCAAAAAAGTGCTTGATTTGATTTAAGGTGCGCGGACTAACGTCTTCCAAACTGTTAATGTGAGCATAAACTGGCAGTAATTTTGTATCTGGTACAGCTAATAACTTCGCATCAACTCCACCGTCATCTTCCATATTCAATACACCGATTGTTCTACAGCTAACCACAACTCCTGGAGGTAAAGAATAAGGAGACATGACGAGCACATCAACTGGATCTCCATCTAAGCCAATTGTTTGCGGAATATAACCATAGTTGCAAGGGTAAAACATAGCAGTACCCATAAAACGGTCTACAAAAATAGCACCAGTTTCTTTATCAACTTCATATTTGATGGGATCAGCGTTCATGCTGATTTCGATAATTACGTTAAATTTCTCTGGAACGTTCTTACCTGCTGCAACTAAATTTAAACTCATGAATTCTCCGAATGGCTAAGGTGTTGATAATTGAGGTATTTATTTTAACTGATTGGTGTTGTGGCGATGAAGGCGAGAGGCCTAAAACAGCTTAGGCAATCGACTCTAAATACCGTTGAGCATCAAGTGCCGCCATACAGCCTGTACCTGCACTAGTAATTGCTTGACGGTAAATGTGGTCTTGGACATCACCAGCAGCAAAAACACCGGGGATATTAGTCGCTGTAGCATTGCCAGAAGTGCCACTTACAGTTTTGATATAGCCATTTTCCATCTCAAGTTGCCCAGCAAAAATATCTGTATTCGGCTTATGACCAATCGCAACGAAAATACCGTGTAAGGAGATCTCTTCTTTGGAGCCATCTGATTTAAGAATCCTAATACCAGTAACACCGGACTGATCACCAAGCACTTCATCAAGTTGACTATGCCATTTAATTTCGGCTTTACCTTCTGCGACTTTAGCCATTAAACGATCAATCAAGATTGGTTCGGCACGGAATTTGTCGCGGCGATGAATGACGGTTACTTTTTTAGCAATACTGGTTAAATATAGCGCTTCTTCGACGGCAGTATTACCCCCACCAATGACACAAACTTCTTGATTTTTATAGAAGAAACCATCGCAAGTAGCACAAGCTGAAACACCCCTACCCATAAATAGTTCTTCGGATGGAAGGCCTAAATACTGGGCGGAAGCGCCAGTTGAGATGATGAGCGAGTCACAGGTATATACCCCTGAGTCACCTTCCAAACGAATAGGTTTATCTGTCAGTTTTGCCGTATGAATATGATCAAAAATGATTTCCGTATTGAAGCGCTCAGCATGTTCTAGAAAGCGTTGCATGAGTTCTGGCCCTTGCACACCCAGTGGGTCAGCCGGCCAATTTTCGACATCCGTTGTGGTCATAAGTTGACCACCCTGAGCCATACCCGTGATTAAGACGGGATTTAAATTTGCTCTAGCTGCATAAACAGCTGCAGTGTAACCTGCAGGACCTGAACCTAATATAAGGAGCTTTACGTGTTTCATTGTTTTATCTGTCATAGATCTATTTTATAAGAATTATTGATAATTTTCTCAATTCTAATTAATCAAATTTAAAATACCCATTTTTTTGAACAATGGTAAATTCTGCTTTTAGAGCTTGATGCAGTTTACAATGACAAAATGGGACAAAACTCTGTTCAAAGACCAAATTTTAATAAGAAATCCACTCTGAGTGAGGGGTCACACTCTTCGCCCTCGGAAAGTCAAGATAAGTTCTCCAAGTTGCTGGTAGAGATTAAATGGTTTCTATCCTTAGCTGTCTGTATTGCCTTATTACTAGTTTTGGTTACCTATAATCAGCACGATCCAGGCTGGTCTAATAACTCGGGCGGAGATATTAAAAATATCGGTGGCAAAGTGGGCGCATTTATTGCCGACTTGATGTTGTTTGTTTTTGGCGCATCTGCCTATTGGTGGGTAGTTTTGTTTGCTCGAAGAGTTACCCAAGGTTGGACTAAGATTGCTAATCCTGAGTGGTTACAGGAAGAACAGGAAAAATCTCAAGCACAGAACCAAAAAAACCTTCAAGATTCGATAGTAGTGCGATGGTTAGGGTTTTTAATGACCCTTCTTTCGAGCGTTACATTAGAGTCGATTCGGATGCATAGCTTAAAAATTCCTCTCCCAAATGATCATCCTGGTGGGGTATTGGGCGAAATGATTGGTGATCCAATGCAGAGTCTACTTGGCTTCACTGGCTCAACACTTTTCTTACTATTGATCTTTTTTTCTGGATTATCTTTATTTTTACATTTTTCCTGGTTATCTTTTTCAGAAAAGGTAGGCCGGTTTCTGGAAGTTTCCTTTTTAGGACTGAAAAATAAGCGTCAAGATGTTGAAGATCGAAAAATTGGTGAAGTTGCAGCAGTGGAAAGGGGAGAGTTTGTAGAGGATGAACTTGAGAAGTATGTTGAGGAAGAACCTATCCAAATTGTTCGACAAACAACCAAGATTGAAATCAGTGACCGAGTTGTAAGGGAAAAGCAAAAAAATCTGTTTGAGGAGCTCCCTGATTCTGAGTTACCACCCCTAGAATTGTTAGATGATGCACCCGGTAAGCAGGAAATGATTTCAGCCGATACCTTGGAATTTACCTCACGCTTAATCGAGCGAAAATTAAAAGACTTTGGGGTTGAGGTGAAAGTGATTGCTGCATACCCTGGTCCAGTCATTACTCGGTATGAGATTGAGCCTGCAGTAGGTGTAAAAGGTAGTCAGATTGTGAATCTGAGCAAAGATCTCAACCGGGCTTTAGGTACTCAAGCCTTGCGCGTAGTAGAAACAATTGCGGGTAAAACTTGTATGGGACTTGAAGTACCCAATCCAAAGCGCCAGATGATTAGCTTGTCTGAAATCCTCAGTTCACAAGTTTATAACGGTAGTGCTTCGCTCTTAACCTTAGCACTCGGAAAAGACATTTCGGGTCAGCCTATGGTCGCTGATTTAGCCAAAATGCCTCATTGTCTGGTAGCTGGTACCACCGGCTCTGGTAAATCGGTAGGCATTAATGCCATGATTCTTTCTTTGCTATTTAAAGCCAAGCCGGACGAAGTGCGTCTGATTTTGATTGACCCAAAAATGCTAGAAATGGCAATGTATGAAGATATCCCCCACCTGTTAACGCCAGTGGTAACGGATATGAAGCAGGCTTCTAATGCCTTGCAATGGGCGGTTAAAGAAATGGATCGCCGTTATAAGTTGATGAGTAAATTTGGTGTCAGAAATCTAGCTGGTTTTAATAAGAAGATTGCCGACGCCCAGGCAGCAGGTACTCATTTATTTAATCCTTTTAGCTTAACGCCGGACGATCCTGAACCCTTACAAAAAGCCCCCACCATTGTCATCATTATTGATGAATTAGCGGACCTAATGATGGTGGTTGGTAAAAAGTTAGAAGAGCAGATTGCTAGGATTGCACAAAAAGCGAGAGCTGCCGGTATCCACCTAATTCTCGCCACTCAACGCCCCAGCGTTGATGTCATTACCGGTCTAATTAAAGCGAATGTGCCAACTAGACTCTCTTTTCAAGTAAGTAGTCGTATCGATAGCCGAACTATCCTTGATCAACAAGGTGCAGAAGCTCTGTTGGGAATGGGTGATATGTTGTTTATGCCACCTGGTAGTGGCCATCCACAACGTATGCATGGTGCTTTTGTGTCAGATGATGAAGTACAACGAGTTGTCAATTGGCTGAAGGAAAGAGGTGCCGCTAACTATATTGATGAGATCATCGATGGTAGTAGTGAAGAAGGTGTTGAGGGTGCCAATGGCGAGAGTGGTGGAGAATCTGATCCTTTATATGATCAAGCCGTTGCGATTGTGCTAGAAAATAAACGTGCCTCTATTTCACTAGTTCAACGACATTTAAGAATTGGCTATAACCGCGCCGCAAGGTTACTAGAAGATATGGAGCGATCAGGGCTCGTTTCTAAAATGTCCGGATCGGGTACTAGAGAAATTTTGGCACCGAGATCAGAGCACCTTTAAATCTAAAGTGCAAAAATCTACTTTTATGAAAAATTACCTTAAAACTACAATCTTCTATTTCTGTACTTTGCTACTCATGAATTCTGCCTATGCGCTAGATGGAGTTGATCAGCTCAAGCTATTTACTAAAAACGTTCAGTCTGCACGCGGTGAGTTTTTACAGCAACAAATTGGGAATCAGGCAGGTGCCGATAATAAGCCCAAGATATTGCGACAATTTTCAGGCCAATTTAGTTTTGTACGACCAGGTAAGTTCACTTGGACTACTCTGAAACCGTTTGAGCAAAAATTAATTTCTGATGGTAAGCAATTAATTATGTGGGATAAGGATTTAAATCAAGTTACCTATCGTCCTTCAAATAAAGCCTTAGCAGCCACCCCCGTGGCAATTTTGTTTGGTAACACTCAGTTAGAAGAATACTTTGAGCTCATCAGTGTGGGTGAAAAAAATGGCATATTTTGGGTTGAATTAATTCCAAAGAGCCAAAAAAAAGGTGGTGATGATTTACCATTTAATAAAATTGGGATTGGGATGAAAGATAATTTACCCTTAGCAATGGAGTTAAGAGATGCTTTGGACAATACGGTCTTGCTGACCTTCTCTCAAGTAAAAACGAATCAAGCAATGAATAATGAAGAGTTTAGTTTTAAAGTGCCACCGAATGCAGAAATCCTCAACTTAAAATAGTTTCTTACCAATTTTTAATTTAAAAAATATACATGATTGATCCACAATTACTTCGTAAAGATATAGAACTTGTTGCCTCGCGTTTAGCAGGGCGTAAATTTGTTCTAGATACTGAAAAATTCTCACAGTTAGAAAATTCGCGTAAACAATTGCAAGCTGCAACCGAAGAGTTGCAAGCCAAACGCAATCAATTAGCAAAAGCAATTGGTATGAAAAAGGGTAAAGGCGAAGATGCTTCTAGTGAACTGGCCCAATCTAATCAGATTAATGATGACTTAAAAACAAGTTCCGAACAATTAGAGCTATTGCAAACTCAAATTCAACAGTTTGTAATGGGTATTCCGAATTTACCCGATGAGAGTGTGCCAATTGGAAAAGATGAGAGCAATAACCTTGAAGTGGCACGTTGGGGTGCTGTGCCAAACTTCGATTTCCCAGTAAAAGACCATGTTGACTTGGGTTCTTTGTATGGACTTGATTTTGAATCTGCCACCAAAATTACGGGTTCACGCTTTGTTGTTTTAAGAGGTCGAATTGCAAAACTGCATCGTGCATTGGCACAATTTATGTTGGATTTGCATACCGAACAACATCACTATGAAGAGATTAATGTTCCATTTATTGTCAATGCAGAGAGTATGCGAGGTACTGGGCAATTGCCAAAATTTGAGGAAGATTTGTTTAAAGTTCCCCGCAAAATGGGTGGCGTTGAAGAGGGTGAAGCGGGCGAAGCGCGCATTGAGAATTTCTATCTTATCCCTACGGCGGAAGTTCCTGTTACAAACATGGCGCGTGACGCAATTTTTAGCGAAGATCAATTACCTCAGAAATTTGTGGCACACACACCCTGTTTTAGATCAGAAGCAGGTAGCCATGGCCGAGATGTACGCGGCATGATTCGACAACACCAATTTGAAAAAGTAGAATTGGTGCAGTTAGTTAAACCCGAGGAGGCCTTAAATGCACTCGAAGAATTGGTAGGTCACGCCCAAGCAGTATTAGAAAAACTAGAAATCCCCTATCGAAAAGTCTTACTTTGTACTGGGGATATGGGATTTGGAAGTGCCAAGACCTATGATTTAGAAGCTTGGATACCTTCTCAAAATACCTATCGTGAAATTAGCTCTTGTTCGACAATGGGCGATTTTCAAGCGCGTCGGATGCAAGCCCGTTTTAAAGTTGGTCAAGCGAAACCTCAATTAATTAATACCTTAAATGGTTCAGGGTTAGCGATTGGTAGATGCCTAGTAGCGTTGATGGAGAATCACCAACAAGCCGACGGCAGTATGAAGATTCCCGAGGCTTTAAGGCCTTATCTTGGAGGGTTAGAGCTTTTAAAGCCTTGAAAAAGTTCCAAATAGCTGAAAATTTGTTGTAAAGTATATGAAAATATCAGTTAGCAAATTAGCTAACAAAAATTAAATAAAGATTAATTTTTTAGGAGACAAAAAATGAAGCAAATTAACATTGGTGTGATTGGTACTGGCTGGTGTGGCGGTATTAGAACAGAAACTGCCCGTAGAAATCCCTTAGTAAATGAGATTCATATCGCTGAGACGAATGAAATCCGTTTACATGAAATGGCCCAACTTGTCGGAGCTAAAACAGCTACTACTAATTATCAAGATTTATTAAAAATTGATAGCATTGACGCTGTCATTATTTCTGCGACGCCAGAAACAACCCATTTCCCGATGGCAAGAGATGCCTTGAATGCTGGTAAGCACGTCTTTTTAGAAAAACCAATTGCAATTGAACTCGAACAAGCGGATGAGTTGATTGCCTTAGCGAAGAAAAAAAATCTCAAGTTCACGATTGGGTATTCACAACGTTTTAATCCAAAGTATGCCTACGTTAAAAAGGCAATTAATGACGGTACGATTGGTAAGCCCGTCAGTATTTTAGTCAGCCGTCATATTACGCGTAGTCTAGGTAAGAAAATCGCTGGTCGTGTCAAACTTTCACCTGCTGCGATGGAGTCAACGCACGATTTAGATTTCGTGTTTTGGTGCTTAGAGCCAGCTAAACCAGTTAAAGTGTATTCTCAAGTCAATTATGGTGCGATGCGTGAGAGTACTGGTGGTGATATTCCAGATACACAGTGGATTATGGTAACGATGGATAGCGGACTATCTTTTGTGGTTGGCGGCGGATGGAGTTTGCCTCCTGGATATCCTAATTTTTCATCTACCTGGATTGAATTTGTCGGATCCGATGGCGCCTTAATGGTAGATGACAGTCACAAAGATGTGGTTTTGAATACCATGAAAAATGGTATGCAATTACCCATGTCAACCATGCCAGGTGAACAAGTTGATCATATTTATGCAGGTCCAATGGCCTATGAAACAGTCCATTTTATTGAAGCTGTAGCGATGGATCGCGATGTGCTTGTGACCGGTGAGCAGGCTCGTCAGGTCATGGAAGTGTATATGGCTGCTGACTTATCTGCCGAAACTGGAGAACCTGTTTATTTACCACTACCAACTGAAATGCTAAAAGCAGCAAACGGTTAAACCATTCTTTTTGATGGTTTTTGGGGTAAGTTCTTCAATCTATTGAATGGCAGGGTGAGAGATGCGTGATCGGCAAGCAAAAAATATTGGTTTAGCAATTGTTGGAGCAGGTAGGGTTGGTTTATTTCGTGGTGAAGTCGCAGCACGTCATGCACAAGTTGGGTGGATTGGGATTGCTGAAAAAAATCCTGAGAGAGCGAAATTTGTTGCTGAAAAAATTAAAGCTGATTTTGTCACAGACTCTTACGAAGAACTATTGAATCGCCCTGAAGTCAATGCAACCATTATTGCTACAGACGAGCACTTGCACGTCGATCCGATTTTAAAAGCTGCTGAGCGTGGCCATTCCCTATTGATTGAAAAGCCACTAGCGACGGATCTCGCCGATTCAGCCCGTGTGCTTGCGGCCATTGAAAAGGCTGGTGTCGATGCCATCGTCGGCTATACCCAACGTTTTCGTCGGCGTTGGTTAGCGGCTAAAGAAAAAGTTTCTTCTGGTCAACTCGGTGATGTTACGCTAGTGACTTCCAGAGCTTTTATGAATAGACTGGTGGCGATTGATAACTATAAGCGTACGGATCATCCTGAACGCATTTCACCAATGGTGATTTCCGGAACACATGCACTCGATATTGTGATGTGGATGATGCAAGGAAAAACACCTGTTGAGATCTATGCTCGGTCGATTGATAAGGCCTTAGGGCCAGACTGGAAAGGGATCGATGCGACGAGCGGTGTCATTACTTATTCTGACGGTACGATTTATCAAGCAACGATCTCTTGGGCCTTACCAGTGGTTTGGCCTGGCGCAGTATATAGCTTAGATGTAGGAATTGTTGGAACTGAAGGAGTTCTTACGATTGATGATACGCACCGGGATATTGTATTAGCTACCAGCAAATCTCAGAGTGAGGGCTATGCACCCGATCAATCAAGACGGGTAGATTTTATGGGGAGTTATCCCCCAGGCGATATGGCTTTGGGAGAGTTAAGGGGGCCAATGCGTGAAGAGACTGAGTCTTGGCTTAACCGTGTTGCTTTGAATATTCCAACGCCTGCTGCCACAGCCCAAGAAGCCCATTTCAATTTAATGATGACCAAAGCATTTGATTTATCGGCTAGATTAAAGAAACCAATTTCTTTGCCGATTGATGCAAAAGATGATATTTACTAAATTTGAGTAACCGATCTTTAGACGTAACGGAAATCGATTAAAGCTGAAACATGTACTGGACATGATGAAAATGATGTTTCGTCAAAAAGTGCTGTGCCGATAGCTTTGAAATCACTCATTTCGCATCCAATAATGGATAATTTACTCAAAATTAGTCATGATTACTTTGAATAAAATGACAACAATAAATCCAACTAAAGTTGATTTGATAATAAATCGAATCGAGGATGAAAAAGCTTTTTGAAGAGGTGTTGGTTGTCTATTATTAAATAAATTAAGTGGGAATTTCATAAGCAAGCACATCGGTGCCAAAGGAATAATTGAATAAAAGTATTATTCCTAATTCAATCAAAAAAGAAAATAAGCGTTTTCCCTCAAACAGTTTTTTACTCAAGCTAGTACAAATAAATCAACCGATAGTTTGCAATCAAATTGCTTACTATCGGTTGAGGAAAATACCTTAATTCTTACTCTAAATTTGCGGCTTCTTGAGCACGAATATTCGCTGTGAAAACATCACCAGTATCCGTCTTCACTAATTTTTTGAGAGCCCCACCTTTTCTACCATCACGCAGTGGACTGAAGTCTACAACGACTTTATCACCAGGTTTAACGGCGTTACGCGACCATCCACCCGCGCGAATAAGGTTACCTGGACTTGTCATTTCCATGAGCCAAGTTGTTTCCTCAGCACTTCCTGCTTCTTTACCCTTGATAATGACCGCTACGTGGGGGTTGGTCCAGTGCATTTGCTCCACTACACCAGTAATTTGCAAGGTCTTGGCGTGGTCAAACATGGTAGTAGAGTGATGCGCAAATGCTGCAAAGGTCGCAAGAGCTGCACCTGCAGCCAATGTACTGCCAATAATTATTTTGATTGATTTCATAAAATATTCTCCTTAATTTACTAAGCGGTTTCCGCCAACATCATGTTTAATTGCTTCGAAAAGATGATCGCCATTTTTATCGACTTTTGGTACAAAATATCCTTCTAAACAAACACCTTCTACGATATCAAATTTACGATTTCTTTGCCTAAAGAAAAAGCGAGTTGTTTTCCAAGGTTTCGTTAATATTTTTGGAGCAACAATTTCTAGCTCATCTACTAATAAATCTTTATCTTTTAGATAGATTCGTTCTTTAACGACCATGTCGCCGTTGTTAGGTACTCCAGCGGCTTCGCTAATTGCTAAAAGGGATTCAGGAATAATATCCGTTGTTTCGACCACCAGGGTATCACCTTCCCAATGACCAATGGAATGACCGTGATAAGATGGATCTGGTTCTTTTGGATGTTCACGACCGTCAGTATAAATTCTACGTAGACGATTACCATCAGATTCACCCAACATGGTAACTCTGCCTGGTGTAAATAATATTTCCATGGCATTGTGAGTGATTAACATCCACGATGGCATAGCTTCAGGTAAACAGTTGGTAAACAGAGGAGTAGGTCTTCCTGCTTTTTCTTCCGCAATTTGGAAAGCAATGATTTTTGCCTGTCTCTCTTGCCATGGCGGCATTTCAGTAATCGCTTTTTTATCTTGATCACTAATATTAGGATTCCAAACACCACTCCAATCAGGAAGTTTTGCAATATCAGCCCAGTCTTTTGCAGTAGGTGCTGGGTTGATGACAACAGGTGCCTTCGGTTTGGTTTGAGCGAAAGAGCTTGTCATGCCTAGCGTTTCGCTAAGAATTAAGCTGAAGCTCAAAATAATTTTGAAACTTTTTTTCATGTCAATGATCTCCTTAGTATTGACCATTCTAGGTTCTAAAAAAACTGCTTTAAATAACAAACTTTTTACAAAGTAAAACCAATCCATCTTCCACATGCAACCACAATTAACCAAAAACATAAAGAACAAATTCCTGCTAGTTTGGCGATAGGTGGAACTCTATAGTTAGGATGTCCCCAGACATTCATCTCCTTGGACGAGATGAATTGAAATATAAGCATGTTCACGCCCGCCAATCCTAAAAATAAAAATTTTAATTGAAAGGCTGTGTTATTCAGATAAGTCGAAGCATTAGAAATAAACAATAAAGATCCAGTAATAACCGCAAGACTAAAACCAAGCCAGGTAATACGAATTAATGCTTTGGAGAAGGTACTAAATTCAAAGTTCCTAAATGCAATTCCCGTTAGTCTGAAATCCACCAAAAAAATAGAGCCAATCACCATCGTAATAGCAAGTACGTGAAAAGATTCAATCCAAGGAAATAAAAACTCGTTCTCACTAATCAATATAGCGATAGGTAAGTCTTGAAGGATATTACCGATTTGGGAAGTAGATATCATATTAGGTATAGGCTATCCAGCGGCCTGCGAATAATATGGCAAGCCAAAGTCCGATGGAAATCAAAGCGATTAATTTTTCAAAAAAATGCAAATTGTTTTTACTAAAAGAATGGTTAGCAATTCTTTTTTGTGCAACTGATAAATAGATCGAGCAAATAACAGCAGCAATAAGTAGCAGCATTTTTAGTTGAAATATCGGATTTAATAATGCTCTAGCTGGTTCACCAATAATCATGACTAAGCCACTTAAAAATAAAACCAACAGAGCGATATGTGCTGGCCCTTTAAGAGCACTAGCTAGAGGATATAAAACATGATTCCGATGCAAAATCCCTAGTGCTTTGAAGTTACTAATCATCATGGCTGTCATTAAAGTACACAAAGCTAGGATGTGGACGGTTTGGACTACCGCAACAATCCATTCCACACCTTGTAGTGACTGACTTAAATAAGTCTGCTCAATACTTAAAGAAAGCTGTTTTATAAAGGGATTGATCATGTATTAATATTTGTTTGCTATTTGGTAAATATTACTGGAATTACTTGCCTGATTTATGACCTTAGCACCCGCTGGAGTAAAGCTTGACGATTTTTCGAAATTCGCATAAGCCTGATGACATCCAGCACATGATTTATAAATTTCTTCGCCAGCCTTGAAAAGTAAATCGGGATCTTTATTTAAGGTAGCTTGAAGCGCTAAAAAACCAGAGGTATTTAATTTTTTCGCAGCGAGGGCCCAAATTTTGCCAGGTTGGACTCGATTGGGCATCATCAACAGATTACCTGCCTCAGTTAAAACTGCCGCTTGTTGGCGAAGTGATTCCCACTCTTCATCATTTTTAGGGGCAATATTCGTAGTGCCATTTCTATCAATAATGGTTGATACCGAATCCCAAATTGCATCAGCTGCAGGGTCAATCAACCATAACATCAAGGACTTTAATTCGATAGTAGGAGCAGCATTTTTTTCGACCACTTTCAGGTTTTGACAGTGACTAAAGCCAGAAAAAAACATTAGAAAAATGACAGCAACAAAAATGCGCATAATGATTGGCCCCAGATATATTTTTATTTTAAAAACAATGAAAATATATTACTCCAAACTTTCCATCTAAGGGTTTGCCATAGGTTTTGAGTGTTTTTGCACCTAGATAGAGGATTATCGGGGGCAGTCCCCAAAAGCACTCTAGGATTTAGGTTGACGTAGAACTGTTTGTAATTGACTAGTCCTCCTTAAACTGTCTACGTATCAATCTAAACTGAGCTTCTAAATAATTAAAGGCATCGACGATGTCGGGATCAAATTTAGTTCCTCTCAAAGAATTGATGTACTCAGATGTTGCTTTATAGGTCCACGCTTTTTTATAGGGTCTTGAGGAGAGCAAAGCATCATAAACATCGGCTAAGGCCATGATTCTAGCTGATTGAGGAATATCTTTACCACTTAAGCCCCTTGGGTACCCAGTGCCGTCCCAGTTTTCATGGTGTGAACCAGCTATTTCAATAGCTACTTTGATGATTTTTGAATTTATTTCACCATCAACATTCATTGAAGATAGGATCCGCTCCCCAATTACGGCATGCGTTTTCATGATTTCCCACTCAGCGGGATTTAATTTGCCTGGTTTTAATAAGACTGCATCTGGAATACCCACCTTACCGATATCATGCAGCGGAGCTGCTTTAAAAAGAATATTAAGAGTTTCTTTAGTGTAATTGACTTCAGACTTCCCAATATCGTCTAAATGACTTGCAATAAGTCTGACAAAAAGCTGTGTTCGTAGGATATGGTTTCCTGTTTCGTTGTCACGCTCTTTTGCAAGCTGGTTTAATACATTGAGCATACCATTTTCTAAACTTTGAGCAACACCTTCAACTTCGTTTACTTCTTCAACTAGCGCCAGTAAATCGCTATTATATTTTTCTAGACGTTTTTGGTAATGAATTGAATTATCAAGATAAAACCCAACCCAAGAGATCTTACGAATAAAAACAAACATAAGGATTACTGCAAAAAATACAATATTAAAAATATTTTGGTCCTGCGCTAAAACTATTTCTAACTTGTAACTTACTAGCCCTCTTGCTACCCAAAGAACCGCAATTAATACGCTTAAGATAAAAGGAATTTTAATAAATAAACTTGAGCTATTTTTTTGAATTAGTTTCAGTTCTTTGGCGATGAATAAATTCCCAGCCCCTAAAAAAGCGCCTACTAGTAAAGGGGTGAACTCCTTGAAAGGTGAGTCACTAAGAATACTGGTAGCGCCTGCATACAATGCAGCTAAAACTAAAAACAAAGCTTTGAGGTTGGTCTTATTTAAAGCTTGGGTATTGATCGCTTTGAATAATAAATATATTTGAGCAACTGAGAGGAAATTAGGCACGGTTATTCCAATCCATTCTGGGATAACGGGCCTAAGAACTAGGGTGGAGTAAAGAGCGGCTTGGACGAAACAAGCATAAGCTAGAAACTTTAGAGAAGTATTTTTGTTTTTTCTTAAAAAGGCAACTAAGAGCAGCCCCAAAAAGCCATGAAGTAAGGCATAAGTAAAAAATAGTGATGCTACAGATAAAGATTTCATTTATAAATTTTTTTAATATATTTAAAACATTGTACTACTCCCAAAATCATTATTTAGCCCTATTCTATATAGGGAAACCCTATTATCCCTTAAGCCTACTTTACCTTGAAAAGACATATTTTTGTTTTCTAGGTTTAAGCAAGTTAAGCCTAAACGTTAATTACTTGCTGGTTCGTTATCGTACATTCAAGTTCGAAAAGATTGATTAATATCAATCAACTTTTATCTAAGAAATTTATTAGGTTCATGGAGATTATTCATATGAGAACGTTTCAGCGCGATACCCCACAATTTGTTGAAGGATTCAGAGCTCAGTCTAGCACTAGCTCCTGTGTAAAGTGCATCAGCAAATCAGCTTGCTTAAATAGTAATCTTGACATTGATCGCAGAGAAAGATTAACGACTGAATATACCCATCAATTTAAAGTAAAAGTTGGAGATGCAATTTTTCATCAGGGTGATCCAATTCAATCTATTTATAACGTCAGTACTGGTTTCCTAAAGCTTGAATTTAGTTTATCCAATGGTCAGCATCAAGTAACGCGATTTGCATCTAATGGCGATCTGGTTGGATTAGATGGCATTGCCGATGGCAGGCATCATTTAGATGCGTATGCACTTACTGATGGTGTTATTTGTAGTCTTAACTATGTTCGTTTGCAGTCATTAATTCAAAAAGAGCCAATGATTCAAAAGTCTATTGAACGCGCCTTGAGTAATGAATTAAATAGAGCCCAGGAACATCTTTTTTCACTTGGATCTCACTCTGTTGAAGAAAAACTAGTTTACTTTATTCTTGAGTTACTCCAAAAGGAGGGAAGATTTAAATCCGAGCAGAACTATCTCCATCTACCTATGAACAGGGGGGATTTAAAAAGCTATTTAGGTATTACCGTTGAGTCATTAAGTCGAGCTTTAGCCACATTGGAGGGAGCAAAATTTTTTCGAGTAAAAAACCGAGAAATTAATGAGATTGATTATCACAAACTCGTAGAATTTCTTGATTTAACCCTTGAGGAGAGTGGTCAAACAATCTGATCACAAAGCTCATTTAAAAGGATATCCCTATCAAAGATAATCTAGTAGGCCATTGGCCGTTAATTCTCAAATTCACCCACTTAAAATGGTGGCTGAATGAACTGAATGAGAGAAATCAAGAGTGTTTTATAAATACCCCCACCTGGATATAGGGATGAGAAAAAATGGCGGAGAAGGTGGGATTTGAACCCACGAAGGATTTACACCCTTGCTTGATTTCGAGTCAAGTACATTCGACCACTCTGCCACTTCTCCGAATAGTTGAATCTTAACCTAATTTTCAATTATGATTGAGTAATCGACTATCTCGGAATATAACATGGACAACGATTTAGAAAAAACAACTTCCACCTCTGTCAAGAAATTTGAGCGTAAGCTAGATTATTGGGTCAAAATATTTGGCAACGTCTTAGTTTCAGTCTTTCACCATATTGCTTTATTTGTGATTGGGATTGCGACTGTTTGGTCAGCTTCTTACGCCGCCCTTGAGATGCTTAAGAAGTCACACGCTTCGATTGAAGACCTATTATTACTCTTTATTTATTTAGAAATTGGGGCGATGGTCGGCATTTACTTTAAAACAAATCATATGCCAGTGCGTTTTTTAATCTATCTCGCTATCACTGCAGTCACCAGATTAATTATTGATATTGTCAACGTAAAACATGAGGCAACAATTGAAGTAATGATTTTAGGTGGAACAATATTAGTGCTAGCACTAGCAAATTTAGTAGTTCGGTACGCTTCATCCTCTTTTCCTTCAAAAGTCAATATTGAAAAAAACTAAAAAAGTACCTACATTTTTGGGAATCAAGTAACGATGGCTGAATTTACCAATCCTTTAGAGCGTTGGGAATCGAGATTTTCGACTGACAACTATTTATTCGGTGAGGAGCCGAATCAATTTTTGAAAGATCAAAAAGAATATTTCCAAAATGGTCATGCTCTATCGATTGCAGATGGTGAAGGACGAAACAGCGTTTGGTTGGCGAAATTAGGCTTAGAGGTAGATGCCTTTGATTTTTCTAAAGCAGCAATTCAAAAGGCAAACAACCTCGCTCAAAAAAATCAAGTAAGCGTTAACTTCACCTGTTCATCCTGGCAGGATTTTTCGTGGGAAGCTAAGAAGTACGACTATGTTGTAGGAATTTTTTTCCAGTTTGCGAATCCTGAGAAGCGTTTAAAACTCTTTCAAAAGATGATTCAAACTCTAAAAGTTGGTGGTTTATTAATCATCCAAGGATATGGCAAAGATCAACTACTCTACAAAACAGGTGGTCCAGGTGAATTAGATCACTTATACGACGAGTCTTTAATGAGGGATTTATTGCCTCATTTTGAATTTTTAGAACTTAAAACTTATGTGGCTACCATTAGCGAGGGAACAGGGCATGCTGGTATGTCGAGTCTTGTCGGCGTAGTTGCTCGAAAACTTGCTTAAAAGTCCATAAAGCCTAGGCGAATGTCTTTTTAGGGAAAGAATCACCTAATATGGTACAAATTTCAGCAGTTAAGCTATAACTTTGATGCAATCAAAAATCCTTCTTGCAGGAATGGTTTATCCTAGAGTTCTCATGAAATTTAGTAACAAATTAAAATGTTGTTAAATTATTTATAGTTATTTTGCTGAACCACTTAGGGTGAAGAGTTTGAAAGATAAAAATCAGGTGCCAGAGAACCAACATAATGATCATTATGATTTAATCGTGGTCGGCGCAGGTTTGGCTGGTTTAACTGTTGCATTAGAAGTTGCTGCTCACAAAAAAATTGCGATTTTAGCTAAACGTCAGCTAACTGAGGCAGCTACTGCTTGGGCGCAGGGTGGTATTGTTGGTGTGCTGGATAAAAAAGATAGCTTTGAATCTCACATTGGCGACACTCTGGAAGCTGGTGCCGGAATCGTTTCGGAATCAACAGCTCGGTATATCGCTGAAAATAGCTCAGATGCAGTTGAGTGGTTAGTTGAGCAGGGGGTTGAGTTTACGCCTGATCCAGAAGGTCCATTAGGTTTGCATTTAACCAGAGAGGGTGGGCACACCCATCGTCGGATTGCTCACGTCGCGGATGCTACGGGTAAGGCTATTCATGACGTATTACTGGAAAAAGTGAAAGCGCATCCTAATATTGATCTGCTAGAACACTGGATTGCAATCGATTTAATTACGAATCGTCACCTAGTTCAAAAGCCGAACAAAGATTACAAAAAATCGATTCAGAAAGACCAATGTCTTGGGGTTTATGCATTAGATATTAAAGAAAATAAGGTGAAGACTTTAATTGCTGATGCGGTCGTATTGGCGACTGGCGGCGTCGGCAAAGTCTATAAATATACGACCAATCCCGATACTTCTACTGGAGACGGTATTGCGATGGCCTGGCGAGCTGGGTGTCGTGTCGGCAATATGGAATTTATGCAATTTCATCCGACCTGTTTATATCACCCAGAAGAAAGAAGCTTTCTGATTACTGAAGCGATGCGAGGTGAGGGCGGTCAATTAAAGCTGCCGGATGGCACGCGTTTTATGGCTGATCATGATGAAAGAATGGAGCTAGCACCAAGAGATATTGTGGCTCGAGCCATCGATTTTGAAATAAAAAAACACGGCTTAGAGTATGTTTTATTAGATGCTACCCATTTAGGGGCGGAATTCATTAAAGAGCACTTCCCAACGATTTATGCCAAATGTTTGTCAGTTGGCATCGACATTACTAAACAAGGAATCCCAGTTGTGCCGGCCGCTCACTATACCTGTGGCGGCGTGGTGACTGATTTGAATGGCCAAACAGATTTGCCGCACTTGTATTCAGTTGGTGAGGCTACTTGCACTGGACTACACGGCGCCAATCGACTGGCGAGTAACTCTTTATTGGAGTGTGTCGTGATCGGCAAATCCACCGCTAAAAAAATCTTAGAGGAGCCTGAATCGACTATTCCTCAAGTGAAGCAGTGGGATGACAGTCAAGTAGAGGATGCTGACGAAATGGTGGTGATTTCGCATAACTGGGATGAGTTAAGGTCTTTGATGTGGAATTATGTCGGCATCGTTAGAACGACTCGAAGACTTGAGCGTGCTTTACATCGTATCAACTTTTTAGAGACCGAAGTGAATGAGTATTACTCTAACTTTAAGGTCAACCGAGATTTAATTGAACTTCGAAACTTGTTGGTTTGTGCTGAACTAATCGTTCGTTCAGCACTTTCTAGAAAAGAAAGTCGTGGCTTGCATTACACCAGAGATTATCCTGATACCTTTGCAGTATCTTACCCAACGATCCTAACTCCGATTCGGAAAAAAGATGGTATTAAAGTAGCGGAAGAGATTTAGTTATTACTCTCAATGCGAGCTAATACTCGCATTGAGTAATCAATTGCTTCCACATTTTTGGTTAGTTTCCCACTCGAAATTCGGTCAACTCCTGTCATGGCAATTTTTCTTAATTGCTCTATATCCACTCCACCAGAAACTTCTAAGAGCGCGCGTCCTTGATTAATGTTGACGGCTTGTTGCATTTGCTCCAAGCTAAAATCATCAATCAATATACTGTGTGCTCCAGCTGCAAGGGCTTCTTCCATTTCTGCGATGGATTCAACTTCGATTTGAATACTTACCTTTGCGTTTAAGGCCATGGCTGCTTTAACAGCAGCAGTAATACTACCCGCCGCCATAATGTGATTTTCTTTAATTAAGATACCGTCCCAAAGCGCCATACGGTGATTTTGCCCGCCGCCAATTCTGACTGCGTATTTTTGTGCTTGACGTAAACCAGGTAAGGTTTTTCTAGTATCTAACATCTTGCATCCCTTGGGATTTACATGAATGTCAGCGATAGCTTGCATGTAAGAATGCGTCACCGTCGCTGTATAAGATAGGGTTTGCAAGAAATTCAGGGCTGGGCGTTCTGCGGAGAGGATTGATCGGCCATTGCTCGTGATAGAACAGACCACGGCTTGATTCGGCATGACCTCACCTTCGGCAAAGTTCCATTCAATTTTTGCCTGAGGATCTAGTTTTAAAATACACCGGTCAAACCAAGGTCTGCCACATAGAACGGCGTTTTCTTGTTTAACGATAACGTGTGCTTTGACGGTTTCATTGCTCGGTGCTAGCATGGCGGTCCAATCACAGACCCCTACATCTTCTAATAGAGCGTCATGTACATTTCGCTCAATGGCTTGTTCGAGAGTTTCGTTATAAGAAAACATAATTGATCTTTAAAAAATAATGAAATTAAGCAGCGCCGATGTTCTTGACGAAACCATGTTGAGCGCGAGCTAGCAACTCAGGATTGTTTTTTGTGAAGTCCAGCATCCGTTCAATACAAGCTTGCGCTTTTACACGGATAGCTTCTTCAACGGTGATTTCACCAGCACCATTTTCTAAGCAGCTCAATAAATTAGCTAGACCATTCATTGCCATCCAAGGGCAATTGGCACAACTTTTGCAAGTTGCACTTTGACCTGCTGTTGGAGCTTCGATAAGGACTTTATTAGGAGCTAGCTGACGCATTCTGTGCAAAATACCCTGGTCTGTCGCCACAATATATTCAGTCGCAGTTCCTTCAACCACTGCTTTAAGCATGGCAGCAGTTGAACCGACTACATCCGCGATGGCAACAACACCAGCGGGGGATTCAGGGTGAACCAAGACCTGCGCATGTGGGTGTAGTTCTTTTAATAACTGCAGCTCTTCTGCCTTGAATTCGTCGTGCACGATGCACGCACCGTCCCAAAGGATCATATCTGCGCCAGTTTGTTCTTGAATATACTTACCAAGATGACGATCCGGTGCCCATAAGATTTTCTTATTTTGTTTTTTTAGCTCATAAACAATTGCAAGAGCACAAGAGCTAGTAACCATCCAGTCCGCTCTAGCCTTTACTGCAGCACTAGTATTAGCATAGACGACGACCGTTCTGTCAGGGTGGGCGTCACAAAATTGGTTAAATGCATCGGTGGGACAGCCTAGGTCTAGTGAGCAGGTGGCATCGAGATCTGGCATGTAAACATGTTTTTGGGGAGACAAGATCTTAGAAGTCTCACCCATAAAGCGAACCCCCGCTACGATTAATTTTTGCGCAGGATGATCTTTACCAAACCGAGCCATTTCAAGTGAATCAGCGACACACCCACCGGTCTCAAGTGCTAAATCCTGAATATCACCATCCACATAATAGTGCGCAACGATTACCGCGTTTTGTTCTTTTAAAAGACGCTTTATTTTTTCTTTAGTAATGGCTTTATCAGCTGCACTCAGGGGTGCAGGGGTCTTGGCCCAAGCACTAGAAATACAAGTTGGACCATCAACGCTAGGAAGTGAAAAATCGTAGCTAACAGGTTGCAAGGTTGAAATTGAAGTCATAAGAACTTTGATTTTATATAGGAAAATCGATCAAATCTTATTTTCTCACGACTTCACAACTTCGATTTATTTTAGAACGGTAATTTCGCATCTGGTTTAGCTGCAAGCACCGCCTTTTTAAAATCCGCTTGAATGCGTGCAATCGCAACTTCTGTATCTGCTTCAAAGCGCATAACAACTACCGGGGTAGTGTTAGAGGGTCTCGCTAAGCCAAAGCCGTCCGCATATTCAACCCGTACACCGTCAATCGTATTAATCGTCAAAGCACCTTCAAATTTAGCATTTGCCTTGATGGTTTCTAATAAAGTAAACGGTTCACCTTCCGCACAAGGAATCTGCAACTCTGGTGTACAAATCGCATTAGGTAAGTTATTTAACGTAGCATTCGGATCTTCTTCTTGAGATAAGATTTCTAGTAAGCGCGCACCAGTGTATAGACCATCATCAAAACCGTACCAACGATCTTTAAAGAAGATATGACCGCTCATTTCCCCGGCTAGTGGAGCGCCCGTTTCTTTTAGCTTCGCCTTAACCAGAGAATGTCCCGTTTTCCACATCGTTGGTTTGCCGCCGAGTTGCTCCACCCAAAGACCTAAATTTCGAGTACATTTCACATCATAGATAATCTCTGCACCAGGATTGCGAGATAAAACATCTTTCGCAAAAAGCATCATTTGACGATCTGGGAAGATGACAGAGCCATCTTTTGTAACCACACCTAAACGATCAGCATCGCCGTCAAAAGCTAAACCAAGTTCAGCATCCGATTTGGTTAATTCAACCATTAAATCTTGCAAATTTTCTAAATGGGCTGGATCTGGATGATGATTCGGGAAGTTGCCATCTACTTCACAAAATAATTCAGTCACCTCACACCCTAAGGCACGGAATAATTTACCAGCAAAATCTCCACCAACTCCATTACCGCAATCAACCACAATTTTCATTGGACGCTTGAGTTTTACATCACTGGTAATTCTTTCCAAATAAGTCGGGAAAATATCATAATCTTCTCTACTACCAGAAGCTTTTGCTGCAATTTTCTGATCAACAATTCGTTGATAAAGTGCTTTAATTTGTTCACCGTAAATCGCTTGACCACCTAGAACCATTTTAAAGCCGTTATAGTCTGGCGGATTATGACTACCTGTAATCATAATTCCTGATTTTGCTTGGACTCCACGAATCGGTACATTAGTTCCAAAGTAAACCATGGGTGTGGCGACAACACCTAAATCAATGACTCTCAAGCCAACGGACATTAGTCCTTCTGTTAAGCCTGACATCAGATCTGAGCCTGATAAGCGACCATCTCGACCGACAACAACGGTTGTTTCTCCCATTTCCACCATGCAAGAGCCAAAGGCTTGGCCGATTTGCATCGCAACGTTACGATCTAATGTTTTATCGATAATGCCCCTGATATCGTAGGCTTTAAAAATCGAAGGTGAGAGTGGGAGCATAAATTTCCTAAAAATAGATTAATGAGTTATGGTTGATTAAACCACTGAATACGGGATTTAGTAATGTCGTCAAATACTTCAAGAAGTTCTGCATCTGCAGGATTAGCGAGAGCCTGATCAATGGGTTTGGCTAGTTTTTTACCCAACTCAACTCCAGGCTGATCAAAGGAGTTCACGCCGTATAAAACACCAAGACAGAAAGTACGGTGCTCATATAAAGCCATTAAGGCACCTAAGTTGTAGGCATCTAATTTGTCCAGCCAAATCAAAGTATTCGGTCGATGACCAGAATAACTTTGGTTTTGATCCGTTGGATGCTGAAAGCCTTTGGCTAGAGCCTGAGACTGAGCCAAGCAATTAGCAATTAATTGACGGTGGTGTTCTTGCGCACAAGGTAAATCACTGAGAGGTGCTTTCACAGCAATAAAATCAACGGGTACTACTTGAGTCCCTTGGTGCAACATCTGAAAGTAAGAGTGTTGAGAATTCGTTCCTGCTGAGCCAAAAATGCAAACTGAGCTAATTTCAACTGGTTTTTGATCTAGGCCGTGGGTCTTGCCATTACTTTCCATCTCTAATTGTTGAAGCCAAGTCGGAAATAAATTGAGAGACTGTGCGTAAGGAATAATAGCCTGTGCTTTAGAACCACGCTTCAGTTGATTACGAAATAAAGTGAGTGCTAAAGCTATTGGTTGATTTTGTTCAATGGGAGCATTTAAAAAATGCTGATCCATCGCATGGGCACCAGCCAAGAACTTTTTGAAGGCCTCAAATCCGAACTTTAAAGCGATTGGTAGTCCTACAGCTGACCAGACGGAAAACCTACCACCAACCCAATCCCAAAAGGGCAATATATTTTCATCCTTAACTCCAAAGGTTAGGGCTTCGCTCGTATTGGCTGTTACGGCATAAAGTAGGTTTGAAATTTGCGTTTTAGTAAGTTTAGCCTCAGTCAACCATTTGATGACTGACTGGGCATTTTGCATTGTTTCAAGGGTCGTAAAGGTCTTGGAAACAATAATGACTCTGGTACTTTGGGGTTTGGCACGAGCAAGGGTTCTTGCTAAGTCAGCACTATCAATATTCGATAAAAAATGAACATTAACTGGTGTTTTAGTCAAGGAATCATCCGTCCACAATGCATCGCAAACCAATCTAGGTCCGAAATCTGAACCACCAATACCAATATGAATGATGTCAGTAATGCCGACAAATTTATTACAACACTGTTCAATTTGACGCCAGACAGACTGTATTGCTGGCATGATATCTTGATCGTCAACTAAAACTGGACTACCACTTAAATTACGTAAAGCGGTATGCAGAACTGCGCGGTTTTCAGATTGGTTGATTTTCTGGCCAGTAAAAAGAGCATGCCTTTTTGCAGAAAAGCCTTTTTTTTCAACGATATCAAATAACTCTTGCCATTGAAAACTGTTGATACCTTGATAAAGGGTATCTACATAAAGGGGGGAATTAAAATTATTTTCAGTATTAATCATGAGGTTTATTCTAACAATTGAATGTTGCTAGTAGTTGAATTGTAAAGATTAATTGGTGCAGTTGCAAAACAAAATGTAGTAAATATTTACCAAAAGCAGCGTAAAGCCCCTTGATTTATCTATGAGGATATAAGCTGCAACACTTGAAAAATCATTGGCAACTGTATAAAATAACAGCATGAAGAAGACGCAACAAACTAATATTCGAGTACTGCGTGAACGGGTAAAAGACAAACATTGCACGCTCCTTAATAACCTGTCGAAAGATGTGAACCTTGTTTGGAACTATTGCAATGAACTATCTTCTAAGCACACTGAGCGCACTGGGCAGTTTATTTCCAGCTACACGATGGACAGGTACACCGCTGGTGCTACTAAAGAGGGATTAAATATTCCCGCATCAACGGTTCAAGCGATTAGTTCTGAATACTGCACTCGCCGTAAGCAGTTTAAGAAGCGCCGCTTAGCCTGGCGTAAGAGTGGCGGTAGCAAGCGCTCTCTCGGTTGGATACCATTTAAGAAGGACTCAATTCATTATCGCAACGGTCAAATCTTTTTTCAAAAGAAGCCGATTAGCATTTTTAAGTCTTATGATCTTCAAGACAAAGTCATTAAGTGTGGATCTTTTAGTCAAGATGCTCGTGGACGTTGGTATGTTAATTTAACTGTTGAGGTACAAATTTGCACAAACAATAGCAGCCCTCGTGCCGTTGGCATTGACTTAGGTTTAAAGACCACCGCCGTCACTAGCGATGGGATTCAAATGGTTTCGCAGCGTTATCGAGAGTTGGAAAAGAAATTAGCCGTGGCTCAAAGAGCCAACAAAAATAAGCTCGCCAAAACGATTAGCGCCAAGATCAAAAATCGTCGCAGCAATGATCAACACCAGTTCTCACGGCTTTTAGCCAATAAGTATGGTGCGATCTTTGTAGGAAATATCCCAAGTAGCAAACTCATTAAAACCAAGATGGCTAAGTCTGTGTATGATGCTGGCTGGAGTCAATTTAAGACAATGTTGGAATACAAGTGCCATGAGGCCGGTGTTGTCTTTTTAGAGGTTAATGAGAGCAATACCACCCAAACCTGTTCTTCGTGTGGTGAAAAACCACCGTCGAGGCCGAAAGGTATCGCAGGACTTGGAATAAGACAATGGACTTGCGACTGTTGTGGAGTGATCCACGATAGAGACATCAATGCCAGCAAGAACATTCTCCGTATCGGACTAGATACGCTAGTAGTAGGAGCCTCTAAGCTAAAACAAGAAGGTTTTAAAGAACCCCCTTGCTTTAGCTATGGGGAGTAGTCAGTGTATTTACTAATTTAAAACAATTTATTTCTTTTTATCGCTATAATAGAATTGTGTAGTGCAAACCAATCATCAATTTACTTAATGATTATTCTACGCGGGAAGCTTGGCAGAGCGGTTGAATGCATCAGTCTTGAAAACTGACGAGGATTAACGTCCTCCGTGAGTTCGAATCTCACAGCTTCCGCCATCAAATTTAGGGCTCTTAACCGTAATCGGGGGATGAGCATTTAACAAACACGATTAATTACTCCATTCCAACCGCACAGAGCCAAGACTCTGAGTCGGTAGTTTTGGAAATTCCTAAAACCAAAAGCTCTTCTAGAAATCATTTCCATTTTAGTATGGAAACCTTCCGTAATTCCGTTGGATTTTGAAAACCGCCACATTCGAATAATTGGTTCTAACCAAGAACGAATCGTCTGTGCAATGATTTTGGCTGGACTTTCTTCAAATTGATCGAGTAATTGTAGAAATTCTGGAATATATTTCTTCGCTTTTTTTGCTGGTACTTTTTTAAGAAGAAGGAATGAGTTGAGCTTCTGCTTGGCTTGATAAAGAGCCTGGAGGATCGGGAACTTCTCTAGATACTGAGACAGGTTTTGTTGCTGCTCAGGTGTTAAATTCCAATGGTGCCTGCGCATGAGACTGAGTAGTCCACGATTTTTACGTCCCAAGGGGTCTTGCTGGTTCCAGACCTGTAAAAAATGTTGATTGACGAGGCGAATGACATGGAACCGGTCAGCCACAATTTTGGCATTCGGGAAGTATTGTTGGACAATTTTGCGATAAGTTTCCGAGAGATCCATGACCACAAACTTCACTCGATCTCGACCAGTTAAATGGCTTAGATATCGGCGTAGGCTGGCTTCTGAGCGACCCAGTACCACATCAAACACCTTATGATTTTTAAGATCCACGAAAGTAGTCGCAAAGCCTTTTTTGCGACTAAAGAAGTGTTCATCAATCCCTAATATTCTAGGGCAATGACGGGAGGATAACTCGGCTACTCGGTTCTTAATCTGCGGTTGATACCAGCGTTCTACCGTCGCACTTCCAATCTTGTGGGTGACAGTCAGCTTACGCTGACTGACCCCACCATCATGGGCTTCAAAGACTTCAAGTCGATAGGATTCAGTAGCTCGTAAGCGAGGACGAATACCTCGTAAGTGATGTCGAAAATAGCGATTACAGTTGGGGCAATGGTACTTTGGAAGCGCTAAATGTAGGATCATAAGTTGGTTCCCTTGGCGGGTGTGTTTTAACAAGCGATGATGGGTAGATTTAATCCGAACAAAGTCATGTTGACAATAAATACAAGCTGGTCGGACCTTTGGTTTACACCAAACTTCAACAATTTGACCGCGTTTTACTTGTTCGATGGAAAGATCAGGCAGACCTAGGATAGAATCTAGATGGGACATTGGTATTACCTCTATTAAAAAAGTTCGTCGAAAAAACTAGTTTAATAAATACCTTTGTCCCCCGTTTCGGGGGATGGACCTTTATTTATCAAACACGATTAATTACTCCATTCCAACCACATAAAGTTTAATGAATCATTTTGATTAAACTTTCAGTTCCAAGTGATGATCATGGTCTAAAAAGCTATTATTGAGATCAAATTTTAGAGGTGAAAAAGATGGCATCTCTCACTGTCCATAACCTGTCTGATGAGCTTTACCATGCCTTACAGGTCCGTGCAGCTATGCACGGTAGAAGTACTGAGGCTGAAATCCGAGCTATCCTCGAAGTCGCGGTTCTACCAGAGAACCGAATTAAACTAGGGACTTATCTTGCAAAAATTAGCCATGATGTAGGCGGTTTTAATATTAATATCGAATGTGACAGCACACCAAGCGAACCGATGCGTTTCGATTGAACCTGCCTTTGACAATTATTGTGTTCGCGCGCTCGGTCCTCTCAGATAGCGAAAGTCACAATGGATGTTTACATTGCTACCATCCCTGCGACAAATGGCTTTGATGCTAACAGGTTTAAGTGTTACCAACCCTTAGAACTTGACACCTCATTAAGGCTTGAAAATAAGCAAATAAGACAATTGCTCTCAGATCAAATATGCACCATAATAGAGCATTATTTTGGGGTTTCATTCTTTTAAACTTGCATTACTGTTTAGAATCAAATTCATTTTCTGCTAATTCAAATAAAAAAACACCAATTGAAGGCATCTCGCCTTGTTATAGGCCTAATTTCTCTTTTCACGATCTTTAACGCAGCCGCTGAGGAAGGTTTTCGCACTCACTATTCTCCTACTGGATTAATAACCGGAGAAACTGCCATCATTTTAGAAGATCGTCCAGGATTTTTTGGCACGATTAGTGGTTCGTTGATTAGTATGGATCAGATTAATGACGCAAATGGAAATAATGCGGCAAATCAAAGTCTTTATGTGAACAGTCCGCCTGCTTTTTCGACACTGTATCAAAATGCCACAGGTTCAAAAACTCTTAATGTGAATCAAACTTTTAGTCAGACCCAAAGGCAAGTTAATTTCATCGGTGGTTACGTTACCTCAGAAAATTATTGGGGTGGCAAGTTTATTGGAGCCGTGAGCGTTCCTTATGTCACCATCAGCCGTCAAATTAGCGCTACTGTAGATCCAACCCAAATTAGTCAATTACAAGCCTACGCTAGTGCAAACCCTGCAAGTGCACCAACCATTAATCAAATGATTAGCTCATTTAAATCTCAAGCTGCAAGTGTTGCTGCCAGTAAAACTGCGAACACTCAAGGTATTGGCGATACCAATCTGATTGGGACATGGTCTTACTTTAATGGACATAACACAAAATATCTTGCAGGATTAACGATCATTGCGCCAACGGGCTCTTTTGATCAAAACTCTCCTCTCAACGTGGGCTTTGGTTATTTCACTTTCTTGCCAAGTGTGGCCGCTTTTTATCAAGAAAATAATTGGACTTTTGCGGGGCGGACCTCTTATGGATATAACACTTCCAATAGCAACACGAGTTACAAAAGTGGTGACTTTGTGGCGTTTGAGTTATTTGGCTCTTATAAGGTGCCGGAATTGGCTAACTTCGGTCTTAATATAACGCAGTTAAATCAAATTACTGCAGATACTTATACCGGACCCGTTACTACGACGAGCACAACTCAGAACCCTGGCGGTACTAGCGCATTGTTAGGAACTACGGTACCGATTGATGGGGGCCAGCAGACATCCTATACTGCATTAACCCCCTCAGTTGTTGTACCATTTCCGTCTATTGGCGGAGTTTTAACGCTCCAATATACGTGGATGCCACTCGCAAAAGACTCCCTCCACGCTAATTTTATGCAAGCTCGCTTCACAAAGCATTTTTAGAAAATTAATCGATTCTCACGGATTGCAAATAATCCTCATCAATGACCATTCCCCAACCAGGTTCTGTCGGTAAGGTATAAATACCATCTTTAAAAGGGTGATCAGGCTGGTTTGCAATCAAGCGATAGAAAAATGGATCGCGCCAGGGCAACATCACTTCCCCATAAAAACCATTGGAGACGCCAGCAGACATCATCAAGCCAAACTGTGGTTCTAGATGCTGCATAACTTTTACGCCAAAGGAGTTAGCTAACATCGCCACCCGACGCCACTCCGTCGGGCCACCACCCCAACTCCCATCAAAATTACAAATATCGATAGCTTTTGCTTGCATTAAATCACGACAACCAAAACGCGTTAACTCACTTTGACCAGCGGTAATGGGCACGCCCGAAATAGAGCGTACTAGAGGTAACTCAGCTCTGTCGTTATCCCACTTACAAGGCTCTTCAAGCCAATCCAAATTTAAATCTTTTGTGATGTTTGTAAATTCAAGCGCCTGCTGTAGGGTCCAACCTTGATTCGCATCACAACCTAAAATAAAATCGTCTCCAGCTGCTTTTCGAACGACTTCAGCGCGCTTGGCATCTTCACTAGGAGATTTACCGCCTAGCTTTAATTTAAGACCATAGATACCAAATGCTTTGAGGTCCTCCACTTCTTGCGCGAGTCCTTCCAAGTCATTTTTTTCGCGGTAATAGCCTCCTAAAGCAAAGACACGAATATCTTTTTTTGCGCCGCCCCATAGGACATTAATAGGTAAACCAACTAATTTACCAATAGCATCATGCAAGGCGCTATCAATACAAGACTGGGCCCTTAGAGCAACCCGACGGTCGCGTAAAAAAGGTTCTGTTGATTTGCGGGTAAGGGACCAAATATCTTCAATCGATGCTACGGACTGACCAATGAGTAATGGGGTCATTTCTTCATTAATCATATTGATCACCGATGCTTGTAGAGCATCATCATTGCCATTAAAACATTCCCCAATCACTCCAGCATCGGTATGAATCCGTGTGAGTATCGTACAACGGTGGGATAGTTTTAAGGTAGAGCCGGTTGCAACACGCTCCATTTTGACTCGCAAAGGAATCGTTTCAATCTGAATAATTTTTGCGTTTAGTAAGGGGTGTTGGTTGCTCATGATTTTCTAGATGATTTATTCAGGTTTGATATTCAATTTTTTAATCAACTGTGCCCATTTTTGCGATTCTACTTCCATAAACTTAGCAAATTCATCGGGGCCAAGATAGGCAACAGTAGCGCTTTCTTCAGCAAGTTTTTTAATCGTTTCAGGTTTTGATAAGATCTCTGCCATTGTTGCTGATAATTTTTGAATCACTTCAGGAGGAGTTCCTGCAGGTGCTAAGATTCCCCACCAGTTATCTGCGTCATAACCTTTTAAACCCATTTCGCTTGCGGTCGGAACATCGGGTAAAACTGCCTGACGTTTATTACCGCTCACTGCAAGAGGTCGAAGGCGATCACCTTTGATCAAAGATAAGCCTTGTAAAACCGTTCCTACCGAAATTTGTGCATGGCCTGCTGCCACATCAGCTAGGGCAGCTCCTGCTCCTTTGTAAGGAACATGAACCAATTGAAGATCTGCTTGGCTTGCAAACATCTCAGTCACTAAATGTTGGGAGCTACCAATGCCTGATGAGACAAAATTCACCTGACCTGGCCTAGCTTTCACATAGGCAATGAGTTCGGGTAAGGTCTTAACTGGTAGGCCTGGGTAAACACTAATTACTTGAGGGGCCGTACCAATTCGTGCAATGGTTGCAAAATCTTTGATTGGGTTGTAGGGGAGTTTTTTATACAGCGAAGTATTGGCGGTATGTGGAGTGGATATTAATAATAAGGTGTATCCATCTGGCTTTGATTTTGCGACTGAATCAGCACCAATCGTGCCACCCGCGCCACCACGGTTATCCACAACAAAGGGTTCACCCAAACGTTTCGAGAGCTGATCGGCGATAAAACGACCAACAATATCATTACTTCCACCTGTGGCAAAGGGTATCACCAGCTTTACTGAATGATTCGGATAATTCGTCTCTCCATAACTAAGTGATGGGATCAATAAACAAAGTAATGCGAGGAATTGGAATTTGATCAAGATTGAGCTTTTAAGCATGAGGTTGTCTCGAGTTCTAAGAATATTTGATTTCATTCTAAACGAGAAAGAGTTTACCAACTCTTTGCTTAGGGAAACTCTGAAGAGACTTCAATCCGAACTTAAAGCATACTTGTTTAAATAAAAAATTGGAGATGACATGAAATATAGGTTTTTATTACTATTTAGTTCAATTGTTCTAGCGAGCAGCTTGAGTTCATTTGTAATCGCCGCAGAATCTGCTTCGAATCCATACCCAGTTCGCCCTGTAAAAGTCATCGTACCTTATGGTCCGGGTGGTGGATCAGACATCATTATTCGTGCGATGCAGAATAAATTAGCTGAAAATTTAGGTCAATCCATTATTGTCGAAAATAAGCCTGGGGCCAGTACTATTTTAGGTACTGATTTTGTGGCTAAAAGTACCCCTGATGGCTACACTGCCTTAATTGTGGATATGGCGTTTTTAGTGAACCCTAGTCTCTTTAAAAAGTTACCTTACGATAGTCAAAAAGATTTTATTCCAGTCATTCAATTAGTCTCAACTCCTTCGATCATGTTGGCATCAACGAAGATGCCATTTAAAAACCTCAAAGAATTTGTTGCGCTTGCTAAGTCATCTCCCGGAAAGCTCAGTTATGCCTCTGCAGGGTTTGGCACTGGCGGTCATATGGCGAGCGAAATGCTCAAGGTAGTAGCCGGTATCGATTTAGTTCATGTGCCCTATAAAGGCGCCGGTCCTGCTATGACAGATACCTTAGGTGGTCATGTCAGTATTTTATTTACCACCGTTGGGGCAGCAAAGCCTTATGTAGAGTCAGGTCAGATATTAGGACTAGGTATCACTAGTGACAAACGATCAGACGCCTTGTCTCAAGTACCAACTTTTGCTGAACAAGGATATCCAGAAGTAAATGCTAATATTGTTTGGGGGATATTTTTACCGGCAGGCGTACCTAAAGAAAATGTACAAAAATTAAATAACGCTTTGAATGCGACCTTGCAATCCCCAGAAATGAAGCAACGATTGTTGGAGTTAGGATTTTTTCCAGTGGGCGGGAGCTCACAATCTTGGACGAGTGAAGTCGTGAGTATGACGAATAATTGGGCCAAAATTGTGAAGCAAGCGAATATTAAACCTGAAAATTAAATATCGTCTTTCTTAATTGTGAAGTTCAATTTAAAAGATAACTCAAAGAATGAATGTCTTTTATCTTAAATAACTCAAAAGTTCAAATAAACTAGTGTAATCTTATTAAAAAATATCAAATTGGAGATTGACGTGGCACTTCACCCAAGTACTTTACCTGCAGTCCTTTCACCCGTATTAACCCCAGTTCGAGCGGACGGCGAAATTTCATTAGAACTGTTTGCTAAGCAATGTGGCTGGTTACAAAAAAATAATGTTGGCTTAGCCGTTTTTGGTACTAACTCAGAGGGTAATTCGTTTTCTGCTGCGCAAAAAATCAATGCGCTGGAGTATCTAGTTAGTCACGGCTTGGCAGCCAATCAAATGATGCCCGGCACAGGTGCTTGCGCGGTCGATGACGCAGTGACCATGACAAAGGCTACGCTGGAGCTGGGCTGTTCTGGCGCACTCATGTTGCCGCCTTTTTACTATAAAGATCCGGCTGAAGATGGCCTATTTGCTTATTACTCTCAAATCATTGAGAAGGTAGGTAGTGATCAGTTAAAAATCTACATTTACAATATTCCGCCCGTCGTCAAATTCGGCATTCCAGTTAGCTTGTTAGAGCGTCTGGTTGCGGCTTATCCTAATACCGTAGTTGGTATGAAAGATAGTTCCGGTGATTGGGAATACACCAAAGCTTGTTTAGAGGCGTTGAGTCCCAAGGGTTTTCGAGTCTACGCTGGTAGTGAGAGCTTTTTACTCCGCACTCTAAGAGGGGGTGGGGCTGGTTGTATTTCTGCTACCGCCAATGTCAATCCAGCAGCAATTGCCCATTTAGCTGCCCACTGGCAAGAGACAAATGCTGATGAGTTGCAAGCTGGTTTAGATGTGGTCAGAACAACTTTTGCTAAATACCCCATGATTCCAGCGATGAAGGCGGCTTGTGCTAGATATTCAGGTAATCATGAATGGTTAAAACTCTGCCCACCACTTCTGACCTTAACCAAGGATGTAGAGGAAAAACTATTTACAGATTTAGATGCGATTCAATTTGATATGCCAGGACTTTAATTTCAACTTCATACCTATACTTTTGATTGGGAGCTTACATGAAATACAGAATGATTAAAACACTCAAAGCAATGACCCTTGCACTTACGGTTTTCACGTGTGCCGTACAGGCAGAAAATGTTTCAATTGCCACCGGCGGTACTGGCGGTGTTTATTATCCAATGGGCGGTGGACTCGCCGCTGTTTTATCGAAATATTTACCGAATATGCAAGCAACTGCAGAGGTAACTGGCGGTACGGTTGATAACATTAATTTAGTCGGTTCAGGTAAGCCTTATATTGGCTTTGGGATGACAGACGCGGCTCAAGATGCTTTTAGTGGCCAAGGTAAATTTGTTAATAAGAAACAAAATATTCGTGCTCTTTTAGTCCTTTATCCAAACCGTATGCACCTAGTCAGTGTTGAGAGTACAGGGATTAAAACTACGGCAGATCTAAAAGGAAAGCACGTGAGTACCGGCAGTCCTGGTAGTGCCACCGAAGTGATGGCATTTCGCTTACTAGAAGCCGCAGGTTTAGACAAAGATAAAGATATTAAAAGAGAGCGCTTAGGGGCTGCTGAGTCTGTCAATGCAATCAAAGATCGCAAAATTGACGCTTTCTTTTGGGTAGGTGGTTTACCAACCGCCGCCGTCACTGATCTCGCTAATTCTCCAGGTATGAAAATTGCCATGATTGATCACGATGACACTGTCGCCAAAATGAATCAGAAATACGGCAACATTTATTTCAAAGACGTCATTCCTAAAACGATGTACTCAGGCATGCAAAAAGATAACCAAATCGCTTCTGTCGCAAACATCTTGTTTGTGAATGCAACGATGTCAGATAAAGATGCTTACAACATTGTAAAAACAGTTTTCGACAAATTGCCTGAGTTAATTAATGTGCATGCAGAGTACAAAAATATTAAGCTCGAAGCACAAAAATCGAATGCTGCCGTGGTGCCTTTTCATCCAGGTGCTTTGCAATACTTTAAAGAAAAAGGCGTAAAGGTCGATTAAGTCGCATGATTTCTTTCTTGATTCAGCATTCCTTCAATAGGTTTTAAAAATATTACTATGACGACACCAAACTCTAGCCAATCCGAAATTGATGACTTAACGCAAGCACAACTGGACTCTTTTATTAAACAAGAAGAAGGTGATGCCAATGATTACAGGGGTTGGATTGGTATTCTGATCACCCTCGTGGCTGTGGGTATGTCTTTGTTTCATTTATACGCGGCTTACTCGATTGTGCCGACCCAAGTTCTCAGAACAGTTCACGTAGGGATTGTTTTATTTTTGGTGTACTTAAGTTTTCCGATTGCCTCAAAATTTAAAAATAGATTGATGTGGTGGGATGTCATCATGGCATTCGCCTCTATTGGAGTTGTTTACTATGTGTTGATAGGTGGCGATGATTTTATGGATCGCAATACTAGTCCAGATCCCCTTGATTTGTATGTTGGCCTCGGCTTTATCTTTTTGATTTTAGAAGCGCTGAGACGCACCAACGGGCTGATTTTACTCAGTGTTACTTTAGGTTTTTTGGCCTATGCCCTGTTTGGTAATTACTTACCAGCGCCTTGGACGCATAAAGGCTACGATATTTCGCGTTTGGTAGGTTATATGTATATGACCTTAGAGGGAATTTTTAGTACCGCGATTGATGTTTCTTCAACACTGATTATTCTGTTTACTATCTTCGGTGCTTTCTTACAATTCACAGGGGCTGGAAAATTCTTTATCGATTTCTCATTTGCAGCCATGGGTGGTAAAAGCTCCGGGGTAGGGCGCACGATTGTAATGTCTTCTTTTTTGCTGGGTGGTCCTTCTGGTTCTGGCGTAGCAACTACTGTTACTGTTGGCTCAGTTGCGGCAAGTATGTTGAATAAAATCGGCTACGATAAAAATGCTGCGGGTGGCTTACTTGCTGCGGGTGGTTTAGGTGCAATTATCTCTCCTCCAGTACTCGGCGCCGCAGCCTTCCTCATTGCAGATTTTCTAAAAATATCTTACTTAGATGTTTTGTTAATGGCAACGATTCCAACGATCCTATTTTATCTAGGTCTCTTTGTTATGGTCGAAATCGACGTTCGTAAATACTCACTCCATTTACAACAAATAGATGCTGTTGATACTGCTTGGAACTTGACCAAAAAATATTGGTATCACTTTTTTTCTCTCATTTCTATTGTGGTATTCATGCTAGTTGGGTTTTCACCGGTGATGGCGGTCTTTTGGGCAACGGTTACTTCAGCTATTTCTAGTATGATCCGCGCTGATACTGCAATTTTGTCTTGGGACTTTCTCAAAGGGAAGCAACCGTTTTTTAAAGGACTTTATCAATCTAATTTGGTTAAAGCTCTAGCAAGTGGCTCTACGGGTGTTTTGGCGATTGCGGTGACCTGTGCTGGCGCGGGTTTAATCGTGGGTACGGTGACCTTAACAGGCTTGGGTCTGAAATTTAGTAGTATTGTCATTCAATATTCTGGCGGCTCTTTATTGTTAACTACGATCTTTACCGCCTTGATTGTTTGGATTGTTGGCTTAGCTGTGCCAGTAACTGCCTCTTATATTATTTGTGCCGTGATTGCAGCCCCTGCCCTGATTAATTTAGGGGTACCTGCATTTGCTGCCCACATGTTTATCTTTTACTACGCGGTACTATCTGAGGTTTCGCCGCCAACCGCTTTATCGCCTTTTGCGGCAGCGGCTATTTGTAAGGGCGATCCCTACAAAACCACCTTGCAAACCTGGAAGTACGTGGCCCCTGCAATTTTGGTCCCCTTTATGTTTGTGCTCGATAAGTCTGGCGTGAGTTTATTGTTAATGGGCTCAACCACAGCCTTAGCAAGTGCCAATTGGCTCCTTATTTTTGAATCTTTTGCCACGGCGGTGGTTGGTGTGATTGCTTTAGCTGGCGGTTTACAAGGCTGGTTTATTGTTAAAGATAACTTTTTTGAGCGTTGGGTTCTGATACTGTCTGGAGTGGCTTTAGCCTATCCCTCCATCGAAGCAGACATTATTGGGATCGTTGGCTTTGTGCTTGTGATTGCTTTACAAATCATTCGAAAAAACCGTCAAGTAGCGCATCAAAGCTAAGCCTTTTTGAATAGGATAGATTGGAAGGTATTCGTTCTGATCTATCCTTTTCTTCATCTTTAGAATAACAATACTTCATCGTCGTGTGCAAAGCCTTCGATTAGACTAAAATTGTTGAATTCAAAACTACCTCATTTTTAAGGAAAACATTGAGATGGCAAATGCATTATCAAAACCGGTGATTGTTTGTGGAGGTGGTATCGGAGGACTTGCTGCAGCACTTGCCTTGACTAAGCAAGGTTTTGCAGTGTTAGTGCTTGAGCAGGCGGCACAGCTTGGAGAAATTGGTGCTGGGGTTCAATTTGGTCCTAACGCCTTTGCAGCTTTAGACGCATTAGGAGTGGGCGAGCGAGGACGTGCAAGGGCGGTTTATACCGACAATATGCTGATGTATGATGCCGTGGATGAGTCACTCGTCGGCGAAATCAAAACGGGCCAAGAGTTCATTGATTATTTTGGTAACCCTTATGCTGTTTGTCATCGTGCCGATGTGCATTTATCCCTGTTGGAAGGGGCCTTAGAGACTGACCGAATTGAGGTTAAAACTTCTATAACCGTTGCGCGTGTAGAGCAAAATGAGCACGGCGTCACTGTAATTGATTCACAAGGAAATCGCTACGAAGGCTTAGCAGCCATTGGTGCTGATGGTGTTAAATCAGCAATAAGGGAACAATATGTAGGCGATCAGCCAAGAGTTTCAGGTCACGTTGTTTACCGAGCAGTGGTCGATAAGAAGGATTTTCCAGCTGATTTAGCATGGAATTCTGCCAGTATTTGGGTTGGTCCTAACTGTCACTTAGTCCATTACCCCCTGCGAGGAGGTGAGCAGTTTAACGTGGTTGTGACTTTTCATAGCCGTAATACTGAAGTGTGGAGTGTGACGGAAGGTAGTTATGCAGAGGTCGAAACTTACTTTCAGGACATTAGCCCTAAAGCGCGTCAGTTGATTGAACTACCGAAGTCTTGGAAGCGGTGGGCTACAGCAGATCGTGATCCGATTGGTCAATGGACCTTTGGTAACGTGACTTTATTAGGAGACGCTGCCCATGCCACCCTGCAATATCTTGCGCAAGGTGCTTGTATGGCGATTGAGGACGCTGTTACTCTAGGTGAAGCACTTAAAGTTTGTGATACCTTGAATAATTTGGATTTCGCAAAAACCTTTGACCTCTATCAACGCTCTCGAATAACGAGAACTGCAAGGATTGTTTTAATGTCTAGAGAAATGGGTAGAATTTACCATGCTAGTGGAGTAGAGCGCCTGGTGAGAAATTCATTATGGGCTGGTCGTACGCAGCAGGAATTTTATCACGCATGTGATTGGTTATATGGTTGGAAAGTGGACAACTGTTTAGTGAAGAATTAATTCTTTTAGGAGAAAAGTTTGAGAGACTTAGGCAAATTAGAAGATTTACCGCAAGAGTATCGTGATGCGTTGACAGAACAAAATTTAGTACCGTTATGGCCAAGTTTAAGAGGTGTCATGCCTCCTCATAAGCCATCTCCTAGGACGCAAGCGACGGTTTGGCGATATGCCAATATAAAACCGTTATTAATTGAGGCTGGTGAATTAACGCCGATCGAAAAAGCGGAGCGCAGAGTTTTAGTCTTGGCTAACCCTGGGCATACTTTAGAGAAAATGCAGGCTAGTTCGGCCATCTATTTAGGGATGCAATTACTGTTGCCTGGTGAGTGGGCGCCAGCTCATCGGCATACGCCCAACGCTATTCGGATGATTGTGGAAGGTGAGGGCGCATATACAACTGTTGAAGGTGAAAAGTGTCCAATGAGCCGTGGTGATTTAATTTTGACACCAACAGGTATGTGGCACGAACACGGTCACGATGGCACAGACCCTGTCATTTGGTTAGATGTATTGGATCTCCCGATTGTTTACTACATTGAAGCTTCTTATCATGAAGAAAGTGGTAAGCAAGAGCTGACCAAAAATTCGGATGGCTCAAAGTACCGTTTTGGCGGGGTCGTGCCTACTCCCATGTTTGATCGTTCAAACAAACCCTACGCTATGTATCGCTACCCATGGGCGGATGTGCGACAAACCTTAGTGACGATGGGTGAAGATTTTCCAGAAATGGATTTCTTGCAAGTTACTTACATCAATCCTGAAACAGGTCTTGATGCTGAAAATATTCTAGGTTTCTATGCCATGATGGTTCGTCCAGGACAACAAGTTTCTTTGCCAGTGAGATCACCAGCCATGGTGTTTCATATGATTGAAGGATCCTCTGAAATCACTATCTCAGAGCAATCTTTTCAATTAATTAAGGCCGATACTTGCTGCGCCCCAGGTTATACACCGGTTCAGATTAAGAATACTTCCAGTACTGATCCTTGTTTCATTTTTATCGCCGATGAAACTCCATTGCACAAAAAACTTGGTGTATTTGAAAATCGTAGTAAATAAATATTGAAAGCAAGGTATGCAGCTATATAGTTTTTTTAGAAGTGGAACTTCTCACCGTTTAAGAATCGCATTGAACTTAAAAGGTTTAGAAACGCAATATTTACCGGTTGATCTTCGTAAAGAAGCGCACTTTAGTGAAGAGTTTAGGAAAATTAATCCTCAAGGCTTTGTACCGGCTTTAATCGTGGGTGATGAAGTTTTAACTCAAACACCTGCAATTATTGAATGGTTAGAAGAAACCTATCCAACGCCAGCCTTAATTCCAGCGGATAGTAAACAAAGGATCTATGTCAGAACCTTAGCAGCAATTATTGCCTGTGATATGCATCCTCTAAGTAATCGCAGAGTATTAGAGCGACTTCGCAAAGAAATGGGTCAAGACGAGAAAGCCATTAATGAGTGGTGTCAAACTTGGATTATTGATGGATTCAACGCGTTTGAGTCGCAATTAAGTAGACATGCTTATTATGGTGATTTTTGCTGTGGCGATTCACCGACGATTGCGGATGTTTATTTGATTGCGCAGGTTGAAACTGCTATGCGCTTTAACGTAGATCTCTCAACTTGGCCTATTATTTCAAAAATCAATCAGCACTGTTTACAGTTACCTGAATTCCAATTAGCAAAGCCGAGCGCTCAACCAGACGCATCATAGTGTCAAGAGTTTTATAATTTTTGGGGACGAACTTACCGAGATGTATTTAGAAGGTATATCAGAGTTAGTTCACAGAAAACGAACAAGTGATGTCAAAAACTCAGAAATTAAGATTCAAAATTGAAAGAAATTTATAGAAGATCCAAATTGATAAAGACTTGACTTATAGGATTTTATTTTCGCGAGTCTTTTAGTATTGGTTTTTTAGTTAAAAGCGTATTTATCTTCTAGAATATTGCCGATGACAACTTTTGGATTAGGACTGCCTAGCAAGGTTTTCTTGATAAGGTCACCACGCTTTAATACTTTTCCATTGCTATTACTGTTACTTTTCGCAATGAAAATATGAGTTTTATTCTTACCAACAACCACCTGTAGAAACTTGTCTCTACTCGAGATAGCAACACCATCACAGTATTGACTAACCTTTTGATCATCCCAAGTTCCAGAAGAATATAAACTTTCTTTAAAGTGAGTTTTAATCCATTCCAAGTAGGTATCTACGGAATTACGTAATTCTAGGTCTCGACGTTGTTCACTTATATTTTGCATATATGTTTTCTTCAGTTAGCATTTAATTCACAGCTATATAAGTAAAACTTTCAAGTAAGTACCGAACCCTGCGTTTGGTACATTCTTATAATGTTTAAGTATATAGATAATTATAATATTTTAAAACAAATGATTCCAAAAAAAGCCATAAAATTTTTGGTTGATCTTGGTTTCTCAAAAAAACATTGGTTAAAAAAATTAATTACAAATAGTATCCATTCCAACAAATAAAAAATACTATCTATAAGTCATTTTAATTAAATAAATAAGAATGTTTATTAGTATTAGTACTAATATTAATACTTATTTCGAACAAAAAAACGTTGTTTTACGCAAATTTTTTAATTTCAATGCATTTTTAACCATTTTGTTTAAATTCTTATTTCTCCAAGTTAGACATTTAAGCATTTACATCAGTTTTTATTAAAAAAAAGGGAGCTGAATTTCCCCCATTTGAACTCTCTAATAAGTCTAATAAGTAAACCCCAAAAGCTTAAATTAATTTTTACACATTCTATTGTGCTGTCCAACCACCGTCGATAGGAATTATCGAGCCAGTAATAGAAGCGGCAATGTCAGAAGCTAGAAATCCTGCTAAGGCAGCAACTTGTTCAATCGTAACAAATTTTTTGGTGGGTTGTGCAAGTAGCATCACATCGTTAATGACTTGATCTTCAGTGATACCTCGCGTTTTAGCGGTTTCAGGAATTTGCTTTTGGACAAGGGGCGTCCAAACATAGCCTGGGCAGATAGCATTCATCGTAATGCCAAACGTAGCAGTTTCGAGAGCAACAGTTTTAGTTAGACCAGCTATACCGTGTTTTGCTGCGACATATGCTGATTTGTAAGGGGAGGCAACTAAAGCATGCGCTGATGCAATATTGAGAATTCTTCCCCAGCCTTTTTCTTTCATTTTAGGGAGCGAGCACCGAATCGTATGAAAACTAGCTGATAAATTGATGGCCAAAATAGCGTCCCACTTTTCTACTGGAAAGTTTTCAACAGGGGAAACTTGTTGAATCCCAGCATTGTTCACTAATATATCGATTGATCCAAATTCTGCTTCCACCTGCTGAATCATCCCCTCAATTTCAGCAACTTTTGACATATCAGCGCCGTAATAACGTACTTTTACCCCAAATTGTTTAGCAATATCGCTGCGCAGTTGTTCAATCGTATTCGTATCGCCAAAGCCATTTAAAATAATATTGTGACCTAAAGCAGCAAAGTGTTTAGCGATTCCCTCGCCAATACCGCTTGTTGATCCTGTGACTAAAACTGTTTTAAGATTTGACATACATATTCCTTTTTACAAAGATGAGTAGTTATTTATATTGACCAAGCAACTTTAAAAAACTGTATTGTTTTTTTATTGATTTCATCATAACAAAATCCAATTGGCCGAGACTTGAGAAATGTCTTGTGGGAGGGTTTTTTCGTTAAGATTCACCAAAATGTAATAAATAATTGAGAAACTGAAAAAATCAATTAACCGAAGGAATGCTATGACAAATTCTGATTTCACTTTACGCATGCATGAAGAAATGCTCGATAGTCTTGATGAAGAGCTTGAAATGGAATTAGATGATGATCGGCTTGGGAATTCTGAGGGTGGTGATTCCCGTGATAAAAGGCTCATGTATTTTAAAGAATTATTGAGACTTCAAGGAGAATTGGTAAAGCTACAAGACTGGGTTGTCCACAAAAAATTAAAAGTAGTGGTTCTTTTTGAGGGACGTGACTCTGCTGGTAAAGGTGGGGCAATCAAACGTATTACCCAACGATTAAATCCACGTGTTTGTAGAGTGGCTGCATTGCCAGCACCCAATGAGCGTGAGAGAACACAATGGTATTTTCAGCGTTATGTATCCCATTTACCTGCTGGTGGTGAAATCGTTCTATTTGACCGTAGCTGGTACAACCGTGCTGGTGTTGAAAAAGTAATGGGATTTTGTTCTGACGAGCAATACGACCAATTTTTTAACGACGTTCCAGAGTTTGAAAACATGTTGATTCGTTCTGGAATTATTTTGATTAAATATTGGTTCTCTATCTCTGATGATGAGCAATATCTTAGATTCACTATGAGAATTAATGATCCGCTCAAACAATGGAAACTTTCACCAATGGATTTAGAGTCTCGCGCGAGATGGGAAATTTATACGAAAGCCAAAGAAACAATGCTTGAAAAAACGCACACTCCGTCATCACCTTGGTGGATTGTTGCAGCCAATGACAAGAAAAAAGCGCGTATTAATTGTATTAGCCACCTCTTGTCGCAAATTCCCTATGGCGAAGTAGATCATCCACATATAGAGTTGCCAGAGCGAGTGCATAACCCGGATTATATTCGCGGACCGATTCCAGCAGAAATGTACGTACCCGACCGTTTTGTGGATTGATTTAAAACGAAAATTGAGCTTTTGAAAACCGCTAAGCAAATAGCGGTTTTTTTTACTTTATTCGAGAATAGCATTTATTTTGGAGTAAAGTATAACAACTACTAAAATAGAGAAAATATAGATTAAATATAAAGGGGAATAGGAATGAATAAGCCTTTAACGATGGCACAAACAAAAAGACTTGGAGTCTTAGCCGTCCATTCAGTCGATGAGTTTGTGATTGCAGTACCTAATTTAGAAGTTGCCGAAGAGTTTTATTCTTTGTTCGGACTTCGCGTTGAGCGTGAGGGAGATGCACTAGGACTATATACCTATAGTAGTGCGCACCGCTATGGACGTGTGATTTTAGGGCCAAAAAAACGTTTGCAATGGCTAACTATGGGCGTTTATGCCGAGGATTTTGAAGCATTCAAGAATCACTTTAAGGCTAAAGGTATCCCAACAATAGCTTCAATGGATCCATCTAGTTCCGAGGGATTGTGGATAAATGCGCCAGATGGTTTTCCAATTCAAATAAAGGTCTGCGAAAAATCCTCTCCATCAATGCCTCCAAATAGAGTCTTTGCGCCCGAATCGAATGGTGCTGGTAGATCACCCAATAAATCGAAGGTTCAAAAGGTTCATCCTAGATATTTATCGCATGTTCTGTTATTCACTAAATCAGTGAAAGCTTCCTTAGCTTTTTATGAGGACGTCTTAGGGCTAAGAATGTCGGATTCTGCCGGTGACGATTTAATCGCTTTTGTACACTCTCCACATGGCAGTGATCACCATTTATTGGCGTTCTTAAAATCGGACGATTATGGCTTTCATCATGCTAGTTGGGCTGTTGATTCAATTGATGAAGTCGGCTTAGGTTCCATGCAAATGGCAGCTGCTGGCTTTAAAGAAGGTTGGGGAGTGGGGCGTCACGTATTAGGCTCTAATTATTTCCGCTATATTCAAGATCCATGGGGCGGCTTTTGTGAATACAGTTTTGATATTGATTTTGTCCCCCACACCATCGATTGGCCCGCAGCAAATCATCCACCAGATGACTCTTTATATGCTTGGGGACCCGATGTGAAACCAGACTTTGGTTTAAATTACGAAGCTAGTGGTCAAGAGTTTGTAACGAATCGTACACCAACTAATTAATCATCTTAAAAATTATTTAAAGATAAGAAAAAATCCTAAGGAGATAGTAATGATTTTTGCGTTTCATTTAATTGACAAACCCAATGCAACCGCGATGCGACTAGAGCTGCGCCCAATCCATAAAGATTATTTAGCAAAAATGGCCGATAAGGTTGCTTTTGCCGGACCGTTGAAGTCGGATGATGATCAAGAGATGGTAGGCAGCTTGCTAGTGATTGATTTTCCGGATCGCGCCGCTGCCAATGAATGGATTCGTAACGAGCCGTTTACAAAAGCTGGGGTATACGCGACGGTGAGTGTTTATCCATTTGAAAATTTGTGGCCGCAAAAAGTTGGTTTTCCACCTAGCTTATAACCAAGGGTTAACTCATGATAAATACGTCTCAGCAATGCCGGCAATTCAGTTGCGGTTGTAATGGATTAAAGTTACATAATGGTCAAGAGGGTCAATCAAGCCGCAGAAGTTTTATTCAACAATTGGGTGGTTTGGGTGCCGGAGCGGTGATTGGCGGAGCTGGTGCATTCAATCTAAATTCAGCATTTGCTGCTGATTCAGAAGTAATTGATACCCACCATCACTTTTATTCACCATCCTATCAAAAAGCATGGTTGGACTGGGATGATAAATACAATATTCCTCACTTCCCCACTCAAGTGGCTTGGACGCAAGACAAAGCAGTTGAAGCCATGGACGCTGGTGGGGTAAAAAAATCGATTTTATCCCTAGCTTCTACACCTGGTGTTTGGTTTAATTTCGAATTGCCCCGCATCATCGATATCGTCAGAGAAGTGAATGAATACGGTGCTGGGATGGTAAAGAAATATCCTGGTCGCTTTGGACTCTTTGCTGCTATTCCGATGGTCGATGTAGAAAGTTCATTACGGGAAATTAATTACGCATTTGACGTGCTCAAGGCAGACGGGGTTGGTATTCAAACGAATTATGGTGATAAGTGGCCAGGTCATCCTTCCTTTGCACCTATTTTTGAAGAGTTGAATCGACGCAAAGCCGTCGTCTATTTTCATCCTTTGACTGCAACCTGTTGCGGCAGGCTTGATACTGGTACTTATGGATCCGTCATTGAAGTGCCGCATGATACGACTAGAGCTGTAGTGAATTTACTCTTAACAGGTTCTTTACTCAAGTTTAGGGATATTAAGTGGTTGTTTTCGCATGCTGGTGGAACGATTCCGATGCTTGCGGGACGAATTAATTATTTTCACGGAAATAAGGAATCGACTGCAAAATTTGCACCCAACGGGATTGAAGCGGAGTTAAAGAGACTTTATTACGATACCGCGAATGCAACACATCCATCTAGCATGGCCGCATTGTTAAAATTGATTCCGCCCACCCAAATAACGTATGGTAGCGACTACCCTTATGTCCCCATTGCTACTCAAGTTGAGGCATTGAATCAGCAAGGCTTTAGTAAAGAGTTGCTTGAGCAGATAAAATACCGTAATGCTCTAGCTTTATTAAAGAAAGCTTAAGTAATTAGTTGCTTCATTTTTAGATTTTTTAATTTTTTTAAGGAAAAACGATGAGATTTGTACGCTTTAAGACCCCTGATGGTCATCCTGCACTTGGCGCTAGAGTTGGTGATGAAGTAATTAATTTAACCAAATTAGGTTTACCTGGAACTTTAGATGAATTATTACGTCTCGGCGCTGCTGGTATGGCTTCTGCTAAAGCTGCATTAGAAAAAGCGACAACTCGTCTGCCTTTATCTAGCGTTCAGTTAATGGCGCCATTACATCATCCGCATAAAGCATTTGCTATTGGTCTGAATTACGTTGACCATGCCCATGAAGGAAATTTCACACCGCCAACACAACCCGTTTTATTCCATCGCTATCCTACTTCATGGGTGGCACATGGTGTTGCCATCGAGCGTCCAAAAGCTTCTATCGAGTTTGATTATGAGGGCGAGATTGTTGCCATTATTGGTAAAGGTGGTAAGTATATTTCTAAGGAGAATGCCCTTGATCACGTAGCAGGCTATAGCTTATTTAATGATGGCTCAATTCGTGATTTCCAATTCCGTTCAAGCCAATGGATGTGGGGTAAGAATTTCGATCGCAGTGGCGGTTTCGGTCCAGAGTTTATTACTGCTGATGAATTGCCTTTAGGTGTAGTTGGTTTGGACATTACTACGCGTTTAAATGGGCAAGTAATGCAAAAAGCTAATACGCGCGATATGATTTTTGACGTAGCTACTTTAGTAGTTGCTTGTTCTGAGGGGATGGAATTACACCCTGGCGACATGATTATTACTGGTACTCCTGCTGGCGTTGGTTTTGCCAGAAAGCCGCCAGTATTTATGAAGGCTGGAGATGTATGCGAAGTCGAAGTAGAAGGTATGGGCATTTTAAGTAACCCAGTAATCGACGAAGCTTAAAAAGCATATTCAGTTTAAGCAGATTAAGTAATATTATTTTGACGCACAGACTCTTTAGGAACTAAAGAGTCTTTTTTTAAGAGAGCAACATGAGAATTTTTACATTTGAAAAAGCAGGTAAAGCCACTTTAGGACTGTTGAAGAACGAACAAGAATATATCGATCTAGAGTTAGCAGGTTATGCGCACGCCAATAATATGGTTGATTTACTATCTCAAGCCGACTGGGAAGTAAAGTTAGCAGAAATTTTGAAGAATGCTCCAGCGTCAGCTGTAGCATCCATTGCGGGTTTAAAGTACGATATTCTAATTGCGAATCCAAGCAAGATTATCTGCGTTGGTCTTAATTATGCGGATCACGCAAAAGAAGGTGGTCACGCTACTCCAGATCACCCAAGCTTTTTCATTCGTGTGAACTCATCCCAAGTTGCCCATCAGCAACCAATGCTAGTGCCGAAGCAGTCTTCAGAGCGCTTTGATTATGAAGCTGAACTAGCAGTCATTATTGGCAAAACAGCACGTCACTTAACTGCCGATAATGCTTTGGATTGTGTTGCTGGCTATTCTTGCTATAACGACGGTTCTGTTAGGGACTTTCAACGTAAGGGAACTCAGTGGACTTTAGGTAAAAACTTTGATAAGACTGGTAGTTTTGGTCCATGGTTGGTAACGAAAGATGAATTGCCAGCTGGTGGAGATGGTTTAAAAATCCAAGCTCGCTTAAACGGACAAGTTTTACAAGACGGTAATACCGCTGACTTTTTATTCTCTGTCTCTCAAGTTTTAGTGATTCTCTCTGAAGTCATGACGCTTGAGCCAGGTGATGTGATTATCACTGGAACGCCAGCAGGAGTTGGATATGCCAGAAAGCCTCCTATCTTCATGAAAGAGGGAGACGTTTGTGAAATTGAGATTGAAAAGATTGGTATCCTGAGTAACCCAATAGCAAACGCTTAAGGAAATTTCCTTACTGCGATAACCCGCACGTAACTTTTAGATTGTGAATGATTATGACTGATACTAACAAACAACCTGCGCCGATTCAGCTTTACTCATGGGCGACCCCGAACGGCCATAAGGTTCATATCATGCTTGAAGAGTGTGGTCTACAACTGGGTCGTGACTGGGATGTGCATGCAATCGATATTGGTAAGGGTGCGCAGTTTACGCCTGAGTTTCTAAAGATTAGCCCTAATAATAAAATACCTGCAATGGTTGATAATGCTGGTCCTGGTAATCAACCCATTAGCTTGTTTGAGTCTGGTGCTATTTTGATGTACTTGGCCGCGAAAACAGGGAAATTCATGCCTAAAAATGATCATGATCGTTTTAAGGTATTGGAATGGTTAATGTTCCAAATGGGGGGTGTTGGTCCGATGCTAGGCCAAACTCACCATTTTAGAATTTATGCCCCTGAAAAAATTGAATATGCGATCAATCGTTATACAAATGAATCTAAACGTATTTATGGGGTGATTGAAAAGCAGTTATCACAAAATCCTTTTATTGCTGGTAAGGAATACTCTATCGCTGACATCGCCATTTTCCCATGGTTGCGCTCTTGGAAAAATCAAGGCGTTGAGATTACGGATTATCCACATTTATATAAGTGGTTTACGCAGATTAGTGAGCGTCCTGCAGTGATGCGTGGAGTAGAAGTTTTGCAAAGCTTAAGAGCCCCCACGCATGACGATAAAGCTAAGGAAATGTTATTTGGTGCTACTCAATATAAAAAGCATTAATTACAATCTGCTTGTAATTTTAACTATGAGCCTGCAGGGAGTCCTTGCAGGTTTTTTTTTGAAGAACTAGGAAGATGAATCGTTTTGATCAAGTTATTTCTCGCCAAAATACCAACTCAGTAAGGTGGGATAAGTATGCCAAAGATGTGATTCCTTTATGGGTAGCAGATATGGATTTTGCTGTGGCTGATTGCATCACCGAAGCCCTTGAGCGAAGAATACAACACCCTATTTATGGGTATACACATGCCTCGGAAGAATTCAAAGAGGCGATCCAAGACTATTTGTTAAAAAGGTATCAATACGCGATTGAGAAAGACTGGTTAGTTTTTATTCCTAGTGTAGTTAGTGGCCTGCATATGACCGCTAGAAATCTATTGAAACCTAGTGAGCACGCATTAATACCATCTCCTGCATATCATCACTTTCACATGGCTCTAGAGGGCTCTCAGAATGCTTATAGCACTTACTCCTATAGGTTGCAGAATAATCGCTGGGTGATCGATTTAGACGCTATGAGAAAATTGATCTTACCCAATACGCGTCTATTGATGTTGTGCAACCCTCATAATCCTGGCGGCACCGTATTGAGCACTACTGAAATTGCACAAATTAATGCCTTAGCGCAAGAACATCAGCTGATCATCTGTTCTGATGAAATCCACGCTGATTTAATTCTTGATCCAGATCTGCAACATATTCCGATTGGTAAAGAGGTTGATCCTCATCAGTTGACGATGAGTCTGATGTCACTCAATAAAACGTTTAATTTTCCGGGTATTGGTTTAGGTTGGGCGGTGATTCCGAATGCAAATTTAAGAAATCAATTTGCTAAAGATTTACATACCTTAGTACCAGGACCTAATGCCCTCGCTTTTGAGGTAAGTTTAGCTGCAATGCAAGGCGGTGAGGCTTGGCATGTCGAGCTTTTAAATTATCTTCGTCAAAATCGACAAATCGTAAAAAATTGGGTTGATTCTCATTCAGGTTTACAGATGGCTCATTTAGATGCGACATATTTAGCGTGGATTGATGCTACCCTATTAAATAATAAACAATTGAACCAAGATTTTTTGAGCGCAGGGGTTGCCATTTCTCCGGGTCAGCAATTTGGTTCGAATGATTTTTTTCGATTAAATTTCGGCACCAATCAAGCGCTGTTAAAAGAAGCCTTGGATAGGATGTCGAAGGTTGTAGAAAAAAATTAAAGCCAAAATCTTAGAAAGTTTTAAATTATGCAGAGTTTACGATCCAGGTATTACTACTATCAGGTTAAGCGTCTACTTGCTCAAATGAAGTCTTTGAGTTTTGAGCAGCGTCGTTTAGCTTATGATCAACTCGCTTTGGACCGGGGTAATTTTGCAAAAGAGACGACTCTTGAGAGAAGGAACTTTGGTATTCATGCAGGGGACTATATTCAACCCCTTCAGCATAAAAATCGCGGCATTATCATCTATTTACACGGCGGTGTTTATGCACTGGGCTCAGCATTATCTCACCGAGCTATTGGCACGCATTTAGCAAAGGCTAGTGGTGCTGATGTATTTGTGTTTGACTACCCTTTAGCCCCCGAAAGACCTTATCCTGCTGCCCTCTATGACACCGTTGGACTTTACCGGCATATTCAACACGAATTTGTGGATCGACCGATTGCCTTGGCAGGCGACTCCGCTGGTGCAGGCTTAGCCATTGGCGCTTCTCTCGTCCTAAGAGATGCTAACGATGTCATGCCAGTATCGTTGGGTTTGTTATCGCCTTGGACGGATTTAACCAGCAGTAATGCATCGCATCAAACCAAGCGTGCTTTCGATCCCTTTTTTGCGGATCCTCAGCGCTTAATCAATGCTGCTAAAACCTATGCAGGGGAACATCCACTGACAGACCCGTTAATCTCTGCGCAGTTTGCGAATTTAAAAAACCTGCCACCCATGCTGATTCAAGTGGGAGATTATGAAGCCCTGTTAGATGATGCTTTGGTGCTCCATCGTCGCGCCCTTGAGGCTGGACTAGAAGCGCAAATTCAGGTGTGGCCGAAGATGTGGCATGTCTGGCAATTACTCGCTGGCATGATGCCCGAGGCCAGTAAAGCAATTGATGATTTAGGTGCCTTTTTAGATCAGCACTTTCAGTAAAGTCGCTCTTGCATTTTAACTAGGGTAGTTAGCAAAGTATTCAATGGCGTTGGCACATTGAGTAAAGCCCCTTTTTCTTGCGCTAAGCCGTTCAGCTCGGCAATTTCAGTGGGCCGTTTTGCCATTAAATCTTGCGCCATAGAGGATTTTTGTAGAGGCCACTGAATCGCTACATTTTGAATTTGATTGAGGATAAATTGCTCATCTAAGGAGACTTTTTCCGCTTTAGCGAGCGCAAAACACTCTTGCACGATTGCATCGATCATCTCGGGGATATTAGCTTGCTGGACTAGGTCTTGATAATTAATTTTGCCTATTGCGGAGAGGGCGTTAAAAGCACAATTAATAATCCACTTACTCCATAAGTCATGATTAATATTGGATGAAATACTGACCTGACAAGAAGCCCGTTGAAAAATTCCAGCTAATTGATTTAAGTCATGATCTGTATTATCTGAGTCAATTGGCCTGCCCAGAACGAGCTTGCCACCCCCTTGGTAAGACACTTCATTTTCAGCACTCATAGACAGGGCTGCGTAAATCATCGCAACATCGATAGGGCGACCTAAAATCTCAGAAAGCCTAGCAGCATTTTGTAAGCCATTTTGCATGCTCAGAACGATGGTGTTCTTTGCTAAATAAGGTTGAATTTGTTTTGCGACCACCTTAGTTTGATTTGCTTTAACGCAGATAAAAACTACTTTAGCATTTTGAATGACTTGAGACTCATCCCTTACATTTATTTGAATATGTTGTGTATAGGTAGGCCACTTAATCCGTAAGCCTTGCTCTTTGATGATTTTGGCCCGCTGAGCTTTAGTTATCAGCACCACTTCCTGGCCGCTAGCTGCGATAAGGCCACCGTAATAACAGCCAACTGCTCCTGCGCCGAGAATTGCAATCATTTCTTCACCTCTTCGCAGTTAATCGCCAAGATCCGGTTCATCTAAAAAAATTTCTTGTAAATCATTTAAAAATTGTAAGCCTAAGGCTGTCGCTTGCAACTGTTGAAGGTTGTTTTCTAATAAGCCTTTTTCGATAGCCAGATTCATCTGGGGCAAAATTTGCGTGATTTCAACTCCAGTTCGATCGGCAAAATAATGACTTGGTACACCATCAATTAAGCGCAGTGCATTGAGCATAAATTCAAAAGGTAGTTCTGACCCTTGCACGACCCTCTCTTCAATCAGGGCTTTACTGGGGGAGTAAATATTTTTTAAATAGGTTTCTGGGTGCCGCTCTTTGACAGTTCTTAAAATCTGATTCGCAGAAGAAATTTTGCCATGGGCTCCAGCCCCGATCCCTAAGTAATCGCCGAAAGCCCAATAATTCACATTATGTTGACAGCGGGCATTCGGTTTGGCAAAAGCTGAAATTTCATAGCGAGCATAGCCACCCTTATTTAATTCTTCCAGAAGTTGGTCTTGCATATCGTAAGCGGTATCTTCATCCGGAATCGTGGGCGGGAATTTTGCAAAATAGGTATTGGGTTCAATCGTTAAGTGGTACAAGGAAAGATGCCCTGTGTCATAACTCAAGGCTTCTTGTAAATCAGATAGTGCTTGCGAAGGAGTTTGCCCTGGCAGAGCGTACATTAAATCGATATTCACTTTTGGAAAATAGTGTTTCGCAAGCTTAATCGCTTCTCTGGCCTCTTCAGCCCGATGAATTCTGCCTAGACGACTCAAATGTTCATCATTAAAACTCTGAATACCTAGGGAAATACGATTGACACCACTAGCAGCGTAAGAAGCAAAATTAGCGGACTCAACGGAACCTGGGTTCGCTTCTAAAGTAATTTCGATATCTGCATCCATGGGAATGCGCGCTCTGATAGCCGCTAGCAGATAATCAAGGTTGGGTCCAGAAATAAGACTCGGAGTCCCCCCACCAATGAAGATGGAACGAATTCTTCGGCCCCATACGAGAGGTAAGGAATTTTCTAAATCTAAAATTAAAGCTTCAATATAAAGTTTTTGCGCCTCAGCAAACTGATCTTGTGCCGGCGCATTATGGGAATTAAAGTCGCAATAAGGACATTTTTTTTCACACCAAGGAAAATGAATGTAGATCGCCAAAGGGGGCAGGGAGGTTAGCTGAGTAACTGAGGACTTAGTCTGTGCTTTTTTTAGCCAAACGACAGGTTGTTCAGGAATGAGATTCATGAAGTTGATCGATCAATCAGAGCTTGAATAAGCAGTTCAGTTGCTAAGGCACGATGGCTCATGATATTTTTTAATTCGAGTGAAATCTCTGCTGCTGTTTTTTCAAACGGAGGGAGATAAAAGTGACAGTCGTAGCCAAAACCACCTGTGCCACGCGCTTCATCGATGACCTCTCCACGCCACTGCGCACTCACAATAATTGGTTCAGGGTCATTTGGATTTCTAACCAGTACAAGTGCACAAACATAATGCGCATTTCGGTTCGTCACGCCTTGTAAATTCTGAATTAATAATTGGTTATTTTCTTGATCAGTTGCCCCAATTCCAGCATACCTGGCTGAGAAAATGCCGGGCGCATCATTTAACGCTGTTACACAAATACCCGAGTCATCAGCTAATGCTGGCAATCCACTAGCAAGGCTTGCGTGCCTTGCTTTGGTCAGTGCATTTTCGAAAAAAGTCGCAAAAGGTTCCTCAGCAGGGGGGATTTGTAAATCACCTTGGGGAAGAACCGTAAGTCCTAATGGATTTAAAAGTCGAGAAAACTCAGTAACTTTGCCTTGATTATTACTTGCTAAAACTAATTGATCTGACCCTAAAAATTGGGTCATCAAATGCTTGTCTAGTTCTGTTTGCATAAGTTACTTCGTATTGAAGGCTTCCTTTTGAATTTCTACTAAACGTCCAATACTGTTTGAGCCTAACTCTAAAAGTTGTAAGAGTTCTGCTTGTGAGAAAGGATATCCCTCTGCAGTACCTTGAATTTCAACAATACCACCTTTACCCGTCATGACGATATTCATATCTGTATCACAGGCTGAATCCTCGGCGTAATCTAAATCGGTGACAGGCACTCCTTGATAGATACCAACTGAAATGGCGGCAATATGATCGAGGATAGGGTCTTTGGCAATCAGACCTTTTTCAAGAAGTTGATTCACCGCATCCCTGGCTGCAACGAAACCACCAGTAATAGAGGCAGTTCTAGTGCCACCGTCAGCTTGAATTACGTCACAGTCAATATGGATTGTTCTTTCGCCCAATAGTTTTAAATCAAAGACACTTCTTAAAGATCTACCAATTAAACGTTGGATTTCTTGAGTACGACCAGATTGTTTGCCACGAGCCGCTTCCCGATCATTACGGGTGTGTGTTGATCTTGGCAACATACCGTATTCAGCAGTAACCCAGCCTTCCCCTTTACCTTTTTGGTGAGGTGGAACCTTTTCTAGAACACTGGCAGTGCATAAAACTTGCGTATCTCCAAACGAGATTAATACTGAACCTTCAGCATGTTTCGTAAAGCCACGCTGGATTTGTACTTTTCGTAGTTCATTATTCAGTCTTTTGCTAGGTCTATTTGAAGTTGTCATGGTTATTTCAGTAATTAAAAGGAGTGATTGTAGTGTGCCTTGCACAATTTTATTGATTTTAATACCATTGGACACACAACACTTTACAATAATCCAATGATTAATAGCATGACGGGATTTGGGGCTTACCGTCACCCCTTAATTTTGAGAGCCAAGAATCACGGACAAGTTCATTTTGAACTGCGGTCTGTGAATTCTCGTTTTTTAGACATTACTTTTAGAATGCCGGATGAACTGCGTTTCGCTGAGCAGGCTATTCGAGAGATGATTGGTAAAAAACTCAATCGAGGTAAGGTTGAAATTAAGATTTATATCCAAAAAGAAGCTGATTCATCTGGGCAAGATACAAATAGTAAATCCCAAGAGCAAAAATTAAATACCCAACTCATTCAAAGCTTAAAAGCAACAGAATCTTTGATTTTAAAAGAATTACCCGGCTCAAAACCTTTATCCGTTAAAGATGTTTTGCTATGGCCTGGTGTCATGATTCAAGAGGAATTAGATCAGGACGCGCTATTAGAAGTTGTGCTGTTAGGACTAGACGAGGTCTTAAAGCTTTTTATGCAAAGCCGGGCGATAGAAGGAAACGCTTTAAAAAATGTAATTTTAAACAAAGTGGATCAGATGGATGCGATGATTCTGGAGATTGAACCTTTACTGCCTAAAATCATTCAAACTTATCAGCAGAAATTATGCGAAAAAGTATTGGCGGTATTGAACGGCATCGACCAACAAGGACGTAGTTTTAATCACGAAGACTTATCAGACCGAATTCGTCAAGAAGTCGTCTTATACGGCGTTCGGATTGATGTTGAAGAAGAAATTGCTCGCTTGAAGACTCATTTCCATGCCGTTAGAAATACTCTGGATAAAGGCGGGCCAGTTGGAAAAAAATTAGACTTCCTGATGCAGGAATTACAAAGAGAAAGTAATACCCTCGGTTCAAAATCAGTTCATCAAGAAACGAGTAATGCCTCGATGGAATTAAAATTACTCGTTGAACAAATTCGTGAACAAGTGCAAAACTTGGAATGATCCAGTGAGGAGCGAATAATATGAGTTACAGTGGCAGTATGATTATGGTCGTAGCCCCCTCAGGTGCAGGTAAATCATCCCTAGTGGCAGCTTTGATGGCCACAGATCCTGCCCTGACTTTGTCAATTTCTTTTACTACTAGAAAACCTAGACCCGGTGAGACAAATGGTGAGAGTTATTACTTTATTTCTGAAACAGAATTTTTACAACGTAAAGATAGTGGCGATTTTCTAGAGTGGGCTCTCGTACATGGTAATTATTACGGAACATCGAAGTCCTGGATTTTAGAGAAAATGCAACTTGGTCAAGATGTGATTCTTGAAATTGACTGGCAGGGCGCTCAACAAATTCAACGCATCGTGCCACAAGCTACTTGGGTTTTTATATTACCGCCATCCATTGCAGTTCTCGAAGATCGTTTACGTAGACGGGGTCAAGATGATGAGAAAACGATCGAGAAGAGATTAGCTGCAGCCCATGCAGAGCTTAGTCATTTAGAAGAGGCAGATTATTTAGTCGTCAATGAAGTGTTTGATAACGCACTTTTGGAATTACGCCATATAGTTTGTGCAAGCAGGTTAAGAACTCACCAACAAGTCAGTAAGCTCGCTCATTTGGTAAGTGAACTTCAAGGTTAATAAGGTTCTAGCTCAATTTAGCGCTGTTTAGAGTAGAATGTAAGTTATCACACCCTTTATTCTATTTAAAGATGAGGGTCAATTAAGAATTAGGATTCATATCATGGCAAGAATTACTGTTGAAGATTGTTTAAAAAGCATTCCAAATCGTTTTGATTTGGTACTTGCAGCAACCTATCGTGCTCGTCAATTGGCACAAGGTCATACACCGCGCGTTGTATCGAAGGACAAGCCTACTGTGATCGCCTTGCGTGAAATTGCCGCTGGTATGACAGATCGGGATATGCTCTCTAAAGTACCTCTATAAGGAGTGCTCTCGTGGGGGCAAGTCCGTCATCCACTATGATGAAAGATACATTGCTAAATATCCCTGATTCCAACGGGATTATTGCTGCAATGTTGGAGAAGTCTAGTAGGCATTTATTTGGACCGACTTCTGCACCCCTTCAACCCCCCAAACTTCAAGTAATCAGCATCGCGGATTTAACTGCGAAACTCAATTATTTGACTGCTGCTGAGTTAAAGCTGGTTAAAAAAGCATTTCATTTTTCTGATGAAGCCCATTTAGGTCAGTACCGTCAAAGTGGTGAGCCTTATATTACGCATCCATTAGCGGTCGCCGAACTTTGCGCAGAATGGAAGTTAGATGTTCATTCCATCGTTTCTGCATTACTTCATGATGTGATTGAAGACACGGGTCGAACCCATGCAGAGTTAATCGAAATCTTCGGTCCTAAAGTTGCTGAACTAGTAGACGGCCTAACCAAATTAGATAAACTTGAATTTCAAAGTCATGCTGAAGCCCAGGCTGAAAGCTTTCGTAAGATGTTTATGGCGATGGCCAAAGATATCCGAGTAATCCTCGTTAAACTCGCTGATAGAACTCATAATATGCGAACTTTAGGGTTCATGTCTCAGTCTAAAAGACACCGGATAGCAATTGAAACAAGTGAAATTTATGCTCCTATTGCGCATCGCTTGGGGCTAAATATGATTTACCGAGAACTTGAGGAATTGAGTTTTCACAATGCTTGGCCAATGCGCTCTGAGGTACTCAAAAAGGCAGTTAAAAAGGCACGTGGCAATCGTAAAGAGACCGTGAACAAGATTTTGGAAGATGTGCGTAAATGGTTTGATAAAGCTGGTCTTCAAATCGATATTTATGGACGTGAAAAAAGTCTTGCCAGTATTTATCATAAGATGAAATCAAAGCATTTGAGTTTTCAAGATGTTTTAGATGTTTATGGATTTCGGGTAATCGTTGCGACGAACGATGAATGTTATCGTGCGCTAGGTATTTTGCATGCCATGTTTAAGCCCATGCCCGGTAAGTTTAAGGATTACATTGCAATTCCAAAACTGAATGGTTATCAGTCTCTACATTCGACGATGGTCGGACCCTTTGGTATGCCAATTGAGTTTCAAATCCGTACCAAAATTATGAACCAAGTCGCAAATGCGGGTGTTGCTGCACATTGGGTTTATAAAGACGGCAAAGAAGAAATGTCTGAAGTCCAAAAGCGCGCTCATCAATGGCTTCAATCGTTAATTGATTTAGAAGATGCGAGTCACGACTCTCAAGAGTTTTTAGAGCATGTGAAGATTGATCTCTTCCCTGACTCTGTTTATGTATTTACCCCCAAAGGTCATATTCGAGGATTACCAAGGGGTTCCACTGCTCTTGATTTTGCATATTCTGTGCATAGTGATTTAGGCAATAATTGCGTAGCTGTCAAGGTGAATGGAAATCAATTACCTTTGCGTACGGAAATTAAAAATGGGGACATCATTGAAGTCATTACTGCCCCTTATTCACACCCTAATCCGACTTGGTTGACTTTTGTAAGGACTGGCCGTGCCCGCGCTGCAATTCGTCATGCATTAAAGACGAAGAGCCTTGGTGAGTCAATTCAATTGGGTGAAAGACTACTTTTACAAAGTTTGCGACATCAGGAGGTCGATCTTGGTCTCATTTCTGCATTAATTTGGGAAAAAATTCTCCACTGGACGGGTGCCCGTAATCGTCACGAAATTTTGAGTGATATCGCCCTTGGTAGAAGATCTGCACCAGTGCTGGCCAAGCGGATTGAGTTATTCGTCGAAGAAGAGGTCGGTAATCACCAACAATTACGCTTAGACAAGCAAGACTGGGATGAGAAAGAGCTAAGTGCCAAGCAAAATCATCCAGTGCTCGTAGTGGACGGATCTGAAGGAATGTCTGTGGCATATTCTACTTGTTGCCACCCAATTCCAGGGGATACGATTATTGGTTATTTGGGTAAAGGTGAAGGTCTACATATTCATACGGATGACTGTAGTTATTTTAGAAAAGCGCATCGCAAAGACCCTGATAATTGGATTGAAATTAACTGGGCGCCTGAAGTCCATCGAGAGTTTGAAGTGCCTCTCAGAGTCGATGTGACTAATCGAAAAGGCGTCTTAGCTAAAGTCGCTAATAGCATTACTACTGCAGATGCCAATATTAATCACGTTAGTATGGATGATAGCTTTTCAGAGTCTTCAGCAACCATCAAATTTGGAGTACAAATCAAGGACCGAGTCCATTTAGCCCGAGTCATCCGTACTCTAAGGCATAACTTAGATGTGGTGCGAGTGGCCAGAACAAAAAGCCATTAGTACATAATCTCTACGTAAACCACATCTAGAATCTCTAAAGTCTGCTGACCATCAGGGGTTTCTAAAACGATTTCGTCACCGATCCGTTTTTTTATCATTGCCCGAGCGATGGGAGAAATCCAACTAATTAAGCCTTTTTCGATATTGATTTCATCAACACCAACGATGCGAATGGTTTTTTCCTGGCCATCTTCAATATTGCAATAAGTAATCGTGGCTCCAAAAAAGATTTGATCAGTACTTTCCCGAATAGCGGGATCTACAACTTCAGCAAATTCTAGCCGTTTATTTAAAAATCGAATTCTTTTGTCAATTTCTCTAAGGCGTTTTTTCCCGTATTGGTAATCCCCATTTTCAGAGCGATCCCCATTACTAGCAGCCCAATGAACAATTTTTACAATTTCAGGTCTTTCTATATTCAGCAAATGAAGTAATTCTTCACGAATTTTTTCGTATCCAAGCGGTGTAATGTAGTTTTTTGTTTCCATCTATGGCATAATAGCAGGCTACGCGGCTGTAGCTCAGCTGGATAGAGTACTTGGCTACGAACCAAGGGGTCGTGGGTTCGATTCCTGCCAGCCGCACCATCAACTTAAAGGGTCTTGCATCACTGCAAGACCCTTTATTTATATGGGTTTGAAAGAATAATTCAGTATCTTGTGCTGGTTATTTAGTGAAATATCGCTTAAATATTGAATAATAAATTATCGTTAAATAATTTATGGACTTGGCTTTGGCATGGTTAAATCACTGAGTTGGATCAAGGTTCGATAAAATTTGGGGGTGATTTCTAAGCAAACCACGCGATTATCATCATGGCCATCAATGAAAGTAATCCAACCAGACTTAAAAAGTTCACGTAAATAAGTTCTTACAGTATTTTCTGCGTAAGGGACTGAGTTGTAGATTTTTTTTAATGTGATCACTTCATCTTTTGAAGTGAGTAAGATGATATGCATAAGTATTTCTATACTTGAAACTGATGAACTGACTGGAAAAGTTTGGTGAAAAATCCGAATAGATTCAATAAGAGTTTTAGTATGTAAATTTATGTAGTATTGATTAGGCATAAGATATTAATGTTCTTTTAATCATCATATCTGCGAAATTACAATATAAATAAATTTTATATTCAACTTTTGAAGTTATATTTTTGAGGTAAGGGATTTCCTCAATTGTAAAAAATGATTTACTTCTAAAATCAATATCCAATATGAAGGATTCCTCAATTAGAAATTACTTCTTTGCTTGATATCCTATATTAATAAAGAGTTTTTTGAGGATCATCAGGTCGAATAAATACTAAAAAAAATACTTTATTCATTAATTACCTTAAATCTAAAAAAAAATAATTTGATGAATTTGTAAATTTAGCCGTAGTAATTGAAGTTAATTCACATTCAATTTTTTGTGTATTTATTTTTGACTAAAAATGAAGCAGCCTGTAAAGCCCTTAAGGATATTTTCAAGCGTCTATAGCCACCACACTTGTTCTTTAAAAGCGGTGCGGTGACGGTTTAATTAAAAAGTAGGAGAAGTCTGACAAATAATCAGACCTCTGTAGGATGAATATTAGGTAGATTGATATTTTTGGAACGAAATGTTAAAACCTATGCCAACCCGAAGAACAACAGCTCAAATTAGTGCCCATCTATTATCCCGTTTAAAAGATGTGGCAAAAGAAAGAAATCTTCCTTTGTATGCTTTATTGGATGAGGTAGTGAGTGATTATTTGAAAATTTACACTCAAAATCAAAGTAATCAGCCCTCTTATAAAAACTCAAAAAGTAGACCTGCCATTCATCAGTTATTAGACTTAAAACCACTAACAGGTAAAAATAAATGGTTTACTACTGGAATTGGAGCGGTAGGTTGGGCTTTATATACCTTGTTGGTTGATTGACCAAGAGGATTTCCTAAAAACCATAAGGAAGTGGAGAGCAGGCCACCACTTCCCTTGGTTCAATCATTGAAAAATACTAATCAAAAATCAAGTCAAGAATTTAATTAAAGAAACATTTTATCCAGCTGATTCAGATATTTCAAAGGATTCTTGTATTGGTGGAGCATTCAAAATTGTTACTTGCTCCCCAAGTTGTAAATACAAATTCAATATCTTGACCTGCTTGGTGTAATGTAAAAATTGAGGAACTTGAGAAACTTGTTCAGTATTTTCAATAGAGTCCAGCGCTGAGGGATACAAATTAGCACATAACTCCAACCATAATGACCAGGCTGCTGCACTAATTTCACGGTATGCTTCAAACTGTTTTCGTGTATGAGGGATTTCCTTTATAAGTTGAGTGACAAAAGTTTTTAACTCATTCTCACCTTCATCACTGCCATCCATCATTTTTTCAAGATAGTCTGAAAATTCTAAACGATGTAAATATTGGTTCCTGAAGGAAACACTTAACTTGTTCTCAATAAAATAATATAACCAATGGACTGATTCATTGAATGCATCTAATTCTCGTGGGGTATTGTGCAGTAAAGAAATAAGGATATTGGATTCAATTGAGGGATGGGCATTGATAATCGCAATCTTACAAAATTCATAATCTTTTACTTTATCAGGGACAAAATTCCAAATTTTAGGTTTAGAACTTTGGATTGCGATCGAATGGTAATTGATCGAAGAAGAACCACTTTTTACTTGTAAATTTTTTAAACGACGTATCGCCAGAATAATCAAATCTTGTGAGATGAAATGGTTCGGAATTTCATCTAATTGAATGCCATTAGCTTTAAATCCATCAAAAACTAACTCTTTAGTTAAAAAGGATTTAGGCAGCAACGTTAATGTTTGTGGATGTTTTAGGTATGAATTTCTGATAGTACGATGTTTTAAAAGCTCATCAATCAGCTCGATTGGTGAAAATCGTAAGTTTTCTATATGCCTAAGAATAAAGCGCTTACAGATGTCGAAGGATTTAAATTCATCTGGAATGTATTTAAATTCACTAGGATTTTTTTTAATAAAAGTTTTAATTAAACGCTCAGTAATCAATTCATTTGGCACAAACTCCAAAAATGGATTTGGTGTATTCGATTGTTTAATTACTTTATTCACTAAAGATTTATTAATAAAATGCTTAGGGACAAACGCAAGAAGACTTTCGTTCAGACTAAGAGCTTCTTTACATAACTCGAGTGTTTTGAAATCGCTGGGGATAAATTGCAAAGCCGCTGGATATTGATTACAAAAATCCTGGCTTAGAATTTTTTTGGGGATGTATCTAAATTGATTAATATCTAGTTGCAGTGCAAATTCACAAATGATTAAAGTTCGAAGGGCCGTCGGGATATCTTTTAAAGAAATAGCATTCGCGTCAGTTGTAAGTGAGGCAAGACAGATATCTTCGGTTAATAGTTTGGGGTCAATTTTTTGGTAAATCTCCTTACCACTTATTTGGCATGCATCTTCCAAAAATGTATCTGATTTAATCGAGTCTGGTATTAAATCAAAGGGGATCATTTGCATCTGAAATCCAGCGGCATATATTTCAGGAGTCAAATAATGTCCTGGAATATCTTGGATTGCTCCATCCTCACTGAGGAAAAATAGGACGAGTGCTTGGGCTGACGGTGAGCTAGGTAAAAAGTGCTGTGAAGTTAAAACCTCAAGCACATCTGATGGAAGCAGTTCTGGAATGATTTTGGTATTTTCTAAAAAGCCACCGCGTTCAGAGGCTAATAATAAATCATATTCAAGATTGGACCAGTCTATATCTACATGGTTTATTTCGCGATTGCGGGGGATATCTTTGATCAGATAATCTTGAATTCCCCAGCCAATATAGGAACTTGGATAAAAACGTTGATTTTTGTACCGAACCGCTTTTGCATAAGTACATTTTTCAACAAACCAAATTAGGTCAAAGTTATAGCTGGGAAATTTATTTGATAACTCGCTGAGCTCTTGCATGGCAGAGCGATTCTCGATGAGGAACTCAAAACGTAGATGGTCACCTACTTTACAAATATCATGAGGATCAAGACCTAACTCATCAATAATAAAATTAGTAATAACACGATGTTGTTTTCCAGGTGAAACGATAAGACGATTAAAAAAAGTTACAGACATAATTACTCCAGTGGCTTGCGCCTATCTAAGTTAATAAAAAATCAAACTAGCCAATTTAATGACAATAGTTCGACAAGATTTGAGTGGGTAATACGCTCTATGAAGTGTGAGTTAATTGAAAAAGTGAATTCCGGGGAAGGAATAAATTGCTGACCATCAAAGTAAAAATAATATCGATCCTCTTTAAGAATATCGGCAAGTCGCTCTAAAAGTAGGATTGACTTTTGTGCAAATAAACTAATGAGGTGAGATAGATCATCTATTTTTTCTCTGACAAAGTGACGAAATTGGTTCTCTAAACTGGTATGAGAAATAATTGTCTCGACGGTCGAAACGGCTAGATACATTAATAAAAAACTGCTTAACAAATTTGCTCCTTTCGATGCTATTTGGATATGGATGGTTGATATTCATTCGCATTAAAAATTCCTTAAATTAATTAAAAAAATAATCTGCCTCAATAGATCTCCTTTGATCAAATCGGATTAGTAGGATCAGTCAAGAGCTATGACACAGATATACAAATTACTACTTGTTACGAACTGGATTACTGACTTCAGTTCGAATAACCATTCTAGGAAACATCAATCCCTAATTAAAATCAGTCTATTTTTGGTAGGCGAGAAAATCGATCCTGTCCTTGATAAATATTTCAGATTCTTCAAAGTCTTACCCGTTAAAGCACAAAAGAGATGCTTTAAAAATATCAATAAGTTGGTTAATAAAAAGTTGCTATATAAAAATCGTTTGTAAGATAAACATCTGCTTTATTTAAAAAAAAGGACAGCTTGTTGAGAATTAATTTCATCATGACAATCAATAAATTTATGGAGTATTTCAAATTCACTATTAGAAAGAGTGAACGAAAAAGAGTTTAATCAGAAATTACCCAAGCGCATTGCAAGACATCAATCTTTTTTGGTAGTGTAGATACCGAGAGTCTCTGCGCAGTTTAAAAGTGGCTTCAGCTCAGAAAATGCAGAGGGTGTTGTTAGATAGATAATGCTTTTTGGGAGGCAAAAAAATCCCCGCCTCATGGGGCGGGGATGGTGTTCAGACTTATTAAAAAAATTGTAGGACTAATTTGTTTCTTTGATTTTATTGTCGATAATAAACTTACCCCAAGTATCCATTTGCTTATCTAAGAAGGGGTTAAATACTTCTGGACCGCCGGCAACGATATCAATACCTTGATCGTCTAGTTTTTTAGCAATGTCCGGACGTTTTAAAACAGCAACCATCGCAGCATTCATTTTTTGTACAATATCCTTTGGTATTTTGGCTGGAGCAATAACACCCCACCAAGCTGGAGCATCAAAGCCTGGGAAGCCACTTTCAGCAATAGTGGGTACGTTTGGTAACTCTGGTGTTCGTTTAGGGCTTGTGACCGCAAGAGGTACGACTCGATTGGAGTCAACATGCGGTTTAATTAAATACAAGGAACCTACTGCAAGTTGCACATGACCAGCTAGAGCATCAGCCATCATTGGACCACCGCCGCGATAAGGAACATGGGTCCATTCAAATTTTGACTTTTGAGCAAGACTAGCCATGGCTAAGTGACCAAGACTGCCGGTACCGATAGAGCCGTAATTGGATGGTTTACCGGCTTTTGAGTCATCGACTAATTGTTTAAAAGTAGTGATTCCAGATGCTTTACTAGCAGCAATCAACATTGGAGAGGTACCAATTAAGGTTACATGTGCGAGATCTTTTTTGGTGTCATAAGGTAGTTTTTCTTTTAATGCTTGATTGACACCGTGTGTGTCAAAGACCACGCCAAAAGTATAACCATCGGGTTCTGCATTACTCACAGCAGCTGTACCGATAACACCTGAAGCGCCTCCAATATTTTCAACAATCACATTTTGCTTCAGTTGTTCTTGTAGGGCAGGAGCAATGACACGTGCAACAGCATCCACAGAGCCCCCAGGTGGAAAAACGGCAATGAGGCGAACAGTTTTCTTGGCAGGCCACTCTTGGGCAAAAGATTGCACGTACAGCATAGAACAGAGAAGACCAATGGTTGCTACAAAAAGCTTCTTCAACATAAGAGCTCCAATTTAGGGAAGCAATACGGAATCATTGAATGCCTACGCAGAGCGTATTCAGTGAGGAAGTATTGTTTCGGGTTGATGAAAAGAGTTAAAACGAAATGATAACTTTAACATTATGGGCATTGAGATTAACCACAATATACCTACTAAAAATAAGCCAAGACTAGTTATGGGTTCGATTGCGCCGAATTGTGAACCAGAATAATATGCGATGGGTCCAAAAATACCACCAAGAACAGCTGCTAACAGATATTTCTTCTTTAGCCAAGAAAAAGAAGCACCAAAGGAACTGGCAAACGCTGCCCACAGAATTGTCATCCACCAAGGTTGGTAAAGATTAAAGGGGTAAGAGTTGAGGTTTTTAAATACAACAAACGAATGCTGTAATAAGATCGTGTCGACTAAAAACCCGAGGAGTAAGCAAGCCAAAATAAACAAGGTAAGTCCTTTTTTATCTTGACTCCAAATATAAATGCAGCTCACATAAAGCAAGCCCGCAATACAAGGCAAGTACCAAATTTCACTTGCAGCGCCATAGGCACATGCAAACCAGACGATTTGAAAGCCAACAATACTAAGAATCGTTTTTAACAAAGGAAGCCTTATTCTTTCTGAAAGGATAAAGTAACTTCGCCAAGATAGATTCCAAATTTACTCATTTGAGCTTTATTGAGCATCACCTTTGAATCAATTAAGTACATCCAATCGTTAAACTGCACTTCAATTTCTTTGCCCTCAACAGGCAGTAATAGGGTGTAGGACCAGTTTAAGGCATTACCTGCGGACTGACCCAAAGCACTACCCTTTACATCCGCAGCAGTGCCAATGAAGGCATTATTAGCGCTTTGTTGAATGGTCCAAATACGCTTTTGAGTGGTGCCATCGGAATAAAGAAAGGATTCATCTAATGTACCGGTTTTTACACCATTGATGTCTTTCCAGTCGCATAAAATGTCGACTGTAAAGCGTTTGACTACTTTGCCACTCCGGTCTGTAAAGATACCGTAGCCTTTGACTTTGCCATTGAAGTAGTCTGATAACGCTAAATTAGGTTTTTCGTTCGCGTATTGTTCAATGGTAGGGCCAGCGCAGGAGCTTAACAATAAAGAGAAAAGACTAACAAAAAAAACTTTTTTCAAAAGACCCATTGGTAATTTAGCCATCGCATACTCCACAGTTGTAAATCGATTATTGAAGCCTAACTCACTATAACGATTTTATTAGGGTTGAGGAAATTTTTCTTTTTTAGTAACGATTTGCCAAAACTTAGTAAAAGAAGGACAGAAGGTTTCTGGATCTGCCAAGAAGCGCTCAATTGGATGAATCACCGTATCGTTAGTTTTAGTTAGTTCGTCAAGCAAGATTGCATATTCTGGATTAAAAGTATTTTGGACATCAATACGCATGGTTGAGCGTTTACTAAAAAAAGGCAGGAGTATTTCTTCTAAATCACCTAGTACGATGACATCACATAGTTGAGACATTCTATTTAGAACAAAATCCCAACGCTTTTCAGACCAAGGAAATTTTTCATGAAAAGTAAGATGGATAATTCCTAACTGAAATTTTTCGTCCGATTTGGCCTTTAAATGCCATGGGTGAATCAAACGAAGTTGATTACTTTTGGTCATTTCAAATTGCTTTAAATCAGTCATTACTGAGTACTTTTTTGATAACGCGTCGCTAGGCCTTGACTGTAGTAGGGGTATTTCTTGCTTAGATAGTGGCTTTAGACTGTTCTTTTTAAAGGTTTGATTTGAACGAGCGATGACTTCTAAGGCGTCATAAGATTGATCGAGCAGTGAGCCTGAGCAATGCCACTCAGGCGGTGCAAATTTCGCGACATTCTCAGCATTAAATAAATAAGGCTTATTGCTAAAAGTACTAGCAACCCATTGCCAAGAAAGATGGTTGGAAGCTAAATCACCGTCGAGTAAATAGCCATACATCCAATCGGCGCAGGTGCGCCAATGGATTTTTCGGAAATGGATGAGGTAACTAGCGAGCCACATTCTGGCATGGTTATGCAGATAACCGTTCTCATATAGCTCACTAATCGCTAGATCGATTGGCGCAAGTCCGGTATTCATTTGCAATACATCTTCCGGCATTGTGTCTTGATAGTTGACATCCTGAAGGGGTGGTCGAATATCTTGCAAAATATCATCCCCCAAATGTCCCCACACATGATAGTAATATTCACGCCAGCCTAACTCTGCATAGAGTTTATGTTGAGGCGTTAAGCCATGTTTTCTTTTTAACTGGGTTACGATATTTGGCATGGTTTCAAAGCCATGGCTAATATATGGGGATAAATAGGTGACAGAACCAGTCAGATAGTTGCGACTGGTTTCGTAAGTTTGGATATTAACTTGATCCAACATCTGCCCAAAGTTTTTTATTTCAGGATTAAATTGCATGGGCTTTTCTTTTATGAATTGGTAACATTTACCAGAGAATAGTAGAGCCATCGTAGCTCAAAAAGATCGATGGTGAAGTTGTTGGGACTTGCCCTAGGGCCTGCAACATTTTAAGGGCGGCGTCCTCTGGTGCTTGACCGGTTTTTTCCCCACCAAATGGTTGCGAGAGGCGACTATTAACGGTCCCAGGGTGTAATGCTACGAGGGTTGTTTCTGGGTAAGTACGGCGAATTTCTATGCCTGCAGTTTTAATGAGCATATTTAAGGCCGCCTTCGAGGCACGATAACTGTACCAACCCCCTAAGCGATTATCTTCGATACTCCCGACTTTGGCTGAGATACAAACGAAGAGAGACCTTTTTTTACTTAATAAGCGGTGAAAGTGTTTAATCACTAAGGCTGGGCCAAATGTATTGATTGCAAAGACCTTTTGTAAGTAATCTAGGTTGAGTTGATCTAGTTTTTTTTCCGGGATGATTGGCGCCTGATGCAAAATGCCCGTAGCTAAAATAATTAAATCAAACGGGCCTTTTGATTCGAGAACAGAGCTGGCGTGTTGAATCGACTCTTCGTTTGAAATATCAATCGAGATCTCGCTACTTCTAGAGATACCCATGACAAGAGTGCAGTGAGGGTCGCTTTGCATCGCTTTTACCAAAGCACTCCCAATAGCACCATTCGCACCAATAACGAGAGCTTTGTAGGCTGTCCCTAAATTCTCTAAGATAGCCATCAATTAACCGATTTAAACTTCTAAAACCGAAATTTTCTCAAGTTTGGAACGTGGATCGCCTTGGATATAACGAGCAATATAAGCTGCGTTCGTCTGGCATGGAATCTTGGCATAAACTGTGTGGCCAGCACCAGGAGCAACTTTAATCGGCTCTCCATTGAGATTCCACAATTCTTCAATCACACAATCCGTATTACCATTTGGCTCAATCACTTCAACTTTATCACCTACTGCAAAGCGATTTTTGACTTCAATCTTGACACCTTTAACGGGATCAACTTCTAATACATTACCGACATAAATACTTCTGCCAGAAATAGAAAATCCTTTTAAATAGTTTTGATACTCATTGTCATGGTGACGTTGGTAAAAGCCGTCCGTATAGCCACGATTGGCAAGGCCTTCTAAATGACCTAATAGCACCGGATTAAATGGTCTACCCGCTGCAGCATCTTCAATGGCAGCACGGTAGGATTGGCAAGTTCTCGCCACGTAGTAAGGAGACTTTGTACGACCTTCAATTTTGACTGAGTCAATACCCATGGCAGTGAGTTTTTCAATATGCTCAATCGCTCTTAAATCTTTCGAATTCAGAATGTACGTGCCGTGCATGTCTTCTTCAATTGGCATTAAAGCATCGGGACGATTACCTTCTTCTAATAAGTAAATATCGCCTGTCGCATCTTCAGATCCTGGATAAATTTTATAATCCCAACGACAAGAATTCGTGCAAGCGCCTTGATTAGGGTCGCGGTGGTTAAAGTAGCCTGATAATAAACATCTACCAGAGTAAGCAATACACAGAGCACCATGAACAAAGACTTCTAATTCCATTTCTGGACAGTCTTGGCGGACTGCATCGATTTCATCTAAAGATAATTCGCGAGATAGGATGATTCTGGTTACACCGACTTTATGCCAAAAACGCGCTGCAGCACCATTTACAGTATTAGATTGAACCGATAAATGAATTGGCATATCAGGCCAGTTTTCTCTAACCATCATGATGAGGCCTGGGTCCGACATGATCAAAGCATCAGGTTTTAATTCGATGACAGGGGAAATATCTTTAATAAAAGTTCTGACCTTACCACCGTGAGGCAAGACATTGGAGACTAGATAAAATTGTTTACCCAATTCGTGTGCATGGTTAATTCCTTCTGCGAGGACATTGATGTCACCGAAATCGTTATTTCTAACGCGTAAGGAATATCGAGGCTGCCCAGCATAAACGGCGTCAGCGCCGAATTCAAAAGCAGTTTTTAACATGGCAAGGCTGCCAGCGGGAGCTAAAAGTTCAGGTTTTTTCATAAACGTGATTTTAAACCTTTTAAGGCAAAAATGCCTACTTAAGTAGCCTAAATCATGAAAAAGTACCTGAAAATCAGCTTAAATCAACAAATACTCGACCTTCTTTGACCTGAATGGGGTAGGATTTCACTGGTTTTGAGGCGGGCTCACAAGTAACGCGACCGTCACGAATGTCAAATCTGCCTTGATGAAAGGGGCACTCAATATCAAAGCCCTCTAAAAATCCATCCGATAACAGCGCATTGCCATGCGTACACAGGTTATCAGTGCAATAGATTTCACCATTCACGCTATACACGGCAAGATTTTTATCGGCTATTTCAACGCGGACGACTTCACTTTCAAAAGTATCGTCGAGGGACATTAAATCAGTAAATTGTTCGGACATAAAAGTTTAAAGTTCGTTGATGTTGGATAAGAGCATTTTAGCTTGAGATTTGATTGCAGCTAAATCTTCTGGAGCCATTTTCTTTAAAGTCACGTAAGACATCCCAATTCTCGGATTACTCGCTAATTGATCTTGATGCCTATCAAAAAAGTCCCAATATAAGGAATTCATTGGACAAGCATTAGCACCGATTTTGGCTTTCCAATCATAGTGACAGGTTTTACAGTAATCACTCATTTTGTTGATGTACGCAGCACTCGAGACGTAAGGCTTGGTTGCTAATAAGCCGCCATCTGCAAATTGACTCATCCCTATCGTGTTGGGTAGCTCTACCCATTCAAAAGCATCAATATAAATGCCTAGATACCATTCGTGAACTTGTTTTGGATGCAGCCCAGCCAATAGAGCAAAGTTACCCGTAATCATGAGGCGTTGAATATGATGCGCATAGGCATGTTCGAGTGACTGTTTTATCGTCACAGAAAGGCACTGCATTTTGGTTTGCCCTGTCCAAAACCAAGGGGGTAAGTCTTGGGTGTTACTTAAGTAGTTTTTATCTTCATAACCAGGCATCTGTGACCAATAAATACCTCTGATGTACTCCCGCCAACCTAAAATTTGCCGAATAAATCCTTCTACTGAAGTCAGTGGTGCATGACCTGCTGCGTAAGCACTTTGGGCACGTTCAATGACCTCAGTTGGATGCAACATCTTTGTATTCAGGGCAAAGGATAAAAAGGAGTGGAATAAACGCCAGGCGTGTAAGGTCAGGGCATCCTGAAAATCACCAAAGTAGGGCAGGCGGTATGTGATGAAATGATCTAAGTCTTTGAGCGCTTGCGCACGACTGGTTGGCCAGCGATAATCTTTTTCTGACGGGTCACCAAAAGTCTTAATCTGCGCATCTTGAATTTCTTGCCAGATTACAGAAAGATCTTGCGAAGCCCGATGATCATTTGGCTCTGGTGGTTGACCTTTGTAGGGTTTACGATTTTCGGCATCAAAATTCCATTTGCCGCCTAATGGCTTTTTATTACTGTCCATGAGGATGTTGGAACTAATTCTCATTTTTCGATAGAAAGTTTCCATCAGCCATTTTTTTTGACCTTGAAAAACTTCAGCGACCTCAAAGAGCGTCGTTAAAAAATGCTCTGCAGTCACAACCACTGAGGGGATTGTTAAGCTTTGCGCATACCCTTTTAACTGCGCGTCTAAGCGGTATTCATCTGGTTCGATGTAAGCAAATTTTTCGTATTGGTTTTCTTTCAGAACCTGATCAATCCAAAAAGTAAGATCATGGTTTGAGAGAGTTTTACCAATGGGGAGGTAAATAACGTGATGACCTTGTTCTTTTAATTCCTCAGCAAATTGACGCATTGCTGCAAAAATACCTAATACCTTTTGGGCGTGGTGCAGAACATAATCAGTTTCTTGGCGAATCTCAACGAATAAATAATGAGTATTAGCATTTATTTTTTCAAACCAAGAATGTTGTTGATTCAGTTGATCGCCAAGAATCAGTCTTAAAGTTTTCATGAGTTTGAACTTTTACGGCAACGATCGGAGCAGTACTTGACAGACTCCCAGTCGCGTTCCCATTTTTTTCGCCAAGTGAACGAGAGGCCGCAATGGACGCAAAGCTTGGTTGGAAGATTTGATTTTTTTATCATTTTCATTAGGAATCCATTTTACTTTGCTTTAAAAGAATTTTTTTGAGCTCTCAATAAAGACTAAAATGATTTTCAATTTATGGATGAATTAATAAATAATCAACAAGCCTTGAGGCGTGAAGGATCTTTTCTAGATGGCAATCAAATCCGTAGTTTATAAAGTAAATATTGGCATCGCCGATATTGATCACGGCTATTATGCTGATCATGCCTTGACGATTGCCAAGCATCCCAGTGAAACTGATGAACGGATGATGATTCGTCTATTAACTTTTGCCTTGCAGGCCTATCAACTCGATGCGATGTGTAATGGCGACGCTGTGATAGCGTTTGGACCGGGTTTATCGGACGCGGGTGAGCCAGATGTTTACATCAAAGACTACACAGATCAGTTTCGAGTGTGGATTGAAGTGGGTCAACCGGACGATCGAGCAATTATCAAAGCAAGCAATAAATCAGAAAAAGCGTTTGTGTATGCTTACCAACATGCCTCACACGTATGGTTTAAAAATATTGAAAACAAGTTAACTAGGTTGCGTAACTTAGAAATTTTTTATATTGAAGATGCACTTTCTGCTGAGCTAGAGTCCATGGCAAAACGCTCCATGCAACTGCAAGCAACCATCCAAGAGGGTCAAGTCATGTTTAGCGATGGCGAGCGCTCCATCGACATTACACCCATTAAATGGCTTTAGAAATATTGGTCTTTTATCTTCAACACTAAAATGATGCTTGAAAGAATCAGAGTAATCACGTTTGCAATGAGAACTGGCCAACTCTCAGTGGAATATCCATAGTAAATCCACAGTACTACTCCAAAAGTAAATAATAAGTACATATTTAAAGAAATACTCGACAAATCCTTGGATTTTAGTGCTCGATATGTTTGCGGAACAAATGCCACAGTTGTTAAAAATGCCGCTAAGTAACCAATTATTGAATTTGACATAATTTGTTTAAAGTATATAAGTATTTGATTAATTAATAAATAATATTAATACTGTTAATATTGTAGTTGATAATAAATTAACTGTTATTGACATCGAGTAAAGAGAGGTTTATTTAAAGACTTAAATTACAAGTGCTTTTATTTTTAGGTTAATAGATAATTAGCGTATAATATGCTGGTAGCTTGTAAAGTAATTAAATAAATAATAAGGATTATTATGTCTTCAAAAATTCAAGAATTAATTAAGCAAAAAGAAGAAATCGAAAAAGCAATCACAGAAGAGAAAACACGTCATAGAGTCGAGGGAATTGAAAAAGTAAAATCGATTATTGAAGAATATGACTTAGATATTAGTGATATTTTTCCGAATAGGGCTAGTAAGCCGAAGTTAGGCGGTAATTCCTCAAGTAAAGTGACCCCTAAATATCGCAATCCGGAAAACGGTCAAACCTGGACGGGAAGAGGTAAAGAGCCCCTTTGGATTGCAGGCAAAGATAGAAGTTTGTTTTTAATTTAATCAATACTACGAACGTACTTCAAAAATTAAGGCCTATTAATAATAGGCCTTAAATTTTTGATCCATATTGAATTAATTATGCTAAGCATCCATTGTGGCGATACGATCTTCGAAATAAGTGTAATTTAAATCAGGATGTGACTCATAATAATCATCTTCATATGCAATCAGGTGAGGGTGGTTCAAAATACAGTCTGGCGTGAGTAATACCTTCTTGTTTTTAAAGAGATAAGGTGCTAATAACTCACTATCTTCAACAGTTAATGCTTTCGAATCCTGATCCATTTCTATAAATTTTTTGTTAATTAATACAGGGATTTTCACTGTCTGAGTATTTTGACTCAAGAAAAAGATTAATAGCGTTTTCTCGATGGATGGTAGCCGGCTATCAATGAATATTACATTTGGCTTTAACTCTACTGCTAGCATCAAACCCTCAAGATAATTAAAACTTGTTTTCAGTTCAAATGGCTTTTTAAATCTAGATAATATAGACGATAGATTTTCGTGATCCTCTAAATTTCGGTGAAAACTTAATAAAGTATTTTCACTTTTAGATAAATGTTCAAATAGTTTTTGACGCTCATTTAACAAAGCTTGAAGGGATGCGACTAGTATTCTTCTGTGACCACCTCTGGTTTTCCAAGCTAATAACTCTCCTGATTCGACCATTTTTTGAACTGTACCGAGCGAAACGTTTAATAAAACTGCTGATTGTTTGGTACTAATATATTTTTTATTGAGGTTTTCATCTAATAATTGATTCATCTTTATCTTTAATTATCTTTGGTTGAAAATTTAAATATAACTATTTGATAAATTTAAATAAATCAGATATTTCTGAAAGATTTGTAAGATTTATCCTACAAATTGGCAAAAAGCATACTGGATGAAAGATGATGTACCCAAAGTCTTCTTCGCACCATTTTGAAAAGACAATTCAATCGATGTTTGATTAAATAGTTTAGAATTTCACACAACCACAATGTTTATTCATCAATTTAGAGTATGCTAAGTTGAGTAATACTCATGCGGTTGAGTTTTTTATCGCAATCTGCAAGTCGGTGGAGCCGAACTGCAGATGGTTTTTAACCCACTTCATTTCGGAATACCCGAGGAAAAGGTGAGCAACATGATGCAGTCTTATCAAGGTAATTCATACCTATTTGGTGGCAATGCCCCCTACGTAGAAGAGCTTTACGAAGCTTATTTATTAGATCCCAATTCTGTCGCCGATAATTGGCGTACCTATTTTGACTCCGTGCAACATTTGCCGGCAGTTGATGGGTCAGATGCAAAAGACGTGGCACATGCGCCTGTAATTGCATCCTTTGCTGAGAGATCTAAGCAAGGTCCAATTCGAACTGTTGACGATTCAGCCGATTCAGAAATGGGCCGTAAACGCGTTGCAGTTCAGCAATTAATTGCTACTTACCGAAATGTTGGTACCCGTTGGGCAGACTTAGATCCTCTCAAGCGTACCGAGCGTCCTAATATCCCTGAACTAGATCCTGCTTTTTATGGATTTAAAGACTCTGACATGGATATCGTATTTAATACGAGCAATACATTCTTTGGCAAAGATAAGATGACTTTGCGTGATTTGCTCGAAAATTTACGTCAAACTTATTGTGGTTCGATTGGCTCAGAGTATATGTATATTACTGACCAAAACATTAAAAAATGGTGGCAAGAAAAATTAGAGTCAATTCGCTCTAAGGCCAATTTTGACGCAAAGAAAAAAGTGAATATTTTGGATCGACTCACTGCAGCAGAGGGTCTTGAGCGCTATTTACATACTAAATATGTCGGCCAAAAGCGTTTCTCTCTAGAAGGCGGCGAGAGCTTTATTGTGCAGATGGACGAAATTTTGGACGCGGCTGGTCTCGCTGGTGTGCAAGAGATAGTGATTGGTATGGCCCATCGTGGTCGTTTAAATGTATTAGTGAATACATTAGGGAAAATGCCAACCGATTTGTTTGCCGAATTTGATCACACTGCACCAGAGGATTTACCTTCGGGCGATGTGAAATATCACCAAGGTTTCTCTAGCGATATTTCTACAGCTGGTGGTCCCGTTCATTTATCCTTAGCTTTTAATCCTTCTCATTTAGAGATCGTAAATCCGGTGGTAGAAGGATCGGTTCGAGCAAGGATGGATCGCCGCGGCGACACGACGGGTAGCCAAGTGTTGCCAGTCTTAGTTCACGGTGACGCTGCTATTGCTGGTCAAGGTGTTGTGCAAGAGACTTTAGCACTCTCAGAAGTTCGTGGTTATCACACCGGCGGTACGATTCATATAGTGATTAATAACCAAATCGGTTTTACTACTTCCGATCCACGCGACTTACGCTCTACTTTGTACTGTACTGACATTATGAAGACGATTGAGTCACCAATTTTGCACGTGAATGGTGATGATCCTGAAGCAGTTGTTCTGGCTACTCAATTGGCGGTTGAATACCGTACTAAGTTCAGAAAAGATGTCATGATCGATCTCATTTGTTTCCGTAAGTTAGGTCACAATGAACAAGACACGCCGTCAATGACACAACCATTGATGTATAAAAAAATTGCCGCGCATCCTGGCACGAGAAAACTATACGCTGATAAATTAGAAGCGCAAGGTGTTATTCCAGCAGGTGGTGGTGATGACATGGTTAAAAAATACCGTGCCGAGTTAGAAGCTGGTCAAAGAACATCCGATCCAGTATTAACGAACTTTAAAGGTAAATACGCAGTTGATTGGGCACCGTTTTTAAATCGAAAATGGACCGATAACGCAGAAACTGCCATTCCACTCACGGAATGGAAGCGTTTAGCTGAAAAAATTACAACTTTACCCGCTGGCTTTAAGGCGCATCCATTAGTCGAAACCGTTTTACGTAATCGTGGTGCGATGGGACGTGGCGAGATTGGTGTCGATTGGGGAATGGGCGAGCACATGGCTTTCGCTTCCTTGGTTGCTAGTGGTTATCCAATTCGTTTGTCCGGTGAGGATAGTGGTCGCGGCACATTTACGCATCGCCATTCTGTCATCCATGATCAAGATCGCGAAAAGTGGGATACAGGCACTTATATTCCTTTGCAACACGTTGTCGAAGGACAAGCTAACTTTACTGTAATTGATTCGATTTTGTCAGAAGAGGCTGTGTTAGGTTTTGAATATGGTTATTCTTCTGCAGAGCCTAATACTCTAACTATTTGGGAAGCACAATTTGGTGATTTTGCCAATGGTGCGCAGGTAGTAATCGATCAGTTTATCGCTTCTGGTGAAGTAAAGTGGGGCCGAGTAAATGGTTTAGTGATGATGTTGCCTCATGGTTATGAAGGTCAAGGTCCTGAGCATTCATCAGCTAGATTAGAGCGTTTCATGCAGTTGTGTGCGGATATGAACATGCAAGTTGTTCAACCGACTACGGCATCACAAATTTTCCATTTGTTACGCCGTCAGATGATTCGTCCATTCCGTAAGCCTTTGATCATTATGACGCCGAAGTCCTTGCTCAGGAACAAAGATGCAACTTCTGAAATTACTGAATTTACTAAAGGTGAATTCCATACCGTCATTCCAGAAAAAAATAAAGATGTAGTAGCCGCTAATGTTACAAGGATGATTATTTGTTCTGGTAAGGTATATTACGATTTGGTAAAAGCGCGCGAATCCAAAAAGTCTAAAGATGTTGCCATTATTCGTGTGGAACAGTTGTATCCATTCCCACATAAAGCATTTGCAGCTGAGATCAAAAAATATCCAAATTTAACTGAGTTAGTTTGGTGTCAAGATGAGCCTCAGAACCAAGGAGCATGGTTCTTTATTCAACATAATATTTTTGAAAATATGAGCGAAGGTCAAAAGCTTGGTTATGCGGGACGCCCAGCGTCAGCTTCTCCAGCTTGTGGATATTCACATCTTCATCAAGAACAACAAAAGTCTTTAGTTGATACGGCATTCGCCAAACTCAAAGGCGTCAACATCACTAAATAAGTAATATAAATTAATACTATAAGGATTATCAGCATGGCTACGTTTGATGTAAAAGTTCCTCAGTTGTCTGAGTCAGTTGCCGAAGCAACTTTATTACAGTGGAAGAAAAAACCGGGCGATATGGTTGCTCAAGATGAAATCTTGATCGAAATTGAAACGGATAAAGTTGTCTTAGAAGTACCAGCTCCATCAGCAGGTGTCTTGTCAGAAATTTTGATTGAAAGTGGTGGTTTAGTTGTTTCTGATCAAGTTATTGCAAAGATTGATAGCGATGCTAAAGCGGTGCCTGCATCTGCACCAACTGCCGCTTCTCCAGCTCTTCAAGCAGCAGCGCCAACGGCCGTTGTTGCACCATCTGGTTCTATTGCGATGCCGTCAGCTGCAAAAATTCTGGCTGAGAAAAACATTGCTGCAAATCAAGTTGCTGGCAGTGGTAAAGATGGTCGTATCACGAAAGCGGATGCTCTCGGTGCAGGTTCAGCGCCTGCACCCGTAGTTGCTCCAGTTGTTCAGAAACAGGCTTCTGCTCCGGCAGTGCAAGTACCGATGGGTGATCGTCCAGAAGAGCGTGTTCCAATGAGTCGCTTACGCGCAAGAATTGCACAGCGCCTGATCGAATCCCAGTCAACGAATGCCATCTTGACAACGTTTAATGAAGTCAATATGGCACCAGTCATTAGTATGCGTAACAAATATAAAGATATATTTGAAAAAGAGCATGGAGCAAAGTTAGGATTTATGTCTTTCTTTGTGAAAGCTGCAGTACATGCTTTGAAGAAATACCCAATCCTTAATGCTTCTGTTGATGGCAATGACATTGTGTACCACGGCTATTTTGACATCGGTATTGCAGTTGGTTCACCGCGTGGTTTGGTTGTGCCAATTTTGCGTAACTGTGATCAGATGAGTCTTGCTGAAATTGAGAAAAAAATCTCAGAATACGGTGCCAAAGCACGCGACGGTAAATTAACGCTGGAAGACTTAACTGGCGGAACATTCTCTATTTCAAACGGCGGTATTTTTGGTTCTATGCTGTCAACACCGATTATCAACCCACCTCAGTCAGCGATTTTGGGAATTCATGCAACCAAGGATCGTGCGGTCGTGGAAGATGGTCAAATTGTGATCCGTCCGATGAATTACTTGGCCTTGTCTTATGATCACCGCATTATTGATGGTCGTGAAGCGGTACTCGGTTTAGTTGCGATGAAAGAAGCGTTAGAAGATCCTTCACGCCTTTTACTCGAAATTTAATCACTGTTAAGAAAGTTTGCATATGAGTCAAGAATTTGACGTTTTAGTTATTGGTGCCGGTCCTGGTGGCTATATTGCTGCTATTCGTGCTGCTCAATTAGGTTTTAAAGTAGCATGTGCAGAAGGAAATGCATATGATGATCCCAAAGGTGAACCACGCTTGGGCGGTACTTGCTTGAACGTTGGTTGTATTCCTTCTAAGGCTTTACTCGCTTCTTCTGAAGAGTATGAGAATGTTGGTCACCACCTCGGGTCTCACGGTATTTCTGTGAAAGAACTGTCCCTTGATGTGACAAAGATGGTTGGACGCAAAAATGATATCGTCACCAAAATGACTGGTGGCGTTGCTTATTTGTTCAAGAAAAATAAAATTACTTTGCTCAAAGGTTATGCCTCTTTTAAGGCGAAAGAAGGTGATCGATATCAAGTCGAAATCACTGGCAAAGACGCGGGTCTTGTGAGTGCTAAGCAAGTCATCATTGCTACAGGTTCAAAAGCGCGTCACCTACCAGGCATTAAAGTTGATAACAAATTGATTTGTGACAATGAAGGTGGTTTACAGTTTGATGCGGTGCCTAAAAATTTAGGCGTTATTGGTGCCGGTGTGATTGGTCTTGAGCTCGGTTCTGTTTGGAGACGACTCGGCTCTGATGTAACAATTTTAGAAGCAATGCCAAGCTTCTTGGGCGCGTGTGACACAGGTGTTGCCAATGAAGCCAAAAAACTTTTCACGAAGCAAGGCCTCAAATTTAATTTAGGGGTGAAAATTGAGAGCGTGGTTGCTGGCAAAAACAATGTCAAGATTAGCTATGCCGATGATCAAGGTAATGCACAGTCGCTCGTGGTGGATCGCTTAATCGTTTCAGTAGGAAGAGTGCCGAATACGGAGAACTTAAACCTAGAAGCGATTGGTCTAAAAACGGATGAGCGTGGCTTTATTCCAGTTGATGATCATACCTGCGCGACAGCCGCTGCTGGTGTGTACGCAATTGGTGATGTGATTCGTGGTCCGATGCTTGCACACAAAGCAGAAGACGAAGGTGTGTTAGTCGCTGAAGTCATGGCTGGTCAAAAGCCACATATCGATTACAACTGTATTCCTTGGGTCATCTATACTTCTCCAGAAATTGCTTGGGTTGGTAAAACAGAACAACAATTGAAAGCAGAGGGTCGTGCTTATAAGCCAGGTCAATTCCCATTTGCTGCGAATGGCCGGGCTTTAGGGATGGGTGCAAGTGACGGTTTTGTGAAAATCTTAGCCGATGCGACGACAGATGAAATTTTAGGCGTGCATATTATTGCCTCAGCAGCTTCAGACTTAATTGCTGAAGCAGTTGTTGCGATGGAGTTTAAGGCTGCTGCGGAGGATATCGCTAGAGTTTGCCATCCTCATCCAAGTCTTTCAGAAGTGATGCGTGAAGCAGCTTTGGCAGCGACGGATAATCGTGCCTTGAATTTCTAAAAGTTGTATTAATGCGCGTTACAGATTTATATCACCAGTCTTTAGAAAAAAAAGGATATTCGAGCGATGCAGCCCAAGAGGCTGCAATTGCTCGTCTGCAGGTAGCTCAAGACGCATGGGAATCCTTTCCAGCAAAGAGTTCTGGTATTTTTGCTAAGTTTAGAAGCCAAAACAATCCTCCACCCAAGGGCGTTTATTTTTGGGGCGGGGTTGGGCGTGGAAAGTCCTTTATCATGGACTCCTTTTATGATGCCATCCAAATTCAGAAAAAAACTCGTCTGCATTTCCATGAGTTCATGCGGGAAGTGCATCGCGAACTCCAAGACTTAAGAGGGCATGCCGATCCACTTGAGATTTTAGGAAAAAAAATAGGTCAGAAATATAGTCTCATCTGCTTTGATGAGTTTCACGTCAGTGATATTGCGGATGCGATGATTCTGTATCGTTTGTTGGATGCATTATTCAAGAATAATGTGCAATTTATCATGACTTCCAATTACCGTCCGGATAAGCTTTATCCAGACGGCCTGCATCGAGACCGGATTTTACCTGCCATCCAATTATTAGAAGAAAAGCTCGACATCGTTAACGTAGACGCTGGAGTTGACTACAGAAAAGTCTTAATGGATCAAGTGCAAGTTTATTTATATCCTTTGAGTCCTGAAGTAGATCTTGAGTTAGTCAAAACCTTTGATAGTTTGGCGGGTGCCCACACTGATGAAGCAAAGGAGCTGCATATCGAAAATCGCGTTATTCCATGTAAACGCAGGGCTGGTGGAATTGCTTGGTTTGATTTTCAGACTTTATGTGGTGGACCTCGCTCGCAAAATGATTATTTAGAAATTGCCGAAATGTTTCATTCGGTCATCTTGAGTGATATCCCAATGATGACACCAAGGATGTCGAGTGAGGCAAGACGATTTACTTGGGTGATTGATGTCTTTTATGACCACAAAATTAAGTTAATTATGTCCGCAGAAGTAGAAGCACATGCTTTATATGTTGAAGGACAAATGGCTAATGAGTTTCATCGTACCGTTTCAAGAATTATTGAAATGCAGTCCAAAGAGTATTTAGCTGCACCTAGAAGAATTGTTGATACTTCTTTGACCTAATGCTTTAGCCGTTAGGGGGAATACTAACAATCCATAGTTCTATCTCATTGAAATTGATAAATTAATTTCTAAACTGCTGACAAAAGCACTTTATTTAGATAGTCTGATGGAACTTTAAATCATTGTTCGGTAATTTTCTTGCCAAGATTTGATGCAAAACCATTAAAATAAGTCAATGAACATTACAAATGCCGATTTACACTGCCATTCGGTAGTATCAGATGGCACTCTTTCTCCGGAAGATTTAGCAATCCGGGCGCAAACGAATGGCGTAGAGCTTTGGTCGCTCACCGATCACGATGTGATTGGTGGTCAAGCACGGGCTCAAAAGGCAGCAATTGATCTGGGTATGAAGTATGTTAGCGGTGTTGAAATCTCGGTGAGTTGGATGGATCAAACCATTCATATTGTTGGCCTAGGAATTAATCCTGAGCATGAAGGCTTGGTGGCCGGCTTACTGCAAACAAGGGACGGCAGAGTAGCGCGTGGCAAGTTAATGGCTGATCAACTTGCAAAAGTCGGTGTGCCTGATGCTTACGAAGGGGCGATGCAATTTTGTGGCAATCCAGAGTTATTATCCCGTACTCATTTTGCGCGGTTTTTAGTTGATCAAGAGGTTTGTAAGGATATCGAAGAGGTGTTTACCAGATTTTTGACACCTGGTAAGCCTGGTTATGTTGAGCATGCTTGGGCTACTTTACGAGAGGCTGTTACTTGGATTACAACGGCTGGGGGGGTGGCCGTGATTGCCCATCCTGGACGGTACCGACTCACTGAATTACAAAAAGATGAGATGTATAAATCATTTAAAGAGTTTGGTGGTCAAGGAATTGAGGTCGTTACGGGGAGTCATGCCCCCTATCAATATCATGAGTATGAAAAAGTAGCTTTACGCTATGGATTTTATGCTTCTAGGGGTTCTGATTTTCATTCACCAGATGAGAGTCACACAGATTTAGGTACACTTCCAATGTTACCTACTTCATTAAAACCAGTTTGGTCATTATTCAACTTTAATTAATTATGTTTGCTGAACGCGTTATTTCTGGAATGCGCCCGACGGGCTCCTTGCACCTTGGTCATTATCACGGGGTTCTTAAAAATTGGATTCGTTTGCAATCCGAATATCCCTGCTTTTTCTTTGTAGCAGATTGGCATGCTTTAACCACGCATTACGACAGTCCAGAGATTATTGAAGCTTCAGTTTGGGATATGGTAGTTGACTGGCTTGCAGCCGGCGTTGACCCAACCCAAAGCACCTTATTTATTCAAAGCCGTGTGCCTGAACATGCGGAATTGTTCTTACTCCTCTCGATGGGCACTCCTTTGGGATGGTTAGAGCGGGTGCCAACCTATAAAGATCAGATCGAAAAACTCAAAGAAAAAGATTTACAGACCTATGGCTTTTTAGGTTATCCCTTGTTACAAGCGGCCGATATTTTAATGTACCGTGCCCAGCAGGTTCCCGTTGGCGAAGATCAAATCCCTCACGTAGAAATGACGCGTGAAGTTGCTAGACGTTTTAACCATCTCTACGGACGTGAAGCTGGTTTCGAAGAAAAGGCGATGATCGCCGCTAAAAAGCTCAGCGGTAAAAGAACCAAACTTTATCTAGAAGCTAGAACTGCTTTTCAGGAGAAGGGCGATCAAGAAGCCCTTGAAACAGCCAAAGCCATTGTGCATGAAGATCAAAGTTTATCGATGGGTGATCGTGAAAGATTGTTTGGCTATCTTGAAGGTTCCAGAAGAATTATCCTGGTTGAACCACAGGCCTTACTAACGCCAGCATCCAAAATGCCTGGCCTAGATGGTCAAAAGATGTCTAAATCGTATCAAAATACAATCTCTATGCGGGAAAGCGAAGAGTCTATCACTAAAAAAGTGAAGACGATGCCCACCGATCCAGCGCGCGTAAGAAGAACCGATCCAGGAAATCCAAAGCATTGTCCAGTTTGGCAATTGCACGAAGTCTACTCGGAAGAGACGACCAAAGCTTGGGTGCAAAGTGGTTGTCAGAGTGCGGGTATTGGTTGTATTGAATGTAAAGAGCCTTTAATAAAAAGTATTTTAGTAGAGCAGCAACCCATGCTAGAAAGAGCTCAAAAGTATTTGGATGATCCTAGTTTGTTAAGGGCAATTATTGCGGATGGTTGTGATAATGCTCGTAAAGTTGCACAAGAAACGATGCGAGATGTGCGCGAGGCGATGGGTCTTGATTACTCATAGTAGTGTTGCTCCTTCAGATTGGGTGAAGAGGTTTATTTCTTTAATTCCTAAAACTGAGCAAGGTTTTGTTCTAGATTTGGCTTGTGGTAGTGGGCGTCATAGCAAGTTAGCTTTGGAGTTAGGTTATCAAGTCCTTGCAATCGATTTAAACACCAGCCCAATCTTAGAGCTGAAGCACTCCTTACCTATTCATTTGCAAAATCACCTACACGTTCTTGAGCTAGATTTAGAACAGGCTGATTTTCCGTTACTACCAGATGCATATCCAATTGATGGCATCATGGTGACAAACTATCTTTATCGTCCGCATATCCAACAGTTACTCGACCTAATATTACCTAGCGGTGTCATCATTTATGAAACTTTTGCGTTAGGTAATGAACGGTTCGGTAAGCCTTCCAATCCTGCATTTTTGTTACAAAAGGATGAGTTGTGGCAATATATGCAAGCACGGAGTGATTATTCGGTCGTTTCTTTTGAGCAGGGTTATTTGGAAAGGCCAAAACCTGCAATGATTCAAAGGATTTGTGCTGTAAAGCAAAACCTCATTGGGCTACAATTACAAAATGAATATTAAAGAACTTTATCCAAATTTACCTATCTTAGGTAGTATTGTTGCCATCGCCACGCCAATGTTGGCCGATGGTAAATTAGATTTGCCAAGTCTGAAGTCTTTACTTGACTGGCATGTTGAGCAAGGTACTCACGGTATTGTGATTGTTGGCACCTCTGGAGAGTCACCCACGGTCAATGTTGAGGAACATAGTGAACTTATTAAAGTAGCAGTTGAGCATATTGCTGGGCGCATACCTGTCATTGCAGGAACTGGCGGAAATTCCACTTTAGAAGCAATTGAATTGACTGCTTTTGCGAAAAGCGTTGGGGCTGATGCTTCCTTACAGGTAGTTCCTTACTACAACAAACCCACTCAAGAAGGAATGTATCAACACTTCAAAACGATTGCAGAAAAAGTCGATTTACCAGTGATTTTGTATAACGTGCCTGGCAGAACTGTAGCCGATATGAGTAATGCGACGATTTTAAGATTGGCGCAAGTTCCTGGAATCAATGGCTTAAAAGATGCAACTGGAAATTTAGAAAGAGTCTGTGATTTAATCAACGCTTTAAAGCGCCAAGGGAGCGATCATTTCGCGGTCTTCTCAGGCGATGATTTAACTGCCATCTTTTTAATGTTGATGGGTGGTCATGGTAATATTTCTGTAACCGCCAATATTGCCCCAAAGGAAATGTCTTTATTGTGTGAAGCGGCGATTCAAGGCGATTTAATAACGGCTAAAGCTATTCACTTAAAGTTGTTAAAACTACATCAATTAATGTTTGTTGAACCCAATCCAATCCCTGTCAAATGGGCGTTACATGAAATGGGTAAAATAGATTCAGGTATTCGTCTGCCTTTATTGCCGATGTCTGTTTCATTAAGAGAGAATCTTAAAAACGAACTAATTCAAGTAGGATTAATTAAAGCTGATTAAACTCAGTTTCGATCGAACTTGTCATGTTTTAAAGAAATCGTATCAATAATTAATACTCGCAAACTATGAAAAGAGAATTTTTAATGCGTATTACAAAGTACCCCCAATTTGGCTTACTAGTTTTAGCCTTGTTAACTATCACTGCTTGTACCACGTCATTCACCAATGAATCAATTGACTATAAATCGCAAGGTGAAAAGAAAACGCCTAATTTAAGTGTTCCACCAGATTTATCAATGCCGAATATGGATAAAAGATACGGCGTTTCTGATGGCGTAGCTACTTTATCGCAGTACAACTCCTCCACGACTAAGGGTAAAGAAGTCGTCAATAAAAATACCGTAACGCCTGAACAAGCTGGCTTTAAGATTGAACGAGAGGGTAACCGTCGTTGGATCGTCGCACAAAAGTCAAGCGCTGAGCTCTATCCGAAAATCAAAAGCTTTTGGGAAGATACTGGTTTTTTATTAGCAACTGACTCGCCTAACACTGGCATCATGGAAACGGACTGGGCTGAAAACAGAGCAAATATTCCAGACGACATGGTCCGTCGATTTTTAGGTAAGAATTTGGAGACGATTTACTCTACTGGTGAGCGGGATAAATTTAGAACTCGTTTAGAAAAATCACCCAAAGGAGAAACAGAAATCTACATCTCTCACAAAGGGGCCAAAGAAGAGTTAACAGGCGCTGATAAAAATACGACAATGTGGACAGCTAGACCTTCAGATCCTGAACTAGAGGCAGAGTTGTTAACCAGAATGTTAGTTTATCTTGGTGCGAGTAATGAAACGGCAAAAACAGCAGTCAAAACTGCCAGCGATACAAGTAAAGCCCGTGTAGCAAGAATACAAACAATTGATCAAGTCGATACACTCGTTATCGCTCAAGGTTTTGATCGTGCTTGGCGTGAAGTCGGTTTAGGTTTAGATCGTTCTAATTTCTCGGTAGAGGACCGCGATCGCTCAAAGGGTATCTTTTATGTCCGTTATGTGAGGTCTAATCTTGATCCTGTGAAAAAAGAAGGTTGGTTTTCTAGCTTGTTCAGCCCATCAAAAGAAGACGAGTTGAAAAAAGCTAAAAAATATCAAGTCATTGTGAAATCAGTGGATAACACTTCTACTAAAGTTATAGTGCTTGATGAACTTGGAAAAGCTACCACACCGGAAGTTGCCAAACCTATCCTAACGATTTTAGATCAACAGGTGGCAATATAAGAAGCGAGTTCCTTTAGATATTTGTCTAGTGAATTGTCTAGTGAAACTTCTGTTACATTATAATAAGCACTAAGTCAAATATAAAAGGCATAAAAATTTAATGGCAATTAAAGTATTAATGGTTGATGATTTTCAGATACTGATTTGGGGCATTGAGAATCTCATAAAAACTGATTCTAATATTGAGTTGGTGGGTGTCGTTAATACCCATCAACAAGCCTTGGAAGAAATTTATACGAAAAATCCAGATGTGGTTTTAATTAATTCTGCCATGTTGGAAGGTGATTCGATTGAACTCATTGCCCAAATCTTAAACATTTCTCAGACTAATATTTTGGTTATTTCTGGTGCTGAAGAGGGTGAACTACACGATCAAGTGGTTATTAAAGGTGCAAGAGGAATTATTGGCAGAAATGATTCAGCTCAAACCTTGTTAAAGGCGATTGACAGGATCAATGCTGGAGAAATTTGGGTCAACCGTAATGCAACTTCTCGAATTCTTTTAGAAATTGCTAAAGCTAGCTCTCCTAAAGTTAAAACTGAGGAACAACTCAAATTAGAGTCTCTCACCAAAAAAGAACATAAAATCATTGAAGCAATCATTGTTAGTTCTGATAAGAGCTACAAGGTAATTGCCAGTGAACTACACATATCTGAACATACCTTAAGAAATCATTTAGCTGCAATCTATGGCAAGGTGGGAGTCAAAAGTCGTATGGAACTCTATGTATTTTGTTTAGAGCATTTAAAAAGTGCCTAAATCCAGCAATAAACAAAAGAGATTATAAGCAACTTTACCAAACGCCACTGCTAAGCTAGTGGCGTTTTGCTTTAATGGTTCCAATTTAAGATAAAATTGCTAATGATGAATGCTTTTGCATCGATTGGATTTGTGGAAGTATCGTTTTAATGATTAGTTTGAATGATCAAATCAGAGAAGTTGTAGGTTCAGAAAATTAGTTGATTTAAGCGCTGAGCAAACAATGACATCACGTTGATTTTACAAGATAAGTTGTAGATGTTTTTCAGTCTTTTTATGTTATGAAAATACAAAAAAGTCTAAAATTTTTAATTAATTTTTTTTGAAAAAAAGTACTAAAATTTCGAACTAAATAGATTTATAGTACAAATATACTATTTTTTAAATTGGATGTAAACCTTGATTTCAATTGACTCTGACATGATGTTGAATTCAAATTTTAAACTACTGATTAATAAAATCTCGTGGATTCAAGTTACGGAGCGAGATGCCTTTTTAGAACAGTCAAAACTCATGGAGAAATTTTTCGTTAACGGCGAAAGTTCAAAAACTGATGTTTTAGAGTCATTAGCTGCTTATCGAATTTCTATGTCAAAAATTATTGATATTGAATATAACCTAGAAAACGCTCGTCGAAAACAGGTTGATATAATTGGTTATCCGGCAACTATACAAGAAATAACCCCAATTGATCGTCGGTTTCAAGCTTTGCCAATGTCATTCAAAAGCTTTACAGAACGGCGGGACGTGACGATGTTAAATAGCTCTCAAATTAAGGCTCAAGCTTTCCAAACTGAAGTGGCGTTGAGGGAGTATGAGAAAGCAGTTGCGGGTAAATATCCAGTGGTAAATTTAGTTGGTACACTTTCGAGTCAAACTTCAGCTACATTAACTTCTATCGGCCTTGGTTACAATCAAAACTACATCGGTATCCAAGTAACAGTTCCGATTTATACGGGTGGTGAAAGTGACGCGAGAATTGCACAAACTTACGCAGCCTATGAAAAAGCGAAGGCAGATTTTGATGCGACGCGAGATCAAACGATTACCGAATTAAAAAAACAATACGATATAGTCCAAACAAGTATTGAAAAGATTAAAGCTATTAGCCAAGCGGTCGACTCTTCTACAGAGTTAGTCAAGGCGATGCAAAAAAGCGTTCAATTTGGAGAAAGAGCGAACGTGGATCTATTGAATGCGCAAAAGTCACTTTCTAACAATAATCGTGACCTCGCCCAAGCCAAATATAATTATCTCATTGCGTTTCTTAAAATGGGTCAATTGAGTGGTACGCTTGACTTAGATCGTTTTACGCAAATCACCAAGTATTTTGAAGATCCAACAAAACCACCAGTTCGGATTGCCGTCTTTAAAAAGGAAGAACCGAGTGAGAATAAATTTAATATTGTTGAGAACTTTAACCTTGACAGGAAAGTGACAGAATATGGCACAGCTCCATCAGTAGCTTCAACGATTGTTACACCACCCACTGTCAAGGAATCTCCTGGAACTTATAAAAGTATGGTTACTTTAGAAGAGCCTAAAGTACCTATGGCACCTATAGCGTCCAAAGATTCCGTTAATCTACGACCAAATAAATCAAGCTTATCAGCTAAGCAAGATGTTGCTATACCTGATGCGAATAGTCCCAAATCAATCAGTGCCAAAGCTAAAAACACGAAACCAACGCCACTCAAACCGCCTTTACCAGATCCTGAAGTCGCAAACATGGTTTATATCCCGGATCCAGTCCGTTACCGTGTGTTCACTAGCGATCCCTTACCAACACCTAAAGTTGTAGTTGAACCAGTTAACTCGAAATATTCTGCTGTCAAAACAACTCCAGAAGTGGTTGAACCTACGAAAGTAAGTGCTGCAGTGGTGGAGACTAAGCCTATCAAACCCATCCCAAAGAAAACGATTGATATTATTCCGATAGATCAGATTCCCTAATCTAAACTGAAACACGAAGCTAAAACACTAAGCTAAAAAAGCTAAAGTAAAACAGAAACAAATGGACGAAAAAAAAACCGCATAAGCGGCTTTTTTTGCAAACAAAGTAACGAATTACTTAGCAGCAGGGGCAGCAGCTGGAGCTTCAGCAGCTTTAACAGCTTCAGCAGCATCTTTAGCAGCTTCTGCAGGAGCAGCAGCTGGAGCTTCAGCAGCAGGTGCTGGAGCTGGTTCAGCTGGCTTTTCTGTTTTGCTGCAAGCAGCGATTGATAAAGCAAATAATGTAGCTAATAATAGTGACTTGTTCATTTGAATAATCCTTTAAAATTTTTTAAAAATACAATAATTACCGGTAATTAATGTTGGAATTAAATTTTAATCCAATCTGAATTATAGCTAAAAGTTATTTCATTACTGTCATAAGCGTTAATTAAGGGCAATTTGGTTTTAAGGGATTAAAAATTCACTCACCTGGAGCATAGGCACCTAACTCAAACCAACCATCTAAATATCCCTCATAGACGGGTTCAAACATGGAGGCATAAGACAAAAATCTGCGACACTGTTTGGGCGCAAAGCCTCTTTGATGGGCAAACAGTAGCCATGATTCAAACGCATCTGATTTTTTGTCTAAATATGTCAGTAAGGCACCATTACAAAATAAATAGTCACCACTGATATTGAGTCTCGTTTGTGGGTGCACTACTAGACCTTCTTGGACGATGATTTTTCTGAACTGTGCTTCGCTTAAAGGTTCAAACGGCGGTGAGAAGACTACCGTAGGCTTTGGTTCACTCAAAATTTCGCCTAAAGTGAATTCCAGCAACTCTTCTAACTCTTGACCGTGCCATGGCAGTTCGTGAAAACGGTGCTTCACCGACTGAATGACGGGGGAAGGGATTTTGGCAGGGCGATCACTGGCTACTTGGCCTGCATCGGTTAATAGGTCAGACAGACTTAGATCATCTTCTAGTTGATCGGCTAAACGCCACAGCGTCTCTTGAATCAGCTCACGATAACTAGGTGCTCTAAAGCCTACTGACCAAGTTTGTGTGCCAGGATCAAGCGCTACACCGTTGTGTGCCACTTGTGGTGGCAAATAAAGCATATCGCCCGGCTCAAGGACCCACTCATCGGTGGGGTTGAAGTTTTCGAGTATTTTTAATGGCAAATCTTCGATAAATCGTTTATCGGGATTGCTCTGAATCTCCCACTTACGGCGACCTGACATTTGGATCAAGAAGACATCGTAAGAATCCAGGTGAGGACCAACTCCACCACCAGGACCGGCAATACTAATCATTAAATCGTCCAGACGATAATCTGGAATAAAGCGAAACCAAGACAACACTTTTGCCGCTGCAGGGTGCCAGCCTTCCATCCCCTGAATCAGCATCGTCCAGTTTTTTTCCGTAATTTTAGGAATTCCTCTGGCAGATTGTGGTCCGTGCTTGAGTCGCCAAGGATGACTTTGAATGACTCTAGATTCGACCAATTCGTGCTTGGCTAAATCATTCAGTTCAGCTGCGCTAATGGGGCTCTCAAGCCCTTTAGACATACCAAAAGCGGGAATTGCACCGCGCACTAATAAGGGTTTTTTTTGCCAGTAATCACGCATGAATTCACTTGGACTTAAATTGCCAAGTAAAGCCCACGGATCACGAAGGGGCATTGGAAAAGGTGGAGTTGGGGGAGTGTAAATTAGTTTCAAGTAAAATATCTTTAATGATGAAAATTGAAAAAAATACTGTCGTATCGTTAATATACCGCCTAACTGATGCGCAAGACAATCTTATTGAAGAATCTTCTGATCCAATGGTCTATCTCCATGGTGGATATGCCGGCACTTTTCCAAAAATTGAGGAGTTGCTAGAGTCTCAGGAGATTGGTTTTGAAACCAAGGTCCAATTGGAACCGCAAGACGCTTTTGGCGAATATGATGCGGAATTGCTCCGAATTGAGAATAGAGATCGCTTTCCAGAACCTCTGGAAGTTGGGATGCAGTTTGAAGGGATTCCAAGTACGGATGAAGAGGAAGACGAGAATGCAGAATTCGCCGACCCGGATGATGAAGATCTAGACTCTTTGATATATACGATTACTGATCTTGCCGAAGATCGCGTGGTTTTAGACGCTAATCACCCACTCGCTGGGATAGCTTTGCGGTTTTGGCTACAAGTAACCGATGTTCGACCTGCCAGTACAGAAGAAATTGAAAACGGTCGTGCCAATGATCAAATTGGCTTGCAAGTAGATCAATTTGAGGAAGAGGATTACGAGAACTTAGATGATCTATTGCCACCTGAGTCGGATCGTCCTGGAACTTTGCATTAATAATCGGTAAGTTTCCATTTCCTTAACAAGGATGCCATGAAACCTTCACAGGCACTTGAGTCAAATAGAATCGCTATTCGCGCTATTGTAGAGCGCCACCGAGCTGGTAATGCCCGAGTTTTTGATTCAGTCCTGCGCGGTGAAGATAACGAAGATAGTGATCTTGACATCTTAATTGACCCAACTTCTGAAACCACTTACTTTGACATTGGTGCTATCAGGCATGAGCTATTGCAATTGCTGGGTGTACCTGTAGATGTTCTAACTCCGAACGCATTGCCTGACCGCTTTAGAGCCCAAGTCCTCGCAGAAGCCAAACCAATTTAGACAAATACATTAATAACTTGTGGTTGACTATTTGATTGAATGGTTTTGCAACTTACCATTCATTACTAACTTTAATTACTTCTGCAGATTCTTTAATTGATACAAAGCCTCTAAGGCCTGCTTGGGACTTAATGAGTCGGGGTCAAGCTCTTGTATAGCGATTTCAAGCGCACTGGGTTCTGAAGGTAAATAAGCCTCTATTGACGTCTGCTCTGTTAGATCGGCATGGTTAGACGTTTGAGCAAATAAATCCGCTTGCGAGCCCGAACCCTCCGCACTCTTTGCTTCTAATTGACTTAGTTTTTTTCTAGCTTGCAAAATCACTGATTTGGGCACACCAGCTAAGCTCGCTACTTGTAACCCGTAACTTTGGCTGGCATGGCCAGGTTTGACCTGATGTAAGAATATAAGGTTCTTGCCTTGCTCCATCGCTGATAAGTGCACATTGGTACACTGTGCATAGCTACTTGGTAAGCTAGCTAACTCCAAATAATGCGTAGCAAATAAACAATAACTTTGATTTTGTTCTAATAAATGTTTGGCAATCGACCAAGCGAGGGCTAGGCCATCAAAGGTTGAGGTACCGCGGCCAATTTCATCCATTAAAACTAAACTATTAGGCGTAGCGCGGTGCAAAATACCCGCTGCTTCAGTCATTTCTACCATGAAGGTGGAACGACCACTCGCCAAATCATCCGAAGCACCAATCCTCGTAAAGATTTGATCAATTGGCCCGAGCACAGCTTTACTAGCTGGTACATAAGACCCAAGGTAGGCCATTAAGGTAATTAAGGCAACTTGGCGCATATACGTAGATTTACCACCCATATTCGGTCCCGTAATCATGAGCATGCGACGACTAGAGTTAAAAACGCAGTCGTTCCCACTAAAAGATAAAGATTTTTTAGCGAGTTGGGCTTCCACCACTGGGTGGCGACCATTTTCGATCTGTATCATTGCTGGCTCTACTAATTCGGGCTTAACCCAATTTAGAACATGTGCTTTGACGGCGAAGGAGCAGAGCAAATCAATTTGCGCTAAAGCCTTAGCAATTTTCTGAATCAAGGGAACTTCAGTCTGCAACTGGTCAATGAGCTCATCAAATAATTGGCGCTCCAGAGCAAAACTTTTTTCTTTTGCGGAGAGGGCTTTATCTTCAAAAGCTTTGAGTTCTGGGGTGATGTAACGTTCCGCATTTTTGAGCGTTTGGCGGCGTTGATAATCGAGCGGCACTTTATCGGTTTGACCATGCGTGACTTCTATAAAAAAGCCGTGTACTTTATTGAACTCGACCCGCAGTGTATTGATCCCCGTACGTGCTCGTTCACGCCCCTCTAAATCAATTAAAAACTGTCCTGTATTGGCGCTCAGTAAGCGTAGCTCATCCAGTGTGGCATCATAGCCGTCAGCAATCACTCCGCCTTCCCGCAGGATTGCAGCAGGCTCTGGCATGATCGCGCGCGTCAATAAATCAGACAGGGCAGCAGGGGTATCTAAATCACTGGTCAGTTGACGAAGGTAGGAGCCTTCTTGTCCAAAGATTTGTAGTAACTCTTGCGCTTTGGGGAGTATTTGAAGCGTATCACGCAGGCTAGCCAAATCTCTTGGCCGGATGGATCGTAGAGCAATCCGACTGGCAATACGTTCAATATCTGCAATTTGTTTTAGAAAGCTGCGGATTTCTTGCAACACGAAATATTCACCGAGCAACATTTCAATCGCTTGGTGTCGTTTTGCGGTCTCTGTTTGGGAACGCAAAGGGTGATGAATACAGTGACGCAGTAAACGCGAACCCATCGGGTTTTCGCAGGCATCTAATAATGAAAATAAGGTTGGCTCACTCTCACCCCGAAGGGTTTGAGTCAACTCTAAATTACGCCGGGTGGCAGCGTCCATGCTAATAAACGATTGATGGTTTTCGAGCACACAGGTCGGTATATGCGGTAACTTACCTTCCCAACCTAAGCCTTGGGTATGCGCCGCAAAAGACAGTAGGGCGGATAAAGCAGTAAATGCTAGTGCATGCTCACCAACCTGATCAATGCCAATCGCTTGTAAATCGGGTAAATCTAACAACTGTGTGAGACGCGCTTGACCTTCTTGTGCACTCCATAGCCAAGAAGGTACCAAGCCTTGATCGGGGGGAGCTAGCGAAGCAATATCTTGGGTTAAATGTGTCAATAGCTCAGCCTGTTCGGTCACACATAACCACTGAGCTGGTGCTATCCGAGCAATATGTTGGGCAAAGTCAGTCTGTGGGCAGGTCGTGATTCTTAAGTCACCACTAGCGAGGGTTAACCAAGCAATCCCGACTGTTTGGTGCTGCGCGAAGCAAGCCATTAAGGTGGCATCTTGTCGCTCGCTAAGTAAGGCTTTATCCGTGAGGGTGCCTGGCGTTAAGATGCGCATGACTTTGCGCTCAACCGGTCCTTTACTCGTCGCAGGATCGCCTATCTGTTCGCAAATAGCAACGCTTTGCCCGGCTTGAATTAATTTCGCTAAATACTGTTCAGCGGAATGGTAGGGCACACCTGCCATTTTGATGGGCTCGCCATTCGAAGCCCCTCTTTGGGTGAGGGTAATGCCTAAAATGCGAGAAGCAATCACCGCATCGTCGAAAAACAACTCATAAAAATCGCCCATCCGAAAAAAGAGCAGGGCATGTGGGTTTTGCGATTTGATCCGCAAAAATTGTTGCATAGCAGGAGAGTGACCAGCAAATGCCTCCGACATGGTAATTAGTCTTTTAACCAGTCGCGCAACTGATGAATGTCTTTTTCGATCTCGGGGGAGGATGAATCATTTTTGGTATTTTGCGACCGCTCCAGTAATTGCACCTTCGCCTCTAACTCTAATGTCACATCAATCAAACTCTTCATCGCGAGTGACATCGGATCGTCTGCTTCCGGCGTAATTCCGTAAGCAGAAAACTGGGCTTGGGTACTCGGATTAGAGCTACTAGGTAACTCTGCTTTAATAATCCGAGCGGGTATACCAACCGCTGTCGCGCCAGCAGGGACTTCTTTGAGTACCACTGCATTAGAACCAACCCGAGCGCCATCGCCAATCGTAAAACCACCTAATACCTTTGCCCCAGCGCTGATTACCACTTTGGAGCCAATCGTAGGATGGCGTTTGGCGCCTTTATAGAGCGAAGTACCACCTAAGGTCACGCCTTGATAGATGGTGCAATCATCACCAATTTCAGTGGTCTCACCAATCACGACACCAAAACCATGATCGATAAATACACGCTTACCTATCTTTGCGCCTGGATGAATCTCAATTCCGGTTAGGAGTCTGGCAATGTGAGCTAAAAATCGCGCTAACCACTTCAGACCAATAGTCCATAAAAAGTGGTTGAGCCGGTGGGCTGCAATTGCATGCAGACCGGGGTAGCAAGTGATAACTTCTAAACGGTGTCTAGCCGCAGGATCACGGGCAATGATGGAATCAACAGTTTCAAATATTTTGAATGGCATACCCCATTTTACTTCTTTTGATTTTGATTGAGCATTTGCTTGGCGATTCCTCTGATTAAATCAATTTCTTCTTTTTCTAATTGAGCTCGGTCAAACATCGCGCGCAATCGTTCCATCAGTTTTTTGGGATGTTTGGGATCTAAAAACTCAATCGCCTCGAGTCCTTCTTTGAGATGATCGAGGGCCGCATTCACTGCGCCGATGGTTGCTTTCTCACTACTGCGCTCAGAACTATTGAGTAGTGTTGCATTGGTCAGACCACTTTGTATTTGCGTTTGTCTGAGCTCATAAGCGCAGATCATGACCGCTTGTGAAAGATTTAACGAGGAGTAGGCAGGGTTAGCATCAATCCAGACCCGGTGCGAGCAGTGTTGTAAGTCTTCGTTTTCGAGACCAGTGCGCTCTGTACCAAATAAGTACCCGACGGATTGACCATTTGCTAGAGTTGCAACAGCAATTTGACAGGCTTCTTTTAAGGTAATCGAAGGCGGTCCAAACTCACGGTCGCGGGCCGTTAAACCAAACACAATCGGCAGATTTTGACACGCCGTACTCAGATCGTTTACTAACACGGCACTTTGCAAGACATTTTCTGCCCCACTAGCGAGAGCGACGGCATCCAAACTTTGAGCGGCATGGGGATCTTTGGGATTAACGAGCACTAACTCGCTAAAACCCATTGTTTTAAGGGCTCTAGCGGCTGAACCGACATTGCCGTTATGAGAGGTTTGATGCAAGATCCAATAGACTGAATTCATCTGTGACTTATGAAAAATATCGTTAAACCATTGTAGCAATGAGTTCAGAATAATGGCTTTTTGGGGGAATAATGGTTAAAATACTGAATTAAGTTGGCATATAAACCAACCTGCTCTTTACCAATTCGCGCAATATGTTGTTCATTAACTATAAAGAATTCTATGCATCCAATGATGAATGTGGCGATTAAAGCCGCTCGAAATGCTGGCACGGTGATTAGTCGTGCTGCCCTGAATATTGAACGTCTGCAAGTTGCTCGTAAGCAACAAAATGATTATGTAACGGAAGTAGACCGCGCTGCAGAAGCTGCCGTGATTGAAGTACTGCGTGAGGCTTACCCTCACCACAATTTTTTAGCAGAAGAAACAGGCTATATCAGAGCGGATGGTGAACAATTAGGCGCAATGAGTTGGGAAGATGCTGTGCGTCAAGATGATCCTGATCAAGACCATCATGTGTGGGTGATTGATCCCCTTGATGGCACTACCAATTTTATTCATGGTTTTCCTCAGTTTGCTGTTTCCATTGCCCTAGCGGTAAATGGCGTATTGCAGCAAGGTGTTATTTATGACCCCAGTCGTGATGAGCTGTTTACGGCCACCAAAGGTGCTGGCGCCTATCTGAATAATCGTCGCTTGCGCGTTGCCAATGAAACAAGATTATCGGAATGTTTAATCGGTACTGGTTTTCCGTTTCGGGATGATCAAGATTTGGATACCTACACTAGAAACTTCAGAAAAATGACTAGACTTTGCGCAGGCCTGCGTCGCCCTGGTGCTGCTGCTCTGGATTTAGCTTATGTAGCAGCGGGTCGCTATGATGGCTTTTTTGAGGCAGATTTAAAGCCTTGGGATATGGCAGCAGGGGTATTAATTATTCAGGAAGCGGGCGGCTTAGTAGGCAACTATAAAGGCAATGAAACGCATTTCCAAACCGGTCAAATTATGGCTGCTAACGCCAGAATCTTTGCCCAAATGGCGCAGATTCTAGATTAATTCATCTATTGAAAATTAGGCTTAATCTTTAGCTCAAGCTCAAGCAATTAGATTGACTACTTGAAGCCCGCTTTTATCAATTCGGAATCCGCTGGCATGAGGCAGCATCTCTGGGTGGTCTAAATCCCAGTCGGACAATACCCACCGTTGCCAAGTCTGATTGTCATAAGACTCTTTATGATATTTAGGGCGGTGGGTGTGACCATGAATCAGTTTTGTGCAGCCGAGGTCTTTGGTCATCTTGGCACAGGCTTCTAGCGTCACATCTCCTTTGATATTCGCCTGCGCGAGATCAAAGTACTGTTTACGTTGATATTTAATCGTAGCTCTCCTGCGAAGACGTTCAGCCATTTTTTTGCGATAGCTGATAGGAACTCTCATAAATAATTTTTGTAGCCACTTTAACCGCGTTAAATTACGGTAAAACTGGTAAGCAGGGTCTGCAGTACAAAGGGCGTCGCCATGCGTGAGTAACCATTTTTCACCAGCAATGGAAATTAATGATGGATCAGGTATGACTTGCCAGTGGGCGAGTTGCTTAAATGACTCTCCTAGCATAAAGTCACGATTACCTGCCATAAAATAGACTGCTACACCGCTATCGGTTACTGCTTTAAGGTGCTTGGCAATATCTAAATGGAAGGGAGTATGCAAGTGTGCATCATCTCCCACCCAAAATTCAAACAAATCACCAATAATAAAGATTGCTTGTGTCGTACGCGCTTCATTTTCACAAAACTCGATAAAACGCTTAGCCGTATAAGGATACGCCGGCGTTAAATGAATATCCGAAATAATCAGCGCGTTGTCATAAGAAATCATAAAGAGCTATTTAGATCACTTTAGCTTCGATGACGACGACATCTTCTTTTGGTACATCTTGATGAAATCCAGAGCTACCAGTTGGGACTTTACGAATCGCATCGACAATATCCATACCGTCGGTGATTTCACCAAATACCGCGTATCCCCAACCTTGTGGTGTAGGTGATGAGTAGTTTAAAAATGCGTTATCAACCACGTTAATGAAAAACTGGGATGAGGCAGAGTGCGGAGCACTAGTTCTTGCCATCGCCACGGTGCCACGGGTATTTTTTAAACCATTATTCGCTTCGTTTTCGATTTCAGGATTGGTCTTTTTTTGCTTCATGCCAGGCTCCATACCGCCGCCTTGCACCATAAAATCTTTAATTACACGATGGAAAATCGTGTTGTTGTAATGACCTGAATTGACATATTCTAGGAAGTTGGCACTTGTTTTTGGCGCTAATTCTTCATTAAGAGTAATGGTAAAACTGCCATGATTGGTGGTGAATTGAACTGAAGACATTATTTTCCTTTTTAAAATATCAAACTATTACAAACTTCAAATTTACTATAAAACATTTTTCTAACCGATTTTACTAAGCGATTCGCTGCCGATTTTCTGTTAATTAATCTGCAATGGCCTCTGCTAGTTTCTGCTTTCTTTGGGCTTCAGATAGGCGGCGGTTACTCTGAAAGGCCTTACCATAATACTGAGCAGCAATCTTGATATAAACATCGCCTAAATTCTGTAAAGCGGTAGCGTAATTTGGGGAGAGCTTAAGGCACATTTCTAAATTTTCACGGGCGAGCTCCAATTTGCCGGCATTGGCATACAGTACCGCTAAATTATTGTAAGGTTCCGGTAGTTCAGGATATTTATCAATCATCTCTAGCAAAGTTAAACGTGCCTGTTCTAACTGACCTTTTTCAATCAAAATGCGCGATTTTACAAAAAGTAATTGGACATTTTTCGGATTTTTTTTGGCAGCTACTTCAATTTCTGCGAGTGCTGCGTCCCATTGTTTTTGTTTAATCAAATTATTGATTTTTAATGGCAACGCACTTTGTGAAGATTGCGGTATTTCAGCGTTCTTCAATACCATGAACGGAGTTGCTAAAGAAGGCGTCATCGGGGTGGACTGCATGCCGGTGTTATTGGCGGTCATCGAAGTCGACAAGCCCGTTGGCGAATAAAGCCCTAAGTTTTGTGGTGGCAGATTAGTCGCTTCTTCGAGTGAGCTAGGCACCACATGATCGGGGTTCATGACAACTGGACTCGATCTTGCAATAATTAGAGGATCTTGGGTAAATAAACTGTTGAGTGGCGTTGAACAAGCGCTCATTAACACTGCAGCGATAATTAGCAGAGGTAAGTGCAAGAGTTTCTGGTTTGATGTGTTCAAGTGTATAGTCGTTTAAAAGATGACGATGAGATAGTATTGTCCTAATTTGCTGCCAATTGATGATGTTTTATTAATCCCATTTTGTTTGCTATGGAATCAATTGTTGAAGTCATAAAAATTCAAATATACTACCTAACCGTGATTGTTACCATTTTACAATACAGAAACTTTAAATACTTTTAAGTCCGACTTACAACCAAAACGCCTAACTATAAATATGCTGCAAATTTACAATACTTTACATCGCCAAAAAGAAGATTTTCATCCGATCCATGAGGGGAAAGTCTCAATCTATGTGTGTGGCATGACGGTGTATGACTTTTGTCACGTGGGTCACGCCCGCGCAATGGTGGTATTTGACATGGTCGTGCGTTGGCTCAGAGCCAGTGGCTATGAGGTCAAGTATGTGCGTAATATCACGGATATTGACGATAAGATTATTAAAAGAGCCCTAGAAAATGGTGAGTCCATTAAGGCTTTAACGCAACGATTTATTGATGCGATGCATGAAGATGCGCGCTTACTTGGGGTTTTGGATCCAGATGCTGAGCCGCGTGCCACTGACTATATTGATTCCATGCAGGGCCTAATTGGCAAGTTAATTGAAAAGGATTTGGCGTATCAAGCCGACTCGGGTGATGTGATTTATTCTGTACGGAACTTTCCAGGCTATGGCAAGCTTTCTGGTAAATCACTCGATGAGCTAGAAGAAGGTGAGCGCGCAATTATTGTTGGTGATAAGAGAGATCCGCTCGATTTTGTCTTGTGGAAATCAGCCAAACCAGAAGAACCAGCCGATACTAGGTGGCTTTCTAAATGGGGTGAAGGTCGTCCAGGATGGCATATTGAATGCTCTGCCATGTCTTGTGATTTACTCGGGCAGCACTTTGATATCCATGGTGGTGGAGCTGATTTGCAGTTCCCGCATCATGAAAATGAAATCGCCCAATCTGAGGGGGTGTTTCGGACTTTTGATGAGAACGGCCAGTCAAAGGATCCAGAGTTTGTCAATTATTGGATGCATAACGGTCACGTGCGTGTGAATGATGAAAAGATGTCCAAGTCCTTGAATAATTTTTTCACGCTCAGGGATGTTTTAAAGGAATACGATCCAGAAGTGATTCGTTTTTTTATTTTAAGAGCGCACTATCGTAGTCCCGTGAATTACAGTGATGCTACTTTAGATGAGTCAAGACAGGGACTTGAGCGTTTGTATACTGCACTTTCCTTACTGGATACAGTGACTGATGAAAGTGCTGCTAACAGTTCAGAAAAATCACTGGATTCTGTCTTTGTGGATAAGTTTAATGCCGCCATGAACGATGATTTCAATACTCCAGAAGCTATTGCCGTTCTATTTAATCTAGCTACTGAAACCAATAAAGAAAAAGATCGACTCATTGCAACGGAAGTCTCTGCACGCTATTTACAGTTGGCGCATACCCTGAAAACACTTGCTAATGAGTTGGGGCTACTCGAGAGAACGACTAAAGCCTATTTACAAGGTGGAGTGCTGTCGATTTCTGCAGAAGACATTGAGCAATTGATTGCTTCACGCGCCCAAGCGAAAAAAGATAAGAACTTCCAGTTGTCCGATCAAATCAGAAAAGATTTGCTCTCTAAAGGGATTGTCCTCGAGGATAAACCTGGTGGTCTCACCATCTGGCGTAAAGAATAATCGTGAAAGAGGACTTAGCGCAGCCGGACTATTGGGAAGAAGCTTGTGCGGTACTGATGAAGCAGGACCGTATTTTAAAAAAGCTCATTCCAAAATTGCAGGATCGTGGCATCATCTCACGAGGTGATCCCTTTTTAACCTTGGCAAGGTCGATTGTCGGCCAACAAATTTCGGTGGCAGCAGCACAGTCGGTTTGGAATCGTTTTGAAGCCTTAATGCCAAAGGTCACACCCAAATCCGTTATCGATTTAGACCCGCAGTTGATGCGCACAGCGGGCTTGTCTTTTCGAAAAATTGAATACGTTAAGGATTTGGCTGATCATTTTCAAAACCAAGGCCTGAGTAAGGTGAAATGGCATTTACAAGAAGATGAAGCCATTATTAAAGATTTGACGGCAATTCGTGGTATTGGTCGTTGGACGGCGGAAATGTTCTTAATCTTTAACTTAAAACGCCCTGATGTTGCGCCGCTAGATGATGTTGGTTTGTTAAATGGGATTTCAAAAAACTATTTTAGTGGGGAAGCCGTAACACGTAGCGAAGCGCGTGAAGTTGCAGCGAACTGGGCGCCTTACCGCACCGTGGCAACTTGGTACATGTGGCGAAGTCTTGATCCTGCTCCGGTAGATTATTGAATCCTCTTATAGGCAAATGGCGTCTAAATATTTCAATTTAGAGTCTTACTTTGCCTCAATAAACCGTCTCTTATCGAAAATGTACACTTATAAGTCCTTGATTTATGGTTTGAACAATCAAGAATAGACGATTTTGACTTCGCAAGCTCACAGAACAGTTGTAGAATGATCCCATGAAAAACACCTTCTTAGATTTCGAACAGTCCGTAGCTGAACTGGAAAGCAAAATTGAAGAATTGCGCTTTGTTCAGGATGAATCTGCCGTAGATATTTCAGATGAAATTTCTAGACTTGCTAATAAAAGTCAACAGCTAACTAAGGATCTCTATTCGAAGTTAACACCTTGGCAAGTTTCGCAAATTGCGAGGCATCCACAAAGACCTTATACGCTTGACTATGTTCAGCACTTATTTACAGACTTTCATGAGTTGCATGGTGACCGGTCTTTTGCCGATGACTTATCGATTATTGGTGGTCTAGCCCGCTTTAATGGTTCTGCCTGTATGGTGATTGGTCACCAAAAGGGTCGAGATACTAAAGAGCGTGCTATGCGTAACTTTGGGATGAGTAAGCCGGAAGGCTATCGTAAGGCGATGCGCCTGATGCGCTTGGCTGAAAAATTTGATATTCCCGTGTTTACCTTTGTTGATACGCCGGGTGCTTTTCCAGGGATTGATGCGGAAGAGCGTAACCAATCCGAAGCGATTGGACACAACTTGTATACCCAAGCAGAATTAAAAGTACCGATTATCTCGACCATTATTGGTGAGGGTGGTTCTGGTGGTGCGCTTGCGATTGCGATGGGTGATATGGTGTTGATGTTGCAATACTCGACCTATTCAGTGATTTCTCCAGAAGGTTGTGCTTCGATTCTGTGGAAAACAGCAGAGATGGCACCTGAAGCTGCAGAGCAGTTAGCACTGACTGCCCACCGGATTAAAGCTTTAGGACTCATTGACAAAATTGTGAGTGAGCCAGTCGGTGGTGCGCACCGGGATCATGCCGGCATGATGGTACTTTTAAAACGCGCTTTGGCGGATTCCTTAAGACAGCTCACTGGTCTCACCGTAAAAGAATTGCTAGAGCGTCGCCATGAACGATTCTTAAGTTATGGCAAATTTAAAGACACTACTGCCCTCTAATTCTTTTAGGGTTGAGCCGGGTGATCGCCTTGCGGTCGCCTTTAGTGGTGGCTTAGATTCCACAGTACTTCTCCATAGTATGGTTGCTGCCTACGGCCATGAGCATGTGATGGCACTGCACGTCCACCATGGTTTACAGGATGTTTCTAAAGACTGGGTGGCGCACTGCGCCCGCATTGCTAAAGACTACGATATTGAATTTGATTCACGCTCCATTGCGTGGCCAGAAGATGTCAATACTCGAAATAATATTGAAGCTCGAGCAAGAGTCGTTCGCTATGATGCTTTAGTGGAGATGTGTCAAGCGCACCAAATTAAGCATTTACTACTAGCGCACCATCAGGATGATCAAGCTGAAACCGTTTTACTGCAACTCTTTCGAGGCGCGGGTATTCAGGGATTATCTGCGATGCCAATGCAAAAGGAAATTGCGAGTGGCAATGTTTCGATTTGGCGACCTTTTTTACATCTGACGCGTGCAGAACTCGAAGCCTACGCCCGGTTCTATCAATTAGAGTGGATTGAAGATCCTAGTAATCAAGATGAAGAGTTCACGCGCAACTTTATTCGACAAAAAATTCTGCCGCTAGTGGAAGAAATTCAACCGCAATTTCGCAGCAATTTGGCTCGCTCAGCGCAGCACTTTAGCCGAGCACAACGCTTACTCGATCAATTAGCCGATAGTGACTTACAGGAGATTAGCGAGAGGCTAGGTTTAAAGATCAAGCCCTTACTCATACTGCGCACTCAAGATACGGACCGTGCCAGTAATGCACTGCGCAGATGGTTGGCCGTACAAGGTGTTCTAATGCCGAGTGAGGAGCGTCTGAATGCTTGGTGGTTGGATATGGAGCGTTTAAAAGATTTGAATGATCAGCGCTTATCCTGGGCACATGACGGTAAATTACTACGCTTATGGCGACAGCATTTAACGATTGTGGATAGTGATTTAGAAGGGCAATGGGTTTTTGAAGTAATCAATGACCCTACGGTTGGATATGGTTTATCGAATGCGGACTATGAGCGCGCACTGGCTGATGGTTTGATTCAAGAGTGCGCGCGCTCAGGTGGCGAAAAGCTCAGAGTAGCGCCAAAGACGCCTCGAAAAATATTGAAAAACCTTTTTCAGGAAATGGCCGTGCCACCATGGCAGCGGACTGCCCCCTTATTAATGCTCGGCTCAGAGGTGCTTGCTGTTGCAGGCGTTGGCATGAACCTTGACCTGTGTGTGGAGATGGGCACGCGTTGGGTTGCGCACTGGGAACCGATAGAAAAAAATTTTAATTAATCAAGCAATTCATTAGTTTCGGTTGTTAGAACCCTCTAGTAATCCTGCCCGATTTGGGTGACAAGGTGTAAAATACTTCTTTTATTAAATTGAGCATTGTTTGTAGTAGTTTGCAAACAGAGAATAACTATTTATGGCATTAATTGTTCACAAGTACGGCGGCACTTCAATGGGTTCTACGGAACGCATTAAAAACGTTGCAAAGCGCGTTGCTAAATGGCAAAGAGCCGGTCATCAGATCGTGGTCGTTCCTTCAGCAATGTCAGGCGAAACGAATCGTTTATTAGGGCTTGCCAAAGAAATTACCTTACATCCTGATCCAAGAGAATTAGATCAAATTGCTAGTACTGGAGAGCAGGTGAGCTCCGGTTTACTCGCATTAGCCTTACAAGCAGAAGGGATTGGCTCAGTAAGTTATGCGGGTTGGCAAGTTGTGATACAAACCGACTCTGCCCATACCAAAGCACGAATTAAATCGATTGATAAAGACAAAGTATTAGCTGATCTCAATCTGGGTAAAGTCGTGGTGATTACAGGCTTCCAAGGGGTCGATGAAAAAGGCAACATTACGACTTTAGGTCGTGGTGGATCTGATACCTCAGCAGTCGCTATTGCTGCTGCAATGGGCGCCGAAGAATGTTTGATTTATACCGATGTGGACGGTGTATATACGACCGATCCAAGAGTCTGTGATGAAGCGCGTCGCCTAGACAGAATTACTTTTGAAGAGATGATGGAAATGGCGAGTTTAGGATCGAAAGTGTTACAAATTCGGTCTGTAGAGTTTGCTGGTAAGTACCGCGTAAAAACACGCGTTCTCTCATCATTGACTGACCCAATGATTCCGCTCGACGTTGAAATGAAGTCTGGCACATTGATTACTTTTGAGGAAGATCCAAAAATGGAAGCTGCAGTTATTTCAGGTATTGCCTTTGCAAGAGATGAAGCAAAAATTACGGTTTTAGGGGTGCCAGATAAGCCAGGTATCGCCTATCAAATTTTAGGCCCAATCGCTGAAGCCAATATTGATGTGGACATGATTATCCAAAATCAATCTGTTGATGGTTTTACCGATTTTACTTTTACGGTTCCTAGAGCTGAATATCAAAAAGCTTTGGAACTATTAAAGTCGACGGTTCAAACACATATCGCTGCAAGAGAAATTTCTGGTGATCCGAAGGTATCTAAAGTTTCAGTGGTTGGCGTTGGAATGCGTTCACACGTTGGTATCGCTAGTAAAATGTTTAGAACGCTTTCTGAAGAGGGTATCAATATTCAGATGATCTCAACGAGCGAAATTAAGATTTCAGTATTGATTGACGAGAAGTATATGGAACTTGCGGTTCGTGCCCTTCATAAGGCGTTTGATCTAGAGTAAGCGCTTTTCCAGTAAAAGAATCGAAGATTTGAGCCTAAAAGTTTCATAAAGGTTGATAAATCCGTTAGAATAACGGATGTTTGTTTAGCTACTAGATGTACCTTGTACATCGGTAATAGTTTTATGTTGTTCGGAGACGTGGCCGAGTGGTCGAAGGCACTCCCCTGCTAAGGGAGCATCTGGTCAAAAACTGGATCGAGGGTTCGAATCCCTCCGTCTCCGCCAGTAATCCTTGTGATATAGGGTTGTGCGGTTAGGGGCTCTTCAGGCTCTTCACCATAATCGGGGGATGAGCATTTATTAAACACGATTAATCACTCCACTCCAACCACACAAAGCGGCTCTTCACCATAATCGGGGGATGAGCATTTATTAAACACGATTAATCACTCCACTCCAACCACACAAAGCCAAGACTCTGAGTCGGTAGTTTTGGAAATTTCTAAAACCAAAAGCTCTTCTAGAAATCATTTCCATTTTAGTATGGAAGCCTTCAGTAATGCCATTGGATTTAGAAAACCGCCACATTCGAACAATAGGTTCTAACCAAGATCGAATGGTGTGTGCAATGACTTTCGCTGGACTTTGTTCAAACTGATCCAGTAATTGAAGGAGTTGTGGCAGGAACTTTTTGGCATGTTTTGCTCGAACGTTTTTGATCAGAAGTAGCGAGTTGAGCTTTTGTTTGGCTTGGTAAAGTGCTTTGAGTATGGGGAATTGTTCGAGGTATCGACGGAGATTGAGCTGCTGTTCTGGGCTGAGATTCCAGTGATGTCTACGCATGAGACTCAGGAGCCCTCGATTTTTTCGACCAACCGGGTCTTGTTGGTTCCAGACTTGCAAGAAATGCTGATTGACGAGTCGGATGACATGAAAACGGTCAGCAACAATCTTGGCTTGAGGAAAGTATTGTTGGACGATCTTACGATAGGTTTCGGAGAGATCCATCACGACGAACTGAACGCGATCGCGGCCCGTTAATTGGCTTAAATAGCGGCGTAAACTGGCTTCTGAGCGACCGAGAACCACATCAAAGACTTTGTGGTTCTTCAAGTCAACGAACGTCGTGGCAAAGCCCTTTTTACGACTAAAGAAATGTTCATCAATCCCCAGAATCCTAGGGCAGTCACGCCCAGATAGCTCTGAGACTCTTCGTTGAATATGGTGTTGGTACCAGCGCTCGACAGTCGCACTGCCGATGTTGTGGGTTAAGGTCAGTTTACGTTGACTAACGCCACCATCATGGGCTTCAAAGACCTCCAGTCGATAAGACTCGGTCGCTCGCAGGCGTGGCCGGATCCCCCGTAGAGGATGCCGAAAATAGTGATTGCACTCTGGGCAATGGTATTTTGGTAGGGCCAAGTGCAGAATCATCAATTGGTTTCCTTGTCGGGTGTGCTTCAACACTCGGTGGTGTGTTGACTTAATCCTTACAGGATGATGTTCACAATAAATACAAGCTGGGCGCATCTTCGGTCGACACCAAACCTCAACATGTTCACTACGTTTGACTTGTTCGATTGAAAGATCAGGCAGACCTAAGATAGAATCTATTTGGGACATGGGTATTACCTCTATTAAAAAAGTTCTTCGAAAAAACTAGTTTAATAAATACCTTTGTCCCCCGTTTATGATGAAGAGCCGTTTGTTTGTCTCTATTTTCTGTTTGTTAAACACCAGACAAACATGATTAGTGGGGGAGGCATATCAATATTTTTAGAGGGCTACCCCCTAATACCCCCCACCCCCTAAATTTCGTTCGATGGGACCCGTTCACCCTTTTTACACCTAAATCTGCACGAATGGTTCACATTTTTTAGGAAATATCACCCGTAAAGGGATCCAAAACCTCGCTTTTTGCCACATAACTTATATTTTTAGCATACGCAACGATTGGCAACTGGCATCAATTCAGCAAGATTAACTGTATTTATTAAACAGATTTGGTTTTAATGTATTAACTTAACTAAAACTCAAATATTTTTTATGCTTACTAAAACCAAGTCTAATCCGAAAAATAACTATCTCAGGCTTATAACACCTAGAATCAGCTTTTCCTTGGTTGAAATTAGTTTGGATGAAGCTAAAAGATTTTTGAAAATAGGAATATCTAACCAAGATTTAAATAAATTCAAACAACAAGCAAATAATAATCAAATCCGTTCAGCACCAATATTTAATATTGAATTGATGAAACTTTATATTAATGACATAGAGGTTTATCGATGGAGAGAAATACTGCAAAAGGCTTATGACGAGGCTTTGAAACAACACGCAGAATATATTAGTGAAGGGGTTAATAAAGATTGGTATTCCCAAATAGATTATTCTGACAATAATCTAGACAACTTTAGTTTTTCAATTGTTTTTGATAGGTATTACGAACAATCTCAGCAAATATGTGTTTTTGATGAAAACTTCAACTTTAATAAAATATCTTGTGAGATTCGAGAACTTTATCTAGAAGAGGGGAAAGAATACTTAAATAGTAATTGGTATTACGGACTTAAAAGTTTAAAAACTATTTCAGATGGAAGATTAGTTAAGGAAGAGGTTTACCTTTTTACAAACTCTAGTAGGAGGTTTGATTTAAAGTTTGTTTGATTAGCTGGATTAGGATTAGTCAAGATCGTCTAATTGTTCTTGTGTTTTTCTAGCGCTAGATGAAGACTCGCTCCAACCAGCCCCAAAAAATCCTAAAACTACAAGGCAAATAATAACCAAGTAAAGCTTGTTTTCTCTTTGAAACAAAATTACCAATATTAAACCTAATAGTAACATTAAGAACAAAAATTTAAAGATCCCTGCATCCCCCTTTTCATGTTCAAGTTCTTGTTTAAGTTCCCATTTTTGTTTCATTCAAAATCCCTTAGAAAAAAGTACTGCATTTTAAAATTATTTTTTTTTAAAGACTGCGAAATTTAATAGATGCAGATAAAAATAATAGAGGAGATAAGCAGTGATGAACTCCTTGAAATAACTAATTTACTTAAATAATCGACCGTGTTATCTAAATATGCTTTTTTAAAAATGGTAGAGCTAGAAAGATAAATGAGCAAAAATATATTCAGCTAGACATAAAAATTGCAATTAGATTAACATTATTTTATCTAAAAGTGATCATTACAAGCGGGATAGTTTCAATTGTTGAAGTCATTTAGCACAGTTTTTATCAAAAAAATAGTATGATTAGAGAATCAATCTTGGAGAGAAAAATGTCTATAAAAAAATATTTAGTCCCGTTGACCACATTAATTGCAACAATGCCTATGGCAAATGCTAATGTACCTAATACTCCGTCATTAGGTGAATCTAAGACAATCAAAAGTGCTGAAGATCTCCAATCTATTGCCTCAACCAAGGAGCTAACTGGTAACTTGTTCAAGTACTCAAAAGGAACTGAGTTACATTCACTGGTTGTAAAACCTAATGAAATTGGAGAAATGCTTGCATATCATTATTCTCATAGTTCCCATAGTTCACACCGCTCCCATTACTCTTCAAGATAATCCTTTATGACCGCCATAGAAGTTTATTTTGATAAAGATGCCTATAAATTAGACGTCATCAAAAAGGCAGCTTATCGATTTACAGACGTTTTTAGTGTTGATTTTCATTTAGATTCTTCAAATATAAAATGTATTCTTAGCTTTTCTGATAAAAAATCAAAGGAGTTGATTGATAAAACGGTTAGTAATTTTAAAAATGAAGTTCTTGATCAAGATTTACGAGAAAAAATTAGTATTGAGACTGAGTCTGTAAGAAATTTGATTTTAGCTCATGCTTTTTCCAGAACTAGCCTCATCAAGGAATGAGTAAGTTTCAACCAATTAACTTTTATCAATCAAATAAAAGTTCAAGCTATCAACTTCTACCATTTAGCTTTGATAAGCTGGACCAACGATATATCCTTTCTAATTTTTCAGGGGAATACTTAGTTGTTGAAAGAGATATTTTAGACAAGCTAGTTAACCATCAATTAACTGAGTCCGATCCAGATTATCTGAGGCTTAGGGCAAAACAATTTTTATTAGATTCAAGAAATGACATTGCCCCAGAATTATTGGCTTTAAAAATTAGGACAAGATACGTTCGATTGCCTGAATTTACTTCACTGCATATTTTTGTTGTAAGTCTTCGTTGTGAACATAGTTGCCCTTACTGCCAAGTATCTAGGCAATCAGAAGATAAATCCAAATACGATATGGATGAAGTTGTAGCATTTAAGTCACTTGATTTGGTTTTTCAGAGTCCTTCCAACTCGATCAAGATTGAATTTCAAGGTGGAGAGCCACTATTAAATTTTGAGCTCATAAAATCCATAGTTTTAGATGCAATTAAAAGAAATGTTCAACACCAAAAAAATCTAGGTTTTGTCATAGCAACAAATTTGGCTCTAATTAATAAGGAAATTTTAAATTTCTGTAAAGAGTATCAAATAGTGATCTCAACCTCACTGGACGGTCCGGAAGACCTACATAATAAAAATAGACCAAGACCAGGGAAAAACAGTTATCAAAAAGCTGTTGAAGGAATTGAACTTGCAAGAGAAGTTATTGGGTTTCAAAATGTTTCAGCTCTAATGACGACTACAGAGTCAAGTCTTAAAAGAGTCAAAGAAATCATCAATGAATATTTAAAGTACGGATTTGATGGAATCTTTCTTCGAGCTTTATCTCCTTATGGGTTTGCAATTAAAACGAAGACCTACGCATCATATAAAACAGAGGAGTGGTTAGATTTTTATAAAGAGGGACTTGAATATATTATTGACCTCAACCGAAATGGAATCCGATTTCAAGAATACTATGCGTCGACGATATTAACGAAGATATTAACAAGTCAAGATACGGGATATGTTGATTTAATGAGCCCATCTGGCATTGGAATAGCTGCAATAGTTTATAACTATGATGGTAATGTTCATCCCTCGGATGAGAGTCGAATGTTAGCCGAAATGGGAGACAATACTTTTTTAATGGGGAATGTACTCACCAATTCCTATGAAGAAATTTTTAGTTCTGAGGCTCTTTTAAAACCTTTAGAAGAGTCAATTACAGTTAGTGTGCCAAGATGTCATGAGTGTGCTTTCGAGAAATACTGTGGATCCGAGCCTGTATATCACTACTCTCTTCACAAAGACTTTGTGGCTAGAAAGGCAGAGTCAGAATTTTGTAAAAAAAATACGTCAATATTCAAATACTTAATTCAAAGAATGGAAGAGGATGATTTTGTGATGCATCTATTTACTAGATGGGCTAATAGGACATGATTAAGTTAAATGGACGTTTCAAACTATTATCTGGAAATCCGTTGGATTCTTATGTAACCCCACTTACTAAAAATATGACGTTACCTTTAGTATTAGCAAATAAAGTGGGACTTATCCTAGAAGAAGACATTGATTCTCCGCAGGGGTACAAATTTATATTAAGGAAAAAGCCCTCGGTTAATTCAAAGTTAAGTAAAGAAATTGAGTACCTCGTTTCGACTGACTTACAACATTTAGACGAGGGAGATGTTGTTAGAGTTGAAGGACAAGATAGTAATGTAAGAGTTTTGTACCGAAGAAAATCTAATCAAAATTCAATATTGATAACAGAGCAGTGTAATCATTACTGTCTTATGTGTTCCCAACCTCCTAAGGATATCGATGATGGTTATATTATTGATGAAGTTTTTGATTTAATAAAATTAATTCCCCAAGATACTTTAGAGATTGGGTTCACTGGTGGTGAACCAACGTTATTTGGTGATAAGTTTCTAGACTTAATTAACTTAACAAAATCTTACCTACCTAATACTTCGCTCCATATATTGAGTAATGGTAGAAGTTTTCAAGATATTAAGTTTGCTAGAGATTATGCAAAGATAGATCACCCAGATGTGATGATTGGAATACCAATCTATTCAGATGATCCTGTAATGCATGATTATATTGTTCAGGCTAAAAATGCTTATAACGAAACTATTCGTGGCATCCTTAATTTAAAAAGCTTAAATCAAAAGGTTGAGATAAGGGTAGTAATACATAAATTGAATGCATTTCAGCTATCATCGATAGCGGACTTTATTGTTAGAAATCTACAGTTTGTTGACCATGTTGCTTTAATGGGCCTAGAAATAATTGGGTTTACTCGTGCAAATTTAGACTTATTATGGGTAGACCAAATTGAATACAAGGACGAGTTAAGTAAAGCAACTCAAATACTTAGAAATTATGGAATGAATGTATCTATATATAACCATCAACTTTGTTTAGTTAATGAAGACGTTAAATTCGCATATCGTAAATCCATTAGTGATTGGAAAAATGAATACGTTCCAGAGTGCGGAAAGTGTCTAAAAAAGGAAGAGTGTGGTGGGTTTTTCACATCTTCAGCACTTTATAAATATAGTTCAAACTTGAAACCCTTTAGGAATAATATTGAAGAAGACTGTATATAAATTTTTTGCCCTTGTATGGATTCTAATGGCAATGCAGTCAGTTTGGGCTGATGCTATGGATGATGCGGTTTCTAGATTGACTCCAGAACAACAAAATTGGATTAATCAATCATGCCCTCGCTCTTTTGGACCATCTTTATGGAAAAGTTGCATGAATAGAGAATTAAATGCAATAAACTCTGCTACGCCAGATGCTTCTGGAGTGAGCCAATCAGATTTGAATTGGGTAAATCAATCCTGCCCGTATTCATTTGGTCCTTCTTTGTGGAAAAGTTGCATGGAACGGGAGTTGAGTGCCGTAAAAACACGAATGCCCAACTTAGATTCTTTGTCCCCGAATAATAAAGCCTGGGTTCTTCAATCCTGCCCGTATTCATTCGGTCCTTCACTGTGGAAAAACTGTGTTAATCGAGAGATGAATGCGTTAAGGTAAGAGTATGACGTCCATCAATTCCCCCTTTAAATTTAAGTTTGCTTTTTTAATAGTTTGTATTTGTCTGAGTTCATGTGAAAAAAGTAATAAAAATAGACCCATAGCAAATGAATTTCCTACCCAACAGAAATATCAGTATCAAGAAAAAAATCAATTACCAATGCCTTCCAGAGGTAGGTATCAACCCCGAATTGCTGGTTGCGAATCGGGACATTGGATTCAAGAAGTCTTATCGAATGGAGAAATAATTATTCTGGAAGACGGAAGTGTATGGAGGGTTGATAGTGTTGATACAATTGATTCAGCTTTATGGTTGCCTATTTCAGACATTATTGCTTGTGATGATAAGTTAATTAATACAGATGATAATGAGTCAGTTGACGCTATTAGAATAAGATAAACCTTGCAGGCCTGAAAATCTAAACCATGAAAAAGATATTAATACTTACACTTGTCATATTATTCTCAGCAAATCTTTTTGCACAAGTTAATGTTTTCATTTGACTGTAGTAAGTTATTTGTTCCGTTTAACGTGAATTTTATGGGTAATTTTGCTACTCTCAAAATGCGGGGTTCCACATATAAAACGCCTTATGTTAGGGGAGTACTACAGATTTTTTTCATATAAAGACCTTAGTAATTTATTCTAAGTGTTAAAACTATATTATTTTTTAGAAAGATAGGTTCTTTTTATTTTTATATTCAGTAAAGAGTCAAATTTGTTCTATCGTATTCGTGTTGTATTAAATTTGCTTCAAAAATTAATGATATTTGAAGCATAATCATTTCTTTTTTATGACAATAAAATCTCGCTTTTAGCGAAATTAAGTTAAAAGTAAAAGCTTCGCGTAATTTTTTATGAATTGAATAGTAAGATATTTAAGGTGAATAACTATAAAATCAATAAGTATATGAAATCAATCAATATAATTTTATTTTTAGGAGTTATTCTATCGGGTTGCATGACGCCACAAGAAAGAATTTTAACTTATCAACAAAAATGTTCCGAATACGGTTACTCAACCGGAAGTAACGCAATGGCACATTGCGTCCAAAAGCTGGATGATAAGTCTTTAAGGGCTTCACAAAGATTATTAGAATGTAGTGCTTATGCATTCGGAACATCGGCCTACAACCGATGCATTAATAAATAAAATAGTTTAAATTTGAGGATATTTAAATTTGCTAAGGTATTATAAGATTATTACATTTACTGTTTAAATAGGAAATTACGATGTTTATTTGCTTAACAAAAAATTTACGTCTTTTAAAACCTTTTTTAATTATTTTTGCCTTAATGCACTCCTTTCCTTATGCTCAAGGTTTGTATTCATCGCCTCAGTCACCTTCAAGTCCATCATTCACAACAAATTCAACTGCAAATTCCTCTGTGGATCAATCAGTAAAAATTGAGATTGCCCAGAGATTATTATCAAGGTTGGGATATCTTAAGGATACTCCAACTGGAGTAATGTCATCAGCGACAGCTGAAGCTATTAGAGCATTTAGTTACGAACATAATATAAATTCTGGTAGTTCAGTTACAGAGCCTTTGTTAAAAGCTTTAAGAAATGTTGCATGGAATTCTGGCGCATGGAAAAAAGGAAATCTTAAAGGTGAAGATAAACTTTTAGATGCTAATGGAATTAGGGAGGCGCAAAGCTATTTAGTCAAACTAGGATTTGATCCTGGACCTATTGATGGAACATTTGGTGCTCAAACTCAAAGCTCTGTCGAATCATTTCAAGCAAACCAAAGAACAAGTATTGATGGAATGATTACAAAAACAACTTTGATGAACTTAAAGAGATCATCTATTCTACAACCCGGACAAATCTTAGGTACAGTTAGAGTTTTAAATTGGCCAGATTACATTGAACCAAGTGTGCTTGAGGATTTTGAAAGAGAAACTAAAATCCGAGTCATTTATGATACATATGGTTCTAATGAGGAGATGGAAGCTAAGCTTAAAAGTAATCCTGAGCCATATGACGTCGCAATTCCTACGGCAAGCAATATTTCTGCATTAGTTTCACAGAAGCTCCTAAAGCCGTTGGATAAATCAAAGTTAAAAAACCTTGCGAACGTTGACCCCAAGATACTTGCTTATCTTGAAGCTTGGGACCCAGGAACAAAATATTCAATTCCTTATATGTGGTTTACTCTTGGTATTGCAACGAATCCAAAATTAGTGGCTAAGTACCTACCTGGCGTGAATTTAGAGTCATTAGGTATAGTATTTGATCCGTCTGTTGCAAGTAAATTAAGCGCATGTGGAGTTCGAGTGATTGACTCTCCCTCAGACGTGATTCCTCTTGCGGCTTTATATGGTGGTGTGAAAAAATGGAACAACGACACACCATCTCTCGAGGCGTCAGAAAAAATTCTCATGGGCATAAAAAAATACGTGAAACCCATTAGTAGCGATGAATATATTTCTGCACTTGCTCAAGGAAAAATATGTGCTGCAATTGGGTTCTCTGGAGACACTCTTCAAGCTAAAGCTTCTCAGAGTGGGGGTAATGTAGTGCAATATAGAGTTCCAGTTGAAGGAGGTAGTTTGGGTTTCGATACTTTGACTACTCCCACAAACTCTAAAAATGTAGATGCGGCTCATAAATTTATTGATTACATATTGAGACCTAAAGTAATTGGAAAAATTTCTAATACTGTAAGGTATGCTAACGGGAACATAAATTCTGGACCTTATATCGAACCCTCACTTTTAAGTGATCAGGGTATTTTTCCACCCCAAGATGTGATGAGAAGATTAATCGTTGTACCATCTTTGACCTCAAAAACCAAGCAAGATATGGAAAAGCTTTGGAAACAGTTTCAATAAATTCAATTGGAAAAATTTCTGATGTTTCAAAGTAACTTAGAATTTTCAAATAAAACACCAGCTGGTTGTGCGGTGATTAAAATTCCTGCACCTGCAGGTGAGGGAGAAATTGAATTCGAGATTTCTCGTGTTGGGTCAAGTGATAATGTTTTAGGAAACAATGGTTGGCAACCATCTGAGCATTGGTTTCTTATTGAAGGTGAAAATATTGCTGAGGGAATAGAGGTTTTAATTATTCTTGAAAAAAATATTGTCCTTAATTTAGGAAACTTGAATTACAAAATAACCGTTAGACGAGTTGGTCAAAGAAGCTTCATAGAGGGTGTCTTGAGAGGTGGACTGAGACAATCACCAAATTTATCAAGTAATATAAAAAAAATTCAAGCCAGATTAAAACTTGACAATGTTACATCTGTAAAGATAGATAAATCTGCCTCAAGTGAAAATACTAAGAAAATTCTTGAGTTAGACAAACTACCTAATTTTGAAGAAAAATCTTTAAACAACCCTGATGAAAAAAATAATAGCTTGGATGATAACGATAAAGATAATGAGCTAGAATGGCCATTTCCAAAAGGGTTTAGTGATGTAAATGAAAGTCTTATTCATTCGATACCAGATGAAGAAAAGATTAAAAATGAAAACTCATTAGAGGTAGCTCACAATCCATCTCCCAAAAGTGAAAATTTAATTAGAGAGAATTTTGATACAACAAACATATCAAATGATTCCGAAATGGCTGGAAATATTACTCAAAATATTCAAAATGCCAAACCACATGAGCATGATCAAAATAAAATCTTACCTTCAACCGAGAAAAAAAATAACAAAATTATTCTTGCAATTTTTGGTTTATTTGTAGTTTTAGGGGCATTTTATTTTGTTTTCAACCCAGACAAAAATACACCACCCTTAGTATCAAATCCTCCAGAAACAGTCACTTTGTCAGATAATAACTTTCCAGAGCCAACCACTCAGGAAGCAAATAAAATAATTTATGAGTTATCTGATATGGATAGAGTTTATGCAATTGGGATGTCATGGAAAGGTAAGGGGCATGATGCTGAAGCTTATTTACTTTTTGAAAAAGCTGCTCAAATGGCTCACCCTAAATCAACTTTAGCTTTAGCTGAAATATTTGATCCTTCACTTAGGGCTACAGTAAAAGTGACTTTTCCTAATGAAAGTGCAATAAGTGCAGCAACTTGGTACCTTAAATCTTATCAATTAAACGTTGATGTTAATAAAGACATTAATAGATTGAGAGATTATCTGAGGAGCAATAATTATTTAAATCAGTCTGAAAAAGATGAAACCATTAAGATACTATCTCAAATCCATTAATTAAATTTTATTAATTCAAGCTTAAATTTACCTTAAATGACAATAAGAATAAAAGCTGGCAAATTATCAGATTTCGATCCTTTAGGCGTTGGAGGTGATTCAATTTACAGAGCCTCAGTTCAAATTAAGCGATTGCTTGAGAAAGAGCTTGGTAAAGCAACTTCTAATATATTTTCAGATCCTGTTCGTGATGATAGAAATAATATTATTGACTGGTACGTCCCCACTGAAGATGAGACTTTCAATACTTATGATGAATTAAATGATTCAAAAAAGTTATTGATTTGGAATATTCTCGAGGAAGAATTTTTGAAAATTAAAGAATTGAGTAACAAGTTACTTAGTTCGACAAATGAAACATCTAAAATTTACGGAGAACTATTAAAAGGCATTCAAATTTTTCCAGGATCTAGCGAGGTTTATGTTTTAAAGGATAGACCTTTACTTACATTTTGGGGATTTAAAAAACATAGCTTAAATGAAGCAAATATGTCTTTAAATGCAATACTGCCTAAGCCCACTGTTCTATCTACAGACAGTGCTTTAAAAAATACTATAACTCTTCCTTCAGAAGAAATCCCGTCTAATATAAACCCTCAGTCTGTTTTATCAACTCAAAAAGAATCCAATAACTCATCATTTTTGCAACAAAATTCAAACTTTGCTGATGGTGAGACTAATAAAATTGAAAATATCGAATTGAGTAAATCAAAAAGTTGGTGGCAAAAGTATGGGTGGTGGATTTTTTTATTGATACTACTTATATTTGGAATTCCTGCGATTCTAAAGTCCTGCAATACGGACTTCCCTCTTTATGGCTCCAATGAAAATAAAAAGACAGAAGTTGTAGAGGAACGGCCTAGGGCCGGGGAGCCTAATAATCAAACTAATACCCCTAAAATATCCGAAGCAAATAATCCACCTGTTTTGACGGCCCCTCCACAAGCCCCCTATATTCCTCCACCACCCGTTGAGGTGCCTAAACTAAACAAAGAAAATTTAGAGCAAAAAAATCTTAAGGTGTTCAACGGAAACTGGAAGTTAGTAACTGAATTACACAATGCAAAAAGTGGTGAAAATATAATAGTTTATTTTTCTTTTGATCAAAACGGAAACGGAAGAGCTGAGATACGTGAACAAGGTGGAAATGTTTGTTCTGGCAATGCAAAGGCGGGAATTAAAACTAACAATTCTTTTGATGTAGCTATGGACCCTTTAACTTGCACAACTGGCGGGGGATATAAATCAAATTTAGCCCAATGCAAAATAATTGATAACAGTAATAAAGCTAATTGCGTTCTCCGCTGTGAAAATGGCCCTTGTGATGCAGATTTTGAAAGAAAATAATTAATATGCTAGTTAAACTACAAAATTTTGATGCCCAAGTTTCCTTGATAGAAAACAGTGGGATTCAATTTTTAGATTTTGGATTTTGTAAAAATAGTAAACAATTAAAAGAGGCAAATTTTTTAGATTCGGACAATGAGCAAGTCCCAATTTTATTAATACAAGATCATCAAGGTAATCTTTCAAAACATGGTCTTTCAAAAGAAAGGTACTTAGGTTCCCCCAAATATTTTTCATCAGGATCTGAAACCTTAAAGTTTTTTGATTCCATTTGGGTCCCATTTCCTTTTTTCCAGCAAAAAAATGATGGAAGTTTTATAAATGGACCAACGAATTGGGTAAGATCAAGATTAAAGATTCTTAATGAGCCTGATGAGGATGGAAACTTATATAGACTTACTTTAGCTTTTGATACTAATTTAAACTCTTTTTCATTTAGTGAAAACGATTACCTAACGCCCAAAAATGAAGATATTGAAAATGGCAATATCTTTGCTGCTTTGAGTGATATAACGGTTTTGGATGAATTTTTAATTCAAAAGTGGGTGCATTCTTGGATAACAAAGGAATGGGATATTTTTATCAAAAAAAATAATCCCAAGTTAAGTGCCCAAGAGATTGAAGAGCAGAAATTAGATTGGCCAACTGAAGCTATCGGTAAATATAAACATTTCGTTAGCCTTGTATCAGAGATGATTAAATTTCCAAGAGTAAAAATTCTTGAAAATACTCAATCCTCTGGAAAGTCTCAAATTGAGACAAGTCTAATTTTAGATTTAGGTAACTCAAGAACTTGCGCAGTTTTATTAGAAAAACATCCTGCTCAACGGGGTAACCTTTCTAATTCTTATACATTACAGCTTCGAGATTTAGGTGATCCACATCTTGTCTATTCAGAGCCATTTGAAAGCCGTATAGAATTTAATCTAGCCGAGTTTGGTTCCTCTGCGATATCAAGGGAAAGCGGTAGGCAAGATGGATTTTTATGGCCTACATTTGCTCGTGTAGGTCCTGAAGCATCTAGGTTGTCCACTAGAAGACGAGGAACTGAGGGAACAACAGGTTTGTCTGGCCCTAAAAGATATTTATGGGATGAAGAAGAATTCCCTTTAGATTGGCGTTTTAATCAGCCTCAATCTTTAATTGAACCTCTCGCAAATGAAGGAATATTTGTAAGACTAATTAATCAAAAAGGTGATGCGCTTTGTAATATGGAAATTGACGATCCTGGGCGCTTTCCAGTTATAAATCCGAGATACTCTAGAAGTTCTCTAATGACTTTTGCAATTTCAGAAATACTAACTCAATCTTTAGTTATGATAAATTCTCATGCTCAGAGAATGAAGATGCCTAATTATGATTTAGTTAGACATTTAAGTAAGATTGTTTTAACTTTACCACCAGCAATGCCTTTACAAGAACAAGCCATATTAAGAAAAAGGGCGTTGGAAGCATGTAAATTGGTTTGGCAAGCTCTTGAATATTTGAATGATGATGGTGATAAGTTAGATGTTAATAAACCTAATCTTCCTGAAGTTGTAATCAGATACGATGAGGCAACTTGTAGCCAAGTTGTATGGTTGTATTCTTCAATTAATTCACAGTTTGGTGGATCTGCTCCATCTATGTTTGCTGCTAACAAAAGACTTTTTGGAGATTCCAATATTAGAAAAGAAAATGAATTAAGAGTTGCATCTATTGATATTGGTGGAGGTACCACAGATTTAGTTATCGCAGATTACGTATTGGAAGGCAAAGGAAGTGTGGTAACTATCGTTCCAAACCAGATTTTTAGAGAAGGATTCACAATTGCTGGTGACGATATTTTAAAAAGGGTTATTCAGTTGCACGTTATAACTGAAATAGAAAATGAAATACGCAATTCAGGGATAAGTGATCCAACTGCAATTACAAAAGACCTATTTGGAGCGGATAGAGCTAATCAAGATATTCAAGTAAAAACATTAAGAAGACAATTTACTAATCAAATTTTGGTACCCATAGGCCTTAATCTCTTAGGTGAGTACGAGAATATTGAAAAAATTGCTAACGTTGAGCCGATAAGAAAAAATATTCAAGAATTTTTACAGAACTCAATCTCACCCAAAGTCGTCAAGTATATAAATGACGCAGTTCACTCTGCTGGTGGGCATAGTTTTGACATTATGAAGATCAACTTTCTAATTGATCTTAATGCAATTGACCAAACCATACAAAACGGCACAGAAATTAATAGAGTTCTTGAGGCTCTATGCGAAGTGGTTTATGCACATAATTGTGATTTACTACTTTTAACCGGCAGGCCATCAAGATTCAAGGGGATTATCACAACTGTAAAGAAAAATATGCCATTGCCTGTGGAGAGAATCATACAAATGCATGGCTTTAGGTGTGGAACTTGGTATCCATTTCACGAATATGGAACAATCGGTGATCCAAAAACAACTGCGGCTGTTGGAGCAATGTTGTGTACTTTGTCTGAAGGTGGAATTGCAAACTTTTTATTCAGCAGTGAAAAACTCAATCTTAAATCAACCACTAAATTTATTGGAAAAATTACAGATGGTCAAATAGCCAACGCTGATATTTTCTATAACAATGTAAATTTAGATGATCCAAATTATGAATTATCGGAGGATAAATTCGAGTTTAGAGGAGGTATGTGGATAGGCTTTAGACAACTTCCATTAGAAAGATGGCGCGCAAGCCTGATATATTTTTTAGATTATGCTGATGAAGAGACAAGAAAAAAAATCCATCCACAAACACCATTATTAGTTTCTTTAAAAAGAGATAAAGGTCAAATAAGAAAAGGGGATCATGAAAGGTTTGAGATTGGCGAAATATCATCCAAAGATGGGGTTCCAATAAGCCGTAAGAGCCTAAAAATTCAGTTACAAACATTATCTGACGATTTAGGTTATTGGCTTGATAGCGGACACATAAAAGAGGCATAGGTCTATGGAAAAAAATACACCCTTAACTAATTTAGCAACGCGAATTATTGATGCTACTGACAAGGCTATCTCATGGAATGATAAAGCAGCAATAGAAAACTCTAAAATTAAGTTAGATCATATTGATAATCATCATTCTTTCCTAAAGACTAAATTACTTGCAAAAAAAATAAAGACTTCCCTAGAAAGATCCCCATGTATTGGTGTTTTTGGCCCATCACAAGCTGGAAAATCATATTTGGTTTCAACCCTTGCAAAAGGAGTTAAAGGAAGCTTAACAGTAAATTTAGCAGATCAACATATTGATTTTTTACAGAGAATTAATCCCAGTGGTGGAAGAGAATCTACTGGGGTAGTTACAAGGTTTTCCAAAAAAGTTTCCAATTACTCAAACAAAAATTTTCCAGTTGAAATTAGATTACTTACGGAAGTTGATCTATTAAAAATTCTTATTAATAGTTTTTTTTCAGATTTTGATCATGCAGGATCAGTTGACCTTGAAGTTTTTTCAGATGAACAAATAACATCTAGATTAGACAAATTACGGACAAGGAATCTAAGTAAGGAACCATCAACCATCCTTCCGGAAGAGATACTCGATTTAAAGATTTATCTAGAGGCTATTTTTGGTAATTTCGTTTCCAATTTGAAAGCGGAATTTTGGCCAGTTGCCTTATCTATTGCGCCATATTTAAGTATCAAAGATAAAGCAGAACTTTTTGCAATTATTTGGCGCGATTTTCAATTGTTTTCAGACTTATACATTTTGTTAGCAGAACAAATTGAATTTTTAAAGGGTGCTGATTCTTGTCTTGCACCTTTGGAAAGTATTCTGTCCGATGGGGGAGAGATTAGCTTGGTTGATGCCCAACAATTGTCTAAGTTAAATAAAGCTAATGAGCTATTAGAAGTAATCCCAATTATTGGTTCAACATCTCAGCCAATGACCAAAATTTCTAAGTCAGTTCTTGCAGCCCTAACAGCAGAGTTAAGACTTACCATTTCAGATGCAAAGTGGCCTTTTTTAGATGATTTAGACGTGCTTGATTTTCCTGGTGCAAGATCAAGAAAAAGTTTAAATTCTAAAGATATTATAGAAATCGAATCAAATCCAGAGATTAGAAATAATCAAGCTTCAGACTTGTTATTACGAGGTAAAGTTGCTTATCTATTTCAACGTTACACAGCAGATCAAGAAATGACAGCGGTTTTACTTTGTGTGCCAGGTGGTCCCCAGGAAGTAGGTTATGCACCTCTCATTAATCAATGGGTAATTGACTCAATCGGAGAGACTCCTGACAAGAGAGCGAAAATGCCACCAAGCCTTCTTTTTGTCCTAACTAAATTCGATGAGGAGTTAAAGTTGAAGGGTGGAGATAATGAGATTAACGAAAGAGCAAGGTGGGCAAACAGAATAGAGAGTTCTCTATTAGAAAAATTTAAAAATTATGAGTGGATAAAAAAGTGGGATGAGCACCCATTCAAGAATTTATTTTGGTTAAGGAATCCTGAAATTAAGTCATCTACCTTTATGAAATACGAAAATGGGTCTGAGATTTCCTTAAATTCTGAAGATGAAGAAAGATTAAAAAGATTAAAATTATTTTTTATAGAAGATAAAAATGTTCAAGAACATTTCACTAATCCAGCTGAAGCTTGGGATGCTGCAATGCTCCCTAAAGATGGAGGTATTTCTAGAATTGTGTCTGGAATTAACCTGGTTTGCAACCCAGATTTTAGGGAAAAAAATCTAGAAGAGAAAATTAACAACTTAAAAGAAAACTTTATATCAAAAGTTAAACCTTTTTATAATGAATCAGGTGAAATAGAGATTGCAAAGAAAACTGAGATATTAAATCAAATAAAAAAAGAAATTATTCATTTAGTTCAAAAAAATGATTTGTGGATGATTTTTGATAAATTAAATTTATCTTTAGAAGAATTAAAGACTTTATATTTCATGGTCAACTCGGGATTGCAAACTGAAAACCATGGGAAATTTACTTCAAATAAATTTAATACCACTAAGGATATTGAAGTTGATCTAGATTCATTATTAAATAGTTCAATTGAAAGTTGGGCAAATGAGTCTAACGAAGAAATAATTAAAGATTCTTTAGACGTTCATCCAAGGGCAAGTGCATATGCAAAAAAAATCCTAGATAGATGGTCTACGAAATTAAGGGATTTAGTGGACGATTCTTTTACAGCTAAAAGCCTTTTTTTTACTGAGAAAACATTTGGTTTGTTAATAGAAGAATTAATAAATGCGTCTCAAAGATTAAATCTTTTCGAAAAATTAGCTACTAAATTAGATGCTGCAGAAAATAATGCGGGTGCAACATGGGAAAAAATAGTTGATAGGCAAATGATAATTGCGTTTAATACTTTGAGTGATTTTATAAATCAGTTTGGCATGGGCGAGCTTCCGCTGAGCCAAAGACCCAAAATGAGCTTTTCTAATTCTTATCGTAATGTATTCGAGCCTTTTAACAAAAATAATAATAACGATACTTTTTTGAGTGAAAAGCCTATACCAGTCACATCACTAATTGCAAGAGATTGGATATTTGGTCTCGAGAGAATTGTTATTGATAATGCTGGATTTGTAAGTAAAGATAGTTTAAGCCCTGAGTTAAACAAAGAACTAGGACTTATTATTGAAGAATTGTCAAACTAGACTATGAACAACAATCAATCTAAAAAAGATCTAATAGCAAATCAGTTAGGCTTGGCAAATTTATCAAATTTTTCATGGAAAGATTTTTTATCTGGCACTTTTGCCCCACACAGTTGGGAGGAATTTGAAATTAGGTTGTGTGTAGGTACTAAAAATTCAACCCCAGAGGTTAACATGAGTATGTCGATTTTTCCAAAACCATGGATGTTTGTTCGCATGCTTGCAAGTACTCTCCTTGGGTATTGTGTTTTATTGCTTTTACTAACCATATACAAAGAGGAGGCTATTTATGCGCTTCCAGCACTAATTATTTTTGGTTGTTTTGCAATTCCCTTTGCGGTCCTGACATTCTTTTTTGAAATGAATACTCCACAAAATGTTTCTTTTGCATCTATCGCGAAAATAATTTTTGTTGGTGGGGCTATATCATTTTTGGTTACATTTTTGTTATTTGATTATTTTCCACTTCAAAAAATATATGGCCCATCATCTGCTGGAATCATAGAAGAGATTTCAAAATTAGCAGTAGTTGTTATTCTTACTAAAAATTTAATGAATGATCGACATAAGTTTATTCTGAATGGAATTCTTTATGGAGCTTCAATTGGAACAGGCTTTGCTGCTTTTGAATCTGCTGGTTATGCATTGGTAGCAGGACTTATGGACAATAGTTTTTCTTCATTGAATCACATTATTTTAATGAGAGGTATTTTGTCACCATTTACTCATATTGTATGGTCTGCTATGGCTGGAGGGGCCCTTTGGATATCTTACAGAGAATCAAATAGAAAAACTATTTGGGGTGTAATTTTTAATTTTAGATTTTTATCTTTATTTGTAATACCCGTTGCATTACACTTTCTTTGGAATTCTGATATTGCTATGTTTTGGGGAATTGAAGGTCATTATTTTCCATTTCAGATGGTGGTACTTGGTATGATTTCTTGGATAATTATCCTAAGATTTTTAGCAACAGGTTTTAAAGATATTCAAAATGATTTAAACCAAATTAATCAAACTTAGGAGAGATGATGAGTAAGAGAATTTTATTAACGCTACTTTTAACAATTAGCCTAGTGTCATGTGGTAAAAAAGAACAAGCATCAACTGCAGGGTCTCCTAACGAAGTACCAAGTGAAGAAAAAGTTTTAAATGTGTATAACTGGCCAGACTATATAGCTAAAGACATGTTGGCTAATTTTGAAAAAGAGACAGGTATAAAAGTAAATTATCAAAATTTCGAAACAAATGAAGCTTTACAAGCAAAACTTATAGCAGGAAATACTGGATTTGATATCGTTGTTCCAGGCGCTGTTTTTGCAAAATCTCAAATTGAAGAAAACTTGTTTCAAAAATTAGATAAATCTAAAATTCCAAATTACTCAAATGTCGATAAAAATTTGATGTCAAAACTTGAAAAGGTAGATCCTGGAAATCAATATTTACTACCATGGGCATGGAGTTACACTACAGTTGGATTTAATAAAGCAAAAGTTAAAAAAGCTCTAGGAGATACTCCAATGCCAGATAATGCTTGGGACCTAGTCTTCAATCCAACTTATACAAATAAATTAAAAACTTGTGGGATAGCATTTTTAGATTCTCCAACAGAGGTTATCCCACCAGCCCTTCATTACCTTGGAAAAGACCCATATTCTCCTAATGTTGTTGACCACAAAGAGGCGGGGCAAATGTTAGCAAAAGTTCGGAAGGATATTCGCATATTCACTAGCACCATGATTGATGATCTAGCAGGTGGCAAAGCATGTGTGGTTTTGGGTTGGGCTGGTGATATTAATATCGCAAGATCAAGAGCTTTAGAAAATAAAAATGGGGTTGAAATCGAAGCACTATTACCTATTAATGGCGGTTTGATTTTCTTTGATAATTTAGCGATTCCAAAGGATGCTAAACATCCACAAAATGCCCTAGCATTTATGAATTATTTTTTAAAACCTCAAGTTTCAGCTGATCAAACAAATGAATTAAGTTATCCAACGGTCAACAAGGCAAGTATTTCACTCGTAAATCCAGATGTGGCAAGTAATAAAACCATTTATCTAGAACCGGCCGTCTTAGCAAAAATGGTTCCTCCAACAAGCATTAGTAATGCAGCTAGAAGTTCTATGACAGAGGTTTATACCGCCTTTAAAAAAGGTAGTTAAGGTCAATTTTGTTAAAGTTTAAGGGTTGAGAAATCTCAACCCTTTTTTATGAAGTAAAAACAATGAACGAAGAAAATATTTTTTTAAAATTAGAAAATGTCACTAAAAAATTTGGCGAAACATTAGCTGTTAATAATGTAAGCTTGACAATACCACAAGGACAAATTTTCGCTCTACTAGGTAGTTCAGGATGTGGTAAATCTACGTTATTAAGAATGTTAGCTGGATTTGAAACGCCTAGTTCTGGAGTCATTTCTTTAAATAATTCTGTAATTAATGAATTAAAGCCATATGAAAGACCCATCAATATGATGTTTCAATCATATGCTCTTTTCCCTCACTTGGATGTTTTTGAAAATATTGCTTTCGGACTAAAAAGACAAGGTCTTGATAAGGAAAGTATTAAAAAAAGAGTATTTGAGATGTTGGACATTGTAAAGCTTGCTGAATTCTCAAAAAGGAAACCAAATCAATTGTCCGGCGGACAGCAGCAACGAGTAGCTTTAGCTAGAAGCTTAGCAAGAAGCCCAAGCTTATTGTTACTGGATGAGCCTCTTGGCGCATTAGATAAAAAACTAAGACAAGAAACACAGTTTGAATTAAAAAGAATTATAAAAAGTGTAGGTGTTACTTGTGTAATGGTGACACATGACCAGGATGAAGCAATGACCATGGCAGACCAAATAGCCGTTATGAGTAACGGTCAGTTAGAACAGGTAGGATCAGCCAAAGAGATATATGAAAAACCAATTAACTCATTTGTTGCTGATTTTGTAGGGGACATCAATATTTTTGATGGAGAAGTGCAATCAATTGAAAATGAAATCGTTAATTTTTCAAGCAACGGATACTTATTACAATTTAAAAAAAATAAATCTATAAATATTTCTGAAAAAATAAGAATTGCAGTTCGCCCAGAGAAGATTAGATTATTACCATTAACTACAGAACCTTCAAAAAATTCATTGATCGGCAGAATTTCTGAAGTTGCATACTTAGGTAATTCAATAAATTTTGTAGTAAAAATAAATCCTACTATGTTTGTTAAAGCCTTACTAAGCAATTCTTCTGACGTATCACCTCAATTGAGTAAAGGTGATGATGTTTATTGTCAATGGGATATAGAGTCCCCCATAGTTTTAAAATGAAGAACTTAACTTTTCATAATTTTTTTTCAAAGAATCCAAACTTTGGAAAAAAAGTTGTAATTAGCATCCCTTTTATTTGGCTAATATTATTTTTTGCAATTCCTTTTCTTATTATGATTAGGATAAGTGTTACAGATATGGGGGAACATCTTAATCCTTTTGCTGAAATCATTTCATTAAGAAATAATCAAATAAGCTTCAATATTAAAATTGAAAACTTCATTTCAATATTTAGGGAAGACGGATCTACTTGGGGCAAAACAATATATTTAGAAGCATACTTACTCTCTTTGAAGTATGCTTTCTATACAACATTAATAACTCTTATCATAGGTTATCCCTTCGCATATTTTCTTGCTAGAAGTAATATGAGATTAAGGCCAATCCTTCTGTTGATGGTCATGTTGCCATTTTGGACATCTTTTCTCTTAAGAGTTTATGCGTGGAAGGGTATTCTTGCAGACCAGGGTGTTTTGAATAATCTAATGATAAGTCTTGGACTCATAAGCGAACCTTTACAAATCTTATACACAGATGTCTCAATGTTAATTGGCATGTCTTATGTTTATTTGCCTTTTATGATTCTGCCCTTGTATGCAAATTTAGTAAAGATGGATTTGAATCTAATTGAGGCTTCAAAAGATTTGGGCGCTAGTGCATGGAAAACATTTTGGCTAATTACTGTGCCACTAAGCAAGTCAGGAATTATCGCTGGTATTATGTTGGTTTTTATTCCTTGCGTAGGAGAATTTGTTATCCCATCACTTCTAGGTGGAGCGGAAAATATAATGATTGGCCGCGTTGTTTGGGATGAGATGTTTAGCAGTAATAATTGGCCTAGGGCTTCAGCACTTTCTATAGTGATAATTGTGGTGGTAATTTTTCCACTAGCTTGGTATAACCAAAGAACAACTCAGAGTTTTAATCAAGAAAATACTTAATATGACAAAGCACTTTTCCAAATTGTGGATGGCAATTGTTTATACTTTCTTGTATATGCCGTTGATTTTTTTAATCGTTTTCTCTTTCAATAGTTCTCGTCAAGATAGTATCTTCACAGGTTTTTCATTTAAATGGTATGAGGCATTACCAAAAGATCCAAGAATAGTTGAAGGATTTTTTCTTTCATTAAATGTTGCTTTAATCTCAGCTACACTTGCAACTATTATTGCGACTTTTGCTAGCTATTCATTAATTCGGTTTCAAAAATTTCTAGGTAAAAATTTTTTTAATTCAATGATTAACGCACCATTAATAATGCCTGAAGTAATTATTGGAATGTCTCTTTTATTATTTTTTGTTGGATTCCAGAAAATTTTCGGTTGGCCAAATAGAGGTGAGCTAACTATAGTACTTGGGCACACTTTACTGGGGGTAGCATATGCAAGCGTTGTTATTCAATCTAGGTTGAAAGAAATGGACAAATCTATAGAGGATGCAGCTATGGATTTAGGATGTTTTCCTTATCAAGTATTTTTCTTAGTAACCTTACCTAACATTTCTCAATCTTTGATTGCAGCTTGGCTACTGACATTTACGTTATCATTTGATGATGTTGTCATTTCAGAATTTTTGTCCGGCCCTGGCGTTACAACTTTGCCTCAAGTGATTTTTAGTTATGCCAGGAGAGGCATTAATCCTACAATATATGCAGCAGCGACAATTTTAATGGCAATAGTTTTTGTTGTTGTTTCGGCTTACGGCTTTAAACTTTTTAATGAGAATAAAAAATCGTCAATGTCATTGAAATAAATCTATTCGTAATGCCTTAGCGTTTCCCAAAATCATTCAAATTACTTGGATGGTTTAATCAAGACAAAATTGGACGTAATGTAAAGTATGCTTTCGTTATTGCATTTGACAAAGTGGAACTTCATGACTGTTGCCAGTAAGTACATCAAAATATTTCAGTGCCGCTAATTTTTTTGGATTCCCAAGTTTCTCAAACCAAAAAAGCATAGCTTTTTCTTTATTTCCTAGTAATGGTATTAGTCCATCAAAGAACTCATTTGATTGGTTAGTTAATCCATGTTTATTTATTATTGATCTTGCCAATTCTAAGCAGGGAGATTCCGCAAGAACTTGTTTTAAAAAGACCCATTGAACCAAAATGAATTGAGTTATATTTTGATCTACTTTTTCTTTTGAATGAATATCTGACCATTCTCGTTCCATAATACCCTCCCAATAGTGCAACCTTTCTGGGAATGTAGAAATTTCTTGAGGAATAATAATAAGGTGTTCAAATGCATTATCCTGTTTAGTGAATGCAGTTTCAATTTTATGATCAGATTCATCGACTAGCTGACTAAAAACCAGTTTGGGTATTTTCTCAACTAGGATTCTTTTAATATGTAGTAGTTCGTGAAATACCGAATCATCAGGAAAATGCTCTGGAGAAAAAGTTTGAATATCTGCACCATTTTCATGTATGTTACAAGAAAGATTTGTTTTTGTTCCTTCAGCATCTTTTAAAGATACATTGATCGATATTTGAATTTTTTCTTCGATTTCAAGGCATAAATTCTTTGTTATTTTGCCTAGCCTATTAAAGTACTCTTTTTGCATAATAGATATTTAGTGATAGGGGTTCTAAATTTTTAGTGGACGAAATAATTATTTGAACATAAATAAAAATCATTTTGGAATGCAGCATTGCAAAATGATTTCAATCCTAAGGTACTTCAGTTACAAATTATATATTTAATGGTATTAACTACTTTGTTCTTCTGGGTAAGTTTAAGCCCATTTCCTAGTAAACACGCCATACACGTTTATGGTTCCAAGTAACACCTTGATTACGAAGATAGGCAAAACATAGCCCAAAACCCCAACGGCCATTTTTACCAACTACTTGATTTAAGCAGTCGATAATCGACTGATCCTTTTCGTGGCTCGTTTGAGGACGTTTATAAAACGTAGCCCGCGACAGACCAACCGCCGAGCATGCCACACGAACCGGTAAACCTTCTTCGCCAACTAAGTAATCTGCAGCTTCTCTTTTACCCGTTGGCGTTAGAGCTTTTTTTCAATAAGATTCTTGAGTGCTCGGTTATCTCTAGAAAGCTCAGCAATCATCGTTTTATATTCAGATAACTGCTGCTCTAAGTCTTTCATCCGCTTCAACTCAGACGCCTCTAGGCCACTGTATTTTCAGCGCAACTTATAAAAGGTGCCTTGACTGATCCCATGTGTTCTTAAAATATCTGCAATCGGAATGCCGCCTTCAGACTCTTTCAAGATACTTACTATTTGGCTTTCGCTAAACCTAGATTTCTTCATACAACCTCCTGTTATTAATATGCCATAAATAACAGAAAATTCAACTTCTAAATTCAGTTAACCTGAGGGGGGATTACCGACCTTTATGGTTTTTCGGAGTTAGTCAGGTAAAGGCCATGCGCATAATTGGACGTTATGTAAATCATTTGGTGCACATATTCTGCCTAGTCCATAATCGAATAAGTGTTTAGGTATGTCATATTTACAAAAGTCATATAAAAGACCTTTTAAAAGTTAGAAAATTGATACTTGTAAGGGATATGAAACTTTAAATCGTTACTGGGTTAACTAAATAGATTTTGGAGATGGGAATGCCTAAAAAAATGAAGCTAGAAATAGAGCCTGAATTAAATGAAAATTTATGGGGCGGGGATGTTCTTGGAAGAAAGCGTTATGCTGATTTTTTAACTAAATACATAGTTAGAAAAGTAAACCCCAGAGAAAATGAGTATTATCCCTTCTGTATTGCGTTAGATGCTAAATGGGGATTTGGAAAAACATTCTTTATTCAAAATTGGGCTAAGCAAATTACTGCAGATGGTGTTCATTCCGTATTCACTTTTGATGCTTGGAAAGCAGATTATCAGACGGATCCATTAATTGCTTTTATGGCTTCCTTTTCTGAGGCTATGAATAAACAGATTAACAAATTAAGCATAGATAAAAAAATAAAAATTAAAATTCAAGAAAAAATCAAAGAGGGTATTCGTACCGCTAGATCCGCCATTCTTCCGGTTGGTAAGGTGGTTGCATTAGGAGTTGTTAAAAAAATATCAGGTGTCGCTTTTGATGAGGTTTATGGGCTTGTTAAAGGTGAAGGTTACGAAGATGTTAATTTTGATGAAATTGAGGGTGGTGCAGTAGAGCAGCTAGATCGAGCCCTGGAAAAATATTTTGAGGATGACCTAAAGCAACAAGCTAACAGGAATTCATTATTTATAGGTTTTAAAAAATCAATATATGAAGCTTTAGAGTTGTTGCAAAATGATGGTGGGATGAAATTGCCCTTGATTATTTTCGTTGATGAAATTGATAGATGCAGACCATCTTTTTCACTAGAGTTATTAGAAGTATTAAAGCATGTATTTGATATTCCAGGAGTTTGCTTTGTAATTGCTACAAACTTGAGTGAACTCTCGCATGCAGTAGGTGCTTTATATGGTTCGAGTTTTAATGGAAGGGGATATCTACAGCGATTCTTTAATGCCGAATACACACTCCCTCCACCCGATGGTGAGGTTTATGCTCAAGCTTTAATGAATGAGTTTTTTTCTGGGGTGCCTCAGAATCTATACTTAGGCTTACCGATGGGAGGATTTAAAGATCAGAAAATTTCTAGTGATTTTCCAATGGCCTTTTCTTGGGTATCTGAATGTTTTAATCTTGACTTACGGTCACAAAGAAAGGTAATGGAGATCATTGACGCTGTGCTAGTCTCAGTCGACCCTAAATATCCTGTACATATTTTGTGGCTCACTATTTTGGTTGTTCTAAGGCTAAAAAATCCCGATTTCTTTGAACTTATTTCAAGATCAGAAGTTTTACCTGATAAGCTAACTGAATTATGGGGAGAAGTCACTACTAATGATAAGAAAAAAGAATTTATTACACCGCGGGATTCGATTTATTTGAATCAATCTCCTGTTTTTAACAGCGTCTATTTAAGAATGGTTTTTTTGACCTACTATAAGCTGAGTTGGCAGGATATAAGGAAATTAAAAGATACTTCAAATACAGCACAACCAAATATCTATGATTATCCTGATAGTATTTCAAAAAAGATTGAAGAGGAGGTACCTAATTCATATCCATCTAACTCTATTCAGAATGCGTCGATTCGATCATATTATGAGTTGATTCAATATGCGGGTCATTTGGCTTAGTACTTTTCTTGTTATTTGTTGCAGAACCATATAAATGTTGCTTTTGACTCTCTTGAATATGGATAAAATTGAGATAAAAAAATCTAGTTTTATTTAAGCCTTTACATCAAATTCTTTTAAATAATTAGAATACTCTGATTGAGGATCATTCCCGTTTTTTTAAATGTTAATTTTATTTTTATTAATATAAGTGCAAATATACTGACCTTGCCCTCGTTAAACGTACTTCTTAACAGCTTCAATTATGCAACCTTTTTCTGAGTTGCATACCATCGTTTCTCAAACTCCATTGGACTTACATAACCTAAAGTGGAGTGTAGTCTTTTGTAATTATAGAAACTAATCCAGTCAATGACTTCATCCATCATCTCTCGCCTTGTTGCAAACCGCTTTCCATCAATACGAGCGACTTTCAATTTACCCCAAAGACTTTCAGTGGGGGCATTGTCCCAGCAATCACCCTTACGACTCATCGAACTTCTCATGTTGAACGCAGATATTACTCTTTGGAAATCGTCGCTACAGTACTGCGTCCCTCTATCGGAGTGGAATATCAATCCACATGACGGACTTCTTCTAAACCAAGCCATTTTTAAAGCATCTACTACTAAGTTACTTTCCATCTTGGGCTTCATACTCCAACCAACAATCTGCCGATTAAATAAGTCCATGACCACTGCTAAAAATACCCAACCTTCATCGGTAGGTAAATACGTGATATCACCCGTCCAGACTTGATTGGGCTGCTCAACATGAAACTCTCTACTTACCAAATTATCGGCCACCTCAAATCGATGATTGCTGTCGGTAGTCACCACAAACTTACGTTTACCCTTGGCTTTGATACCATGCAACTGCATCAGCTTTCTAACTCTTTCTTTTCCAACCTTAAAGCCTCGAGCATGCAGCTCTTTGGTGATCCTAGGCCAACCATACTCCTGCTTCACTTCGGCATGAATCGACTTGATATGAGCCAACAGCGCCTCATTACTCAGTCTCTTAGGTTTCATGAGCTTGTTGGGTCGCACCAAAGCTGTTCGCCGTTGATGTTGGAAATACCCACTCGTACTCACACCCAGCACCTCGCAAGCCAAGCCAATTGGCCATTGTGTCTTATTTCGAGCAATCCAAGCGTACTTCACAAAGACTCTTTCGCGAAGTACGCTGTCGCCTTTTTTAAGATATCACGCTCCATCTTCACCCGAGCTAACTCAGCTCGTAGTCGCGCTAACTCCATCTGTTCTTCACTAATTACCTGGGATTTACCACCCGTCAGCTGCCCTTGTTCATCCCAGCGAATCCAATTTTCTAATGATCCTTTGGGAACACCAAGAATCTTAGCAACATCCGCTGATGACTGGCCATTTCTAACTAGCCTGACAGCTTCCATCTTAAACTCTAGGGTATATCTAGCCCTTGTTCGTTTCACCACCATTTGACACCTCCATCACTATATTTATATCATTTTTTCATATAGTTAAGAGGTACGTTTTTCAGGGGCAAGATCATACTGTCGTTTTGATTTTTGCTCTAGATGGGGTGAATTGTTAATTTGGCTATAAAATAAAACTCTGAGAGCAAATATCTATTAAGACAGGCAAATCCAGTATGCGAAAAGATTTAGGAAACAATATTAGAATTGATTCAATTCGCCTTAAAAACTTTAAGGCATTTCGTGATGCATCTCTGAAAGATATTCCTACGTTTTTAGTCGTCGTTGGGGCTAATGGGGTCGGTAAGACTACGTTATTCGATGTTTTTGGTTTTTTACATGACTGCCTTACCAGTAATGTGAGACATGCACTTGATAGTCGTGGAAGATTCAAGGAAGTTTTAAGTAGAGAAAGTAACGGCGACAGTATTTTGATTGAAATTAAATACAGAATGGATATTGTTGGTGTTAGCCGATTAGTCACTTATTCTTTAGAAATTGCCGAAAAGTCAGGAGCCCCATATGTTCGAAGAGAAATCTTACGTTATAAAAGGGGGGCAAGTGGTAAGCCATATCATTTTTTGGATTTCTCTAATGGAGAGGGCTATGCCATTACAAATGAAGAGGACTTTCAGAAAGCAGATGAGGATCTTAAGAGAGAGACGCAAAAAGTTTCACCAGATACACTTGCAATTAAAGGTTTAGGTCAGTTTGAACGTTTTAAAGCTGCTAACGCATTTAGGCAGTTAATAGATTCATGGCATGTGTCTGATTTTCATATTAGTGCTGCCAGAGGCAGAAAAGAAGCAATTGGTGAGGCCGATCACTTATCGGAAACGGGAGATAATTTACCTCTTGTTGCACAACGTTTGTTTGAGCAGCATCCAGAAACTTTTCAGAAAATTCTTGAGATTATGGCAAGGCGTGTCCCAGGAGTAAGTGGAGTTGAACCAAAACTTCAAGATGACGGTTATTTAACATTACGATTTCAGGATGGATCTTTTAAAACCCCATTTTTAGATAGATATGTTTCGGACGGAACAATAAAGATGTTTGCATATCTTGTCTTGTTACATGATCCCAAGCCACATCCCTTGCTCTGCGTTGAGGAACCAGAAAATCAACTTTATCCTAAACTGATGTTGGAGTTGGCAGAAGAATTTAGACAGTACTCTAATCGCGGTGGTCAGGTACTTGTATCTACTCATTCTCCGGATTTCTTGAATGCAATAAATTTGAATGAGGTTTGTTGGTTGGTAAAGGTTAACGGGAATACTGAAATTAGGCGAGCAAAAGATAATGAGCAAATAGCACTTTACATGTCAGAAGGTGACAAGATGGGATACTTGTGGAAGCAGGGGTTTTTTGATGGGGTTGATCCAGAATGACTTCGAGAAAAGAATTAGTTTTTCTGCTTGAAGAGGAGTCAGCTAAAGCTATGCTTGAAGGACTTTTACCTAAGGTTCTCCATAAAAGTATTTCTCCAAGATTCATTGTATTTGAGGGCAAACAGGATCTTGAGAAACAAATGGTTAATAGAATCAGATTTTATATGAATACCTACGCGAGATTCATTGTGATGAGGGATCAGGACTCAGCACCAGATCCAACAACAATAAAAAGTAGTTTGATGAAGAAATGTGAACAATCTGGAAAAGATAGTTTGACTCTTATTAGGATTGCTTGCCGTGAGCTCGAAAGTTTTTACTTTGGAGATTTAGCTTCAGTGGAGTCAGGTTTGGGTATCGAAGGCTTAGTTAAATATCAAAATAAAGCAAAATATAGGAATCCAGATGATATTCATAGTCCTGGTAATGAACTTATGAAAATTACAAAAAATCAATATCAAAAGGTAAGCGGTTCTAGAGCAATTGGCCCATTTCTAGAAGTAACAAATCAAAGATCAACAAGCTTTAAGAATTTAATTTTAGCAATTCAAAAGTTAGAGGGTCAGTTATTAGCATTGAGTTAATATTCATAATCCCTGTTTTTCCCTATTCCAAAATTATGGTTTTTTTAATCCTCTCAGTAGATTAAAGGTTTTTAAGTCAGTTTGATTGAAAACTATCCAAATTAATATCAAAATACCCTGCAAATTTCCCTGTTAGTAGGATACTTTGCTGAGACAAGATGGGCTATGACTGCACCCACCGCCAGTATATTAATTTAACTACTTATTAATCAATAAGTTACTTAACTTATGTATTTCATACCCCTATTTCAACCCATGTTTGAGCTGATTTGTATTAATTAATTTAATATAGATCAAATGAGTTCTGACAGATTTCTCTTCCTCGACTTTGATGGTGTTTTACACCCAACTACCCATGGTTCGTCATTGTTCTCAAAAGTTTATTTACTAGAGGAAGTCTTTTCGAAGCATCAATGTAATATCGTTATTTCATCAAGTTGGCGATTTCATGTAGATCTTGCAGAGATTAAATTACGGCTCCCTGATGCAATTCAACCATACATTACTGGAGTTACTGGTGAAGCCTACATTGGTAAATACTCTAGATATCATGAGATTGTTGGTTATCTGTATGGTCGAGATAAACACCTCGCTGAATGGAGGGCTCTTGATGATTCATGGATAGAGTTTCCAGAGGGATGTAAGAACTTGATTCGATGTAATCCTAATACTGGTATCTCTGATCGGGAAGTTGAATTACTAATCGATTGGCTAAAGAAGTAGGGGTACGGTACCCCATACAATTTCGCCAAACTCTGACCCTACGGTACCCCCACCCCCTGAAATTGATGTCTTATGATCAGGTGGGCTTACATAGTATTTCACTCATTTGACGATCAAAATTTTTCAGGGGCAATGTCAGTAAAGGCTATTTGGGTGGATCGTCACTTGATGGAGAGTCGTTTTGATTAATTTCGAAGGGTGAGGTTGTGGTATTTGATTTGCTAGATCATGTGCATGTTCCTGCATCGTTTGGATCTGATTAGCTTAAATAAGTCTAAATTTGATAAAGATTTCCCTATAACCGCTTGGTTATGTATGAGACCTAAGAAATAAAGAATTATTATCAGAGGGGTCTTTATCCTAGCCTTAAAAAGATGATGAGATATGATTTTTTAAAGTAATAGGCGTTAAGTAAATTATTACTGTTAGCAAAGTTAAGATGTTTTCAATTTAATACTCTAATAGTGAAAAATAAACTGTTTAAAAAGAGGAAAACTATGACAGGATTTTTAAAGTTTTTTTCATCATTTAGGATCGATGGTACTGTTTATCCATTCAGACAATATGAAATTCCTAAAAGGGGAGACTCATATAATGATTTTTCCCAAATTTATCTAAGTATGGGGGAAGTTGGTAAAGACATGAGAAAAACTGCTGAAAAAGAATTATAAAACTATGGCAAGTAACCACACAAGAGCTCAAAAAAATAAAAGTGGTGATGTCCTAGTTCAATCAACAACTACAGATGCCCCCTAATACCAGTTGAGCAACTCGCAAAGTTAAAAGAAATAGCTCCAGATAGAGTCGATTGGATCTTTGAGCAAACTCAACTCGAATCTGAGTTTAGAAGAACAGAAACTAAAAGAATTCATACTTTTACCTTTGTTGAGAGAATATGCGGTTTGTTATTTGCTCTCCTTATCGCAATGTGTGGACTAGGATCCTCTGTTTATTGTGCAATTAATGGTTTTCAGGTAGTAGCATCAGTAATTGGTGGAGCTACTTTGGTAGGATTAGTGACTGCGTTTATAGTTGGTAAATCCAAAGTAAATTAATCTAATTTTTGTTTTGTTATGAGACTTCTTGAACTCGCAGTTTTAGATCAGTTTAGTGTAAGAGGTGGGTTTTTTAAAGCGAAAATATTCTATGAAAGATGCAGTCCTTAAATATATAAAAAACAAATTATCTCGCCAACGCTTCATCGCAGCAGCAGAGTCTTCATTTGCTCATTACAAAGAAACTGGACATTACATTACCTTGGAAGAGTTCAGCAAATCCGTTGATCGTATCCAAAAAAATCCTAGCATACCCGTTTTCGCACACAATAAATCGTATTTGAGCAATGATAACGATTCGTGATGAGTTTTCCCGATTGATGAAAGTTATCGGAGCTAATGTCCTTCACTAATGGATACACCTTTTTAAGGGATTATTATTCTTAGTAGCAGAAGCAAGATGCTTAATCGCCTTTACCTCGTGAAAAATCTTTGTTTGGTTTCTTCTATCAGTTCTGTAATACTCTTTTTTCCTGAAACGTAATCAGTAAGATTCTTTTCTAATTGCTTGGTTGGAATTACACCTTCAATGCGAGCGGAAGCTAAGGCATTTGAGACGTTGTATTGGCGAACTTGAGATTCACTGGAAGACTTAGTTAACATACTTGTATTTTAGTGGAATTTGAGTTGATTCTCTAGTTAAAAAATCTGATAAAGTTTAGATGCATTCTTCAAATCTTGAAGTTTAGTTAGTTGGATGAAGATGTAAAATCAATAAGCTTTAGGGAAAGATGGTGGAGTTTGTAAAATTCAAGGCAATGTTAATTCCCACTTTTTCCCTGTTCGAGAATAAGAGGTTTTAAACTGTCTTAGCTAATTAAAGAGGTTTCAGTAAGTTTGATTTAAAGTTAATCGAATTTTCATACAATTACCCTTCAAATTTCCTTGTTAGCAGTGGATGTTCCTGAGACAAAGTAGGTGTAGACTGCTCCCATCGCCAATAAGGCTTTCCAGAGAGCCGGAAGATATAGAACAATCGGCATGTTGCCGACAAAGGCGTGCCTTATCAATTCAAGGACGCGAATCAATTGTTGTCAGATTTTTTTACCGAGGTCGATTCGGTTTTGAAGGAGGTGAGGGAAAAATGAAGGTCATAAAAATTGGTATTGCTTCTCAGGAGAAAATCCGAGAGAGGGTTTTGGCTATTGCCAAAGGCGAGATTAAGCCAAAGGCATCAGACCCCAAAATATGGTTCACTTCAATGCGATCTTTATCCCAAGTCTTGAGCGATGAGAATCGCGCGCTCCTGGAAGTGATTCGAACTGCTCGACCAGCTTCTATCAGTGAGCTAGCGGAGATAACCGGGCGTAAGCAGGGTAATTTGTCTCGCACTCTGAAAACTATGTCCTGGTATGGGCTAGTGAAGATGGAAAAAAACGAACGCTCGGTACGTCCGATAGCTCATGCTGAGAGCTATCAAATCAATGCTTGAGCCTGATTTCCTTCAGATTGTCGAATAGTAAAGCACAAAAAATAGCGGATTAACTAAATACTTTAATCCGCTTCTCCCGCACTTCAACATCTAGTTACTTTTTAGGCAGGCTAAACGTCCACATCATGCCACTTAAAGGAATTTTTTCTCGTAATTCGGTTGGGGTGTTTGGCGCTCCACCCCCACGACCAGATAAGACTGTGACATATTGTCTACCTTTGTGCTCGTAGGTAATCGCGGGTGCATTAATTCCAGATCCAGTTTGGAATTCCCAAAGCTTTTTGCCATTTTCTGCGTCAAATGCAACAAATTCACCTGTTTGTTTTCCAGAAAAAAGTAAGCCACCATCCGTCACTAACATACCGCCCCATTGCATGTAATCCATCAATGGTATTTTCCATTTAGGCTTGGCCGTTAAAGGATCCAATGCCATATAAAAGCCATTGGGTTCATTCGGGTTTTGTGGTGGAACGCTAGTTTGAACACCTTGATAACGTTGACCCACTTTGTACTCGTCTAGCTTGGCGAATTTAAAGATACGTGGTTGATTGGCTCCGTTTAAATAGACTAGTCCAGTTTTCGGGTTAAATGCCATTGGTACCCAATTTTTACCACCTCTGGGGCCAGGCCAAAATTCTACCTCTTCACCGGCCTTAATGCGATCTAGTAAATCTGTTGGTACAGGTCGACCTGTTTTCAAATCAATATTTTTTGCCCAGTTTTGCTTAGCAAATTCATTGGCAGCTAACAACTCTCCTGTCACCCGATCGAGTACATACAGAAATGCATTTTTATCTGCATGGATCAACACCTTTCTTAACTTACCATTGACTTTAATGTCTGCAAGAATATTCTCATTGACTGCATCGAAATCAAAAGGGTCTCCAGGAGTGAATTGATAGTGCCAAACAATTTCACCGGTGCCTGGACGAACTGCAATGACTGAAGCAATATATAAGTTATCCCCAGGACGATCGATAGGATTCCAAGCCCCGCCATTTCCTGTTCCCCAATAAGTTAAATCTGTTTCAGGGTCATAAGAACCTGTGATCCATGGAGTTGCTCCACCACGCTTATAAGCATCGCTTCCTTGAGGCCAAGTTTCTGAACCTTTTTCTCCAGGGGCAGGAGTCGTATATCGACGCCATAAATGTTGTCCCGTTTGAGGATCCCATCCATCTAAAAATCCTCTTACACCAAATTCAGCACCAGAGGTTCCTGAAATCAAAACACCGTTGGCAATTAGTGGGGCTGCAATTCCTGAAAAACCGTCTTGCCATTCAGCAAATTTTTTCTTCCAAAGTACTTTCCCAGTTTTTAAATCCATGGCTTTGACATGTGCATCAATCGTCATTCTAAAGAGTTTGCCATCATAAATCGCAGCACCCTTATTCGAAACTCCACAACAAACTACTCTCAATGCAGCAGGATCAAAATCTTCTTGAGTTCTCCATACTTGACGACCTGTTTCAATGTCCACCGCCATTGTCCATTTCGCATTTGTCACGTATAAAACGCCGTCATAAACCAAGGGCTGAGATTGCTCCCCTGATAAATTTTCCATACTATAAGCCCAGGTTGGACTTAAGGTTTTTATGTTTTTTCGGTCAATTTGTTTTAAATCGCTATACCGTTGCTGAGAATATCCCATCCCATAGGTAGTAATTTGATTTTTTTTAGGGCTAAGTAACTCTTCCTTCGTTTGTGCTTGCAGGCTTTGCAAAAACATCAAGGAAAAGCACAGAGGAAGTATTGCAAGGCAACTAACAATTAAGTTAGTTATTTTTTTTAATAGAATCATTTTGTCTCCTACTTTTATAATTTAGTTTGTACTTCATTATGAGCGGACACAAGTATTAACTACACCAGTTTTTTTTAAGAACTTTTTTAATAAAGGTAATACCAATGTCCTGTCTTGATTCTATCCTAGGTCTACCTGATATTTCCAGCGAATAGTTAAAACGCGGTCAAATTGTTGATGTTTGGTGTAAACCTAAAGACAGTGCAGTCTGTCTTTATTGTAAAAGTGACTCCGTTCGCATGAATGACCCCAACTAATTATTGGTACCACTCCGAAAGAGGTAAATTTTCTTTGACATCCTCCCCTCTCTATGGGAAGGGGATTCCTACCACGCTTAAGCTAATAGAGCATCGAAAGTCATCTCGGTGGGTTCTTGCTTCATCGACCGATCTTCTAGAAATAAAGGATGTGCAAAGATAGTCCAACCTGAAATAAAAAGCGGTGTTCGTTGAGAAGAAATGATTAAACCTCATCATCTGGTCGTGATGCATCTAAGTCAAGCTTTACGGTACCAACCAAGGTCTGTAAGCGATTGACCCAGGTTCCGTCCAATGCTTGAATGCGCTCGGGGTGTGTGGCGATATCATTCGATAAAAAACTTAAGAATTGATCTAGAGCTGGATCATCAGTCTCAGTTTTTTGCCCCCGGCTGAGGAGCACATCTCCGTTATCCAAAATGGAGTAGTGCAACTTATCGTGCTTACCTAACTTTAAGGCCTGACGAACAGACTTGGGCACGGTAGTTTGGTAGCGGTCAGTCAGGGTAGATTCGGTTTCTAGTATTGCAATGTTTTTCATTGAATTAGTGCTGGCTTGATAAGTTTTTAGATTTGAGGGAGAAATATGAATATTCGATAGAGTATAAATTGCCCCTTTTCCCCTGTTTTAGAAAATTGGGTTTTGAACCTCATTTACTGATTACAGTAGTTTAAGGTATTGTTTTAAATAAAGAATGTCATGCAGAAGGTACGCCAATAGTGGGGCTTTTGGCTTTTTAAGATTCTGGCTCTTCACCATAATCTGGGGATGGCCATTTATCAAACACTATGAATTGCTCCACATCAACCGCACAATACTTAACATCGGTACTATAAGGTAAAGAGAAATAATCTCATCCTTTTTGGTTTGCTTACCCATTTATTTAATGGTTAGGGTTTGCGTTTCAATTAAGCTGGGTAATGCCATATCAATATGCTTTAGCTTGGATAAATTGAATACTCTAACTAGGCACATCTTAGTTATTTTGCTAAAGTAAAGTTGATCGGTCATACATTCTTGAATCTTTAATATTAAAAGAACGGAGTTGTCCAATGAAAAGAGCTTTAATCACATTAACATTACTAGGATTGACCGCCATCGCAAGCGCTCAAAACAATAGTTATTACTACAACCAAAATGGCCAAAGCGAAGGCCGTTCTGCGCAGAATGGCAACACAACCAACTTCTACAATCAGAATGGCCAAAGTCAGGGTCGAGCTGAAGAAAATGGTGGCTCAACGAATTTTTACAACCAAAATGGTCAAAGTCAGGGTAGGGCTGTGCAGAATGGCAATACTACTAATTTTTACAACCAGAATGGACAAAGCGAAGGCCGCGCTGAACAAAACGGTAATACGACCAATTTTTATAACCAGAATGGGCAAAGTACCGGCAGAGCGGTACAAAACGGTAATACGATCAATTATTACAACCAAAATGGTCAAAACACAGGACGGAAAACGATTCAGTAATGTTGACCGTGTTAATTGACTGTTCCCCCTATTTTGGTATTGGCGAAATCGATGTTAGTGAAAAACTGTCCATCTTATAGAGTCAACTCTAGTAATATGTAATTTAACGTAGATTTTTTTTAAACAAATATTCAGGAGAAAAAACCGGAATTTTTTGATGCCTACGTCCTAATACTGAGACCTAAGCCCATCAAATAGCTATAACCTATGATCTGGTTTTTTTCCACGCATTTTCTCCTTAAAGTTCTTTAATTGAAAGATTTTTAATGTCGTCAAAACTAACCAAATTTGCCTGTGTATTACTATGCGCTTTGATAGCTCCTTGGTCTCAGGCGCAAGACGCCGGCCCATACCCCAATCGCCCAATTAAACTCATTGTGACAGTACCGCCCGGGGGAGCTGCTGATTTCATTGCTAGACTACTCGCATCAAAGTTATCGACTTCAATGGGGCAAACCGTTATCGTGGAAAACAAAGCGGGCGCGAGCGGTGTCGTAGCTAGCGATTTCGTTGCCAAGTCAGCTCCCGATGGTTATACCTTGTTACAAAGCTCAATTACTACCCACGGCATTGGTCCCCATTTAATGACCAAGTTGCCTTACGATCCCATCACATCGTTTACTCCCATCACCATGTTGGCGAGCCTACCTCTGATCATGACGATTAACGCCGATATAAAAGCACAAACCTTACCTGAGTTTGTCACTCTTGCTAAGCAGTCGCCAAGTAAAATGGCTTTTGCCTCGTCGGGTAATGGTGGGGCACCGCATATGGCTGGGGAGTTGTTTACTGCAGCGACCTCAACCGCCTTGATTCACGCACCCTATCGTGGCAGTGGTCCCGCTGTGGCTGACCTTGTCGGTGGACAGGTACAAGTCATGTTTGATGGCGCACCGTCCTTGATTCCGTACATCACAACCGGAAAAATCCGAGCCCTTGCTGCAGCCAGCCCACGCCGTAATCCACTATTACCGAACACGCCAACATTTGCTGAGTTAGGTTATCCTTCTGTTAATGTCGCACTTTGGTACGGCTTGATGGCGCCGGCTGGAACACCACCCGATATCATTGCCCGTTTAAACCGCGAAGTAAACCAGGCACTGAAATCGAGCGAGATTCAAGAGCGCTTTGCGTCACAGGGAACAGAGGCTTTAGGCGGAACACCTGAGCAAGCAGCAAGTTATGTGCGGCAAGAACTTGACCGCTGGGGCCCAGTAGTTAAAAAAGCCGGTATCGTTCCAAACTGAGAATGAGTATCAGCATCCTACCCCTTCAGTTACAAACCCTTGCATGAAGCTGTTGGATACTTCTTCACCAACGCATGTGCTAGCCCAGTGGGTGGTAGATTCGCAGTGGACTGAGATTGACGAATCCACACAAAAGGCGGTTGCCTCATCATGGATGAATTGGCTCGCCTGCGCGCTCGGTGGTGCAAACAGTCACGAATCAGACCGACTAATCCGAGCTCTCGCACCTTTTGGTCAAGGTGATGCACAACTGATTGGCCGTTCTGAAAAGCTCGACCCGGCAAATGCTGCTTTGATACACGCTTTTAATTCAAACATCCTTGACTTCGATGATACCCATTGGCCGACAGGTATTCATCCTGCAGGTACAGTTGCATCGGCTTTGGTGGCTTGGTCTAGTCAGACAATCGTGAGTGGCACAGATTTTTTGCACGCTTTTTTATTGGGGATGGAAGTGGAGTGCCGCATCGGTCTGGCAGTCTCACCTGGTCACTATGAGCGGGGCTGGCATATCACTGCTACTTGCGGTGTCTTTGGAGCGGCGATTGCTGTAGGTCGTCTCATGGGACTCTCGCCGGAGCAAATGGCTTGGGCAATAGGTCATGCCGCCACACAGTCAGGTGGCTTGGTTGCTAGTCTGGGTAGTATGGCGAAGAGTTTAAATATTGCCCACGCAGCGCGCAATGGCTTAATGGCTGCCCAACTTGCAAGGCATAACATCACTGCCAACGACCGCGTGCTGGAAGCTCGTTTCGGTTTTAATGAGGTCATGGGCACGCGAGCTTTGGATGAAAGCCTTTGCGCAGGACTTGGACAAAACTGGATTGCATCACAAAATACTTTCAAGCCTTATCCATGTGGCTTCTTATTGCATCCAACACTAGAAGCTTGCCTAACCAAATCTGATGCCCAAATTTTTGCTTTGGATGAGATTGAACGAATCACGGTGACGGTTCATCCACTATCGCAGCTTCGCGCTGATCGGATTCATCCGGTTGATGGGCTTGAAGCTAAACTAAGCCTTCAGCATGCAGTTGCCATTGCCCTCTTGAGGGGCGAGGCAGGTGTACGTTACTTCACGGATAACGCTGCGAATGATTTAGTCGTGCGCGCCTGCCGTGAAAAAATGAGAGTCATCGCAGATGAACGCCTCAATACCGATGAGGCGAAGGTTGTTATTCATTTGCAAAGCGGGGATGTGATCACTCGCGCGAGTAGCGGGGCACAACCACCCATGAGCCCAAAGGCATTGGAGCATAAGTTTCGCGAGCTCGTTGCTTTTGGTGCACCCCATTGCAATGCAGATGAACTACTTGAGACTTTAGCAACCTTTCCACAAATGGCTAATGTCGCTGATCTGATTGCTATGACCGTACCGCAATCTTGATTGGTATACGTTTAAATCTCTCAACTCGATATTTCGTAAGAAAAAGTACATATTTGTTTAAAAATATTGAAATATATTGAAATTTGTATGAAAAAGTTAGTCAATAGACTTATTTGTAAGAAAAAGTGTAATTGCGTATGAAAAAGTATGAGAAAATAACTATTCGTATGAAAAAGTAGGGGTTTTGGTAAATATGAGCGAAATAGGCTATTCAAAAGTAAAAAGTCAGCTTAATCTGAGTGCTATTGATCCCAGAATACCAGCACGCCTTGCCTCGGTAACTACTGTAACACCCACTCCGAGCGCATTATTGATCCCAGCAAAGGTTGCTCCCAAAGATCAAAGCCCATTAAGCCACCTTTTGTTTGCACTAAAGCATGAGGGGATTCATCTTCAGTTGCTATCGCAGGCCCTTAGAAAAATCCCGGAACAGGAAATGTTAGCCGCAATTAGTGAATCGCCAACAGGTGTTTACATTCGTACAGCTTGTTTTTTGTGGGAAACCTTTAATCAGCAAGAGTTAAAGAATGCGCCCGCAATTACAGGATCAATGGTTAATTTATTCGACCCTAAAAAATATATTACGGGGCCAAGCAAACGCAATGCTAAATGGCGGGTTAATTTCAATGGTCTCGGCTCAATGGATTACTGCGTCACTGTGGAACGAACTGAACACATTAATAGTCTCCTTGAATTGAATATCTTGCAAAAGGCAAATGAATTTCTGTCAGAACTTGGTCCAACAGCATCCGATAGAGCAATGTCTTGGGCTTATTTGAGCGAGACCAAAAGCTCTTTTGAGATTGAGCGAGAAACACCAAGTGCAACGAGAGCAGAGGCATTTGTAGAATTACTTAAAAAAGCACATCTGACCACTCAATTGGATGAGGAGTACTTAGTTGGATTACAAAATACTGCTATTACTAACCCGCTAGACAGGGCAGTATTTTACCGGCATGAGCAAAACTGGTTAAGTAGTCCCTTACGGGGTGCAGCTGGAGTAACGTATATACCTCCGCCACCGGAAATCGTTAATGAGTTGATGAAGGGCCTATTAGATTTTGCTAATGTTGCACCAAAGCAGATAGACCCATTGGTTGCAGCTGCGATTGTGTCATTCGGGTTTGTTTTCATTCACCCATTTATGGATGGTAATGGACGCTTATCTCGCTTTCTATTTCATCATGCTTTGTGTCAATCAGGCTCATTAAAGAATGGCTTACTATTGCCTGTATCCATGGCGATGCAGCGCAACGAAGATTCTTACCTAGCTGCTCTAAAAAGCTTTTCCGAACCTGCTCGTAAGCGTTGGGAAGTTATTTGGATTGATGGTGATGACTATCAAATGACATTCAAGTCTGATGATTCCTTGTATCGCTATTGGAATGCCACCACTTGTGTTGAATTTGGTCTAGAAATGGCAAAGCAGGCATTAGAAAAAGACTTAAGAGAAGAGACTGAGTTCTTGGCAAAGTACGACCTCATCTATAGTGCTATCAATAATCAGTACGATATACGTGGCAAAGATCTTAATACGTTAATTTTGGCATGCATGGATCAAGACGGAAAGCTATCAATTAACCGTCGTAAGAAATTTGCAGCAACAGTTCCAGAAGGAGTATTTAATGCGATTGAAGCTGAATACTTAAAGGTGGTGGGCTCATTTTAAAAATCTAATGAGGGAAGATTTTTATTATTTTTCAAATCTTACTTCTCACTATTGCATCCAATATTCCTGAAATCTTGAGCCAATCTTCAATTCACTTTGTATCGCCTACTTTGAGCTAATGAAGATAGTTTATTTGAGGTGCCAGTTGCATTTCAAGAAATGATGTCTTGGTACAAGTCCACATAAGAGCGAACCATTTTTTCAGCTGTGAAATGGTTTTTGTAACGCGTTGCAGCTCTAACTCCCATCGTGGTAGATTCTTGTGGATGCTCCCAAAGATAGCGCATAGCATGTCTCAATGCGACTGAGTCACTAGGAGGGATAACCAAACCCGTATCATTAGCAATATTGATGTATGTAGTGCCCGTGCCAATTTCGCTAGAAATCATAGGCTTGCCATACATGGCACCTTCAAGTAGTGCAATTCCGAACGCCTCAGATCGTAAGTGGGACGGAAAGAGGACGCCAAAACAAAGTGTTAAAAGTGCAACTTTGTCCTCGTCAGGTAAGAACCCTAGAAAATGAATATGTTTTAAACCCAATACTTTGGCCTGGATCTTCAACTCGTTCTCAGTCGGACCAGCACCGACAATGACAATGGGGTAATCCAGTCCTTGGGCAGCTTCCAGCAAAATGTGGAGTCCCTTGTAGTATCGCAGTACCCCCACAAACAGAAAAAATTTCTCGCCTACTTCTTGGCGCCAATAGTTTAGTTTTTCTAGCGTCGGTTTTGGGTAGGTGGTTTTGTCTAAGCCAATTGGAATTACACTTACCTTATTCGCATACTCTTTTAATACCTTGCTGGATTCAACGTAGTTGGAAGATGTCGCGACGATCTTATCAACACTAGCCAAAAACTGCCTCTGTAAGGGTTGGTATAGCTTCAATAATCGGTTTTGCCGGACGATGTCTGAGTGGTAGGTCACTAAAGTTGGCTTTTTGACTCTAGTGGCAAAGTGCACCAGATCCATAAATGGCCAAGGATAGTGGTAGTGGATAACATCTGCTTGCTTTGCTAGTTGCTTAAAGCGGTCAAATACGGCGTAAGAAAAACCGTTGGAGGCAATCTCAAAATTGAGCTTGACGCGGTGTGCCAGGTAACCGTCTATTTCGATTGTGGCCGGGCACGGGTTGGAAGTGAGCGACAATACGTCGGTTTGCACGCCCAAAAGTTGGGAGCCACGGGCAATCTGATTGATTGCCTGTTCAATCCCCCCGATGGAGTCAGGGAAAGAGGTTTTGAAAAAATGGAGCACGCGCATAGTTCTGTTTTTCCTCGGCGTCAGGACAGCACTGTCCGATACACGCCCATCGTCTTGTCCACACAGTGAGCCCAGGTCAACGAGGCGGCGCGTTCGACAGCTTTCTGTGCCAGTCCGGTTCGCCATTCCTCATCTTCAGCCATGCGCACCATGGCATTGGCAAGCGCTAGATCGTTATGAGCCTCAACTAACACTCCAGTATTACCTACGACTTCGGGCAGAGAAGAAGAATTTGTGCAAATCACAGGTGTGGCGCAGGCCATGGCTTCGAGGGGTGGTAAACCAAACCCCTCATAGATTGACGGATACACCAATGTCAGCGCACCAGCCATCAAAACCGCCAATTCAGCGCGGTCTAAGTAACCTAGTTGGCGTACCTGCCCATTGCGTATCAATGGTGCGATTTGTTGTTCTAGTGCGCTAGTATGCCATCCTTTCATACCAATCAGAACCAGTGGGTTTCGTTTTTGAATGGTAGTTGGTAATTGCAGGAATGCCTTGAGTGCTAGGGCAAGGTTTTTGCGTGGCTCGAGCGTGCCTACTGCTAAAAAATAGTGCCCATGCTGAAGATGGTGACGGCTCAACACAGCAAGCGTCTGAGATGGCGTTAAGGGTTTAAACAGGGTATCCACTCCCAGTGCAATTGGTGTAATGAGGTCAGGAGCAACTCCGAATACATCGATAAGTTCCTGCTTCACAAAGGCTGAATCTGTAATCAGGGCCTTCGCATGCCGTAGACCGGTTTCAAAATAGCGATTCATCGCTTTGACGCGCTCAATTGGGTGGGCCTCAGGGTGGCGAATCCACGACAAATCATGCACTGTAATGACGGTGGGGCCGTCAAACCCAAGTGCCAATATATTTGGCTCGTGGTACACATCAAATGGCTTAAGTTTAGTTCCCCTGCGAAACTGCGTGTTCTGAAGCCAACGCCGCAGTTCGTAGGAGTAGGGCACATGGCGTCGCAACCATGGTAACGAGGCTGCGAAGGTGCTGGTCGGTGAACTGCGAAGCTGCTTACTCCAAAAGGCACCGTAAAAAAAGTCAAGTTCCAGATTTTGTTGTGCCATCAGCCCCATAGCTAGGTGGTAACTGTACTGACCGATGCCAGTCAGCGGACTCAGCAATGCCGTTGCGTTAAATGCTATTTGCATGCTGCAACACCTCGATCACGCGTTTTGTACTCTGTTCCCAGGTGAGCCATGGCATCGACTGGGACATGGGGTGCTGATTACCTTCTTTTAATATTAACCAAGCTTGAATTGCTTTTACTAGGTCTTCTGGATCAAAACCATCGAAATAGAAAGCGTACTCGCCGGCTACTTCCCGAAATACTTGGAGATCCCGCGCGATGATAGGCAGTCCTTGTTGCGCTGCCTCGATCAAGGGCAACCCAAATCCTTCGCCTGCTGAGGCAGCAATGAGGCAGGCACTGTGGCTGTAGAGCTTTGCCAAGTACTCATCACTAACATCTTTCAGCCACATTAGTCTCTTGCCTAGTTCCGGATGCATTTGGATCAGACGCACGATCTGCGGAATGGTCTGGCGCTGGTCATTGGGTAATCCGGTCCAGCCTTCATGCCCGACAATCACTAGATTGATATTTACTCCAGACTGCCACAATTGGCTAAAGGCTTCAATAGTTTGCAGATAGCCTTTGCGAGGTTCTATTGTGCCTACCATCAGAAAACTAGGCGTAGCCTGAAGTGCCTGCAGAATTTGGGGTGCATTCTGCGCCAAACCACTGGTGGGGATCGAGTTCACGAGATCGGCACCTAGATGAAACCAGTTAATACCTAAGGGTCGCTCTCGCTGCGGTCCCACCGTGGCCATCCAGTTCTGCAAATCTTGGGCGACCGCTTGGGAAATACAAATTGCGCTATCTGCCTTCGCGGTCAGGGTGTTCAGCCATTCGGAAAAACCAAATTCACCTGGTGGAAAACAATGTGGCATTTGAATCGGCAGCAGGTCGTAGACAAAAAAGTGCAGACCTACGCCACGCTCTTTGAAATCTGAAAAGATACCAGCCTGATTAGCTTGAACTGCTAACCCATACGTAAAGTCAGCAATCAGCAGGAGATCCCCATCGATCGTCTCGATAGGATCATCTGGTAGCCAGCCGCCATTAACGCCTAAAGCCTGTGAAGTCCATTCACGTGCATAGCGGTAGTGCCAGATACCGGTATCGCAGTTTAGGTACACCGGTTCGACGCGGTATCCTGCGGGTGGTTTCTGGATCAACGACCACACTAGCGCACGCACGACACGTTGAATACCTGTTTTTAGGTCGTTTTTACAGGTGGCCGAAACATCAATGAGTAGTTGGCGACTTGGGTGAGTTGGTGTGAGTTGACGAGATAAAGTTTGAGCCATTTGAATGAATTGGGCTTCTGTTGGCGAAGTTCCAACGATGGGCAACAAGGCCTTCGTGATGTTCTGGAATTGCTGATTAGTCGCTGTGTAATACCGTTCAATCGCTTGTCTATATTGATTTGCGCAGACATCGGGCGCATGTGATGTAGTTATCCATTCACGTCCTAATTGCCCCATGGTGTGTCGCAGGTGTTGATCACGCCATAAAGCTTCAATCCCTTGGGTAAGTTCTGTATCGTCAAAATCATCGGTCAGTAAATACACTGCGTCGTTGGGTAACTCGGCCAAGGAGCCATATGCATTTGCGATGGTGGGGATTCCATAATTCATACAGTCAAGAACAGCTGCCGAAGTTTCTCCCCGTGAATTTTTTCGAAGTTGTACGGCAAGATCAGCTGCTTGGAGGTATTGGCGATAGCGGGTAGGGTCGGTCCAGCCAGAGATTTGAATGCGGTGTTGCAAGCCACTTGCCTGCACCGCCTGTTTCAGTTGTTCCCCATACTCCGTGACCGGCATCTCACCGACAAAGACTAAGTGACAGGTTTCATCAACTGCTAAGACTGAATCGAGCCATGCTTGTAGCAGGCGATGGTTTAATTTGGTAGGACCCATCATCCCAAAGCTGCAGACCATAAAATCATTTGGTTGAAGCCCTAATACTTGACGAGCCGCGTTACGGTCTATTTTGCTATTCGGCACACGCAGTAAAGGAATAACTGTCCAAGGTTCTGCTAACTGCTGGCCATACCAATGATTGGCAAGTTGTTTTGAATAATTGGAATGAACAATCACTCCTTGCGCAAGTTGTAGGACTTCAAAATTCGCTGGATATTGTTCAGAAATTTTAGCGAACAAATGCGGGATTGAGCGACTAGCTAATGCAAGATAGCCATGTGATTTGTACAAGGCACGCTGACAAGCGAAACTATCTATAGCATAAGCCTCAAGGTAGTTGAGAACATCGCCAAGGTAAAAATCGTGTAGCACGACAATCCCGGGAACCTTGGTCAGCAGGTGAAACATGTGTTGGTGGTAGCTAGAGTTACCAAAGTGATATAAAACTCGGTCGTAGAGATCGGAGTTGTCTAGAAGCCACTTTGCATTTCTGATTTTACAGTTGTTAGTGATCCATTCATCTGAGATGTTGGGCTGTTCAATGATGACTTCAATATCGTAGAACTCAGCTAGTACAGGAAGTAATTCTGCACTATAGTCGGCAATGCCACTGCGTGCAGGAGGTAAGGGCGAGATGTAAGCTAAACGAGGTTTTCGGTCTGAACTGCTGATGGCTAAATGACTTGAGGTACTCTGAAGACGTTTCCACTTACTCCATAAAGCGTTATAGAACATGCGAATACGGGGCGCTAAATGAGCTAGATTCAAGGGAATCCTCTCCTGTCCAGGGCGTGCGATGGGAGTATTACTTAAGAGCAATTTAAGGCTTGAGCTTATGCCTGGAAATCGACTGATTACCTGCCGAGCAATATTTTTTAGCCGAGGGCGAGAAGTGACATACCGCGCCGTTTTTGTCGTCCAATTTGCTAATAAGTCTTGTAGTCGAATCGATTTCAATCCTTGAAGAATGTTGGATAGTACTCGCAATGGAATGGTAACGCGCCACGAGGTGCTGTTGAGAAGCAACTGAACTCGGGTTTCGAGGTAGGCTAAATGATCCTGCATTGCTTTCAATTGAAGTTCTGCCTGATCAGCTCGTAAATTGGCCGTTGTAGCCAATCTGATAGCTTCGCCAGTACGCTCTTCGGCTTGGGTTGAGTCCTTTAGAGCTTGATCCGCCGGTATTGAGATCGTTTGTGCCCAAATGTTCCCTTCCGTATGTGGTGCTTTCACAAAATGGTCAAAAAAGTTGGGCGGATACTTAAAAGCAGCTATGAGCTCTTGATGTTCTGCAGCCACATAAAAGCGGTTAAGACCATCGGCATAAACAAACTGATAATTTGTATCGAGTAGCAAGTGTTCCCATTGTGAATGAACCTCAGTTGTTGTATTGGGACTGGTCGCTTCTAGGAGCAAGATCCAAGGACGAAAGCGCTGCAGGTCTAAACCTTCGAGAACCGATCTTTCAGCCCCCTCAACATCAATTTTCAAAAAATGAACTTCTAAACGAACGTGTTCTAACCACAACTGATTCAAAGTGGTCTGACGAACCTGGGTGTAACGCCCCAGATGTCCATTGGTTTCATGGTGGGCAATTACTTCGTCGTCAGCAGTTGCCCAACCGCGCACGTCACATTCCCAAAACTGTATCTCTCCTTCGAAACTACCAACCGCGCACTGCAAATTGATATCTCGCGACCTAACTTTTTGTAATGCTTGCCAATGAGAGTTCAGTGGTTCAATATTGATACCACTCCAACCTTGTTCATAAAATAATTGTGTGACTGAGTCGATCACTGGATCATTGGCACCAACATCTATGTAGAAACCGTTTTTAACGTGCTTGAGTGAACGCCAAAGCATGACATCCTCAAAATTTTGAGCGTAGGAAATAATCATTCGAAGTTTCCCGTCTGCGTCTTCTGGCGTAAATGGTCGACTACATCGGGCATTCCCAAAGTGTCAAATAACAAAATATCTAAAGCTGATTCCTTTGAAGACCTTGGAGCAGTGTTCAAAACATCCTGTTTGACATAGTGCGCGTTGGCCCAATAAATTTGTCCCCCATACACAGTGTGTTTGACCACCTGAAGATCATCATAACAAATATGGTTTTCACCTAGAGGTCTGTTTGGATTCCCCTCGGGAGAGTAATGCACCTGATTACTGAGTTTCCAAAGCATAAAACCTTGATTTCTGAGAAAAATATCTATCTCTGAAAAAATCGGTTGACCCAAATAAATTGGGTTGAATTCAACCTCTACTTCTAGGCATCGCACAGTTTTAAGCATATCTACCGCGCCCTTGAGAATCTCTAATTCAGAGCCCTGTGTATCGAGCTTGAGGTAATCAACGATTGCCACTTGGTTTTTTTCCGCCCAAATATCTAGGGTTGTCGTTTCAACTTCCGTGGTCGACATTTGGCGCGCACAGGCTAAGGCTGGGTAGTTTTCTGTGAGGTTCGGGTCAGGTTGTAACAAAGAACTGCAAGCAGGATCCTGAGTAATGAAAAGGGTCCGTGTTCCTGCAGTTTGGGCCAATGCCAATGGGTTTAAAAGGATTGAAGCATCTTCATAATATTTGTTCAGGCGCTCACATTCTTCTGGGTCTGGATCAAAACCAAAGATTTGGAATAGATCCTTAGCCGCTATGAATTTCTGCGCAAACCCCCATCGACAACCTACATCGATTACCACCAGTTTGCGGCTTAGGGGCGCATACTGTTTGGTGATTGCCAATGAGTTATCAAGCTCTTGGCCTGCTAATATGGGATATGATTTTTTGATGTTGAATGTCAGTTCGTTCCAGCTGCAACCGACAAAATCGTACTTATCTTTGTTGACCACCTCGAACACCAAGGCCCCATCCACCCATTGGTAATTTTTTTCAATATGGGAGTTGTTACGAACCAATGACGTGTGAATCGAATAGCTTCCAACTCCAAGGTTTGCGGCAAACTCAACTTCATAAGTATAGTAGGCGCCAAATTCAGGATGCTGCAGGACTTGACTAGTGTAGTAGGTGTTCGTGCCAAACATCATTTGTCCCAGACGATCCTTGATGCCAAATCCCAGCACTAGACTGTCTATAGTTGCGTTCACCTTGACGAGAATCCGGGCACGAACAGCTTGTCCAACAAAGACGATGTCGAGGGGTTGGCCTGCCAAATCACAGAGTTCAATTTCTTCAATGCTTGCTTCGCCTGTGCCTGAGACGGTCTTGACTTGGCCATTATTGGGTGTGCTTTGGCGCAGTGACTGCTCTTGGTGCTCCGACAGCATCCCATTGTAATAATCCATCACGGCCGCGGGTGCTCCTTCCATGACTATACGACCAGCCTTTAATAGCAGAGCCCGGTCACAGATGGATTGGATGGCCTGCTTGTCGTGGCTGACTATCAACAGCGTGGTACCCTGCTTTTGAAATTCACGAATACGCTCAAAACTTTTGTGTTGAAAGTACGCGTCGCCAACCGATAAGGCCTCGTCCACAATGAGCACATCAGGGCGTCGCGCTGTCGCCAAGCTGAAAGCTAGGCGCATTTGCATGCCACTACTATAGGTTCGAACTGGCTGATCCAAATACTCGCTAATTTCTGCAAAAGCCTGAATCTGAGGCATCAGTTCGGAAAGATCCTGCATGCTGTAACCGAGCAATTGGCCAGCCATCATGACATTTTGGCGACCTGTGAAGTCAGGGTGAAAACCGAGTCCTAATTCCAGCAAAGCAGCTACGCGTCCAGTGATATGAACATGCCCAGCCGTAGGTCTTGTGGTGCCGGTGATGATTTTCAGTAGCGTACTTTTACCCGCACCATTAAGACCAACAATCCCCAATGCTTCTCCCGGATTCACGTTAAAAGTTATGTCTTGTAATATCCATTTCAATTGATGTCTTGGGGATCTCGACGGCAGCAACCAATCAGCAAGACGAGCAAGGCGGCTAGGGTATTGTTTGTAAGCTTTAGCAACCTGAGAAACTGAAATCATTCCCATTACAGTTCATCCACCAAGTCGGATGCGTGTCGGCGAAATAATCGCATGCCTTGCACACACAGCAACAATGCCAGAATAGTAGGATAAATTAATGTTATCCACTGGGGCCATTGCCCAAGCACTAAGATGTCTTGAAAGCCTGCCATGAGGGGTGCTAGTGGATTCAGCATCACGATCTTTCCGATCAGGGCTGGTAACACGTTTACAGGGTAAACAATCGGAGTGAGCCAAAACCAGAATTGTAAGAAGATTGCAAAAAATTGACCTACGTCGCGAAAAAAAACATTCAGAACGCCCAAGGTCACACCTAGACCAATCGCGAAGAAAATCAAGATGGCTAATAAAGGCACTAGAGCTAAAAAAGGCCAACCAGGAAAGTGACCACTCAGAATTAAAAAAGCAGTAAATAGAGTAAAAATGATGGAAAAATTTACTACGGCATTGAGGACCACGATGGTAGGTAGACAAAACCTTGGGAAATTGATTTTTTTTAAAAGGTTGGCATTTTCCACAAAGCTGTTTTGACCGCGGGTGACGATTTCATTAAACAGACCCCAGGTCAAAATTCCTGCGCAAAGGTAGATACTATAAGCAAAGGTCGTGTCGACACCAGGCAACTTGGCGCGCATCACTTGCGAGAAAATAAGGGTATAGACTAGAATCATCGCTAAAGGGTTGAGCACAGCCCACGATGGACCGAGTAAAGTGCTTTGGTATTTGTGCTGAAATTCGCGCTTGACGCTACTTAAAATAAAGCCCCGGTAGGACCACAGTGATGCTAGTCTTGTCATAGTTTAGTGAGTAAGGGAATAGGACAGGAGTTGATACCGCGACTGGAAAACCAGTAGCAAGATTCGGCGACAAGGTCTAACTCCCAGTTGTCAAATGAGGAGGTCGTTGCTGGCAACGTGTACACCAATTTTAGGACAAGTTCGTCTCCCGGAATAAGAGATGAAGTTAATAAATGACGTTCTCTACATTCCAAAAACTTAGGATTGCTAGGGGTTCCATGTCTTAATGCCAAGGTGATGTGACCAATTTCTTGCGTTCGATGACTGAGTAGTGTTTCACCACTATTCTTGAGGCGAATTTGGAGAATTGCTATCTTCTGTTCAGCGTCAATGCCCCCTGAAAGCAACTGCAACTGCACATCGGTTTTGCGATTCAGAGCGGTGCAGGGTGGATATCTCACTTCTCCTTGGCCCGGCTTACGGGCAGTCACATTATTGGAACCATTCAAGGGTTGTAAAACAAAGTTTTGCAGAGGCTGGGTAAGCTGACTTTGAGAGAAAAATCCGTTGACTGAGGTGTATCTTTGTACTTCAGTGAATCCAGTTTGAGTCAGGAGTAGATCGAGGTATTCGGTGGAAAATGGATTTTCTACGGTACCAAACCGAGCCATTTCATCGAGGCACATCTGCTCCAAAGCCTTAAAATCAGGATGCCAGGCGCCTTCCACAATCCCTACGCAACCATCTTGCTTTAAAAAACGAAAGCACTTCTCGAGGGCAAGCTTTTCATCCACGACGTGGTGAAGTACATCAAAAAACAAGATGGCATCGAAGCTCTCTTGGTCGAAATCAATATCTTCAATGGTGGTCTGATGGAATCTCACGCTGGAATGGGCGGTGTGTCGATAGTGGGTGGCAAGTGCCGTACAGCGCTCTTTGGCGATGTCAATCAAATCGCTAGATGGTTCCAAGGAGTCGACCGAGAAACCCAGCATGAGCAGGATTTCAGTAACCCAACCTGGACCGCTACCGACCTCAAGAATTCGACCTCGAGGAGTAATTTGCATGGCCTGCAACATATTCATTAGATCAAACATCAGCCGGAAGTACTGCGGATTGCCTGGAGTAGGGTCAAAGGGTTTATAGTGGAGCCAGCTAACGTCACCCGCTTCTAATTGAGAAACATAGGCTTGTGCAGCTGCAATCGCTTGCTGATAGGCAACAGGCTTATCCGACAAAAAGCGCCGATGAGGGGACCCAGTCATCGTGGGGACTTTCGAGCGAACTACAGATAATCGTGACTTCGCTAATTTGAGCAAGCTTTTGAGCAGGTTCAATGTCATCGACAGTCTCCATATCCACGATTTATAAGCCTATAGTCGACCCTGTAACAATTGCTCTCAATTTTACACGTAGAGTGTCGCAGATCTTGCTCAATTAATGGTTCAGACTGAAGAGGCATTGGACTCAGCTTTTAATTGTGCACGCACCATTTCTTTCACCACATCATCCACTTCCAGCGTGTGGTGCCAACCAAGCACCTGATGAGCTCGTTTTGGATTAGCGTAGCTCTGGCGGATATCTGAGGGACGAAAGTGTTGCGGGTTACTGTTTACATACATTCGCCAGTCTAGGTCTAATTCCGTGAATACCTGTTCAATAAAATAGCTGAGGGATACGGTCCGTCCCGTTGCCACCACGTAGTCTCCACCATGATCTTGCTGGGTCATTGCCCACATGGCTTCTACGTAATTAGGTGCCCAGCCCCAGTCTCGGCAAATGTTAATGTCACCAAGAGTCAGCATCTCGTTCGAACCACGGGCGATTCGACAAGCAGTTGCGACAATTTTTTGGGTAACAAATCTCTCGGGTCGCATTGGCGACTCATGGTTGAACAGGATGCCATTACTAGCGTGTAGTTTGTAGGCTTCCCGATAATTCGCTACCTCCCAAAAGGCAGTAGCTTTGGCAACTGCGTAGGGGCTTCGGGGCTTAAAGGCGGTATTTTCATCGGCGAGTTGATTACCAGTATCGCCAAAGCATTCGCTTGAACCTGCGCTATAGAAGCGGATTGATGGCTTTAAAAAACGGATGGCTTCAAGTAAATTCAAGGTGCCAATAGCAATGCTTTCCATGGTTTCAACAGGTTGATCAAAGGACAGACCAACCGAGCTTTGACCGGCTAGGTTATAGACCTCGTCAGGGTTTACTTCTGCCAGCACTGTGAGAACACTACGAAAGTCGTTGATTGCCATCGAGCGTAATATCACTTGGTCGGCAATGTTCAGCAGATGTAAGCCACGGTTTGACATCAGATGGATGTCCCGGGATGTGCCATACACCTCATAGCCTTTTCCGAGCAAAAACTTTGCGAGGTAACCACCATCTTGTCCACCTATTCCGCAAATCAATGCTCTCATGGAAATACTTCCTGATAGACACTATTATTTACCAAGGTCGATAGTGATAGTAATTGGACTGCGGTTATAAAATTTCCAGTTGCGCAATCCAATACATACTTTTCGGTACAAGACGGTAGTATTTGAGTGTGTGATCTCAAGTAATCATCATCTTCCTTGGTCTTAAAAACTTCGACTTCGATTGCGCTAGTGGACATGGATGGTGCCAAGTAGTAATAGAAAATTGAATTTTAAATCTGAAAAATTTCAAATATATAAGAGAAGATTGTACATTTTTCGTATGAATAGGCCTCATTTGGTTAGCCAAGGGTCAGCCAAGGGTCAGCCAAGGGTCAGCCAAGAATAACAATCTTACTAAAGTATTCCTTTGCTTGGAAGGACTAGTTCTTACAGTTCTAGGTAAAACTGTTCCAGGTGTATCTTGTATTAGTTCAAGACATTTATAGTCTTACTCAAAGTCAGGTATTACTGAACGCTTCCACTAAGAACCGTATTTTTCAAAAGAAACTGTTGAAAAAGCTAGGCAAATTCTGACTGAGCTAGATCTATTATTGGGGGGATTTGATGGGAGTTTAATATGACAAGCTCTGTAAGTAATTGGCATTTCGTAATTAAATTCATCATTAATTGATAAAATGCAAAGAATTGATAATAAAAGTTATCAAATTATTCAAAACTTACAGCTATTTTTTTTGGGCAATTTATGCAGTTAGATTCACTGGTTATTTGCGAAGAATGTGACTTAATTCAACAAAAATCCCAATTAGAGTCTGGCGATGAGGAACTGTGTTCACGCTGTGGGTATAGCATTTATAAATCGAAGCCTAATGCACTTCAGTATAGTTTGGTGTTTGCCTTGACTGCATTCGTCTTATTCATTCTATCGAACACGTATCCGATTGTGACCATCAGTTCCCAAGGTTTAAATAATTCAACCACCTTATTGGGTGTGGTACAAATTCTGTACAAAGATGACATGTTGCTCGTCGCGATATTAGTGCTTGTCACCACTTTTTTGACACCAGTCATGGAAATTGGTGCTCTCATTTATTTACTTTTACCATTGAAATTTGGGGTCGTGTTGCCAGGCATGAAAGTGGTTTACCGATGGATGCATCAAGTCAGGCCTTGGGTAATGGTTGAGGTCTTCATGTTGGGACTTTTGATCACTATTAGCAAGTTGAGTGGCTTGGCATTCGTAGTGCCAGAAATTGCCCTCATTTCTTTTGTTTTACTAATGTTTGCCATTATTATTGCCTCCATTAATTTCGATGAGCGGATGTTTTGGCACCAAGTAGAAACCTTAAGCACATCTCAGAGGTCCATTTGAATTCAGCAGCCGCCTATGGGATTCTGAGTTGCCACGCTTGTGGGTTGGTTTCGCGCGCATCAAAAAATGAGCACGATATGATTTGTAGTCGTTGTGAGACGCCTCTGCATTTTAGAAAAAATAATAGTATTAGTCGTGCTTGGGCATTTTTGATTGCAGCCTATGTTTTCATCATTCCAGCGAACTTGCTGCCTGTGATGGAGACAGGATCTTTATTTGGTTCTGAAAAAGATACCATCATCAGCGGTGTGATTTTTTTGTGGAATTCGGGTTCACAAGCGCTAGCGCTCATTTTGTTTTTTGCGAGTGTGTTTATCCCAATGGCAAAATTAGTTTCTCTTACCTATCTATTAATTTCAGTACAAAGACGTTCTACTTTTCAACCAAAAAATAGAACCAAGCTCTACCGAATTCTGGAATTCGTTGGACGCTGGTCGATGATTGATGTTTATGTGGCTGCGATGTTAACAGCCTTGGTGCAATTTGGTAGTGTCATGTCGATTCGGGTTGGAAATGGTGCCATCGCATTTGGTGCGGTAGTGGTTTTAACGATTCTGGCAGCAGAAAGTTTTGATCCAAGATTGATCTGGGATTCAATCGAGAAAACTAAGAATAATGAAAATTTTTCAAAGGAAAAACATGTCTAATACAAGTTTCGAAAACGAAACAATAGATTTGCCATTGACAAACGTCAAACAGCATAAAAAAAATAAATATCCCCAGTTCATTTGGCTGATCCCCATCTTAGCGGTATTAATTGGTTTAAGTCTTGTCGTCAAAGGAATTATCGATAAAGGTCCGACGATTACGATAGCCTTTAAATCGGGTGAAGGATTAGAAGCAGGTAAAACCCATGTCAAATTTAAAGACATGGATATTGGTGTGGTGAAATCAGTTCGTTTAGATGATGATCGTCAAAAAGTGATTGCCACAATTCAACTAGAAAAAGATACCGATGATTTTTTAAAGGCAGATACAAGATTTTGGATTGTTAAACCGCGTATTACAGCGAATGGGGTGTCTGGATTAAATACCTTATTAAGCGGTTCTTATATACTGGTAGATCGGGGACATGCAAATGAAGAGCGCAAGCATTTTGTGGCTCTGGATGTACCTCCGATACAAACTCAGGACACCGCGGGTCGAGAGTTCGTCTTGCGCGCATCAGCTCTAGACTCTCACGAAGTGGGTACTCCGGTATTTTTTCGTCGATTAACCGTAGGACAAGTGGTCGGTTACGCATTAGATAAAGATGGTAAGGGTATCTCTATCAGGGTTTTTATTAATGCTCCCTATGACCAATATGTAACCAATGATTCTCGGTTTTGGAATGTGAGTGGCGTAGATGTATCCCTCGATGCGACGGGCTTTAAAGTCAAAACAGAATCTTTAGTTTCGATCATTGCTGGCGGTATTACTTTTGAAACACCAGATACAACGTCTAATAATGAGCCTTCAATGAAGAGTGATGCCGATTCGTTAAAACCTAATGCGAATGACACGAAGAGCACTTCATCAGATCGCGCAGTAGCTGATACAGTATTCCCATTATTTAAGTCTCGCGAAATGGCCATGAAAAAACAAGATGCTTATGTAGAGCACTTTGTACTCAATTTCAAGCAATCAGTGAGGGGGCTTGCGGTGGGGGCTCCAGTTGACTTTAGAGGAGTCAATATTGGAGAAGTGATTAGTATTAGCACCGCAATTGACCCTCAAACTTTTGAGGTCACTCAACAGGTAGAAATTCTTTTATACGCAGCAAGGCTTCAGGCAAAGTCTAAGCTGGACGGTTCAATCTTGCCATTTCCCAAAACACGAGCTGAGGAGCTAAATCGGATTAATATATTTTTAAAGAAAGGTCTGAGAGCTCAATTACAAAGCGGCAATTTTATAACTGGACAAAAATATCTTGCTATTGATTTTTTCCCCAATGCGCCAAGCTATGCGCTTGATGTTAAGAAATATCCTCTTGAGTTACCCGTAATTCCGGGTGCTTTAGACGATATAGAAAGCTCAATTGGAAGAGTTGTAAAAAATACTGATAAGCTTTTAAATGAAATTCAAGCGAATACCCTGCCTGAGTTAAATAAGACTTTAGTTGAAGTACAAAATTCACTCAATCAAGCAAATTTGATGATGGAAAATGATTCACCACTCCAAACAGACGCAAGGTTGGCCTTACGTGAACTCACTAAAACTTCAGACTCATTAAAAAAATTAACTGATACGCTTGATAAACAACCACAATCCCTTATTTTTGGTAAGCCAGCAGAGGATAAAAAACCATGAAATTATTGATATCATTTTTATTAACTATTGGGATTCTTAGCGGTTGCAGTACGAGTCCAAAGATATCTTATTATCATTTAAGTGCACCTGCGCTCACCACCATTCCAACTGCCAATAAAGAGATACGAGTAATGGTGGGGCCTGTATCGCTTCCCGCACTGATTGATCAGCCCGAGCTGGTTGTACGAGATGGAGCCAATACTGTAAAACTATTTTCAAATCATCGTTGGGCAGGTTCTCTTAAAAATGATGTGGAGCGAGTAGTTGCCTCAAATTTGACCCAGGAATTATCTACCCCTCATGTTTGGAGTTATTCGCAGAGTTTACAAACCCAATTTAACTATCAAGTCTTTCTGGATGTGCAAAGTTTAGAAAGTCAACGTGGCCAGGGTGTCGTGCTGGATGTGGTTTGGACCATTAAGCCATTGATTAAAAAAGAAGAGATTGCATCTAAAAAGATCTTGACTAAACCAGCGGTAATCAATGGTCGAACAAGAGTGACTGAGCAAGTCGCAAACGAAGGCTTTGAAGCCCTTGTCGAAGCACAAAGTAAGGCATTTTACAAAGTGAGTATAGATATTGCTAAGGCAATGCAGTAGTCCCCTAGCCACACTCTATTAATAAATTTTGCTAAAGTTAGCTTAAAAAATCATTAATTAAGAGAATGGGTGAATGGTTACTCCGCAGTAATTTTAGCTTTTTCTACAACACGACCATACACGATTGATTCTTTTTTGAGAAACTCACTAAACTGCTGAGTCGTCATTGGGGCTGGTTGGCCACCTTGCTCTCGTAATTTTTTGACTAATACGGGATCACGTAACGCTTTAGTCACCTCACTATTAATTTTTTGCAAAATAGGCTCAGGCGTATTAGCCGGTGCAAAAAGTCCAAACCAGTTCTCCAGCTCATAGGATTGAAGCGGCTTGTATTCATTAATAGTTGGCACATTCGGGGAAAAGTCTTGACGTTTTGCTGATGTAAACGCAATTGCTCGAACTCTGCCTGATTCAATGAAGTTCTTTGCTCCTGAGTAACTCACAAAGGTCATATCAACGTTACCACTTGTCACATCAATGATTTGTCCCGCTGCTCCCTTGTAGGGTACATGAATCATTTCTGTGCCGGCTAGCTCATCGAGTAGTTCGCCATTTAAATGCTGTGGGTTGCCCACACCACTGGAAGAGTAGGACAGTTTTCCAGGATTATTCTTGGCAAAAGTGACGATATCACCAATGGATTTAAAAGGGGAATTGGCGTTCACAATTAACACATTCGGAATCTTGGTAATTAAACTAATTGGAGCCAAATCTTTCGATGGACTGTATTGCATTTTCGTTTTATAAACAAATGGATTAATCGCGGTTTCGCCAGCAGATCCCAATAGTAATGTGTATCCATCGGGATTTGCTTTCACTACAGCGAGAGCACCAATCATGCCGCTACCACCAGGTTTGTTATCCACAATAATGCTTTGACCTAAAGATTCTTTGAGCTTTTCACCGAGCAGCCTTGCTACGGTATCAACCCCACCACCAACTGAAAAAGGTACGATGATGGTAATGGATTTGGCTGGATACTCCTGGGCATTACTACTCAAGGGGCCTAAGCAGGCGAAAATCAAGCAGGTATAAATGGCAAGTTGTTTGATGAATGAATGCATGAGTCGTCCCTTGAGATAAATAGTTTCTATTGATTGTATTGCAATCTTTCTTAAAAATATGCAAAATCCCTTGATGGAAAAATTAAAAAATACAAAGATAGAATTTCTAGAGATTGAGGATGGAACGCAGCTAGCCATCATTGATTTACCAAAGTTGTTTGGAGACCAATTCAACCAATTACCAGTCGTCATGCGACTCCTGCTAGAAAATGTACTGCGCAATATGGAAGGTAGTGAGAGGGATGTTGCCGTACAAGCCATCTTCGACTGGCTCTCCAAAAAATCTAGTGAAGCCGAAATAGCCTTTCAGCCGAACCGTGTGTTAATGCATGACACGACGAGTACACCGGCCCTTGTTGATATTGCTGCGATGCGGGACGCTTTATCGGAAGCAGGATTAAACCCCGAATTATTAAATCCCTCTTTGCCTGTTGATATTTCGATCGATCACTCCTTAGCTGTGGAGCAATATGGCAACAAAGACGCTGCTCGGTTCAATCTTGATCTTGAGATTAGAAGAAATAAAGAGCGCTATCAATTTTTACGTTGGGCTTCGAAGGCACTCACGAATGTTAAGATTCATCCGCCGGGCACGGGAATTATGCATACGATTAACCTGGAGCAACTCGCGACTGTTGTCACAACTCAAATACGCGATGGTGTGACCTGGGCAATTCCGGATACGATGATTGGTACCGATAGCCACACGCCGATGATCAATGGTATCGGTGTCTTAGGTTGGGGTGTTGGCGGACTGGAAGCCCAAACGGTCATGTTTGGCTTACCAACCATGTTAAAAATTCCAGATGTAGTCGGTGTTCAATTAAGCGGTAAATTACCCTCTGGCGTGAGTTCAACTGATCTCGCATTGACGGTGACGCAGCGTTTGCGCGAATTGGATGTGACGGGTGATTTTGTGGAATTCTTTGGTCCAGGCGTAAGTACTTTATCAGCAGGTGATCGTGCGGTAGTGGCTAATATGGCCCCTGAATATGGCGCAACGACTGGTTACTTTCCGGTCGATCAACATACGCTAGATTATCTAAAGATGACTGGTCGAAGTGAGAAACATCTTGCCTTCATCGAACAGTATTGTCGTCATCTTGGTCTTTGGTTTGATCCCGAGGCAAAGCCGGTTTATACCAAACAGATTGAGATTGACCTGAATACTTTAGTACCCTCAGTTGCGGGTCCCCGAAGGCCACAGGACCGCATGGACGCTGCTGAGATTGTGAACGCACTTTCTACCATTAATTTTGTGCCGTTAAGTCAAGAATTACACATGCCGAAATTTCCGGTAGCCATCGCTGCAATTACGAGTTGTACTAACACCTCAGATCCCAAATTATTAATTGCTGCAGGATTACTCGCCAGAAAAGCAAGACACTTGGGCTTAAAGCCACCAGCTTGGGTAAAGACTTCTTTAGCTCCGGGGTCTCCAGCGGCAGCCACTTATTTACAACGAGCTGGCTTACTAGAAGATTTTGCTGCGATTGGTTTTGATATTGTTGGTTATGGCTGTACCTCCTGTATTGGGAACTCTGGACCACTAAACGATTCCATGCGAATTGCACAAGAAAAGGAAGAATGCAAAGCGGTTGCGATTCTCTCCGGTAATCGTAATTTCCCGGGCAGGGTCAATCCAGAAATTGATTTGAGCTTTATCATGTCGCCGACTTTAGTAGTGGCTTTTGGGTTGATTGGCGATGCTCAAATTGATTTCAATCAGGATTCTTTAGGAACTGATTTCAATGGTAATGCCGTATTTTTAAAAGATATCCTGCCTACTGATTCTGAAATTCAAGAGCATCTATTAAAAGGCTTGGACACTAAAGATTTCAAAGACGATTTTGAAGTTGCTACCAACAATCCACTTTGGCAGGCGATACAAGTGAGTGAATCTGCCTTATTCCCGTGGAAGCAAAGTTCAACCACCTTAAGGAGGCCGCCATTTGCTGGCGTGAATGAAGGTAGCCTTCTGGGAGGTTACAAGGCATACCCATTACTAGTGCTGGGTGATGACATTACAACAGATCATATTTCTCCGGCGAGCGCCATTCCACCGACTAGTTTTATTGCTGACTATTTGGTGAGTAAAGGCGATGATCGAGGAGATCTCAATGTATTTGCTTCGCGGCGAGGAAACTGGGAAGTGATGATGCGCGCAGCATTTTATTCAAAGTCTCTAGTGAATCATATCGCATTAGACCTGCCAGTCGGACATACTTTACATGTCCCATCTAGCAAAGTGATGCCGATTTGGGAAGCGGCTGTGCAGTATAAAAACGATGATCATTCTGTTGTCATTATTGCTGGCGAAAGATACGGGATGGGCTCATCTCGTGACTGGGCAGCGAAGGGGCAACGTTTGTTAGGAGTGAGGGCGGTAATTGCAGTCAGTTATGAACGTATTCATCGTTCGAATTTAATTGGTATGGGTATATTGCCGTTAGTTCTTCCACTTGGAGTTACACCAAACACCTTACAACTGATGCCTGGTGATACTGTCAGTATTCCAGCGCAGCCAGATCAGGTTGCAGTAAGAGGGAAAGTTATCATCACGATTACTCGATTAAGTGGCAATGTTGATCAATTTGAAACAGATATTGCGGTGGATACCAAGATGGAATTAGAACTCTTAAAGTTTGGTGGCGTGATACCACTTATTTTGCAAAAAAATCTGAGTAATAAATAGAAATTTGATCAAAATAATATATTTTTATGGGGTCAAATTTAGAGACTATCGTCTTCGTTTTCGATAACTAGGTTGGAATGAATAACTACTCCGACCAATAACTCACTTCGAATCATCAAGACTTACGTTCACCATCAATATTTACACCACGGCCTTGAGACATGAAACCTGGTGAGAATTTGGCAAATTTGCCCAGCACATTACCCAAGCGTCTCTGAGCTGGACGTATTCTTAACTCGTCTCCGTTACGTTCGATAATCAAATCAAGATCCCAAGACCTGTAAGCAAGTTCTGCAGGGATACGAACTGCCTGTGAATTACCATTCTTGAAAAGTTTGGTCTTAGCCATAATGAATCCCTTTTCGATTTAATAGTACAAATTATCTTAAGAAGGTTTACAGGTAAATACACGGACATAATTTGTGTGGTTAATCTTCAACAAATCGCTAGATTAATAAGAAATTGAACTAAAGCTACAAAAGTACCTAGGGATGAATACTGTCATCCTAAAAAAATCTGAGAAAAAATTGATAATTTATTTCCCGTTCGGGAATTTTTGATCATTTTTTAAGAAATAACGTATTAAATTTCCCGATGGGGAAATTATGTTGAAAAACTCATTAAATTCCAGTAATATTTCCCGATAAGGAAATTTTTATGGGCTCACTAATACAAAACTCTGTAGACTTAGGACGCGTGGTGCGAGAAACCCGCAAGCGCTTAAAGTTAACGCAACCTCAATTAGCTTTAGCTGCTAATGTGGGGGTAAGGTTTATCGTCGAGTTAGAGGCTGGCAAACCTACTCTTCGATTCGAGAACATCATGAGGGTTTTACATGTTTTAGGAGGCGTTTTAAGTGTTGATGGTATGACCCCACTAATCAGTCATGAACTTGAAGGTGATCGATAAATGGTAAGTGATCTTAATGTCTGGTTTTTTGGAGAGTGCGTTGGAGTGCTTACTCAAGACATGGGACAACTATCCTTTCGATATTTACCGCAATGGTTGGAGTCAAAGAATGCTATACCTCTTTCTCAATCCTTACCGTTAATTGCCGAGCCATTTGCAGATAAGCTTACAAAGCCTTTTTTTGCAGGTTTATTACCTGAAGGAGATAAACGTTTAACGGTCGCAAAAATTTTAAAAGTTTCTAGTAAAAATGATTTTGCCATCTTGGACGGTATTGGTGGTGAGTGTGCTGGAGCATTAATTTTGTTGGAGCCTGGTCAAACTCCTCCATTAGAAGAATATTCTAGTAAATCAATTGAATGGCTTGATGAGGACCAGCTATTTGGAGTCCTAGAGACGTTATCGAAGAAACCATTACTTGCTGGAGAGTCTGGACTTAGGCTTTCACTTGCTGGAGCTCAAGAAAAATTACCTGTAGTTATCAGAGAAGTGCAAAGAACGGAATTGCAAAGTAAGTACGGACCCGCAAGTCCCTTTGAGATTGGACTCCCAAAGAATAATGTACCCAGTTCGTATATTTTGAAGCCAGAGATATCCGGTATTAACGGCAGTGTCTATAACGAAGCATTTTGTCTTTCTTTAGCGAAGAAGCTAAAGTTCATCACTGCCAATGCCAAGATTGGCTCCACAAATAACAAGACCTATTTATTAGTTGAGCGTTACGATCGTTTTCTTGACCATAGTGGGCAATTAAAAAGATTGCACCAAGAAGACTTCTGTCAAGCATTAGGTATTCCACCAGAGCTTAAATACCAGAATGAAGGCGGACCAAGCATTGGAGATGGATTTGCGTTAATACGTAAAGTAACAAGTCCTAGTGCCTCTAATCTTTTGCGGTTGTTGGATTACATTATTTTTAATTGCTTGGTAGGGAATCACGATGCTCACGCCAAGAATTTTTCATTACTATATGGCCAAAATGGACCTCAATTAGCTCCTCTTTATGACGTTTTATCAACCGCAGTTTATCCACACCTTAACGAAAAAATGGCAATGAAAATTGGTAGTAAATATCGATTTGATGAATTGTTTGCGCGTCACTGGTTGCAAATGGGAGAGGCGGCACAATTGAGCCCCTCTCTATTAAAGAAAAGGGTTCTTGAGATAGCTAAAGAACTACCAAATCTAGCAAAAGAATTACAAACTCAATTTGAGGAGAAGGGTTGTAATCATCCAATCATTACTAAAATTATTTTATTGATTGAAGAGCGATGTGCAACAACAATTCATCGTTTTTTAATAGATAAATAATCTTTTTAAAGAGACATTTTGATTTCGATTTGATGAACAGGATAAAATCTTTCTAGTCGTTTAAAAACTTAAATTTAATTTAATAAAATCAAATAATTAACATTGTTTAATTAGCATTAACATATACTATGTTAATGCTAAAAATTAATGTTAAAATAGATTGATGAAGAATCTAAACGTTCTAATTACTCAAGTAGGAACTTATTTGCAACAGACTCTAGGTCAAGATCTGTTGTTAGAAGGTGCTTGGGAAGGGGCCGTTAACTTGCCGCGATACATCCTTCAAACTTATGAAATTCGTAAAGCTAAACTATCTAATAATCAGGTACTTCTGATAACAAACAAAGAGGGTACGCAAGCATTATCAGCTTTAATTAAGCAAATGGCACTGATAGAAAGAGTGGCTAGAATTCCCGTTATCTGGATTGGAGAATCAATTCAGGGGTATGTCCGTAAAGAGATGATTGCTCAAAGAGCACCATTTATTATTCCTTTTAAACAAGCTTACTTACCCCTTTTAGGTATTCAGTTTCAGGAGCGAGAATTAGCTAGACTACCTGAGACTCAAGATAAGTTACAGGTCGCAACACAAGTTTTTGTAATCAATGCACTACTCAATAATTTACCTAATACATCAAATCCTAAAGAACTTGCGTTATCCATGGGTTATAGCTTAATGACGATAACGCGCATAAAGAACGAGCTATTAGCGCATAGTTGGTTAGATATCGATATATATAAAAAATCCGGATTGTTGCAACTTGGGATTCAAGATGATGCGCTATGGGAGGCTACCAAACCATTCATGCAAAATCCTATACGAAAACGTCTTTGGATTCGAAATCCTCATCCGTCGATAGTTGAATTTCCCCTCGCGGGACTTAGCGCCCTCGCTAAACAAACAGATCTAGGAGAGCCTGCAAATGTTGTAAGAGCCATTGGGGAATCAGATTGGCGAAAATTAGAAAAAGAGTTAGATGCTATTCAAGTTGTACCTGAACAAATTGATGGTGCTTTAGAGTTGGAGATTTGGCGTTATGCACCGCAAAAGGTAAAGATTTCCAATACCCAAGAATGGGATCAAGTTCACACTGTTATAGACCCATATTCTTTGTATTTATCCCTGGAACAAATAGATGACGATAGAGTAAAGTTATCGCTTAAGGAATTAAGGACAGGAATGGCTTAAGGCAGATCAATTAATTAATTTTAATTTGTTTGATCTAGTAATATCCGTCCAACGCTTCGTATCCTCTTGCACAAACTTTCCAAATTCATCTACTGATAAATTAATAATTTCTGCCCCTTGCGCGCTGAGTTTTTCTTTCACATCATTGTCAGCTAAAGCTTTATTCACTGAGTCACTCAGTAACTGAATTTGATCCTTCTGAGATGAAGGGTTGTAATCACCCAATCATTGCCAAAATTATTTTATTGATTGAAGAGCGTTGTACAACAACGATTCATCGTTTTTTAATAGATAAATAATCTTTGACTTGACGGCATTTATTCCTTACTATGAAGTAAGAATAATATAAAAAGTAAGGATAGGTATGAGCACAGCAACCGTCACATCAAAAGGCCAAGTCACCATTCCAGCGAAAGTTCGGAACTCGCTTGGAATTGGCGTAGGAAGTCGCATTGAATTTGTCGAGATGGAGAATGGACTATTTATGATCGTGCCTGCCGTCAGCCCAATTCAATCTCTGAAGGGTATGTTGCGCAAGCCACCCGCCCCAGTCAGTATCGAGCAAATGAATAAGGCGATTGCAGTTCAGGGATCAAAAGCACGATGATCGGCCTTGATACTAACGTTCTAGTACGTTACATAGCTCAAGATGACCCAAAACAATCCGCCATTGCAACAAATCTAATTAATTCTCTTACAAAAGAGCGCCCAGGGTTTATTACCCTTGTCTCCATGGTTGAATTGGTATGGGTAATGCGAAGTTGCTATAAGTCCACAAAAATAGAGATAGTTAATATTTTGGAAGCGATTCTTGCTACGAGGGAATTGATTATCGAAAATGCTGAAACAGTTATCCGAGCCACGCATCTTTATTCTAGGACAGGAGCGGATTTCTCAGATTGCTTGATAGAGCGCTCCGCAAATAAAGCAGGATGTGAATATAGCGTTACTTTTGATATTGATGCTATCAAACATGCCGGATTTAGGAGTATTTAACTGAGGACTTCAGCTTTCCACTGATATTGAAGTCCTTTATTTAGTTAATTTTAATTTGCTTAGACCTAGTAATCTCCGTCCAACGCTTAGTATCTTCCTGCACAAACTTCCCAAACTCCTCTACAGATAAATTAATAATTTCTGCCCCTTGAGCACTGAGTTTTTCTTTCACATCATTGTCAGCTAATGCTTTATTCACCGAGTCACTCAGTAACTGAATTTGATCTTTAGGCGTTCCTTTTGGAAAGGCAAAACCAAACCAATTTGAAGTAACAAAGCCATTCACACCTTGTTCCTCTGCCGTTGGTATTCTGGGGAATAAAGCGGAGCGCTTAGCAGAACTGACTGCTAAGGGCCTTAACTTACCTGACTGAATACCACTTAGTGCCGTAGGCAATGCTGCAATAATTAAATCAATATTGCCAGACTGTAAGGCAAAATTGGCTTCACTCATGCCTTTGAATGGCACATGCGTTAGGGTGATCCCTGCGGAGGCATTAAAGCGCTCAGTCACAATATGATTCGTACTACCGACACCTGCGGAACCGTAGTTGAGCTGATTGGGGTTAGCTTTTGCAGCACTCACTAAATCTTTGAGAGTCATATAAGAAGACTCTGAGCGTACCAAAATAACGAATGGGGTTTGAGTAATAAATGCACTAGGGACTAGATCCGTACTCACATCCCAAGTTAGATTATTAAATAAACCAGGAAGCATTGCATAAGTAGCGTCAATTAAAACCGCCATAGAGCCATCAGGGGTTTGATGCGCCACATAATCAAAAGCAATTCTGCCACCAGCTCCCGTTTTATTTTCCACCACAATGGTTCTTCCAGACTGTTCAGCAACCTTTTGCACAACTAGTCTTGTGTAAGTATCAGAAGCTCCACCAACCGCAAACGGCACAATCACTTTAAGGGGTTTGTTGGTTTGAGCATGACTCACAGAAGCTGCTAGGGCAATGATTAAACAAACTGAACCGACAAAGTATTTTTTAAAAATAGTCATGCTCATCCTTTAATAATTGGCCAATGAGTCACATCAAAATCATCCTGCAAAATAATATGGGCAAAACCTCGAACATCTCTGAGCGAGCGGGTAATATGGCCCTTACCAGTGAAGTCATCTGGCAAAAGTAAATCACCAGGTTTTAAAATATAACGTTCACCACTGCTTACTTCAATCTCAAGAATTCCTGAAGTGATAATAATGAGTTGATGACGCGGTGCATTGTGATGCATCTGCACATGCCCTTCAGGGGTTTCCCGAAAGAACATTTCTTTTACGGGAAAAATTTCTGAAATCGGACGATTTTCAGCTGACAAGGGAATCTGTCTTTTTTCCATCGCCGAATCACCACTTGCAGTTGTATACAGTCGATAAATAATCACTCTTGTCTCCTAGTTTTATATAAAGGGGTACATTGCCCCGTCCATCGTAATAATATTAGCAGTAATGTAGCTTGCCAGCGGAGAAGCTAAGAATAATGCTACATTCGCGATTTCTTCTGGCTTGGCGAGTCGTCCCATCGGGATATCACTCGTAAACTCTTCTAAAACTTGCTCCTTAGATTTACCCGTTTGTTTGGACTGGGCCTCGATTAAACCTTCTAAGCGACCTGTTAAGGTAATACCAGGGTTAATGGCGTTCACTCGTACTCCTTGCCCTGCATAAGCCGTAGCAAGACCATTGGAAGCCAGCATTAAGGCAGCATTCGCAGCACCACCTGAAATATGAACTGCTTTAGCAATCTTACCGCCATGACCGATTACATTAATAATGTTGCCACCACCAAGCGTAGCCATCCGTTTGACGACTGGATCCATTAAATGAATATAGGGATAAAACTTGGCATCCATTGAAGCTTGCCAAGCTTGTGGGTTTAAATCATCAGGTCCCACGCGTTTCGCCGCACCTGAGCAGTTAACAAGAACTTTGACCGAACCAAAACTCTTCTCAGCAAGATTTAAAGCAGTTAAGGCAACATTGGCGTTGGATAAGTTGGCTGCGATTGCTTTGACTCGAGGATGATCTAATTGACCGGCAATTTCTAATAGGGCAGCACTTAAATTTTCTTGACTGCGAGAAATGATAGTGACTTTGGCACCTTCATTAAAAAATGCTTTAGCACAGGCCAGACCAATCCCTTTACTACCTCCAGAGACAAGGACGTGTTGGTGATCGAAGTTCAGTTGCATAGGCCTACCTTGATGGAATGAAGTTATTTAAGTATTTCAACAAAAACAATGATCAATTTAAAATCACAATCAATTTCGAACAGATTACTTTCGATGAAGAAACATTGTTTGAAAAATCACAACGCCGATTAGTGGCAGAGTTGATTTGAAGATTGGCATCAACCATCTTGTCCCCGATTTTGTATTAAATACTATTTTGTTTGGATAAATTCTAATACGAAGTTGAACTTTGAACAATGCAAAATTCCAAAGAATGTCTTGCAAAGAATATACAAACATCAGCTCACCAGGCTAATTAGGTGAGCAGATGTTTGTTTGGGGTATTTAGGAATATTTTTTGATTGATGACAACGACTTGATTGATTTATAAGTTGAAGTTTGGCTTAACACCATCACGAATATCCATGACCACGAGTTTGCCATGTTCTGCAGCGTATTTGATGGTATCTAAACGATTGGTTTCAATGAGCAGATGCAAGATGTCGTGTTCCGCAATCCCTTTTTGTTTGGCAAGTTCGACTGCTTCAGAAATCGATCCAGCTAAAATACGACGGGCTTCTGAGAGGCCTTGCGCTCTGAGTTGCTGAGACTCTGCTTCAGCGCGTGCTTCACCAACGATCCGGATACGTTTTGCTTCTGCCTCTTGAGTTGCGGCTTCTTTTTCTCGCTCGGAGGCAACCACACGGTTAAAGGAGGCTTGAACTTCATGCGATACCATCGGTTGGTCAACGAGAACACTGATAATTTCGAAACCAAAACTTTCCATTTTTTCTTTTAACTCTTCCTGGACTTCACGCGCAATTTTTTCGCGGTCTTCAAAAAGATTTTGTAGCTTCATCGAAGAAGTCGTGGCGCGAATGGTATTGAGAACCCAGGTCGCAATTTGTTCTCTTGGATTCGATAATTTGTAATGCGCATTCGCAACTGCGTTCTCACGAATTTGCAACATGATGTTGATGGGTAATCGCACGAACATGTTGTCCGAGGTTTTTACTTCTACTTCGGATTTGATTTCTGTGACGCGCAAATCAATTTTTGCAATCGCTTGCTCAATCACCGGAATAATCACATTTAAGCCAGCATGTAAAGTTCGAGAATACTTACCAAAACGCTCAATAATCACGGCAGTCTGTTGATTGACCACGCGAATGCCAGTGAAAAGAATAATCAAACAGAATAAGCCACCAGCTAAAAGAACAACATAGAGTAATTCATTCATCATTAATCCCTTTAAAAGTTTTTTTAGTGTATTAATTAATTATTACATTGATTCATTATTACTAAAACCACCACTAACGATAGTGCTTTACCTACACCTCATTACAAACTCAATTACAAACTTCCCTAGGCTCATATAATGAGCTAAGCGACTGTTACGCTGAACTTAATCATTTTTGCAACAACTGTTTTACTAAAACAATACGGAACTTCGATCTTATGGATTATTTACAAATTGGACTCATTATCATTGGGGTTTTACTGGTTTTAATCCTGTGGAAACTGTTCACGCCTCAAGGTGATAAAGAGGCTCAAGCTGAGATGGAGCTGTTGAAAGACAAAATCACCCAATTGAATGGCGCCGTCATGGCCTTACTCGATACCAATCGAAACTCTGCAAATGATTTAAAGGCCGAATTAAATCGCGATATGACGAGTCTAAGAACCTCTGTAACCGAGCATCTTGCCCAAACAGGTCGTGAAATTCTAGAAACGAACCGTAATTCTGCAACGGACTTAAAAACGGATTTAAACCGGGATATTACAACTTTACGCACTGTTGTAACAGAGAACTTGACCCAAACAGGTCGTGAAATGCGTGAAACCTTAGTGCAGCGTTTAAATGAAATCCAAAAGAATAATGCAGAAAAACTAGAAGAAATGCGTAAAACGGTGGATGAGAAATTACACGCCACACTCGAGCAACGTCTTGGTGAATCATTCAAACAAGTCTCTGCGCAACTTGAACAAGTGCACCGTGGACTCGGTGAGATGCAAACGCTTGCGACAGGCGTAGGTGATTTAAGAAGAGTTCTCACGAATGTTAAATCGCGCGGTACTTGGGGTGAGGTCCAGTTAGGTGCACTGATTGAACAGACCTTAACTAAAGATCAATATCAGAAAAATATTAGTACAAAGCCTGGCAGTGCCGACTTAGTTGAATTTGCAATTAAATTGCCAGGACGGGATGTGGACGCGCCTGTATGGCTGCCGATTGATGCGAAATTCCCGATAGAAGATTACTTAAGATTATCTGACGCCCAAGATCGCGTTGATATTGTTGAGATTGAATCTGCTGGTAAAGCCCTTGAGACGCGTATTAAATTAGAAGCGAAAAAAATTCGTGAAAAATATATTGAACCGCCCCATACGACGGATTTTGCGATTCTGTTTTTACCCACTGAAGGCTTGTACGCAGAGATCATTAGACGTAACGGTCTGATTGAGTTTTTACAAAACGAGTATCGTGTCTCCGTAGCAGGACCTTCGACTTTCTCGGCAATGTTAAATAGTTTACAAATGGGCTTTAAAACATTAGCAATTGAAGAACGTTCTTCAGAAATCTGGAAAACTTTATCTAAAGTCAAAACAGAGTTTGGTAAGTTTGGTGAAGTGATTGATGCTACAAAGAAAAAATTAGAAGCAGCTTCTAAACAGTTTGATTCTGTAGATACCCGAACCAGACAAATCAATAAAGCTTTAAAGGGTGTTGAGGTTTTGTCGATGCCGGATGGTCAACTCATTGGCCTAGATCTTGAGGATGATACTGATTCTGAAAGTTAAAAGTCTTTCCAAGTGATGGATGGGCACATACCCTAGTTGTTTTATTTCACAAAATGGTCAAAATATATTCAGTACATTTTTGATTAATTGATTAAAACTATTAGGGGACTTTTGTTCAAAATGACGCCAATTTTTCGCATATTCGCTGCTCTATTTCTGGTTCTAATTAGCTCGATATCTAACCTGAGTTATGCCCAGTCTAATTATCCAACTCGCCCCATTAAATTAATTGCACCATTCCCGCCCGGGGGAACAAGTGATCTACTTGGTCGGATGCTTGCCCAGAAATTATCGGATGACTTAGGTCAACCGGTCATCATTGAAAATCGACCTGGAGCCAGTGGCAATATTGGGCATGAGATGGCCTCTAAAGCCGCACCAGATGGTTATACCTTGTTATTGTCCAATAGCAGTACAGTAGTCAATAATCCGTTTTTATATAAACAAATGAGTTTCGATTGGTACAAAGACTTTAGTCCGATCTCTTTAGTAGCGATTGCTGGACAAGTTCTAATTGTGCATCCTAGTGTGCCCGCTAAAAATGTGGCTGAACTCACTGCACTGGCTAAAGCGCAACCTGGAGTGCTGAACTTTGGCTCTGGTGGTAAAGCGATTCAGTCGCATATTAGTGGTGAGATGTATAAAACTGCAGCTGGGGTTGATATCGTTCACGTTCCTTATAAAGGAACAGGTGTTGCTGTGGCAGATGTGGTGGCAGGACAGATTCAGATGATCTTTTCGGATATGGCACCAGCTGTACCTTTTATCAAAGCGAATAAAGTACGGGCTCTTGCGGTTACTTCTCCCCAACGCACCAATACTTTACCCGATGTGCCCACGATGGTTGAGGCAGGATTTCCGAATTTTGACGCTTCAGTGTGGTGGTCAATCGTTGCGCCGCGGGGTACTTCAAAGCCAATTATTGACCGGATTAATCTTGCACTCGGAAAAATTATGGTGAGTAACGAGATTAAAGAATCGTTTGAGAAATTAGGTGTGACACCTTTATATAGCGCTCCAGAAAAAGTCTTTGAACTATCGCGTCGTGACTCGCCAATTATCGGTGAAGTCATGAAAAAAGCTGGAGTTGAAAAAGAGTAATGATTTAATTGAGCATGCCTGAGCTCATCTTCTGCTCAGGCATGCTTATTTTTTTCTTACGTAAACTTAAATCCCTTGTGGATTACCACCTAAACGGCGTGCTACCCAGTCGGTCATATAATCCACTACCATGGTGCTGTTATCAGCCCCACAGTGCTCAGCACCCCCATCAAACAAGCTAAATACCTTTAGTTCTTTATCGGGACTATTCACAGCAGCTTCAATCGTTTTCTCCGCATGCCATAACGGAATCTGGCGATCGTTCTCACCATGCACGACCAAGAGTGAGCACCGAATTTGATGGGCAATCGGTTCAAGTGTCATTTGCTTCACAATTTTTAAGGTCTCGGCAAACGAGTCGGTTCCAAATACCCAGTTCACATGCTCAGCGTAGCCTGGCACAGAGGGTTCGCCATTGCCTTTTAAGCGACTTTCCACTGCATGGCCATAATCAAAAATCGCACCCCACGCTACGCAACATTTAAAACGTGGCTCAAAGGCTGCCGCTCTTGGTGCATAGTAACCACCTAAGCTCAGAGCGATGATACCGATGTTATTCATATCCACATCGGAGCGGGTTTCTAGATAATCAACGCAGGCTGAAGCGGAACGCTCCGTATCCGGCCCACTCGGTAAATTTTGTAGACGTAGCGCCGCACCAACTCCAGGATGATCGACAATCAATACAGAAACACCCCGACGTTTAAACTCATCAGCAATCGCTGAGTAAACAATTTCTTTGGTCAAATCCAAGCCGTTAAAGTGCACCATACAAGGTGCTTTCTCAGCACCGGGTGCTTTCATGAAGATAGCGGGTAGAGTGGTACCTTCATAGGGAACCTGAACATATTCAACCGGCTCTTTACGAAACTTCAAGCCTTTCTCATAGGCAGCAATCCCTTTTTTATAGGCAACGACTCTTCTAGGATCTTTATGACTTGGCATTCTCTCGGCTAACTGAAAATACAAACCGCAGCGTAGATACTTTCTGCCGGCTGATAAGAGATTACCTGCCTGTTCATCAGCCTGCGCTAAACGCTCGACTCGCTCGGCCATTTTTGTCCAACTCTCAAACCAAGCATTTTGGGCAACTACGTCACCGCCGAGTGCTTTGATGCCGGCAGCTTCTTTTAAAGAACGACAAGCTTCATCGATTTCAGCGATTTGACCACCACGATTGAGGGCGGACATTACGGCTAAACTCCAGGTGTAATTATTGGGAAAATATTCAAACATATGGGTCTCCTTGTTTTATGGTGATTCTATTATTGGGGGTCAATTTTGGCAATTTTAAAAATCTTACTTTGATACGCGATATCTTCAGTGATAAATTTAGAAAACTCAGCCGGTGTGGAGGCAATCGAAATCAGCCCCATTTCATCTAACTGTTCTTTCATGTCGGGTGACTGGATGGATTTAGCAATGGCTTGCTGAACCTTATCAATTTTGTCATTGGCCGTTCCCGCTGGGAACCACATGCCGTAATAGCCAAAGATCGGCTCCATCCCTTTCACACCTAACTCACTAAAAGTCGGTACATTAGGCAAAGCAGGGCAGCGTACAGAACTCGAGATCGCAATGGCTTTGAGACGTTTTTCTTTAAAGAGCTGCGTCGCGGCAACAGTCGATAAAAAAGTCATATCGACTTGTTTTGCTAAGACGTCAGCAATTGCTGGACCACTGCCTTTGTAGGGGATGTGAGTCAATTGAATATTGGTTAAATGTTCAAAGAGCGCAGCTGCTAAGTGGGTTAAATTACCCTGACCACCAGAGGCGTAATTTAACTTACCTGGCTTTTCTTGAGCCAGGGTAATGATTTCTTTTAAAGAGTTTGCTGGACTATCGTTATTCACTACCAGTACTAAACCATAAGATCTTGCCACCAAGGTGATGGGTGCAAAATCTTTCATAGGATCATAGGGAAGTTTTTTATAAAGTACTGGATTGGCACTAAAAGAACCCGTCATAAATAACATGGTGTAACCGTCAGTGGCAGACTTCGCCACTACGTCGGAGCCGATAATACCGTTGGCACCGGCACGATTATCAACTATCACAGAAACACCTAAATTGTCACCGAGTTTCTGAGCTACTTTTCTAGCCATCAGATCTAAAGGACCACCTGCAGCAAATGGCACAATCATTTTGATGGGACGGGTTGGCCATTTTTCAGCTGCAGCATTTTGCGCAGTCGCTTGGATCGCAAAACTTGACATGAAAACTAGGCTTAGAAGGCAAATAGTGTGTTGAAATTTTCGTTGAATGAGATTAATCACTCGATTTAAAAAATAATACCGATGCGCAGTATTCATCCCGCCGTCTCCTGTAAGGAAATAATCTTTTTAATAAAAATATCTTAATCTAATTTAATGCCTAATTTTTTGACAACGACCGACCATGTTTCAGATTCTCGAGCTATTTGTTTTGTAAAGTCTTCTGCCGAATTTGCCACTACGATGGCACCAAGGTTATTAATCCGTTGGGTGACTTCAGGCAACTTACTAGCTTGAACAATTTGTTGATTTAACTTTTTCATGATCTCTGCAGGAGTTCCTGCTGGCGCAAAAAATCCATACCAGGAGCCAACATAAAAGTTATTGAGCCCAGCTTCACCAAAGGTAGGTACGTCGGGTAAGTTGGCTAGTCGGGTAGTAGAGGCCACCGCAATAGGTCGAATCTTTTTTGCTTGAATATTTGGTATAGAAGACAAGCCACTATCAAAGGTCATCGAGATATTGCCAGCGAGTAAATCTGCCATACCAGGGGCACTGCCTTTATAAGGCACATGAATCAGTTTCGTGCCGGTAAGCATTTGAAATAACTCACCCGCCAAATGGGACGAACTACCGTTACCAAAAGAGGCAACCGATAACTTATTGGGATTTTCTTTAGCATAAGCAATTAACTCAGCTAGATTATTGACCGGCAAACTAGGGTGCACCGACAGAATAAACGGCGCATCAGCAACGAGACTGATGGGCTCAAACTGTTTATTTGAATAAGACAATTTTTCGTAGAGCAAAGGATTGGTCACAAAAGTACCCGTGGTACCAAGCAGCAGGGTATAACCATCAGGCGCTGCCTTCGAAGCAATCTCAGTAGCAATAATGTTCGCAGCTCCCGGACGATTTTCTACGATAAAAGTTTGCCCTAATGATTTGGTGAGTTCTTGTTGAATAAGCCGACCAATCACGTCCGCACCACCACCTGGTGATGAGGGATTTAAAACACGTACAGCACGTTGTGGATAAGTGGTTTGTGCTTGAATGGCTGGCCCACAAAACACACTCATATAAAAACTGATCAATAAAGCGAGCCAATAAAATAATGGAATTGACATGTGTGGACTTGACATACGTGGACTTGACATACGTGGACGTGACATATTTATCCTTTCGGTTGCATCAGAATTGATTTAGCGAAATCAATCAGGTTTAATTCAGAGAGTGGTGCACCGATTGCCTGAATACTTAAAGGGCGACCTAAATGATCCAGCCCAATGGGGATGGATAAAGACGGAATACCTAAGTAATTAATAAATCCCATTAAATGAAATAGTCCGATTAATTTCTCTTTGTCAAAATCAGGATGGCCAATCTCTACCTCATTCCAATTTGGTAACGTGCAAGTGAAAGTAGGTAAAAGTACAACATCAAAGTTGGTAAAGTACTTTTGGATGAAAGCAGCTGAGATTTGAGATTGGTTATTGATGATTTCTAAATAATCTGACTTAGCAATCAGCTTGCCTTGTTTACATACCGTTTTTAAAGTTCTTGGACAGGACGCTTGATCTAGATGGGTGGCATAGAGTTGATTCGCCTCATAACTTAACACTTGATCGGTTAAGAACTTCAACTGATCAAATTCGTTAATCTCGATCAGTTCTACTGATTTAAAATTGTCTAGATGTGCTTTGATTGCTTGGCGAAGTTTGGGGTCGACGAATAGTGGTAACCAAAGTCCGATCCGGTTTTTTTTCTGAAAAGAATCTACAGAAGTCAGTGCAGACTCAGCTAGTAGTCTAAGAATCAGTTCGATATCTGCGAGGTGGTTGCCAAGTATCCCCACTGAGTCCAAGGTTGGAGAGAGTTCTGCAACACCTTCTTTAGAAATCAATCCTCGGGTAGTTTTTAAGCCGAAGATCCCACAACTTGCAGCGGGTATTCTGACGGATCCAGTCGTGTCCGTTCCCAGAGAGATCGGCGTCATACCTGAGGCAACGGCAACGGCGGAGCCACTTGATGAGCCGCCTACGACATAATCAACATGCAGGGGATTAATACATTGGGGAAAATTAGCATTTTGTGAGCTAGCACCACAGGCGTAGGGCGCCATGACTGCAGTACCCAGCGTTATTGCTCCAGCGTCTTCTAATTTTTGCAGCGCTCGAGCATTTTGAATACCCTCTACCAAAGTAGGTTTACCAAGTCCAAAGCCTGGCTCAAAGTGTCTGATATTAAAAATATCTTTATGGATTAGACCAAGGCCAGTAAGAGGGCCTTGCTTTGGAGAAATAGGCTCAATCAGTTTCGAGAGACAATGCAACTGCGCGTTAGTCTCATTAATAAAGCTGAGCTGAGTTTGAAGTGCCTCTATCGCCGAAATACCGACAACTTTCTGTTGATGAAGTATCGCAGCGATCGATGGGTGCTTGCTAGACATCTTTTCATTACTTCACAAATAAGTCAGAAAACTTATTGTGCAGCATAACCGCCATCAACGAGCAAATCCGAACCCGTTACAAAGGCGGAAGCATCACTTGCTAAATAGAGAGCAGCCAGAGCAATTTCTTCAGGCTGAGCGAGTCTGCCGAGTAGATGCATCGGCCCTAATTCTTTCCGGGCATTTTCCATCGTGCCAAAACGCAGCGTCATTCTTTCTGTTTCAACGGCGCCAGGTGAAATCGTATTCGTCCTAATGCCTTGCGCTGCATGATCAATTGCCATGGCACGTGCTAAATTAATTAAAGCAGATTTAATGGCGCAGTACACCGCACGATTGGCTGTGCCAACCCGACCTAATTGAGAAGCGATATGAATAATGGAGCCATTCTTTGCCGCTGCCATATGCGGTATCACCGCTTTACTCATCAAAAAAGCACCAGTTAAATTCACAGAAATCGCTTTATTCCAATCTTCTAATGAGTAGTCAGCCACACTACCACTTGGGTCTTTGGCTGCCGCGCCATTTAATAAGACATGAATACCGTCATAGGCTTGCATTACCTTCAAAATCGCTTGCTGAGTCGAGGGCTCATCACTCACATCAACCTGCACACCAAGCGCAATGCCACCTTCAGCAGTAATTTCCTGCGCAGTCCTAGCTGCATTTTCACCAATCAAATCCAAGCAAGCCACTTTAGCACCAGCTTGAGCAAAAGCGATCGAAATAGCTCTACCAATTCCTTGGCCAGCACCAGTAACTACCGCAACTTTGCCAGTTAAGGCATATTTGTTAAGAATGTTTTCCATACTTGTCTCCTAATTTAACTTGTGCCTAGATACGCTTCTTTTATTTTTGGATCGTTGATTAAATCTTTACTATTACCACTCGTGAGAATCTTACCGGTTTGTAAAACATAGGCGCGCGAGGCAGTACCTAAAGCATAGTGCGCATTTTGTTCAACTAATAGTACGCTGGTATTATTCGCATTAATTTCACGAATCGTTTTAAAAATATCTTGCACAATAATTGGTGCTAGACCTAAAGAGGGCTCATCTAAACACAATAATCTCGGCTCAGACATGAGGGCGCGACAGATCACCAGCATTTGTTGCTCACCACCTGATAAAGTGCCAGCATTTTGTTTTGCTCGGACCCCTAACTTAGGAAACATCGCGACCATTTTCTCAATGAGCGAATTCATTTTGGGGCGATTATTCCTGTGACAGTAACCACCCATTTCTAAGTTTTCCATTACCGTCAGAAATGGAAAGACATGGCGACCTTCAGGCACGAGTGCAATGCCTAGTTTATTTCTCTCGAAAGAGGGCATTCTAGTGATATCGATACCATCAAATAAGATTTTTCCTTTTCGTGGGTACATAGCGCCTGCAACCGCACGCATGGTCGTGCTTTTACCAGCGCCATTAGAGCCAATCAAGGTCACAATTTCATTTTGACCGACGGTAAAGTTAATATTTTGACAGGCTGCTACTTCACCATAGGCAATTTCTAAATCTTGGGCTTCTAACAGTGCGCTCATACAATCGCTCCTTCACTGCCAAGGTATGCTGCAATGACTTTTGGATTGGACTGTACTTCTGATGGGCTACCATCAAATAGATATTCGCCATGATCCATGACAAAAATTTGATCGGCGATATTCATGACTAATTTCATATTATGTTCTACCAAAATAATGGTCATATTTTGTGACTGTAAATGACGCAAGCGACTCATTAAAAACTGTACTTCTGTATCGTTCAGACCAGCAGCAGGCTCATCGAGCATGAAAACTTTAGGTTTCGTCGCCAGGGCTCTGGCAATCTCGAGCATCCGTTGTGAGCCATAAGGTAGTGAACCAGCCCGTTCATTGGCTTTATCTTTAAGACCAATAAAATCTAATAGTTCGAGAGCTTGGTTATAGCAGTCAAGGCGATTTCTTTTATATTCTCCAGCCGGGATAAAGTATTGCCAAAAAGGAATTTTATGGTGAATGTGAAAACCCGCAATCACGTTATCAATCACCGATAATTGCTTAAACAAACGAATCTTTTGGAAAGTTCTAGCAATCCCTAAATGAACGCGCTGATGTAAAGAGAGTGAGTTAACTTCAATGCCGTTATAAGTAATGGATCCAGAGGTTGGTAAATAAACACCTGTTAATAGGTTAAGGGTAGTTGATTTACCAGCACCATTCGGACCAATAATCGTTTGAATAGAATTGGCTGGAATTTTAAATGAAATACCGTCGACCGCTTTTACACCGCCAAAATGCTTACATAAATTGGTAACTTCTAAGATGTTTTCTGACATATCAATATTCTGTAGATGTAAATCAATTTGATTTAAAAAATTTATCCTTGATTGTTTGGAAAGCCTGCAAAATTCCACCAGGCATAAACAGAACAACGAGGGTTAAAGAAATACCGTAAACAAGCAGGCGGGCATCTCCTAAGCTTCTTAGTAACTCTGGTAGAGTTGTTAGAACGATTGCGCCAATAATAGGTCCAAACATGGTACCCATGCCACCGACAATTACCATCGCTAAATAGGTAAATGATTCCACGACAGCAAAGGCATCTGGTACCAAGGTGCCTACAAAGCTAGGGTAGAAAGCGCCAGCCAAACCAGCGATGAATGCACCGATACCAAAAGCAAAGATTTTCCAAAGTTTGGCATTAATCCCCAGTGAAGCAGCCGATACCTCATCTTCTCGGATTGCTCGTAAGGTATCACCAATGGGTGACCTTAAAAGATTACCTAAAATAATGTAAGTAATCATGGTGACAGTCGCCACTAAATAAAAATAATTCACATTGTTGTTAAATTTAATTTCAGTACCAAAAAGATTGATAGGCGTTGGCGCCGGAATCCCATAAATACCTAAGGGGCCTGAAGTCATCGAGTCCCAATTGAGTAAAATTTGGTGCAAGATAATCGCAAAGGCCATGGAAGCGATAGCGAGGTAATGTCCTTTGAGTCGGGTAGCAAAAAACGCTAAGAAAATACCGACCGCGCCCGCTAAAAACGAACCTGACAGCGCTGCCATCCAAAAAGTAAAACCTGCCTTTTTAATCAGTAAGGTTGTGGTGTAAGCCCCAACACCAAAGAAGGCGGAGTGACCTAAGTTAAGTTGCCCGGTATAACCTAAAATAAGATTGAGTGACATTGCGAGCATGATGTTCATCGCAATCACAACCAAAATCCCTTTCCAATAGGCCGATCCACTAAAGAGGATTGGTAATACCCAAATTACACCTGCAACCATCAAATACTGTACCCAAGTTGGGATTTTTTTTAGTAATCGTAACTCAGACATTTTCTTCTTTCTTTTCAGCAACCAGACCTGTAGGTTTGACTAATAACATGACCAGTAAGAGGGCAAAAACAACCAAATCAATCACGCCAGAACCTAGGTATTGGGTAGTAAATGCTTCAATTAAACCGACCAGTAAACCAGCAATAATGGTACCGGCCATATTGCCAAAACCACCGATGATGACAATTGCAAAAGATTTAACAATCACGGAAGCGCCTGCAAAAGGTGTGAGTACTAAAATTGGACCGAGCATCGCACCAGCCATACCGGCCATCGCTGAAGCAATCACAATCGTGAGCATAATCAGAAATTTTTGATTAATACCCATGAGACCCGCTGTTTCCCGGTCTTGTGAAATAGCTCTTAGCGCTTTGCCTGTAAAGGTATATTTCATGAACAGATAAAGACCAGCAATAGTGCTGGAGGCGACAATCACAACGAGTAAACTTTGCGTGGTAAAAAAGATTTTGCCAAAACGAATGGTTTCATCGTAGGGGCTATTAAATTGATAAGGAACTGGTCCGAAGGCAAGTAAGGCGCCATTTTCTAATAAGATAGAAACACCGATAGTCGCAATCAGAGGCCGCAGTTCATCCCCTCGTTCTCGCAGCGGTGCAAAAATCGCCAGATTAATCAGGTACCCCAGCAAAGCACCAGCAAACAGTGCCACCACAATACTGAGTAAATAAGCACCACCTAACCACTGTACAAAAAAGTACGCTGCAAAACCACCCAGGGTAACAAAGTCCGCATGGGCAAAGTTAATTTGGTTCATGACCCCATAAATGAGGGTTAAACCCAGCGCGACCATTACATACAAACATCCCATGACAACACCATTGATGGTTTGTTGGATGGTTAAATTTAAGATATCAGGCATTTTGAATTCGAAGAAGTACTACGAGAAAAAGGATGATCAAAGATACACCTGCCTGTTATTCGATTACGAATTGGCGGATGTATCTTTTTAATCAACAAACAAAGAAAGACACTATGTTGCTGTTTTAATTACCAGTTGAGTGTTTTCCAGCTCAAATCAGGATTGGTTTCTACATAGTGAATGACAGACATGTTTTGATTTTGGCCAGTTGGACCAAAAGTTATTTTTCCAGTCGTTACTTCCACATCAACCATTTTTAATAATTGATTTTTAATTTCTTCAGAATTGGTCGCACCTCTTTTTACTGCTTCAGCAATGATCTTGATTTGGTCATAGGTGTGAGCATTTAAGTGAGTAGGAACGACATCTGCACCGTACTTAGCTTTGAAGTTCTTCACAAAGTTTTGTACAACTGGACGCTTTTCATTTGGATCAAACTGTGAAATACGGGTATAGCCAACAGAAGCCTTACCAGCTTTTTGGTCATAGCCCCAAGGTACCCAAATCGTACCAATTTGTACTGCTTTACCGCCACCGCCCTTAGTAACACCGGCTTGTGCTAAAGCTTGTGCTAGCTTAACAGTTTGACCTTCCAGAGCAGATACCAAAAGTACATCTACATCACCCATTGAGGCTACGCGGGTAGCGATCGAGGTGAAGTCACTCACGTCTCTAGCGAACTCAATTCGGCCGAGCACTTTACCGCCGTTAGCAATAAAAGTTTTCTCAAAGTTGTCTGAGATATCAATACCAGCATTGGTTTTTTCATTTAGCAAAATGGCATTTTTTGCTTTCATATTTTTGACAGCGTTCAATGCCAAGCTATCGGTTTGTTGTTTTGCATCTGGGAAAATTCGGAAGGCATATTTATAACCAGACTCTGTAAATTTAACAGTTGCAGAACCAGCATTGATCAAAGGCACTTTAGCCTCTTCCAAAACGGACATCGCAGCTAAAGTGGCATCAGAACATTCTTCACCAATCACGACATTAGGCTTGAAGTTTTCTAACATACGCTTAGCAGCGTTGGTAGCGCCTAATGGTGAGCATTGTGAATCTTCATAATTAATCACAAACTTATAACCGTTCACACCAGTTTTATTGAGTTCTTCAAGGGCAAGTTCAGCACCTTGTTTGCCCATCACACCAAAATAAGAACCAGGTCCAGAGGCCGGCAATAAAGCGCCGATCCGAATTACTTTTTCTTGTGCTTGGCTTGAAGCAATGGATAAGCCTGCTACTGCACTAATCAGCATGCCGTTGATGAGCTTCGATGCGATTTGTCCAACCAACGGACGTGTTGCTAGAGTTTTAATCATGTTGCCTCCAAAGTTTTTTTGAAATTATTTTTTATACTCAATAGACATTAACTCATAAAAAAATTTTTGACAAGTAGGTGTAATATGTAAAAAACTATTAATTAAATTGAGACAATGTATTAAAAATGATAGTCCTAATAACAGGTGGAACAGGGTTTGTAGGCCTCAATCTCGCCCAACAATTGTGCAATAAAGGTTTCAAGCCAGTGCTGATGGCACTTGCCCCCATGACACTCGCAATGCAACAACAATTGATGCAAGCTGGTATATCTTTTGATTTTTTTCAAGGTAGTGTGACGCATCCTGGTGATTTAGATAAAGTTTGTACTCTCTATAAAATCGACAAAATCGTGCATGCTGCCGCAATCACTGCAGATGGCGAGCGTGAAATTGCCCATACGAAAGAGATCTTAGAAACGAATTTAATGGGATCTGTCGAAGTGTTTGAGTGTGCTGTTCGGCACCATATTAAACAAGTGATTTATTTGAGTTCGGGCTCTATTTTTGGCCACTTAGGTAACCATGACCCCATCATTGATGAACTCTTCAGTCCAGTCTTGCCTGAAACTATTTACGGCATTAGTAAATTAGCTGCAGAGCGAACTGCTTTGCGTTATCGCAAAAACCGCCAACTGAATGTCACCGTTGTTCGCCTCGGCTTAGTTTATGGCCCTTGGGAATACGACACAGGGCACCGCGATACTTTAAGCTTGCCCTATAAAACCTACCTCAAAGCAAAGGGTGGCGAGCATCTTATCGTCTCAAAAATACATGGGGATGATTATATTTATGCCACTGATATTGCTAAAGGATTATGGTTGATATTAGAAGCGGGACATTCACCAGAAGGTCTCTATCATTTATCTGCTGGTCTGAAGTGGTCCTTATCCACTTGGTTAGAACGCCTAAAACAAGTATTTCCGAAATTTACCTATGAGATGACAGACGATCCCGAACTCTGCGCATTTAAAAACAGTAGTCCTTTACCTCGTTCACCGATGAGTATTCAAAGGATTCAACGCGACTTTCATTTTGAGCCTGACTTTGATCAAGCGCTGGCTTTTGATGATTTTATTTCTCAACCTTCTATTCTTCACTCATTTACTAATCATTAACCATGACAGCACTCTCAAAATTTAAAGTTCTGGATTTAACCAGAGCTCGTGCAGGACCAACTTGTGTCAAACAATTCGCTGATTTCGGCGCGGATGTCATCAAAATTGAAATGTCCGAAGGAATGGGTGATGCAAGTCAATTTAGTGGCGCGCGACATGGCCCTGATATGCAAAACTTACATCGGAATAAAAAGTCTTTAACTCTCGATCTAAAACAGAAAGAGGGCTTAGACATTTTTTATCAACTCGTTAAAACAGCGGATATCGTCGTAGAAAACTTCAGGCCGGATGTGAAAAATCGCTTAGGCATTGACTATGAAACCCTTAAAGCCCTAAATCCGCGCATCATCTTAGTTTCCATCTCAGGCTTTGGTCAAGACGGCCCATACGTCAAACGTCCGATGTTTGATCAAATCTCACAAGGGATGAGTGGCATCATGTCAGTTACGGGCGACCCGAAGGGCGGACCGATGCGGGCTGGTGTAGCGATTACGGATATTACTGCTGGGTATATTGCCGCTTGTGGCGCAATGACGGCACTCTTGGAGCGAGAAGTTTCAGGTCAGGGACAGTGGGTTCAAAGTTCACTGATTCAAGCTGGGATCGCGATGATGGATTTCCAAGCAGCTCGGTACTTAATGGCTGGCGAAATTCCTCAACAAGTCGGTAATGATCATCCAACTAGTATGCCTACTTCTTGCTATCAAAGTAGTGATGGTTATATTAATGTGGCTGCTACCGGTGAGCCGATGTGGGTGGCCTTATGTACCGCCATGGGGATTGCAGAATTGGCGACAGATCCACGGTTCACATCAGAGTCCATGCGGGTGGCGCACCGCGATGAATTAAATCAAATTTTGATTCCGATCCTCAAATCAAAGCCAAAAGCATATTGGGTAGAATTGCTCAATAAAGCGGGCGTTCCAACCGGTCCAATTTATGACATGTCAGAAGTTTTTAGTGATCCGCAGGTGATTTCTCAAGATGCAGCAGTGGAGGTAGAACACCCTAAAGTCGGGAAGATTCGGATTGTTAATCAGGCCGTAAAGCTTTCTAGAACACCGGCCAAAATTACGCATTCTGCGCCCGAATTAGGTGAGCACTCAGAGGAGATCTTGCGTGAATTATGTTATTCTGAAAATCAAATTCAAGAATTCAAAACTAAAAAAATAATTTAATAAAGGAGACAATAATGGCTTTTGCTAAAACAGATGATGGCGTAAATTTGTATTATGAGGAGTCCGGCAGTGGACAACCAATCATCTTTGTTCACGAATTTGCGGCTGACTATCGTAGCTGGGAACTCCAGATGCGTTTCTTCTCCAGATACTTTAGATGTATCACTTTTTCTGCCAGAGGATATTTACCCTCTGATATCCCGACTGATCCTGCAATGTACAGTCAAGAACGTGCGATGAAAGATGTTTTGGCTGTTCTCGATCATCTACAAATTGAAAAAGCCCACATTGTAGGCTTATCGATGGGTGGATTTGCTTCACTGCATATTGGTATTCATAATCCACACAGAGCTCTCTCATTAGTGATTGCTGGTTGCGGTTATGGTGCTCAGCCTGAAAAGAAAACAGGTTTTCATGCTGAAGTGGAAGCTGCTGCGAAGTTGTTTGAAGACTTGGGCAGTGTTGAGGGTGGTAAAAAATATACTATCGGACCAACACGTGTTCAATTCCAAAATAAAGACCCTAGGGGCTTTAATGAGTTTGTGAATAGTATGTCAGAGCATCCAGTAGCTGGTTCTGCTAATACGCTCAGAGGGGTGCAGAAGATGCGTCCGTCACTTTGGGAATTAATCGATGGCATGAAAACGATTCAAGTGCCAACTTTAATTATTACCGGTGATGAGGATGATCCTTGTCTTGAGCCAGCGCTCTTGATGAAACGCAATATTCCGAGTGCAGGCCTCGTGGTATTCCCCAATGCTGGTCATACCAATAACATCGAAGATCCTGATTTGTTTAATAGCACCTTAAGTGAATTTTATCTAAAGGTACTTGCTGGCAGATGGTCACTCAGAGATCCGCGCTCACAAGCTACCGGAATCCTCGGCTTTAAATAAGAAACTTTTTACCGCCACTTTGTTTGATCAAAGTGGCGGTTTTATTTTCTACCCATTTTTTTAACCCTACTTTGATCCATCCTATGGAGAAAAGTTGTAATTGTTTGTTTTTGATTTAACTCATTGAAAGGTATCAACATGGATTTGCAATTAAAAGGCAAGAAAGTTTTAGTTACTGGTGGTTCTAAAGGTATTGGTCTTGCAGTGGCAGCAGCCTATGCAGCAGAAGGTGCACTCCCAATCTTGGTGTCAAGAGATGCAGCGAATTTGGCTAAAGGTAAAGCACACATTGAGTCAACCTATAACGTTGCTTGTCAGACGATTGAACTTGATTTAGGCGCGCCACAATCAGCAGAAGCTTTATTTGCAAAAGTTGGTAATGTTGACATTTTGATTAACAATGCTGGTGCGATTCCTGGTGGTACCCTTGCTGATATTCAAGAAGACAGATGGCGTCAAGCTTGGGAATTAAAACTCTTTGGTTACATTAACTTAACCAGAGTGTACTTAGCTGCCATGGAAAAACAAGGCAGCGGTATTATTGGCAACATTATTGGTATGGCTGGCGCCGCACCAAGAGCAGAATACGTTTGTGGTGTGACTGCCAATGCTGCATTGATGGCCTTTACGCAAGCGGTAGGTGCTACGAGTCACAAGAGTGGCGTGCGTGTTTTCGGTATTAATCCCTCACCGACGCGTAGCGACCGGATGGAAATGATGATGAAAAACAATGCCAAGAACAAATTAGGCGATGAGTCTAGATGGACTGAGTTAACTTCAAAATTACCTTTCGGTAGAATGACTGAGCCAGATGAAATCGCTAACTTAACTGTGTTCTGCTCATCCCCATTATGCGGCTACCTCAGTGGTTCCGTGATCAATGTGGATGGTGGTCAAATGTTTGCACCTGTGTAAGCATTAAAGTTTAAGTACTAAAAACGAGATATTCTCTAACGCAAACAGATTTCACGCGTTAGAGAATATTCTTCAGCTCATTCTTCAACTCAATTTGCAGCTCAGTCATCAGTCTTACCGATTTGTTTCACGGTATCTTGCAACTTCTTGATTTCTAACTTCCAAAATTGATTCATCGCATCGCCGTCGAGATAATCTAAGGTCGAGTTCCCTTTAAATAGAGCGGTCTTGAACTGTTCATCCTGGATACTTTCGCGCAGAACTTGAGCAAGTTTTTTGACAATCGGTTCTGGCGTGTCAGCCGGTGCAAAAATCGTAGTCCACAGCGTATATTCCACATTAATATTAGACTCTTTAAGCGTCGGTAGATCCATATAAGGCGGCAGTCGTTTGGGGCCAGTTTGTGCGAGCGCTATCATTTTGCCTGCTTGGGTTTGTGGGTAAGCCACACTTGGTGCAGATGCTAGCCCATTGACATGCCCACCCAGTGCTAAGGTCATGGACGCAGCACCACCACCTGTAGGGATGTGTTTGAATTTGACACCTGAGAAATTCTCAATCATCGCCATCGGTAAGTGGGTTGCGCCGTAAGTGCCTGAGGAAGAAATCGAAACAGCACCAGGTGCTTTACCGGCAGCTTTGACAAATTCCTGAATCGTTTTGGCATTGGCTTCTTGATTGACCAGAATAATAGCTGGATCAGAGGTAATTTGAGCAATCGGAATTAATTTATTTAAGTTATAAATGGGCGTTCGGTTATATAAGGCATCAATCGCCGGTTGTGTGATGAGGGAAGGAGAAGTGATTAACAGGGTGTAACCATCGGGACTAGCATTCGCGACGGCAGCATGGCCAATGGCGCCATTGGCACCGGGTTTATTGACGATGATGACGGTTTGCTTCAGCGTCTTTTGTAAAATAACCGAAAGATTTCTGGCTACGTTATCGACGAAACCACCCGGTAGGTTGGGATTAATAATCGTGATGGTCTTTGTAGGGTAATTTTCCTCTGCGAAGCTTGTAAGGCTCAGGCAACCGCCGAGAGCTAAAAGCACTGCGTACTGGACAGTTTTTAATTGGAATGGTTTCATAGATCTCCCCTTGTATTTTTTATGATTATTTTTTTTGTCGGTTGGTGATTGTTTTTTGTTCACGGATTAACTCAAAGCTATAGCGGTAGCGCTCATCAGGGTGATGACTAGTCGTAATTTGAAATACTTCTTGATCCATACCAACATAGGACCGCATGACCACGAGTGCTGAAGTATGTTCTTTGACGCGTAATTGTTTGATATATTCTTTGGGAACTTGTTGTGAGTAGACTTCTACTTTGGCGCGTTGAATCACTTCATCAAACATCTCCACGATTTGCTCACTGATTGGAATGCTTAAGTGTTTCTTATGTTTCACGACGCCAGCATATTTGGGCAAGATGTAATAGGTCGTTAAACAAAGTGGAATCGTAGACTGATTTTGATATCGGAGTGAGACAATCCGAAACCATTCCATGTTCACAGGACAATGAATTTCATCAGCAATGGCTTGGTCGGCTTTGATGTAAGACATATCTAAGATTTCTCTGACCATCGAGCCTGGATAGTCTAAGAGCTCATTAACGGTGCGAACACTGTGCGACAAAACAGTTTGTGCTTGGGTTGCCAAAACAGTGGAGCCAGTTCTGGGCCTGCGCATAATGAGACCCTCTTGGGACAGGGTCGTTAGAGCCTGACGCAAGGTGGGACGACTGGCTTTATAACTAATACAAAGCTCTTCCTCGGTGGGTAGTCTTGTTCCTAGTGGATAAATTCCATCAAGAATTTTTTGCCGAATTTCAGTCGAGATTTGCAGATGTAAGGGGATTGACTTCATACCATCAGCAACCAAACGTTATTAATGTAGTTGCCAATAAATAGTTACCAATATGCATTAATTATCTCTGCCAAAACTAGCATCCATTTTTGCTTCTTTTGCTTGGGCTGCGAGGCGAGCTTCTTCACCACTAAAGATTAATTCAATTTCGGTTCCGTCAGGATCTTTAAAAAACAATTGATACTGAAAGGTTTCAGGCACGCCAAATTCAGCAAATTTAATATTGTGTGTTTTCAATAAATTGCGATAGTAGTCGATATCCTTAGTCCACAGCGCTATATGATCAAAAGCATCGGTTTTACCATTGGGTGGCAACGGACTTCTAGACGTAGAAATATGCACAATCGGTTGGTCACCTAAGTACATCCATGCCCCAATTCTGCCAAACTGCGGTCGATAACCATCCTCTAAGCCCAAAATTTCTGCATAAAAGCGTCTTGATCGTTCCAAATCTGAGGTACTCACATTAATATGAGCAAAACCTTGGATGGGCATGATATCTCCTTCGTTATAGTCTTTGTTGGAATGGGCAAATCATTAAATTCTTTTGAATTTAGACTATATCATTATGATGATTAATGCAATAAGGAAAATACTTAGAAAAATTGTTTGTATTTAATTTTCAACTAAAACAATTACTTAAGTATTGTTTATGAAAAGTTGTGATACTTCTTGGTTTTTAAAGAGTTGAATTGTATTGACAATTAAAAAGATAAAAAATAATATGAAAGTACTTTCAAATCTATCCAAAGTGAGTCAGTATGAATGCTCCAGTGCAGTTGAATCAAGCAGGCCAAATAAGCCATCCCTTTAAGAAAGAATCATTTGCCGATGTTTCCTATGAGGAAATGATTGCTCGCACTAAGGAGTTGATTCCATTTTTAGCCTCCGAGGCAGCTGCCAATGAAAAGCAAACCCATTTAACAGACGCTGTGGTCAATAAATTACATGAGAGTGGACTCTTTCGTTATCAGCAGCCCAAGATGTGGGGTGGAATGGAAGTTGATTTTAGAGCCTTTATGGAAGTGCCTTATTTGTTAGGCCTTGGTTGCCCATCCACAGGTTGGGTCTTTGCCAATGTGGCCTCACACAATCGTCAACTAGCCCAGTGGCCAATGCAGGCTCAAGAAGATATTTGGGGAGAGAACCCGAATGCGCTGATCGCATCCGGGGTGGCTTATGTGCAAGGTAAAGGCGAAAAAGTAGACGGTGGCTTGCTGTTGTCTGGCTATTGGGGCTTTTCTTCTGGGGTCGATATTTGCGAATGGAATATGCTTTCTTGTCTCGTGAAAGAAGACGACAAAGTTGTTGATTGGTGCGTTTGTCTCGTGCCGCGCGAAGAGTATGAAATTATTAATGATTGGCAAACGATGGGCATGTGTGGTACAGGTAGTCGTAGTGTGAAATGTGAAAATGTTTTCGTGCCAGCGCACCGCGTGCTTTCCATGAATTTACGTGATCCAAATCATGAGTTCCCTGGTTTTAGAGTGCATCAAAACTCCATGTTTAAAGTACCTACCAGTTCCGTAGGTGGTAATGGGATTGCTGGGGCGATGATTGCTAATGCCCGCATGATGCTCACAGAGACGACCGATTGGATTAAGTCAAAAAATACGAGTTATACCGGGGCAAAGATGGCCGACATTCCGACCTTGCAAATGAAAATTGCAATTGCTGATGGCAAGATTGACGCAGCTTATCAATGGTTAACTGGGAACACGATTGAAGCAGAACTCGCCTATAAAGATAATGTTGTCTTTGATATTCCGACGAAGTTGAAATACAAGCGCAATACTGCGATGGCGATGAAAATGGCCAATGAAGCAGTTGACCTTTTACATGAATTATTAGGGGCGAACGGTATTTATGAGAAATATCAATTTGAGCGTCGCTTTAGGGATGCCCATGCCTCTGCTGGTCATATGGTGTTTAGTTTAGATGCGCAATTAATACCTTTTGGACTCGTAAGCTTAGGTGGTGAATTTAAAAGTCCAACGATGTAATGATTAAACCTGAATTGAACTGTAGAAATGAATTAGAAATTTTAAAAAGGGTTCTTTGTGGACGTTAAAGAGCAAACATTGCAGCATGCTTGGAAAGATGAAATATTTGATATTTTTAAACGCGGTAGCGTCGAGCAATTAGTCTATGTGCCAGATGCTGGGCACTCGCAAGTGATTAAAAAAGCCTGGGCTGATGATGTCATGAAGCCTGTCCCTGTCACAACCGAAGAAGACGGCGTTGCTGTGGTCTGCGGTTCTTGGCTCGGTGGTAAAAGAGCAGTACTCTTGATGCAAAGTAGTGGTGTTGGTAATTGCGTCAATATGTTTTCGCTCATTAAGAATTGTCAATTCCCTTTCTTTTGTTTAGTGACGATGCGCGGTGAATGGGCCGAGTTTAATCAATGGCAGACGCCGATGGGTAGCGCAACCCAACAAGCATTTGAAATGATGGGCATCAATGTATTGCGAGCAGATTCGCCGCAAAGTGTACCGGATGTAGTAAGTGCTGGGTTTGACGCAGCATTTGTAGGAGGAGACGCAGTCGCAGTATTGTTATCACAAAGTCTGATTGGACGCAAAAAGTGGGATGCCAAATGAGTCAAAATAACTATCAACATGGCACCATTAATCGTAGGGAGTTTGTTAAAGAGTTGGTCGACTTATGCCCAGAGGCATTAATAGTGACGGGTTTAGGTTCACCGTCCTATGATGTCTTTGCGGCAGGAGATCGCCCTGAGAATTTTTATCTGTGGGGTGCCATGGGTGCAGCTGCTGCCATGGGACTAGGGATTGCGATTGCGCAACCAGAAAAGTCAGTACTCGTGATTACTGGTGACGGTGAAATGCTGATGGGTCTGGGTAGTCTAGCTGCCATTGGCGCGCAAAAACCCAAAAACTTAACCATAGTGGTTCTTGATAATGGCCACTACGCCGAAACCGGGATGCAAAGAAGTCATACATCCTTAGGCGTTGAGTTAACTGGCGTAGCCAGTGCCTGCGGCTTTGATTGGACTTTAGCGGTTAGAGAACCGGCCGATGTTAGCCAAATCGCCAAGCAGGTGAATGCGAAAAATAGTGTGGGTTTAGCCAATATTTTTATCGAAGCGATTGAATATCCAAAAGCACTGCCACCAAGAGATGGCAGTTATATCAAAAATCGTTTTCGGGGAAATTTAGGGTTTGAGCCGTTTTAAAGAACCCTGATCTTTGCAAATTTCGTAGTACCTAAAATCTTACATGGTGGGGAGTGTCTCACCCTGCCTTCCTGCTATTCATTTTGGCCAGTAGCAACTCCTAATGCAGTAATATATTGATAAATACTATAAATAAATTATTAATTAATTAGGAGACAGAATTGACTACCAAAATGAATGGTGCCACTTACTTCGCGCGCCTGTTAGAAGCTTACGGAGTGACGCATGTGTTTTTTATGGATGCGGTACTGCGCCGTGCTTTAGCCGAGATGGAAGATACTAAAATCAATAGAATTTTAGGTCATTCAGAAAAAGGCGTTGGTTATATGGCCGACGGTTACGCCAGAATCTCCGGCAAACCCGGTTTATGTTTTGCTCAGTCAGTGGGTGCCGCTAATTTAGCCGCTTCCTTACAAGATCCCTACTTAGGCTATTCGCCGGTGATTGCGATGACAGGACGCCATGTGGCGGCGATGCAATATCGTAACTCCTATCAGGAAGTAGAGCACGGCCCACTGTTTACGCCTGTGACAAAATTTCATGCGCAGATGGAAGTCATTGAACAAATGCCTCATCTGATTCGTCAAGCCTTTAGAGAAGCAACTACTGGATCACCACGGCCAGTGCATCTCGATATTGCTGGTTTTACGGGTGATGCGATTACGCCCCATGAAGCTGATTTTCCGATTGATGTGGACCAAGTGCATACGCGCTTTCCGGCTTTTAGGCCTGCTCCTGATCCAGCGGTCATTGCACAAGCGGTTGCTGCGATTGCGAAGTCAAAAAAACCCGTCATTATTGGTGATCGGGGTGTTGTGATTTCCGGTGCCGATGAGGCCTTGCGTGCTTTTGGTGAAAAAATTCAAGCGCCGATTACAACGACCCTTGATGCTAAATCAACCATGATCGAGTCAGATACTTTGTTCAGAGGAATGGCAGGTCTGTACGGTAGAAGCTGTACTAATCATATTATTGATGAGGCAGATCTAGTAATCTACGTGGGCAGTAATACGAGTGATCACACTACGGGTGGTTGGAAATTACCCCGCTTAGGTACCCAAATCATTCAAATCGACATCGATCCAGTTGAGTTGGGCCGTAATTATCCCAATACGATTGGTATCTTGTCTGATGTAGGGAAGGGACTAGAAGCATTAACTGCCAAAGCACAGAGGGTAGAGAGGGTCGAGTGGTTAGCTAGTTCTCAAAAATTAGTGGATGCATGGTGGCAAGAGCAAATGCCAGAACTCACCCGCGACGCCGTCCCAATGCGTCCACAACGTTTATGCCGATTACTCACTGAAGTGTTACCAGAAGATGCTATTTTGGTGGCAGATACTGGCTATTCAGCACTTTGGAGTGGTAACTTAGTGGAGTTGCACCATCGCAATCAAACCTTTATGCGCGCGGCTGGTTCTTTAGGTTGGTCTTTCCCGGCAGCAATTGGTGCTAAAGCAGCAGCGCCTGAGCGCACAGTGGTCTGCTTTACCGGCGATGGCGGCTTTGCTTATCACTTGCCAGAACTCGAAACAGCGCGTCGTTGGGGACTTAATACGATTACGATTGTGAATAACAATCACTGCCTATCTCAAGGGGTGAAGAATTTAAACATTGCTTACTCACACCGTGAAGCAGAAGGTCGTAAATCAGAGTGTTATGTTTACCGCGAAACAGACTTTGCGAAAGTGGCTCAGTCCTTTGATTGCTTCGGTATTACTGTCGAGCGACCAGAAGACTTTAAGGCAGCTTTTGCAGCAGCTTTAGCCAGCAACTTGCCAGCGGTGATTGATGTGAAGACAGAGTTTGCTTATCAAGCACAAATGGCTTGGATGCCTTAAATAAGATAGTAATGCCTGAGATAGTGATTTGTAATTAGTAAAAATATTTTTATCCATCAATGTAAGGAGACACCATGTTTGCTGCAAAAATTATTAAAAATAGATTTTCCTTAACCTGTCTCAGTTTGGCCGCTCTGAGCCTGACTTGGAGTGGTGTTGCTCAAGCACAATCAAGTTCTGATTTTCCAAATAAACCGATCCGCTTAGTGGTTGCTTTTGCTCCCGGTGGCTCAACGGATATCGCAGCGCGTATTCTGGCGCAAAGTTTGACAGGCATCTTAAAAGTGCCGGTGTTTGTGGAAAATAAACCGGGAGCTGGTGCTAGTATCGGTACGCAGTATGTGGCCAATGCCGCTCCTGATGGCTATACCTATTTGGTGACTTCACCATCCTTTATTGTGAATCCTCTGACGATGGGAGCAACGGCTGGCTATGCTCCAGATAAAGATTTTGCACCTGTGTCGATTCCGGCGACGCAACCGATGGCTGTGGTGGTGAATGAAAAAATCCCAGCAAAAAACTTAAATGAATTAAAAGATTTAAGTCTCAAGAAAGATTTATCCTATGCCACGGCGGGTAACGGCACTCCGCCAAATTTAACGTGTGATAACTTGTTTCGGCAATATTGGAAAGCTGATGTGACGCATATTCCTTACAAGGGATCTGGCCCTGCATTGATTGCTTCGGTGAGTGGTGAGACGCCTATATTTTGCGGCGCAGTCGCTGGTGTCTCGCAATTTGTCAAACAAGGCAAAGTAAAAGTAGTGGCAGTTTCAAGTGATAAACGTTTGCCTTCTATGCCAGATTCGCCGACCTTTGCTGAGCAGGGTTACCCAGAGATTAAAGATGATTTGTGGGTAGGTGTATTTGCTCCAGCAAAAACTCCAAAAGAGACCTTATTAAAAATGAATCAAGCGATTAGTCAGGCCATTACATCAAAAGATGTCCTTGAAAAACTAGATCAAAATGATTTTATTACGGTAGGCGGCACTTTGGAGCAAACAGTTGAGAACGTGCAAAAAGATTTAGCGCGTTGGGACAAAACCGTGAAAGCAATCAAAGCACAGCCCCAAGCGAAGTAATCGGCTGTTCAATGATTCACATTGGAAGAGGAAATGGTATGCATAATCAGATGCTAATGAAGAAGTATAAAACCCTGCAGAGCGCAATGTTTGCGCCACTCTTTTTGCTTGGCTTGACGCTGGGAAGTTCAGTAACTTTGGCACAAAATTTATCACCTAATTTTCCAGATAAGCCGATTCGATTAATTATTACTACACCAGCTGGTTCTGGCGTTGATGCAATTGGGCGGGCACTTGCCCAGGGACTAACTGAAATTACGCGTCAACAGGTCATTGTGGATAACCGCGCTGGGGCAGGGGGTATTATTGGCGCAACAGCGATTGCCAATGCTGCACCGGATGGTTATACGATTGGGATTGCAGCAACTGCGCATATCGTCTCACCGCTCTTACAGGCAAAGCCTGCTTACCATCCGATTAATGATTTCACGCCCATTGCGCAGTTGACGGTGATCCCGAATATCGTAGTGACCTCTTTAAAAAATAACGTCAAAAATTTAAAAGATTTGATTGATCTTACCAAAAGAAAACCGGACGAAATTAATTACGGCTCACTTGGGGATGGGACCGCTTCGCATCTATCTGCCGAGATTGTCAATCGGAGTATGGGGATGAAAACAGTACATGTGCCGTATCGCACGATTGCTGATTCATATACAGGACTTTGGTCTGGTGATGTGCAATATGAGGTGTATTTGATGCCATCAGCATTGCCTCTTTTTCAAGGCGGTAGAGCGCTTGCGATTGCTAATACTGGTCGCACGCGAAGTCCTGCCTTACCAGATGTACCTACTGTTAGAGAACTCGGTTATCCAGAGGCAGAGTCAGAAATTACGATTGGTGTTGTAGGGCCTAGTAATTTATCACCTGCGATCGTGCAAAAAATTCATCAACTGATGGTCGAGGCAATGAAGCTGCCTGATGTTCGAGAAAAAATGAGTAAGCAAGGTGGTCAGCCTAGCCCTGAGTTGGATACTAAAGCCTATGAGCAACGCTTGAAGCTCGAGTATGAGACCTATAAGAAATTGATTTCAACGATTGGTCTGAAACCGCAATAATTATCTGCAGAGTTGATGCCTTGTTTCATTGTGCAATGTGCCTAACTTTCCCGATTCAAACATAAAAAAGTGAGTTCGTTTTGATTTTCGAAAAAAATACGCCCATCCCCATGTCTGATGGTCTTGAATTAATGTGTAATGTCTTTCGTCCGGATGTGCCTGGTCGTTATCCAGTCATCATGTCTTTTGGTGTTTATGGCAAAGATGTTCACTTTGAGGATGGCTTTAATCCACAATGGAAAAAATTAAAAGCAGTCTATCCAGAAGTGGATCAAGGTGAGTCTACGGGTGAGTATTTACGTTGGGAAGTTCCTGACCCACAAAGGTGGGTTCCTGACAATTTTGTCATCGTCGTGGTGGATAGTCGAGGCAGTGGGATGTCGCCTGGCTATCTAGATTTATATTCTCCTCGAGAAACGCAAGATTATTATGAAGCGATTGAGTGGGCAAGTGTGCAATCTTGGAGTAATGGCAAGGTCGGTTTATCGGGTATTTCTTATTTAGCGATTAAGCAGTGGCAAGTTGCTGCCTTGCAGCCACCTCATTTGGCAGCAATGATTCCTTGGGAGGGGGCCGTTGATCACTACCGTGATTTACTGCGGCATGGTGGGATTTTAAGTAACTCTTTTACACAGGCTTGGTGGCCAAGGCAGATTTTAGCCAATCAGCACGGTAATGGTCAGACGCCACATATCGATCGCCAAACGAAACAAATTACAACAGGGGAACCCTTACCTGCAGCGCAGTTAATCGGTAACCGCTCCGATTATCCGGCAGAGATTGCGAAGCGCTCCTTATGGGATGCATGGTTTAGTGATCATACTGCTAGGTTAGACCGAGTGACTGTCCCCTTATTAAGTGCTGCAAACTGGGGTGGGGCTGGGATTCATTTGCGAGGTAATTTCTGTGGTTATTTACAAAGTGCTTCAACTGAAAAATGGCTCTTTGCCCATATTGGTACGCACTATGAAAGTTTTTATTTGCCGCATTATGTAGCGATACAAAAACGTTTTTTTAATCATTATTTAAGAGGTGAGGAGAATGGCTGGCAGGATGAACCTAGGGTCCAGTTAGCTATTCGAGCTGTGGACGGGACTGCCAAAATGCGTAAAACAACTGCGTGGCCTTTGCCAGAAACCGAGTGGCAAAAATGGTATCTCGATGGTAAGAATCTAAGTGTTAGTAATCAGACGAATCAAGAGGAAAGTAAAGTTGCCTACCCAGCACTAGGTGATGGCATTACGTTTCGCTCACCAGCGTTTAAAGAAGATACCGAATTTACTGGCAATGTAAAGTTAAAGTTATTTGTGAGTTCATCGACTACCGATATGGATGTATTTGCTATCTTGCGTTGTTTTGATCCGCAGGGGCAGGAGGTCGAATTTATTGGTGCGCACGAAAACGTGCCGGTTGCTTGTGGTTGGCTGAGAGCCTCGCATCGTAAATTAGATGCGACTAAATCTTCAGAATACCTACCGTATCATCGTCATGATGAGATTCAAAAACTTGTACCAGATGAGGTCTATGAATTAGATATTGAAATTTTGCCGACCAGCTTGATTTTCCCAAAAGATTACACTCTAGCCATCACTGTAATGGGACGAGACTTTAACCTCAATCCTCAAGGCAGAATTCTGCACAATGATCTACAAGATCGCAACGAGACTGAGTTTGGAGGCATTAGTCAGATTTATACAGGTGGAAATTACGCAAGTTACTTATTAATGCCACGAATTCGAAAGGATTGACATCCTCACCGCTCAAGAATTTTTTTGGCCGCATTGAGATCAAAGTCATTCAAAGAACCACAATCGCTTTTATATTGCAAGATAGTACTTGTAATGGCGAGTTATACATTGCAGTCACCATCATTCCTTTGAGGAATGATGGTCAGTACAAGAAATGATTTAAGCGCTAAAGTTTTTCAATATGTTGTTAAAGCTTGGGCTTGGGCACATTACTTGAGACAGTTTTTGCCTATCAGGTAAATAATAACCACCGATATCAACAGGCTTGCCTTGAATCTGCGTTAACTCACTTATGATATTTTTTTCATTATCAGCAAATGCTTTGGCTAACGCAGTAAACTTTGTTTTTAAATCCTGGTCTTCATTTTGAGCTGCTAATTCTTGTGCCCAATACATTGCCAAATAAAATTGACTACCACGATTGTCAAGTTCACCTGTTTTAGGAGAAGGATTTTTACGCTGATCCAGTAAAGTTCCAGTTGCAGCATCTAAAGTTTTTGCAAGTAGCTTAGCTTTTTGATTGTTATTCTTAATACCTAAATCTTCAAAAGAAACTGCTAAGGCTAAAAATTCTCCAAGAGAGTCCCAGCGCAAGTGGTTTTCGTTAACAAGTTGTTGAACGTGTTTTGGAGCTGATCCACCGGCACCCGTTTCATACATACCACCACCGGCCATTAGTGGCACGATAGATAGCATTTTTGAAGAAGTGCCAAGTTCCATAATTGGAAATAAGTCCGTCAAATAGTCACGCAGGATATTGCCTGTAACCGAAATGGTATCTAGTCCGCGAACAACTCGCTCTAGGGTATAGCGCATTGCTCTTACTTGCGACATGATTTGAATATCTAGACCTGTCAAGTCGTAGTCTTTTAGATAGGTGTTAACCTTTTTAATTAATTCGTTTTCATGTGGGCGATATGGGTCAAGCCAAAACACGGCAGGCATGCCGGAGTTGCGAGCTCGTGTGACAGCTAGCTTTACCCAGTCACGAATCGGCGCATCTTTTACCTGGCACATCCGCCAAATATCTCCCGTTTCCACATTTTGGCTCATGAGGACTTCTCCGGTAGCAATATCAGTAATATTGGCTACGCCATCTTCTGGAATCTCAAAGGTTTTATCATGTGAACCGTATTCTTCAGCTTGTTGTGCCATCAAGCCGACATTGGGAACCGTACCCATTGTTTTGGGATCAAAATTACCATGCCATTTACAAAAGCCAATCACTTCTTGATAAATTCTTGCAAAGGTAGATTCAGGAATAGTGGCCTTCACATTTTTCAATTGACCATCTTTACCCCACATTTTGCCACCATTACGAATCATGACTGGCAGGGATGCATCAACAATAATATCGTTCGGCGAATAAAAATTATCAATACCTTTAGCGGAGTCTACCATCGCTACTTCAGGACGATTAGCTTGGCAAGCTTTTAAATCTTGTTTGATTTCATCTTGCTTACTTTGTGGCAAGGTGGCTATCTTATCGTATAAATTAATCATCCCGTTATTCACGTTGACGCCTAATTCATCAAACAGTTGACCATGTTTAGCAAAAGCATCTTTGTAAAAAACGCGGACACAATGGCCAAAAACGATTGGGTGTGAAACCTTCATCATGGTGGCTTTTACATGTAAAGAAAAGAGAAGACCTGTTTTACGAGCATCTTCCATCTCATTTTCATAAAAATCGAGTAAAGCTTTTTTACTCATAAACATGCTATCAATCACTTCTTTATCAAGAAGTGGAACTTTAGATTTAAGAGTTATCACCTTGCCGCTTTTGGT
>NZ_NTGB01000001.1:446819-1125318 GCF_003072505.1 Polynucleobacter rarus
CGATGATTTGTGATTGATTATTACTCATGTCTTTCCATTGGTGTCATTCAACTCTAAAAATGGATCAATTATTAACAGTAATTAAACATAGGACTACCTCAATTCGCTTCTTCCATGAGGATTTCCCTTGGATAGGATTGGCTGATTCATCTGGGCCTAGTCCGAAATTTTAAACTGTCTCTATCTAGAACAAAGTTAGTCTAGATAATTGAATTTATTTATCAATTTCTATCATAAAACCTAATAAGTCAGATTTCTTAAAATCACTAAAAGAGTCAGTGACAAAATGGCTCAAAATAGTGATTTCTAAAGCTTTCCAATGATTGGAAAATGACTAAAAATATCATGAACTTGCGCCAAAAAGCACAGCTATGGCCATAGCGATACAGCTTGAATCATGTTCTCACCGTCAAATCCGTCGATGAACTTGGAATACGAATACTCACATGACCTCAACTTTTCGAACCGCTTGGTATGGATCCGGTATGCTTGGTGGTGTGGCAGATGCGCGACTAACCGTCGCCCTCTATTTCGATCAAACGGTTGGAATTACAACGGTAGCGTTGGAGAATGAAAATTCAACTTCACTTGCTTGAGCAAGGTTAAATAATTTGTTCTGAGTATATGCAAAGAAATCAAGATTGAAGTTAGCAAAATATTATTAAGTAGTGGAAATTCAAATAGTTAAGAGTTATCAAAGAAATACAAAATTCATGGTTTTTTGTGAAAATGGTTTGAAAATGTGCTAAATAAGTGTATGATTATTAAACAAAACTTATAAATTACATTTCGAAGGTGCAGTAAAATGACGCTAAATACACTTAAGATAGCATTTTGCTCCCTCTTATTGGGGGTTTTTTCCATTGCATCTTATGCAATGGATCTTCCTGAAATCAAGTCTAAAGGTGAAATCAGACACCTTGGCATTCCTTATGCAAATTTCGTTACAGGAGCAGGCGACGGCTTTGACGTAGAGTTAATGCAAGGCTTTGCCAAACACATTGATGTAAAGTATGTTTTGGTTTACACCGATTTTTATTCAGTCGTTAAAGATCTTTTAGGTAAGAATGTATCTATTAGTAACGGCAAATCTTCTTTAGAGGGTAATTTTCCTATTAAAGGTGATGTTATTTCTACAGGTTTCACCTACTTACCATGGCGTGAACAGATTTTATTATTTTCTGAACCAACCTTCCCATCACAAATTGTCTTGATTGCTAGAGCAGACAATCCCTTGAAGCCAATAGTTCCCTCTAGAATTCTAGTGAATGATGTGGACGAAACGAAAAAACTCATCGGTAAAAAATCATTATTAGTGATGGAAAAAACCTGCTTAGATCCGTCAAACTACGGATTGAGTGGAACTGGGTACAATATTATTCCCTATGTTAAAAGCCCTAACATTAATGAGATAGTTCCCGCGTTAATTAATAAAGATGCCGAGTTGTCTTTACTAGATGTGCCCGATTTATTACTAGATTTAAGGAAATGGGCGGGGAAATTTAAAGTGCTAGGCCCTATCTCAGAACATCAAGTTTTAGCGACTGCTTTTCCCAAGGATGCACCCCTGTTGAGAGATGAGTTTAATTTTTATTTGAGACAAATTAAAGCTAATGGGACCTATGATCTTTTAGTTGACAAATACTATCCCGGAATCAGGAATTACTATCCAAACTTTTTCGCAAAAAACTAATCGGATTTTGCAATAGTGTTTAAGATTCCTCCATTCAATGGTTTGAATACCTTTATGCAAAAAAAACGCGGTATCGCTACGCTTTTTTTAATATTGGTATTAATTTATATTAGCTTTTTACTTATTTTCTTCTTGCAATCGCAGGGGAAATTAAAAGGGGTAGCTGAGGATCGTTTCTATTTTGAAACTAAAAACACTTCAACGATCATAGCAAACTTCATAGAGGAACAAAAAAGCTTAGTTCAATCCGTTGCTTCTAGTAGTGAAATCGATAATTTCTTAACGAATCAGACTTTAGGAATGTCTCTAGAGTATGGGTTAAATGTCAACTTATTCGCTATTAAAACGAATTTTGAGAAGAAATTAGCATCCTTAAAATGGTTTGAGGAGCCCATTTATAGAAGAATTATTTACATCGACGAAAACGATAAAATCCTAGTTGATACTAAACAACCCAATCAAGCTTCTGATTTTAATTTTGATAACAAGATGCCTTTAAAAAGCTTCATGATTGATGAAGCTAATAAATACCTAATCTTACAAGCACCCGTTATGTATCGTGGTCTTGAAAAAGGGAGAGTTGTTACATTTACAAACTTAGATTTACTCTTTAAACCGCTAGAGGTAAATTCAAAAGATCCTGATTTACATCAATTCTTCATTCTTAACGCGAATCAAAGACTCTTTAAACTCGGTAATGAAATCTTTCAACAAAAAGAAAGTCGCATATTAATCATTCCGAATGAAAAATTGACACCTTTTAAAAAGCAATATGAGTATTTGTTAGACTCTATTTTTTCTCCAGATGATCCAGAAAATTTATTTATCCTAAAAAATAGTATTTCTGGTGAAAATTTTAAACTCATAACGGTTGTATCCCCAGACCGAATCTATGGGAAATTATCGTCAAATTTCTTTTTATATATCGCATCATTAGTGCCGATTATCTTATTTACTGGCTTGCTAATCTTTTTCAAGATGAAGAAAAAGACGATTGAACTCGAAACGAACGCAGAGCTCTCAAGTCAAAATATTAATGCACTATCGTATTCAAATAATCTCTTAGCTGAAGAAATTTCGAGGAGAAACTTATTAGAAAATGATTTACGTGAAAGTGAAGATCGTTATCGAACCTATATTGAGCATGCCCCAGAAGGAATTCTAGTATTTGATAAGGACTTTATCATCGTGGAAGTGAATCCTTCTCTTTGTGAAATATTAGGTCAGGATAAGAAGAGTTTGATTGGCCATTCGATTCACCATCTAACTAACGCTGAGGATAAAACTTCATTTTCTGATCAATTCAAAGACATTGTTATCCATCAAAAGGAAGTAGAGGAACTAAGTTTCTACACAAAATCGAATGAAAAATTATTAATGCAACTGAAAACCATGAGCTTACCCAATGATTTAATGATGAGCTTTTGTGTTGATGTTACTAAGAAAAAAATCGATGAGGAAAATATTCATAAGCTTGCATATTACGATCCTCTCACTAACTTGCCAAATCGAAGATTATTACAAGAGCGATTAGGTCAGGCACTATTTACAAGTAAGCGTGATAATGAGTATGTGGTCGTTATGATGCTTGATTTAGACGAGTTTAAGACACTCAATGATACGAAAGGCCATGATCTTGGGGATGCACTACTCGTAATGGTTGGCCAGCGCTTAAGTGAGTGCATGCGAGAGATTGATGTAGTTTCTCGAATTGGCGGCGATGAATTTGTTGTGATTGCAGATCGCCTAGGGTCTGATGTCAATCAAGCATTATTTGAAGCGAAAAAAATTGCCAATAAACTAATTCAGGAAATTTCCAAACCTTACCCCCTTGAGAAAAATAAACCTTATTACCATATGACTTGTAGTTTTGGTTTGACTTTATTTAAAGGTGCAGACTTATCGACAGAAACCATCATGAAACAAGCTGATTTGGCTTTATATGAAGCAAAAAATGACGGTAGAAATAACTTTAAGTTTTTTAACCCAAAAATGCAGGAGGCTATACATCAAAGAGTAACGATGGAAGAAGCTTTGCGTAGCTCTATAGAAAAAAATCAGTTGAAATTGTTTTGTCAACCTGTAGTGGATTCTTCTGGTGCTTTAATTGGTGGTGAGGTGTTGTTACGGTGGTTTTTAAAGGATGATTCAGTTCCCCTATTGCCGAATGAGTTTATTCCCTTAGCAGAGAATAGTGGATTGATCGTGCCTATTGGCGATTGGGTTATTGAGCAATCATTTCAATATTTGAAAAAATGGCGCCCTCTTGCACATTCAAATAAAATGAAACTTTCCATCAACATCAGTGCCCGCCAGTTTTTGCAAACTGGCACTTTACAAACGACATTTGTCCAAAAAGTTAAACAATGGATTGAGAGGTATGGTGTTGATCCAAAACTAATTAAATTTGAACTTACAGAAAGTTCAATTATGGAAAAGTTAGATGATGTGATTCCTAAAATGAATGAGTTAAGACAGTTAGGTATCGAATTTTCTTTAGATGATTTTGGTACAGGCTTCTCTTCACTTTCTTATTTAAAGCAATTACCAATTCAACAAGTAAAAATTGATCAAACCTTTGTTAGGGACATCAACACGGACGTGAATGATGCTGCGATTGTTTCAGCGATTATTGCCATTTGTCAGTCATTAAAATTAGAGGTAGTTGCTGAGGGGGTTGAAAATGAATCCCAATTGCAATTTTTATCAGAAAAAGGTTGCAATCTATATCAGGGTTACCTATTTGGAAGGCCAGTACCTATTGAACAGTTCAGTTCATCAATCAAGAAGAGAAGCGTATCTAAAGTGATTAATCCCAATCCAGCCTCATCTTAAATTGAAGCTGGGCTGACAGATTTTTGTTTCTTCGAAATCTAAGCTCAGCGCAAATTGGATACAACGATTTGTAACACTTTGATAATGATAAGTAGTACTAGTGGCGTGAAATCAAACCCACCAGAGCTAGGCATCCGCTTTCTGATTTGTTCTAGCAAGGGCTCTAAAATGTGGGCCGCTACTGCATAACTTGGTGAGCTTGGAGAAATCCAAGACAGAATCACAAATAAAAAAGTGATTCCAGACATAATCGAGAGAAATAATTGGACATACTCTATCAAGGCGCCAAAAAAGATCGGTAAAAGAAGCCTAGACAGTTCACTAAATAGGGTATGGCTAAAAAGGGATAGGACGATAATTTTGGCGACCACAATCAAATAACCTGAGACGAGGTAAACCAAATTCACTTTACCAGTATTCTGAATTACTTTTCGAATCGGTAATGTAAGCCAATTCGTTGCTGATAATAAGAAGGAGGCAATTTGGCTGCCAAAAAGCCCGTGTGCTCGGCCTAGATTGATTTTAAAAAAATCAAAATAACAGAGCATGAGGCAGGACCCTGCAACAACGGCAGAGGCGAGACCTACTAGAAGATCAACAATTTGGTACATCATTTCCTTATTATATAAGCGGTGAATTAAAGAGCGATACCATTAGCATCAAATACCCCTTCAAACATGGCGGAACTGAGATATCTTTCGGCACTATCTGGTAACACCACAACAATTGTTTTACCGGCGTGTTCTGGGAGGTGGGCTAATCTACATGCTACTGCTGCGGCAGCGCCACAAGAAATCCCGACTAAAATTCCTTCTTCCTTCGCGATTCGTTTAGCAAAGGCAATCGCTTCTTCACTGCTAACTTGTTCTACTTGGTCAACCATACTTAGATCAAGGTTATCAGGAATGAAACCAGCGCCAATCCCCTGAATCTTGTGCGGTGCTGGTTTTATTTCTTGACCACTTAGTTTTTGGGTAATGACTGGACTCGTTGTGGGTTCAACTGCAACAGAGAGGATTGCTTTTTTCATGGTGTTCTTGAAATAGCGTGAGACGCCCGTAATGGTGCCTCCGGTTCCAACCCCTGCGACAAAAATATCAACATTACCATCCGTATCTTCCCAAATTTCAGGTCCTGTGGTGGTTTCATGAATAGCAGGATTGGCAGGGTTACTAAATTGTTGTAACAGAATATATTTAGGATCACTGTTGGCAATTTCTACAGCTTTAGCAATAGCTCCATTCATGCCCTTAGGGCCTTCCGTTAAAACTAATTTAGCACCAAGAGCAGCCAATAATTTACGGCGCTCAAGACTCATGGTCTCGGGCATGGTTAAAGTAATAGGAATACCTTTGGCTGCAGCGACGAAAGCTAAAGCAATACCAGTGTTGCCACTAGTAGGTTCGACTAACTCTTTACCTGGTGTTAAAACTCCACGCTCTAGTGCATCATTAATCATGGAAGTACCAATCCGACACTTGACCGAGAAGGCTGGGTTACGCCCTTCGATTTTGGCTAATACGGTTGCCTTGGCACCGTCTGTCACTCGGTTTAAGCGAATCAGAGGGGTTTTGCCAATGGTTTGAGAATTGTCGGTAAAGTAGGCCATCTAAAGTTTCTCCAAATAATGCAATTGTTTTTCTATCGAGTAATATTACCAAAAGAAAGTCGATTTATTATTTTTATTAGAGATAACACTACATGAGTTACACTTTTACCAACTTTTTGGAGATAGCATGTTGAACCTATTTAAAACCCTCGCAATGACTGCTTTAGTAGCTGGACTTGGTATATCGATGAACTCACAGGCTGATACCTATCCTAGTAAGCCCATTCGACTTATCGTTCCTGCTGCCGCAGGAGGAACGACGGATATCGCAGCGCGGGTGGTAGCTGACGCATTAGCTAAAGAGCTTGGACAGTCCGTGGTGGTCGACATTAAAGCCGGTGCTGCAGCCATTATTGGTACGCAAGCACTAATTAGTAGTCCGCCTGATGGTTACACAATTATTATGGGTAATATTGGACCGAATGCGATCAATTACAGTCTATACAAAACATTGCCTTACAAATTGGAAGATTTAGAGCCGATTACGATGGTGCTCGCCACTCCCAATGTTTTTGTAGTGAATGCTAATTTTCCAGCAAAAACAGTTGCTGAATTTGTCAGTTTAGCGAAGGCTAACCCTGGTAAATACTCCTTTGCATCCTCTGGGCGCGGTCAATCGATTCATATGTCGGGTGAAATGTTTAAATTTCAGGCTGGCATCGATGTCGTGCATGTCCCTTATAAAGGGGCGGGTCCAGCACTTATCGATTTAATGGGTGGACAGGTCACCATGATGATGGATAACTTACCGAGTTCCATGCAGTTTATTAAGTCAGGCAAACTAAGGGCTTTAGCCGTAACAGGTAAAACTCGTAGCCCAGAATTACCAGATGTACCAACCATGATTGAAGCAGGTTTTCCAAACTTTGAAGTGACAGCCTGGTTTGGATTGTTTGCACCAGCAAAAACTCCGAAACCAATTATTGATACTCTGTATGCCGCAACCAAAAAAGTTTTAAACAACCCAGATGTCAAGTTACGTATTGTCGAGCTCGGTGGTTACTCACCCGCAGATACGCCAGCTAATACCAAATCCTTTGTTCTAGCAGAAAAAAAGAAATGGGAACAAGTGGTAATTAATGCTAAAGTTCAACCCGAGTAATCTGAATTAATACTATTTAGAGTAGTACATTTTAACTAGTATTAATGATTTTTATGTAGTTCTATAAACATCTTAAATCAGTTGAAAAGTGCTATTTCAAGCAATTTCGTTATAAATACAATAACTATTAATAGAGATTAGTATTAAGGTTATTTCTATTTCCATCAAACAAAACTCATAATTGGAAAATTTATAATGAATAATAGTCACAAGTACGAAGTATATTTGCAATTTATTGAGGCGTCGAGCGCCTTTAAAAAACTCCCAGAGTTCCCGGAGTTAGATAGCATAGAAGTTGAGCTATTAAATACCATTGCAATTCGTTGGAGAACTAATCAGTCCTTACTCGTTAATGAAGCGATTTCCCTAGAAAGAATTGGCTCAAGAGCCACGTTGCATTCTAGAATCAAAAATCTCGTGACTAAAGGCTATGTCGAATTTCATCAAGACATTGATGGTCGCAAAAAATTTCTAAAACCAACGATGCAAGCGAAGGGATATTTTTCCTCGCTTTCTCGTCTTTTGACTCAAGCCGTTGAGCAAAACGCAATCTCAGATCCAATCACTTACAACAGAAGACGTACTGATTCGATGTCAGTTACTCTCAACTGATTTTCTAAGTTAGATCTTAGTCGTTTACCAAACTGCTATCTCACTAGCTGATTGATTTTTTCAATCGGTTAGTGAAGGTTTAGTAAATGGATTAGTGAGTTGTCCTTTGGGCTAGCGTGAATTCAAATACTTGAATAATCATCTTTGGATTATTACTCTTCTTTTTTTGCTTTAGCTGCTTTTTTAAGCGGGCCTAAATGTTTTAAAACTGCAAAAAAAATGATGCTAGAAAAAATCAATTCAAGTCCTGCTAACCAGGGATTGAGTCCTTTTTCGAAAAGTCTAGAGACACCTTCTAAGAAATACAACAAGATGATCATTGATAGTGCTTGCAATTGATAGTTGGCACCTCGGTACAGCCCAGGGAGAATCAATACAATGGGTAAACACTTTAAAACCATAAAAGAACCATGCGGTCTTAAGGGCGCTAAAAACCACTCCCAAGCAATACACAAGATGCAAAGCAGCACAGAAGTGATCAAGGCTGTCTTTTGGTAAAGATTTAAAGGGAACTTAAAAAGAGACATGATTATTTTTACTTTTCTTGTTTAAGTAACTGGGCATATTTTGCCAATTGTTGACCCTGTGCAAGGGCCAGAATTCTTTCTTCTTTCGAAATCGCAAATTGGTTATCATTCCCTGCTACATGACTAACACCATAGGGGGTACCACCTGAAGTGGTGTGATGTAATTCTGGGAGAGCATAGGGCAGACCCATTAGTAACATGCCATGGTGAAAAAGAGGGATCATCATTGTCAGTAAAGTACTTTCTTGACCACCATGCATACTACTACTACTCGTAAATACACAAGCTGGTTTGCCAGTTAAGGAGCCTTGCAACCACTGTGCTGAACTACCATCTAAAAAATATTTCATGGCAGCGGCCATATTGCCAAAGCGAGTTGGGGAACCTAAGGCTAAGCCATCACAGTTGGCAAGGTCAGTATAGTCTGCATAAGGTGGACCACTTTGGGGGATCTCAGGTTCTGAAGCCTGGGTATTGGCTGAGACACTGGGTACCGTGCGTAAAATGGCATTTGCACCACTAACAGATTCAATGCCCTCGGCAATAAATTCTGCAAGCTGATGCGTAGCACCATGACGAGAGTAATATAAAACTAATAAATTTACAGTTTGCATACCTGTATGATAATTGAAATTCGAGATCTAAAATCTAAACGCTCATGTTTGTAACTACCCTACAATTTAAAAAAATACAATACTTAGCCACCGTCTTCTACTTTTGGCGCAGGCGCTTTGCCTCGGCACAAATCAATCAAGTGGCGGCTAGTCTCGCTTACACCACCGTTTTGGCAATTGTGCCGATGCTCTCAATTGCTACTATTTTAATTGGTCAATTACCCCAGTTTATTGATTTAAGGGAAGCTATTCAAGGGTGGTTAAGCGCCACGCTCATCCCCGGGGTGATGAGCCAGAAAGTGACTACTTACATTTTGGAGTTTTCAGACCATAGTAAAGGCCTCACACTCTTTGGTTTACTCGGATTACTTATTACTGCTTTTTTAACGCTAATGACGATTGAAAAATCGTTTAATCAAGTTTGGCAAGTGAAAGAAAAACGTTCATTTCTAAAAAAAGTGATTTTTTACACCGTGGTGACTGCTTTCGGGCCGATCTTTTTAGGCGTAAGTATTTACCTGACTTCACTGATCATGACTGCAACGCAAAGTTTGGGTTATGGTTTATCGCAACACTTGAATTTCCTTGATGTGATATATCCCTTCCTTCTCACTTGTATGCCATTTGTGATGCTCTACCGTTTTGGCCCCAATGTGCAAGTAAATACTAAAGATGCTTTGATGGGTGGAGTATTCGCTGCGCTGATGTTCGAAATGACTAAATACGGCTTTACTATTTTTATCTCTCAAGTCCCGCTATATAAAACTTTGTATGGTGCCTTTGCGATCGGACCCTTGTTTTTAGTGTGGATTTATCTGACCTGGTGGGTTACTTTAGCTGGGGCAGTGTTGACGGCTAGTTTGCCACAAATTCGTACTCACTTTTTCTCGCCGACACATTCATCTTTTTAATATTTTTCATACTTTTCCTTCTTAGCAAGTCAAGATAAGTCTCTAGTTTTAGCGCCAAAATAGTGAATTAGACTTTACAGATGATAGAAGTCGGAATAGACTTCAATAAACAATATCAAAGGAGATCTGTATGAAAGTTAGTGATATTTTACGCGTTAAAGGCAACACCCTTTACACCGTAGCTCCCGACACTTCAGTCCTCACTGCGGTGCATATCATGGCGGAGCACGATATCGGATCCCTGATTGTGATGCAATATGGTGAACTCGTTGGTATTCTGACTTTTCGAGAATTGATTGGTACTTTAGCCCATTCGCACGGCATACTAGGTGCCATCAAAGTCGGCGCAGTGATGGATGAGAGCCCTCTCATCTGTACCCCCGAAACAGAATTAGACGAAGTCCGTCGTATGATGCTTAACCGTCATGCCCGTTATTTACCTGTAATGGAAAATAAAATGTTGATGGGCGTCATTTCTTTTTATGACGTTGCTAGAACTGTCGTAGAAGCACAAGGCTTTGAAAACACGATGCTCAAGGCTTATATTCGTGATTGGCCAGAGGAAGCGTCTAAAGAGGCTACATAATAAATTCAAAAGCCTCAGAAATAAAATGCCATAATATAGGCTATGGCAGGAAGCACTTTTGGACATCTATTTTGCACCACAACGTTTGGTGAATCCCACGGACCCGCAATTGGTGCCGTGGTGGATGGTTGTCCTCCGGGTTTAGAGCTGTCGGCCCAGGACCTGCAAATTGATTTAGATCGTCGCCGGCCAGGCACTTCTAGGCACGTGACGCAGCGTCAAGAACCCGATCAAGTCGAAATTCTCTCAGGTATTTATCAAGGTAAAACGACCGGCACACCGATTGCTTTATTGATTCGCAATACAGATCAGCGTAGTCAAGATTACGGCAATATTTTAGATACTTTTAGGCCTGGTCATGCCGACTACACCTACCAACAAAAATACGGGATTCGTGATCCACGCGGAGGTGGTCGCTCTTCAGCACGTCTGACAGCTCCAGTGGTGGCCGCGGCCGGCATTGCCAAGAAATGGTTAAAAGAGCGTTACGGGATTGAGTTTATTGGTTATATGTCCCAACTAGGTGATCTAGCCATTCCTTTTGAAGACGCGGTGCATATTCCGAATAATCCTTTTTTTGCTCCCAATCAAACGATGATCCCTGAGCTCGAGAGCTATATGGATCAACTGCGTAAAGAGGGTGATTCTTGCGGTGCCAAAATTACGGTTAAAGCGACCGGTATGCCAGTTGGTCTGGGTGCACCTCTCTTTGATAAGTTAGACGCAGATATTGCTTACGCCATGATGGGGATTAATGCTGTCAAAGGGGTCGAAATCGGCAGTGGTTTTGAGAGCGTATCACAGCGAGGCAGTTTTCACGGGGATAATTTAACGCCTGATGGATTTACCACGAATCATGCAGGTGGAGTGTTGGGCGGCATCAGTACTGGACAAGATTTAATCGTGTCGATTGCCATTAAACCTACTTCGAGTATCTTGACCATGAAAGATTCCATTGACGCGGCTGGTAATCCCGTGAAGGTACAAACCAAAGGTCGCCATGATCCTTGTGTGGGTATTCGGGCCACACCGATTGCGGAAGCGATGCTGGCTTTAGTTGTCATGGATCATGTTTTACTGCATCGCGCCCAGTGCGCGGATGTGCAGTCGAGCACACCGATCATTGCTGCTCAAAATCCGCAAATCTTATAATGCAGGGTTCGCAGCCTGTGCTGGCTAAGCACCATATTTTTTCGACGTTTTTCTTCTTTTATTTTGGCTATTTAGGGATTGTGAGTCCCTATATGAGTCTGTACTTTAATGATATTGGCTTTACTGCCATCCAGATTTCGATTCTGATGTCGATGTTGCAGTTCACCCGGATTATTGGTCCCTTTGCTTGGGGATGGATGGCTGATTATCGCCAAGACCGGATTGGTTTGATGCGCGTTACCGCAGTGCTTTGTGTGATTGTCTTCCTCGGAATATTTGTTTCGAATCAGTTTTATTTCTTACTTGCTTGGATGTTTATTTTGAACACCTTCAGTAGCAGTCTGACACCACTGAGTGAAGCGGTGACGATTCGGGCACTGCAAAAAGTAAACGCCTTTGAGAGCAAATATGGCAGGATTCGTTTGTGGGGCTCGATTGGATTTATTCTGGCGGTCTCAGGCGGTGGTTTTTGGTTTGAAAAATTCGGTATCGCGACCTTACCCTATGTTGCGCTCTTTATCATGTGTGGAGTCTTAGTCAGTACCTGGCTGTTGTGGGAGCCACCGCATGAGGCGCATGAGAAACAAAAAGGGGAGATTCTGACAATCCTTAAAAAACCGGAAGTGATCTGGTTTTTTAGCTCGACCTTTTGCATGATTTTTGCCCACGCTAGTTATTACGTGTTTTATTCTTTATATCTCAGTAAGCTAGGTTATGGAACTCAGACTATCGGAGTTTTTTGGATGCTCGGCGTTCTAGCTGAAGTCCTCTTCTTCTACTACCAACGCTTTTTCTTAGAAAAGTTTGGCGCGCAACAGATTCTGATTGCTTGCTTTTTAGTAGCTGCAATGCGTTTTGCGACGATTGCTTATTTGCCGATTTTCGCTTTGTTATTATTTATGCAAATCTTCCATGCGATGACCTTCGGCGCGCATCACACATCTAGTCTGAGATTCTTGCAGCAGTGGTTTAATGGCCCAACACAAGCTAGAGGACAAGCTTTATATACTTCGATTTCTTATGGCTTAGGTGGCAGTATTGGTGGCTTTGCAGCAGGTTGGGTGTGGGACGTACTGGGCGCCGAGCATGTCTTTGGACTGTCAGCAATAGCGAGTTTGGTTGGTTACTTTGCAATCAAGCAGTCCATCAAAATTACGCACTCTCACGGCCATCCCGCCTTTTAGGGAAGTTTTAGCACTTCCCTAAATGATGCCGTATTCATTTTTAATGCTTAATTCCCTCGCCTTTAGCCGAGGGGATATGTCAAGGTTTTGCAGCCGTTAAATCAACCTGAACTTTGCAACCAGGAACCAAGAACTTACCCACTTCTAATGTTGTTCTTGGCGGTGGAGATGGAAAATATTCTTTCCAAATCTGATCGAAATAATAAAAGTCATTAAGGTCGGATAAAAAGACTTGTGCTTTGACAGTGTCTGCCAAATCAAAGCCGCCTTCGTGAAATAGCTTTTTTAAATTACTCAAAACATAACGGGTTTGTTTTTGAATCTCAGAGCCATAGTAAGGAAAAGCAGGATCCTGATGTGCTACCTGAATCATCGGTGTCTGATGATCAGAGGCAATTTGGCCACTGGCGTACAGGGTGTCATTGACAATGACGCCATTACAAAAGGATTGTTGCTGATTATCGCCGTCCAGAGTAATTTCTCTTTTAGGCGTATTCGGTAAAACACCCCATAAATCGATTTCGATCCGACATCCCGGCACTAATAATTTCTGAACCTCAACAATCGTCCTTGGCACAGGCTTTTGAAAGAACTCTTGCCAAACTTGGTCAAAATAATAGAAGTCATTTAGGTCGGTTAAAAAGATTTGAGCTTTCACCACGTCTTTAAAGTCACAACCAGCGGCGTCAAAGACGCTTTGAATATTACTCAAGATATATCTTGTTTGTTTTTGGATGTCTGAGCCATAGTAAGGGAAAGCGGGATCTTGCTTGGCCTCTGCAGCAACTCCAGTTTGATAGTCGGAGGCGATTTGACCTGCTGCATAGAGCACATTTTCGATCAAAATACCCTGTGAGTAATGGGCCATCGGAGTCGGTGTTTTTTTGCCAATAATGACTTGACGTGGCACTTTAGCTTGCACACCCCAGAGGTCGATTTCTACTTTACAGCCCGGTACTAATAAGCCACCTATTTCTACGGTAGTTCTGGGTGGTGGTGATGGGAAAAACTCTTTCCATACTTGGTCAAAGTAGTAGAAATCGTTTAAGTCCTTTAAAAATACTTGTGACTTCACTACATCGTTAAAGCTACTCCCCGCGCTTTCAAAAACAGACTGGAGATTTTGCAGAATATATCTAGCTTGTTTTTGAATGTCAGAGCCATAGTAGGGGAACGCTGGATCTTGTTTAGCTTCAGGAGCCACACCGGTTTGATAGTCTGATGCGATTTGTCCGGCGGCATAAATCGTGTTGCGATGCAGGACACCTTGGCAATAGTGCGCCATTGGTTTTGGTGTTTTCAAGCCTTTCAGAACTTGGTTATTCATTTTTCATCTCCCTTTTATTTTATTTATGTTGTTAAGTCTAATCGAAATTAGCTTGGTATGTACAGAGCACTGATAGCAAACTTTTCCGAACCATATTATCTATTTGGGGACTTCAAAGTCCTATGGGAATTTACAGGGGTACTTTTTGTGACTCATCAATTCCAAGCTTTTTTTGTAAAGATAGTGGAAGGACTTCTTGCGCAGATTTAAATTTGCGTAAATCTTCAGCACAAAGTTCTCGTACTTCACCTGTTTTATTTATAAGTGACATCATTTTTTTCAAAATATCTTCTTCTCTTTTTTAACCTTACACAAGGTAATGACTCTCCTGCTTTAATCTGTTACTAAACACCACAATTAATGTAATGGGTCTTCGAGATAACTTTCATACATCATCATAAAAAAGACCATATTTTTTTTCAACTATTTCAAGGTGGTAAAGTATTCTCAATGAATGTTAATTCAATCACAGAGAAAACAGATGACCTACATAATCTTGAGTGATATGTCAGCTAGCATCACTGAGCTCAAGAAAAATCCAATGCGGACCGTTGCCGCGGGTGAAGGCTTGCCTGTTCTCATTTTAAATAGGAACGAACCAGTCTTTTATTGTATTCCCGCGCAAGCTTATGAGACGTTGATGGATTATGTGGAAGATTTGGAACTTAACGCAATCGTCGACTCTAGAAAAGGGCAGGGAACCATGAGAGTGTCTTTAGATGACCTTTAAGCTAGACTTTTTTTGATCTAGCTTTCAAATCATCCCCGACCTAAAGTGAATCGATACTCAAGTTAGATGATTCCAACTTTTTGGAGCAGTTCAGAGGAAAGGAAATCGCTTACTCTTTTCTGCTAAACCTTAGGTCCCAAGTTCGCTTTGTTTGCCAACTTTTTTGTCAAAGTCATTATTTTTTCATCGATATTAAAAATAACTTAACTAGCAATGTTTAATGATTTGCTAATTGCAAATATTAACCATGTATAAAGTGTGGATAAAAATTCTTAACACATAGAAAAAGTGTGTAAATTTAAGTGATCATGACAGCACAAACAATTTCAACTAAGGCTAATTCGGATATTTCCAAAGTAATCCTACAGACCGATGAACTAAGGTTATTTAAAAAAGCAGGTAAGCCTAATTACGATAGGGTTAAAGATATTTTGGGTTTCACAAAGCAGGATATATCCATAGCATCAGGTGTCCCTTTTGGTTCAATTCGTTTTGATGGTAAAGTTCCTGCTGAGCTCACAGAGCGGTTTATTGAGTGGGCAACGGCAATTGCTCTTGTACATAGCTTTTTTAAGAACGAAACAAAAACTATACTTTGGTTTAAGGTCCCAAATCCTATGCTTGGAGATGTCGCACCACGAGATATGATTAAACTTGGTCGCTTTAAGAGGCTACTGAAATTTATTCAATCAGCATTGGAAGACGTTCGCTAATTGGCGGACGAGGTCATTTACAAAAGATCAAATTCGAAATCTTAAAGAAGAATCATAGTAAGGACAAATTAAGTATGCAAACTCATTTTTAAGCCTTGGATAATCCTTTATAAAGACTTTCACTGGCTAACCAGACTCGTTCGCAACTTCAGCCATAACCTGTGCTTTGGCGATATGTCTAAGAGCACGGATAAGTTCATTCTTGTCACCATCTTCCAATACTTGTGACAAGTATTCAGCCAAAGCTTCTTTGCTATCTAAAAAACGGGTGATATCAAATGCTTTTAATTTAAGTGCTTGTTTCATTACTGATTATTCTATCAACAATAATCGGTAATAAAAACCTTGCTATTGAAGGGGTAATGACTTGGTAAGCTATTTACTTACCAAGTTTATTGATTCAGAGTTCAATTGATTGGGGACTAATCCCCAGTCCAATTACATCCCAGAATAATTCGGACCACCGCCACCTTCAGGGGTTACCCAAACAATATTTTGGGTGGGGTCTTTGATGTCACAAGTTTTACAATGTACGCAGTTTTGCGCATTGATTTGTAAACGCTCAATTCCTTCTGTATTGACATACTCATAGACACCAGCAGGACAATATCTTGCTTCTAGTCCAGCATATTTTGCAAGGTTCGTATTGACTGGCGTGTCAATATTCTTGAGCGTTAAATGCGCTGGTTGATTTTCTTCATGGTTCGTATTGGATAAGAAGACAGAAGAGAGTCGATCAAAAGTAATCTTGCCATCCGGTTTTGGATAGTCAATCGGCTGATGATATTCAGCATTCTCAATATAACGATGATCAGCTTGTTTGTTCTTGAGAGTCCACGGCATTTTGCCACCAAGCAATTTTTGCTCAATCCCAACCATTACAGTACCCGTCAGAAGACCTTTGGCCATCCAAGGTTTAAAGTTTCTGGCTTTCGATAACTCTTGATGTAACCAACTTTGCTTAAACTGCAAAGGATAACTAGATAACTCATCCTGCGCGCGACCATCAGTTACGGCTTCAAAGGCAGCTTTAGCTGCTAACATACCCGATTTAATTGCACTATGAGAGCCTTTAATCCGAGAGGCATTTAAAAAGCCAGCATCACAGCCGACGAGAGCACCACCCGGAAATACGACTTTAGGCAAACTTGTAAGACCACCTGCTGTAATAGCTCGGGCGCCGTAGGAAAGACGTTTGCCACCTTCAAAGAAAGGTTTAATGGCAGTGTGCAGTTTATATCGCTGAAACTCTTCAAACGGTGAGAGGTAAGGGTTCTTATAGGATAAGCCGACGACCATACCAACTGCCACTTGATTGTTTTCTAAATGATATAAAAACGATCCACCATAGGTATCGGATTTGAGAGGCCAACCTGCAGTGTGCACAACCAAGCCGGGCTGGTGTTTCGCTGGATCAATTTCCCAAAGTTCTTTGATACCAATTGCATAGGTTTGCGGCGCAGAATTTTTATCTAACTGGTATTTACTAATTAAGCGCTTACCCAAGTGACCACGTGCACCTTCTGCGAAGATGGTGTATTTAGCTCTGAGTTCCATCCCAATCTGAAAGTTCTCAGTCGCAATGCCGTCTTTACCAAGACCTTGGTTACCCGTTGCTACTCCAACTACACGTTGCTCATCATCATACAAAATCTCAGCAGCAGCAAAGCCTGGGAAAATTTCAACGCCAAGACCTTCCGCCTGCTCACCCAACCAACGCGTCACGTTAGACAAACTAACAATGTAGTTGCCATGGTTTACAAAACAAGCTGGTAAAAGGAAATTCGGGGTTTTAATGCCCAAAGACTTGGTTAAGAATATAAAACGATCTTCGGTCACCGGCGTATTGAGCGGCGCACCTAATTCTTGCCAGTTAGGCAATAGTTCCGTTAAAGCGATTGGATCCATCACCGCACCGGAGAGGGTATGAGCACCAATTTCAGAACCTTTTTCTAGGACACAAACGGAGATTTCTTGGTTCTTTTGCTGCGCCAATTGCTTGAGATGAATCGCCGTTGCTAGCCCAGCAGGTCCGCCGCCGACAATCACGACATCGTAGTCCATCGATTCTCTAGGGCCATGGGTGGCTAAAAGTTCTTGATTGATTTTATTGAGGGTTGAATTGCTAAGCATAAATATGTGGGTTGGCTAGTTGATTAACAGTGTAATTATGACATTTTCGGTGTACATTATCTTAAATTTTGAACTTTCTCAAAAATACCAGTTTTAACGAAAATATTCATGCTCAACTTCAAAACAGAGTTCGATGCGTGGGTCACGATGCAAAGGAAATGATGATGGCTTATCAAATCGATTTACAAGGTAAGGTTGCCCTGATTACGGGCGCTTCAAGCGGCCTTGGAGCGCAGTTTGCTAAAACGCTTTCAAAAGCAGGTGCGACCGTTGTGCTAGCAGCGCGCAGATTTGATCGTTTAGAGGCGCTAGAGCGTGAAATTACCCTCGCAGGGGGTAAGGCGTACTGCGTAGGTTTAGATGTGACCGATACCAACTCGATTGAGTCGCTCGTGAGTAATACCCTCAGCAAAGTGCCGCAAATCGATATTTTGGTTAATAATTCAGGGGTTTCGAGTACCCAAAGAATCGTGGATGTGACGCCTAAAGATTACGACTATGTCTTTAATACCAATACACGCGGTGCTTTTTTTGTGGGTCAAGCGCTCGGAAAATACATGATTGAACGGGCAAAAGTTGCCCAGGATGCTGGCAACCCAGCTCCAGCCCAACGCATTATCAATATTGCTTCAGTGGCTGGTTTAAAGGTTTTATCGCAAATTTCTACCTACTGTATGAGTAAAGCTGCCGTAATACATATGACGCAGGCCATGGCACTCGAGTGGGGCCGGTACGGTATTAATGTCAATGCGATCTGTCCTGGCTATATCGAAACGGAGATCAATGCCGAGCATTGGCAAACGGAATTAGGTAAAAAACTGATTCAAAAGCTACCCCGTAAGCGGGTAGGACAAGCCAGCGATCTAGACGGCGTCTTGCTACTTTTAGCAAGTGAGCAGTCTGGCTTTATGAATGGCTCGATTATTTCGGCGGATGATGGCCTGGTGATTACCTAAGCGGAAGTCCATAAAAAGGCGGGTGTTTTGGGAAATGTTCGATAATGTACAAGTTTAGTAAATTTAAGAAAATCGCAAGAAAATTAATTAAGAGTTAAAAAGGACAAAGAATGAATAAGATATTTGGTTCTGCCAAGGAAGCATTAGCGGATGTGGTGAAAGACGGCGTGATGATCGCTTCAGGTGGTTTTGGTGTTTGCGGCATTGCTGAAGCCTTGATTCAGGGGATTAAAGATAACGGTTCGAAAAATTTAACCGTGATTTCTAATAACTGCGGTATTGATGGTTATGGTCTGGGCATTGTGCTCGAAAATGGTCAAATCAAAAAGATGATTTGTTCTTTTGTCGGCGGTAATGCGGAATTTGAGCGTCAATTTATTGCTGGTGAAGTCGAAGTGGAACTCACACCTCAGGGCACGCTCGCTGAGAAACTGCGCTCTGGTGGTTGTGGTATTCCAGCGTTTTATACCAAAACAGGCGTGGGTACCTTGATTGCTGCTGGGAAAGAAACCAAAGATTTTGATGGTGAAACCTATTTGATGGAAAGAACGCTCACGCCGGATGTCTCGATTGTGAAAGCTTGGAAAGCAGATAAATCTGGCAATCTCGTATACCGTTTAACGGCTAGAAACTTTAACCCCGTCGTCGCAATGGCTGGCAAAATCACCATCGCAGAAGTAGAAGAGATTGTTGAGAACGGTGAGTTAGATCCGGATGAAATTCATACTCCTGGTATTTACGTGCATCGCCTAGTTTTAAATGCGACGCCTGAAAAGCGAATTGAACAACGTACGGTGCGTGAAGCTTCCGTCTAACCAATAATAGCGATATTCAAAAGGAATTAATAACATGGCTTGGACAAGAGATCAAATGGCAGCACGTGCTGCTCAAGAATTACAAGATGGATATTATGTGAACTTAGGGATTGGTTTGCCGACTTTAGTAGCAAACCATGTGCCAGAAGGTATGGAAGTTTGGTTGCAATCGGAAAATGGTTTGATGGGCATTGGTCCTTTCCCAACCGAAGCAGAAATCGATCCTGATTTAATTAACGCCGGTAAGCAAACTGTCACGACGCTACCGGGCTCTTCCATCTTCTCATCAGCTGATTCATTTGGCATGATTCGTGGTGGCAAAATTAACCTTGCGATTTTAGGGGCCATGCAAGTAAGCGAAAAAGGTGATCTCGCTAACTGGATGATTCCAGGCAAGATGGTCAAGGGTATGGGCGGCGCCATGGATTTGGTAGCAGGCGTGAAGAACGTGTTGGTGCTAATGGATCACGTGGCCAAGAAAAAAGATGGTACGATCGATTTAAAGATTTTGACTGAGTGCAGTTTGCCACTGACTGGTGTGCGCGTAGTTGATCTAATCATCACTGACTTGTGTGTCATCAAAATTGATGATAATGGGATGCATCTCATTGAATTAGCTCCTGGTGTGACGCAAGAGGAAGTGATCGAGAAAACAGGTGCAAAGCTGCAGATTGCACTGTAAATTGTTGTTTAACTTTATAGGAATTCATGCTGAATCATAGTCATTCTCACGACCACAAATCGCCTAAAAGTGTTTCAAAGGCGAGTTCAGCTGGATTGCACGCACATAAAGCGGGGGATGCCAAGCATTCCCACGCTAAAGAAGTTTCTAGTCAAAAAGTTTTAATGATTGCCCTCATCATTACGCTGGGCTTCGCAGCAGTTGAAGTATTCGCTGGCTTTTTTGCCAACTCTCTCGCACTGATTTCTGATGCAGGTCATATGGTGACCGATGCAGCTGGGCTTTTACTAGCTGTGGTGGCACAGGTGATTTCGAAACGACCACCGAGTGCTAAAAATTCGTTTGGTTTTGGCAGAGCTGAGGCACTCGCAGCGTTTGTGAATGGTCTTGCGATGGTATTACTCGTGATCTGGATTTCTGTTGAGGCGATATCTCGCTTTATTTCTCCGCATTTGGTGGCTGGAGAAACAGTGACCTTAGTCGCACTGCTCGGGTTGCTCGTCAATATCTTTGTTGCTTGGATGTTGTCACGCAATAACAATAGTATGAATACCAGAGCAGCTCTCGTGCACGTGATGGGTGACTTACTCGGGTCGGTCGCCGCGTTAATTGCGGGTATCGTGATTCAATATACGGGTTGGATGCAGATCGATCCGATTCTCTCGCTCGTGGTCTGTTTACTCTTGATTAAATCGACAGTTTCGATTTTGGCAGAGTCCTATCATTTTTTAATGAAGGGTGTACCGAAGCATATCGACTTCCTGAAAGTGGGCGATGACTTAGTCAAAATCAATGGTGTGAATGCGATTCATGATTTACACATTTGGGAAATGACACCGGGCTATCCAGCATTGATTGGTCACATCGAAATTGATCACATCACGGAGTGGCCAAAAATCATGGATGATATCCGTGAGATGTTGTTAAGCGAGCACGGGATTGACCACGTCACCTTGCAACCGGAAGTCCATCCAGCAGATCAAGTGCCGGAGCATTCGGCCCTAGCACTCTAAGTTACGGCTCTATATAAGCAAATAAAAAAACTAAAGTAACTTTGCTTTCTATCAGATTTGATTTTGGACTCGATTGCACTATTTTTTATTTAACTCTAAAGACCTTAAATATTTACTGTTAAATCATTGATTCGTGATTTTCTGAGAGTAAAGTATTTAATATTGAATTGATAAATCAATGACTGATTTAAGCCGATTCAGTTTTTAATTTTTAGCAATGTTCAACTTAGTATGTGTGAGGGAAGTAATGAGTACACCAATGTGGAAAAAATGGCTATCTAAAATCGCTGGTAATTCAGTTCAGGCAGCCTCTAATGGAGGACCGCAGAGTGATGTATCGAGTGCTTCTAACCCCTCGCAAAGCTCCTCTGAAACCCTCAATCCAGCCCCGCAGTTTGTGCAGTGTATGAGTCCAGTCGGCTTGCATCAAATGGCCTACAGAACCTGGGGTAAACCGCAAAATCCGAAGGTACTGTTGTGTGTGCATGGTCTGACACGCAGAGGAACTGATTTCTTTGCCTTAGCGCAGGCGATGTCGGATGAGTACTTCGTCGTCTGTCCTGACATTGTTGGGCGAGGAGACTCTGATTTTTTAACGAACCCAATGTATTACGGAGTGCCGCAATATGTGAGTGATATCGTTACTTTAATTGCGCGCCTGGCTCCAAAACAATTAGATTTTTTTGGTACTTCCATGGGGGGACTCATCGGGATGGTACTCGCAGGGATGGAGCATCAACCTGTGAGGCGCTTACTTTTAAATGATGTGGGGCCACGGATCGAGTTTGCTTTTTTAACGCGGCTGATGACTTATCTAGGTAAGCCTGTGACTTTTAAAAGTGAGGCGGAGGGATTGCTTTATGTTAATTCCATCACAGAAACTTTTGGACGTCATACCCAAGAGCAACTACGTCATTTGAACTTGCCACAATTAATCCAAAAAGATCAAGAGTGGATAATGCATTATGACCCTAAGATTTCTGTGCCATTGATGGCGCAAAATCCGATGACGGCTGCTGCTGGAGAACTGGCATTATGGAAGTCTTTTGATAGTATTCAGATTAAAACGCTGGTCGCACGCGGTGTGGAATCAGACCTCTTGTCCCCTGATACGGTTGAAGAGATGTGCCGTCGTAATCCCTATGTTTCTGCTATCGAAATAGCCCAAGCAGGCCACGCCCCAGCTTTTATTTTGCCAGAACAAATTGCCATCGCCAGAAAGTTTTTTTTAAGCTAGGGGTTTTTTTTGAACTTCTTTTGGTTTTGGTTTAAATTGGTTATATGACCGATTTAAATCTTTCTGCTGTAAAGCAAAATATGCTAACCCAAACCATTGAAGACAAGGCTTGGTTTGATGAACCGATTGCACAGCATCTCGCCGGCATGCTGCTGATTGCGAGAATGTTAGAACTTGACAGTTCTACACTGATTGCGATTGAACATCTTACGAGTAAAGAAACACTGGCCAAACTGACCGAGCGTTTGGGGGAAGAACCAGCCCGCTTGATCAAGGGTTTTCAGGCACTCGACTCGACGAGAACGAAAGCGGCGAGTGGTCAAGCCGAGAGTCTGCGAAAAATGCTGTTGGCTTTCTCACAAGATCTGCGAGTGGTGTTTATCTATTTAGTTGCCCGCTTACAAACTTTGCGATGGGTGACGAAAGAAAAACTACCGGTCGAGGAAAGTTGGGCGCAGGAGTTATTGGAGATCGATGCGACCCTGGCGAATCGTTTAGGAGTTTGGCAGATTAAGTGGGAAATGGAAGATTTAGCTTTTCGGATTGTGAACCCAGTCGCCTATAAAGAAATTGCTAGCCTACTAGATAGTAAGCGCGTGGTGCGGCAGCGTTTTGTGGAAGATATTGTTGGGAAAATTCAGAACGAACTGTTTGTGAATCGGATCTCGGCAGAGGTCTATGGTCGGCCTAAACATATCTATAGTATTTTTCGGAAAATGCAGGGTAAGCATATCGACTTTTCGCATTTGTATGACGTAAGTGCCGTGCGGGTAATTGTGGATGATGTGAAAGATTGTTATACGTCGCTGGGTATTTTTCATCATTTATGGCAACCGCTAAGTAAAGAGTTTGATGATTACATTGCGAGGCCTAAACCGAACGGTTATCAATCACTGCATACGGTAGTAAAAGATGTGGATGAGGTGCCGTTTGAGATTCAGATTCGCACACAAGCGATGCATCATCAGGCTGAGTATGGGGTAGCTGCGCACTGGAAATATAAAGAAGGTAACTCCAATCCAAGTCATGGCCCAACTTCCTCACACAGCTCAAAAGGTACCATTAGTGCGGCCGAGGAATATGAGCGTAAAGTCGCCTGGGCGCGGCAATTAATTGCTTGGAAAGAAGATGCTTGGGATCAGTTAAAAGGTCAGGCAATTGATGAGCAAGTCTATGCCTTAACACCACTCGGCAGAGTGATTGCGATTGATCCTCATTCCACGCCACTGGATTTTGCTTATGCAGTGCATACCAATATTGGGCATCGTTGTCGGGGTGCCAAAGTGGACGGCGTGATGGTGACGCTCGATACGGTCTTGCACAGTGGTCAGACTGTCGAAATTATTACCGTGAAAGAGGGTGGGCCTTCTCGCGATTGGTTGTCACCAGATAAGGGGTATTTAGCCTCGCACCGCGCTCGCTCAAAAGTAAAAGCTTGGTTTAACGCCATTGACGCGCAAGCGGAACGTGATCCGAAAGTGCATGCTAAGGAAGCTAAAGAGGAGAAAGAGCCAGTCATTGAGCCAACGCCAATTGTGGATTTAATGATTAAGCCGAGTCGTAAGAAAAAGGATTCTGGTGATGTCTTAGTAGTGGGGGTTGACTCTTTACTGACGCAATTATCCAAGTGTTGCCGACCAGTGCCACCGGATGAGATTAATGGCTTTATTACGCGAGGTCGGGGTATTTCGATCCACCGAAGTGACTGTCAAACCCTTAAGCAATTAATGCTGCGCGCACCAGAGCGGATTATTAAGTCAGCCTGGTCAGAAAGTACGTCATCGAACTCGATTTTTTCGGCAGAAATCGCGTTGATGGCAGTGGATCGTCACGGCTTGCTTAGGGATATTTCAGAAGTGTTTTCAAAGCTGAGAATCAATGTAGTAGGGGTGAATACGCTAAGTAGTAAAGGTATGGCTAGTATGCAGTTTTCGATCGAAATTCATAGTCTAGATGAGATCACACAGGCCATGAAACAACTCAATAGTGTAAAAGGCGTGACATCGGCTCAGCGAAAGTGATATAATTTCGTCTTTAGGCTCGTAGCTCAGTTGGTTAGAGCACTACCTTGACATGGTAGGGGTCGCTGATTCGAATTCAGTCGAGCCTACCAATTATTTAAGCAATACATCTGATGCGGGAACTTTAAACAGTTCTCGCATTTTTTATTATTTCTAGTCTTCAATGTAAAACGTAGTGACGGATATCTGAGAAAACCAGCGCAACATCTTCATAGATACTTTCCGGCGCAACTTGAATGGGACGTTGGTATCTATACGAAAAATCATAGAGTTATATCTCACGTCAAACTATTGTTACGTTCAATCAAAACATCTTCATTGTCATAAAGTGGCGAATTACGCATAAAATCAACTAGCGATTGATTAGCCCCCATCAAACGATCGTAATCTGATCGAGAAAGAATAACTGCAACTGAGCGACCTTGATTGATAATTTCTTGTGGCCCCTTAAGCTGCGCATCACGCAATACTGTGGAGAGCTTTGCTTTTGCTTCTTGAATTTGCCAATTGCGCACAATAAATCCCTTTTATGACTTTAATTTAGATTTCAACATAAGTTTCAAATTGCTGTGCTGAATTTAATTTGGGGTTGCTAACGATAGCTTACTTCAAAATATAAGTGGTATGCACTTAGGCTTATTGCCTATTAATGATGAGGTGATTTTTCACGAGTTATAAATTAGGCTATTTTAGGTTCGAGATATTCTTCATCCAGTAGTATGTAAACGTATGATTTGTGATCGTTTTTGTGCAAAAACTATCTTTTATTAATGTTTTTTAGCAAATATTATCGTTTTTGTGCATAATAAGTGGATGGGAAACGAAAATTCAATAGGTGGGGTATGGTTAGCTACCAATTACGGTATCGATCCAGTCATGCCATTCCAAACCCTTAGTCGCATTGGCAGTCGTCGTGCAACACAAGTATTAGATGATACTACTACAGAGATCTACGTTGAAAGTATGCGACCTAGTGCTACTTTGCGTGGGCACTTGACTTTTCATCTCAAGCATGAAGTCCCTCACCTTGAGTTACTGTCTCAGTTATTTAGAAAAATTCATCCACAAGAGCTATCAGACTGGGTCGCTGATGAGCCATCCGGTCAGTACGCTAAGCGAGCTGGTTTTCTTTATGAATTCTTGACTAATAAAACACTTGAGATTCATGCAGAAGTGGCTGGTGGTTATATAGATGTCCTGGATGCTGCCAAACTAGTGGTGGCCTCACCAGATCAGGCTATTCCAAATCGACGCTGGCGTGTGCGCGATAACCTACCCGGAACAACCTATTTTTGCCCTATTATCCGGAAAACGGCAGACTCCGTTAAAGCGATGAGTTTAGATGTATCAAAGCTAATTAGCGATTTAGCACTTGAATTTGGTGAGGAATTATTAATGCGCTCGGCAGTTTGGATGACGCTGCGGGAAAGTAAATCAAGTTTTGCCATCGAGGGTGAAGCTGATCAATCTGATCGTATTCAGCGATTTGCTGATGTGTTATCGCGCCGAACTGGTAAAGGGACCTGGCCGTTAGATCAGGCAACTCTATCCGAATTGCAAGCTGAAATCCTTGGTAAGCGTACGACTTTAGAACAGTTTGGTGTGCGTGAGTCTCCAGTGTTCGTTGGGGAAGTTGCTCGGTATCAAGATATCGTCCACTACATTGCTCCACCTGCAGAAGACATCAAATTAATGCTTGAGGGACTCGTTACCTTTTTGGAGCGTACCAAAGGACAGTCTCCTATAATGCGTAGCGCAGTGGTAGCTTTTGGATTTGTTTACATTCATCCATTAGCAGATGGTAATGGCCGTGTGCATCGGTTCTTGATCAACGATATTTTGCGACGTGATCAAGTCGTGAAAGCACCGATGATCCTACCGATATCATCTTTAATAACAAGCGATCACACTGAGCGCCATTCTTATGATCGAGTTCTTGATGTCATTTCTAGCCCATTGATGCGCTCATTGGAGGGTCTTTATGAGTTTGCAAAAACTCATACGACCTATTCGGACGGTATTCGTTCAAATTTCGTATTTCATGGAGATGATAAGGCAAGACATACCTGGCGATATCTGGATTTAACGAAGCATGTTATCTATTTAGCGCATGTGTTGGAACGCACAATCTGTGAGGATATGCGAGAAGAGTCCCGTTACTTGCGTAACCATTCACACGCAAGAATAGCAATCAAAGATATTGTCGAAATGCCTGATATACAAATTGACAGAGTCATTCGATCCGTAGAGTCTAATCACGGAAAACTTTCAAATATGTTGGGTAAAGAAATTCCAATCCTTCAAGAGCCTGGTATTTGGGACGACATTGTGAAAGCCATTGAAAATGCTTTTCAAGATGTGCCTGAAATAAATGTTGTGAGTAAGTACTCCATTGGAAATCAAAAGTAACATTTCAATTCTATTTGATCGAACAAGATGTTCCATTAATTCCTATGCTGCAATCTCTAAAGCCACCTTATTACCTGCTCGGGTAGCCAGCATGACGAGCATATCTAAGCTGAATTTGTCCCTCTTTCCACGAATTAAGTCTGATACTCTAGATTGACTGATTTGTAACACTGCAGCAGCCTCTGATTGTGTCCAACCATTTTTCGCGATCGAGTCTCTCACTTTCGCCATCAAATCAGCGCGCATCTTTAATACCGCTGACTCTTCTTTTGAGAAACCAAGATCATCGAAAACGTTACCACTTGATTTAATTATTTTTTCTTTCATTTTTTCTCCTGTATCCGCTTGTAACGGCTTTTTGCTTTTTCAATATCTGCTAACGCTGTTCTTGCAGTTTTCTTCTGAAAGACGTGCAAAACATAAACTCCACTAGAAAACTTTGCCACATAAATGACACGCCACTCACCAAGTACATGAATCCGAATCTCATAAGCTCCTGCACCTATATTGAGCATTGGTTTAAAGTCTGACGGCATGTAACCACATTGAACTAAGTCCAGCTCATAACCTGCTTCCCGCCTTGCTTCTATGGGTAAATCCCTTAAATCGTCTAAAGCGGTACCAATAAAATACAGTTCTTTCCTCATTGATTTATTATATAAGTATTTATATAAATTTGCTAGTGTCAGCCAAAATAGACGTAACAAATTTGCGTAATAAAGCTTTATAAATTTGTTAGGCTATCTGAATGAATTCAAGGGAACTAGGATTAACAATAGCATTACGTCGTACTCATTTAGGCTTATCTCAAGAGCGATTGGCGAAGTTTTGTGGATTGAGTAGATTAACTATCTATCGTTTAGAAAGAGGCATATCAACTAATGTTGGTAGGGATGAATTTATTAGTCTATTGACCTTGCTGGGATTAAATAATATTCCCTTGAAGTCTAAACTTAATTTTAATTCTTTGGAAATGGTCTGCGTATCAGTAAGCGTTAGTTATAAATCATCTCTACACAGTACGGATTTATCTCTTGCTCTTGTAACAGGTGTTCTGCCTGAGAAAATCTATCCGCATATTGCAACTTTCCTAGATGAGACTCCTCTTTCATTAATTATTTCTGTTGTAGAAGCGGTTGCACAACTTAACCAAATCCCACCAAAATTAATTTGGAAAAATCTTATCGATTGGGCCCATGAAATGAACTCTCCAAGAATTGCTTGGCTTTAAATGATTGCGTAAGATGATAGGTACTTTTTAATTTTAAACAACCTAACCCTACTATTAGTAGGTGAAATTGCTTGAACGCTTTTTATGAAGTAAATTAATTGATATGGTTGGCCGTTTCTAATTTAAAAGATACGACTTCAATTATTGCCAAGGAGCCAATATGGAGTTAAAAATTAATAAAAATAGTTGAAAAGGAAAAATGCTTAAAGTAATTATTCGCACCGAAAGCCTTGAAGACTTTTTTTATCTGGCTAGAAAGACTGCTCAGAAAGCAGATCGTGGTGAGTTCCTAAAAGAGGAAGTCACTTTTTCATTTGAAGATTCGAAGGAAATGTTTAAGGTTTTATCAGAAGTTCATAGACGAAGGGTGTTGAAATGAGCTTACAAAAAATGAATAAAACACCTATTTGGTAAACATTAATAGTGTTCTTATGGATACAGCTAAAATTTTCATGGATGGAAAAAATCAAGCCGTTAGGATTCCTAAGAAGTATCGTTTTAATGGAACTGAAGTGACTATTCAACATTTCGCAGGTGGAGTTTTATTGTCGCCAAAGAAAAGCCTATTCGAGGGTATTACAGCGGCATTGGATATTCTGGAACCAGGCTTTGAAATTGAACGTCAACAAACACATAAAAAAATCCGGAGCAAGATTAAGGCCTAACTGTTCTAAATGTAAGTAGTAAATAATTTAACCTTTAACTCATCCAAAGTACTACCAATAAAATACTTTTTATAATTAAATATTTATATCAGTTAATAAGAACTTGGATAGTACATTGGAAGTTTAAGATCATCTTCTTGATGTTTGGTAAGAAGGTCTCAGTTACTATGGATTTAAGTAATGTCAATGATTTTGCAAGAATCGTCTTTCTTCCAGAGTACTCATGGAATTACTCTCCCTAATCTTTTATTGCAACATGTTCATTTAAGGAACCTCAAGTGATGCTCCTTAAAATTATCTGCTGTGATAAAAGATAATGATTTACTTTACTGGATCGGGAGTTGCATAAGGACCATTGGGTAATTGATTTGGCCCAATTTGAAATACTTGCTGATTCGCCGCTTGTGCTAATGGCATGTAATTTGGGGCCGCTCTTGCAATTGCGGCGGTGATGATTGCACCGAGGATACCGCCACCTGAGTTCTGTGGTTGATAAACCATTTTTTTATTTTCACGCCAAATTTCAACTCCAGTTGAACTGACTATCCGATAATCAAAATCAACAGTAATTGTCGTTGAGAGTACTATGTATTGTGCATCCCAACGATTAATCGTTACATAGAGAACAGCGTCAGCACCGAACATTCCTGCTAATTGAGGTGTTGGTATTAAATGTATTCTTTCGCCTTCATAGAGTCCTTCTTGTTCTAAGATGAACTTCGTCGTGTTCACTGGAAAAACATAATACCCCTTGTTGGCAATTGGTATGGGTAGCGTTGTCGATAGATAAAGGGGAGCATCAACATCTAAAGTTTTATTTACGACAGGAACAACTAGAATGGATCGAGGTGCGGCATTAGTAAATGCGGATAAATCCTTCTTTTGAACGTTAGCACAACCAAATAAACCGATGGTAACGATGATAATTAAAAGATACTTCATGGGTTACTCTTTTCTATAAGCTTTGGTCTACTATCAAGATTTTTGATGATCAAATCCATTAAAGTTTTACTCTCAGGCCAAGTATCCCGCTCCTTTGAGTAATACATTTTTGCTTTATCAGGTAATCCCTCTTGTAAATATAAAGTGCCTAATTCCGCATACATGCCAGGAGCTACGATCTGTTTATTTTGTTCGTTCAAATCTACAGTAGCTTGAAGTTTGATTTGTAATGACTTTATTTGACTAGGGTCTTTATAAGCGTCATATAACCCCTTGTCATATCCATTCCAGTTATATTTACCTTTTACTGCGCAACCACCCAATAAAGAGATCATGACAATAAAACAAATTGAAAATATACGCATATTTAGACTTACCTAGTGGATTAAGATTGTTTGATTAACGCCGTCACTTGCGTAAATTTTTTCTTCATAGATTTTTTGACCATTTAAATAAATAGCCAAAACATGAGGTCCCGGCAAGATTCGCATCATTGCATAACCTTCTTGATATTCACGTGCTTGGCCCATATCGAGGTTATCTAACATTACCCGCCCCTCTAAAAATTCGATATTTTGAGCCTTAAAAGAAAGGCTAGGTCTCATATCTGAAATACTCTGTTTTTCAGTAGGCAGTTGAGTACATCCTGAAACATAGACATTGATGAGGAACATCATAAAAAACAACTTAAGGATATTTTTCATTTTGAAACTCCGTCATATCGGATTTGTAAATCGCTGATTTTTTGGTTCGCAATTGAGCCATTTAAAATAGTGCCAACTGATCCTTCGTTGAGTTCACCTTCTCCAAACAGAGCAGTTATTTTCATGGATGCGATGGTTTGCCCAGGTAAGGTGATTTCTGCTCCTGTCTGAGGAGATTTGATTTTTTCGCCCGAAGTCTCAATATTAAAAACCATTCCTTCTTTAATTCCTTGGCTCTTACCACCACCAATAAATATCTTGCTTCCATCAACCTTCAAAATGTAGGTGGCCCATGCTTGTTTATTGACTACAGCGCTGATTTTGGCAATGGCATCCGTAACTGCTTGGCGGATAGCGGTATCGCCGAGAGTCCCATCATAGGAGGCTTGTGAACCAAATCCAAAGGTAGATGCGGTTTCATTTGAAGCTTCTCCAGCTCCAGAAGTAGCAAAGTAGACTTGCCCAGTTTTAGTGTCAACTAATCGAAAGTCGACTTTGGCAAAAGCTACTTGGCGTTTCATTTGAGAAGCAAAGCCTGATTCACCGATTGTCTTACGACCATACTCTGTTAAGGAGCCAATAATTAAGGTATCGACCCCAATGACATTTAACTTATTACCCGTCATTGCTGCCTCGTTGTAGACACGACCAATATCCGGTCGTTCGAACACCAGATAAGCGCCAGACTCAGTTAAGACTTTACTTGTCATGTCAGTAACTTGCTTCCCTAGAGGGTCATTCATTTGATCTCTAAGTAATGAACGCCCATAGACCGTTTCATTCGTGATACGACCAAGTGCTATCTTACGTTTTAGGGTCGGCGTGGAGGGTGCTTGGTCTTTAATCAGCTGTTGGGCATCTTTTTGAGCTTTGATTGATTGAGGGCCTTCTTTTTGATCAACTTGTGGTGCCTGCATCGCACAACCAGATAAAAGGGCAATAAGAATTAGCAAATATTTAGACATTACTCGATACCATTCATCGTGTTATTTACTATTCCTACCTAACTCTTTTAATGGAGTTAAATAAGAATAATAAAGAGAGCTAAGCCGGGTAACTTGAAGTTTTTATGGCTTAGTATTTAGAGTTAAATCAAAATTTATAGCCGGCATTGAGACTAGGTCCTGTAATGCTTATGCCTTCGCGGTTGTAATAAGACATATAGTCTAGAGTTACATAAACATCATTATTGATATTTGCTTGAATACCGACCCCATAAGATGGGCTTGTACCACTTGTCCAAGCGCTACCGTAGTAGCTAGAGGCGGAAACTGTTCCATTTGTTGCGCCGACTTTAGCATAAAGGGACACAGTGTCGTTAATTTCTAAAGTTCCCTTACCATATATCCCATATGCATTTTGGACCTGTGCAGTAATGTTTGTTGAACGATAGTAAAAATTCGCAGAATTAACATTTCCACCAATCATTCCCTCTAAAGCTAAATTCTTATTAAAGTTATAACCTGCCTTTAAAGCCGCCAAGCCATTATTAATGCTCACTGAATCATCTTTATAGTAAGCTTGCATAAAGCCAACTTCCACATACGGGCCAGTCTCTTTTTTCTGTGAAGACTGTGCCATGGTGCTTGAGATTGCACAAGATAGTAGGGCTGCTACGATAATCTTTTTTTTCATTTTGAAACTCTTTCAGGGTTGACGGATTGTTGTGAAGATTTACTGATTGTTAATGAATTAAGTTCTTGACGCTATTGCAATCGACTATGAACTTAGTGGTGAAGTATTGGTTGGATGTAAGTCAAATGGACTACTATCAAGTAATATGCTGGTAAAAGCAGTTTCTAAGTCTCCAGTAATTACACTAAATGCTTGAAGTAATTTTTCTGATGGAGTGATCAACTTCAAGCGAAAGTCAGCTGGGTTGTCATGAAGGTGAATCCATTTATTTTCTAGGAGTTTTCTGTAGTGATAACGATTACCCATTTCACTAAAAGATCCGCTGTTGAAGAGTTGTTTCACGGATAGTTTTTCATTCCTCATATGGTGATACATCACAACCAAAAGAATTTGATAAGGAATAATGGAATGGGTAATAGGGAGATGTTCGTTGGTAACTTCTCTTACTTTTATCAGTAGATGAGTTACCTCATTGATTTTTTGTATATTCATATTTTCTTGAATGCTATTAAATCCCATAAGTAAGCCCTTCACAATAATTACTAACTACGAATATTAGGTACGAAATTCAAGGGTATTACTGCATCAGGTAAACCCCTCTTGAGAACTCATAGTGGTGGCGAGCTCGCTCAAATAATGATCTACTGTATGAAGGAACAGTTCTCTATCGACTATGAACTTCGTACCGATATTTGATTGTTTAATGAAGGCTTTTTTGCCTTGTTATTTTTTTCTAATTAAATATTTTTTAATATTTCTTGAAGGTGGCTCATCTTTTGAGCCTACTATTCTTTAACTTAATACATAATGATTTGAATAAGGTAATTCATAAATGGTCATCGTAGAAGGTAGTTGTATTGTGGTGCGTAAGGAAGCCATCCTAGAAAACTATCAAGGTGGAATGGCACAGTTTTTATTCGATATTCCTGACAGCAATACTTTGAGCCAAGATGATTATTTAATGAGCTTTAGCTTCAAAGATTATCACCAGGCTAAATCGCATTATTTTTTAATTGCAAAGAAGGGACTAAAAATCACTGATTTCATGCCAGAGATTTCCTATGCAGATGCAATTTTGTTTGACCAAAACTTTGGGCCAAGTCATCATGCCTCATGGATCAATTTTTCGTATGAAAAGATTGATGCAACGAATCGAGTCGGTATTGCTCATTCAGTTCATGAAGAGGATGACTATTTCGATACCGAGAGTATGAGGAGGGCGAAGATTGCAGTGCCTAAGAATTGGGCCTATGAGAAGTCTGTTACACAGATGCTTTCTTATGAAAGGATGAATAAGTTCAAAAGTTTTTTAAATCATTAATGTAGGAGGGGCGGAGTTATTCCGAATTGCTAAGCCTGACATATTGTCGAATTAGCTAAATAGGAGAAAGAAAATGGAAACATTGCGTTGTCGTATCGGCGATTTGGCAGTTTTAGTAGGTTGTCATTTGCCAGAAAATACCGGAAATATTGTGAGAATCATTGGTGTTGTAGGATATCAAAGTTGGTACGGTATTAACGGTCAAACTTTTGTTTGGACTGTTGAGGTATCTCATAATAGACCTTTAGTATATGAAAACTGTAATAGAGGCTTATATACAAAAATGGTAGGTCCTGTCCCGGATCGGTTATTAATACCGATTGATTCAGATTCTGATTCTGATTCAGATTCTGATTCAATTCAACTTGGTAAAGATATCGCCGTTGGAGTGCGTGAGTATTGTGAAAGATTGGAAGCACTCGAGCGTAGTCAAAAACTTAAAAGTACTTCGCTTACTTCGTCTAGCGAATATGAACCCTATGATCCCGTCGAAAATTGCATCATGCAGCATCCCGGATTGACTGAAGAGCAAGTGATTGCTATGGCGGAGGCATTTGGGTTTTAATCTTTGCTAGGAGGCTCACGTAATGAGCCTCACATTCTCCAAAATAACACCTTATCATCCTAGACACATTCCCATGAACTTTGCTGTTTTTTTTATCAGTTTTATTCTGCCACTGCAAGTACAAAGCATTGCTAATGAAAGCCAGATAGCGCCTCCCTATTGGGCCGTCAATACAATCATTGATGCCTCGATTATTTTAGGATTGAAAAGTATGCGCAGTAAATTCCCCAGGTTTAATAACAATCCTGAGTTATCCCTTCGCGATGCCGATCAATATGATTGGCCAAAGAGTCGTCGTCGACAGTTGATTGAGAACTATGTGCATAATCATTTCAACTATTCAGCGAAGTAATCTGTTCTATCAAGTTTTATCTCATATTCCTATCGCCACTAATCGATTACGTTCTGTAATTGTTTCGTGGCTATTTTGGTTATTCATTCGTAGCAAATTTAGCAAAGTGATGTCATGAAAGTATTTTTTCAGTTTACGGCGAGTCTGATTGTTGCGACTACGCTCTTCCTTGGTGGCTTGGTAGCAGTCTTGCCAGGAGTGCAAGCAAAAAGTGAGCCAAACTCGCCGGTAAGCATTGAGCGATATATTATTAAAACGCATGTCTATGCAGATGGTAGTGATGTAGAAACCCGAGAAATCACCAAACTTATTCGCTCTCAGATTGCAATCGATACCGCTGCCCAAGCGGATATTTCTTTTAATAGCACCTTACAAAAGGTGGAGGTACTCGAAGCCTATACAACTTCAAGTTCGGGTCAGAAAATACCTGTAGCAAGCAATGCGATTCGAGAAGTGGATGACGATATTTCTGGGGGAGCTCAACAATTTTCAGATCAAAAGCATCGCATCATCATTTTCCCGAATGTTACCCCTGGGGCTAGAGTTACTTACAAAGTAAAAATCACTTCTCACACGCCTTTATTTGCTAAAAACTATCAGAAAGGAGTGTATTTTTCTCCGAGTTTAGAGATCCAACAGTTTGAATGGCATTTCTCTCATGATCCCCGTTTGATGATTAAAGTCGACGCTAAAAAAATACCGGGCGGACGACAAGCAGATGGTCCCAATGGGGAAAAGCAATATAAGTTTCATTATCAACATTTAAGAACGATCCCTAAAATCAATGGTGAGGTGGATTATGCCGATCATAGTCCTCATCTCATTTTTTCTAGCTTTAAATCGCCGCTTGAGATTGGTAAATATTACGAGAACTCGATTCAATCTAAGCTAGTAGTTACCAAAAAGGTAACAGAGCTTGCCCAAAAAATCACTAAAGGGATTGATGATCCCCAGTCTCAAGCAATCGCACTTTATCAATGGGTATCTTTAAATATTCGGTACGTAGCGATCTTTTTAGGCGACGGTGGGATTGTGCCAAATGATGCCGATACAATCATTGATCGTCGGTATGGCGATTGTAAAGACCATGATTTGCTCTTGCGAGCATTGCTACTTGCTAAAGGTATTCCCTCAAGTTCCGCCTTAATTAATTCTGAATCTTCCTATCGGGTTGGTAAACTTGGCACGATTTACCCGTTTAATCATGTGATAACGTATCTGCCAAAGTGGGAGCAGTTTGTTGACTCCACTCTGGAAATTGCACCTTACGGCGTATTAGATTTTGCTGAGATGGATAAACCGGTAGTTTTAACTGCAATAGGCAAGATGGGGAGAACCCCAAAGCCCTCTGATCAAAATAATGGTTTCGTCTCAAAGGCTTACTTTCAAGTTGATGAACGGGGAGGAATTTATGGTAAATCCTTGATCAACTATATGGGCTCTGAAGAATTTGAAGCAAGATCGAATTTCTATACTTTTAGAAGAAGTGATGACAACCTTGAAGAAAAGAAATACCTTTCCTCTTATCGACAAACAGGTAATGGTTCCTTTAGTCCTTCAAATAGCCGTGATCTCAATACTCCTTTTAGTTTAGAGTCTAAATTTTATCTAGATCCGATTGTTAACATGCCAGGACCTGGCGCTATGACTGTACCGATTGGTTTGTCATCGGGATACTTAGCGGATATTCCTTTTAACCAAATTACTGATGCTTACCATTTTCCTTACCGATGTTTTTCTGGCACCTTCTTAGAGATAAGTGAGATTCATTTTCCGAAAAAAGTAAAAGTGATTAAGTTACCCACTGGAGCCGATTACGCTGAATATGGGGCATTATATGTATCCACCTATACTTTGGAAGACAATGTGGTGACGGTTAGCCGAATTCTGAAACTCAACCAAAAAAGTGCAGTTTGCCCCGCAGGTCCTAACAAGCGTGCAAAAAGAATCCATCAGGTCGTTCGTCGGGATATGTTGGCGCAAATCATGTATGAGTAAACTTCGAATCAACAGTCTTCATCACTAAAATAAGCAATAAAAAAATCAATAAAAAAATCAATATTGCAAATTGAAATTCTTGAAGATTTTTCTTAAATTGTCTTATCACCTAAACCAAGGGTATCGTAAGTAGATTATTATTGTATAAAGTTAAATAATCAAAAAAAAGGAGATCAATATGAATAATCAAGATAATATTTCACGTCGCAATGCTATTAAACTTGGGCTTGGAACAGCTGCTGCAACCATGGTATCCGGCAGTGTATCAGCAGCAAATCCAACTGACCAAAAATCCATGTTTACAGTTCCCCAAGTATTTATTCCGATTGCGGATCAAAAAGAACAATTTCCAGTTCGCAGAATTTACTGTATCGGTAGAAATTATGCGGCACATGCTATTGAAATGGGCTCTGACCCAACGCGTGAACCACCATTTTTCTTCCAAAAGCCAACAGACGCGATTCAGTATGTAGCTCCTAATACCGTTGCTGATCATCCTTATCCAACGCTGACCAAAATTATCACTATGAAGTTGAATTAGTTGCTGCAATTCATATTGGTGGTAAAGACATTAAACTCGAAAACGCTCTTGATCATGTTTGGGGTTATGCACTTGGATTAGATATGACGAGAAGAGATTTACAACGCGGTATGGGCGATCAAAAGAAGCCATGGGAAATTGGCAAATCCTTCGATCATTCAGCACCAATTGGACCATTGTTTCCAGTATCAAAAGTAGGACATTTTAAAGAAGGCAATATTCAGTTGTCGGTCAATGGAGTTGTGAAGCAAAAAGCGGATTTAAAGCAAATGATTTGGTCTGTAGCAGAACAGATTGTCAAACTTTCAGAAGCGAATGAATTATTCCCTGGCGATATTATTTATTCAGGAACTCCAGAAAATGTGGGACCTGTGGTGCGAGGTGACGTAATTCGTTGCCAGATCCAGAAATTGCCAGACCTTGTCATGAAGATTGTTTAAGTATCAACCTACACTTTAAAAGACAATATCAGCTCAGTTAGTCGAACTCTGAAACTGAATCAGAAAAGTCCTGTTTGTCCCGCTGGACTGAATAACTGAGCAAAACGAATCCATCAGGTGGTTCGTAAGGATCTTCTGGTGCAGATCATCGATGAATGTTTCTTAAAAGGCGATCTTGATTCTGAATGAGAATGCTCAACTCAGGATTACTCACTAATTCATTGTTGTTTCCAACTGGCTTGGAAAATAAAGTTCTAAGCACATCCCTTTCAATTGAGAACGGTATAAAAGTCGCTATTTAACTGATTGATTTTAATAAGTTAAATTATTAATAAGCCTAAAATTTATAGCTATATTAAAAAGTCGCGACTTTTTAATATAGCTATGTATAATAGTCAAATGCAGAGATATTTAGAGCAAATTGTCTTCAAAGATATTAAGAGAAAACTCGTTATTTTGACCGGTCCTAGACAGGTGGGTAAGACTTTTATGAGTCGACAATTAATGTCTTATTACCAAAATCCACTTTATCTAAACTGGGATATACCGGAGCATCGAGTTCGCCTGCAAAAGCAAGACTGGTATGACTTACATGATTTGGTCGTTATGGATGAAATCCATAAGATGGCCCATTGGAAGCAGTGGTTAAAAGGTGTGACAGATGCTAAAGCACCGGGGACGTCTCTACTCGTTACTGGCAGTGCACGCATGGAAACTTTTCGGCAAGCAGGAGAGTCCTTAGCTGGACGGTATTTTGCTTATAAGATGCATCCTATTTCTGTCAAAGAGCTTTGTGCCAATACTTCTAAAAGTCCTAGTGAAGCACTAGATCATCTGCTCGAGCGGGGAGGGTTTCCAGAGCCCTGTTTGGTAGAGGAAATCCTAGAAGTGAATAAGTGGCGATTGGAGTATTCCAAAGATCTATTACGAGAAGACATCTTAGAGTTTTCTAGGCTGCAAGAACTCAATACGATGAAGATCTTCATTGAAATTCTTCGCAGCCGTGTCGGCTCTCTTTTATCTCTGGCATCAATTGCGCGTGATATTGGTTGCTCACCCATCACACTCAGTAAGTATTTAGATATTCTTAAAGCACTATTTGTGGTTTTTACTATTCACCCATGGACTGATAATGTTGGTAGGTCTTTGTTGAAAACACCTAAGGTTTATTTTTTCGATCAAGGACTCGTCAAAGGGGATGAGGGGGCTCGTTTAGAAAATGCGGTAGCTTACATGCTATTGAAACACGCCGACTTTATCCGAGACACACAAGGGATAGAAACAGGCTTGCATTATTTGCGAACAAAGGACGGCGAAGAAATTGATTTTGCAATATCTCAAGACAATCAACTAACGGATTTGATTGAGGTGAAATGCAGCGACAATAAGCCACACGCAACCTTGATTCGGTTTGCTGAAAAGTTTCCAAAGGCAAATGCAATACAACTGGTTTACAACTTGAGATATCCGCAGAAAACGCGTGGAATACTGATTGAGGATATGGCCAAGTATTTATCTGAATTACAGGCTTAGATCGATCAAGTAGTATTTAGCCTTAATTAAAGCTGAGGGAAGAATAACTATTCCAGATATTGGATATCTCCCTAAAGCTGTCTTAAACATCAAGGCTAAATTGATTGCTTGTCTATTTCTGTAGATTCCTAGGTCAAGAAAACAACATGTTTCCCGTATCGCCAATTGTTGTAAAACGAGGAATAAGATGAAAATGTGGAGCTAGATAGAAGCGAATATTAACTTCCGTCCCATCGTAATCAAATTCAATAGCGTGGTTCTCTAGATGAAATGTTTGGTGGTTTTTAATAAAGTCAATTGCAGTTAAAAAAAGTAGCTTTTGTAATTTGATATCCATCTTAATTGGCGTCTCCCTGTCATTGTTATAAGCCATGAAAGAAATCACGCCAGGATGAATTTCGTGCAAGTTTAAAATACCGACCTCATGATTGATGCCTCTGAAGTCTTGACAGTTGTGGGTTACTAAAACCCAATCATTGTCTACAGCAAATTTAGCAATTTCGTAATCTTTAGCACCGACTAAGCCTTTGTCGTATACAGAAGCGGCCTCAGGACCAAAATTGTTAGCAATGATTACTAGATCATCTGTAAAGCATTCATCAATTAAAAATTTCATAACTTGAGTCCCCGAGTAGTTGATAGTAAAACTTTCCATTGAGGTTTTAATTCTGAAAGTCTTTTAGGGCGACCGTTAAATGGGTTGAGGTCGGTCCAAATGATTGCCGCCTGAATCAAATCGTCACTTTGAATAGATGGGAATTTTTCTCTGATTTGGGCAACTGATAAGCCTTCCTTTGCCCAAAATGAAATAAAAAATGCCGGGATGCGCGTGCCAATCACTACCGGCTCACCATGCATGACATCTGGAGATGTGACAATTTTCTGGAGACATTCAAATCGCTCTCTGACAGGGATTGCCATTTTACCCATGTCAATCATGATGTCATCAACAGTAATTCGCCAGAAATCATCATTCTTTGTTTCTGTTTTAAAAACTACAGGATCTTCCACCTTCGATAGGTTAGGCGTTCTCTGTAGAAATTGCTTAAGGACCTTAATCCGAAATCCTTTTTTATAGTTGGATCCTTTTTGGTAGTAAAAGCTTGCTAAGACACAAGCGGCGAGACTAAAGGTTAGTCCCTTGTCTTTATTAAAAAAATCTTTAGGTAGAAATGCTTCTTCAACGATACGGTTGGCTTGAAGCTCAGTAATATTTGCAATGTACGCAGCCTCAGCTAGCTTTGCATTAAATCTAGAGTTTGTCATTCATTGATTCCTTATAAAAGTAATTGATCAATCGGTGTTGGAGAGATGGGTGGAGTTTTACTTTTTTGCATTGCCTTAAGTGCTCAAGTCTTAAGTTGAACTGGTCCCAAGTAGGGAAATACTTTTGAAGACTCAGAAGGATGGTTGATATTAAAAATTGATTCATTCATTCAATCGTAATTGAAGACATGAATAGACTTAAAAATTAATCCATAAAGGAAATAAGTTTTTAATGACTTAACGATTATTCAAAAAGAATGAGATATTTTTGGTTGATGGGTTCGTATTGTTTTTGCATGACCCATGCATTGGAATTAGCAATAGCTGCATTGTGGTAAGCCCAACTTGCAATCCTTTTATTACATTCCAAGTCTGATAAAAATCCTAAATGATGAATGTCATTATTTCTTTGAACATTAGTTGCTGCGTTGAACATCCAATTTTCAAGATGAGCTATACCAGCCAGCATATCTGACTTACTTCGATTGCAAGATGGACAGGTAAGTACTAAATTCTCAGCAATGTTTCTAGAATATTTTTTCCAAGGAATAAAGTGATCGACATCAGCTTTTGAATTCTGTGAGATATTTCTAGAGCAATAGAAGCATCTACCATCTTGGTAGTCCATTAGAAGAGGTCTCAATTGAATGAGGGTATCTCTTGAAGCACCAAATAAAAATGACTCTAAATCAGAATCTGAATTTAAAATTTGTTGATTTTTAGCATTAGTTTTGAGATGCGTCATCCAGCCATTTTTTGCATATTGAATAATGTATTCGCTGAATTTTCGAAGACAAAGGTGTGCCTCTTTGGAAAGGGTAAGACTCTTATTGTTTGAATACTTATAGATGAATTGATTCTCATCTTCTTGAAGGTAAAAGATCGGATTCTGCCAAATAGTTGAAACAATGGAGTTTAATTTTCTTGTCCAAATAGAATGTGCTGTTACATCGGAAAACCTTTCTAAGCCAGTTGCCCTTTGAACATCTAACAGGATTGAAATAATTTTTGCTTGAGTACCATTATTTTGGTTTAGTACTCCAACATTTTTTCCACTTGAGTATTCTTTTATTTGAGGCCAATAAAGTTCTGAAAAGCGGGTCGCAATCCTATTACTTGGTATGGTTAATTCTTTTTCTTTATCATTACCAAGTTCAATGGCGAGATTTGTTAAGGTAATTAATAAGGCGTATTTATAGGTTGCACTAAATGAACTGTCTTCAAAGAGGGTTTGAATTTTTTGTAGAAATTCGATTTGAGATTCAGCGCTGACCATTTTTAATTGATTAATCCCAGTACTTTGCTTTTTCAGGAATAATCCATCTCACGCCACCTCTAGGATCGGTCTGATCATTTGTATATCTCGGGATTAGATGCATATGAAGATGTGGGACGGTTTGACCAGCTGATGGTCCATCATTGATGCCGATATTAAAACCATCTGGCTGAAATTCTGTATCAATCGTTTCTTTTGCATTGTCTAGCAAAGTTAGAAGAGCATCTCTTTCGACTTTAGTAATTTCAAAGAAAGAGCCTATATGTCTTTTTGGAATAATGAGAGTATGACCAGAGGAGATAGGAAATCCATCGCGAATGACGAAGCCAAATTCATTGGAATCAATGATTCGTTCAGGAGGTAACTTACAGAAAGGGCATTCTTTAGTCATTAGGTACTAAATCTCGTCTCAAATTAGAAAGCAGCTTTTTATTGATTCTATTACTTTTGTTACTTTATCAAATCAAAAGATCAAATTATGAGCGAGGAGATGCCGTTTGGGGCTTATCTAGTTATTCGCTTTGCTAAGCGTAAATAGACGCAAGTATCTAATAAAACAACCATTATTTGCCTATTAGTTCTTGATGTAAGGTTGTTGCATCTCCAATAGATATATCCAATATTTGTTGTAGGTATCCTAATCCGGTACCTTTTTCTAATATTATTTTTTTTAGGGCATCAAAAAATGAGCTTTGAAAGATTTTATGTGATGTATCCATGTAAGTTTTGGGCTCAGGTGGCATTGGATTAAATAGAAGATGACTAACCAATTGCCCGCGACTCATGCAGCGAGTGGCATGGATGGATTTGGAGTCCACCTTAAGTTCGGTGAGATTGAATGCTTTAGCATAGCCACAAACTTGCAGAAAAACACTGTGCAATGAAATCTGATATTCATGTGCATATTCTTGCAAGACTTTAATTTGACTTGATGATGTTGGTTTAGTGATGGCCTTCAAATAAGCTTGTTCAGCTAACTCTCTCGGAAATAATAAGGCACCTGCGAAAGCATCCGCATAATCCTCACCCTCATTAGTACCGGCTAATTCTGGAGTAAAGACATGCGCTAACTCGTGCGCCATCCAGAATTTAAAATCCTCAATATACGTATCAAGATTCAGGAATACGAAAGTGATCTTCTCCGATTTAAGCAAAATGTGTAAAGCATTTTCATGCTTCGATTTATTGCCCCACATCACCGGCACAATCACCGCATCATTATTTGAGAACTCCTTAATCAGTTGGTTATAACTGACGACTGAACAAGGTTTGATTCCTAACTTTTCTCGAACGCTTGCTACTGTATTTTGTAAATCAAAGTACTTCAGTGAAGGGGTATTAATTTTGGTGCGTAAAGATTTCAAGGGATATAAATAGGGCACTAAGGGACGTAATAAAGCACCCGTGAGTTGAGCGCGCTCTATATGGTCTTGGGTAGTTTTGGTGCCGGCGCGTTTGCGAAAAGCGACCACGGGAAGCTCAACATTCGGTGTATGTACCAAATCTGAAAATGGTAAAGAAAGGGTAAGGGAGAGTTTTAACAGCTTATCGGGTCTTGGAAAATCAACTCCCTTTAACCAGTTAGTAACTGCTTGAGAGCTGACGTTCAATTCTTTAGAAAGGCGCTTCTGATCCCAACCTTTAGATGCTAAGACGGACTTCACTGATTCAGTGTTGATGATTTGTTTCATCTTTATATTTTATTTTCAAAATCAAGTTTAATCAAGTTTTATCTGAACATGAATCCCTGTTCTTCTTAGGATTTGTTGGATATGGATGAAGCTTTAAATGAAGAAGCGCCTCAAATTCAAGGAATATCACGAAAATTCGTTAAACTATCAAGATTGTGTTTGCCAAGGCTCTAAAATAGTGGTCTTGAGCAACATGGCGCGCAGAACCTCAAAGCTAATAGTCTCAGAGTAAATCGCGCTTTTTTATTGCAAGTGCTCGTCAATCAATAGTGGAGTAATAATGGTTGTTGTAACCTTACCTGATGGATCAAAAAGAGAATTCCCAGAAGCTGTAACCGTTGCTGGTGTTGCTCAAAGCATTGGCTCTGGCCTTGCCAAGGCTGCTTTAGCAGGTCGTGTAAATGACCAGTTAGTGGATCTCAGTCATTTAATCACGCAGGACAGTAACCTCGCCATCATTACCGATAAAGATCCTGAAGGTCTTGAAGTCATTCGTCACTCGACTGCTCACTTATTAGCTTACGCAGTTAAAGAGTTGTATCCAAACGTACAAGTCACCATTGGTCCAGTCATCGATAACGGCTTTTATTATGACTTCTCCTATAAAGAAGGATCATTTACGCCGGAAGATCTATTAAAGATCGAAAAGCGCATGACTGAGCTGGCTAAAAAAGATGAAGTCATCACTAGAAAAGTAGTATCCAGAGATGAAGCCGTTGCTCACTTCAAAGGCTTGGGTGAGAACTACAAAGCAGAACTGATTGAAGCCATTCCGGCTGATCAAGATGTCTCTCTCTACACAGAAGGTAACTTTACTGATTTATGCCGTGGACCACACGTGCCGAGTACTGGCAAGCTCAAAGTCTTTAAATTAACTAAGGTAGCGGGTGCTTACTGGCGTGGTAATAGTAATAACGAAATGCTGCAGCGGATTTATGGCACTGCTTGGGCGAAAAAAGAGGACCAAGAAGCTTACTTACATATGTTGGAAGAAGCAGAAAAGCGCGATCATCGTAAATTAGGTCGTCAATTAGACTTATTCCACTTCCAGGAAGAAGCTCCAGGCTTAATTTTCTGGCATCCAAAAGGTTGGACCATTTGGCAGCAAGTTGAGCAATATATGCGTAAAGTCTACCAAGATCACGGCTATCAAGAAGTCAAAGCACCACAAATTTTAGATCGCGCTCTTTGGGAAAAGTCAGGCCACTGGGAGAACTATAAAGAAAACATGTTCACCACCGAGTCTGAAAACCGCACTTACGCTTTAAAGCCAATGAACTGCCCAGGCCATGTCTTGATTTTTAACTCAGGCTTACATAGTTACCGTGATTTACCGCTGCGCTTTGGTGAGTTTGGTCAGTGTGTTCGTAATGAACCTTCAGGTGCTTTACACGGATTAATGCGAGTGCGAGGTTTTACGCAGGATGATGGTCATATTTTCTGTACCGAAGATCAAATTCAGTCTGAAGTGGCTGCTTTTGATCAAGTCGTGCGCAGTGTCTATAAAGAGTTTGGTTTTACAGAAGTAGCAGTTAAGCTTGCTCTGCGTCCAGAAAAACGGGTAGGTGAGGACGCTATTTGGGATAAAGCAGAAAATGCCCTACGCTCAGCCATTAGCTTATCCGGTTCGAGCTGGGAAGAATTACCAGGCGAAGGCGCGTTTTATGGTCCAAAAATTGAATACCATTTAAAGGATTCGATTGGTCGTTCTTGGCAGTGCGGCACCATGCAGGTTGATTTCTCGATGCCAACGCGTTTAGGTGCTGAGTATGTGGCTGAAGATAACACTCGTAAGATTCCAGTGATGTTACACCGTGCGATTGTCGGATCTCTGGAGCGTTTTATCGGTATTTTGATCGAAAACCACGCTGGTGCGATGCCAACTTGGCTTTCTCCAACGCAGGTGGTGGTCATGAATATTTCTGATAATTCTGCAGAATATGCCAAAAAAGTGACTCAAATTCTCAAAAAACAAGGATTTAGAGTCCATTGTGATTTGCGTAATGAGAAAATAACGTATAAAATACGAGACCATGCTCTTCAAAAACATCCTTATCTAGTTGTAGTGGGTGATAAAGAGCAGGAGAACAACTTAGTTGCTGTTCGTGCTAGAGGTGGAATCGATTTAGGCGTGATGTCAATCGAAGCTTTTGAGAAGAAGCTCTTTGAAGATGTTCATCACCAGGCTCAACATTCAGAGAATGCTTGAGAATAAAAAACTAAAGAGTTATTTCCATAGGTCCAAGAGACTGGGCATGAAGAGGTTTTGTCTAAGTTATTGATTATAAAAATAGAAAGAGGTAAGTAATATCGCTACAGATAAATTACACCGCATCAACAGGGAAATAACGAGTCCTGAGATTCGACTGATTGGTATGGAAGGGCAAGCATTAGGAGTTTTTAAGATTTTTGATGCGCAAAAGTTGGCTGAAGAACAAGAAACGGATCTTGTTGAAATTGCCCCGAATGCACAACCACCTGTATGTAAGCTGATGGACTATGGCAAGTTTAAGTATCAAGAAGCCAAAAAAGCACATGAAGCGAAGCTAAAGCAAAAAGTCATTCAGGTCAAAGAAGTGAAGTTTAGACCTGGTACAGATGACGGCGATTACGGTGTGAAGTTGCGAATGTTGATCCGCTTTTTAGAAGACGGCGACAAAACGAAGATAACACTTCGTTTTAGAGGACGCGAAATGGCTCACCAAGAAATTGGTATGAGAATGTTGGAAAGATTAAAGTTGGATTTAGTGGAACACGGCACAGTTGAGCAGTTCCCTAAAATGGAAGGAAGACAAATGGTGATGGTCTTAACTCCAACGAAGAAGAAATAAATCGCAGTAAAGAATGTTAGTAAAGATTAAGAATTAAAAAAGTAGTACCAAAAAGATTGCAGTATTGAGATGATGCGAGTCATCTGAATCGGCAACATTGAGCTAAAACTCAATATAAGTGTGGCTGGGTTTTAAAAGTGTAATCGTAAAAAATTACCACCTGAGCGATACAAATTAGTGAAAGGGAGCATTTCATGCCCAAGATGAAGAGTAAAAGCAGTGCGAAGAAGCGCTTTGTGGTTCGCGGAAGCGGATCGATTAAGCGTGGTCAAGCCTTCAAGCGCCATATCCTAACGAAGAAAACTACTAAGACGAAGCGCCAATTACGTGGTTCAGCAGAAGTTCACGAGACAAACGTGAAAGCTGTCCGTGCAATGTTGCCTTACGCTTAAATAATCGAAATTAGGAGAATCAAATGCCAAGAGTAAAACGTGGGGTCACAGCACGTGCCCGTCATAAAAAAGTAACCGACGCAGCTAAAGGCTACCGTGGTCGTCGTAAAAACGTATTCCGTATTGCTAAGCAAGCAGTTATGCGCGCTGGCCAATATGCCTACCGCGATCGTCGTAACAAAAAGCGTGTGTTTAGAGCACTATGGATTGCGCGTATCAACGCTGCAGCCCGTCAGTATGATCTATCCTATAGCGTCTTCATCAATGGTTTGAAGAGAGCCTCGATCGAAATGGACCGTAAAGTTCTTTCCGATATGGCGATCAATGACAAGCCTGCCTTTGCTGCTCTCGTAGCAAAGATTAAGACTGTCTTAACCGTTCAAGCGTAATCCCGCCTGTTATGGTTGATTTAGATCAACTAGTCGCACAGGCCAAGCAGAGTTTTACCGAAGCGGTAGACTCTGCTGCGCTCGAAGATATCAAAGCCAAATATTTGGGTAAGTCCGGTGCACTCACCGAGTTGCTCAAAGGTTTAGGCAAGATGGACCCGGATACGCGTAAAACCGAGGGTGCCAAGATTAATGCTGCCAAAGTCGCCATCGAGACAGCTTTGCAAGACAAAAGAAATGCAATCGCTGAGGCGATTTTGCAATTACGCCTTTCCCAAGAATCTATTGATGTGTCCTTACCAGGTCGTGGTCAACACGTCGGTAGTTTGCATCCGGTCATGAGAACTTGGGAGCGCGTCGAAGAAATATTTCATTCCATCGGTTTTGAAGTGGCTCAAGGCCCTGAAATCGAAAACGATTGGTATAACTTTACCGCTTTAAATAGTCCTGAAAATCATCCTGCACGTTCCATGCAAGATACCTTCTATGTAGAAGGTAGTGACAAGAACGGTAAACAGTTACTTCTCAGAACCCACACAAGTCCAATGCAAATTCGTTTTGCCAGCCATACGGTTGCAAGACATTTAGCGGCGCATGGTAATTTAGATACGCTGCCGGATATTAAAGTCATTGCTCCCGGTAGAACCTACCGCGTGGACAGTGATGCAACGCATTCCCCAATGTTTCATCAAGTAGAAGGTCTTTGGATTGGTCGTGAAGTATCCTTCGCGGCGCTCAAAGGAATTTACACGAATTTCTTAAAAGCCTTTTTCGAAGATGATGCACTCCAGTTGCGTTTTAGACCTTCTTATTTCCCCTTCACCGAGCCTTCTGCTGAAATCGATATGGCCTTTCCGTCCGGTAAACTTGCCGGTCGTTGGTTAGAGATTTCTGGTTCTGGGCAAGTTCATCCCCAAGTGATTAAAAACATGGGCCTCGATCCTGAAGTCTTTATTGGCTTTGCTTTTGGTTCTGGACTCGAGCGCTTAACTATGTTGCGCTATGGGGTGGATGACCTGCGACTTTTCTTTGAAAACGATACTCGATTTTTAGCGCAGTTCCCTGCTTAAATAAATACCGGAGTACTTCTATGCAATTTTCAGAATCATGGCTACGCCAATTTGTTAATCCACCGATTAACACTGAGGAACTAAGCCATTTATTAACCATGGCTGGACTTGAGGTAGAAGAAACCCGCGCCGTAGCGCCACCTTTTAGTTCGATCGTTATTGCTGAGATTTTAGAAGCCACGCAACATCCGGATGCAGACCGCTTGAGAGTCTGTAAAGTTTCTGTTGGTGCATTGTCCACGGAACCACTACAAATCGTGTGTGGCGCTCCGAATGCCCGTCCTGGTATCAAGATTCCGTGTGCAATGGTCGGTGCCTTGCTACCTCCTGCTGAGGAGGGTGGTAAGCCCTTTGCGATTAAAGTGGGCAAACTACGCGGCGTTGAGAGTTACGGCATGTTGTGTTCCGGTCGTGAACTCGGCCTGGGTGATGATCATGCAGGGATTTTAGAATTGCCAGCAGATGCACCACTTGGTCAAAGTATTCGTGAGTATTTGAATCTTGACGATACGATTTTTACGATTAAGCTCACGCCAAATAAAGCAGACTGTTTATCCGTCTTAGGTATTGCCCGTGAAGTATCTGCCTTAACTGGTGCTCCGCTTGAAACGCTGGCGATCGTACCCATTAAAGAAACTTGTAATGACACCGTTAAGGTAAAAGTAGAAGACGCCGATTTATGTGGTCGTTTTGCGGGTCGTGTGATTAAGGGTGTGAATGCCAAAGCGACTACTCCTAGTTGGATGGTACGTCGTTTAGAGAGTGCTGGTCAGAGAAGCATTTCTGCACTAGTGGATATTTCGAATTACGTGATGTTAGAAGTAGGTCAGCCTACTCACGTGTTTGATTTACACAAAATCACCGGTGATATTACTGTGCGTTGGGGCAAGCCTGATGAGAGCGTGAAATTACTCAATGGTCAAACAATACAACTCAAAGACGTGATTTTGCCAGTTGGTGTTGTAGCAGATAGCACTGGGATTGAGAGTCTGGCTGGTGTGATGGGTGGTGACGCGAGTGCGGTGACCTTAGACACAACCGATATCTATTTAGAATCTGCTTTTTGGTGGCCATCTGCGATTCAAGGACGTGCTCGTGCTTTGAACTTTTCGACTGATGCAGCCTACCGTTTTGAGCGTGGGGTAGATCCTAGCTCAACGGTGAAATATTTAAATTATTTGACGCAGTTGATTTTACAAATCTGTGGTGGCGCAGCAGGTCCCGTCTCTGATCAAGTTTTATCCTTACCGAAGCGCCCGCCAGTGGAGCTGCGTGTGGCGAGAGTGGCGAAGATTGTGGGGGTGGAAATTACTGCGCAGCAAATCGCTGAATATTTTGATCGCTTAGGTTTTGCCTATGCCAGAAAACAGCCAGGTACTCCACAAGAAATCTTTGTTGTAGAACCTCCAGCTTATCGTTTTGATTTATCGATCGAAGAAGATTTGATTGAAGAGATTACGCGTATTTACGGTTTTGAGAATATTCCGGAGATTGCACCGCAAGCCGCACTAGTTGTTAAAGAAACTAATGAAAAACAGCGCTCGATCCATCGCTTTAGACATGCCTTAGCGGCAGCAGGTTATCAAGAGGTGGTGAACTACGGCTTTATTGATCAAGCTTCTGAATCACAATTTGCGGGTAATGAATCAGCAGTAAAAGTCTTAAATCCGATTGCTGAACAGTTTGCTGTGATGCGTAGTAACTTGTTAGGGTCTCTCTTAAATAATCTGAAAACCAATGTGAGTCGCAAAGCAGCTCGCGTGCGTTTGTTTGAAGTAGGACGCGTTTTTAGTAAAGATTCACAGGTAGAAGATTCTGAAACGACCACGATTGGTAATCGTCAGACCTTGATGATGGGGGCGATTGCTTATGGTAGTTTATTTAGTGAGCAGTGGGGTCAAAAAGGGATTAATGCCAGACCCGTTGATTTCTTTGACGTGAAAGCGGATCTTGAGAATTTATTAGCACCTCTGACCATTAGGACGGTGGCTTTAACGGATCATCCAGCTTTTCATCCGGGTCGCGCGGCTAGTATTGAGGTACAAACTACAGTTAATAACCAAGCGACTTGGCAAAAAGTAGGTGTCATGGGTGAACTGCATCCTAAATGGCAGCAATCTTTGGAGCTATCTTCTGCACCGGTGATGTTTGAAGTGGAATTGGCAGCAGTGTCAGAACTGAGTCTGCCAAGCACTTCTGAGTTGAGTCGTTTCCCGGCAGTGAAACGGGATTTAGCGATTGTTTTGAAGTCGAGTGTTCCGGCTGGTGAAGTCTTATCTGCCTTACAAGCAGCAGCGCCGAAGCTGGTGACAGAGATCGTTTTATTCGATGATTTCAGGCCGACTCAAGAGCGTCCAGGTGGAATGAACTTGGATGAAAAGAGCTTAGCCTTTAGACTGACCCTCGAGAATTTAGAACAAACCATGCAAGATCAAGAGGTTGAAGGGGTCATTTCAGGGATATTAGAGAAAGTTCTTGTTCAATTTTCTGCGAGATTGCGGTAATATTTAATTTCTTACAAGAAAACATATAGAGAAAACCATGGAAAACACATCAACCACGATTACGAAAATAGAGCTTTCCGAAGCGATCTTTGATCATGTCGGCCTTAACAAGCGTGAGGCGAAGGAAATGATTGACTCGTTTTTTGAGATCATTGCGACAAATTTAGAGCGGGGCGTGGATGTGAAAATTTCCGGTTTTGGTAATTTTCAGTTGAGAAATAAAACTGCCAGACCAGGCCGAAATCCGAAAACAGGTGAGTCTATTCCGATTAGTGCTAGAAGAGTTGTAACCTTTCATGCTAGCCAAAAATTGAAGGATGCAATTGACTCTAATGAACCAAGCAAGTGAAATTCCTGTAAAAGACTTAAAGTCCGTTTTACAGCAATCGCTTCCGCCGATACCAGCAAAACGGTATTTTACGATTGGTGAAGTGGGAGACTTGTGTGCGGTCAAACCTCATGTTCTAAGATATTGGGAACAAGAGTTCAATCAGTTAAAACCACAGAAAAGGCGAGGTAATCGTCGCTATTATCAACACCATGAGGTGGTATTGATTCGACGTATTAGAGACTTACTTTACAACGAAGGATTTACAATCCATGGGGCGAAGAATCGTCTACAAGAGTTAGAGAGTCAGTGGCAAATCAGGTCAGAACTTGAGGCTGTTTTAAGTATTCTAAGTAGCACTTCTGAGAAAAAGAAAGTTACAAACTGATATAATCAATTTTCAGTCGGGGCGTAGCGCAGCCTGGTAGCGTACTTGCATGGGGTGCAAGGGGTCGTGTGTTCGAATCACACCGTCCCGACCAATTAAATCGGGCTCTTCACCATAATCGGGGGATGAGCATTTATCAAACACGATTAATCACTCCACTCCAACCACACAAAGCCAAGACTCGGCTCTTCACCATAATCGGGGGATGAGCATTTATTAAACACGATTAATCACTCCACTCCAACCACACAAAGCCAAGACTCTGAGTCGGTAGTTTTGGAAATTTCTAAAACCAAAAGCTCTTCTAGAAATCATTTCCATTTTAGTATGGAAGCCTTCAGTAATGCCATTGGATTTAGAAAACCGCCACATCCTAATGATCGGCTCTAACCAAGAACGAATTGTCTGGGTAATGATTTTTGCCGGACTTTCCTCAAATTGATCGAGTAATTGTAGAAATTCTGGAATATATTTTTTGCCTTTTTAGCGGGGACTATTTTTAGAAGTAGGAATGAGTTGCGCCTCTGCTTCGCTTGATAAAGGGCCTGGAGAATCGGGAACTTCTCTAAATATTGGCTCTTCACCATAATTGCCTACAGTAACGGAAGCGATTCAATCCTCAATTCCAAGTTAGATTACACAGATATCCTTTTGGGATTATATTTCTAATAACTCAATTGAATGTTGGAAGCTCAATCAATGAGCTTCAAATGAAATATATTTATTAATAATCTAATTTTTAGTAAATTTTTATTTGATTTTTCAAGCTTGCGTTAGTATTAGGATTATCCATAAATATATAAATTGGAATGATTTTATCTTGGCAGATGGTAATTTAGAAGATGTCGATTCAAATCAAAAGGGTTTTAGCTCCTTATTGAAATTTGCCGTCCTTGGAAATGTAACTGTTGCAATTGTTAATAGATTGAACCGAGGAGATTTGATTAATGCTCAAGATAAAAATGGATTAACTGTCTTGATGTATGCAGCCAGAAAAGGAAATTTGGAGGTAGTAAACCTTTTATTATCTTTTGGGGCTGATCCAATCATTAAAAATAATGCCCATCAGACTGCTATTGAACTCTCTGAAATTGCCGGTTTTGTTGAGGTTACTCAAGCACTAACTGCCCAATTTTCAAAAACTGAGGACTCTATTGATTCCCATACACAGTCAGAATTTTTTGACTTAAGCGGTTGGCTAGAAGATTCCGAAATTCTACTCCCTTCACACGAAATTGAAATTGGCACTGAGTCAAATAGGATTCAGAATAAAATTCTTTCTCACAAACCTATTGATCAGGATGAAGAATGGACTGATATAGAAATTGAATTACCTGGAAAAATAGCTTGGGTCAGGAAAAAAGAGCAGCTATCTTTTTCTGATAAGGCCCTGATAAAAGAGGCAATTTATCTGGGTTATTCCAACGGGGCCATTCCAATATCCTTGTTAGAGAAAATAGCACTAGATGAGAAAGATGAGCTCGATGAGGTTTTTTTAGATACATTAGTTTTAGCTTTTGAGGATTTGGAATTTAAAATACAGTACTTCTTTTATGTGGATGTAGAACTTAAGGTTTGGCTTGAAGATGACTATTTAGATGACTTGTACGACCAATTAATTTATTTCATCGATAACAATCTTCAAGATGAATCATGGTTTTATCGTAGCTTGACTATCCCACTTGAGGGAGGAAGTCTACTAACTCGTGAGGAGGAGATTGATCTAGGAAAACAAATTGATAGTAGTTACGAAGAATGTATTAATAGTATCGTAAGTAATCGACTGGCTATAAGTATTATTGCGGATGATTTTAAAAAAGTCTTGAATGGCTCTCTTGAGATTGAAGAGATGATTTCTGAAAAAGTAGAAGTGGTAGATGAAGACGATAGTTTGATCCAAAATCAACTATTAACCCCTCTAGATGATTCAGTTGAAGAAGAGCGAAATGAAACTAATACATTTGATCCTCAAATTAAAGAATTTTTAGGCTTGGTTGAGCGTGATAATGAAGAGTCATTTCAATATGCAATTCATAAGCTTTTATTTGACCTTAATATCAACTTTAAATATATACAGAATCTAATATTCTTTGGGCAATTAAAAGATGCAACTTTATCCTCTCATATTGAGGATGCTCTAAAGGCTCGCAATAAGCTGGTTACATCGAATTTAAGGCTTGTTTCCCATGTATCTAGAGTTTATAGATATACCGATCTTCCTTTTTCTGACCTAGTTCAAGAGGGTTTTATTGGATTAATTAAAGCTGCTGAAAGATATGAATACAAGCGAGGTTTTCGATTTACTACTTATGCTACATGGTGGATTCGTCAGGCGGTTAGTCGAATGGTTCAGGATAAATCAAGAACGATCAGACTCCCAGTTCATTTAGGGGATTTACTAAACAAAATTGATCGTGTAGAGCGAGCACTCATTGATGTTCCTCTCCATAAAAAGAATAACAAAATTGCCGAGGTGCTAGGTATCTCGGAATTGAGGGTTCAAAGGGCAAAAAGCGCAAAATTTACAATGATTTCAATTGATTCTGAGGACCCAAATGACCAAATTTGCCTTGATTCCCTAGGATTGCCTTCACATGAGGATGAGTCTGCATTGTCAAATTGGATGTTAAGACGATCATTTGAATCTATATTTAAAAGTATGGATCCAAAAGAGGTTGGAGTTATTAAGAAAAGGTTTGGTTGGTATGACGGAGTCCCACTTACCCTTGAAGAGGTTGGAGAGTTGCATGGTGTAACTAGGGAGAGAATAAGACAGATTGAAGCAAAGGCTTTTAAAAGGCTTCAAGGTCCTTCGGCCCTGAGGCACTTAGGATTAATCTCTAATAAGCCTATATCGGAATCGTGATGCAACTAAATAAATTTAGATCAGCACCACCAAATGCATCCGCAATGATTGAAACATTGCGTGGCTTGGGATATTCCACGGGGGCTGCATTAGCAGATATTATCGATAACTCAGTCTCTGCTGGCGCTAAAAATATTTGTCTTAAGTTTATTTGGAAGGGCACCGAGAGCTCCATTTTGGTGGTGGATGATGGTTACGGCATGAATGATAATGAGCTTGAATTAGCAATGAGACTTGGGGATAAAAATCCTACCTCCCAGAGAAACCCAAATGATCTGGGGAGATTTGGAATAGGGTTGAAGTCAGCCTCCTTTTCCCAGTGTAGACGGTTGACAGTCGGCTCGATGAAGGACGGTGTTTTAAGCTGTTTGCGCTGGGATCTAGACTATCTTGCCAATAATGCTTACGGGGGCTGGCATTTATTAGAAGGTGCTGATCCGAACTCTGGAGGGTTGATAGTCGAAAACATGCCAACCCCTAATGGTTCGGTAGTTTTGTGGGAGGTAATGGACCGTATCGTCACACCCGGCTTTACTGAGCAAGAGTATCTAGATTTGATTGAAAAGGTTGATCAGACCTTGGGCATGATTTTTCATCGCTTTATAGAAGGCTCCTACCCTAGGCTCAGGCTGACTATTAACGAAGTACCAGTAAGGCCGTGGGATCCGTTTATGAGTAATAACTCTTTTACTATGGCTTCTCCTGAAGCGTCATTTAGAACTGCTTCTGGAGTTGTTAAGATTAGAGGTTATGTTCTACCTCACAACGACCAGCTGACAACTGAGGAATATGAGCGTTGGGGTGGGCCGGATGGTTGGAATTCACAACAGGGATTCTATGTTTACCGAAATGATCGGCTTTTAGTTTCTGGTGGTTGGCTGGGTTTAGGCGGACGAAGGGCATGGACTAAAGAAGAGTCACATAGACTTGCTCGAATATCATTAGACATTACAAATACATCCGATGTTGATTGGAAGATTGATATTCGGAAGTCAATAGCGCGCCCACCACTTTCAATTAGGCCAATGCTAATAAAAATTGCAGAAGATATAAGAGCAAAGGCGAGAAGAGTCTTTGCCCACAGGGGCTTGTATAACAAGAGCACGCATATAGAGGAAATACATAATGCGTGGAGATCTGAGGTTTTCAAAGGTGGAATCCGTTATCGAATAGACACAGATCACCCTGCTATTAAATCCATCATTGAATCCTCTGGGGAATTGAGTCCACAAATTAAAGTACTACTGAGGATTATTGAAGAAACTGTCCCCGTGCAAAAAATATGGCTTGATACTGCTGAGGCCAAAGAAACCCCAAGAACTGCCTTTGCTGAGCAGCCATCCGAAAGCGTGGTTGAGGTCCTCACTGCAGTATTTGAGGATTTAACTTTAAGGCGTGGTATGTCCTCAGAGTTGGCGAAAAAGACATTGTTATCTAGTGAGCCCTTTAATCTTTACCCTAATTTAATTTCAAATTTATAAAGTTTAAAAATGAGCGCAAATATAGAAAATTTAACTAGCGTAATTAATATTACCCAAACCCTTCTGATGAGGGTTAAGGATAAAAGTTTAATTACTCCCTCACTAATCCAAGAAAAAATAAAGCTCGCATTTGCAATGGATCCCTCTATGGCAGAGGGAGTAGAGTTAAATGAAGTTGTTGAGGAGTTAATTCGGCGTTTCAGTCGATGGATTGGAACGGACTCAACGATTTCTGATAAAAAAAGTGAGCCATGGATTACTGGTGAAAGAAAGCAAGATTGGAAATACTGGCAACGTTATGCAACTTGGCTTGAACAGCAGATTTCAGCTCCTGCCGTAGAAAAATTAGATAAAACCACGGATGAAATTTTAGATTTATTGGCTGATCCAAAAAGAGATGGCGGTTTTGATCGCCGTGGATTAGTCGTTGGACATGTTCAATCTGGTAAGACAAGTAACTACACGGCATTAGTCGCAAAATCTGCAGACGCCGGATATAAATTAATTATTGTTTTGGCGGGCATGCATAATAATTTACGTTCTCAAACCCAAATACGCCTAGAGGAAGGATTTCTAGGTTACGAAACGTCTTCGAGTGGCGATCCAGCAAATCCAATTGGTGTTGGTGTTGGAGAGATTGATTCTGATATACAGCTATCTCCCGCTTGTTTCACAACTCGACTTGATAATGGAGATTTCAATACTAGAGTAGCCAATCATTTGGCAAATCGACCAGAGGAGCGACCATGGTTGTTTGTGGTTAAAAAGAACAAAACCGTATTAAATCGGCTGCTCAAATGGATTAAGAACCACGTTGCTGATGCTACGGATGAGAATCAGCGTAAATATGTTTCTAAATTGCCGCTAATGATTATTGATGATGAGGCAGATCATGCTTCAGTGGATACGGGAGAGCAGGTTCATTTTTCGGACGGCACTTTGGATGAGAATTATCAGCCTAAAGCGATCAATGCGGGCATTCGAAAAATTCTCAATTCATTTTCAAAGTCGGCTTATGTTGGCTACACCGCAACACCGTTTGCCAATATCTTTATTCATCGAAAAAATAAAACTGTTGAAGAAGGTGAAGACCTATTTCCATCTGCATTCATTAAGAATTTAGGTGCCCCATCAAATTACATTGGCCCTGCAAGAGTATTTGGTCTCCAAGGTGAGGAGGAGCGCATTGGTGGGATGCCTGTCATACGTTCAATTATTTACAAGGGTGAAGCTGAAGAGCTTAAGTGGATACCCTTAAAGCACAAGAAGGATCATCAACCGCTATGCAATGGTGAAGATCGCATCCCCAAGAGTCTTGAGGATGCTGTTAATTCCTTTTTTTTAACATGTGCCGTTAGATATTTGCGCGGTCAAGAGGATAAACATTCTTCAATGTTGGTTCATGTAACCAGATTTAATCTTGTGCAAGAGGCTGTATATAACCAAGTTGAGAAATATGTTGCCCATATTAGACAGAGAATAACTTGGAAGATCGATAACGAAAAGGTCATAGATACGCTAAAGGATCTGTGGCTAAAGGACTATGCTCCAACCTATAAAAAGTTTGAGGACATCGCCTCTAATGATAAGTATTTAGAATTGTCTCAAACATTTCCAATTTGGGATGAGGTTCTAAATATTCTGCCAAGAGTGTTGTCTGATATCAGCGTTAGGATGATTAATGGGAGCGCTAAGGATGCGTTGGATTACACTACCCATGTCCAAAAAGGTCTAAAGGTTATAGCGATTGGTGGTGATAAGTTATCACGAGGTTTAACTCTCGAAGGACTATGTGTCAGTTATTTTATTCGTACATCAAAAATGTATGACACTCTAATGCAGATGGGGCGGTGGTTTGGTTATCGGCCGGGCTATGTAGATGTTTGTCGCCTATACATAACTGAGGATTTGATTGGATGGTTTGCAGATATAACCGATGCAGCTGAAGAGTTAAGGGAAGAGTTTGATCTTATGGTTGAGAGTGGTGGATCACCTCTTGATTATGGTCTTAAGGTGAAGTCCCACTCAGTATTGATGGTTACATCACCTCTGAAGATGAGGACTGCCGAAACACTATATTTATCGTTTAGCGGAAGCTTATTGCAAACAATTGCATTCTTTAAAGAAAAGAATAAGCAGCTTTTGAATTTGGCGGCCTCAAATCATTTAATTACCTCTATGGGTGAGCCATCACAGAAAGGTATTAAGTTGAGTCGCCCTAGTGGTAGGAACGAAGAATTACGTAATAGTTATTTATGGGTAGGGGTTGATCCTATAAAAATTATCGACTTCCTGAGTGAATATGAGTCTCACCCAACCTCGATTAGAGTTAATAGTCAAATGATTGCTAATTTTGTTAAGAAATTATTAGTCGCAGATCAATTAAAGGATTGGAATGTTGTATTAATGGGTGAGGGTAGTGGCGCTGCATATACATTCGAAAGCGGCTTAAAGATTGATAGTATGAAAACTCGAAAACATAAAAGTGTTGAGGGTAAATATTCAATTGGAGTTCTAACCGACCCTAGTGATGAAGCCGTTGATTTAGATGAGACTACTTGGTCAGCCGCTTTAGAAGCTACTAAAAAGGCTTGGATGCTTGACCCTGCCAGAAGTAATCTGGTGCCACCAAAAATCCCTGGCGGTATTTATATCCGAAAAATCAAAGGTCTTGGGTATGAAGGTCATGCACCTATTAATAAGGGCTTATTGATTCTTTACCCGCTTGATTCAAGTAAGGATGCAATCAAGGATTCAATGTTTGAAGATGTTGGCTATCGGGACCCCGTTATGGGCTTTGCAATCAGCTTTCCATCCACTAAAGCAAGTGAAGATGGCGTTAAGGTGGAATACCAAGTGAATCAAGTATTCTGGGAGGAGTTTGGTGAAGCTGATTAATGAATTTTTAGGAGCATGGAAAACATTTGAGGCTTCCACCACTGAAAATGGCTGGCAGGTAATTCCTGTTACAAGCTTTTTGAATTGTCGCTTGTTGGCGGGCATGGCCTTTCCTCGGCTTAGCGAAGCGGCAATTTTTAACTTTGAGATAGCAACTTTGCCAAGAGCTGAGCTACTGCCCAGTGGGAAGGGCTTCTCTGTTGAGCCTGTAGATATTGAGGGAAAAAGATGGCTTGCACTTACTAGATCCCAAGACGGAAAGCTTGATCTATATGTCGCAATGCTAGAAAACCTTTTTGAACTTATAGAGGAGCTGAGTACTGTAAAAGGAGACATCCTTTTACATTCTTTTTTGGATAGGGTTTCAGCCTGGCAAGATTTCATGAAGAAGGGACGACAGAATCTCACAATAGAAAGTCAAACCGGACTCTTTGGAGAGCTCTCTTTTCTGAAGGATTTGCTTGGCTTAGGGCTTAAAGAGGGGGCTATTAAAACTTGGGATGGTCCTCTGAATGGATTGCAAGATTTCCATATTGGCTTTGGAGCAATTGAGGTCAAATCTACTATTTCGCAAGATGGATTTATTGCAAAGATAGGTTCATTAGATCAGCTAAGTGATAGTACATATAAGCCCCTTTATCTAGTCGGTAAAAGATTAGCACTATCCCCAAATGGGACAACGTTACCAATGTTAATCGATGAAATACGCATTGCTTTAGCTGGGGATCTAAGCTTGTTAAGTAATTTTGAGAGTAGATTATTGCGCTCAGGATATTTAGATACACATTCCGGTGCCTATGATCGCTTTTTAGTAGTGGAAAAATCTTTAATGTATGAGGTAGATGAAGACTTTCCTAGATTGACGCCACAATTGGTTAATCCTTTGGTGAAATCTGCAAGATATGAAATAGATATTAGTTCCCTGCCAGCCAAGAGTTTAGACATAATGGAAATACTAAATAAATTAGGAGTAAGCATTTAATGGAATTACTAGAATTCTTAAATCAGTTACAGGATGAGGTTCATCAAGATATTGAGAGCCGGATCAAATCAAATGAAGATGGTTTTCCATTCCCGGAGCTAGTATTTTCGGAAAAGGTAATGAAGCACATGTCCGAAATTGGAATGACATTCGATCCGGATATTTGTCACTACTCTGGAAAAGTTGGAAATGCAAATTTACGATTAACCGGCTTCTCACTTTCTGAGGATATGGAGCAACTAGATTTATTCGTATGCCTTTATAGTGACACAAGAGAAGTTCAACAAATTTCTGAAACAGAAACTAAAACCGCAGCTGAACAGTGCCTGAGATTTTTAGCAAAGTGCGCTGACGGTCAGTTGGCTGCAACAATGCATGAATCTCATGATGCCTATGCCTTTGTCTTAACAATTGAGCAATGCTACTCATCCTTAGAGCAAGTTAGGGTTTATGTATTATCTGACCGCGTAGCTAAATCCAAAAACTTTAAGTCTCGTGAAATCGGCGGGAAAACAGTGAAGTTGGAGGTTATGGATATTGAGCGCTTATTTAGACATTGGTCTGAAGGTAAGCCTAGAGATGAATTGATTGTGAACTTTGAGGATGTGTCTGGTACAGCGCTACCTTGTGTCTACGTCCCTGGGCAGATAGATGATTATGACTACGCTTTAACGGTAATTAATGGAGAAGCCCTACGGTTCATTTATGAAAAATATGGACCTAGATTGCTGGAGGCTAACGTACGGTCATTTTTAAGCTCTACCGGGAAAATCAATCGAGGTATTAGAGATACTTTGAGGAGTGATCCTGAAAAGTTCATGGCTTATAACAATGGAATTGTTCTAGTTGCCGATGAAATAATGCTGGGGAAAACTACAGATGGAGGCCCAGGTATTAAAGGGTTGAAAGGTATGCAGATTGTTAACGGTGGTCAAACAACCGCATCAATCTATTTCTCAAAGAAGAAATTCCCAGAGATTAATTTAGCTAGCGTCCGAATTCCCGCAAAAATTATCATTCTTAAATCTACCAGCCCGGAAGACGAAGAATCATTGGTGTCGGATATTTCAAGATATGCTAATAGTCAAAACTCAGTTAGGCAATCAGATTTAGCCGCTAATAAGCCATTCCATGTCGAGATTGAAAAGCTCGCATCTTCAACCTATTGCCCAAATGGCATCGGGCGTTGGTTTTATGAAAGAGCTGCGGGTAGTTACAATACCTTGCTCAGTCGTGAAGGTAATACTCCAGCAAAACTGAAGACACTGAAAACAGATGTTATCCCATCTTCGAGGAAGATCACAAAAACTGATTTGGCAAAATATATGCTTACTTGGGATAGAAGACCTGACTTGGTGAGCTTAGGTTCGCAAAAGAATTTTGAAAAATTTATGGACTATATCAATACAGGCCTTGATGGGAATCCCTTCCCTACGCCAACTGTCTCTGAATTTAAAAATATGGTTTCAAAGGCCATTATTTATAAGAAAACTAGTGCGTTAGTTAGACCAATGTTCCCAGCCTTCCAAGGAAATGTGGCCACATATCTAGTTGCTATGCTCTCTGAGTTTTATGGAAGTAAATTTAACTTTGATCGCGTTTGGACAAATCAAGATATATCCACGGAACTTAGAAATCAACTAAAAATTTGGGCTGGAGAGGTTAATACTGCTCTTCATAAGTCATCGGCTGGCCGAATGATTTCAGAGTGGGCTAAAAAATCTGAATGCTGGGAGGCGGTTAAGGAAGGGAAGTATTCTCCACCGGCTGATAACATACCTGAGTTTAATTAGTTGCCTAGAAAAGCGTAAACAATTTCAGCAATCTTTTTTGCTAGCAACGGCGGGACGGCATTGCCAACTTGACCATACTGAGAGGTTTTATTTCCTTCAAAATAGTAGTTATCTGGAAATGTTTGAAGTCTGGCAGCCTCTCTTACAGTCAAACTTCGTGCTTGAGACGGATCGGGATGAATGTAGTAGTGTCCATCCTTAGAGATGTGAGAAACAATAGTTGTACTGGGCTGGTCTCCTAGCTGCACTCTAAATCGATCTTGAAAAGGCGCATCAATTGAACTAGCATTTTGATGATTGGGTAACAATTTAGGCGGTAGCTCCCTAATTTTGGGCGATCTTTCTAGTACTTTCGCGTAATTTGATAACAGAAAGTATCTCTGAATATCTGAGCGCATATGTGATCTAGATTGGTGTTGAATAACCCCGTTTAGCTTTGGATCTATTAACCAGTCATTTAGTTCAGAGTTCTTTAAAGCTTTTGGCTTACCTTTACAAAAAGGTGATCCAGCATTCATTATTTCAAGGCTTAGTTGGGCATTTCGCTCCATTTCAGCAATTAAAGTCTTTTTAAGTTCTGGATTCCAACCGCTTAACATTGATTTAGTGCCTTGCACGGCCTCATACCACTCGTTCAAAGAGTCCTTCTCTTGAGAGAGTTTGCTTCGTATATGGGGCATTGATTTCAATACATCATTAACAGTTACCATTTGATCTTCTTGTCGAAGAGTGAGGTGCTTCTTTTTAGCTAAATCTTTTCTCACCCCAAATAAGATGACTCTATGCCGAGCCTGAGGAATGCCGTAGAGCTCAGATTTAATGATGAAATCTCTTGGTTCAAGCTCATCTGATGGAGTGTCAAGTGTTAGAGATCTAATTTCATATTCCAACCCCGTTTTGGGATTAGAAAGATCGGTAATGATTTTTTTAAAAATCAGTTCACCATTAAGTTTTGAAGAAAGCATCCCCTTTACATTTTCCATAATAAATACGGGGGGTGCATGATGTTCAATAATACGTAAATATTCTTTATATAGCAGGTGTCTTACATCTGACTCATACTTTTCAATATTGTTCATCATCTTTGATCTACCGGCAATAGAATAAGCTTGGCACGGAGGACCACCAATTAATACCCATTTCGATTGCCCCTTAACCCCAGATTTAATCCATCTATCAATATCTAAAGTGGGGGTAACTCCTAATGTTGCATTCCTTGCTTCATTTGTAGCTTCGTCAAAATGACTAGCAACTACGATATCTTTATAAAACTCTTGTCTTAAAATATGCCCAGTTATGAAGTCGTAGTAAGAATCTGGCACCCTATTTCCAAATGCCCTAAATAATGCCCTGAGCATTAGTGTTTGATATGCGCTTTGTTCTTTTTCGACTGAAAGTTTTAGCTTGAATGCAATTTCTCCATTCTTCCTTAAAGATGAGAAACCTTCTCCCAGCCCCCCTGGCCCAGCAAACAAATCGATTACGGGTATTGGTTCTGACATTCCACGCCTTATATTATCTATGGTTGATCACAACTTTCCATAAATTGCTCAATGGCTTTAATTAATTTTTAAGCTTTGGACTAATTTTAATTAGAATTTTAAATTTTAAAGCACATCTTAACATTTGATCAGAAAATGTTTGGTTTAATTTATAAGGTCTTGAAATTCTCACCGTAAACATCCACAGGATAACTGGATATAGAAGTAGCTTTGGATTATCACAAGGTTAGAAAATCTTTTTAGTTAATAAAATTAGAAATTTAAATGTGTTGGAAATATACTGTAATAGCCCCAACCGAACATAGTTTTTAAAGTATACGATTAGGCGTGAGTCTAGTCATATTACTAATAAAGCGTTCGCTAGCGTAAAGATAAACCCTTTTTAATATCTTAACTGGAACATTTCTAGTGGAGTTAATTCTCTATGAACATCTCGTTGAGAGAAGCATAAGGACAGTCTGTATTTTGAATAATGGCAATGTTAAACCGATTGATGTATAAATCGTAAGAAAGCTAGGATCATCAAGTGAGCTTCTGAATTGATAGTCTATAGCTAATTACTGTAAATGAGTTAATCAAATGATACTAAAATTTCACGCTCCCCATCCATGGCCCCAAATTAAAAAATATACCTCAAAACAAAAAAGTTGGGTAGCCGTACCTTTTTTAGGAAAAGGCTCTGCAATTGACCTACCAATGACTAAAGGAAGTGTGTTGGTTACTCGTTTTAATCGTGAGTCAATTAAGGCAGGACAAGTTAACCCATCAGAAGTTTTGAAATTAATTAATCGGGGCGTTCAAGTTTATAACTACTCGTCACTACATGCCAAAGTTTACGTATTAGGGCGAAGATTGTTTGTGGGATCCCCAAATGTATCTAAGACCTCCCAAGGCTTATCTGAAGCATGTATCGAAACCACAGATTTGGGGTTGATTAATGATGCAAAATTTTTCATAAAGGAATTATGTGGTGATTTAATTACTGTTGAGTTGCCAAATCATCAATTCCACTTTATAAACAGGAAGACAGTTTTTTCTTTGGAGGCTCAAATTTAAATCAAAAAAAGAAAAAATCTAATAGGTCTCCGGTATGGATTGCGTCAGTTATAAGTGCGGATTGGTCTCAAGAAGCTATGGCAGTAGACAAGTTAGCTGTAGTGAAGGCAAATGAATTAATTCTTGATAAGGAAAAATTTAAGCTAGATAAAATATTTTGGGACGGTTCGGAGAATGTTTCAGTCGATGATTTGATAAGTTGGCGGTGGTCTAAGGGAAGAGGTTTTGAATTTCAGTGTCCCTCTAGAGTTATCTTAATTGAAGATATAAAAGAAACTGGCGAGAAATTAATCTATGTTGAAAAAATAAAAGGTGCAAAAAATATATCCTCTACAGTAGTTCGTAAGCAACTAAACCGAATCAACACTACTATTCTTTTTAGCGCTCATGGAGCAAGAAAAATTGCTTCTGAGCAAAAGGCTGTTGATTTTTTAAAGCTTTGGGCTCAATTTAGAGGCGATTAGGCTCATTCATTGAGCTTTCTTTTTGATTAAATAATTACTTAATTTTGTTATGATTAAACAATTCTTTTTGTGAACTAATAAAAATGCCAGAACCAAGAAATCTTTTGTGCCAAGTATTTGATTATATTGGTGAACAATTAAAAAGTATTGATCCACGAGGTTTTAACTTAGCTAATCAAGTTGGTTGGAAAATCAAGGCATTAGATATTCAGAATAAGCCGGGTGTAACTTTAAATATTCAGGTACCAGAAGATCATATTTGGTTACGTGTTAGTCGGTTAGAAGAGCAGCCCTCCCCAAGAATTACCAATGAAGAGTTCAAGGATTTAATCGAGGTCAGAGATAATCCTTTTTCCAAAGAACCTGAAATTATTGAGTCAGCGCTTCTTCAGAAAATTATTCAAAAATTTGGAGATGAATTTTCGCAAGAAGAGAGAGATAGGGAGTTAGTTCAACTACGAACCAGCTTAAAAGTATATTTAGATGCATATAAGCAAAATTGGCGGAGTTGGGCCTTAGCTGAAAAACCAAGGCGTGAAACAATCAAGTTGTATTCGGACTTATTTGCATTAAAAAATCAAATGGAGTCTGAAGAGGCTTCAAAACCTTCGGAATTAGTCTGGGGGATAGGCGTTTCAGCATGGAAAATGCAATATGAAGGTGGCTTATTTGATTACCAATACCCATTGATTACTCAGGCAGTTGAAATTTCTCTAGAAGAGAATATGGATATTGAACTTAGATCCAGGTCTCTAGAACCAAGAATTGAGATTGAACCTTTTATAGCCGCATCGATAGCTGGAGCTGCAGATCTTGAATATAGAGGTAAAGCTCAATTAACAAGTAATCCAGAAAGGGTTCTGAATCCTTTTGACTCCTCGACCTATCAAGATGTACTTAAAATGCTTTCGGGAGGCATTCAAAGTAAAGGTACATATGAAGAAACTATTGAGCCAAAAAACTTTCTTACCCCGACTGATAATTTCAACGTAACAGATTTGTGGGTAATTTTTACACGACCTAAAAACAATAGTTACTTGCAAGCAGACTTGGAGCGTCTAATTAAAAAGTTAGAGGAAGGATGTGAGATTCCTTTAGGTTCCTTGGCATTAGTTACTCCTCCCTCGGATGACGTGGTTCGGTATGAAACCATTAATTTCAGAGGTGTATCTAGCCGGGGTAATGGTAGTGGATCAAAGCCAAAAGAATTATTTTTCCCTTTACCTTATAACCAAGAACAGGTAACCATAATTCAGCAATTAGAAAGTTCTCCAGGCGTTACTGTTCAAGGGCCACCAGGAACGGGTAAGACGCATACCATCGCAAATATTATTTGCCATTATTTAGCTACAGGTAAACGGGTATTAGTAACATCTAAGGGGGAACCAGCCTTAAAGGTTTTGCAAGAAAAAATCCCAGAAGATGTTCGTCATTTAACCGTCGCTTTGTTGACGAATGACCGTCAGGGTATGGCGCAGTTTGAGAAGTCTATTAGTTCAATTCAACATGGCGTTTCACAAATTCATCCCCAAATTGCTAGAGAAGAAATTGACATCTTAAAAAATAAGATTGATTTAGTTCATTCTGAATTAATAAAAATTGACCGAAGGGTTGATGAAATTGCTTTAGCTCAGTTATCTGACGTTGAGGTTGATGGTCAAAAGTTGAGAGCACAAAAAATGGCTGACCTTGTTGTTAGTGGACAAGATTTATTTGGATGGTTCCGTGATGAATTAACTCTTGATCAATCAAATGCTATTCCTATTGATTTAGATCAAGAGAACAGACTGAGAGACGCAAGACGATTCTTAAAAAATGATATTACTTATTTAGATGTAAAAGTTCCTGTTACTGAATCTCTTCCAACTATTGATGAAATCGCAAAACTTCACGAGACTCTTTCAAAAATTAAAGAATTGAATGAAAGTGAGTCTTCCGGCAAGCTTTTACCTATTACTTCTTCTACAGAGGAAATCTTTGAAGTTATAAGGCGGATGTTACTTGACTTAGAAAAAGCTAGAGAAATTGCTTTAGATTTTGAAACGGAAGAAAATTCATGGCCATTTTTACTTAGAAAGTCTCTGCGTAATCCATCATTTAATGCTGAAAAACTAGCTCTTGAGGCGTTATTTAATGAAATTGATCATCTAATTAATGCCCGTTTAGAGTTTCTTCAGAAGCCAATTGATTTTCCTGAGGAGGGAATAAGATCCGCAAAGGTTAAACAGGCAATTATTAAAGCCATATCAAATGGTAAGCCATTTTCTTTGTTTTCATTTATTGGGAATGGAGATATTAAAAAACTAGTTACTGTTATTCGAGTTTCTGGTTTGCCTCCAAGCAGCCAAGAAGATTGGGCACATATTAAAAAATATTTAGATTTAGATGAAAAGTTAATAACATTTACCACTCGTTGGAATCAAATAGCTGATTCTTTAGGTATTCCTCAACTTGAGGGTGGTATTTTATTTTTGAGAAATATTGAGCGCATGGCATTACTCGCCAAGAAAGCTCATGATTTAGCAACAAACTATGATAAATCTCTCTCAAGGTATGCTGAAAAGATATTTAAGAATCCTCCTTTAATTGAGTTACATGGAGGATTAAACGATTTAAATGTTGTTCGCCAACATTTAAATCAACATTTATTTAAACAGTCTTTAAATCAAGCGACTATAAACTTAAGAATACTTCAGGCAAAACTCTCCGATTGTTCGGGTGATATTACCGAGAAATTAAAGGTTTTTACTGAAAAGATTCTTGGCGATAAAGATTTGCCACAAATAACCGTGACGTCTCAATATGCAAATCTTATTGCTGAACTTAAACGCGTTAATGGTTTAAGTAGTTATTTAAAAACAATTAGTGAATTAAGTAAATATATTCAGAACTCCGGAGGCATTAAGCTTGCTCAAAAATTAAGAACTGACCCTGTTGATCAATCAGATCAAGATTTGGCATTGCCTTTGAATTGGCGTGAGGCTTGGAATTGGGCTAGAATCCGAAATTATTTGGATCAAATTGAAGCAAGGTCTGAATTAGTTGAAATGTATGCAAAAAGACGTGCAGCTGAGCTTAATTTAGCTAGACTTTACAAGGAAATGGTTGCAAAAGAAGCATGGCTATCAACTAAAAATAATGCTTCTCCGCGAGTTCTACAAGCATTATCTGGTTATGCAACTGCTATTAAAAGAATTGGCAAAGGAACTGGGACTAATGCACCTCGATATAGAAGAGATGCTAGAACGGCCATGTTAGATGCACAAGGAGCTATTCCTTGTTGGATTATGAGTCATGGCAAGATATCTGAATCTATGCCATCTGAATTTGGAGTCTTTGATTTGGTTATTGTTGATGAAGCTAGTCAATCCGACTTATTAGCTTTACCTGCAATTGTGAGAGGTAAGAAAGTCTTAGTTGTCGGAGATGATAAGCAGGTATCGCCCGATGCTGGATTTATCAAGTCGACTCATATCGATAATTTGATTAATCGATTTTTGAGGGACATGCCCTATAAACAAAACATGACACCTGAAAGTTCTTTGTACGATTTGGCCGCCAGGGTATATGCTGGTAATCAAGTGATGTTAAGAGAGCACTTTAGATGCGTGCCAGCAATTATTGAGTATTCGAATAAAACTTTTTATCAACATGAAATTCTTCCATTAAGAATACCGAAAGCTACCGAGAGGTTAGACCCTCCCTTGGTCGATGTATACGTTACCGAAGGTCTTAAGAGTGATCGAAACACCAATCGACTTGAAGCCGAATTCATCGCTGAAGAAATAGGGCTGATTCTTGCAAATCATGAAATGCAAGAAAGAACAATTGGAGTTGTTTCTCTTCTCGGTTTTGAGCAAGCTAAGTTGATAGATTCAATTGTTCGTGAGAGATATTCTGCGGCTGAGTTAATGAAGAGAGATTTTGCTTGTGGAGATGCAAAAACTTTCCAAGGTAGTGAGAGAGATATTGTTTTTTTGTCGATGGTTATTGATAGAAACTCATCATATGCCTTGTCAGGTAATCAATATGAACAAAGATTCAACGTTGCAGCTAGTCGAGCAAGAGATCGTATGTATTTAGTTAGATCGATTCAATTCGATGAGCTTTCCGCTAAAGACTTAAGGCGAACATTGTTGGAGCATTTTGATAAGCCATTAGTTGCAGATATTAAAGATACTGCTGAGTTAATTGATCTTTGTGAAAGTGGATTTGAGAGAGAAGTTTTCAAACTCCTATCAGATAAGGGATACAAAGTTACTCCCCAAGTGAAGTCTGGTTCATTTAGTATCGATATGGTTGTTGAAGGTGCAGGAGATGCTCGACTTGCTATCGAGTTGGATGGGGATGATTTTCACGGCCCCGAACGCTGGCAAGCTGATATGACAAGACAAAGAATACTCGAGAGAGCCGGTTGGGAATTTTGGCGTTGTTTTGCATCGACTTGGTCATTAAATAAAGATATGGTTTTTAACGAACTTATTAATGAGCTGACGTCTAGAGGTATTCAGCCTTTAGGAGCTTTAACTTCTATACCAAGCCTTGTTTTGAAGAGAACTTGGGTTTTTGGGTCAAAGACTTCTAATCCTGAAACTGAGGTGGAAGTTGTGAGTGATTCCCCATCAATTAAGTTATCTATTGACAAGGTGGAAGAGGTCATCGAAAATTCGCCACTCACATTTAGTGACGAAAATTTGAATGTTGATCCTCAATCGAATCAAGATGGTAGTTCTGAAATATCCGCTTCTGAAGAGTTAGAGAAGATAAAAGCACTTGCAGTTGGTGATATTGTTTCACATCCCAAGTTTGGAGAAGGGCGAATTTTAGCCCTGAATGGTGATGAACCGAGTTCTAAAATTGACATTTACTTTGAGTCTTTCGGCAAAAAAACTCTTGTACTAGACTTTGCCAAACTAAGGGATTCTAATGGAGATGAGGTCATTTCAAAATATTTTAAAAAAAAAGTTAAAGAATTAGGTCAGCCCGAATCGATTCTCATGGAAGAGAATACTTCCGAGGTAAAAATGAGCCAACCCATTCCTGTCATTCCATTAGAATCACTTCCAAAAAATAACAAAATTTATACTGAAGTTGAAGAAGGTTCTTTAACAATTGAATATTTAGAAAAAACTGATCCAAGCATGGAATTACCTGTTGAAGACCCTCTACAACAGATAAAAGAAAATGCTCATAAAGTTATATTTTCAAGAAGAGACCTTTCAACAATTATCTTTTTTTTATCTTCTGTGGGTATTCGAGTGGAAGAAATTTCCCCTGATAGTTTTCAAATTGAATCTAACGAGCAGTTCATTGACCAAGAAGAACTGCATAATTTCTCAATGCAATTAGCATTAAAACATTTAAGTGAAATTTCCAGCTAATTACTTTCGGAATTCTAAACATATTTAGTGTTCGCCAACTATAAAGTAGACTTGATAATAAAAAGAATGTAAAATAGTAACCATTGCATAGGCAAAGGTTACTAATGATCCTAACTTCATCACACATTTCAATATCTGACGCAAGCGAAAAGCTTGGCGTTTCTCTTGATACCATTCGTCGTTGGGAGAAGAAGGGCTTAATTAAGGCTCATCGGTCTAGTTCTGGCCACCGCTATTTTGATAAGCAAGAATTGGATAGGTTATTAGCCAAAAATAGCGGGAATGGCGATGTTGGATATAAGGTTTTAAAGGCTAAAAAGAAGTCTGGATACTCTGTTGTTGAACTATTTGCAGGTGCTGGAGGATTAGCCCTAGGTATGGAAAATGCAGGCTTAGCTTGTAACTTGCTTGTCGAAATAGATAAAAAGGCGGCAGAGACTTTAAAAATCAATCGTCCTAAGTGGAATGTTGTTGCTGAAGATATAGCAAAGGTTGATTTTAAGAAAACTCAAGCGGATGTTGTAGCGGGTGGTTTTCCTTGCCAAGCTTTTAGTTATGCCGGTAAAAGAATGGGTTTTGAAGACACAAGAGGAACTTTATTTTTTGAATATGCTCGCGCAGTAAAAGAAATTAATCCTAAAGTGATTCTTGGTGAGAATGTTAAAGGCTTAGAGAGGCATGATAATGGACGAACGCTTCAGACAATGCTTGACGTGTTGGATGAGCTTGGCTACGATGTGGCTTATAGGGTACTGCGCGCTCAGTATTTCGATGTGGCACAAAAGCGTGAGAGATTGGTCATCTTCGGAATAAGAAAAGATTTAAAGCATTTAATTGCTTTCCCAAAAGAACAAAACTATACAGTTAGTATGCGAGAAGTTCTGCGTGGAGTGCCACCAGCAAGTGGTCAAAACTACACTACTGAAAAAAAGAAAATTATGGAATTAATCCCTGAAGGAGGATATTGGAGAGATTTGCCGATGGATCTTCAGAAGAAATATATGGGGGCAAGTTTTTACCTCGGAGGCGGTAAGACCGGTATGGCTAGAAGATTGTCATGGGATGAACCCTCACTAACCCTTACTTGTAACCCAGCTCAAAAGCAAACTGAACGCTGTCACCCAAGCGAAACTAGACCATTAAATGTTAGAGAGTATGCTCGTATTCAATCATTTCCTGATGAGTGGCAATTCTCAGGTTCAACTGCATCGCAATATAAGCAAATTGGAAATGCAGTACCAGTCAATCTTGGTTATCACATTGGTAAAGCAATTATTGCAATGTTGTCTAACTCTTACGATGAGAAGTCTTTAGTTTTGGAATATAAGCTGTGTTAAAGAACTTCTTGGCTTCGTCAATTCCGCCCATTGTTACATTGGCTCGACAGTCTTTTATAACTTGTGGAATTGCATTGAATATTTGTTCTAAAGCATCATCCACCCCGGTGACTAATTTGTAAAACCGAAGACCATCAATTTGAATGATATTTGGATTTGGGTCACATTTTGTCCCAGTTTTTTTATCAGAAGGTGTAAATACCTTTTCATAACCGTTTGAGGTACTAGGAATAATTTCTACATAGTAAGCTTTATAGCCTTTATAAATACTGGTTTTAGGCATAATTAGGCTTTCTAATTCTTTGTATGTACCAACTTTGTCTGAACCTTTTACGGTGTTGTGTTTGTTTTTAACTTCAGCGATGATTTTTAAGTCAGTATTTACGAGATCAACCACATTACCTTTTTTTAAATCTTGCCAATTACCCACAGAGCCAAGAATCTTTTGATGAAGAAGACCTATGTCATTTGATAAAGATTTTTGTACTTGTCGGCTCTTTTCACTTTTGACCCATTCTTCAAAATTCATGTCAAAACTTGCCATTTCCATCAGCATAGAGAAGGGATCAATCACATTTCGGTCAAAATCTTGCGTTGCTTTGATTTTGGCGGTATCGCCAATTGCTAATAGTTCACTAACAATTTCTTTAAAGCGCTGGTCAGAAATGAATGAAACATAAGCCATATATTCACCAAAATTAATAAAATATATAGGAATATTAACTCAATAAATTGAAGTGCTCATATTTTAAGTAATTCGGACTTGAATCCATGCCTTTATCAATTGTCAAATCTTCTTTGTCATGACATGAAATGTCTCGGAATTTTTAATGCAGGGTAACTAAGTGTATTGGCTCCTGTTTCAACCGAACATAGTTCTTAAATAAACCACAAGGTTAAATACCGTATTTCAGTTAGTCAGAATTGAGTAGGGAGTGTTAAGTAAAAAACTAATTAGATCTTGATAACTTAAGGTCAGATCATGGTTGCATCTTAATTTTTCATTATGTTGATTTATCAGAGTATTTATTGATATGTATTGATATATATAGCTAAACAATGATTTTTGCAAGATTAATTTTTTGTTGAGTGAATTTAGAAATTTCGACCATAAAGTAAAGCTATAAAATTTAAAGCTTCAATCTTCTCAATGAGATTCTCTAGGAAGTTCTTTTCATCAAAAAATACTCTTGCGGCAATGCTGTTCCATATTCTTGCAGTAACTTCCAATGCTTAACAATATCTGGATGTGTTGAATTATTCAGAATACTTTGAGACTGAATCAACTGACTACGATACCGTGAGTAATTCTTGACAGACTTCAATGCGGATACGAGCTCAAGAGTAGGAGGAACCATCAGCCCCTCAAAATGTGGCGTACTTTGCGCCAAAATGAGTCCAGAGGGATCAAGGTCAACAAATGCAAAGACTGGCAGCGCTAAAACATTCAACAAGGCGATGACGTAATCTTGGCGATATACAGGACTTCCTCTAAAGACTACCAAAGGATTTTTACCTGCTTGGGAAAGATCAAAAGTAACTTCATGGATTCTATCGAATGCTTCCCAGTTTTCTACTAGTAAGACAGATGTGTGATCGCAATTTCCTACTAACCATCGCCAATCGATATCAAGATTTGAGCTGATTGGTAAAGATATTTTCTCATCACCGAGCCACAATAAATTTCCAGGTAAGGCTTTTACAGCGACTCTACCTTGTCTGACCGATGCATTTGTCATTTTCTCATTATGACTAAACTCCAAACTATCAGTTCGACTTAATTCTTGCCACTGTCCAAGCTGGGTTGTTTCAACATCGATTCCTTCAGTCGCTAATAATTTGCGAATCGAATCACGATCATTATTCGAGAAAACGATGGAAGTCCCGACTCTTTGACCAATATTAAAATCTTCCATCAAACGAGTAAGTACGCCTGAAGCAGCATATCGATCCTTCTCACCATGATAAATTCGTAGCAAACTATTAATCAGGTTTTTTTCCATAGCGCCACATCCTTAATTACGATGTTTCCTGATCTAATATGCTCAGCAGGGGCTAAATCTCTTTTTACTTGAATGCCTTGCCAACGTCCCGATTTAAATTCCTTCCCTAACATCTCAATGGAGTGAATTGCGTAAAGTAACCAGGCATCATCTCCTAGGGTTGAAAACTTAGACTGCTTTCGTTTCCAGTCAATTGCTGAGAGCGGAACTTGTGAACTAGAGGCTGCTTGCAAATAGCGATGAAAAGCCAGTTGAACGGGTTTGGGCTGAAGGATTCGCACTCCGTTTACTTCACCATCATTGATTCGGCTACCAGCAGCTCTTTCTCGAACAATACTAATTTTGGCAGAAGGGATACTTTGGGCGATCTCAGCTAGCGCATCCCTCGATTGTGAAACAGATAAATCTGGATGTGTCTTGAGGCGAAGCCCCGCATACCGAGATGACCATGCGGGTAATGTTTGAATACTTTCTGAATCAGGAGTTTGATAGTCTGGGTTTTTCCGAAGAAAATGGGCAAATGCTCGAATTCGCCTTGCGTTCGGTTCAATTTGGCGTAAACGATACAAGAACGCCTTGAGTACTGACGTGATATCCATGTGCGTGGAGCGCCATCCAGCTAGTTTCACCAGAACTTGATGTTGATAGACTTCTAATAATGGCTTTAGTAGTGGCGACTCGGAGAGAGTGCCTAGTAAATTTTCTCCTTCAAGTAATGCAATGGTTTCACCAATTTTTTCAGCACGGTCAAGATAAAACTCATTTTGACGTTGCTTCTCAGCCATCGTACTGACATTGGCAAATTGGTTTTCTGTGATAGCCCGAAGACTAAGAAGTTCATCATGAATCAATGAGGCTAATTCGAAAACTCCAGCATCATATTCAGCTGCATAATCTTCTTGGTCTTCCAGTCGATTTTCATTACTAGCGGTCGTATATTCGATGATTAATTGGCGCAAGCGATTGGCTAAATCAACAAAATTAGCACCTACCGCGTAGCTCCGTTGTCTCTGAAAGACTTCGTCTAAATGACGACCCAAAGTAGGACTAATTCTAAAGTCTTGTTGGACATAGGGAATCAAGACACGATGTTGCATGAGTTGGCGAATCTTACGCTGATTCTCCTCATTTGACGCAATACCACTGTTACAGTAAGCTGCTGCAATCAAATGCTTATTCGCGTGCAATACCTCGAGGTAAGCCACGATCGTATCAACACTTTGACTCATAACAGTTCACCTTGAGTAGATGGTGGCTCATCTTCCATTCCCCCAATAGCATCATGCTCCATCAGAAATTCAATGACCTCTTGGATAAATTCAATCTTTCCAGTAATTTGGTAAATTTCACGTTCTGGATTTGAAAGCATTAAATAGCCTTTTTCACGAAAGACCCTGAGTACTTTTTCTAACCGGTTACGATCTGTTCCATCCCCTGAGACTTTCAGTTGAATCGCTAAAGTCTGTAAGTCACTGCGAAAACTGGGATTTGAATCAATGGCCGCCATTAACTTATTCACCTCTATTGGCGTGCCGACTATCAGTAAATTATCGTTTTGCATCACACGCATAACCATATCCAGAAAACTCACCAACGGTCGTAGTGACTGTTTAATCTCTGTAAACACTTCTTTGGCCGCTTTCCGATCTACTCCGCCGTCTACGTTATGAGCAATAAAAAAAGCACCACCTTGGCGGGTAACCGTTAATTGCAAGCCAATTCGGCCAACATAGGTATTGACCTCATGTTGATGAGCAGGGTCATTTAGATATGAAAACCCGGCATGATCGCTCACCTGGCAAATGAATTCTCCGGCTAATAATGATTGCACCACCTGATTAAACATGATTGGCTCCTGCGGAATCTCGATCTATCAATTCATCAATCGGTTCGTCAAAAGCAACTCGAACCTGCGCTAATTGTCGATCTGGTTCCACCGTAAATCGGTGCCGGAACAACTCCATCGTTTCAGGATCTGGGTCAGGAAAAGCACAAGCAAGGGTAATGTTATTTTGTTGAAGCAACTCGATTAACGCAACGACGTTACCATTGTCGAGGTCTTTGAGTTCATCCAGTGCCCAAATGATGTTGACGTTGGCATTACGACGAATTCGATTGATAAATGCTACAAAAATAGTGGCGAGTACTAAGTAAGAAAGACCATTAGAGGAAACTGCTTCAAGGTCAGACGCGCGTTTGAATATTCTGCGATTACCGTTTTCTGTCACTTCACCCTGAATACGGATCAGACCCTTGAGATCAGCTCGGATACCCGTTTTGACTTCCCAGTGTTCAAGTAATTGTTCTATCGTCTGAGCAAATTCAGGAGGTGGCAGATCGTTTGAACCACTACTACTCCAAGCACGATATGCCTCAGCCAACTCGCAAATGGCTGGCCAATACTTCAGCTCTTTAATACTGGAAACTACTTCAACACCAATCTTCGAAATAGATTCAAAGGCAAGGCTAGTATCTAGGTGATCCTGTAGTTCACGATTAAATTGATGAACCCGAAGATGAAATGCTTCCATCGATCGATGAAAAGCATTTACTTCTCCAGCAATCGATACGGCGTCCATTAATAAGAGACGCTGATGCTCTTGGTGCGACTTCGCGAACCATGCCTTAAAGGGTGAAATCCATTCCCTACTAGGGGTTGGTGATAAGTTCGCTAAGGTCGTTTGCATGTATTGCTCTGGGGGCGTGCCCTGATGCAGTCGAAAACCGGATGCTACTTCACTCATCAAAGTACGAATAGTATCGAGAAGACGATGAACCTCTTTGGTGTTCTGATTGGCCAGGCTTGATAGAGCGTCGAAAGTCCAAGACGGATCGTACTCAGGAACACCAACTTCAGGATAGCCCATCATGGTTTCTAAACGTTGATTTACTGATTTACGCTGTTCATAATAATTCGCTAGCTTTATCCCAAACTGTTTTAATCGGTCTTGCAAGCTTTGACTTCGTTTATGCCATTCAGTATTGAGATCACTCAATGCTTGGCTATATTTTTGATGCTCAGCTCGAAACTTCTGTGCTTCAGCTACCAAGCCGTCATATTTAGGCCACTCATGTTCTTGCCAATATTGCCACTGTTGTACTTCTTTGATAAAACCTTGGATTGCTACTAGCTCGGATTTGATCTGCGTGATTTCATCTTCAATACTTTTTAATTTTGCAGTATCAACACCTTGTTCGCGCAGGGCGGCATCACGCTCGCTATCATATTTTGAAAGATTCGTTTGAAGCTGCACTTCTTGGGCGTTGATTTCTGCCCTAATGACATTGATTTCGTCATCCCGCTTCTTCTTTAAGGCACGTTTTTGTTGATGATATTGTTCACGCAATAGCTTTGATTCTGATTGAACTGATTCATCAAATCGCACTAAATCTTGTTTAGCTTTGTTTAACGTTTGCTCTGCATTGACTAACAGCTCATTTGCCAGAGTAAGAACCTGATCTTTACTGTTCTTAACTTGTCTTTTAGCCTCGTCTACTTCGGCCTGTGCAGACTGTACTTGAGCATTCGCTTTTTGGATGGATATCTCATGCTTTTTACGATTATTCTCTATTGCTTCACGGCTTTCAGATATTTTTTGAAGTAGCAAGCGAGCTTTTTCTAACTCTGCTTGAGCTTGTTTGAAACGTGTTTCTGCCACAACGACTTCTTGTTCTGCCTCACTAATATTTGCAGCGGGGAGGGCATCAAGTCTTTCTAGATCAAGCGATAAGCCAAACAGAGTATTGTTGGATTCCATCATTCCCGGTTCTAGGTCAGACCGCTCTAATACATCAGCCCGAATTACCTTGGCGATATCAGACGCCCAATGGGGATTCTCTAACCTGAGAAAATGTAATAAGCTTCCCTCTAGAGGGGTGAGCTGATTTCTTTTTTCAGCAAGTTCTCTTTCCGCATCGACCACTTGTCGATTACACAAGGACACGATACCTTCTTGTTTTTGAAAATCCTGTAATGCTTTTTGATAAGCATCTTCATACTCTCGTCGTTGATTTTCTACCCGTACCTTTTCTGCTCTCTTGGATTCAAGAGCACTTTGCTTGTGTTCAAGAAGCTCCAGTGATTTGACATCGGGCTGAGGATGCTCCACAGCATGCAGACAACGGCCATACTCACGAATCGCAGTTTGAACAAGCTCATCCAGTTCTTTACGCTTGATTACTACTTCATCCTTAACTCGTAAATCATTATTTTCAAAAGCCTCTTCAAGTTGATGTAGTTCTAGTTCGAAAGCCTCGACGTGATGTTGACGGTTTGTAAATTGCTGATCTTTGAATTGATTGAAGCTGTCTTTAACCGTTTGTTTCAGACTCTCAAAACGTGCAGCAATTTCTGACTGAGCTCCTAGTAATGTGTCTTTCCGTATTTGAGTTTGGGATAATTCGTCTCGTAAACTTTGAGCATTGCGAACTCTTGTTGCAAGTGCTTGAATATTCTTCTTTTCGTAGGCGTCAAAAGCTCGTTTTAATTCTTGTGCTTTACCCTCAGCATATTCTGTATTCTGCTGAGACTTTAATTGCTCGCCACTAATTGCATCAGATTTAATCTGAAACTGCTTTTTCTCTTCTTCAGCCAATGTTTCTAGTTGGGCTTTTTCACTGGTTTGCTGATGAATTTGCAGATCTAGATGGTTGATTAAACTTCGAAATTTAGCGCAGATTTCACCGAGTGCATATTCGGTCGCATTCAACTGAGTCTCAGCCTCTTCCGCCGTTAGCATCTTTGGAGCAAGCGCCATGACTGACATGTAAGCTTTATAACCTTTGGGCCAGTCCTCAATTTTACGGCGGTCGCCAGAAATAGCGTGTGATGCTAGATCATCCGATACGCAGTCGATAACCATGCTTTGTAGATCATCAAAATTAGTTTTACGTCGAAACATACCGCTGACAATTTTTTCGATTTGTCGTAACGGTTGTTTGGAGGTCGTGAACGAATACTCTTGCGTCAACTCCCGCAAATACTTGAGATGGTTTCTATCAGTCGAATTGCTTGGGATGCCCTGGATGATGTTTCGATATTCCGTTTGCGTCTCTATTTGACGCTCAGAGCATTGGAATTGAAGATTTTTAAGATGTCTATAAAAGTCAGAAACTTTTACGAATTCTCCATTCTCTTGCAGGAATTGGTTGATGTCATAGCCATGTCGAATGAATCGGTACAAGACTCGCTCACCATGCTTATCAGGGTAAGCAACGACCATGCGTTTATGACCACCTTGGCGTTGATATTCAAAGCCAAGGTAGGAAGTGGTGCGAGGTAAGTAATAGCCAACAAAGCTTTCACGTCCTGCCTCAGCGATGACGATCTTATTGGGGCTTTCACCATAAAACAGCAGTAATAGTTGCAAAAGAGATGTTTTGCCTCGGCCATTACGACCTGTCAGAACAGTGCCACCATCAAGTGGTAATTCAATGATTCTGCCCGGACTCAGTGAATCGATTAGAACTAGTCGAAGTAATTTGAAACCTTCTTGCTCTAGACTTTTCTGTTCATTAATATTCAGCAAAAAGACTCCCTGTTAATAGAGTTGATAGTTCTTAAGACTCTGCTTGGGATTTCTAATGAAATTCTATTTTTTAATAATTTCATGTTGTTTTATGCAAATAAAGTATTGGTTGATTTTATTCTATTCAGACAAAGTAACTATAAATAAATGGATATTAGTAATGAAACGTTATATCCATTAATGATTTCATGTCAGAAGCCTCAATTTTTAATAAGAAGTAAAAAGTAACTTTAAATCAGTAGCTTATGAATCTTCTGCGAGGTTCAATATGTGAGGTTATGTAAATTAGCAACTGATTGCGTCTGTCTTGTGGTAAGATTAATCTCACTTACTTCACTACATACTTCACAAAAATAAAGTTCTTTTCTGATATGTCAGCCACCCTTCCACATACTGAAATGAGCCCTCTTCACGGGCCTATTCCCGCCCAAGTTCCGTTGAGCAAGGCTCCGCTGGTTCGGGTAATCGCTCAAATTAAGTTCTCTGAAGTTCTTGGAGTTGAGAGCCCGGAGTTAGTTGCAGATTTTCAAGACGCCATTAGTCATTCATACGCATCATTGATAAGGGAAAGCGGATTTAATTCTCAGATGCCTGGAATTGGGATGCATCTGTCGCCTCCTATGACGCACTGGCGATTTTCTGATCATCCAGTAGATTGGCAGTGGAGGGTCACACTGACTTCTCAGTTTATTACGTTGGAGTCAACTCAATATACAAGCCGTGATGACTTCATTGAACGGTTACAAGTAATTCTTGAGGCCGTTGAGGAGCACATCAAACCAGCAATGATGATTAGGCTTGGTATTCGATATATAAATCGAATACTCGGAAAAGAACTGCAAGATCTGTCATTACTTGTGCGACCTGAGATAGCGGGTGTAGTTGGAACATCTATGGCTAATTCGATATATCTCTCATTATCGGAAACAGTATTTGATCTTGAAGGAAAGAAAATGACTGCCCGTTGGGGAATGGTTCCTTCTGGCGTAACAGTTGATCCATCAACGACACTACCAATTGATGAGCCAAGTTTTTTGATTGATCTTGATGTTTTCGAAGAGATCCCAAGCGGATTTCAATCTGGTGAGATCACAATAAAGGCGAAGTTATTTGCGGAAAGAAGCTACGCATTTTTCAGATGGGCTGTAACTGATGAATTCCTCCTTCGATTTGGTGCCTAGAATGAACATGGTCGAGAATTTCCATAGCCCTTCGGTAAGGTCAAGCAATACAGCATATCCAACTTCATTGAGCAGACAACCAGTCGTGGGTTTTATTTTTGTCTCATTAATAAGTGCTGCTGTATCCCCTGGTTCTTCTGCGGGGATTATTGTTGATCCTGCGGCTTTTCGATTTGCGGAGTCAAAAACAGACGCAGGACTTGCAGAAAGTCGTAATACTAAAAAGCATCTTCATTCCTTGGCTGTATTACGTCAGTTAACTGGACTGACTTGGGATCAAATAGGAAAACTTTTTGGAGTGTCTCGTCGCGCGGTACATTTTTGGGCAAACGGTAAAACAATGACCGCACCTCATCACGAACATTTAGAGCGATCACTTTCTTCCATGAAAGCTGCTGATAAGGGAAACGCGCCTGCTAATCGGCAATCATTGTTTGTGACAGATAAGAATGGAGTTGCGCCCTTTGATCTTCTGGTGCAAAAGCACTATGTTGAGTTCGTGACTGCGATGGGAACATGGAAGCCTCAAAAATCAACGCCCATTCGACTAGCCACTATTGTATCTAAAGAGCGTCTCCCAATCGAACCCACTATCTTGGTAGATGCTATCGAAGAACCAGTGCAAAGCATTGATGCTACTGCAAGAAGAGTCCGCGTTCATAGGATTTAATCTTGTCAATAATTACTTGTTCAGAGGATACGATCAAACGTATCGACACAACTCTTGCAAACTGTAAGCAAGGAGATTGTTACTTGGGTGATCGAGAATTCATCACCCTAGCACGTGTAATGATTGATGATGTTGAGGAAGATGATTGGGTTGCTTCTAAAGTAGCGGGCTTTGTAATATTAACGCAGACTTGTGACCTTGTGCGAACCTGTGCCCTGCGTCCCTTCGTTGAACTGGCACCGCTAATTCAAGTAAAACAAGAAATCTTGGAAGATGTTATTGGGTGGCGAAGGCCTGGTTATGCTTTTATACCTGGGGTCGCCGATAAAAAACTCGTTGCTGATCTTGATAGAGTAATGACTGTGCAGAAGGTAGTTATCGCAGACTGGGATCGAATCAGAGGATTACAGTCTGATGACGAAGTCAGAGCTTTTCAAAGAGTACTGGCTCGGAAAAGACAACGTTTTGCGTTTCCAGATGAATTTACTGAATTTGTAAAGCCACTTCAAAAAAGGATTAAAGAAAAGCATGGCAAGGAATCGTCCGAGGGGGAAGCACTAAGAGCTTTAGCGGAAATCAGGGTAGCAGCAGCACCATCTTGGAATTCTGATCATGTGGATCTAACTTTCTATTTTGTTCGGCAGGAAGGTTCGCCTGAAAAATTTATCGGGCATACTTGGGCGAAGTGGTGCGATGATTGGATGAAAAGACTACCCATCTGTAAGCATTTTACAAATCCCGAGGGGCTGATTGTTGACTATCACTCAATGAGCGCAGCTGAATATTTACAAAGTGACGCCCTCGATTTAGAGCGCCTTTCATCTAGTGAGTAAAAGTAGCCATTTTGTTCAGAAACTATTATGATTTTATTACTAATGCATTAGTAATATGCAAGTTGCTTTAGTACTATCGCGCCTTGTCTCAGTAGAAAAAGGTAGAGCCTTAGTGAGTCGAGAGCTAAAACCATACTTCCCTGTATCTAACGTTCATCTCCTGATGTAGTGCCCCCAATTAAGTAGACAATCCTTTAGGAGAAAATTCTATTTGACGTCATGCATCAGTAACTTGTTCTTAATTAAAACGGGATTTTTTCATCGCAATTTTCTCCATAATTAGGGGAGTCAAAAGCAACATTACTCTAGTTTTGAAACATAGTACTTTTTTGGGAGGGGGTCATTGATCCAATGATAAGATATAAATACTCTCTTTGAACGTGGTACTAAATTGAAATCATTTCATTCAAGAGTCCTGATTAACGATGGTCATAGAATAATTAAATACAAAAGGAGCACACATGAATAACCCAACCTCTGTACCTGTCATTACCTCCCAAGGATGTAGTATTCCTCAAATTGGCTTTGGAACTTCTCAATTAGGAGACTGTGCCGAACTCGTTTGCCATGCCTTAAAATTAGGTTATCGGCATATTGATACTGCCTGGAAATACGGCTCAGAAAAAGGCGTCGGCGAAGGGATCCGTGCATCGGGTGTGCCACGTAGCGAAATCTTCTTAGTCACAAAAGTCTCCCACGAATACCTCTCTAAAGATGCTTTTGCTAAATCAGTAGATGAGAGTTTAAAAAATCTTCAAGTCGACTATGTTGATATGCTGCACGTCCACTGGCCAACTGTTGACAATATTCCAATGGCTGAAACCATGACTGCCTTAGCCCTAGCCAAGCAACAAGGCTTAACGCGTCATATTGGTGTAGCCAACTTTAATATTGCCCTCCTAGAGCAGGCGATGTCGCTTTGCCCTGAACCGATTGTCTCTTTACAAGCCGAGTATCATCCCTACCTCGATCAGAGTAAATTATTAGCGTATTGTCAAAGCAAAGGCTTAAGTTTTACGGCGTATTGCCCACTCGCGCGTGGTCGTTTATTTGATGATCCAGTCCTGACAGAGATGGCAAAAAACAAAGATAAATCCATCGCCCAAATTGTGCTGCGGTGGCTCACTCAACAAGGCAATATTATTCCTATTCCAAGATCATCGAATCTTGAGCGGATTGCGCAAAACTTAGATATCTTTAATTTCACGCTAAGCCCTTCTGAGATGGCCCAAATCCACGCACTCGCCAAACCCGATGGCAGAATAGCAAACCCAGCTGGCAGAGCACCGCTTTGGGACTAACTCACGCTTTGGAACTAACTCATATCCAATCAGATAACTGTTAAACGTAGCAGTTATCTGATCAGACTTTTACCTACTCAGATTTAATGCCTGCTGCTTTAATCACGACTGCATTCGCAGTGAGTTCATCTTTAATTAATTGATCAAATTGCTCAGGAGTCATGGGTAATGCTTCAGCTCCGAGACTCACTAAGCGCTCTTTGACTTCGTTGTCTTGTAGCGCTTTTAAAGTGGATTGATTTAATTTATTCACAATATCGCGTGGAGTTTTTGAAGACACCAACATGCCGATCCAAAATAAATATTCTGATTTAGCAACACCCGCTTCAGCTAGGGTAGGGACATCCGGTAATTGGGACGAACGCTTCGGTGTGCTCACTGCTAATGGAATTAATTTACCCGCTTTAATCATTGGTAAGGCTGAGACTAAGGGCGCAAAAAAGTAATCGATCCGTCCCGTCATCGTCTCCGTAATGGCCTCAGGAGAACCCTTGTAGGGCACATGCACCGCGTCAATGCCAGTGGCTAATTTAAATTTTTCTGCGCTCATATGCGTAGCACTACCTAAGCCAGCCGATGCATAATTGAGTTGTCCTGGCATATTTTTAGCCGCTGCTACGACATCCTTGACCGATTTATAGCCTTTATTGGGTGATACAACCATCACGTTGGGGACGACGGCAAGAGGTACCACAGCAGAAAAATCTTTGACTGGGTCGTAACTCACCTTATTGAGCAGAGGCAACACAGTATGCGCTCCCGTATACACAAAGACAGAGTGCCCATCTGCCGGAGAATTTAAGATGGTCTGAATCGCCAGCGTCCCAGCAGCTCCGGGCTTGTTCTCGACGATCACAGAAACGCCAAATTCATTTTGCAATTTTTCTGCAATAGACCGAGCAATAATATCTGAGGCACTACCGGCAGTTGCCCCCGAAATTAGTTTGATGGGTTTACTCGGGAAGGCTTGGGCAAAACCATTTAAATGGGTGAGTCCAAGACCAATACTAAACAGCAAAACAGTAGTTAAATGGATTGCTTTATTTCTCATCAATTGCCATTGAGTCATATTTTTTCCTATTGAAAGATGATTAAATGCGTGGCAAACCTAATTGCTCGGCCATCCAATCTGCTGTGCGATGTCGATAGCGGTAAGGGCGGTTATTGGCAATATGGTTACCATCTTCCACAATTAATAATTCGGTGGGACCAGAAGCCTCATCTGCCATACGCTTGGTATCCTGCCAAGGAATTAAGCGATCTAACTTACCCGTCACTAAAAATAAGGGGCAAGTAATTTGTTGAGCAATACCATTTTTCATGGTCAGCGTGCGGCTATATTCTTTCGCTTGCGCCTCGGTCGCCAAATGACTTCTCACCCGAAATGCCTCTTTAGTAACGGGTGGTAATTGGTCCCAAGTATCAAAAAAATCATAAGGCCCAGCAAGACCAATACAGGCTTTTAAGCGTTTTTCAAAAGCAGCTGCGCGAGGAGCGTAGTAACCACCTAAGCTCACACCCCATAAACCAATCCGGGTATGATCAATATCATTTCTCTGAATCAACCAGTCTACGATTGCTTTTACTGGCACCTCATAATCCCCACGAATTGGGAAATCATATTCCGCTTCACCTTGGCCTGGACCATCCACCAGTAAAGTGGCCATGCCGCGTGCCAAAAAGGGCAGCTCATACGCTTCTAGCTCTTCTTTGGCTGAGTCTAGGCCTGGGACCATAATCAGTACGGGTGGTTTTTGATTAGTACCTGCGGCACCGTGAGCCACATGAGGCAAGCGTAAGAAACCAGCCAAGGTTTTCCCCATATAAGGAATTTCAACGCGTATCGCTGGAGGGCGCATATAGGGCAAAGCTAATTGTTTGCATTCAACCGCCTTCATGTGCGCTACGCGCATCACATCGATATCATTTACAGATACGAATTTGGCAAAATGATAGTACACCGCCGCGCGGGATAAATGCTCACTAGCACTCAAGAAATATTGTTGATCTAGGGCTTCTTTGCCGAGATTTTCGTGGACGAGCGCTCTTTGACTCCAAGCACTAGTCCAATCCTCCCAGCGATCAATGCCCTGCGTCACTTCTTGAAAATCGGTTAGTAAAATACCATTCGACACAAAGCGTGGCCCCCAATGGGCAATAGCTGACTCAACACGTGGATCTTTACTCATTTAACTTCTGTCTCCTTAGTTATTCATATTCTTATATATATTCTTATACATATTCTTATGCACTTTCATGCAATCCTCGCAAAGTGCTCGCGAGAAATTGATGCTGGTATTTTTATATTTATAGTATCTATCATATCCAAAAAACACGGCTAAGTAATCATTTTTTGATATCCCCCCGACCTTTGGGTGAAGAGGATGTCAAATAGGTCGTAGTAGAGAACCTTCAGATTCCTTTGGAACCCTTTATAACTTGTAGAACCTCTAGAACCTGTAAAGCCTAAGTCCTAAGATTTAGCGTCTCGTTTCAAGCACAGACCATAACTACTCAGGTATAAAGTGAGTCCATTTAATAAATGCCATAACCAGTGTGAACCGTGTGAAACACTAGTGAGATCGCATAAGGGCGTATCAACTTGACGACTTAGAAGAGAGAATGGAAAAACGATGACCGCTAGCCATAAAAACCGAGCTGCCGGTCTATTTGAATATTGGGTAACCACTGCATACACAATCAGGGCTAACCAAGCACCGAGATACATGCCTGGTGGTAACCATGGGGCAGAAGGCTTTAATAGATTCATCAGCAGTTGAGCCAAAACAACCATGATGATGAACAGTAGAGTTGATCCCAATTGAATGAGGATTGATTTTCTGAACCACTGCTTGGGAATCAGAAAGACAAAAGTGACCAAATAGATCGCGATGACTAAAACATCAATCAGGCCTGTTAAGCGATTCGCGAAGGTATGAAAGCTAAAACTTCCTAAGCCGATGAGGATGACCAGAGTCGCAATCAGCTTAGAACGAGGAGATCTTAAGCGCCATAGTAAAAACCCTGCCACGATGAAGGATAGATTACTGATGGCATTCAGAGGCTCAGCCCAAAAACTCGGATCTAAGCGCTCACAATACATATCGACTGAATCGAACCAATTAGTCATAATTTATTTCGGTTTTCATTCTAAAAACTTAGGTTTATTTTAGGGTGAGCTTATTGTGAGTTTAGTGTGATTTTAGGGCAATCTTAGAGCAATCTTAGGGTAAATGGGGATCTCTTATTTTTTCTTTAGTTTTATAGTATGAAGTAGAAACATTAAAGCTATCAACAATAAATCTAAGACTTTTTTGAGGGACATCATGTTCAAGATCAATCGGTTTAAAGAGGTATCGATTTTTGCACTCGGTTTTGTTTTCAGTTTATTGCATCAAAGTAGTTTTGCACAGGATAAATTTCCATCCAAACCAATCAATCTGATTGTGCCATTTGCGCCAGGTGGTAGTAATGATTTGGTGGCTCGAATGTTATCCGGCCCTCTTTCTCTTGAATTAAATCAACCGGTTGTTGTGATTAATAAGACAGGTGCTGGTGGTGCAATTGGTACGGCAGAGGTTGCCAACGGCAATCCAGATGGTTATAACTTAGTACTTTTAAATAGTGCGAATATTACTTACCCAGAAGCGGAGAGACTAGCTGCTAGAAAACCGCTTTATGAGTTAAATCAAATTGAGCCCCTAGCACTTTTATCGAATGATCCTATTTTCATCATCATTAGGTCCGATTTGCCTTATAAAAATATGGGCGAGTTTTTTAAAGCGGCTCAACTAAAACCTGGTTTTTTTGATTACTCCTCTTCAGGTAATTTAGGCCCTATTCATATTCAATATGAACTGCTTGGCAGTGCTTTGAAAACCTCCTTTACGCAGATTCAGTACAAAGGAGTAGGTCCCAGCGTCTTAGCACTACTGAGTGGCGAAGTGCATACGACGGCTGTCAATCCCGCAACCCTATCAGCTCAACTCAGTAGTGGCAAAATTCGCGTGTTGGGGGTAACCGGCGATCAAAGACACCCCTTAGTGCCAGATGCGCCCACTTTTAAAGAATTAGGTATTTTAGATTCTAGTTACCGCTTATGGACGGGCATTTATACGACTGCTAGCACCCCTCCCGAAGTATTAAAAAAGTTAAACCTCGCAATCGCAAAGGCTGTGAAAACGCCCCGGTTTGTCAATGGTATGAAGCAGGCAAATCTGATACTAGACTTTAAAGAATCAACGGATTTTAAAAATTTTGTAGACGAAGATGCCAAAAAGGTCATCAAAGTTTTTGGTAAGTTAATCGTACCAGAGCCGAATAAAAATTAAATCTTGAGACAGCATATTGATCAAAAATATGACTTTATCAATCATCAAAAAAATAGAAAAAAGGAGATTGTTTTATGGACACAAATACAAATGACAAATTAGAAGCCAGAACACCAGGCGCTAAAAGGGCTAATCCAGGAGAGTTTTTCTTTGATTTCAATCAAGTGAATCAAATTATGGGCGGACCAGACTATTCACCGGTGTTTGGTGGTTGTGTTGAAGGAGACCGAATGATAGTTGCGGTCATGAGGGCCCCGGCTGGCAAATCTGCTGACTTACATAGCCATCCGAATGAGCAGTGGATCTACATTTTAGAAGGCCATCTAGAGTTCGTCATTGAGGATCAGAAAAAGCAGGTTGGACCTGGAGAGTTAGTTTATATACCAGCCGAGAAACTGCATAAAGCAGGTGCTACACCTGAGGCAGATTGTGTATTTTTTACCTGCAAAGATTCTTCTAGCGGTTTGCATGGTAAGAAGTTTATCGCCTAACAAAATAATAAAAAGTTCAAATAGTTGGTTTTAAAGCATCAAAATGACTTTTCGTTTTGATGCTGGCATGATTAAAAATATTAAAAAAAATAAATAGATAGGAGACGAAACAATGAGTCATTATTTTCATGGCATGAATAAAAGTGCCAAAGCTTTGGGTGGGTTGATCTTTTGTGGTTGCTGCATCAAGTCAATTGTTCCAGAGGGCGGGGGTAGTACTAAGCCTTACAGAAGACCTCCCGTGGTGATTAATGGTCGGGTAGCGAAGACTGTTGATGTGCACACGCATTGTTTGTTTCAAGAATCGATCGATTTAATGGGCGAAAACGGTAAAGGAATTATTCCCCCAACAAAAGGTGCGCAGGAGCATTTTATTGAAATAGCTGACCGCCTCAAAGATATGGATGCGATGGGCATTGATATGGAAATCTTAAGTATCAATCCCTTTTGGTATAAATCAGATAGAGAGTTGGCACAAAAGATTTGTGAAGTAAATAATCAGAAATTAGCAGAATTATGTGCCATGGCACCTACTCGATTTGGTGCTTTTGCTTCCCTAGCCATGCAGTTCCCTGATTTAGCGGTAGTGCAGTTAGAAGAAGCCATGACAAAGTATGGATTACAAGGTGCAGCCATTGGTGGCAGCGTTTTAGGAGATGACTTTTGTCATCCTAAATATCATCCCGTATTAGCGAAGGCTGAAGAACTAGGTGCGACTTTATTTATTCATCCGCAAAGTACTCCCCAACTTGAATCACGTTTTAAAGGCAATGGTTGGTTAGCGAACACGATTGGCAATCCTCTCGATACGACGATAGCACTAGAAAAACTCATTTATGAGGGAATCTTTGATCAGTTTCCTAAACTGAAAGTTCTAGCTGCACATGGTGGGGGATTCTTAGGTTCCTATGCGCCTAGAATGAATCGTAGTTGTTATATTTCTCCTTCCAACTGTAATCCTGAGATTCAGTTGAAGAAATTGCCAACCGAATATTTAAAACAAATTTACTTTGATACTCTGGTATTTACGGGAGAGGCGCTAAGACATCTAGCGGCTGAGGTAGGGCCTAGTCAGTTAATGATTGGTACTGATTGGCCAATTCCTTGGGAGGAAGATCCAGTTGGGCACATCATGAACACACCAGAGCTCAGCGATGATGATCGATACAATATGTTGGGAGCTAACGCGATCAAGTTATTGAATTTAAAAATTTAAACAGTGAAAAATATTTAACTTTCAAAAATATTTAACTTTCTATTTGCGCATCTTTTGTCACATCTCACCAGCCTAAACTGGCAAAGTGATTGAAGATTTTGCTTCATGAAGGTGAGATTACTTTTAGTTATTCAATTTAGTTACGCAATATTGATAAAGGTTTACTGTGTTTAAATTATTTTCAACTTTAGTCATCTTGCTGGCTTCGCAAATGGTTACGCAAATGACCTTTGCCGCCTATCCAGAGCGATCGATTCGCTTGGTCGTGCCCTTTGCTACTGGTGGAACCTCAGAAATTATTGCGAGGTCTGTGGCGAATAGTCTGACCACCAGTCTTGGGCAATCGTTTATGTCGAAAACAAACCAGGTGGAGCAGGTAATATCGCCATGGAAGAGGTTAAGCGTGCCAAACCAGATGGTTACACCCTGATGCTGGGTCACGTTGGCACATTGGCGGTTAATCCTGCCTTATTTGGGAGTAAATTACCCTATGATCCCAATGCAGACTTTGCCCCCGTTACTTTGATAGCAAAAGTACCCAACATCATTACTATCAGTGAAAAAAGCCAATACAAGACCCTTGCTGATTTAGTGGCTGATGCGAAAAAGAATCCTGGCAAGATTAATTACGGCTCAGCTGGCAACGGTAGTGCAGGGCACTTGGCCATGGAGTACTTCTCCTCCGAAGCTGGGATTGATTTAGTGCATGTGCCCTATAAAGGTTCTGGCCCCATGTTGACGGATCTGATTGGCGACCAAATTCAAGCAACCTTTAATGGCCTACCATCACTGATTGGACAATTCAAAGGCAAGGCGCTGCGCCCCTTAGCAACTGGTTCTGCTGAAAGGTCAAAAATGCTGAGTAATGTTCCGACAATATCGGAGTTAGGTTACAAGGGCTTTGAAACTTCGCAGTGGTACGGAATCATTGTTCCTGCGGGAACGCCACCAGCGATTATTGAGCGGCTACAGAAAGATATTGCCAAAGGCTTGAACTCTAAAGAAGAATCGAAGAGGATGTTGGAATACGGTGCTGTTTTAATTGGTGATACACCGACCCAATTTAGCGCCTTTATTAAATCTGAGCAAGCTCGCTGGGCTAAGGTTGTAGAAAAAGCAAAGATTTCTCTTGATTAGATGAATTGCCTTTGATATGGAATAGAATTTAGGTACAGATATCTTTATGGATACAAGCGTCTGACTCTGTATCGAAGGTTGGTTGTATCCATACCCGCTATGGTTTGGAAGTGATTACATTGGGTTGATCATCGGTGACAATCTACTAGTGCTTAATGGTGCAGTAATCACGAATCCTGGCGCAAGAGCGAAGACTTATAAATCAATCAGTGGTTTTAAGAAACCTTTAAGTTAAGGCAGACCAAGGATAGAATCTGGATGAGACATATGTATTACCTTAATTAAAAACGTTTCTCCAAAAAACTAGCTTAATAAATACTGTGTACCCAGTTTATGATGAAGTGCCAACTAAACCCAATAGGGTACATATTCTGCAAACTTATTCCCCCCAGTTTCATTTTTTCCCTGTCTGATTTCTAATGTGATTGTAAGTAACTGATTTATAGGTAAAATATCATAATTTCTTTTTTCTGGTGTGATAAGATTTATTAAATAAATCTGTTCAAAAAAAGATTATTGTTTCTGAAGTGCCTTAGAGTGGCATGATTCTATAGTACTGTTTTTTTGATTTTTATTCGTTAATTTCACGGGTTAAAATTAAGGGTGTAATAGCCCCTATTTCAACCGAACATAGTTTTTAAAGTAAACGACTAGGCGTAAGCCTAGTCATATGACTATGTTTAAGGAAAGAAAATGGAAACAATTCATGTTGTAACGGAAGTCCAGCGAAGAAGGCGTTTTTCAGTAGAACAAAAGATTCGTTGTGTGCAAGAAACCAACCAACCAGGCATTTCAGTCTCGCATATTGCACGAAAGTATGGTATTTCTCCTAGTCTGTTATTTCTTTGGAGAAATCGTATGGCTGAAGGCGGAAAAAAAGCGATTGCGGTAGATGATGAGGTAGTAGCTGCTGCTGAAGTGAAGGAACTGAAGCAGCGTATTCGTGAATTAGAAAGAGTCTTGGGTAAAAAAACCTTAGAGAATGAGATATTGAAGGATGCCGTAGACTTGGCTCGCCAAAAAAAACTGATCTCGCAGTTGCCCTCGTTGCCCGAGGACGACACTCTATGAAAATGATTGCAGAAACGCTTGGTATCTCGAGATCGCATTTAAGTCAACGGATGAAAGAGACTCCTAAAGCGCGCAGTAACTATCGAATGACGAGCGATGCGGAGGTATTGCCTCAAATCCGTACTTTAGTCGATCAAAGGCCAACCTATGGTTATCGTCGGATTGGCGCTTTACTCAACCGCCTCCGTAAAAGTTCAGGATTACCCGTTTTGAATCATAAAAAAGTCTATCGACTCATGAAGCAAAACAATCTGTTATTAACCAGACACACGGGTAAGCCGATACCAGAGAGAATCCACGAAGGGAAAGTAATTACCTTACGATCCAACTCGCGTTGGTGTTCGGATGGCTTTGAGATTCGTTGTTGGAACCAAGAAGTGGTTCGGGTTACATTTGTATTGGATACCTGTGATCGAGAAGTCATTGCATGGGAAGCAACGAAAGGTGGTTTTACGGGTGAAACCATCAGAAACTTGATGTTGATGAGTGTAGAACAGCGTTTTGGTCGATATCAAACCCCACATCCGGTGCAGTGGTTAACGGATAACGGCTCTGCTTACACTGCCAAAGAAACGATGGAGTTTGGTAAACAACTAGGTTTAATCCTGTGTTTTACGCCCGTTAGAAGCCCTCAATCGAATGGTATGGCAGAAGCATTTGTTAAAACCTTTAAACGGGATTATGCTTATATTAATGATCGTCCGGATGCAACAACAGTGATTGGATGTCTCAATGACTGGTTTAATGATTACAATGAAAATCATCCTCACAAAGGATTAAAACTGAAATCTCCGAGAGAATTTATTCGGGAAGTAGCAGCGGCACTATGATCGGTTTTATAGGGGCAACTACAATGTTTTTCTCTTATTTGTAAAAAGTAATGACGTAAATTAATGATGTATTTTGAAGAAGTTTTTCAATGGAGTAGTCCCAATAGTATATATAGCTGATTTCATTTAACTCAACATTTGCGAAGGATACTCATGGTTAGGTTCTGTTTATTTTTAGTAATAATGATTTTTCATTACCACTTTGCTGATGCTCAAGCGCAAGTGAATTCTTATCCGAATAGACCGATAACCATCATGATCCCAATGGGCACTGGCGGGACTTCCGATTCTTTAGGACGCACCATTTCTCCTCTTTTAAGTGAAAAGTTAGGACAACCAGTCATTGTTGAAAACCGTGCAGGTGCTAACGGACTGATTGGGGAAGAATATTTTTCAAAAGTTAAACCAGATGGATATACCATCATGTTAGGTTCAGGCTCGGCGTCGATGAATCTTTGGCTTCATTCCTTAAGTTATGATCCCCGCAAATCTTTTGTGCCTGTGACCATGATGACCACATTACCAATGGCTTTGATTGTGAATAATAAATTGGGTGTTCAATCCATGAAAGAATTTATTGACTATGCAAAAAAGGCTCCAGTACCGATTAATTATGGACATTGGGGAGAGGGAAGTGTGGCTCAACTCGCTGCAGAGGCGTTAAAAACAGAGGCTGGAATTGACATGAATGGTATTCCTTATAAAGCTTCGCCACAGGTTCTTAATGATACGATTGGTGGGCAAGTTGAAGTTTCTTTTGTGGGTACGATGGCGGCTGCACAACACATCAATGGTGGAAAAATACAAGTTTTAGGCGTTACCCCGCCAACCAGAACCATGGTGCTCCCCAATACTCCGACGATGACTGAGTTGGGTTATCCTAAAGTTGAAACTGAAGCATGGTTTGGATTTTTTGTACCACAAGGGACGCCAGAAAATATTAAAAATATGCTGAGTAAAGCTTTGATTAATATTGTTCAGCAAAGTGATATCAAAGCGAAGTTAGAATCTCAAGGATTTCGAGTGGTGGGTAACACCCCTGACCAATTCAGTAAATTCTATCTAAGTGATATCGAAAAGAACGGTCGAGCGATCAAATCAATGTCACTTAATAAGTAGAAGTTAGGCGAGATAACTTACTCTAGATAACTAACTAAAATAGTTTGGCTTCATCAACTTTGGTGGATCGCAAAAGTTCCTCATTGACCTCCACTCCAATCCCATGACCGGTAGGTATGGTTGCGGTCCCTGCGGCAAATAAAGGCGGATTTAAAGTATATTCATCTTGTAAGTAAAGATTCGTCAAGCTAATGCCCCAGGAAATTTCAGGTAAGACTGCCGCTATTTGCAACAAAGCCGATGTCGCAATATTAGTTTCAGCGACTTTGCACGCTAAGTTGATTTTAAAGCCAGCTTGATGAGCGCTTGAACATGCTTGAAAGAGCCGGCTCACTCCGCCCAGTTTGATCGCTTTGAAGCTGCCCCCATGAACTAATTTATCCGCGATAAAATGCTCTAGTTTTTCAATATTGCTCAGTGATTCATCAACCCCAATTGGAATCTCTGAAGCACTTGAAAGACTACGCCATTGATCGTCATTTTTGGGATTGATTGGTTGCTCAAAAAAAGCCAAGCCATGATTAGAAACTAACTGAAGATAGCTTAGAGCGTCTTTTAGTTGATAGCCTCGATTGGCATCTGCTGAGACTTGAGCATCTTTCGGTAAGGCATTCAGAACTTCAATCGTTCTTTTCGCATCCGTTTCTGGGGATTCCATCCCCGCTTTAACTTTAAAACAGCGCCAACCCTCTTGATATTTTTCTAAAGCTTGCTCCGCATCCTTGATGCCACCTTGTCCGGCAATCATCCATAGAGCTGGAATATGAGAGCGTTGTTTTTTGCCAAGTAATTCATGCAGAGGCACTTTTTTCTGGCGAGCTAAGGCATCCATAAAAGCCATTTCAATAGCGGATTTTGCCGCATTATTGCCAATAATGCCTTTGTCTAGTTGGTTTAGAAAACTCTCTACATCTAAAAAGTCTTGCCCAACAATTTTTGGAATGAGATGCCTGGCAGTACCAAGCATACTTGCTGGGGTTTCACCGGTCATGTTCGGTGCTGAAGCAGCCTCTCCCCAGCCCACAAAGCCGTCGTCACTTTCTATCCGAATAAATAAATTATCTGAAGTTTCAATTAATGATCCTGCCATTTTTAAAGGTATGCCAAGCTTGAGACGACCGATAAAACTCTCAACTGTTTTAATTTTCATGAATAAACTCCTTTTGCCATTTGTTGCATTGCTTGACTAGACTGTTTGATGATGTCATAGACACTATCGACTTGATTACAAAAACGCAGAAATCCGTGCGGATAACCTTCAAGGACAATGACTTGGTGCACTATATGGTGACGCTTGAGTTTTTCTGCAAAATTTAAGGTGTCATCTAATAAAGGATCTAAGTTTCCGACTATTAACCACATCGGCGGAAGAGATGATTCATTCGATAGTAGGGGTGAAGTTTGGGGAAGATCTATTTGTTCCATCTTCTCTAGGTATTGATGCCAATACCAATTCATGGCTGTGGTCGATAAGCCATATCGACCATCGCCGATTCGGTTCCAGGAGTCTGCTTTGATATCGCCACTAAAAACCCCATAATAAAGGATCATGCCGATAATTCGTGATCGGATTGAATCTGTTAAATAATCTTGATAAGTCGCTAAGGCCAAGTTTGCACCTGCAGAATCGCCAATGAAAATAAACTTGATGCTATCTTGAGTAAGTCCAAATTGTTCTTGGAAAACCCTGGTTAAATATTGCAGGGCCTCAGCAATTTGTTGATTCTGAAATGGGAATTTCTTACCAGGTGCGAGAGTATAGCCAATCGATGCAACCGGTAACTGACTACTCTTACAAAAAGCTCTTGCTATGCCGTCATGCGTTTGTTCATTACCAAATGTCCAACCGCCACCGTGTAAATAGACGGCGAATGTGGATGATTCATAGGGGGCTTCCGGCAGGTAGAGTCTGATATTGATCGACTCATCCTCAAAATTCATGGTTAAGGTTTGTACTGTTGAAACTTGGAATGGCGCTGCATTCAGATAGGCATATTGTTTTTCTAATTCTGCGCGAGCATAAGAAAGATCTGCAGTCGTTACGTCCACCGCACCAAGACCTATTTCTTTCATTTTTTGCATGACGCTTAATAATTTCGGATTAAGTGGTGTCTCAGGATATTTCATGATGGTGATGATAGGTGAATACCTATTCCTTTAGGATGATTAACGATTATTAATAGATACTGCGTAAGAAATTTCAGATGAGATCATTTATTTTGGAGCCATTGGGTTAGTGATTTGCTTAGTTATCCATCTTAATATTATTTTCTATGATCAACTGCTCATATTTTTTTAACTCTTTTTTGAAGAGTATGGAAAACTGTTCACTAGAACCACCTTCGATTCTGACGCCGCGACTATCCGCTAGAGATTTGATGACTGGATTCTTCAGAGCAATATTTGCTTCTGCATTGAGCTTTTTAACAATTTCACTCGGCGTGTTAGCAGGAAGGAAGAGGCCTTGCCAGCCATCTGAATCATAACCTGGATAGTATTTTGCAATGGTAGGTACATTCGGAAATAACTCAGAAGGCTTGGATCCGCCGATCGCTAAGGCTTTAATTTTGCCGCTTTGAAAGAGCGATAAGGTAGAGGTGGTGGTGTCAAAGGCAATATCAATTTCTCCAGCCATGAGTGCAGTTAATAGTTGCGGTGATCCGCGGTACTGAATATGTTGCATTTGAATACCAGCAGTTTTTTCAAGCATCGCCATACTCAGATGAGGACCAGACCCACTTCCATATGATCCATAGTTAATTTTCCCAGAGTTTTTAGATGCGTAATCGACTAATTCAGTTAAATTATTGGCCGTAAATTTAGGGTTTGCTACTAAAACATAAGAAACTGAAATAGTTTGGATTAAAGGGATTAAATCCTTCTCCGAATTAAAAGGTAATTTTTGAACAAATGGGTTAATGGTGATCTGTGAAGCACTATTTAAAATCGTATAACCATCTGGCAATGACCTGACCACTGATTCGGCAGCAACAGTCCCTGCAGCTCCCACTTTGTTTTCAACCACAATTGCCTGACCCATGGAGTCTTGTAATTGTTTTGCAATGGCTCTGCCAAAAAGATCCGTGGCAGCTCCTGGCGGATAGCCGATGATCATTTTGATCGGTTTCGACGGATAGTTTTGTGCGAAGACCAAGGAATGAGGAGATAGAAAAAGAAGGCTGATGACTAAAAATTTAACTAGATGCATTATTTCAATCTCCTCAATTCGCTTATTTGTCTTTTAAAAATCCGTCATTACCAAATGTGAGTCCTGTTTCATCGGCCATTTTAAGAACATCAGGATGCCAAGTGATTTTGCCAACTTCAGCATCGGTTCCACCCACGATGGAATAGACGACTAAATTAAAGTCATTTGGATTTTTAAAACCTCTCATCAAGCCGACTGGTACGGAGAAGCAATCCCATTGGTTGAGTTCCACCTGATGCTCGGCATTATCTCCCCAAAACACGATCATTTTTCCGTTCAGAGGAAAGAAAACTTCCTCTGTAAGATGTGAGTGCAGGTTAGCGCCTTGACCAGGCATAATCTCAATCAGGCTCACACCAAAACGATGATCTCCTTGAATAGCGGGTTCAACACCTTTATTTTCTAAAACGCCACGATTAATGATCTTATATAAGTTTTTCTGAAAACCCGGAATACGACTTTCAATAAAAGACTCACCGTACGGGGCAACTTTTCCCCAGCGGGCAATGCGCGTTTTTTCAATTTCTTCTTCTGAATAGGACATCTTTGTCTCCTGTCTTTTAAATGTGTTTCTTGATAGTTTTATGACCTCTATTGGATCAGTTACTTTCGCCAAAAGTGATACCAATATTTTTAAAGTTTTTAATGACTTCTGGTCCCCAGCGTGATTCCACTTCAGTTGCAATTCTCGGATCGAAAGCCACGTCGCCAAAAGTATCTTCCACCTTACCTTGAACTAAGACTAGTAATTTCGCATTAGGAACTTGGGAAACATTTTTAAAGCGTCTATAGACACCAGGTGGCACTGAGCATAAATCAAATGGTTCAAGAACAACGCTATGTTCCCCATTGTTACCCCAAACGATTTCATATTGACCAGTGAGGCACATGAAGGTTTCTACAGTTCTCTGGTGGTTGTGAAGTGCCGGACCATTGCCTGGAGGGCATTCAGCAATCGCCACCTCGAGTCCTGGCACGCCAATTACACCCGGCTTTGCAGCCTTACGTGTATTACCCTCTGGCGCCATGATTGAGTAGACGCTATGCGCAGCGATCATTTCATAGGCCTCGCCAGGAATACCTGTATTTTCTACTTTAAAGCTTTTCTTGCTGGGGGATAAGTCATTAAACCGAGCAACATATTGCTCCATTTCTGATGGGGAAATTTCTAAACCTTTCATACTGTCTCCTTTTATTTTTTAAAAAATTTTTATACAACGCAAATGAATACTTTAATCAACTTTACCTATTTTCTTGAGTGTTTCACCTATTCTAGTAGCATCCAATTTCCAAAACTTATCAAACTCAGGGGCATCCATATAAGTTACCGGAATACTTAAGTTCTCCATTGATTTTAAATAATCTGGGTTAGTTGAAACTACTCTTACTGCATTGCGCAAAGTTTGTATCACGTCCTCTGGCGCATTATTAGAGATAAAAAGTCCTCCCCAATTAGGGTATTCAACATTTACACCAATTTCTTTTAAGGTGGGTACATTCGGTATCAGATTATTTCGTTGACTCGACCAGCTTCCTAAAATTCGAACCGTGCCAGCTTTTTGATGAGTGAGCGCATTATTGAGTGCCAAAATAGAGATATCTAAATGACCACCAAGCAGTGCAGTCAGAGCAGGGCCTGCTCCTGTATAAGGGATATGTTGCAATTTAATTTCAGCAGCATTAGCAAACATTTCCATTGCTAAATGAATCGGACCGTAAACACCTGATGAACCATAGGTGATTTTTGAAGGCTTCGCTTTTGCTTCTTTGATTACGTCATTCATATTCATGAATGGAGAATTAGTTTTGACCACTAAGACAAGGGGCTCCGATGAGATTAAAGCGATAGGAGCTAATTGTTTCAATTCATACAAAGGTTTTTTATCGAACAGTTTATCTGCTTCAGGAGAGGCAGAAATTGTCGAAAGGTTAAATAGTATGGTGTATCCATCAGGTTTAGCTGCCAGGGCAACGGCGGTTCCTGGAGCACCACCTCCACCACCTCGGTTAGAGATAATAATGGGTTGGTTTAATTGCCTACCTAGATGATCTGCTAATGGTCGGGCAATCGTGTCGGCGGAACCTCCTGGGGCAAATGGAACCACCATATTAATGGGTCGATTAGGATAGCCTTGACTAGATGCCGAGGAAGTAAATATGAAAACGATAAAAGCAAAAAAATAGCGCATAAGATGTTTAGTTAAACCTCGTTGAATAAAATTTATACAACATACAAAAAAGCATCCTTAATCATTATTCGCCTACGACTCTTCCCTGCTGAATGATTGAAGAAGGGGGGTAATTGCTGAGCTTATAAACGACTAGTAACTATTATAAAAGTTACAAAGAATACTGTTGTTGAAAGAACTTTAAACAGGTTGAGCCTCCCCCAGAAATTACTTTTTAGATTGAATTATTGTTATGTTGTTCTAAGGATATCCTAGTTACCTTTGGCAAACTAGAAAAAATATAAAAACAGGTAACTCAAATTGGGGTTAATCCTCATGCTTACTGCTTGCTTAGGAGATAAGATGATAAAACTGACTAGGTATTAGCCCTAGTATTCTTTTACTTAAATGACCAGGATGAGAAGAGCTAAAACAACTGATTTTAAATCTTGCAGTTAACAGTGATTCTTTCTGGCATGATCTTTTTTATAGTGGTATTTCTATAAAATCAATTGAGTATCAGATTGGTTTAATGCGTAACAAATGACTATTTTTAAAATGACTAACATTTGGGGTTTTTATGGAACAGTTTGACGTGGTTGTTGTTGGAAAAGGAAATGCTGCATTATGTGCTGCTTTAGCTGCTTGTGATAAAGGCGCAAAAGTTGCCATGTTGGAAGCGGCACCAATTGAAGACTCCGGAGGTAATAGTCGTTTTGCGGGGGGAGTAATGCGATTTGCGTATAGCTCTGCGAAAGACTTACAACGTCTAGCTGATATTCCTGATGATGAAGCTGAATCAACTGATTGGGACAACAACTCAAGAGATATTTTCTTCGATGATTTGCTCCGTGTTACCAATGACCGTACAGATCCTGACTTATGTGAAACACTTGTGAATAATAGCTTGGAGGCAATGGTCTGGTTAAGAAGTCAGGGTGTGAGGTTTGTGCCCACTTACCGCGCACAATCTGCCATTGTCAATGGTAAGAGAAAATTCTTTGGCCGCATGCCCATGGAAATATCCGGTGGTGGTCCTGGTTTGGTGCAATATCTCAATGACACAGCAGTTAAAAAAGGAGTACAGATATTTTATGAAACTCGAGCTGTTTCTTTAATCTATGATGGGGTTAAATTGTCAGGTGTTAATGCGAAAGTTAAAGGTGTACCCACTGAATTTCATGCAAAATCTGTTGTCCTTGCCTGTGGTGGTTTTGAAGCAAATCCAGAATGGCGTACAAAATACCTAGGTCCTGGTTGGGAATTAGCTAAAGTCCGCGGTACAAAATACAACATGGGTGATGGTTTAAAAATGGCGCTAGATATTGGGGCGTGTCCTTACGGAAATTGGTCTGGAAGACATGCTGTTTCATGGGAGCGTTACGCTCCTGAATTCGGGGACTTAACTTTGCCTCATAGTTCATATCGCCATAGTTATCCAATGTCATTGATGATTAATAACGAAGGTAAACGTTTTGTAGATGAAGGAATCGATTTTTATAATTTTACCTATGCAAAATATGGTGGCGAGGTCTTAAAGCAGCCAGGACAAGAAGCTTGGCAAGTATTTGATGCAAAGGTCAAACATATCCTTCGTCCTGAGTATGGTGATAGGATGGTCACCCGTGTTGTTGCCAATACCATAGAAGAGTTGGCTGAAAAAATGGAAGGCGTTAATACTCAAGAATTCTTAAAAACAGTTGCAGAATTTAATGCTGCGGTAAAAACTGAAGTGCCATTTAATCATGCGATTAAAGATGGGCGAGGAACAGAAGGGATTGATCCACCCAAATCCAATTGGGCAAATCCTTTAGATACGGCACCATTTGAGGCTTATCACACCACCTGTGGTATCACATTCACTTTTGGTGGCTTACGTATTAATCCAAAAAATGGTCAGGTGCTTGATGTGCATCATCATCCAATTCAAGGGCTATATACAGCTGGTGAAATGGTGGGCGGTATATTCTATTTCAACTACCCAGCAGGAACTGGTTTGGTTTCAGGTGTGGTCTTTGGAATGATTGCAGGAAATGGTGCTGGTGAGGCTTCTTTAGCCAATTAATCTAAGAGCCTTTCTGTAATAAGAGGCCAAAGCTGACAAAGTGGAATAAATATGTTCACACAGGATTTAGCGAATTTCGTTTCAGACGCATGGTCATGCCCTATGGCAGAAGACCTATTGCTCAAAGCCCAAGATGCTTTCATTGATTGTTTGGGAGTTGGCTTAGCAGGATCTTTAGAACCTGTGACAGAAAAAGCAATCGCTTGGAGCAAGATGAATGGTACTGGTAGTTTTGCTATATTTGGTCAGCGTACCTCGGTTGGGCTTGCTGATGCTGCATTGATTAATGCAATATCTTCTCATGCGCTTGATTTTGATGATAGCCACCCTAATCTCAGGGGACACCCTAGTGTGACATTAGTCCCAACTGCTCTTGCAATTGGACAGATGCAAGGCTCATCAGGAAAAGATGTATTAAAAGCCTATGTTCTTGGGCTTGAGATTGCGGGTAAGCTTGGAAGGGCGGTAGGTGAGGAACACTTTATGAAAGGGTGGCATTCTACCGCAACGATGGGTGCTTTTGGAGCGACAACGGTTGCTGCATGCTTGTTGGGGTTAAACTCTTTGGAATTACAGCATGCTTGGGGACTTTTAGCTTCGCAAACGAGTGGTCTAGTTCGTAATTTTGGCACGATGACCAAGCCATTTCATGCTGGGCATGCAGCAAGAAGTGCAATTCAATCTGCTTGGTTAGTCAAGCAAGGGTTTACATCAGATCCTATTATTTTTGATGGGAAGAATAGCTTTTTAGATACTTACGGTGGCAGAGATAGACTGTCCCCGAAAGAGATTTTGAGTTACTTAGGGAGCCCCTGGGAAATCGTTAATCCTGGTGTGTACGTTAAAGGTTGGCCTTGTTGCTATTCAAATCATCGTGCTATTGGTGGTCTTTTTGGATTAATAGAGAAGTACCAATTAGTTGCCGAAGAAATTGAAAATATTTCCATTGGGTTTTTACCAGGTACAGATACAGCGCTTGTCAGTAAAGATCCTAAAACAGGCCTTGAAGGTAAATTTAGTATTGAATATGTTTTATCTGCCATATTTTTAGATGGGGAGCTAACTTTAGAGACCTTCTCAGATGAAATGGTAATGCGAGGCTCAGCTCAAAGCTTCATTAAAAAAATTCAGCGTTACGCCATTGAGGATGAAAAAATCTATTCTGGTATCTCAGGGTATACCGATTTAACTGTATCAACAAGTAGAGGTGAATTTAAAACTCGAATTGATAAAGTTCCAGGATCTCCCGCGTGGCCACTTTCTGAAAAAGATAAAAAAATAAAATTTATAGATTGTGCCAAGCGTGCAATTGGACCGGAGCAATCAGAAGAGTTATACCAAGAAGCAAGTCATTTAATGCAGAGTTTAGATTTAAGGAAATTGATTGATTTACTAATACCTATTCCGTAGTTCAACCAGAATGAAATAAGAGTTTAGTTATTCAGGGGGAGACATATGCAACACTATAAAAAGTGCCTTATTAGCTTGATTGGAGTATTACTAGTTGGTTCTACAGCGATGATACATGCGGCTGAGAATCCTGCTGATTGGCCGTCTCGGCCTGTAAAAATTATCATTCCTTTTAGTTCGGGTGGTGGGACAGATAACTTATCCCGCGTACTTGCTCAAAAGTTAACTAAAATCTTTGGGCAAACTTTTATTGTTGATAATCGACCAGGCGGGGGCGGTACGATTGGTGCTGAACAAGTCGCTAGATCAACTCCAGATGGCTATACCTTATGTATTGTTTCAGGAAGTTACTCTGCTACTCCAGCATTACATAAGCTTCCTTATGACCCTGTTAATGGCATTACGCCTATCAGTTTGTTGGCTACAGGGCCTTTAATTGTAGTAGCAAGTTCTTCTTTAAAAGTGAAAACGTTTCCAGAGTTAATTACCTATGCTAGGGCTCATCCGTATGAAGTTTCTTTTGGATCAACAGGTATAGGCAGCAATGCTCATTTGGTTGGTGAGATGGTTGATCAAATTACCAATGTCAAAATGACACATATCCCCTATAAAGGAGCAGGACCTGGTCTGACTGATTTATTATCAGGGCATCTTAATCTAGGGTATTACACCTCAGTTGCTGTGACACCATTTATTCAATCGGGTAAGTTAAAGGCCTTAGCTGTAACGACGGAAAATCGTGTCGATAGTTTGCCAGAAGTTCCTACGATCAAGGAATTTATTCCTGAATTTGGTTCTATGGAACATTGGTATGGATTATGGGGGCCAGCCGGTATCCCACCAGAAATTGTGAACCGCTTAAATGCGGCCGTATCTAAGGTGATCGATACTCCTGAAATGCAAGAAAGAATTTTGGCAGAGGGATTTTCTCCATTTAAGGGATCTCCAGAAGATTTCCGTAAACGTTTATCGATAGAAGTACCTCGTTGGATAAAAGTCGCTAAGACCGCTAATATCAAAATGAATGATTAATCTAGGATGTCAAGCGCAGGTGATACCACCATCTAAGATGAGGGTTTGACCAGTCATAATCGATGCAGCCTCACTAGCCAGGTAACTTACTGCTGCGGCAACATTTTCAGCAGTGCAAAAACGCCCCAGTGGAATCTTGCTCAGTCTAGATTGGCGATACGCTTCATCGGGATTAAATTGATTAATGCGAGCAGCAGTTTCAACACGACCTGGTGCTATGGCATTAACTCGAATATCATGCTGCGCCCATTCAAGGGCTAACATTTTTGTCATTTGCATCATGCCTGCTTTTGAAATTCCGTAGGTACTTCTTTCGGCTGTGCCTACGACACCATGTAATGAAGCAATGTTGATGATTGAACCAGCTTGCTTATTCTGTATCAGATACTTTCCTACAGCTTGAGTTATAAAGTATGTGCCTTTTAGATTGGTATCTATCACAAGGTCCCAATCACTCTCGCTAACGTCTTCTGCAGCTCTACGAAGTGCGACTCCGGCATTATTGACTAGCACATTAATCTGACCCAATTGTTTTAGCGTGGATGAAATGCACTGAGCAATACTTTTTTGATCGCGAAGATTAAGTTGTATAGCGATTGCTTCAGAACCAATCGCTTTAATTTCTGCGAGTACTGGATCTAATTTTTGAATATCACTAGAAGAGGTTAAAGCTAGTCGATAGCCATCACGTGCAAGCGCAAGAGCGGTAGCATGTCCTATACCTTGGGCTGCACCTGTGACGATAGCGACTGGCGTGAGTATTGTTTTCATAAATTATGAAGTGATTACCATCCTTTAGGTTCATTATTCATGAATGATAACGCCATTAATTCTTTAGCGAGTGCTGCGTGCTCTGTTTGAGTTAATTGGTTTTGTGGTGGTCTTGGAATACCACAATCTCTACCCATGGCGACAAGGGCGCTTTTTAATGAGGCGAAACCATATTTCTTCAATAAAAACATTAATGCAGCCATATCTTCTTGAGCTTTACGAGCCTCTGAATAACGCTCAGTTCTACAAATGGTATATAGCTCCTTTACAAGATTAGGGGCGATACTACTGAGTGAAGAAATCATACTCGTCGCACCAATGGCGCCGGATGAGACCATATATTCATTACCAGCCAATAATTGGAAATCTGGTTTAGTACGCCAAACATTTGAGATGATATTGATCATAAATTGCCAGTCAAGGCTAGCATCAATTAATCCCGAAAAATTACCCAATTGCTCTACAAGTTTGAGGACTTGGTCGGTTGAAAGCTTAATGCCGCCCATCTCATCGGGAGTGTAAAAGAGAAAGAAGGGAAGTTTTACTGCCTTGGCAACTTGACTAAAGTGTTCAGAAATCATCGCAGCTGGCGGAGTCCAGTAGTAGGGTGTCGTACAAATAATCGCTTCTGCGCCAACCGCTTCTGCGTATTTTGCTCGAGCTACTGCAATTGATGTTCCAGAATCACTCACATGAGCAAGAACAGGAATGCGACCATTGACTTGTTTTAGAACAAAATCAAACTGAGCGCGCTGTTCAAGATCAGTCAAGCTGACAGATTCACCAGGATGCATTGTGATCGCAAGGGATTGGGCGCCATGTTTGATATGAAACTCGATGACTTGTTCAAATTTAGCGTAATCAATTTTACGATCTTGGTTAAACGGCGTAATTGGTGCGTGAACTAAACCGGGGGTAAAAGTAGACATAGAAGGGGCCTTATTAAAAGATGGATTTACCAACCATGAGGTTCGGTATCAAGAATGCCTAACTCTTCAAGCTTCTTAGCAATAAAGGCTTGACGTTCCTTAGTTGCTGTTGGCAAGGGAGGTCTTGTAGGGCCTACGGGTCTACCCATGATGACCATACCACCCTTTAATGAAGATGGATATTGATCTCGGAATAAATCCCACAATTGAGCTAATTTAAATTGAAGCTCTCGCGCTTTAACACTATCACCTCTAGTGCAAGCATCAAATAATTGGCTGCATAAGTTAGGGCAAATTCCGCCAGCAGAAGAGTAAGATCCAACGCAACCGAGTGGCACTGAAGGAGCTAAAAATTCAACTCCTGCTACGATTGAAAAGTCAGGACGTACTTTTAGGGCAGCTCTTGAGATCTCTAAAAATTTAGCACTGTCAAAGCTCGCTTCTTTCATGGCAACTAAGCTAGGAACATTTTCAAGTAGTCGTGTAATTAATTCACCTGTAAATTCAATACCTTCAAGGTAGCTTGGCGAGTTATACGCAATGATGGGGAGGTCCATTGACTTGCTTAGGCGAACATAATATTCATAGATAGCATCTTGTGATGGGCTCCAGAAATAAGGAGTGATTGCGATAATTGCATCGGCACCAATTTTTTGAGCGTGCTGGGCAAGCTCAATAGAATCTTCCACAGAAAGTGCGCTGACATGGACAGAAACTGGAACTCTTCCAGCAACAGTTTTAACCGCTACTTCTGCAAAAGCTTTACGCTCAGGTATGGTTAAATTCAGTGATTCTCCTTTGTGATGAGGCCATGATATTGCTGTAGCCCCAGTTCTTACGTGAAAATCCAGTAATTTTTCAAAGGTTGGTAGGTCAGGAGAAAAATCATCCTTCAAAGGTGTTACGGGACTTTGCATTACGCCTTTAAGAATAAGCGGCATGTATTTTCCAATCCATAGTTAGGTTTGTGGGTAGCTATCTATCTGTCTGTTACCTTGTTTATTCTAGTGAAATTTAAGGATTTTGAATCATAGCTAGGTATACAATCACCTTTAACTCTACAATTAAATATCACCATGGATCGCTTACACGGCATTGTTGTATACCTCAGAATTGTTGAAATTGGCACACTCAGTGGAACAGCAAGAGATCTAGGGGTTTCTACTGCTGCAATTAGTGCTACTTTGGCTAGATTAGAGGCCAAACTATCTGTCACCCTACTTGATAGAACGACTCGTCGTTTAAGGGTTACGGAAGAGGGGGCAGAGTTTTACGAACGATGTAAAAAATTAATGTTTGACCTTGATGAAGCTGAATTATCTATAGGTAGTGCAGGTAAAGAGCCTAGGGGTAAATTAAAGGTCGGTATTCCATCAGGTCTTTGCAAAATGTGGGTGGTTCCGCACTTGCCTGACTTTATTAAAAAATATCCAGCAGTTTCCCTAGAGATTGTTTGTAGTGACTTTGTTCCTTACACGATTGATGATGGGCTTGATTTATCAATCCAGGTTGGTGAACTACATTCATCAAGACTGGTGATGAAACATTTATCAAGTATTAACTATGTCGTTTGTGCATCGCCAAAATATTTAGACGCAAAGGGGATTCCACAAACGCCTGAAGACTTGAAACAGCATGCCTGTATTTCATATCGTCGTCCAAGAAATGGTTTGATACGAGAGTGGCGATTTAAAGACAGAGATAAAAATCAACATATGGAGATCGATGGTTATCTCACATTTAACAGTGGCGAAGCCCTTGTAAGCGCAGCTGTTGCTGGTCTAGGTGTAATTCAGTCAGCTGAATACTATGTTCGGCCAATGATTGATGCTGGTCAACTTATTCCAATTTTAGAGTCTTATACAGTCAAAGGCCATGACATTTCTGTCGTATTTAGACAATCTAAAAATTTACCGCCTAAGATGCGTGTGTTTATTGATTTTTTAAGCGAAATATTTCAAAAGTTTCCATAATTTAGGGCGGAGTGGTTGACTATGTCAATTCGCTTTTGAAACTACTTTAACGAAAATTTTGATGGTTTTGTTATTAACCAAAAGCTCTAACGGTTCGTTTTGAGAATGATCCGACGAGTCAGTATTTTGTGCTAAAAAATTTGTTAATATCTCTCTATTCCTAGAGTCGGATAAGATGGTTTTAGCGGATGTACTTTTAAGTGCTTTCATGATTTCATCTTAGCAGAAGCCTAAAAAGATCATTAGAAAATCCCCTAGAAAAAACTAGAGTAAAAATTAACGTAGTCAAATTAATAAGGACTTATGAACAGATGGTTTCCTGCAAGCAAGCTACCTCTTTCACAAAAAAGAATTTAGAGGAATCATTAAATGAGTGAAAATAAACCAGAGGGTTGTTTGTTCTGTATTGTTCAGACGATTGATCGTGGTCGAATTGTTGAAGAAAATGATTTAGCCTTTGTGATTCGGGATGCATTTCCAGTATCTGAGCATCATTCACTTTTTATACCTAAACGCCACGTACTCGATTACTTTGGTTTATCCCAAGAAGAAGTGATTGCGATTCACAATCTAATACATTCTCAAAAAGCATACTTAAGCAATTTTGATAAAACTATCGATGGTTATAACATTGGCATGAATTGCGGCGAAACTGCGGGTCAATCAGTCTGGCATTGCCATGTTCACTTAATCCCCAGAAGAAAAGGCGATACCGAATATCCTAAAGGGGGCGTACGTCACGTTATTGCTTACAAAGGAAATTATGAGGATTTAAGATAAGAGAGTCGATTCTTACTGTCCCCTGTTGTATGTCTCAGTAACACTTCCCCTTGAATTGATCTTCTTTCCCTGAACTGTACTAATTCAAAATTGAGTATTAAACTTTGCTTATAAAAGCTTAATAAGTAATACCGAAATAATTAAAACCTAAATAATTAAAACCTTACAGGGGACACTTTTGTATGAGCAGCAAGCGTCGCGAATTCTTTAAATCAAGTTCGGCCTTAGCCTTATCTAGCGCTATCTCCCCCGAAATCTTTGCTGATTTTCTGCCAAATAAGGCTCAAACTAATAAGGGTAACTGGGATCAAGGTACGGTTCGACATATTCTGCCGACGGTGAATGACACGCAAATGCTCATCAAAGTCTCCTTCAATACTTTGCAGAATAAACCGCCGATTCTGAAGATCGGCACTCAAAAAGTCATCGGTAAGAGAGAAGATACCCAAGGAGAGTGTTGGAGCTTCTATCAAGATAATCTAGTACCCAATAAACAGTATCTACTCAATTTAACCAGTAGCTCTGGTAAAAGCTTATGTGAGACTTGGCCCCTAAAAACCTTTCCTGCGCCCCAAGAGCAAACTAAAAACTTTCGTTTATTTATCTATACCTGTGCTGGTGGACATGAGATCCATGGATTTTTACCATCTAAAGTTCGTAACCAATTATTAAAGCGCGGTTTAAGTTTTAAGCCCGATGCGGTAATTGCGAATGGTGATCATGTGTATTGGGATTTACTCGCCCCGGTGGGATCAACGCTTTTTGCAAAAAGACCAGAGTCAATTGCTTATGCTGGTAGCTATGAAAGATCCTCGCAAGTCTTAGGGACGAGTAATGAGGATGTTTTAAAGAAGGCTGCTGGTTCGCAAATTACCCCCGTCTACGGTGCAGACCTGCGTTCAACCCCAGTGTTCTTTTTACAAGACGATCACGATTATTTTGATAATGATGAAGCTACCGATGAGGTGATTACCTTTCCGCCCTCGTACTTTATGATGCAACTCGCTAGATCTACTCAGAGCTTATATTATCCAGAGTTCTTGGCAGATAAAGGACGTCCCCTGGGTTTGCCATGGTCCTCTGCTAAAGATAAAGCAGCAGGCGTTTCAGAAAGCTTCGGCACACTGCGCTTCGGCAACTTAGCAGAAATCCTTCTGTACGATGTTCGTCGCTCTCAAACCTTAGCTGGACCCAGTGCAGTGTATTTAGATCCTGAAGTAGAGCGCTGGCTAAATTATCGGACAACAAGCTCTAGTGTGAAACATGTTGTGCATGTCCCCTCCAATCCACCAGGTTGGACAGCGGGTAAGTGGGGCGAATGGTACGGGGATGTTTTGGGTAAAGACGGTAAGCTCACGATTGCCGAGAAAAAGCCCTACTGGCAAGAGGGATGGCTGAAACAGCATGATCGCATCATGACGGCCATTCATAGCAAGCAAGACAGAATTCCACTCGTTATCAGTGGTGACTTACATGCCATCGCTTTAGGTAATATGCATCGATCTGGTAATTTAGATTTTTCTAAAAACCCAATTAATGTTTTGTTGTCTGGACCCATTGGCTCGAGACCTGGCCCTAATGGTTGGCCTTCAGGCAGAAGAGGGACTGGTGCGAAGCCATCGCTTTATCTTGATTTTGTGGAAGAGATCAGTCCAATTGAACAACATGGTTTCACCATTGTAGATTTTACGGAAGATGAAATCAAAATCCAAATGTTCAAGTGGGATATCAAAACGCAGTCAGTGGCGGATATTGATCAACTGCAACCGTTTCATACAAAAGTTCTATCTAAGAAATGATCATGATAAAAAATCAACTGCCCACTTTAGGAAAATTAATTCTTACCTCATTACTACCCATTGTCTTGTTAATGAGTTCGAACTCTGCACTGAGTCAATCGAACCAAGACTTCGTCGTGTGTAAATTAAAAAATAATGGCAGTGAGTTTGCTGGAACCTGTAGTGTGCCCTGTGCAGTCAATGCCTTAAAAGCGAATTTTGATAAGTTGTTGCAGTCTTGTAGTGACTCTTCACCACCCAGGATTGTTACAGCGAGTTTAAAGAAAGTCGATTTGAAAGGAAATTACTTAGGTAAGATGGAAGGCAAGTATCCTGAAGATCCCACTCGGTTTGAAATTGCCGATAGTAAGTATGTCGCAACCAAGGTGGCTAAATTACCTTTTGGTTGGTTTCCACTGGCATCAATCCAGGAAGAGGGTGATTCTCTACAAGTGACCATTAATGCAGACAAAGTCTTGCCTGCGACCCAAGATGATCTGAACATCATCGATCGCGCGCTTCAATTACTTGCTAGTCCCGATATTTGGAACAAAAATGACAATCGTATTTGTTTACCCAATGCCGCTAAGATCAGTCTATTTTGTGCCTTAACGCAGGCCACGATAGAGGTTTCAGGCGGAGTTCACTATCGACAACCTGCCCATGAAAAAGTGCGAGAGGTTTTAAATGAAGTTGGCGGTGATCGTGTTAAAACACACCGCTTAATGGATTACAACAATCATCCGGATACTACCTTTGATGAAGTGAGAAAGCTATTAGTTGATGCGAAAGCAAGGATCTAGATTAACTAAATTGAGGCAAACCTTTGATTAGGACTTTTTTTGCTCACTTGTCCACGTTGCCATTGCAGAGAATAACTAGTTAAAGTAATGAGAAGTCATCGCAACTTTTGCTAATCTTTTTCACAGACCCCTTTGTATTTAAAAACTTGAGGATTAACATATTCAGAAACAAAATTAACTTCTTCTTTTACTATTTCACCTGAAGATTTATTGAGAATAAGTTGCACAGTTTTATCGTGACCTTGAGTTAATAACTACTATTCACCGTGATATTTTTTTCATCACCAACCATAGACTTCAAATTTAATGGAAGGTCATGGGTGAAAAAATTTTCGCTCAATTTCTAGTCTTGTTAAAAACGTAAAAATATTTTCTGTTAGACAAATCCAACATAAAAATTATGGGTAATGTTGAGGTTGCAATTGGTGAACAGGTTAAGATGAACATTGATCTAAGTAATTAAATTTTCAAAGTACGATAAAACTTATTATCCAAAAAATAATGTTGTAATTGTGCATTTCGATAGACTTAAAAGCCTTTTTATGTAACTATATTAATAACAACACCCTCCAAGCCTCTTAACAATGCTCACCCAGGAGGGTTTTTTATTTCTTATGAGATATCAGAAGCCACCAACCTCAATCGAACAACAAATTACGATTATGAGAAATCGAGGTTTGATCATTGAGGATGAAAGTTATGCAAGGCAATGTTTACAATTTGTTGGCTACTTTCGTTTATCTGGCTACGCTTTACCTTTTCAATTGAATTACAACAATGATGGCTCTCACACTTTTATACGAAATACTTGCTTTGAAGACATAAGTGATTTATACGTATTTGATAGAAAACTTCGGCTTTTGGTTATAGATGCGTTAGAGCGAATTGAAGTTGCTGTTAGATCAACCATTAGTCAAGTGATGAGTGAACGTGTCGGCGTCCATTGGTATTTAGATTGTTCGACATTTTCGTCTAATTTTGATTATTTTAGTTTTTTTGATCGTTTGAAGAAGGATATTGGGCATGATTATTCTAAAAGAGCTGTAAGACAAGTATTTATTCAGCATTATTTTAAAAAATATACTGATCCTCCTTTACCACCTTCATGGATGATTTTTGAGATTTTATCTTTAGGAACGGTATCTAAAATTTTTAAAAATTTATTACGAGAGCATCAGAAACAAATCGCAAAGGAATATGAACTTGATGGGTCGATATTTTCATCTTGGCTTCATTCATTAAGTTACCTAAGAAATTTGGTAGCTCATCATCAGCGTTTATGGAATAGAAAATTTACGATTAAACCTGCCGTTGCAAAAAAGTTTTCTGATGACTTGACTTCACAAGATAGATTTTATGCACAAGCAGTATTGATACAGGTACTGTTAAAAGTAATCTTTCCCGACTCTGGATGGTCACACAACTTGTGTAAGTTATTAAATGAACACCCAACCGTTAGTATTGAAAAAATGGGGTTCCCTGTAAATTGGACAGCCAAAGATCTTTGGAAGTAATCTATTCAGGGTAATTTAATTATCTTGGTATATATCCTGAATTAAAAAACATGCACTCAATTATTACTTGATTTCAACCTTTTTCACAAACCCCTTTGTATGTGGAAGTTTGAGGATTAACAAACTCAGGAAGGAAATTGACTTCTTCTTTGATGATTTCACCTGAAGACCGATTGATCAGAAGTTTGACCGTTTTATCACGACCTTGAGTTAAGAAACTACCATTCACTCTGATATGTTTTTCATCAACCACTACGGACATATGCTCAACACCCGTATCGTTACGATGGTTGTTCGTCACAAAGGTGAAATCTGGATTGTCTGACTCAATTAGCCAGACATCACTTTTTTTACTTAATTCATTAGTAGTTGATACTGGTATGTACGACACTGTAAGAGTTGGGTTGATTTCTTTTGGGGGTGTTTCTAAAGTAGTTCCATTATTTTGAATGTGTGAAGAGCTTAACAGCCCCTTACATATAAAGACAATTTTTGTTTCTGAGTTTTTACTGCATCCACTCAGAATGAAAAAACAAATGGGTAAGGCGTAGAAGAATTTTTTCATGGTAGGTAAATCACTTTTTTATCATTATTATTAAACATCAAGACTAGTTTCAGACTTGTTGTTAGATTCACTTGTCAAAGAAACTTTACCATCATAGTTCAATTGCAAATTCTTCGTGCCATATTTCGGAATTGAATCAAGACATAGAGCTTCAAACTTATTCAACTTTCTCCTACTAATAAAGCCTAGGTGATGAAGATCACTAGCTGTTTCATGAACAGCCTCAAAAATTGGGCTTTTAGCATTTACTTTATAGATTATTGCAAGGTCCTTAAGTACCTTTAATTCATCCAATCATTTTTCTCCAATTGATTTGACAAAAAATCAGACGGTTTTGTTATTAACAATGAGTTCCAAAGATTTATTTTGTGAATAGTCAGATATCGTATTATTCTGGTCTAAAAAATTGCTTAATTTCTCTCTATTCCTTGCATCTGCAAGAATGGCTTTGGCTAATTCACTTTTCAGGGCTTTCATGCTTTTATCTTAGCAGGGCTTAAATAAAACCAATTACTAATAACCCTAATAACTAAAGTGAAAATGAATCTAGATGACATTCCTTTAGGTTTGAATCTAGCTAATTTATAAGAGGGATTTGAGTTATTAGCTCAACTTATGAGCCTAGACTTTTCTAAACTATAGCTATCGGTTCGACAGAGGAGAAATCATGCGTGACTATACATTTTTGAACGGTGCTCGTTTTTCAGTTAATAATCTATTTCGTAGTTTGCGATTTGATGTCGACCGTCTCGATCTGAGTTGGGTTGATAGTGAAAAACCAGAATTTACCAGAGGACTACGTATTGTTGATCATCATGAAGTGAATACAATCACTGTGGATGGTGAGGAGGCTGACAATCTCATTTATAGCCTTACTTACCTATTCGGGAAAGAAGAGGGCTATGAGGCTTTTAGAGTGGCAATGGATGCGTATTTAATAGTGGCCTTAGAGTCAAAGGAGTATTTGGTATCTAAGCAAACCAAGAATCCGGAGGGAAAGCCTGAGGCATCGGAGGCATTTATCCATTGAGTAAGTCGGGTGACAGGAGCTTTAGAGTAAATTGAAACGGCCTTCATTCGTTTTTTATAGACGATTGATTTACGAAAGTTGATCAAAGGTTGATCAGAGTGCGAATTACTTGGTTTACTTTTACAACTAAAAGAACCAAACCTTCCGTGTTAGATAAGGTTTTCTGAGAGATTGCTAAAATCAACTAATACTTTATTTAGAAATATTCAAGAATGAATTTTTTCCTCATAGCACATCAGTTACTTCTCAAAATGAATCGACACCTAAATTGTGAGGTCTTCGATGGATTTTGATCGTTCAGGATTAGTTGCTTTAATTAAACGTGAATTTAAGCTCAATTGGCATGGTGTCCATGGGGCCAATCATTGGGCGCGTGTCTTGCATCACGGCAAAACAATCGGCACAATTCGTCGGGCGGATTTGTTAGTAGTTGAACTATTTGGCTTTCTCCATGATAGTTGTCGTTTCGATGAGCATCAAGATCTGTTACACGGTACGCGTGCTGCAGAGTTTGCTCACGGGATTCATGGGACTTTTTTCCAGTTAACCCCAAAGCAACTCGACACTCTTTGTTATGCAATGAAACATCATTCTGGTGGAGAGGTGTCAACCAATAAAACCATCCAAACCTGTTGGGATGCTGACCGATTAGATTTAGGACGAGTCGGAATCATTCCAGCGCCAAAATATCTATCGAAACAGGCCTCCCTTTTCATTGATACTGCCTATGACTGGAGCATTCAAGTACCATGAAAGCATCATGTCAGATGACATGGATGAAAATAGTCCTGATAGTCTATTAGGCGCTATTATTAAAGCCTTGGTATTGGTAGCAATTTGGCCTTATCTTTTAGTATTACTGGGTATTTTTATTGCTTATTTACTCGGTTTAGCAGCGCTTGCTTGGATTGAAAAAAATTGGCTATTCACCTTAGAATTTTCAGTTGGAGTTGCAGTGATATATGGCCTCTATCGATGCCATCTTATTGTTAAGGTATGGGAATTTGTATTTGGAAAAGTACAAGTAACTCCTACTGGCAACATAGTAGAGGAAATTTCAGACTTTCCGCAGCGAAAATTTATTCCTTCATCAAATCTATATTGTTTTCTCTGTATCAAGAAACTTGGCATACAGTCATTTGAAATTAACCATCAATTTTATTGTAAAGATTGCAGTATAAAGATTACTGATGATTAAAAATCTAAGCAACAATCTGTTGTCAATCCCGACCTCATTGGCTAATCGCCCTCAGATGGAAAAACATAGAAAGAATTTCAGTATGTGCAAATGATGCACATACTCAATTGCATCCGTCTTTTTAGAAGATTCATAACTAGTTAATCGTCTACAGAAAGATCTTCTAACTAAAGCTGTCATTGCTAATTCATTCGAAATCAAGGTAGACTATTCGTCAAGAGACGGGCAGATCCAATCACAAGACTTATTTGCGCACTGCCATAGAGATAAATAAAAAAAAGATAAGGGATTTGCCATGGAAAGAAGAGATTTTCTAAAAGGTGCAAGTGCAGCCGCTTTGTATGTGAATGCACCGAGTGATTTGATGATTTCTTCTGCATCGGCAAAGCCGGTGTCCGACAAAAATTGGGATACTGGACTTGTCCGGCATATTCTCCCTACAGTGAGTGATTCTGAAATCCTCATCAAACTCTCTCTGAATCAAGCCCAGAAATCTCCTCCCATTTTACGCATTGGTAATCAGGTAGTGATCGGCAAAATGACGGATACGCAGGGAGAATTTTGGCAGTTTTTTGCGAAGAATTTAAAGCCTGCTCAAACTTATCAATTGAGTCTCAAAAGCCAACAAGGCGCACAGTTATGCCAGCCTTGGGATTTAACTACCTTCCCTGCCAAGGACTCTAATCCTGGTCAATTCAAAGCATTATTTATTTCCTGTGTAGGCGGTCATGAAGCGGCTGGATTTTTACCGAACGAAGTCAGAAATCGTCTACTACGAAGAGCACTGAGTTTTAAACCGCAAGCAACGATTGTGAATGGCGATCATGTTTATTGGGACTTACTTTCTCCCAGTACTTCTAAGGTGAGGTATGGTGGTAACACGGAACAGGCCATCAAAATTGCTGGTAAGTTCGATCGTGCTGGCCTAGTCCTCGGCGCAGATAATGAGACCGTTCTGAAGAAAGCGGTTGGTCCACAAATTGCTTCTGTTTACGGTGCTGATTTTAGGTCTACCCCCGTATTTTTTCTGCAAGACGATCATGACTATTTTGATAATGATGATGCCTTTGATGAAATCATTACCTTTCCACCTTCTTACTTCATGTTGCAGCTCGCTCGCGCAACACAGTCCATGTATTACCCAGAATTCTTAGCTGATTCGAATCGTCCTAAAGGTCTGCCTTATTCGTATGCAGCCGACCGACCCAGCGGTGTTTCAGAAAGTTTTGGCACGATTCGCTTTGGTAATTTAGCGGAAATTCTTTTATATGATGTCAGGAGAACTGCAACGTTAGCAGGTCCATCAGCAGTATGTGTTGATATTGAAGTAGAAAAATGGTTGGTCAATCGTACCAAGAGTAATGATGTTCAAAACTTGATTCATTGTCCCTCTAATCCTCCTGGATGGTCCGCTGGTAAATGGGGTGAATTTTACCCTGACGTTCTCGGTGATGATAAGAAACTCAGTATTGTGACGCCAAAACCCTACTGGCAACCAGGATGGTTAAAACAGCATGATCGTTTGATGAATGCACTCTCTGGTAATCAAGCAAGAACTCCTCTTGTAATTAGTGGTGATATGCATTCTATTGCTTTGGGTTCCATGCAGCGCACTAATAATTTTGATTTGAGTAAGAACCCCATTAATGTGGCTCTCTCCGGGACAGGTGCTACCTATCCGGGTGGCTGGCCATCGCAAGGCTGGCGTAAAACACCAGCGTTACCATCTCAAGTACTCGACTTTTCTGAAGAGATTAAACCGATTGAGCAACATGGTTTTACTTTGGTGGACTTTACCAAAGACAAGATGGTGTTGAGTTTCTTTAAATGGGATGTGAAAACACAATCTGTTGAGGAGATTGATACCTTAATGCCTTTTCATGTGAAGGAATTGCCAAGAGCACAAGGCTAGGATATTTAAGTTTTGTACCTTAGAGGAAAAGCTGCAGGGTCTTTGATTGATTCAATAGACAAATCAATTTCTAAGTTTGGCCAATAGATATGGTTTTCAGATGGCCATTCTACTTCACAGAGTTCTTTGATAGTTACATCTTTAAACCATGGGAAATTCTCAAAAGAAAGAAACAATTCTTCATTTGGCAACAAAAGCCAAAAACCTTGTGATGAAACCTGTGTGATTTCAATCAGAGAAGTGAGTGTTCCAAGCATTGGTAATTTCCTCATAATGAAGAATAACTAAGTTTCTAACAGCGTTTATTTGTTGATTAGACAACCCATAATTTACAGCAATTATTACTTAAGGTGTTAACCAAAATTTTGCTTCCCCGTCAGCATGACTTACATGAACATGAATTCTGGACTCTTCTCTTGAAAAGAAGAAAAATCTAAAGCCATTTTCTTTGAATATTTGTTGGAGACGTAATTTATTATAAGCTTCAACTATACTCTTAAAAAAGTGTGGTTAATTAATGCTAAAACAATTTTATTCATTAAGATATCGAATCTAATTGATTTTGAGACATGTCTGGCTTCGTAGTTTAAATTCCTTTTGCTTTCCAAGATAAAAAAATTAGTTCTTTTGAATCGTTTCGAAATTACAAATACGCTTGCACAGCCTTCATACTAAATTCCCACAGCTCTTTTTGTAGATTCTTATCTTTTACCATCACTTTGGTGGACTTTACCAAAGACAAGATGGTGTTGAGTTTTTTTAAATGGGATGTGAAAAAACAATCTGTTGAAGAGATTGATACCTTAATGCCTTTTCATGTGAAGGAATTACCGAGAGCGCAGAGCTAGTTTTAGAAGGTAAGTCCAGAACTCTAGTTAAGAAAGTTATTTTCAGGCTTATTTTTGATAGGTAGAAAAATGAGTCACCTAGACCAAGAATTACTTAAAGTTAGTGTAAGAACTTGTAATCAATTGAAGGGTTACTCTCTAGTATTTTTGACTGATTTCGGCCAACTGATATCTAGCACCTTCACAGAAATAGAGTTTTGACAGTCCTTAGTGATATGTTGATCTAGCCTCAGTTCAAGTTCATTAGGAGTTGTTGCTTTTTTTCCATCATCCCTAGCTAGAGTCTGTTCAATGCCTCCCACCCATAAAACCAAGTAAACGCCATACCCCCGCGTTTCTTTAGGTGTTGTATAAAGTGGAATGAGTTGAGCTTGAGCAGATGACCAGAGTTCAGAGTGCCATTCACCTTTGATCTCGATGGGTAAATAGTATTGATCTCGATAAGAAACTCGTATATCGGCACGCTTATCATTCATATAATCGACTTCTGGCTGACATTCAATACCTATTTGAGTAAGATGATTTCTCAGCAGTGTAAGTAGTGCATCGCGACAGCTGTTCTCAGTCTTGTGTTTATTTACTTTTCCTTCAGTCCAAAATTGTCGATAGATATCAGAATTACTTGTTCTTATTTCAATTGCAATTTGTTCTAAGCTATTCATCACGATAGCCTGTAAATCCGAGGGATTGACAGGGGATTGATTTCTTAGGATTTTTACAATGTCAGTAACATTTGGGTGACTAAAACGGTTTTCACGTAATCTTTGTAAAAGCTCTTGCTTACTAATTAGAAGTTGTCTTTTAATCTTGCCAAGTGGTGGAAGTTCTAAGAGGCGATTGAGTTCTTCTAGACTTTCGGTTGTTCCTATTGCCGTGAGTTTTCCGACCAGATTTCTGATGTGATCACCCAAATTCATCGCTTGACTGACAAATCCGCCACCTACTGGCCAATCAAATTCTGCGAATGGTGTCTGAATTTCGATAAGCTTTCCAAGTGTGAATGAACTCATGGTTAGGTCTATTGGTAAAACACCAAAATTGTTACCGATGAAGTCAGATAGGTGTTCTATTCTTTGCCAGGAATGACCTACAAAATCCCAAAGCTTTTCTTCATATTCGACTGGGTCTAGAAATGTGCCTGTGAGAAGGAAGTAAACTCGCTGATTAGGGTCAAGGGACTTGAGTTTCACCTTATGTTCAATAATGCCTGAAAGTTCAGGTATTGAATACTTAAGTGCCGCCCTCAGCAGAGATCGTAATTGAGCGAGTTGTGAGGTTTTATTTCGAGTTGGAAAGCCTCGAAGTAAGGCAGGGAGACATAATCGAGCTAGTGGTAAGTATGCAGTATCTTCTTCTAGCGCATGTATACCATTGATATAGTCTTTTTTTGCTTTGAAACTTGCAATTGAATAGGTAATAAAGATTTTTAATACTAATTCAGGCTTGGTTTTAAGTAAATATAAGAACCAATCTTCCCTCGTTTCAGACCCATTCGTTAAATAAAAGCAAACCACCTTTTCTAAAGTATTGCTATCAATTAATTCAATATTAGATGGATTCTCTGTCCAAAGTATTTCCATACCAAGGAGGCAAGCATCCCTTATAAAATAGGATTCCTTCTTGAGAAAGAGTTTGATGATGTCCTCTACTGCAGGAATGTCCTTGCGCAAGAGGCAGGACTGCATACCTTCTTTCGTTGCCTTAAATACCTCTTCATAGTTATCACAGTAATTTTTGAAGCGATCTAATGGTGTGTCGCCTCTTGTATCTGAATATCTATTTTGCCAAACATTAGCTAGAACATTCATCTGTGCAGGTTGTGCCATACCTTGACGAATCTCTGTAATTTTAAAAGATAGCTCCTCACTTCGCTTCTTTTTAAGCTCGACTTGTTCAATTTGCCTATTTTGATTTGAATAAATTTGCGCTTTATATCCTTCAGATAATTCACACACTAGAAGAGTTTCAAGCCAACCTCGCCTCACTGAATCATTAGCTACTAAATTAAATAGCATTTCAATCGTCAGTCCATGCTGATTGGACCAAAGTGTGCGAGTAGCTTGAGTCAAATGTTCTTTTACAATAACTTGATTCTCAGTAAGGTTGATTTGCTGAAAATGCCATAGTCCAATATCTGAAGGGGCAGGAATACCTTGAAGAACTTGCAAGTCGTTGAAGATCGCATTGAGCGGTTCAGAGTTATCTTTATTACGATCATAGCAAATACCCATTAGTCCTTTGTACCGTTCTGGGCGAATTTTCAACCACTCTGTAATTTCCTTATGAAATTCTGGTTCGTGTAGTCGACCCCCATATTCATCGGTACCTAGGTGTAACCAAGTAAAAAGCTCAAAATCAGAAATTCTGTCCCCATGCGCCTGAACTCCTCTAGCGATTAAAGAAGTAAGCATCCGTGAAAGATGAAAATCTTTCCAGTTGATGAACTGTAAATCACTGTGCTTAGATAGCTGATTGAGTAATTGAGGGAGGTCATCAATAGGGACCCTTTTCGGAAAGTCGTATGCCAAAAATTTCTGGTAAGTCCCGATAAAATGTCTTCGAGGAATTTGTAAATAGCCCAATACATCCAGCGACGTAAGAGATTTAGGAAATAATTCGTTCAGCAAAATTCCTTTTAATTCCTCGTTAGGATCAGAGATTTTATCCTCATTCAACTCATTCAAAAATTCGATTACTTCGCCCGAAGTAATTCCTGAGATCAGCCAAGTTTCTAGTGCAGTTTTTCTGACACGCTCCCACCTAGTTCCGTCTGCGGCAGTTCTTCTGAGCTCAGTATTTAATTTTGCCTGATGAGCTGACTGTTGAAGGACTTTTAGGATGAAAACAAGGTACGTCTGTGTAGCGTCATCTCGATTGGTATTTTGTAGGGCAATCAAATATTCATTTTTTAATTCGGGCTGAAAGAGGGGGGCTAGATCTTTAAAATCTCTCAGATCCCAAATAATGGATGGGTTATTTTGAATCTGGATTTGAAGCTCTTGTAGGATTTGCTTTTTACTATTTACATCCATCGGATAGAGGTCGCTGTACTGCAAGACTGTTAGAGGATCGTTTTTGATTAACCATTGCCTTGCTTTCAAGCTTTTTAAAGCCAGCCACCCATACAGGCCACGAAGATGAGTAACCGCTTTACCATCAAAGCCTAAAATTAGATTGAGTACTCGTTGTATTGGTAGTCCATGCTTGTCGATCTGATCGCCTAACCATTGGGCGGCAAGGTACTCAGCTACACTTCGATGAATAGGCTCCAGTCGTTCTTCGTTTGAGGATGCAGGTACAAAGAGCGTTGTATCTAATACAGAAGAAGCTTGATTGCTTGAGTTGATTTGAAGAGCACTAAGTTCAATAAATAGCTCATTTTGAGCAGTTGAATCGAGAGCGATACCGGATTTGTCACTGAGTAGCAAAATGGCAAAGAGAAATCCTGCCGCATTGATAAGGTCTTCTTGAGAAACTTGTTGAAAACGATTTCTATTACGGTACTTCTTATTTCCTTCTTGAACAAAAGTATTACAACCCAGTTGATATAACTCATCCCGGCTATTAGGCCAAGAAGTTCCTTCCAGGGCCTTGACTGTTAGTTGAAGTGTTTGTGGGTTACTCAACAACGCACTGATCCCTTGCTTGTTGGCCTGTGCGATGAAGTCTTCCGAGTCGGTTCTATTAAAGTTTTCCGCTAGAAGGTACTTGATGTCTACTTCTTTCAGAGGTGTAAGTGTATAAACACCTAGCTGCCCATTTGGAGATGCTCCGATGATTTCATCTTGATCGGAGAGGCCATGCCAATCTGCTGCTCGACAAGCAATACGAAACGCAGGAAAACCCAGTTTCTTGAGCCTGGATCGAACCTGATACAAAATGGTTTGATTGAAACTGCTTACGCGAACCTCATCTAAACCGTCCAAGAATAAACAGTGATTTTTCCATTCATCTTCAATTTCGACTGTAATGAACTCAGCAATTGACAAATACAAGCCATTATTTGCCTTTGCCTCCATTTCAAATACTGTACTTTTTCCCGCCCCCGGCTCTCCTAGCAATATCCATGCTGGAAGAGATCGCAAGTTTTCTAACTGAATCGGATCATTGTCTAGTGAGTCATCAGTTATTTTTTTGACGAATCGAGTGACGAATTTCATTTATTTGAACCATTTTTCAATCGGTTCTAGAAGGAAGTCAGATAAAGTAACTCCGTCCGCTCCTACTACCATTGTTGTTACATTTTTGAACTTTTCAGCAAAAACTTGTATTCCTTTTGGAGTTGCATAATCCTCACTACTCTTCACTTCTATGGCAAGTAATTGTTCTCCTGATGTAAGGACAAAATCTACTTCGTCAGGACTATCCCGCCAATAATATAGACTCGTATTATCGGGTTTGTTGTTGATAAGGTGAGTTCCGACTGCGCTTTCTACTAAACGTCCCCAGTAAGTTCGGTCGTTTTTTGCTTGCTCAAAGCTATATTTTGATTGGGCTGAGACAAGTGCATTGTTATGCACATTGAATTTTGGAGCTGACGCTCTTCGACGCAACTCTTGGCCAGCATATTTTTGTAGTCCTGTCAATAAACCTGCCTGTGATAGAAGTTCAAGATAGTGAGCTAACGTGACAGTGTTGCCTGCATCTTGAAGTTGTCCAAGGAGCTTGTTTAGCGAAACGAGTTGACCTGAGTAGGCTCCTGCACCTAATTCAAATAAGTTTTTGAGTAGTGCAGGCTTATCAACGCGGGTCATTTGCAGAATATCACTCTCAATGTTTGGTTTGATCAGTGCGTCACGAACGTACTGCCGCCAACGAGTTTCATCCTTTATCAGATCTGCTGAGCCTGGGTATCCCCCAAAATAAATGAATTCATTTAAAGAAAAGTCGAAAGCTTCTTGCATCTCTTTATATGACCAATGTGACATGTGAATAGGTTCATATCGACCAGCGAGACTTTCGGTCAATCCTTTTTGCATTAACCAAGGCGATGACCCAAGAAGCACAATATGGAGTGGTAACTGCTCGGCTCGATCCGCATCCCAAAGTCCTTTCACAATTTCCGACCATCGGGGAATTTTTTGTATTTCATCGATGGCTAGAATATGACACTTACCAGATGGTAAAGATCGTGCTTTTGCTCTAGATTGACTCCATTGGTTAATTAGCCATTTTTCAGTTGGTCTAGACCCCAGTTCTATTTGGGTTGTAGTGGTGACATTACTGAAAGGATCTAATTCCGTTGATACTGGCTGATCAGTGGCTACAAAAGTAGATGGCACTCCATTTAGTGCTTGCCGAACTAAAGTTGATTTCCCAATTTGACGTGGGCCTGCGATCACAATCATAAACCGTGGTGGTTCACTGAGTCGACTTTTTAGTGTGGCTAGATATTTGCGGCTGTAAAGTGATTTCATATATGTGAGTAATTTTACTCAGTATAATACAATTTTTATGAGATTTCAAGTTAAGTTGTTGATATTTATGTGGTTGATTCGAAACTCCTTATGCTTAAGCCACGTTAAAAAAGTGTAGACTCCTAACTCCCTTTATTAAAACTTTGTACTAAATTGGTTTATATTTGATTGCCTAAGCTTTTGAATGGTCTCAATTATTTCCTCTATGGTGAGGTCTTTTTTTGTGATCTAAACAACTTATGAAGTCATCTATTTCCCCTATTGGTCTATCAGCTTGAATGACGACTTTACCCTTATGAATCAAAGTGAATTTAATCTTATTGCCTAGCTTTACCTCTAATTATTGTAGAATTTTTTTTGTATGAGCGTCTTTTCCTTTCCTTATAACTTTAAATGTAGAGATTTACGCCTTATGGAAATTAATTCATTTTTTTAGCATCTAGGTGTCAATTAATCAAGAACTCCATCATTTCTGTCGCATCCTTTTTCAGATAAAACTGAATCATTTTTTCATTAAATAGTGCAACTTTATCCGCTGGGATGCTAAGTGCGTCGATACCAGCTGACATGAGGATGCCATTCATCATCAAACGGGATGTGCATTTGTTGCCATTGAAGAAAAACTTGTGCAAAGATCCAAATAGAAAGAAGGCAACTGCTTTCTCGAATGGATGTTGAACATGAAATTGAAGTGCATCGAGTCCGATACTAAAAATACGATTCAATTCGAGTGCACGCATTTCAGTAGTTTTTGATGTATACCGACCATGTTTACCTAGATCAACATACGGAGTGACCTTAGTCTCGTCAGTCACATTGCCTTCACCACGAAAGTGACCCCACCCTAACGCTGTATTGCGAGCTACCAGCCCATTTAATTCCGTAAAGGTGTTTTTATCTAGTGAGAACTGATTTGTCTTGACCAGAGCCAAAAGGTGTTGAGAGGTAATCGCAAGGTTAAGAACTTGCTCTTGATCAGAGAGTTTTCGTCCACCAAAAGTAACACCATCTAGTAAAGTTTTAACTTCAGTAAAAGTGAATGGATTACCTTCAAGGACACTTGCCTCCCAAACGAACTCTGGCAACATACGATGGAAGCGAAAGTTAACTCGCTCGATAGAGTGAATAGTCAGTTTATGAGGAACTTTTGACCTGTTCCATCGAAATCCCAGTGCAGTAAAGAGTTCCATCTGTTTTCTAGACCTAAATGATGAATCACTTTGGATTAAATGATTCAAAGAATCTATTGTAGAAAAACTCAAAACCCATCATAAAACTAAGGTTAAAGCTTAAAAGCTAAATGTTTGACCTTTTCAACTTTGTGGGATTTACGAAAATACTTTTGTGATATCCTCAATCAAATGGGTTGAGACTACTTGGCCGGCGTTGAGCTCCTATGAATATTTAGGAGCTCTTCTGCTTTTTAAGCATTGAAAACTTTCCTAACTTTTTAAATCACAATGAGTGATAACTAGTAAAAAGTTTTGACCAAAGCTTTTCATTTTCTCTTCAAAGTTTTTTTTATATTATAAATAAGCTTGCACAGCCTTCATACTAAATTCCCAAAGTTCTTTTTGTAGATTCTTATCTTTTACCATCTCGGAAACATCGGAAGGCTTTTTACTGACAATGAATGATCCATTCGGAAAAGGTTCCTGCGTAAAGGCACAAAAGAGAGTGTTTTGACATCCCTCATTAGCATTTTTCAGAAAAGTGGTCGACTCTACTAGTCTTGCGGGAGGTGAAGTATACCGCCAGATTTCTGTGAGAATCACACCAGGGTGGACACTATACGCTGTAACGCCTTTGTATTCCTCTCGCTGTACGATTTCTTGTACATGTAGCATATTACATACTTTAGAGAATCCATATTCTGGATAACCTTCTTCTGATTTGGTGGGTGTTCTTAAATCATCCCAACCATAAAATTCAGCAGATCGGTGCGCATTGCTAGCAAGATTAAGAATTCTTGGTGTCGGTGATTTGAGAAGAGCTGGTCTGAGAAGTTGCGTTAATAAAAAGTGTCCTAAATGATTGGTACCAAAGGCGACTTCATAACCATCTTTGGTTAAACCTTTTTTACCTAGTAGACCTGCATTATTAATCAGAAGATCAAGTGGTTCGTTCAGTGCTAAAAACTGCGTTGCTGCATTTTTCACAGATTGCAAATCATCTAGTTCAATCGGCAAATAGGTAACTTTAACGTGAGGTGCAATTTCAGTTATTTTACGGATGAGCTCATCCGTCTTTTCTTTAGATCGATTGGCTAAGTAAAGATTGCAATTGCGCTTTGCAAGTTCAATCGCAGTTTCCCAGCCGATGCCAGAGGTGGTGCCAGTAATTAAAATGTTCATAGCTAATCTCCTATTTTTTTATCAGTTATTTTTATGTAATTCTTCAGGTTATATCGTGGGGATCAAGAAGTTGGTATTGGAAAGTATTGTCAGTAAACGCATAGCAAGCTTTTAATTTCCCCCAAAGCTTTTGAAAGTCAGAATAGTCAAAGCTAGCAGTCCAGTTCCATGCCCGAGTCATTGATCTTACAAACGGAGTAGGGTCATTATTTTGGGACAAAGCTTTAAGAGGTAGTAAGTAATCTTCCCGATATCCCGTTGGAATAATGATACGACAAACGGATGATTGGGTTAAGTAAGCATTCATGGTCAGGCGTGCCGTTCTTCCGTTTCCATCCATGAAGGGATGAACCTCAGTAACGATAAACATGGCCATGAGGGCACGCGCAAATGGATCCTCAAGTAAGGCAATACGTTTGAATCCTTCTCTCAGTGTTCCTTTTACTAATTCGGGATGAACAAAGATAGTATTGCCAGCCTGATTAGCTTGCTCTTTCCATTCTCCAGGATTTTTATCAGGTCTACTCGAAAGGATTTTGTAGTTACATTGTTGTAACCATACCAAGAAATCATCTTCATTACTTGGCGGCTGTGATCGAAATGGTTGGTCCAAGATGGCTCTGAATGTTCCAAGTACATCATGAGAGTCTTCATTACGCTTAGGGATCATTTTTCCATCAAAAATAATTTCTGATGCTTCTTCCACTGTAAAGGTTGTCCCTTCAATATAGTTAGAAAAATAAGATTCAAAGAAAGCAAAATTGAGTCCACTCACGCCATTTTTAGCAGGATCAGTAATCATCGGGAAAGGTTTTCTCAAAGCGGAGAATAAGGTGTCAAATATCTCTACGCGGTCTGGATCGTAAGGTCTACCTGCAGCTCTCGCAACCGCATCTACCGCACTAAGTGCTCGACCTTTACCAGTTTGCATTAAGGCAGAAATAATGGTGTTTAAAGTTTTAAACTGTGCCTCAAATCCTAGTTCGCTCGCGATGAATTTGGCATCGTCACGAAGTGCATTGAGTTTATGTTCCCCACGAATCGTGCACAGTTTACTTAGGTGAGACTCAACCCAACTTCGACCCATCGTCCTATTTTCTGAATATTTACCTGAGTATAAATTCTCTAAAAGTCTCCTTGCCTCAGAAGAGACAAATAGTTTTCCGTAAGGTATGTCATTCATCGAAGCAGCATGATGTTGGATAGCTGGTGCTCCAGACAAAATATTTAAAGTAAGGCCTGGTAGTTGCAAAGTACGAACGCGCTTGCCTTTGACTAAATAGATGTTGCCTTGTTCATCTGGCATGCCTAATTGTGCTGAACGATAGGCGACTACTGCATTTGGATAAAGATACTCAGCAATCTGGCGCCAAGCAGACCTTACGATTTGCTCAATGGGGTTTATCAAATCACTAGTGTAAATACCGCTATGAATCTTGCGCAAACTCCCCGCTTTAGCCAATCGAGCGATGCGCTGAGCGTTTGTTTTATCTTCGGCTGAACTAAAAAGTAGGAGAGGAAGGTTGTCGATAAAAGTGTTCATAAACTCATTATTTAGCCAATTTTGTAGATAATAATGCTTTTATTTTGCATTAATGTCGATAAAAATGCACTTTTATTTAAAATTCGGGTATTTTCTTTACAGGCTTATGGCTTTAAAACGTGAGATTAAAACCCGAACTTTTGTTGCAATGGGCCGCGGTGCTCGTGAACGCACACAATTGAATAATCGGTTTTCAAGCCTTTTTCCGAAATGAATTGGGTACGCCTTAAATCGACATTCAGAACATCTCCTTTGCCAAAACGCTCTATACCATTATTAATTTCTTGAATAAACTCTGAGTCGGCAATTTCACCAAAAAATGAACAAGTCCCATCATTAAAGCGCCACTTATTTTGGTCTTTAAAAGCAGCAGACTCAATCTGCAACAAAATATTCTCCATGATGATGTCAGAAATAATCTCCTCAGACTCTGTGAATTCGAAGCAAGACATATCTTCCTTTTCAATCACCTCTGATGTTTTACCATCTTTACCGGATGCAAAAAGATGAATACCATCTCGCTCGAGTGGTTTAACTACAAGAGCGAGTTCCTTTCTAACAAGGCGGCTTTGATAGAGTTTTCCAGTAATGAAATCAACTGCAAATGTCTCCGAGAAATTACTTTCAATCACCTCAAAAATATACTGGTTATCAGATATTTGAATCGATGTTGGCTTACGTCCTCGTAACCACTTCAGTAATCCAATCAGCCCATAACCGCTGCCACCAATTAGACCGATAGCTTCCAGAATGGCCATTAGATTTGAGAAGGCAGAAGAATGAGGTCCAGATAGTATTGCAACAATCTGATCTGTAATTCCTTGGATCGCAATTAAATTGACACCAAAGGAACCTCCTTTAAAGTTACCTTGTACATGGACCTTTACACTACCAGAATCTGGAAAGGCTACTTTATTTGCCTCTTCAAGCATGTTGGATAAAGCCATTAATGCAGGGGCTAGTTCCCTCACATCCATTTGATGATTTTCTAAAGCGGGACCATCATATTTTATGGTGAAGTGAACAGTATTAGTCATAGAATTTATTCTACGTGAAGAGAAGATTAGCACTAGTTTTTTTCATTTATTAGCACAATAAATCTAGGTGTATTTGCGACTGATTGTTTAAAAAAATCAGGGTAATTACTAAAAATAAGAATGTTGATTTGGTTCCTATGTTAAATTTAAAAATAATATAAAAAACAACGGAGACATCAATGAATCAATCTTGCTATGCAATGATTGTTACTCGCATCGGAGAACCTGATGTGATGCAAGCGCAGGCTATGGCAATGCCTGTTCCTAAAAGTCATGAGGCACTCATTGAACAAACTGCAGTAGGTGTCAATTTCGTCGATATTTACTTAAGAGCTGGTCAAGCGCACTCTCATAATCCTGAGCCACCATTTGTCACCGGTGTGAATGCTGTTGGTATTGTCAAAGAAGTCGGAAGTGCTGTGACCGAAGTAAAAGTTGGAGACCGAGTTACTTATACCAATGCAGGAGTTGGTACCTATTGTTCTCATGTGGCTGTGGCTGCAGATCGCTTAGTCCTAGTCCCAAGTAATATCTCCGATGAAAGGTGTGCCGCAGGTTTTGTGAGAGTGATGACGGCGCAATATCTTCTGAAACAAATGCGTCCATTATTGCCTGGAGATAAGGTATTGATTCATGCGGGGGCAGGTGGTGCTGGACAAGTTCTAGTGCAGTGGGCGAAGAGGATGGGACTCGAGGTATTTGCTACTGCAGGCTCTGATGAAAAAGTAAATTTCGTGAAAGAACTCGGTGCCGATCATGTTATTAACTACCGTACACAAGATTTTGCTAAAGAGGTAGAAAAGCTTACACAAGGTAAAGGCGTAAAAGTTGTTTTTGAATCCGTGGGTAAAGATACCTTCATGGGATCTTTAGACTGCCTTGAGCCAAAGGGCCTCGTGATTAACTTTGGAACTGCATCAGGACAAGTCGAGAACTTTGCTTTGCAAGACTTGCACTCTAAATCTCTCTGGATTTGTCGGCCGACTCTGAGAACCTATATTGCTGATAAAAAAGATTTACAAGCCATGGCCAAAGAATCATTTGAGATCTTGGGTGATGAAAGTTTTCGACTAGATATCGAAGCTGTCCTACCATTAAAAGAGGCGCCTAAAGCCCATACGATGATTGAAAGTCGTTTAACCAAAGGTGCAATAGTTTTAATTCCATAAATTGGATTCGATCATGACAATGCTACATCTCTCCATCCCCATCAACCATATTGAAAACACGCTATTCTTTTATGAAAAGCTTCTCGGCTGTCGAGCGACGAAGATTGCATCTGACCGCATTGACTTTGATTTTTTTGAGCATCATCTAGTTGCACAACTTTCCATTGAGGAGTCAGCACATCAAAGCATCTCGATTGGGACTTTACCGAACCGGTATCCACTAAGACATTTTGGTGTGATTGTAGATAAGTCGAGGTACAACACAATCCTCAATAATCTTCTTGCTAATAATGTTCACTTTGCGATGCCTCACCAAACCATCTTTAACGATACTCCTAGAGAACAAGATGTCTTCTTAGTCTTTGATCCCTCAGGTAACGCCCTTGAAGTTAAAGGAATTGATAATCCTCAAGCTGTATTTTCCCAATAATAAGGAATGAAATGTTGCCAAGCCTTTTGAACCAATTTCTAAAAAAATCACTGATTGTCTTGAGTTGGGTAGCATTTGCCACGGCATCAACTCTATCCTTTGCTCAATATCCCGAAAAGCCGATTCGGATGATAGTTGGCTATGCACCTGGCGGTGCTGCAGATAACTTGATTAGACCAGTCTCTGACCGTTTGTCTAAGTTACTTGGTCAATCCGTTGTAATGGAATATCACCCAGGTGCTGGGGGTGTAATTGCAGCGGATATTCTCTCTAGAGCGCCAGCAGACGGTTATACCCTGCATATTACTGATTCAGGTCCAATGACAATTGTGCCAAAAATGAAAAAAACATCGTATAACCCAATGACTGACTTTTCCCCCATTGCGATGGTTGGTATTGGTGGCACATTGATGGTTACCCCTGCGAATTCTCCGGCTACGAATTTAAAAACACTTATCGAGCTCATGAAAGATAAATCCAAGCCTTGGAGTTATGGTACCTCTGGTATTGGTGGAGTAGGGCATTTGGCAGCAGAGCAATTTCAATTAGCCAGTGGCGTGAAAATGACACATGTTCCTTATAAAGGAGGAGCTCCTGCCATTGTTGAGTTGATTGGTGGCCATGTACCTTTGTTATTTTCTTCCCTTGGCGCAGCCGCTCCTCACGTACTTAGTGGACGGATTAAGCCACTTGCCGTTACTTCCCTTAAACGTAGCTCGATGTTTCCAGATGTACCGACTTTAGCCGAATCGGGTTATCCAAACTTTGATGCCAGTATTTGGTTTGGGATTGTTGGCCCAGCAAAAATGCCACAGCCAATTATTGATAAATTAACTACTGCTTTTAATACGGTGCTGCAAGATCCTGCAGTTCAAGAGTCAATTCGTAAAGAAGGTTACGATCAAATTTCTTTAACCCCAACACAAATGCAAGCGCAGATTAATCAAGATTTAGAGCGTTGGGGTAAGGTCATTAAGTCGGCTAATATTACTTATGATTGATGGTTTGAACCATTAAGCTGCTCCGCCATATGCGATGGCATTTAATACGCGTCTTACCTCATCCGCCCCGATATCATTATCTAACAATGAGAGCGGAGTATTGCCGAGCGTCATGTGGTTTTTTAGCATCCAGCTTTGGGTTTTTTCTGGTGTCCCGAATACCTCTTCTGCTTCCGCTTCAATGACAGCGATTCTCTCTAAACGCTCTCTCTCAGAAGAAGATAACGCTGATCTAGCTTTTAGCTTTCTACTCATGAAATTACTTAAATTTTATTTGAATTTTACTAACATACCATATCAAATAAAAAAGCTCTAAAGAATGATTCCGAATTGATATTAACCTTATCTAACAAGTGGGATATCTAATAAAGTAAGTGTTTGTACTGAGTTGAAACATATTGACTTCACCTCTAGCTATCTTTAAGATTCGAACATTCGAATGAATTTTATTAAAGAGGCAAATATGTTTGAAGTCAAAAAACTAGGTCGTCATTTAGGTGCTGAAATCTCCGGTTTGGATTTATCGAAACCGATTGATGAAGAAACTTTCCAAGCATTTTCTAAGGCTTTTTTTGAAAATGAAGTGGTCGTAATTAAAAATCAAAACATCACACCCCAACAGCACATTGATTTTACGAAACGCTTTGGTATCTTAGAGGCTCACGTCAGAAAAGAGAGCCGCCATGGTGGTCATGATGAAATATTTGTTTTATCCAATATTGAAGGTGCAGATGGTAAGCCAATTGGCGCGATTGATGCAGGGCGTTTTTGGCATAGTGACTTATCTTACAAAGAACATCCCAGTATGCTCTCCGCCCTCTATTCTGTGGAGATTCCAGTACGTGAGGATGGAGTAGTCCTAGGCGATACGCACTATGCAAGTACAACGGCTGCTTATGACGCACTACCAGAGGCCATGAAAAAACGTTTAGAAAATCTTCAATCGGTACATAGCTACGCCTTTTATCGCAATAAAAATCGTCAAGCCCAAAAAGAAGAAGCTTTATCTGGTGGCAGAGTGATTGAAGAGAAAGAACTCTCTGAAGAGCAATTAAAAACGGTGCCAGATGTGGCTTCACCGATTGTCAGAACGCATCCAGTGACTGGTCGAAAAGGTTTGTTTGTGAATGAGGCCCATACTTCACATATCGTTGGAGTCTCTGAAGCAGAGAGTAAAGAAATCCTCGAGGAACTCTATCAACATATCGTGCAGGAAGAATTTCGATTTAAGCATACTTGGGGTGTAGGTGATTTATTGATGTGGGATAACTGTGCTGCTCAGCATAAAGCTACCTTTGATTATCGCTTGCCACTGCGTCGTTTAATGTACCGTACCACGGTGCGTGGCACGGTTCCGTTTTAAGGAATTCTCATGTTCATACAAGCGAATTGGTGGGAGTTTGCTGAGGCGTCTGCTCCTCATGCGAGCGAGAAGATTGCTCAGTTCATGATGGAGCAGTATGGCAATTTAGAGGGATCTACTTTTTATCAACATAAAGAGATCCCAAGCAACTTCATCAGTTGGCACGAGTCTTCAGTTCAACCGACTCCTTTGGGTTCAAAGGTAGGAGAAATTGAAGCGAGTTTTACGGCAGAATTAAAGTGTGATGTCGGTGATGCCAATAAAAGTTCACAGTGGCTCTATATCGTTCATACGGATATTCCGGCAGATATTGTTGATGAATACAATCATTGGAATGACGAAGAACATCTACCACGTTTAGTAACGGTACCAGGAGTAAACCGAGCAAGAAGATTTATCTGCACAGGTCAAAGCCCACGTTATTTAACGGCATATAGCTTGGATGATCCTAATGCCTTTGAATCTCCCGCAGGACTGATTGCTAGAAAAACGCCGTGGACCGCCAAAATGCGCTCACTATTTTTTAATACACGACGCACGATGGCAAAAAAATATGAGATCTCTTAAGTTCTTGTTAGAGCCCCGTTATTGGCTTGCCTGTGTAGTCGTCTTTTTTACAATTCAATCGGCTCAAGCAGCTTATCCAGAAAAGCAAATTACACTAGTCATTCCATTTGCACCAGGTGGTGCGAATGACACCTTAGGGCGGATTATTGCGCAGGCCCTTTCTGTTGAGCTCAAGCAAACCGTCATTGTCGAAAACAGGGCTGGTGCTGGGACAACCATTGGTGCAGAGTATGTTGCTAATACAAAACCTGATGGCTATACCTTGCTTTTAGTTTCTGCAGCCCACGTTATCAGTAGTTCAATTTATACCAAGTTACGCTTTGATCCTGTAAAAAGCTTTACGCCCATTACACAACTCACGAAATCTGCTTACGTACTAGTAACGAATAAAGACTCATCGATTAAATCAGTACAGGACTTGTTAGCAATAGCCAGTAAGCAACCCAATAAAATGACCTATGCTTCCTCAGGAATTGGTAGTGCACCACATTTAGCTGGCGCCTTGCTCGGCTCTAGGGGTGGGGTTGACTTAGTCCATGTACCTTACAAAGGCGGTGGTCCTGCACTATTGGATGTGATGCGCGGCGATGTGGATGTTTATTTTGCCAGTCAATCTACCGCTTTACCTTATATCCAAAGTGATAAAGTACGTGCGCTAGGTATTTCAACGGATGTACGAAGCCCAGCATTACCCAATACCCCAACGATCAAAGAGTCAGGCGTACCTAGCTTTGAACTCTCAGGTTGGTATGGCCTCGTTGGCCCAGGTCAACTACCTGCTTCGATTGTGCAAGTCTTAAATGATGCCATCAAGAAGATACTCGCTAGAGAAGATATCCAAGCGACACTAGCCAAACATGGCGAACAAGCTTATTCCAGTAAGGCAGAGGTATTTGGACAATTTCTAAGTCTTGAGCAGAAGAAGTATCAAGAAATTATTCAAATCGCTAAAATCGAAAAAGAGTAACTGCTAAGTACTTGCTCATGATCAATCAATTTCAAAAACCCCGCTACATCCTCTTAGCTGAATCCATCATTGAATTGATTCAAAGCGATTATTTCCCGATTGATTCTTTATTACCGACAGAACCAGAACTGTGTAAAAAATTTAATGTCAGTCGATATACCTTAAGAGAGTCGATGAAGTTGCTGCGGGAAATGGGCTTAATTGAAAGTCGGCAAGGCTTTGGGATTACTATTTTATCGAAAGAGCGTAAAAATCAATACCAAATGAAAATGGACGCTATTCCTGATTTATGGGAATTTGTAGAAAACAGCCAATTAAAGATTGTGAATAAAGGAAAAATTTTTGCTGGTGAGGCGCTCGCGAATATTCCGAATAGTCAAAACAATGATGAGTGGATTGTGGTTGAGGCGACTCGTGCCATCGATAGTCTTACTCCCATTGCTTGGAAGCATATCTATATTAAGCCTCAATACAAGAGCATCATTAAGAAATTAGGTAAAGAAAAAGTACCGATTTACTCCATGATTGAGAAAGAGTTTGGTATTCAAACCATACGTGTTCAACAAGAGATGAGTGCCTTAACTATTCCTAATTCGGCAGCAGAGAGTCTACGATTAGAAAAGAACTCGATTGGCTTTCAGATCACAAGATACTACTTTGATCAGCTTGATCAAGTATTTGTTGTGACTGTCTCTATTTATCCGCCCAATCGATTTAATTACAAAACTGAGTTAGTGCTTAGTAATTCCTAAATTTATCGATTCATTTCCCATACTCGATAAAGTGACTAAATCTAAAAATTTTGTAGTTTTGATATTTTTAAAGCATACTATTAACGCTTGACAACCATTAACGTTGAACGTTACTATATTTTATGTCGATAATAAGTTTCAAATGCCAAGATACTCAAAAACTTTTTCAAGGAAACCGGGTTCGTCGATGGATTGCAATTGAACGACCTGCCCTAAGAAAGTTAGAACAGTTGGACTGGTCTTTAGTCATAGATGACTTACGAGTTCCACCAGGTAATAGACTGGAAGCATTGAAGGGGTCTCGAAAAGGTCAGTACAGTATTCGGATTAATGATCAATGGCGAGTTTGTTTTATATGGACAATTCATGGGCCAAAAAACGTAGAAATTGTTGATTATCATTGAAAGGATTGAAGATGAGAAAAGTTGCCCCCGTCTCACCTGGTGAGATGTTAGAAGAAGAGTTTTTAAAACCTTTAGGTTTGACTAAGTACAGGTTGGCAAAAGATATTGGGGTACCACCTCAGCGTATTGGTGATATTGTTGCTGGAAAACGTTCTATAACAGCTGATACTGATTTACGTCTTTGTAAGTACTTTGGTTTAAGTGATGGCTGGTGGCTAAGAGGTCAGGCCAATTACGATACTGCGATTACCCGTGAGAATTTAAGTGAGGTATTAAAAAAGATAGAGCCATGTCATTTGATGGCTGCATAGTCAGTTGTTTTATCAAAGGACCACTCTTATCTACAAATATTAATGTAGCCACCAATTCCCCTAAAAAAATGGCTCCACTATGGGAGCCATTACTAAATTAATAGACAGACCCTAGGATCGGCAACGTTTACACCGTGCTTACGACGCCTTGTGGGTATCGCGATTTGCCTAGGATTTACCCGTCTAAATAATTATACACATGACACGTTTTTACCAAACTAAAAATTGTATTCATTTTCTACAGGCTAGTTTTTATCCAACTTGTTTTATTCCTGAATTAATCCAAAGTTTCTAATTTAACAATCGATGCACCGTGATTACTACCAATCCACAAAACTGGTTTAGTTTGTGTGTTATCGACAAACACGCGACGAATGTTCGTCGGCCTTGGTAATTCATATTCAGTGAACTGATCGTTCTTAGTATTTAATCTTGCCACACGATCCGTTGTCATGGAGCCTGTCCAAGCAAATTGGTCCTTATCTAAAGTGACATCATAGGGGGCTGAATACGGAGTAGGCACCAGCCATTCTTTCATTTCACCAGTCTTAGTATCGAGCATACCAATCTTGTGGCCACGGTACTGTCCTACCCACAAACGGTCTTGTGGATCCATCGAGCCTCTGCGAGGGGATGCTTCTTTGGTTGGGAAGCTGTAAAAGGTAACCTTACCCGTTTTAGCATCAATTCGACCAATCTCTTGTTGACGGAAATCCGTAAAGTAGCAATTGTTTTGCGAGTCACTAATGACATCGTAAATGTTGTGTTGGAGTTTCGAACCTTTAAAAGGTGCCCAGGTCTCAATTGCTCCAGTTTTCAGATCAAAACGATGCACACCTGCAAAGCCACTATTTTGTGTCCATACCTTACCATCTACATGCTTATTCCAGGCGTCCACTTGATTGAGCTGGGTGGATGGTAGATTATCTTCAGGGGGTGGTGTGAAAAAGTGGAACTTCTCCGTTTTTTGATCAAACTCAGCAATCGATGCTTGATACATATTGCCAATCCATAACTTATCATCACGGTCGTTACGAATGGCGAGTACTCCAACTGGATAATCCTTTTTTGAAATCCCAACTTCGTATTCTTTGATTTGACCTGTCACCGGATCCATCTTTGCAATTTGTTGCTCGCCAAAGTTGGAATACCAAACGGTACCGGTTTTATCTAAAACCACATCATGCGGCTGAATCAGTGGTCTTGGTAACTGGTACTCGGTATAAATTACGTTAGTGGATGCGCCTTTTAAACGCGGGAAAGTTTTGAGTTCATAGTTCCAAGTTTGGCGATTATTGAGATTAATACTGGCTAAAAAGTCGCCCATTTCCTTATAAATTCGCACACGGTCTTCACCTTGCTCTTCCATGACCCTTGCACCCTTACGTATTTGTGGCAGACCAGGCTTACTTTGATTTACATAAGATTGCATCCGAGGCAAAACGATTTTTAAGAACTCTTCAGAGCTGTATTTAGAGCCCACGACTCTTTGCAATGTGTGACAAGTTACACAGGTGAGTAAAGCTTTTTTCTCACGCTCAGAACCTGGCATACTCGCCATCCATTCGGCATTACTGAGCTGTGTTGAGATATCTTTGACTGTTTGTAAACTAATATCTTTGACGACGGTTGCCTTATCACTGACATTAATTTGTATTGGACTAGGTAATTCAAAGCCAGTCGCCTTGATGGTTAATTCATAATCACCTGAGGAGATTTTTGAGCGCGGAAAAGCAAAATCACCTTTGGCATGGCTAACTACTGAGATGGTGATGGTTGAGTTCTTCTTTTTCGCACTAATCACGACCCCTTCCATCAAACCTTCTTTACTAGAAGAAACCACACCTTTAATTGCGAAATCAGAAGGGGCAGCGGATGAAGTAGTATTTTGTGCGTTCGATATCACTGCAAAAGTACTGAGTAAAAATGCAAAAATCGCACCAATATGTAGGGTGGTTTTATTCATAGGGGTCTCTTTTGTAAGTTATTTTTTTTATCCTACTACTTTTTAACTTTTTTTGAAACTAGTTTTTATACTGAGATCATGCCAACTCGTGCATTTAAATACAAACTAATCCGCTCATTTAGTCGAATTTTTAATGGAAGTTAGCGTTAAAAATAAGATCAATTAATGCAGTAATTCGTAGTAATTTTTTTCAAGAATTTGCATCATTTTTATTGAAATTTAGACTTACTTTCTTTATAATAAAAACATCATTAAGAGAGTGGCGAAAGCCTCACCAACCTGCCTAAACCGGGCAAGGTGGTTGCGCAAAAGCGGATGTGACCTTCGGGTAACTAAACGGCAAGCTCTCTTTCTGAGGGCTTTTTTTTCGCCCATTTTTTCTTTAACAATTGAGGAGATTGATATGGCACGAATAGTGCAGGATGGCACCACGATTCCGGTGGAAGTGGTGTATGTGGGTGGTCGTTTTCAAGTTTGGAAATTACCTGATAAATATACGGTGTTTTACCAAACAATCAACATCGATATAACAGAGCCGGAAGCAAGTGAACTGGCCCAAGATATGGCAGAGTTAGAAGCAGAAGTTTTTGAGTCGAAGTGGATAGCAGTTTTTGATGCGTTTTTAGAAAGTTTGTAATACGTGATGGTTGGAAGGGCGGAGTTAGTCCAAATTGCTGAGCCTGCATCTTGCGAATCAGCTAAAGAGGAGAAAAAAATGAGAAATTGCAAAGTGGGTGATTTAGCCGTAGTCGTCAAAGATACTGGCAAGATGGAAAATTTGGGTTTAATTGTGCGAGTACTTAATGACTGCGGACCTGTAAATTGGGTGGAAATTATTTGTGTTGAGGGTAAGCCTCCCGAACGCGTGGTCATGAATTTGAATTCTTGGCATGTAGAAGTTGTTTCTGATAACGGTCAAATCATTTATTTAGATGAAATTGAGGGTGTGCTTTATGGAGAGAGAACTGGTGATATTCCGGATGCCTTTCTACGAAGGTTGCCAGATTTATTTGAAGAGGATTACAAAGAAGGAAAAGTTTTGGATCTGCAAAACTTGCCGTTTGATCCTGCCATCGAGGCGGTAAGAGAGTCTTTTAAATTAACCGGCGATATTTTAGATATTTAATGTTTTATTTTTTACCTAGATTGCAACTTCTAGCAAAAGTAGCTTGCAATCTTTGTTACGTTTTTAGATAGTTTGTAATGAAGGATCGTTGGAAGGGCGGATTTATACCGAATTGCTGAGCCTGCATCTTGCGAATCAGCTAAAGAGGAGAAAAAAATGAGAAATTGTGAAGTGGGTGATGTTGCCATCATTGTTGATGCGCATGGTAATACCGAAAATGTGGGTAAGGCAGTACTGATTGTGAGTGAATATGGCAATGTGATTGTCCATGAAAAAGAGGGGGATACTGGGGTTACTTTATTTGCTTGGCAGGTGGTACTGATATCTGATGAGTTGCTTAGTTACACCTTGGAGGACGTTGAGCTCATTGCAAAACAAAGTGGTATTGTGCCGGATGTTTACCTCAAAAAATTTTCAGAAGTAGTTAAGGATAGTGGCTATGATTTTGATGAATGGTTGCCCACTGATCCAAGGATCAATATCCAAACAAAACAAGGCCCAAAAAGTTCCTAGGCTAGTAAAACTAGCAGGATAAGAATCTAGGCAGTCAGGTTTAGATGATCAGACTTCGACTGCCCAAGCATCGTAACCATACACCCAATCCGAATCAGTGCGTTGACTCATCCATTGATTTTTATGGGAGGTCAGTTGTACTTTAGAGGTTCGCTCTTTACGCAGGGCTTCAAACTCTTTAAAAGCGACTGGGATATCTTGCTCTTGCTCCAACACGCGGGTGAGAACAGCAGCGTCTTCAATCGCCATCGCTGCACCTTGTGCCATATAGGGCACCATCGGGTGACAAGCATCTCCCATTAAGACAACGCGTTGATCACACCAAGTAGGGAGAGGATCACGTTCACACAAAGACCACTTATGCACATCGGGGCAAGCGGCTAAGACACGTTGAACCTGTTCATGAAAACCACTAAAAGCAGCTCGCAGTTCACCAAGATCGCCTTTGGCAGACCAGGACTCATTATTCCACTGCGGTTCAGGCACACTTGTTACAAAGTAGATTTCATCTTTTTGGGGTGTGACGTAATAGATGACAATATGCCGATCAATTCCCCACCATTTGGTGCAGTCATCGATGGTATAGCCATTCATGAGCGATGCCGGAAAAGTCGTACGATAGGCCACTCTGCCAGTGAAGCGGGGTTGATCAGCCCCTAACATTTGTTCACGAATTCTGGAGTGGATTCCGTCTGCACCTATTAGTGCATCGACCTCATTAGTACTGCCATCTTCGAAGTCTAACTTTACTGAATCACCTTGGTTAGTGTACTGCTTGAGTTTCTTTTGCAAATGAATCGAATTAGGATCGACCTTTGATGTAATCGCCTCATGTAAATCTCCCCGATGTAATAAAAAATAGGGCGCTCCGTATTTCTCTTCATAAGCTGAACCTAGGGTGAGTTCATGCTTCATCGCCCCTGTATCCCATTCACGGTTACTCCACGTTTGAGGACAAAAAGCCGTGTTACGAAAGTGATCCTCTAAACCAATATCTCGTAACACTTTGACAGCATTGGCACTTTGCTGAATACCAGCACCAACCCGTGCAAATTTGCTAGCTTGTTCAAATACAGAAACTTCAAAGCCTCTTTTTTGCAATAGAGCAGCCAAAGTCATCCCACCAATTCCTGCGCCAATAATCCCGATACGATTTTTCAAAACTAATCCTTAATCAATTTTAATTTGTCCTAGTTTGACCATTTCCGCCCATTTAGCAATTTCAGCACGGATAAAGGCACCATATTGTTGCGTTGTACTAGGTTGTGGCTCAGCCCCAATTTTCGCAAATTGCTCTTTGACCTGCGGATCATTCAAAATCTGTACGATATCCGTATTTAATTTTTGGACAATCTCATTCGGCGTGCCTGCTTTGACAGAAATACCACCCCAAGAGTAAGCGTTGTAATTGGGTAAACCGACTTCTGTGAAATTCGGTAAATTGGGTAACTGAGCCAATCGACCGGAACTAGAAATTGCTAGAGGTTTTAGTTTGTTAGCCAAAATATGCTGCATCGAGGTTGGGGCGTCACTAAACATCATATCGACGTGCGCGCCCAGTAAATCTGCCATGGCTGGAGCACTACCTTTATAAGGGATGTCGCGGATATCAACTTTGGCTTGCATTTTAAACAGCTCACCCGCTAAATATGTGCCTCCACCATAACCAGAGTGGCCAAAAGTCAGTTTGCCTGGATTGTCTTTGGCGTATTTAATCAGCTCAGGAATATTCTTCGCGGGGAAGTTATTGTTCACCACTAGGATGATGGGGTAAACCGCAACTGAAGTCACTGGTAGAAAATCTTTTTCGATGTTGTAGCTGAGATTATTTTTAAGACTTGGCAGGACCGTATGATGAATCACAGAGAAGAGTAGTGAGTAACCATCGGCTGGCAGACTCATTGCGTATTCCGCAGAAATGACGCCATTCGCGCCCGTTTTGTTTTCGACAATCACTGTCTGACCCCACAGGTCACTCATTTTTTGCGAAACAATTCGAGCTGTTTGATCAATCGGTCCACCCGGTGCAAAGGGCACGATTAATTTAATCGGTTTATTAGGGTAGGGCTGTGCAAAAGACTGTGCAAAAGTGAGAGAAGAGAAAATGCCAAGGCATAGCAGTAAGAGCCATGAAATGCGTTTCATGAGATTGTCTCCATCGTTTTTATAATTAATACTGAATATATTAACTCAAATTGTTAATGCTTTAGTGCGTTTAGAGAATAGCTCTTGCTATGGTAATTGCTAATTCAAAAAAGAGATAAAGTCAGTTAGTGTGAATGTTCACTAATCATGATGAAGAAGATATTCATGCTCAAATTTACCAAAATTGTATTTTTATTTCTTAGCCTTTCTTTAGTTGCTTGCAGCAGTCTTACCCAAGACGAATTGAATACTAGCGCTGATTTAGTGGTCATTAATGCCAAAGTCATCACTTTAGATGCGAGTAATCAGCAAGCCCAGGCAGTGGCAATACGTTCTGGTAAATTCATCAAGGTCGGCAGTAATAACGAGATTCAGGCACTCATCAATAAAGAGACAAAGATTATTGATGCGAAGGGTAAAACACTGATTCCAGGTTTAAACGACGCGCATATTCATATGGTTAGAGCGGGGATGTACTGGAAGTATGAAGTGCGATTAGATGAAGCCACTTCTATCTCTGAAATCTTACAACTCATTGGTGAGCGCTCACAAAAGACACCTAAAGGGACTTGGATTCTGACGCTAGGTGGTTGGCATCCTAGTCAAATTAAAGAACGTCGCATGCCCACTCTCGAGGAATTAGACCGAGTAGCTCCGAATCATCCTGTCTATATTCAAGCTTTAAGAGATATGGGGCAAATGAACTCAGCTGCTATCAAAGCTAGCAAGATTACTGCAAATTCTGAATTACCCGGTGGCGTCACTATTGGTAAAGACGCTACAGGAAACTTTAATGGATTGATTAAAGGCTTCAACGGCCAAGTTTTAGCATTAAAAGCATTTCCAACACCTAGCTTTGAAGAAAAAGTGGCAGGCCTGCAATTAGTGATGCAGGATTTTAATCAGTCCGGACTTACCAGCGTCGGGGAGACTTTTGGTATTGGTGTCGATGAAGGAGATTATCAAGTCTTGTTTGAAGCTTGGCGACGCAAGAAGATGAGTCTGCGGGTTGGTTTACATTTTCCGACGATCAATCATGATGACGCAAAAAAATGGATCAAGTCTGCCGCAAGTAGTGCAAGCGATGACATGCTGTTATTTAATGGCTTGGGCGAGGGAGTGTTAAATAGTGCGGGTGACGGCTACTTGCCAAAGGAATTCCCAATTAATAACGAGGCGAAAGACGAACTCGCCAAGATAGTTGCTTTGGGAGCTGAAAATAAAATTAACTTTCAATTTCACGCGACTTTAGAAACGACGATGAATGCCATGTTGGATTCATTAGAAAAAGTGCATCAAACTACACCGATCCGTGATTTGCGCATTACCTTTTTACATGCTGAGCAAATTACTCCTAGCATTATGGCGAGAATGAAAAAGCTGGGCATGGGCGTACAAATGCAAAATCGCCAATCGCTCGGGAGTGATTTGATGCAGGCTAACTGGGGTGCTCGCGCCGTTGATATTCCCCCGGTAAAAACCGTGTATCAAAGTGGCCTTCCCTTAGGCGGTGGTACAGACGGTACGACGTCATCTTCTTACCGACCGTTCATTTCGATGCATTGGTTAATCTCTGGCAAAAATTGGCGCGGTGATATCGTGAGACCGACTGAGAAGTTGACTCGCGAAGAAGCCTTAAAGATGTATACCCAAGGTAGTGCTTGGTTTACTTGGGAAGAGAACAAGAAAGGCACGATCGCCAAGCATATGTTGGCAGATTTCTTGATACTAGATAAAGACTATTTCACTGTTCCTGAAGATGAGATTCGTTGGTTAAAGCCAGTCACGACGGTTGTTGGAGGTAATGTCGTTTTCCAAATGAAGGAATAAAAAATTGCTACAAAGAAATAAGGGCCTCTATTCAGAAACGAGTTCTGAGTAGTGGCCCTTGAAGTAATTTTTTACTAATTAATTTTGAGGTTTGAGTTTGAGTATTTCTCTCGCATCATTAGAAGAAGCTAATTCACCACCTAAATCTTCCACAATGCGTTTAGCGCGCTCTACTTGCTGCGCATTGCTTTCGCATAAAACGCCTTTAGACATATAAATATTATCTTCTAGTCCAACACGTACACCGCCACCTAAGAGAAAAGATTGGGCAACGGTTGGGAAGGCAGCGCGACTAATACCAAAGGAAGCCCATTTCGCACCATGCGGTAATTGATTACGCATATACATCAGTGTCTGTGGATCTGAATTGAGGGCGTATTTCACACCCAATACAAAAGTGAATAGTCCTGGACCTTCTAGTGTGCCTTCTTTCATTAAATCTTTTGCTAGGTTTAAATCTCCTGTGTCAAAGATTTCTAATTCAGGCATTACCCCTGCGTCACGGATTACTTTTGCCATTACGCGCACTGAAGCAGGCGTGTTCACAGCAATTTCATTGACTGTATTCATGGTGTTTAAATCTAAGGAACAAATATCTGGTTTTAAGGCCGTAATATGCTCAACCCTTCTGAGAGGATGACATAAGCTGGTACCTGGGGCAAAAATTTTCGGATCATCGGTTGACGGAACAAAGCGAGCACCAACGCCAGTCGTTAAATTAATCACGAGTTCACGATTACGCGCCTTAATTAAGTGCAGTACTTCTGCGTAGTGATCTAGTTCCATGGACGGTGTGCCTGTTTCTGGATGACGAACATGTAGATGGGCAACCGCCGCACCAGCATCCGCAGCTCTTAAGGCAGACTCGGCAATTTGGGCTGGGGTAATCGGCAGGTATGGTGTCATATCTGGTCTAGTCAAACTTCCAGTAATGGCACAGGTCAAAATAGTTTTACTCATGAAACGTCTCCTTTTTTATATTTAAATTTTGTCTATTATGAAGCCAAGTAATAGAAATTACAGTAGCGTCTTTATTGGGATATACCCTAGTGAGAGAATTTTTGGCACAAATTTCGATTAGACTATTTCTCGAGACAAAGCTGCTAAATAAGTAGCTAAATAAAATTTTTATAACGAAGATTGACATTGAAAGATTGCAACATGAGCAAATTTTTAAATGGATTTTTAAGTATTTTTCTTTTGTTTTCTAGCAACGCCTTCTCCCAATCGAATACCGCTTATCCAAATAAACCGATTCGGATTATTGTTCCTTTCGCTGCCGGTGGAGCTGGTGATACCGCCGCGAGGGTTCTATCCCAAAAACTAGGTACGATTCTGAATCAATCTGTTTTAGTCGAAAATAAACCAGGAGCTGGTGCGCAGATTGGCACGCAGTTTGTAGCGAGTTCAGCACCGGATGGTTACACAATCCTAGCCGGCTCCTCCGCTATTGTTGTGAATCCTGCTTTAAATGCCGCAACAGCCTCATATAATCCTGAAAAAGATTTTGCGCCGATTCTGATTGGTGCTACCCAGCCCATGGTCATCGTCGTGAATCAAGCATTGGGTGTGAAAAACTTTAATCAACTCAAAGAAATTGCGACGAAGCAAAAATTATCTTTTGCTTCAGCTGGCGCTGGAACACAACCCCATGTTGCTTGTGAGCGAATTTTTAATGGTCTATGGAAATTAAATATTCCTCACATTCCTTATAAGGGAATCTCCCCAGCAATTACTGGACTGGTTGGTGGGGAAGTGCCGATTTATTGTGGCGCTCCGGTGGGTGTAGCACAGTTTGTGAAGCAAGGTAAGTTACAAGTATTGCTAGTTACTAGCGAAGCACGCGTACCTAATTTCCCGGATGCTCCTACTGTCATGGAACTGGGATTACCCGAAATGAAAGATGATATTTGGCAAGGTTTTTTTGCACCAGCTAAAACGCCACCAGCCATTATTCAAAAATTAAACCTGGCTTTAAATCAAGCGCTGAAGTCTCCCGATGTGATCGAAAAGTTAGAACAAAATGACTTTGTGATGCTCGGCGGCACACCGAAGCAAGCATCGGACTTTATTTCATCTGAGGTAGTACGTTGGGGGAAAATTGCAACCGAAGTGAGCAATTTACCAATGCAGTAAACAAAGAAGTAAATACAATAAATAAAAATTAAAAATAGCACGAAGGAGACAAGATGTCCGCATTACAGGCAAGCGTAGAAGGCCAAACCCACTGGGCTTTTAAAGAGGGGGTGAAGCTTTTTCTTTGGAATAAAAAACGCTTTGCAAATACGAGTTACCAAGGCACGATTCTATTTATTCATGGCTCCTCCTGGTGTTCCCAACCGACCTTTGATTTACATGTCGATGGCAGGCCTTGGTCATCCGTGATGGATTTTTTTGCATCGAAAGGTTATGACACTTGGTGTTTAGATAATGAAGGCTATGGCAGGTCTGATAAGAGTCGTGACATAAACTTTGGGGTTGAAAATGGCGCGCAGGATATTGTGGCAGCGACTGACTATATTTTGAAGCAGGATGCGATTGAACAAGTATTGTTGTACGGTATTTCGTCCGGTGCCTTGAAGTCTGCTTTGTTTACGCAGTGGCATCCTGAGCGCGTTTCTCGTTTGGCCTTAGACGCTTTTGTCTGGACTGGTGAGGGTAGTCCAACTCTGGTTGAGCGCAGAAAAATGTTGCCGAATTTAGTCGGTGTAAATCGTCGACCTTTTAACCGTGAAGTGATTCAAAGCGTATTTGATCGTGATCACCCAGGTACCGCAGATCAAAAGATGATTGATGCTTTTGCCACCGCCTCTTTAGAGCTCGATGATTCTGTACCGACTGGCACTTATGTTGATATGTGTACCAAGCTACCCATGGTTGATCCATTAAAAGTAACGGTTCCTACCATTATGATGCGCGGTGAATATGATGGGATTGCCGGTATCGATGATTTGATTGAGTTTTTTAGGCGCTTGCCAAATACCGATAAGCACTTTGCTGTAATGCCCGGCGTTGCTCATGCTAGTTTTCAGCAAACCAATTATTTATTGGTTTACGATGTGTTACTAGCTTTCTTTAGTCAAACTCCACCTGTGTTTTTAGCAAAATAATGTGCTCTCAACGCAAATCAGCCCAGTGGCTTTGTCCACTATTTTTAAGTCTTGGGTTAATGGCCTCGCAGTTATTGATAGCCCAATCGCAGGCTCAATCTGTTTATCCCAACAAACCCATCAAAATTGTTGTGGGGTTTGCGCCGGGTAGCTCATCAGATGTGGCAGCCAGAGTCACGGGCGATAAACTAGGACAGGTAATAGGTCAATCAGTTATCGTTGAAAATAAACCTGGCGGTAGTTCTGGCGTCGCTGCTAAAGCGGTTGCTTTGTTGCCGCCCGATGGTTATACCTTGTATTTAAGTACGGTTGCCAATGTGATTAATACGGTAGCAAAGGGCGCTGCCGAAACAGATTTATCCAAAGATTTAACTGCTGTGAGTATGATTGGCAGTGTTCCTAATATTTTAGTGGTTCATCCATCACTAAATGTGAATACACTCGGTGAGTTAATTCAGTTACTAAAGTCAAAGCCTAATGAAATTGCTTACGCCAGTGCTGGTAACGGCACTGCCCTACATATGGCTGCGATGTTGTTTTCGATGATGGCTGATGTGAAAATGATTCATGTGCCGTATCAGGGTAGTAACGCGGCCATGGCAGATTTATTAGCCGGCAGAACCTCTGTCATGTTTGTCCCCGCCTCGACAGTAATGCAGCATGTTAATACGGGGAAATTAAAGGCTATTGCTTCCACAGGACTCAAAAGAAGCTCTATCGCTAGTGAAATTCCAACTTTGAATGAACTAGGACTGACCGGATTTGAATCTACGGTATGGTTCGGTTTAATGAGCCCTAACGGAATATCAGAGTCGATTGACGCCAATTTAAATAAGGCGATTGCACAAGCGATTCAGTCTCCTGAAGTGCAACAACAATTTAAAGCACAAGGAATTGAGACTTCGTATCTAAATAGTAAAGATTTCGCTGCTTATATCAAGTCAGAAAATGAGAAGTGGACGAAAGTGATCAAAAACTCCAATATTAAATTGTATTGAGGAGCTAAGTTTTTTCTGAAACTTGTAATTGATCTCTCAGTTTGTTTGTATTGCAAGAACCTTGCTTAGAGTTTTGCCCTCATCTAGCAAGAAAAATTCCAAAAAATAATCGCACCTGTATTAAACTCTTCAAATACAACTTTGGAGATAAGAAATGTATAAACCATTTCAGAAAATCATTAAAACTAAATCAGTTCTCATCTTAGGACTTCTGTGCGGCTTAATTAGCCAGGCTGTATCTGCTCAAACAGATTGGCCAAAAGCGAAAAACGTCACGATTTATGTGGCTTTTGCTCCCGGCGCATTTACTGACGTCATTGCTAGGATTGTCGGTCAAGAACTTGCTAAAACTACAGGTGGTAATTTTGTGGTCGAAAACAAACCTGGTGCAGGCGGTAATATTGCTACCCAGTTTGTTAAAAGAGCGCCTGCCGACGGTTATTCCATCCTAGTTCATAGCGTTGCCTATGCGGTGAATCCCTCTCTATATACTAATGCGGGCTATGATGCGATTAAAGACTTTGCACCTCTCGCACTCGGCCCACGTACACCTAATATTATTACGGTCAATCCAAAAGTGCCGGCCAAAGATTTAAAAGAATTGATTGAACTCGCTAAAAAAGAACCGATGAGCTACGCTTCTTCTGGGATTGGCACCACTACGCATTTATCCATGGAGCGTCTAAAGACTGCAGCCCACGTTGATATTACCCATGTGCCTTATCAACCAGCCCAAGCAGTTGGTGCAGCAGTAGCGGGTCATACTCAAATCTCTTCTACTTCGATGCCACCAGCTGTGCAGCAAATTAAGGCTGGTAATGTGCGCGCAATTGCTGTCACGAGTTCGAAGCGCTCTTCCTTGTTACCAGACGTCCCAACTGTTGGTGAGTTTGGTTATAAAGATTTTGATGACTATACTTGGGTCGGATTTTTCGTGCCGGTTGGTACACCACCTGCGCTAGTCGATCAGATGAACGCTGCCATCAACCGTGCGATGGAAACACCAGAAGCGAAGGAAAAGTTTGTGCTCCAAGGGATGGAATCAACTAAAAATACTTCAGCACAATTTGGTACGTTCTTGCAAAGCGAAGTCAAAAAATGGGCTGGTGTAGTGGTGAGCTCCGGCGCTAAAGTAGAGTAATTAAGTTTGTTACGAAGTCAGTTCTTACTTGAATAAAGTAAGAACTGATTATTTCTCACTTTGTTCGTACATCCGGTTCGTCCAATTCTTTTTCCAAAGATTGAACAGAATCGTGCCAGTCAGCAGCGCTGCCATATAAGTGGCAAATTCGGAAGTGCCTTTATTCTCAAGTGGCCAAATCCAGTAGCCGAGTCCAAAGATCAACATAAAAAATAAGCCATGTGAGAGGTAGTGCTCGACTTTGAGGGCAAGTGATGCGTTTGGATTAGGTGTCATTTGGGTGTTTTTTGTTTAGATAATATCTTTTATAACAAATTTATTCAAAATATGCCAATCAATCCCCTAGTAAAAGTAGTCTTATTGGTGTTTATTTGAAAACAGAGACGACTCCCCCCGTTTTCTGCGTATACTTTTGTTTTTAAATATCAGCTTATAGGCCTCATCCTATTTAAAATCATCGTTATGTTCCAAAAAAATAAATACAGTCGAGTCCTTCGTACGAACTTCCTTGAAAAGTATCGATCTGAAGGCTTTGATTTTTATCACAGTACGCTTAAGAGCTCACTCTTTACCTTTATTGGTAATTTTGTACTCATTTTCTTGAGCCTAAACGCAATCTTCGGTTTTTTATACTATCTCCAACCCAACTCGATTGCTGGGGTCGCGCAACATAATTTCTTAGATTGTTTTTTCTTTAGTGTCCAAACGATGGGGACGATTGGTTACGGGGCTTACACCCCCCAAACCATCTATGCACATATCCTAGTTACTATTGAAGTCATGATTGGCTTAGTGGGGATTGGTACTTTTGCGGCCTTAACTTTTGCGCGTATTTCATTACCGAGTGGTCGCTTAAAGTTTAGTGAGCAGTGCGTGATTAATCTCGATGATGGGGAGCCAAAGCTCATGTTTCGGGTGGTACATCTCCGTAACAATATGATCATGAATGCCAAGATTAGCTTGCAAGTCTTGATGCCAACCACTAACTCTCATGGCCAAATAGAAATTAACTTGATTGATCTGCCGCTAGAGAAGGATTTCTATCATGTCATGACTGCTAGTTGGGTGGTTAAACATCAGATTACTAAAGATAGTCCCATTTTTCATAAAACCCAAGAAGACTTTATCGCAGAAAATGCCTGTTTGATTGCGACGATTACCGGCATCGATGGCACGATCTCTCAAAACGTCAACCATGTTTATTCGTATTTGCCGCAAGATATTTTGTGGGATATGCGCTTTAAAAGTGTGATTCAGCTGGATGAGCAGCAAGGCGCTCACGTGATTGATTTAAATTTAGTCAATGATCTTGAGGAGTCTTTTACAAAGCAGCCTGTTTTAAAAAAGATCTTCTCAGGTCTTATTAAAAAATGAAATCAGTTCCCCATTTATTGACGCTCTTAGATCCGAGTGGCAAACCCTTCTATGTCTATCACCGTAAAATCCCGAAAGATTTACAAGCGGCAGTAGGGCGGGATGATTTAAAAATTTCTTTAGGATATTCGCTAGAGGAAGCAAAGGTTCGAATTAGTCATTTGAGTCAACAGCATAATTCTTTATTTAATCTTTTGCGCGATCCAAAGAAAGTCGGATTTGAAGAAGCAAGGGCCCTGTTGATTGCCCACCATGTTCAGTTTGAAGATGGCCTTCACAGTGGTAGTTCTAACAAAAGTGAAAATAAAAAATGACTCCTTACGGGAGTCAATCGGTGATGCCCAAAGAAAAGATCACCAGAGTAGTTTTCAACCCCCTTGCATCACTGACACGGTTTGTTCCACTAGTACACTCATGCCTAACTACTAGTTATCGGGATCCAAAATTTAATTATTCCGATTAATTTAGTTTAAGCAAAACGTCTTTTTAAAAAAATCAGACCTATCTGAAACTACTGTCAGTAAAATCTGATTATTCACTCCTTTGAAATGCAAACAATGCAAAACATCATCATTTTTTTTCATGGCTATGCCTCTAGTCCTAAAGCCGAAAAGTTTCAAAAACTTTTTGACAGGTTCGGACCAGAGCAAGTATTTGCTTTTGCGGCGGATCTGAATCCACAGATTGCACAAACTGAGGTGCTAGCGAATATTCAGAAGGTGATTGCAGCTAAACAAGCGAGTATCGAACAATCCAATGACGAATTAACTTCAGGTGCAAGTGCTATTCGGCTTATCTTAGTGGGTAGTTCGATGGGGTGTTGGTTAGCCTGTCGTCTGCTTGAAAAACTCCAGGTCGACTATCCCTGCGAACTCGTCTTAATTAATCCCTGTTTAGATCCTGCCGTGGTTCGCTCTGTCCATCCTGAGCATGCTGACTTGTTAGTGCAGTATCAAGCTATTAAGCCGCTGCCCAAAGCCCATTACTTCATTTCACGCTACGATGAGGTGATTGATCATACTGAACTGATTGGGGCGCTACTGGGGAGTGAGGAAATCTCAATTTTTGAGAACTCAGACCATCGTTTTAATGGCCCGGAGTTCTCAAGTGTCATTCAGTATATCGAGAGATTCTTTTAAAAGATTACTTAATTGAGTGGTGCTAACATCGCACCTTTGATTTGATGACGAACCATGGACTCAGATACAAATCCAGAGCGTTTCATTCTTTCTACAAAATCTAACATAAATGCCTGCGTTGCTGCAGAGGTAGATTTATGTACACCCATAGCTTGACGAATTTCCATAAAGCGACCTGGTAACAAACGTAAGTTCGGGTTTTTAGTGATATCGGATTCTAATTGTTGCTTCACGCCCGCTGCAACTTCGTAATTTCCTTCGAGAAACACATTAATGACCGTCGGTGAAGTTTCAGCACGAATGAGTTGGGCATTTTTAATTTCACGCGTGAGGTAGAGGTCATACGCACTATTTTTACCAACCACAATGCGGTTCGGTGCTTTATCCACTTCTTCATTGGCTCTAAGTGCAGAGCTATTCTTTACTAAATAGGCACCTTCAATCACGATATAAGGAGAAGTAAAGTAAATTTCTTTGCCGCGCACAGGATCTACTGCAAAAAAACCAAAATCAGCATTTTTGTTGGAAACCGCTTCAACTGACTTACCAGCTGCTTCAAACACCACGAGTTCGACTTCAGTATTGAGTTCTTTACCTAATTGATTCGATAAATCAATTGAAACACCGTAAGGGAGGGTCCCAACGCCGTCTCTCTTAGCCAAAATGGGATTACCCACGTTAATCGATGCTCTGAGTTTGCCAGTAGGGGCTAAGTCTTTCAAAATCTCTTGTATATTTGCCATGATCGGGATCTCCTTATCGTTATTAATTAATCTATTCTAATGAATATTTTTGATACCCCCAATTTTTTTCAATTGAAAACAGTTTCGGTTATTCTATTAAATTATAAGAATTTGATGATGAGACACGCGTAATTATGCAAGATACTTTTTTAGGCGATTCAAAATCAGTAGAGCACCACTCAGATAATGCTCGTCCTGAGAGTCCTAAAGCCCTTTTTTGGGCCTTGTCGATGCTCGCCCTGCAAGGTTTTGGTGGAGTTTTTCCGATTGCCCGTAGGGTGATCGTCGAAGAGCGGAAATGGCTAACGGATAAACAATTTTTAGAAGAGTGGGCGGTCGCTCAGGTCTTACCAGGTCCGAATATTGTGAATTTATCCGTGATGCTTGGTAATCGCTGGTTCGGTGGGTTAGGGGCCTTTTTAGCAGTATTAGGGATCTTTTTTTTCCCCTCTGTTGTTTTGATTCTCGTCGCCATCTTTTTTGAACATATTAAAGACCTACCTCTTGTGGCAGGAGCTCTAAAGGGTATGGGGGCAGTTTCTGCAGGTTTAATTGCGGGTTCTTCGATTAAATTAGCTACCGGTCTGAAGACCCATCCGATTTCCTTGTGGGGTGCTCTAGTCTTTTCCTTTTTTGCTTTTTTGGGTTTAGTGATTTTTCACTTTAAGTTAATTTCTTTACTTCTAACACTTGCTCCCTTAAGTATTTATTTAACCTATCGCCGTATTCGTGAGCTCCCTAGTAATCATCCAAATAATTCGGAGAATCAGCCATGAGCTTCGGATTATCTGATTGGTTGAATACAGCCTGGCAATTTTTAAGTGTTTCTTTATTTGCGATTGGTGGCGCGATTGGTTTGCTCCCTGAAATGCATCGGTTTTTCGTGAATGACAACAGATATATTACCGAGGACCAATTTACGAACGGGATTGCTTTAGCTCAGGCTTCTCCGGGCCCGAATGCTTTAATGATGGCGATGCTTGGCTGGGGGTTTGGTGTAAATGCTACGCCCGTAGGTCAATCAACCATCCCGTATGCTGTGATTGCTTTTGTCATGTCAATGATTTGTATCTTATTACCATCTTGTTTATTGAATTTTATGGCTACACGCTGGGTTCATAAAAACAGTGAGCGTCTTATTGTGATGGCCTTTAAAAAAGGCGTGGCACCAGTTGTGGTGGGAACGATGCTTGCCTCAAGTTGGATTATCGTCGCCCATGATATGAATATTCAGGTCTATTGGCCGACCTGGTTATTAGCTTTTGTCGCAGTCTTGTTAGTTGTATTTACCCGCTTACATATCCTTGCCTTACTTGGCATTGGTGCGCTGGTCGGTATGACCGGCTGGATTGCCTAGTTTTAGTTATTGGAATTCCCAATAATTCAATAAGGTTATGCCGATTTTATTGTTTGAATATTTGTTTTGGTCAGATATACTTTTATTTGATTAGTACAGTTTTAATTGTTAGGAGTTCAAAGTGCTTACCGAAACCATATTCAAACTTCCAGATAACTTGGTTGCTCGTGCTCATCAATATGCCCAAGAGCATCACACAACCCTAACCGCAATCATTAGAAAACATTTGGATACGGTGATTGCCGAAAAAAATGACCCTCTAATTGAATTTTCTCAAGGGGATATGACAAAGGAGGAAGCAATTGCAGAGCTAGGGCTTCGTGATTACTCTCAGTTATTGGTTGCACTTGGCGACGCAGATTTACCACTCCCAGTTTTACCTGATAGTGTAATTGCAGAACAAGTGGCAATATTTACGCAGATTTGGAAAGAAACTTGAAGCGTTGTTCCTTGATTATTCCTGATGCGGGACCTATTAACAGTCTTTGGGTTGCTGATCAACTTTCTTTGTTATTAAAGTTAGATATGGCAATAATTCTATTTGACGCAATGTAGGATGAGTTAACAAGTGATCCAGAAAATTGGCCCAAAGATTTTGAGGTGAAAAAATTTGTTGAAGGGAACATGCCTCCGTTTGTCATTGAAAGTACGGGTACCGGTGTTGATGCTCGCAGCAAGCGCGCTCAAGGTGAAAAGTTAAGGAAAAATGTTGGTGACATAGCGATAGCGGACTTCATGTCTGACGGTATTGAAAAATACGTTTCAAAAAGTGATCCTGTAGTAATTCTTTATGAAGATAAAGATATATATCAGGTCCAATTTTTAAGGCGTCCACGTAACCTTCATTTACTTTCAACAGTTGGTTTGCTAAGAGGATTGGAATCAGTGAAACTAATTCCATCAGCTGACGAAATTATCAACGAAATGCTCAATCCAACAAGACCTGACAGAAGACCACGAGTTTTAACTGATCAGCCAATTGGTATCGATATTCCGGCGCAAGTCGGAAGTGTTTGGACTCCAATAAAACCTAAATAATGTAAATAGATTTTTTTAATTTTATTAGAAATCGTTTGCTTGGGGATGTTACAAAAATAAATAAAGGATTAATTTTGTAGTCTAGTGGATAAACTCTCCACCTGTTATTACATTTGAGGTACTAAATAAATAGCATTATTTAAAAATAGGGATCGAATAATTTAGTATCAATGGAGCAATTCTTAAATAGTATTTATGTTATGGGATTGGCCATATAGAAAATCTATTCCAATATTCAATTCTCTCCATTTCAGGTCTTTTTTAAGGCTTAGATCCTCGAAGTTTAAACAGTTTTATCTTACTTTTTTGAAAAAGTACTTGCATTTAGTCTGTATACGTACTAATATAGTACGCATACAGACTAAATGGATTAAAAAGAAGATGACTTACCTATCTCTGATAAAAGAGTTGGCAACAACTTACCAAGCTTTTGAAAATTACTCTGCAACGCATGTCAGAGAAATGGGGCTCACGGCAACTCAGTTTGATATTTTGGCGACTCTTGGGAATCAGCCTCCTATGACCTGTAAAGAATTGGGCGATAAAACCTTAATACTGAAGGGCACGATGACTGGAGTACTCGAGAGGATGGAGGCAAAAGGTCTGATTGAAAAAATTCCAAATGAAGAGGACGGAAGAAGTTACAAAATTGGTCTGACTAAATTAGGGGAGAAGACCTTTAAAAAATGTTTTCCAGAGCATCTACAACATTTAGAAAAGGTATTTCAGCAATTAAATTCGCAACAAATCGAGCAAGCAGTAAGTGTATTAAAAACAGTAAAAGCAATTTTTAATTAAACAACAGAAAAGGAACTATCTCATGAAAACAGCGCAAAACTTATCGAATCTATTCGGCAGATTACTTATCGTGGCACTCTTCTTGCCTGCAGGCTTATCCAAGCTGATGAATTTTGAAGGGACACTAGGCTACTTTAACTCACTCGGTATGCCTGCACCTAGCTTGGCTTTGGTGATTGCCATCGTTGTGGAAATCTTAGGTGCTATTGCATTGATAGTGGGCTTCCATACTCGCCTCGTTGCTATCGTTCTCGCTATCTTTACTTTTGCTGCAACACTACTCGGACATGCATTCTGGGCAGCACCTGCTGAGCAAGCATTTGTGACGCAGTTACTCTTCTTTAAGAATATCGCGGTGATAGGTGGATTATTCGTGTTAGCTTCAAATGGTGCCGGTAAATTCAGTATCGATGGTCTTAAAGAACTGAACTAATAGAACGAACTTCACAATAACTAAAGGAATTTAAAATGACTAAAGTCGCAGTAGTATTTCATAGTGGTTATGGCCACACCCTAAAACAGGCCGAGGCAGTTGCTAAAGGAGCGAATGGTATATTAATTGGCATCGATGCGGAAGGTAATTTGACGGATGAGCAATGGGCTACTTTAAATGCAGCAGATGCCATCGTTTTTGGTTCTCCAACCTATATGGGAACAGTTAGTTGGCAATTTAAGAAATTTGCGGATGCAAGTTCTAAGCCATGGTTTACGCAGTTGTGGAAAGATAAAGTATTTGGTGGATTTACCAATTCAGCCACAATGAATGGTGATAAACACTCGACCATTCATTACTTCTTTACACTAGCGATGCAGCACTCAGGAGTTTGGATTGGAACTGGTCTTATGCCTTCAAATTCCAAGGCTGCCAAGCGTGATGATGTAAATTATGTTGGCTCTTTTGCAGGCGCAATGATGCAGACTCCATCTGATGCTAGTGCGGATGAAGTAAATGGTGGCGATCTTGAGACTGCAAGACTGTATGGTGAACGGATTGCGAAGTTTGCTACTGCAGTTACAAAACAGTAAAGTTAGTTTCAGTTTCAATATAGAAAAACCTTTGTAATCATCTTTCTAATCATGATGGATTAGAAATTCTTGACTGAAAATTGTTTTGTAATAACGGAACAATTTTCACTATTCTATTTATTTCTGAAAAATGTATTGGCAATTTTTAAAAAATCTTTAAGCTAAGTACTGGATTCAAGTTATTGATATTTGAACGACACTAATACCCATGGCGCGCTCTAAATTGAAGATGTAAATTTGGGTGTAAAAATAAATTAAGTTAATGAATTGAAGAAGGAATCTTATGACAGTAATTGTCAGAATCAATGATACGCTCTATAAGCAAGCAAAGGCCGAAGCTAAAGTCGAGCAGAGAACGATTGCAGGTCAAATTGAGCAGTGGGCATTGGTTGGACGTGCGGCGTTAGCTAAGCCGGATTTGCTTGTTACCTTTGTTGCTGAGTGTTTGGCTGCATTATCAGAATCGAATGAGAAACTACAACCATTCGTACTACGATGCAAAAATTGAGGCGATTTATAAAAACTCAACTTTTATGAATCTAGATACAGTTGTTTTTTTAGGCCGCAGCTTTGCGTTTTAGTGAAATGAGGTTTCCGCTACTCATCTTTTTACTTACCATTTCTACCGATGTTGATTCCTTTTTTACTTCACCTAATACTTGATTGATAAAAGTTTGCCAGCCTGGACCTTTAGACTTATAAAAAGCCAAGGTCTCACTGTCAATCCTTAAGGTAACTTGTTCCTAGGTGCTACTGCCTAGCGGTCTCCCTCGTCCTTTAACTAAAGTAGGTTTAATACGCTCCCACTCCTTGTTGGTAAATGGACGAGAATTTGGATCGGATTTTGCTGCTTTAGTAATTGCCACATCTTCTTTGGCACTCGGTCTAATTAATTTCATCTTCATTATTACTGTAGCCACATTAAATAGGTGAAGCGATATGTAAATATAGTCAAAAGTTAAATTGAGTATGATTAAAAATTATCTAATAAATGAATGATTGTTATCCAATAAAACACCTGATATTTTTGAGATTATTCAATTAATTTTTATCCTGGTTTTTTATGAAATCCTTATTTGCCTGAGTAACGGTTTCAGATTAACAATCCAAATGGAATCGGTGAGTAGATTACGAAGTTTGCTAACGCATCCTCAAATCTACAAAGTAAGCCTAAATTTAATAATGCAAATACCATTGCAGTTATCTTCTTAATCATGATGATTGAGAAATTCCCGACTCATTCAAAAAGAAAGTACCTAGTTACTCCATATAGAATGATTTAATCAATTTTGAGTTGATATCAAGTTTTAAGGCAATGGAGTGATGTAAGATATTAGAACAAAAATATAAGAGAGACCAAGATGAATACCAATCAAAAAATACCATCACATTTAATGAATAATTTTGATACTGAGCATAAAAGCCTCATTTATTCATATAAAAAATTTGATCCACAGTCAGTTAAAAGTACTGATTCAACGATTGTAAATATCTGTACTGAGGCAGTTGATTTAGATGGCATGCAAAAGGAAGCTTTTGTTTCTTCCTCTCGCAACAGTTCTGGATGGAGGCTACCTACTGACGAAAGTTTACATTTACGAGGTGCTGACGCTGCTCCTCAGCCCTTGGCGATTCATAATGCTTCGGTACAAATGTGTTTACTGGATCAACTCAAAAAGATTTTTAATGAAGAAGGAGTAAAGGCTGAGAGCATTGTTGTCAAAGTCGATACGTACTTCAATATTAAAGGCTCTTTCTTTCGAGGGGATATTAAGAGCTGTTTAAAGGATATTGTGGTTAGTTTTGAGATTGAAGCTTCTATCCATGAAGATCAATTAAAGCTTTGTATTGCAGAGGCATTAAGACGATCACCAACAATTCGAGCGATTCGCTATCCAATGCAAAATACTTTTTCAATTAAAGCGAATGGCAAGAAAATCGCCTTACCTTCTAAAATGCAATCTGGGCTAGAGCAAGTCGCTGATCCAATATCAAGAATCTCAGGATATCAACAGTTAAAGCCTTTGCATCATGAAGGAGATGTGATTTTAGAAAAAAAAGCAAAATCAACCATGGAGCCACCTAAGCCTGGAGAAATTCCAGTTGGCTTATTGCCAGAAATTGACCGTACTGTGCATATAAGGGGAATTGGTAAAGTCAAAAACGAGCATCAGAATGAAGTTCAAACAAGTTTTTATCATCCCCTTGGCAGTATTTTCCAATATGTGAGTGACTTACATGAGCAGGATGTGGCCGGTAATGAGGCCCCTTCAGCTCTTACATATCACGGCGCATCTTTAGCTTTTTGTTTTATGACGCAATTTCATCGATATGCTGATGTCAATAAAATTGATCTGAGTGCCTTAAGAATTGTGCAATTAACACCTTTTGATTTGGAGCTAAATAATAATCAAAACTTGGTATTTGATACACATATTTTTGTTGATGGTGATTTTAGTGATGAAGTCGGCACAGATTTAGTTAAGATGGCACATCAAGTCTGTTTTTTGCATGCTGCTTTAGAGAGTAGTAACGAAATTCATTACTCAATACAGCTCAATCAACAAGAAATTGTTCATCAAAAAACGTTAACGAATTAAGCAAATATAGTTGAAACTTTTTTATTGAATGTAGTTATCGAATATTCACAATCGGAATCAGCGCAGTAATAGCTGTTGCATGCAGATAACACGTGCGCTCTGAGACACTTAAAAGGGTTGTGCAGGTCGCGTCATCAGCTGTGCCATTGATAAATAAATGAGTATCTAAGGGACTAGCGACTGCATGTCCATTCTGAATCTGATAAGAACTATCTTGCACGACTCTGAGACCTGCAATTGGCATCTTCATGTTTTCGATATAACGAGATAACTGCGTCATGAAACAAAAAGTGATACCAGCGCAAAGTAGGGTAAAACCAGAAGGATACTGGCGATTGGTTTCCAAGACAGAGACCTTGAAATTAAAATGGCTGGCTCCAGCAAGTTCTAGATACGTATCCACATCAATGGTAGATGCACCGGGAACCCATTTACTTTTGCCATGAATATTACGTAATACTTTGCCAGTAGGGCTAGCTGAGGCAAGAACCACTTCACCATCTACCTTCGTTGTCAGCTTATGAATCGCATCATTGGTGACATAGCCTGCAGCAGGTGATGGGGCGGTCAGACGAACTTGGAAGGGATCTTCAATGTCATTTGCTGTGGAGTCATTTAAGTCAATCACAGTACGTCGTCGACCATTGGCATAGATTGCGAAGGTATTATGAAGTTGTTGATTTAAATAGCTGATTACGGCAGATTTTTGCAAAGCCTCTTGTACTAGGTCATTAATTTGCGCACTTGACGCTGGACTTTGGATCGATACATTAATATCTGGCGGCTCTGAGTGGCCATGGCCAGTTCCTGAAACAAAAGAGCCAGTTAACCAGTAATGATTAATGACATTCAGCTCGATGGAGCTGATTTCAATTGCTTTATCTTTAGCTAGTTGCAAAATCCACTGCATGATATCACCGTGCATCCCAGCATTAAAGTAGCCAAGTGGGAAAGGGGCTAAGTCACTACCTTTAAGATGACCACCTTCATCAGATGTAAAGCGCCATTCATCACCGGTGTTTGAACACGCAACGACAGCTTCTTTTTGGTGATGATGCAGTTGTCGTGCCTCAACATGAAAACTGTATAGTGAATCATTTGCAGAATGATTACCTTGCTTTGATAAAAAAGCTAAAGGAAAATTGATATCTTCTAAGCGATCTGACATGGTGTCTCCAGATTTATATTTATAAGTCGATTCTACACAATATAAAAATCAATGCCATCCATTCAAAAAATGGTTACTATTAAATTAGATGATAAAAATTGATTTTGCACCTCATCCACAATATTTAAGAGATAGGAGAATATCGCTATGGTAAGACTTGCTGATTTATCAGAAGCAGAACGTAAAATGCACTTAGACCGGGTGGCAACACTACCCGAATTTGCTGACCCAATCCTGAATCGTTGTAAACCTTTGAATCAAATGCGTATTGCCTTAATTACTACGGCAGGTATCCACACGCAACAAGATTTGCCTTTTGATACGATGGGATCGGGGATGGATTACCGCGTAATTCCAAACGATGTGACTGAAAAAAATCTCGTCATGAGCCATGCCTCAGTGAACTTTGATCGTACCGGTTTTCAGTCGGATGTGAATGTCGTGTTTCCCTTGCAAAGGATGCAAGAATTAGTTTCAGAGAAAGTGATTGGTTCATTAGCCAAATTTCATTACTCCTTTATGGGTGCCATTGCTCCAGTTACTAGATACAAAGATAAGGTGCAGGAATTAGTTGGCTTACTGAAACAAGATAAGGTTGACGCTGTTGTTCTAACTCCAGTTTGACCACTCTGCACTTGCGCCGTGAGCGCAATCGGCTGGTATTTAGAAGCACAAGGAATCGCCACTGTTTCCATTAGTTTGATTCGTGAACACTCGGTCGCCTTAAAAGCGCCAAGAGCTTTATGGGTCCCGTTTATCCTAGGTCGCCCCTTAGGTGCACCCAACGAGCTAGCATTTCAACATCGTGTTTTAAAAGAGGCTTTAGATTTATTACAAGAAACAAATTGGCCTGTATTAAAAGATTTTAATGAAGAAGCGCCTGCAGATGAACTGGGCTTTTATTCTGAAAATCTAGTCTGCCCAGTAAGCTTTCCGACTAAAACGGTGGAAGGTGATTTGCAAGCTCGCCTTTTAAATGAAATCGCACAGTTACAGGCTTGGTACTCTCTAGCGAAACAAGTCAAAGGGGGCACGACTACGGGAATCACAGGTTGCACACCAGAGGAACTAGGATCTTTCATTGCATCCTGGTTGACTGATTCACCGAATCAGAGCCTAAAAAGTCTTTCTTACTTACCAGCAGCCATCTTGAAGCTAGCGACCGATGAGTTAAAAGCTTTTTATTACGAAGCAAAATCGGTTCAGCCAGGTAAGCATACTTTTATGAGTATTCAAGATTGGTTTTGGTTTGAAACGAGTGCGGGTGAAATTTTCCTACAATTAAAGGAGAAAGTATCTAATCTGGAGGATCCTACCTTTAAAGGCTTAGCAACTACTAGTTTAGTACCAAGGGTGATTCAACAGCGCGTCGCTGTCTCAAAATAAACTTTGTACCGGGGTTTTGGATTCCCAAAGGCTTAGTGAAGATCTAAGCCTTTGGGGAAAGTCCTAAGTAGTATTTGTTTTAGTTTTGTATATATTGATAGATTATTCTCAATAAGATTCGTCAAAATGAATCATCCAAAAATCAGGAGACCAGATGACTGCCCCTTCAGTGACTAAGGCTGATATTTTGCAAGCTTGTAAAGACATGCTTTGCAAAGAACTCTATGTGGTATTTACAACGCCAACTAATGGTATGGGCCCAGTCATGGAAAACTTGGAAAAGCATTTAGAGTTCCAAATTGCCCTAGAAAAATCAGGCGTGATGTTTGGCGCAGGACCATTTTTCGCTGAGAATGAATCGGATTGGAATGGTGAAGGCATGGTGATTATTCGGGCGAATTCTTTAGCCCATGCGCAGGAAATTGCTGCTAAAGATCCGATGCATCAATGTGGCGCAAGGTCTTTTAAAGTCCGTCCTTGGTTACTTAATGAAGGATCGATTACGATTCAACTAAATTATTCTGACCGTTCACAAAAATTACTTTAATTAATAAGGAATTTGATATGGCATTGCAATCAATAAAGTCCTCTTTCCAGAAAATTAAAATTTGGCAATCCCTTACCTTTGCGCTTTGTGCATTGATGAGCAGTTCGGCATTCGCACAAAGTGATTTTCCTAAACAAAAACCGATTACTTTTATTGTGGCAACTGGTCCTGGTAGTTCGACCGACTCCATTGCCCGCTTAGTTGCCGCGAAGTTGACTGAAACTTTAGGTTGGAATGTCGTAGTAGAAAACAAGTTAGGAGCCAGTGGCAACATTGCTTGCGTCTATGTAAAAAGATCCAATCCGGATGGCTATTCGATTTTGGTTCATAGTGTGTCATTTGCGATCAATCCAAGTATTTATAAAAATGCTGGCTATGACGCGATTAATGATTTTGAACCTGTTGCATTAGGCGCAAGTTCACCGAATGTGATTGGTATCAATACTTCTTTACCCGTGAATAATCTAAAAGAGTTAGTGAATTACGGCAAAAAAGAAAAATTGAGTTACTCATCCTCTGGGATTGGTACAACCACTCATTTGACGATTGAGCGTTTTAAAAATATGACGAATTCTGACTTTGTGCATGCCCCTTATCAACCTGCGCAAGCAGTAGGTGCAACGGTTGCAGGTCACACACAAATCTCGAGTACCTCGATGCCACCAACCATTCCGTTCATTAAAGCGGGTAAATTAAAAGCCTTAGCGGTTACGAGTGCGCAGCGTTCAGCAGCACTTCCTGATGTGCCGACAATGGCAGAACAAGGGTTTCCGGAATTTGATGACACGACTTGGTTTGGTTTCTTTTCAGCTAGCAAAACACCACCTGATGTTTTGGCGAAGTTAAATGCTGAAATCAACCGCGCAATTGAGTCGAAAGATGTCAAAGAAAAACTCACTGGCTTAGGACTTGATACCAAATCTTTATCACCAAGTGAATTTAAACAATACGTTAAAGCAGAGGTCCCTAAATGGGCAAGAGCCGTCAAAGAGTCCGGTGCTACCGCTGAATGAAAATTAGTTGAGGATTATTTTTTAGGCCTTAAGTAAGCCAGATGTGGATATTTTTCGGTAAGTAAAGAGCCAGGATAATAGGTTTTTTGAAACACTGGATGTGCTTGAATATTTTCTAACCAAGCACTGATCAGTGGTTTATCAGCCCAAGACTCACTGAGGTTAATATCTTCCATCCGCACAATCACTGGCATGACGGCGATATCTACGAGACTCAGCTTATCTCCCATGATCCAAGGGCCTTTGTTTTGCGTAATCCATTCGTTCATTCTGATGACTGTCCGGTTCAATTTATCTAAGGCTTGATCCATTTCAGCTTTGGGAAAGCCGGTTCTGCCCATCGTGAGCAAAAACTCTTTACGTAGTGGTTTGGAATTCGCTAAGGCCAGAAAAGCTTCTTCTGTCATTTGCTGAAAATGAGGCAGGAATGCAAGGTTATAAGAGGGAACTCGAATCGCAGGTGCTGGAATTTCGTCGACATAACGCATCATCCAGCGCATGAGTGCTTTTTTTTCTGGTTCTGGTGGAGTAAAACAAATTACATCATTCGCAACTTCATCGAGATATTCGATGATGACCGAAGAATCTAAGATCGTATGCCGATCATGAATTAATGCGGGAACGACTGCATTGGGATTGATTGCCAAATATTCTGGCTTTAATTGATCCCCAGAAAAGAGATCTAATTTATGTTCTGTGAAAGATAAATTCTTAGCATTGAGAACAAAGCGAACGCGTTGACTACAAGTCGATTGCGGGGCATTGTATAGAGTAAATTCAGCCATATGTCTCCGGTGATTATTTTTTATGATATTTTATTTATTCTAGCTTAATAAATAATGATTTTAGTAGTCTTTCAATATTGGTAGGTAAGATGATTATTCTGCAAGCTTCCTTTTTCCATTTATTTTTATGAGGAGTGCATTTGAAAGCAGCTGTCATTGTTGATAAAGAACTAGCGCCCATTTACGCAGACTTTAAAGATCCCGAGATTGCATTAGGTCACCATCTTGTTCGAGTGCAGGCGTCCTCAATCAGTCAAATTACGAAGGCAAGAGCCTCTGCATCACACTATAGTTCAGATAATGAGGTGCCGTTTGTTCCGGGATTTGATGGGGTAGGCACCTTAGAGGATGGCTCTAGAGTTTATTTTTTGCTGCCTCGTAATCCCTTTGGTGCGATGGCAGAATATTGTTCTGTAGCACAAGAAAACTGCATAGTCATACCAGGTACATTGAGTTCTGAGGTTGCGGCAGCAATGGCAATTACTGGCATGTCCTCGTGGGCTGCTTTGGTTGAACAAGCACAAATGTGCGTGGGTGAGACCGTATTGGTTAATGGCGCGAATGGGATATCAGGAAGACTAGCAATTCAAATTGCAAAATATTTAGGTGCGGGAAAAATCATCGCGACAGCTAGACGTGCCAGCACCTTTGATGATTTGTATCAGCTCGGCGCAGATCAATGTATTGTGTTGTCTGAAAATATGAAGGAAACCGAAGCAGCTTTTTACGCCGAATTCAAAAAAGGGATCGATATTGTTCTAGATTATTTATGGGGCCCAAGCGCACTTTGCTTAATTAATCTGGCAGCAAAAAATAGTCCTGCAAACAAAGCTCTTCAATTTGTTCAGATTGGTTCAATTGGTGGCGCAACGATTCCATTCCCCGCATCGGCACTGCGTTCTAGTGGCTTAAGATTAATGGGTAGTGGTCTTGGTAGTCTTTCTATTGCCCAGATGTTAAATTCAGTACTTCAAGTCTTAACCCATGCACCCAGTGCAGATTTCAATGTAAAGGTAAATTCAATCCCTCTCGCTGAAGTTTCTCATGCTTGGAATACGACCTCTTCTGAGACTAGATCGGTAGTTATCATTTAAAAGGATGGATTGCTGACCACTGTGAATAGGGTTAGCTCTACTAGAGTAATGTTTTATTAACTGCTTTAATTGTGCAAATTTCTATTGTTGAAAGATCTAAAAACCATGTTTGATATATTACAAAAAGAGAGAACAATCGCGGGTAAAGGTTTTAATCGTTGGTTAGTTCCTCCTGCCGCACTCGCAATTCATTTATGTATTGGCATGGCTTATGGATTCTCGGTTTTTTGGTTGCCATTGTCTAAAGCGATTGGAATTACTGAGTCGGTCAAGTGTGGTCCTGAGATTGGTTTTTTTCAAGAACTATTCGTGACCAATTGTGACTGGAAAGTCTCCACCTTGGGTTGGATGTATACCTTGTTTTTCGTATTTCTAGGCTCTGCCGCAGCGATTTGTGGCGGTTGGTTGGAGCGTGCCGGTCCGCGCAAGGCCGGTGTGGTTTCAGCTTTTTGCTGGTGCGGCGGTATGTTGTTCTCCGCCCTTGGTATTTATACCCACCAATTTTGGATGATGCTTCTGGGTTCCGGTGTGATTGGTGGTATTGGTCTCGGTCTTGGCTACATCTCACCCGTGTCTACCTTAATTAAATGGTTCCCCGATCGTCGTGGTATGGCAACAGGTATGGCGATTATGGGCTTTGGTGGTGGGGCTATGATTGGTTCACCTTTAGCAGCACTTTTAATGAAAAATTTTGCGACGCCAACAGATGTAGGTGTTGCCGCCACTTTTGTAGTCATGGGTCTTGGTTATTTTGTATTTATGATGTCCGGTGCTTTTGGTTATCGGTTGCCTGCTACTGGTTGGAAACCTGAGGGGTGGACGATGCCTGCGATGGTGGAATCCAACGCCATGATTACCAAGAAACATGTGCACGTCAAGAATGCTTTCAAAATCCCGCAGTTTTGGTTGGTTTGGATTGTCTTATGTATGAACGTTTCTGCTGGGATCGGCGTAATTGGGATGGCTTCACCGATGCTCCAAGAAATTTTTGGCGGATCTTTAATTGGTGTGACAGGGACATTAACTGCTGAGAATAAAACGGCGATTGCTGGCATAGCCGCAGGTTTTGCAGCGCTGCTAAGTTTATTTAATATTGGTGGACGTTTCTTTTGGGCTAGTATCTCTGATAAGTTAGGGCGCCGATTAACCTATTCGATCTTTTTCATCTTAGGCGGAATCTGCTACTTTAGTATTCCTTCGAGCGCACTAAGCCACAGTTTGTTTTTCTTCGTCGCAGCAGTCTGTATTATTTTAAGTATGTACGGCGGTGGCTTTGCGACTGTACCCGCTTATCTCGCAGACCTATTCGGTACGCAAATGGTTGGTGCAATTCATGGTCGACTTTTGACGGCTTGGGCAACAGCGGGAATCTTAGGGCCAGTAGTTGTGAACTACATGCGAGATTATCAATTGAGTATCGGTATTCCAAAAGATCAGGTTTATAACCAAACCATGTACATTTTAGTTGGCATGCTCGCAATTGGTTTGATTGCGAACCTGTTCATTAAACCCGTTGCGGATAAATGGTTCATGAGTGATGCCGAACTCGCTGAAGAAAAGCGTTTGGCTCATGAAAAGTCTGAAAAATCTGTCCTTGAAAGTAATTCGGCTGATACATCGCAAAGTTCTTCGCTAGTGGTGGTTTTAGCATGGACTGCGGTGGGTATACCTTTAGCTTGGGGTACTTATAAAACCATTGTTACTGTAGGCAAATTTTTTAATTAAGTATTCAAACAATTGAATTTAAAGACTGTTGGAGATCTTTAAATCGTTTCTGGATAATAGTTTTTTTAGGGTTTTCATGACTGATGAATAAAGTCTTAACTGATACTTCAGAAGAACTATACAAATAACGATGTAAAAAATTTAAATAAAAAGTCGTAAAGTAGGCGACCTTTCCTTACGAGAAGTTGAAAACTCAATCGGACAGAGTTTCCGTCACAGTGATCGTTTAATTCATTCTAGTAATGCAAGTTAAACATTCAGTCGAATTAAAGCTAATTATTTGACTTTATTAAAAGTATTTAGCATCTATAAAGCAAATACGAAGTGGTATTCGAGAGCTTTCTAAAAAATCCTTAAGCTTTGTAATGGAATTAAATTTTCAAAAAAATGTACCAAGATAGAATAAAAACATGAAAGATGGATACAAGAAACCTTGGTTAAATTATGAAGAGCAATTAGGCATTCTAATTAAAAGGGGATTGATTGTAGATGATAAATCTGTAGCTTTAAATTATCTGAAGCGAATAGGATATTATCGTTTAAGTGGGTATTGGTTTCCTTTTAGAAAGCGTTTAACTAAATTAGATTTAAAAGAGAAAGCTTTAAAAAAATCAGCTATTACAAAATCTAATAATTTTGCTTCAGATGAATTTATAGAATCCTCAACTTTTAAAAATGCTGTAGATTTATATGTTTTTGATAAGCGTCTTAGGATGCTTGCGATGGATGCTCTTGAGAGAATTGAAATTAGCATCAGAGTTGATATTTCTTATACACTTGGAAAGCTTAGCAAATTTGCATATTTAGAGAGTGCATTTTTACATCAAGAATTTACTCAAATTATTGATCCCAAAACTGGTCTTACAAAACATCATAAATGGCTTTCTAAAAATTCTTTATTAATCATGAGATCAAAAGAAGAATTTGTTAGACATAATCGTGAAAAATATGGTCTGCCTCTACCCATTTGGGTTGCTTGTGAAGTTTGGGATTTTGGAACACTTTCTACATTGTTTTCAGGAATTAGATCAGAGGAGCAGGATCAAATATCCATAAAGTATGGAATAAACAATGGAAGAGTTTTTGCAAGTTGGCTTCGTAGCTTAAATTACTTAAGAAATGTTTGCGCCCATCATGGTAGATTGTGGAATAGAAATATTGTCGAGCAACCAAAATTACCTTTTGAAAATGACACCGATTGGGCTTTATTCTTTAAGAGAAATCCACAATCTCAAGTTCGAAGTTATTTATTGTTTGTTATTATGCGACAGCTATTACTTTACATAAACCCCAAATCAAGTTGGCCATCTCAAGTGGATGAACTTTTTAATAAATTCCCAGACTTATCCCACTTGGGCTTGAACTTGAAGGGAATGGGAATGATTGAGGAAGTAAATTGGAATTCTCTTTCTATGCCAAATAAAATAACCCCCAAGCAATCTCTCCATTAAAAATGGTTTAATTGAAGGGGGCCGTGTTGGTTCTATATTAACATTATTTTTTCTAGATACAACTTTTACACTTAGAAAATTTATGGATTTTACTATCTCAAGATATACACTAGTCATCTCGGAAAGTTAAATTAAAGCAATATAAGAAAGACATTAGATCTAGTAAAAACAAAGAAGTCTTCATTTAATATTATTTGGTAAAAACGAATATGTTGTGGACAAGTTCTGTCTATTAAACCCGTTGCGGATAAATGGTTTATGAGTGATGCCGAACTTGCTGAAGAAAAGCATTTGGCTCATGACAAGTCTGAAAAATCTGTCCTTGAAAGTAATTCGACAGATACATCGCAAAGTTCTTCGCTAGTGGTGGTTTTAGCATGGACTGCGGTGGGTATTCCTTTAGCTTGGGGTACTTATAAAACCATTGTTACAGTAGGCAAATTTTTTAATTAATGGGAAAACCATTAATCTTGAACTCTATAAGGGGTTTTTATTCTAAACTTAAAAATTAGTTGATTATTTGTTGTAATTTAGCAATAATATAGTTTATTTTTTAATAGAGATGAAAATGCTGGTTGAATTCAGGGTAACGAACTTCAGGTCTTTCCGTGATGAGCAATGCCTTAGTTTTTGTGCTTCTGCTCATGACAAAGGGGAGGATGAAATTCACTGCATCGCTACGCAACACAGTGCAGCTCCAAAATTGGTGCGTTCAGCTGTGATTTATGGTGCTAATGCGAGTGGAAAGAGTAATCTCATCTTTGCGTTGATGACAATGCAGCAAATGGTACTCAATTCCACACGCTTGCTAGAGCCCCAATACCGGGAGCTTTACACTCCATTTCTGCTTGATCAAGAGTCACGTAAACAGCCAACGGCGTTCGAAGTCACGATCTTAATTGATGGTGTTCGCTATCAATATGGATTTCAGTACGACGGCGAAAGAATTGTCGCCGAGTGGCTGCTTGTTTACAAGACAAGTAAGGCGCAACGATGGTTTGAGTATCACTATAACCATGAAACGGGAAAAAATGACTGGGAACCTTTTTCGGTTCACTTTAAGGGAGAAAAGAAAGGGCAGGGTGAACTTTGGAAAGCAAGTACAGCTGTCCGTTCACTGTTCTTGACACAAGCTGCTCAATCTAATAGTCAACTTTTACAACCACTATTTAATTGGTTCGCAAACGATTTACTTGTGTTGCCCGCCCGCGCCGAATTCAATCTTCTTCCTACGCTACATCGACTTGAGGATCCCCAATATAAAAAATGGGTACTTGAACTAATGAACGCGGCTGACATTCACATTAGTGATATTAAGGTAGAAAATCGAAATAGCCAACAAGTTGAATTTAAACTTGAGTCTGGCAAACCGCCAGAGCTTCGCTCCTTTGAAGGTGAACTACCGGATGTGGCATTTTGTCATACTACCTCTGATGGCATAGAGCAGTGGTTTGATCGCCGTTTTGAATCATTTGGTACTCTAAGATTACTTAGTTATGCAGCGCCGTTATTGGATGCAATTGAAAATGGAAAACTACTCGTAGTAGATGAGTTCGATACTAGTCTGCATCCTCTGCTCACGCGATATATTTTGCATATGCTGCATAAGCCACACCTCTCAAAAAACGGGGCTCAACTTTGGATGACTACGCACGATACTTCTTTACTTGATCCTGAATTGCTGCGACGCGATCAAATTTGGTTTGTCGAAAAAAAGAACGATCAAACCTCTGAGCTATATTCATTACTCGAATTCAGTCCTCGCAAGAATGATGCTATTGAGCGCGGTTATTTGCAGGGTCGTTATGGGGCTGTGCCTTTCATCAGTGAGTTTTTATTTTGAGGATTTGATGTCAGGCAACCAGAATAAAAATCAAAAACTAGTCAAAGCACGAATCAGTACTGAACGCAAGAACGTGTGCCGTCGCGAAAGAGGCTCGGCACTTTTGGTGTGCGAGGGAAAGTGTACCGAGCCATGTTATTTGCAGGGTCTACTTAGGTATCTAGAAATCTCGGCAGCAAGTGTTGAAATCATTGAGGGGCAGACCAATAGCAATGCAATAGCCGTTGTCAAGCGAGCTCGTCAACGGTTTGAGCAAGTCCCAAGAGACCGTGTTTTTGCGCTAATCGACGCAGAACAGGCTGATTTAACCAAAGCGCTCAAACAATGCGAAAAACCACTCCAACACGAAAACAAGAAAAAGGAAATTCCTGAAATTCGGATTGAACCTATATTAAGTTCGCCATGTTTTGAGGTTTGGCTACTCTTGCATTTCCGCTTTTCTGACCAACCGTTTCATAACTTTGCTAGCTTGCTGCCAGAGCTAGAGGTTAATCTACCCAATTATCAAAAAAACGATCCTGCAATATTTTTAAAAGTGGGAGGAGGCGAAGGTTTGAAACGTGCGATCGTAAATACAGCCCGACTCAGAAATGCCCTATGTGAAACTGGTGCAATCAATCCCTCTACAGATATGGACAAACTCGTTGAAGCGATGGTTGATATTCAAGCATAGCCATTTCTAAAACTAAATAATTTTTATCCCGCCAAAAGTTCATTCTGAACATGTGAATTACAACCCTTCGCAATGGTTGACTCTTTTCGATCAAACCATCACTAGAGATTATAAGAATACTTTCAAGTTAATCGAACTAGACCCTACAGTGGACTTAGGGCGCTGAGATATGGAGTTCTGCATGGAGTCAGATAAACCAGGTAAGCTTATCCTTAAAGACTTAATGAAATTACTGTTTGATAATGGCGAGCAAGAGATTTATCGTGGCATGCCTGATTCAGCACCCTAAAGCACAAACCGCACCAAAAACAATCATTATCTGAACGTAATGGGTAAATGCATGAATGATGATGGTGCAATCCTTTCAAACACTGTTTGAAACTTGTTCAAAATGAATTATCAATTTTATTTGACCAATTCATTGCTTTAGGAAAAAGAACTATGACCATCCACCGTCCTTTTGATCCAGATCAAGCGCTATTTAGCACTTCATGTAGTTGTGGCAAGCATGCCAGCGCACTAGAGCATGATTTAGCTTCGCAAAAAATGGCAGCGGAAGACATTGGTAACAACTTTATTGAAGCAAGTTTAGTCAAAGCACTATTCCCGAGCGAAGTAAAAAGAAGAGCCTTCCTCAAAGCGGTCGGTTCTGGCAGTGCTTTAAGTGTTCTTAGTGGTTTCTTACCGATTGATGCAATTCAAGCAATGGCTCAGGAAAAAGGTCCCCTAGAAAAGAAAGATTTGAATATTGGCTTTATTCCAATTACGTGTGCAACGCCACTCATCATGGCAGAGCCATTAGGCTTTTACAGAAAACAAGGCCTCAACGTTTCTTTGATGAAGACCGCTGGTTGGGCTTTGATCAGGGATAAGATGATCAACAAGGAACTGGACGCTTCCCATTTTCTATCCCCTATGCCGCTTTCTATCTCCATGGGTTTAGGCTCTAATCCTTCGCCAATGAAGGTGGCAACAATCCAGAATATCAATGGCCAAGCTATTACCTTAGCAAATAAACATAAAGAAAATCGTGACCCAACTAAATGGCGTGGGATGAAGTTTGCGATTCCGTTTGAGTATTCGATGCATAACTTTTTGCTCAGATACTATTTAGCGCAACATGGTTTAAATCCAGATAAAGATGTGCAACTGCGGGTGACCCCTCCTGCAGAGATGGTGGCTAATTTAAGAGCCGGCAATATTGATGGTTTCTTAGGGCCAGACCCTTTTAATCAACGTGCAGTGTATGACGAGGTAGGTTTTATTCATATTCTTTCTAAAGATATTTGGAACGGCCATCCGTGTTGTGCTTTTGGTACTTCTGAGGAATTTATTAAACAAAATCCTAATACCTTTGCGGCGCTTTACAGGGCTGTGCTCAATGCTTCCACTATGGCAAGAGATCCGGTTAATCGTCCATTGATTGCGAAAGTGATTTCTCCACAAAACTATATTAATCAACCAGAAGCCATTTTGATGCAAGTCTTGACAGGGAAATTTGCGGATGGTTTAGGCAATGTCCAAAACGTGCCAGACCGAGTCGACTTTAATCCGATCCCTTGGTACACCATGGCAACTTGGATTCTGACGCAAATGCAACGCTGGGGTTATATAAAAGGTGATGTGAATTACAAAGACATCGCAGAAAAAATCTTCCTATTGACTGATGCTAAAAAATTTATGGGTGAAACCGGTATTACGATTCCACCTCAAGCGAAAACAGGCTATCAAAAAGTGAGCATTATGGGTAAAGAGTTTGATCCAATGCAACCGGCTGCTTACCTTAAATCATTTCCAACTATTTAATTTATTTACATTTTTCAGAGAGAACTTATGACAACAGAAACTCAAGTTAATTTTTTACGTCCAATTGACCGCGAGGGTTTATTGAAATTCGCGGAAGCTGGTCGTGCCAATCCAGAACGTCGTGGAACTAATAAAGTTAAAACTGTGATGCAGGGTGTCTTTCGTTCATGGAGTTTTGTCGGTGTACATAATCCAGTCGTAGTAGATGAGCCACCGCACCTCATGGGTGAGAATTCTGCACCTGCACCTGGTGAGATCGTTCTTTCAGCTCTAGGCGGGTGCCTAGGCGTTGGTATTACTGCCGTTGCCACCCTGCGTGAAGTCAAGCTATCGAAGTTAGAGATTCATCTAGAAGGTGATATTGGTAACTCTGCTGCCTGGGGAGCGGATGGTGCCGAGCGCACTCCAGAACAAATGGGCTTTCAGGCGATTCGTGTGAAGGTTGATATCGAAGGGGATGCGACGAAAGAGGAATTAGATGACATCGTTACCCATGCTAATTATTTCTCACCCGTTGCGAACTCGATGCGTAATCCGATTGCTTTTGAAATTAGTACGATCTAAAACACAGAAGGAAGTCGACTCATGGAATTGATCCTAGAACAACCTGCAGAGCAGTTATCAGGTAATGCCAAAAGAATTGAAATACTTGAAAAAGTAAAATCGATTGCACAAAAAGACTTAGCTTTAGTAGTAGATGCTTGCGACCAGGAAGGTTTTTATCCAGAGGCGGTTTTGAAAGCCTTAGGCTCAGCGGGCGCCTTTGGTGCGCATCTGGGGCTTGATCAAGAAGAGATGGATTTTGGCTTGGCAATTTCATGTATGGAAGAAGTATCACGTGTGTGCGGCGCTACGGGTTTTGTGGTGTGGTGTCACGATGTTTGCGGTGTATACATGCAGGCTTCTAAAAACCCTGCACTCACAGGTGAAGCACTGCAAAAGCATGCCAAAGGGATTACACTTGGCGGCACCGGTATGTCCAATCCGATGAAAACCTTTTCTGGCATTGAAACGATGATGCTAAAAGCGAAAAAAGTAGAAGGTGGATATTTAGTGAGTGGCACCTTGCCTTGGGTTAGTCATATTGGGCTCAAGCATTACTTTGGCACTGTGTGTGCGGTACTCAATGAACAAACAGGTGAGGTCGATCCTGATCATCAAATCATGTTTATTCTGCCTTGTGATAGAGAGGGCGTTACCCTAAAAGATTGTCCTTCTTTCTCTGCGATGGAAGGTACTTCCACCTACGGTTTACATCTAAAAGATGTCTTGATCACCACAGATGATCTCGTGGCAGATCCAGCAAAACCTTTCATTAAAAATATTAAGGCTTCCTTTATTTTGTTACAAACTGGCATGGGACTAGGCGTTGCTCAAGGTGCGATTGATTCCATGTGGGAAGTTGAATCCCAACTCGGTAAAGTGAATCAGTTTTTGGAAGATCGTCCAGTTGCCTTGCAACACGAACTCGACGACCTCAGGAACCGAATCATGGTGCTGGCAAAAACACCTTATGAATCTTCTGACGAATATGTTTTGAAAGTATTGGATGTGCGTGCGCATGCTTCTGAAATCGCGCTACGCGCTGCGCAGTCTGCACTCTTACATCAAGGAGCGCGTGGTTATTTACTGAGTTCAGCAGTGCAACGTCGGGTGCGTGAGTCCCACTTTGTTGCCATCGTGACACCTGCTCTTAAACATCTGCGTTATGAAATGGCGAAGTTAAAAGGCCAACATTTTTTAAACTAAAGGCTAAAGCATAAACATGAACTCCGCTGTAACCGCAAGCAAGACTGACTGGCTAACTTATATCTGTAAAGCCTGCGGACTCCTTTACAAGGAAGAGGACGGCGATCCTGATAGTGGTCTTGCGCCAGGAACTCGTTTTGAAGATATTCCGGAAGATTGGTTCTGTCCTTTATGTGGTGTGACCAAAGCTGACTTTGTGTTGCATGTAGTATTGGATAAAAAACAATTTACTAAGAATCAAAGTGCAGATCAGACTAACTTTTCAAGAAGTAACTATAGTGATGTCTTGATCATTGGTGCTGGCAAAGCGGGATGGGAAGTTGCAAAGGCAATCAGAGCGCAGAGTGATGATTTATCTATTTCGATAGTGACCGGTTGTAATGGAGAACTTTACGAAAAGCCTCAACTTTCGAACGCGCTGTTAAAAAAGATTCAGATGGATCGGATGGTGTTACAGACTGGTGAGCAAGCAGCGAAGCAACTTGGTGTGAAACTGTTTGCCTCTACTCATGCAGTTCATATCTCACATCATAATCAACAATTAAGAACGACCAAAGGGGTTTTTAAATATAAGTATTTAGTCATCGCTCATGGTGCTAAACCAATTCGTCATCCCCTTTTATCCGCCCAAGATTGTTGGCATGTAAATCACTTAAGTACCTATCGTGAGTTACGTAAAACCCTCGACGGTAAAAAGTCCCAAATCGCTATCATTGGCGCAGGTCTCATTGGTTGTGAGTTAGCGAATGATTTGGCTTTAGCAGGGCATCAGATTGCTTTACTTGATGCAGCCCAAAGACCCCTGGCACACTTGATCCCAGAAGCCGCATCAGAAGCACTGATGAAGTCTTGGCAAGCATTAAATATTCAATTTTACGGTGAGCAGCAAATTGAACAGATGTCTCACCAAGATGGTAAGAAAGTCTTATCGATGCAATCAGGCCTATCTCTAAAAGTGGATGAAATCGTGCTATGCATGGGTTTACAGCCCGATAGTTCACTGGCTAAGTCAGCGGGTATTGAATGGAATCAGGGTATCTCGGTAGACCCACAAACTTTAAAAACGAATGTTGAGAATATCTTTGCCCTCGGAGATTGCATTAGCGTTGACGGTAAAGTGAGTCGGTATATCGAACCGATTCTACGACAAGCACAAGTGATTGCAAATCAGATTGCAGGTGATCAATCCATTGTGTTTACTACAAATACTTTACCGATCCGTATTAAAACTAGTTCCCTGCCAATGCGTCTTGAGGGCGTGATTGAGAGACAAGGTGAGTGGCGTATTTCAAAAGCAAAAGCGGAGCAGTTCAACTCCAAATGGCAAATGGCTCAATGGTCAAAAAACCAAGTGAGTGCTTTATTAGATTTAGGTTAGTTTATTTTTTTTTAATTTCAATAAGGGAAATCGTATGGCAAACATGATGGCATTACCAATTTTAGTTTCTCCAGCAGATTTATCAACACAAATGACTGAAGTCCCAATGGTCATTATTGACACGAGAGATGCGGATACTTATGCAGCTGAGCATATTCCAGGGGCCGTAAATCTGCGTGAAATCTTTACCTTTCTCGCAACTTCAACGACCGAAGGCTTACAAGATTTAAAAGAATCTTTCTCCAGTCAATTAGGTGCGATCGGTCTATCTGGCGAAGAAACCGCCGTATTTTATGAAGACTCCATGAACAGTGGCTATGGCCAATCTTGCCGTGGCTACTTTTTATTGACATGGTTAGGTTATCCGAAGATTCAGGTACTCAATGGTGGCTTATCAGCATGGAAAGCTGCTGGTCTTGCTACTACTACTGAAGTGCCAACACCAACTCCAGCAGTATTTCCAATCAGTACTGCAGGCAGTGATGTGATGGTGACACTCGAAGATGTGAAACAAAAACTTGGCAGCCAAGCTGTTCTCATGGATGTAAGAGATGTAGATGAGTGGATCGGTGATAGTTCCTCCCCTTATGGCAAAGATTTTGCGCCAAGAAAAGGTCGCTTACCAGGTGCTAAATGGTTGGAGTGGTATCGTTTTATGAAGCCTTCAGGAACAGGTCCAGTATTTAAGAGCCCTGATGAAGTCAAAGCAGAATGTCAAACAGCTGGTATCAAATCTAGCGATGAAATCATTCTTTATTGCTTTAAAGGTGCAAGAGCTTCTAACACCTACTTAGCCCTTAAACAAGCAGGTTTTGCGAACGTCAAGATGTATTTTGGTTCATGGAATGAGTGGTCAAGAGATCCAGCGTTACCGATTGAAACAGGTTTACCTGCTTAAATCAAACTAGTAAGCTAGAGCCGTGTTTTTACTTTAGGTTTACTTTTTTCATCCCAACAAAAGCTCCCGTGTGAGACTCGTCTTGTCATCGGGAGCTTTTTATTTGCCTAATAAGATATTGGCAAAAGACGATGTTGTCGAAATATTGTCATCTCTTAGCAGAACTAATTTAGGGTAAGATGGATTGCATTACAAAAATATTGTTCGATCATTCATTTCTAGGAATCGAAGCTCTTGTTCACCAGTTCTGTAGGATTTCAGACATTTCAATTTGATAGTCTTAAAGTGTTGCTTGCAAAAGCAACTCCCTTGCGCTCAGGTGATTGTCTCGCTGGCATTGCAGCTATTGGAGATACGGAAAGAGTCGCGGCACAGCTCGCTTTAGCTGATTTACCACTCAAACATTTCTTAAATGAAGCAGTGATCCCTTACGAAGACGATGAGGTGACGCGTTTGATTATTGATAGTCATGATCAAAGCGCCTTTCAATTGATTAGTCATTTAACCGTGGGTGATTTTAGAAATTGGCTTTTAGCGGATGAGACAAACGGAGATCTGATTGCCAGTGTTTCAAAAGGACTCACCCCTGAAATGGTCTCGGCTGTTTCTAAAATTATGCGTAACCAAGATTTGATTTTAGTCGCTCAAAAATGTGAAATTATCTCGCGGTTTAGAAATACGATTGGCTTACGAGGTCGACTCTCAACGCGCTTACAACCGAATCATTCGACGGATGATCCAATTGGCATCTCTGCTGCCATCATTGATGGTTTGATGTATGCCAGTGGTGATGCGGTGATTGGCATTAATCCTGCCACTGATAATACTGCCACGATCAGCTTACTGAATCATTTATTAGATGGGGTAATTAGTAAGTTTGAAATCCCCACACAATCTTGTGTTCTAACCCATATCACCAGTACTATTGCCGCCATTAACCAAGGAGCACCGGTTGACTTAGTGTTTCAATCAATTGCGGGAACACAGGCTGCAAATCAAGGTTTTGGCATTAATCTCGCTTTACTCAAAGAGGGACAGGACGCAGCCCTCTCCTTAAAAAGAGGAACAGTTGGACAGAATGTGATGTACTTCGAAACCGGCCAGGGCAGTGCTTTATCGTCTAATTCTCATGCCTCGGTGGATCAACAGACCTGTGAGGTCAGAGCCTATGGAGTAGCTAGAGCTTTTGCGCCCTTGCTGGTCAATACCGTCGTTGGATTTATTGGTCCTGAATATTTATATGATGGAAAACAGATTATTCGAGCAGGATTAGAAGATCATTTTTGTGGAAAATTATTAGGCTTACCGATGGGCTGCGATATTTGTTATACGAATCACACCGAAGCCGATCAAAATGATGTGGATACACTCTTAACTTTGTTGTCGGTGGCTGGAGTCAATTACATCATGGGTGTAGCAGGCTCAGATGACATTATGCTGAATTACCAAACTACCTCTTTTCATGATGCTTTATATGCACGAAAAGTGTTAGGTTTAAAACCTGCACCGGAGTTTGAAGCTTGGTTAGAAAAAATGAGAATTGTTGATCCAACTAATACCACTCGATTGAATAAGCAAATCTCTGTTGGTTTGAGAGACATTTTGAAATTAAATGGAAAGTAATCTGAAGCCATGAGTACCTTCGATCCTTCTCAGGAGTCTAATGATATTGAAGCGATAGAGGATCCTCGTGCCCTCGTGCATCGGGATGATTGGCAGGATTTAAAGCAATTTACCAATGCCAGAATTGCGCTCGGTCGAGTAGGAACGAGTTTGCCAACACATGCTCAACTTGCCTTCCAGTTGGATCACGCGCTAGCTCGAGACGCTGTGCATTATCAAATGAACTTTACCCAATTTAAACAAGAATTAAGCCAGTTAAATTACGATTTGTTGTCTGTGAAAAGTGCCGCAAAGGACCGCGTAACGTATTTACAAAGACCAGACTTTGGAAGAAAACTTAGTGAACAATCCAAGCTGGAGTTGGAGTCATTTATTGTCAACAATAATCAAACTTTTGATTTATTGATTGTGGTGGGAGACGGCCTATCTCCCTTAGCGATTGAAAAAAGAACGCAAGCTTTTTTAAAGGCATTTTTACCTTTAGTAGAATCAAAAGGTTTCAAAATAGCGCCGATTGTCATTGCTGAGCAAGCTAGAGTTGCTTTGGGTGATGAAATTGCCAGTATCTTCAAAGCGAAGATGGTAGTGATCTTAATTGGTGAAAGACCTGGATTGAGTTCGCCGGATAGTTTGGGTATTTATATGACTTATGAGCCGAAAGTGGGCAACCTAGACTCCGGTCGAAATTGTATTTCTAATGTTCGACCTGAAGGTTTGCCAGATGAGCAGGCAGCACTCAAACTGTATTATCTTTTATGTAATGCTTTTGAAAAGCAATTGTCTGGCGTCCAGTTAAAAGACGAGAGTGTTCACTCTTTTACAAAAATTACTTAATTGCTCGATATTTTTTGATGACCCGTGCCAGCCTTGTGGCAGTCAGATCATTCATTGCAAACCATTTGTTCTGCTCTAAATCCGACGCAGCGCGCAGTTCAACAGGATCTAATAAATAAGCAAAATCAATATGCCAATGTTCCGGTTCATTTTTAATGGGATTTGCTGGTATTAAATGCGCATCAATATCAATCGGTACAAGCGGATTGATATTCGTTGGTCTAGCCGTCGTATGCCATCCAGTTTCTTCTTCAATTTCACGCAGGGCAGTTTGTAGTGGGTTTTCTCCGGGGTCAACATGACCACCAGGTTGGAACCACTCTTTAATGTAGCGATGATGAATGAGTAACATTTCCTCACCTTGAATAACGAAGCCGCTACCGGTGATGTGACCGGGTAGGTTACTTCGTACAAAAGGATCCGTTGCAGTCGCAATAAATGCGCATAAAGGTTCTAGGACTACTTTTTCTGCAGGGTACTGCAAATAGTAAGCTTGTAAAAGTTTATCCATGGCTTCACCGGGAAAGGGCGTAGAAATAGCATCAGACATGGGGAGCCTTTAATTCTTGGTTTATTTAATTTTTTTGCTAGGTCTAGTCGATCTTGGAGGCAAACCGGTATGCTGCGTCAAAATTTGACCTTTAACAGGAGAGTTTGTTCTTCCTACCGTGGTTCTTGCTGAGCTGGACCTAGTTGGATTGGCAGTCTTGCTGGCCAAACCAGGTCGTCCCTGACTTTTTATTCCAGGCCTTGCTGGTTTAGAACTAATGTTATTTTCAGGCAAAGTAAAGTCACGTGGATTATTCACGAGCTTGGTAGTCACTCTCGCTGGTACACGCGGATTAGCTGCTGAACTCACTGTACTGGCAGTAGAGGAGTTTTTACGTCTAGCACTTTGATAGCTACCATCCGTTTGCGGCTGATAGTTTGGAATGAGATGATGTTTTCCATTCCCAATTAAATCTGCCCGACCCATTTTTTTCAAAGCCTCACGTAGTAGCGGCCAATTATTGGCATCGTGATAACGTAAGAACGCTTTGTGCAGACGACGACGTTTTTCACCGCGCACAATATCAACCACTTCACTGTCTTTGGTGACTTTACGCAAAGGATTTTTACTCGTGTGATACATCGCTGTAGCGGTTGCCATCGGGGACGGATAAAAGGTTTGTACTTGATCGGCTCTAAAGCCATTTTTCTTGAGCCACATCGCGAGATGCATCATATCTTCATCACTGGTACCTGGATGGGCAGCAATAAAGTAGGGGATGAGATACTGTTCTTTACCGGCTTCTTTTGAGTATTTATCAAATAACTCTTTAAAGCGGTCATAACTACCAATACCTGGTTTCATCATCTTTGATAGCGGGCCACCTTCGGTATGCTCCGGAGCAATCTTGAGATAACCACCAACGTGATGCGTGACGAGTTCTTTAATATAAGCTGGGGCTTTAACCGCCAAGTCATATCTTAAGCCTGAACTGATTAAAATCTTCTTCACACCTTTAAGGGTGCGGGCACGACGATAAAGCTGAATAAGTGGCGTGTGGTCGGTATTTAAATTAGGGCAGACATCTGGGTAAACGCAAGAAGGTTTACGGCAATGCGCCTCAATCTCTTTGGACTTACAAGCAATCCGGTACATGTTCGCTGTTGGTCCACCTAAGTCAGAAATGACACCAGTAAAACCAGGGACTTTATCCCGAATATCTTCAATCTCACGAATAATCGAATCAGAAGAGCGGTTCTGAATAATACGACCTTCATGTTCTGTAATTGAACAGAAAGTACAGCCACCAAAACAGCCACGCATAATATTGACTGAAAAACGAATCATTTCCCATGCGGGAATTTTGGCATCGCCATAACTAGGGTGCGGTGCGCGAGCATAGGGTTGGTCAAAGACAAAGTCCATCTCTTCTGTCGTCAGCGGAATCGGTGGTGGATTCAACCAGACATCGCGCTTGGAGGGACCATCACCATGCTGTTGCACGAGAGCGCGTGCATTACCAGGATTGGTTTCTAAATGCAAAATACGACTTGCATGTGCGTATAGAACAGGATCTCTTTTAACTGCCTCATAACTCGGCAGACGAATTACAGTGGTATCTCTGGTTAAACGTTGTTTAGAAGATAAAGTAATCTGTACCGGCGTAAAAACAGGCTTGGTCATAGCAGGTGCTGGCGCTTCTGCATTAATACTACTGGCAAGATTAGCATCTTCCTTGGCGCAGGTTTCACCTTGCGCTGCTGCCTGTTCATCTGGCATTAAATACGGATTAATTGGCGGATCAATCTTACCGGGTTCATCCACCTCGGTAGAGTCAATTTCCAAATATCCTTTGGCTGAGCTTCTGCGAATAAAAGCAGTACCGCGAACGTCCGTAATATCACTAATCGCTTCACCATTCGCTAAACGATGGCTAATTTCAACTAAGGCTCTCTCTGCATTGCCATACAACAAAATATCCGCTTTAGCATCAACTAAAATCGAGCGACGAACTTTATCTTGCCAATAATCATAGTGAGCAATACGACGAAGAGAGGCTTCAATACCACCCATCACAATCGGCACACCTGGATAAGCCTCTTGGCAACGTTGAGCGTATACGAGAGAGCAACGATCAGGACGTTTGCCACCCTCACCACCGGCTGTATAAGCGTCATCTCTGCGAATTTTATGATCGGCCGTATAGCCATTGATCATCGAATCCATATTGCCGGCAGTGACTCCGAAATAGAGATTTGGCTCACCCAGAATTTTAAAAGGATCAGCGGACTGCCAAGCTGGTTGAGAAATAATCCCCACACGAAAACCTTGTGATTCGAGTAAACGACCAATAATAGCCATACCGAAGCTAGGGTGATCAACATATGCATCACCAGTAACGATGATGATGTCACAACTATCCCAACCTAGATCATCCATTTCTTTACGACTCATCGGAAAGAATGGGGCGCGACCATAACATTCTGCCCAGTATTTAGGGTAAGAATTCAGGGACGGTGCTGATGGTATTGAGAAAGGTAGTTTAGGATCGCCCATAATTAGTGCCCAATTGTAGGTTATTTCGGCAGACTTTGCTTGTTTTAAAGTGAGTTTAAGTTGTTATCTTCCTCTTTCCGAGGGATAGTGATGTTTTTTCCATCAAGATTCAGCTGACAATACGCTGTCTAAAAAAATAACATCCACAAGGTATAGACCGTGTGGATGCTGTTTTTGGAGTGATTGATTATTACTGAGTACTTAGCGAGGGGTATATCCAGGTGGCGGCGGTGGTGGATTCATCGGTACTGGAGCCTTGCTCTGTGGTTGACTTCTGTAACCAGGTATTTGATTCCCTTTGCTATACATACATTGTTGATAGGCAATGTCATAGCGACGTTGCACATCATCTGAAGATCTTGAGCCAGCACCTGAGCCAGCGATCGCGCCACCGACCAGACCAATCCCTGCACCTGTAGCTGCAGATCTACCGCTGTCACCCATCAAGACACCAGCAACTGCACCGAGGGCTGCACCTACTGCGGCAGTTTTAGCTGTATCTGTTGCAGCAGATTTGTTTGGATCAGTACCCACTGAAGAATCTGCAAATTGACGACATTCATAATCTTCAAATCTGAAGACATCAAAAGGTTTACCAGCGCCAGGCATTACTGCAACACTTGGCCCAGGTGGCTTTGTTGCGCAGGCAGTTAGTGTAGCAATTAATGCGATAGTCAAAATTGTTTTATTCATCATCATGCGCGAGATACCTCGGCATTCATGCCGGGGAGGGATAGCGCGGCTTGTTGTACAAGCCCCTTGTCTCGACTGAGTAAGCTATCTTGGTTGAACAAGTATCCATAGCCATCTGCGCGTTGAACTACCTTGCAGTATCGATACGATACACCTTGAATCACACCAGCGTTGGTGCTGTTGTTAAAACCACCTGATTCCCGAATAGCCACCTTGCAGTTTTGAGCTAAACGATCGCGCACTCGAAGGACCATCGCATATAAACGATGGATGCCAGCACGATTGCGCTCTAGAAGTAATCTAGCCCGCTTTTCGGTGCAAGGCATTAAGACCTTACTGTGTTGATCCAGCACAAAAACCATTCAAGTATCAAAATCCTCTTACGTTAATAACACTACTTCGGTACTACTTAACCTTAAGGGTCTTGTTACGGCGTTTAATCTGTTTCAAAACAGTTCAAACACCTTCCCTTCGACAATGTCAGTAGTCAGCTCGTAGCGATACTTTGCTAGCGAAGTAATCGTTGGCAGTTTTACCTTTCTACTTTAAAGCTTCCAATGATAATTTTCAATTAGGCCTTTGAGGCTGCGGTTGAGATGGAACTGTTTTCCACCCTTCAGCGCATTCTTTGACATAGGGATAATAGGTGTTTTTGCTTTCACAGAAATACCAATTATTCGACGCTTGAGCAGGTTGAATATATGTTGGAGCTTGTTCTTGAATAATTACTGGAGCAGGATTTGCTGGCACAGCTACAGGTCCATAATAAGGGTAAGGATAAATAGGGCCATAGTAGGGGTAGGGACCTAAATTGACACCAATCCCAAAACGTGGACCCCAACCACCATGCCAGTGACCATAACCATATGCATTAGCATTACCAATTGAGATAATGGTTACGAGGGATAGTATAAGTAGTTGTATTTTTTTCATTTGACTCCAATCCATTGATGTTGTTCTTAAATTAAATCTTTAAACACTTTCTATTATGACTACTCATCGTGCATATTACTTACGCAAAATTAAAAATATTTTTATTAATCGAATTTCGATCAGATAAAAAATACTTCTATCTCAATAACGCACACGTTAGGTAAAAAGAATACAACTTAAATGAAATTTATTTTTTATTTCTACTATCGAATAATTGAACTCTTTAGGAAATTGGTTAATAAATTAAAAGAGGTAAAAGAACAGAACGGTATATCGTCATTTACGACGAAAAGTCTCTTCAATCCGTCTAAATTGTTGGTCGCGAATTTCCCATGGAGAAAACTTAGGCTTAAAATTACACTCTTAAAACCAGATTTAGCTTATCTGCTATAAACCGTTTGGCCGAATTAAACCAACGGCGAGACCCTCAATTGCAAAATCTACACCGGAGTTAACAATAATCGGTTCAAAGTCTGGATTTTCAGCTATTAATTGAATTTGTGGACCTTGTGCCGTTTTTAGTTTGAGCCAACGTTTGACGGTGACTTCGTCTTCAATTCTGGCTACGACGATATCGCCGTTGCGTGCTTCATGGGCTTTTTTTACAGCTAAGTAGTCGCCATCTAAGATGCCAGCATCGCGCATACTCATCCCACGGACTTTGAGTAAGTAATCAGCTCCTTGTGAAAATAAAGAGGGATCAACTGGAATTTGTTTTTCAACATGTTCAACTGCTAGGATTGGCGAACCTGCTGCAACACGACCAATTAAAGGGAGTGTCAACTGCGCAAAAGCTTGGGAGGGTAGTATTAATTGTTTTGCTGCTTTTCTGAGGTGCTCGGATAAACGGATGCCACGAGATGTACCGGGACTAAGTTCTAAATAACCTTTTTTAGCTAGGGCTTTTAAATGCTCTTCGGCGGCATTGGCAGAGGCAAAGCCAAATTGTTGGGCAATTTCAGAGCGAGTTGGCGGGGCTCCGAATTCACGAATTGAATCTTCCACCAACTTTAATATTTCAGCTTGCCTTGGGGTTAATTTAGGTAAATCACTCATAATAGGCGACTTTCTCTGTTGTTATATACATGGTGTCATTTTATACAGTTTTTCTAGTCAATGCAACAGTTTCACCTTGTTTTCTATGGAGATACCGTTTTTCCAGTTTAAAGTGAGTGCTGAGATATAAAATCAATAACCTAGAAGAGTGTGTTTTTGAGGTTGCTGGATGGTCGAGGAGATAATAACGTTGAAAAATATTTTAATCATTGGCATGGGCGGCACGATTGCAGGTGTAGCCCCCAATCCTGATCTTGATCCTTTACATTACGCTGCAGGTCAACTGAGTATTGCGGACCTCTTAAAAAATAGCTTACCGATTCTACTCAGCGACCAAGTTCATTTAGAAACCTTACAACTCGCCAATATTAATAGTGCTGATTTAACTGAGGATTTACTGTCTGAACTTGGAGAAGCTGTTCGCCAAGCCCTTCAAAACCCCAATTGTGATGGCATCGTCATCACGCACGGTACGGATACAATCGAAGAGAGCGGTATCTTTTTGCATTTGGTCTGTTCCGAATTGGCAAGGAAGCTTTCCAAGGCGGTGGTATTAACCGGCGCTATGTTGCCATCGAATGCACCTTTCGCGGATGGGCCACAAAATTTATCTAAGGCTGTAGAACTAGCGGCATTTTTAGGAGCTTCCTTGGAGCCTAGCCTTCAATTAGATGGTGGAGTTTACGGGACCTTTGCAGGTAAGGTGGTTTTCGCTAAAGATTACCTCAAAAGAAGCTCTAATCAAATCAATGCCCCAGTCATGGATAGTCCTAATTTAAGTTCTGAGTCAATGTCTATACCAATAAAGAGCACTGAATTTGCTTTAGATTTTCCAAAAAAGGGCGAATCTTGGCCTTGGGTGGAGATACTAACAAGTCATTCAGGAGCTCGACCAGATTTATTAAGGTGGCTAATCAATCAAGGAGTTGAGGGGGTTGTATTGGCTGGTACTGGGCAGGGTAATGTTCACCAAAATTTAATTGCGAGCATTTTAGAAGCAAAAGAGCAGAAGATTCCCATGATCAGAGCCTCTCGGACACTTTTGGGTGATATACGTCCAGAAGTGCCGGTCAGTGATCAATTTTTAGGCACAATTGCTGCCAGAAACTTCTCCCCAGCTAAAGCGAGAATTGCTTTGCAATTATTTCTCTATGCATGTCTGAGTAAGAAGGACTTGGATTTAGGGCAATTATTTGATACAATCTAAGGCTACCCTTTACGAAATGAGTTTTTTCTCTTTGAGTGAAGTTTTTAGTTGTCACCCTTGCTACACTGACAAGTCTCTTTTAAGGCTTGGACGCCCAGGTAGCTATTACCATAAGGAGTGTTTGATGCGTCATTATGAAATCGTATTTATCGTCCATCCGGACCAAAGCGAGCAAGTGCCCGCGATGATTGATCGTTACAAAGCAACTTTAACTGCTGCTAACGGTAAAGTACATCGTGTTGAAGATTGGGGCCGTCGCCAAATGGCTTACCTAATCAACAAATTAGCCAAAGCCCATTATGTATGTATGAATATTGAGTGTGATCAGGCGACTTTGTCTGAGCTCGAGCATGCATTTAAATTTAACGACGCTGTTTTACGTCATTTGATTATTCAAATGAAAAAAGCTGAAACTGAACCTTCCATCATGATGAAAGAAGTTCAGCGTGAAGAATCTCGCAAAACTCAGCAAGTGGAGGCACCTGCTGCTTAATGATTGACCCGAGTCTGAACATTAATTCTTTCAGATTAACAGCTCGCCTCAGTTCAAAAGAAGCTATTCGATATACACCAGCAGGACAAGCAGTATTGAAATGTGAGTTACAACATTCCGGTACCGCCTTAGAAGCAAATATGGTGCGAAAAGTGGAAATGAGTTTGATGGCAATTGGAGTAGGACAAGTTGTAGAAGTTCTAGACCAATTAGAAATAGGGCAGTTAGTTGATGCAACAGGGTTTATGGCGCAGATGGGATTTAATCGTAAAGCACTTGTCTTTCATATAACTAACATTAATACTTAATACATTAAGGAAATATCATGGCCTTTGGCAAAAAAAATGTAGATTTTAAGAAAAAGCCGGCACAAAACCCGCTGTTTAAGCGTAAGCGTTTTTGCCGTTTTACTGTAGCAAACGTTGATCAAATCGACTATAAAGATGTCGAAACATTAAAAGATTTCGTTGGCGAAAACGGTAAAATTACCCCAGCTCGTCTAACTGGTACGAAAGCAAAGTATCAGCGTCAGTTAGATACAGCAATCAAGCGCGCACGTTTCTTAGCGTTCTTGCCGTTTACTGATCAACATAAAAACTAATTGGAGAAATATTCATGCAAGTCATTCTTCTTGAAAAAGTAGCCAATTTAGGCAATCTAGGTGATGTAGTTCGTGTTAAAGATGGTTTTGCACGTAACTTCTTAATTCCACAACGTATGGCTCGTCGCGCTACTGAATCAGCGATTGCTGATTTCGAAGCACGTCGTGCAGAGTTAGAAAAAGTTGCTGCTGAAAAACTCGCACAGTCACAAGCTGTTGGTGAAAAATTAGCCGGTCAGATTATCGAAATCAGCCAAAAAGCTGGTGTTGATGGTCGTCTCTTCGGCTCAGTTACTAACCACGATATTGCTGCAGTATTAATCAGCAAAGGTTTCACAATCGAAAAAGGTGCTGTTCGTCTTCCGAATGGTCCATTAAAAGCGGTTGGTGAATACCCAGTAGCGATTGCACTTCACACTGACGTCGTAGTTGAAGTCAACGTCAAGGTTATTGGCGCAGCTGCTTAAGTCTAAATCTTCAACTATTAAAGATTGAAGATGCCAAGTACAGATCCCCTTCTACCTCAAACCCCCACGGGTGAGTTGGATCGGGCTGTACAAGGTCTAAAAATTCCCCCTCATTCAGTAGAAGCAGAGCAATCCGTACTCGGTGCTTTGTTACTTGATAATACTAGCTGGGACTTTGTCGCACCAATTCTTGGTGAAGTTGATTTTTATCGCACTGAACATGCAGTTATATTTCGCACGATTGGCAAACTCGTAAATGAAAACAAGCCAGCAGATGTGCTTACAGTCCATGAAGAACTCAAATCAACGGGTCTAGCCGAAAACTTTGGTATCACTTATTTAAATCAACTGAGTAGCAATACGCCGAGCTCTGCGAACATCCGCGGCTATGCCCAGATTATTAGGGACCGTAGTATTTTGCGCCGTCTCATTCAGACTGCAGATAGTATTGCGAACTCCGCGTTTGATCCTGAAGGCAAAGCAGTACGTACCCTGCTCGATGAGGCAGAGACGAGAATCTTAGCCATTGGTGAAGTGGGTGGTAGCACTCGCGAATTCTTCGAGATGGAAGAATTAATGACTGAAGCTGTTGTACGTATTCAAGAACTACAAGCACGCAATGGAACGAACGAAATTACGGGTGTGGCAACTGGCTTTATTGATTTAGATAAAAAAACCAGTGGTTTACAAAAAGGCGATTTGATCATTGTTGCTGGTCGTCCGAGTATGGGTAAAGCCCAACCACTCGATGCTCAGATTAAAACCTACAGCGGTTGGAAGCAGATGCAAGATGTAATGGTCGGCGATGCACTTGCCTCCATCGACGGTCAAGCATCCTTTGTGACAGGTATTTATCCACAAGGGTTAAAAGAAATTTATCAAGTGGTTTTTTCTGATGGAAGAGCTACCCAATGTTGCGCTGAGCACTTGTGGAAAGTCTCTCATCCTGATTGGAGTGCTTCAAAAGTAATCTCTACAGTAGAGCTAGCAAATGCTTTAAAGCAAGATGACCAACCAAGTCAGTTCTCCATTGATGCCATTACGGGTGATTTTGGTGTAACAAAACCCTTACCGATGGACCCTTGGTTATTCGGTGCTTTACTCGGCAGTATCGAAAGCATTGACGCTGACGAAATTACTTTTAAAGACCTCAATGGGCTCTTTTTAGAAAAACTTCAAACTGAACTCACTCAAGAATTTCAGGACATCCTTACGACTTTTGCAATAGTAAAAACAAATTCCGGTCAGTTGCGCTGGCGCAGAGTGTTGCCGAGTAGATTACTCGTCAACGGCCCATCGTTTACTACGCCATGTCCTATTACCGAGGCTTTCAGTCAGGTTGGTTTACAACTGGACTCCTATGCCCCCAACATTCCAAGCAATTATTTACTAGCGAAAAAGCCGGCTCGTACAGCACTTCTGCAGGGGCTCATGGCCAGTTTTGCAAACACCCAGGTTAATTCGTCTCAACAGCAATCACTGACTGTATTGTCAGCTTCATTTGCTAAAGATATTACTTCTCTAGTGAGGTCATTAGGCGGGACTTGTGAGCTTACAAATCAAGTTATAGAGCCTTCATTACCTATCTATCAATTGCAAATTGATTTACCTGATGATAACCATACACCTGTAGTTACATTAGCGAAGATCGAAATGGTAAGAAGGGCGCAGGCTCAGTGTATTTCGGTTAGTCATCCCAGTAAAACCTATCTCACTGATGACTATGTAGTAACCCACAATACCTCTTTTGCGATGAATATCGCAGAGCACGTAGCAATTAAAGAAGGCTTGCCAGTTTTAGTATTTTCGATGGAGATGGGTGCTTCTCAGCTCGCAACCAGAATGCTCGGTTCAGTCGGTCGCGTTAATCAAGGACGATTAAAGACTGGTAATTTAAACGATGAGGAATGGAGTCGCTTTACCAATGCCATTGGCCTACTGAATAAAGCGCCAATGCTCATCGATGAGACGGGCTCTTTGAGTTCTCTTGAGTTGCGTGCTCGTGCTAGAAGAATGGCTCGTAAGTACGGCAAAGTCGGTTTAGTCGTGATTGACTATTTGCAATTAATGGCTGGTAAAGGTGGTACTTCAGGCGATAACCGTACAACCGAAATCTCTGAAATCTCTCGCTCGTTAAAGTCTCTAGCTAAAGAAATGGGCTGTCCGGTGATTGCTTTATCGCAGTTAAATCGTAGTTTAGAAAACCGCGAAAACAAGCGCCCGATTATGTCCGATTTACGCGAGTGCGTCTCTGGTAACACCCAAGTAGTGCTCGCGGACGGAACGACCAGACCAATTCAAGAATTAGTCGGCACAACCCCAACTGTGATTGCGATGGATGAACAACAGCAACTGCAAAGTGCGGTGAGTGATTGTGTTTGGTCAGTCGGAGTCAAGGCAGTGCAACGGCTTCAGACACAAAGTGGCCTAACCCTTACAGCAACCAAGAATCACCGTATTTATACCCAAAAAGGTTGGCAGACTGTTGCCGATATAACGATTGGTGATGCGGTTGCGATAGCAAAGCCAACCCTATCTCTTGCACCGAATACTTCTAGCGGTATATCCTGGGATCCAATTGTTACCATGGAGGATGCTGGTGAAGAGGAAGTTTTTGATTTAACCGTACCTAGTCACGGCTCATGGTTAGCTGGTGGCATCGTTTGCCACAACTCTGGTGCGATTGAGCAGGATGCGGACGTGATTATTTTTATTTATCGTGATATTGTCTATCACCCTGAGACGGACCGCCCCGGTGTCGCAGAAGTTATTATTGGTAAACAACGAAATGGCCCAATTGGTGTCGTCGAATTGTCTTGGCAGGGAGAGTTCACTAAATTTGATAATCTAGCTCATGGTTACCAATCAAATCCTTTTACGGGTAATTCTGGTGGTTCTAGCTCCAACAATGTCCCTTTCTAATCCTAATATCCCAACTTAATAACTTAAAAGAGCAACTCAGGTGAGAGCTCTTCACTGAACAAATGCTTCAAAGTGGGGCATACCCTTTTTAAATAGGGTATATAAAGTCTGAGTTCATTGCTATGTGTTGTTAAATTACTATTTACATGACTATTTCATGAATGCAGTGCAAAATATTCTCCTAGTACTTCTTTAGGTCAACTTTAATCAACGATTTCTACCTTATTCTGAAACTATGTCTATCCATATCTCTTTAAATCACGTTACTGAATATAAATATGATCGTATGATCAATTTAGGACCGCAAGTGGTGCGCTTACGGCCTGCTCCCCATACCAGAAGTAAGATTATTTCTTATTCCCTCAAGATTGAACCAAAAACCCATTTTGTTAACTGGCAGCAAGATCCTTTTGCAAACTATCAAGCAAGATTGGTCTTCCCTGAAAAAACCAATCTCTTTAAAGTGACGGTCGACCTTGTGGTTGAAATGGCTGTTTTTAACCCCTTTGATTTTTTCTTAGAAAAGCATGCTGAGAAATATCCATTTACGTATACCTCGAGTGAAAAAAAGGAACTTTTACCTTACTTAGAACTCATCGAATTATCACCTAATTTTAAGAAGTATTTGGCTAGTGTTGACCGTACTGAGGTCAGGACAATTGATTACTTGGTGAAGTTAAATCAGAAATTACAAAAAGATATTAAGTACCTCATCCGTATGGAGCCAGGCGTTCAAACACCTGAAGAAACGCTGACACTGGGGAGTGGTTCTTGTCGTGACTCAGCCTGGTTAATGGTGCAACTATTAAGACATTGCGGTTTGGCAGCCCGTTTTGTTTCAGGCTATTTAATTCAGCTAAAAGCAGACGTAATGGCTCTCGATGGTCCTAGTGGAACAGATGTGGACTTTACGGATTTACACGCTTGGTGTGAAGTGTTTTTACCAGGTGCCGGCTGGGTCGGTTTAGATCCAACTTCCGGACTCTTGGCTGGTGAAGGCCATGTACCACTCGCCTGTACGCCAGATCCAAGTGGTGCTGCACCAATTGAAGGAGCGGTTGATAAGTCAGAGGTAGAGTTCGCGCATCACATGCAAGTGACCCGTATTTACGAATCTCCAAGAGTCACCAAACCTTACACTGAAGATCAGTGGGAGAGGATTAATGAGTTGGGTGCTTATGTCGAACAACAATTAGTGGACGGGGATGTTCGCTTAACCATGGGTGGTGAGCCAACCTATGTGGGTATCGATAACCTAGACGCTCCCGAATGGAATACCGAGGCACTTGGCCCTACGAAGCGTGGTTTTGCTACTGAATTAGTGGGACATCTTTATGAGCAATATGGTAAAGGTGGCTTCCTACATTTTGGTCAAGGTAAGTGGTATCCCGGTGAGCAGTTACCACGTTGGGCTTTGTCAATCCATTGGCGTGCTGATGGTGAAAAAGTCTGGGGTAAGCCTGAATTATTTGCGGATGAACGCGATGACTTGCATTACACGAGTAGCGACTCTAAAAAGTTTATTGACACATTAACTAAAAACCTGGGTCTGACCGATGAGTTTATTCGCCCAGCTTATGAGGATGTCTTTTATTATTTGTGGCGTGAATCAAAGTTGCCAGTCAATGTCGATCCTTTTGAGTCAAACCTAGAAGATCCACTTGAGCGTCAACGTTTAAAACGGGTTTTTGAACAAAAAAATGATGCAGTAATTGGTTATGTTTTACCGATCAGTGCTAAGCCTAGTCATACTCTTTCTGAAACCACTTGGTCCACAGGTCCATGGTTAATTAGAGATGACCGGATGTACTTGTTGCCTGGTGATTCACCAATGGGTTATCGCTTACCTTTAAATTCCTTGCCCTGGGTATCTAAAGAGCAATATCCTTATTTGATTGAAGAAGATCATTTCGCTCCTAAAGCGCCACTTGCTTCCCATGCACAAATTCGACAACAGTTAGACGATGGTCATTTCCCGTCCGGCATGCAATCTGTCACCTTTGGGTCTTCTAAGACTGATCCACGTCGTAAACAGTTTGAAGTGAGTGGTAAACAGTCTGACATGACTGCCGTCACAGGCCCTGGTAAAGTCACCAGCAAGATGGTGACAGATATCCGTAAAGTGCCAGACTTTCAAGAGTCAGCACACTGGGTTACTCGCACTGCATTGTGCGTTGAAGTGCGTGATCCAATGCGTGCTAACGGACCTGATGCAGTCGCTGAATTTGGTGGTAAGAATGGTGTGATGTATGTCTTTATGCCGCCACTTTCACGTTTAGAAGATTACTTAACTTTACTCGTTGCGATAGAAAAAACAGCGGATCAACTGCAATATAAGATTGTGCTCGAAGGTTACGGACCGCCGAAAGACTTCCGCCTGAAGACCTTAAGCGTGACCCCTGATCCAGGTGTAATTGAGGTGAATATTCATCCGGCCTATAACTGGACTGAACTCAAAGATAATACGGAGTTCTTATATCAAGCGGCTTTTGAATCGCGTTTAACGGCTGAAAAATTCATGATGGACGGACGCCATACCGGGACGGGTGGTGGTAACCACTTTGTCATGGGCGGTGCAACACCAGCCGATAGCCCATTCTTGAGAAGGCCTGAGCTCTTGGCTAGCCTGATTTTATTCTGGCATAACCATCCAAGTCTTTCTTATTTGTTTAGTGGTATTTTCATTGGCCCAACAAGCCAAGCACCACGGGTCGATGAAGCTAGAAATGATCAACTCTACGAATTAGAAATCGCTATTAAAGAAATTTATGCAAATCGTAAAAAATATGGCACACAAATGCCACCTTGGTTGGTGGATCGTTCGCTAAGAAATATTTTGATTGATGTTACGGGTAACACCCACCGTAGCGAGTTTTGTATCGATAAACTGTATTCACCGGATAGCTCTACTGGTCGATTAGGTTTATTAGAACTACGTGCTTTTGAGATGCCGCCGCATGCTCGTATGAGTATCGTGCAACAGTTATTACTCAGAGCTTTGATCGCCCGTTTCTGGGATGAACCTTATCTTGCGCCAGCAACCCGTTGGGGAACTGAGTTACATGATCGTTGCTTGTTATCATCTTTTGTGAAGGCAGATTTTGCTGATGTTATCCAAGAGTTAAAAACCGCTGGCTTTGATTTTGATCTTGAGTGGTTTGCACCTCATTTCGAATTCCGCTTCCCATTGATTGGCCAAATGCGTACGATGGGCTGTGAGTTGGAATTACGCACAGCACTCGAGCCTTGGCATGTGATGGGTGAAGAGGATGGTGGAACAGTGCGCTATGTTGATTCTTCTCTTGAGCGGGTTGAAGTTTTAGTGCGTGGTTTGAATCAAAGTCGCTATGTTGTAACTTGTAATGGACGAGCTGTGCCACTGATGTCAACGGGGCGTGCAGGTGAGTTTAGTGCTGGAGTGCGCTATAAAGCATGGAATCCACCGTCTAGTTTGCACCCTAGTATTGGTATTCATTCACCGTTGACGTTTGATTTAATTGATACATGGACGAAGCGTTCAGTAGGCGGTTGCCAATATCATGTGATTCATCCGGGTGGCACGAATTACGCTGGTTTCCCAATTAATGCATATGAAGCGGAAGCGCGTCGTTTGTCTAGATTCTTTACCATGGGTCATACGCCAGGAGTTTCCTTACAGACTGTACCAAATATTGACTTAGCAGGTAGTAAGGAGTTTCCATTTACGCTAGATTTACGCCGCTAGATTTGACTTTAGTTGATAATAAGGCATGTCCCAATCTCAAAGTCAATCGAGTTTCTTTAAAGAACTAACGACTCAGCAGCAGTCGAGTAACGAGCAGTATGAGTCTGTTTCGAAAGCAGATGCAACTCATTACGATGAGTTGTATGATTCTGAGCAACCAGGCTCGCCAACCATGCGTGCGCATTGGCGAGATTTCTTTGGCTATTTACAGCCCAAAGGACTGAGTGACTTTAATGCTCGTACGAAAGAAATAGAACGACAAGTTCGAGATAATGGCATTACCTATAATATTTACGTCGACGAAAATGGTCCTCAAAGACCCTGGACCATTGATCTATTTCCCTTAATTATTCCGCATGAGGAATGGCTCGTTATTCAAGCCGGGATTATGCAACGAGCGCAATTGCTCGAAGCCATGATGCAAGACGTTTATGGGCCGGGTAATTTAATCAAAGAAGGTTTAATTCCACCGGCTTTAGTGAATGGCCATCCTGGTTATTTACGGGCCATGCATCAGGCGATTCCAAAAGATAAGAAGCACTTACACATTATGGCCTTTGATTTGGCCCGTGGTCCAAATGGTAATTGGTCCGTTTTATCGCAACGCACTCAAGCCCCTTCAGGCCTTGGTTATTTATTAGAAAATCGTAACTTAGTTTCGAAGCAGTTTCCCAAAGCCTATGAGCAAATGCGCATTGAGTCTTTGACGAGGGTGTACCGTGGTTTAGTTCAGTCTTTAAAGCGGGAAAGTAAGGCAGGCCAAAATGCGCACATTGTGTTGCTCACGCCAGGACCCTATAACGAAACGTATTTTGAACATGCCTACCTGGCCAGATATTTAGGTTTGACCCTAGTTGAAGGCAATGATTTGACAGTACGCAATCAGTGCGCATATCTGCGAACTATTCATGGTTTAGAACCGGTCCATGTCATCATTAAACGCTTAGATGATACCTTTTTAGACCCTTTAGAGTTGAAAGAAGATTCGACCTTAGGGGTGCCAGGGCTGATGCAAGTTATTCGTGCTGGCAATGTCGTGATCGCTAATGCACCTGGTAGTGGATTTTTAGAGTCTCCGGGCTTACTTGCCTTTTTACCCAGTATTAGTGAGCGTTTACTAGGGCAACCTTTGTTATTGCCCGCAGTCGATACTTGGTGGTGTGGTGAAGATGCTGCCTTTGAATCGGCCAAAGAGAATTTGGTGAATAGTGCTGTAAAAGCGACTTATCCTTCGTTAGAAGGGCATCAACATTTTGATTCCTTTTTAGTCAAAAACTTAGGTGCTAAAGAGTCTTCGAAACTTCTTGAAAAAATTAAAAAATCACCGGATGATTTTACGATTCAGTCCTATTTGCCTCTCGCTCAAATACCGACTTGGCAAGCTGATAGTAATCCTGATTTAGAAAAGTGTATTGAACCGCGCTCTTATATGCTGCGTGTGTTTGCGATGAGCGATGGTATTGGGAATTCTTGGCAGATTTTGCCTGGTGGTTTAGCTAGGATTGCGGCCGATCCAGACGGCGTTGCCTCCATGCAAAGAGGGGGCAGTAGTACCGATGTTTGGGTTCAAGGACAAAGCTATACTCAGTTACCCATCTTATTTCCGAGTAAAGCCACCTCGGTAGGTAAAGCCCATCGAGATAGGGTGATTACGAGTCGATCTGCTGAAAATTTATATTGGTTTGGTAGATACACAGAACGTAGTGAAAATACCATCGCTTTAGCGACGATGTACTTAGAGAGTTTAAATAGTGAAAACTCTCAATCTGATCTACTTTGGAATTGGTTGGATAAATCATGTCAAATGAATGGTCTGATGCCCTTCTCCCAAGCTGTTATGCCAACGACCTCGGAAGAAATGGAACCGAGAGATGAACGGATGCTTTTGTCGCAGTTGAACTCGTCGACCCTCATGAGCGTCGGTTTTAACCTACGGGCAGTGCAATCAGCAGCTTCCAAAGTTCGTGAATCTCTCTCCACAGACTTGTGGTCGATGATTAATCGTTGTGTGGAGCGTTTTGAAAATGATTGTCAATTGATGAAGGTGGGAAATGATTATTCAATTACCCTAGCGCTTCAAAGTTTATCAACTGCTAATCAATTTTTATCTGCTATTACGGGTGCGCAAAACGATCGAATGACTAGGGATGCTGGTTGGACTCTGATGAATATTGGACGTTTGATTGAACGTTTACAATTTTTCTCGAGTATTTTGGAAAGCGCAATTGAAGAGGGTGTGTTATCGAATCCATTTAACGATACTTCTGGATTTAATACCCTCTTAGGATTGTTTGATAGCACTATTACGTTTCAAGCTCAACATCAGCAAAGTCGCGATTTAAATGAACTACTAGAGTTACTCGTTTTTAATACTGAAAATCCGCGTTCAATCGCATGGATTAGTCGTAAATTAAGAAATCGGTTAGCAAAATTAACAAATTCAGAAACACGGGTTGAAAATAGCCATGTCGATGTTTTAGTGCATTTAGTGCCTCATGTAAAAGAAGTGGCTTTTGAAGATTTACTGGATTGTGTGAAAGATTGTATTCGTCAAGCCTGGACGATTTCTGATGAAATTACGGGGCGCTATTTCACGCATATCAAAAATAGCGCTTATAAAATTCAGAGGTAAATGTGAAGCTCGATATTCTGCATGAGACGGTTTACGATTATGATTTTCCAGTCGATATTACCCAACATTTAGCGCATCTAAAACCCAATGATTGTCTTGGTCAACGGGTTTTATCCACAAGCCTAATGGTGAGTCCTGAACCAGACTACTTCGAAGATCGAACCGACATTTTCGGTAATGTTAGTACGTTTTTCTCAATTGAGTCTAGGCATACCCGCTTAAAGACAGTTGCCAAAAGTGTCATCGAAATCGATCCTGCCAATGCTTATGTGCAAAATAACTTAATCAGTCCAGTATGGGAAGATGCCCGAAATTTTCATCGCTATCAAGCGCACCAACCCATTGCACCCGCAGCAGACTTCGTTTTTTCTTCGCCGATGATTTTGTTTGACGATGCATTTATACAGTTTGCAAAGGAGTGTTTTTTGCCTAAAACACCTATCCTTATTGCAGTTGTTGCTTTGATGCAAAAAATTCATCATGAGCTGCAATATGAAACAGCTTCGACTGATGTCAATACCCGTGCGATTGATTCCCTCAAAAATCGTAAAGGGGTCTGTCAAGATTTTGCCCATATTATGATTTCTTGCTTACGGATGTTAGGCTTACCGGCGCAGTATGTAAGTGGTTATATGTTAACTAAACCACCACCTGGTAAACCAAGGTTAATTGGCAGTGATGCTTCTCATGCTTGGGTGGCGATCTATATTCCTGCTGTAAACGGTTTTTCTGAGGCAGGTTGGTTTCATTTTGACCCAACGAACAATCGCTGGGGGCGTCACGCACCTGGAGAGGAATATGTTATCTTATCCAGAGGTAGAGATTATACAGATGTCTCGCCCATCCGGGGGGTGATTCATGGCGGTGGTAATCACCATTTATCTGTGGCTGTGACAGTATTGCCTTTCAATGAAAAATTATTTGCTTGAACTGTACTAGGGAGATTTTATGCAGGAATATTTAGGTTCTTGTTTGTGTTCTGGCGTGCACTACAAAATTACAAATCAACTTGGACCGATTGTTTATTGTCATTGCCAACGTTGTCAAAAAGCGAGTGGCTCTGCTAGCGTTCATTCCGTTGAAATCCAGCGTAGTGACTTTGCGATTACGCAAGGCAATGATTTAGTGCAGTGTTATGAAAACCCAGGTCAAGTAAACCGTTTCTTCTGCAAACGCTGTGGCTCTCAGCTCTTTAGTCAACGAGAGGCCACTCCTGATTCGATGCGGGTGCGACTAGGTACTCTGGATACGAAAATTGATAAAAAAGTTGCGTTCCATATCTTCGTTGATTCCAAACCACTGTGGGACGATATTCTCGATGATGCCCCACAGTATCCAGCTAGACCGGGCGATTAATCTACCGTAATTTTTGCATCGTCCACGACTTTTTTCCAACGAATCGCTTCTTTTTTCACAAAGGCAGATAGTTCTTCCGGTGTGGTCGTTTCTACATCAGCACCTTGCTCTTCAATTTTCTTCTCAACCGCTTTATCGTGTAGTAATTCTATTAAGACCTTATTGAGTTCGGTAATGATTGGTTTTGGCGTACCAGCGGGGGCAAACATTGCATACCACTGATCTACTTCAATATTTGAAATACCTTGTTCATTTAAAGTTGGCACATTAGGGAGTACTGCAGATCTCTTTTTACCAGCGATCCCGAGCGCCTTAAGCTTGCCACCTTTAACTTGAGGATAGGCAGTAAATAAACTTGGAAACATGACCTGTGTAACCCCTGCCATCGTATCGACGATTGCGGGTGACGATCCTTTATACGGAACGTGAAGCATGTCAGTACCAGTATTTAATTTAAAAAGCTCACCGGTTAAATGTGGTGCCGTGCCTTTTCCTGCAGATGCATAGCTAAATTTATTCGGTTGTGACTTTAGTAGGGCAATCAATTCTTTTGCAGAATTAACATTTACACTAGGATTGACTACCAACAAGGTGGGTGATGTCGCAACCATGGTGATAGGCTCAAAGTTTTTAATTGGATCGTAACGTAATTTTTGTAAGACAGGGTTGATGCCGTGAGTCCCAATATAACCAAACATGAGGGTATAACCATCGGGATTAGCACGTGCCACAAATTCACTGGCAATGGCACCATTGGCACCAGCCTTATTTTCGATAATGACGGGTTGGCCTAGTCTACTACTGAGACCTTGACCAATAATTCTGGCCATCGCATCATTAGCTCCGCCAGGTGCGGTAGGAACCACAATCGTAATCGTTTTATTTGGGTAGGCTTGTGCGTGCACGAGCGAGTGCATACTCATAGCAGCGAATCCTATGCCCATTAAAGGAATTAAGCGTTTAGTAAGTAAACGTTTGAATTGCTGACGAAGTGTAGATGGGGAAGTGGTGGTTTTCATGGGAAGTCCGTTAGATCAGAAAATTGATTATAAGTGATGGGCGTATTTTTAGAGTGCTTTCCCAGTCAAATGTCCCAGCCAATCATTCGCTTATTGGGTGCAGTCGACTAAAAATATCCGCTACGTTCGAAACAATCTGAATCTTTTCAAAATGCGTATCGACCATGAAGCCATGATCTAAGCTATGTTGGAGAAATTGGATTAGTGGATCGTAATACCCAGACCAGTTTGCCAGAACAATTGTTTTTTGATGGGAGCCAATTTGCGCAGTTGCCCATACATCAAACAATTCATCAAAGGTCCCAATGCCGCCGGGGATGATGACAAAGGCATCTGATAATTGGCCCATCAACATTTTGCGCTCACTCATTGTTTTTACAAAATGTAATTCGGTAAGTCGTTCTTGATCTGGTTTTTCTGAAAGTAAATTTTCGGGTATGACGCCGGTTACCCGACCTTGATTCTGAAAAACGCCATCAGAAACCTGGCCCATGAGACCTCTACTACCCCCACCAAAGACCAAGCCCCAGCCTCTTTCAGCAATTCCTTGGCCCAGATTGTAAGCCCAGTCTTTCCATTCAGGAACATTTCCAAACCGAGAGCCACAGAAAACAGCAATATTTTTAGTCATAAGTCTTATATTGTTAATTACGATGAAAAAATGGATAGCAAAAGATCACTTCGTTTAGTTTAAAATACAATGAAGCTTAACAATATTAAATATAAAAAATTAAGAATTAGAGATGAGACATCACAACGCCTTTTGGATTAAAAATTCCAACTTTTATTTTTTTAATAATTCAGCACTCATCTAACTATGTTTCCATCCATTCTTGCCATTAGTATAGGTGCCTCATTAGGGGCATTACTGCGCTGGTCGCTAGCATTGATGTTGAATACTGTTTCCAAATCCGTCCCGATTGGGACCTTGATGGCAAATCTGATAGGTGGTTTATTAATCGGTTTGGCTATTACCTTTTTTGAGCAACATCAAGACCTCCCGCCACAATGGCGATTACTCATCATTACGGGCTTTTTAGGGGGGCTAACAACCTTTTCCACCTTCTCAGCTGAAGTCACGCAAATGATTCAAGATGGCGATTTAACCACCGCATTGTTGACGATTCTGCTGCATGTGATGGGGTCCTTATGCATGACATTCATTGGTATTTATATTTTTAAATTTTTTAAATAGGAGCTTCAAATGGCAATTTATCAATTAGGGGATAAAATCCCACAGATCCACCCAGAGGCTTATGTAGCAGAAGAAGCGGTAGTGATTGGCCATGTGATTATTGGCGCGAAATCAACTATTTGGGCAGGTGTTGTGATTCGTGGAGACAATGAACCCATTACCATCGGTGATTCAACCAGTGTTCAAGAAGGTACGATTATGCACGTCGATAAAGGTTGCCCACTGACGGTCGGTAACAATGTCACGATTGGTCATCAGGCGATGTTGCATGGTTGCACGATTGAAGATGGCGCCTTGATTGGTATTCAAGCGATTGTCTTAAATAATGCCTTGATCGGTAAAGAGGCTTTAGTTGGTGCCGGAGCTGTAGTAACGGAAGGCAAGGTCGTTGGACCCCGCAAAATGGCGATTGGTGCGCCTGCTAAGGAAGTTAAAGATGTCAGTCAAGAAATGATTGATCGCCTAGCAAAAGGCACGATTGGTTATGCTAACCGAGCAAAAATCTTCAAAGAAACACTCAAAAGAATAGGCTAATCATGGTTCTAGAAATTGCGGATTTAAGCATTTTGCCCGGAAAAAATGCCGAGTTTGAACTTGCAATTGCCGCCGGTGTGAAAGAAGTCATTTCAAAGGCGAAAGGATTTATTGGCTTTAAGGTCCAAAAAGGGATTGAAAACCCGAATCGATACTTGCTAATGATCGAATGGGAAACTTTAGAAAATCACATGGTTGATTTTCGTGAGTCTCCTGAGTTTGCGCAGTGGCGCGGTTATGTGGGGCCATTCTTTGAAAAGCCCCCAGCGATGGAGCATTTTGAATTACTTATTAGTTGAGTTCACTCCCGCAATTTAACAGCGGGAGGTGCACCATTTCTAAGAAGATTACATCGAGCAGATACCTTTTTTACATTTTTATCGTTTGATTAATACGAAGGACATCGAAGTTGCGTTAGAAAAAACTTCTTGTCCGCAAATGCATTTTAATTGACTGAAATTATAAATTTCTGATCCACATTGATGACACCAGTCGGGAAGATGCGAACGTCTATAAAAGTGAACTTGTTTAATTGATTCTGATAAAAATAAAATTTGGTTTTTAGTTAGTAAAGAGTTTTCTGCGATTTTATTAGCGATTTCATCGTTGACTTTAACGTTGATTCTTTGAAAATGCTGCAAACTAATGAGCGCATGAAAAGCATTACCCACTTCAACCTGAGCCTTCAATTTTTTATATTCTTTTACTTTTTTGAATTTCCACCATCTAGGACGAATCATATCGCTTGTCCACCATACATGGCCGGGTAATGAAGTATCTATATCCTCTAATATATAAATGCCATTACTTTTTAGTGACTCGAGACCTGCAAGTAAACAATTAATTTGATGCTGGGGAATGTGTGAGCCATCTTCAATAATTAAATCAAATTGATCCTACTTCAGAAAGTCAGCGATTTGACCCGGATCTCCTTGATCCAATTGCGTAAATTCAAACCGAGCATCCGTCGGCCATTCGCTTTGGAAAGTTAAAAAAAGATCCGCGCCAAATATTTTAGAGTTTGGAAATCTTTCAAGCAACCAGCGGATCGAATTCCCTTTGTAGACTCCGAACTCAGCTATTCGAGTAAATTCTCGTCCAGCAAAAAAAGTTTCGTAGAAGGGAATATATCCATGCCAATAGACCTTGTCACTGATACTTTTTTTTGGGGCTTCAACTTGGGTTATTTCCATATTCAACAATTATATTTAAACATCATAAATAAATCTATTCAATCAACGGATGTCTACTTCACCGAGTTAAAACTTTTCGTTATCCCTCAAGAATCGCCATTGTCCAACTGGAATGTTACCTAGAGGAATTTGGCCGATCCGAATACGCTTTAAGCCAACCACATGAAGGCCAACTAATTCACACATTCTTCTGATTTGTCGATTGCGTCCTTCTTTTAGAACAAATCGCAATTGATCTTCATTTTGCCAACTTACTTTTGCCGGTTTTAATGGGACTTCGTCTAAAGACAAACCATGACACAGCAGTTGTAAACCGTTCGGAGCAATTTTGCCCTCAACCCGAACTAAGTATTCTTTTTCAATGGGGCTATTCTCACCAATCAACAGTTTGGCAATGCGACCGTCTTGCGTTAATACCAATAAGCCTGATGAATCAATATCCAAACGCCCAGCAGGAGCTAAACCCCTAGTATTAAATTTTGCATTTCTATTGGCATCTAAATGCGTTCTAAAGAAATTTTCAGGTGTAACCAAGGCTGCAGCTGGGGGATATTCTTTTGCATCATCAAAATGAGAAATATAACTGATTGGCTTATTGAGCAGGATCGTGGCCCTTGCGTCTTGTAACTTCAACGCCTCTTTTTTGAGTTCAATCTTTTGATGAGGATATGCCCGTGACCCTAACTCGGAAACGACTTCCCCGTCAACGGTTACTAATCCTTGTTCGATATATTGATCTGCTTCACGTCTTGAACAAAGACCTTGTTCAGAGAGTAGTTTTGATATGCGTACTTTTTCCATAATCCGTATTATCGAACAAATTACATCAGAGTGGCTTAAAATTGATGCTTCATTGAAAATACATCTATTTTCAACACTTAAATTACCTACCTTACTGGATTTACATGGCCCTCTTTGTTTTAAATAACGCCAAACTCGCCTATGGGCACGTTGACTTACTTGCTAATACTTCATTTTCATTAGAAGAGGGAGAGCGGGTTGGTTTAATTGGCAGAAATGGTGCAGGAAAATCTTCATTCTTAAAAATTATTGCCGAAATTGAAAAATTAGATGATGGTTTGATTCAGAAACAGCAGGGAATACGGATTGCCTATGTAGCTCAGGAGCCAGCGTTTTTATCGTCCGATACGGTTTTTGATACGGTTTCTGTCGGTTTGCAAGATGTGAAACAAATGCGGGCCGATTACGAAGCCTTGAGTATGCAGGATTGGAATGATGACATACAACATCAAATGGATGTTTTATATTCTCAGATTGATGCCAATCAAGGTTGGGCTTGGGAGCAGAAAATTGATGAGGTGTTGCAAAAGCTACACCTAGATGGTTCTCGCTTGATGTCAGAGTTATCCGGTGGAAACAAGAAACGGGTTGCTTTAGCCCAAGCATTAGTCATTCAACCTGAAGTGTTATTACTCGATGAGCCAACGAACCACCTTGATATGGATTCGATTGAATGGTTAGAGCAACTGTTAGTGGATATGCATTGCTCGTTGGTATTTATTACCCATGATAGAGCGTTTTTAGATAAGGTTGCGACCCGAATTATTGAATTGGATCGTGGCATTATTCGTAGCTACCCCGGTAACTTCACAGCCTATTTAGATTTAAAAGAAAAACAGTTAGCCGATGAGGCTTTAGCGAATGCTCGGGCAGATAAACTACTTGCTCAAGAGGAAGTTTGGATTCGTCAAGGGGTCGAAGCTAGAAGAACAAGGAGCGTCAGCAGAATCGGTCGTCTAGAGCAGTTACGTGAACAGCGTAGTGCCAGACGTAATACAGTAGGTCAGGTAAAGTTAGATATTAATACTGGGGACAGGTCTGGCAAGATTGTGGCTGCCCTTGAAAATGTGGATTTAGCTTTTGGTGAGAAACAAGTTGTTAAAAACTTTACTGCAACCATTTTACGTGGCGATAAGGTTGGTATTTTGGGGCCGAATGGCGCTGGTAAATCGACCCTATTAAAACTAATCCTGGGTGAATTACCACCTGATCGTGGTGATATAAAACAAGGCAGTCAAATTGAAATTGCTTATTTTGATCAATTAAGAGAATCATTGAATTTGGAAGCCAGCTTGGAAGACTTTATTAGTCCAGGTAGTGAGTGGATTGAAATTGGCGGCCAACGAAAACATGTTAAATCTTACTTAAATGATTTCTTATTCTCTCCTGAGAGAGCACGTTCACCAGTTAAAACACTATCCGGTGGAGAGCGCAATCGATTGCTGTTAGCCAGACTTTTTGCTAAACCAGCGAACGTTTTGGTATTAGATGAGCCAACGAATGACTTAGATATTGATACCTTGGATTTGTTAGAAGAGTTCTTACAAGACTATCGTGGTACTGTGTTTTTAGTAAGTCATGATCGTCAGTTTTTGGATAATGTAGTGACCAGTATGATTGCCTTTGAAGGCGATGGCTTTTGGCGCGAATACGAAGGCGGATATGAGGACTGGAAAATTCAAAATGCAAGAAGATTAGCATCTATCTCAAAGTCACAAAAATCGCCGGGCTCTGCTAGTAATCAGGCATCTGATGTGAAAAAGACACAAGGTGCTTCAAGCAAAGAAACCAGTAATAAAAAGAGTGGTTTAAATAAGTACGAAGAAAAAGAATTAGAAAAAATCACCTCTCAAATTGAAGCCTTAGAACTTGCGCAAAGTGAAATTTCTCAACAGTTGAGCGACCCTAAAATTTATACTGAAGATCTCAAACGCGCTAAGTCATTACAATCGAAAATGACGAAAATGAGTGAAGATTTAGAAAAATTAATGATCCGGTGGGATGAGTTATCCAGTAAGGATTTAGAAATTAATTAAGGAGATTAAGATGGATTTAGGAATTCAAGGAAAAGTCGCTCTAGTTTTAGCATCCAGTAAGGGCCTTGGTCGTGCGATTGCTATTTCATTAGCGCGTGAGGGTGCCAAAGTGGTTATTTCAGGTAGAACAGTGGCTGCACTCGATGAGACGGCTAATGAAATACGCCTGTTTGGTGGTCAAGTGATGGTGTTACCTTGGGATATGTCGGATTTGAATTCAATTGAGGAAAAAATATCGACCATTGAAAAAGAGTGGGGAACAGTTGATATTTTAGTCAATAACACTGGTGGCCCGCCTCCGACTACAGCAGAGAATCAATCTTCTGATTTATGGCTTACTCAATTTCAACAGATGGTTTTAATGGTGATTAAGATTACAGACAGAGTTCTGCCTGGTATGAAAGAGAAATCTTGGGGACGTATCATCACGAGTACAAGTTCCGGCATGATTTCACCAATCCCTGGACTTGCCATCTCCAACACACTTAGAGCATCCATTATGGGGTGGTCAAAAACCTTAGCCAGTGAAGTTGCTAAGCATGGCATCACTGTAAATATCGTTTTACCTGGCAGAGTTGCGACCGAAAGATTAGGCCAACTTGACCAGTTTAGGGCGCAAAAAGAGGGTAAGACGGTTGATGAGATTGCGACACGCATGATTGCCTCGATCCCTATGGGGCGCTACGGTACGCCAACTGAATATGGCGATGCTGTCACTTTTCTAGCCTCGTCCAAAGCCTCTTACATTACGGGAACTTCTCTGCGCATTGATGGAGGCAGTTTCTCTGGCTTTTAGGCTCTAATTTTGATGAATCAATGGCTTACTTTCTTGAAGCGCTACACTTTATCCAGTGAGTTGATTTGGCTAGGTTTAGCGCTGTGGATTTCGATTGCATCATTAAGTAGTGTCACTTTTTTGATGGATCGACTAGATCAAACTTTTGAGAAAAATGCCCACGAGCTAATAGCTGCAGACCTTCTCGTTCGAGGGGATCAAGTACTTGATCCAGCCTTTGAAACTAAAGCAAAGCAAGAAGGACTTCGAACTGCGAAAACTATAATTTTCCCCACAATGGCTCGCTTCCAAAGTCAATCGAAATTGGTTGCGCTGAAAGCCGTATCAGACGAGTACCCCTTGCGAGGTCAGTTAACTTTAAAGTTTGGATCTAAAGGTTTATCCGCTCAAGAGATATGGATTGATGAGCAACTAGCTAAGCAACTCGATCTTTCGATAGGGCAAAGGATTGAGTTAGGTAGTAGTGAGTTCAAAATCACGGATATTATTCTCAAAGAAATGGATCGAGGAGCTGCCTTTATCAACTTCTCACCCAGAGTCATGATTAGAGAAGCCGATTTGGCAAAAACGGAATTATTGGGTTTGGGAAGTCGAGCTACCTATCGACTCCTGTTAGCGAGTCAGGATTCCCTAGATTTTAGAAGTACTCAGAAACAGATCAGTCAATTTCAAGAGTGGACAAAAGATTATATCCTCCAAAAAGGGCTACGTGGAGTGAAGATCGAGGAATTAGAAAACGGTCAACCTGTTGCCAGAAAAACGATTCAACAAGCAAATAAGATGATGTCTTTGGCAGCATTATTTACAGCGATGATTGCTGCTGTAGGGATTGCTCTATCCACCCATCGATACTCCCAAAAACATATCACTAGTGTGTCTATTTGGCGTTGCTTTGGCGCTTCTAGAAAGCAAATTTTAGTCAGTCACCTCAAGCCACTTTTATTGATTGGATTCGTTGCGACTTTAATTGGTATCGGTACAGGTTATCTAACGCATCAATTATTGCTGCATTGGATTGGCTCTCTCGTTACTCAAGACATCCTGCCACCAAGCATATTGCCTGTTATTTGGGCTTTTTTAGTTGCTTTTACTTTATTGCTTGGCTTTTCGGGTCCATCGCTTTTAGAGTTGACGATGATCTCTCCGGTTACGGCGCTGCGTCAATTAGAGTACAAAAAGTCTAAATGGTTCTTTATTAGTATTGTCGCGAGCCTTTTAACCTATGCAGTCCTCTTGATTGCTATTTCTCGAAACATTTATTTGAGTTTAACGGTTCTAACAAGCTTTGTTTTGGGTGCTTTAGTTGTTGTGATGTTTGCTTGGGCAATTTCTAAATGGCTCGGTAAACTGATTACCGGTCTTACTAACGCTCCACTAGGCCTTAAATTTATAGGTCAAAGAATGTTTGGCGGCACACAATTTACGGTAGTCCAAATCACTTCCCTCTCAATTGCCATGTTAGCTTTGCTTTTGTTAACTGTAATTAGAACGGATGTACTGAGTACCTGGCAATCGAGTATATCGCCCGATGCACCTAATCGTTTTTTATTAAATATCGCTCCTGAACAAAAGCTAGAAGTAAATAAGTTATTAGAAGAATCTCCTGTAAAAAAGAATTGGGATGTCTATCCTATGATTCGAGGCAGGTTAGTAAAGGTAAACCAAACGGCATTATCTTCTGAGAGTTTTGTCGATGAGAATGCCAAAAGACTAATTGACCGAGAGTTTAATTTATCCTATACACAGAACTTACCGGTTAAAAATTCAGTGATTGCGGGTAAGTGGTTCGGTGATGCTAAAGATGCTCGTGAGGTATCGATGGAAGCAGGCATCATGAAATCGCTAGGCTTGAAGTTAGGGGATCAAATTACTTTTGATGTTGCAGGTGTTGCCTATGATGTCAAAATAACTTCGATTCGAAAATTGGATTGGAACTCAATGAGGGTCAATTTCTTTGCCATAATGCCACCCACATTATTAAAAGAGGCACCTCAAACTTGGATTATGGCCTATCACCAATCGCCTAATTCACCGGTCGATGATAGGATTATTGAGCAATTTCCTAATGTCTCAGCAATTAATGTAGAGCAAACCATTGGGCAAGTGAATCAAATGTTGGGAAAACTTTTTTATGCGGTTCAAGCATTATTTATTTTTGCTTTGCTAGCGGGTTTGATTGTCTTATTTATTTCTGTTTTAGGTGTTCAAACTAAACGACTACGAGAAGCCGCAATCCTGAAAACTTATGGTGCAGATCAAAACTACCTAAATCGAGTTTGGTTTTTTGAATTTATAACGGTAGGAATACTAGCTGGTATTTTAAGTGGCAATATCGCAGGAGTTTCGGCTTGGGTTTTGGTAAAAAACTTCTTAGAAACCGATATGGATTATCCTTTTTGGTTGATTGGCATGGCGATCGTTTTAGGAGTAGTTTGTAGCTTTGTATCCGGCCTCTATTTAAAATACAAAATTAGTAATGTTTCCACAGTAAAAATTCTCCAAAGTTTTTGATATGTCCGATTCTGAAAATAAAACATCACCGACCTTATTCGACGAAATAGGGGGATACGACAAAATCAAAGAACTGGTGGACCAGTTTTATGACTTGATGGAACTGGATAGCGCGTTTTCGGAGTTACGAAAGTTACATCCTAATCAGTTAGACTCATCTAGAGAAAAATTAACCATGTTTCTTAGTGGTTGGACTGGTGGACCCAATTTGTACATTGAAAAATATGGTCATCCTAAATTGAGAGCTCGCCACCTCCCTTTCCCGATTAATTTGGCCATGCGTGACCAATGGTTGCAATGCATGGGCCAGGCAATGTATGACATGCAATTGCCAGAAGCGCTTTGGGAGAGATTGCTGAAGGCTTTTTTAGATACAGCGGATTGGATGCGTAATCAGCCTAATTAGGTAGATTTAGTTTTTGGTAATTGCACAAGCCTAGTTTTAGCCAGACGATCGACAAGGGACTGTGGCCCATTTATTCGATCTCTATCTAATAAACAAGTCATCGGCCAAAAGAGTAAAGCCATAAAAAACATTAACTCAATGGTTGGCCAATGGCCTAAAGGATGCCCCATCAGGATTTTGAAGACTCCATAAATGATCACTGTTGGGATTAACCAGAGTGTGCTTAAGGCATACCGAATTAGACCTTGGTTTTGACTCAGAAGCTTTCCTTCAAGATTAACCAGTTTGACATGCCAAGTTTGCATGGCTAAGGTTTGACCGGTCTTCTTCCAGTACCATACAAAATAAATACCAAATAATGAATAGACTAAACCAAAAGCTAGCCAATTTGGTAGTTGTATATTGAAAATGATGCCCAATAAGAGTGTAGGAACCAAATAACCTAGAGCCCAAACCCCGAGTAACATCAACATTTCGTAAAGGCCAATATAAATGCGACGTTTGATTGTTACAGCAGGTAAAAAAGTATTCAAAATAGCTCTTAGATAGTTATTATCAAACCAAAAACATCAATTTGATTTTAGCGATGGTGAATTCACTAGGGATGGTTTCTTTTGTTTCTTCGACAGAGCGTGCTCAGCAAGCTCTTTTTTTTCTTCGGCAGTAAGTTGTTGATACGCTTCCCAAGCTTCTAGCTTTTGATCGTTCGAAACAGATTGTGCTTTTAAAAAATTGGCTCTGGCGATTCTTTTCTCGTTAGCTGGGAGTTTAGACCAGTCTGCCATTCTGGCTCTAAGACGTTCTTTTTCCGCCTCAGTTAGGTTATCGAAACGATTCGCTAACTGAATCCATTTAACTCTTTGTTCTACCGTTAAATTAGACCAGTCCTCCTCAAGTGATGATAGAACCTCTTTTTGAACAGTCGATAAATCTGACCAATTAGAAGCTTTGGCGAGGCTACTGCCACCAATTAATGGCAGTGATTGCGCCTTCAGAGGTTGTTGAGCCATCAAACCACTGAAGATTGCGAGTAGTAAAAGTAAATGGAAGACTACTGTTTTATAAGAAATTGTTCGGCTTTGCTGATCAAGGGTTTTGGCTAGCATCTTTGACGGCCTCGGTATGAGCAGTATCTTGAACAGTATCTTGAACAGTTATCTGATCTTTATTTTTGATGGCTTGCTCTTTTTCAGTCTCTTTACGTTGAATCATTTCTTTCAAGAAAACACGAAAGCCTTCATCGGCGTAAGCGTCGGGTGGCACTGAGTCACTCAAAATTGCAGTATCTAAGTCAGCAATATCGCTGATCCGAGAGTTTTGTTGCCAATCAACTACAAAGTACAGAACAATGGATGTCACTAGCAACATACCAACCCAATTAATAGAAGATCTGAGGTTTAGTAGGTCAAAAGTGGCAGAAGAAGAGGTACGAGAGCTAATCTTTTGCTTAGTTAGGGCAATTTCCCGAGCATTTTCAAGACGAGCGAGCACATGGGGAGATAAATGTTTTAATTCTTTATCAAGAGAAACAGCAACAGTTTTGCCAATTTGGTCAATAATCAAGTCCTGAGACTGAAGTGAGTGTGACTCTTCACCAGATAAAAGTATTTGATTTGTAGTGTTCATAATGATTATCTGCCTATTTTAAAAACTAATTCCCAATTTTTTTAGTGCTGCTGCCAAACTTTGACTTGCCCTAGAGCAATGTGTTTTAACGCTTCCTTCAGAAACTCCCATGATTTTGGCAGTTTCAGAAATATCTAACTCTTCCCAATAACGCATGAGGAAGGCTTCGCGTTGACGTTTTGGTAATTTTTCTATCTCTTTTTCCAAAATTGTTGAAAGTTCCATCCTTTCTAACTGCTTTGAAGATTCCTGACCAAAAAGAGCATCCTCTGGGTTTTCAAAAAACTCTTCAGGATCAATTTCTTCCCCATCACTATTTTTACCAAATTTTGAGAAGAGGGTGACCCAAGTATTCCTAACTTTTTGCCGTCTGAACCAGTCTTTTGTACAGTTTTGCACAATTCTAGTGAAAAGTGGTGGTAATTCAGCAATATTTTTGTCGCCGTAGCTTTCCGCAAGTTTAATCATTGCATCTTGCACAATATCCAATGCTGCATCCTCATCTCGAACCGCAAAAAGTACCTGTTTAAAGGCGCGTTTTTCACTCGAGATGAGAAAATCGGAAAGTTCTTTATTTGAAGCCATATTAAGATTTTAGACTGCATTGCGTTAAATTGTAGATAAAAATCATTAATCTGTAATATAATTTACAGTTCGCTTGTACTAACCTTTCAAAAGATGGATTGGAACTTAACAAGCATTCGCCGCCCTAAGTCAAGTCAAAAGCATGAATACGGGCAGACCAAACAATTTTTTGCCGAAAATTGCAAAGGACTTTTATATAATGAATTCGATAAACGAAGCAGTACTCCCTCACTCAAATCTTAACCCTACTCAAGAAGAGCTCGCCAATGCGCCAGTGATAATTGGGGCAGAAATTCTTGTTCGTGCTTTAGCTGAAGAGAAAGTTGAATTTGTATGGGGCTATCCAGGTGGATCCGTCTTATATATTTATGATGAGATTCACAAACAAGATAAGTTTGAACATATTTTAGTGCGTCACGAGCAGGGTGCTGTGCACGCTGCCGACGGATATGCACGAGCAACCGGAAATGTTGGTGTCGCTCTAGTGACCTCAGGTCCTGGAGTTACCAATGCTGTAACGGGAATTGCAACTGCCTACATGGATTCAATTCCATTGGTGGTAATTACCGGTAACGTACCTTCTCACATGATTGGCGAGGACGCCTTCCAAGAGTGCGACACAGTGGGTATTACGCGCCCAATCGTCAAGCATAATTTTTTAGTGAAAGATGCTAAAGATTTAGCGCTGATCATCAAAAAAGCCTTTCACATTGCAAGAACAGGCCGTCCTGGACCTGTTGTAATTGATATCCCTAAAGATATTTCATTCCAAAAAGCAGCGTACATATATCCTAAAGAAATTGAAATGCGTTCTTATAATCCTGTAGTGCGCGGTCACTCAGGACAGATAAAAAAAGCAATTGGTATGTTGCTTGAGGCGAAAAAGCCTTACATTTACACTGGTGGTGGGGTAATTCTTGCTGATGCTTCGAAAGAATTAAAGGAATTTGCTGAGTTGCTTGGCTTTCCTGTTACCAATACTCTGATGGGGCTGGGTGGTTTTCCTGGGACGAATCCACAATTTGTGGGTATGCTTGGGATGCATGGAACTTATGAAGCCAATATGTCGATGCAGCATTCTGATGTGGTGATTGCTATCGGTGCTAGATTTGATGACCGAGTAATCGGTAATCCAAGTCATTTCATGAGCGTTCCAAGAAAAGTCATCCATATTGACATCGACCCATCCGTTATTTCTAAAAGAGTTCGCGCTGATGTGCCAATCGTGGGGAATTTGAAGGAAATATTAGTTGATATGATTGCCCAGATTCGTGCATCTGGCGGCTATAAGAATAAAGAAAGTTTACAAAATTGGTGGAGTCAAATTAACGAATGGCGTAAAACCGACTGTTTAAGATTTGACCGAAAATCAGAAATTGTGAAGCCACAATATGTGGTTGAAACACTCTGTAAACTCACTAATGGTGATGCTTTTATTTGTTCTGATGTGGGCCAACACCAAATGTGGGCTGCCCAGTTTTATAAATACAATAAACCACGCCGTTGGATTAACTCTGGTGGTTTAGGCACAATGGGAGTTGGTCTCCCCTATGCAATGGGTGTTAAAAAAGCTTTTCCAAATGAAGAAGTTTGCACAATTACTGGCGAAGGATCAATCCAGATGTGTATTCAGGAACTTTCTACTTGTCTTCAATATGAAACACCAATCAAGATTATCTCCTTGAATAACCGTTATTTAGGTATGGTGCGTCAATGGCAGGAATTAAGTTATAGCAAGCGTTACTCACACTCCTACATGGATTCTTTGCCTGACTTTGTCAAACTTGCCGAGGCTTATGGTCACGTTGGTATGCGAATTGAAAAAACATCCGATGTAGAAGGCGCTCTCAGAGAAGCTTTAAAACTCAAGAATAGAACGGTTTTTATGGATTTCCAAACAGACCCTACCGAAAACGTATGGCCAATGGTTGAAGCTGGTAAAGGAATTACTGAAATGTTGTTAAGTGGGGAGGGTAAGGAATGAGACATATCATTTCAGTCCTACTCGAGAATGAACCTGGTGCATTGTCAAGAGTGGTAGGTTTGTTTTCTGCTAGAGGTTACAACATTGAAAGTCTGACTGTTGCTCCTACAGAGGACCCATCCTTGTCTAGAATGACAATTGTTACTAACGGCTCAGATGAGGTGATTGAACAAATCACCAAACATCTAAACCGATTGGTAGAAGTTGTAAAAGTATATGATCTCAGCGAAGGTTCACATATTGAACGCGAACTCATGTTAATTAAAGTGCGCGCAGTAGGTAAAGAACGTGAAGAGATGAAAAGAACAGCTGATATTTTCAGAGGTCGGGTCATTGACGTCACTGATAAAAGCTACACACTTGAACTGACTGGCGACTCCTCTAAACTAGATGCATTTATTGAAGCGATTGATAAGTCCTCGATTTTAGAAACTGTCAGAACAGGTGCTTCAGGAATCGGTCGTGGTGAAAGAATTTTACGAGTCTAACCGATTAGTAATCTTTGGTTGAAGTTAATTATTAAAACAAATATTGATAGGAATTTTTATGAAAGTTTTTTACGATAAAGACGCGGATTTATCTCTAGTTAAAGGTAAACAAGTAACCATCATTGGCTATGGTTCACAGGGTCATGCACACTCTTTAAATTTACATGAGTCAGGCGTAAATATTACGGTTGGACTACGTAAAGGCGGAGCATCATGGAATAAAGCGGTTAACGCTGGATTAAATGTTAAAGAAGTTGCAGAAGCTGTAAAAGGTGCTGATATCGTGATGATGTTATTACCTGACGAACAGATTGCAGAAGTATATAAAAATGAAGTAGCTGAAAATATTAAACCAGGCGCAGCTTTAGCATTTGCTCATGGCTTCAATGTTCATTATGGTCAAGTTATTCCTAGAGCTGATATCGACGTGATTATGATTGCGCCTAAGGCACCTGGCCACACTGTTCGTGGTACTTATTCACAAGGTGGCGGTGTACCGCACTTAATCGCTGTATATCAAGATAAATCTGGCGCTGCTAGAGACATCGCCCTTTCCTATGCAACTGCCAATGGTGGTGGACGCGCTGGAATTATCGAAACTAATTTCCGTGAAGAAACTGAAACTGACTTATTCGGTGAACAGGCAGTTTTATGTGGTGGCGCGGTAGAGTTAATCAAAGCTGGTTTCGAAACTTTAGTTGAAGCTGGTTACGCTCCAGAGATGGCTTACTTTGAGTGTTTACATGAATTGAAATTGATTGTAGATTTGATTTATGAAGGTGGTATCGCCAACATGAATTACTCAATTTCAAATAATGCTGAGTATGGTGAGTATGTGACTGGTCCAAGAATTGTTACTGATGAAACGAAGCAAGTGATGCGCGATGTTTTAAAAGATATTCAAACTGGGGAATATGCGAAGAGTTTCATTTTAGAAAATCGTGCAGGAGCTCCTACTTTGATTTCACGTCGCCGTTTAAATTCTGAGCATCAGATTGAGCAAGTTGGAAGTAAACTTCGTGCCATGATGCCTTGGATTGCGAAGAACAAGTTAGTTGATCAATCTAAGAACTAAATTCAGAAGACTCTAGAAAATACATGACATATAACCATCCCCTGATCGCAAAAGAAGGTTGGCCATTTTTATTTGGCATTGGCCTCGTTGTTTTATTAGTAACTTATTTTGCAGGGATGGTGTATGCATGGCCATTTTGGATTATTTTCTTTTTTGTATTACAGTTTTTTAGAGATCCACCAAGATTGTTGCCCATTGCAGAAAATGCGGTTTTAGCACCTGCAGATGGAAGGGTCATCATCGTTGAAAAAACAGAAGATCCTTACGCGAATAGACCGGCACTGAAGATAAGTATTTTCATGAACGTATTTAATGTTCATTCAAATCGTATTGCAGTGAATGGTCGCATAACAAAAATTGAGTATTTTCCTGGTAAGTTTGTAAATGCAGATTTTGATAAAGCTTCCTTGGAAAATGAGCGTAATGCGATGGTTATCAATACCGGTAGACATACGATTACTTTGGTACAAGTCGCAGGCTTAATTGCTAGAAGAATTCTTTGTTACGCAAGAGTTGGTGATGTTGTAAAAAAAGGCGAACGTTATGGCTTTATCCGATTTGGATCAAGAGTCGATGTGTATTTGCCTTTGGATGCAGAACCCCTAGTTTCAGTGGGTGATAAGGTTGCTGCAACATCTTCTTTGTTGGCGATTATTCCAAATTTAGACTGATGACCGATTCATCTAAGATAACCAAAAAAGCGAAACACATTCGCCCTAAAATCTTTAGTCGTAGTCGACAAAAAAGACAGCAAATGGATATTCAACTGGCTTCTCAGCCAGATGCTGAAGATTTTTTCCCAGCAAGACCTAGAAGTAAGGCAATTTATTTATTGCCGAACGCATTCACTACAGCGGCATTATTTTTTGGCTTCTTTTCGATAGTTCAAGCCATGAATCAAAAGTGGGAAATGGCGGCAATTGCAATTTTTTGTTCGCTAGTTCTTGATGGTATGGACGGACGTGTAGCCAGAATGACTAACACGCAAAGCGCCTTTGGCGAGCAATATGATTCATTAGCCGATATGGTATCTTTCGGTGTTGCGCCTGCACTTGTGGCATATGAATGGTCTTTAAAAGGACTAGGCCGATGGGGTTGGTTGGCTGCTTTTGTCTATTGCGCCGGTGCAGCACTAAGGTTAGCACGCTTCAATATCTCTACCACTGTAGTTGATAAGCGTTTCTTTCAAGGATTACCGAGTCCTGCTGCCGCTTCGATTATTGCCGGATTTGTATGGTTGGTTGAAGATAATAAATTACCCGTTCATTCCTATGCAATTCCTTTGATCATGTTTTTTCTGACTATCTATGCGGGAACTACCATGGTCTCTAATGTCCTCTTTTATAGCGGAAAAGCCTTAGACATCAAATATAAGGTATCGTTTGGTGTCATGTTATTGGTGATTTTAGCCTTTGTTCTTATTTCAAGTGATCCGCCATTAACATTATTCTGTTTATTTGTTATTTATGCTCTATCTGGCTATATAAGATGGGTTTGGTTGGCTTTGAAAAAACCAAAAAATCCAACATTATCAAATTAACTAATTTTTTCAGGAATGACATCTACTTTAATTAGGTGTATGATATTTACATGAATACAAAATTTTTTGCATTATTATTATTAAACCTTCTGAAACTGGACCATTATTTTGGGGTTCGTGAGAATGCGCTTGGGTAATAAATAATCGCAACTAATCATCACCAACCCCAGCTAATAGCTGGGGTTTTTATTTTTGAGGTTGGACATTTGAGGAGCTTTTTATGAATCAATCAGCAACAGAAAAATTAATTATTTTTGACACCACATTACGTGATGGTGAACAGTCTCCTGGTGCATCAATGACCAAAGAGGAAAAAGTGCGCATTGCTAGGCAACTTGAAAGGTTGAAAGTGGATGTCATTGAGGCAGGTTTTGCTGCCAGTTCTCCCGGAGATTTTGAGGCGATTAAAGCGGTTGCTGCAGCAGTAAAAGATTCCACTATTTGTTCTTTGGCCAGAGCAAACGATAAGGATATCTCTAAAGCCGCGGAGGCAATTGCTGCGGCAAATTCTAAGAGAATTCACGTTTTCCTAGCCACCAGTGAGTTACATATGAAGATGAAACTTCGTATGACGAGGGAGCAGGTACTCGAACAGGCAATACAGTCAATTCGATTTGCCCGCAACTTTACGGATGATATTGAGTTTTCTCCTGAAGACGGTTATCGATCTGATCCCGAGTTTTTATATCAAGTGCTTGAAGCAGTGATTAAAGAAGGGGCGACCACAATCAATGTGCCTGATACGGTTGGCTATGCAATTCCTGAACTTTATGGTCAATTCATTTTGGATTTACGTAACAAAATCCCCAATTCAGATAAAGCTATTTGGTCGGTCCATTGTCATAATGATCTTGGCTTGGCGGTTGCTAACTCATTAGCTGGTGTGCATATTGGCGGGGCAAGACAGGTTGAGTGCACGATTAACGGTTTAGGTGAGAGAGCCGGAAATACTGCTTTGGAAGAAGTGGTAATGGCAATTAAGACACGGAAAGATTACTTTAACCTTTCGGTCGGGACTGATATTAGTCAAATTGTGGCTAGTTCAAAAATGGTCTCTCAAATCACTGGTTTTGTGGTTCAACCCAATAAAGCGGTTGTGGGAGCAAATGCGTTTGCACATGCCTCTGGTATTCATCAAGATGGCGTCTTGAAATCCCGAAATACTTATGAAATTATGCGTGCAGAGGATGTTGGTTGGAGTGCGAATAAGATTGTTTTAGGAAAGCTTTCTGGTAGAAATGCTTTTAGACAGAGATTACAAGAGCTTGGCGTAAGCATGGAATCTGAGGCAGATTTAAACGAAGCTTTTGCAAAATTTAAGGCCTTAGCAGATCAAAAGGCAGAAATTTTTGATGAAGACATTATGTCGATTATTTCTTCTGCCCAGCAAAATGTAGATGAAGATTTTTACCAATTCATCTCTTTGTCGCAAAAGTCAGAAACCGGGGAACAACCATTTGCAAAGATTGTCTTAAAACATGCTGGTTTAGAGCATATTTCAGAAGCGCATGGCAATGGACCCGTGGACGCCACCTTTAACGCGATTGAATTACAAGCAAAAAGTGGTACGGATTTATTGATTTATTCAGTAAATGCCATCACGACTGGTACCCAGTCGCAAGGGGAGGTGACAGTTCGATTATCCAAAGGTGGTCGGGTTGTGAATGGAGTCGGCACGGATCCGGATATTGTGGCTGCTTCGGCAAAGGCTTATCTAGCCGCTTTAAATAGGTTGTATGATCCATCACAAGAAAAATTGAACGCTCAAATGTCATCTTGAGATACCTTCAGAAGATTTTAGTGAAATAAATCTTCAATCTTGATATAATAAGAGGCTAATCTGAAATAGGTTAGCTTTTTTTAATCACGACACTTTATGCGGTTTACTCTCATTTTGATTGATAAGCTGCAGTGTTCGCAAGTTAGGAGTTACAAATGTCTGTAAATACAGAAGCAAAAGCAAGTATTGTTAAAGAGCATGCACGTGCTGAAAATGATACGGGTAGTCCAGAAGTTCAAGTCGCTTTATTGACTGCTCGCATTAATGATTTAACTCCCCATTTCAAATCCAATGCTAAAGATCATCATAGCCGTCGTGGCTTGTTGAAGATGGTTTCTCGCCGTCGCAGATTGTTGGATTATCTGAAAGGTAAAGATTTAAATCGTTATCGCACTTTGATTGAAAAATTAGGTTTACGTAAGTAAATCGCGATATGCCCGCAATAAAAAGCGGGCATTATTGTTTTGTTGGTAGTTAAATTGTAGTAATTGGGTGGTCTATAAGTTTGGAAATCATTGGGTATGTGTCATTCCATAGATTGTTTAAGTAAAACAATCTATGGAATGGCATGCCCTTTTCTCATATTTTTTCTAAGCAATAGCTCTACTCTGGTGATGTCGTAGCACTTTTACTACGGCGGTAGTTGTATGGTGTTCATACAACTATATTTATTGGAGAAAAATAATGAGTATGTTTAATAAGGTTACAAAAACTTTCCAATGGGGAAAGCACACAGTTCGCATGGAAACTGGTGAGATTGCACGTCAATCAGGTGGAGCAGTTTTAGTTGATATGGATGAAACAGTTATTTTAGCTACCGTTGTTGGTGCTAAAAAAGCAAAACCTGGACAAGATTTCTTCCCGTTAACAGTTGATTATGTTGAAAAAACATATGCTGCTGGAAAAATCCCTGGTGGTTTTTTCCGCCGTGAAGGTCGTCCATCTGAAGGTGAAACATTAATTTCTCGCCTCATCGATCGTCCAATTCGCCCACTTTTCCCTGAAGACTTCTACAATGAAGTTCAGATCGTGATTCATGTCATGTCGATCAATCCTGAAGTGCCATCTGATATCGTTGCCTTACTTGGTGCATCTGCCGCATTAGCCGTTTCAGGTATTCCTTTTAATGGTCCACTTGGTGCAGCCCGGGTAGGTTATAAAGATGGTGAATACTTACTAAACCCAACTCGTACAGAACAGTTGGATAGTCAGCTTGATTTAATTGTTGCTGGCACTCAGACTGCTGTTCTCATGGTCGAGTCAGAGGCGCATGAGCTATCTGAAGCCATCATGTTGGGTGGTGTAGTGTATGGTCATGACCAAGCTCAAATTGCAATTAATGCAATTCAGGATTTGGTAAAAGATGCTGGTAAACCTGAATGGGATTGGACTCCTGCAGCAAAAAATGAGGAGTTAATTGCACGTGTTAACACGATTGCTGAGCAAGCAATGAGAGATGCCTATCAGATTCGTCAAAAACAAGCTCGTTCTACAAAATTAAAAGAAGTGACCTCTTCTGTTATGACTCAACTTGCTCAGGACGGTGAAGTTGATGAGGTAGCAGTCGGTAATATCTTATTTGCACTTGAATCTAAAATCGTTCGTAGTCAAGTTTTAAGTGGCGAGCCACGGATTGATGGACGTGATACAAGAACTGTTCGTCCAATTGAAATTAGAACAGGTGTTTTACCTCGTACCCATGGTTCAGCACTCTTTACGCGTGGTGAAACTCAGGCATTAGTAGTGGCTACTTTAGGTACTGCTAAAGATGAACAAATTATTGATGCGTTGGATGGTGAATACCGTGATCGTTTCATGTTCCATTACAACATGCCTCCTTTTGCAACAGGTGAAACCGGCCGTGTTGGTAGTCCAAAGCGCCGTGAAATTGGTCACGGTCGTTTAGCTAAGCGCGCCTTGATCCCTGTATTACCGAAGAGTGATGAGTTTGCATATAGTATTCGTTTGGTTTCTGAAATTACTGAATCAAATGGTTCATCATCAATGGCTTCTGTTTGCGGTGGCTGTTTAGCATTAATGGATGCTGGTGTTCCTGTGAAGGCGCATGTTGCTGGCGTTGCAATGGGCTTGATTTTAGATGGTAATCGTTTTGCAGTGTTAACAGACATCTTAGGTGATGAGGATCACTTAGGTGATATGGACTTTAAAGTAGCTGGTACTGCAAATGGAGTAACTGCACTCCAGATGGATATTAAAGTGCAGGGTATCACTAAAGAAATTATGCAAGTTGCACTTGAGCAAGCTAAAGAAGGCAGACTGCATATTTTGTCAAAGATGCAAGAGTCAATGGCAGCAATCAGAACAGAACTGTCTGAGCACGCTCCACGTATGGTAACTATCAAAATCCATCCAGATAAAATTCGTGAAGTGATTGGTAAAGGCGGCGCAACGATTCAGGGAATTACTAAAGATACTGGCTGTTCAATCGATATTAAAGATGATGGAACTGTTACTATCGCTTCTACAAGTGCCTCAGGTATGGAAGAAGCAAAGCGCATGATTGAAGGTATTACTGCTGAAGCTGAAGTTGGTAAGATTTACGAAGGCCCAGTCGTTAAAATTCTTGAGTTTGGCGCTTTAGTTAACATTCTGCCAGGTAAAGATGGATTACTTCATATCTCTGAAATTGCTCATGAAAGAGTAAAAGAAGTAAAAGATTTCTTGCAAGAAGGCCAGATTGTTAAAGTCAAGTTACTTGCTGCAGACGAAAGAGGCCGTTTGAAATTGTCGATGAAGGCGCTAAGCCCAGAAGAAGGTGGTCCAGTACCTCCAGTTTCTCAGCAAGCCCCTAAAGTAGACATTACTCCTGAAGAAGTGCCAACTACACCAAGTTCGGAACAGTAATCAGGGTCTCGAATGCGTAAGAAGTTAATTGTTGCGAATTGGAAATTAAATGGTAATTGGGCATTTAATGAAGTGATGATGTCTGAACTTTCTTTAGGATTAAAGGAAGTTCAATGGCATGATCTTGAAATCATTCTTTGCCCACCTGCCGTTTATTTACAACAACTGAATGGCTTAATGACGGATGTACCTATTCTGTTAGGTGGACAGGATGTTTCTGAACAATTCTTTGGTGCCTATACCGGTGAGACTTCTGGTCAAATGCTCAAAGAATTTGGCTGTCGTTACACACTAGTTGGCCATTCTGAAAGAAGAGTTCGACATCAAGAACAGAACGAGTTAGTCGCTTTAAAAGCAAAGACAGCTCTTGCTTGTGGATTGATACCCATTATTTGCGTTGGTGAAACACTCGAGGAGCGAGATTCTGGCAAGATGAATGCGGTGATTCAACAACAGATTCAGAGTGTGATCGATTGTTTAAAAGATGACATTAGTGAGGTAGTGTTTGCTTACGAGCCCATTTGGGCAATTGGAACAGGTATTACTGCAACGGTGGATCAAGCTCAAGAAGCGCATGCATTTATTCGTGGGGTTTTACAGCAATATAGCGAGTTATGTGGGCAAAAAGTATCAATACTTTACGGTGGAAGTGTAAAAGCTGATAACGCTCAAGTTCTTTTGGGGACGCCCGATATTGATGGATTATTAGTTGGAGGTTCCTCGTTGATGTCCTCCGAGTTTTTGGCAATTTGTTTATCTAGTTTAAATAGTAAATAGGAAAGTAGGGATATATGGAGTGGATGAAATCAATTTTAATGGTTGTGCAAATTATTGCTGCAATTGGTGTAATTGGACTAGTATTAATTCAGCAGGGTAAGGGCGCAGATATGGGTGCTGCCTTTGGTTCTGGCGCCTCTGGTAGTATTTTTGGAGCATCTGGCTCATCTAATTTTTTATCAAGAACAACTGGCATCCTTGCAGCAGCATTTTTTATTACAACATTAATGATCAGTTATATTGGTAATACCCAACCTAAAGATGCTGGTGTCTTATCCAAGCCTGGTATTGTTTTACCAGCGGATAAAGCAGAAGATAAGTCTGGTGATGCGAAGTCAGCAGATGTTCCAGTTGAAGCGGATAAAAACGCTTCATCGGTTCCAAAATAAAAATTTTTAAGATAACTTTGCTTTGCACAAAAGAAAAAGTTAAAATAACGGATTAAATTTGTTACAAACAAGCCGTCGTGGTGGAATTGGTAGACACGCTATCTTGAGGGGGTAGTGGCTTACGGCTGTGCGAGTTCGAGTCTCGCCGACGGCACCATCAAAGAGTTCATTTTATGAACTCTTTTTTTTTGTAAATGAAAGCCTCAGTTCAATTTCGGGTTACTGGAGGAGACTAGCGCTTTCATTTGGTCTGAATATGTGATCTTAATGGTATCTCCGACGTTTAGCTTACGAAGAAAGCTTGCCTTGTTTACTTGTATTTTTTCTTCCTCACCATTCGTGTTTTTGATGACAACATAGTGTTCTTCAGTATTCTTAGAAATGATCTGTGACTCAATTGCAATTTTGCGAGTCATGGTTTTTTCTGGCTTGGCAGACTCTAAATTAGATGATTGCGAAGTATCCAAGGTTTTGGTAAGGACGGCACTAGTTTTAGATAACTTTTCAATCGTTACAAAAATTTCAAGACTGACTTTTACTTGGTCACCAATCTGAACTTGCTGAAAGTTCTTCATCTCGGGTGGCGCTTTGTATACAGTTTGCCCATCAGAGCTAGTTAAGGTTAATTCTCTATTATTATTATTGATTTTGGATACCGTACCTTCATAAATTGAGAACTCTCCTTGTGTGAGAACTATGCCTTTTCCTAAAAGGGTTTTGTTAGCAGCGTAAGAGTGGTTATTTGCTACTAACGCAATGGTCAAAAGCAGGATAAGAGATTTAATTAGGCGATTTTGCATAAATTTTTTAATTTTAAATTTTCAATAGTTAAGAAATATCAATCTATTATGCTTGGTTTAAGTGATGGCATGTAATCTCAGGTTACTTTTAGTGCTTATTTTTTATGCTGTCATCAAAGTTGTTCTACAATTACATCATTATAAAAAACAATCTCGTTGTTATTTATTTACGAGGAATGAATGTGAACACAGCAAGCTACTTACCTGTCCTATTATTTATCTTAGTTGGCGTTGGTGTCGGTGTCGTACCCATGTTTTTGGGAAAAATTTTAGGACCTTCGAAACCTGAACCTGAAAAATTATCACCCTACGAGTGTGGGTTTGATGCTTTTGAAGACGCTCGAATGAAATTTGATGTTCGATATTATCTAGTAGCAATTCTCTTTATTCTATTTGACCTTGAAACTGCATTTTTATTTCCTTGGGGAGTTGCTCTTAAGGAAATCGGTTGGGCTGGATACGCATCAATGATCGTATTTCTCCTGGAGTTTATTGTCGGTTTTGTCTACATTTGGAAAAAGGGTGCACTTGACTGGGAATAGGTCAAGGTACTAAAACTTATGGCACTAGAAGGATTATTAAAAGAAGGTTTTGTCACTACCTCTGCTGACAAACTCATTAATTGGACACGAACTGGCTCTTTATGGCCTATGACCTTTGGGCTAGCTTGTTGTGCGGTCGAAATGATGCACGCAGGTGCAGCTCGTTATGATTTAGATCGTTTTGGGGTGGTTTTCAGACCCTCCCCACGGCAGTCTGATCTGATGATTGTAGCTGGTACATTATGTAACAAAATGGCCCCAGCACTTCGCAAAGTTTATGATCAAATGCCTGAACCCAAATGGGTTCTATCGATGGGCTCCTGTGCCAACGGCGGTGGGTATTACCATTATTCTTATTCAGTGGTCAGAGGTTGTGATCGTATCGTACCAGTTGATATTTATGTGCCTGGATGTCCGCCAACAGCTGAAGCATTGATGTACGGAATTATTCAGTTACAAGCAAAAATTAGACGTACTTCAACTATTGCTAGAAAAGCTTGAGTCAATGTCTATGAATGAAAATTTAAATTTATTAAACCAGCTCGTTATGCAACACTTGGGAGCTGATGTGGTGACTGAGATCAGCTTGAACGAACTGACAGTTACAGTTCCATCTGAACAGTATTTTGCGAGTGCTCAAAAGCTCAAAGAAATACCTACACTGGGATTTGAACAACTGATTGATTTATGTGGTGTGGATTACCAAGATTACGCAGATGGTGCATGGACAGGCTTGCGTTTCGCGGTTGTTTCTCACTTGTTATCGGTTTCGAATAACTGGCGATTGAGATTGTGTACTTTTGTACCTAATGAAGATTTTCCTCTCATTCCGAGCATTACCCCTATTTGGAATTCGGCGAATTGGTATGAGCGTGAAGCTTTTGACTTTTTTGGAATCATTTTTGAAGGTCATGATGATTTGCGTAGAATTTTGACGGATTATGGTTTTATTGGCCATCCTTTTAGAAAAGACTTTCCAGTTTCTGGTCAGGTTGAGATGCGATATGACGCAGAACAAAAAAGGGTCATTTACCAGCCTGTCACGATCGAGCCTAGAGAGTTGACTCCTCGGGTTATTCGAGAAGAAAGTTATGGGGTGAAATAAATGGCAGAAATCAAAAACTACACTCTTAATTTTGGTCCTCAGCATCCTGCTGCCCATGGAGTATTACGTTTAGTTCTAGAGTTAGACGGCGAAGTGATTCAAAGAGCAGATCCACATATTGGTTTATTGCACCGAGCAACTGAAAAACTAGCAGAAACTAGAACATGGATTCAAAACATTCCTTATATGGATCGTTTAGATTACGTATCTATGATGAGTAATGAGCATGCATATGTAATGGCGATTGAAAAACTATTGCAAGTTGATGTTCCTATTCGAGCTCAATATATACGCGTGATGTTTGATGAAATTACTCGTCTCTTGAATCACCTTCTTTGGATTGGTTGTCACGGCCTAGACGTTGGAGCGATGGCAGTATTCTTATACGCATTCAGAGAGCGTGAAGATTTATTTGATATGTATGAAGCTGTTTCTGGCGCCAGAATGCACGCTGCTTACTATCGTCCAGGTGGAGTTTATAGAGACTTGCCTGATCAGATGCCGCAATACACCGCAAATAAAATTCGTGGTGAAAAGGCAATGAAAAAATTAAATGAAAATAGAACAGGTTCTTTGCTCGATTTTATTGAGGACTTTACGAACCGCTTCCCTGGTTATGTGGATGAATATGAGACGCTTTTAACAGACAACCGTATTTGGAAACAGCGATTAGTAGGCATTGGAGTTGTGTCTCCAGAGCGTGCTCTTCAACTAGGTTTCACTGGTGCGATGTTAAGAGGTTCAGGAATAGAATGGGATCTCAGAAAAAAACAACCTTACGAAGTTTACGATAAGTTGAATTTTGACATTCCTGTGGGTGTAAACGGGGATAGTTATGATCGTTATTTAGTGCGTGTTGAAGAAATGCGTCAATCGAATAACATCATTAAACAGTGTATTTCCTGGTTAAGAGCGAATCCTGGCCCAGTCATTTCTGATAATCATAAGATAGCCCCGCCTAGCCGTATTGATATGAAATCAAATATGGAAGAGTTAATTCATCACTTTAAATTAGCAACTGAAGGCTTGCATGTGCCGAAGGGTCAAGCGTATGCTGCAGTAGAGCATCCTAAGGGTGAATTTGGTATTTATGCAATCTCGGATGGAGCTAATAAGCCTTATCGATTAAAGATTCGTGCACCTGGATTCCCGCATCTTGCAGCATTAGATGAAATGGCCAAAGGACATATGATTGCTGACGCCGTTACCATCATTGGTACGCAAGATATCGTATTTGGTGAGATTGATAGGTAAGGATGCCAATGATAAATTTTTCCGAAAAAGCATTAAAAGAAATAGCAAGAAATATTGCTAAGTACCCAGCAGACCAAAAACAATCAGCTGTGATGGCTGCCCTGACTGTGGCTCAAGATGAATTTGGTTGGATTTCACCTGAAGTATTACAAGAAGTCGCACAAATTTTAGAAATGCCGCCAATCTGGGTGCAAGAAGTTGCTACGTTTTACAACATGTACAACAACAAGCCAGTTGGTAAATTCAAAATTACGGTTTGTACGAACTTACCTTGTGAGCTATCTGGTGGTCTAAAAGCTGCCCGTTATATTCAAGAAAAACTCGGTATTTCCTTCAATGAGACAACGCCTTGTGGAACATTTACCTTAAAAGAGGGCGAGTGCATGGGTGCTTGTGCCGATGCTCCAGTAGCTTTGATTAATGATAAAAAAATGTGTAGTTGGATGAGTAACGAAAAAATTGATGCAATGTTGGACGAATTAAAAGCAAGCGCATCAATGCAAACAGGACACACAGCATGAGCTCTCTTCATAACTTACATATCAAGCCACTAATATTGGCAGATCTCAATGGTTCCAATTGGCATTTAGCTGATTATGTTTCTCGCGGCGGATATAGTGCGCTGAAAAGAATTTTGTCTGAAAATATTCCTCCGGAGCAAGTTATTGCCACGGTAAAAGCCTCTGGCCTGCGTGGACGGGGTGGTGCTGGATTCCCTACTGGTCTCAAATGGAGTTTTATGCCAAGGCAACTGCCTGGTGATAAATACCTTGTCTGCAACTCAGATGAAGGAGAGCCTGGTACTTTTAAAGATAGAGATATTCTTCGCTATAACCCACATGCATTGATTGAAGGTATGGCAATTGCAGCCTATGCGATGGGTATTCCTGTGGGTTATAACTATATTCACGGAGAAATCTGGAATGAATATGAAATCTTTGAACAAGCGCTCGAAGAGGCAAGAGCGGGTGGTTATCTTGGTAAATCAATTTTGGGCTCCAATTTCTCATTTGAGTTATATGCGCATCACGGATATGGTGCCTATATCTGCGGCGAGGAAACTGCCTTATTGGAATCTCTAGAGGGTAAAAAAGGTCAGCCAAGATTTAAGCCGCCATTTCCTGCAAGCTTTGGTTTGTATGGTAAACCAACCACGATTAATAATACGGAGACCTTTGCTGCGGTGCCATTTATTTTTAAGGTAGGTCCTGAAGCCTATTTGGGTTTAGGCAAGCCCAATAATGGTGGTACAAAAATCTTTTCAGTATCTGGAGATGTGGCACGACCTGGTAACTATGAAATTCCTTTGGGAACGCCTTTTTCGACTTTACTTGAGTTAGCGGGTGGTATGCGGGAAGGGCGTAAATTAAAGGCAGTCATTCCAGGTGGATCCTCTGCACCGGTGATTCCTGGCGACATGATGTTAGCGACGGACATGGACTATGACAGTATTTCTAAAGCTGGCTCCATGTTGGGTTCTGGTGCTGTGATTGTGATGAATGACACACGCTGCATGGTCAAGTCATTATTGCGTTTATCTTACTTCTATCATGAAGAATCCTGCGGTCAATGTACACCGTGCCGTGAGGGCACTGGATGGCTTTGGCGGATGGTGGATCGAATTGAGCATGGCAAAGGCCAGATGGAAGATTTGGATCAACTCAATCAAATCGCAGGAAATATCATGGGCAGAACGATTTGTGCACTTGGCGACGCGGCAGCGATGCCAGTTCGAGGAATGTTAAAGCACTACATGGATGAGTTTGTATTCCACGTTGAAAATAAGCGTTGTATCGTGCCTGAATATGTTTGAGGCATTTAAAGTATTTAATGATTAAGGTGATTTAGAAATGGTTCAAATCGAAATCGACGGCAAATCGGTTGAAGTCAAAGAAGGTACGACGGTAATTAATGCTGCCCACCAAATTGGGACGTACATTCCTCATTTTTGCTATCACAAGAAGTTGTCGATTGCCGCCAACTGCCGTATGTGTTTAGTCGAGGTTGAAAAAGCTCCTAAGCCAATGCCCGCATGTGCCACGCCGGTGAATGCCGGAATGAAGGTTTTTACTAGTTCACCGAAAGCCGTTGAAGCTCAAAAAGCCGTGATGGAGTTTTTGTTAATCAATCACCCTTTAGACTGTCCGATTTGTGACCAGGGTGGTGAGTGTCAGTTACAAGATTTAACGGTTGGTTATGGTAAGTCAAACTCTAGATACCATGAAGAAAAACGGGTCGTTTTTCATAAGAATGTGGGTCCATTAATTTCAATGGAAGAGATGAGTCGTTGTATTCATTGCACAAGATGCGTTCGCTTTGGTCAAGAAATTGCTGGAGTAATGGAATTAGGCATGTTAAACAGAGGTGAACATTCTGAGATTACCGCCTTTGTTGGTCAAACGGTTGATTCTGAATTGTCAGGCAATATGATTGACATTTGTCCAGTTGGAGCCCTTACTAGTAAACCGTTTAGATATGCTGCTAGAACTTGGGAACTCGGACGTAAAAAATCGGTAAGTCCGCATGATTCACTTGGGACAAATATTATTGTTCAAACGAAGTCTGATGAAGTGAAAAGAGTGGTACCCCTCGAAAATGAGAGTGTCAACGAATGTTGGATTTCAGATAAAGACCGTTTTGCTTATGAAGGATTAAGAAGTAATGATCGAATTACTTCGCCAATGGTCAAGCAAAATAACGAATGGATTGAATGTGATTGGCAAGATGCATTAGAGTATGTTCAGTCTGGTTTGAGTGGTGTGAAAGCCGACCATGGCGCTGATTCAATCGCGGCTTTAGCACATCCCATGTCTACCGTTGAAGAGTTGTATCTGCTCAAGAAACTAATGAATGACTTTGGTTCATCGAAGATTGAGTCTCGTTTGCGCCAGATTGATAATCAAATTCCTTCTGGTACGAATTGGTTAGGAATGCCGGTTGAAAAACTGGAACATTTAGATCGTTGTTTGGTGATTGGTAGCTTTTTAAGAAAAGATCATCCCTTATTAGCCGCAAGATTAAGAAAAGCTGCAAAATCAGGTCTGCAATTAATGAGAATCGACAGTGGTTCTGATGACTGGTTAATTAACAATACAACAGGAATTAAATCAGCTCCGTCTAACTGGATCAATCAACTGATTGAGCTCGCCTGCGCGATTGCAACCGAAAAAGGCATCAATGCTCCTTGTCAGGTGGTTGAAGTCTCTGATCAAATATTGGCGTTTGCGAAAAAACTCATTTCAGGTCAAGAAAAAGCAGTGTTCATTGGCAACACAGCACTAGCTCACCCAAATTATTCTCAAATTGATGCTTTAGCAACTTGGATCGCGAGTTCAGTCGGTGCGAGTCTAGGTTTTCTCGGTGATGGTGCTAACTTCGTTGGAGCACAAGTCTTGGGTGCGGTCAGTTCTGGCGATCAAGGTGGTATTCAAGCAATTTTGCATTCCAAGGTAAAAGCTTTTGTTCTTCTAAATCTTGAGCCAATGGTTGATTTACCTGATCCTTTGCTAGCAAGGTCAGCATTACAAAACGCGCAAACTGTGATTGCCTTATCCGCTTATGCTTCAGATGATTTATTAGAACTTGCGGATGTAATTTTACCCATCACTCCTTATGCTGAACAAGCTGGTACCTACATTAATATTGCTGGTGAAATTCAATCGACGCAAGCTAGTGTAAAACCTTTAGGGCAAGCTAGACCGGCTTGGAAAGTGTTGAGAGTTTTAGGTGGTTTACTTGAACTGCCCACATTTAATTTCAATACGGTTGAAGAAGTGCGCAGCGTAGCGATCGGTCAATACGAAAATAAAGTGGTAATGCCTACTCATCAATCCATTGAGGTGAATGCGCAATTGGAAAGTCACACTTCATCAACCTATGAGCGTTTAGCCGATGTACCAATTCATTTTACTGATCCAATCGTGAGAAGATCGGCGGCTTTAAAACTAACATTAGACAGTAAAAAAGCCCTGAAAGTTGGCTTGCCTAAAAAACTGTTTGAAGAAATGAATTTAAAAGAGGGCGATGCGATTCGAATTTCTCAAGGCGAATCAAAAGTTGTCATGCCCGCCACGTTGGAAAAAGAGTTAGTAGATGGCGTGATTCGTTTGTCCGCAGCTACCCCCGCTAGTTCATTGTTGGGTTCAATGTTTGGCTTGTTAACTTTGGAGCGAGTATGAATATCATCGAAATCATCACCGCTCAAGGTGAACAAACTTTTGGCCAGTTATGGCCGATTGTTTGGGCCTTAGTGCGAATTGTTATCATTGTTCTGCCCATGTTTGCCTGTGTTGCATACCTAACCTTATGGGAAAGAAAGTTGATTGGTTGGATGCACGTGCGGATGGGACCCAATCGAGTTGGGCCTCTAGGCTTGTTACAACCGATCGCAGATGCTCTGAAATTATTGTTAAAAGAAGTGATTCAACCGACAAGAGCGAATAAAGTTTTATTTATTATTGGTCCGGTGATGGTCATTGCCCCAGCATTTGCTGCCTGGGCAGTTGTTCCCTTTCAAGCAGATTTGGTTTTGGCTGATGTCAATGCAGGTCTTCTATATGTGATGGCAATTACTTCAGTCGGCGTTTATGGTGTGATTCTCGCTGGTTGGGCATCAAACTCAAAGTATGCCTTTTTAGGTGCAATGAGAGCCTCAGCTCAAATGGTCTCTTATGAAATTGCAATGGGATTTGCTTTGGTTGGCGTGTTAATGATTTCAGGGACTTTGAACCTAGGTGATATTGTCAAATCTCAATCGCACGGATTCTTTGCAGAGATAGGCTTGAATTTTTTATCATGGAATTGGCTACCACTTTTACCAATGTTTGTGATTTATTTTATTTCAGGTGTTGCAGAAACGAATCGTCATCCCTTTGACGTAGTTGAAGGGGAGTCTGAAATTGTTGCTGGTCATATGATTGAGTACTCAGGAATGGCATTCGCAATGTTTTTCTTGGCTGAGTACGCCAATATGATTCTCATCACTACGATGTGTGCAACTTTATTTTTAGGTGGTTGGTTACCAATTGTGGACTTACCAATTCTAAGAGATATACCGGGCTTTTTTTGGTTGCTTCTTAAAACCTTCTTGTTGTTGTCCGTTTTTATTTGGTTAAGAGCTTCTTTACCTCGTTATCGTTACGACCAAATTATGCGTTTAGGTTGGAAAGTATTTATTCCACTGTCGGTATTTTGGGTAGTTGTTGTTGGTGCTTGGGTTGTTTCTCCACTGAGCGTATGGAAATAAAGACCTGTCATTTACTGGAAAAATTAGATGTTGAATAATGTTCGCGAGTTTTTAAATAGTTTGCTTTTAAAAGAAGTTTTTAAAGGCATGAGTTTGACTGGGAAATATTTATTTTCTCCTAAATCAACTATTCAATATCCTGAAGAAAAAACACCGATGTCACCTCGTTTTAGAGGGTTGCATGCTTTACGCAGATACCCTAATGGCGAGGAAAGATGCATTGCCTGTAAATTATGCGAAGCAGTTTGCCCTGCTTTAGCTATTACGATTGAGTCTGACCAAAGAGATGATGGTTCTCGTCGAACAACTAGGTATGACATTGACTTAACTAAATGTATCTTTTGTGGCTTTTGTGAAGAGGCATGTCCAGTCGACGCTATTGTTGAAACCCATATTCATGAATACCACGGTGAGAAGCGAGGGGACTTGTACTTTACCAAGGATATGCTCTTGGCAGTAGGTGATCAATTTGAAAATGAAATTGCAGAGAAAAAAACTGCTGATGCTAAATACCGATAAAAGACAGACACCATGAATTTTGATTCTCAAACTATCCTTTTTTATATTTTCGCTTTGGTGCTTTTAGTTTCTGGCTTCAAAGTGATTAGTACTAAAAATCCAGTGCATGCTGCCTTGTTCCTCGTATTAGCTTTTTTTAATGCCGCAGGTATCTGGATGTTATTGCAAGCTGAATTTTTATCTATTGCATTGATTCTTGTATACGTCGGTGCAGTGATGGTCTTGTTCCTGTTCGTTGTGATGATGCTTGATTTAGATGTCGAACATTTACGTAATCAATTTAAACAATTTTTACCTGTAGCGACCATTGTGGGTTTTGTCATTGTGGTAGAGATGACAGTTGTTCTAGTGAGAGGTTTCATTGGCTCAAGAATCCCAATGCCACTGCAAACACCCGAGGGTGAAAGTAATACGATGAGCCTTGGTAAGCTGATTTATGGGGACTATGTATTTGCTTTCGAAATCGCGGGCATTATTTTGTTGGTGGCTATTGTTGCAGCTGTTGCATTAACATTACGTCGCCGTAAAGATCACAAATCTCAAGATGTCCCTGCACAAATTAGAACCAAGAAAGAAGACCGCGTTCGAATTGTTTCAATGCCTGCAGATATAGCCAATCGTCAGGACGGGAAAAAATAATATGATTACCTTAGCCCATTATTTAGTTTTAGCAGCTATATTGTTTGCTACCGGCATTATCGGCATTTTCTTAAATCGTAAGAACATTATTGTTTTATTAATGTCAATTGAACTCATGTTGCTTGCTGTAAACACCAATTTTGTAGCGTTTTCTCATTATAGTGGGGATATGCTCGGACAGGTCTTTGTCTTCTTTATTTTGACTGTAGCAGCTGCAGAGGCGGCGATAGGTTTAGCTATTTTGGTGATCTTATTCCGAACTAGAGATACCGTTAGCACTGAAGATCTCGGTCAATTGAAGGGTTAATAGGAAAATTTGGTAAACATGATAATGACGCAAACACTTAACCCATACCTGCTTTTAGCTATTCCATTAGCACCACTTTTTGGCGCAATCATAGCGGGTTTTTTTGGTACTAAATTTTTAGGTAATCTATTAGATAAAACATCTTGCCATCGGATTACTATCTTAGGCGTGGCCATCGCTTGTGGTCTTTCTATTCATGTTTTGTTAGATGTATTGAACGGCGCAAGATTCAATGGCAATATTTATGAATGGATGAAGCTGGGTAATGAACTCGTTCTTCCAGTTGGCTTTTTGATTGATCCTTTGTCTGCCATGATGATGGTGGTAGTTACTTTCGTCTCTTTAATGGTTCACATTTATACCATTGGATATATGGCTGAAGATGAGGGTTATAACCGCTTTTTTGCCTATATTTCTCTGTTTACCTTTGCCATGCTAATGCTGGTGATGAGTAATAACTTTTTACAATTGTTTTTTGGTTGGGAAGCAGTAGGTTTAGTCTCATATCTTTTGATCGGCTTTTGGTACAAAAAGTCAACCGCTATTTTTGCCAATATGAAAGCATTCTTAGTGAACCGAGTAGGTGATTTCGGTTTTATTCTAGGTATTGGATTAATACTTGCATCAACTGGCACGATGGATTATCAAACTGCTTTTTCTCAGGTCGATAACATTGCTGCTCAAAGCCTACCAGGAACTAGTTGGAATTTAATGACGGTGACCTGTATTTGTTTATTTATTGGTGCGATGGGTAAATCGGCTCAGTTCCCATTACATGTTTGGTTACCTGACTCGATGGAAGGTCCAACCCCAATTTCTGCATTGATCCATGCTGCCACCATGGTAACGGCTGGTATTTTTATGGTGAGTAGAATGTCACCATTCTTTGAACTGTCAGATGTTGCTTTATCTTTCATTCTGATCATTGGTTCCATTACAGCTTTATTTATGGGGTTTCTTGGAATTGTTCAAACCGATATTAAAAAAGTTGTGGCTTACTCAACTCTTTCGCAACTCGGTTACATGACAGTTGCCTTAGGGGTTTCAGCATATCCAGTTGCGATTTTTCACCTAATGACCCATGCTTTTTTCAAAGCATTGTTATTTTTAGGAGCCGGTAGTGTCATCATGGGTATGCACCATGATCAAGATATGCGCAATATGGGTGGTTTAAGAAAGTACATGCCAATTACATGGATCACCTCATTAATTGGTAGTTTAGCTTTAATTGGAACACCATTCTTCTCTGGCTTTTACTCCAAAGACTCGATTATTGAAGCGGTTGCTGAAAGTCATCTCTATGGCTCTACATTTGCTTACTACTCAGTTATTATTGGCGTATTCGTAACTGCTTTTTATTCTTTTAGGATGTACTTCCTGGTCTTTCACGGTCCAGAACGCTTTGGTATTAATCATCATCATGAGCACCATGACGACCACGTTCACCATGATGATCATGCACACGATGAACATCATGGATTGGCACCAGGCCAGAAGCCACACGAATCACCATGGGTGGTTACAGTGCCTTTAATTATGTTAGCGATTCCATCTCTACTCATCGGTTTCTTTGCGATTGAGCCCATGTTGTTCGGTGGATTTTTCGATGGGGCGATTTTCATTAACTTTGAAAAGCATGCCACTATGGAAGAGCTTCAAGCTGCCTTTCATGGAGCGATCCCAATGGCAATGCATGCATTTTCTACTTTAGTGTTTTGGTTAGCCTTCTCTGGGGTGGTTTGTGCCGCAGTCTTTTACTTGTGGTTACCGATTATCCCAACAACCATCGCTCGTATTTTTGCACCAATTAAAAAAGTTTTAGACAACAAATACTATCTTGATGATTTTAATCAGATGGTTTTTGGCGGCGGCGCTAAAGCCATTGGTGAAGGACTTTGGAAGTTTGGTGATCAAAACGTGATTGATGGTTTTGTAGTCAACGGTAGTGCAAAGGTGGTTGCATGGCTTTCTGGTTTGTCCAGACAGTTGCAAACAGGATATTTATATCACTATGCTTTTGCAATGATCATCGGAGTCATTGGTTTGATTACATGGATTCTTTATACCCATATGGGTTCAATTAAATAAGCGGCAAGTCATGATTTTATCTATAGCAATTTGGATGCCGATTGTCTTCGGTATCATTATTTTAGCAAGCGGTTCCGATCGCAATGCAGGTTTTGTGAGAGTGTTTGCTCTGATTGCATCCATTCTTAGTTTTGTCATTACCTTACCACTCGTGATTGATTTTGATATCGCTAATGCAGGGATGCAGTTTGTTGAGAACGTTTCTTGGGTTGCTAGGTATGACATCAAATACCACTTAGGGGTGGACGGTATCTCTGTTTGGTTTGTTGTATTGACCTCCTTTATTACGGTCATCGTGGTTCTAGCCGCTTGGGAAGTTATTCAAGAAAGGGTAGCCCAATACTTTGCGGCATTTTTAATTCTTTCAGGCTTAATGATTGGTGTGTTTGCTGCACTTGATGGTCTTCTGTTCTATGTCTTTTTCGAAGCGACTCTGATCCCGATGTATATCATTATTGGGGTATGGGGTGGAAAAAACAGAATTTATGCAGCTTTTAAATTTTTCCTATATACATTAATGGGGTCTTTACTTACCCTCATTGCGTTCTTGTATTTATACAATGCGACAGACACTTTTGATATTCTGACTTGGCAAAATGCAAAGTTAGACTTTAAAGAGCAGTTATTGATCTTCATTGCTTTCTTAATGGCCTTTGCCGTGAAAGTACCAATGTGGCCAGTTCATACTTGGTTACCAGATGCTCACGTTGAGGCACCAACCGGTGGATCTATCGTCCTTGCTGCCATCATGTTAAAACTCGGTGCTTACGGCTTCTTAAGGTTCTCCTTACCGATTGCTCCAGATGCAAGTCTATATTTAGCGCCTTTCATGATCAGTCTTTCTTTGATTGCGGTCATCTACATTGGGCTCGTGGCATTAGTTCAAAAAGACATGAAGAAGCTAGTTGCGTATTCTTCAATTGCGCATATGGGCTTTGTTACCTTGGGATTTTTCATTTTTAATCCCATGGGCTTTGAAGGTGGCATCGTACAAATGATTTCTCATGGATTTATTTCTGGAGCAATGTTCTTCTCCATCGGAGTTTTGTATGATCGTATGCACACCCGTCAAATTGCAGATTACGGTGGGGTAGTAAATACCATGCCACGATTTGCTGCCTTTGGAGTTTTATTCGCGATGGCCAATTGTGGCTTACCAGCAACCTCGGGTTTCGTTGGCGAGTTCATGGTGATTTTAGGTGCTGTTGATTATGATTTTGTCATTGGATTTTTAGCAGCAACAGCTTTAATCCTTGGCGCAGCCTATTCTTTATGGATGACCAAGCGAGTGTTTTTTGGTGATGTTGCGAATGCACATGTGGCGGAATTAAAAGATATTAACGGACGTGAATTTTTAATTCTGAGCCTACTCGCTATTTTGACAATTGCTATGGGAGTTTATCCAAAACCGTTTACGGATATTATTCATCCGGCAACGATTGAATTACTCAAACATATCGCTGTCAGTAAGATTTAAAACATTGGAACCAACATGCAAGCCTTAGACCTGATTGAAATACTACCTGAACTACTCTTACTGCTAGTCGTCTGTTTTATTCTGCTTGTTACGCCATTTATCAAAGAAGTGGAATTAAAAGAGGAAGATGTTTTTTTTACACCTAAGGCTGCTTCCTTAGCATATCAACTCTCTTTGTTGACCTTATTCATCTTGGCAATATGGTTTGGTATCAGAACTTCCGATTTGCCGCAAATGATTATGAATGACTTATATAAAGTTGATCCATTATCAAATGTTTTAAAAAGTGTTTCATGTATTGCCGTAATGGTTACCTTCATCTATTCAAAGCAGTATCTGATTGATCGAGATCTTTTTAGAACTGATTTCATTGCACTTGCTCTACTCGCTTTGCTCGGCCAGTTCATCATGATTTCTGGCTCTAACATGTTGACCCTTTACTTGGGCATTGAGTTGTTGGCTTTGTCTACGTATACACTGACCGCAATGCGCCCTAATTTCCCAAGAGGAATCGAAGCAGGGATGAAGTACTTCATCTTGGGTGCCTTGTCCTCAGGATTTTTGCTATATGGTATGTCCATGATTTATGGCGCGACTGGGTCCTTAGGTTTAGACGATATTTATCGTGCCACTACCAATGATGGAGTAATGCGTCTTGTGATGGCCTTTGGACTCGTGTTTCTACTAGCTGGCATGGCATTCAAATTGGGTGCTGCCCCCTTTCATATGTGGGTGCCAGATGTCTATGACGGAGCGCCAACTGCGGTTACCTTGTTGATTGGTGGTGCCCCAAAAATCGCAGCTTTTGCTATTACTTTTAGATTACTAGTAGATGGTTTACAGCCTATTCAATCAGATTGGCAACCGATTTTAATTTTCCTAGCAATTTGTTCTTTACTCATTGGTAACCTAGCGGCGATTGCACAAACAAATATTAAGCGCATGTTGGCTTACTCTACCATTTCTCATATGGGTTTCATGCTCTTAGGTTTTATGTCAGTATTTGATAGCCATGCTTATAGTGCTGCTTTCCTATATGCCATCACCTATGTTCTCTCCACCCTAGGTACTTTTGGATTATTGATGTTTTTGTCCAAAAAAGGCTTCGAATGTGAAACCATTGACGACTTGAAGGGTTTAAATAAACGCAATCCTTTACTTGCCTTCATTATGTTGCTATTGATGTTCTCCTTAGCCGGTATTCCACCAACGGTTGGCTTCATTGCGAAATTATCCATCCTAGAGGCACTAGTGGATGCGGGTTATGTTGCCTTAGCTTTGTTTGCAGTTCTAGCTTCATTAATCGGAGCATTTTATTATCTGCGTGTCGTTAAAACGATGTACTTTGAAGAACCGACTGACTTGACGCCGATTGAAGGCTCAAATTTTGCCCGCTCTGTTCTTACCTTGAACGGTCTCTTCATTCTCTTGGCAGGCATTTTCCCGGCAACTTTGACTGCGTTATGCCTATCGGCAATGCGCTTAACAATGCAAGGCTAATGTCTAGTAATAAGTCAGATTTAAAAAATTTTTCTGAACTATCAGAAAGAGATGACCATCTAAAAGAAACGACTCTAGATAGTCGCCTAGCATACGATGGTCTGTTTTTGAAGGTGTTTTCCGATGAAGTGCAGTTACCTAATCAGAAACTTGCCAATCGTGAATTCATTAAACATCCTGGTGCCGTAGCAATAGTCCCTCTTTTTGATGATAACTCCGTATTACTGGAGAGACAATATCGTTATCCAATGCATCAAGCAATTTTAGAAATACCAGCTGGTAAATTAGAGTTCGGTGAAGATCCATTATTGTGTGCCAAAAGAGAACTAAAGGAAGAGACAGGATATGAGGCCAAGGAGTGGATTTTCCTTGGGAAAATTCATCCAGTGATTTCTTACTCCACTGAGTTTATTGATATTTATTTAGCAAAAGGCCTCGTTCAGGGACAAGCCACATTAGACGATGAAGAGTTTTTAGATATTTTTAGGGCTACTCTGCCAGAAATTAGTGAGTGGATCAAAAAGGGTTCAATTACTGATGTGAAGACAATTATTTCCCATTACTGGTTAAAAGATTATTTATCTGCACAATAAATGTTCATTTCAATAGTAAAGTCTCGGATGACAAATACCCATCAGATGATAGGTATTTAATAAATCAGTCATAATCTAGTATTGACTCTTGAAATTACATTTTTCAGCACTACATAAAGAATATGAAAGTCTACAATTTAGCTTGTCCATTAACTCATCAATTTGAAGGCTGGTTTAGGTCAGAGGATGATTTTTTTGCGCAACAGCAAAAATCGATGTTGTCATGCCCTATCTGCGAAAGTGCTGAAATTACTCGGATGCCTTCGGCACCTTATTTGGGAACGAAGAAAAGTAACTCTAAAGAGTTAGTTGAAAATAATGGAGAAGCAGCACCTCCTTCAAATGGTGTTGTGGTTCCTACAAATGATTCAATGCATCTCACTGCGGATCAAAAGCAAGAGTTTCAGCAAAAAATGCAGGCAACAATGCTTTCCGTTGTTAGAGAAATCATGACTAAAACTGAGGATGTAGGTGATTCTTTTGCAGAAGAAGCTCGGAAAATTCACTACAAGGAAAGTCCGCAAAGAAGTATTCGCGGCGTTGCTACGGTTGATGAAGCAGCAAATCTAATTGACGAAGGCATCGAGGTGTTCTCTTTACCCACTTCTGCAGCCCTCAAGAGCACACTTCAATAGCTTTCTTTGGGCTCATTACTGTTTTAGATCCACAAGTCCAAGAAAACCCATCAACAAAAAACCCGTTGAATCCAATTCAACGGGTTTATTTTTACTTATAAAGCCGATTACTTCGCTGTTGGCATTACGAATTCGTTACCTTTGGAAATACTTTCTGGCCAGCGTTGCATGATACTCTTCTGTTTTGTATAGAATCTCACACCTTCTTTACCATAAGCATGCATATCACCGAACAATGATTTCTTCCAACCACCAAAGCCATGCCACGCCATCGGAACAGGAATAGGTACATTGATACCAACCATACCTACCTGAATACGACGAGCAAACTCACGAGCGATATTGCCATCACTAGTGAAGCATGACACACCGTTACCAAATTCATGCGCGTTAATTAAATCTACTGCTTCGCTAAATGTGGCTAGTCTTACACAAGATAGAACAGGTCCGAAAATTTCTTCTTTATAGATTTTCATTTCTGGTGTGACGTTATCAAATAATGTTCCGCCTAACCAAAAACCATTTTCAAATCCAGCTACGTTAAATGATCTACCGTCGACCAATAAGTTTGCACCTTCTTCAACACCAGCCTGGATATAACCAGTAATTCTTTGTCTTGCAACATCCGTCACAATAGGACCCATTTCTGCGGCAAGGTCCATACCATTTTTAATGTTTAAAGTTTTTGTTCTTTCAATTAATGCAGGCATGATTTTTTCAGCAGCAGAGCCAACTAATACAGCAACTGAAATTGCCATACAACGCTCTCCAGCAGATCCATACGCAGCACCTACTAGGGCATCTACTGATTTCTCAATATCAGCATCTGGCATGATCACCATGTGATTCTTCGCGCCACCCAAAGCCTGTACACGTTTACCAAAGTGGGCACCACGCTCATAAATATAATTTGCAATCGGCGTCGATCCAACAAAGCTGACTGCCTTGACATCTGGATGCTCAATTAAGGCATCAACTGCTTCTTTATCTCCATGCACCACGTTAAAGACGCCATCTGGCAATCCAGCTTCTTTGAATAAATCAGCAATTAACATTGCCGCTGATGGATCAGTTGGACTTGGTTTAAGAATAAAGGTATTACCAGCAGCAATTGCCATTGGGAACATCCACATTGGAACCATGACAGGAAAATTGAACGGGGTAATACCAGCTACGACACCTAAAGGTTGACGCATTGTCCAGTTATCAATGTTAGTAGAAACTTGATCGGTATAGTCACCCTTGAGTAACTCAGGAATTCCAGTAGCGTACTCGACGATTTCTATCCCCCTTACAACTTCACCTTGTGCATCGGTAAAAACCTTACCATGTTCGGCTGTAATAATTGCAGCGAGTTCATCTTGGTGCTCATTGAGTAGCGTCAGAAATTTAAACATGATACGTGCACGACGCAGCGGGGGAGTATCAGCCCACTTCGGAAACGCTTTTTGAGCCGCTGCAACTGCAGTAGCCACATCATTTTTGGTAGCGAGAGCAACTCTTCTTGATTTTTGGCCAGTGGCAGGATTAAAAACATCGCTAAAACGAACAGATTCACCGATCGTTTTTTGTCCATTTACATAATGAATAACGTCTTCTGATGCGCTATAAAAGGGTGCTGACATGGAATCTCCAAAAAGAGGATTATTTAAATAAGTTATATTTTACAACTCTGGTGAATTTTCGGTATAAATAGATATTTTTAAGTCAGTATCTCAGAATTCAAGCGATAATAAGAAGCTAAAAATAACTAAACAAGCAATATGACTGACAACTATTCAAACCGGGAAACTTGGCTTCAACAGGCCGTTTCGATTTTGGAGCCTATTTTTTCAGAGGTGGGTTATGGAATTCCTCCCCTCAAGGTTTCTTGCGGCTTCGCTGCTTCTAGCAGTCCCCGAACCACATTAGGTCAGTGCTGGCCTAGGGAGCGGTCTGGAGATATGGTGAATGAGATCTTCATTTCGCCGAAAATTGAAGATCCTGTAGATGTTCTTGACACACTTGTGCACGAAATTTGTCATGCAATTGATGATTGCCAAAGTGGTCATGGGGCAGATTTTCAGGGCATTGCTCAAGTTGTCGGCTTAGAAGGGCCAGCTAGAATGGCTCATGCTGGGGAAGCATTAAAAGTGCGTTTAATGACATTGAGTAATAAATTAGGCCCTTATCCCCATCGTGCATTAAACTTTCCTCCACCCAGACCAAGTAATGCCTCCAGAAATAAAGCAAAATGCCCTCAGTGTGGATATGAGGTTACTTTATTGAAGAAATGGGCTGATTATGGTGCGCCTATATGTCCAAAGGATACGATTCGGATGGAACAAGTGGGAAATGATGTTGTAACAAATGAGTCTGATGAAGATCAGGAAAATATACAAAAACTAAAAGAAATACGAAGGGCAGTAAGTAAAAATGACAAATAAACACGAAATTGCAGTGATTCCCGGTGATGGTATTGGTGTCGAGGTGATGCCGGAGGGCTTAAGAGCTTTAGATGCAGCATGTAGAAAATTCAATATTGATTTGACGCTCAATCATTATGATTTTGCTAGTTGCGATTACTACTTAAAACACGGCCAAATGATGCCAGATAATTGGTTTGATACTTTAGTCAAACAAGATGCGATATTTTTTGGTGCGGTAGGGATGCCTAAACTTGTGCCAGACCATATTTCTTTATGGGGAAGCTTGATTCAGTTTCGTAAGCGCTTTGATCAATACGTGAATTTACGTCCTGTGAAATTAATTCCAGGCGTGCCAAGTCCTCTTGCAAACAGAAAACCTGGGGATATTGACTTTTATGTAGTCAGAGAAAATACCGAAGGTGAGTATTCAAATGCTGGCGGTATTTTGTTTGAGGGGACTGACAGAGAGTTTGCTATCCAAGAAACTGTGATGACGAGAGTTGGTGTTGATCGTATTCTCAAATTCGCTTTTGAACTTGCTAATAAACGCCCTAAGAAACATTTAACTTCTGCAACGAAATCAAACGGTATTTCTATTACGATGCCTTACTGGGATAAACGAGTAGAAAACATGTCGAAGAGTTATCCTGACATTCTCGTAGACAAGTATCACATCGATATTTTGACAGCGTTTTTTGTCCTTCGCCCGCATCATTTTGACGTGGTCGTTGGTAGTAATTTGTTTGGTGATATTTTGTCAGACTTAGGACCAGCTTGTACTGGCACCATTGGTATCGCACCATCTGGTAACATCAACCCAGAAGGTATTTACCCGTCACTATTTGAACCAGTTCATGGCTCTGCCCCAGATATTGCTGGTAAAGGCATTGCTAACCCAATCGGCCAGATTTGGAGTGCTGCCATGATGCTTGAGCATCTAGGTCACGTGGAAGCCTCCACCGCGATTGTGAATGCATTTGAAAAAGTCCTTGCTGCTGGACCAGATCACGCACCTTTAACTCCTGATATGGGTGGCAAAGGTAATACAGTTGATTTTGGTAAAGTGATTGCCCAAGCGATTTAATTGACGAGCCTTCAATGTTAAAGCGAATTTCTGTTCTCGAGCAATCTGCCTCCGTAATGGGGCAGAGTGCTCAACAGACGATTACTCAAGCAACTAAACTTGCAGTGCACTGCGAGAGCTTAGGGTATGAACGTTTTTGGGTTTCTGAACACCATAGTCACCCGAGCATAATTGGTACTGCCCCAGAAATTCTGATGGCCCATATTGCCGGGAAGACCCAACGTATTCGTCTTGGCAGCGCTGGTGTGATGTTGCCGCACTATAGCTCTTTAAAAGTGGCTGAACAGTTTCGAGTCCTTGATTCTTTGGCACCTGGAAGAATTGATCTAGGGGTGGGCAGAGCACCTGGGAGTGATCAAAGAACAGCGATGTTACTCAACCCAGATCCACAATCCGCAGCCCGTTTTCCAACTCAAATTCAAGAACTACAACTTTGGTTAAATGATGAAGAATTTCCTGCTGGTCATCCAGCGCGTGGGGTTCATGCTTATCCGGCGGGTTCTACTGTTCCTGAAATTTGGGTGTTAGGCAGTTCAGATTATGGTGCACAGGTAGCTGCCCACTTTGGCTTACCTTATGTCTTTGCGCACTTCATTACTGACGGAGTAGGAGCTAAAGAGGCCTTAGATTTATATTTTGAAAACTTTAAACCTTCAAAATACTTGGTTAAACCCAAAGCAATTATCTGTGCTTGGTCATTAACTGCAGATACAGAAGAAAATGCGATTTATGCCTTTAGAAGCAGAGCGCGTTGGAAATTAGATCGCAATAAAGGCTTACTTGGTGCCATGCAAGATCCGAAGTTTGCTTTAGATAACTTAAGCTCTCAAGAACTCAATGCTTTTGACCGTATGTGTGAAAAAGCCTTGATTGGAAATCCTGCGCAAGTCATCAATAAGTTGAACAATCTCTGTGATGACCTCAATATTGAAGAGGTCGCGGTCATTACCTGGGCGCATGACTTTCAAACCCGCCTTGATTCTTATCAATACTTAGCCCTTGCACATCAGTCTAGGGAACAAAAAGCCGCCTAACAACCCAAACTCTTTTCTAAAACTCGTTTCGAAAAACTTTACAAAAGAGTTAGCAACCTACTTGCATAACTCTCCTGTACCTAGCGCCAATCTCTTCTGAAATCATGCTCGCGATACTCGCGATAGCCATTCTCACGGTAGCGACGTGCCTCATGCCATCTATCATCATCTCTTCTGTATGATTCGTAAGGTTGTCTATAAACTGGTGCGGGATAATAAACCTGAGGAACAACTGGTGGGTTGTAATAAACCCCATAAGCTGGATTTTGGTAATAACTTGGGCCATATGAATAGACTGGTGGCGCATAGTGGGCTCTTTGATAACCATTACTATAACCATACCCAGTTGGACCATTGCTGACCTGATTCGTTACTACATCACCTGCCACTGCACCAATAATCGCCATCGCTAATTTGCCATTCCCTTGACCAAATTGAGCACCAGCAATACCACCAATCAATGCTCCAACTGGATCTGCTTTAACTTGTTGAACTGTACCTAAAAGAATAAGAGTGCTGAAAAAAACAATTTTTCTAAATGAACCACCGGATCTCATGATCTTCCCCTTTCGTCAGGAATTGGTTTGTACACTTCTATAACGGAGTGCATTCCAACAAAGTTGACGTTTGATAAAAAGAAAAAATCTAACTAAAACGTTCTTCTAGTTCAGTAAGGTGCAGCTTATTTAAAAGGGTCTTTAAATCTTGGTGCGCTTTTAATTGTTGTTTTGAATTCAAGCCTTTCGTTGCCACAATGAGTTCATTTTTCATAGAATGTTCCCAACCAACCAGCTCAGTCACGGTTACTTTGTAGCCGTGCGATTCTAATTGCAAAGTTCTAAGTACATTGGTAATGTGACTACCAAACTCTCTACTATGGATCGGGTGCCGCCAGATTTGGGCTAGATAACTATCTTCACCCTCTATGGACTTCTTTTTTCTCAAAAAAGAGGCTACTTCAGCCTGACAGCAGGGCACTAAAACAAGATGCTGAACGTTTTTAGCCAGCGCAAAGCGAATGGCATCATCTGTTGCCGTATTACAGGCATGGAGTGCTGTAACTAGGTCAAGCTCAGTGGGGAGGGCGTCACTTTGAATTGCTTCATCAGTGGATAGAAGATGAAACGACATCGAATTGAATTCGAGTTTACTCGCTAATGCTTGGCAATAATCCACTAAATCTTTACGTAATTCAATGCCAATAATTTCCAAAGGCTTACTTTGTAGTTTGGCAATTAAATCGTAAAGAATAAATCCCAAATAAGATTTTCCGGACCCAAAATCAACTAACTGAACCTTTGCTTGTTGAGAAAGGAGTGATTCGATGATAGGCTCAATAAATTGAACTAAGTGGTAGACCTGCTTGAGTTTACGCCGACTATCTTGATTCATTTTTCCATCGCGCGTCAAAATATGTAGTTCTTTTAGAAGCTCAATGGATTGATGTTCTTTAATCTCGTATTTGTCTTGGACTTTTTTAGCGGAAGGTTTCATAAATTGCACTGTAAAGAAGAAAATGAGAATAATATTTTTAATGAGGAGCAAAAAAAATGCACTCTTCACAGAAAAAAATAAAAGTTATGTTACGATTTAGGGCTTAACGTTTATAAAGTTCTCAATACAATATCCGGTCTTTAATGAAACCCCAAAACTCCCATTATTATCTCCTAATGACACTGGTAGTGTTGAATTTATCAGCATGTACAAGCTTGATTAAGTCTGATCCCAAGCCACCGATACCCGATATAGCAAAAGTTGAATCTAGATTAGAAACAAATGCTCACCCTATTGAATCCAAATGGTGGGAATCCTTTGAAGATCCCCAACTCAACAAACTCATTGAGTTGGGAGTTGGTAACTCGCCTACTTTAAAAGTGGCCAATGAGAGAGTTCAAGCCTCGCAGGCACTGCTTAATTCAAGTCGTTCTGTTTTATTGCCACAAGTAGGACTTACAGGGCAAGTTAATCGCCAGCAATTATCAGAGAATTATATTTTTATTCCTGGGGTAATGGACCGAATTTCAAATTATGGCTTTGTTGCTGGAACATTTTCTTGGTCCCTTGATTTATGGGGTAAGAATGAAAAGTTATTTGAGGCATCCAAGTATCGTTTGAAGGGTGCTTTACTGGAGAGTGAGTTCTCGCGCTTAAATTTACAAATCGCCATCGTTGCTGCCTATGCCGAGTTCGATATTGCTCTTAAGACTAGAGACTTGATGCAACGAGTCAATACCATTCATCAAGAATTGTTAGCAATCTACAAAATACGCCAAAAAAATGGCTTAATCGATCAGCTTGCTGTAGAGCAAGAAGCAATTGAAGTCGAAAGATCCTCTGCGCAATTGGCAATGGCGCAATCGGTGGTTGATATGTATGCTACCCAACTTGCGATATTAACTGGTAACTCTCCAAGTTGGGCTAGTAATATCACAACACCGAAGATACAATTCCCAGAAAAATCGCTGGTTCCTAATCAACAAATACCTTCAGACTTAATTGCCAGAAGACCTGATTTACAGGTTTTATTAAGTCAAATTGATGCGAGTGGCTTGGAATATTCAGCGGCTAAACTCGACTATCTGCCAAGCTTTGACTTACAAGCCAATGTGGGTTACCAGTCTTTTGGCCTAGATCGTTTTCTGAGTAGTTCGAGTCAGTTTTTCTCCATCGGCCCCGTTTTTAATTTACCGATTTTTAATGGTGGCAGAATTGATGCCAACGTGGCAGCGAAGAAAGCCACCAATGATGAAGTCATTGCTAGATACCATGAGGCCTTATTACAAGCCCTCAAACAATCTGCTGATGGTATTACCAAAGTAAAATTTGCGACCCAACAGTTGTATTCTCAAAGTCGAGCAACAGAGAAATCACAATTTATTTATGACCAGCTTGTATCACGGCAGAAAAGTGGCTTGATTTCTAATGAGAAATTGTTACAGAATGAGCTACTTCTGATCGCTCAAAAACAACTTCTAGAACAGACAAATCTGAATGCTGAAAGCTCTTATCTTTTCCTGATTCAAGCTTTGGGTGGTGGTTTTACTTCACCAATACAAGAATTAACATCAATAACAAAATAACTTTAAATTTAAGAATCCTATGAGTGAAACTAACGCCAAATTGAATCGTAAAAAATCATTTAAGATTTTCTTTATCCTATTGATTATTGTCTTAATCGCTTATTTGGGGTATCAATTTTCGATTGGGATGCATTACGAAACTACTGATAACGCCTATGTAAGCGCTCCGCAATTGCAGGTTAGCTCGCAAGTGGAAGGGACTATCTCTGCAGTCTTAGTCGCTGAAACACAATTTGTAAAGGCTGGTGAAACGCTTTATAGGATTGATATGACTGAGTCTAAAATTGCCTCTGAAATGGCAGACGCCGATTTAGTTAAAGCAGTTAAAACAGTTAGAAGTTTAGTTTTAAATGCGGAACAAAAAAAACAAGACCTCGACCGCGCTAATCAAGACTATCAAAGGAGAGTTGCCCTAAAAGGTCCAGCAGCTTACTCAACGGAAGAGATTGAGCATTTAAAAACACAGTTCGAAGTCAGTAAAAATCTCTACAATCAAGCCCTAGAAAATGCCTACGGTATTACTAAATTTGAAAACATTTCAAGCCACCCTGATGTGATGAAAGCAATCAGTCAAGTAAAAAGAAATTACGTCACCCTATTAAGGTCTGAAGTGAAGGCCCCAGTTGATGCCGTCGTTGCAAAAAGAAATGCTCAAGTTGGTCAACGTGTGATTCCTGGAACGGTATTAGCAGGCTTAATTTTAGATGACTCGATGTGGGTAGATGCTAATTTTAAAGAAAATCAATTAGCGAATATTAGGGTGGGTCAACCCGTTGAATTAGAGGCTGATATTTATGGTTCCAAAGTCAGTTTTCCTGGCAAAGTGATTGGTTTTTCACCAGGCACTGGCGCTTCATTAGCATTATTGCCAGCTCAAAACGCAACGGGTAACTGGGTAAAGGTTGTGCAACGTTTACCCGTCAGAATCGAGATTGATGCAGAAACTTTAAAAAAGTATCCACTCAAAGTTGGTTTATCGATGGTTGCAAAAATTGATATTGCGAATCGCAAAGGAATGCCTTTGGAGTCCATGTTGCATAGTGAGCAGATTTCTACCCATATTTTTGAACAGCAAGCACTTGAAGCGGAAAAGCATGCTTCGATCCTTCTTGCTAAGGCAAATCAATAACTATGTCTGCTATTAACCCTCCCTTAACTAAAGGGGGTTCGCCCAACCAAGCGCCATTACATGGCATTAAACTCGTCTTAGCAACGATTGCATTGGGTCTTGGTTCCTTCATGAATGTCTTGGATATTTCGATTGCGAACGTCTCTTTGCCAACGATTGCAGGCGATTTTGCTGTAAGTCCCGCACAAGGCACTTGGGTTATTACTTCTTATGCGGTTAGTGAAGCCATCATGTTACCTCTTACCGGCTGGCTTTCTAGTCGTTTTGGTGAGATTAGGCAATTCATTATTGCAACCTTGCTCTTCACCTTATTTTCGGTGTTATGCGGGCTTGCATGGTCTTTTCCGGTACTTTTAATTGGTCGAATTTTTCAAGGTATTGTCGGTGCTTCGATGATTCCACTGTCTCAAGCATTAATTGTTAAAAGTTTTCCACCTGAAAAACGAGGTATGGCTCTTGGTATCTGGGCCTTAACGACAATTATCGCGCCGGTTTCTGGCCCTTTAATCGGTGGATGGTTAACCGATCATTACTCATGGCGGTGGGTGTTTTATATCAATATCCCCTTTGGTCTGTTATGTACTGGTTTGATTTACTGGCTGATGAAGGGACGCGATAATGTACCTGTCAAAAAACCAATTGATGCGATTGGTTTATTACTTTTGGCAATTGGTATTGGCTGTCTACAAATTATGCTAGATAAAGGCAATGAACTAGATTGGTTTTCATCGAGCTTTATTTCCACAGTGGCCGTCATTTCAGTCATCAGCTTAATTAGTTTTGTGATCTGGGAGTTAGGTGAGGAGCATCCAGTCGTTGATTTATCGCTATTTAAGATACCAAATTTCTTAATTTCTTGTCTTTGCCTATTCATTGGTTCTTTTGCTTTTTATATCTTTGTGGTGATTGGACCTCTGTGGATGCAAACGCAATTAGGATACACTCCAGTCATTGCCGGTATGGTCATGGCCAGTACGGGTCTCTTAGCGATTGTTGCGGGACCATTATTTGGCTCACAATTACCTAAGCTTGGAGCACGTCGAGTTGCTACTTTTGGTTATATTTGCTTTGCTATTTCAGCTATTTGGAGTGGGTCGATGACAACCGATGTTGATTTTCACAACTTACAAACGACCCGTTTGATTATGGGTTTTGGGATTGCTGGATTTTTTGTACCATTAACAGCGATTTCGCTATCGAGACTCAAGGGGCCGCAAATTGCAGCCGGGGCGGGTTTAACCAACTTCTTAAGAAATTTAGGCGGCAGCATTGGAACAGCTCTAGGCGTAACCATTTGGCAAAATGAAGCCATTCGTAATCATGCCGTATTAAGTGAATCGATTCAACCAAGCAACCTTCAATTTATAGAGTTAAGTAATTATCTGACTGGACTTGGATTAGATCAGACGTCTCAATTACAACTTGTTGATCTGTTGGTAACTTCCCAATCCTATATGCTCTCGACAAATCACTTATTAACGATGTCCGGAATTATTATGCTGAGCTTAATTCCAATTATTTGGTTTGCAAAACCTCCATTCGCAGCTGGTGGTGGGGGCCATTGACCACTGGCAGTTTTTTTAAAAAGCCACCTACGCAATTAGATTTGCCAAACGGGCTCTTTTTTAGACTTTTTTTGAATATCTTGTAACAACTCTTGATGTTCACTCAGTTCATTAAGATCAGCTTTGATTACTTTTAAATTTTTGGGAAGTTCGGTCAAAAATTGCATCTGAGAGCTATTCTGTTCGGAATGATCATTCGCATCCATCCCTAAATCATTTTGACCCCGGGTCATACACAAGTAGACTTCCGCTAGTAATTCTGCGTCCAATAGAGCACCGTGGAAGGTCCGGTGATCGTTTCGTACTTCAAACCTTTGACACAGCGCATCTAAATTATTTCGTTTGCCAGGAAACATTTGTTGGGCATCTTTCAGGGTATCAATTACCCCAGAGACCATTGAACTAAAGAGTGGATAGCCGGCTTTGCTAAACTCCATATCTAAAAAGCCCATATCAAAAGAGGCGTTATGAATAATCACTTCAGCATCTTTTGTAAAGCGAATAATTTCTTCGGCTAAATCTTTAAACAGGGGTTTATCACTTAGAAACTCAGCTCGCAAACCATGGATTCGGGCCGCTTCCTCAGGGATATCTCTTTCAGGGTTGATATAGAAATGAAGGGAATTTCCAGTAAGCCTACGATTGAGAAGTTCAATACAACCAATCTCAACAATTCGGTCACCATTTTTGGGGCTTAGACCCGTTGTTTCAGTATCAAGAATAATTTGTCGCATAAGTGGATTTTAGCAAACTATTCTTGGTGAAACCCCAAGGTCACTAACCCTGGGGTAATTCGATCTTTGACTCTATTGAAAGATTAATCCGGCATCATTTCTGGCGGGATATTTAAAGGTCCATCACCGGCAATTTTATCCATATAGATATAAATCACTGGAGTGATATAGAGCGTAATAATTTGAGAGAATACAAGACCACCAACCACAGCAATGCCGAGAGGTTGACGAAGTTCAGCGCCAGCTCCTAGACCAAACGCAATCGGTAGGGCACCCATCATAGCGGCTAGAGTAGTCATTAGAATCGGTCTAAAACGAACCAAACAGGCGAGTTTGATGGCCTGATCAGCAGGTAAGTTTTGGGATCGTTTTGCGTCTAAGGCAAAGTCAATCATCAAAATCGCATTTTTCTTCACAATTCCAATCAGTAACAGAATACCAATCGTAGCAATAATGGTGAGTTCCATGCCAAAGAGCTGTAAGAATACTAGCGCTCCGATTGCAGCTGAGGGTAAGCCAGCTAAAATCGTTAAAGGATGAATGTAACTTTCGTATAACACACCTAAAAGTACATAAATGACTAAAACTGCTGCTATCAATAAGATTGCTTGACCTGACTGACCATCTTTAAAGACTGCTGCGTCACCACCATAACTGGTAATAATTGAAGTAGGTAATTTAATCTCTTTAGTGAAATCTTCTAACTTCTTGGTCGCATTACCTAAAGGAACATCGGGCGCTAAGTTAAAGGAAATCGTCACTGCAGGAATTTGACCTTGGTGGTTCACTGCTATTGGGCCGATAAAGCGTTCAAAGGAGGCAATACCGCTTAGAGGGACCAATTTGTCAGTTGCACGGCCCCGTAAATAAATGGAATTTAAATCAGATTCAAATTGTTTATCTGCCGCGGTCACCTCCAAGATTACCTGATAAGTATTCACTGGGGTGTAAATGGTCGATACTTGTTTTTCACCATAAGCAGAATACAAGGCAGTCCGAATATCCTGCATTGTCACGCCGGCACTAGCAGCTTGCTCGCGATTAATATTGACAAGAACATTTAAACCCTTTAGTTGTGAATCACTTGTTACATCCCTAAAATCAGGATCTGCTTTCATTTTGGCTTGGACTTTTTCGGACCAGTCGTTCACCCCTTCAATCCCGACACTTTGGAGAATGTATTGATATCGACTTTTACTTTGTTTACCGCCAAGTTGTAAGTTTTGAATTGGACGCATGTAGACTAATAGCCCTGGAATTTTTCTGAAGTTCTTCCTCAAGTTTTCCAATACTAAACTCATTTTAGGACGATCACCTTTGGGTTTTAAATTGATGAAGAGTCGGCCAATATTGGTGCCGGTACTTGCACCACCGCCCAATACTGATACAAAGGTATCCACATTGGGGTCATTTAAGACAGAGTTTGCTGCTTGATCTTGAAGGGCTAACATTCCTTCAAAAGAAATATCTTCAGAAGCTTCCGTTGTGATGATAATTTGACCAATATCTTCCTCTGGAAAAAATCCTTTTGGAATCCACATAAACAAAGCGGCTGTGACGGCAAACGTAGCAAAAGCTACACATAGCACAACAAAACGATGTTTCAATGCAATATCTAGAGTTTTTGAATAACCATTAAAAATCGCATTAAAAAGAACTTCAAATTTCCTTACAATCCAAGGATCCTTTGGATGATGACCATGTGCAATATTGGGTAAAAACTTACTACACAACATTGGGACGAGAGTTAATGAGACGACCGCTGAAACCAAGATAGATAAACTCACCACAACAGCAAATTCCCTAAATAGTAAACCGACAGGGCCAGGCATAAAGAAAATTGGGATGAATACAGCCACTAGCGAAATTGAAATCGAAATAATCGTAAAACCAACTTCTTTACTACCTTTTAGGGCAGCCTTCAAGGGATGCATACCCTCCTCAACATATCGGATGATATTTTCTAGCACAACAATCGAGTCATCGACTACCAAGCCAACTGCTAAGGTAATGCCAAGAAGGGATACGTTATCTAAACTATAACCCATAAAATACATCAAGAAAAAAGCCCCTATTAATGAAACAGGTAAGCTCAATGCAGGTATTAATGTGGCAGCAGCTTGTTTTAAAAATAGGAAAATTACAAGGACCACGAGAAGGATAGTTAAACCTAAGGTTAAATTAACATCGTGCAGCGATTCTTTAATGGACCTCGAGCGGTCATTGAGTAAATTGACCTTTAGTGAGGCTGGTAATTGTTTTTCAAATTGTGGAATCATCCCTTTAATAGAATCAACCACTTTTACTGTATTAGCACTAGGCTGTCTGAGGATAGCAATAACAATACTACGTTCATCCTTAAAGCGCCCTAAGCTTTTGATACTCTCAAAGGACTCTGAAACCTCAGCAACATCTTTGAGTCGAATTGGGTTGCCACTTCGTTGGGCGATCATGAGGTTTGCATAATCACTAGCCTTCACCATTTGGGCATTTGCGTAAATCGTTAAAGATTGCCTTGGCCCATCTAAGACCCCAACAGGGGAGTTAGAATTCGCCTTATTAATAGCAATATTAAGATCGTCCAATGTTAGGTTATACTGGGCAAGCTTAGCAGGAATAGCCCGGACTCGAACAGCGTATCTTTTTGATCCATAGACTAAAACTTGGGCAACTCCGTCAATCGTTGACAGATTGGGTGAGATTAGGTTTTCTGCAAAGTCGGTAATTTGTGCCAAATTCATTGAAGGGGATGTCAAGGCCAAGAGCAAAACGGGAGCATCTGCTGGATTGACTTTCCGATATGACGGAGGGATCAACATTTCGATAGGGAGCCTTTTTTGGGCTCTTAACATAGCAGCTTGAACATCAACTGCAGCCTTGTCAATATCTCGATTATTGTTGAACTCAAGAGTAATACTAGTATTAGCTAAATAATTCGTTGAGCTAATGACATTAATACCATCAATGGTTGAAAACTCTTTTTCTAGTGGCAGAGCGACGCTAGAGGCCATATTTTCGGGACTTGCACCAGGTAGATTCGCTGAAACTTGAATCACTGGAGAATTGAAACTAGGTAATGCTGCAACTGGAATCTTCGTATACGCAATTGCACCAGCAACTACAATAGCCAAAGATAACAAAATTGTCATTACCGGACGTCTAATACATAGTTCAGATATGGTCATTTTAGTATTTCACTTTACACAATTTCACATGGCAGAATCTGGTCAAAGATATCTACGTTGGTTATTCAAGTTGAAGAATAAGAATACTCACAAAGCGTTAATTTGATCCTGGAGCTGCTTCTTTGGCTGGCTTTGGCTTGTCTTCCGATTTTCCAAATGCTGATTCAGCGACTTTTGAACCAGGGCGTAGGTTTTGTTTACCTTCAACCACCACCCGAGTACCTTCTTCGATACCTGAAATTGCCGCATTACCATTATTTTGAGCGATGATCTTAATTTTTTTCAATGCAACTTTATTTTCTTCGTCTACAACATAGACTTGGTCACCCATCGTATCAGAGATGATTGCTTGACTTGGAACAACTAATGAATCTTTAATTAATTGTGTTTGCAAAGTGACATTCACAAAACGCCCAGGAGCCAAAGTATTATCTGAATTGTCTATAGTTGCTTTTACCTTCACTGATCCTATGGAAGTATCGATTTGGTTATCAATCACAAATACTTTTCCTTCTTTAACCTGACCACCGCCGATGTCCACCTTCACGCCTAAAGCAGTACTTGATTTTTGTAATTGAACTAGGCTGGCCATATAAGCCTCTGGAATCATGAATTGAACATAAATGGGATTAATTTGCGAGATGGTTACCATTGCGCCCAGAGTGGTTGTACTAGCTGAAGTAGTCGAGGTTGAAACCACATTACCAGGTTGAACAAGTTGACCCACAAACACATTGATCACTCCAGTTTTACCGGTTATTGGCGAACGAATGGTGTCGTAGCTAAGGGCTACCGCTGCGGCGTTGGCAGTCGCTTGGGCAGAATTTGCATTGGCTAGGGCTGTATCAACAGTGGCTTGTGAAATAAAGTTTTGTTTTAGTAATTCAACAGATCTTTGATATTGACGCTGAGCATCTTCCGCTAAGGCTTTCGCTTTTTCATAATTTGCTTTGTCTGCGCGGTCATCAAGCGAAAACAAAATATCTCCCTCTCTGACGTTTTGGCCATCTTTAAAATGTATTTTGGAGATGATGTTAGTCACTTGAGGGCGAATATCCACAATACTAGCTGAAACGACATTACCTGAAGTCTCAATAATGACTGGGAAGTCTTTTTTCTCGGCTTTGACGGAAACAATCGTTTGAGGACCTTGGTTTTGCTTTTTCTCTTCTTTCGGTGCGGAAAAGAAGAAAGTGTAAATTGCGTATCCAAGTACTGCTAAGAGTAACAAAGAAAGCCCAATTTTTTTGATACTAAATGTCGATTTAATTGAGTTATTCATGAATTTTTTGGTTTCTTACGAATGAATTGGGATAAAAACAAAATTAGTTAATTATCTAAAAAAATTGAATAGTTGTTTAACTTATCGTGTCTCGATTTTCTCATAATTTTTTAACAGTTTGGTTATATTTTAAGTTTATTGATTTAATCTAAGTTTTTTAAATCACAGAGCTAGCGCCTTCATTTGCTAACCGATCTGCGATTTCATTTCCTGGATCCCCAGAATGCCCTTTAACCCAATGCCAATGAATGGTATGTTGTTGAATTTCTTGGTCGAGTGCTTGCCAAAGATCGGCATTGAGTAACGGACTTCTATCTGCCTTGCGCCAACCATTCCTTTTCCAGCCAGCCAGCCACTCCGTTACCCCTTTTTGCACATATTTCGAGTCGGTATATAGATTAATTGTGCAAGCGAACTTCAGTGCTTTCAGGGCTTCAATTACCGCATTGAGTTCCATGCGATTGTTGGTCGTAAATTTTTCTCCACCTTTGAGGAATTTTTCATGCTCTCCATACTTTAAGAATGCTCCCCATCCCCCTAAGCCAGGATTACCTTTACAGGCGCCATCGGTGTAAACAATTACAGTTGGATTATTTGTCGTCATTATTTTTGAGTTCGTGCGATTGATTGGTCTGCTGAACTGTTGCTAGTTGGGGTTTTAAAAGTGGGCGTTTGGCTTTAATTTTGCCAACCATCCTAATTGCTGGGTTTCTTTTTATCGCGGAAAGCATAAAGATGGAGCCAAAAAATGGCCACCATCTATCTCCAGCCTTATCTAAAAAAGTAAACTCTTGATTAGCATTACTTTTTTTAGTAGGAAAACCGTAACAACCGAACTTTCCTCGATCAATTGAGTAATTTAATAAATTTAACCAATCTTTAATCCGAAAGTGACTAATAAATCGACCAGATTGGGGTAAAAAGGGTTGATGAAAGATGCGACCGGTGTATTGGCGCAGTCCCCAGAGGCTCATGGGGTTGAACCCAGAAATTACGATCCTTCCCTCCGGTCGTAAAATACGGTGAATTTCCCTCAACGCTTCATGGGGATTTTCACTAAATTCTAGAACATGGGGCAAAGCGATCAAGTCAATGCTTTCATTTGCAAATGGCAAATCATACACGGAGGCTTGGCAAAGAGTGGGAATGTGGGGCAATAATGGGTTTTGGTTACTAGGTTGAGAGTCTAGAAGCATCAACCAGCGATTCGGCATGCGATTTTGCGCCAGACAAGTCAAGCTGGGCAGACCAATTTGGAGTGCATCGAAGCCAAAGGCGTCATCCACAATTTTATTAAATTGCTTTTGCTCCCAGTTCAAGGCATATTGACCTGCAGAGGTCGACAACCATTCATTCCACTCATTTAAAGAGTAATTGGCATTTTCTGGTTCAGTTGATATCATGCTTATGTAGTAACTTGAAGTACTAATTAGTGTAATTCAAGTAGGGTTCCATTTCCAGATTTGATTTCAACCACTAATAATAGACTTAGGATAAAAAATTGCAATTTATTCAACTGCCCGCATTTAATGATAACTATATTTGGCTACTTGAGAAATCAGGGCACGTTTGGGTAGTTGATCCGGGAGATGCCTCCGTAGTTCGTGATTACCTTGAGAACCATTCCCTATACTTGGACGGATTTTTAATTACCCATCATCATCGTGACCATATCGGTGGTATCAATGAGTTAATGGATTGGGCGATTACATCAGGGATGGGAACTCCAATCGTATATGGCCCAAGTCAAGAAGAAATACCTCATAAAACCCAATCGTTTAGCGGGGGGGAGGTGATTGATATTTTGAATGGCGTGCTTTTGCAGGTAATTGACGTAGGTGGTCATACAAAAGGTCATATTGCTTATTATTTAGAGAAAGCAAACCCACCCAGGTTGTTTTGTGGAGATACGCTTTTTGCATCTGGTTGTGGCAGAATTTTTGAGGGAACTGCTAATCAGCTGTTTGATTCATTACAACGATTGGCGATTTTACCCACACAGACTCTGGTTTGTTGCGCCCATGAATACACCTTGTCAAATATTCGCTTTGCTAAAGCGGTAGAACCCAATAACCAAGAATTAATGGAGTGGTCAAATCGTGCTGAATCTCTTCGGCATGAAGAAAAATATACAGTACCAACCACAATCGGTTTAGAGCTTACCGTAAATCCATTTTTGAGATGTCAAGAAGCGTCGGTGATGACAGCCGCATCATCCTATGCTGGTCGTCCTGTCTCAGAACCCAAAGAGGTTTTTTCGGTCATTCGTGGTTGGAAGGATGTTTTTAAGTGATTCGTTGGATTTTTCCGTTGGTAATTCTTGGATTACTTTCAGGATGTGCTACAAATTCAGTGTTGGTAACGGGAGGTGACGGTCCAACTTTAGCGCCTAAACAACCACCTGTTTTAACTCCTCAATTAACTGATAAGGTTGAAAAAAATGAGGTAGTTGCAGCGAAAGATATTTGGGACCGCTTGCGTACTGGTTTTGAAATACCTGATCCAGAGTACGATTTAGTTGAAAAGCATATTCGGTTACTGCAGGCAAATCCAGAGTCAGTTAATCGATTACTAGAAAGATCATCCAGTTACCTTTTTTATATTATTGAAGAAGTTGAAGCAAGAGACTTACCTACTGAACTTGCTTTACTCCCTTTTGTAGAAAGCGCGTTTAACCCCAAAGCGATCTCACCAGCAAAAGCGGCTGGGATGTGGCAATTTATGCCGACTACCGGTAAGAGCTTTAATTTAAAACAAAATATGTTTCTGGATGAACGAGGCGATATTATTAAATCAACTCGCGCAGCTTTAGACTATTTACAGCGACTACATTATCAATTTGATGATTGGCAGTTAGCTCTTGCTGCCTATAACTGGGGGGAGGGCTCAGTTAGCCGAGCAATTAAAAAAAACCAAAATGCTAATCTCCCTACCGATTACTTGAGTCTTTCAATGCCTAATGAAACGAAAAATTACGTCCCAAGGCTCTTGGCTTATAAACGAATTATCGAAAATCCTGAAAAATATGGTTTTAGATTGCCAAGTGTGCCAAATCACCCCTATTTTGTAGAAGTGCCAGTCACGCGCGATATTGATTTAGATAAAGCGATTGAACTTTCAGATATGGCTAAGGATCAGTTTATTGCCCTAAACCCATCCTTTACTAAGCCTGTTATTTTGAAGGAGTTTAATCAATCGATTCTTTTACCTTATGGCAAGGCAGAAATTTATAAAGATAATCTCAGGGCTCATCAAAAGCCGCTATCTTCTTGGACGGCTGTCAAGGTTAATAAAACTGAAACAGTAGAAAAAATTGCTCAGCAGATTCAAGTCTCTCCTGCTGATATTCGCTTGGTCAATAACATCCCCAATGGGATGAAAATTCGAGCAGGATCTAGTTTGTTAATACCTAAAAAAACGGAACATACTGAGGATATAAATGCCGATATTGCTCAAAATGGATCATTGCTCCTAGAAAGAGAGCTAACTGCTGTGCCAGTAAAAATGTACTGTCGAGGGAAAAAGTGTACGGCAACCCCTAGCCGGCTTGCCAACTATCTGCCTAATACCAAGACGGGATTGAACAAAGTAAATAGTTCAGATTCTCCCAAAATCAGCGCTGGAGAGGCAAAAAAAGTAGAAAAAAATCGGCAACAGGCTGCGAAAAAATCAAACAATAAGAAGCAGCAAAGTAAAAACCATTCGACAAAAAAAGAATTAGATAGTAAAAAATAATTATTACAAAAAATTAAAATGTTAGAGGGATAAAAATGTCAAAGTACACTGATTTTTTTCAACAATCTATTCAACAACCGGAGATTTTTTGGGCAGAGCAATCCAAATTAATTGATTGGGATCGACCTTTTGAGAAGGTACTTGACTACCAAAATCCACCATTTGCGAAATGGTTTATTGGCGGCAGAACAAATATTTGTTACAACGCAGTTGATCGACATTTAAAAGAGCGTGCCAATCAAGCCGCTTTAATTACCGTTTCAGTTGAAACACAAACTGAAGTGACTTATACCTATCAAGAGTTGTATGAGGAAGTCAATCGCATGGCCGCCATTATGCAATCCCAAGGAGTTAAAAAAGGGGATCGCGTTTTAATTTATATGCCCATGGTTGCCACAGCATGTTTTGCAATGCTTGCCGCCCTAAGATTGGGAGCGATTCATTCTGTTGTCTTTGGCGGATTTGCTTCTCATAGTTTGGCTGCCCGCATTGAAGATGCAAAACCAACTTTAATTGTTTCGACTGAGGCCGGTTTAAGAGGAGGCAAGGTAATTCCTTATAAACCACTACTCGATGAGGCAATCAATTTATCAAGTCATAAACCAACTAAGGTATTAGTGGTATCGCGTAATTTGTATGATTATGAAAAGGTTACTGGTCGGGATCTTGATTATCATCAACTTCGAGAAACTCATTTGGACGCAAGAGTTCCTTGTACCTGGTTAGAGTCGACAGACCCCTCCTACATCCTTTACACATCTGGAACCACAGGTAAGCCAAAAGGTGTGCAAAGAGATACCGGAGGTTACGCAGTAGCCTTAGCTGCAACCATGCCAGCCATTTTTTGTGCCAAACCTGGTGAAACGATGTTCTGCACATCCGATATTGGTTGGGTAGTTGGTCATGGTTATATTATTTATGCTCCACTGATTAACGGTATGGCGACGATTATGTTTGAGGGAACGCCATTGAGTCCGGATGCTGGTATTTGGTGGAGTTTAGTCGAAAAATATCGTGTCACGACGATGTTTTCTGCGCCGACGGCAATTCGGGTTTTGAAAAAACAAGACCCAAAATATTTAGAAAAATACGATTTATCTTCTTTGAGAAACTTGTTTTTAGCTGGTGAGCCACTTGATGAGCCTACGGCCAACTGGATTACGAGTGCTATTCAAAAGCCTGTGATTGACAATTATTGGCAGACAGAAACAGGTTGGCCTATTTTGGCTTTACAACATGGTGTTGAGGTAATGCCGACCAAATTAGGGTCCCCCGGTCTTCCAGTGTTTGGCTATAACATGAAATTAATCGATGAAAATACCGGTGCAGAACTAGGACCAAATCAAAAGGGCTTATTAGCTATAGAGGGACCTTTACCGCCAGGATGTTTACAAACCCTATGGGGCGACGACGAGCGTTTCGTCAAAACATATTGGCAAACAATTCCTGGAAAAATGCTGTACTCCACTTTCGACTGGGGTATCAAAGATGAAGATGGCTATTACTTCATCTTAGGTAGAACGGATGATGTGATTAATATAGCGGGGCATCGTTTAGGAACAAGGGAGATTGAAGAAAGTATTGCTAGTCACCCAAATGTTGCAGAGGTTGCAGTAGTCGGTATCGCTGATACTCTAAAGGGGCAGGTGGCGATTGCTTTCGCTATTCCCAAAGATGCCACGCAAATTATTGGAATTGAAGATCAAATCATGAAAACAGTTGATCGTCAATTAGGTCCGATTGCCAGACCCGCGCGGGTTATTGTTGTGTCAGCCTTACCGAAAACACGTTCTGGAAAAATTGTTCGTAGAGCATTACAAGCTGTCTTGGAGGGCCGTGATCCGGGAGATTTGAGTACCTTAGAGGACAAGAATGTTCTAATTCAAATTCAGAAGATCATTCAAGAATCCTCTAACTAATCAGAAAGATAAGAGTCAGCTAGAGTTTTGGGGTGGCGATTGATTTACTTGTTATAATAATGACTAGTTCAATTACTTCCATCAAGACCCTAGCGCTTATATAGACTAATCCCCCTAATTAATTACCTTGAAAGTTTTTCTTTGACGGGAGTTGGTTAAATTGCAGCAGGGAACTGGAGAATGCTTTGCTGCCACTATCGAAAATTACTCATACATACTCACTCAAACCTCAATTACCTCCAGCTGTTTTGGTATTAGCTGATGGCAAATCCTTTGCTGGATTTAGCATCGGTATTCTTGGCTCAACCGTAGGAGAGGTGGTCTTCAATACCTCGATGACGGGTTATCAAGAAATTTTTACTGACCCTAGTTATACCAAGCAAATTGTGACCTTAACTTATCCTCATATTGGTAACGTGGGTGTCAACGACCAAGATGATGAATCAGGTAAATTTTGTGCTGCTGGAATCATTATTAGAGACTTATCAATCATTGACTCCAACTTTAGAAGCCAATCCACACTCCAACAGTACTTAATTGACCAACAAATAGTTGGGATTAGCGGTATTGATACCCGTGAGTTAACGCGTTATTTGAGGGATAAGGGCGCTCAAAGTGGCGCTATCGTTGCCGGTAATAAAGGCGATTCCCTTGATGCTTTATTGTCAAAAGCGAAACAAGTTGTTTCTGAATTTCCCGGTATGTCTGGTTTAGATTTAGCTCAAGTCGTTTCGACCCCGAATTCCTATGAATGGACTGAGGGCGAGTGGCAGCTTTTTGATGAATCAGACAGGCCAAGTTTCAAGAAGCCCCTTCTGCATAAAACGGTTGTTGCCTATGACTTCGGTGTAAAAAGAAATATTCTTCGGATGTTAGCAAGCCGGGGCTGCAAGGTGATTGTTGTACCCGCTAAAACTTCTGCTGCAGAAGTCCTAGCAATGCAACCAGACGGTATTTTCCTTTCGAATGGTCCTGGTGATCCTGAGCCTTGTGACTATGCAATTGCTGCAACTAAAGTTTTTTTAGAAAAAAAGATTCCTTTATTTGGCATCTGTTTAGGTCACCAAATTATGGGCCTCGCAGCGGGAGCAAAAACCTTAAAAATGAAATTTGGACATCATGGTGCTAATCATCCTGTTAAAGACTTAAATACAGGTAGGGTTGTCATTACTTCGCAAAATCATGGCTTTGCAGTAGATATGGCTAGCTTGCCAGATAACGTGAAGCCCACCCATATATCCCTCTTTGACGGATCATTGCAAGGATTGTCTTGGACGGATCGACCCGCATTCTGTTTTCAGGGACATCCAGAGGCATCACCTGGCCCACAAGATGTAGCTTATTTGTTTGACCGTTTTATTGAATCAATGTGAGAGTTTAAATGCCCAAGCGTACCGACATAAAAAGTATTTTAATCATTGGTGCTGGCCCAATTATTATTGGTCAGGCTTGTGAGTTTGATTATTCAGGAGCTCAGGCCTGTAAGTCCCTTCGTTCGGAAGGGTACAAGGTTATTCTGGTGAATAGCAACCCAGCAACAATCATGACCGATCCTGAGATGGCCGATGTGACTTACATTGAACCGATTACTTGGGAAATTGTTGAAAAAATTATTGCTAAAGAGCAACCTGATGCGATTTTGCCAACCATGGGTGGACAAACTGCTCTAAATTGCGCATTAGATCTGCACCGTCACGGTATCCTAGAGAAATATGGATGTGAACTGATTGGCGCATCCCCAGAGGCAATTGATAAAGCGGAAGATCGCCAAAAATTTAAACAAGCCATGACCAAAATTGGCTTGGGATCTGCAACATCAGATGTTGCGCATTCTTGGTTAGAAGCGCAGGAAGTGCAACAAAAAGTTGCCAAAATTACTGGTGGCAGTGGTTACCCGGTGATTATTCGTCCATCATTCACGATGGGTGGATCCGGCGGTGGTATTGCTTATAACCGTGAAGAATTTGAAGAGATTTGTAAGCGAGGTTTAGATCTATCACCGACCAATGAACTATTAATTGAAGAGTCTTTGCTCGGTTGGAAAGAGTATGAGATGGAAGTGGTGCGGGATAAGAATGATAACTGCATCATTGTTTGTTCCATTGAAAACCTTGATCCAATGGGTGTTCATACGGGTGATTCGATTACAGTTGCTCCAGCCCAGACTCTCACGGATCGTGAATATCAAATCATGAGAAACGCTTCCTTGGCTGTTTTACGTGAAATTGGTGTTGATACAGGTGGTTCCAATGTCCAGTTTGCTGTGAACCCAAAAGATGGTCGCATGATTGTGATTGAAATGAATCCCAGGGTTTCAAGATCCTCTGCTTTGGCATCAAAGGCCACTGGTTTTCCTATCGCTAAAATTGCAGCCAAACTGGCAGTTGGTTTTACGCTGGATGAGTTACAAAATGAAATTACTGGCGGAGCAACTCCAGCTTCTTTTGAGCCTTCGATTGATTATGTTGTTACCAAAGTGCCACGTTTTGCTTTTGAGAAATTTCGTGAAGCAGATAAACATCTAACGACGCAAATGAAATCAGTTGGTGAAGTGATGGCCATCGGCAGAACTTTCCAAGAGTCTTTCCAAAAAGCACTCAGAGGTTTAGAGGTCGGAGTGGATGGCTTAGATGAGGTAAGTGTTGATATTCATCAGATCATCGCAGAAATTAGATCGCCAGGACCGGATCGTATTTGGTATGTTGCTGACGCATTTAGACAAGGTCTTAGTATTGAAGAAGTTTTCAATTTCACCTCGATTGATCCTTGGTTCCTAAACCAAATTCATGAATTAGTTGGTCTAGAAGACTTGATTCGTAAAAAGCAATTGCAAGATTTGACCGAGCAAGAGTTAAGATTGATAAAACAAAAAGGTTTTTCCGATCGAAGACTTGCAACCCTAATGCAATGCGATGCTACCTCGGTGAGGTTGCGTCGCCATGAATTAGAGATTCGTCCCGTTTATAAGCGGGTTGACACTTGTGCCGCAGAATTTTCAACAAATACTGCTTATATGTACTCCACTTACGAGCAGCAAGGTGCAGAATGTGAATCACGCCCCACTGATCGTAAAAAGATTATGGTTTTAGGTGGTGGACCTAATCGAATTGGTCAAGGTATTGAATTCGACTATTGTTGTGTCCATGCGGCTTTAGCGATGCGTGACGATGGTTATGAAACCATTATGGTGAACTGTAATCCAGAGACCGTCTCCACTGACTACGATACCTCAGATCGCTTGTATTTTGAGTCTTTGACACTAGAAGATGTTTTAGAGATTGTTGCTCTTGAAAATCCATTAGGTGTGATTGTTCAATATGGCGGGCAAACGCCATTGAAGTTAGCCTTAGATTTAGAAGCGAATGGAGTACCTATTATTGGTACTTCTCCAGATATGATTGACGCTGCAGAAGATCGTGAAAGATTTCAAAAATTATTAAATGATTTAAACCTTTTACAACCACCTAATAGAACTGCAAGAACAGAGTCTGAGGCCGTCCGTTTATCTGTGGAGATTGGGTATCCTTTAGTTGTGAGACCATCTTACGTGCTCGGCGGTCGTGCGATGGAAATCGTCAATGATGTGCATGATTTAGAGAGATATATGCGGGAGGCCGTCAAGGTTTCACACGACTCACCAGTTCTACTGGATCGCTTCTTAGATGATGCCATTGAATGCGATGTTGATTGTATTTCTGATGGGCAAAGAGTATTTATTGGTGGTGTGATGGAACACATCGAACTTGCAGGTGTTCATTCTGGTGACTCCGCCTGCTCTTTACCACCTTACACACTCTCTCAAGAAACAATCCAAGAGTTACGTCGTCAGACTACTGAAATGGCCAAAGGCCTGCATGTAGTCGGATTGATGAATGTGCAGTTTGCGATCCAACAAAATGATGGAAAAGATGTCGTGTATGTGTTGGAAGTAAATCCTAGAGCTTCTAGAACCGTACCTTTTGTTTCTAAAGCAACTGGCCTGCAATTAGCGAAGATTGCCGCACGTTGTATGGTTGGTCAATCACTTGATGAACAAGGGATTGGGGCAGAGGTAATACCTGATTATTATTCAGTAAAAGAAGCGGTTTTTCCGTTTAATAAGTTTCCTGGAGTTGATCCAATTTTAGGGCCTGAAATGCGCTCTACAGGTGAAGTCATGGGAGTGGGTAAAACATTTGGAGAGGCTTTATTTAAATCCCAGATGGCAGCAAGTACTCTATTACCAGAGAGTGGCACTGTTTTATTATCTGTTAAAAATAGAGATAAAAAGCGAGCCGTTGAGGTTGCCATGATGCTCCATAAAATGGGCTATCCATTGGTGGCAACACGAGGAACTGCAAAAGCAATTGAAGCTGCTGGCGTTCCAGTTCGGACTGTGAACAAAGTAAAAGAAGGCAGACCCGATATTGTTGACATGATCAAAAACGGTGAGATTTCTTTGGTCTTTACTACTGTCGATGAAAATCGAAGTGAGATTGCTGATTCAAGATCCATCAGAACCACTTCACAAGCTAATAAGGTTACTTACTACACTACTATTAGTGCAGCGGCTGCGGTTGTGGAAGGTCTTGGCGCAATTAATGAATTAGAAGTTTATGATTTACAAACCTTACATAAGTCTTTGCATTAATAATTAATTTTAAGTTTATTTGGAACATATTTGATGAATACAATACCTGTCACAGTAGTTGGTGCCGAACGCCTAAAAGATGAATTACATCGTTTAAAACACATTGAGCGTCCAGCAGTTGTGATTGCCATCTCAGAAGCAAGAGCCCAAGGGGACTTATCCGAAAATGCCGAATATGATGCTGCTAAAGAAAAGCAAGCATTTATCGAAGGTCGAATCCAAGAAATTGAAGGCAAGCTGTCTGCAGCACAAGTAATTGATCCTACGCTGATTGATGCTGATGGCAAAGTAGTATTTGGTGCCACGGTTGAATTAGAAGACTTAGATACCAGTAAGAAAATGAGTTACCAAATTGTTGGTGATGACGAGGCTGATATCGAAGTAAATAAAATTTCAATTAGTTCACCGATCGCAAGAGCGCTCATTCGAAAAGAGTCTGGAGATGTAGTAAAAATTGCTACGCCCGGTGGTGAACGTGAAGTTGAGATTATTTCTGTTCAGTATATCTAATTGATTTTGCCTAAAATAGCATGACAAATACTTATACCAACTCTCAAAGAGTATTTGTTTGCTTTACTGGTATATGGGTCGGATTAATGATAGCGGTTGGTTTATTAGTCCCGATGACTATTTTTAGCTATTTGACAGATAAACAAGTTGCTGGAATGGTTGCTGGCCAGATTTTCAAAAATGCGGGTATTATCAGCATTATTTTGGGGATGAGCTTGCTCTTATTTGCAAATACTTTAGTCCGTCGAGGGCTTGGGCAATTTAAACTCATCCGTTGGTATTTACTTGGAACCCTCATCCTAAGTATGATTGGCAATTTCATCATCCAGCCTTGGATGGTCGCTATCCGAGAAAACACACTTTCAGAGGGTTTTCCGGTTTTGCTTTCGAATAAAGCTCAACTTTTCCAAACACTACACGGCGTTTCTAGTAGTATTTTTTTAGTTGAACTCGCATTACTCGGATTGGTGTTTTGGCGATCTACCAAGATACAACACTAGCGATCAACTGCCGTACTTAAAAAAATTAGCCTAAGCTTCTCTTTTTAATACTAGGTTGTCTAGCTTTGGCTCTTTTTAACTGACCACCAGCCGCCACTCTTTCATTTCCCAAAACGCGTGTCGCAACAGGTTTAGGTCTTTTTTGAGGGTTTCTTGTGTATTTCTTAACCATTACAGTGCGAGGTGCCCCAAAGCCTTCATCGTTCCTTTTATGGTTGGATGATTTACTTTGTAGGTTTTTTAGTTCCTCATTTGTCAGCATTTGTTGACGATAAATCACTAATAACTTGCCAATATGTTGGACCTTTGCCGCATTTAATTGGTCACAGATTTGATCGTACATTGCCAATCTGGCTTCACGATCATCTCCAAGCACTCTAATTTTGATGAGTTGATGGGAATTTAAGGCGTGGTCGGCTTCTTTAATCACCGCTGGCGTTAAGCCATCGGCGCCAATCATTACGGTGGGTGAAAGTGCATGCGCCTGAGCACGAAGGTCTGAACGAACGGAAGAATCAATTTCTAAAATAGTCATAGAGGTGTATTATCTCTCACTTGACCCAACACTTAAAGCCTTTTTTTAGTTTTTATCATGTCGAAGAATAAATTTAACAAAGACTGGTTGCAAGACCACCTCAATGACCCTTATGTGAAAATGGCACAAAGAGAAGGTTATCGCGCACGTGCGGCCTTTAAATTGAAAGAAATTGATGAGCAAGATCATTTAATTAAAGCCGGTATGGTGATTGTTGACTTGGGAAGTGCTCCTGGTAGTTGGAGTCAATACGCAAGAAATCGATTAACTGAATTAGGTAAAAAAAATTCTGATATTGCGGATGGTAAACCAGACGGCACAGTAGTGGCGATTGATCTGTTACCAATGGAGCCGGTTGCTGATGTTTTATTTATTCAAGGTGATTTCCGGGAGGATAGTGTCTTTCAGCAGCTAGAACTAGCTCTGCCTGGAGGTGCTCAAGTCGATGTTCGTAGGGTAAATCTAGTGTTGTCTGATATGGCTCCCAACCTATCAGGAGTTGCTGTTGCTGATGCGGCCAGAATGGGCCATTTAGCTGAATTAGCCCTAGAGTTTTCTCAAAAACATTTAACTCCAGAGGGTTCTTTATTGATTAAATGTTTCCATGGAAGTGGTTATAGTCAAATCGTTGAGTCATTTAAAAAAGTCTTTAAAGTAGTTGCCCCTCGAAAACCAAAGGCATCTAGAGATCGATCGGCAGAAACCTTTCTGTTAGGAAGGTTTTTAAAGTCCTTATAAACTATTTACTAAGTAACTGAAATTATTGACCTATAGAGAAAAAAAGGCAAAAATAGTAAAATAAATAGTTGTTCAGCACTTGAAAATGAAGGATAGTAGAATTACTTATAAGGTTAGAAACCTTACTTTTATCCATTGGAGTTATTTTGAATAATCAAATGATGCAAAAAGTCGGCATTTGGCTGATTGTTGCTTTAGTCGTATTTACATTCTTTAAACAGTTTGACAAACCTCGCGCGCAGGATCAGTTGACCTACTCGCAGTTTATGGAAGACGCTAAAGTTGGCAAAATCAAGCGTGTAGACGTGCAAGGGCGAACTTTACAAGTTACTGGTTCAGACGGTAACAAATACAATATTATTTCTCCAGGCGATATCTGGATGGTTGGCGACTTAATGAAGTTTGGTGTGCAGGTTACTGGTAAAGCTGAGGACGAGCCGAGTGTTTTTGTGTCTGCCTTGTATTACTTGGGGCCTACATTACTCATTATTGGTTTCTGGTTCTTTATGATGCGTCAAATGCAAGGTGGCGGTAAGGGTGGAGCATTCTCATTTGGTAAATCAAAAGCACGTTTAATTGATGAAAACAGTAATCCTGTAAATTTCACTGACGTCGCTGGCTGTGATGAAGCGAAAGGTGAAGTAGCAGAGTTAGTTGACTTCTTAAAGGACCCTTCAAAGTTTCAAAAACTAGGTGGTCGGATTCCACGTGGCGTTTTATTGGTAGGTCCTCCTGGAACTGGTAAGACCCTCTTAGCACGCGCTATTGCTGGTGAGGCAAAAGTACCTTTTTTTGCTATTTCTGGTTCTGACTTTGTGGAAATGTTTGTAGGTGTCGGTGCTGCAAGAGTACGTGACATGTTTGAAAATGCCAAAAAACAAGCGCCTTGCATCATTTTTATTGATGAGATTGATGCTGTTGGTCGTCATCGTGGTGCCGGTACAGGTGGCGGTAATGATGAACGTGAACAAACATTGAACCAAATGTTAGTTGAGATGGATGGCTTTGAAGCGAATAGCGGTGTGATCGTTATTGCTGCTACCAATAGGTCTGATGTATTAGACAAGGCCTTACTCAGACCGGGACGTTTTGATCGTCAAGTTTATGTTGGTTTGCCTGATATTCGTGGTCGTGAGCAAATTTTAAAAGTCCATATGCGCAAAGTTCCAATTGACGCTGATGTTGATGCAGCAGTCTTGGCGCGTGGTACTCCTGGTTTTTCAGGTGCTGATCTTGCCAACCTCGTGAATGAAGCAGCATTGTTTGCTGCTAGAAGAAACAAGCGTTCTGTAGAAATGTCTGACTTCGAAGATGCTAAAGACAAAATTTACATGGGACCTGAGCGTAAATCTGCTGTGATGAGGGAAGATGAGCGTCGTAATACGGCTTATCATGAGTCCGGACATGCGGTAGTTGCAAAGTTGTTGCCAAAGGCAGACCCAGTTCACAAGGTTACGATCATGCCACGTGGTATGGCGCTAGGTGTGACATGGCAATTACCTGAGTTTGATCGCGTAAATTTATATAAAGATCGTATGCTAGAAGATTTAGCGATTTTATTTGGTGGTCGTGCAGCAGAAGAAGTATTCCTGAACTCCATGAGTACTGGCGCATCCAATGATTTTGAGAGAGCAACAAAATTAGCCCGAGATATGGTGACTCGTTACGGTATGAGTGAATCCTTGGGAACCATGGTTTATGTTGATACAGAGTCTGATAGTGTGTTTGGTCGAATGAATTCAAAAACCGTTTCAGAAGTCACTCAACAAAAAGTGGATGCTGAAATCCGTTCATTATTAGATCAGCAGTACGCTCTAGCTAAGAGCCTCTTGGAAAATAATCGAGATAAAGTTGATGCAATGGTTGTGGCATTACTTGAGTGGGAAACAATCGACGCTGATCAAGTTAACGACATCATGGCTGGTAATACTCCTCGTCCACCAAAACCAAGTGAAGACGCTAAAAGTACGACTGGTTCAACGAATGGTGACGGTGGTAACTCGCCAAATACTGCTAAGGGTAGTTCACCTGCAACGATTTAAGCTAGTACCGTATGGAATTGAGTAATCAAAAGCCCGCAACGTGGCGTTGCGGGCGTTTTCTTTTTAACTGGTCACCAGGTGATGACCTCTGCGCTAGTCCTGCATTGCCGATTGTGATGGGCATTTTAAATGTGACGCCAGATTCATTTTCGGATGGTGGCAGATACTTTAGTAAAAATAAAGCCCTTGACCACGCTTTCCAAATGATTGAAGATGGCGCAAGGATTCTTGATATTGGTGGAGAATCTTCCAAGCCAGGCGCTGAAACAGTTTCCGATTCTGAGGAACAAGACCGGGTGATGCCCATCATTGAGGCGCTCAAAGACGCTAAAGTCGCTTTGTCATTGGATTCATATAAAACCTCAACAATGTCCCTAGCAGCTAAAGCGGGAATTGATATTTTGAATGATATTTCAGGTTTTTCAAGCCCAGGCAACCAACAAGTTGCGGTCGATTATCCTGCCATAGGCTTATGCGTAATGCATATGCAAAATGACCCTAAAACCATGCAAATCCGTCCAAGCTACGAAGATGTCATCCAAGAAGTGAATGATTTTTTTTTTCAACGGATTAAAATTTTAGAGTCATTGGGAGTTTGTCTTGATCGAATTTGTCTAGATCCAGGCATTGGTTTTGGTAAAACCCCAGTACATAATTTACATCTCCTGAATCAACTAAGTTCCTTTGATCATTTTGGGATGCCTACCCTTATTGGTATTTCCAGAAAAAGTACCTTAGGAAAAATCATAGGATCTGATACGGAAGATAGAACTGTTGCAAGTATTGCTGCCATGCTATTTAGTATTTCGCGAGGGGCGAATATACTGCGAGTTCATGATGTGAAAGAAAGCGTACAGGCTATTAAGGTGTGGACCTCATTGAGTAATGAGATCATTTAACAGAAAGAAGATAAAAATAATGAAGAAAAAATACTTTGGCACTGATGGTATCCGCGGTGAAGTGGGTAAGTCTCCAATCAGCCCTGATTTTGTAATGCAACTAGGTTACGCTGCTGGCCGTGTTTTTTCAAAATACTGGGATGGTCATGGTCGTCAAACAGTATTAATTGGCAAAGATACAAGAATATCTGGCTATATGTTGGAATCAGCTTTAGAAGCTGGTTTTTGTGCTGCTGGTGTGGATGTGGTCTTATGTGGTCCGATACCGACCCCCGGTATTGCCTATTTAACTAGAACGCTCAGATTATCTGCCGGCGTGGTTATATCAGCTTCACATAATCCTTATCAAGATAACGGGATTAAGTTCTTTACCTCCTTCGGGGATAAATTACCAGATTCGATCGAATATGAAATTGAACAAGCAATTAGTGAGCCTCTTATTTGTTGTTCTTCTGATCAACTTGGTAAAGTAAGGCGCTTAGACGATGCTGCAGGAAGATATATCGAGTTTTGTAAGAGTACATTTCCAAATGACTCTGATTTGTTTAATTTGAAACTGGTTGTGGATACGGCCAATGGGGCTGCTTATCATATTGCTAGGCACGTGTTTCATGAGCTAGGTGCTGAAGTGATACCGATTGGTAACCAGCCAAATGGCATGAATATTAATGATGGCTTTGGAGCGACTTCGCCTCAAGCTTGTATTGATAAAGTTTTAGAAACGAAAGCTGATTTCGGGATTGCCCTTGACGGGGATGCGGATCGATTGCAACTGATAGATAAAAATGGCAATTTGTTCAACGGTGATCAACTACTTTATTTGGTGGTGAAAGATCGCTTAGAGACGGGCAATAAAGTTCCTGGCGTAGTAGGTACCTTAATGACTAATTTAGCTATTGAAAATGCTATTAAGGCCCTAGGCGTGCCATTTGAGCGAGCTAATGTCGGTGATCGATATGTTTTGGAAAAACTAAAAAATAACGGATGGCAAATTGGTGGAGAAGGATCTGGCCATTTATTGTTTTTAGATAAGCATAGTACGGGTGATGGCATCGTAGCCGCACTTCAGGTCTTATCTGCAATTTATAGAACGAAAGGGGTGATTCTTGAGCGATTGGCTGAAGTTCCACTATATCCACAAATTTTGATAAACGTCAAATTTAAAAAAGGCTATGACTTTAAGCTAGATGAAAATTTATCTAAAGTGGTGCAAAAATCTGAAAGTGAGCTTTTAGGTATCGGTCGTGTTTTACTCAGAGCCTCTGGAACCGAGCCTGTTTTACGGGTAATGGTAGAAGCAAATGATAAAAGTATTGCTGAAAAATACGCGCAATTAATCGCAAAATGTATTCCTTGATTTTTTTAAGTAATTGTTTTATAAAGAATTTAATTTAATATATGACATATTAAATTGTTGTCATATTTCCCTCATATTCATCATTTAAAGTATCACTATTGTTTGTCAAATTAAACCGTGAGGAAAGTATGTTCAAGAAAATCACCAATACATTGCTAATTGGATCACTATTAGCCGTTTCAAGCCAAATATTTGCTACAGATATCACCGGTGCAGGTTCTTCCTTTGTTGCTCCAGTGATGAGTAAATGGGCAGAAGAGTACAAAAAACAAACTGGTAACAATGTAAACTATGCCTCTATCGGCTCTTCAGGTGGTATCAAGCAAATTCGTGAAAAGACTGTAGACTTTGGCGCAAGCGATGCTCCACTAAAAGGCGAAGATTTAGAAAAAAGTGGTATGGTTCAATTCCCAGTAATTATGGGTGGAGTAGTTCCAGTAGCTAATTTAGCAGGGTTTAAGCCAGGCCAATTGAAGTTGGATGGTGAAACAATGGCCTTAATTTTCGCTGGTGATATTTCAAATTGGAATGACGCAAAGCTAGCCGCCCTGAATCCTGGAGTAAAGCTACCTGACCAAGCAATTACCGTTGTAACACGTTCAGATGGATCAGGAACAACTGCTGTTTTCACAGACTACTTATCAAAAGCCAACAAAATGTGGGCTGAGAAAGTGGGTTCTGGTGCAACCGTTAAATGGCCTGCAACTTCTACAGTAGGCGGTAAGGGAAATGAAGGCGTTTCCGCAAACGTAACTAGAGTTAAGGGTTCTATTGGATATGTTGAATATGCTTATGCAAAAATTAACAACATGACATTTCTTCAATTGAAGAATTTAGATGGTAAGTTTGTAAGTCCCTCACTGGATACATTCAAGGCTGCTGCTGCAGGTGCTAACTGGTCTTCAACACCTGGCATGGGTATTTCTTTGACACAGCAACCTGGTGCGAATTCTTGGCCTATTACTGGATCGACATTCATAATAATGTACAAAAATCCTGCCAATGCGGAAAAATCAGCCGAGACAATTAAGTTCCTAACATGGGCTTATAAGTCTGGTGATCCAATGGCTGCTGCAATTGACTATGTACCATTACCTGATCCAGTAGTTGATTACATTGCTAAAAACGTTTGGTCTCAAATCAAGTAATTTCAACAAACACCTCAATTTCGGTTGAGGTGTTTCTTTCAATTTATTGTTGAATCAATTTTGAGTTTTTTATGGAAAATATGATGTCAGAAACTGATGTGAGTAAAGGGATTAAGCTATCCCCAGAAATGAGTAAAATCATTCGTAAACAACGTTTGCAAGATTTTATTTTCCACAAAGTAACTTTGACCTTCGCATCACTTGTGCTAGTTGTTTTGGCCGGTATTATTATTTCCTTAATTATTACCTCTTGGCCAACGTTTGCTAAATATGGTCCAGGGTTCTTTTTCCGTAATGAGTGGGATGTAGTTAACTCTGAATTTGGCGGACTTGACTCTATTTACGGTACCCTGGTTACTGCCATCATCGCTCTTTTAATTGCAGTGCCAGTCAGTTTCGGAATCTCTGTTTTCCTAACCGAAATGTGTCCTTCATGGTTGAAAAGACCTCTTGGTACTGCGGTTGAACTTCTTGCTGCTGTGCCTTCTATTATTTACGGTATGTTCGGTTTGTTTGTGTTTGCGCCTGTTTTCGGCGAATACGTCCAACCATTCTTGACCTCAACACTTGGGCAATTACCAGTAATCGGTATTTTATTCAAAGGAGCTCCAAACGGTATTGGTCTCTTAACAGCTGCATTAATATTAGCTTTTATGATTATTCCTTTCATTACTTCAGTAATGCGGGATGTGTTTGAAATTGTTCCTCCAGTTTTGAAAGAGGCTGCTTATGGAATTGGTTGTACTACTTGGGAAGTAGTGACTAGGGTGGTACTGCCTTACACACGAACTGGGGTTGTGGGTGGAGTCATGTTAGGTTTAGGCCGGGCACTTGGAGAAACGATGGCAGTTACATTCGTGATTGGTAACGCCCATCGCATTAGTCCTTCACTGTTCTCACCTGGGTCTTCTATCGCATCCACCTTAGCAAATGAATTCGGTGAAGCAGAGCCTGGACTTCACTACTCCTCACTTTTCGCACTCGGTTTAACCCTTTTCATTATCACTTTATTTGTTTTGGCTTTAGCAAAATGGATGTTGATTAACATGGAAAAAAATCAAGGAAGTAAGAACTAATTTATGAATAAAAATATTTATAGATCTAGAAAAATTAGTAATACTGTCGGACTTACTCTTTCGATGGGTGCAATGTTACTGGGTATGACTGCGCTAATATGGATTTTATTTATCCTTTTTTCTAAAGGTTTTGCAGCCCTCAGTTTAGATTTTTTCTTGAATAGCACTCCAGCACCTGGCTCAGTAGGTGGTGGTCTTTCTAACGCTATTGTTGGTAGCTTAATGATGGTTGGATTATGTACTTTTGTTAGCACACCAATTGGTGTTCTTGCTGGTATCTTTTTGGCTGAGTATGGTGATAGAAGCAAAATTGCGAGTATTACGCGTTTTGTTAACGACATCATGCTATCAGCTCCCTCCATTGTGATTGGGCTTTTTGTCTATGCAATTTATGTTGCTCAAGTTAAGCACTTCTCAGGCTTTGCTGGAACGTTGGCTCTTTCATTAATTGCTGTTCCAGTGGTCCTTAAAACAACTGAAAACATGTTAAGACTTGTGCCTAGCACACTGCGTGAAGCTGCATATGCTCTTGGAACACCGAAGTGGAAAGTTTCATTCTCAATTATTTTACGTTCGGCTAAAAGCGGTGTAATCACTGGCATATTGCTAGCGATTGCTCGGGTAAGTGGAGAAACTGCGCCATTATTATTTACAGCTCTAAATAATCAGTTTTTCTCAGCTGATATGAGTAAGCCGATGTCGAATCTACCGGTGGTGATTTACCAATTTGCGTTAAGTCCTTATGAGAACTGGGTCAACCTAGCTTGGGGCGGAGCTTTAATTATTACTTTAACTGTTTTAGGGCTAAACGTTCTTGCCCGCGTATTTTTTAGAGAGAAATCATAATGCTAGAAACTGCAAATGTAAAAAATGCAATCGAAGTGAAAAACCTAGACTTTTATTATGGGAAGTTCAAAGGTTTAAAGTCTATTAACTTAAATATTGCTGAAAACAAAGTTACTGCATTTATTGGTCCCTCAGGATGTGGCAAATCCACGCTATTAAGAACCTTTAATCGGATGTATGATTTGTATCCTGGTCAGCGCGCTGAAGGTCAAATTAATTTATACGGTGAAGATATCTTAGATCCAAAACTAGACTTAAACCTTTTAAGATCTAAGGTCGGGATGATCTTCCAAAAGCCAACTCCATTTCCGATGACAATTTACGATAACATCGCTTTTGGCGTTAAGTTATATGAAAATTTGAGCAAAGTTGATATGGATGAACGCGTTGAGTGGGCATTGAATAAAGCAGCTTTGTGGAATGAAGTGAAAGATAAACTCAATCAAAGTGGCTTGTCTTTGTCCGGTGGTCAGCAACAACGTTTATGTATTGCCAGAGGCGTGGCAGTGAAGCCGACAGTTTTATTGCTAGATGAACCAACTTCAGCTTTAGACCCAATTTCAACCGGTAAGGTTGAAGAACTTGTTCATGAACTGAAGAAAGATTACACGGTTGCTATCGTTACCCATAACATGCAACAGGCGGCCCGTATTTCAGACTATACTGCATTTATGTATCTTGGCGAATTGATCGAGTTCAATGACACCAAACAAATCTTCTTAAAGCCTGATCGTGAGGAAACGGAAGATTACATTACTGGTCGCTTTGGCTAGTATAAAAATTTAGGGGATCAACATGCCAGATAAACATTTATCATCTCAGTTTGATGCGGATTTAAATAATATTAATGCTCATTTACTTGAAATGGGCGGTTTGGTAGAGTCGCAAGTTGCGAAAGTGATGAAAGCTTTTTCTTCGATGGATGCCGAGCTTGCCGATGAAGTAATGCAAAAAGAAAAGGCAGTGAATGATTACGAAATTGCGATTGATGCAGAATGTGCGGAAATCTTAGCTCGCCGTCAGCCTACGGCTAAAGATTTAAGATTGGTTATGGGTGTCTCAAAGGCGATTTCTAATTTAGAGCGGGTTGGTGATGAAGCAGACCATATTGCTGCCAGAATTAGAAAAATCGTTGACGTTAATGCTCCCTATCATATTAACGTAGCTGAAATTCGTATTGCAGGACAAATGGCCTTAGGTCTTTTACGTCGCTCACTCGATGCCTTCGCTAGAATGGACTCTAAGGCTGCGGCGCAGATTGTGGCTGATGATATTGAAATTGATAATGAATTTAGAGGCTTTGTACGAAAACTCAATTCCTACATGAGTGAAGATCCTCGTATTATTTCCACTGCCTTAGAAATTCTCTTTATAGCAAAGGCTGTAGAGAGAATTGGAGACCATGCTAAAAATATATCTGAGTTTGTTATCTATGTCGACAAAGGTATGGATGTGAGGCATATTCCTCATGAAAAATTAATTGAAGAGGCAAATAAATAAAATGGCTAGTAGCATTCTTATTGTTGAAGATGAACCCTCCATTGCTGAGTTAATTTCTATCAACCTAAGCCATGAGGGGTTTTTACCCGTCCGCGCTTTTCAAGCAGATCAAGCAGCGATGCTGATGAAGGAAGTATTACCGGATTTAATCGTGCTGGATTGGATGTTGCCGGGTAAATCAGGTATTCAATTTGCCAAAGATTTACGTAACAATGACCGAACCAAAGATATTCCAATTATATTTCTCACTGCCAGAACAGAAGAAATGGATAAAATTGCTGGTTTAGATGCTGGTGCTGATGATTATCTGACGAAACCCTTTTCTCCAAAAGAGTTAATCGCTCGTATTCGTGCTGTTTTAAGAAGAAAGTCACCCCAATTAACTGATGAAGTGATTGAAATTAATGCTCTTAAGTTAGATCCAACAACGCATCGTGTAACTTGTCAACTTGATGAAGAAACAATCAAAATTGATTTAGGCCCTACAGAATTCCGTTTATTACGTTTTTTAATGTCAAATCCTGAAAGGGTTCATGCCCGCGGTCAATTACTTGACAAAGTTTGGGGTGATCATGTTTTTGTTGAAGAACGTACGGTTGATGTCCATATCAAGCGTTTACGAGCTGCTTTAGCCCCGGTGGGATGTGATACGATGATTGAAACTGTTCGTGGTAGCGGTTATCGTCTAACCAGGAATCCTGCATTAGTGGTGTGATACTGCATTGAAATAATGTAGTTTCTTTGTATCTATATGTTAATCTTTATCTCAACCTATAGATTTTCAATTAATTCTTAAATAAGCACCTTATTTATTATGCCCAGAGAGATTTTTAAAGCTCTGTTTTTCCCCTTTGCTATTTGTTTGATCAGCTTTATTTGGGGTGAGATTTTTTCTTTTTCAGCTGCTTTTTATCTTGGATTTTTTGTCCTATTAATTTATAGTTTTTTTCAAGCATGGTACAAAATTAACTTTCTTTCCAACCTTCAAAAAGATGATTTGATAGGAAAAAAAAGAGGTATTGGAATTTGGCGAGAAATTTATGATCAGATAGAAAAAAAATCAAAAGTATGGCGCCAAGCAGTTCTTCAATCTGAGGTGCAATACAATCAATTTATCCAAGGAATACAAGCTTCACCGAATGGTTTAATTATGTTAGATGAAGTGGATCATATCGAATGGTGTAATAATATCTGCCGCGATCATTTCCGACTGGATCCATTCAAAGATGTTGGTCAACCGGTTACATTTTTACTCCGAAACCCTCAATTTATAAGTTACATGCAAGTGCGTGACTTTACACGACCACTGCACTTGGATTATATGGGTGAGCAAGGGAGTTTAATGTTAATGTTGCAAGTTTTTCCATATGGGGAAAACCGCAAACTTCTATTAAGCCAAGATATTACAATTCTGAAAAAAAATGAATCGATGCGCCAAGATTTTGTGGCGAATGTTTCCCATGAGTTAAGGACTCCCTTGACTGTTGTAAGTGGATTTTTAGAGACACTTCGTGATTTGAAAATTTCCAAGCTGGATCAAAAGAGATATGTTGATTTGATGTTTGCTCAAACCAGTCGAATGATGACACTAGTGGAGGAACTGTTGATTTTGACTCGGTTAGATAGTAGTCCTTTGACCTCAAAAACGACCAAGGTACATATTGAGGATTTGTTTGAAAAACTTATCCTTGATGCTAAAAGCTTATCGCAAGATAAGCACGTGATTGAAGCGCATCGCCTGATAAACATGGATATCCTTGGCGCAGAAAGTGAAATTTTCTCTGCATTTAGTAATTTAATCGTTAACGCAATTCGGTATACCCCAGAGGGTGGGGCGATTACTTTTGAATGGAAAGCGGATCGTGAGGGTGGGGCTGTATTCTCAGTCAAAGATTCAGGGATTGGCATTGCTCAAGATGATATCCCCAGAATTACTGAGCGTTTTTACCGAGTAGACCGCAGCCGCTCTAGAGATACCGGTGGTACTGGTCTGGGATTGGCGATTGTGAAGCATGTCGCTTCGAGACACAATGCCTCTTTGAAAATTGAGAGTGAACTCAGTATTGGCAGTACTTTTTCTATACACTTCCCTAAAGATCGTTTAGTGGAAGCTGACTAATTCTGAGAAGATTTTTCAATTAATTTTAAAATTTCTAATTGAGCAATATACGGTGTCTTACTTCTGGTTTTAAGGCGACGATATTTGCCCTCAGAATTCATGACCCAAGCAGATTGATTATCTTTTAACAGCATTTTTAAACCTTCTTGTATGACCCGCTCTTTGATTACTGAATCTTCAACTGGGAAAGCCACCTCGACTCTTCGGTAAAGATTTCGATCCATCCAATCGGCACTTGATAAATAAATATTTTCTTTACCATCGGCAAGAAAATAATAAATACGGTGATGCTCTAAAAATCTACCGATAACAGATCGTACCTTGATATTTTCAGATAAACCCTTTACACCGGGCATTAAAGCACAAACACCTCTAATAATTAAGTCAATCTTCACTCCAGCTTGTGAAGCTCTATAGAGCTCTTGAATGACACTTGGTTCAAGCAAGGCATTCATTTTTGCAATGATATGCGCCCTTTTACCTAATTTCACATTTTTAATCTCACCACGAATGCTCTTGATGATTTCCTCTTGCATTGTGAACGGCGATTGCCATAATTTCGTCAAAGAAATGTGTTTGCCAGTCCCCGTGAGTTGTTGAAATACATAATGCATATCACTAGTCAGTTGGGGGTTGCAAGTTAATAATCCAAAGTCAGTATAGGATTTAGCTGTTCTAGGATGGTAATTGCCGGTTCCAAAATGAGAATATCTTTTTAGTTGGTATTTACCTTTGCTGCGTCCCTTAGAAATCATTTCTCTGCGAACAATTAAAAGCATTTTTGCATGACACTTATGCCCGACAACCCCATAGACGACGTGAGCTCCAACTGCTTCGAGTTTAGCGGCCCATTGCATGTTAGTGTGCTCATCAAACCTAGCTAATAGCTCCACCACTACAGTGACCTCTTTACCATTGCGAGCCGCCTCCATCAGTGCGTCCATTACTAAAGACTCATCCCCGGTGCGATAAACAGTTTGTTTAATTGCTAGGACATCAGGGTCATTTGCGGCTTCATTTAAAAGGTTAAGAACGGGAGAGAAACTTTCATAAGGGTGATGTAACAATACATCGTTTTTTGAAATGACATCAAAAAGGGACTGGTGATGGGAAAACACTTCTGGTAGTTTGGGGGTGACGACTGGGTATTTTAAGTCGGGGCGATCAATTAAATCAGGCATTTGGAATAAACGCACTAAGTTGACCGGACCACTTACTAGATAACAATCGGCATCATTCAGCTGACACTCAATTTTTAATCGATCTAGTAATTTCAATGGGATCTTATCGTTAACTTCTAACCTTACGGCATCACCAAAATGGCGCGTCGTTAATTCTCCTTCCAAGGCACTTCGTAAATCCGTAATATCGTCTTCTGAAACAAATAAATCTGAGTTCCTAGTGATTCTAAATTGATAGCAACCAGTTAATTTGATACCAGGAAATAGCTCATGTACAAAAGCTTGCATAAATGAAGAAAGCAATATAAAACTAGTCTCACCCTTGGATTCTAAGTGATTTGGTAATTGCACCAACCTCGGTAAAGACCTTGGAGCTTGTACAACAGCAAGATCAGCATTTCTGCCAAAAGAATCTTTACCTTCTAGGGAAATTAAAAAATTCAAGCTTTTATTAATGACTCTTGGGAAAGGGTGTGTAGGATCAAGGGCAATGGGAGTTATTAGAGGAACTAACTCGCGATGAAAGAAGTTTTTAGCCCATTGAAACTGTTGCGGTGTCCAAGTAGATGGAAATTTAAAAAAGATCCTTTCCCGATTGAGAGCTGGGGAGATATTTTCCTTTAATAGAGCATATTTCCTTTGAACTAGTATGTGTGCTTGTTCAGTAATGAGTTTATAAGACTCTGCAACAGTTAATCCGTCAGCTTGTATTTTATTTGGATTATCTATTAATTGTTCCTTTAATCCAGACATACGAATTTCAAAAAACTCATCCATATTACTTGAAACAATAGACAAAAATTTTAGTCTTTCTAAAAGAGGCGTATTTGGATCTTCTGCCTGCGCAAGTACCCTAGAGTTAAACTCCAGTTGGCCTAATTCACGGTTGAGCAATGGAATAAAGTTATTTGTCATTGTTTGAATTGTAGGGGTGAAATAAATTTTTGTCCTAGGTTTTTTTTCTCATTTTTAACATTAAAATATAAGCCTGTCTAATTGTTAATTATCCCTTTGTATCTATTATGGCTCTTGAATTGAAACCATCCCAAAATGCTCAGTCTGAGCCTAAATTAATCGCATCGGTAGACTTGGGTTCAAACAGTTTCAGGATGGTAGTTGCCCAAATAGTAGAGACACCCTCAGGCTTTCAATTAAGACCGGTAGATACACTCCGCGATTCAATCAAGCTTGCTGCAGGTTTGGATCACGAAAAAAATCTTGATGTAGAAGCATTTAGTCGGGGGATTAATTCAATTAAACGTTTTGGCGAACGCTTAAGAAATTTTTCGCCAATGCAAGTCCGAGTAGTAGCAACGAATACTTTTAGGGTTGCTCGTAATGCTGCAAAATTTATCACACAGGCGGAAAAAGCTTTAGGATTCCCGATTGAAGTGATTGCAGGTCAAGAAGAGGCGCGCCTGGTTTATATAGGTGCTGCTCACGGTGCACCTGCTAATTCAGGAAATCGACTCGTGATTGATATCGGTGGTGGTTCAACTGAGTTTATTATTGGTCAGGGATATGAACCGAAACTCTTGGAAAGCTTATATATTGGATGTGTCTCGCATAGTCAAAAATTTTTCGCCAATGGTGCGGTAGATGAATACAATTTTAAACAAGCAGAGTTAGCCGCAAGACAAGAAATTCAAATTATCTCCAAAGAGTTCAGAAAAAAAGGTTGGGATCAGGTGATTGGTTCCTCCGGTACAGCAAAAGCAATTGCAGAATTGATTAGTCTCAATGGCTTAGATACTGAAAATAATTTGCATCCAGATCCTTTCGGAACTGAGGCTTCAGGGACTATTACGCGGCAAAGCTTAGAAGCGCTGAAGTCAATCTTAATTGAAGCTGAGTTTGTCCAAAATGCGAAATTGATTGGATTAAAACCAGATCGTCGTCAAGTTCTACCCGGCGGCTTAGCCATCATGATAGCTGCCTTTGATGAGTTAAAAATTGAATCCATGGAAATCGTTGAGGCAGCCCTTCGAATGGGTGTGTTATACGATTTTTTAGGGCGTGCTCAGCATCACGATATGCGTTTTGTAACGGTAGAGCAATTCATGAAACGTTACAGTGTTGATGCGGAGCAAGCAACGCGGGTTGAAGAGTTAGCGATATTCTTCTTGGAGCAGTTTCCAATGCCAGTAGATGAAGATCGCATTAATAATGCATCCTTACTAGGGTGGGCTGCTAAACTCCATGAGATTGGTTTATCTATCTCCCATAATGGTTACCATAAGCACTCGGCTTATATTTCAGCAAATGCTGACATGCCAGGCTTTTCAAAAAATGATCAAGCCCGCCTATCGACACTTTTGATTGGTCACACTGGAAAACTAGCTAAAGTGTATACAAGTAGTAATTTTATTGATTGGCGAATGTTGTTTTGCCTCCGCTTGGCATTCTTGCTTTCCAGAAGACGAGTTACTGAAGAGTTGCCTGAAATTTTGGTACAACAGACCAGTAATGGCTTTAAAGTAACGATTTCAAAGAAATGGATTGAAAATCATCCATTGACTGAGTTTAGTCTCAATAAAGAAGCTGAAGACTGGACTAAAATCGGCAAAGAATTCTTACTTGATTTTTATTAAGAGTAGTTATTTTTCAGCAGAATAGTGATTATCTAAATAGTTTTAAGCCGTTATAACTGAAACTGTTATGTGCATTCACTACTTCAGCTCACCTCAGTTGAATTCAGCTCTCAGTTGAATTCAGCTCTCAGTTGAATTCAGCTATTACCACTTCTAAAAAGAGCTGAAGTGGTAATGAAATATTCTGAACCTAAGTCTGCCAAGCTTTCATCATAGTTGATGGCTTGGCTGGCTAAAAAACAAGAATAAAAACTTATTGTTTAGTTAAAAAAATGCTTTGCATATCGAGAGTTGATATCAGTCAGTCTTAACATCGTTAAGAAGTCAGCTGTATTGAAATCTGGGTCCCATGCTGGTTCACCACAAATCTTTGCCCCGATTCTGAGATAACCTTTAATTAGAGGAGGTGGTTCAACATCCAAATCTGAGTTTAACTTTTCGAGGGGTAGTGGTAGCTTTGGAAAAGTTCGATATTCAACAGGACTTAAATTCTTTTCACTAAAAATTCTATTTAAGCTAGCTGCATAGTGGCCACCATCACCCATTGGTACGCTTGCGCAGCCAAGCATAATTTCATAACCGTGTTGCTTCATATAGGAGCCCAAACCAGCCCACAAAGCCATAATGACACCACCAGAGCGATAGTTTGCATGAACACATGATCTTCCAACTTCAACTGCGTTCGGATAAAGGTGCTCAAGTCTAGATAAATCAAATTCTGATTCAGAATATAGGCGTCCAATTAATTTTGCTTGATCGGGCGGCAAAATTCGATAAGTGCCCACAACCTGCAGGGTTTTCGTGTCACGCACAATAAGGTGGTCGCAATAGGCATCGAATTCGTCAACATCTAAACCTTCTTCTTTATTCGGAAGGTTAGCACCCATTTCTTCAGCAAAAACATGATAACGAAGACGTTGTGCTTCTTTAATTTCTTCTAAGTCCCTTGCAATATATACCTGGATAGGGCTTGATTTATTGGCTTGGCCATTCTCTGAAATATTGGGTAACTCGCTGACTGTTTTCTTTAGTTCCTTAATTTTGGCATTTTTCTTTTTAGACTTATGTTTTTTTAAAAGAAATAAATTAGGAAACTTATTAAACTTCTGCATTCTTGAGAGTTTTTTTGAGAGTTTACCGGCGATTTTAGTCGTCAAACCATCACCGATGGAGTTTAAAGACTGTAGTGGGTTAGGTAATTCTTTCATTTTATGAGTAATTTTCCAGATATTGGTTAATTGTATTAAGAAAAAGTTGCATGAAGATGACAAATTAAAGTCGAATCGTTAATAAATGTCACTTTTAAATTCTTAATGACCGGAATCAGTATATAAATCCACGTAAATATACATAGAAGCAGTGCTAGCATCACCGCAGCAGAGCCATAATCTTTTGCTCTTTTTGATAAACCATGATTATCAAAGGAAATTCTATCAATTGCAGCTTCAACACTAGAGTTTAGCAACTCGACAATGAGAACCAAAATTACCACCATCAAAAGTAGTATATGCTCAACTCGACTAACGGGTAAAAATAAAGAAATAGGGAGTAACACCGCCGTTAAAGTTAACTCTTGTCGAAACGCACTTTCTTCCTTGATAGCAAATTGAAGTCCGTGCCAGGAGTTGATGCTAGCCTTGATTGCTCTGGTGACACCTTTGTTGCCTTTGTGAGGGTTTTGATCGTACGAATAATGATCGTCGTTCATATGGAAATATCAGTACTTGCTTCAACTAATCCAGGAGGAACAGGTTGAAGATGCTTTACGAATTGTTCAGTAGCTGCCCGCCAAGAAAAGCCCTCAGCATATTGACGAGTACTTGCCCGCGAGATTTTCAGAGCAGCCAAGCAAGCATCTTCTAAATTTTCACTTAGGGCACCTGATTCACTATCCCCAATAACATCGATAGGGCCGGTAACTGGATACGCGGCGACAGGAAGTCCACAAGCCATCGCCTCTAAAAGAACAAGTCCGAAGGTATCAGTTTTACTTGGAAATACAAACACATCAGCGCTGGAATAATACTGTGGCAATTCTGATTGGTCTTTAGCACCCAAAAATTGAACTAGCGGATATTTTTCTTTTAAATACGAAAGTGATGGACCATCGCCAATCACTACTTTAGAGCCTGGTAAATCGAGTTGTAAAAAGGCTTCGATATTTTTTTCAACTGCAACCCTACCAACATTTAAAAATATTGGCTTAGCGCTGGTTAATGCGTCGCTATGCTTGACTTCGAACCTCGATAAATCAACGCCTCGAGTCCACAGAACCACATTTTTGAAGCCATAACTTTCTAAGTCTTTTTTTACCGTGATAGTAGGAGCCATTACAGCTAGTGACTTTTGATGAAACCACTTTAAAAATCGATAAGTCAGTTTTAATGGGATACCCGTTCTGGCCTTCACATATTCCGGAAATCGAGTATGGTATGCGGTTGAAAATGGCAAATGATTTTTTACAGCATAAGCTCTGGCGGCTAACCCTAAAGGGCCCTCGGTTGAGATATGCAATGCATCCGGCATAAAAGACTTAATCCTGCGCGAAATTTTTTTGCCTGGAAGTATGGATAAAGAAATGTCTGGGTAGGTCGGGCAGGGGATTGTCTTGAATTCTAATGGAGATAGGATATCTACTACATGTCCCATTAATTCAAGTTCATGTCTTGTTTGTTTTAATGTTCGGACAACACCATTAATTTGAGGCTCCCAAGCATCAGTGATGATCAAAATCTTCATTGCATTGATCCTAAGTCTCAAGTTCCTGAATTATTAAATCACTAGCTGAGCTAGCAACAGGAAGCGCTGGATTTTCAGCATTGGCTAAAGCATTGACTGGGAAACCGTTAAAAGAATTAATGACGATTGGCTCAATGTGAGCCCCTTCTTCTTCTTTCAAAATATGTGGCCAATGAATAATCTTTAGCTCACCCTCAAAGGTTTCAACCAAGGCAGTAAGACTTTCGACCCAATCGCCATCGTTACAATAGAGCAGCCCATCGATATCTCGAATTTCTGCTTTATGAATATGACCACAAACAACCCCGTCACATTTTCTTTTACGCGCTTCTCTTGCCATGATGGCTTCAAAGTCAGCGATAAAACTGACTGCATTTTTCACTTTATGCTTTAAAAATTGAGATAGTGACCAATATTGAAATCCTAGCTTAATTCTAATATTGTTAAACCAACGATTAATAACCAAAATGATGGTGTAGGCTGAATCACCTAAATAAGCCAACCATTTGGCATATTGCATGACGCTGTCAAATAAATCGCCGTGCGTTATCCATAACCTTTTACCGTTCGCAGTAATATGAATCATTTCATTACGAATTTGAATATCACCAAAGGTCATACCAATAAATTGACGTGCGACTTCGTCGTGGTTTCCGGGAATATAAAAGACTTCGGAACCTTTACGTACTTTTCTGAGAATTTTTTGTACAACGTCGTTATGAGCTTGCGGCCAGTACCAAGATTTTTTTAACCGCCAACCATCAATAATGTCGCCGACAAGATAAAATGTCTCTGCTTCATTATGTTTTAAAAAATCGAGTAGATACTCAGCCTGGCAGCCAGAAGTACCTAAATGTATGTCAGAAATCCATATGGTGCGATATTGCATGATGACATTAAGCCATAGTTAAGTTACTGTAATATGCACATTTTAAGACAGAATTGTTACATTTAATAATTGAATAGAGAATTTTATGTTGGTTATCAGCTATTTACGCGTTATTGCACATATTTTTAGGGGATTTTTCATTGTTGTTTTTTTGTTTCCGAGAAAAGATACTCAACAACAGAATTTAGCCTTGCAAAATTGGAGTTATGGATTATTAAAGGTATTCAACATCGAGTTACAACTTGAAGGTGAGATCCCCAAAGATTTGCAATCGCACCTAGTGGTGAGTAATCATATTTCATGGTTGGATATTCATGTGATCAACGCCTTATTTCCTATGCGATTTGTCGCAAAGAAAGAGGTTGCTTCTTGGCCAGTATTTGGGTGGTTTGCAAAAAAATTAAATACTCTTTTTATTGATCGACAAAAAAGTGGTCACTCTAGGGATGTTTCTGATCAAATGACATCAGCTTTAAAAGCGGGAGATAGGATTTGTATTTTTCCAGAAGGAACTTCTTCAGACGGCTTATCGGTTCTTAAATTTAAGCCTAATTTATTTCAATCTGTCATTGATGCTCAAAGTATCTGCTTACCAACAGCTATTACTTATATCCAGCCCAAGACTGGGGAGGTAAGTATTGCAACAGCTTTTATTGGTGATATGGGACTGTTGGAATCAATGAACAATACTTTAAAGAACGCACCGTTAATTGTTCGTGTTCGTATTGGCGAACCGATTAAAGATGAAGTGAATCGGAAAGTCTTGTCAGAGTTGGCTTGGGAGCAAGTTGTGAAATTAAGAAATTAAATACTAGTAAAAAAAAGTAAACCGTAGTAGAATATTGGATTGTTCGGGGCGTAGCGCAGCCTGGTAGCGCATCTGCTTTGGGAGCAGAGGGTCGTGAGTTCGAATCCCACCGCCCCGACCAAAATCTTATTCCCAAATGAAGTCATATTATTTATAATTTCAACAGTTACACAATCCCCACATACTGCCCATAGCTCAGATGGATAGAGCAACGGCCTTCTAAGCCGTAGGTCGCACGTTCGAATCGTGCTGGGCAGACCAAAACTGTAAAGTATGTCTTAGGTCATAAACCTATTATGCTGAAAGACTAATCTAAAAGTGCTTTTTGAAAATCTTCTGCTGATACTTCAGCTTGGCGTAGTAAGCCGTTGACTGTGCCAACTTTTACTTCTTTGTGGTTTGGTACAACTCAACCTTTTCCACCACGTTTCATCATAATATGGCTACCGGATTGTCTTGCTACTTGAAAGCCTAATTTTTCTAAGGCACGAATGATATCTTTGCCAGAGAGGCCTGGAAATTTAGGCATGTGCTAAGTCAAAAGTTGTTACTAATGGATGAACATTGAAGGTCATTGGGAACTCCTCTAAATAAAGAGAGGTGGCTTCTTTTAAATTAGCAATTGCCTCATCAACAGTTTCACCTTGAGTAGTTGTGCCAGTTTCAGGATTTAAGGCAACATAACCCCCTTCTTCAGCAGGACTTAATATAGCGGTTAGTAGCATGAGATACTCCTCTTCTTAATGAGTTTATTATGCACTCAAAGATTGAATTGAGCAAATGATAGCCTTTTAGATAATAGGTAATTATCCCCACGGTATAAGAAGCCCAAGTTCCCACGTTCGAATCGTGCTAGCCAGACCAAATTAGAATTTGACGAAATACAGAGGAAAAACGCGACTTTTAAAATGAGGGCGTTGTTCTAAATCGATGCTCTTCACCATTGTCGGTAGTTGAAATTACTTATGAATACGTTGAAGAAGGACTCGTCTCGTCGTCCGTAAGATGGCGCCTAGATATCGTTGGATTTAAAGACGACCCGATTCTAGAATACCTTAGCCGAGAACTGCCAACATTAATAAATATCTTTCGGCCTTGAGGACCGTATTCAAAATTGCGGCTAACAATTTCATTTTGCCAAGAAGTTTTGTTTCCCCGCAAAAGGGATTAAAAAACTCCCCGAAGGTAGCTATGGTATTTCTTGGTGCCCCGGTTTAAAAATCGAAGATCTAAGACAAAGATAGGTTGATACCATTCGCAAACCTATCTCTTGGGACTATCTTGGGATTAGCCTTTTTCGCTATCTAGGTGAGACATCATCGTCTCGGCATATCTTGTTCCAGCCGCTATACCCTCTGGAAAAGCCTCATCCAGTAATATCATTTCAGAATGACTCAAACTGATTTCAAGGGCCTTGAGCGAATCTCGCAAGGTTGCTACTCTTCTGCTGCCTATTAGGGGGAAAATATCAATGCCCTTACCTAACACCCATGCAATTGCTATTTGAGGAACTGAGGTATTTTTTTCTTGCGCCAAGTTCTTAATGGCATTCAAGGAAGCTAAGTTTTTTTGTAAATTCTCGCCCTGAAAGCGTGGGCTGTAGCCCCTAAAATCACTAGGAGTGATTGGGTTTTTTCCCCAGTTTGGATCAAACAGCCCGCGGGATAAAACTCCGTAGGCGGTGATAGCTAGGCCCAGCTCTCTGCAAGTATTTAAAACTGATTTTTCAATGCCTCGACTAAAAAGAGAGTATTCAATTTGCAAATCGCAGATAGGATGAACGGCCATTGCCCTTCTAATAGTTTCGCTGCCCACCTCAGATAATCCAATATGCCTTACATAACCGGCCTTAACCATGTCAGCAATGGCGCCAATCGTCTCTTCAATCGGGACATTGGGATCAAGTCTTGCAGGTCTATAGATGTCTATATAGTCAGTCTTTAAACGTTTCAGACTATATGCTAAAGAAGTTTTAACTGCAGCTGGCCTCCCATCAAATCCATGCCATGCTCCATTAGGATCTCTTTGAGCACCAAATTCACACTTAATAAATAGCGCTCTCTTGCCACTGCGCTAAGCGCCTCGGATAGCAACAGCTCATTGTGGCCCATGCCGTAAAAGTCGCCTGTATCGAGCAAATTTACCCCCGAATCGATTGCTGACTTAATGGTAGCAACACTTTCGCTACGATCAGCTGGGCCGTAAAAGTCTGACATACCCATGCAACCCAAACCAACAGCTGAACTTAGAGGTCCATTTTTACCAAGTACATTCGTTTTCATGATCTTTCCAGTTATATTTGCAAGGATTTTCTATTGTAGTTCGGATATCGGAAATACTTTGAGTTGGTAATAAGATATCCAGAAAGCTTGAGGGAAAAGAACTCTTCACTTATTTAGATAAGAGGGATTTGTTGACCCCATCCATCATTGGTGCTCTGCACAATCTTGCCATTTTTTGTTTTCCACAGACACTCTTAATCAATAGTTTCTTAGAAGCGATTCATACTTCCAACTAGCCTTTTTGAGAGTATGGATATCAAAAGAAATATCTTAATAATTTCGTCATAAAAAATATACGCCTCTGTAGTAATTCACTTTTATATTTGTAAATTACTTTTTAACCAATTAAATCTAATATGACTAAAAACTTAAAGTATTCAATTATCTTCCTTGCAGTTTCTGAGTTATTTGCTATTAGTGCCTTTGCACAGTCTGAACAAACTCAAGAAATTATTATCGAATCAAATAAAGTTACTGATGCGGAAAAATCCGTAATTATTCAAAAAGAGGCAGCAAACTTTATTAATGTCATCAGTGCTGAAGAAATCAAACAAATTCCTAGTTTTAATCCTGCGGATGTTGTTAGAAACTTACCTGGAGTAAGTGAGGCGCATGATACTGGGGAAGCAAGATACGTATATATAAGAGGTTTAGATGCGGATTACAACAGTACGACTTTAGACGGTATTAAATTATTACCTGCTGCTCAAGGTAGTCCTTCTAATGGCAGCGGTGGTCGTGCTGTTGCATTTGATTCGATTCCAACGGGTTTAATTGATTCAATCACTGTTACCAAGACTTTGCGTCCTGATCAAGATGCTGAAGCAATTGGTGGCACAATTGAAATGACTACAAAATCAATGCCACTGAATGGTAAGGATATGTTTTTTGATGGAAGACTTGGAACAGGCTATGAGTCGCTCCGGGGTACTCCACTATTCGAGGGAAGCTTTTCAATGGGTTTTCGCTTTGGTGTAGGTAGTGAGAACAAGGAAAGTAATACCCTAAATTCCTACAGTGATAAGCCATTTTCATTGATTTTGTCAGGCTCCTTAGCACAAGATAAAAGAGGAATTGATGATTTGGAGCCAACTCCAAATGTGGGTGGAACTCCAGGAGTTATTGATCCTTGGGATCAACGTTATTATGACTATACTAGAACAAGGCATGGCTATGGCATTAATTTGACTTATCAACCAAATGCTAACGATACATATTATGTGAAAGCATTTGACACTGGTTACATAGAGAAAAAATCGGATAATATAGTTACTCCAAATTCTGATTCAAGCGCTACAAATGTCGGAAATGGTTATTACTCATCCGCTTTATCAAACCCAATTTTTCAACACTCTTTAGTCGATCATCAAGAGCAGGTTAATAATAAGGTTATTAGTATTGGTGGTAAAAATATTTTTGATGATAAGACCCTAGATTACTATGCAGCATTTGCTCAGGGGAAATATACAGTTGATTATGATTACAACTCTAGATTCCAATATACTGGTCCTGTAACTGGAAATAACCTAGTCTTTTCTAACGGCGGTGTTGGTGGAACTCCAATTTATAATCTTTCTTCAATTGTGACCCCAGCAAATTATGCTAATCCTGCCAACTATGTATTGAGTAAATCCACACTCGCTACTGAGAATTCAATTGACAATCAATATTCCACTGGTATTAACTTAAAAAGCAAAGTATCAATCGGAGATTTTGAATCTGAATCTGTTAAGTTTGGCTTAAATGGAAGATTTAGAGGAAAAGATATGCAATTTGGTAGCTTAACAGCTACAAATCTTCCTAACGAGACCTTAACTGGGCTAACTGATGGTCAGATTCCTACTTTTTATAGTGGACAATATAACAATGGTCCATTAATTAAGACTGGATTGATTCAAAATGGCCTAAATTATGTTGCAGATCCCACTAAACAGGCTCTTCAATATCAACATAATACAGAGAATGTTTATGCAGGATATGGGCAATATGAGTTTAAGCAAGGGCATTGGAGTGTATTGGGTGGTGTACGTTATGAATACACTAACACAACTATTTTTGCAAATGGTCAAGACATCAATGGAAATATTGTTCCCAATGACTCAAAAAATAATTATGGAAATTTATTCCCTAGCATTCAAGGTAAGTATGAACTTGAAAAAGATACTTTCGTGAGATTTGCTTATTCAACCGGTATTGCGCGTCCAACCTTTAATCAGCTAAATCCAGCCACGACTCCTGCGAACGCTGGTGGGGCAATTTATTCTGTTGCCAGTGGAGACCCTACTTTAAAACCTACAACTTCAAATTCTTTTGATCTTTCTCTAGAAAAATATTTAAGTAAAGGCGGAATTATTTCGATTGGAGTTTTCGATAAAGAGTTGGCTAATGTTATTGCACCAAGAACAACAACTTACACGAATGGGTACAACCAAAATGGAAACGTAATTCCAGCTGGAAATACGGTTTATGCTACTACTTTTTCGAACATCGACTCTACTTCTAGAGTAAATGGCATTGAATTTAATTACGTGCAAAAATTCAATCAACTTTTGAATGGCCCACTAGGTGGGTTGAGTACTTCTGTAAATATGACATTGGTAAATTCTACCTTTGAACAAAACCCTGGAGAGAAATCAACACTTCCTGGAACATCAAAAAACATTGCGAACGCAGCAGTCTTATATGAAAAATATGGTTACTTTGCAAGAGTAGGTTTGAACTATGCTTCTGCAAGTCTTTATTCAACGGGTGGAAATGTTGCAAACAATATTTACTATGATGCAAGGACATTTATGGACGCTTCAATGGGATATAGATTCAATGAACATTACCAAATTTATGTTAGCGCATCAAATATCTTGAATACACCATTGTCTTATTATCAAGGCGAACCAAGTCAGTTAATACAAAGAGAATACTACGGTCCAACTTATCGCGCAGGTTTGAACGTAAGTTTTTAAATAATTGAATGGGTAGTACTTTCCTACCCATTTCTTTATTTCCTCTATCTTTCCTATTCTCAGTTGCTCTAAAAGTTGAATAGGATTTTTTATTTAAAAGGCACACTGCATGAAATCTTTTCATAACCCCCTTATTGATTTGAGATATTGGGTATTAATTAGTTTAGCGAGTATTTTTGGAACCAATACAGGAGATTTGGCCGTTCGTTGGTATAAACAAGCATCTGATGTTATGGGATTGCCAATTCTTTTTGGCTTAAAGCATTTAGGGCCTCTACCAATCTTAGTTGTTTTATTTGTAGCGTTATATTTCATTGAAAAATTGGACTCAAAAAAAATCGAATTATATTTTTGGACCGCAATTATCATCATTAGAACAGCTGCTACGAATATTGCGGATTCATTAAACGATGATGTACTAATTCCTGTTGTAACGACCATCTCAATTTCAACAATTTTGTTAGCTATTGGTGGATTTATATGGCAAAGTCAAAGACAAAAACCAATTGAGGGTTTCTTTACACCAAATAGTAATCATTTTTATTGGGGAATGATGATTATTGCTGGAGTTTTAGGAACTTTAATCGGTGATGAGTTAGCCCACGCTTTTGGTTTACAAATGTCCTCACTTGTCCTGTCGGTTATCCTGCTCGGAATTATTACTTTGGGTTACAAGAAGTTCTTAATTTTTACTGGCTTTTACTGGTTTGGTATTGCCTTTGCTAGAATCGCTGGTACCGCTGTTGGTGATTGGTTAGCCAAAAGTATAGTAAAGGGTGGCGCTGGCTTTGGTTTACCTCTAGCAACTTTATTTAGCGGTTTGGTCTTTATAGCTGTTGCAACTCTATGGAAGACAAACAAAACTAAGGCAGTCAATTAATTTATGAGTTTTTTACAGCCCAAAAAGAGTAAATTTCGTTATTTGACAATCATAACAATTGCTCTTTTTATACATGCATTAATTATCTGGTTATTCACTTCTGGGCTCGTGCAAAAAGTATCTGCTTATATTGAACAGCCAATGAATGCGAGCTTAATTGAAGAGGTAAAACATTTACCCAAACCAGAAACTCCTAAGCAGAAAATTGTGCCAAAAGTATACGTTGCTAAGGCGGAGGTTGAGCAACAATCTATTCCTTCCCCAGTTCAAGCAACCATTGCACCAACTCAAAACCAAGCAATCCTAACTTCTGCGCCAAGTTCTCCTTCCGCTACCATCGTTAATCTTGCAAGGATTGATATGAGTGGAGGATGTCAGAGACCTGAATACCCTGAGTATTCTCGAATTGATGGTGAGCAAGGTTCTGTCACTGTGGGCTTTTTAATTGCCGCAGATGGAAAAATTAAAGAATCTAAAATCATTACTAGCAGTGGATTTCGTCGTCTTGATACAGCAGCGAGAGATGCATTTGTATTGTGTAAATTCCAACCAGGCACGGAGGATGGTCGTGCGGTCGAATCATGGGCAAAAATCAAATATACGTGGCGTTTAAATTAAATAAGGATAATGAAATGAGAAGTCGCATCACTCGAGTTATATCGGTAAATTGTTTATTAGGAATGATGTTTTTAGGAAATACATTTGCAGAAGTAGTGAACCCCGAAAACGCTGATACTGTTACAAATCCCTACGGCCTAATGTCAGTAATTAACCAAGGAGATTGGATCGCCAGAATTGTTTTACTCATACTTTTAATAATGTCTTCAGGTACTTGGATAATTTTATTAATGAAGTACTTAGAACAAAGCAAATTATTTAGTAATGCGCGGAAAACACGCCAAGAGTTTTGGTCACAGCCAAGTCTTGAATCTGCATTGAATGGTCTGGACGCAGATAGTGCCTTTCGTTATGTGGTAGAAATGGCTATGACTGCAAAGAATGAACACCATGGTGATTTAGCAACTAAAGTTGCATTGAATACATGGATTGAGATGTCTTTTAATCGTGCGATTGATGAAATCCAAGCAAAACTTTCAGTGGGTTTGGCGTTCCTTGCCACTGTGGGCTCTACGGCACCATTCGTTGGCTTATTTGGAACAGTTTGGGGAATTTATCATGCACTAACCGCCATTGGTATTGCTGGTCAAGCCTCCATCGATAAGGTTGCTGGTCCAGTTGGTGAATCATTGATTATGACTGCTCTAGGTTTGGCGGTAGCAGTTCCAGCCGTTCTAAGTTACAACTGGTTGGTTAGAAGAAATAAATCGGCAATGGCTCAAATTACTTCTTTTTCAGCAGATTTGGAAAAAGTCTTACTTGGTGGAACAAAACCCGCATAATTTAAAAGAGTAAGAAATGATAAAACGGTTAGTTGAAAAAGAAGAAGTCATGGCAACAATTAACACTACACCTTTAGTGGACGTAATGTTAGTTCTACTAATTATTTTCTTAATGACTATTCCTGTTGCGGTACAAACCCATTCAGTGATATTGCCCAAGGAGGTTAACCAAATCAGGGTCACCAAACCTGAGGATATCAATATCTCTATCAATCAATCCGGCAAGATCTTTTGGAATGATTACCTGATCAAAAATGATAGAGAGTTAACCGACCGATTGAAGGAAATATCTTCAAAAAGACCTCAGCCTGATGTTCATGTTCGTGGTGATAGAGAAGCAGAATATGAAGCTGTAGCAAAAATTTTATTAGCTTGTCAAAGAGCTGGAATTTCTAAAGTGGGTTTCCTTACTGAACCCCCGCCTAAAGGATAAATATGGCTTTTAATCTTCATTCGAACGACGATGATTTGTTGATGGAAATCAATACTACGCCATTAATTGATGTAATGCTAGTTTTATTGGTAATGCTAATTATTACTGTTCCACCCCAACTGCATGCCATTAATATGAATATGCCAACAACGACTACGGCGATAGAAAAAACACCTACTGTAATTCAAATTGATCTTGATGAACAAGGACGCTTATTTTGGAATTCCCAGATGGTTAGTCGGGATGAATTAAAACAACGCTTAATTATTTTAAAAAATCGTGAAGAGATATCTTCAGAGTTTCATATTAAGCCTAGTAAAAAGACACACTATCAGTACTTGACGGCAGTGCTGTCTGAGTTACAAGGGTTAGGATTTACCAAAGTTGGCATTATCGGTAATGAGCGTTTTATTCAAGATTAGTACAAAGAGGAATGATATTTTGTAATTTGAATTACTAAATTTCTTATTTTCTTAAAACAAAAGAGCTTTAGAGATTAGTCAGGATATTTTGTTCTATCCTTAAGAAGTTTCTTTATCTTTTAAGAAAGTTTTTTAAAAGATGGCAGATCATTTACAACTAAATTTAAAGTGTTACTGTAATAGTTACTTAAGTATTAATCTATACACAGTTGCGTGCACATTTTTTAAAAAATTTATAAACTATTGAAATAATTGATATTTAATACATCCGTAAACACTTCTAAGCCGTAGGTCGCACGTTCGAATCGTGCTGGGCAGACCAAAACTGTAAGGTATGACCCGGTCACATTGTTTACACAATGTACCGGGCACATACTTTACACTTTTTCCGATCACATCCCGATTACTTTGGGACCAAAAGGATTCTCAATAGCACTCACTTTTCGAGATTCCATATCAAAGTAACCTATATCGTAATCCATAAAACTCACCAACCATACTTCTTCTTCCACCTGTCGAAGTCCTACATCATGTCCGGCAAAGACGGTACTGAGATGGATCTTCTTGTTATCTAAACAGATTCGACCACACGTTGTTACCGTTACGGTCTTGTCATGGAAGGGATAGGCAACATCTGGCAGTCCTTCATATTTTCTAGTGGATGGCTGATATAAATCAGCCGGCCTCTTCATCCCTAGGGCATGATGGGGTCGTTCATAGTTGTACTCTTGGATGAAGTCTTCGAATTTATCTTGTTGTTGGAGAAGGTTCATCCCAGGTGGTTTGGTGGTAGCTTGTTTCAGCGTCAGATGCATCCGCTCATGTCGCCCATTTTGCTGGGGATTACCAGGCTTAATGCGTTCAATACCAATTCCTAAACGCAACCACCACACCGATAAACTGCTCAGACCATAGAGTGCGTTTGCGCTAGCAAACGGCACGCCATTATCGGACCGAATACTATTCGGTAGGCCATATTCTTTAAATATCCGTTCAAACACGGTAAAAGCTTGATCTTGTTGCGTACTCTCTAACCCTTCGCAGCAGATCAAGAACCGCGTGGAATAATCAGTGATGGTCAGAGGGTAGCAGTACTTCTTATTGCCCATCATGAACTCACCTTTGTAATCGGTACACCACAAAGCATTAGGTTGCTGAGCATCAAACAGAGCTGTTCCTTCTAATTTAGGGTGGCGCCTTTGACGCTTCTTCCTTACTAAGCCATGTCGGTCAAGTACAGCATGAACGGTACTCTTAGCGGGTAAAGTTATCTCTGAGTAATGGGTGTGGATTCGTTCTCTAATCTTTGGGGCACCCCAGTTTGGAAACTCTTTTTTGAGATTAACTATCAATTGTTCGACTTGAAATGGCAGTCGATTTGCTTGTCGAGAAGGTTTTCGACTGCGGTCATTAAACCCATCTAACCCTGACTCTTTATAACGATCAATTATTTTATGACCGGTCACTCGAGAAATACCAAACTCTTCACACAGTCGAGAAATCTTCTCACCATCTAAAAAACGAGACACAAATTTAAGCTTTTCATCCATCTTCGTACTTTCATTCCATGGCATAAGTTGGCCCTCCTTATGCCTAAAACTGTAAAGTATGTGTCCGGTATAAAGTGTAAAGTATGTCTCAGGTCATACATAAAGTATGTCTTAGGTCATAAACCTAGTATGCTGAAAAACTAATCTAAAAGTGCTTTTTGAAAATCTTCTGCTGATACTTCAGCTTGGCGTAGTAAGCCGTTGACTGTGCCAACTTTTACTTCTTTGTGGTTTGGTACAACTCAACCTTTTCCACCACGTTTCATCATAATATGGCTACCGGATTGTCTTGCTACTTGAAAGCCTAATTTTTCTAAGGCACGAATGATATCTTTGCCAGAGAGGCCTGGAAATTTAGGCATGTGCTAAGTCAAAAGTTGTTACTAATGGATGAACATTGAAGGTCATTGGGAACTCCTCTAAATAAAGAGAGGTGGCTTCTTTTAAATTAGCAATTGCCTCATCAACAGTTTCACCTTGAGTAGTTGTGCCAGTTTCAGGATTTAAGGCAACATAACCCCCTTCTTCAGCAGGACTTAATATAGCGGTTAGTAGCATGAGATACTCCTCTTCTTAATGAGTTTATTATGCACTCAAAGATTGAATTGAGCAAATGATAGCCTTTTAGATAATAGGTAATTATCCCCACGGTATAAGAAGCCCAAGTTCCCACGTTCGAATCGTGCTGGGCAGACCAAATTAGGATTTCAAAAACCATAAACCTACAATTATTAATTGAATGGTTTTAAAATCAATAGCATAGACAAATAAACTATCTAGGAAATGCAATGGCAAGTTTAATCACAATTGATCCTGCAGTTTGTCATGGAAAGCCTTGTATTCGAGGCATGAGATATCCTGTCGAAGGTATTCTCGAATGGTTAGCAAGTAGCATGACAATTGAGGATATCTTAGGTGACTATGAGGATCTTCAGCGTGAAGATATTTTGGCTGCTTTGGCCTATGCTGCTCGCTTAACTCGTATTAAAAGAGTTGAACGCATCGCTGCATGAAATTTATAAAAAAATCTCACGTCAGACATGGAGTTAACTGAATTTGCAGTCTCCCAAGGTTGAATCGTTATCAGTAAAGACGATGACTTTGTGCAGGCTTATTTGATCAACGGAGAGCCATCTTTGTTACTCATTTCAACGGGAAATATTAGCAACCTCGCACTTGAAGTCTTGATTAAATCAAATCTACAGTTAATATCAGATGCTTTTTTACAAAGTCGTTTCGTAGAACTAACTTTCAACTCGATAGTTATTCACGAGTAAAGTTTGGGTTTGCGGCAAGACAAGCCCAAGTTCGCACGTTCAAATCGTGCTGGGCAGACCACTAAGCCAATGGTATGACCCGGTCACATTGTTAACACTTCTTTACTCTTTAAATCCTTAAAGTTACAAGTTCTTTTCAGTTAGTTTAATAAGGTTCAAACCAACTAGTTTAAAATAAGGTTGATGAGAAAAATTCCATATGCCGACTGATAAACTTTACCTAACTCCTTTAGAGAATGCACTTGCAAGACTTCAAGAGGGCTATGCACGCTATCGAAAAGATATTAAAGATAGCCAAATTCGGGATGGATTAATTCAAAGATTTGAGTTTACTTATGAAATAAGCCATAAGATGCTAAAACGTTTTCTTGAAAGAACTGCACCCAATCCTGAGCAGTTTGACGCAATGTCGTTTGCTGATTTGATCCGAAGTGGCAATGAGCAATCCTTACTTTTAAGTGATTGGAGTAAATGGAAGATATTTCGAGAAATGCGAGCAAAATCAAGTCATACTTTCGATGAAGGTGTTGCCCTAGAAGTTATAACTGTAATCGAAGACTTTATTAGAGAAGCAACAGTCCTTTTAGAACAACTTCAAAAGAGAAATGTCTAAAATATATCCACCGATCGAAGTTAGTTCTTCAGAGTGGAAAATTATTGAAGAAATTTTAATCACATTTGCCCCTAATCAAGAAGTGTTAGCCTTTGGCTCACGAGCAAAGTTTTTAGCAAAGCCATATTCCGATTTAGATCTTGCTTTAAAAGGTGAAATGCCTTTAAATTTGAGTTCAGTCGTCGATCTTAAAGAAGCTTTTTCTAATTCAGACCTTACATTCAAAGTTGACATAGTCCAGTGGGAAAATATTTCCGAGGCTTTTCGAGAAATCATCAGTAAAAATAGTGTTTTGATTAAAAAATCCCGATAAGGGTCTGTACCGGGCAAACACTTTACACTTTTCCGATCACATCCCGATTACTTTGGGACCAAAAGGATTCTCGATAGCACTCACTTTTGAGATCAGTTCAATCAGTTATTTTCTATTTTTTCTCATTGCGTTTGCTTCGAACTTTTACCTATTTTTAGAAAAATTTCTTGATATTACAAAATTAAAACTCATCTAAAGCGTTAATTTGTCTATGCTAATATTGATTTCAATATTCTTATAAGAAAGCCCAACGCATGACAAGTATAAATTTTTTAAGATTTGAAAAATACAAAATAGCACTCACTCTAGCAGTGTCTCTGACTCTCATTTATCCTTCCTTTGCTAAAGAGCTTCCCACTACTGGAACAATTAGTACATCAATTGGTAAGCTGAGTATTAAAAATGGCTACCCAACAGAAAACACTTCACGCAAGATTTATGATGAGATTGATTCACAAAGAGCTGCACAAGCATACCTTTGGGCATTGCCTCTAATGGGAATGGTGCAGTGGCAATCCGAACAGAAAAATAAGTTTGGGGCTAGCAATTTAGATTACGTTGATTACTTAACATTTCAAGATAAGCTAGGGTTACTAACTGCAAATGCAACGACACCCTATGTAATGGGTTTTCCGAACTTAGATCAATCTGGACCTTTGGTGATGGAAGTACCTCAAGGAGCTACAGCGGGCGGAGTTACTGACTTTTGGCAAAGACCTTTAACTGATTCAGGGCAAACAGGACCAGATAAAGGGCGCGGTGGAAAGTATTTGATCTTAGGGCCTAATGATCCAGACATAAAGCCTGAGGGATTTTATATTGTCCGCTCACCAACATCTAATGTATTTATTGGGCATAGAGCAGTAGATCCTGATCAAAAAAAAGCTTTAGAGGCAATTGCTGGTTTACGTTTGTATCCTTACAGTCAGCGTGATAATCCTCCTGAAACACGTCATATTTCTCCTGCTGGGCGCAAGTGGAGTGGAGTTCAGCCAAGGGGCTTAGCTTATTGGGAAGGGCTCTCAAGGGTAATCAATGAGGAGCCGGTCCTAGAGCGTGATCGAATGATGCTTGGTATGCTAAAGCCACTGGGTATTGAAAAAGGGAAGCCTTTTAATCCTACTGAAAGGCAAAAGAAAATCTTAATAGATGCATCGCAAGTGGGTGAAGTGATGGCTCGTACTATTGCGTTTGATAAACGTTTTGAGGGAGTTCGAATTTGGACTGGTAAGCAATGGGAAATGTCATTGTTTATGAAGGAGACTAATCAAGAAATTCCAAGCAGCACACAGCTTGATGAACGCGCATCTTGGTTCTATGAAGCCGTTGGCGTCTCTGAAGGAATGATGGGACGAACCGTTGGCGCTGGACAAGTCTATTTAGAAAGTACAAAAGATCATCAGGGCAAATGGCTAGATGGAACGAAGTCCTATGTTCTTCATGTACCGCCTAATGCTCCCGTAGTGCAATTTTGGTCAGTTACAGTATATGACAATGAAACACGCTGTTTTGTTGATACAGGAGTGCAACCTGATCGATCTTCGCGTGATGCAGTCACTAAAAATCCAGATGGATCTATCGATCTTTATTTTTCACAAACGCCGCCAAAAGGTAAGCCAGTGTCTAATTGGATAAAAACAATTCCAGGGAAGGGTTGGTTTGCTTATTTCAGACTTTATGGTCCAACCCAAGAGTTTTTCGATCGCACATGGGTATTGCCAGATATAGAATTGATGAGATAACTGTGACATCTTTAGTGAGAGTCTTCAAAGAGAGTTGAAGATTCTTACGTCAGTCTTTCTAACACAGAGACTTATTTTGGATTGTATTATTGACTAGCTTTCTAACTGTTATTCAGGGTTAAAACGACGGTGTTAAAGATTGAACTACTAATAGAATTTATGGTTATTCTTTCGGCTCCTATCTTTCATAATTTCTATCTTTGGAAATACAAAAAAGTGGATAAGAAAGAGCTGATTAAAAATATCAAGGTATTCTTTTTTCTTTACGCCATCCTCGGATTAGTTGCATCAGTACTGGTGTTTAAATAACAAGGACCTTTAGGATGGATACTTAATTTAAAACACCCATACTCAATAGGGTCGATTATTCAAGAAATCAAAGATCGTTATGTGGTGTAAGGACGCTGACAATACTGAATGTTATGAGGCTCCGTTGTTTTAAGAAATAAACTTGGCAATACTGATTAACTATAACTTGAAGCATTCGATTCAAATATTTTATTCTCACACGTAATTGAAATGTTCAGCTTTCTATATCAACTAGGGTTTCCCATACTAGTTTTAATCTGAGATAAGAGAAGAATGTGTAAAAGGCCTTTTATATGAATCTCACACAGCTCATTTATGTTAGTAAAGCAACCCAATTAATGGGGATGCTTTCTTTGACTCAAATTTTAGACAGCTCAGTAAGGTGGAATGAAGCTCACGAACTTACGGGAGTTTTGTTTTATGACAATGGACATTTTTGTCAATTATTAGAGGGTGACAAATATGAAATTTTGAGTGTCTGGGAGAGAATTAGTTCTGACCCAAGGCATCAGATTCTCAGGCGTCTTGAATTGAGCTCGATTGAGAAAAGAAGCTATCCTGACTGGAAGCTTCGATTTTATGGGGCAGAACAAATTGCCAAGCACTTCAAAGAAATGGCGAAGGTATTGGACGGAATGCCTAATCATGATAATGATTTATTGAGACTGATGAAAACAGTCTCATCAAATGAGCCCATTTGAAGCATGACGATCTAGTTAATTTCTTTTACCCTAAGCCTTTGTTTGGCGCTCTTCTGAAACAGTTGTCAGGGACTTTAAAAGAATAAGATTTGAATTAGATAATCTCTTTTCTTCAAAATAATAGATATTTATTTAACTTTGCCAGTAGAAATATCCATAATCATCTTGGTCAGCAAATACATTCGAGGCGCAATCGAATCAATTAATATGTACTCAGCATCATTGGAGTGCGCACCAAAACCTCTAGCGCCAAAACGCTCTAAAACTGCGTTTTGATTATTTAGACCAGCGAAGGCTGCATCTGTTCCACCACCTTCAGCTTGAGTACTAAAACTTAAATCTAAGCCAAGGTCTTCTTGATAAATCTTCTTGGCATAATTTGCTACCACTAGCCCTGCAGGATTTGCTTGTAAAGGGGGGCGACGGCGTTCAAAGTTAAATTCAACTTTGGTCTCAGGAATGAGTTTATTGTTAATACGAGCAGTGACCTTGGGTTCAATACTATTAAAGTCGTCGACCCTTAACACACGAACGTCAGCATTTGCAGTTGCTTTAGCCGGAATAACATTTCGGTTGGTTCCGGCCTGAGAAATAGTCCAATTGAACTTCACACCGGTTGTAGGATCAGACAAATCACGCATTTGTAGGATTTGATGTGAAAGCTCATAAAGAGCATTACGGCCTTGTTCAGGGGCTGAACCAGCATGAGATGCTTTGCCAGTAACGGTTAAATTAACGGCTCCAATACCAGCTGTAACAAGGGAAATACGATCAAACGCAGCCAATGAGGATTCACAAGAAAAAGTCACATCATGTTCAGCGCCTAATTTTGTTAAGGTAGATCTTGATGCAGGTGAACTGATTTCTTCATCGCCATTGATAAGTACGGTGATCAATCCATAATCGTTAAAGTTATTGGCTTTCAAAACCTTAAGAGTATGCAGAATCATCGCAATACCTTGCTTGTCATCTGCAATGCCAAGGCCATAAGCACGGTTACCATCAATTCTAAATTGTTGATCAGCCAACATACCGCGCAAGTAGACAGTATCCATATGCGCAATCAGTAAAATTTTCTTAGTGCCAGCTCCTCTGAATTGGGCGTGTACCATTCGACCAGGTCGAGTTGGAGTATCAAACATTTTGTAGGTATCTGGACCTGGCTCTATAAACTCCACCTTACCGCCTATGATCTTGAGATTTTCGGCGATAAGAGCAGAGATTTTGTCGAGACCCTCACGATCTCCGCTACCGGACTCAATCGATACCAAGGATTTGAGAGTGTCAAGATAAGGAGCAGCTTCTTTTTTAACTGCTGACATCACTGGCTCAGATGGAGCAGATAGAGCAAGAAGAGGAACACTAAGTAAAACTAAAATTAAGTTACGGGTTAGCGTATTCATGGGTTAACTCAATATAGTTAATAATTGCTTCATGGTACTCTGATTTTTTTCAATCGTAAAACAACATATTTTGCCTGACCCTATGTAACATGTGCATTGATTTCATTTTTTTCATTTTTTTCCTTTCCTTTCCTTAAACATAGTCGTATGCCCTAGCTAGAGCCCAGTCGTTTACTATAAAAACGATGTTCGGTTGAATAGGGGTCATAGCAAATTTCTCGGGACGTTTGCTAATAATCGTTAAACATTTCGCAACGGTTAATCCACTAAAGTTCAGAGTATGTCAAAATATTAGAAATTTACAATTTCTAGGGGTGATTATGAGCAAACTTTCGAATAATTTATGGTGGAGCTTGACGGGTTGGATAATAACTCTTGCTGGCTTAATGATTTATGTTCAAGGTTATAAGCCGATTTTATTTGGTATTGGAATTCTAATTGTGTTTTATCGGATTATCATTGCCTCTGCTGAAGAGTACGACACCAAAATAACACATTAATTATTTATAAAGTTATTTGATCTATTTTATTTTAAGAAGGCCGTTGAACCTTGGTTGGTGATGGCTTTGAATCCTTCAATTTTAGCCTTTGCAATTTTTTTCAAACTAGTTCAAATTTTCATGTCATTTTGCTTAATTTTTTTGATGAAAAGTTGATTTAAATAAAGATTTCGATTTTCAAAGGTTCATTGATTCAATACCATCCTGAAATACTTTACAAAAGTGTTCCATGGGCTTTTCAAAGTCCGGATGAGATTGAGTGAATGCATTCATGTCGAGTATTGATTTACTTACCCCTTGTATAACCCTATCAAATATGGAATTGACAGATGCTTTGGACAGACCGCACGCTTGTCTTCCAAATTGAATCAATTTCTGGTAAGACGGATACTGTTTTGATCCATTCAGCTCCAAGGCTAAAACGTCATGAGGCTGGTATGGTTTGGTTGACAGCATATCGTAAATCGGTGCAAGGCGTACGTCACTATCTGGGTGACTATAAAGTACACCAAAGTTTTTCAAATGCGCATCACCATTCCTAATGATGCATGCAAGTACCACAGCACCAAAATAATGAGACATCGAATCAGCCTGATGTTCAGGTGACACAAAAAGCTTAATGCGCTCAGCTAACTTTTCATAAGAAGATTCGTAACGACCGCTAGATCGCATTCCGCTGAGTACACAAAAATCTTCGAACCCCAAATAAGTTTGGTTAAATAGATCAAAACGCTCCACTACTAACATTTTGCGATTTTCTGATAATAGAACTTTCGCAGTTGGTAACCCCGCATATCGAGATGCGGCCATACAAAAAAATTCATTGGCTGCGAGTTCAGGATACTCACGTGAATCAAAGCTTTTGACAATATGCGTTGCACCTCGATGTTTAAGTCGGTTTAGTGGCTGTCCATTATCATCACGAATCAATACTTTTGGTTGCATACCTGAAATACCGGAATACTCGGCAAAACGGCCCAATAAATCATGAAATAAATCTTCAGCACCAGTATAAGACAGGAGATTGCTTACACTTTGTGTTGGTACTTCTTCAAGTTCGTTCCCCGTTTGGGCATAGCGTAACCTACCAATTTGGGATTTACCAACAATCTGTAATAAGGATAGAGCATCAAAATTTGGTATTACTTTTGAAAACATTCGTTCCAGCTTTTCTCTTAATGCTCCTTCTGGTAAATTCATTTCGAAGATTGGGTGTATCGTTCCCATTGAGTCGTAGGGAGCCCGTGCAACGGGCATCGATAATGACACTGCAAAATTCGATTTGCATTCCCGTTCGTAAGTAAATAAGAAGGTATCTTCTTCCATGTCGCTGCGAATAATATCCCCAGCTAACGTATTAGAAGCAAATACACTAATCTCGTTTTTTTGCATTGTTTTCTTTCCGTAACTCTTGCAGGGTTGGATATTTTCGGCGAGGTGAGACATTTATTTCAAGACCAAGCACTGCACACAACATCATTGTTTTGCGAAATCCTACCTCAGCAATTTTGCCAGTCTCTATCCCAGAAATCGTGGCTCGACTCATCCCTAGCGACTTACCCACTGCCTCCTGACTCAATCCTTTACTTTTACGGGCTTCTTTGATTAATGCACCAATTTCATTTAGTTCCATGCACTAAATATAATGCAAAATTAAATAATTATCAATAGTTGCATTGTATTTAATGCATTAGGGTTTTATTTTATAGCCTGATTTTTTGCTTTTGAATCACTAAATAAGCTGTCCCCACCTTATGGCCTGATTTAATACCTCTTGGTAGGAAGTCGTGACATCTAAATCTACTCCACGATCTAAATCTTTTTCTGTTAATCCTGGCCAGCGTCCCATTACCTTATTTTTTGGCAAGTTACTACCCATGACAAGCGCGAGACTACCATGACCATGGTCAGTCCCATTACTGCCATTACTTCTAAATCTTCTGCCAAACTCAGTGAGAACTACTAAAGTATAGTTTTGCTGTTGCGCTTGTAAGTCTTCATCAAAGGCTTTCAGAGCTTGGGTTAATTGACCAAGTACATTATTCATCCTAAAGGGTTGACCTTCATGCATATCCCACCCACCATGGTCTACCCATGCATATTGAAGAGGTACATGGGCATTTAAGAGCCTTGCAATAGATCTAAGGCCTACACTTGGGTTATTGTTTGCATAGGGCGTTTTACCTTGAGATTCATAAGGTTTGATTTTTTTAAAATCAACATTGATTGAAGGATCAAGCGATTTTTGGATATTGAATAAAAGGTTTAGGGTTTTTTGAATAGGTTCCGATGCAGGATGACTTTTATCAACTTTAGCTAGCTGAGAGAGAATTGCTAAATTGGGTAATCCACCAGGAAACTGAATACCATTTTGTAGATCGCGAATGGCTATGGCTGGAAGATTTCCTTGCATTGATCGGGGAAGATTTGATCCCCCAGCAAATAAAAATGAATCGGGATTCAATTTCCCAGAAGCAATGCGGGTCATCATTCCTAAGGAATCTGGCAAATGCTGAAGCTCACTGACTCCTCTTTCCATCATTTCTTGTGCTTCAAAGTGCGATCTTGTGCCATTAATGATGCCGGTTGCTGGCCATGGCACTAGTCTTCCTGAGAGCATTAGTTCAGACAGAGCACTTGCTTGTGGATGCCAAAATAATTTCGTGCCATCCAGTAATACTGGGTTTTCAGTTGGTGCAAATAAAAGCTGCGGTGATCTTGCTGCAATAAAATTGGGGTCCTCAAGTGGCGAGAGTATTCCTAACCCATCAGCACCACCTCGTAAAAAAACAATAATCAATGGGCCGGTTTGTTTTATCGATTGAATTTGGTCGGATTTTTCAGCTAAAGCATATTGATTGATCCCTCCCAGTAGAGCGGAGGATATTCCCAAGTGAGTAGTTGTATTGAGGAATTCTCGTCTGTTCATATGTACTCCTAAATGACTGTTTTCGGTAATACAACTTCGGTTTGAAAAGTCGGAGTACAGGCCAAAAGCCCAATCATTTTACGAACCACTTCAGGATTATTGGCTTTTTCATTTGGGCTAATTTTTCCAAACTTGAACATTTGATTCCTTAGGTCGGGACGTTCTTTTCCAAATAACTTTTTTTCCCAAAAGCCCAATAAAACTTGAAAAGATGCATTAGAGCCTATCTCTAAAAAGGGGTCAAATTCTCCCGTCTGCCACCAATTTTCAGCAAGGCCTTGAATCAGAGAAATCCTTTCTTTTACATAGCCTGGTGAAAGAATTTCAACCATGCTATCAGGTATCCCCTCAGGACTTGGCCAACTATATGGACTAAAGCCTGCTCCTTCGATACCCCTTAGAAATCCTTCATCATTAAATTTGAATGGTATGTTCGCAACAGAGATAAATTTACTCGCTAAACGAATGGGGGTCATGATTTTTTGTTTATCACTATCGGGGATTAAGGAAGCCTCTTTAACTAAATGATTAAAAATATTCTTAAGCTGATTAGCGTTTGATTTTTGGTTCAAAAAAAGTGCAGCGGTACTATCAACTAATTTTTTTGGAGGTGTGTCATTAATAAACCGCCTTACTAATTTTTCAGCAATGTGATGGGCTGTTGCAGAGTGGAAAGCACAGATATCCAATACTTTTCTACCATCTACCATTGAGCCGGAGTAGGAAGGGAGTTCTATGCCAAGAACTCTTTTTTGATAGTTGTCATGCCGTAACTCCACATAAGTAAAGTCACCTGTCTCTGGAAGCTTTTTATTATTTCCAATATTTGAGCCGTCATTTACAGTCCAGCCAGTAAAAGCTCTTGCAGCCTCGTAGACATCCTCATCAATATAGCCTGTGGCGCTACCTTCTAATGCCCCAGGAACTTTTTTCCAATCAGAATAGATGCTATTGAGATAGGCCTGCTTACCAAAGGTATGCAGTTCAAACAGTTCCCTTGCAAAATTTTCATTGGCACTACCTGCCCTAGATGAACGATTATTTAAGTAATACAACATGGCAGGATGGCAAGCGACAGCCTCTAGCATTTCGCGAAAGTTTCCCCAACAAAATTTACGGATCACCTGTTCTTCCCAGTGAGGTGAAAACGCACCAACGTTTAGATCATTACCAAAGATAGAAAAATGATCTCTCCAAAAACTAATCCAGGCCTCTTCCCATGGTTTTGGGGTGGTGATATTACGCATGATGATGCTGACTACTAGCTCTTGACGTGGACGGCTTCTCTCCGGGTTCGGAATAGTGTCATTTCCCCCTGTATACGTAAATAAAGTTTGTAAATCTGCATTTAATAAAGTGAGAGGGCGTTTCTCATCGACAGCGGGGTAGTCTCTCCCATCTCGAAATTTGCCCGCTTTGTATTTCACCTTAATGAAGGTTTCACTTGGGTTAAACGAAATTTTCACATTATTTTCCATAGCTCAATATTAAATCTTAAATCTTAAATTCTGTTAAAAATCCTTGAGATTGGATTGATTTTTCCTATTTTGTGAATTGAATAAATAAACTGAATCACCATACATAAGATTTGACTTCTTGATAGGGAGATTACGGATTGCTTTTAGTGAAAAAGAAATTTAAGGTGAGTAAGTTGTATCAAAATTAATAATCTTAAAAAAATAAAATATGAAAACTCTAGTTTATGGAGCGGGGGCAATCGGTAGTTGGTTAACTGCCGAGTTAACCAAGGCTAATCAAGATGTATGTGTTTTAGCAAGGGGTGAAAACCTTCAGAATTTACAAGCCAATGGTGTGACCTACGGTGAAATGGGTGGTGAGCAGTTTCAGGTACCTATTCGTTGCATTTCGCCAGAGTCGAATGAAAAAAACTTCGAAACTATTTTTGTTACGCTGAAGTCAATGCAAATCGCGGCTGCAGCCGAGGATATCGTCGCTAGACTGGCACCGGGTGGTTCAATTGTGATGATCCAAAATGGCTTACCCTGGTGGTACTTCAGTGGCATTGACTCCCCGTGGAGTGGTAGAAGCCTCGAAACTTTAGATCCAGACGGTTCTCTTACAAAAAATATTCCAATTGAGGCGATTGTCGGGGCAGTCATTTTCAGACCTGTAATTAAGGTCGGTCCTACTCATTATGTTCTGCCCAAAGTTCCTAAGTCATGGTTATCGATTGGTGAGGTGGATAATCAAATTCGACCTAGGCTATTTGAAATTGAAAAACTCGTAACTTCTACCGGATTTGGTGTTCAAGTGGTTGAAGATATTCGAAAGGCAAAATGGCAGAAATTACTCAGAAACATTGTTTGGAACACGCTTTGCACAATTGGACAGTCTCCTCCTGGTCGGTATGAGGCGCACCCCTATGGTTCGGAAGTCGTTCATTTGATCATGCATGAGAGCTTGGCAATCGCCAATCAACTAGGGATTCATCTTGAAATAAATCCTGCGAGCGAATTGCTAAGTGCCAAGGGAGATTTTCGTAATAATCCATCCATGCTTCAAGATATTAGAGCAGGTCGACCACTTGAGAGCGCTGCGATCATCAAAGTAGTAATTGAAATGGGTGAAATTTTAAATATTCCCACACCCACTTTGCGCATGATTTGTTTGTTTTTAGATGTATTAGATCAAACAGCACAGGCAGAGGGTGGATGTATTCGGGTGGTAGGTAAATAATCTTTTATAAATTTAAAGAGAAATAATGATGAAATTAATGAAACGGTTTCTGACAATATTCACTGTAATTTGTTTTGGGTTTGGTTTGAATGTATGTCTTCAGGCACAAGAGTATCCAAATCGGCCCATTAAAATTGTGATCCCTTATCCTCCTGGAGGACCTTCTGATATTGTGGGTCGTCTACTTGGTCAAGCTCTGAGTGAAAGTTTAGGAAAACCAGTCATTATTGAGAGTAAAGCTGGTGCTGCAGCAAATATTGGTACGCAATATGTTGCTAGGTCTAATCCCGATGGTTATACACTTTTGTTGGTGAGTAGTAATCTCGTGATCAATCCTAACTTGTACGCCAATCCAGGTTATGACGTCATCAAAGATTTTGCTCCAATTATCATGCCAGCTGGTTCACCAAATTTGATTGTGGTTCACCCAAGTTTTCCTGCTAAAAATATTCAAGAATTTTTAGCTTTAATCAAAGCAAATCCTGGTAAATATGACTTTGCAAGTCCTGGTGGTGGTTCTGGCCCACATCTGAGTGCAGAGTTGCTTAAATTGAAGTTAAATTTGAATATGCCACATATCCCATTTAATGGAGGTGGACCTGCACTTCAAGCAGTTTTAGGTAATCAAGTGCCAATTGCTTTTTCTACTTTGCCGCCAGCGATGGCCCAGGTCAAGGCGGGAAAATTAGTTGGAATCGCCTTTACCAGTAGCGCAAGATCACCAGCTCTACCGGAAATCCCAACTTTGGTTGAGTCTGGAGTCGCTGAAGTAGAAGGGGAGACCTTACAATTCATCGTTGCTCCTGCTGGAACGCCAACGGCCATTATTCAGAAACTGAATTTAGAATTTAATAAGGCACTTTCGAATCCGGAATTGCAAGCGAAGTTGATTAGCGCAGGTTATTTTGTATATAACAATTCCCCAGAACAAACTGCCCAGAAAATACGAATGGAGCTTGATAAGTGGGGAACGGTAATTAAGGCAGGAAAGATTAAACCTGACTAATTTTGGGCTTCTTAGTTGGATAATCAGTCCGCTTAAACCTGTGGTTAGCTGTATTTGACTAAGCGATTATTAGAAGTTAGAGTTTTAATCAGGTGGTTTTAATAAAACTGATGGGGATATTCCCTACTAGGCGATTGAAAATAAAATGGTTATCTTAGAGTTTAGATCTCAAATTTAGCCAATTGACAAATAGTAATTGAAACTCTAGGCGAGATGAATTACATAATAAGGGAGAACTGAAATGAAAAAATTATTAATCTCATGCCTATTAATTGGCATTGCAGGTTTAGCTATTGCTCAACAAGCAGGATTTAAAAGAACGCTCTTACAAACACAAGATTTAAGTGTTTCAGAAAAAGTAGTCGTACAAGCGGTAGCTGAATTTGAACCAGGTGTTGCTGCTGGTCGCCATACTCATCCCGGAGAGGAGATGGGATACGTCTTAGAAGGCCAAATAGAGATTAAAATTGATGGTCAGCCTTCAAAAATTGTTCAAGCGGGTCAAACCTTTTTTATTCCTAACGGATTAGTTCATGACGGCATCAATACAAGCTCAGGCAAACTGAAGGTGTTAGCTACTTATGTTGTTGATAAGGGTAAGCCAGTTGCAACTCCAGCTAAGTAGTTTTTCATTGGAAAAAAGTCTTTAAGTGTTCAGATTCAGGTACTTTAGTTCCCACTGATGTACCTTATTGTTCCAAGCTAGAGCATTTACTTGAAATTTGGCCAAACAATGGCATATGATGAAGTAATGTCTACAAATTCCATTTAATCAAATAATGAAGCCGTTTAACAAATTTACCTTACTCAGCTTTTTCATTGTTATTGAATTATTTGGTTCTATTTGTATTCGAGCAAAGGAAATTGATCAGAGCCCACCTTCTATCGAAGAGAAGCAAAGTCTGGTCATTCCCTTTCAAAGTGATGAAGGCCTGCAAAGACTGATTCGATCCTCAGCTAAGTCAGATTTTGCATTACTAGCAAATCAATTTGAAGCGCAATCTAATAGAGCGTTTTGTGGACCAACTACTGCTGCAATTATTCTGAATAGTGTCTTTGCAAAGAGCTCTTCTCTCCCACGAGATAATAGCCGTATTCAAGCAGTTGACTTAAAAAATCTGAATCCAGGATTTGATCTAACTGTTGCTCGTTTTACCCAAGAAACAGTGATTCAAAAAGGCCAAAAAACTCGTGCTCAAATCTTGGGCGAACCCATGTTAATCAATGGCAAAATGATGCGTGATGGTGGATATCAATTGCGTCAATTTGATGAGATGCTTCGAGCGAACCAACTCAAGACAAAATTAATAGTAGTTGATAACCAAATGGAGCTTAATGAGGTTCGCCAGGATTTTGTTAAAAATCTGCAGACGTCTGGTGATTATTTAGTGGTTAATTATCGACGTGAAGAAGTGGGACAATCTGGCGGTGCTCATATTTCTCCGATAGGCGCTTATGATGCAGCTTCAGATTCGGTGTTAATTTTAGATGTTAATCCAGCTGCTCATAGTTGGGTATGGATACCATTGTCTTCATTATTTAAAGCCATGAAAACCTTTGATAAAGTCGAAAATAGAGGTTACGTCCTAATTGAGGCACAGTAAATCATTACTAGGACTGGAATATAAGTTTAAAAATGAAAGAACCTTCTTTGTTTTCAATACGGTCGAGAGTTTTTGCGACTCTAATCACTTTTAGCCTTTATTTCTCTCCTCTTTCTGCTCAGGTTAATAGCTCACAAACCTTTATTCCAGAACCAGAGATGTTTTCTGGGATTGTTGATAAGAAAATAGTTTCTAGTAAATCAATGATGGTGGTTACAGCAAATGCTTATGCCTCTGAAGCTGCTTATGGGATATTAAAAAATGGTGGTAACGCAGTTGATGCCGCAATTGCAGCTTCAATCATGCTTACACTTACCGAACCAAATGCTACCGGTATTGGCGGTGGTGGATTTTTAGTACATTACGACGCCAATAATCAACAAATCAAAACGTATGATGGTCGAGAAACGGCACCTGCATTAGCAAACCCTGAACGTTTTCTTTTGGCAAGTGGTTTACCAATGATGTTTGAAGATGCAATAACAAGTGGTAAATCTGTTGGCACGCCAGGAATTTTAAAGATGCTTGAACAGGTACATCAAGCTCATGGAAAGTTGTCTTGGAAAAAAGTCTTAGAACCCACAATTAGGCAAGCTTTAAAAGGTTTTGTTGTATCCGATCGTTTACACATCTTAATTGACAAAGATCCATACTTAAAGAAGAATCCTGAAGCACGAAAATATTTTTATGATGAGAAGGGTCAAGCCCTTCAAGTAGGAACTCTGCTTAAGAATCCAGTATTGGCTAAGGTTCTTTCGGAAATCGCAGAGCATGGTAGTCGGGCTTTTTACGAAGGATGGATCGCAAAAGATATTGTGCAAGCTGTTCAAATGACTGATCGACCTGGAGACTTAAGTGAACAAGATCTCTTGGCATATCAATCTAAGGAACGAGGCGTCCTCTGTAACAGCTACCGGAGTTTCAATATTTGCGGGATGCCACCACCATCCTCTGGCACATTGGCAATTTTACAAATGCTCGGTATTTTAGAATCTTTTCCAATGTCAGACTATCCTGTAAACACTTGGCAAGCAGTCCATTTATTTTCTGAAGCGGGGCGATTGGCGTTTGCAGATCGTGATGAATATATTACAGATCCAGACTTTGTTGTGCCACCAATTCATGGCATGTTAGATGCTAATTATCTAAACAAAAGAAGAGAAACTATTCGTTGGGATCAATCTTTAAAGAAGGCTTTGCCTGGAAAGCCAGAGGGGGTTGTTGCGGAGTATTATCCTGATAGTTATTCAGAGCCGGCTGGTACTAGCCATATTTCCGTCATTGATTCATTAGGTAACGCAGTATCTTTAACCAATACCATTGAATCCCAATTCGGTTCGCGCATTATGGTGGATGGATTTTTGCTAAATAATCAATTAACGGATTTTTCATTAGTTCCGGCGGTGGATGGCAAAAAGGTAGTTAATCGTGTTGAAGCAAATAAACGCCCAAGAAGTTCCATGGCACCATTATTAGTATTCAATCAAAAGGGTGATCTCATTATGAATTTAGGCTCTGCAGGTGGTAGTGGCATTATTAATTATGTTGCCAAAACACTAGTTGCCTATATCGATTGGCAGATGAATATACAAGAGGCGATTAGTTTGCCAAATTTTGGTAGTCGTAATCGCGAAACCGAATTGGAGCAATCAGGAAATTGGAGTCCGATGATTAAAGACTTAAAAGATCGAGGCCATCTGATTCGCTACTTTGATTCTCCAAGTGGATTGCAGGGCATTACTAGAGGCTCCAATACGAGTGAGGGTCGATTTTCCTTGCAATATTTAAATCCAAGTAATCCTAAAGACTGGGTTCTTTTTGGTGGAGCTGACCCTCGGCGTGAAGGAGTTGTGCTGGGAGATTAAAATCGAATCTTGAAATAGGGCTTTTCTCTAAATTAAAGCATTGAAGTTTTTACCTGCGCTAATAAATTGAGTAAACTTGACGCTGTGATTCAATTTGATGAACTACAGAATTAATTATTTTTAAAATACGGAGAAATGCATGGATGCTTACAAATCTGAAGTACGTGATGGAATGATTGTCGAGTGGGACGTTCCAATTCAGATGGATGATGGATTAGTTCTGAGGGCGGATATTTTTAGACCTACTAAAAAAGGTAAATATCCTGCAATCTTGACTTATGGCCCTTACGGAAAAGGCTTATCTTTCCAAGAGGGTTACAGAACGGCTTGGGAATCAATGGAAAAAAACAATCCAGACGTGCTAGCAGGCTCTTCTAATTTATACCAAAACTGGGAAACAGTCGATCCTGAAAAATGGGTATCTGATGGATACATTTGTATTCGAATTGACTCTAGAGGTGCTGGACGTTCCCCAGGCTTCATGGATCACAATAATGCCCGTGAAACAAAAGATATTCATTTATGTATTGATTGGGTTGCAAAACAAGCATGGTCAAACACTAATGTGGGTATGAACGGTATTTCTTATTTTGCTAGTAATCAATGGCGTGCTGCTGCATCAAAGCCTAAAAATTTAAAAGCGATTTGCGTGTGGGAAGGCTGGAATGATGCTTACCGTGAATCCCATCGTCATGGTGGAATTGCCTGTACCTTCAGAAAAAACTGGATGGAGATTCAAGTTAAAACTGTTCAACACGGAGTGGGTGACAACGGTAAACGGAGTCGTGTCACAGGTGAAACAGTTTGTGGCCCAGTTACATTATCTGCTGAAGAATTAGCTAAGAACGTTGAAAATATTTGGCAACGGGTACTTGATCAAGAGTTAAATTGTGATTGGTATCAAGAAAGAACCGCAGATCTCTCTAAAGTAACTGTCCCACTTTTATCTGCAGGTAACTGGGGCGGTCAAGGACTCCATGGTCGTGGCAATATTGAAGGCTTTGTGAGAAGCGCATCTAAAAATAAATGGATGGAAATACATGGAGATTCCCATTGGGCTCCTTTTTATACTGATTATGGACGTTTGTTGCAGAAAAAATTCTTTGATCATTTCTTAAAAGGTAAAAAGAATGGTTGGGAAAAGACAGCCCCAATCACACTTCAAGTTAGAAGTCCCGGTGAGAAATTTGTTAAACGTGCTGAGTATGAATGGCCTTTAGCTAGAACTGTTTGGACACGCCTCCATTTAGATACGGCTTCAATGAGTTTTAAACAAGACCCGATTAAAGAAAAACAATCGGTTACTTACGATACAACTGGCGCTGGCGTGACCTTTTCATTCCCACCGCAACAGCAAGAAGTAGAAATTACGGGTCCTATCGCACTGAAGCTTTTTGTTTCTTCAAAAACGAATGATGCCGATATTTTCGCGGTGGTTAGAGTATTTGACCCCGAGAATAAAGAAGTTACCTTCCAAGGGGCGATGGATCCGCATACACCGATTGCTCAAGGTTGGTTACGTGCCTCGCATCGTAAGTTAGATAAGAAAAAGAGTCTGCCGTATCGTCCATGGCATCAACATGATGAAAAGCAACCTCTCGTTCCCGGTGAGATCTATCAATTAGATGTCGAAATCTGGCCAACTTGTATTGTGGTTTCAAAAGGCTATCGTATCGCTCTTACTATACTAGGTAGAGATTATGAACATGATGGCGAAGCTGGATTTTTGTCAAATACAAAAAATCCATTGCGCGGTTGCGGACCATTCTTGCATGATGATGAAACTGATCGTCCACCAGCAGTCTTTAATACTGAGGTGACATTGCATATGGGACCAAAACATCAGTCTTATTTGTTGTTGCCAGTGATTCCTAAAAAGAAGTAACTTTAGAGTTTTGCTGACTTAAACACTGATTGATGATTGCTCTCATTTGAGTAATCGTCTCTGAAGGGGTTAGACCAATCGGTCCGATCCCTTTTTTTACAAGTAGATCAGCTGCTAATGCATGCGTGTTAACAGCGATACATGTCGATTCCCATAGATTGAGGTGATGACGAACGCCTTGAGCAGCGATTGCCGCAATGCTACCCGTCAAAATATCGCCCATTCCTCCAGTAGCCATTCCCGGGTTTCCTGCACGACAAACTACAGGTTCATGATCTGGTGAAGATATAAGTGTATTTTGTCCTTTGAGTACTATGATCGACCCAGTTAATTCAACTAGCTCCCTGATAGTTTCAATCCGATCTGCTTGAATTACTGTTGTATTGGTTTTTAGAAGTCTAGCGGCTTCGCCTGGATGGGGGGTTAAGACTGATCTATTGGGATAAGCTTGATTGCGTTTTTTTAATTGTGAAAGCAACTGTCTTGAATTAGCAATTAGATTCAATGCATCGGCATCGATGACTAGAGGGATTTCAGGATAAGCGAGGACATTTTTCAAATACGATCTGGCCAAGTCAGTTTGACCAAGCCCAGGTCCAATGGCAATAGCGTCAGGTTTTAAATCTTGTAAATGGTTAGCATCAGCTAAACTTGCCTGACTAATCATGATTTCAGGGTGATTAAAATGCACGAGTGGTGACTTTTTATCTAATATCCTAAGCATTGTCCAACCAGCACCTAAATAAAGACATGCTTGACCGGCCAGAAAAAGTGCTCCTGCCATACCTGTTTGACCGCCAATCAAAATTGCTTTGCCAGCATCACCTTTATGCTCTGATGGAGAACGATGTAAACGATGAATTAGTTTAGCGATTTCAATTTGTTGCAAGGGAATGAGATTCTTCATTTTTTCCAAAGTAAATTAAAAATAAACAAGGTATTTTTTTGGTGCAAATCTTCATATTTACGCTGAAACATCTATGTACTATGGTACATCTTATGGATCAACAGAATAGCGCCATAAAATTATTGTTAACTATCAGTTAAAAAGCGATATAAACCCCATTATGAATAAAGTTAGTGAATTTTATCGTGCCGAAATCGATGGATTGAGAGCAGTGGCTGTTCTCAGTGTCATTGCTTATCACGCTTTTCCTGAATTTTTTCCTGTTGGATTTCTCGGGGTTGATATTTTCTTTGTTATTTCAGGTTTTTTAATTACTTCTTTGATTGCCAGTGGCTTAAGTAAAAGTAAATTTAATCTCCTACTTTTTTAAAGTAGACGCATCAAGCGTTTATTTCCGGCTCTTATTTTAGTCATCATTGCTTGCTTTGCATTTAGTTGGTTTGCACTCTATTCAAAAGAGTTTGCGTCGCTTGGAAATCATATTTTTGCGGCGGTTGGATTTTTCTTAAATTTTGTTTTATGGCAAGAAAGTGGCTATTTTGATACCCAGTCAATGCTCAAACCCTTACTTCATTTATGGTCGCTATCGGTAGAAATTCAATTCTATATTTTTTGGCCATTAATCCTTTTACTCACTTATCAATTCAAATTCAATGTTTTTAAAGTGACGATGATCGTATTCTGTATTTCATTGCTGCTCAATCTTCTCTTTATAGAAAAAGATGCAATTGGCGCCTTTTATCTTTCATTTAATCGCTTTTGGGAATTTCAAATAGGGGCAATGTGCGCACTGTTTATTCAACAATATTCCTCGTTTTATGAACGATTGAGTTTTAAGTATTCAAACTATTTCATTTTATTCAGTTTTACCATTTTTTTACTGATAGCTTTCATGACTCCTAGTTTTCAAACTCACTCAGTCTTGTTAGTACTTTTATGTACTTTTGCTTCCTTAAGTATTATTTTATTCAGCCAAAATTCGTTGATGGCGAAAAAAGTTTTAGGCAACCCCGTAATGGTAGGCATAGGCATCATTAGTTATCCCCTATACCTTTGGCATTGGCCTTTAATCTCCTTTGGACAAATTGTGACGAACGGGAGGCTCACCCCTTTTTATAAGTTTTTACTTCTTTTCGCTGCAGTTGTTTTAGCCTATCTTACGTATCGATTTTTAGAACGTTACGTTCGATATGGATCTAAAAAAATTACTTTGATTCTCCTGATTAGTTTGATTTTTGTTGGTAGTCAAGGTTGGAGTGTGTATACCAGAGATGGATTAAATTTTAGAGAGAAACATATCAAAGATTCTTTTGGTGGTCGTCCACCTCAAGTGGATCAGGCTTGCCTTAAACAGTTTGGACAGTATGCCCCTAAATTTTGTCGGGCGTCTGATAATGAACATCCTGTTGAAGTTCTGTTGATTGGAGATAGTATTGCTCACAATAATTATGAAGGTTTAGCAGCTAGTTATTCGTTAGAAGGAAAACCTTTTGCGATGATTGGATGGCCAGGGCAAAAGCCTTTCATTCTAGGTTCCGCCGACAAGCCAGAAAATGAATCCTCAGAATTGATGCATCAATTAATCCTAGGAATACAAAAAGATCCAAATATCAAAACGGTTATTTTGGCAATGAGGACGTCCAACATCGCTGATCCAACCCTTTTATTAATGCAACTTCAACAAACCATATTTGAATTAAGAGCTCATGGCAAAGAACTCATTTTTATTTATTCACCTCCTGAAATTAATTTTGATCCAATTGAGTGTGTTGGAATGCCCCCATTCCGACCGGTATTAAGAGAAAGCTGTTCGTTAGCAGTAAAGGATATTCCCCCACAGTTTTTTCAGTTAAGAAGCCAATTGAATGAAATGTTGAATGCGAATCAGGTACGATCTTTTGATCCTTATCCGATGATTTGTCAAAACAATCACTGCCCTGTGAAATTCGATGATGGTAATTTACTGTATCGTGAAAGAGGGTACTTAACGACATCTGGTTCTATTAAGGTTTTTAAAGACTTCCAAGACCAGATTGTTCAAGACAAGAATCCAAAAATGTAATTGAATGACGTACCTCCAAATTATTAGACTTTTGATGAAGGGATCACATTCCCACTCCTAATGCATCTTGAAACATCATGGTGCATTTTTTCATCCTCTGTTAGGATTGAACTTTAGAATCATCCTAGGAGGGTTTATGAAAACTAATCAATTTATATGTTCTGTTGGAATTGCGGTACTTGCATTATTTTCCCAGTTAACCGGTGCTCAAGGAACTGATTATCCAAATCGCTCAATCACACTAATTACACCTTTCCCAGCTGGTGGTTCAACGGATATTGTTGCTAGGATTATTGCCAAGTCGCTCTCAACTCAACTCGGGCAAAGTGTGGTGGTTGATAATCGCCCGGGAGCTGGCGGAAATATTGGCTGTGATCTAGTCGCCAAAGCAAAGTCGGACGGTTACACCATATTAATTACCTCATCCAGTACACATGCTATTGGCGCAGCCCTCGGCAAAAAAGTGCCCTTTGACTATGATGCGGACTTCACCCCCATTATTCATGCAGCGACATCGCCCCATGTATTTTTGGTAACCAAACAAATTGGCGTCAAAAATTTACCAGAGTTTATCGCTTATGCTAAGGCTCATCCTGATGGGTTAAATTACTCTTCTGCAGGTACTGGCACCATTATGCATTTAACGGGTGAGATGTTTAATGCTGACACAGGAACCCACATGATGCATATTCCTTATAAAGGATCAAGCTTGTCGATGCCTGATTTAATCTCAGGAAAAGTACAAGTCTTGTTTGATGCGCTTGTTTCAGCATTACCCAGTATTCAGGATGGCAAGTTAACTGTCTTAGCTGTCACAAGCCGCAAGAGAACACCGTTGTTACCCAATGTGCCAACACTGATGGAAATTGGTGGTGCCTATAATTTAGGGAACTTTGTCTCTGAAAATATTTGGGGATTTTATGGTCCGAAAAATTTACCACCACAAATATTAGAAAAGTTAAATATGGCATTGAACAAGACCTTAAAAGATCCTGAAGTGATTAAGCAATTGGTAAGTAATGGTGCTGAGGTTGGTGGTGGTTCTGCTACACAATTCAAAGACCAAATGCTTTCTGATCGTGCCAAGTGGGCTAAAATTATCAAAGACCAACGTATCGAAGCCGATTAAAACTTAGAAAGCCGCTTATGAATTTTCAGTGGAACGCCCATTATCCCTCTACTCGTATCCCCGTGTTTGCCAGAAATGTGGCGACAACTTCGCATCCTCTCGCCTCCCAAGCCGGCTTAAAGATGATGCAATTAGGTGGAAATGCGGTGGATGCATCGATTGCGATGGCTGCCATGTTAATGGTGGTTGAACCCGTCTCCAATGGTTTAGGTAGTGATATGTTCGCTATTATTTGGGATGGCCAGCAGTTGCATGGTTTGAATGCCTCAGGCGTTTCACCTCAGAGTTGGAATCCAAATTATTTTAAAAATAAGTATGGTGAAGAGGGGAATGGTTTAGCGAAGCGTCCTAAACGAGGCTGGGATAGTGTGACTGTTCCAGGAGCTATTGCTGGATGGATGACATTGCATGAAAAATTCGGTAGTCTTTCTTTCGAGACAATTTTGCAACCCGCTATTGAAATTGCTGAAAGAGGGCACGCTGTAGCTCCGATTGTGGCCCATAAATGGGCTGCTGCCATCCCTGAATTACTTACTGGTCCTGGATTTAAAGAGTTCTTTATGCCTAATGGCAGGGCTCCTAATGTCGGTGAAATATTTAAAGCGCCTGAAATGGCGAAGACTTTCAGACAACTATGCCGCGCAGGCTTACGTGATTTTTATGAAGGTGAAATTGCAAGTGCCATCGCAAAGCATTCTCAGACTCACGGTGGCAGTATGACGCAAGAGGATCTTGCAAAATTTCAACCCGATTGGGTAGAGTTAATTTCAAAGAATTATCGTGGTTATGATGTTCATGAGATTCCGCCTAATGGACAAGGGATTGGCGCTTTGATTGCACTGGGCATTGTTGAGAATTTTGATATGTCAGCGCTTGAGGTCGATAGTACCTTGAGTCAGCACATTCAAATTGAGGCCATGAAATTAGCTTTTGCTGATGTTTATGCTTATGTTGCTGATCCCAGAAGTATGCGTGTCAAACCCTCTGAGATGCTAGACCCCGAATATTTAAAGTCACGTGCGAAGTTAATTGATTTGAAAAAAGCGCAAACGCCCCTTGCAGGTTTACCGTCAACTGGTGGAACTGTTTATCTAACGAGTGCGGATGAGTCAGGCATGATGGTTTCTTTTATTCAAAGTAACTATATGGGCTTTGGCTCTGGTGTGGTCGTGCCTGAGTTTGGCATCAGTTTACAAAATCGTGGATTTGGTTTTTCGATGGATCCTCAATCTGAAAACGTCGTTGCTGGTGGTAAGCGTCCATTTCACACCATTATTCCAGCGTTTATTACCAAGCAGGTAAACGGTATTACCGTGCCAGAAATGAGTTTTGGTGTAATGGGTGGGGATATGCAACCCCAAGGTCATTTACAAACCGTCATCAGAATGTTGGATTATCAACAACAGCCTCAAGCGGCTTGTGATGCGCCACGATGGAAGGTGAACCGCGACTTTACGCTTGATATTGAAGCAAGCTTTAACGCTACAGTTGCAAGTGAGCTCAGTCAAATGGGTCATCAAATTAAGAGTGTTGAAGACCCCTATATGGATTTTGGTTCTGGACAATTTATTGGTCGCTTGAGTGACAACCAAGAAGATGGCTATATCGCGGCAAGTGACTCTAGAAGAGACGGTCTAGTCGCTGGGTATTAACGTCTTCTTTAACTTGTTTCCTAAGAAGTAGCCGCTGAGCCATGCGTCCTCTACTTTTGAATTGCGTAACCAATCGCCACAAAGTGCAAGTTGCATATTTTCGTCAATGGCAAAATTTTGCGTATTAGGAGTTTCTAGTTTGGCATAACGCCACAATTGAATTTGATTGAAATCGCTAGCAACACCACTGATCTTTTCAAATTCTTGAAGAAGAATTTTTTCAGCTTCCAATTTATTTAAATTAATCTGTTTTAAAGACCAATCTGGATTTGCTTGAGCTACCCATGCATGCGAGTTGACTCGACTCGGTTTTGAATTATCACGTGCAATCCACGAGAAGATATTATCTTGAACCAAGGCAGCATCAAAGTCTAGGCCTAAGGGTTCCTTAAAATAGGCTAGTAAGGTCCAACATGGGAGCATATTGGCTTGCTCGCATATTAAACTTAATGAGTCAGATTGCTGACTAATGATTTTTTTTGCTTGGATGGGCGGGATGGCAAAAACCAAATAATCAAACTCGTCAGTTAGTACCCCAGACTCTTCGGAGACGAGTTGCCATTTTTTTTGATTTTTTCTAATCTCAGTGATTGTCTGAGACAGAAATACCGACATATTCTTCGCTAAAAACTTTGCTGGTGCTGTCATCGCTGGAACGCCGACATAGCGCTTGATTTGATGTTTTTTCTCAGAGAATTGACCATCACAAAAATTAACAATTTTCGCATGCCATTCTTGCGCAACTCCATGTAAGATCCACTCTTGGAGCTCTTCGACGAATTGAGGATGGGTAGCAGTAAAGTATTGTGCTCCATGATCTGCGTGCCATTGATCAAATACACGGTGACTCATTCGTCCACCAACACCACGACTTTTATCAAATATCTGTACTTCAAAACCAGCATTGAGTAATTGTTTTGCACAAGATAGTCCGGCGATACCAGCTCCAATAATGCCTATTTTTTTGTTTGTCATGAGTTTTTAGATGAATTCAAGGAATGTTTATTATGAGACAAAACTCAAAGATTGTTTTTGTCATACCAATTCATTCAAATAGAAATTAGATTAAATGCCCTAAAAACGAGAGTAAAATTCTTTTAATAATAATGACTACCGTTTAGAGACAAAGTAATGGCTAAATTTAAGAAAGCATTAAAAATAATTTCTTTCTTTCTTTGTTTGAATGCAGGAGCTGCTTGTGCTGCAGATCAATCGTCTTATCCTAATAAACCGATTAAATTTATCGTCCCATTTGCACCTGGCGGTAATACGGATATCGCCGCTAGAATTGTTGCAACAGGACTCACTGAACAACTTGGTCAAAGTGTTATTGTCGAAAATAAAGCAGGTGCAGGTGGGGGGATTGGTACTGATTTCGTGGCGAAGTCTTCTCCTGATGGATATACCGTTTTAGTCGGTCATATTGGTGCTTTAACCATTAATCCAGCTATTTATGAAAAATTACCCTACGACACAATGAAGGATTTTGAGCCAGTTGGCTTATCCGTGGTGACACCTTTGGTATTAGTGACAGCTCCTAAAACTGGTATTAAATCTATGGATGATTTGATTCGTAGAGCAAAGGCCGATCCAGATAAAGAAACTTTTGGTACTGCCGGAAGCGGTAGTGCTGCGCATATGGCGAGTGAACTATTTAACTTAACAGCAAATATTAAAACTACTCACATCCCTTATAAGGGAGCTGGACCAGCAACGACCGCTCTGGTTTCCGGTGAAATTGATTTTAGTTTTTCAGGTCTATCACCAACCTTACCTTTTGTTAAAGCTGGTAAATTGATTGCCCTTGGTGTGACATCAAAAAAGCCTGTTCCTCAATATCCTGGAGTGAAAACTTTAGACTCAATGGGCTTAACTGATTTTGAAGTGGTGGATTGGAATGGGTTATTAGTGCCGACTGGTACGCCCCAGTATGTGATTCAAAAACTTAATTTCGAGTTAAATAAATTTTTGAATCTACCTTCGACCAAAGTGATTATGGAGCAACAAGGTTTTGAAGCAAGGCCCGGTTCACCAGAACAATTTAAAAGTTTTATCAAGACTGAAACAGATAAATGGTCAAGAAGCGCCAAACTAGCAAAAATTAAGGTCGAATAAGATGGGCGCTAATCTCAGCGAAAAAATTTTAGCAAAGGCTGCGCATCGGAATCTGGTTTCACCGGGAGATATTATTTATCCAGATCCCGAACTAGTTATTCTGCATGATGGATTTATACAAACTGCTTTTCAACAACTTGATGGTCTAGGCTATCAGAGAATAACTAACCCAGAACGGGTTATGTTTGTAACGGATCACCAAGTCATTTATACCACCCCAAAATCAATTGCTCAAGCAAGTGCGAATCGACAAATCGCAAAAAAATGGCAAGTAGGACATTTTTTTGACGCTGGTAGAGGTGGGCATGGACATATTTTTCCAATGGAAAGTGGGCTCGTAAGACCTGGAATGTTTTTATTTGCTTACGATATGCACTGTACAAATTTTGGTGCTGTGGGCGCTTTTGCCCAAAGAGCGGGCCCTGATATTACAGCAGTGCTGGCAACTGGTACCAATTGGTTGATTGTGCCACCGACTTTAAGAATTGAATTAGTGGGCGATTATTCCTCGGGTGTTCATCCTAGAGATTTAGGGTTTTGGTTAAGCTCTAAATTGACAGCTAAAGAATTTGATGTCGAATATGATTATCGGATTATTGAATTTGCAGGTGAAGCGATTCAAAGAATGCCGCTTTCCTATAAGGTAGCTCTTTGTAATACGCTGACTGAAATTGGCGTAGCAAATGTTATGTTTGAGCCAACCGATCAAATGGTAAGAGAAAATCCTGCCGCTGTTAAAAGTGATCTAGATGCGAACTACGAAAATATTCTTCAGATCGATATCGCGCAAATTGAGCCTCAAGTTTCATTACCTGGAGCACCTGATAATGCCGTGGATATCTCTCAGGTCATCGGCAGAAAAGTTGATCATGCTTATATTGGAGCCTGTGGTTCTGGAATGTTTGATGACTTTCAATTGGCTGCAAAACTTTTAAAAAATCATCAAATTGCAGAACATGTTCGGATGATTTTAGTTCCTGGTACGGTCAAAGTTGCAAAGCAATTAGCTGATTCTGGATTGTCTAATATTTTGCTAGATGCTGGGGCCATAATGCTCCCACCAGGTTGTGGTCCCTGTGCGGGTGGAGTAGGGGGACCTCTTGGGCCTGGAGAGGTTTCAATTTCTACAGCTGCAACTAATGGTGCTGGCCGAATGGGGTCGACAGAGGCAGAATGTTATTTGGCGAGCCCCTTAACCGTTGTTGCTTCAGCAATGGCTGGGTTTATTCAAGATCCCAGAGAGTTACAAAAGTTGAAAGGGTAAAGATGGAATGGCTTGTTAGAGGAAAAGCTCATGTATTAGGTGATGATGTACCCCATGATGGTGGAGTGATTGCCTTTGAGATGGTGACTGCACGTATAACGGATCCTGAAAAAATAATGCCTCAACTATTTGCTCAAATTGATCCCGAATTGATTCAAAGAATTCAACCCGGCGACATTATTGTAGGTGGGAAGAATTTTTTAGCGGGCAAGGCTCACAATACTGGCTTAATTGCCATGAAGTACCTGAATCTAACTATCTTATGTGAATCCATGGGAGTAAGGGCTTTCCAGGGAGTTGTAGCAACTGCTATTCCTTGCTTAACGCAGTGTTATGGTATCACTCAACAGGTCAATAACGGAGATGAATTAGAAGTGAATTATCTAACTGGCAAGGTTTTGAATCTTTCGCAAAATACCTCTATGTCTTTTTCTGGGATGGATCAAGGTGTCAAAAATATGATTGAGAAAGAGGGTTTAAAAGGGCTATTAATTGAGTATCTCGCACAGCATCCTGAATTAAGAACTCCCCTAACACCACAGGAGTCTTAAGTGAGTTCACAACCCAAACAATTGACTGGAAAAATTGATCCCCAGAAAATTAAATTAATCGAAACTCCACGTATTCATGAAGACATTTTGAATGCGTTTCATGCTTTGGGAGATTGTACCTGTGCAGTTTCTGACGCCTTGGATGAGTTAGGAATACCAGGAGCTATTCCTGGATCAGTTCTGAAGTGCATCATTCCTGGAAGGCACCTTGTTGGCATTGCTTTAACCTTGAAAAATATTGAACGGCAAGGAGACTTTACAGAGATTGTGAAGGGAAAAAAGAACTTAATGGCAGAAGCGGAATGCCATAATTTGGCTCAAAAAGGTGATGTTTTAGTGATTCAAGGTGTACAAACTGCCTCGAATATGGGTGGCGTCGGTGGACGCATGGGTAAGCGCCAAGGTGAACTAGGGGCAATAGTAGATGGCGTAGTGCGGGATGTGGCCGACTTTAAAGCCGTTGATTATCCTATTTGGTCTAAAGGGGTTACTCCCATAACCGGAAAGTGGCGGGTTCAATCTGAAGAGATCAACGGGCCTGTTTACATTTGTAATGTACTTGTCAATCCCGGTGATCTAGTAGTAGCTGATGAGTCAGGAGTTTGTTTTGTGCCTAGAATATATGTTGAGGAAGTATTACTTTTAGCCCAAAAAAAAGCTCGTCTTGAAGATGATTTAAGCCGAAAAATTCTTGCAGGCCATACTATTCCCGATATTGTGAATTCTATTAATAAGTAAATGGCTTGAATCTCTAACGGATCCTCCCTAATGCACCATTGCGGTGTTTTCATGTTTCATTCGAAATCATAAGCCCAGTTCTGGGGAGATGCCTTATCCTTGATAGATTAGCATTACTGATAATTAGATTTTGAAAACTCAAATGGGAAATTTCAATGAATCTAATGTCAAAAAAATCTTTGATCCTGAAATTAGTGATGGTCGGATTATGTGGCTTGTTGGTAAGCCAACAATCTTCAGCCGAAACGGTTGTTCGTTATGGTATTTCTATGGCAGACATTCCATTAACATCAGGACAACCTAATGAGGGTGCAGGTGGTTATCAATTTACTGGTCACACTATTTATGATCCATTAATTGCTTGGGAAGCTAATATTTCTAATCGTCCCGGTAAACTAATCAAGGGCCTAGCCACTGACTGGAAAGTAGACGATAAGGATAAAAAAGTTTGGCATTTTACTTTGCGTAAAGGGGTCAAATTTCATGATGGTTCTTCCTTTGATGCAGAAGCAGTATTTTGGAACTTAGAAAAAGTTCTCAATGATAAGTCAGAACAATACGATGCTAAGCAAGCTGCACAAGTAAAGCCAAGAATACCTTCCATAGCAAGTTACAAAAAAGTTGACGACTCTCATATTGATATCGTTACTAAAGTTGAAGATGCCTTGTTTCCTTATCAGCTGCCATGGTTTTTAATCTCTAGTCCTACTCAATGGTCTAAGACTAAAGATTGGAATAAATTTTCTTACGAACCCTCTGGAACGGGTCCTTTTAAACTAGATAAACTTGTTCCACGTGAGCGTGCAGAGTTGGTAAAGTTTAACGATTATTGGGATAAAACAAGACTTGCCCAAACAGATCGCGTCATTTTAATGACAATTCCGGATGCCTTAACCCGAGTTAATGCTTTGATGAACGGGCAGGTAGACATGATTGAAAGTCCACCACCGGATTCTGTTGAAAAATTAAAGTCTTCAGGTTTTAAATTGGTTCAAAACGTAACTCCTCATGTGTGGCCCTATCATTTCAGTACTCAACTCGGTTCACCTTGGTTAGATATTCGAGTTAGAAAAGCAGCGAATTTAGCTATTGATCGAAATGCAGTCGTTGCTTTAATGAATGGTTTGGCTCAACCAGCCTTTGGGCAAGTAGATAAAACTAACCCTTGGTTTGGCAAACCCAACTTCGAAATCAAATACGATTTGGCTGCGGCAAAAGCACTCATGAAGCAAGCTGGTTATTCCAAAGACCGACCTGTCAAAGCAAAAGTCATTATTGCCAAAGGTGGTACAGGGCAGATGTTATCGTTGCCAATGAATGAATTTATGCAACAAAGCTTAGCTGAAATTGGCATCAACATTGAGTTTGAGGTAGTAGAGCTAGAAAATCTTTATTTACATTGGAGAAAAGGGTCAGCAGATCCATTGAATGCTGGAAAAGGGATCACAGCGATCAACCTCGGTTATGTAACTGCTGATCCATTTTATGCATTAGTACGGTTCATGGACAGTAAATATATCGCACCTAATGGCGTGAACTGGGGCGGGTATGCTAATCCAATTATTGATGATTTAATTATGCAGATCAGGTCTACCTATGACACTAAAAAACAGGATGGTTATTTGGCTAAAGTGCATGAAGCGATGGTGAATGATGCCTTGATGGTTTGGGTGGTGCATGACACAAATCCACACATGTTATCGCCCAAAGTGAAAAACTACACACAAGCGCAGCATTGGTTTCAAGATCTCACTACAATTAAGATGTAACAGATGTTTTTATATGTTTTGAAGCGAATTTTATACTCTGTACCCATCATTCTTGGTGTATCGATTTTAACTTTCGCTCTCGTTTTTATGGCACCTGGAGATCCAATTAGTGCCATAGCTCCTGCAGATGCACCTGAAGAGGTTGTCCAGGCATTGAAAATTAGTTATGGCTTAGATCGCCCAGTTCCTGTTCAATATTTGCTGTGGTTAAAGAAGGCAGTTACTGGCGATTTAGGAGTATCAATCGCATCGGGGCGACCAGTTTTGGGCGAGATCCTGACAGCTTTTTCACATACTCTTTCGATTGCTTTAATTGCAAGTTTTTTGGGAGTTGGTTTAGGATTTTTTTTGGGTGGAGTTGCTGGTTTTTATCAAAACTCATGGCTTGATCGAATTGCCACTTTTTTATCGCTCATCGGTATTAGTGTTCCGCACTACTGGTTAGGTTTAGTGTTAACGATTGTTTTTTCAGTATGGTTGGGTTGGCTTCCATCTATGGGGGCTGGACCTGATAGCGGAGCTTTTTACTGGGACTTTGAACACATTAAATTTATGTTGTTGCCAGCAATTACGATGGCAGTCATTCCTACTGGCATTATTACCCGAAGTGTTAAATCCATCGTTGCCGAGATTTTAGCTAGAGAGTTTCTGGTTTCTCTTCGTGCCCGTGGTTTAACAGATATGACCGTATTAAAACACGTGATTAGAAATGCTTTACCCATGGTATTGGCTGTAGTTGGTCTTCAAATTGGGTATTTGATGGGTGGTTCTATCCTCATAGAAACCGTTTTTTCTTGGCCTGGTACTGGATTTTTGCTCAACATAGCGATCTTTCAACGAGATTTCCCTTTACTTCAGGGCATCGTTCTCATTCTTTGTATGTTCTTTGTGATACTAAATTTAGTCATTGATATTCTTCAATCTATTTTAGATCCACGGATTATGAGGTCCTAGTCATGAATTCAATAGGAATATCTAACGTGCCTAGAAGAAAAACTTATTGGCGAGATGTATTGACTATTTTTTTGAAAGATCGTTCAGCCTGGATTAGTGGTTTTATTCTCATAGTCATTTTTGCATCAGCGATATTTGCCCCATGGATCTGTTCATATGGACCTTATCAAGGTTCTATGAGCGCTAGACTTCTTGATATTGGTTCCCCTGGACATCTGCTGGGTACTGATGAGCTAGGCCGAGATATGTTAACTCGGTTAATTTACGGTGGACGTATGACACTTTTAATTGGGTTTACGCCGATTTTTTTAGCGTTTGTGATAGGCACTACCATTGGTTTAGTCAGCGGTTTTGTTGGTGGCAAGATCAACACTTTTGTAATGAGAACCTTAGATATCTTTTATGCTTTTCCATCTGTTCTCCTTGCCGTGGCGATTTCCGGGGCAATGGGCCCTGGAATAATGAATAGCATTATTGCTTTGACGGTTGTTTTTACACCGCAGATTGTTCGTGTTGCGGAAAGTGCAGCTACTCAAATTAGAAATATGGAATACATTGATGCTGCAAGAATGAGTGGCGCTAGTTCATTGACAATTATTCGGGTTCATCTCCTGAGTAATGTAGTTGGTCCTATTTTTGTCTACGCGACGAGTCTTATTAGTGTTTGTATGATCTTAGCTTCCGGATTATCTTTCTTAGGATTAGGAGTAAAACCCCCTGAACCCGAGTGGGGTTTAATGCTCAACACTTTAAGGCCAGCCATCTATACCAAACCGTTTTTATCTGCCTTGCCGGGGATTTGGCTTTTTATTACCTCGATTGCCTTTAATTTACTCTCAGATGCATTCCGTCAAGCGATGTCGAAAAAATCATGATGAATAATCAAGTGAATATTGTTCAAGATCCAGATTTGGGTGGGGTTAATCAACCGCTCTTGATTATTGACCAGCTTTATAAACGATTTCCAATAAAAGGTTCATTTTTTTCAAAAGAGAAAAAATATGTTCATGCATTGAATGGCGTTAGTTTTGAATTAAAAAAAGGTGAAACTCTTGGCATCGTTGGTGAGTCAGGTTGTGGTAAATCTACGCTTGCCAAGTTGATTTCTGGCTTATTAAAACATGATGCAGGAAATTTAATTTTTGATGGTCAAGGGGTTAATGAAATTCGTGGAATTTCGCTCAAAAATCTGAAAAAAAATTTACAAATGGTTTTTCAGGATTCTTATTCTTCTTTAAATCCTAGACTTACGATTGAAGAAGCAATTGCCTTCGGTCCAACAATGCACGGTATGAGTCATGAAGATGCTAGGCAATTAGCGATTCAATTACTGAGTCGAGTTGGTCTTGATGCGAATCAATTCGGTAATCGCTATCCAAGTGAACTCTCTGGTGGACAACGTCAACGAGTGAACATTGCTCGAGCTTTAGCTTTCAATCCCAAGATGCTAATTCTTGACGAGTCAGTCGCGGCATTAGATAAATCAGTCCAAGCACAAATTTTAAATTTATTGATTGAGTTAAAAAAAGAAAGTAAGCTGACTTTTTTATTTATCTCCCATGATTTACAGGTTGTCAATTACATTAGTGACCGATTGATTGTCATGTATCTGGGACAAATTGTCGAATATGGGCCTTCCGATAAAATATTTGAAAAGCCAAGGCATCCCTACACAAAAGCATTATTCTCCTCGGTACCTGAATATAAAAAAATCAATGGTGTGGAAAAAATTATTTTGTCAGGAGATCCACCTAATCCAATTCATTTACCAAGTGGTTGCAAATTTAGAACACGATGTCCGCAGGCTCAAGAAGTTTGTCTAAAGGAACCTGTCTTGCAGGCTGTTAATCCCCATCAAGATTATTGGGTTGCCTGCCACTTAGCTCATCCTGAACAAGGTAAGGAGTGATATCGATGAAAAATATACCCCTGTTAAAAGTTCATCAACTTCATTTAGATTTTCTTAAAGATCAAAAACTGACGAGAGTATTAAATGGTTTAAGTTTTGAGCTACATGAGAAGCAGTCACTCGTTTTGCTGGGAGAATCTGGCTCTGGCAAAAGCGTTACACTCAGAGCTTTATTGAGACTGTATGAGGAAAGAAGTACTGCTATTTCTGGAGAGATTCTTTTTGAAGGAAAAAACGTCCTCGAATTCAATAAAAAAGAATTGAATGACTATCGCGGTAAAGCTGTATCAATGGTTTTTCAAGAATCAGGTGCAGCTTTTGATCCGGTTTACACCATCGGATATCAAATTGTCGAAATGATTAGAGCCCATGAATCTATTTCTTATCAAGATGCCCAAAAACGTGCTCTTGATTTATTGGATATGGTTAAAATTCCTCAAGCTAAGCAGCGCTTTAAGGCATATCCACATGAACTTTCCGGAGGTATGCGCCAAAGAGCTATGATTGCTTTAGCACTTGCTTGCCACCCCAAAATTCTGTTAGCCGACGAACCCACTACGGCACTAGATGCAACAGTGCAAATGCAAATTTTATTGTTGCTAAAAGAGTTACAAAAAGAATTAAATATGGCCCTCATTTTTGTAACGCATGATATTGGTGCGGCTACAGAGTTAGCAGACCAAATTGCTGTCATGTATGCGGGCAAAATTGTTGAGAAAGCACAACTGAACACAATCTTAGCAAGTCCGTTTCATCCCTATACTGAGGGACTATTTAATTCCGTTGTTACCTTTGAATCGAAGGGTAAGTCATTGTTAGCAATCCCAGGATCTCCCCCTCATGTGGGAGAGAATATCAAGGGTTGCTCATTTGCTAAACGGTGTTCCTACTTAAATAAACAATGTGAACTCGTTGCTCCGGATTTATTGCTTATAGAGCAAACGCAAGTTGCTTGTTGGAATCCTTTGGTGCACGACTAATTTTTCTAAAATTAGCTTTAAAATAAAAATTATTTTTAACATTCCCCAAAAGTTAACTTATTGTTAGATATTCTTTCTTATTTTGCACTCATCAAGTGCTTATCTTTTTTGGGCTCAATTTTTCACTACTAGACTGTAATTGTTATATGTCTAATTAAATCGGTGGAAATTATGGCAACGAAGACAAATAAAACAACCTTAACAATTAGTAGTAAGAACTATTCTTCATGGTCACTAAGAGGTTGGTTAATGGTGAAGTTATCAGGCTTATCTTTTGAGGAAGTACAAGTTCAATCAGATAGCATAGAAAATCGTGCAGAACTTTTGTTACTATCTCCGTCCATTCTTGTCCCAAGGTTAGATCATCAAGGCTTAAAGATTTGGGATACCTTAGCAATCGGTGAGTATCTCAATGAAATATGTCCTCAGGCAAAGTTACTGCCAATTAATATGAAGCAAAGAGTTCATTGTCGATCGATTTCAGGTGAAATGCATTCTGGCTTTGCTTCTCTTCGTGCTTCATTACCGATGAACTTAAAAGTGAAATTGTCAAACTTTAAAGTATGGTCAAAAGCCCAGCAAGATATTCAACGTATTTTTAGCATTTGGGAGGAATGTCTAACCTTGTATAAGGGCCCCTTCTTATTTGGTAAAAATCCAACCATCGCAGATGCAATGTTTGCACCTGTTGTGACAAGATTCCAAACCTACAATATTCCATTGTCAGGGAAGTGTCTGCAGTACAGTAATACGATTTTAGGGATGCCGCAGATGCAGGAATGGGTGATGGGCGCCCTTCAAGAACCCGATGACATTGAAGAACTAGACGTGGAGTTTTAATCATGAATAACATTACTGCTTTTGAAAAAACAACAGATTTTTCTCATAATAAACCAGGCGATACAAAGTACCTGCCAGACGGTTTACGCGACTTTTTTTTATATCGAGATTTAGGGGTGGCTAAGGCGACACAGGGCAAAGTGATCGCTCATCTTGTCAAAGCTAATTTGCCCCCTAAGGATGGTACGGGTTGGCACTACCATGTGGCGGATTTTCAAATCGTAATTATGATGAAAGGCTGGGCCAAGTTCATGTATGAAGATAAAGTCACCTTGGTGTCTGCTGGCGATTGTGTTCACCAAGCCCCTGGCATTGTGCATTATTTATTTGATTACTCGCCTGATATGGAGTATTTAGAAATTGTAGGACCAGCAGATTTCAGCTCAATTCCAACTGAAGGCCCATGCGATGTTCCTCCAGTTACGCCGTGGTAAAAATTAGGACAACTATATGATGTATCAAACCTATCAAAATTTTGCTAATTTCGTAGACCCATTGAGATGGGCCGCCAAAGAACAAAACAACGCATTAGATCATTATTTTGATAGGTTTATTCCTAAGTCTTTACAAAATATTAAAGCCATTAATGAACAAATATCACTAATGGGGTTTACTCATAACCGTCCTGAATTTAATATTCAATTTATTTTCGATTCCGACGAAAATGAAAAAAAAATTGAAGAACATCTTGCTGTCAAGACTGCTTTTTGTAATTTATTACATTTTAAAAAAGAAGGAGTAGTCGGTGAGCCAAAAGTTTTACTTGTCACGCCGATGTCAGGGCACTTTGCAACGCTTCTAAAAGGGACTTTGAAAACTCTTTTAAAAGATCATGAGGTATACATTACTGATTGGATAAATATTAGAGAAGTACCACTGGTAGATGGGGACTTTAATTTTGATAGTTATGTTGATCACATCATTCAATTTTTAGGATTTATCGGGGAGGATACCCATTTAATGGCAGTTTGTCAGCCTACCGTAGCTGCACTCGTTGCAACTGCAATATTGTCGGAAGATCGAAGTGCGTTAACACCTGCTTCTTTGATTCTCATGGCAGGTCCGATTGATGTTCGAATGAACCCAACGAAGGTAAATCAATTAGCTATCCAAAAACCTATCACCTGGTTTAAAAATAAGTTGATTGAGAGTGTTCCTTATCAATGTTTAGGTAAAGGTCGTCGAGTCTATCCAGGTGTGACACAACTGACAGCATTTATGAATATGAATCTCAACCGTCATCAAGAAACCTTTAAAAAACTCTACAAACTTCGCGTTCAAGGTAAAAATGAAGAAGCCCAAGTAATTGCTGATTTTTATGAAGAGTATTTCGCCGTAATGGACTTATCGGAGAATTTTTATCTAGAAACCGTAGAAAAAATATTTCAAAAAACTGAATTACCTAAAGGTATCTTGGAATGCCAAGGCCGTATTGTTAATCTAAGAGCAATTAAGAAACCTTTTTTATTAACGATTGAGGGCGAGAGAGATGATATTTGTGGAATTGGTCAAACCCTAGCCGCACAAGATCTCTGTGCCTTACTACCCGCTTACCGTAAGTCACATCATCTCCAAGCAGGGGTAGGTCATTATGGTGTTTTTAATGGCAAACGTTGGGAAAAGTATATCTATCCGATTGTTCGAAACCACATCCAGTCAAGTCTCTAAAGGAAAGAACCGCAATCATTTTGTATCGGTTGCTGATTCATTAAACATTCAAAATCAGGAAACTTATTTGTTAAGTCCTTAGTAAAGGGATTGCCCTCTTGTAATATTTTTTTGAACCTTTATCATGAGATTTCAATTAAATCGTTTAAGCACCATGATAAAAAATATCTTCCAGAAATTAATCCCCATTTTAATGCTGACATACGCTGCGACTGGATTGAGCCAAAATACATATCCTAATAAACCCATTCGCTTATTAGTGCCCTATACGCCAGGTGGATCGACAGATATTTTTGCAAGAATGTTGGGTAATAAACTAACCGAAATTTACAAGCAACCCGTCATTATTGAAAACAAGCCAGGTGCTAGTGGTCAAATTGCGATGGACGTAATGCTCAAAGCTCCTGCCGATGGCTACACGATTTATTTGGGGAATATCGGTAATTTAGCGGTGAACGTGCCTTTGTTTAAAAACTTATCTTATGACCCACGTAAAGATATTGCCCCAATTTCTAAAATAGCTCAAGTTACTAACGTGCTTGTTGTGAACTCGAAAATTCCTGTTAAAACAGTTGCGGAATTAATTCAATATGCCAAAGCACGTCCCGGTAAGTTATCGTATAGTTCCGGCGGAAACGGGAGTGCTGCGCATATTGCGATGGAATACTTTAAATTACAAACCGGGATTGATGTAATTCATATCCCTTATAAAGGAACCTCACCCGCTGTAACGGATGTCATTGGTGGGCAGGTGGATATGATCATGACAGGATCCCCTCCATTAATGCCCTTTATAGAGGCTGAAAAAGTAAATCCAATTGCGGTCTCTAGTAGCAAACGAATTGACTCTTTACCTAAATTACCAACAATTGCTGAGTCTGGCATTCCAGAATTGAAGGGCTTTGAAGCAACCCAGTGGTATGGTGTCGTGGCAAAAGCTGGAACTCCCAAAGAGATTATTGCTATTTTAAATAAGGGTGTTCAAGATACTTTTGGACCTGCTGCAGCGCGAGAGGAAGTAAAAAAATCGGGAGCAAATGTCGAGTTAGATTCGCCAGAAGAGTTTGCTAATTTTATTCGATCAGAGATTGATCGATGGAGTAAGGTGGTTAAGGCTGCAGGAATTACCCCCAGCTAAAAGCTAGCTGCAAAACCCAGTGACCAGCCTTGGACATTTTCACCAAATACGTAACGTAACATCATTCTTGCGCGAGTAAAAAATATCGCTTTTTGTTCGATATCCAGTTCAAGTCCAGCCCCCAAAGAAGTCAGAAAGTTAAAACCAAGAGCGCCGCGCATATCACCAAGAAATTCGTTATGTGAAAATTCTGTAACGGATCTGAAGGGCATCCCCCACACCTGATAGCCCAAAGGAACTCTGCGTCTAGCCCATAGACTAATTGATTGGGCGTCTAAATTACCCATGACCACGGCATTACTATTAAAACTCGTTAAGTTAATATTGGTGTAACGCAGTTCGATATCAATCTCTTCTTCAGGACGATAGTCTTCATAATCCAACATGATAGAGCCGCCTAAGCCATAAGAATTGAGCCTACCACCATCTAGAAAATCAAAATCTTTCCCTAATTTATATTGAATCAGTCTAGATAAAATGGATAAGTCGCTTTCTACGTGTCCTAGAGAAAGGTTGGCCATTGGTCTAAACTTCAGCTTATCCATCAGTTGGAAATCCCAGCCAATCCCACCAGTGCCTGAAATACTATTCCACTTAACAGGAATCAGCTGAGCAACACCTCCTGCACTATTCACAAAGGATGGATCGTATCGATTCAAGGCTAGCGTGCCTTCAACATATAAAGGAAAACTAGGAGAAAGAGTGCCGCCTCCCCCGAGGGAAGTCATTTGTAAATTAGGGTTTTGAGTTTTTGTGTCTGAAATCGAAATGGAGCCCGTGGTCACATCAGGGGTCAATGTCAAGCCATTTACCGTTAAAAAAGCATTTGCTTTATTTTTTAAGTATGCATCTAATATTGAATTGGTTTGAGCAAAGCTCTCATTGCCAATGATCAATAAAATGAAAATTACAACAATTTGACGCATAATAAAATAATAAATTCTTTTGAGGTAGTGTTCTAAAACAATCACTGTAGTGATTGGTTTAAAAGAAATTTTTTTGAATGTTCAATTTTAATGAATTTTTATGACACTAATTATCTAAATTGGGGATACTTTTCATATAATATTGAAATAGAACCCCTTTTTTCCGATAAGGACCTTAGGAAAATATAATTTTAATGAGTTATTGCGCTTTAATTCTTGCGGCTAATAACTTCATATTTCATCATTTAACAAGCAAGCAGAAATGTTTGCTGAAACCCAGCTACAAATTCAACAGGACCCATGCATGAGCTCAGTGAATAATTTTGTTACTAACTTCCATAAATTAGTTCATGTGGGTATTGCCCTATCGAGTCAAAAAAATCTTGAAAACTTGTTAGAAGAAATTTTAATATCAGCTATTGATATTACCAATTGTGATAGCGGTACTCTTTATCTAATGACTCAGGCTAACGAGTTGCAATGTGAGATTCTTGTTGTTAAAAGTTTGAATATTAAAGAAGGTGGTTCCTCAGGTAAAACAATTGAAATACCCAACAAACCCCTCTATCACAGGGATGGCTCACCTAATTTTTTTATTGAGGCAACCCAGGCTGTTCATGAAAACAGAACGATTAATGTTCCAAATGCTTACAAGGAGCTTCACTTTGACATGGTTTCTCCAAGTCAAGCTGATGAATTAAGAGGGTATAAATCAACTTCTTTTCTAACAACTCCAATGCAGGATCATGAAGGTGAGATTATTGGCGTCCTACAATTAATTAATGCCAAGGATCCAGAAACGAATCAAATTATCCCTTTTACATCCGAAGATGAGGAAGTACTTGAAGCCTTAGCTTCACAAGCAGCTATTGCATTTAGTAATCGCTTATTAATTTTTCGTTTAGAAAATTTATTCAAAGAATTTATTGATTTAATTAATGGTGCGATTGATGATAAGTCACCCTATACAGGCGCACATTGTCGTCGCGTTCCCGAATTAACGAGCATGATTGCAGATGCGGTAAATAATAATGATAAAGGTCCCTTAAAAGATTTCAAAATGACCGATGCCGATCGTTATGAGTTACATATTGCTGGCCTCATTCATGATTGCGGTAAAGTTTCCACACCAGTACATATTGTAGATAAAGCAACCAAGCTGGAAAAAATTTATGATCGAATCGGTGTCTTAGAATTACGTTTAGAAATTATTCGACGGGATTTAGAGATAGCATTTTTAAAAGGAAAATGTTCTGAAGAGGATTGGAAAAAAATGGAGCATCAATTAATTGATGATATTCAATTTTTGAAAGAGAGTAATGTTGGTTCAGAGTGGATGAGTGATCTCTCGATTCGTCGTATCAATCAGATTGCTAAATCCCATCAATGGCAAGATTATCTCAACAACTCTCATGATTTTATTACAGCAGAAGAAGTGGAAAATTTATCAATCCGTTCCGGAACATTAAATGTTCTAGATCGAAAAATCATCAATCATCACATTGAGGTAACGATTGATATGCTAGAAAACTTAACTTGGCCGAAACATTTACAACGCGTTCCTGAATACGCGGGAGGACATCATGAAAGAATGGATGGCAGAGGTTACCCCAAAGGACTAACGCGCGATGAAATGTCAGTTCAAGCAAGATGTATGGCGATTGCCGATGTCTTTGAAGCATTAACAGCATCTGACCGACCTTATAAAAAAGGTAAAAAGTTAAGTGAGGCTTTGATGATTCTGGGGAAAATGAAACTAGATAAACACCTTGATCCAGATATTTTTAATGTATTTGTTTGGGAAAAAGTCTATGAGCAATATGCCAAGAAATTTTTAAAAGTAGAGCAAATTGATTTCATTGATGTGTCCCAAATTCCTGGTTACGAAGCCCCACCTCTAGAGTAATTAGGAGTTTGCCTATATCGTTTTGTTCTCTGCCTGAATTTAAAACACTACAGCCGTTGTGGGTAAAATAGCTTAATAGCATTTTCAGATAAATTAAAAAAGATTAAAGAGATAAATCAACATGATTGAAACATCCCAAAAAAAATTAAGTGGTTCCATTATTCGCTTGCACCCTAACGATAATATTGTTGTTGCAAGAGTTGATATGACGATTGGCACTGATGTTCCCAGTGAAAATATGGTCTGTAAAAGCCAGGTACCTGCCGGTTATAAGATAGCTTCCAGAAAAATTCTCAAGGGTGAGCCAATTCTTAAGTATGCAGTTACTGTTGGTTTTGCAAATACGGATATTGAACCCGGTTATATGGTTCATAGTCATAACACGGAGTTTCGTGAGTTTGATCGTGACTATGCCCACGCAAGCGAATTTAAACCCGTCGAAATGATTCCAGAAAATGAAAGGGCCACTTTTCAAGGATATGTGCGCGCTAATGGTCGTGTCGGCACTCGAAATTTTATTGGTATTCTCTCAACAGTTAATTGCTCGGCAACGGTCGTGAATAAGATTGCTGATTGGTTTACTCCAGAGCGCCTCAAAGACTTCCCAAATGTGGACGGCGTAGTTGCCTTTAGTCATTCGATTGGTTGCGGTATGGAAATGACGGGTGAGCCAATGCAGTTATTGCGTCGAACGATGGCGGGTTATGCTACCCATCCCAACTTGGCTGCTGCCCTGATTATTGGATTAGGTTGTGAGCGTAATCAATTAAAAGGCTTAATGGAGCAGGAAAATCTGACTGAGGGCTCCAACCTCCATACCTTTATTATGCAAGAGTCTGGCGGAACGACTAAAACCATTCAAGCGGGGATTGAAGCAGTCAAAGCACTGTTAGCAAAAGCCAATGATGTCAAACGCGAAACGGTAAGTGCCGCTCATTTAACGGTAGGACTGCAGTGTGGTGGCTCAGATGGATTTTCTTCCATTACTGCGAATCCGGCACTTGGAGCGGCGATTGATATCCTCGCACGTCATGGTGGCACTGGTATTTTGTCAGAAACACCAGAAATTTATGGTGTAGAACATACCTTAACCCGTAGAGCGGCAAGCCGTGAAATCGGTGAAAAATTAATTGAAAGAATTCGTTGGTGGAAAGACGAGTATTCAGTTGGACGAGATGTGCAAATTAATGGACAGGTAAGCCCAGGTAATCAAGTCGGAGGTTTAGCTAATATTTTTGAAAAGTCACTCGGTTCTTCCATGAAGGGCGGTACAGGACCTCTAATGGCAGTTTATAAATATGCTGAGCCGGTAACAGCTAAGGGTTTTGTATTTATGGATACACCTGGCTTTGATCCGGTTTCAGCTACAGGACAAATTGCTGGTGGTGCTAATTTAGTAGCCTTTACAACGGGTCGTGGATCAATGTTTGGCTCCAAACCAGCACCATGTATCAAGCTTGCGACCAACTCCCCGATGTATCATCGTTTGACAGATGATATGGATATTAACTGTGGAGAAATTTTAGACGGGACCGCTACTTTACAAGAAATGGGTCAAAAAATCTTCGAACTATTCCTAAAAGTTGCTTCTGGAGAGCAGTCCAAGAGCGAGGTTTTAGGTCTTGGAGATTACGAGTTTGTTCCTTGGCAAATTGGTATCATGAGTTAATTAGAATCTGCTTCGAAAAACGATTCAAAGGCACTAAAGAAAAAGGCTCTTCGTATTGAAACGAAGAGCCTTTTGGATTTTTAGAGCAGATTATTTTCCTTGGAAATTGGGGATCCGTTTTTCCATGAAAGCCTTGCGTCCCTCCTGATAGTCTTCGCTCGCAAAACACGCATCCACCATCGATTTAACGAGTTCAGCATTTTGCTCAGAAGTTGCTTTACGTAGTTCAATCAAGGTTTGTTTAGCCGCAGCAATTGTAATCGGTGCATTAATCGCAACCAACTCAATGTACTGATTAAATTGCTCTTCAAAATCATTGACAGAGATGACTTGTTTAACTAAGCCAATGCGTTGTGCTTCTTGACCATCAAAGATTCGGGCACTAAAAAATAAATCAGCAGTATTGGCCGTCCCTACGATTTCGACAAAACGCTTGAGACCGTCCATTGAATAGCCTAAGCCTAATCTGGCTGCGGGCATTCTGAACTTAGCATTGTCGGCACAAATACGAATATCACAATTGAGGGCTAGTCCTAAACCGCCCCCCATACAAACGCCTTTGATTTTAGCGATGGTAGGTTTTGGGCAGTTGACAACGGCTAAATAGCCAGCATCAGTTGCTTTATTGTATTCAGCTGCAGCGTCCCCTGTACGTTTGGTTGCAAATTGAGAAATATCCGCTCCAGAGATGAATGCTTTTTCCCCAGCACCTGTGATCACAATTAAGCGTACTTCATCATTTTTGACAAATGAGTCAATGATTTTTGGCAGGGCGCACCACATGTCGTAATTAACGGCATTAAATTTTGACTGATTGTTAAAAACAATGTAACCAACTCGGTTTGCAATGTAATGATCTAATACACCAACGTTTATTTGTTCTTCTGACATGTTTTAAATAACCTTTTTCTCTTGAAGTTTTTTAATATCATCTTCGCTATAGCCAAGTGACTTTAGTAATTCTAAATTATCAGCTCCTTTAGCATGTAAAGTAAAACTGATTGCTGCTGGAGTTCTTGATAATTTAACGGGTGTTGCTACTAACTCGATTGGACCGCGATTTGGATCCGTTACCTTGACTGCAACGCCTAAATGCGCAACTTGTGCATCTTCAAATACCTCGTCCATATTATAGATTGGACCGCATGGAATGCTTTTTTCATTCAGTTTGTCAATCCAATAAGTGGTCGTTTGTTTAACAAACTCTTTATTTAGTTCGTTGTTGACAAACTCTCTTCTTGAGGTTCTTCCCTTAAGTGTTTGTAATTCAGGGTCATCTCTTAAATCAGGGCGACTTAATACATCACAGAGGGCGTAGTATTGGCCATTACCTGAGGCTCCTAAGTTAAAGTACCCGTCAGCAGATTGATAAACGCCCATGGGAGTAGAGAAGGGGTGGTCGTTCCCTGCTTGCGGAGGAATATCTTGATCCACTAAGTATCTAGCAGCTTGGAAATCACACAGTCCAATCATTGATTGCAAGAGGTTTGATTGCACCCATTGCCCTTTACCTGATTGCTCGCGTTCAAGCAAGGCGATCAAGATGCCAATTGCGGCGTAATTACCGGCGGTTGAATCAGAAACTGCAATGCCTGCCCGCACAGGACCTTGCCCTGGGATACCGGTAATGGACATTAAGCCACCCATACCTTGCGCAATTTGATCAAAGCCAGCCCGATTTGCGTAGGGACCATCTTGTCCAAAGCCAGAAATACTTCCCATGATGATTCTGGGATTTATTTTAGAAAGCGTTTCGTAATCAATTTTTAACCGATGTTTGACATCCGGTCGAAAGTTCTCCACCACAACATCGGCATCTTTGACGAGTTTGTACAAAATTTCAAGACCTTCAGGCTCTTTAAAATTAAGGGTCAATGAGCGCTTATTACGGTGTAAATTAAGGTTATCGTAGTTGTCTCTTGCACCAATAACGCCTTCATTAGCTTCAACGCCGTCGGGCGATTCAACTTTCAAAACTTCTGCACCAAAATCAGCAAAAAAACGTACGCAGGTAGGGCCAGCCCTCACTCTCGTTAAGTCTAAAATTTTGAGGTGCTTCAGGGCACTAGAGTCAGCAGTTTTAATCATATTTAGTCTCAGAATCGATAGTTGATTAGATCGTTTTGTATTTTCTAAGAGCTATCATAACATTTGGGTTAGGTCAGAAATTGATTCTTAAGGCATCCGAAAAAAAGGGACCTACAGTTTAGTCTTCTGGAGTAAAGCCAATTTCAGCGACAATTTTTTTCCATTTAGCCGAGTCATTTTTTAATTCTTGCGCTAATTCATTGGGAGTGGTTGGATAGGGCGTTAAATAAGAAACTGCTAATCCGTTCACAAAATCTTTGTCATTTAAAACAGCCTGAATTTGAGTGTTTAGTCTTTGAATCGTTTCTTTTGAACTGCCAGCAGGTAAGAAAAATCCATACCATTCAGAAAAGTTGAAGTCTTTAAAACCCTGCTCCTTCAAAGTCGGAATATTCGGCGTAAAAGGGTTGCGCTGACTATCGCTAGTTCCCAGTAGTCGACATTTGCCTGACTTGGTGTACTGCGTAAATTCACCGGTAGGACCAACGACAGCTGCTATTTGACCACTAATCAACTCTAAAATGGCTGGCTGCGTCCCTCTATAGGCTATATGTCGAAGATCAACATCACTTGATTTTCCAATCAAATGGCCTATGAAATGAGGCGATGAGCCAGATGCTGGAGAGCCAAAGTTGGCAAGTTTGGGGTTGGCTTTGCACCAGCTCATAAAATCCGCAATATTTTTTACGCTGTCAGGCACTTGTGGACCTATTGCGAGTGCGTAATCAAATTTAGCTGCGCCACTGACTGCCACGATATCAAGCAAAGAGTCATAAGGTAATTTTTTATAAGTATGGGGATAAATACCTAACATTGACATGGGGGTAAGCAAAATAGTTGACCCATCCGCCACAGCATTCTTTACAAATTGGACGGCGATTTGACCACCTGCGCCAGTCTTGTTTTCGCAAACGACATTGTTTGCATAATGACCATTTAACTTTTCAGAAACTCTTCTGGCCACGATATCAGCTGTGCCGCCTGGGGCAAAACCAACAATAATTTTGGCGTTCTCTGATTTGATGGCTTGGGCTTGCAATGACTGAAAATAAGTCCCCATACTCAAAGTAGCAATTTGCACAAATTGACGACGTGTCAGCATAAGAATTCCCCGTTATTATTTGCTTAAAAGATAACATACTTTGTACAAGAAAAATCCTTTTAAATCCGTCCTTATGCTAAATTAAAGGCATATTAAAATTAATGAAAATATGAATTAGTAAACGGAGACAACGTGAAAAATTGGCAGAAAAACATACTGTTCTTAAAACTGTTAGGCGCTTTACTGTTGTTGGGAAGCATCTCAGGTCACTCTTTTGCGCAATCGAGCGATTACCCCAGTCGAGCTATAAAAATGATTGTCCCGATAGCACCTGGCGGAGGGACTGACATCATTGGGCGTAAAGTTGCTCAGAGATTAGGTGAGATCCTACATCAATCCGCTTTTGTTGAAAATAAGGCTGGTGCAGGATCATTGATTGGTACGGATTTTGTGGCAAAGGCGACACCTGACGGATATACCCTGTTAGTTGGTGGCTTATTCAACATGGTTATGAATAAAGCCTTAATGAAAAATTTGTCCTATGATCCTGCCAAAGATTTTATTCCCGTGGGTTATGTATCTTCTTATCCTTTTGTGTTTACGGTGAGATCTGACTTACCGGTGAAGGATTTTCCAGAGTTTGTCCGTTATGCCAAAGAAAGACCAGGTCAACTGTCTTATGGCTCTGCTGGGATTGGCACTTTACAACACGTTTGGGCGCATGTTCTTACTACTAATTTAGGATTGGACTTAGTCCATGTCCCATTTAAAGGCGCACCGCCAGCTTATCAAGAAATGATGGCCGGCCGTCTAGATGTGATTTTCGATAATATCTCAGCGGTAAAAGCATATGTTCAGTCCGGAAAATTAAAAGGCCTCTCCACATCTGGTGAAAGTCGCTCTGTTTTTTTACCTGAAATACCGACTATTAATGAATCCAATCTGACGAAATTTACTGGGGAGAGTTGGTTTGGTATTTTTGCTCCTGCGGGAACTCCCCCTGCAGTCATTGCTAAATTAAGAGAAGCAATGGCACAAATTAATAAAGACCCAGAGTTTATTTTACAAGTCGAAAAAGACGGTGGTCGAGTATTAAATGTGGCTCAAAATGAACAAGACAAGTTTTTAATTTCACAAATTAATTTATGGGTACCTAGTGTCAACAAAAGCAAATTAAAGCTTGATTAAATACGGATGCATCGAAAAAATGAATAGTAGATTAAAGATTGATCAATTGCGTGAGCAGTTTAAAAAGAGGTTAGCTAAACCTGAAATCATCATAGCCCCTGGAGTGCATGATATGGTTTCTTTACGTTTGGCTGATAGCTTTGGCTTTGAGGCACTCTATATGACTGGATATGGCACTGTTGCATCCTCTTTAGGATTGCCTGATGCCGGCCTTGCTTCCTATACGCAAATGCTCGAGAAGGTACAGATGATGGCGGCAATGGCCAAAACGCCATTGATTGCGGACGGTGACACCGGCTATGGAGGTTTACTCAATATTCAACATACTATTCGTGGCTATGAGAATGCTGGGGTAGTCGCCATTCAGTTGGAAGATCAAGAGTTTCCTAAAAAATGCGGCCATACTCCGAGTCGACGAGTTATTCCAATGAACGATATGGTCAAAAAAATTCAGGTAGCTAGTGATAGTCGCTCTGATGCGAACTTTCTGATTATTGCAAGAACTGATGCGAGAACATCGCTCGGGATTGATGAGGCTTTAAAACGTGGTGAAGCTTATGCAAAAGCAGGGGCTGATATTTTATTTATTGAATCCCCTGAATCGAGAGAAGAAATGCAAATGATTGGTAAACAGTTTGATTTACCAGTAGTTGCTAATATGGTGGATACCGGAAAAACGCCTGTACTTTCTAGAGATGAATTACAAGCAATTGGATACCAGTTAGCTATTTTCCCAGTCACAGCCATGCTGGCTAGTGTCAAGGCAATGCAACAGGTTTATGCTGGATTTAAAGCACAAGGATCTTCAGTGCACATGGCCAATCAGTTATATGAATTTAATGAGTTATCAAAATTGATGGGATTTCAAGAAGTTTGGGATTTTGAAAAAAAGTATGCTGAGTAGTATGAGAGATTTAAAAGAAAGACCTAAAAGAAAGATCTAAAGGAGCGTCATTTGAAAAACAGAAATTTCATGCATCAGTGGATAGTAGGGATATTTACATTTTTTAGTTTTTTATGTTTTGGATTGCAGTCGTCTCATGCCCAGACTTCAAAAAATACCTATCCCAATAAATCAATTCGTTTAATCATTCCCTTCGCACCCGCTGGGGTTACTGATACTAGTGGCAGATATATTGCTGATCAATTATCTAAAAAATTAGGACAGTCTGTGATTGTAGAGAACCGAACTGGTGCCTCCGGAAACATTGGTACAGGCCTTGTCGCTCAGGCCGACCCAGACGGTTACACTTTGGTACTTGGTTTTGATGGAACGCTAGTAATTAACCCTAACGTCTTTGCAAAAATTCCCTTTGACTCAGTAAAAGATTTTGCTCCGGTTGGAAAAATTGGTGATGCAGTATTAATCTTAGTTGCCAATAATAATTTCCCAGGTAAAACCTTAACTGACGTGATTCAGATTTCTAAAAAAGATCCGAATGGTTTATCTTATGGCACTTCTGGAACAGGTGGAACCCCACATATTGCTGGTGAGTTATTCAAGCAAAAGACGGGTGCCAATCTAATCCATATTCCATATAAAGGGGGCGGGCAGGCTTTGATTGATGTGCTTGGCGGCAGTATTCCTTTGGTCTATACCGCTGTTGCGGGTGCTGCGCAATATGTCAATACGAACCGCTTAACGCCCATCGCGGTATCGAGTAAAACGAGAGCTCCGTCCCTACCAAACGTGCCAACTTTTATTGAAAGTGGCGTGCCTAACTTTGAAGTGAGTTCTTGGGTTGGACTACTTGCTCCTGCTGGAACACCTAAACCAATCATTCAAAAACTAAATACCGCACTCAATGAGATATTAAGTTCTAAAGAGGGCCGAGATCGTTTAGAAGAAATGGGTATCGTCGCCACGCCAGAGACTCCAGAGCAATTTGAAGAACAAATTAAAGTAGATCTTGCTAAGTACCGCTCAGTAGTCAAAGCAGCCAATATTAAAGTGGAATAGTACAAACTTGAAGAGCAAAAAAATAGGCCTTTTTTAAAGGCCTATTTTAATTTTTAGTAAAGCTAAATTAAGCTAGTAACATTTGATTAATTCGTTTTACAAAACTAGCAGGGTCTTCAATGTGTCCACCTTCTGCAAGTAAGGCTTGATCAAATAAAATATGCGTCCAATCATCAAAATGATCTTTAGCAGATTCGATTTTTTTGACTAAAGGATGGTCTGGATTAATTTCTAAGATTGGCTTCGTATCCGGCGCTTGTTGGCCTGCAGCTTTTAACATTCTGAGTAAGTTACCTGATAACTCATTTTCATCAGCAATGAGGCAAGCAGGGGAATCAGTTAATCTTAGAGTGATTCGTACATCTTTAGCTTTGTTTTCTAATGTTTTCTTCATTCTTTGTAGAAGATCACTATGTTGCTTTTCCGCTTCAATTTGCTCTTCTTTTTCTTTTTCATCGGCTAAGTTTCCAAGGTCAAGACCACCTTTTGCCACAGAAGTGAGGGACTTTCCGGCAAACTCAGTTAGATAGGAAAGCATCCATTCATCAACGCGGTCAATCAACAACAAAACTTCAATCCCTTTTTTCTTAAAGATTTCTAAATGAGGACTGTTTTTAGCTGCAAGGTAAGATTCAGCCGTTACATAATAAATCTTTTCTTGGCCCTCTTTCATGCGCTCTACATACGCTTTTAAGGACGTAGACTGAACATCAGAGTCATTATGAGTACTTGCAAAACGCAATAAACCCGCAATCTTCTCTAGGTTTTGAGCATCTTCTCCAGTGCCTTCTTTGAGAACTTGGCCAAACTCGTTCCAGAAATCCTGGTATTGGGTACGTTTTGCTTCATCTTCACTATTCGCTAAGTCATCCAACATATTGAGGACACGCTTAGACGAGCTCTCACGGATGAACTTTACATCTCGAGATTCTTGTAAGATTTCACGGGATACATTGAGGGGTAAATCTGCTGAATCAATAACTCCAGCCACAAAGCGCAAGTAGGACGGCATGAGCTGTTCAGAGTCATCCATAATGAAGACCCGTTTGACGTATAACTTTAAACCACTCCTTTTGCTTCTATCCCATAAATCGAAGGGCGCCTTTTTCGGTACAAAAAGGAGTTGAGTGAATTCGCTTCTGCCTTCAACGCGGTTGTGAGAATAGCAAAGAGGTGCCTCGAAATCATGTGAAATGCTTTTGTAGAATTCTTGATATTGTTCTTCAGTAATATCGTTTTTATTTCTAGTCCAAAGAGCACTCGCTTCATTTACGTTTTCAAGTTCAGTTGAAGTAACCTGTTTTTTCTCTTCATCACTCCAATCTTCCTTAAACATTTGAATAGGAATCGAAATATGGTCTGAATATTTACGGATGATGGATTTGATTTTCCAACTAGAGAGGAGTTCCTCTTCTTCCGGTTTTAGGTGCAAGATGATAGTCGTGCCTCTTTTTGCACGGGTGATTGGTTCAATCGTAAATTCACCGTCACCTTGTGACTCCCAACGAACTCCGTCCTCTGCCGAAAGGCCGGCTTTACGTGATTCAACCGTTACTCGGTCAGCAACAATGAAGCCGGAGTAAAAGCCAACGCCAAACTGACCAATTAAGGACGCATCTTTTTGCTGATCGCCAGAAAGTTTGGAAAAGAATTCTTTGGTGCCTGATTTGGCGATGGTACCTAAATTAGCGATTACTTCATCGCGACTCATACCAATACCATTGTCGGTAATCGAGATTGTTTTTGCGACAGGATCTAAAGCAACTTGAATGGCTAATTCGCTATCAGACTCATACAAGCTAGGCTGATTAATCGCTTCAAATCGAAGTTTGTCGGAAGCATCAGACGCATTTGAGATTAGTTCTCGCATAAAAATCTCTTTGTTTGAATACAAAGAGTGAATCATTAATTTGAGTAATTGTTTAATTTCTGCTTGAAAATCAAGTGTTTCTTTATTTGCTACGGTCATTTTTTATCCTGAATAAGAGAAAATAATAAATAATTAAATACTAACAATTTGGATATGAGGCTGAAATTTCAAATTTCAAGAGGTGAACTACAGTAATCTTCAATTTTTTTTCAAGTCCTAGCATCAGAAATTCTCTTTTTCGTATTTCAACTTGAGAAAATAAAGAATCTATAATCTAATAGACGCAAATCAGACAATAATGGAGACGCAATGGAACACCCAAAAGGATATGTAAGAAGAATAGTCACTGGTCATGATGATCAAGGAAATTCAATCGTGACGGAAGATGGTCCAGCACCTTCTGTGCATACAAACCCTAAACGAGTTGGCTACTATCTTACTAATTTGTGGTTGACCCATGAAATGCCTGTAAAAGTAGACAATGGCACAGACCCAACTTTGGCCCCACTGCAGCTAGAGCCACCTAAAAATGGTTCTGTTGTTCGTATTATTGAGTTCGGACCTGAAGGGGAGTGGACGAAGCAGTTAGATAATTCTGGGGCAAAAGAAGCTTTTGGGGCGATGGGTACCAATAAAGCTTCAACTTATAAAGAGGGCGGTCATCCTCTGATGCATCGTACCGAGTCAGTCGATTACGCTCTAGTTTTAGAGGGCGAGATCCATTTAGTTCTCGATAAAGAAGAGCGTTTGATGCAGCAAGGTGATTTTTTAGTTGAACGAGGCACGAGCCATGCTTGGGCCAATCGTTCAGGTAAGCCTTGCAAAATGCTCTTTGTGTTAATCGATGGTACCTTTGATCCTGAGATTGCCAAACATTTTTAAGCACTTGAATATTGATATAGGAGATTTTGAATGAACCTATCTTTTAAAAAAGAACTACGTATCTTTGCTTTTTCTTTGAGTTTGATTTGCGCTGGTGCTTTTGCACAGAATAGTCCTGTGAATGCCACTTCAAACAAAAATACAGCTAATTTAGAAAAAACCAAAATTAGTATTGCCGTTGGTGGTAAAAACCTGTTTTATTATTTGCCATTAACTATTGCAGAGCGTTTAGGGTATTTTAAAGATGAAGGTTTAGACGTTGAAATCTCTGATTTTCCAGGCGGAGCCAAAGCACTCCAAGCCTTAGTGGGTGGTAGTGCTGATGTGGTTTCTGGTGCTTATGAACATACGATCAATATGCAAGCAAAAGGTCAGATGATTCAAGCATTTGTCTTGCAAGGAAGGGCCCCACAAATTGTGTTGGGTTATTCCACCAAAAATATGCCTAATTATCAATCCATCGCAGACTTAAAAGGAAAGCGGATTGGAGTTACTGCTCCAGGTTCTTCTAGTAATATGATGCTCAATTTTATTTTGGCACAGGGCGGCCTCAAACCTACCGACGTCTCAGTGATTGGCGTTGGTGCAGGGGCCGGTGCGGTTGCTGCATTTAGATCTGGTCAATTAGATGCCATGGCAAATCTGGATCCGGTGATTACCATGCTCACTCAAAAAGGTGAGTTAAAAGTCATCTCAGATACCAGAACTCTCAAGGATACAAAAAAGGTATATGGCGGCAATATGCCTGCTGCAGTTTTATATGCCCCAATTGCCTTTATTGAAAAAAATCCGAATACAACGCAAGCGCTTGCCAATGCGATTGTTCGTTCGTTAAAGTGGCTACAAAACGCAGGTCCCTCTGACATTGTCAAAACTGTTCCAGAAAATTACTTATTAGGTGATCGCGCTTTGTATTTAGATGCATGGGGTGGGGTAAAAGAGGCGATTTCTCCTGACGGGGTGATGCCAAAAGATGGACCCGATACTGCCTATAAAATGTTAATGGGTTTTGAAAAAGATTTAGCTGGTAAAACGATCGATTTATCTAAAACCTTTACGAATACCTTTACTGTTAAGGCAAATCAAAAATTTAAGTAGATTGTAAAATCATGGCTGCACTAGCACTTGAAATTCGGGACATCGCTTGTAAGTTCCCATCTAGCGATGGTAGTGGAGACTTTTACACTGCCATCGAACAAGTGACTTTAGATTTGCAAGCGGACGAATTCGTAGCGATTGTTGGTCCAACTGGGTGTGGTAAATCTACCATCCTTAATGTGGCAGCTGGACTCATTTCTCCCAGTGCTGGTTCTGTAAAAGTATTCGGTAAAAACTTAGATGGTTTGAATACAGACGCTGGCTATATGTTTCAATCGAATACCTTAATGCCATGGCGCAGTGCCTTGCAAAATGTTTGCTTAGGTCTAGAGTACCAAGGTAGATCTAAATTAGATTCCCTCAGCATTGCTAGAGATTGGTTAAAAAGGGTGGGTCTTGGCGGCTTTGAAGATCGTTACCCACATCAACTGTCCGGCGGTATGCAAAAACGTGTTTCTTTAGCTCAGACTTTAGCCCTTGAACCAAAAATTATTTTAATGGATGAACCCTTCTCTGCATTAGACCTACAAACTAGGCAGTTGATGGAAAATGAGGTTCTTGGCTTATGTCAGCCTGCGAAGGATGAGCCAGGAAAAGCAGTTCTTTTTATCACGCATGATCTAGACGAGGCCATTGCGATGAGTGATCGGGTGATAGTTATGTCTGCTGGGCCAGGATCTCGCCCAATTGGTAATTTTTTGATTGACTTACCAAAGCCTAGGGATGTTGCAGAAATTAAAACACATCCAAAGTTTTACGAAATTTATAATCAAATTTGGCAGGTTCTTCGAGACGAAGTATTACGAAGTTATGCCAAACAAAAATTAATGATGGATAAGGCATAACATGATTTTTTCTAAATCGAGCCTACAAATTAAATTTTGGCAATTGTTGATCTTAAGTTCTGTGTTAATCACTTGGCATCTAGCAAGTCGATCTCTCAACGTAGCTTTTTTTATTGGTGAACCACTAATTGTTTTAAGTCGCTTAGTGGATTGGTTATTTATTAACCGAGATGTTTATATCCATCTGGGAGTCACCCTATTAGAAACTTGTTTGGCCTTCTTCATTGGTACGGTTGGAGGCACAGCATGCGGCTTGTTTTTAGGGCTCTCACCAAGAACCAGCATTGTCCTTGATCCTTTCATCAAATCTTTTAATTCCATGCCGAGAGTGATTCTTGCACCGATTTTTTGTGTCTGGTTTGGCCTCGGGATTTGGTCTAAAGTTGCCTTAGCCGTCACCTTGGTTTTCTTCGTAGTCTTTTTTAATGTTTATCAAGGGGTAAAAGAAGTGAGTCCCGCGATACTTTCGAATGCAAAAATGTTAGGTGCAAATCGCTCACAGTTGCTTCGTACTGTTTATTTACCCTCTGCTACGAGTTGGGTTTTTTCTAGCTTACATACCTCAGTTGGCTTAGCGTTCGTTGGGGCAGTGGTTGGTGAGTATTTGGGATCTTCAATGGGGGTTGGTTACCTGATTCTGCAAGCAGAAGGTACTTTTGATATTAATACCGTCTTCGCCGGGATTGTTTTATTGACGGTTTGTGCATTGTCTCTAGATGCCTTGGTGGGTTTTGTGGAAGATAAATTAATGGTGTGGCGTCCTAAAAATGATGACACGCAGAGAATCTAGGGGGCTTCAATGGGAAGTTATATTAATAAAAACCTAATTTCTGGCGAAGAAGTGGTCCTGAGTGCAAAAAATCATTGGGTAAACTTTTTCTCTAGCAACTTTTTGGCCTATCTTCTGAATTCAAATGAATACGCCATTACGAACAAACGCATTATTGCCAAGGAAGGGATTATCTCGCGCAGAATTGTTGAAATCAACCTCTCCAAAATCGAATCTGTGAATGTTGATCAAGGCATCATCGGTCGCATTTTAGGCTTTGGTTCTTTTACCATCATTGGCACGGGTGGCACCCGGGAGACTTTTCTGCAAATAGAAAATCCAGTGAAAATTAAACGTACCTTTCAAGAGTTAGTCAGTTGATTTTAATTAAACCAAGGAGACAGCAAAATGAGATTCAGTAACAATGTATTCATACGCGGATTATTATGGTTTGCGATTGTTCTATCGTTTTCCCCAAGAGCTGAAAATTTAGCCATCTTAAGTGCTGGTGCGGTTGAACCAGGCTTAGTGAAGGTCGTCGAAGATTTTGAAAAAAAGTCAGGTCACAAGGTCACTATCCAGTTTGGAACATCACCACAGTTATCTCAAAAACTGGCTAATCAATTTTTTGCAGATGTATTAGTTACTCCAGTTAGTGTGATGCAAGATCAGATCAATGCAGGGAAAATCGTTCAACCAGTTCCTAAATTGATCGGTAAAGTTGGTGCTGGCATCACGGTTCGAAATGAGTTAATGAATCCTAAAGTTGCGACTGTTGAAGAGTTTAAAGAGGCACTCATTCAAGCGGATTCTTTAGTTTATAACTCTGCTTCAACTGGTCTTTACCTGGATAAACTTTTTGAAAAAATGGGCATTGCGGAGCAGTTAAAGTCTAAAACGAAGAAATTTGCCAACGGAGATATGGTTCTCACGCACATTATCAATGGTAAAGGAAGAGAGATTGGGTTCGGCGCAATCCCTGAAATTAAAATGTATGAATCCAAAGGACTGCGTTTAGTTGGACCATTACCCGCAGATATTCAAAACTATACGAGTTATGTGGGCGCGGTAATGAAAGGCTCTAATAATGAAAAGATCGCTATAGAATTATTAACCTACATTACTCAAGAGAGCAATCGACATTTTTTCAAGGATGCTGGTATCGAATAGGTATTATTCGGTTGCATTCTCTCCAGTACTTGTCCAACTGGCAAGCCTTTTTGCATTGAGTGCTTCTTGAGCAGAAAAATTGAGTTCTACCTTGATCCCATTGATGGGCTCGCGCATAAATAATTGATAAAGATTCGAGTTATGCGCCTTACGTTCACTAAATTCGACTTTATTTTTATTTAAGCGATCGATGAACTCCAAAATTCCATCGCAATTAAAGCAAACATGGTCGATTCTTCCCGATCCTAAAGAGTCAGGTCTTGAACTCTCAACATCTGGTGTATCACTTGGGGTACTTAAATAAATATTTTGATGTTCCGAGTGTTGGGCTTTGCCAATGTGCACCACATCTTGATCACCAATATACAACCAATAAACGGGAAACCCAAACTCAGGGTGGTAGCCACTAACAAACCCTAGGTTGTTACAAAACCAATCTCGGGTACCCTCTGGATCGTGGGTAAGAATCAAGATGTGCTCCATAAATCGCAGTCCCATTTTATCTCCTCATTGTTAGGCCATCCACTATGGCTGAATAGTGTTCTCTTTCTGTAACTATCCAAAGCGTATTAGTTGATAGAGTGCCTCATTGTTAATTTGTTAGAATACCTAACGATACTACATTGATTAAAAAAAAATCAAGTCAATTATCTGTTGCGTCATTTATCTATTATTCAACCAAAGATTTACTAAAAGAAAATTTCCCATGTCCAGCAATACTCAAATCATTTCAGAATCAAAACTCACAGAACTTGGCATTAAAGCATTTTCTGCATTAGGTTTATCAACTGAGGACGCTACTCAAATTGTAAAAGTTCTAGTTATGGCTGATTTATTTGGATTATCAACGCATGGTCTGAGTCGAATTGAGTCCTATGGAGAGCGTTTATTAGTTAACGGAATCAATCCTAAGGCGAATATTACAAAAGAGCGAGTTGCACCTGCGATGGTTAAGATTGATGGCGATAACGGGGTCGGACCTTTAGTTGGTATGCACGCCTTAGATGCTGCCATGGAAGTCGCCTCTGAATGCGGCATTGGCATTGCTTTAGCACGCGGTAGTAATCATTTTGGGCCAATTTCCCCATACTCTTACATCGCGTCACAACAGGGTTTTGCCAGTATGATTGGCAGTAATGCAACGACGACGATTGCCCCTTGGGGTGGATCGGATGCTAGATTAGGTAATAGTCCTCTCGGCTTTGGGGTGCCCAATCCTGGTGGGAATCCCTTCCTTTTGGATATGGCGATGAGCGTGGTAGCAAGAGCGAAAATTCGTAATGCTTTCAAAGCAGGTCAATCTATTCCGAATACTTGGGGAACGGATGCGAGTGGTGTTCCAACCACAGATCCTAAATCCGCATTAGACGGCTTCTTGTTACCGATCGGCGGGCATAAGGGTTATGGTCTTGCCTTAATGGTGGATTTGTTTGCTGGACTTTTATCGAACGCCGCCTACTTGACCCATGTGAAGTCATGGCAAGATGCGCCAGATGAACCACAAAACCTCGGGCATTTCTTCATTCTATTAGATACAAAACGCTTAGGCTCTACAGAGTGGTTGGCGAATCGAATGAATGACTTTGCCCAAATCTTAACGGATAGTCCAGCCTCTAATCCTAATCAACCCGTAATAGTACCTGGCACGATTGAACTCAATAAAATGGCTAAACAACAAGCTAACGGTATTGAAATCAGCAATGAGACGATTGCGCTTCTTGAGTCCCACGCCAACAAATAAGTGTATTACTAATGAAGGATTACCCGCCCATGAATAACATTCTTAAGCAATACTCCAAATTCCTTGTTGTTAGCGCTTTGAGTTTTTCTTTAATCAGTTTAAGTCATGCTCAAAAAACCTACCCTGAGAAGCCAATTAAAATGGTTGTCCCTTATGTAGCAGGGGGTGCCGCTGATATAACAGCTAGGCTCATCGCACAAAGTATGACAGAAAGTATGGGGCAATCTGTCATCGTAGAAAATCGACCTGGTGCAAATGGAGTAATTGGCACTGAGCTGGTGGCTAAGATGCCTGCGGATGGATATAACTTGCTCTTTACTGCAAGTGGCCCACTTGTCGTTAATCCAGTAATGCCAAAAAAATTAAATTACGATCCGGTTAAAGACTTTATTCCAATTAGTGCCGCGATTACTTATCAATATGCTGTAGTAGTAATAGCTTCATCTCCACTACAAAGTGTTGGCGAAATCGTTAATTTAGCTAAACAAAAACCCAAAGAGGTCAGTTATGGCTCGACTGGAATTGGTGGTGGTGGGCATCTTGCTGGGGAGTTACTCGCTTTAACTGCCGATGTAGAAATGACCCATGTACCTTACAAAGGCGCAGCCCCTGCGCTGGCTGACTTATTAGGTGGCCATTTAACTTTTACCTTTGAGCCCTTAGTTACAGCTGTACCATTGATTAAAGCTGGAAAACTGAGACCCTTTGCAGTGTCTTCTGCTACTAGAAGTAAAGCGATCCCGAATGTGCCAACAATGAACGAACTTGGTTACAAAGGTTTTAATATTTCTCAATTTCAAGGACTTTTAGCTCCAGCCGGAACGGATCCTTTAATTATTAAACGCCTAAACGAGGAAGTAGTGAAGGCTTTAAAAGTTCCTTCAACTGTAAAGCGTTTGGTAGATGATGGTGGTAACGAAATTATTGCAAGCTCTCCTACTGAATTTGCCAATCAAATTCAGTCAGAATTAAAAATGTATAGTAAGTTGATTCAGGCAGCACATATTCAATCAGAATAAATATAAAGGGACTTTACATGAGTAATTATCAAGTAGATGTATTGATTCAAGGCTTTCCAGGACGCTCTGTTTGTCATGGTGGTTTAGGTTGGAGTTCCGTGAGTTTAATTCGCGGACATGGCCGCACCATTTTGTTAGATGTTGGTGCCTTTGGTATGCGTAAACCACTTGAGAAAAGCCTTAAAAGTCACGGATTATCTGCGCTTGATATCACCGATGTGATATTGACCCATGCCCATTATGATCATGCCGTCAATTTTGTCTTATTCCCCAATGCCACTGTTTGGATTGGACAAGTTGAAATCGACTGGGCAGCAGCCCAAAAGCCTGGATTTAATCCCTTACCAGAGTTGTATGTAAAAGAATTATCGAGTTCTGCAAAAGTCAAAAAAGTACAGCATCAAGAAGAGTTCATTCCGGGTATAACTGCTTTTGAAGTTCCAGGTCATACCCCAGGACACCTACTTTTTGTATTAGACAATGGCGCAACTAATATTTTATTTACTGGAGATTCCGCTAAAAACAAAGCAGAGTTAATTTGTAGGAAGGTCATAGATACGGAAGATCCAGCAGAAAGTGCAGCTTCCATTGAATTGATTTGGCAAAAGTGGCTAGAAAAACCAGGTAGCCTTCTGATTCCGGGTCATGATGTAACGATGGTTTTGGATGAAAATCAACATCCAGTTCACGTTGGCACCCGCACTGCCGGCATCTATGCTTGGTTTACCGAAAACATCGAACATTCCGATGTCTTCGATTTAAGTAAATTGCCGTCTTAAAGTCATTTACTTGATAGTACAACTGAAACTACTGACTGAATTAAGCAGCCAGTAGTATTTTTTTGACGATTGCTTGACCTGTCGCGCTAGTTCCCAAATTACCACCAATATCTTTAGTGGTCTCTCGGGCATCAATTGCTTCTTCAATTGCTTTTTCAAGTGCTTGGGCTGCCAAAACATAGTTGTTTAACTGCTTACGCGCCCCAAACCAGTTCAGTAGCATGGCAGCTGAAGTCATCAGAGAAAAAGGATTAGCAATATCCTTCCCAGCAATATCTGGAGCAGAGCCATGGGCTGCTTGTCCCATCGCAAAATGATCACCCGCATTTAATGAACCACCTAGACCAAGACTGCCAGAAAGTTCAGCAGTAAGGTCAGACAAAATATCACCAAACATATTCGTGGTGACAATCGTGTCAAATTTTCCTGGGTCTCTAGCAACTAAGGCCATCATCGCATCGACGATAAAGTCATCAATCTTTACCTCTGGATAAGCTTTGCCGACTTCATGACAAATATCAATAAACATCCCATCAGCAATTTGCAATACATTGGCTTTGTGCACAATCGTGACATGTTTTTTTCTGGTCATCGCGAGTTCAAAAGCACTTTTAGCAATTCGCTCACAACAGACTCGCGTAATCCGTCTTAATGAGATCACAACATCCTTCGTGACCAAGATTTCACTGTTACCTGATTCTACGTTTCGGTCAGCGTAAAAACCTTCGGTGTTTTCTCTGACCACCACAAGATCAAACGGATCCATTCTTGTTGGTACATTAGGAAATGTTTTGGCCGGTCGAATATTGGCGTATAAATCTAAATTAATACGAAAGTATTTTGAAGGGTTGATTTCGCCTTTCGATTCATCCTTAAATTCATAGGTGGACATGGGCCCAAGCATAAGCCCATCAGAAGCTTTGACTAACTCTAATAATCCTGGAGCAATGGTAGTACCATGCTTCGCTAAGCTTTCTTTACCTGCAATAGCATGTTCTATTTTTAAATCCAAGTTAAAACGTTGATCAAGTGCATTTAAAACGTCCAGGGTTACTGCCATTGTTTCCGGTCCAATACCATCACCGGGGATTACTACTAGTTTCATAATTACTTTCTTTAGGTTTATTCTGATTTGAGATCGATGGACTTCACCGTTTTGGCATACTTAGTAAATTCATTCTTTAAAAAGTCATTAAATTCTTTTCTTGAGTTCGCTTTGATTAAGACGCCATCCTTCTCTAATGCTTTAGAAAAATTTGGATCTTCTAAGATGCTATTAATTTCTTTATTGAGATAATTGAGAACCTCTTCAGGGGTACCGTTGGGTGCAAAAACACCACCCCACAAGGTAAAACTAAAATCTTTGAACCCTTCCTCAGAAACTGTGCGTACCTCAGGTAATGCGTTTGTTCTTTTAGGAGAGGAAACTGCCAGTGCTTTTAACTTTTTACTCTCCACAAGTTGAAGAATAGAAGGTGTGCTGGAGAAAAACATGTCAACATGACCGCCCAAAACATCTGCCGTTGCCGGACCAGCTCCTTTATAGGGGGCATGAATCATTTCAATACCTGCGGCTTGGGTAAATGCCGCGGCAGCTAAATGGCCCGGAGTGGCGGTACCAGATGACGCATAAACTAATTTATCGGGATTAGACTTCGCTTTTTTAATGAGATCACTGACGGAGTTAGTACTAGCATTTCCTGCGACAACGAGGGTTAAAGGGACCTCGCCAATCAGAGCAATGGGTTTTAGATCACGCATTGAGTCATATCCTAGCTCTTTGGATACAAAGGTGTTAATGACGATTTCTCCTGTTTGACCTAATAACAGGGTGTAGCCATCCGGTTTAGCCTTTGTAACGTAGCGAGTCCCTAAGGCACCAGTCGCGCCTGGTTTATTTTCTACAACAAAGTTTTGTTTTGTTTTTAAAGTCAGTTGCTCAGCAATTTGTCTAGCTAACATATCACCTAAACCACCCGGTGCGTAGGTAACGACAAGGGTAACTGGCTTATTGGGGTAAGCGCTTTGTGCCTGGACGCTGTTGAAAAGAGGGAAAAAAACTAAGCATATTTTCAGCAATTCCAAAAGCAATAAATGTGGTTTTAACATTTTTCCCCCGATTAATTTATTTAATTTCTATGTTGTATTTTAACCATTTAGCATAACGAGACTTTTTTTGTGTAATATCTGTTGAAGAATTATTATTAAAGCAATTTACAGACAACACTATTCAAATTTATTAGGGGAAGAATTTATATGGAATCATCACGTCGTCAATTATTATTAGCATCTTCAATGGCTTTAGGAGGCGCTTTGGTTTCAGGACAATCAGTCTATGCCCAAACCAATGCTACAAACAACAAAGGTCAAGTTTCAGGAAAATCCTATTGGATTAACAAGCCAGTAGATGGGGGAACCGTCAAATTACACTTATGGCGTAAAAAACCAAATAAAGTCACCCGTGGCATTATTTTATTCGTCCACGGTTCATCTATGGCGGGTACTCCGACCTTTGATCTTTATATTCCTGGAAAGCCTGAATATTCAGCCATGGATTATTTTGCAGGTTTGGGATATGACACTTGGTGTATTGATAACGAAGGTTACGGTAGATCAGATAAATCCCGAAATATTAACTTCAATGTGAAGAACGGCTCAGAGGATTTGCAGGTTGTGGTTGACGCAATACTCCAAGAAACAAAAGCAAAACAGATTTTTGGCTACGGTATCAGTTCAGGATCCCTCAAGTTAGCGATGTTCGCCCAAAATAATCCTGGAAAAATATCTCGTATTGCGCTAGATGCATTTGTTTGGACTGGGAAAGATAGTCCCACCTTAACTGAGCGTAAAAAACGTATTGCCCAATGGCAGAATTTAAACCGCAGACCAGTTGATCAAGCTATGATAGGTAGTGTATTCACTAGAGATCACCCTGGTACTGCTGATCAATCAATCGTTGATGCCTTTGCCAAGGCCGTGACTGATTTGGACGACACGATGCCTACCGGCACTTATTTGGATATGTCGATTAATTTACCCTTAATTGACCCTTTAAAATTGAATTTACCAGTCCTGATGATGCGAGGTCAATATGATGGCATCGCAAGTTTTGGCGATTTAATTGAGTTTTTTGCCCAATTACCCCATCCAGATAAACATTTTAGTGTGATGCAGGGCATTGCTCATGCCAGTTTTCAGGAAAAGAACGTCATGATTCCGTATCATATTTTGGATAGCTTTTATACAATGCCAAAGCCGGTTTACACCGGGGAGTAATGCTTATATCCTTTACTACTAATGGGGTTATTTTGAGATCTAAAGACAAAATAGCTAAATTAGTATTTAATAGAACTTATCTTAATAAACATAGGTGAAATTGAATGGTGAATTTTAAGTTGTTGAATAAGTTAGTGATCAGTCTTTTGGCTTTAGCAATGCTAACCTGTAATGTTGCGTATGCAAAAAAAATGGGAAGCGGTAAAAGCATGGGGAGGCAATCTAGCACTGTAACCAACAATCAAAATAGCCTCCCCCCCAAGCCTAATGCAACTCCTGTCGGACAAAATACGTCTCCAGCTGCTAAGCCTAATACCGCTCCAGCCAATACCCCAGCTCCGGCTGCCCAACCTAGTCGCTTTGGCGGCATGGGTGGTATTTTGGGCGGAGTTGCTGCTGGTATTGGTTTGAGCTACCTGTTTTCTCATATGGGCATGGGTGGCATGGGGGGTATGGGCGATGGACTAGCTTCGATGCTGTCCGGTATTTTAATGATCGCTGTTGTTGGATTTTTGGTGATGTTTTTGATTCGTCGCTTTAGCTCAAAGACGAATATGGCTTATGCACCTGCAACTCCTGGAATATTTAATAATGCCAATGTTGAACCTAATCTCAATAGAGGTTGGAACTCAACTAGTCCATCGATTAACCAAGAACCGCAGTTCAAAAGTTTAAATTTAGCCACTCCCGTTCTTGAGTCTGTTGGGAATGGATCAAATCAATCTGATATTTCTCCATCGAATATGTCAGACAAAGACTCTTTTTTGCAAAATGCTAAGGCCTTATTTATTCAACTTCAAGAAGCATCTGACCAACAAAACTTAGATAAGCTAAAAGAATATACAACTCCAGAACTATTTGAGTTATTACGGCAAGATATGCTCTCTAGAGTTTCAGCCTTCAGTTTTACGCAAGTTTTAACCCTTGCGGCAGATTTAATTGCAGTTGAGGAAGATGGCAAAGAATATTTGGCGAGTACGCGTTTCTCAGGCTCTCTAAGAGAAGAAAAAGATGGTCCGATTTCTGAATTCCAAGAAGTTTGGAATTGGGTCAAGCCAATACAAGGTAACACAGGGTGGTTATTGTGTGGGATTCAACAAATTAATTAAAAATTAATTGCGATGTTTTAACTTAAAGGACTAAGTTTACTTAGTCCTTTTTATCTTGGGCGATATAGTTTGAAAAGTTGATCAGCGCCAACAGTGAAGTAATCAGCAGGTCCGCCACCACGCATTACATGCTGCATACTTGCCGTGTCGTATAAGCCTTCTTTTAAGGCACTCTGTAAAATATGAACGGCAATTACATGGCCAATTACAAACCAAGATTCCAGCGCGGATTCATCAGTATTTTTTAATTGAATAATTTCTGACAGTTTGCACTCAAAAGAGACTGGGCTCGCTAAAACACGAGGCGCATTAATGAGTCTAGAAGGAGTTGGGGTCAGGTTGGCTAACTCGAATTCATCAACCTCAGGTGGCACACTCGCACAGCTAATATTCATCGCCTCTACTAGTGGCTTAGTGACTAAATTCCAGGTAAATTCACCTGTTTGCTCAATATTTCTTAAAGAATCTTTATAACCCGTACTCGTAAAGCCTATCATTGGTGGGTCAGAGTTAATGGCATTAAAAAAACTATAAGGAGCTAAATTTTTGACGCCGTCCAAACTGATACTACCAATCCAGCCGATTGGTCTGGGTGCAACAATGGCTTTAAAAGGATCATGTGGTAATCCATGTCCTTTATGAGGTTCGTAAAAATAAAAAGCATCTTGCACAATCTTCTCCTCAAGCATTTGAATCTCCGGTGCATTCTAGAATTCGTTAATCTCGATTATTCTAACTTGATTTCAATGTTTGATGCCCCAATCACGTGCTCTGGGTGAGGGAGAAAACCAATGCGTAGGATAAGTTGTTTTACTTTTCATTACTCGAGTCAGCACCGCGGTAATAATGACTAAACTTAATGTTCCTAGCAAAATAGTTGAAATGAGAATAAAAAAACTTGCATGAGCATGAATCATAATTACTGTATTGGCGGCAGCAGGTGGATGAAACGTTCTAGTCGCTAGCATTAAAAAAATCCCCAAAGATAACGAAATTGCCAATACCCACCAAGCATCCCCAAAAAAATGAAATAAGCTAATCCCCACAATGGCACAAATTAAGTGACCACCAATTAATGCCCTAGGCTGAGCAACTGAGTGATTAGAGGCGGTGAATAAAAGTGCTGTAGAACTAGCAAAGGATGCTAACCAAATGTGATTATCCGTTAGGTTTACTAAATAAAAAACCAAGCTGATTGTAATAAAACTACCAAAAAGAACAATAGAAAATTTCTTAAGATGCATTCAATTTAACTCTGATATTCCCGTATTGTCGGCCAACCAATTTTGATCAGCAATTTATTAAATGTATCACTAAACTAAGATATCATCTTAAATTAGCTATTTATAGCTTTTAAAGTAATTTTCAACGCATTAAAAAGATATTTAACCTTAAAGATCAATTGGCACAGAAATGACTGAATTAAAAAATAAATCGTCTGATTTACAGAGTACAAATCGAGATCAATTGGTCTCAAAGATGAAAGAAAACAAGAAATATATTTTGATTCTTGTAGGAGTCTTAATCCTAGCGGCAATCTTCTTGTTTACAGATTTTAAAAAGAATGATGTTATTGAAGTGCCTGTTGCCTCTCCTGAAAATACCTTGAAAATTTCTGAAGAGCAAGCGAAGCAAATTAAGTGGGGTCCAGTCAAAACATACGATTTTCAAGAAAGAAAAGAAGCGGTTGGAATTATTGACTTCGATAGAAATAAGACTGCTGAAATTTACTCAACTTACCAAGGTCGGATCAATCGTGTATTGGTCAATGCCAGTGAAGATGTTAAAAAAGGCCAAGTCTTGTACACTGTTGTTTCTCCCGATGCCGCGCAAGCATCAGCCAGCCTCCTTTCAACTGCTGGAGTTCTCAGAACTTCGAATGAAACACTGAAAAGAGCAAAAGAGTTATATGAATTTAAAAGTATTTCTCTAAAAGAGTTAGAACTCAATGTGTCAGATCAACAAACTGCTGAGGCAAATTTTATTGCCGCAAAAAAAACTATGTATTTATTTGGTTTCACTGATACAGAAATTGAAGAAATTGTGAAAGGTCGTAAGGTTGATGTTGAACTGAATATTCGTAGCCCTATCAACGGTAGAGTCATTACTAAAAACGCAACTCCTGGTCAATTAGTTCAACCAGGCGTGGCACCAGCTCCTTTTGTCATATCAGATATCAATAAACTCTGGATGGTAGCAAATGTCCCAGAGTCAGAGGTGCCATATTATCGAATTGGTCAAAATGTCATTGTGAATGTACAAGCTTACAAGGATCGCCTATTTCCCGGAAAAATTGTATATGTTGCAGACTCCGTAGATCCCGTTACCCGCAGACTTACAATTTACGCAGCTCTGGATGATAAAGACCATGAGTTAAAACCCCAAATGCTGGCTGGATTTACAATTGAATTAACCAAACCTGAAACTTGGCCAGCTGTTCCACTGGAGGCCTTAGTGAGAGAAAGCAATGGTCTTCGTTCAGTCTGGGTTACGAACAACGGCACAGACTTCAAAAGAAGGTTAGTGCGAATTGGTATTTTACAAGCGGACTTAGTGCAAATACTCGATGGTTTAGAACCAGGTGAAACGATAGCTTTAAATAAAGCTTTGTTTTTAAGCAATTTATATAGCGTGACACACTAAACTTACTAAGAAATCACGAAATGTTTAAACCAATACTTTACTTTGTCCTAACGCGTCGCCCGATTGTCCTATTGTGTTTGATGGCTTTCATTGTGGCAGGACTGATTGCCTTCATGAAACTCAATGTGGAGGCATATCCAAACCCTGCACCCGTCATTATTGAAATTACTGCGCAGTCACCTGGCTCATCTTCAGAGGAGATGGAACGGTATTACACAAGACCTATAGAAATTGGCCTTGCTACTACTCCAGGGGTAGACATAATTCGTTCTACCTCTTTCGCTGGATTGTCTTTCGTGAGGGTTACTTTTAATTACGGCGTAGATTATTTCTTTGCTTTGACTCAAGTTGCTAATGGTTTATCTCAAAATGTAAATTTACCGAATGGGGTCCAACCTCAGATTCAAGCGTCGAGTTTAGTTGGTGAGATTTTTAGATATCAACTCAAAGGACCGCCAACTTATAGCCTTACTGATTTAAGAACAATTCAAGATTGGGTTGTTATCAAGCGACTTTTGACAACCCCTGGAATTGTTCAAGTTGTTGCTTGGGGAGGAACAACCAAGGAATACCATGTAGAAGTTCATCCCAAAAGACTTGAGGGGTATGGCATTACACTGCAACAACTACTCTCGACAATTGGTAATTCCAACTCGAATGTGGGTGGTCGAACCGTTAGTGTAGGTGATCAGTCCATTAATATTCGTGGAGTTGGCCTGGTACAAAATATTGAAGATATCGAACAAATAGTTTTAACTCAACAAAATGGTCTCGCCATTAGAGTGAAAGATGTTGCTGATGTTACAGAAGGTTTCGTACCAAGGCTTGGAGAAGCAGGTAGAGATGCCCAAAATGATGTAGTAACAGGCGTCATCATCATGAACCGAACTCTCCAAACTAAACAAGTTATTGAACGAGCCGAAGAGGCGATTAAAAAGATCAACTCTGATGGTTCCTTGCCACATGGTGTAAAAGTGGAGCCTTACTACGATCGATCAACCTTGATTGGTGTAACCACTCATACAGTTATTCATAACTTAATTTTTGGTTGTCTCTTAGTATTTTTTATCCAATGGGTATTCTTGGGCGATTTAAGAAGTGCTGTGATCGTCAGTATGAATATTCCATTCGCATTATTTTTCAGCATTATTATCCTCACAATGACGGGGGAATCTGCCAACCTCTTATCCCTAGGGGCGGTCGATTTCGGCATCATTGTCGATTCGGCAGTTATTTTAGTTGAAAATATTTTCAGAAATTTTCAGCAGTCACCTGAAGATCGAGCTCGAACATTACGAAAAATGGCTTTCGGACCCGATGGGCTATTAACTGATCCTTCTAAAGGCTGGACTGCAAGATTAAGATTAATTTTCTTAAGTTCAACTCAGGTAGATACATCTGTTTTATTTTCAACTGCCATTACGATTGCAGCGTTTTTACCGCTATTCACGATGCAGGGTGTTGAGGGGCAAATTTTTGGTCCGATGGCAAGAACCTATGGTTACGCTTTGGCTGGAGCATTGATTGCAACATTCACGATTACCCCAGTTCTCGCATCACTGTTATTACCTCGTAGGGTAAAGGAAACCGAGACCTTTATTGTTGAAGCAATCCGAAAATTCTACACCCCTAAGTTAAATTGGGCTTTAGAAAATACTAAAGTTGTGATAATAAGTTCAATTGTTTGCTTATTTTTAGGTTTCTTAATGCTTTCTCGTTTGGGTAGTGAGTTTTTACCTGCCTTGGAAGAAGGGAATTTATGGATACGAGCATCATTGCCCCCAACTATTTCGCTTGAAGCAGGAACTGCGAGCGTCAATCGAATGAGGGAACTGATCAAAAGTCATCCTGAAGTAGTAACAGTCGTTTCGCAACATGGTCGACCTGATGATGGCAGTGACGCTGCAGGTTTTAATAACATTGAGCTCTTTGCACCACTCAAACCATTTGATGAATGGAAAGATGGAATGACTAAGGAAAAGTTAGTCGCAGGCTTGCAAAAAGATTTTGAAAACGAATTTCCTGGTGTGACTACTAATTTTTCTCAGTATATTCAGGATAACGTTCAAGAGGGTTTATCCGGGGTTAAAGGGGCAAACTCGGTTAAGATTATTGGTCCTGATCTTGTGAAACTAGAAGAGCTTGCAAATCAAGTGAAGCATGTCATGGAGGGAATTCCAGGGGTTAGTGATTTAGGCATTTTCTACATTCTTGGACAACCCAATTTGAATATCATCATTGATCGTGAAAAGGCTGCACGCTATGGCTTAAACACTGGCGATGTTAATACAGTTATTCAAGCGGCCTTTGCTGGCACTGTAGCAACAACAGTGCTTGAAGGTGACAAGAAGTTTGATTTGACTGTTCGTTTAAAGAAAGAAGGCCGGGATAGTATTGAGGATGTGAGAAGACTTAGAATTGGCTATACCACTTCAAGCGGTACTGTGGCTTACATTCCACTAGAAGATATTTCAAATATAACTTTGGATACCGGAGCTAGCTACATTTACCATGAAAAGAACGAGCGTTATATACCTGTCAAGTTCAGTACTAGAGGGCGTGATTTAGGTTCTACAGTATTAGAAATTCAAGAAAAAATTGGTTCTCAAATTATCTTACCTGAGGGCTACCGAATTTCTTATGCAGGTGAATTTGAGGAGTTACAAGCTGCCCAGGAACGACTTGCAATCATTGTGCCACTCGCATTGTTATTGATCTTTGCTCTTCTTTATGCCCTGTTTAATAACGTCTTGGATTGCTTATTGACAGTCTCAGGAGTGCCTTTTGCAATGTTGGGCGGTGTAATAGCTTTATATCTCTCAGGTCAAACCGCTAGTATCTCTGCAATTATTGGATTCATTTCCTTGCTTGGGGTATCGGTAATGAACGGAATTTTAGTTCAAACCTACTATCGGGAATTAATCCATTCAGGTAGAACCATTTCGCAAGCAATTTTAGAAGCTCATGAACACCGGATGAGGCCATTATTAATGACTGCGCTATCCGCTGCAATTGGGTTATTTCCTGCTGCTGTTTCTAATGGTATTGGTAGTCAAGTTCAAAAGCCTTTAGCCACCGTCGTAGTGGGGGGGATGATTATTGGTCCAATTTTCTTATTGATTGTGGTTCCAGCTATTTATACAGAGGTATTAAAACGAGTTAAGCCAAAGAAACGTCGTAAAGGTTTGGGAGGATAAGATGAAAAAAACAATATTCCCTCTTCAGAAAACCTCCACTATTTGCTTACTCTTAGGTATAGCTGGCTTTTATTCTGGTTGCTCGATTGGGCCAGATTTTGTGCAACCCAAAATAGGTAGCCCCAATAGTTTTACCAGGCAAACACTGTCTCCTCAAGAAACGATCAGGCAGGTTTCGCAAAAAATTCAAGATGGTTGGTGGAGGGCGTATGGTTCTCCGGAGTTGAATGCATTAGTTGAACTTGCATTAAAAAATAATTTTGATATTGAAGCAGCTTCAGCTAACTTAAAAGTTGCGCAAGCAAATGTGCGGGCCCAACAAGGGTATTTTTTCCCAACGGTAGGCCTTGGCTATAACGCGCTTCGACAAAATACAGGTTCTGCTATTCAACCTGCAGTCTATGGCCCTGATCAAAATAATTCCATTTATACCTTAAAAACTTCAGGAATTTCAGTGGGCTTTGTGCCTGATATTTGGGGTGGTAATCGCAGGCAGGTTGAATCTTTAAAAGCGCTTGGTAATGCTGCAAGTTATCAACTGGACGCTCTGCGTATTACAGTCGCGAATAATGTGTTGGCAGCGGCTATTCAGGAAGCTTCCCTCAGAGAGCAACTTGCAACTGTCAAGCAGTTAGCCTCTTCTGCAAAGGCACAGCTTGAACATGCACGAAGACTCAGAGATGCTGGATATGCTAGTAGTGTAGACCTTGCATTGCAGGAAAGCCTTTATGCACAAGCGATTGCACAAGCACCTGTGATTGAAAAAAGTAGGGAGCAGACGCTGAATTTGCTCAATGTTTTGTGCGGTCAAATGCCAAGTGAGAAATTGTTATTACCCAAATTAGAGCAAATCCAAGTTCCCGCTAATTTACCTAACCTCTTGCCTGCAGATTTATTGACTCAACGCCCAGACATCAAAATTGCTGAAGAGTATGTGCGCTCAGCGAATGCTCAAATTGGAGTGGCATTGGCTAATATGTTGCCGCAATTTAATGTCCTAGCCTCAGCAGGAAGTGCAACTGCTGTTGTGGCTGATATTGCTGATCAAGTCAGTAAAATTTGGAGTATTAGTGGCGGTGTAAGTCAAACTTTGTTTGCTGGAGGGACTTTATTTTCAAGAAAGCAAGCTGCTGATGCGGCTACAGACGTTGCAGTAGCCCAATACAAATCAACAGTACTTTTTGCATACCAAAACGTGGCTGATACTCTGTATGCGATTCAATCCGATAAAACTTATCTAGATGCGGCGATTCAAAATGAAGCAGCTAGTAAAGTGATTTTTGACCAAGCCAATAACCAATTTAAGGTAGGTTATATTTCAGAGCCTGTTAAGTTACAAACTGAACAAACCTATCTTCAAGCTAAGATCAACAGGCTTCAAGCAACAGCTACCTATTTAGGTGACACAACTTCCCTCTATCAATCATTAGGGGGCGGTTGGAGCAAGGAAAAAAGTCAAATATATTGAAAGTCAAACGATTAGGGTCAAGTTACTGTCCCAATCGTTTGAGCAATAATCCATCGATGACTATTAATCTGAGTTTTTTAGACCCAGAGAATCCCTCTAGGTCGATCTTTATTTCACAATCTTATTGAATAAATGATCGGAACCATCATTTTTTTCAGGTTTGATATTCAAAAGTTGAGCCATCAATGGGTAAACATCGACATTTTCAAAGTAATCTAATTGTGCTTTTTTAATCTTGTAACCTGAAGCAATAAATAAGCCATGCATCTCTTGGACTTGCGGATCAAAGCCATGATGTCCTGGGTAGGTAATGAGAGGTTTTTTATCAGTGATGACATAATGATTTTCGGCCAAACAGACAATTTTAGGGACTCGACGGTGCGTACCGAAGTGGTATTTTGCTGGGATTTCAGATTTTTTCCAACATTCCATATGCTTGATTTTATTTAGACTTTGTAAAGTTTGAGCAACATCTTGGTCTGCAAGGTTAATTCCTGCAACAGGTCCCGTCCATTCGTACTTAACTCCTGGAATATCTTTTAAAACCGTAGATACTTCAAGCCAGTTTTCTTTTGGGACTTCTGACATACCATGGTCAGCGACGATGATAAAGGTAGTTTTTTGATCAAGGCCAATGTTTTTTAAACCCGTTACAAACCTACCAATGGCGATATCAACATTACTCACTGCTTGGTTCACTTCTTTACTATTTGGGCCAAATGAGTGTCCAGCAGAATCTACCTCTGAAAAGTAGAGGGTCGCAAAGTCAGCCCTTGAACTATTGGGTCTATTGAGCCAGGTTAATAATTGGTCAACTCTCGCCGTCGAACTCATGTTGTGGTCGTAATTCAACCAATCATTGGGTTGAATTTGATTGATTTTAGTTTCAGTGCCAGGCCAGAAAAGAGTAGAGGCCTTTTTATCTTGTTCGATAACGCTCACCCAAATAGGTTTTGCATCCGACCACCAAGCTGGATTTGTGACCGCATCTCGCGAAGATAGTTTAAAAACTTCGTTAATGTGGGGGTCATACATGGTGTTATTCACAATACCGTGATGATCAGGATAGAGGCCAGTAACAATGCTGTAGTGATTGGGGAAGGTAACTGAGGGAAAGCTTGAAATTAAACCTTTAGCAATGGCACCATTTTCTGCGAGTTGATTTAAATTTGGCGAGGCATTACGCTGAAGGTATTCTGGTTTAAAGCCATCAATAGAGATTAAAACAGTTAAAGGTTTAGGGTCACTTTGATGAATAGGTCCTTCTGGCTTGTCAGATGAGCACGAAGTTAATGTTAAAAAAATCAACGCAAAAGTCACACTGAGAAGATGTTTTAAATGATAGGATTTTTGAAGCATTTTTTACCTTTTTTAATTGGGTCTGGATAGAAAAATAAGCTTATTTTTAAATAAAGTCATTGCTTCTGCAAATTGTCATTTTCATCATTTATTATGAAAATTCTAACCTTGGAGAATAATTAATGAAAAAAACTTTTCAGTTTGGCCGCTTAACCAAACTTTTAATCATGGCTAGCCTTTTGGGCAATATTGTGCAGTCAGAGGCAGTTTCTATTTATCCAATTAACCAAGCTGAAATTCTTGTTGGCAGCAAATTTGACTTGAAAGTTGAGTTTGATAAAGTTTTAGAACCTAATGAGGCGATGATTACTTTAAATGATCAAGATATGGCTTCCGTTCTGAAAGCACGTCCGGAGTATATTCGTAACGAAAATGGTAAAGGTTCCTCTTTTGTTTGGCGTAATGTCTCCTTAGATAATCCAGGCTCGGTCAAAATAACAGCCAGAACTGCTGATGTGAAAGAGCAATTTTTAAGTATCAATTGGGAGGTTTACGCAACGGGTCCAAGAAAAGCAAAGAATGTTATCTTGTTTATTGGGGATGGCATGAGTATTGCCAACAGAACTGCTGCTAGAGTGTTGTCAAAGGGGATTACTCAAGGCAAATATCAAGGGAAGCTATCTTTTGATGAAATGCCTCAAATGGCATTAGTTGGAACATCTGGGGCTGATTCATTGTTGACGGACTCGGCCAACTCCATGAGTGCTTATACTACGGGTCATAAATCATCCGTGAATGCATTAGGTGTCTATGCATCTAGAGCAACTGATAACTTGGTGCATCCTAAAGTTGAGACCATTGCAGAACTCATTAAAAGAAAAACAAAAATGTCGATCGGAATTGTGTCAGACGCCGAAATTGAAGATGCAACTCCTGCTGCCGTTATTGCGCATACTAGAAGACGTGCTGATAAACAATATATCGCTGATGAATTATTCTTAAAGCAAGTTGATGTGATTTTAGGTGGTGGATCTGCCTATTTTTTACCACAGACGAACAAACTTTCGAAAAGAAAAGATAACAATGATTTAATGAGGTTGTTTAAGTTAGACGGTTATGAACTGGTTAAGAATAAAACGGAATTAATGGAGGTAGCTACAAAAACTTCTACGACGAAGCTTTTTGGCGCTTTCCACCACGACAATATGGATGGTTCATTAGACCGCTTATTTTTAAAACAAAACACGGTAAAAGATTATCCAGATCAGCCGGATTTAACTGAAATGACACAGGCCGCAATTAATGTCCTTTCAAAAAATAAGGATGGATTTTTCTTAATGGTGGAAGCCGCTTTGATTGATAAATTTAATCACCCGTTAGATTGGGAAAGAGCTGCATTTGATACGATTATGTTGAGTAATGCTGTGCAAGTTGCGAAGGATTTTGCTGCAAAAAACAAAGATACTTTGATTATCGTAGTCCCTGACCATACCCATGGTGGTTCAATTAGTGGGGTTATTTCAGATGATCGTAAAGGTGCTTTACGTGAAAAAGTTGGTGTTTATGCCGAAGCTGGTTTTCCCAATTATCCTAAAGCAAATGCTCAAGGTTATCCAGAGACGATTGATGTAAGTAAACGTATGGTCTTTAATTATGGTAACTTCCCTGACCATTATGAAACCTTAAAACCAAAATTAAATGGTACCTTTGTGCCTGCTGTACTAGATAAAGAAACAAAGAAATTTGTAGCTAATCCTATTTATAAAGAACAAAATCCGGACGCTGTAATGGTTGAGGGTAATACACCATCAACTAATGAGGCGGGTGTCCATACTGCAGATGATGCGGTTTTAAATGCCATGGGACCTGGATCTGATGTTTTCAAAGGCTTCATTGATAACACTGAAGTATTTAAAGGAATGGTTCAAGCCCTAGGTTTGGGTCGCAAAAAGTAATTCTTTTTTGATGATAGAAGTAATTAAATGCATGTCAATTCATAAGAATGACATGCATTTTTAATTATTTATAGATAGTAAATTTGTTTCAGTTTCATTAAAATCACCTTCTAAATACAATTTTTTAACTTTATAAGGTAATAAATTCACTGTGTCTATAGAAACTGAATTAAAGCTAAGTTTTTCTGCCAACCAATTACCAGTCCTTTTAGAGCATCCTTTAATCAGTGGACCGTCCAAACGTCATAAACTTTTCAATGTTTACTATGACACGCCTGAATTATCCTTAATGAAAAGCGGAGCAGCCGTCAGAGAGCGCAAGATTCTTCGTAAAACACTGCTTACCGTCAAATTGGCATCTCCATCACTAGGTGGACTGCATCGTCGATTAGAGTGGGAAGCACCAACTACTCCGGGGCAATTTGATTTTCAAACTTTGATTGATGATCCAGTGTTAGCTGAGAAAATGACAATGCTCGCTCCTCAATTAGTACCAATATTCACCACAGAATTTGTTAGACGAACTTGGGATGTCGAATTTCGAGGTTCAAAAATCGAAGTTGCGATTGACCAGGGCAAAATAGTAACAAAGCGGCCAGATGGATTTCTTTATGATTCAGAGATTTGTGAAGTTGAGTTAGAGTTATTAGAAGGTAATCCCGTTAATTTATTCGGTTTAGCACGAGTTCTCAGTCGTAGGGTGAGGTTACATCCTTCTAGTCGCTCTAAAGCGGAAATTGGCTATCGTTTGTACCAGAATATAGTAATTTCGCCAGTCAAACCAGCCATTGTAGAAATTAATCCTGAGGCTGATCCATTAGATACTTTTCAACTTATTTGTTTTGAGTGTCTTTATCATTTACAACTAAATGATGTTGGTATTTTGCTTGATAACGACGATGAGTATATTCATCAAGCTCGGGTTGCAATGCGTAGAATTCGATCAGCAATTAAGCTCTTTGCTCCTGTTCTGCCAATGACCTTTGTTGGTCATTGGAATAATATCTGGAGAGATTTAGCTAATGCTCTAGGTGATGCTAGAAATTGGGATGTTTTTAGTGATGAACTCTTGCCCTTGTTAAAGCAAACCTTTGGTAATCATCCTGATATTGTGGAATTAGAGAAATTCGCTTTTACTGAAAGAGCAGTTGGTCATCAAAGTGCGATTGCCACTTTTGGACATCGAAACTATTCGGTGAAAGTGATTTCTTTCGCAGAGGCTGTGATGAGTTTAAAAACGCATCCAGAAATAAAGAATCGCCAAAAGATGATTCTTGAGAGTCAATCAACTGCAGAGCCGATTGTGCCAGAAAATACAGAGCAGTTCGCAACTCGCTTATTGAAGCGTCGTCATCGTCGTTTCCAAAGAGAGTTATCTGTACCGAGCAGAAGCCTAGAGGAAAGCCATCAACTTCGACTTTATTTAAAAAAGCTTCGTTATTCATTTGAGTTTTTTGTTCAGTTATTCCCAAAAAATAAAATGGCTCGTTATACGAAAACGCTGTCGCGAGCTCAAGAGTTGTTGGGGCAAATGAATGATTTAGCTACTGCAGAAATATTGTTATCGAAAAGAAATCTTGCTCAATTAGATGTGGCCACAGCTTGGATTATTGGTCGACAAAGTGGTTACTTATCCATGATGCCAAAAGTCATTGCGGGTTTAAATGATCTCAAAGCGCCATGGCTAAAATAAAGCTATTTGGCTTGCATGATTGTTTTATTTATTAAAATGAAACAATCATGAATAACAAGAAATATTTCTTCTTTCACAGACTTGCAATGCTGGTGTTTGTTTCTTTTTTGAGTTCAGTGAATGTATCCGCTCAACAAATGGAATTAGAGCAAAAAGTCACTGCTATGCCCGGTTGGAAAATTATGCAAGATGGCAGACAGGGCAATTGCATTACTTGCCACACTATTTATCTTTCTGAAAAAAGTATAAAAGAGAAGCAAGGGAATTTTGCACCACCATTGAGTAAAGTTGGCGCTAAATATTCTCCGGACCAATTAAGGCAGTGGGTTACCGATGCAAGACGCATGAACCCTGAAACCTTGATGCCGCCATATGGTAGTCAGACTAATATCAATAATCCTAACATCCCCAAACCTATTTTAGATTCGCAGCAAATTAATGATGTGGTTGAAGTGCTTGTAATGTTAAAGTAGTTATCAATAAAACCAATTACAATCAAATCTTATATTGAATCTGAATATTTCAGAAGGATGATTGAATGCGAAAAGTGGATCAGCAATCGCTTAAAAAGTTTGGGACTAATTTGAGTTACTCGAAAAGAGACTTTTTACTGGTCTTTTCAGGTATGCTTTTAATGGCTAAATCTACCAACTCATTTGCGCAAAAGCTGCAGGCTGTACAAATGATGCAAAGCCAATTTCCAGAATATCAACCGGCGTCATTAAAAAAATTAACAATGAATGAAAAGGCTATTCAATTAGATATTCCGCCTCTAGCGGATACTGGTAATTCAATTCCCTTTACTATCAAATTACAAGCACCAGCAGGAAAGTTGATTCAGTCTTTTGAAATTATCGCTCCTGAGAACCCATTTCCAATGGTGATTCGAGTAAAAGTCCCCCAAGCTAAAAGTTCCTATCAATTTTCTACTCGAATTCGTTTGGCTTTAAGTCAGGATGTATGGGTGATTGCAACACTAGACAATGGTCAGAAAATTGCTAACTCTGTGCCATCTGTCGTGACCCTGAACGCTTGTTTTGATGCAACTTAATCTCTCAATAACAAAGGTTTATGATGGCAACGCATAATAAATTTCCAATTCGGGTCAGCTTTATTGGTAATCCTAAACCTGGTGCAACGGTTGAAGTTCGTATTTTGATTGGTCATCCTATGGAAACGGGATTTCGGATGGCTGATAACGGTATTGATCAAATTCCTAAAAATATCATTGAGAGTGTTGTTGTTAAGCTCAATCAAGAAACAATTTTTACCGCAGAAGTGGGGACTGGTATTGCAGCAAATCCATTAATTAGTTTTCTAATCGAGGTCCCAGAAAAGGGCGGTACTCTTTCTGTGAACTGGGTTGATGACCAAGGTAATACAGGTCAAACTGAAAAAGAATTGATTAGTTTTAAATCGTAAGGACTGATCCAAATTGAATGTCATTCGTCTAATAATCAGTTCGCGTCTGATTTTTTTAATAACTCTATTTTGTCTAATTAGTAACGGATTTGTTTGGGCTGAATCGCGACAAAGTGGTAATCAATTTTTAACGAGCGAGCTTTTAAATTTATCAAAAGATTCATCAATCAATCCAATTACTCTGTGGATTGATCAAGGAGCACAAATTTGGCAAAAAGATTGTCAAGGATGCCATCAAGATCTAAATTCGATTCGTCAATCGGTGGTGGATTTTCCACGTTGGAAAAAAAATCAATTGGTTAATCTAGAGGATCAGATTGTTCAATGTTTTGCAAAAAAACAGATTACAGGTTTATCTCTTGAAAGCGCAGACGTTTTAGCGGTGTCTACCTTTCTATCTGATAGTGCAAAGGGCTTAAAGGTGCAAGTTCAATCTCCAATTGATCCTGCAGAAAAAACGGCTTGGCAAGAAGCACTGAATCATGGAGCCCACATTTATACTCAACGTCAGGGAAGGGTTAATCTTTCTTGTACCCAATGTCATGATTTGAATATTGGTAAAAATTTAAGATCGGATGTGATTAGTCCAGGCTATATTACGGGATTTCCGATTTATCGTCAAAGTTGGCAAGCGATGGGCTCGATGGATCGGCGCTTGAGGGCCTGTTATTCAGGTGTTCAAGCTGCTATCCCTCCAAGTGGACATCGTGATCTTCGCTCACTCGAGTTATTTTTAAAGAATAGGTCTGAAGGGATGATTTGGGAAGGCCCCTCCATTAGACGCTAAGAAGTAAAAAAAAATCCCATTACAAGTAATGGGATTTTTATAGCTTGAGGTGAACTTAAGCGATAGACAAGCCTTCTCTAATTAGTGGGAAGTTGCGTAGAGGCTTACCAAGTGCTGCTGAAATAGCATTGATAACTGCTGGTCCAACTACGCAAATTGTCGGCTCGCCAACGCCACCCCAGAAATCAAATGTTGGTACTAAGACCGTATCCACTTTTGGATTTTGGGCTAATCTCAAGAGAGGGTAGGAGTCAAAGTTAGTTTGCTTGATTCTACCGTTCTCTACTGTAATTTCTGGATTGAAAATCGAAGAAAGGGCCATTACTACTGAACCTTCTACTTGCTCACGCACTACGTATGGGTTCACGACGTGACCGCAATCTAGCGCAAACACCATTTTGTGAATCTTCACGATGTTATCTGTTACAGAAACTTCAGCTACACATGCGGAATAACTACCGTAACCCATAAACTGAGCGATACCACGGTGAACACCCTTAGGCAGTGGTTTACCCCAGTTACTACGCTTTGCTGCTGCATTGAGTACATTTAAATGTTTAGGATGATCTTTCATGACAGCTTGACGGAAGGCTAAAGGATCTTTACCAGCGGCCTTAGCACACTCATCCATAAAAATTTCCATGAACATACCATTTTGGTTCGTGTTTACACCGCGCCATGGACCAACTGGTACATGGGTATTTTTCATGACATACTCAGTGAGTAGGGTTGGGAATTTATAGCCTAATTGCGCATCACCAGCTTCCTCGTAGAAACCTTGAAGCTGTCTTACATCCTTATTATTTTTGATCGCCATTGGCGCGACAGTTGAGTTAATGGATTGACCAGAAACTTTAACGTGTAAGCCCGTCATATTACCGTTAGCATCAATACCGGCTCTCATTTTAGCCATTGCAATCGGATGATAGTAATCGTGTGTCATATCTTCTTCACGTGACCACATCATTTTTACTGGTACACCTGGGAAGTTTTTAGCAATCCCTACTGCCTGAGTCACATATTCCTGAGTACCGCCACGACGACCAAGACCCGTTCCTGGATCAAGTTTATACACCTCGCATTGCGTCAGTGGCAATCCTGCCGCTTCAGCTAAAGCAGCATGTGATGCTTCTCCATTTTGAGTAGGAACCCAAGCTTCAACTCTTTCTGGGGTGAATTTTACTGTACAGTTCATCGGCTCCATATTGGCGTGTGAACGGTAAGGTGTGTAATAAACGGCTTCAACAACATTCCCTGAAGATTGGATTGCTGCTACAGCATCACCTTCTTTACGTTGCCAGAAATCACCAACCTCCTCTAAACCTTCTCTTAGGCGTTTTTCAATATCAGCTTGGTTTACGTTGCCGTTACCAGCCTCATCCCATTCAATTGGGAGGGCCTCGAGGGCAACTTTAGCACGCCAAAAAGTATCAGCAACCACTGCAACTGCGTTGTCACCAACTTTAACAACACCCTTAACACCACGTAAATTTTTGACTTTGTTTTCGTCATAAGATTTAACTTTGCCACCAAAAACGGGGGAAGCTTTAATAGCAGCACATAACATGCCAGGCAACTGTAAATCCACACCAAAAACTTTAGTACCATTTACTTTGTCAGCGGTGTCGAGTCTAGCAAGCGGCTTACCAGCAACTTTCCATTCGCTTGGTTTTTTAAGCGTAATTGATTTTGGATCTGGCGGAGTTATTTTCCCTGCAGCCTCGGCAACTTTACCGTAGGTGGTTTTCTTGCCAGATTTGTGAGAAATTACGCCCTTATTGACTGTTAGCTCTGAGACGGGCACATTCCATTCGTTAGCAGCTGCTTGCAATAGCATAATTCTAGCTGCCGCAGCACCTCTTCTTACGTAGTCCTCAGAAGTTCTAATACCGCGACTTCCACCGGTACTAAACTCACCCCAAACTCTTTTCCTTGCAACGCTTTGACCTGGAGTAGGTGACTCTGTAATAATTTTTTTCCAGTCGCATTCTAACTCCTCAGCAACTAATTGTGCTAGACCAGTTCTTGTACCTTGCCCCATTTCAGAACGAACAATACGAATCACCACAGTATCATCTTGCTTGATATTGACCCATGCATTCACCTCAGGAGAAGATGAGTTCATGATCGTATTTTGATTATAACTTGTGCCTGCCATAGCTTCAGTGCTTGCAAAGCTACCGATGCCTAACATTAAGCCACCACCAATAAAGGATGTATCAACGATAAAGCGACGACGGGATTGGCTCTCTAAGTTCATTTGATCTACTTGATTATCTGTAATTTTAGTCATTTTTGTCTCTCTTATCCGCGTGATTGAGGAGTCGCATCATAGGTAGCTAGAACTTCTGCTAATTTCTTTTGACCAGAAGCAACATGGATACCATCACGAATCTTTTGATAAGTACCGCAACGGCAAATGTTGGACATGGCATTGTCAATGTCAGCATCCGTAGGCTTTGGAATTCTTTTCAAGAGAGCAGCTGCTGCCATGACTTGGCCTGACTGACAATAGCCACATTGTGGAACATCTAATGCAATCCATGCTTTTTGTACAGGGTGAGTATTGTCGGCTGATAAAGCTTCGATCGTTGTGATTTTCATACTACCTACTGAGGACACTGGGATAGAGCACGATCTTGCTAGTTCACCGTTCAAGTAAACTGTACAGGCGCCGCACTGGGCGATTCCACAGCCATACTTAGTTCCAGTCAAACCAACGATTTCGCGAATTGCCCATAAAAGGGGCATATTGGGTTCTACATCGATATTGTGCATTTTGCCGTTAATATTCAACTGCATCTTTGATCTCCTCTAGTTTTAGGAATTTAATTAAACAACTTTATTAGTTTATATTGAATTATTGTTTAAAAATTGAAATTTGTAAAAAAATTACAAAAATTTCTAAATCAGGGTGTCAGACCAAATATCATGTGCCCACTTTATCGCAGCAGAATATTCCTGAGCATTGTCCACGGTTGAAATGCTATTCGACCCAGGAACCACCGCCATACTTTGCATTTTTGGGTCAAATTGATGCATGGTTGAGATGTGTGCTCCCGTCTTTTCTCCTAAAACGCTATAACAAATACTTGAAAATGTGGGGGTTTTATTGATTGGTAAGTCTGCTAATTGTTGGTAAATAGCGGATGCACAAATTTTGGCCTGTCCATTTGCAACTTGCGCAGATTTTGGTGTTTGGGTGGAACTTTGGATGGCGTCTCCCAAAATATGAATATCAGAAATCATTTTTGATTCATAGGTCAAAAAGTCAATTTCGCACCATCGTTTATTGATATTAGCCAGGTTTGAACGAAACGCAATGTCACCAGCTCGCATAGGCGGAATTACATTTAAAACGGCTGCTTTAACATCATCTTGAACTTCAAACATTAAGGCATTTTCTGATGCGTCCACATCTACCAATGTATGGTTATTTCTGTATTCAATCATGTTGGGGTAGTAGTTCGACCAAGCTTTTTTAAATAAGGTGGATTTTGAGGTGATTTCTGCATTGGCATCTAGCACTAGAATTTTTGATCGTGGTTTATATTTTTTAAAATAATTTGCTACTTGACTGGCTCTCTCATAAGGCGAGGGCGGACAGCGGTAGGGTGCAAGAGGGATCGATATAGCGAAAACTTCCCCGTCTTGCATGGACTCTAGTTGTTTTCTTAAAGTTAGAGTTTGTGATCCTGCTTTCATGGCATGCACGAAACGATTTTGCAGAACGGGGTCTTTCATGGCGGGCAAACTATCCCAAATCATATCCACCCCAGGAGATAGAATTAATTTGTCATAGGGGACCGTCATTCCTTGTTGTAAAACAATTTTTTTCACTTCTGGAAGGATTCGCTCGACAGTGTCCTGAATTACTCTAACACCATATTTTTGTTGAAGTAGCTCTCTACTTTTAGTGATGTCAGAAATCTGCATTTGTCCGTTAATGACAAGATTAGATAACGGACATGAAATCAGACTTGGTGAGGGGTCTATGAGGATCACATCAATCTGCCCACCTGATAAGATTTTTAAATATTTTGCGGTCGCAGCTCCACCAAACCCAGCACCAACGATTACTATTTTTGCCTTTTTTAAACTAGGCGACTGAATTTTGGTTGGGGATTCGGCAAATAATAAGCTGCCCTGAGCGCCCAAATAACTTCCTAAAATAGTTTGTTGTATAAATTTTCGTCGAGAGTTATGCATAATCTTGAAAAAAGCATTCCAAGTTGAGATTAATAAAATATTTTATATTTCAAGCATAATCCTTTTAGGGGAAATTTTATTCATTTTTTCTGGTTTTGATCATTCACTGTTTTTCATATGAGCGCACTTATTTCTGATTTCCCACCCTTAGCTTTTGTAGATATAGAAACAACCGGAGGTAATTCCGATCGGGACCGTATTACTGAGGTTGCTGTGATTACTCTCCAAGATGGTCAGCTTCATGAGTGGAGTAGGTTAATTAACCCTGGGGTTTTTATTCCTCAAAATATTCAAAGATTGACAGGAATTGATCATAATTTAATTGCAAATGAACCCCCGTTCGCAGAAGTCGCTCGAGAAATTTATGAGCAACTAGAAGGCAAGATATTTATTGCTCATAATGCTAGGTTTGATTATGGCTTTTTGAAGGCATCATTTAAGCGTGCTGATTTAGATTTTCGGGCTAAGGTCCTATGTACTGTGAAGTTATCGCGACTTCTATTTCCGGAGCAGCCGCGACATAATTTAGATACGATCATTGCAACTCATCAGTTAACAGTGAGTTCGAGACATCGAGCCCTAGGGGATGCCCAAGTTCTAGAGCAGTTTTGGGACCTCTGTATACGTCGATTTGGGGTAAATCGTCTTCAAGAGTCAGTAAAAGCACTTTTGGCGCATCCAAGTTTGCCACCCAAAATTGATGAAAAATTGATTGAAGCGATTCCAGATCGTCCTGGGGTATATCTTTTTTATGCTGAAAACCGGGTCCCAATTTATATTGGTAAAAGTAATGCTTTAAAAACTAGGGTTTTAGGTCATTTCTCTAGTGCATTAAGTGTTCGCAAAGAAATGAAACTATCTATGCAAGTAGCCGATATTGACTGGATAGAGACTGCGGGAGAAATTGGCGCCTTATTACTTGAATCTAGGCTGATTAAAGAGAAATTGCCAAGTTTGAATATCAAGCTTAGGCGCTCAAAGGATCTCTGTGCCTGGCGTTTTATGCCAAATGATGGCAATGTTATTACCCCGCAGTTAGTGCGTCATGATGATTTACAGCCTGGTGTTCAAGAACATCTGTATGGATTATTCTATAGTCGTAATGAGGCAATGAAAACTTTACAATCCATCGCTAAAAAAAATGAGTTGTGTGAAGGTCTCCTTGGGATAGAAAAGTTGATGCCTGGTAAGTCTTGTTTTGGTTTTCAAGTAAAACAATGCCGAGGAGCTTGTGTTGGAGCTGAATCACTTGAATCCTACCATTTACGTTTAATGCTGGCTTTAAAAAAATTCAAAGTCAGTGTTTGGCCATTTAAAACCCCTATTGGTATTAGGGAAGGAAACGAATTACACCTGATCGATCATTGGTGTTATTTAGGAACTGCAATTAATGAAGAGGAAGTGTTTGAGTTGTTGAGTGCAGGAAAGCCTGAATTTGATTTGGATATCTATAAGATCATTAAAAAATTCTTGAAAATAATAGATAAGAATAATATCGTGCCATTAAGTAGACCTAATCCTCGTGACGAATACAATGATTAAACGAGGAGCCTTTTCTTGATTCCCATCTTGTATTCCTACCGGCGTTGCCCATATGCCATGAGGTCAAGAATGGCATTGATTGACGCTGGCATTCAAATTGAATTAAGGGAGATTTCTTTAAGAAACAAACCGTCTAGCATGATCAGTCTATCTCCTAAAGGAACCGTTCCTGTTTTGTTGCTTCCTGATGGAAGGGTTTTGGAGCAAAGTTTAGATATTATGTTGTGGGCTTATCAAATCAACCCAGTGCCCCATCGAGTAATGTGGAATAAAGCATCGAGTAGTGTGGATGAAACGATGGCAAGTTGGTTTAAATTAAATGACGATGTGTTTAAAAAGTTATTAGATGCATACAAATATCCAGAAAGGTATCCAGCTAACTCGCCTCAGGAAACCTTAAAACAGGCTCTTGATCAATATTTTGGACCAATTGAAAAAACACTAATTGATTCGCCCTACATCTTGGGTGATGAACTTAGTATGGTCGATATTGCGTTATTCCCATTTGTTCGGCAATTTATGCGAACGAATGAGGAAAAGTTTATGGAATTAAATTTACAATCAACAAATCGTTGGATAGAGTGTTTTCAGAACTCTGAAATCTTTAATCTCGCGATGGTTAAATACCCAATTTGGCAGGAAATCTCATGACACTCTCATCACAAATTATCACTATACCTTTATTTCCACTGAGTTCTACACTGTTTCCAAAGGGTGTAATGGAGTTACAAATTTTCGAAGTGAGATACTTAAATATGATTAAGGATTGTGTGAAAACAGAATCACCGTTTGGTATCGTCACCCTAAATAGTGGTGGTGAAGTGCGTAGCCCAGTTGAAGAGGTTCATTTTTCTCAAGTTGGAACTTTGGCGAACATTGATCGGTATGATCCAGTTCAAGCCAATTTATATTTCATCCGTTGTTCTGGAGGTGCTAGGTTTAAAGTAATCAATTCAGAAAAATTAAGTAATGGCCAATGGCAAGCAGAAGTAAATATCTTGTTGGAAGATCAGATTACACCTATTCCTAATGAGTTAAAAGTATGCTCTTCAGCCTTATCTAAAGTAATTGATTCAATGAAACTACAAGGTGTTTTAGAATCCCAAATGCCTTTCCAACAACCTTATCTACTACAAGATTGTGGCTGGGTAGCAAATCGTTGGGCCGAGTTATTGCCTCTTAACTCAGGACAAAAAGAACATTTGTTAGGGATAGAAAATCCAAGGTTAAGGTTAGATCTCATTCTGGATCTTCTTGACGAAATGAACATTACCAATATGTAGTCTCGCTAATTTTAAAAGAGGAATTAGCGAGGAACTAATACCCCTAGCGATTCAATTTTCCGCAAATAAGATCGATTGCTTTAGCAAGCTCGATATCTTTGCCTGTCAGGCCACCACTATCGTGGGTTGATAGCGTGACTTCTAAGCGATTCCAGACATTAAACCACTCAGGATGGTGATTGATTTCTTCGGCAATGATTGCAATTTCTGACATACAGCTAAAAGCATCTTTGAAGTTTTTAAAGATAAAGATCTTTTGTAGTGCATCCCGAGATGGCATTAGGCTCCAACCTGGACATTCAATTGGGAGGCTGTCTCTTTGAGACGCGGATATTAATGCTTGCATGGTTGCACCATCACTGACAGGATAAGGATTGAAGAATGAATTCTGGACATGTTTTTGCTAAAAGCTTAGAGCGTAGTTCTGGATCTGAGGTTTTTGAGGATAACCAAATTCCAAAAAATGCTTCAGCAAAATCCTGATCCAAAACATTTCCAACTATCTTATCACCGTAAATAAAAGTAGTGCCACTTGTTGGGCTATAAATTGCCGCAAATTGATCACCCTTATTAATATTCGGATAAATCTTATCTAAGTGACTTTTCCACTCTAAAGTCTTTTTAGTTGGATATCCTAATTTCTCTAATTGTTCGATAGTTGCTTTGATTAAAACATCTTTTTGAATTTGTCTGGCGTAATCAAGAATAATTGCGAATTTTTTGATTAGCTTTGTTTCATCAACATACAAATGTGCTTGATAGATTTCAAAGCCGAACCTAGTGTAATTTCCATGCCCCAAATGAATTAAATTTGGTGCGTGGATATCGGTAATGTGTGTTGGCTCTATTACATTTGCCAAAGCATATCGTTGAGAGCTTAAGCAGACCAACAGTAAGGCAAGAACAAAGAAGAAGGGGATTTTATTCATTTTTTTATAAGAAAATGTTCAATTTTTAAACATCGATCCATCACAAAATTGATTCCTGCGTTGGTAGCAATTGCTTGAGCTTCTAGATTTACAACACCCAATTGTAACCACACGTGTTTCGCTCTGACTTTGGCGGCCTCAGTAACAATTTCACTACAGTCCTGTGATTTACGAAATACATTGACTAAATCAATACTGAAGGGAATTGCGGATAAATTTGGATAAGACTTTTCACCTAAAATGATTTCCTCGTTTGGGTTGACTGGGATAATACGAAAACCCTGTTTTTGCATGTAAAGCGCAACATCATAGGAAGGTCTTTCTGGCTTTGCTGAAAGACCAACAACGGCAATAGTTTTAGTATTACTTAAAATTTCTGAAATGATTGTATTCATAGCTCAAATTAAGCCTTGATGATGGAATTGGACAATGAATTTATTTTAACGATCGAATTTTGAAATGATAAAGATATAAAGCGATGACGATGATGAACCACGCTGGCGGTAAATACACATAAAGGACCGTTCCAAAGGCTACGGCTAAGTAAAACTCTGATTTTTTTAATTGACGAAAATGACGAGGAATAACCGTGTGCTGAATCGATTGAAGGAGCCAGAAGGTAAAAAGAACGCCTAAAAACATTCTAAGCAAAAGCATTGTATTCAACATTAATACATCCTAAATTTAAAGTGCAGAACAGCGATAAGCATGCAAATCTTCAATAAAGTCGCCTTTTTTTGAGATAAAAACAACTTTTGAGCTTTCTATTTTTGCTGGACAAAACTCATCAAAAAAGCTGGAGTTGCCGAGGCTTCCACAAAACTTTAATTGACGATTATCAAATTGCATACTGGACCCATCTAGAATGAATGAGAATTTTTTGGTTTCAGGGTACACCCCTCGACATTCCCAAGTAGTGTAATCATGACGACTACATCCAGAAATAAATAAAAATAGTGTGAGTAAGCAAAAAAAGCTGATTTGAGGAATAATTTTCATATGAATACTAATTTTGAACCAAGTCGTTGGATTTTTAAAAAAAATTGCTCATTTACACCCAAACAAGTAGGTCTATTTTATCTTGCTCAGTCTTGTTTTTCATTGATGGTTGCTAGTTTTTTTTTATTACAAGGAGTTTGGTTGGTGTTGCCATTTACTTTAATAGAGTTAGTTGTCCTAGCGATTGCTTTACTAATTTATGCCAAGCACGCCACTGATTTTGAGGAGATCGCGCTTGAGAATGGGATGCTTACAGTGACAACGGCTAATGCTAATCAAGTTACTACTTTTAAGGCGAACGCCGAATGGATAAAATTATCCAACGAACTTACTAGTAGTAAACTAATCGGCATTCAATACCAAGGCCAGATCAAAGAAATTGGTAAATTTATACACTTTCAAAAAAGGGCTGCTTTTAAAAAGCAATTCGAGCAAAGTTTAAGAGCGATGTTATTTAAAAGTTGAGCTCTAAACTTTTTTACATTAAGAAGAGATGCATTTGAGTACATCATTACCAATAACTATTCCTGTAAAAGGAAGTAAATTTGCCACTTTTTTGTTGAAGCTTCTTGGATGGAGGCTCATAGTCCCCGGATTGCCAGGCACGCACGGTATATTAGCGGCATATCCCCACACATCTAACCTCGACTTTTTTCTTTGTATGATAGCCAAGTCCGCATGCGGTATTAAAGCAAATTTTTTAGCAAAGGATAGCTTATTTAAAATCCCTGTAGTTGGTTGGTGGTTAAGTTACTTGGGGGGGAGTCCCGTGATAAGAAATAGCCCGCAAGGTTATGTTAAGAACATAGCTCAGAATATGGCTCAGGCCAGTTACTTTTGGCTGGCTATTACTCCTGAGGGAACTAGAATAAAAACACTAGGGTGGAGAAGTGGTTTTTATCATATTGCGCTAGAAACAAATTATCCAGTTGGTTTTGTTTACTTGGATTATGGAAAAAAAACGATTGGCTTAACTTCTTTTTTTAAGATGACGGGCGATGAAGAGATTGATTTTGCTAGGATACGTGAGATTTATGAGGGTAAATTAGGTTTTTATCCCGAAAATATGTCACCAATTACTCTTTGGAGCCCACAAAAAGATAAAAATAGTGTAAATTAATGGAATACTGTGCTTATGCACAGCATAAAAGCAACATTTTGCTGATGATTCAACAAATAACTATTGATTACTGTTTATTTATACAGTAATATTCTTTCATAGACACTGTGAAGGAATAAAAATGAAATACATGACATCTGGTTTTAAATCATTCTTAGTATGGTTAATTTTTGACGAATCTGTTGGCGAATTTGGTAAGCGTGAGTGGGTTTGTAAGATTACTGATTAAGACAAATTCCGCACAAACTTAGCTACAACAAAAAATAAATTATTTTTTTCTAAGTAATTCTTCAGTTGAATGTAATCTTAGGTTAAAATAATATTCTTTTCTACGGTGGCTGTAGCTCAGTTGGTAGAGTCCAGGATTGTGATTCCTGTTGTCGTGGGTTCGAGCCCCATCAGCCACCCCATTATCATAGTTGCCTCTTTAACTTTTTCTTGAACCGAACTTGTAATTTGAAAAGATCTTCAAGCGTTCAAAAATCAAGATTTAGTTGATTCACTATGATTTGAGACTATAGTCCTTCAACATTTCTCGTAATTTAACTTTTAAAAGTTTTCCAGTTGCGGTTAAGGGCATCACTTCTATAAATAAAACGTCATCTGGCATCCACCATTTGGCAATTTTTCCAGTCAAAAAAGCTAGTAAATCAGCTTTTAAGTCATCCTCTTTTTTAGTTACTTCTGGTTTTTTTACAGCTACCAAAATAGGTCGCTCATCCCACTTAGGATGTGGGGTTGAAATACAGGCACAAATTAAAATATCAGGATGTGCACTAGCAATGTTCTCAATTTCAATAGAAGAAATCCATTCACCACCAGATTTAATTACATCTTTAGTTCGGTCGGTAATTTGCATACATCCGTCGGTATCGATAGTTGCTACGTCACCTGTTGGAAACCAGCCATCGAGAAGGGGGGATTGATCTGAGGAGAAATAATCCGAAATGACCCAAGATCCTTTGACCATTAAATTACCAAATGCTTTTCCGTCGTTTATTAAAGTTTGTCCAACATCGTCGACAATTTTCATATCAATGCCAAATAAGGATCTACCCTGCTTTTGTAAAATTAACTTTTGATTCTCTTGATTTTTTTTCAAGTCATTTGCTTTGAGGCTTGCAACTGTTCCTAAAGGAGAAAGTTCTGTCATGCCCCATGCATGAATAACTTTTACACCTAAATTAGCAAAGTTTTCCATCATCGCAGGAGGGCAAGCAGAGCCGCCAATGACTGTTCTCTTAAAACTTGAGAATCTTAGTTGATTTTTTAAAACATATTGTAAAAGTCCAGCCCAAATCGTTGGAACTCCAGCGGACATGGTGACCTGCTCTGACTCAATTAGTGCATAAAGTGAGGCTCCGTCTAGATTTGCTCCTGGGAAAACAATTTTTGATCCTGCCATCGCACAACTATAAGGAGTTCCCCATGCATTGACGTGAAACATTGGCACAACAGGCATGATGGTATCCATGGCTGATATATTAAGAGAGTCAGGAAGGGCGGATGCGTAAGTATGAAGAAGCGTGGATCGATGACTATAAAGCGCACCCTTTGGATTACCAGTCGTACCCGATGTATAACAAAGTGCTGAGGCCGTATTTTCATCAAAAATAGGCCAATCAAAATTACCGTCTTCTTTATCAATTAGATCTTCGTAGCAAAAAATCGGCAGTACAGAACTTTCAGGCATCTTGTTTTTATCCACCATGCATACCCAGTGTTTTACATTGGGGCAGTGGGGATATAGTTTTTCGACTAAAGCCAGAAAAGTAATATCAAAAAAAATGCATTGATCGTCAGCGTGATGAATAATATAACTAATTTGATCCTCAAACAAGCGAGGATTAATGGTATGACAAACCATACCATTACCAGAAATCCCATAATAAAGTTCTAAATGACGGTAACCATTCCATGCAAGGGTAGCAATTCTATCGCTAGTTTTTAGTTGAAATCGGTTCAGTGCCTGAGCAATTTTTCTGGCACGCAATTCACAATCGCCATAAGTGTAACGGTGAACATCACCTTCAGTTCTTTGAGAGACAATTTCTGTCGATCCGTGATGGTTTTTAGCATGCTTAATGATGCTAGAAATCATCATTGGTTGGTACATCATATTTCCCATAAGTAAATCATGATTTTTGTTGGTATTCGTGTCAGTCACTTTGTATCTCCTGTAGATTTATATTTACTTAATATTAGAGCTCTTCAGCTTCAAGCGCAACTTCACTTCTGCCTTCATTAAAGACTCGCTATATAGTAGTGGCAGTAACTTCTGCCATTTCATGAGATTCATTGATTCAAATAACTCATTTATTTCACTTTTAAAAGAAATTGGTAATATGGAGATATGATGGAAAAAAACTTTGGGCAAATAATTGATTTTTGGTTTGTAGAAATTGCACCAAAAGATTGGTGGATAAAATCTATTGATTTTGATCGTATGATTGCGGATCGATTTCAAGAGATCCACAAAGCGGCCCATGCGGGTGAACTTTTTTCTTGGCGTCAATACCCATTGGGTCGACTTGCAGAAATTATCGTATTAGATCAGTTTTCTAGAAATATGTTTCGCGATAAACCAGAATCATTTAAGTGCGACCCAATGGCTCTAGCCTTAAGCATGGTTGCAATAGATGCTCATGCAGATACAGGAATGACACCAGATCAAAAGGGATTTTTGTATATGCCGATGATGCATAGTGAGTCTCTTCTTGTTCATGATTATGCTGAATCATTTTTTTCACAAGAAGGCTGTGAATCCTATGCTAGATCTGCAAAGCGGCATAAGGAAATTATTCAACTCTTTGGTCGTTATCCCCATCGTAATCACATTTTAGGGAGAGAGTCTTCTGTTGAGGAAATCGAATTTCTTCAGCAACCAGGTTCGAGTTTTTGAAGTAGATTATTTTTATATTGAATTAAAACTTTTCATAAGAAAAATTAGTCCCTTCCTATTACTGAGCGACCAATTTCTGTTGATTAAATAAATTGATTGTTTTATCAAGTTCTGATTGAATGTATTTTTTGAATTGTTGAGCGCTTCCGCCAATTGGCTCAGCTCCTTCTTGCAGTAATTGTTCTTTTACTGAATTGTCTTGCAAACAACTATTAGCAGCCTGATTGATTTTAGTGATAATCTCTGAGGGAGTGCCTACAGGAGCTAGAAGTCCATACCACGAGCCCGTTGAATAGTCTGGATATCCAGACTCCGCCATCGTTGGTAATTGTGGAAATGCCTTACTACGTTTTTTACTTGTTACGGCAATTGCTTTGAGACGGTTACTACTTACCATAGGAGCAATTGCTACAACACTACTGAACATTATTTGTACTTGGCCAGACAACAAGTCAGTCATTGCCGGTGCCAAGCCCTTATAAGGGACGTGAACCATCTCAACGTTTGCCATCGACTCATACATCATTGCGGCTAATTGAGCTGAACTACCATTACCGTTAGAAGCATAGTTAATTTGCCCAGGACGTGATTTGAGGTATTCAGTTAGCTGTGATATGGAATTAACTGGAATTTTTGGATTTGTTACTACTAGAAGAGGAGCCTCAGCTAGTAGAATAATAGGTTCAAAGTCTTTAGTAGGATGATAGGCGAGGTTTTTATTGAATGTTGGATTAATGGCCAAACTACCAATACCACCTAAAAATATCGTATATCCATCTGGTGCAGATTTAGCTGAGAAATCGGCGCCAAGACTACCTCCAGCGCCAGGTTTATTGTCGATAAATACTTGTTGACCTAGTTTTTCAGTTAGTTTAGCTGCAATTACTCGAGCGACAGAGTCGTTACCACCTCCTGCAGCGAAGGGAACGACTAACTTGATTGGCTTGGTAGGATAAGCCGCACCATGAGCAAGTCCTGTAAAAATAAAACCAATCAAATAAAGGGAGTATTGGATGAATCGAAGTCTCTTTTTTTTGTTCTGCATCAATTTACCAGCTCTTGGATGAAGTATTCGGAATAAAAGAATTATATTCTCTAAAGTCTTTGAAGTTGATAGCCTGCCCACTGAAATTTAAAGCATCCAACATTTGAATCAGAAATACTTCATTGTATGATCCTAACATTACTTGAATCGTCATCTTTTACATGATACATTGAATTCATGTAACAAGCTTTCCTGATTTATTCGAAGCAACTCATGATTAAAAATTCCCACATATAATGCGTTGACCGTATTGTGGACATTACTCGTTTAAAAGATATCTGATCCATGGCACGCCTTTATCCTGATGACTATTTAGATACCTACTCTACTGAAATTTACAGTAGTGAATTTGAGACTTTAGAAAAACTCAAAGCGGGTTTGTCAGATCAGTATGAGATATTTCATGGTGTCCATTGGAGCAACTTTAAAGGAAAAGCTATCTATGGTGAAATTGATTTTTTAATACTTCATCCCAATGGACGTTTGTTAGCAATAGAACAAAAAAATATTGAATTAGAATTTCGACAAGGTGATTTAATTGCTCGTTACGGAAAAAATCAAGAAGAAAAAGTCGTAACATCCCAGATTGTTCGAAATATTTCTAATCTTCGAACCAAGTTTTCAGATACGCATCCCCACCTTGCCTTGCAAATTGATCACATATTGTATTTGCCTACCTCAAACTACAGCGCGGCTGTGCCGGTGAATGTAGGGCGTATTGTCGATAGCTCTAATGCAAATAACTTACCTGAGATAATCCGAGAGATTTTGGAATCTTACACAGATTCACTCCCGAAGAATTTAGCGTTACATGAGGATATTCACCGATTCCTTATATCGCAATTAAAGTTAACACCTAATGTTGGTGTTCTCAGCCAACAGGTTAAAGAGGTTAGTTTTAATTTATCACGAGGGCTTAGTGATTGGGTACACCGATTAGAATTTAGTCCGTTTCGATTGCATATTCAAGGCACCGCAGGTTCAGGTAAAACTCAGCTCGCCTTAAAAGAATTAAGTCTAGCGAATGAAAAAAATCTTTATGGCCTGTATTTATGCTTTAACAGACCATTGGTAGATTCGATTAAAAAATTTGTACCCAACCCTCAAATTTGTTTTACTTTTCATGAACTTGCAAAAAATATTGCTGATTTATTAAACTTACCTGTTAATTTGTTATCTACTCAAGCATTTTTAGAATTAGAAATGATTTTTGCAAAGCATGCAGGACAACTTGCCAATCAGTTTGATTATTTAGTTGTTGATGAAGGACAAGACTTTAAGGTTGAGTGGAGAGACTCAATTTGTCAAATGGTCAAGCCTGATGGAAGAATCATTTGGATGGAAGATGTGGGTCAAACCATTTATCCTGATCGACTTATGAACGATTGGGGAGGCTGGGTAAATTTTAAATTACCAATTAATTTCCGTTCTCCAAAACTCATTGTTGATTTAATTAATGAGTTGCAATTAACTAGTGAGGAAATAGTTAGTGGCAGTCCCATGATAGGGGAGTTGACCGGATTGAGAACTTATCAAAAATTAGAAAAAGGTGCACTATTTAAAGCGACCCAAATTGAAGTTCAAAATTTATTAAATAATGGATATGATGCTGCCAATATCGCAATCGTGACTTTTTGTGGCGCTAATCGAAGTGAGATTCTGAATTCCAATCAGATGCATATAGCCAATAAGCCGATAAAGAAATTAATTGGATATAGTCCTGAAAATCAACCAATCTGGAGTAACGGAGATGTTTTGGTGGATACTATTTATCGATTCAAAGGATTGTCTGCTGATGCAGTGATTATCACTGAAGTGGACTTTACTTCATGGAGTACACATGAAAAAAATAAACTATTTGTAGCTTTGACAAGGGCTAGATTGAAAGTCGTGATTGTTGCAAGTGAAGAAGCAACGAATTTGATTGAAGAACAACTCAATTAACCGAACTGCACCAACATCATTAGTGATTACGAATTTAAAAAAATAAAAAGTCTGTAAATTGAACTCAAAGAATTCAAATTACAGACTCAAACAAACATCAATCTAGTACCTAAGTCGTTATGACTTAATTACATAGGCACAATGTTACTAGCTTGTTTGCCTTTAGGACCAGTTGTTACTTCAAAAGAAACCTTTTGGCCTTCTTTTAAAGATTTAAAACCATTGGAGTTAATTGCTGAGAAATGAGCAAATAAATCTTCGCCACCTTCATCAGGAGTTACAAAACCAAAACCTTTAGCGTCGTTAAACCACTTTACAATACCTGTTGCCATAAATACTTTCGTTAGTTGAAACAAATTAATTAAAAAAACATCCCTTCCTACAAACAAGATCCTAAAAAATTTCTTGATGAAATCGCATTGATTATTCCTGGTTAAGGGATCAATGTATCATCAATAATTAAGGGATTTTTCGGTAGGGGAGAAAAACATAATGACTTCTACCTATTAATAGAGTACTGATTAGTAACAAAGTTAACAGGCAGAAAATTTGAAAGGTAATTAGGCAGCTTGAATATTGCTAGCTTGTTTGCCCTTTGGTCCTTGAGTCACTTCAAAAGAGACTTTTTGACCTTCTTTGAGGGTTTTAAAACCATTCATATTAATCGCTGAGAAGTGAGCGAATAAATCTTCACCACCTTCATCAGGAGTTACGAAACCAAAACCTTTTGCATCATTAAACCACTTTACAATACCTGTTGCCATAAAAAAGAACTTTCAAATAAAAAATTAAACTGATAAATCTGAAGATGAATAGATAAACACCCTCACCTCGATTCGCTATTTACCAGTAACTTACTAAAAATAACGAACTGAATGAACATTTTGTTATTTGTTTAGGGATAAGTCAACGAATATTATTGATTTTTTTGAATAAATAGATAAAATAGTCACTTTTTTTTAAAAAATCCAACATTCTTAGTCAAATCTTCGTTAAAACAAAGATAAAAGATCACCTAAGATAGCAATTTAGGCTGAATGTATGACTTTAGTGTTTGTTAGCATTATTTTTTCTAGCTGTCTAATCTATATTCAATCCATTAAAATAATCTCATGAAAAAACCTCAAATTGTCTTTTTAACTCCCGTGGCGAAAAAAACAGCTGAAGAGCTTTTTCGATTTCTGCCAAATGGTTTTGATCTTAAGATTGCATCTCAAAATGATCGTGATGAACATCGCGAATTATTACAAAACGCAGATTATGCATTTTTAGGTGGTACCTACCTAGATGCTGATTTAATCAAAAATGCACCAAGTCTCAAATTCATTCAAAAATGGGGCATTGGAGTCGATAAGATTGATTTATTGGCAGCGAAGGACAGAGGAATACCTGTTGCGATCACTAATGGAGCCAACGCTTCTCAAGTCGCTGAGCATGCTATCTTACTCATGTTAGCAACTCTCCGGAAGTTGCCTTATGCAAGTAAATCACTGGTTGATGGCCAGTGGATTAATTCAGAACTCAGGGTAACTTGTTCACAACTCGTTGGTAAAACGGTTGGTATTTTTGGTTTAGGGAATATTGCGAAACAAGTAATCAAGCAACTCAGAGGATTCGATACACCAATTATTTATTGCACTAGAACCAGATTAGACATTGAGGTAGAGCGTAAATTAAATATTGAATATGTCGATTTTGAAACACTCTTAAAACGAAGTGATATTTTGAGTCTCCATGCACCCCTGACTGAGCAAACAAAAAACATCATTAATGCTGAAAATTTATCATTAATGAAAAAAGATGCAATTATTATCAATACTGCAAGAGGCGAGTTGATTGATGAAGCAGCTTTGATAGACGCTATTCAAGCAAAAATGATTCGTGGCGCTGGCTTAGACGTTTTTGCCAATGAGCCACCAAAGCCTGATAATCCTCTATTACATCTTGATGAGGTGGTGGTAACTCCTCACTCAGGGGCAAGTGTGATTGAAGCTGTTATCAGTGTGATAGAACATGGCATGAAAAACATTGCCAATTTTGAACTGGGTAATCCAATTGATCCCGCTGACTGGATTGTGCCACCTCAGACAAAATGATTGGCTGAGGTTTTCTAAATTCAATTATTCTGCTTTAATACCGGCATCCTTGATAACTTTTGATAGCCGACTGACTTCAGATTTAATCAGGTTTCCAAACTGTTCCGTTGATGGACTGGCTACTAACTCAATTCCTTTTTCAGCAAATCTAGCTTTTAGCTCAGGTTGCGCCCATGCTTTTTGAACGGCCGCATTTAATTTTTGGGTTATTTCTTTTGGGGTTCCAGCAGGTGCCACGAGAATCGTTAAAGTAACATCCTCGTATCCTGTAAAGCCTGACTCTGCCATCGTTGGAATTTCTGGCGCAAGAGGAGATCGCTCTAAGCTGGTAATGGCTAAAGCCCGAACCTTACCTGCTTTCATATTTGGCAATGCAGTACTAAGTTGATCAAACATCATGGGTACTTCACCACTCATTACATCAAGCATTGATTGTGCATTGCCCTTGTAAAAAATATTGGTAAATTTAGTTCCAGTTTTCTGAGCAAACACTTCGGTTGCAATATGACCAGTTGAGCCATTACCACTGCTTCCAGAAGCCATCTCTGGATTATTTTTTGCGAGTTGAATAAATTCCTGAATCGATTTAGCTTTTACATTAGGGTTGACTAAAATAAACATGGGAACTTTACCTGTGAGTGAAATCGGTGCAAAGTCCTTGACTGGATCATAGCCAGCATTAGCAGATATTAGGGAAGAAGAAAAAAAGGTACTGGAATTAGCTAGGAGCGTATAGCCATCTGGTGCAGCTTTAGCAACTGCTTGTGCACCAATAATCGAACCTGCGCTGGGTCTGTTCTCTACAATGACAGTTTGATTTAAGATCTTACCAATTTCAAGGCCTAAGGTTCTCGCAATAATATCTACGTTTCCACCTGCAGCAACAGGCACGATGATCTTAATTGGCTTATTAGGATAATCACTGGTTTGGCCGTAAACAGGTTGTTGCAAACCCAATATTAAAAAAATGAATGGTAGTATTCCAAAAGCAATTTTTTTCATGGCAGTCTCTCTGTAGTTGTCGTTGTTATAGTGTGGTTTTGTTACTGAAGTGTATCTAAGAATCGTAGCGTGGATAACCAGAATTTCTTGATTCTGCCTCAAGATATCTGATCATTGCTGGCCATTCTAGGACTCCATAAGGTCTTCTTGTGCCAGGTTGATATAAGTGGGCCGTTTTTTCTAAGACCTCTTTACTTGGCATGTTTAAAGACTGGCCACTTGCCATTGCATCGACTTGAGCTCGACAGGACAGTTCTAATTGATACATGGTGTTGAAAGCTTGTTGAACAGTTGCACCGCAGGTAAGTAGACCGTGATTTTTTAATATCATTGCATCGTGATTACCCAAGTCAACTACTAGTCGCTTACGTTCCTCTAGATCAATTGCCGGGCCCTCGAATTCATGATAACCATGATGACCTACAAAGCGAATTGAAGTTTGAGTAATTGGTAGAAGGCCACAGGCCATTACTGATACAGCCATACCTGCTCGAGTATGGGTATGAATAATCGCGTTGACATCTTTCCTTGCCTCATGAATACAGCCATGTATTACATAGCCTGATTTGTTAATGCCGTAATCAGTTTGTGGACTCGATAAGATGTTTCCGTTGATGTCAATTTTCACTAAACTTGAGGCGGTTATTTCTTTATAAAGTAAACCGTAAAGATTAATCAAAAGATGCTCCGTACCCGGAATTTTTGATGTGATGTGGTTGTAAATTAAATCTGACATGCCGTATAAATCAATCAAGCGGTAGCATGCTGCTAGTTCAACGCGGGTTTGCCATTCTTCAGGACTAACCTGATTTTTAACGCTGGGGAAATTTGTAGAATAATTCATCAGTCTCTTTTTTTAAAATTTAATTCAATTATTTTAGGTTTAATATTACTACTAAAGAGTTAATCACCGATAAATAATGGAGTTATATGTTGCCAAAAGTAGAGCAAGAACAGATTCAATTTAGCATTCCAAAAGGTGCTTGCGATTGTCATGTGCATGTATTTGGTCCAGAGAGCAAATACCCTTATTCAGAGGATAGGGCCTATACCCCAAGTGATGCGAGTGAAGAAGACTTAGCACAATTGCATCAGAAAATAGGAATAGAACGTTTAGTGATTGTTCATCCAAGTCCATATGGAGTTGATAACCAACGGTCTCAAGATGGGATTGCTTTCTTTCATCAAAATGCGCGAGGTGTTGCGGTAATCGAAGAAGATACAGTTTCTTTGCAAGAAATAGCATCCCTACATCAAGCAGGTTTTAGGGGAGCGCGACTCAATTTAGAAACTGCTGGTATGCATGAGCCAACAGCGGCTAAAGAAAAGTTTATAAAGACGGCTCGGCTCATTCAATCCATGGGATGGCACGTTCAACTTTATTCTAATGTGGCCCTAATTGTTCAACTGAAAGAGGTGATTTTACAAAGTGATATACCGGTTGTTTTAGATCACTTTGCACGTATCCCAGCTGATTTAGGTTTAAATCAAGAAGGATTAAAGGATATTTTTGAGCTACTTGAAAGTGGCAAAGTATGGATGAAAATGTCTGCTCCTCAACGCATCTCAAATAATCCTGATGGGCAAGCCGTTACAGATTTAGCGAGAAAATTAATCCAAATGAATCCTGATCGTTTGGTTTGGGGGAGTGATTGGCCGCATTCTGGAGCGCATCCTGGCGTACCTAGAGTCAAAGAGAGCATTGAACCATTTCATCCAATTGATGATGGTCATGCCTTGAATCGATTTGCAGCTTGGGCGCAAGACTCTCAAATGATAAAAAAAATACTAGTGGATAATCCCGCCATCCTTTATCAATTTTAATTAACAGCCAACTCACTTTATTTTTGGCTTTGAGGCTTTGTATGACAACTAATTTTCCAATCAATAATTCTCCGATTCAGTCGGAGCAGCTCATTGATTTTTGTTCTCGAGTGTACCAATCTATTGGGGTTCCCAAGGAAGATGCTGATTTTGCTGCTGATACTCTAGTTCAAGCAGATTTATGGGGGCATCAATCGCATGGTGTTTTAAGACTTGCTTGGTATTTTGCCCGCTTAAAGTCTGGAGCCATGAAAGCACTTACTCAAGTTGATACAGTAGTCAATGCAGGCGCTGTTGCTGTGATAGATGGTAATGATGGTCTTGGTCCGGTTATTGCTAAGCAAGCTGTTTTACAAGCGACTGAGCGAGCTAAATTACACGGTATTGGTGTGGTTTCAGTTAGAAACTCGAATCATTTTGGCACTTGTATGTATTACACAAGGATGGCTGCTAAACAAGGTTGTATTGGCATGTTAATGAGTAATGCTGGCCCGAACATGGCACCCTGGGGTGGTCGAAAGAAGAAAATCGGTACTAATCCTTGGTCAATTGCTGTGCCTGGCGGCAAACATGATGCGATAGTCATGGATATGGCTAATTCAGGGGTTGCTAGAGGCAAAATTTATCTTGCGAAAAACCGTGGTGAGCCAATTCCAAATGATTGGGCGATTGATAAAGAGGGGCGACCAACAACGGATCCGGCTGCAGCGATTGAGGGCTTGATTTTACCTATGGCGGGTCACAAAGGTTATGTGTTCGGGGTCATGATCGATATCTTATCCGGAGTTCTTTCGGGTAGTTCATTCTTAGATCAAGTCCATGGTCCATACGACCCGGTGAATCGAAGTGGCGCAGGACATTTGATGATTTGTATGAATGTGGACGCATTTCAAAAATTATCAGAATTTGAAGAAAAAATCGAGGCCTATGTGGCATCGCTAAAAGATGTTCCTTTGGCTCAAGGATTTGATCAAGTTTTTTACCCTGGAGAGATGGAAACTCTAGCGAACCAAAAATATCGTGCCCAAGGATTAACTCTGCCAGAAGACACTATTCAAAGTCTGATGCAGTTATCCCAAGAAACTGGGGTGAATTTCTAAAAAACCAAACATTGTGGTGATTTCGTTTTTATGCAAAAGCATTCCTGTTTTTGGTGCTAAGAACACCAAAATAAGATTTTCTAGACATTAAATATTTTCAAAATTGTTACTAGAATTACTAGATGCAATTTATACTTACTCCATTAATTAATCAAATGATTAATAAAAAGATGAATAAATAAAAAATATTAATTGGAGACAACAATGCAAGCTTTGAAATCAGAAATACGCGATGGTATGAGAATTGATTGGGATATGCCCATTCAAATGGATGATGGTCTTATTTTAAGAGCTGATATTTTTCGCCCAATCCATGAGGGTAAATTTCCGACCCTCTTAACTTATGGACCCTACGGCAAAGGTCTGTCCTTTCAAGAAGGTTATAAGACAGCTTGGGAGATTATGGAAAAAGAGAACCCTGATGTCATGCGTGGAACTACTAATCAATATCAAAATTGGGAAGTTGTAGATCCTGAAAAGTGGGTTCCAAATGAGTATGTCTGTATCCGAGTCGATTCAAGAGGGGCGGGCCGTTCACCAGGTTTTATGGCCCACAATAATGCGCGCGAAACAAAAGATATTGCTCAATGTATTGAGTGGGCGGCTGCACAAGATTGGTCGAATACTAAAGTTGGGATGAATGGTATTTCTTATTTCGCAAGCAATCAATGGCGTGCCGCAGCGGTACAACCTCCTCATTTGGCTGCTATCTGCGTTTGGGAGGGGTGGAATGATGGTTATCGTGAGTCGAATCGACATGGGGGTATTGCTTGTACCTTCCGCAAAAATTGGATGGAAATGCAAGTTAAAACAGTTCAACATGGTGTGGGTGATCGCGGTAAACGTAATCCAATCACTGGTGAAACAGTCTGTGGACCAGAGACACTCACACAAGAAGAACTTCTTAAAAATGTTGAGAATGTATGGCAGAAGGTGATTGAACAAGAAATGCTGACAGACTGGTACATAGAAAGAACTGCTGATTTAAGTAAAGTAACTGTCCCAGTCTTATCAGCTGCAAACTGGGGTGGTCAAGGTTTACACGGCAGAGGCAATTTTGAAGGTTATGTGCGTGCTGCTTCCAATCAAAAATGGCTTGAAGTCCACGGTGGCTCACATTGGGCGCCTTTTTATACTGATTATGGAATTGATATTCAAAAACGATTTTTTGATCATTTTTTAAAAGGAATTGACAACGGCTGGGATAAAACACCCCCGATTTCATTACTTGTAAGAAGTCCTGGTGAAAAGTTCGAGCAGCGCGATGAATATGAATGGCCATTAGCTAGAACAAATTGGACTCATTTGTATTTAAATGCCGAGAAGATGTCTCTTGAGCCAGCCCCTGTATCTAGTGCAGGCCAGTTAACGTATGACATGATGGGTGAGGGCGTTACCTTTTCCCTGCCCGTTCAAACTGAGGAAGTGGAAATCACTGGGCCAATGTCATTAAAGCTCTTTATCTCTTCAAGTACGATTGACGCTGATATCTTTGCCATTGTCAGAGTATTTGATGAAAATAATAAAGAATTGACTTTCCATGGTGCGCTCGATCCGCACACTCCCATTGCCCAAGGATGGTTGAGAGCTTCACATCGAAAACTGGACCTAACGAAATGTCTACCTTATCGTCCATGGCACACTCATGATGAAAAACAGCCCTTAGTCGTTGGCGAAATTTATGAGTTAGATGTTGAAATTTGGCCAACCTGTATTGTGGTTCCTAAAGGTTACAGGATTGCATTAACGATACGTGGAAAAGATTACGAGTTTGCAGGTGAAGCAGCTGTTTTATCAAATATGAAGAATCCGATGACAGGTTGTGGTCCATTCATGCATGATGATGAGACGGATAGACCACCTGCAATTTTTGGTGGAAAAGTTACTTTACTGACTGGACCCAATTACCCTGCCGAGTTATTAATTCCGGTAATACCAAGTAAAGAATCAAATTAATAAGGAGATATTGATGTCTAATGATCATTGGATGAAACAAGTTCTATTAGGTCTTTTTTTGTCTATCACGAGTAGTTTTGCTTTTGCTCAAAGTGGAAACTTTCCTAATCGTCCGATTAAAATTATTATTCCGTTTCCCCCTGGAAATACCACGGATATTATGACTCGGATGATTCAACCTAAACTTCAGGAAGCTCTGGGTCAAACTGTTGTGGTTGAAAATAAGGCTGGTGCGTCTGGAACGATTGGGATGGATTTTGTGGCCAAATCAAAACCTGACGGATATACGATCGCTGCTTCACAAGGCGGAAACATGGTGGTTTTGCCTCACACTAGTAAAACGATTCCCTACAATCCAATTAAAGACTTTGCGCCTATTGCACTATCTACTACGAATTATCTAGTGGTGATTAGTAATAAAGACGTTCCTTTTAAAACCGTAGGGGAGATGATTGCTTGGGCTAAAGCAAACCCTGGTAAATTAACGGTTGGTTCTAACGGTGAGGGTGGTTTCCCTCATTTAACTTTTGAGCATTTAGCAAAAGCAGCAGACTTTACTTTTACTCACGTACCCTATAAAGGATCAGCTGCAGTGATTACAGATATGGCTGGTGGTCAAGTCATGTTGGGAATTGACGGAGTAAGTGGTCCGACACCGCATATTCGATCTGGCCTGATTAAGTTACTAGCAGTAACCAATAAAGTTCGAGTCAAGGATTGGCCAAATACTCCTGCCGTTGCAGAAACTGTAACGGGTTGGGATTCGAATGGTTGGTTCGGTTATTCAGCTCCAGCTGGAACTCCTAAAGAGATAGTTCAGCGGTTAAATACAGAAATTAACAAAGCCATGAAGTCACCAGAAATTGTTGAACAAATGGCTCAATATGGTCTTGCAGTGGTGGCAGAGTCTCCAGAGTACTTTGCTCAAGAGTTGTTAAAAGACTATAACAAATACGGCAAATTGGTTAAAGATATTGGTTATCAAGCGCATTAAACCCTTGTCAGTTTTTCTACAGTAGGATCTTTCTTCGTGCTAACTTCCAAAGAATGTTTTGGAAGTTAGCATTAGCCGTTGACTAATGGCTCCGCTAAAACAATCAAACTGATTACGGTATAAATAACCATTACTAGACTCAATGGGAGAGTAGAAACTCCTGCAATTGAGCGCGAATTAAAAATTTGTAAGGCTGTCATGTGGCATAGCCAAATGGAGATTACATGTCCAAGCAAAATTGAACTTAAAGCAATGTACCAAGTTAATTTTGCATCAATCAAAGTGATATCAGGTCTAAGATTTGCGGTTCCACAAATATCCCAGCCTAATTGGTATGGATCAGACAATAAGGCTAAAAAATTTTGTCCTTGTAATATCAAGCTTGAAAAATTATGTGCTATCAAATAGGCAATTGCAATGGGAACAAGCGTTGGCGCAAAATTTTTAACAATGATCTGGAAATTAATTTTTATATGTGGATACAAGTATCTACACAGTATTAAGTTGAGTACACAACTCAAAAGAAAAATAGCATATAAGACAAACCAAACTAGGAAAACCCCAATTACTCCTGCCACATAGCCATTAAGGTCTAAAAGTTTTGGTACGTATTTTATTAAAAACTGTTCATAAAATTGCCATGCATCACTGCCGTGTAAGCCATCAAATAAAACCGTGGAAAGCATCGCTATAACGAAGCTTACTGACCCAGAAATTGAGGGTTGATTATTTACCAACAAGCCTTTGAATGGCCAAATAAAGGCGACTCCTTGAGCTTTTTTCTCTTGATAGTAAAAAGGGGATGTCTGGCCAAAGTAGGAGAAATAAATTGCAAAAAAATCTAGATGATTTCGAACGCAATCTTTACCAAATACTATTTTTAAACTGGTACAGGTAATTAACCAAATAATCACGATGACACTAATATAACGAGGTAGGGCCGCATTGGGATAAACGACTTCAATCCAACACCATGATAATAATAGAAATGTTGCTGGCCAACAGCCTAGCCAACTTGGATATTTTAAAAGTGGAATTAAAGGTTTTTTGAATAGCAGGGAAATGCCATTAAAAAGAGTATTAATAGGACTAAAGAGCTGTAATACATTACCAAAGACCATAAATAAAAGAGGCATGCCAATCCACCAATTTACCCATAAAACATGAGGAATTAAATTCATGAGAGGATTTTGTGGACCAGTTAAACCAATGATTAATAACCCTCCAACGATGCTTAAAAAGCAAAGTTGAATAGGTAATAACAAGAATCGAAGCTTCGTATTTGAAAAAGTGAAAGATCTAATTTGAAGTGGCTCATTCTTTCTGATTGAATCAATGGGTAATTTTAAGAACAGAATGGCTAAAAAATAAGTGACTGCAACAGTTCCTGCTGCTCCCCATAAAAAATAATTGATGGGGAGTGGTAAATCATATTTTTCATCAAAAGCATGCGCGAAGGCTTGCGATGAAAAAAAGTAAAGGATAGAAAAAAACTTAATTCGGATAAACTTCAAAATAGGCTGAGGGTGAATGATTTAATTTGATATTGGCATTGGGACTGGTATTACTGTTTTGTGGATGCCACTCTATTTGAAATTTGCCAGTTGCCTTTGCCTCAAACTTATAAACCACTAATTGATTTTTTGGTACTCTCACTTCTATTCCGTAGGCATGCAGGTGCAACTCACCAGGTTTGTTACTAGTTATTTGCCATTCAATCTGCTCATGCTGCTTTACTTTAATGCGAAGTGGGGGTTTTTCTGAGTGAATTAGTTGATCATCAATTAATTGAAATTGAAATACTTTTTTAGTCGTATCAGTAATTCCTTCAGTTGGGTAAACCATTACCCAACTGAAGAATATCAAACACAAAAATCGTTTCATTTTAAAAATGAAATTGACTTATGGTGGTTTACTTAACTACTGCATCCCAATTAGCAATCTTTCTAGCAGGCCCTGTTAACTGAAGAATGTGCATTCCTGTATTTGCACGATCGACGATATAAATATAGCCTCTGTCATCAACTTCCACGTTATTGGTTTGTATTGCTATTTTCGTTGCAGCCGCTGTATACGGTAATTTCGCACCTGCAGAACTTGCTGGAGTTTCAAGGGCTACCGTATTTTTATTAATGGCGGGCACAAAATAGGCAATTTCTTTGGGTGCAAAAGGATCTCTCACATCAAGAGCTCTAACCCCTGAATTGAAATAGGCGAAGAACATAATTTTCTTGTAGAAAATATCAGTCATATTTTCATTAGATGAGTGAGCACCATGACGGCCACCTTTTTTACACAAATTTCCTGGCATATCAGGTAAGGCCCAGTTAGAAACTCCATAAGGTTTGGTTTCACTTGAAATATCCATAAACCAGACCATTTGACGGCCTTCTAAGCATTCTTTTTGGATTGCTTCGTCAGTAGTCACCAAAATATCGCCTTTATTTCCTAATAGGCTATTTTTAAACTGTGGAAACTCCATGTCTAACATCGGGAAGGTAGTGTGGGCGCCGTGCATTGGCGGTAACTCTGTTCTAGATACTTGTGGATACAGTAAATTCTCAGGAGTTGGCTCTTTTGGACCATTTAATAATTTCTCACGATCAACAATTTGAATGATCCCTTCTGTGTTGGTTCCGTAACCAAAATACACTCTATTTCCTTTAGGACCTGTTGAAATTGGACCATGCAAAGCAATCGGTACGGCTCCACTAGATCCAGGATTTTGTCCAACGAGTCCAAAGTCCCGAATGAAGACAGGCTTTGCTGGATCTGACAAATCATAAATTTGCGTCATACGGTTCGTTCGCCACTGTGGATTACCTGAAACAAGGTAAGCAATTCCGGTATCACACTCCCAAAAGCTTTTATGTGTTCCCTTTAAACCTTTTACGACAGTAGTCAAAAGACTAGGGTTTTCCGGTTGTGTAACATCCCAAATCTCATGAGATTGATTACCAAAAACTCTCAACATGTAAAATTTGCTCTTATCTGCTCTAGGTAATGTGGCACCTGAACATACGCGCACCATTTGTGCGCCACCTTGTTCAGCTTTGCCTTCTTCACCAGGCAGATGTTTTAAATATTTTGGATTTTTGGGATCAGTAACATCAATAATTGAAGTGCCGTTGTTTTCCATTTGACCATTCAAGGTATTTAACTTGAAGTCACCATGGTGACCTACATAAGCAATCCAACGATTCCCTTGCTTTTGAATGGTTGGTTGATATGCAGTTCTTCCTTGCAAATCGCTGTAGCCTAATAAGGCCATATTTTTGGAATCTGTAACACCTTGGGCAACGCTATTTAGTGTTGTTAGCGCTAAAAAACTAATAGTGATGAGTTTAAAAAGGCTGGGCTTTAATGCCTGAGTTAAGCAACTTTGCATGAATTGTCTCCGTTTTTTTGAAATGAATAATTTCTTATTATTTGCTGATTTTATTCTATTTTTTCTCAACAAAACAAAATAAATCAATATTTAGATGTAAATAATACAATGAGATAATATAAGTCATAATTATTTAACCTAAGAAGTTTTTTATGACAAATATCACACCTGTTATCTTATCTGGCGGTTCTGGCTCAAGATTGTGGCCGTTATCAAGAGCATTACGTCCCAAGCAATTCCTGGGTGTTACGGAGGAGTTATCTTTATTTCAATTGACCTTGAGTCGCTTACAAAGTAATTTAAATGAATTAAAGATAGAGTCTCCTGTGATCGTGGCGAACGATGATCATCGTTTTTTGGTTGCTCAACAATGTCTGGACATTAATGTAGTGCCAAAATCATTAATCTTGGAACCCATCGGTAGAAATACTGCCCCAGCGATTGCCGTCGCTGCATTTTCTCTACTGCAGGAAGATCCAATTTTATTAGTACTCCCATCTGATCATATCTTTACGAATAATCAAGCTTTTCTGGATGCAGTTAAAGTGGGTGCTAATGCTGCAGAAATAGATGGCTTGGTAACTTTTGGTATTATTCCGACTGCTCCAGAAACTGGCTATGGATATGTAAAGTCCTCAGTACCTCTTGATCCAACAAAAGCGGTAGCGGTTGAAAAGTTTGTTGAGAAACCAGATCTTGAGACAGCTAAACAATACATTCAAGAGGGAACTTATACCTGGAATAGTGGCATGTTTATGTTTAAAGCCTCTATCTTTCTTGCAGAGTTATTGAAGTTCCAACCAGATATTTATAGTTCAGCTAAAACAGCATGGGAAGAAGCTAAAAAAGATTTAGATTTTATCCGTTTGGACTTAGAGAGTTTTGGTAAGTGCCGATCTGACTCAATTGATTATGCTGTAATGGAAAAAACCAATAATGCTTTGGTAGTCCCTTTGGATGCTGGATGGAATGATGTTGGTTCATGGTCTTCTGTTTGGCAAGCCTTACCCCAAGATGAGAATGGTAATGTTCAAAGAGGTGATACCCTTCTTAAAGATTGTAAAAATAGCTTTGTACATGCTGATCATCGCTTTGTTGCCTTATTAGGTGTTGAGAATATTGTTGTTGTCGAAACCTCAGATGCGTTATTAATTGCAAACAAAGATAAAGTACAAGATGTGAAAAAAATCGTTGAGGAACTCAAAGCAAGAAAAAGTACCTTAACTGAACTTCATCGGGAAGTCCACCGTCCTTGGGGATCTTATGATTCTATTGATCAGGGTCAGCGCTACCAAGTAAAAAGAATTACAGTCAAACCAGGTGCTAAACTGTCGGTTCAAATGCATCATCACCGAGCGGAGCATTGGATCGTTGTATCAGGGACTGCGAAGGTTTTAATTGGCGACAAAGAACAATTGCTGAGTGAAAATCATTCGGTATATATACCGATTGGAGCTGTTCACTGCTTGGAAAATCCTGGAAAATTGCCCTTGGAATTAATTGAGGTTCAATCAGGTTCTTATTTGGGTGAAGACGATATTGTTCGATTGTCAGATCAGTATGGTCGAGGATGATTTCTTGATAGGAAAAATTTTTAGATTGACATTAAATACATTTTCCCTATTAAAAAATTGCCTTATATTTTTTCTCTGGCAAAGAAATGATTGTTTGGGTTTTACATGATTATTATTTTATAAACACCATCTCGATAATTAAAGGGTTATTTCCCTTTGGAGTTGAAACAAATATTTATAAACTAAATAATTTGAAAATTTAAGTTTGGAACAAGTAGAATAGAACCATTAAAATTACTATGGCCTTAATTTTGTAAATAAAAATGAAATTAATATATATTTTCTTGGTTTTGTTCCCTTTTCAAGTGATTGGAGCAAATCTTCTTAGTTTTCAAAGTTCGGGAAACGATAACTTATATTTTTTAGTTACGGATTCTGTTCAAAAAGATTATCCTTTTGTGAAATATAAAGTGATTATCAATTATTCTTCTGAAGAAATTAAAACTTTTTATAACAAAACTATCCGCAGTTCCCAAAAAAAGATTCTAATTAATTGTGAAAACAATACTTATAAAATTTTGGAGAACTATGGTTACGAAAATTTCGGTGCATATGGCAAGAAAATAGTAATGCCATTAAATAAAGGGCATGTTTTGATAATTAATTCATACACACCAACGGAGGTCAATAGTAAATTCGTTTGCTTTGAAAATTAAGTATTCATAGTTAAGAATAAAAACAATAAAAACCTGGTTTTATGTTTTACTTGTGCAATTTTGATTGCGTACTAGCTCCTAATTCAACTGAAGTTTTTTAATAAAAAATTAGTTGTAATTCTGTGCAAACCTTCTTTTTTTATATTGCCAAGCCTTTTTAGTTTCTTGTAATTATTAAGAATATCCCCTTGACGGGGGATATTCTTTGTGTTTAAATATTTAAATATACGTCTAGCTGTATTAGCATTATAATGCATAAACACTTGTTATCATTAGAAAACTTCGTAATTACTCTAGAAAATATAAAATAAAAAATGGAAAAAACTTTAATTAAAATAAATACAAACCTTTCAATATCTTAAATGAACATATTCCAGCGTATACTTTCATACTTCAACAAAATCCTACCAAGTTTTGGTTTAATTGCCATAAGCGGTTTTTTGTTTTTCTCCCTTTCTTTCCTTTATGGGGTGTATCAAAATAGCAAACCTGATGCATACTGGGTTTTTCTGCAAAAGAATGCCATTGAAGATTTTTACAGTCCTAATTGTCAAGAACTTATTAGTTCTAATTACATGATAATCCCTGAAGATGTATTGGTATCTGCAGGTATAAAGTGCTCCGGCCTTGTATCAATTTGGACTGCTATTAGACTTACTCAATTCGCAAGCTCTAGAAATGGTGAGATTATTTCTTCTAGAGATGTTTATATGACGTTAAAAAGAATTGAAGACACGAGCTGGAAAACTCAAACATTCATAGATGCTGTCTTTTTTTCAATTTTAGGTATTTTATCAACATTCCTTTTGGTTACATTTTTTAATTTTGTAAACATTACTTGGCTGAAAAAGTCTTCTTAAGCTTTGATAGGGATGAAAACACTTGGCTAAGGGGGCTCCTGGCGGATTTTATCTAAGTAAAATATCTTTCAAAAAATCTTAAACTGGTCCCCACAAGCATGCTTATGATTTGGGGAAGGCGAATTAATGGAATAGTCATTGATAAGGTCTTTAAGCATTCCATGTGGCTGTTATTCCGTTCAAGCACTAATAATCCGATGCAAAATGAGCTGAAAAATGTTAGTGTAAGCGGATTCAGAAATACGATAGTAAGCAGCAAATTTTAGTTTTAAACAATCTGATTTTTGGGAGAAGGCCTCCTATGAGTAAGTAATGATTCTAAATTCACTCACCCACAAAGAGGATATCAATCCAATCTACAATATATTTGTAGCAAAAAATCACCAAAATTAATAAAGCTACTACTCAAATTAGCTTGAGAATGAAATTAATTATACTTTTGAATTTTTTAATGTTTGACTTAATGTAATCAGTTTGGGTATTTTAAATTATCCTTTTAAATACTTGTTACAAAAAAGTTAATATGACTTATTTTTGTATTATCATTAAGTTTATAAAAATTTTTTTTAAGAAAGAAATCAATGGCATTAGCGAATTTAGCGGGAATAGCAGTTTTAGTCATTGGAGAGAGTCATATGTCTCTTCCGTCTTATTTGTTAGACCCGCTAACTGAGAGTTTGACTAATCAAGGAGCTAAGGTATATGCATATGGAGCTTGCGGAGCAAGCGCTGGTGATTGGTTAAAAAAAATTCAAGTACCGTGTGGCGCTAAAAAAGTAGGTAGTGAAAAGGCAACTGTAAAAGGCAGTGATGCTACAACAACTCCGATAAAAGATTTAATTTCTTTTGACAAACCAGATATCGTTCTAGTAATTATTGGGGATACTATGGCATCGTATGGAAAGCCATTTCCTCAGGCTTGGGCTTGGCAAGGTGTAACAAGTTTAGCTAAAGAAATAAGTTCAACAAATACTCCTTGCATCTGGGTTGGCCCAGCCTGGGGTAAAGAGGGTGGTAAGTACGGAAAGAATAATGATCGAGTGAAATTTTTCAGTACTTTTTTGGCAAACAATGTTTCGCCTTGCGAATATGTTGCATCAACAAAGTTTTCCAATATAGGGGATTGGGCTACTATAGACGGTCAGCATCTAACCCCAGCTGGTTATAAAAGTTGGAGTAGCAAGATAACCCAATCAGTCCTCAATAGCCCTTTGACGAAACCAAAGAAAATTTAATCTAGACTTAAATTAATTATTCAAAATTTATCAATTTCAGGAGTATTCTTTGTCAACTTCAAAATTCAAATTTTCTGTTAGTGTTCTATTGTTGAGCTCAGCTCCAGTTTCTTTCTCTCAGGATATAGATGTAATTAAAGATCTAAATGCACAAGGCCAATTTTGGATTGATAGAGGAAATTCTCAAAGGGCTGCCCAAGCTTGGAAAAAACTATTACTAATCAATCCAAAAGATGAAAATGCCTTATATGGAATGGCTATCAGTGAATTAGATAAAAAGAATTTAGATGTAACGATGGATTACTATAATAAAATAGTTGCTATCAATCCTAAAAGTTCTTTTTTAGAAAGAATTGATCAAGACATTCGTTTAAGAAACCCAACTAATTCCAAATCATTGGAGTTGGCTAGAATAGCAACTCAGAATCAAGATTATTCCGGAGCTGTAGAAAAATATCGCGAGGCCTTGGGGACAAACACGCCTCATGGTGCTGAAGCTTTTGAGTACTATAGCGCAATGGCTCATCTGCCAGAGAAAGCGAAAGAGTCGATTGAAGGCTTTATTAGACTTAAAAAAGAATCACCTAATGACTTACAAATTGATTTATTTTTAGCTAAGCGCTTGATTGTTGCAGAGTCTACGCGTATTGAAGGACTAAAACAGTTACTCAGGTTAACCGCTAATCCATCTGTTAAAAGTGAAGCGATGGAAAGTATTCGACAGGCTTTAGTTTGGTTTGGTCCTCCGCGACCTGAAGAGTTTCAATTGTTTGAACAATATTTAAAAATAACTCCAGACGACAAAGAAATTATTGCCCAATTGAATGCTGGAAAAAAGAAATTAGTTGACATAACTACTGCAGCAGCTTCCCAAGGATCGTCAGCAGGTGTTATTGGTGCTCCACCTCCAATTTCGGCTAATCCTCGTTTGATTGCCGCAAAAAAACAAGCTAGTGATGCATTAGTTAAAGGAAATGACCTTGAAGCTAAAAAATATTTTCTAGATGCTTTAGCCATTGATCGTAATGATCCTTGGACAAGATTAGAGTTGGCAAAAATCTACATGAAAAACGGCCAAGCAAGTGAAGCAAAGGGACTTGTAAACGGTTACTTATCTTCAAACCCCTCCGATACACAAGCACTTTTTGCGAGCGCAATTTTTTCATCTACAATCCCTGACTGGCAAAATGCTCTGAAAACTTTAGAGCTCATTAAACCATCTGAGAGAACTAAAGATATTGCAGAGTTCCATAAAATAGCTTGGGTTCAAACACAAATTGCTTACGCCGAAACTTTAGATCAGTCTAGTAAGAAGTCAGATGCCTTAACTATATTGTCAAAAGTAAAACCACTAGTTGTTGATAATACTAATCTAACGGGTTTATTAGCAAATTCATATGTCGATTTAGGTTTTCCTCAAGAAGGTATGAAACTAGTTAATGAAATGGTTAATAAATCTAGTGATCCATCAACGGACGTATTGTTGCAACAGGCATCTATTTTATTAAAAACAAATCAAGATGTTGAATTCGGAAATGTAATTAATAAGATTCAATCTCGAAAATTGACAGTTGAGCAACGAAATTTATTTGATGACTTGCTATTTCCTTACTCAGTTCGCCAAGCTGAATCCTTAAATCAAAATGGTAACCCTAGAGAGGCACTTGAAAAACTAATCATCCTAAAAGCAAAACGACCCAATGAAACATATGTTGATGGCGCTATAGCTCGAACATACTCCAAATTAGGCATGAATCAAGAAGCAATTAACACTTACAATGAGTTACTTCAAAAAAACGAAAATCAGCCTGAAATTTTACTTGGACTTTCTCAGGTTGCTGCTCAGTCAAGAAATTTTAGCTTGGTAACTCAAACATTAGATAAATACTTATCCTTAGATCCTAATAATTCTGAATACTTGAGGAATGCCGGAAAGGTATACCGTAGTATAGGAAAAAATGCTTTGGCACTAAGTATGTTTGAGCAATCAATGGTTAACAACCCGGACACGCCAATTCTTTCCTCAAAACCAACTGATATAAAAACTGTTGGAACTAATCCAGATAACTTTTATACCAACAAAGTTGTTGTGACAGCAGGACCTTCACCTAAATCCTCTAAAAATAAAATTATTGCTAAGGCTGAGCCTAAGCCAGTTACTAAGCCAGTTCCTTTAAATGAGACAATTGCAGATGTTATATCTGGTCAGATTGTAGTTGCTTCAAATCTTGCTAAAAAACAAGAAGAGACCGAGCTAGAAGTTAATCAAATTAAACAAGAAAGATCTCCAGAGGTACTTGCTGGTTTTTCTTATAGATCTAAAAATGGCACTTCTGGTTCATCAAATCTAACTGACCAAGAAGTTCCCCTAGAAATCCGTTTTCCAATAAACGATTCAAAAGTAAGCCTTAAACTTACACAAGTTTCTCTAAATGCTGGGACTATTGAAGATAGTTTTTATAATAACTCAACCTTTGGTAGCGGTGTTTTGACGAGCGATATTGCTAACAACATACCTCCAGTGTTAGGTGGAATTTCTGCAAGGGGTGTAGGATTATCAGCGGGAATTCAACAAGGTGGTCTTACTGCTGACGTTGGTGTAACTCCATTAGGATTTTTGTTTTCTAAGTTTACTGGTGGTCTTAAATACCAAACCGCTCTTGATGATAATTCAACAAAGTTCATGAGTTTTAGTCTGTCATCAAGGCCAGTAACAGATTCTGTTGTTTCTTTTGCAGGATCAACTGATCCAAGATCGGGTTTATCTTGGGGTGGCGTAATGGCCAATGGTGCACGTGTAAGCTTCTCAAATACTTTCGTGGCTAATCCATCCTTTGGAAGCTCTGTTACTGCCTCGTATCATCAAATTAATGGAACCAATGTTAAAACGAATACTCGAGCCGAAATAACAGCTGAAGTCCATAAGGATTTGTTGAAAACATCTAATTCGTTATTTAAATTAGGTTTAAGTGCTTCAGGTATTTTTTATAAAGATAACCTAAGCGGCTTTACTTATGGAAATGGTGGTTACTTCAGTCCTCAACAGTACGTTGCCTTGACGGTTCCGTTGTCCTTTGAAAAAAGAACAGGTAATATTTCCTATTTAATTAAAACTGCAGTAGGTTGGCAACAGTTCAATGAAAATAGTGCTCCTTATTATCCAAATGATCCTAGTATGCAAGATTTAGCCACGAAATACTTGAGTACTAATTCCAATTTATATGGAGCAACTACACCTAATTCAGTATCTAGTTCTAATACTGGTGTTGCATTTAACTTATTTGGTGCTATGGAGTACCAAGTTGCACCGCAGTTGTTTATGGGTGGAAATGTATTATTTGATAACTCAGGAAACTATCGCCAATGGGGACTGGGAGTTAATTTACGCATTCCTTTTGAAAGAATAACAACCATACCATTAACTATGCCAGCGTCTGCTCTTTACTCTCCTTACTCTTACTTAGCACAATAAATTAGAAATTATGGCAACTACAACACTTTTAGCAGGATTATCTATCTTAGTTATCGGGGATAGTCATCTTGCATTTCCTGATCACTTATTAAATTCATTACACAATGATTTGTTGGCCCAAGGAGCTCAAGTACACTCAATTGGCGTATGTGGATCAAATCCAGTTGATTGGGTTAAAGGCGCTAAGGGCACATGCGGCAAAGCAGAAAAAATAGGTACAAGCCCAGCTAAAGTTTACGGAATGACTGAGGGAACTATACCGATAAAAGAATTGATCAAGAGTGAAAAAACAAACTTGGTAGTAATCGTACAAGGAGACACAATTGCTTCTTATGATAAGCCATCCCTGCCTAAGAGTTGGATATGGCAACAAGTTTCCACTTTATCAAGGGAAGTAGGGGAGACAAATACTAAATGTATTTGGGTTGGTCCAGCGTGGGGAAGTGAGGGTGGAAAGTTTCGTAAAACATTTGCTCGTGTAGAGGAGTTATCAAATCTAATTGAGAAAAATGTTAGCCCTTGTCAGTACTTAAATTCTTTAAAATTATCTAAGCCAGGTGCTTGGGCAACAATTGATGGTCAGCACTTTACAGCCCCAGGTTATAAATTATGGGGAGAAGCCATAACTGAAGCAATTGTTTCATCTAAGGGATTAACAAAATGATCACCAAAAGTATTCTATTTTTAGCTAGTATGTTTTTCGGAGTTGTATTTGCAACTGAAATGGCACTGTATCCTACCGGACCGAGTCAAGATTCTGCGTTTGTTAGGTTTGTAAATGGTTCAGAAAGCTCATTGGAGATTGTGGCATCAGGATCGAAATCAAAAATCTTACTAAATGAAAAAAAACCATCATCTAACTTTTTTCCAATTGCAGCTAATAAGGAAATTAAAGGTCAATTTGTTGGAGAAACTTTCAAATCAGATGTTGCCCTAACCGTCAAGCCAGGGGAATTTGTTTCAGCAGTCGCAGTGTTAAAAGATAATAAATTAAAGCCAATTATCGTTCGTGAAACTCCTGATGACTTTAACTCTTTGAAAGCTTCAGTCGCACTTTATAACTTATCTGGGTCGCAATGTAATGTTGCAAGTTTAGTAATTGTGGGAAAAGGAGTGAATCTAGTTGAGAAAGTTCAACAGAATCAGATTGCTCGTCGCTCCATTAACCCCTTAAACATTTCAGTTGAGCTTTCTTGTGATAATAAAAATACGGGCATAAATTTTAATCTAGGAAACCTACAGGCAGGTAAAAGATATACGCTTTTTGCTCTTCCTGGTTCAAAATCAGCACATTTAAAATTTACTGAGGACACCCTTCAGTAGGGTTGATAATATGGTTTTTGCATCTCTTGAGTTTATAACAATATTCCTGCCACTTTTTCTAATACTTTACTCTCTAGTTAGTTCAAAGTTTAAAAATACTGTTTTGCTTTTATCAAGCTGGGTTTTTTACGGTTGGTGGAGTCCTGTTTTCTTAATCTTATTTATGGGGTTGACTCTCAATGGTTGGTTGGGTGGTCTGTTCATAGATAAGACAAAAACAGAAAATGGTCGAAAATATGCCTTATTCACTTTTATTTTTAGTAATATCGGACTACTCTGTTGGTTTAAATATGCCAATATTGTAGTTTTAACAACCAATCAATTTAGAGAGTATGCTGGTAAATTGCCCTATGAATGGGAATCTGTATTGCTACCAATTGGCCTCTCATTTATTGTTTTACAATCTATCTCTTATTTGATTGACGTATATCGCAAGACTATCCCTGTAGATCGAAGTCTAGTTAGTTTTGGTGCTTATCAATCAATGTTTGTTCATTTAATTGCAGGACCAATCATAAGATACGATTGGGTTAAAAAAGAACTAATCAATCGTCCTTTCGATTTGCCTCATCTTTTTGCTGGTGCAAGAAGATTTATGATTGGATTAAGCATGAAAGTGCTGATTGCTGATACTATCGCTCCAATCGCTGATACAGTTTTTAAAATATCTACACCATCATTTGTTGACTCTTGGATTGGTTGTCTTTGCTATTCGCTGCAGTTATTTTTTGACTTTTCTGGATATAGTGCGATGGCAATTGGTTTGGGTATGATGTTGGGATTTCGGTTTCCAGAAAACTTCAATAACCCGTATTTAGCTACAAGTATTCAGGATTTCTGGAGAAGATGGCATATATCTCTTTCGTCGTGGATCAAAGATTATCTTTACATACCATTAGGTGGAAACCGCAAGGGTTCAATCCGTACTTATATCAATCTTATCTTAACTATGGGGATTGCCGGTTTATGGCATGGAGGGGATAGTTGGAACTTTTTATTCTGGGGTTTAATGCATGGTATTGCCTTATGTCTCGATCGAGCATGGTCTAGAGCAAAATCTATGCCAAAGATTCCAGAATTTGTATCTTACATATTGACCTTGATTTTTGTGATGCTTGCTTGGACAATTTTTAGAGCACATACCTTCGATGGGGCAATGAATATGTATATGGGTCAATTTGGTTTGAATGACTTTGGGATATCTGATACATTGAGTGCAAAAATTCGTTGGATTCATATTATGACAATACTTCTAGCCATATTTTGTATTGCGTTGCAAAAGATTAAAATGCCTGAAAAATTTTTAGCAAAAGGCATGGTTGAGTTAGTTCGAGTTGTATGGCCTATCGTTGGGTTTTTAATAGCCTTTGCTTTAATCTCTAGTCGCGGTGAATCACCTTTTCTTTACTTTCAGTTCTAAAAATGACTCATAACTCACAACATCCTGTTGAACCTATACCTTTAATTCAAAATTTGAGTTCAAGTAGCTTGGTATCTGGCATTTTTTTCTTTTTAGTAATGATCTTATGCTTCGGAAACACCATTTATGAGGTATCGACAGACAAATTAAATTTATTTCCTGGAGAGATCTCAAAAGAAAGATTTTTGTCAGGCAAAACTACTGCAGATATTGCAACTGCATTAAAAAAGACTGGATTTTCTGAAAAATCTGCTCAGCTACAAAGACTTAGCTCTTGGACACTTTTTCGAGATTTAGGTCCGGAAGTAAGAGAAGGAACACAAGGATGGTTGTTCCTAAGTGATGAATTTGTTATCCATGAAAATGCTGTGGCTAGTGTCATATCGAAAACAGACGAAGTTAAACGTGTCGAAAAACTTCTTGCAGATAAAGGGACTACTTTATTTGTTTTGCTAATCCCAGATAAGTCAAGAGTTCAATCAGAACAATTAGGTAATTTAAAAAGATCAGAAAGTTTAATTTCTAGAGTTAACTTTTTTGAGCAAAACTTACTTAAGTCAAAAGTTAATGTTTTAAATGTTACTGACATTTTTCTAGAAAAAGTCAAGGTTAAACCTCTCTTTTTAAAAGCTGATACTCATTGGAGTGAATCGGGTGCTCAATTAGCTGCTACAGCTATCGGCCAGACTCTTTTAGATGGTAAATGTCAACCAATGCCAAAGATGGAAGTGATTTCAAATACTGAATTACGCAATCGTAGCGGAGACTTAGTTAAATTAGCTGGTTTAGATTGGCTTTCAGCTGATAAGCAACCTGCACTTGACTATACAGAGTTTTCAACATTTGTTTATAAACCAATTTCATCAACATCATCTAACGTAGTAGATGATTTGTTTGGGGATAAAGATTTACCCAATATTGCATTAATAGGTACTTCTTATTCTAATAATTCACATTTTTCAGATTTTCTAGGTAAGGCATTGAAAACTAAGGTTGGTAATTTTGCTAAAGATGGTGGTGATTTTGCAGGCTCTATGAGTTCTTATCTTAGATCATCATCCTTTAAGGAAACTCCTCCTAGTTGTTTGATTTGGGAAATTCCTGAAAGGGTTATTCAAAATTCTAAAAATAGAGTTGAATAATTTAATATAAAAGTGATTTTTTAAATTTATTATGTAAAATTGTAATCATTAAAACGTGTTGCACTTCGTACTTGAATCCACGATTTAATAATAGATTTTTATTTTGATGTAACAATCGAAAAAGTGTATTTTAAGCTGTTTCAGATAGTTCGATAGTAATGTATTACAGTTGATTTTGTTAGCAAATCATCGGTTAGTAAAGTAACTGATTTTTAATATGTTTTGATAATTATGAGAATTTACTTATGGCAAATGATAGTGACATTGATGTTTTATATACTTTAATTAATCAGTCTCCTGATGGATACTTAGAGTTCTACCCTAAAAAAGAGGGTGAAATTGCTTTAAGCAAGTGGCCATTTTTGGCTGGTATATCAATTTCAGGAACTAATCGTCCTACACAACCTATACAGCTACAAACTCCTGTAAATATTTTTACAAAACCAGCTATTAATTCTATTGAGAGTTTAGAAAATGAGGAGCCTTCATCTAATCCTATTTCTAATCAGGTCTCTACAGAAATTGAAGTAGAGCCTTCAAAAGCTTTAACCAATCAAATTCAAGAGAATGTTTTCTCAATTCCGGTAACCTTAGGTCAGACAAATGTAGAGAAAGTAAGTTCAATCCCAACATTTCTCCAAACTAATACAATTTCTAACGACGCTCAAGAAAAATCAAATTTACCAAAAGTACTTCAATTTGGCGTCGAATCTAACTTAGTAGTTGAAAGTCAAAGTAGTCAAATTGCTTCATTATTTAAAAGATTGGAAAAAAATTGAAAATAGTAGCTATGTTTTCCACAAAAGGTGGAGTTGGTAAGTCAACTGTTACTTCAAATTTTGGTTCAGTTATGAATCTTGAGAACCGTAAAGTTGTTTCAATGGATTGTGACCCTAACAATACGCTCAAATACCATTATGGCCTCAGTCAGAACTATTCCGAAGGTCACGCATTGCTAGGACTGAACAATTCTCCTATCTCTTCTTGTGTACATCAACTTAGTACAGGCGAAAAAATTATTCCTTTTGGTAACTTAACAGAAGTAGAGTTAGTTGCATATGAAAAAAAATTGTTAGAAGATCCCTATTTTTTGAAAAAACAAATTGCTTCTTTACAGTTAAAAGATAATGAAATTCTTTTACTTGATGCTCCTTCAGGTTCTTCTATCTTTACACAACAAGTTCTTAATGCTGCAAATATTTCTGTTTTGGTTATGTTACCTGATGCCGCTTCTTACTTAACTTTGGAAAGATCTTTAAAGTTAATTAACAAACATTGTGTCGGAAAAGACTACATAGGTACAATGTTTTTGGTAAATCAAGTTCATCGAAATTTTGAGTTAAATAGCGACGTCTTTGATATGTTGCAATATCAACTGCAAAACCATATTATCGTTGAAATTCATCAAGACCAGGCTGTTGCTGAGTCTTTGGCAAATGGAATGAATATTTTGAAATACGCTCCTCAAAGTTTAGCTACTGAAGACTTTATTGATGCAGCTCAGACTTTAGAATCTTATCTTTTAGGGAATTAATTTTTATGAATTCCTTATCTACAATGAAGCAAGAAAATTCTAAGAATAATTCTTTAATAGATAATTTATCTTCTCAATTAAGCATCATTAACTGGTCTAATCCCTTAATAAGAATTGTTCTTTTAGGAATTTCAAGTATTCTTTTATATATTGTTATAAGCTTTCCTCTAGATTATAAAATGCAGTTTATCTTTGGAGTTGCTTTTATAATTTTGAGTTCTTATATTTCCAGGAAATTTGACAATCGATTCGCAGTGTTGTTGGTAATATTTATGTCTTTCATAATGACAATGCGATATTTTTATTGGCGTTTCACAACTACCCTTGAGTTTGAGTCGTCTCTCGAGGCTGTCCTAGGTTATCTTTTATTATCCGCTGAGCTTTACGGATTAGTAATTATGTTGCTGGGCTATTTTCAAAATTCTTGGCCTTACAAGAGGGAGTCAGTTCCTTTACCATCTGATGAAAACTTATGGCCACATGTAGATATTTTTGTCCCAACTTACAATGAACCTCTAAGTATTGTAAAAATCACAATCGTTGCCGCTAAATTGATTGATTGGCCAGAGGACAAATTACATATTTATCTTTTAGATGATGGTAATAGGCCTGAGTTTAAAAAATTTGCTTCAGAATTAGGTGTTAATTACATTGCTCGTAAAGATAATAGACACGCGAAAGCTGGAAATTTAAACAATGCGCTTAAAGAATCTAAAAGCGAGTTTGTAGCAATTTTTGACTGCGATCACATTCCTTGTAGATCTTTTCTTCAGATGACTATGGGTTTGTTTTTCAAAGACAACAAACTTGCTATCGTTCAAACTCCGCACTACTTTTTTTCACCTGACCCTATTGAGCGTAACCTTAAGGTTCACAGAGAGGTTCCTAATGAAGGGGAATTATTTTATGGAATCGTTCAGGAAGGTAATGATTTATGGAACGCTTCGTTCTTTTGTGGATCATGTGCTGTTTTGAAAAGAAAACCTCTTGAAGAGGTTGGTGGAGTTGCTGTTGAAACAGTGACGGAAGATGCTCATACTGCTTTAAAAATTAGTAGATTAGGTTATAACCTGTCTTACTTAGCTATCCCGTTAGCTGCGGGTTTAGCTACAGACAGCTTGTTTGCCCACGTGAACCAACGCATTAGATGGGCTCGGGGTATGGCTCAAATTTTCCGAATTGATAATCCCTTTTTTGGTAAAGGACTAAAATTTGGTCAAAGAATTTGCTACTCTACTGCAATGGTTGGATTTTTCTATGGAGTTCCAAGAGTTTTGTTTTTATTAGCACCGCTTGCATATTTGCTTGCTGGTTTGCAGATTTATCAAGCTTTTGCATTAACAGTGTTTTCATTTGCAATTCCTCACGTTGTCATGTCTCAAATTGCAGGGCATAAAGTCCAAGCTCAATTTAGGCATTCATTTTGGGGAGAAATTTATGATACCTTACTATCTCCTTACGTTCTCCTGCCGGTTCTTGTTGCCCTTATTAATCCAAAGTTAGGTAGCTTTAACGTAACTAAGAAAGGTGGACAAACCAGTGCAAACGATTATTTCGATTTACGAATCGCAACTCCCATAATTATCTTGCTTGGTTTAAATATATTTGGACTTTTTTACGGCACAATACATAAGATTGTTTTAGAAAATGGTGATCTATACACTTCACTTTTAAATCTTGTTTGGGTAGTATTCAATATCATTATTCTAGGTGCTTGTGTTTTCGTTGCGCTTGAGGCTCGAGAGTTAAGATCTACACCGAGAGTACAGATGACTTTACCAGCAGCAATTTATTTGCCAAACGGAAAGACTATATTTTGTAGCACCACGAACTTTTCAAGTAATGGGTTTGGCTTGTTATTACCTGAGGGCTGTAATATCCCTGCTGGTTCAACCCTTTCAGTTGGCATATTCCGCGGTAAGGAGGAGTCGATTATTACAGCTAAAGTAAAAAAAGGTGGTAATGAATTGGGTTTAGAAATTGAAAAAATAAGTCAAGAAGATTTAATCAAATTAGTAAATGTTACGTTTTCTCGTGCAGATAATTGGGCAAAGGATTGGGGTAATAACAGAAGAGCCTCTCCACTTGCATCTTTAAAGGAGCTAATGGGGCATGGTGTTGTTAGTCCTAAAAAGCTCTTGAATCTCAGGAACTTAAATAAAATTTAAAAGAGAAATTTAATGTTAAAAATACCTTTGTTAAAGAATCGTTTTATTAAGACTTGTTTTTTCAGTTTTATTTACTTAATTCCAACTTCTAGTTTTTTCATAGAACCTACAACTGTTTTTGCTAAAGTAAACACGAATCAAGAAAATGAAAAGCAAGTAACTAGTCTCCCAAAAAATGAAACAAATAAAAATAGTCTAATACCAGTCGAACAAAGAGCACCTCATATTCTTACCTTTCAAAAGTTAGGTATTGAATCTCCTATTGTTCTCAGAGGTATTGAAAGTGAACAAAACATTAACTTCAAAATTAGATCTGATGAAGTAGTTAGTAGTGCAAAGTTGAATTTAAGTTTTTATTATTCAAAGCAACTACTTAGTGAACTTTCTCAAATTAATATTTTAATGAACGGTGAGCCTTTAGATGCTATTAACATAGAAGATGGATTTGGTGGCCAACGTATCAATAAAACAATTGAAATACCCAAAGAATTAGTTTCTGATAATAATATTCTTACATTTCAACTGATTGCTCACTATTCAAAAGAATGTGAAGACCCTAGAGATAGTCGTTTATGGTCTGTCATCAGTAATCACAGCACAATTGAGATAGTATCAAATCAGTTTGTACTTCAAAATGATTTGCAATATTTCCCTTTGCCCTTTCTTGATGCACAAGATGTTAAAAAGTCCAGCGTACCTTTTGTCTTTCTAAATAAATTAGGAAAAACATCGTTAGAATCAGCAGGTATTCTTGCTTCATATTTTGGATCTATCTCTACTAATAATAATATTGATTATCCAGTTTATTTCAACAACATCCCCAATAAAGGTAATGCTATTGTTTTTCTGGATAGTTTAGAAACTCTAAATAGTTTCAATAATTCTTCTGATAGTAGCAATTCTGACTCTCAATTATTAATTGTTTCTAATCCAAGCGATCAAAATGGAAAACTACTGCTTGTTTATGGTAAAAATCCTGAGGATCAAAAAACTACAATTTTAAATTTAATATCTAAATCAAGTAAATTGTCTGGTAATTTAGCAGTTTTTACTTCAAAACCTTTAATGGAGAAAAGAAGACCATATGATTCACCAGCATGGCTGCAGTCAGAAGGGCCTGTAAAGTTTTCTCAAGTATATCCTAACCTAAACTCGTTGAATGCATCAAGTTATGGGACAAGCACATTCCCTGTAGATATTAATCTTCCCCCTGATTTATTTGCATTAACGAATAAAAATAATGGAATAAAAATAGATATTAAATATAGCTACGATGAGCCTAATTTTGCAAAAGGTCAAAGTGCTAAATTTATCATTTCCACAGATGATCAAATAATTCGAGCAACTACTTTAAACAGTAGTAGTAAAAACAATTTTTTTGAGAATTTGTTAAATCCAACAAACTTTTTTAAAGCAAAAAGTGAAGAAAATGTTAGATTTTTAGATGGTACACTTTCAACTCATGTTCCAGTTGAACAAAAAAATAGTTTATTAAAATTAAAACCTTCTTTTAATTATAATTATTCTAATAAAATGGACTGTGTAAACAATTTAATGATTGCAAGTACGAAGCAATCAATAAACCCAAATTCAACAATTGATATTTCGAATTTATCCCATTTTATAAAAATGCCAAATTTGGCAGTCTTTAAAACTCATGGTTATCCATTTAGTCGGATGGCAGATCTTTCAGATACTTCTTTCATTATTTCTGGAGATTTATCACCTAGCTTGGTTAAATCCTATTTGAATGTTTTAGGATGGTTTGGTAAATCAATTCGTTTTCCAGCTGTTTCTATGACGGTTAATAATGAAAACGAAGTTGATCAATTTAAGCAAAAGAATTTAATAATCTTCAATAACTCTTCTAATAGTTCAAAGTTATTAAACTCATGGGATATCAACTTAGATACTGGTAATGTAAGTGATACTTATCTTGATAAAATTAATAGGCTATTCTCAAAACTGTTAAAGGAAGAACCAGACCCTGTAAATTCAACGCCAAATTTTAACCAGACTGATGTTAAAGCAAATATTCTTGAATTCCAATCACCTCTGTCAAATAAAAATACAGTAGTTTTATTTTCATTTAACTCGGAGGATGGTTATAAATTAATTGATGATATTTTTGGTGAGTCTGACGAGTTAAGCGGCAAAGTATATGGATCACGAACAGTTGTAACTAATCAAAGTAAGTTTTCGTTATCTGACAAAAGTGAGTATTATTTGGGAAGCCTTACATTAACTGAAAGCTTATACTTTTTCCTTGCTAAATACCCTTTCTTCTTTGTATTTTTTACAGTTTTAGTTATTTTATTCTTGTCGATAGTTAGTTATTATTTGCTTCGTGACCTTATTAAAAAAAGAAGTAATGCTGGAAAAATTTAAAAATAATTGGTTTTTTGGGTTAAAGAAAAAAATCTTATTATCGTTTGTTGTATTTTTATTAGGTGCACTGAGTTATTCAATTATTAGTTTCTCAGTGCCCTTAATTTCATCTAAAAATTGTAAAGTTCAAAGTTGGCCTTTGTGGGTAACTTTCGTTGAAAACTTTATTTCTTATGATGGACGGGTAATGGACAATAATCCAACCTTTAATCAGACAACAAGCGAGGGTCAATCCTACGGTTTATTTTTTGCTCTCGTTAACAATAACCCATTGCTTTTTGAAAAACTGTGGGTATGGACCAAAAATAATCTCATGCGTGGTGATGAGAATAATTTACCATCATGGTCTTGGGGGCAGAATAAATCTGGTATTTTTACCGTATTAGATAAAAATTCTGCATCTGATGCAGATCTATGGATTTCATATTCTTTACTAGAAGCTGGACGTATTTGGAAAAATGAAAACTATACCCAAGCTGGTTTAAGGATTCTCAATAAAATCGAAAGCTTAGAAATAGTTAATATTCCATCATTAGGACCGATGATGTTACCTGGTCAATTCGGCTTTGCTACTGAGAACCCAAAATCTTGGGAGTTTAATCCAAGTTACCTTCCTATCTTTCAGTTAAGTTACATGGATAATATAAATCCTAAAGGTGATTGGAATCAAATAGCAATTAATTCTTTAAAAATGATTAAAGAAACCAGCCCAATTGGAATCGTTCCTGAATGGGTTTCATATCAGTATGATGAATTTACTAAAGCAGGTTTTTTTTATGTTGTTCCAACAAGGGGTACTATAAGTTCGTATAACTCTATCCGTGTATATTTGTGGGCTGGATTAGTAAATAAAAAAGATCCCTTATCAAACGAGCTTCTTTCTCTAACTAGAGGAATGGCAAAGATTGTTGAAAAAAAAGGATTTCCTCCTGAAGAAGTTTCCGTATCAAATGCAGAGGGTGATAAGCTTGCTCCTTATGGATTTACAGCGGCTCTTTTGCCTTATTTGACCGCTTTAGGTTCATCTTCTTTGGCTAAATCCCTATTTATTACTGCCAAAGAAAATCAAATTAAGACTACCAAAACTGAAAATAGAGATACTAATCCTGCCTTTTATTATGATTATATTTTGTCCCTTTTCGGTGTTGGGCATTTTGAAAATCGATATAGATTTGCCGCAGATGGAAAACTTGAACTTCCTTGGTTACAACTTAGATGTAAATTTCCTAAATAAGTTTTATTTTAAATTTTAGTTAGTCCTACATTTTTGATTCAGATGAAACTAAAATAGCCAGCCTTTATTTAAATTCATGAATTGATACAGAAATTAAATTTAGGTATTCCATCAACAAGTTTATATTATTAATTTTCACTCTCATTTCTATTGCCAATATTTTGACAATAATGTCAAAACTACCATACCAGTAGTTAGGCTCAGCACCATACTTTTAGAAAAGTAGAAGATCACGATTGTTGAAATACTTGAGTAAATTTGCACTGGCTGCATTGCAAATTGGTAGCTTTTAGTGAGGGCATCTTTTTCAAAAAGCAATTCTGGAATCACAATTGCTATTAATGCACCTGTTGGGGCATATTGGATTAAGTTTCTGACGGATGGTGACAACTTAAGTTTAGCACCAACAGTCAGAAAAAAACTACGCGTAAAAAAGGTTACAAAACTTAAGGTAAGGATGCAAGACCAGAAATAAATTTCAGACATTTTTCCTCTGAACTTGTTCAATTGTAAGCGTTTAGCCAACACATGTTGCATTTTGATGGGCTTGTGTTACTGCGAAGTGGGTTGCCAGCGATGCGGCAATAATTCTTCGATCTGGTTGTTCTTTTGGGTGGGCAACCTTGTTAGAACATCTTTCATATAGGCATATGGATCATGACCGTTCATCTTCGCTGATTGGATCAAACTCATGACGGCAGCAGCACGTTTGCCTGCACGTAACGAGCCAGCAAACAACCAGTTTGAGCGTCCAATAGCGATGGGCCGTATTTGATTTTCAATCCAATTATTGTCAATCGGCAACTGACCATCATCAATGTAACGCGTGAGTGCTGTCCATCGCTTCAAGGTGTAATCTAATGCCCGTGCTGTAGCCGAGCCATCAGTAATCTTCATTCGTTGCAAACGCATCCATTCAAATAAAACATTTGCAATTGGGCGAGATCGCTCTTGTCGTAACTTCTGACGACTCTTGGCCAGTCCAAATCTTTTACTTCCCGCTCTACTTCATAAAGTTGCCGCATGAGCTCAAGGGCATGTTCTGCAATCTGACTTTTATTCGCCACATGCAATTCAAAAAACTTTCGTCGTGCGTGTGCCATACAACCGACTTCGGTCACGCCATTGGCAATCATTGCTTTATAGCCACTGAAGTCATCACAAACTAAACTCCCTCGCCAATCCCCCACAAAGTTACGGGCGTTCTCACCAGAGCGACTCTCTGCAAAATCGTAAATGACGGCCTTTAAATCTTCATGTACTCCAGGAGCGTAAGCCCATAAATAAGCACGATGTGTTTTCTGATTGCCAGGCTTGAGCATTTGTACGGGTGTTTCATCTGCGTGTAAGACACGATGAGTCAGTACTAGCTCTCGCAGTGCATCTACTAGTGGTTGTAAACGCACACCACAGATACCAACCCACTGAGCTAAGGTCGAGCGTGGTAAATGAACACCGGCGCGAGTAAAGATAGTTTCTTGACGATACAGTGGTAAATGGTCTGCATACTTCGCAACCAATACCTGTGCCAATAAACCAGCAGTAGCAATGCCTTTATCAATGATTTGTGCAGGGACTGGTGACTGCGTCAATGTCTTACAAGAACCGCAAGCCCATTTACCACGGATATGACGCTCTACCGTGACAACACCCGGCGTGTAATCTAACTTCTCACTAATATCTTCACCAATGCGTTTCAGTTGACATCCGCAACGACAGAGGGTTGAATCGGGTTCATGTCGGAACTCGACCCGAGGTAAGTTCGCAGGTAAAGGGGTACGCTTCGGTGTTTGACGCTGACGCTGAAAGACTTCGGGAGTTGCCAGCTCCTCCATTTCTGATTCCATGGCAGCGATATCCGTGTCGAGCGTTTCTTCAAGTAAGCTAGCCTGTGCAGGATCTAATCGCTCACTTTGCTGTCCGAACCTCCAACGCTTACTGATAGCCATCTCATGGGTGAGTTGATCAATCTTGGTTTGTCGATACAACAGTTCTTTTTTCTGCTGCTCAATTTCCGCCTGACTCTGAGCGATGACTTGTTTGTGCTCTTGGTTCTCTAACATCAACCTCAAGGCCAACTCACGCAAAGCTTGCGGATTCAGATGCTCAAGAGTTTGTGAAGTAACCATAACGATAGTATTTCACATTCGTAATGAGCTGATAATTATAGGTTTTCCTAATTGATTTTTTAGGTAAATTAAGGAAAAATTTAAGTTATTAAACCAACTAAAAAGATCATAAGAGCTTTATGATACCTGCCTCTCCGAGGCGATGCCAAGGTAGTCCAAGGACCAATGCATCGAACTGTTCCCGACTGATTTGCATCTGTGTTGCAGTGTCCGTTCGAGGCCAAATAAAGTGACCTTCATGTAAGCGACGAGCGGCTAACCAGATGCCAAAACCATCGTGCACTAGCACCTTTATGCGATTAGCGCGACGATTCGCAAATAGATAAGCGTGATTTGGATATGCCGACCCAAACACCTTCACTACGCGTGCTAGCGCCGTATCAGTTCCCGCTCGCATATCCATCGGTTCCGTTGCAATCCATACGGCGTCAACACGAATCATTTGGTAAGTTCCCGTAACCACGCTAAACAAGTCGCACTAGCTTGCATGGGCCACTTCACTCTAATCGTCGAGCTACCCTTGTGAACTTCAATCTCAATCGATTGGCCATCAGCTTTAGAGGAGGGGTGAGGAAGGCTTACCGGTAAAAAACCTGGCGTATGACCCATCAATACAGAACCACTGGAACCTGAGAGACTATTTCCTCGCTTAACGTAATTTGGATCAGCATCGCGGATCCATCGTCGCAATAAGTTCGCATTCAACCCATTACTAAGTGCAACAGATGCAATCGAAACATGTGGTTGACGCGCTTGAGCAACGACCTCCGATTTAAAATCTTTACTATATCGTTGTCTTATTCGTGTTTCGGTTGGACTAGTAAGATCCATAGTGTACACTTCTCCACTTATTTTTTAAGTGGAGACATGTTCACTTAATAAGTACTTCAGGACAAGATGTGTTCACCGGACGCATACGTTCAATTAAAAAAGCAGTACACATTGCGGCTAACACGGTACTTAAAATACCTAAACGGTAGGGGAGATTAATGGTAAACATGGTAACAAGAATACTGACTATGCCGATGGTAATTTCTTTAGGAGTCTTTAAATTAGGGGCGATTAAACAAATCAACACCAAGGTTCCTGCAAAGGCAAAATTCCATTCATTAGGAATATAAATCCCGAAGACTAAGGCTACTACTAGCCCCAATTGCCATACCACCCAGTTGATTGTGGCTGTCCCTAAAAAATACTGATAAACCTCTTTCTTGGAATCTGTTGTTGCAGTTGGATATTTTCTAGTAAAGACGGCAAAAGAAATATCACCATTTAAATAACCTAAAATAGCTCGTTGAAAAAAAGATAAGTCTTTAAAGTGGGGTGCAATAGCAGCACTGTAGACAATAAAACGGGAGTTAATCACCATCGTTGTAAAAAAAATAATCCAAATTGGAAAGTTACCATTCATCAGCGGAATGGATGCAAGTTGGGCAGAGCCTGCATAGACAGCTAAAGACATAACAATCGTGTTCAATACGGCAAACCCGGTTTTGATAATGGCCAGATTTAAAACAATCGACCAGGTAAAAATGCCGATCGAAGGTCCTAACATATCATTGAACGATTCTCGGAGTACTGGATTTTTGAATAAATTGTTGAGTCTCATTAATATTGATGAAAGAACAAAAGAGTCTATTGTAGGTTCTTATGTGTAATGTGTCGATGAAGTCTTGTATGCTAATGTGTCTAATACTAAAACGCCACTGCGTTAAATTGGGAGGAACAAAAATTGAGATCAAAATTGCATGCCATTAATGCGCTAAAAAGGAATCATTTAGCGCTTGCTTTGACTGTGTTTATGGCACTCATTTCAAGTCATTCCATAGCTCAAACAAAGCCATGGCCGAGTCGCCCAATTACTCTCGTGGTTACCTACCCTCCTGCCGGAACCGCAGATATTATGGCTCGAACTATTGCTGATCCCTTGGGTAAATTCCTTGGCACAATCATCATTGTAGAAAACAAACCGGGCGCAAGTGGTCAAATCGCGGCAAATTTTGTCGCAAAATCTAATCCTGATGGCTACACTCTCATGTTAGATGCCTCCTCTTTTGCTGTAAATCCCAGTCTTTTCAACAAACTCCCCTATGACACCTTGAAGGACTTTAGGATGCTTGGTGTGATTGCGCAGTATCCCAATGTTTTACTCGTCAATCCGAGTTTTCCGGCTCGTTCCGCAAAAGATGTGGTCAACCTCGCTAAAAAAAATCCTGATAGTATTTCTTACGCATCCTCTGGCAACGGTTCTGCCCAACATTTATCTGGTGTGTTGTTCGAGTTGCGCTCTGGTATTGAAATGCAACACATACCTTATAAAGGCGCTGGACTGGCTTTAAATGATGTTTTGGGCGGACAAGTACCTGTTTTCTTCGGTAGCGTCGCGTCCACCAAGCAATATGTGGACTCGGGTAAATTAATTGCCCTTGCCGTTACCAGTAAAAAACGAGCTACTTCCATGCCAACTATTCCAACGATGTTAGAAGCAGGGATTCCGGAATATGAAGTGTATGAGTGGAATGCGCTGTTTGCTCCAAGCGGTATTTCAGAGGAGATTTATCAAAAAATCACGGAAGCAATTTCTAAAGTTTTACAAACCCCTGAGGTTAAAGCAAAAATTGTGAGTTTAGGTGGTGAGATATTTACTGGCAATACCCAACAAGCCGTTGAGTTTGAAAAGGCGCAAATATTGAAGTGGTCGAAGGTAATTAAAGAGAAAAAAATCAGTATCGATTAATCGCTATTCTGAAATAAGACTAAAATTGTATTTTTCTAAAAGTTAAGAGCAAATTAATGTTGAATTTACACTCACCTGAGACAATTTATGACCTCGTCTTGTGTGGTTCATTTAGTATCACTTTGATACTTGGTTACATTATGCAAAGAACTAACTTTTGCACCATGGGTGCGATTAGTGATTATTTTCTAATGGGCAGTTTGACTAGAGCTCGTCAATGGATCTTAGCCATTGCCGTGTCCGTGATTGGGGTTGGGGCGTTGAGGTATTTCCAATTGGTGGTGCTTGAAGATTCTATTTACATTGCCCCGAAAGTTCTTTGGTTATCTGTGCTTCTTGGTAGTTTGATGTTTGGTGTCGGTATGGTTTTTGCTTCTGGATGTGCCGGACGAAATTTGATGCGCGTTGGTAGTGGCAGTATTCGCGCTTTGGTAGTTGTGGTGGTTGCTGGAATATTTGCACAAATGGCGCTGCGTGGCGTTTTTGCCGTGATTCGCGTCAATACGGTTGATCAAGTATTTTTTACACTGCCTTCCAATCAAGATGTTTTAAGTATTCTTGATTATCTATTTGCTTTAGGTCCCTTAGCCATTTTTCTGTTCACCATTGTTTTAGGCTTAGCGATGATTGCTTGGGTCTTTTCAGAAAAGAAATTTTGGACTTTAGAAAATTGCTTAATCGGTCTGTTTGTAGGTTTTTGTATTATTTCTTTTTGGTGGTTAGTAGGAAATTTTGCTTTCTTAGAAGAAGATCCAAACACCCTCGAAAAGGCATATCTGGCAACTAATTCAAATCGACTAGAAATGGTTTCATTTGTTGCACCAATTGCCTATTTATTAGACTATCTCACTCTTTTCAGCGACGTATCCAAAAAGCTAACATTAGGTATCGTTAGCATTTTTGGCATGATGTTTGGATCCTTTCTAGCCGTCCAGTTGGATCAGGATTGGCGTTGGCAAGGTTTTACTGGCTTGCCTGATTTAAGCCGCCATTTAATTGGTGCTGCCCTCATGGGTGTGGGAGGAGTGACAGCTCTTGGTTGTACTTTTGGCCAGGGGCTTAGTGGCATCTCTACTTTATCCATCAGTTCAATGATTGCCATCGCTGGTTTCATTGGTGGCGCTTATTTGGCTCTTAAATACCTAGAAAAAAATAATTAAAAACCTTGTTGCTTTAGCCATTTAGTTGCTTCCTCCCAGCCAGCCTTTGCGTCACTGGGGATGTAACTAGGACGATAGTCAGCATGAAAAGCATGACCAGAATCTGGATAAATAATCAGCTTTGATTTCTTTGCTGAAATATTATTGGTCTGTTCTTTTAATAAAGAACTCATTTTTTCAACTTGTTGGATTGGGATCCCCGTATCTTTACCACCGTATAAGCCCAAAACTGGAGCGCTTAGTTGATTCACACCATCTAGTGGATGAGTTGGATTGTTTAATGATCTATCACCGCTCAGTCTGCCGTACCAAGCTATGCCAGTGGTGATTTTTTCTAGTCGTTCACATGCTAACCAAACAATCCTACCGCCCCAGCAAAATCCATTCAAAGCAATTTTATTAGGATTGACACCTTGTCCTTTAGACCAATCCATCACTGCTTGAACATCTTGTAATACTTGAACATCTGGTGTTTTCGTGATGATCTTACTGTAGAGTTCTGCCATCGTACCCATGCTAGATGGATCGCCAGCTCGATAGAAAAATTCAGGAGCTACTGCAAAAAAACCAAGTTTAGCAAAGCGTCGCGTTACATCTGCAATGTATTCATGCACTCCGAAGATTTCACTGATAACGATCATCAGTGGTAATGAACCTTTAGCGTCTTTAGGATAAGCTACATAAACAGGTAATTTGGAGTCCTTGTAGTTAACTGTATCCTCTTTGCTGACAATACCTTCAAAATCAGTCTTGATGGCTTGGGCCTTGATTGCATCAGAGCAGGTTGCAAACCCAACGCCAAGCGTTCCCATTGAGGTGGTTTTGATAAAGTCTCTTCTAGTTAAACCTTGATCTAATTTCTTCCCTTGAAGCGCTTCAATATCTTGAGTAGTATTTTTCAACATACTTAAATCCTTTTAATCTTGGGTTCAATAAAGAACTAATTTAATCCAGCAGGCTTGACAACTTGGGTTACCACATCAAATAAACTTTTTAATACTTCTTTTGGAATATTTCTAGTAATAAAAACAATCCGAGAATCATGGTCTTCACTTGGCCATCTATCAAGAGTAATTGGTGGATGGAATATATGCTGGACTCCTTGAACGACAATCGGTTGATTTTCCACATTAATGATACCTTTTACTCTTAAAAGGTCAACACCCCGAAGTGTAGTTAATAAATCTAAAGCTGATGAAAAAGCTTGCCAAGTAAACGGAGTTTTAAATCTCAGAGTTTCAGTCTGAATATTACTGGTATGGCGCTTAGCGAAGACACCTAAGTATTTTTCACCAGTTTGAGGAGTGTTTTCACCTAAAAAATGAAGCGTTTTTTGACTTGCTTTCGAGGAGGTTAAACCAATACCCATTAATTCATTTGGATCAATATTCCCATGCAAAATCTTTTGAATCGGGCTTGAAGGATTAACATTGCGAATTAATTGAACTAACTGATCCATTTGGTTTGTGTCAATTAAATCTGTTTTTGTGACAAAAATTCGATCAGCGATTGCTAATTGTTTTTCTGGTTCCTTTAAGTTCTCAAGCTGATCTGGCAGGTTAACTGCATCGACGAGTGTGACTAAGCCATCAAATCGAAACTGGGCCTCTAGTAAAGTATCACTGACTAGAGTTTGTAAGATGGGCGCGGGATCTGCGAGTCCAGTAGTTTCAATAATGATTCTGTCAAAATCAAAAATATCACCGATCGTTCTGCGCGTGAATAAGTCTCGTAACGTTTCTTGCATATCTGTTCTTACCGAACAGCAAATGCAACCATTGGCTAACAAAGAGATATTTTCCGAACTAAGTGTCACCAAGTCTTGGTCAATACCAATTTCACCAATTTCATTAATGACCACGGCTACTTTATTCATCGATGGATGCACCAATAACTGACGAATAAGAGTGGTTTTACCGCTTCCTAAAAATCCTGTAATGATCGTTACAGGGATTTTTCCAGAAATTACATCTCTCTTAAAGTTCACAATCAAATATTCATTTCTAGGATATAGACTCCTCCGCCGAAACGATCAATCGCGTAAACAATGGCATTTTCATCAACGAAAACATCGTTAATTTGAATGGCACCAGCGGGGGATAGTTTTGGGGCACCTGGGACGTAGTAGGCAATTTCCTCAACACGGTATGGATTCGTCGTGTCAAAGACTCTGACTCCACCGTTAAAGAAAGTACCAATGATGATCGTATCAGAGTAAAAAGATCCGGGAATCGGTAAATTTTCGTGCAGATTATGTGCACCAAAACGACCGCCGCGTTTCGTAAATACCTCTGGATTTGGCATTGGGAATGTTCCAATAGAAACGGGATTTTCTTCATTTCTAGCGTCTACCACCCAAACTAGTTTTGGCCAATCCGCGCCATCATCCATTACGCACTCATCACTAACAATCCATAGACCACGATCAAATAGTGGCAAAACGGTATGAATAAAGCCATTTAGTGGCGGTGAATGATTCCAGTGTGAAATCACTTTGATATTTTTCATATCTTCAATATCTAATACAAAAGCTCCGCCATCAATGTACCCAACATAAGCACGATTTGGCTCTCTTGGAAATACATTGGTGTTGTGAACACGATAGCCAGTGTCTAGTTTTGGCATTCTTGGTGGCGGCGGACTAATATCGCCTTTACGAGTTCCAGGGTACCACCAACGACCAGCTTCAAAAGGTTGGGTTGGGTCGGTTACATCAAGGATGCGATAAAACTGGTCATCTAAAGGGTGGGTTGGTTCAAAATCTTCTGACCCAGATGACATATGAATATACTTGCCATCGACAAACCATAAGGCATGGACGCCACGAGAGTGAGGTCCTGAGCAATCAAAGTGAGATAAAAGTTTTGGTTGTTCCGGGACGCTGATATCAAATAAATCTACACCAGCTGGTTTTAAGCCAACTACTTGGGTTTGATAGGCCACAGCTAGAATATTGCCAAATACATCCAATGAATTGGAACGGACTTGCATGTGCGGCAAATCTGTTTGAACGATGAGATTGGGGTTCTTGGGGTCAGTGACATCGATACCACTGAAATTTTTAGGCGCTGATTCATGGGCAACCCATAGGATGCGTCTGCCATCCGCAGTGATTTGTAAACTAATACCTTCACCAAGACCGCCAAAGCCACCTAGTTCGTGGTGTGCAAGAAGGGTCATATTTCTGGATAAGGTTTGATCAGCTTTGCCTAATGGGTTTGGGGATTGCATGGTGAGGTGTCTCTCAATAGTTAGTGTTTAATCAATTTAGCAATATCATACGACATGATAAGATATTTTGAATTGAAAAGATTTCCTAAACAGTGATTAATTGTTAGGAGGTAAATTAAAAATAATTATAAATTAGGGGATTTATCATCTTGTTCACGAATTTAAAGCGCTTTCAATCGATCTTCAGTAAAGTGATTTTTGTAAATTGTTTAATCGGTTGGCACACCCTAAATAACAATATCAAGGCTGAGTAAACATATGTCAAAAACTTTGCAACATTTACCCCCAGAAGCAATTCAGTTAAGTCATATGGGTATTTTTGTCACAGATATTGTTTCAATGTCGAATTACTATCAAGAAGTATTAGATTTTAGGGTTACGGATCGTGGGCAGTTAGCTGATGTTGAGTTGGTTTTTTTAAGCAGAAACCCCCTAGAGCATCATCAAATAGTGATGGCTACTGGACGACCTTCAACCATCGATTTTTGTGTGGTTAATCAAATTTCTTTTCGGGTACCAAGTTTGGAGTATCTGCGGCTTTTCAAACAGCGAGCTTCTGATCATCCTGATACCAAAGACTGCGTGAGTATTTGCCACGGCAATGCTCTGTCCATTTATTTGCGTGATCCTGAAAACAACCGCGTTGAGATTTTTATCGACACGCCTTGGTACTGTGAACAACCCCATAGAGACATGATTGATTTAAATTTGCCGGATGACGAGTTAATGGCAAAAGCTTTAGCAAGTGCTCAGTCTCGCCCTGGGTTTTGTTTGCGGGAAGATTGGTTAAAAAAAATGAATCATTTAATGGGAGCTTAAATAACCAATGAAGATATTTTTGAATCAATTTAAAACTACAAATTTTTTAGCCCTCGTTACTGCCCTGGGGTTAATCACTTCTTTTACATTCTCAAGTAGTGTCAATGCGCAATCAACTTGGCCCAATAAACCAATCAAAATGTTATTAGGCTATCCTCCAGGCGGTGGTTCGGATATTGTGGCGAGACTGATTGCTAAGAACCTGGGCGACCGATTAGGACAAAATGTTATTGTTGAAAACCATGCTGGTGCAGGGGGAATTATTGCTGCCGATATGGCTGCTAAATCAACGCCTGATGGTTACACATTATTTTTCGTGCCAAGTGGACATGCCAGTATTGCCGCATTAAGACGTAAAAACTCCACCTATGATGCTGTCAATGACTTTACTTGGATCAGTACAGTGACCACTTATCCGCTCGCTTTTACTGTTGCACCAGACTCTCCTTTTAAGAGCTTTGATGAATTTCTGTTAGCAGCTAAAAAAGAGCCTGGAAAATATACCTACTCTTCCGTTGGAGTTGGCACCGCAATGCATATTATGGCTGAGTGGACTTTTTCTGAGGCGAAGGTTGATGTGGTACATGTGCCATTCAAAGGAGGCACGCAACCTTTTCAGGAACTTCTCGCTGGCCGAGTAGATTTGATGATTGATACGATGACATTAACTGCTAACTTGCTAAAAGATAAGCGGGTGAGGTTGCTAGCTGTGACTTCTCCTAAAGGAATGAGCCCCATTCCAGGTGCTGCAACTGTTGCGGATTCTTTGCCGGGAGTGCAATTCGAATCCTGGTTAGGGATTGCGGCTCCTGCAAACCTACCAACCGAAATCACAACTCGTCTCAATAAAGAAATCATTGCGGTGGTGAACCAACCCGATGTCAAACAAAAATTAACTGATTTTGGTGGTAAGCCCCAGGCTAGTAGTTCCGTGGAGTTTAAAACCAGAGTGCAACGAGATATTGATAATTTAAGTAAGGTTGTAGATGCCAGGGGAATTACTGCTAACTAACTTCCAAGTTCCTTCCCCAAGTGGGGCGGAACTATGTATTGAGCTGTAGTAGTTTTTTTCTAGCAGTCATTTTAAAGAGCATCAGTAAGAAAAGCGCAGCGATGCCCAAACTGATGCTATTTCCTGCCCAAAATCCTTTTGCTCCTTGCAATATCTCGGGGACATGAGGGATTTTATTAAAAGCCATTAAGTAACCGCCAAGTAGTCCAATTCCCCAAAGTGAGCCTGCATAAATCACCATTGGCCAAAATGCCACCTTATATCCACGTAGGATAAACGCTGCTGTGACTTGCATTGCATCACTGATTTGGTAAATAGCAATAAAAAAGATGAGTTGTTTAGCAATCATTCGGGCTTCATCTCTAGGTGCATATAAGCCAAGTAGGGCATCCTGAAAAATCCAAACTAGGGCACCAATAACGACACTGACAAAAACATTAAAAATCACCGCTGACCAACCCACTTCTTCAGATCGCGTATATTCTTTTGCACCCAGATGTTGGGATACAACCGTCATGGTTGCAATCGATAAGGAGAGGGGGACCATATAAATCACAGTGCCCATATTGGCAATGATTTGATGTCCCGCTAAAACAGATGTACCAAATCTAGCAATAAACAATGCCATAAAAGCAAAAGAGGTAACCTCAATTAGATAACTAAAACCAATCGGTGCACCCAGCTTAAGAATTTTCCATATTCTTTTGAGATTTGGCCGACTAAAAGTAGTAAATATATGGAATTTTTTATAGGCTGAACCATTCCAAATAATGATGGTTAAAGTAATGACCCAAAACCATTGAACAATGGAAGTAGCAATTGCACAACCTGGACCGCCCATTGCAGAGATGCCAAATCCACCAAAAATAAATAAATAATTGAGAGGAATTTTTAAGCCCAAGCCAATCACTTGAAGCCAGGTAATCATTTTTGGCAAGGATATTGCATTATGAAGAGCAATATAGGTTCGCATGATCATATTTGCTGGTGTTGAAAAAGATAAGATCATTAAATAGAACTTTGCTTTTTCTGCAATCTCTGGTGAAACGTTACCAATCTCAATAAACATCTCGGGATGATTTAAAACCAACATCCCGATCCCAGCCAAAATTAAAGAAAGCCATAATGTTTGCCGGGTTTCTTCACCGATGGCTTTATATTTTTTTGCCCCAAATAACTGGCCACCAATTGGATTGAGAGCGGATAAAATGCCTGTCAAACCAACATATATACTAATAAAGATGGAGGCTGCCATACCCAGTGCTGCTAAGTCGTCCGTGGAATACCTAGCAGTCATTGCTGTATCCATGACTCCAAAAGTAATAATGGCTAGTTGACCCAAAAGTATTGGAATTGCCAACTTAAGTATTTGTGGAACGTCCCGACGTAAGCGAGAAAATAGTGGAAGTTTGGATGTCGACATATTAGTAATTTATGGTTTAGTACTGACTCGATAGAGCCTTAATCTTTCGTCTCGATCGCTATCACGGCGATCTTCCCATACTAATTCAAGTTGATGACGATTCAGAACTTCTGATGCTCGCGCCTCTTCTGAAGAGTGTGTTAATTTGTAATCACAATTCTCATCATCTTTTAAATTAAGTGAAGTAAAGAAATGAAATGAAGCTAATTGAGCGTCACCTAAAAATGTACTATCAACGCACTTAGCATCTTTTGGTAAAGCTTTTAAGAACCGCATAGCAACTGGTTGATAAGTTTTTGCGTAATTGATGGTAGGTAGCCATAAACTCATTAGTAAGACCCACAATAAAATCGTTCCGCTAGTTGAAATAATTAAGCATCGCCAAATCACTTTGGGTGCTCTTGAGGTTCGCCAACGGACAATTGCGAACCAAATAGCGGTGATAATTAGCGCAAAGAATAAATCTAAAAAACTAAATTGAGCAACAAAACCTGGCAGATAACGTGCGACATTATCTGCTGTAGATTTCGGATATCCAGTCATTTTGGCAAACCATATCACCCAAATAAATGCACCGGCAAGAGTGAAGGTTAATAAAGACAACCAGTCAATAAAACTAATCAAACCCCTACGTAAAAATGGTAAGCCGAAGCTAGCAAGGATTGCCATTGGTGGTAAGAGCAACATTAAATCGCGCTCGCTCAAATCTTTGTAAAGTAAAAACAAGATCATCTCAGCCACAAATAATAGGCCAGGAATGACCAAGTGAGCTGCGTTAATACCGGATTTACCTTTGGTACTCCATAAATAGATACTCCAAAAGCTGAGTGGCCAAACGGGCCAAGTATATGCCCAAAAATTAATGGTTAAAAATTCCAATGAATTGATGGAGATGCTTGCTTGTAGCTGGTCTCTACCTAGCCAAATAAACCATGCGTTGGTAATTTTTTCTGGTGATAAACCTGCTTGGTACCAAAGTATTGGCCAAAAAGAAAGACCAATAACTGTCACCAAAATAGATCCAATCAGCCAACCAATTAATCGTTTATTAGGGCGAGTATAAAAGCCTAGACAGGCAGCAACCCAAAGAAAGATTGCTGTCCATAGCATGCCTGATAAACCAATTGATATCATGCCTAGGCCAGAAATGATACCTCCTTGCCAAGGTTTGTCATAGCTTCTAACAATGCCATAAATCAACCAGGTAAGTCCAAGTAGTTCAACTAAAAGTGGTGAGGCTTCATGCACTCTTTGGGCTAATCCTACACATGCTAAAAAGATTAATAGTGCTCCATCAGCCACTGTCTTGCCATATTCTTTAGGGCTAGGTTGTCCTCCCAGGGCAAATTGCATTGGTTGCACTTCAGATCTTCTGCCTAATAAATAGCTTGCATACCAAATACTGATTGAACTTAGAACAAAGCAACAGCCTGAGACCAATCTCGCTGAGTTTACTTCTCCAATGATTCCACCAAAATACTTGATGGAAATAGCACCTAACCAATAAGGTAATGGGGGGCCTACTAAAACACCACGACCTTGTAGGTTCGGTAAAATCCAATCCATGAAACTACCATGTGCCAAAGTCCACATGACACCAAAGCCCACAGCATCATCGTTTTTCCAAGGGTCATGTCCAAATAGCCCAGAAAAGGCATAAATCAACGTGATCGTAAGCATAATCCACCTCGGAATAGAGGTGGTTGCGTCAGAAGTTAATTTGATGGGATTTTGCATATTAACAATAAAAAAGGCAGCAAAGGTAATCCTTTGCTGCCTGATTTCTGTAGGTTTTTAGCTTAGCTCTTTGTGCTTGACTTAGCGCCTGCTTTAGCACCAAACTTCTGACGGAATTTCTCAACTCTACCAGCAGTATCCATAATCTTCTGGGTACCAGTGTAAAAAGGGTGAGATTCTGATGATGTTTCAATCTTGGATAATGGATACTCTTTGCCATCTTCCCATTTGATGGTTTCACGAGTATTAATCGTGGAGCGTGTTTTGAAACTGAAGTTGTTTGATACATCAACAAAAACAACTTCTCTGTAATTTGGGTGAATTCCGTCTTTCATGTTTGATCCTTATTGTTTAGGTAGCCTTTACACATTGCACATCTAAAAGCATGTTAGAGGTGTAAAACTTTCCAGATAAATGACTATTATGACACAATTTTACTGTTTTGTAGAGCCATAAATTGAATTAAAGGCCTGGAAAAGTGATTAAATCTTCCTACTTATCCACCACGACGCATTAAATCAAAGAACTCGGCATTATTTTTAGTGGATTTTAACTTATCAACAATAAAGTTCATCGCCTCAACATCATCCATGTCTGAGATCAGCTTTCTGAGGACCCATATTTTTTGCAAAATATCAGGTTTGATGAGTAATTCTTCACGACGAGTGCCAGATTTATTCAAATTAATTGCTGGGTAGACTCTTCTTTCAGCTAAGCGTCTTTCGAGATGTACTTCAAGGTTACCGGTACCTTTAAACTCTTCATAAATCAAATCATCCATCCTACTGCCGGTTTCAATCAAGGCAGTTGCGATGATGGTTAATGAACCACCTTCTTCAATATTTCTAGCAGCTCCAAAAAAGCGTTTAGGACGTTGCAGGGCATTTGCATCGACACCACCAGATAAGACTTTGCCAGAGGAAGGGACCACAGTATTGTAAGCACGTGCTAGACGAGTGATCGAATCTAAAAGAATGATGACATCCTTTTTCATTTCAACTAAACGCTTTGCTTTTTCAATGACCATTTCAGCAACTTGAACGTGCCTTACTGCAGGTTCATCAAACGTCGATGCCACTACTTCACCGCGAACAGAACGTTGCATTTCTGTAACTTCCTCTGGACGCTCGTCGACTAAAAGCACAATTAGAATAGCATCTGGATGGTTTGCAGCAATTGCATGTGCAACGTGTTGCATCATGACCGTTTTACCTGATTTAGGTGAGGCAACAATCAAACCCCTTTGACCAAATCCGATCGGAGAGATCATATCGATAATTCGACCTGTTAAATTCTCCTCAGCTTTAATATCGCGTTCTAACAACATCGGACGGTCGGGATGTAATGGCGTCAAGTTTTCGAACATAATTCGATTTTTGAGAGCCTCAGGGGCGATATCGTTGACTTTATCGACCTTTACCAAAGCAAAGTAACGCTCACCTTCCTTTGGCGTTCTAACTTCACCTTCAACTGCATCGCCAGTATGAAGATTAAAGCGACGAATTTGAGCTGGAGAAATATAGATATCATCCGGAGAAGCTAAATAAGAGGATTCCGGTGACCTTAAGAAACCAAAACCATCAGGTAACACCTCTAAAACGCCATCGCCAAATACGGTTTCACCGTTCTTGGCCCTGTTTTTTAAGATAGCAAACATCAGTTCTTGTTTGCGCATCCTTTGGGTATTTTCAATTTCAAGTGATGCAGCCATCTCGAGTAGTTGAGAAACGTGCAGGATTTTTAATTCAGTTAGTTGCATAAATATATAAACAGTTAAATGTGGGGAGTCTGAGGCGAGTGGTCAGAATTAGAAGGAGGATAGGTAGGAAAATGAAGTTAAATTAAAGTCAGTAGAAAATAAAAAAATCTAAAGATTAAAAAGAGGCGTTAAATCAAGGTTTAGTAAGACTATAACGAACAAGGAAAAGTAAGATGTTTTTGGTTCAGCAACCAAGTCTAGCGAAGAAAACAGGCAATAAACTTGAATAAGTCTGGGTTCAGATGTTGAATCAGCGTTTATGGGATGATTCTAACACTATTTAAAGTGTGTCCTACATTCTTGTTAAATATACAACACACTCTAGCAAAAAAAATTCTAATGATGTGGCTAAATCAATCTGATAAGGCCATATTTTACAAATGTGAATCGATGAATGCAGTCAATTGTGATTTAGCTAAAGCACCGACTTTTTGTGCTGCAACTTCACCGTTTTTAAATAAAATTAATGTTGGGATGCCACGGATTCCAAACTTTAAAGGAACGGCTTGATTTTCATCCACGTTAATTTTAGCAATTTGAATTTTATCGCCATAGTCTTTTGCTACTTCTTCAAGAATGGGGGCAATCATCTTGCAAGGACCACACCATTCTGCCCAAAAGTCTAGAAGAACTGGTTTGGTTGAGTTGGTTACGTCTTCTTCAAAAGAACTATCGGTAACGTATTTAATTCCTTCGCTCATAAAGCTTCCTTAATTAACTGTGTAAGTAAAAGTTGATATTATTTTCTAATTCCTTATTCTACATCTGTTCTAAAAAAATATCTAAGGCTCACTTTTTGATGCTGATTAATGATTTAATAAAACATTACCCAAAACTAAAACAATAATGCCCATCGAAAAGATTTCATTTCAACCGAACCAAGGTGCTCTAGAGCAAATTGCTGATCATATTTGGGAAGTATCGAAGCGATATCTTCAAAGACCTCTTGTTATTCTGAGTACTTCAGGTCCCACATATCAACTACGACAAATTTTAGAGTCTCAAAGACCTACTCCTTGCCCCATTGAGCTGGCATTTTTACCGACACTATTTGGTTTGGATCAGTGGTTAAATTTAACATCAGATTTGCAAAGCACCCAAAATGTATTTTCTGATTTTCAACGATGGGAAATTGTCTTTAAGCAATTGGAGATTCATCAAGAAATTAGTGCAAGACTTGGTGTTCATGGTGATGCTAGCAAATGGGCCCTGAGTCAATCGATTGTGCAGGGGTGTGATTATTTATCAAGTGCATATTTATCTTTGACTGAAGTTAAAGAGGGTGGCCGAGACATTCACTTAGGTAATATTGAATCCTTGTTTCAGGAGGCGTTAAAACGCGCTTATCCAAACTCGGAACACTTTGTCTTACCAGAAGCAAATATCTTACTAACCTTTTGGAAATATATTAGTACGATCCAAGATGCTCCAGTTAGGAGACAACTTTCTTGGAAATTTAGAATTCAAGAATTAATTGAATCAAAGCAATTGCCGCCATTAATTTGGGTTGAATTTACTCAAGTTAAAGGAGCTGAATTAAAAACCCAAGAGGAATTTTTATCACAATATGGACAACTTGGTCATGTTTATCGCTTAACTCCAGACTGGAAAGAGATCGCATTATGGCCAGAGGCTTTCAGTTTAGAAAGCCCATCTTTATCCGAGGAACAAAAACAATCGTTAGTGCAAACAAACCGGAAAGCTGTCTGCAAAGATCACTGGCATTTAATGTCACCGCCAAGTTTTGAGAAATTGGCTTGGGCAACAGTTCAACGAGTTGCCCTTCATGTAAAAGAGGATCGTAAAAATATAGCTATTATTGCTCAGGATCGATTGGTGGTCAGGCGAGTCAGAGCATTATTAGCCCGTTACGTGGGTATTTCCATTCAGGATGCTACTGGTTGGAAACTCTCAACGACTGGGGTTGCTGCCGCAATTAATAGTTGGATTGAGATCGTTAGAAGTCCCGAAGGGCCAAACTTACATCAATGGATGGGGTTTCTTAAAAATCCTTTGATCGAGTGGTCTGAGGTCATTAAAAAGATAGATCCAAATTTTGACTTGGCGCAAATCGATAATTGGATGAATTATCTAGATCAGCAACTTTTAGAACGAATGGATGGCGTTGGATGGAGTGCCTTAATCAATGCATTTCAGAGAAAATCAGCCGATGAAAGGATATTTGGTAGCGAATTCAATACCGAAACTTTTAATACCCTTTCCCTAAAAGTGATCCAATTTTTGACTCTCAAATGCCAAGAATGGCAGGGACAGTTTCAAAATGGAAGTTTTTATTCGCATCTACTGTTAACACAACTTCAACAATTGGAGATGGCGAATAAACTAGAAAAAGATGAAGCTGGTCAAACCTTTTTGGGTCTAATCGATGACTTAATGAAGATGAATGCTGTAAAACTTCAAGCAAACAGTTGGTTTAGTTTGTTAGATTTAGGTATGGAAGAGTCATCTTTTACAGAAAAAACCAATAAAAGTGCTATCAATATTTCGATTATTCCTCTTTCCGCCATGAGACTGCATCAATATAAAGCGGTCATTGTGGTTGGTTGTGATGATGAACATTTCCCTAGTAAAAGAAAAGAAGGTTTAATTTTTTCAAAAAGTTTAATGAGAGAACTTGGTCTTTCTTCGATTGAAGATGATTATCAACAACAAGCAAGAGATTTATCTCAATTGATGCAATCCCATCAGTATGTCGATTTTTTATGGCAAGAGTATCAAAAAGCGGGTGAAAAAAATCGTCGAACCTCTTGGTTAACCCGACTGATTAGTAGTATTGACGGCTTTTATGAAAAGAGTTTTCAAGTTGAGATTAACTCAACAAGTTACTCCCCAGTAAAAAAATCTAACGTGATCCTGGGGGGCGAACATCCTTTATTGCCAAGCCAATTAAGCCCAAGCTCTTATAAAACTCTGCGCGAATGTCCCTATCGATTTTATGTCACTAGATCTCTAAAAATATCCTCACCTAAAGCTTATGCAGAAGAATCAATCTTTGGCGAAATTGGACAACTCCTACATACAGTTTTAGATAAGTTTTATCGAATCTTAAAAGTTGAGAGTGAAGTGAATCAAGAGTTAAGTTTAGGGGGAGAGTATCGGCGTGCTTGGATGATTCAAAAATTAACAGAAATTTCTAATGCTGAATGGTTAAGCTTAACCCAAAGTAATGGTAAGTATGTTGGTAATCAGTATCTTTGGAACGAACAAATTGAAACCTTCATTAATTGGCAGTTGGATCATGAAAAAGAGGGGTGGTTAGTTTATCAATCTGAGGCACCTTTCGAATACGATTTTAAAATTAACGATTCATACAGCATTAAAATTCGAGGAAAAATTGATCGAATTGATCTTCGCGATGAGCAAGCTCTGGTCCTTGACTATAAAGTTCAAGGTCAAAAAAAGTTACAGGATAGAGATGAACATTTTAATGATGATCCACAATTATTAATGTATGCAATGGCACTAGATCAACAATCTATCGGTTCGACTCACTCAGTTAATGAAGTAGAGTGGGTCAGTCTAAAGCCTGATGCAAATGATAAAGAAATTTATCTTTCGAAAGAGGTGACACGCGAACTGAGGAGTGAAATAGAAATTCAAATTCAAAAAGATTTTCAATCCATTTGGCAAGGTAAGCCACTAATTGCTAGTGGTCCAAACCATGTTTGTCAATATTGTGATGTCAGAGGAATTTGTCGGAAAGGCATGTGGAATAATGAATGAGCATCAAGAAGTGATAACTGTAGATTCTGAACCCGATCAATCAATTGCCATTAAAGCTTGTAATCCTGACATCTCCATTGTCATTGAAGCCTGCGCTGGAAGTGGTAAAACCTGGATCTTAATTTCCAGAATTTTCCGCCTACTTCTAAGTGGTATTGCGCCACACGAAATTTTAGCGATTACCTTTACACGTAAAGCAGCACAAGAAATGCGGGATCGATTAGAAAAAATCCTGATTGACTTTACAACATTTGATGATCAGCAAATTCGTAAAGAGTTACTTGACCGAGGTATTAAAGAAAGCGATATTGATGCAAATATTCCTCGAGCTCGTGCCTTGTTTGAAAAGGTCTTGTCTAATCCACAAGAAATATCGATTGATACCTTCCATGGTTGGTTTAGTAAGATTAGCCAAGCCGCCCCTTTGACTTCAGATATAAATACTCAAGGGGTAGTTCGAGAGGATCAAGCTCGAATGATGCAAGAAGCAATGGAAGTTTGGTGGGAAAAACTCGGTAAAGGTGAGGGGGAATTTGCCGAATTAAAAAACACATATTTAGAATTATTTGACCAACTCTCGCCAAGTCAACTTAATGCCTTGATTGTCGGTAAATCAAGTCTGTTACAACAAAAAGCAATGTGGGATCTATTTGAACAACATTGTTTAGATCAAGGCTCTAGTGTTCAAGAAGTGTTAGAGAGGCAATTTCCCATAGCTAATAAACCGAATCCACTTCTTGATATGTTGGATGAAAAGAAATTTGATTGGGCAGGACTCGAAGAAGTGGCTCAATATTTAGTTAATGGTGGACCTGAGGATCAAGAAACTTCAACTGATATTTTAGATATCATTTCTAAGAAAGAGTCTAAGGTTGATTCATTAGTTTTGATTGATCTGCTTGATCAGTTTTTATTTACGAAAGATAAAATAAAAAAGCCCAGATCGAAATTATTAAAGAACTCTACAGCAGTTAAAAAATTTCTAAAGAGTAATCAAATCTCTCATTTTGAAGAGAAAATTTTAAAAATATTTGCAGATTGGATTGGCCATTTTGAAAATTACCAACTCTGGCGCATTGAAACAGAGCTAATCAAGCTAAATTTGAATTGGCTGGACCTGGCTAAATCAGCCGCTGATCACTATCTTCGATTCAAGAAAAACAATCGTGTGCTTGATTTCAGTGATTTTGAATACAATGCCTATCGCTTAATGTCTGATGAAAAAACTGCTTCTTATTTACAAGAGCGTTTGGATGCCAAATATAAACATATTTTGGTTGATGAGTTCCAAGATACGAATCCTCTCCAATGGCAGATTTTGAAGTCTTGGTTAGATGGATATCAGGGTGTAAGTGAAAAACCTAAAATCTTTTTAGTAGGAGATCCAAAGCAATCAATTTATCGCTTTCGAAGAGCGGATGCTAGGTTGTTTAATGAAGCCAAATCTTATTTACATCAAAATTTTGGCGCAATTCCTTACGGTCATTCTGAGACACGAAGGAATCCTCCAGAATTAATTAATCTAGTCAATAATTTGTTCTTTAAAGTGAAGGAAAAGATTACTGATTATCCATTTGAAGAACATTCTACTTTATGGAAAAATCCTTCAGAGCAGCATATTAAAGCGCAGGTTTTCTGCTTACCATTGATAGATCAACTTGAGTTGCCTTCTGAAATTGATTCCCGCAATCCATTCGAAACGCCCATGATCGATCGGAATTTGAAAATTGACTCTATTCAAAGCGAAGACGAAGCAAGGCAAATTGGTCAACTCATTCTGCAGTGGCGCGAAACTGAGTGGGTTATTCCGGATACAAAGGAAGGAACACAGCCAAGGAGACCAAACTTTGGCGACTTTTTAATTCTTATTCGGGTAAAAAAACACTTACAAGTGATTGAGAAAGTGTTTAACCAATTAGGGATTCCCTGCGATACGCCAAGAACCGGTGGCTTGCTTCAATCTCTCGAGGCAGACGACATTCTTGCTTTACTGAAAACTCTATTAATTCCTGCCAATAATTTAACTCTAGCCCATGTTTTAAGATCGCCGATTTTTTCTTGTTCAGAGAAAGACCTTGAAGAATTAGCGATTTATGCGAAAAAATATCATCAAAATTGGTGGGCCGCATTACAAGTTGTTAGCAATGCTAATTTGAAGAAGGCCTGTGTGAATTTAAATGCTTGGAGAGATCTAGCAAAATTTTTACCAGTGCATGATTTATTAGATCGGATTTATCACGAAGGAAATATTTTGCAGGTTTATGCAAGCGCATCTCCGGCCTTAATCCGTGCAAAGGTATTAGCCAATTTAGAAGCTTTTTTATTGCTTGCTTTAAATACAAATGCTGGCAGATATCCTTCTTTAAGTCGTTTTATTGATGAATTAGAAATTCTTTCAAAAGGGGATCTTCAAGATAGTCCAGATGAAGGAGAAATGCAAGAAGAGGCGAGTGATCAAAATGAGGATATGCCTGATTCATCGGTTGAAGATTCTCGATTTGTGAGAGTCATGACGATTCACTCTGCCAAAGGACTTGAGGCACCTTTTGTATTTTTAACAAATGCAAATACTAAAGGAAAAAAGACCGATAGTAGTGCTGTGCTATTCGATTGGCCATTGGGTAAGACAACTCCACAAGGCCTTTCGATCTATAAGTCTAAGTTGAAATCAGAGTATGTGGATCGTTTACTTGCCATTGAAAATGAAATTGCCAATAAAGAAAACTGGAATTTACTCTATGTTGCCATGACCAGGGCTAAACAATGTTTAGTTGTTTCAGGCCTTGGACGGAAAAAGACGACGAATAATCTTTCACTTGTTAATGATGAATCTTGGTATGGCTCTCTAATTGATGCTGGCATGTCAGAAATGAATTCTGAAGAATTGATGAAGCTAGTTAGCCAGACAGATAGTGAATCACTTGTAAAGTTAAAAAATACAACTACGATTGCTGATGAGTTAAACGTTACCTTTCCAGTATTACCTAAAATACCAACTGCAATATTGATTGATCCATTAGCGCAAAAGAATGAAGATCTAATCGAAGCTAAAGATAATCATTCTCCCTCTTATGCTCAAGAGTTAGGTACGGCAATTCATTTGATTCTGGAAAGGCATCTGAATGAGGTAGACCGTCGCAAAATATTTACAGCCTTACCGGAGGTTTCAGTTTTACAAAATTGGTTAAATATTGATGCCAAATTGATGAATGAAGCTTTTCAAGCTGCGCAATCCATTTTGTCCCAACCACATTTATTAAATTATTTTGATCCTAGTAAATACCTTAATGCTTGGAATGAGTTGGATCTAATTGATGAAAATAGTAATTTATTTAAGGTCGACCGCTTGGTTGAGTTGCAAGAAAAACTAGTCATTCTTGACTACAAATTGAATATCCCAGCACATGGTTCTGAGGCACTTCTTAAATACGAAAATCAAATTCAGAAATATGCAGAAATAATTCGAAAGCTAAGAGGAGATAAGTTGGTCGAAGGGTATTTAATCGATCAACATGGATCTATTTATAAGGTTAATATAAATAATTTAATTGTTGAATAATCATAAAACTGATGCATGCAAGGATGTTAGTGGGACGAGCCATACCCCCGGCACTATTGGGTAATGGGTTTGGCTGCTTCGTTCCCGACCTGACCAGATTGCCATGCCAATATGCGGGGAGGCCCGTCTTAATGATATTGTACCCTGTTGCTTGTTAGAATAGAGATATGTCTGAATTTAATTTATTCGAAACGCCTTCTTCCCCTTCTCAAGCAGGATTAGCGCTAGCTAGAAAATGGCGTCCTCGCGATTTTAGTACTTTGGTCGGTCAAGACCACGTTGTTAAAGCCCTAACGCATGCTTTAGACCAAAATCGACTCCATCATGCATGGCTCTTTACGGGTACGCGTGGTGTGGGTAAAACTACCATTTCCAGAATCCTAGCTAAATCATTAAATTGTGTGGGTACTTCAGATCACCCCGTGATTGCTCCGACCTCAAAACCTTGCGGAACATGTTATGTGTGTCAAGAAATTGATGCCGGTAGGTTTGTTGATTATGTCGAGATGGACGCAGCGAGTAATCGCGGGGTTGACGACATGGCAGCGTTACTGGAAAGATCTATCTACGGTCCGACGAGTGGGCGTTTTAAAGTGTTTATGATTGACGAAGTCCACATGCTAACCAATCATGCCTTTAATTCGATGTTAAAGACTTTGGAAGAGCCACCACCTCATCTCAAGTTTATCTTGGCAACGACCGATCCGCAAAAAATTCCCGTAACAGTCCTTTCTCGTTGCTTACAATTTAATTTGAAGCAAATGCCGTCCCCAATTATTGTTCAGCACTTACAAAGTATTTTAGAAAAAGAAGAAATCAGTGCTGAAGAAAAGGCTCTTCGAATCATTGCAAAATCCGCTCGTGGTTCGATGCGAGATGCCTTGTCTTTAACTGATCAAGCTATTGCTTATACTTCTGGAAGCATTACTGAAGAGTTAGTGCGTAATATGCTGGGCTCTCTTGATGATGCCTACTTAATTAGAATATTAGATGCCCTTGCCACTAATAATGGGCAGGAGTTGGTTGACATATCGAGAGAAATGGCAATCATGAGTATGTCTTTTTTGGTTGCCTTGCAAGATTTAGCATCTCTCTTGCAAAAAGTGGCAATGGCACAATTAATACCAAACTCGATACTTCAAGAATGGCCAGAGGCAGAAGCTGTTCAAAAAATGGCCACTAGTTTTACTAAAGAAGAGGTTCAACTGCTTTATCAAATTGCCATAACTAGTCGGGCCGATTTACAAATGGCACCAGAAGAAGAGGTCGGGTTTTTAATGGCACTCTTGCGTATGTTAGCTTTTAAAGTGGATGATGGATCATTTAATGCAACTCCAACATCAAATCTGGCAGCTAGGGGGATAACTCCAAAGCTTCAAGAGCAAACTAAGCCAAGCATAGTAAAGCCCTTAAGTCCTGAGCCTCAAAAAAAAACTCTAGTTGAAAGTGCCGCAGCTCAAGATTCTAGTCCCATAACCAACACGAGTATTGCGGATCCTATTGAATGGCAAAATTTAGTTAAAAAATTACCATTAAAGGGTCTAGTTGGTCAATTTGCGTTGCAAACTGCTCTGAAATCTTGGCACGAACAACCTGACTCGATTAATCTGCACCTAACTAGCGAATTACCTCAGCTTGCAACCACATTTTCAATCGAAAAGTTAACTGAAGCACTTGAACACCATTTCAAGAGGTCCGTCAGAATGAAGGTAGATGTAGGAGTTTCAGAACATACTGTTGCAAAATTAGAAGCGAAAGTACAGGCTAGCGAGCAATTGGTTGTAGAAGCATCTTTGACAAAAGATCCTTATCTACAAGATTTACAAAATATTATTGGCGTCAAAGTAATTGAAGGTTCAATTAGACCTTTAAAAGAGAACAAGTAAAATTTTCAAAACAAATAATTGAGGGAAATAGAGATGATGAAAGGTCAAATTGCGGGTTTAATGAAACAAGCTCAGCAAATGCAGGAAAAAATGAAAAAAGCTCAAGAAGAGTTGAACGCTTTAGAAGTTGTTGGGCAAGCTGCTGGTGGACTAGTTAAAGTTACCTTGTCTGGCAAACATTTAGTAAAGCGAGTAGAAATTGATCCTAGTGCGATGGATGATCGTGAAATGTTAGAGGACTTATTAGTTACAGCTTTAACTGATGCGCATAAACATGTTGAATTAGCTGCTGAATCAAGAATGTCAGGTGCTACAGCAGGGATGCCAATGCCTCCAGGTTTCAAACTGCCATTTTGATCGATTTAAATGAATAAAAAATTTCAGGAAGAAGTTCAGCAAGATGCTCTGGGAAGGCTGATTTCAGCCCTCAAAGTACTTCCTGGAATTGGCCCAAAATCTGCACAACGCATGGCCTATTACTTATTACAACATGATCGAGCTGGTGCACAAATTTTAGGAGAGTCCTTACAGTTTGCTGTGAATCACATTGGGCATTGTCGAATGTGTAATTCATTCTCGGAATTTGAGTTGTGTAAGACCTGTTCCGATGATCGACGCGATTCCAAAATCCTGTGTATTGTGGAAACTCCGTCAGACCAATTAATGGTTGAGCAAACCCTCTCTTTTAAGGGGCTTTACTATGTATTGATGGGTCGGCTCTCGCCAATGGAGGGGCAGGGGCCCAAGGAACTTGGTTTTGATGTACTGATGAATAGAATATTTTTGTCGCCTTTTGATGGTCGAGATCCTGTTTCAGAGGTTATTCTTGCGACGAACTTTACGAGTGAAGGTGAGGCTACGGCGCACTATTTAGGTGAAGTTTTAAAAGCAAAAGGTATCGCAATCTCTCGAATTGCTAGAGGCATTCCAGTGGGTGGGGAATTAGAATACGTTGATGCAGGTACTCTTGCCAGAGCAATGATGGATCGAAGACCTTTAGGAAGCTAATTCTTTTTTGCTGGATGAAGAAAGTCATCAATTTTTAAATAGGATTGAATTTAGGTAAGTCAAAAAGAAACCTCATTTTTGTTTCAAATCCCCAATAAACTGAAAAAAATATTTCAATTTTTTTTATAAAACGGCAACTTTAGTTGATAATATAACTATGCACTTATTAGTTTCGAATGATGATGGTTATTTAGCTCCGGGTCTTCTTGCACTCGTTAAGGCAATGCGTCCACTTGGAAAAGTGACAGTGATTGCACCTGAGCAGAATCATAGTGGCGCTTCTAACTCCTTGACACTTTCTAGACCCCTCTCTGTACATCGTGTGGCTGGTGGTGAGCGGGATGGGTTTATTTTTGTTAATGGTACCCCAACGGATTGCGTGCACATAGCCTTGACAGGATTTTTGACTGAAAAGCCGGATTTTGTTATTTCTGGTATTAATCAGGGTGAGAATATGGGTGAAGATGTTCTGTATTCAGGTACCGTTGCGGCGGCGATTGAAGGAGTTATGTTTGGCGTACCAGGTATTGCTTTTTCTCAAACTGATCGTGGTTGGTCCAAAATTGATGATGCAGCAAGGGTTGCTCACGATATCGTGGCTCATGCAATTCAGTCTGGTCTAAAAAATGAACATACTCAACATGCTCCATTACTGAATGTAAATCTTCCCAATTTGTCCTATGAACAATTTAAGGGGTGGAGAGTCACAAAATTAGGAAATCGTCATCCTTCCCAACCTGTGATTGAGCAAAACAGCCCGCGGGGCGATAGGATTTATTGGATTGGTGCTGCAGGAGAAGCCAAAGACTCATCTGATGGCACTGATTTTCATGCAGTTAATCAAAATTATGTTTCAATCACTCCACTGCAACTCAATCTGTCTGACGAAGAGCGACGTTTGAAGATGATGCAATCCACTTGGAACCAAGGCTAGAGACTGTGGTGAAACCAGACTGGACTCATTTGGATGCGGCAAGACGTTCGATGGCGCAACGTCTTGCGATGTCAGGAATTACCCATCATGAAGTTTTACAAGCGATGGCAACTGTTCCAAGGCACGTTTTTGTAGAGCCTGCTCTTGAAGGTCAGGCTTATGAGGATTCATCTTTACCAATTGGCCGGGAACAAACCATCTCCAAACCATCTGTTATTGCAAAAATGATTCAAGCACTAATGCAAAAACAAACAAAAATGGGGCGGGTTTTAGAAATTGGAACAGGTTGTGGATATCAAGCGGCCGTTCTCAGTTTATTGTCCGAAGAAGTCTATTCTGTGGAGAGAATTCGTTCGCTTCATGAGAATGCTAGAGCGAATTTGCGACCTTTCAGAATTTCAAATTTAAGATTGATTTTTGATGATGGTAATAAAGGGATACCTCAAGCTGCCCCATTTGACAATATTATTTTGGCTGCTGCGGGTTCAGAAATCCCAAGGCTACTGCTTGAGCAATTGGCGATTGGTGGAAAGTTGATAGCTCCAGTTGCAAATGGTGAGAATCAACAACAGTTACTCTTAGTCGAGAGACTCAGTTCCATGCGTTATAAAAGAACGACGCTGGATGAGGTGTTTTTTGTGCCATTACAAACTGGAACAATTTAACTATGTTTTGTGACGATTTTCTTTTCCAACAGTCTAGAAATAAAACTTCTTTTTCCGCTTTTATTTTTTCAAAAGGTATCCTGCTCTTAGCCCTAATGCTAATCATTTTCACCTTAGCTAGTTGTTCAGCCAGTAAACCTGCACCTATTTCTGATCGCACAACTAGTTCAAGCTCAAGCAATGCTAATACCAATCTGAATTCAGTTAACTCAAATCCCAGTGTGAAAGTGACTCCAATTGCCGCACCGAAGCCAATGATTCAAAAGAGTAATCCTCGTGAGGTTGTGAGAACTGAGCCAAAAACAGAGCCAAAATCTGATACAAAAACTGAAAACCCAAAGCCTATAACCCCAACGGAAACCAGTTTTAAATTATTAAAACCTACTAATGCGCCCGTTATTACCCCATTTAATGATACGACTAGTAAAGGAGTTGAGTTTTCAGGTAAGTTAGGTGATTCTATCTTAGCTGCTGCTGATGGTAGGGTTATTTATTCTGGTAGTAATCTTCGCACTTATGGGAATCTGATTATTCTGAACCATAACAATAGTTACGTGACAGTCTATGCAAACAACAAAACCTTACTAGTCAAAGAAGGCGAAACAGTGAAGCGTGGTCAAAAAATTGCGGAAATGGGTAATTCTGAGTCAGATAAGGTCAAACTCCATTTTGAGTTACGCAAAAATAGTAAACCCATTGACCCAAGTAGCTATTTTGTTGAAAATTAATTTTATAGATGAAAACGATCCTTGTTTTTGATATCGAAACGATTCCAGATGCATCTGGCCTGCGTCGACTAGGGGATTATGATGAACATTTATCAGACCAAGAGATTGTTGAAATAGCCAAGCAAGAAAGACTAGATAAAGGGCAAAATGACTTTTTCCCACTTTATTTGCAGAAGATCGTAGCCATTTCTTGCGTTATACGTAGAACCTTAAAAGATGGAAGTCCACAATTTAAGGTCGGTACTCTTGGCAAAATTGAAAGCTCTGAGGGGGAAATTATTCAAGAGTTTTATCAATTAATTGACCGTTACACGCCTCAATTGGTGTCCTGGAATGGTTCAGGATTTGATTTACCCGTTTTAAATTACAGGGCCTTAGTGAATCAAGTAACCGCGTCAAGATTTTGGGAAATGGGTGAGAGCCAAGATTATGATTCTAAAGAGTTTAAATACAACAACTATATAGCTAGGTACCATCTGCGTCATTTGGACTTGATGGATCTTTTGGCTTTTTACCAATCAAAAGCTAATGCCCCACTAGATTCCCTAGCCAAGCTGTGCGGTTTTCCTGGCAAGATGGGGATGGATGGTTCACAAGTGTGGCCCGCCTATTTAGAAGGCAAACTTCCTGAGATCCGTCGATATTGTGAAACAGACGTGGCGAATACTTATTTGATGTATTGTCGATTCCAACTATTAAGGGGCGCTTTTTCCAAGGAAGAGTACCTTTTAGAGCTGGAATTTGTGAAGAAAAACTTATTACAAGAGGCAAGTAATCCAGATGGCAGCCATTGGCAGGAATATTTATCTGGTTTTACGAATGCACTATCTTGAGAAAAAAATCGATCAGCCCACTGCAAGGTCAAAAAAAGACTGTTCAAATCCATGCTATCGATTTAGAAGCGAATGGAATTGGTCGACTTCCTGAGGATGATCCGAACTCTCCAGGAAAAATTGTCTTTATCAATGGAGCCATGATTGGTGAGAAAATAAGCTATACCATCACCCAAGATAAAAGTCGATTTCAAAAAGGAAAGATTAATTCAATCGCTTCAGAGTCCTTTGCAAGAATAAAACCTCGCTGCGAGTGGTACGGTAATTGTGGCGGTTGCACCATGCAACATATTGATTCACGTACCCAGATTGCCATTAAGCAAAGGGCGTTGGAAGATAACCTACGATTCATTGGACGGGTGACCCCACAAGTGATCATGCGTCCGATTGTCAGTTCAGATTGGGGCTATCGCCATCGTACTAGGTTAAGTGTAGTCAATCGCTCCATTAAAAAAGGTACTGTACTAGTTGGTTTTCATGAACCTCAAAACCGCTATGTGTCAGATATGACTTCATGCGAAATACTCCCCGAGGAATGGTCTCATTTATTGATGCCACTGCGTGAGTTTGTCATGGCTCTGTCGATTCGAGATCGGATCCCACAAATTGAGTTATCACGAGGCGACCCTTCCTCCATCAGAAATTCAGTCATGGTAATTCGACATTTATTACCATTCACAATACAGGATGAATCGCTGATTAAGCAATTTGCTGACGAGCATAATCTCTGGATATGGACCCAAGCACAGGGTGTTGAAACGACTAAACCCTTTTATCCCCTTGAGGGCGATTTGTTTTATACAATCCCGGAATTTGATCTAAAGTTACACTACCATCCAACAGATTTTACACAGGTGAATCATGCCATGAATCAAGTGATGGTGTCTAAGGCGATTAGACTCTTGGAAATTGAATCACAGGAGAGAGTGTTGGACCTGTTTTGTGGGATTGGTAACTTTACTTTAGCGATCGCCAAAAAAGCAAATCAAGTCTTAGGTATTGAAGGTAGTCATGAGCTATTTGAAAGAGCCAAGAATAATGCTTCATTGAATAGGGTTGACCATAATACCCAGTGGCTTCAAGCAAATTTATTTGATGTAACGACTGCCATCATTCAGTCTTGGGGAATTGCTAGTAAATGGTTGATTGATCCTCCAAGAGATGGTGCTTTTACCTTGGTTAATGCTTTAGCGACATTAGCTTCTTCCCAGGATAAAGGTGATCAATTATTTTTACCTAAAAGAATTGTTTATGTATCTTGTAATCCTGCGACGCTTGCCAGAGATGCAGAGGTATTAGTTCATCAAGCAGGGTATCAATTGTTAAAAGCTGGCATCATGAATATGTTTCCCCACACATCTCATGTTGAATCAATCGCCGTGTTTGAAAAGGCGTAAAAAAAGCTGCTTTTGAAAAGCAGCTTTTAACGAAGTGAACTTTTTTAGTCTCTATCGCCACCAACAATACCGAAAATAGCTAGTAAGTTAGTGAAAATGTTGTAAATATTCAAATAAATCGAAAGTGTAGCCATTACGTAGTTTGTTTCTCCACCGTTCACGATTCTTTGTACATCAACCAAAATAAACGCTGAAAAAATACCAACGGCAAAAACCATGATGGTTAGCATGAGGGCAGGTATTTGCAAGAAAATGTTGGCAACAGAAGCAAGAATCATCAACACTACGCCAATAAACAACCATTTTCCAAGACCTTCAAAATTGGATTTTGAAGTTGCAGCCCAGGATGCCATACCGAAAAGGATCAAAGCAGTGGAACCAAACGCCATCATAATTAGCTCGGCACCATTTCTAAACTGGAGCGTATGGGTAAGTAATCCAGTTAGCATTAGGCCCATGAAGAAGGTGAAGCCGAGCAGAAGTAATACGCCTGTCCCGGAGTTTTTATTCTTTTCAATACCCCAGAAGAAAGCAAATGCGACGCCCATGAAAATGATCATACCCATAAATGGGCTAGACTTGAAGAAAGAAAAACCTGTTGTAACTCCAATCCATGCACCTAACATTGTCGGTAACATTGAAAGGGCTAACAAAGCAAAAGTATTACGCAATACTCTATTACGTGTAATGGCGTCTGTTAGACCACTGCGGCCACTATAACCAAAACTATTTAATTCACTCATTGATTACTCTCCTTAAAAAGTATTTATTGATACTTGTAGTTTAATTATAGGCATTTTTCAAAATTTCAATAGGAGGATTAAAAATAACCCTAAATAATGAATTTATTCTACAAAATGTTAATTTCTTGTCAATGTGTTTAATTTAATTTTATGAGAGTTTTAAGGTATTAACTAGGTATAATGTTATCTTTTATTATTAATCAGGAGCTTTTCCCATGGCAATCGAAAGAACCCTTTCAATTATTAAACCAGACGCAGTTGCAAAAAATGTAATTGGACAAATTTACAGTCGTTTCGAAAACGCTGGTTTGAAAATTATTGCTGCAAAAATGGTTCATTTATCTGAAGTGGAAGCCGGCCAGTTTTATGCTGTTCACAAAGAGCGTCCTTTCTTCAAAGATTTAGTCGGATTCATGATTTCTGGTCCTGTAATGATTCAGGCACTAGAAGGTGAAAATGCTATTCTCAAAAATCGTGAATTGATGGGTGCTACAGATCCTTCAAAAGCTGAAAAAGGTACTATTCGTGCTGATTTTGCTCAAAGTATTGATGCCAACGCTGTGCATGGTTCTGATGCCGCAGAGACTGCTGCTGCAGAAATCGCCTTCTTTTTTCCAGGCATGCAGGTTTACACACGTTAATTGATGACCAATAAACCCCGTATTAATCTTCTAAATCTTGACGGGGACAGGCTGGCTAGCTTTATAGCCGGCCTGGACGAAAAACCTTTCAGAGCAAAGCAATTGATGCGTTGGATTCACCAACGAGGTGTTTCCGACGTTGATCAAATGAGCGATTTAGCGAAAACTTTTCGCACCCAATTACAGGATTTAGTCGAAATTAAATCCTTACCCGTAATTTCCGATCAAACTGCCTCCGATGGAACTCGTAAATGGCTATTGGATGTTGGTGAGGGAAATGCAGTTGAAATGGTCTATATTCCTGAAGAAGATCGAGGAACTCTCTGCATTTCTTCCCAAGCAGGATGTGCAGTTAATTGTCGATTTTGTTCTACCGGTAAACAGGGTTTTTCCAGAAATTTGACGGCTGCCGAAATTATTGGGCAGTTATGGTACGCAGAACATCATCTGAGGAATGATCCTAAGGCGATTAAAAGGGTCGATGCTTACGACAAAACCACCTTAGCACATGAAGAGGGTCGAGTAATCTCTAATGTTGTAATGATGGGCATGGGTGAGCCGCTGTTAAATTATGAGCCCGTTTTGAGCGCAATGAAGTTGATGCTCGACGATAACGCTTATGGACTATCTAGAAGAAGAGTGACCTTATCAACCTCCGGCGTTGTGCCATTCATAGATCGTCTATCGCAAGATTTACCTGTTGCACTTGCAGTTTCATTGCATGCAGCCAATGATGCACTACGAAATGAGTTAGTTCCCATCAATCGTAAATATCCTTTAGCTGTTTTGTTGGACTCTTGCAAACGTTACCTAGAGTTTGCACCTAGAGATTTTTTAACTTTTGAATACTGTATGCTAGATGGAGTTAACGACTCAGATAAACAAGCACACGAGTTAATTCAACTATTAAAATCGATAAAATGTAAGGTAAATTTGATTCCTTTCAATCCTTTTGCGGACTCTGGATTAAAACAATCGCCAAAGTCTAGAATTGATCAATTTGCAAAAATATTATTAGATGCAAAAATGGTAACAACAGTTCGTAAGACTCGCGGTGATGATATCGATGCCGCTTGTGGGCAGTTAGCAGGAGAAGTGCAAGATCGAACTAATTTGGCCCAACGTGAAATTCGTTGGATGGAAAAAAATTAAACTTAATTGATATGAGTGATTCAAGTTTGCAATTAACCAACTATATTAGGAAAAAAACCCAACAGGCGATTGTGTCTTGGGGTGATCACATCGTGACGATTGGTGGTGATGGACCAATTCGTGTTCAATCAATGACTAATACGGATACTGTAGATGCTGTTGGTACAGCAATTCAGGTTAAAGAACTAGCTAGGGCCGGTTCCGAGCTCGTCAGGATTACTGTCAATACACCAGAAGCTGCTGCTGCGGTGCCTTATATACGTGAACAGTTGGATAAGATGGATGTAAAAGTTCCGTTAATTGGTGACTTTCACTATAACGGCCACACTTTATTAAAAGATTATCCAGATTGCGCCAAGGCTTTATCTAAATATCGGATCAATCCTGGCAACGTTGGCCAAGGGGCGAAACGAGATATTCAGTTCTCACAGATGATTGAGGCAGCTATCAGGTACGATAAGCCGGTCCGAATTGGAGTCAATTGGGGTAGTCTTGATCAAGATTTATTAGCGCAGTTGATGGACGCCAATGCTGCTCTTGCTCAACCTAAAGATGCTCGCGAAATGATGGTAGAGGCGCTCATCCAATCAGCCTTACAATCCGCTCAAAAGGCTATTGAAATTGGTATGCCGAGCAATCAAATTATTCTTTCTTGCAAAGTCAGTGCCGTACAAGATTTAATTAGTGTCTACCGAGAATTATCTACGCGTTGCGATAATGCCTTGCATCTTGGCCTCACTGAGGCGGGAATTGGTAGTAAAGGTATTGTTGCATCAACTGCCGCCTTAAGTGTTCTTTTACAGGAAGGAATTGGAGATACGATTCGTATATCTTTAACTCCTGAACCCGGTGCATCTAGAGATAACGAAGTGATTGTTGCTCAAGAAATTTTGCAAACCATGAATCTGCGACATTTCACACCGATGGTGATTGCATGCCCTGGTTGTGGAAGAACGACTAGTACTTATTTTCAGCACCTTGCCTCGGAAATACAGTCCTACCTTAGAAATCAGATGCCAATTTGGAAAAAAGATTATCCAGGCGTTGAATCAATGAGTGTGGCTGTAATGGGCTGCATCGTAAATGGCCCTGGTGAAAGTAAACATGCTGATATCGGTATTAGTTTGCCCGGAACTGGTGAGACTCCATCGGCGCCAGTTTTTATTGATGGACAAAAAGCGAAGACTCTCAGAGGCGACAATATCCTCGGTGAGTTTGAGCAAATTGTTCAACAATATGTTCATCAGAGATATTCATCTAAATAATATTTAAAAGTTACAAAGAATGTCAGATTCAAAAGAAAATATCTCCGATCCTATTAAAAAAAATCCCCCAAAACCTGCTAAATTAGTTGGTGTAAAAGGGATGAATGACCTATTGCCTGCCGATTCTTTTATTTGGGAAAAGTTAGAAAGAAGTTTGATTAGCCTCGCTAAAACTTATGGGTATCAAAATATACGTACGCCCATTTTAGAAAATACAGGGGTCTTTTTAAGAGGAATTGGAGAGGTAACGGATATCGTCGAAAAAGAAATGTACTCTTTCGAAGACCGACTGAATGGTGAACAACTCACTTTAAGGCCCGAAGGAACTGCATCGGTAGTGCGTGCTTGCGTTGAACATAATCTCTTGTATGATGGACCTCGTAGGCTTTACTATATTGGTCCAATGTTTCGTCATGAAAGACCGCAAAGAGGGCGTTATCGTCAATTTCACCAGTTTGGCATTGAGGCTTTAGGTTTTTCTGGCCCTGAAATTGATGCTGAAATCATTCTCATGAGCCAACGTTTATGGGATGATCTGGGTGTTTCAGGTTTGCGACTTGAAATTAATTCTCTTGGTAATGAAGTCGAGAGGTTAGCGCATCGTACAGCTTTAGTTGAATACTTTGAAACGAATCAAGCTCTACTAGATGAGGATTCTCTTCGCCGTTTGAAATTGAATCCTTTAAGAATTCTGGATACAAAAAACCCTTCAATGCAAGATATGGTGGAGAAGGCACCTCGATTAATTGATTTTCTTGGTGAAGAGTCACTAAGTCACTTTGACCAATTACAAGAGATATTAAAAGCAAATAATGTGGTTTTTAAAATCAACCCTAGATTAGTAAGGGGTTTAGACTATTACAATCTAACTGTCTTTGAATGGATTACCGATCAATTAGGAGCTCAAGGAACTGTGGCCGGTGGTGGTCGATATGATCCATTAATTGAACGGATGGGCGGAAAACCTGCTCCAGCTTGTGGTTGGGCAATGGGTATCGAGCGAATTGTTGAGTTGATGAAGGAACAGGATATTGTTGAAGACCGATCAACTCAGTGCGATGTGTATGTCCTGCACTCTGGCGGAAAAACAGTTGTGCCAGCAATGGTTAGTGCCGAGGTATTACGTTCTGCTGGAGTCGATGTGATGGTCCATGCTAGTCCAGATGGCAAAGTGAGTAGTTTTAAATCTCAAATGAAAAAAGCAGATGCGAGTGGTGCTCTCTTTGCATTGATCATTGGCGAAAATGAATTAGAAACAAACTCCTTTTTACTAAAAGATTTAAGAAAAAGTGGTGACCAGTTCAGTTATCAAATGGAAGATTTATTGGATAAAGTAATTGACGCCATTGTTTCTCAGAGTGATTAAATAAGTTTAGATTTCCAAAGAAAGATATAGCTATGCCTTTAGATTTAGAAGAACAAGAACAGTTAGAAAATTTAAAATCCTTCTGGGTTAACTATGGTCGTTGGTTAGCAATTGGTATTGTGATTGCATTAATTGGTTATGGTGCTTATTGGTTTTATCAAAAACATCAAGAAAGCGTCGCTTTAGATGCTGCCCAACAATACGATGAATTAGTTGCAGCTGCGACTAAATCTGATTTTCCTTTAGTGCTTAAAAAAGCACAGAACTTAGAGCAAAATTTTGCGAACACAGCTTATTCTGCGATGGCAGGTTTAGTTGCCGCGAATCTTGCGTATAGTATTGGTGACTTTGAGCAAGCAAGCACACAACTTCAGTGGGTTGAGGATAAGGCTAAAAGCCCAAGTTTCCAGTCATTGGCAAGGTTAAGACTAATTGCACTCTTGATTGACAAAAAGGATGAATCTTCCATCACAAAGGCAACTGAGCTATTAAAGAAAAAAGTAGCTCCTGGTTATGAAGCTCTGCTACATGAAAGGCAAGGAGACTTGTGGTTGGTTCAAAGTAAAAACGAGGAAGCAAAAAAAGAGTATCTTCAAGCATGGGATATCTTAGATGCGCAAAAAGCAAAGCAATCAGGCCTCAAAGAATTAGATGCAATGACCAAGGAAATGGAAAAGAGAAATCCTGGTGAAAATCAGCGTTTATTAAAAGTTAAAATTGACAGTTTGGGCGGCTTCTAATGAAATTTTTCAAAACAATATGTGTTGTCTTTAGTCTGCTATTGGTTTTCACTAATTTAGTTTCTTGTTCAGGTAGCAAGAGAAGATTAGCCGCAGAGTTAACCCCAATTACAAATCCGGTTAACTTGCAAAAAGTTTGGTCGGTGTCGATTGGTAAATCGATGCCCTATAACTTTAAGCCTGTATTAGTCAACAATGCGATTTATACAGCTGCAGCTGCTGGGGAAGTTTATAAATTCAATAGCCAAACAGGTCAATCCTTATGGCAAGCAAATATTAAAGAAACCATTTCTGCTGGTCCAGGGACTGATGGAAAAATTGTGATTGTGCCAACCATCAAAGGAAATATATACGCATTTGATGCTGAAACGGGCAAACCTTTATGGGACACCAGCGTAGCTACCGAAGTACTTACTGAACCACTCGTCGTGGCAGGTGTTGTAGTGATTAGAACCATTGACAATCGATTTATTGCACTGGATGCTAGTAACGGTAAAAGAAAATGGGTGAATCCACGAGGACAATCGGCGCTGAGCTTAAGAACAAGTTACAGCATGGGTTCTATCAATAATGAGGTCATTTTTACTGGTCTTTCTGGCGGTAAATACGGATTACTGGCTCTTACTAATGGTAATTTGATTTGGGAAAGTTTATTAGCGCCACCAAAAGGCGCTTCAGAAATCGAACGATTGAGTGATGTAACAGCGAAGCCAACTTTGTTGGGTTCAAGAATGTGCGCAGTTTCATATCAAGGAAAAATTGGTTGCGGTGAAATTAAAAATGCTGCGATGTCTTGGACCAAGGACTTTTCTAGCTTCAGTGGCACTACTCAGAGCCCAGATGCTGTTTATGCGGTCAATGAAAAATCTTACCTAGTGGCATTTAATGCTGCAAATGGACAGGAGATTTGGCGCAACGAAAAGTTGGTGTGGAGAGATTTAGGCGAGCCTTTAGCGGTTGGGAAAGTGATTCTTGCTGGTGACTCTGAAGGATATTTACACCTATTTGGACAAGACAATGGTAATATTTTAGGAAGAGTTCGAGTTGATAGTACCCCAATTGAAGCTCCTCCGATTCCAAGTAACGGACAGATTATTGTTCAGTCCAAAGGTGGTACTTTAGCTTCTTATAGGCTGCAATGAAACCAGTAATTGCAATAGTAGGTCGTCCCAATGTCGGAAAGTCAACCTTATTTAATCGTTTAACTAGGTCCAGAGATGCTTTGGTTGCTGACTTTTCAGGGTTAACTAGAGATCGCCATTATGGTAATGGTCGTCTCGGTGATAGAGAGTTTATTTGTATTGATACAGGTGGATTCGAACCTGTAGCCAAAACTGGAATTTTGGCAGAAATGGCTAAACAAACTAAACAAGCCGTTGTCGAAGCGGATATTGTGGTGTTTTTGGTTGATGGTCGTTTGGGTCTTGCCCCTCAAGATCGTGTTATTTCAGATTTTTTGAGAAAAACAGGTAGGCCGATTATTTTGGCGGTTAATAAAGCAGAGGGTATTTCGGGTAATGTAGTAGCCTCTGATTTTTATGAGTTGGGCCTCGGTGTGCCAATTCCCATTTCATCAGCGCACGGTGATGGTGTCCGTGCAATGTTAGATGAGGCTTTAGATACCCTAAAAATACCTGAGCCAGATGATGATATTCAAGAAAAAAACCGGTCAACTCGGATTGCAGTAGTTGGTCGTCCAAATGTGGGGAAATCAACCTTAATCAATACTTTACTCGGTGAAGAAAGAGTGATTGCTTTTGACATGCCTGGTACAACCAGAGATGCGATTGAAATTCCTTTTGTCAGGGGTAACAAACCTTATACCTTAATTGATACTGCCGGACTGAGAAAAAGAGGGAAAATTTTTGAGGCAATTGAAAAATTCTCTGTTGTCAAAACATTACAAGCTATTGCTGATTGCAACGTCGTTGTCCTGATGTTAGATGCACAACAGGATATTTCGGAGCAAGATGCTCATATAGCTGGATTTATTGTTGAAGCTGGCAGAGCCCTAGTTGTGGCGGTTAATAAATGGGATGGTTTAGACGCCCATCAAAAAGAAACTTGTCGTAATGACATTGCTAGAAAGTTAAGGTTTTTAGACTTTGCTAATGTTCATACCATCTCTGCAATTAAAGGATTTGGCTTAAAGGAATTATTTAAAGATATTGACCTCGCATTTGGTGCTGCCATGATGAAAATGCCAACTCCTCAATTGACTAGAATTATGATTGAGGCAGTGGAGTTTCAACAACCTAAAAGGGTGGGACGTTTTAGACCTAAACTCAGATATGCTCACCAGGGCGGTTCAAATCCTCCAATCGTCATTATTCATGGTAATGGTTTGGACGGTGTCACCGATAGTTATAAGCGTTATTTAGAAGGTCGTTATAGAGAAGAGTTTAAGTTAAGAGGAACACCTCTAAGAATTGAATTCCGTTCAAGTAAAAACCCATTCCTTGAGTCTAATTAACAAATGGTTTATCATAACATTGGAGTTCTTTACAGTTTTAATATGACATTGACATGAAAATTTCTCTTTGTAAAATTAGAACTATCTCTTAAAGTATCGAATAGTAGTAATTAGTAGAACTAGTAGAACTAGTAGTAAAAAATAATAAAAAAGTAGTAAACACCATCAAACAATAAAAAATAAAAAAAAGGCGAAATATGAATATTAATAAAGGCCAACTCCTCCAAGATCCGTTTCTGAACGCTCTTCGTAAAGAACACATTCCTGTATCTATTTACCTAGTGAACGGAATTAAATTGCAAGGTAACATTGACTCGTTTGATCAGTATGTTATTTTGCTTAGAAATACCGTGACGCAAATGGTATATAAACATGCTATTTCTACTATTGTTCCTGCTAAATCAGTAACCTTCCGTCCCGACGAGGAAGTTTCAAGTTAGTACTCTGCGACAATCTGAACAAGTCAGGGCAGTTATTGTTGGCGTAGATTCAGGACAAGAAAACTTTTCTGAAAGTATGTCTGAGTTAAGGCTATTAACTCAGACAGCCGGCTCAAATCCAGTCGAAATTGTCGTGACTAAAAGGCAAAAGCCAGATCCTGCACTCTTTATTGGATCTGGTAAAGCACTAGAAATTAAAAGTCTCATGGAGTTAAATGATCTTGAGATTGCTATTTTCAATGACCCACTAACACCCGCCCAACAAAGAAATCTTGAAAGAACTTTAGGTTGTCACGTCATTGATCGGACTGGCCTAATTTTAGATATATTTGCTCAAAGAGCAAAAAGCCATATTGGTAAAGTGCAGGTTGAGCTGGCAAATGTTAAATATCGCATGTCCAGGCTAGTAAAAGCCTGGAGTCATTTAGAGCGACAAAAAGGTGGTATTGGTCTCCGAGGTGGTCCCGGCGAGACTCAAATGGAGTTGGATCGTAGGATGTTGGAAAATCGTTTTAAAAGACTTTCTGTGGAACTTGGTAAGTTACAAAAACAGCAAGCGAATCAAAGACGCTCTAGAATGAAAAGAGATGTTTTTTCAATTTCATTGGTGGGTTACACAAACGCTGGGAAATCAACACTCTTTAATGCACTGACAAAGGCAGGTACCTACGCAGCCGATCAGCTCTTTGCAACCTTAGATACAACTACTAGAAGAATTTATTTGCCAGATTATGGAAACGCAGTAATCTCTGATACGGTTGGTTTCATTCGAGAGTTACCCCACCAGTTAGTAGAGGCATTTAGGGCAACCTTGGATGAAACAGTTCATGCTGATTTACTTCTTCACGTGGTGGATTCTGCAAGTCCCGTTCGAGAAGAACAAATTCTTGAGGTGAATAAAGTTCTTGAAGAAATTGGCGCAAACAATATCCCTACAATCTTAGTCATGAATAAAATAGACCAATTGCCGGAATATGTTGGTAGAGAGCCAGAAATTCGTTATCACAAAGATGGTAGTGTTTCGAGAATTTACTTATCAGCACAAAATGGAGATGGCATAGAATTATTAAGGGATGTCCTGAGCCAATTTTCCTCAGACACTGATAAAATCAAACAGTATGAAAATTTATTGGAAAATGAAACAAATATCCCCGAAACCTTAGAAAACAGGCCAGCAGAAGCTGATTATTTTAATGACCTGAGTGATATTGGTAAGGGTTACATTCCGAGAGATATATAAATGGCGCAGTTTTTTAACGAAAATTTAAGTAAATCTTTAAAAGTTAGCAAATCATTGATGAATAAAATTCTAGTAATGCGTAATCGTTTTTTGTGGACTTTAGTTAGACTCGTTCAAGTAAAGCCACAAACACCCTTATTGAATCAGGAAAATGACGCCAATAATGATGCAGGGAAGTCAGGTGAGCAAACCTCTGCTCCAAAGAACACAAAGCCTAGTTCTGATTCCAAACCCAATCCTCGGCCTGAAGATGGACCGCCCGATTTAGATGAGTTATGGAATGACTTTAACCGTAAACTTGGTAGTTTGTTCGGCAATAAAAATCAAAAACCTACAGATAATTCAAATTCATCCGAAGGTAAGAATCAAGATTTTTCTCGCCCTGAACCAATCAATCAAAATAATTCGAATAACAATCCGAAAGATATTGGTAATAAAGCCCAAGATTGGATTAAACGCAATATGAATAATTCGAATAACAACGGTAAAAAACCAAATTTGATTTTTCCAAAAATTGGGGCAGGGATTGTTTTATTAGGTATTTTCGTGGTTTGGATGTTTAGTGGAATCTTTATCGTTCAAGAGGGACAAGCTGGTCTTGTTTTACAATTCGGTAAATTTAAAGATACGACACGTCCTGGTATTAACTGGCGATTGCCTTTCCCGATTCAATCTCATGAAATCGTCAATGTCTCCAACGTCAGGTCGGTAGAGATTGGAAGATCTTTTGTCATCCAGGCAACAAATTTAAAAGACTCATCCATGTTGACTGAGGATGAAAATATTATTGATGTCAAATTTGCAGTTCAATATCGATTAAAAGATCCGACCGATTATTTATTTTTAAATAGGGATCCTGATGCTGCGGTTGTTCAGGCAGCAGAAACCTCTGTTCGTGAAATTGTGGGTAAAAGTAAGATGGATGATGTTTTATACGTCGGTAGAGAGCGTATAGGAATCGATTTGGCCAGTTCGATTCAGGCAATTTTAGATAGTTATAAAACTGGTATTTTCATTACCAGCGTTAACGTACAAAACGTCCAACCACCTGAGCAGGTGCAAGCTTCTTTTGATGACGCAGTAAAAGCTGGGCAAGATCAAGAGCGCCAAAAAAATGAAGGTCAAGCCTATGCTAACGATATTGTGCCTCGTGCAAAGGGAGCTGCCGGTAGATTAATCGAAGAAGCTGAGGGTTACAAGGCGAAGGTGGTAGCTACCGCTGAGGGTGATGCATCGAGGTTTAAGCAAATTTATACCGAGTATTCCAAAGCTCCTCAAATTACCCGTGATCGGATGTACATTGATGTCATGCAGCAGATTTATCAAAATGTCACTAAAGTCATCGTTGATACGCATTCAAGCAATCAATTGTTATATTTACCACTAGATAAGTTGATACAGCAAGCTACTCCTAGAGATGCAAGTAGTCCTGCAGGCCCTGGAGCATTGAATCCGAACTCTGCGGTTCAACCCCCGAGTGGATCAATTACGGTCCCATTAAACTCGCCAAATAATTCATCATCAGGTGTTGTACCTGCTACGCCTGGCAATTCAAATTCAGATAAACGCGATCTTTTTCGCAGTCGTGAGAGAAATTGAGATAAAAAAATGAACCAAAAACTATTTCCGATTTCAGCTCTATTATTGGGCGTACTTTATTTAATCAACTCTATGTTGTTTGTTGTAGATCAACGTAAATATGCAGTTGTGTTTTCGTTTGGTGAAATTAAACGCGTTATTGAAGAGCCAGGGTTAAGTTTAAAGCTGCCTTCACCTCTGCAAAATGTATTGTTTTTTGATCGTAGAATCATGACCATTGACAATCCAGAAGCAGAGCGTTTTATTACTTCTGAAAAGAAAAATCTTTTAGTAGACTCTTACGTAAAATGGCGGATTGTTGACCCTAGAAAATTCTTCATTAGTTTTAAGGGAGATGAAAGATTAGCGCAAGATCGATTGTCTCAATTGGTTAAGTCTGCTCTGAATGAGGAGTTTACAAAGCGAACTGTGCGGGAGTTGATCTCTGAACAACGCGAACAAGTGATGCAAGGTATTAAGAAAAAAGTCATCGAAGATACCCGTGAAATTGGGATTGAGATTGTTGATGTCCGTTTAAAAAGAGTCGATTTATTAGCTGAAATTAGTGATTCAGTCTATCGTCGTATGGAGGCTGAGCGGAAAAGAGTTGCTAACGAATTACGCTCAACGGGGGCTGCTGAGTCAGAAAAAATTAGAGCCGATGCTGAACGGCAGAGGGATGTTATTCTTGCCCAGGCTTACCGAGAAGCGCAAAAAATCAAAGGTGAGGGCGATGCAAAGGCAAATGCAATTTATAATGAAGCCTTCAACCGAGATCCACAGTTTGCCCAATTTTACCGTTCTTTAGAGGCTTATAGAAATACCTTTACCGATAAGAAGGACGTCATGGTTCTCGAACCTAATAATGAATTTTTAAAATTCATGAAAAAAAGTAAATAATATATTTAAATAGAATGACAAATCGTTGGTTATTGCCAGAAAATATTTCTGATGTATTGCCCTCTGAGGCTTTCAAAGTAGAGTACCTAAGAGGTACCCTACTCGGTGTTTTTAAATCTTATGGATATCAATTAACAATTCCACCTATGTTGGAATATTTGGAGTCCTTATTAACTGCTGGTGGCAGTGATATGAACTTGCAAATTTTCAAATTGATTGATCAACTATCAGGCAGAACTTTAGGCCTTAGAACGGATATGACCACGCAAATTGCTAGAATTGATGCGCATATTCTCAATCAAACAGGGGTGAGTCGTCTTTGCTATGCGGGTACTACATTACAAACTAAGGTTGTACCTGGTATTTTTTCTAGAGAACAATTACAAATTGGCGTAGAGATCTATGGCCACTCTGGGATTGAAGCGGATATTGAAATTCTGTCTTTGATGTTAGATGCATTGAACTGTGCAAATGTGGGTACCATTACTCTTGATTTAAGTCATGCTGGTATCCTGAAGGCGATACTAGAAAATGTTGAAATGTCAGCAGAAGATGTTCAGTCTCTTCACGTTGCATTACAAGCTAAAAATAAAAAATTACTCACAAATCTTTGTGCAAATTGGAGCGAGGAAAAGTTTAAAACACTGCATTCATTATTGGATCTTAGTGGTGAGGCCTTTAGTGTGATTGCCCGCGCGCGTGAGGCTTTACCGAATACATCAATCTTTAATGAAGCAATCAATGCCTTAGAACAATTCTGTCAGATTATTCATTTAATTCGTCCCCAGACTCAGTTGAATATTGATTTAGCGGATTTAGATGGCTTTCAATACCATACAGGATTGATGTGCGCTGCTTATGTCGATAACTATCCTGTGGCAATTGCAAGAGGTGGACGCTATGACCAGGTAGGTAGTGCTTTTGGAAGAGACCGAGCTGCCACGGGTTTTTCTTTAGATTTATTTGCTCTGAGCAATGTTTCTAAGTTAGATTTTGCTTTAAAGGCTATCAGTGCCCCTTGGGACAATCGTCAAGACTTAAGAGACGCAATTAGCGAACTAAGAAAATCAGGAGAAGTAGTTATTCAGCACTTTTCTGATGAGTCCCATTCACAATCGATCTATGAGTTTGATCGAAAACTGATACTGGAGGAAAATCAGTGGAAAGTCGTTTCTGTCTAAACACTTGCACAACACAGTAAAATGTAATATTGGCCATTAAATAATGGCAATCACCGAACGAAAGAGCAAACACTTGACATGGAACAGTTAAATTTAGGTAAGAATGTTGTTGTAATTGGGACTCAGTGGGGAGATGAGGGTAAAGGTAAAGTTGTAGATTGGCTGACCGATCATGCTCATGGTGTTGTTCGTTTTCAAGGTGGACACAATGCTGGTCATACTTTAATTATTGGTGGAAAAAAAACAATTTTAAGATTAATTCCTTCGGGAATTATGCACCCTGAGGTTGTTTGCTATATTGGCAACGGTGTTGTGCTGTCCCCGGAAGCTTTGTTTAAAGAAATTGGAGAACTCGAAACTGCAGGACTTGATGTTTGTTCACGTTTAAAAATTTCTGAAGCAGCAATTCTAATTCTCCCTTATCACGTTGCTATCGATCAAGCTCGCGAAGTAAAGCGTGGAGTTGAAAAAATTGGTACTACAGGAAGAGGTATTGGCCCTGCTTATGAAGATAAGGTCGCTAGAAGAGCATTACGTGTCCAAGACTTATTTTCTCCAAAAGATTTTGCAAAAAAATTAAAAGAAATTTTAGAGTTTCACAATTTTTGTTTGACCCAATACTACGGTGTTGCACCCGTCGATTATCAAACTACTTATGATCAGGCGATGAGTTTTGCTGAAAAGTTAAAGCCGATGGTATCTGATATTTCAAGTGAGTTATATGCAGCTCAAAGTGCAGGTAAAAACCTATTATTCGAAGGTGCACAAGGAACAATGCTCGATATCGATCATGGCACCTATCCTTTCGTTACTTCTAGCAATTGCGTCGCTGGTAATGCAGCCGCTGGTTCTGGAGTTGGTCCTAGTAGTCTTCACTATATTTTAGGAATTACTAAAGCGTACTGTACTCGAGTTGGTGCCGGACCATTCCCAAGTGAACTTTATGATCACGACAATCCGGAAAAAAATAGTCCAATTGGTATTCGTTTGGCAGAAGTTGGCAAAGAGTTTGGTTCTGTAACTGGAAGACCTAGAAGAACTGGTTGGTTAGATGCCGCAGCCTTAAAGCGCTCTATTCAAATTAATGGTGTCAATGGTTTGTGTATGACGAAACTAGATGTTTTAGATGGCCTTGAACAAATCGGATTATGCGTTGGATATGATCTGAATGGTAAGTTTTGGGATGTATTGCCTAGAGGGGCTGAGTTAGTTGCCAACTGTACTCCTGTTTATGAGTACTTTGAAGGTTGGACTCAGAGTACTGTGGGTATAACTGATTGGAACTTATTGCCACCACAAGCTCAGGCTTACCTGAAGCGTATAGAAGAAATTAGTCAAACCCCGATTGATATGGTTTCTACGGGGCCAGATCGTGATGAGACAATTTTGCTCAGACATCCGTTTAAAAATTAATATCAGATTCGAATCTCCTTCAAAACGATATTCCTAAAGCCTAATTGTATTTCTACTCAATTGGCTTTAGGTACTGATTAAATCCGAACGTTGATTTAAGACTTATCTTCCCAAATCTTGTCTTGCATTAAATTGACATACTCTTCACTCATTGAATAAAGTGCTTTTAAATTCATCTGAGGAATGAGTTTTTTGACTTTAATGCAGTTTTTAGTTAAAGCAAGAATGTCTGGAGTCATTAGTCCTTTTTCTAAATGAATCGGAGTGTTTTCAGAAGAAACAAACTTCACTAAAAACAAGGGATCTCCACGTTTGATGTGAATAGGGTTTTCATCATATAGTTCAAAGGCATATTCAATGGGACGCACCCATTTAGAAATATCAAAGGTACCTGCAACCATTCCCACCTTGCTTGGTTGAAGCAAGAGAGGCGATTGGATGATTTGAAGCGGAGTCTTGCTATCAGTTAAAAAGAGATAGCGAGGGAAGAAATGGACGATTATTGGATCTGTCTCTGACAATCTAAAACTGATATTTTCATTATAAAAATCTTGACTAGTTTTAGTTGTTTTTAATTTTTTTGATTCCTTGTCAAACTTAAATGAGATGTCATAAGGACTTTTAATCACATACGTATTTTTTAGCTGTTCTGAAAATGCGGGGCACTTCATCAGCAGAGAATCTTTTCTTTGTTTAAGGTAATAAGCAAAAGCTGGTTCCGGAGCGAAATACGTAATGTTCATCGGCTCTTGGCTATGATCATTTAAATTGATTGGAATCCATTCAATTCTGGGCATAAAAAATTTTAATAAAAGTTGGTCGGCATTGGATCGTTAAATAACGACAATTGGAAATAGTATATTTCTATACCTTATGAAGTTGGGAAGATCTTAGGCGATTTGAATCAGGCTCTCCCATGGGGGAGTTAGCGAAAGTTTTGTTTTCTTATTTGAGGTAACTTCGACATTAACCAGTTTTAATTTTTTAGCTAGTTTTAATACCTCAAGATCTCGACTAATTAACCAACAAGGAGCTTTTATTACTGCTAAATCGATAAAAGTTTGGTCATCTGGATCCCTACATTTATATGTTGATGGTGGTATTTTACTGACTTCAAATTGAAAATATTTCAGTGCTTTTTCAATCATTTTTTGATAGGTTTCTTCATTTTTGTAAAAAGCGGGGCGTCTCATCACATCAAGAAACTCCTCCCAAATCAAGTCGCAAGACCAGGCTTCAAGCTGACCATTTTCAAGGGCATTTTTAAGTCCCTCAACATGGGGATCTTCGAAAAAAATAATGTCTAGTAATATGTTCGTGTCGACTACGATACGTGTTTTTTCCGACAATTTCAAATGTTCTCCGAAATGAGTTAAATTAGTTGTTATTATCGTAGTTAGTATAGAACTTTGAACAAGGTCCACATGATAAAACAATCCAATCCTTTGAAAGAAAAAAAAGACGAACGAACTGGAATAGTCCAAGGTCACAGAGATGGTTTTGGATTCGTGATTCCAGATGACGGACAGTTGGACATTTTTCTTTCAGAAAGAGAAATGGCTCGAGTCATGCATGGCGATCGTGTGATCGTTAGGGTTACAGGAACTGACCGTAAAGGAAGGCCTGAAGGACAAATTTCGGAGGTAGTACATAGAGCAAATCGATTCGTAATTGGACGCCTCTTAAATGAAAACGGTGTCTTAATTGTGGCGCCAGAAGATAAAAGAATTTCTCACGATATCTTAATACCCCCCAAAGGCTATATGAATGCCAAGATGGGGCAGGTTGTGAGTGTAGAAATTATCGATTACCCCGATAGTTATCGACAAGCAGTTGGCCGAGTAGTAGAGATATTAGGTGACATTGATGATCCAGGTATGGAAATCGAAATTGCGGTGAGAAAGTATGGGGTTCCCCACGAGTTTTCACCCGCAACAGTCAAAGAGGCTGCTGCACTTCCAGATGAAGTTCAGGAATCAGATTTAGAAGGTAGAGTAGATTTAAGAGATATTCCGTTAGTGACAATTGATGGTGAAGATGCACGGGACTTTGATGACGCAGTATATTGTGAGCCAACGAACTATAAAGGATCGAAATGTTTTCGATTAATTGTTGCGATTGCAGACGTTTCGCACTACGTTAAGCCTGGCCATCCATTAGATTCTGACGCAATACGACGGGGTACATCGGTTTATTTTCCAAGAAGAGTCATACCGATGTTGCCTGAAAAAATTTCTAATGGATTGTGTTCCTTAAAGCCATCTGTTGATCGCTTATGTATGGTGAGTGACGCTATCATTGATCATAAAGGGCAAATTCTAGCTTATCAGTTCTATCCTGCAATTATGCATTCAGTGCAGCGTTTTACCTACAATATCGTTTGGGAAATTTTAAGTAATACCAGTGGGCCTGAAGCAACGAAGTTTGCAAACTTAAAGCCCCATTTACAAAATTTATATAAATTATTCCATGTATTAAAAGGCTCTCGTGAGAAAAGAGGGGCGATTGATTTTGATACAACGGAAACGCAGATTATCAGTAATGAGTTTGGGAAGATTGAACGCATTGAACCAAGAACACGAAATGATGCTCATCGTTTGATTGAAGAATGTATGTTGGTAGCGAACGTTTGTGCCGCCAATTTTATTGGAGCTAAAAATCACTCTAGTTTATTTCGGGTGCATGGTGAGCCGACAATAGAAAAGGTGAATGCTTTAAGAGACGTCTTGAGATCTTCTGGCTTAACTTTAGAGGGAAGTACAAAACCGCATCCGATGGATTATGCAAAATTGATTCAATCGATTAAACCTAGGCCAGATGCCTCCATGTTACAAACCGTGATCCTTCGCTCAATGCAACAAGCTGTTTATCAACCTGAGAACTTAGGACATTTTGGATTAGCTTATCCAGCTTACACCCACTTTACAAGTCCGATTCGTCGTTATCCTGATTTACTCGTTCATCGAACCATTAAAGCAATTTTGGCTAAGAAAAACTATAAACCTTCTATTCCGGAAGATGTTCCTCTTAACTTGGCAATGCCAAGAAAAGGACCAGGTAGGGTTAACGTTGCACAAGTAAAACAACAAATTGCGATTGATATTTCGAATGATGGAGGAACTACCAAGCCGCGTAGAAAAACTGCTAGTGATGGAGTTGATATGGCAGCTTGGGCGCAATTAGGGGTTCACTGTTCAGCTAATGAAAGAAGGGCAGATGAAGCTTCTCGAGATGTCGAGTCATGGTTGAAATGCTACTTTATGCGAGATCGTTTAGGTCAAGAGTTTGCCGGAACTATCACTGGAGCTACGACCTTTGGATTATTTGTTCAGTTAGAAACTTTATTTGTAGAAGGCTTAATCCATATTTCTGAATTAGGTGGCGATTATTTTCAGTATGATGAAGCCAGGCAAGAGTTACGTGGTGAAAGAACGGGGATTCGCTACCGAATCGGTGACAGAGTGCATATTTTAGTGAGCAGGGTAGATCTTGATGCTAGAAAAATTGAATTTAGTCTAGTTAAGAATAATCAAGATCGAGGACGCTACGCTCCCATTCTGACGGTGGACGATACAGGTAGACCACAAAAAAAAGCAGCTTCGAAACACACAAGACCGCCAGAAAAGGCACCTCAACCTTTAAGATCTAAAGCATCGAAAAAATCTGCCGCAGCCAAAGGTGGTAATAAATCAAAATCGAAGAGTAATTCAAAAAGTTCTTTAGTCAGTATGGATAAAGCTGAAAGTACTTTAGTATCCTCACGTAAAACTCGGAGTCGGCGTTAAATGAGTCAACAAATTTTAGTAGGTTTTCATGCAGTAATTTCCAGAATCCGTCAGGCACCGGATAGTCTTAAAACGGTTTACTATGATTTTTCTAGAAGAGATCGTAGGATGAAAGATTTTATTGAGGTCGCAAATGAGTTGCTAGGAAGAAAACTTCATCAAGCTGATACCGAGCGTCTGCGTCAATTAGCAGGGCATGATCGTCATCAAGGTGTGGTTGCTTTTGCAGAGCCGACATCGATGGCCAGAACGATACCTGAGTTAATGGACTCACTTGGTAACAAAAAAGCATTACTTTTGATTTTAGACGGTGTGACAGATCCTCATAATTTAGGGGCTTGTTTAAGGGTTGCTGATGGTGCTGGAGCCGATGCAATCATTGTGCCAAAGGACCGGTCTGCCCAATTGAATGCTACGGTGAGTAAAGTGGCTAGTGGAGCTGCCGAAACGATGCCATTCATAGCGGTGACTAATTTAGCAAGAACGATGCGTGAACTTCAAGAACTTGGTGTTTGGATTATCGGCACTTCAGAAGATGCTCCTAAAACAATTTATGAGCATGATTTAACGGGTCCTATTGCCCTTGTGATGGGAGCTGAAGGGGAAGGCATGCGACGACTAACCAAGGAAACCTGTGACGAACTAGTAAACATTCCCATGTCGGGTGGTGTCGAAAGCTTGAACGTCTCGGTTGCAAGCGGTGTTTGTTTGTACGAAGCTTTACGACAAAGGTTGCCTAAGTAAGACTGATAGGGATATGATTTACTGCCAAGAACCTAATAATTCTTTAAGTTTTTGGGTATCTGCAATAAAGTTCCGAATACCTTCAGATAATTTTTCTGAAGCCATTGGGTCACCATTCATGCCATTTCGAAAAGAAATCTCATCACATTTGACGGGTTCAAAGGACATGGCTTTAGCTTTAAAAAAACTCAACTGTGTTTGTAAGTCACCTTCAGCGAGTTGAAGTTGCTCGAGTAACTCGGGGCTAATAGTTAATAAATCACAACCAGCTAATGCTTGGATTTGACCGATATTTCTGAAACTTGCTCCCATGATTTCAGTTTTAATATCAAAATATTTAAAATAATTGTAAATTTTTGATGTTGATAGAACTCCTGGATCATTCAGACCCGACATCGTGGACTCATTCCATTGTTCACCTAAATTTTTCTTGTGCCAATCGGTAATCCGGCCAATGAAAGGGGATATTAGTTTTACTTTAGCCTCTGCGCAGGTGGCAGCTTGCGTCAAATTAAAGACTAAGGTGAGATTGCAATGAATACCTTCCGCCTCCAGTATTCTTGCCGATTGAATTCCCTCCCAAGTTGCCGCGATTTTAATTAAGATTCGATTTTGATCGATTCCTAAAGCTTTATAAAGGTCGATGATGCGGCGAGCTTTTGCAACAGAAGCTTCAAGATCATAAGAGAATTCAGCGTCTATTTCTGTAGAAACTCGTCCAGGGATAATTTTTAAAATCTCAACCCCGAAAGCAACTAATAAATGGTCAATCAGTTGGTTGATTTCTGTATTTGGGTTTTTTTGAATAGTTTCATCAATCAGGTAGCGATAAGCAGGCAGTTGAGCTGCCTTTAAAATCAAGCTAGGATTGGTCGTGGCATCTTTTGGCGTGAAGTCTTTCATCCGCTCAAAATCGCCGGTATCAGCAACCACGAAGGTTACTTTCTTTAATTGTTCAAGTAAATTCATTTTTTTATTTTACCCAATATTGATGAATTTTTTAACCGAGAAAGCTAAAATAGCCATTATTAATATAAGGTATTGTTGATGACTCAAGATGAATTAAAACAAATGGTAGCAACTGCTGCTGTTCAAGAAATCTTAGCGATTTTACCTCCCCAATCCTTGATTGGTATGGGGACAGGTTCTACAGTGAATTATTTGATTGATGCACTCCAGACTCATGCCAGCTATTTTCGAGGGGTTGTGTCAAGTTCTGATAAGACTTCTCAACTTTTGCAAGAGAGAGGTTTTAAGGTATTAGACGCTAATCAAGTGACCTCTTTACCTCTATATATTGATGGCGCTGACGAAATTGATCCCCATGGAAACATGATTAAAGGGGGGGGAGGCGCATTAACTAGAGAAAAAATTGTCGCTTCACTAGCCGATCAGTTTATTTGTATTTGTGATGCCACAAAACTGGTAAATGTTCTTGGAGTATTTCCATTGCCTGTAGAAGTCATCCCGATGGCTAGTGCACAAATACAAAGATTTTTGGAGTCTATCGGCGGCAATGTTGAATTACGGAAAACCAAGACCGACTTGAACCAAAATTTTGTTACTGATAATCAAGCCTGGATTTTAGATGTGAAAGGACTCGTCATTGATCAACCCTTAGCCCTTGAGACCCAATTAAATCAATTACCAGGGGTGATTTGTAATGGAGTGTTCGCCGTGCAATCAGCGGATACACTTTTGGTAACTCTCAATGACAAAGTGCAAACCATCCATTTCAGAAAAGATAAAAACAACTGAGCATTATTTTTAACTCTTCAGTTTTTTAGGTATTTGATGGTGGAACGTATCCGGTCGCAAGATCGGCTCCATCGCCAAAGAAATACTGTTCTGTTTGCTTGAGTAAATATTGACGGGCTCTAGCGTCAGCCATATTCAAACGATTTTCGTTAATAAGCATTGTTTGGTGATTCAACCAATCTGCCCAAGCTTCTTTTGATACAGTATTCCAAATCTTTTTTCCCAATTCTCCAGGTACTGGAGCGAACTGTAAACCTTCTGCTTCTTTGCCTAACTTGATGCACTGGACCATTCTTGTCATATTAACCTCGGTAATGTTTTTAAAGAGTTTTTAAAGTGTTTTGATTAAAACCATGGATCGACGATCCCAGTTGTAATGCGATTTTCTTTCCTTTGGCAGTTCATCAACGGAACTCTTGATAAAGCCACGTTTTAAAAACCAGTGTTCGGTGCGTGTTGTAAGCACAAAGAGTCTTTTAATACCAATTTCTTTAGCACGTGCTTCAATCCGTTTTAATAGTCTTTCGCCATCGCCAGTTCCTTGCGTGTCTGGGTCAACAGCTAAACAAGCTAGTTCGCCTAACCCGCCAGAAAATTGAAATAGGGCGGCACAGCCAAAGATGACATGGTCATGTTCGATCACTGAAAAGGAGGAAATATCACGTTCGATTACATCCCGTCCCCGAGGCGCGAGCACTCCTTCATCTTCTAAAGGAGAAATAATTTGGAGGATACCACCAACATCATCAATCGTCGCTTCTCTAAGGTTTTCGATATCCGAGGCCACAATCATTGTGCCAATGCCGTCGTGGGTAAAAAGTTCTTCGAGTACGGCTCCATCTCGATTATGGGGCAACAAGTGTACGCGGTTAACACCTAATTTAATAGCCTTAACCGCTGTGTGTAATAAAGATCTCAACTCTCCTGGTTCCATCCCTTCCGGTCCGAGCATCGGCGTCAGTTGTGGTAAAGAGATTTCAGCAATATGTTCCCCAAATTCATCTTTTAGCCCATGAACGCTCGATAAGAAAATGAGTTTATCTGCTTTTAATGCCGTAGCAGCGGAGCAAGCTACGTCCTCATAGGCAAGATTAAAAGCCTGACCTGTGGGCGAATAGCCAAGAGGTGATAAAAGAACAATCTTGTTATGATCTAAGGACATCATGATCGATTCATGGTCCACTTTACGCACTAGTCCTGTGTGCACAAAATCTACACCATTCACAATGCCGACAGGACGTGCTGTTATAAAGTTGCCAGAAATTACTGAAATCCTTGAACCTGCCATTGGGGTATTGGGAAGACCTTGGCTAAAGCAAGCTTCAATATCTAGTCTTAATTCACCAACCGCTTCTTTTACGCATTCCATGGTGGCCAAATCAGTAATCCGGTAGCCTAGCATTTGTCCTGTGCCGTATTTGGCTTCAATGGAGTGCAGTGCTAATTGTTCTTGGATTTGTGGTCTAGAGCCGTGAACTAGTACAATACGCATTCCCATGGCATGCAGCATGGCAATGTCTTCTACCAAGTTTTCTAATTCACTATCTGTGGCTAATTCACCCGCAAAGGCAATTACGAAAGTCTTACCATGAAATGAGTGAATATAAGGTGCAACAGTCCTTAACCAACTGACGAAAGGGAAGGTGTCTAATTCTGACGGAGTAGTGTTCATCGAGTCAGAATTGGAATTTTGGGAGGAATTATTCAACATAAGCGAAAATTATAGGACGCTTATCATTCTAATTGCTAAAAAAAGTATTTAAAGTTGGAAAAATCTCACATAAACATCGAATTTCCCGAACTTTTGCCAGTCAGTGGCCAAAGAGCAATCATTGCGCAGGCAATTAAAGACCATCCAGTGGTAATTGTTTGTGGTGAGACTGGTTCGGGTAAAACAACCCAGTTACCAAAAATTTGTTTGTCTATTGGTCGGGGACGGATGAATCAGACAAATCGTTTAATAGGTCATACCCAACCTCGAAGAATTGCCGCTACCGCTACAGCGAAAAGAATTGCTCAAGAGCTTGGTACTCCCCTTGGTCAAGATGTTGGTTTTCAAGTAAGGTTTAGCGATAAATCAAGCGCGACTGCTTCCATTAAGCTGATGACCGATGGTATTTTGTTGGCGCAAACGCAAAATGATCCTCTATTGTTAGCCTATGACACGATCATCATCGATGAAGCCCATGAGAGAAGTTTAAATATTGATTTTCTTTTGGGGTATTTAAAGCAAATATTACCGAAGCGACCTGATTTAAAAGTCATCATTACCTCAGCCACCATTGATGCGACAGCTTTCGCTAAGCATTTTTCATCGATTGATGAAAACGTACCCATTATTGAAGTCAGCGGGAGACTCTATCCCGTTGAAGTCCGTTATCGTCCGATTGATGTTACCTTGACGAAAGAGGGGCGTGAGACAAAGGATAGCAAAGAACAGTCGGAAGCTATCAAAGATGCAATTCTGGAATTATGGCAATCAGGTGTTTCAGGTGCAGGTGATATCTTGGTCTTTTTTCCTGGCGAACGCGAAATTAGGGAGTGTGAACAGGTTTTAAGAAAAGATTTCAGTCTGATGCAAAAGTATCAACCAGAAATACTGAGTTTATTTGCTCGTCAGTCCATCTCTGAGCAGGAGAAGGTCTTTGGGAATAGTGGCGGTCGCAGAATTATTTTATCTACGAATGTGGCGGAAACTTCGCTAACAGTACCTGGCATTCGTTTTGTGATTGATACTGGCTTAGCACGAGTAAAACGCTATTCTTACCGTAACAAAGTTGAACAACTCCAAATTGAGTCTATTTCTCAAGCCGCTGCTAAACAAAGAGCTGGGCGATGTGGACGGGTATCAGATGGAATTTGTATTCGCTTGTATAGTGAAGAAGATTTTTTAGCGAGACCAGGACAAACTGATCCAGAAATATTGAGAAGCTCTTTAGCCGCAGTCATTTTACGAATGGCGGCCCTGAAATTGTCAAGGATTCAAGATTTCCCTTTTTTGCAGCCGCCCCTTGGTAGAGCCATTAGCGACGGTGTTCAGTTGTTAGAAGAGTTAGGCGCAGTTGAATCGAGTGAGAACTCCTTTGGCAAAATCATTGAACTCACGCCGATTGGTAAAGAGCTTGCCAAATTACCGCTTGATCCAAAAGTAAGTCGAATGTTAATCGCGGCGAGGGAGAATCAGGCTCTTAAGGAGGTGTTGATAATTGCTTCAGCACTCGCGATTCAAGATCCGCGTGATCGTCCTTTAGAACAAGCGCAGGTAGCTGATCGGGCACATCTAATTTTTGCCGATGCTCAGTCTGAATTCTTATCCTATATAAAAATGATGGATTGGTATCAACAGGCCCTGAGTCAAAAACTAAGTCATCGGGCATTAGATACCCTTTGTAAAAAACAATTTATATCCCCTCGACGCATGCGTGAATGGTTAGATGTTTATCGTCAACTGCAAAGTCTTTTGAATGAACAGGGATGGCGAGAAAATAAAATTGAAGCGACTTATGAGCAAATTCATATCTCATTACTCACAGGACTACTTGGCAATATCGCCAAAAAGTCGGAACTTGAAAAAATTTATGATGGTACCCGTGGTATTAAGTTAAATATTTGGCCTGGATCTAACCTCTCTAAAAAAGTAGGCAACTGGTTAGTGGCTTCTGAACTGATTGAGACAAATCGTCTCTATGCAAGGACTATTGCCAAAATTGACCCCAGATGGGTTGAGAAGATTTGCCAACATCGCCTTATCAAAAGTTGGAGTGATCCTTTTTGGGATCAACGGACCGGTGAAATGATGGCCCACGAACAAGGCTCGCTATACGGCTTAGTTCTATACAACGGTCGAAAAGTACGTTTTTCTTTAATGCAACCCGAAGAAGCAAGGCTACTCTTTATCCAAAGAGCCATGGTCGAAGGAGAGTTGTTTGGTTCAACTGAAATCGCTCAAATTCAAAAACAGTTTGGCAGTGCCTTTAGGTTTTTTTGGTTAAACCATCAATTAATCCGACAGGTTGAAGCAATTGAACATCGTTCAAGACGTCAAGATGTATTGGTAGATGATTTAATTATTTTTGAGTTTTATCAAAAAATACTTCCTCAATCGGTTTTCAGTCGAAGCACTTTGCAAGCCTGGTTAGATAAAGATGCTAAAAATAGTGAGATGCTGTTATTAACTAAAGCAGACTTAATGCGGCATAGTGCCGAAAGTATTACCAATGATCGTTATCCCAAAACATTGAGCATGATGGGTTCAAATTTAAGCCTAACTTATCATTTTGAGCCAGGCAGTCCTAAAGATGGTGTTACTTTGGTAGTCCCCATCGCATTTCTGAATCAAATTGATCAACGCAAGTGTGATTGGTTGGTACCTGGTTTGTGTGTAGAAAAGATCCATTTATATTTAAAAACACTACCTCAAAAATTAAGGCGTCATTGCGTTCCTTTACCCGAGTACGCCAAGCAATTTGTTGATCGGGCTTTAGATAACGATCAATTTGGTAGGGGAGAATTGATCGATGCATTAATTGCTGACATTAGAGAAATGACGAAAGTAGTGATGCAAAGAGCCGACTTTCGGCCTGAAAATTTACCGCCTCATTGTTTTATGAACTATCGTTTGCTTGATCAGCATGGTCGCCAACTAGAATTGGAAAGAAACTTAAGTCTTTTACAAAATAAGTATGTGCATGAAGTTCGGGAAATTTTTTCTAAAGCGGCTGCAGAAGCGGTTCAACAAGTGATTACTCCGGTAGGCATAAAAAATGAGAAGTTGACCAACGTAACGCCCCAAAAGCTGAAAGATGATGCGAATGAGAGTAATCGTGAATCTTCCCCCCACATCACTCAATGGAGTTTTGGGGAATTACCAGAAATTTTAGAGATACAAAAGAATCGTCAAGTACTTTTGGGTTATCCCGCCCTAGAAGATCACATAACCCATTGCGAACTGAATGTATACGATGATCCTGTCAAAGCCAGAGCGATTCATTTAAAAGGCTTAAGACGACTTTTTGCGTTAGCTCAAAAGGACTCTATTAAAGCGCTTCAAAAACAATTACCTGGAGCACGCGAGTTGGGATTGCTATTTTTACAAATTGGCACACCAGAACATTTGATGCAACAAATTATTGATTTAGCCCTTAACCGTGCTTGTCTTAACGAGCCATTACCCAAAAATCAGGAAGAATTTTTAGCCCGCTTACAAGCAGGGAAAACCAAGTTATCCTTAATTGCCCAAGAAATTGCCCGTCACGTGAGTGTTGCTTTGCAAAACTATCATGAAGTCCAGAAAAAATTATCACAAGTGAAACTCATTTCACCTTCTGCACATACTGATATTGCAAAGCAATTAGAGGAGTTGATCTATCCAGACTTTGTTATGTCAACACCGTATGAACAGTTAATTCATTTACCTAGATATCTAAAGGGAATTGTTGTTAGAGTAGAGAAAATGCGGGGCGCATTGGCCAGAGATCAAGAAAATCAAGATAATTTTGCGCAATTAACTAGGCAATGGCAACGAATGATGCAAAACCAAGGTTTATCAGGTAACCAGCATGCTCAAAAAATTCAGGAGGTTCGTTGGCAGTTTGAGGAGTTACGGATTGCCCTTTTTGCCCAAGAGTTAAAAACTCCTGTACCCATGTCGATAAAAAGGATTGAAAAAATCATTCTTAGTTTTCAAGGTTAAAATATCACTATGAATACAAAATTCAATAGATTAATCAAAAAGTTCGTTTTCTTACAATGCGTCCTTTTAGTAAATGGCTCAATTGCGCAACCAATTGCTCCATTAAACACCTCTAAGGGTAACGATTCGCTGTCACCAAGCCCTAAAATTGCGATTGTTCTCAATTCGGGATCTGCTTCGATCAGTCGCATAGATATGCAAAAAAGAGAAGTGATTGATGATTATCCGGTGGGTAAAGAGCCTCACCATTTGATGATCATGCCAGATCAAAAAAATTTAGTTGTTGCCAATGCAGCGAGCAATAATTTAGTGTTAATAAATCCCATAACAGGGCAAAAAAAACAAATCATTCCAAATATTTTTGACCCTTATCAATTAGGTTTCTCACCGGACAATAAATGGTTTGTTGTCGCTGGTAATCGATTGGATCGGGTCGATATTTATGCTGTGGTCAATGGGGAAATTCAACAGCCTCCGAAAATCTTAAAAACACCAAAGACGCCAAGCCATATTAACTTTACACGAGACAGCAAGATTGCTTTTGTGACTCTGCAGGACTCAAATGAAATTGTAGCGATTCAACTTGAACAGCAAAAGATTTTATGGAAGATGCAAGTTGGTAAATTACCCGCAGGAGTCTGGTTAACCCCTGAAGATAAGTATTTACTAATTGGCCTAACCGGCGAAGATAAGGTTCAGGTAATTGATTGGCGTGAACAAAAAATTGTGAAATCCATCACAACGGGTAAAGGCGCTCATAACTTTAGACCCCTTGGAGATGGTCGACATGTATTTGTCTCGAATCGTATTGAAGCAACAATTAGCAAACTTGATATGTTGACATTAGAAAAAATCGCCGATATCAAAGGTCTACCTGCAGGTCCTGATTGCATGGATATTACCGCTGATCAAAAAGAAATGTGGGTTAGTTTTCGTTTTTCTAAAAAAGTGGGTGTGATTAATTTAAGCACTAACCAATTAGAAAAAACTATTAAAGTAGGAAAAAGTCCCCACGGTATTTTCTTTACCCCGAACTCAAGTTGGAATTAGTGGTGTATCAAATGGATTCAATCCAGGCGTATTTGAATTGGTTTGTAAAATCATATTGCATAGCTTTAATGATTTTTTTCTCCCTCTCATTACCTGCTTTCGCGGCAAATGCATGTAGTAAAAATATCTATTTAACTTTTGATACAGGCAATATGTCAGTAGCTGAGCAAGTTGCTGACATATTGCGAAAACAGCAAGTGAAAGCAACTTTTTTCTTAGCAAATGAGAAAACCTTTCGAAATGATTACGCATTAGATGATTCTTGGAAGGGTTTCTGGAATACTTTAGTCGAAGAGGGTCATGCCTTTGGTAGTCATACCTTAAACCATACCTATTGGCAAAAAGATGTTGGTACAGACAGCGTGTTGGTAAAGTCGCAATTTGGTCCTGATGCTGGTCGTAATATTCAAATGAAGAATGTGCAATTTTGTCAACAAATCAAAAATGTAGACCAACGCTTTCAAGAACTAACTGGCAAGGCATTAAGTAGAATTTGGCGAGCTCCGGGAGGTAAAACATCTCCTCGTCTCGTGCAGTTTGGGGATATTTGCGGTTATCGACATATTGGCTGGTCAAAAACTGGTTTTTTAGGCGATGAGCTCTCTTCGACAGATTTTCCGAATACTTTTTTACTGAATCGCGCTTTAAATTCTCTAGAAAAAGATAATATAACCATGGCACATCTAGGAATCTGGTCGCGCAAAGATCCATGGGCCCCAGCAGTGTTAGAACCTTTAATCATTGGATTGAAGAGTAAAGGTTTTTGTTTTAGAAAAATTGGGGAAACATTTTGATGAATCTTTACGATGATTTACATGAATGGTTAATGCAAAACCTCATTTTGCCCATTTTTTTTCAGTTGGATTGGATGAGCTATGTGGAAGATAGTACCCTTGCAGTAGATTGGTTCCTGTTGGGTGTTTTCCAAATTACCATCATTGCCTTTATTCTTAGACCAGCGGAGGCCAAGGAAGAGGGGCTGTCTAAGAGCGGTTATTCGGGTAAAGCAGCAATTAGTTCAGATATTTTTTATTGTTTCATTCATCGTTTGGGCTTGATTCAGTTACTGTTCTTTTTTACCCTCAATCCACTATTCATTAAGATTGGTTCCTCCTTACATGATGTGCGTTTTGAAAGACTGAACTTGGAAAATATTTTACCGAGTATCAACGCTACACCACTTCTGAGTTTTATCATTTATTTAATTATTCTTGATTTTGTGGATTACTTGTACCACCGGGTCTCGCATCGTTTTAGTTGGTGGTGGCAATTACATGCTTTACATCATAGTCAGCGACACATGACTGTATGGACTGATAATCGCAATCATTTGATTGATGACGTATTGAAGGCGTTTGTATTTTCCACAGTTGCCTTAGTGATTGGTATCGAACCGAGTCAGTTCATCTTGCTTGTGGCATTGAGCCATTTAATCCAAAGTTGGCAGCATGGTTATTATGTGTATCAATTTCATTTTTTAAAATACCTCATTGTGACCCCTAGCTTTCATCGATATCATCATGCCATGCGCTTGGGTTACGAGTTGCCAGGGAAGCCTGGTGTGCTTGGAGGTTGTAACTTTGGGGTTCTGTTTCCTTGGTGGGATCTTTTGTTTCAAACCGCTATTTTTGACAATTCCTATCATCCTACTGGAGTGGACTCTATTGTTCCTTCCAATAACCCATTTATCCAACAAATTCAATTTCTGCGCAATAGTATCGAGTCATTGAAAAGGGCTTTTTCTCGGCAGGATGCCCTATGAATGATATCGTTCGTGCCTTTTTATTTGCCTGCAGAGACATCTTAAAACCTAAAGTATTGTGGTTATCTTTTCGTCCCTTTTTGTTAACGGCGATTTTTTGGTCCATCATTCTTTGGTTTACTTGGAATCCCTTATTAGATTGGACTAAGTTAATCATCACCCAATCTTGGTTGTCTGGTTGGATCAGTAAAGTCTTGACTAGCGTTGGTTGGGAGGGGGTGAGAGCGATCATGAGCCCTTATTTGACGGCAATTATTTTGATGCCATTCATTATTATTACTTTAATCGTAATTATTTCCTATACCTCAATGACTGCAGTTGTGACTCTTTTGGAGCAACAAAAATATTATCAGGGTCTTCGCAGGGGTAAGGGGGGATCTTTTTTAGGAAGTCTTTGGAATACGCTTGGTTTAAGCGTGTTAGCTTTATTACTATTGACGCTATCTTTTCCTTTGTGGTGGATACCACCTTTGTTTTCGCTCATTCCCCCTTGTATTTGGGGTTGGTTAACGGCGAGGTTAATGAGTTACGATTTGTTATCAATTCATGCGGAAAAGGCTGAGCGAATTAAAATTTGTGAGGAACGACGTTATGGTTTGTTATTGATTGGAATACTGTCTGGATTGCTTGGGGCCGTCCCTAGCTTTTTCTGGTTATCTTCTGTATTTGTTTTAATCTTATTCCCGTTTGTTTCTTTGTTTATGATGTGGGTGTATTCTTTAATTTTTATATTTGTATCATTGTGGTTTGGTCATTATTTATTGTTCGCTTTAAGGGTTGATCGACAGTTAAGAGGAGAAAGTCTTTGAGTAATGCATTAAAAAAAATTGGATTAATCGTCGTTGGTGATGAGATCCTGTCAGGTCGTAGAACTGATAAACACCTACCTAAGTTAGTCGAGCATCTATCGGCTAGGGGCTTGCAGTTATCTTGGGCTGAGTATATTGGGGACGATCCAACACGGATTGTTGAAACACTCCAGCGTACTTTTGCTAGTACAGATATTGTGTTTAGTACTGGAGGTATTGGCGCTACGCCAGATGATCATACTAGAGCCTGTGTTGCCAAAGCTTTGGGTTTAGAACTTGCTTTGCATCCTGAAGCAAAGGATTTAATTGGACAAAGAATTATTGATATGGCAGAGGGTGATCCAGTCAAAGCTGATTTATCCTCCCCAGGTAACCAACATCGCTTTAAGATGGGGGAGTTTCCGGTCGGTAGTAACATTATTCCCAACGTTTATAACAAAATTCCAGGTTTTTATATTCGTGAGCATTATTTTATGCCCGGTTTTCCAGTGATGGCAGATCCAATGATGACTTGGGTATTAGATACCTTTTATAGTGATTTATTTCATCAAAATGATTATGTTGAAAAGAGTTTTATCGTTCAGGGCGCTATAGAAGCGACGATTACTCCAGTGATGGAGCAAATTGAGGCTGCTTTTCCGGGGATTAAAGTATTTAGCTTACCTTCCCTAGGCGATCCATCTCGGGGCGGTATTTACGCTACACGTCATATCGAATTAGGTGTTAAAGGTAATAGTGAAGCAGTTGAAAAAGCTTTAATTGAACTACGTAATGGGGTTGAGGCATTAAATTCTGTTACGTATGACATTGAGTAGTGAGGTAGGTACGATTTTGGGGCATGATTTTAAATATGCACGATAATAGTGCTTGAGGAGTTTTAAGCAAAACCTTAATTTGTTTTAATAGATTAAGAATTATTTAACCTAGTTTTAATGTTTTAGGAGAATTAAATGAGTAAAGCAGTTGCAGATGTTTTAAAGCTTGTAAAAGACAAAGAAATCACTTTTGTTGATTTCCGTTTTACAGATACCAAAGGTAAAGAGCAGCACGTCTCCGTTCCTGTTTCAGTATTTGATGAAGATAAATTTGAAAGTGGTCATGCTTTTGATGGTTCATCTATTGCTGGCTGGAAAGGTATTGAAGCATCTGACATGTTGTTGATGCCAGATCCGACTACTGCTTACATTGATCCATTTTATGAAGAGCCTACCCTTGTTTTAACATGTGATGTAGTTGAGCCTTCAGATGGTAAAGGTTACGACCGTGACCCACGTTCTATTGCTAAACGTTGTGAAGCATACTTAAAGAGCACTGGTTTAGGTGATACAGCTTACTTTGGTCCAGAGCCAGAATTCTTTATTTTTGATGGCGTTCAGTGGAATACTGATATGCAAGGTTCTTTCGTTAAGATTCAATCTGAAGAGGCTCCATGGTCATCTGGCTTGGAAATCGAAGGTGGTAATACTGGTCATCGTCCAGGTAAAAAAGGCGGTTATTTCCCAGTTGCTCCATTAGATACATTCCAAGATATGCGTTCTGAAATGTGTTTAATTTTAGAATCAGTTGGTATTCCTGTTGAAGTGCATCACCACGAAGTTGCTGGTCAAGGTCAAAACGAATTAGGTACAAAATTTAGTACTTTAGTACAACGTGCTGACTGGACAATCCTCCAGAAATACATTGTTCATAACGTTGCTCATCAGTACGGCAAAACTGCAACATTCATGCCAAAACCAGTAGTTGGTGATAACGGTTCAGGTATGCACGTTCACCAGTCAGTTTGGAAAGATGGTATCAATCTTTTTGCTGGTAATGGTTATGCTGGCTTGTCTGAGTTTGCTTTGTATTACATCGGCGGCATCATCAAGCATGCACGTGCATTGAATGCAATTACAAACCCAGGAACAAACTCATATAAGCGTTTAGTGCCTGGTTTTGAAGCTCCAGTGAAACTTGCTTACTCTGCTCGTAACCGTTCTGCTTCAATTCGTATCCCTTACGTATCTAATCCTAAGGGTCGTCGTATTGAAACACGTTTCCCAGATCCACTTGCAAACCCATACTTGGCTTTCTCAGCATTGTTGATGGCTGGTCTTGACGGCGTTCAAAACAAGATTCATCCAGGTGAAGCAGCTGATAAAAACTTGTATGATTTGCCACCTGAAGAAGATGCATTAATCCCAACGGTTTGTAGCAGTTTGGATCAAGCTTTAGAGCATCTTGATAAGGATCGCGAGTTCTTAACGCGTGGTGGTGTTTTCACTGACTCAATGATTGATGCTTATATTGCCCTCAAAATGGAAGAAGTCACACGTTTCCGTATGACGACTCATCCAATTGAGTTTGAAATGTATTATTCACTCTAATTTAAGAAATAAGCGCCCATGCGCATGATACCGACTAGGGCAGCTTCGGCTGCCCTTTTTAATCCTCAAGAGGCACTCGATCAGATGCCAAACTCGGTACTTATCGTTGATAAGAGTACCTTAGCTGTCATTTATGCGAATACGGCAGCTGAAGTCTTTTTTAAATCTTCGAGAAAGTCATTTGTAGGGTGTGAATTGAGAGATTTGTTTGGTGATGATGGGCCATTTTATGAATCCCTCGAGTTATTTCAAAGAACAGGAATTACGCAGCGCGTTGATATTTTGTTAGGTGTTGGTTCCCTTCGTTTAGATCAAAAGGAATGTAAGGCTTACCTCATCCTTTCGAATTTAGAAGGTGCAGATTTATTTTTAATGGAATGGTTTGAAATTGATCAACGCAATAAGAGTGCTCTGGAAGAACGTTTAATGATGCAAGCAAGGGCAAATAAAGATTTAATGAGAAATTTAGCCCATGAAATTAAAAATCCCTTGGGTGGGATTAAGGGCGCTGCGCAGTTGCTAGATTACGAATTACCAGATCCTTCCTTAAAAGAATATACCAAGGTAATGATTAAAGAGGTTGACCGCTTACAACTCTTGGTTGAACGCCTCTTGGCACCACAAAAAAAGCAAAAGCAAGTTAGCGAAGTCAATATTCATGAGGTTTTAGAGCGAGTTCGCAGCGTTGTGCTTGCCGAGTTTCCGAAAGGCTTAAACATTACTCGTTTCTATGACGTTAGTATGCCGGACTTTGTGGGTGATAAAGAATTATTGATTCAAGCCGTTTTGAATATTGTGCACAATGCAGCTCAAATACTTGAAGATCGTATAAAAGAAGGTGATGCGTTGATACAGCTTCAAACGAGTATTTCAAGAAATATTACGATTGCAAAAAAACGTTTTAAGCTCGCTCTTAATATTCATGTCATTGACAACGGACCGGGAATACCCCCTGAGATCATTGATCATGTTTTTCTACCTTTAGTGTCTGGGAGAGCCTCTGGCAGTGGTTTGGGTCTGACTCTTGCCCAGTCATTTGTGCAGATGCACGGAGGGTTTATTAGCGTTCAAAGTGTTCCTGGTAAGACGGAATTTCATATACAAATTCCGTATACCTCTGCAGATTTCATAACAAGTATTGATTCAAGGAGTTCATAATGAGAGCGGTCTGGATTGTAGATGATGATCAATCTATACGTTGGGTTTTAGAAAAGTCTTTAGCAAGAGAAGGAATTCCCTTTAAAAGTTTTTCTAACCCAGATGATGTTTTAGATCTATTAGAAAAAGAAAAGCCCCAAGTCATTATTTCAGATATTCGTATGCCTAAGGGTAGTGGTATCACTTTGCTTCAACAGATAAAACAGGACTTTCCTAAGATTCCAGTCATCATCATGACTGCCTTCTCTGATATGGAGTCAGCTGTTTCTGCATTTCAAGGTGGTGCATTTGAATATATTACGAAGCCCTTTGATATTGGTGAAGTGATTGCTCTCATCACGCGTGCGGTCAATGAAAGTATTAGTTTAGAAGTGGTTAAAACGCAATTTGCTCCTAATATGGTAGCAAGCAGTTCCATGCCAACCGAACTGATTGGACAAGCACCTTCGATGCAAGAGATTTTCAGAGCAGTTGGCCGACTTGCTCAGTCCAATGCCAGTATTTTGATTACGGGTGAATCTGGCACTGGTAAAGAATTAGTTGCCAGAGCATTACATCGCCACGGTGATCGTTCTTCCGCACCCTTTATTGAATTTAATTTAGCAAAAATTTCAAAAGATTCAATTGAAGCTGAGTTATTTGGATACGAGCGTGGGGCATTTGCCAATGCAGCAACCATGAAGCGGGGTTGTTTTGAACAAGCAGATGGTGGTACTCTGTTTTTGGATGAGGTAGGGGATTTGCCGCTTGAATTGCAGGGCACTTTACTACGACTAATTGAAGATGGTCGATTTCACCGAATTGGTGGTCAGCAAGAACTGAAGTGTAATGTCCGATTTATTGCCTCTAGTTTTAAAAATTTAGAGGCCTTAGTTGCCAGCGGTCAGTTTAGAGAAGACTTGTTTCATCGACTTAATGTGATCCGCCTTCGTTTGCCAGCTTTACGCGAAAGAAAAGAGGATATTCCAATTTTGACGCAACATTTTTTAATGATGAGTGCTCGAGAATTAAATGTAAAACCGAAGATTTTAAATCCCTTAACTTTAGATATTCTTTCCATGATGCAACTTCCTGGAAACGTTCGTGAGCTACAAAATATTTGTCACCGTTTAACAGTGATGGTTTCTGCTCAAGAAATTATGCCAAAAGACCTTCCAAAGGATTTTCATCAATTTACTCCAACAAATTCCTCAGTCAATTCATTAGACTATGTCAATCCTGAAAACATTATTCCTGTAGCAGCGATTCCTAAACAAGTGATTCAACCGAGTAGCTCTTCATCCTGGGAAAGTGGCTTAAAGACGGTAGCAAAAAAAATGTTAGAGGCAAATAACGAAGGTATTTATCAAGAGTTATTGAATAAATTTGAAAAATCCTTGATTGAAACTGCGCTTGAAGTTACCAGAGGCAGAAAAGTAGAGGCAGCGGAGCGTTTAGGGATTGGTCGCAATACCATTACTCGCAAGGTTCAAGAATTAAATATCCTTTAGTATCAATATTTTTTGCCGAAAATACCTGTTTGTAACTCGGTAAATGATGATTGGTTTATGAGTGAAAAATTACCGCCTTTAGTGCGGTAATTTTTTGAGCCGTAATTTTTTATTGTCCGAGTCGTAAATTGACTACTGGTTGATAGTAATGATTACTGGAGCATGATCTGACGGTTGTTCCCATGTTCTAGGTATCTTATCAATGGTACAAGCAAGGGCTTTTTCTTTTAAGGCCGGACTGATTAAGATATGGTCTATTCGCATACCAGCATTTCGGCGAAATCCCATCATACGATAGTCCCACCAACTAAAAGATTTCGGAGCTTGATCAAACAGTCGGTAACTATCGATCAGTCCCATTGCTTCCATATTAAAAAAGTATTTTCGCTCTTCATCGGATACTAAGTTTTGACCAACCCATGCTGCAGGATCGTGTACATCTTGATCTTTTGGAGCAATGTTATAGTCGCCAACGAGTAATAGTCTGTCGTAAGCATTTAATTGGCTCTGTAAATAATTCTGTAGTGCTTCCAACCAGCTTAATTTATAACTAAATTTCTCTGACCCAACAGCTTGACCATTGGGGAAATATCCGCAGATAAATCGTAAAGGTTGAGTGTTTTTTAAATGAATTGTGGCAGCAATTAACCTCTGTTGCTCATCAACGAATCCAGGGATATTTTTTTGAAAATCTAAGAACGCAGTCTCAGGGTTTTGTGTGACGAGTGAGAGTGCTTCTTTACGGACTAGAACAGCAACTCCATTATAGGTTTTTTGACCTGCAACAAGACTGTAATAACCGGCTTTCTCTAACTCATCAAACGGAAACTTATCCTCAGTCAACTTCAGTTCTTGTAGTCCAATAATATCAATCGCTTCGTTTTTTGCCGCCTGTTGGGCAAGCCAATTTAAAAGATGAGGAAGTCTCACCTTGATGGAGTTCACATTCCAAGTAGCAATTCGGTATTGGTTCAACGTGGTAATCCTTCATTCAAGGCAAGCAAACCGCCGTGTCGCAGTAGGGCATCAATTGAGGGTGCTCTACCCCTAAAGGCGGCAAAGGACTCTGTTGCAGAACGACTTCCACCAACTTCTAAAATTTCATGGCGGTAACGAATGCCGACTTCAGAATTTAACACCGAGCCAACAGTTGATGCTTGCTCTTCAAAGGCTGCAAAGGCATCAGCTGATAAAACCTCAGCCCATTTGTAACTATAGTAGCCAGCTGCATATCCACCAGAAAAAATATGGCTAAAAGTATTTGGCCAACGCGATAAATCTGATTGTGGCATTACATGTATCCTCGCGTTGATCTCTTTGGCTAAGGCTAAGATATCAGAGGCTTGTTGCTTGTTTGGTTCAAAGGACGCGTGCAATTCCCAGTCAAATATCGCAAACACCATTTGTCTGAGTGTGAATAAACCATTTTGAAAGTTTTTAGCAGCATTCATTTTGGCAAATAAATCTTTTGGTAATTTTTCACCTGTTTGAACATGCTTTGAAAGTTTTGAGATAACCTCATAATCCCAACAGAAATTTTCCATAAACTGGCTAGGTAATTCAACGGCATCCCACTCAACCCCGTTAATACCCGATACGCCAAGCGTATCAACTTTTGTCAACATATGATGGAGCCCATGACCAAATTCATGGAAGAGGGTAATCACATCATCATGCGAGATCGTCGCAGGTTTAAATACCCCATCTGCTAATTTTAAAGGAGCTGGAAAATTGCAGACTAAATAAGCAATCGGAGTTTGAATTACACCATTACTCAGCAGTTTACGACCTCTGGCATCATCCATCCATGCACCGCCACGCTTACCAGCTCTAGCATAAGCATCTAAATAAAAGTAGGCAACAATTTCTCCATGCTCATTGCGCACTTGAAAGGATTTAACATCTTCATGCCATTTGGGTAGGTCAAACGCTTCTATCTTAATTTGTAAAACCGTTTCAATTACATTAAAAAGTCCAGCTAAAACTTGATCAATTGGGAAGTATTGTTTGACTTCATTTTCAGAAAATAAATACTTTTCTTCTTTCAAAGCCTCTGAAACAAAAGCAACATCCCATGGCTCTAAGGACTCTATGTTCAATTTTGATTTGGCAAACGCCGATAATTCTTCGAGGTCTAATAGCGCCTTCGGATGGGCTCTGGTGGCAAACTCACTTAAGAACTTTCTAACCTGATCAACATCTTGCGCCATCTTTGGAACTAGACTTAATGCAGCGTAGCTTGGGTAGCCAAGAAGTTGAGCTTCTTCTTGCCGTAAGCTCAATATTTTTAACATTAATTGAGTGTTATCCCATTCGGCTTTTCCTTGGCCATACTCAGGACCTAATTCTGAAGCCCTTGTGACATAGGCTTGATAAAGTGTTTGCCGAAGGGGACGGTTTTGAGCGAGCTGTTGTACTGGAAAATAAGAGGGAAATTTAAGACTAAAGGCCCATCCTTCGAAGCCTTTCTCAGTTGCAAACTCCTTGGCTGCAGCTAAAATATCCTCTGGTAAGCCAGCAAGCTCATCCTTGTTTGTGACGACATGGATAAATTGATCCGTTGCATCTAACACGTGATCAGAAAATTCCTTAGAAGCATTTGCTTGATTCTCCGAATTTTTGGCAAATATAGGTTTCAAATTATCGGCTAACTCTGCACCACCTAATTGGAAATCTCGAATGGTATTGTTGATACTTTTTTGTTGCGCCATGCTGAGTGTCGGCCACTCAGAGGAGTTTTTGAGATTTTTAACTTTTTCAAAGATATTTAAATTTTGTGAGAAGTAACTACTAAACGCCGTTACCTCTGGGATCATGGCAGCGTGAGCAGTTCGTAACTCAGGTGAATCAATAACACTGGTTAAATGGTTTACAACCCCCCATGCACGCCCCAGAGATTCGTTCACATCTTCCAATGGTTCAATCAAATTCGCCCAGCTTGGAACATCTTGAAGATTTTCGATTTCTTTTAAAACCTGATAGGCATTGGTAAGTAGGGTATTGATCGCTGGCTGAATATGCTCAGGTAGGATTTGATTATAGGCAGGTACATCCCGCCCAATTGATAATAACGGGTTGTGCATATGGATTATTTTTTCTGGTGAAAGTGTTGTGCTGCTTCAAGTGTATTTTGTAATAGCATGGTAATGGTCATGGGGCCGACTCCACCCGGTACAGGGCTGATCCAGTCAGCAACATATTTCACTTCATCATAATCAACGTCACCGCATAGCTTACCATCCGGCAGACGATTGATGCCAACATCAATTACGACTGCTCCTGGCTTTACCATTTGTGCAAGAATCATTTTAGGTTTACCGGTAGCCACAACTAAAATATCTGCTTCTCTGGTATGAGCGGATAAATCTTTGGTTTTACTATTACAAATAGTTACGGTTGCACCTGCTTGAAGAAGGAGCATTGCCATTGGCTTACCAACGATATTCGATGCACCGACAATGACCGCTCTTGCCCCGCGAATTGGGTAATCAATACTCTCTAACATTTTCATACAACCATATGGTGTACAAGGAATAAATAATGGTTTACCGGTCATTAAAGCCCCTGCATTCGCCACATGAAAGCCATCAACATCTTTTTCTGGATCAATGGACTCTAGAACAGCGTGAGAATCAATCTGAGAGGGGAGTGGTAACTGAACTAGGATGCCATGAATCGATGAATTATCGTTGAGCCCGTGAATCACAGAAAGTAATTCTTCTTGAGTCGCGTTTTCACTTAAGGAAATTAATTCCGAGTGAATGTTGGCATCGTGGCAAGCTTTGATTTTATTTCTAACGTAAATTTGACTAGCGGGATTGTTTCCTACTAAGACTACCGCTAATCCAGGCTTTGTTCCTTTAGCCGTTAAGATTGCAGAGTTGGTAGCAATTTGAGTACGAAGTTGTTTTGATAAGGCATTTCCATCTAAAATTTTTGCAGGCATACTTTAATTATTAAGAGGTTTTTTCAGACAGAGCCAATCGAAGTAAGTCAGCTACTGTATTTACATTTAACTTTTCCATGATGTTGGCTCGATGTGCTTCCACTGTTTTGATAGAAATGGTTAAGTCATCGGCAATTTGCTTGTTCAATCTACCCGCCACGATTCTTTCTAAGACTTGTCTTTCTCGGCTGGTGAGTTTACTTAATAAGTTTTGATTATTCTTTTGTAAGTTTGCATTTTTATAAGAGGACCGAGCTTGAACCAACATTTTTTCAACTAAGGTGTGTAACTCGTTTTCATTGAAAGGTTTTTCAATGAAATCAATGGCACCTTTTTTCATGGTTGAAACTGCCATCGTCACATCGCCGTGTCCAGTAATGAATGCGATTGGCATCGGAATCGACTCTGCCAATAAATGTTCTTGTAATTCTAGGCCTGACATTCCGGGCATTCGGACGTCAAGGATGGCACAAGAGGTGACTTCTCTTTCGTTACCAATGACTGTTTGTAAAAAACGTTCGGCACTGCCAAAACATTTAACAAAATATCCATTGCTTTCTAGTAACCAGCTAAGGGAGTCGCGAACGGCTTCATCATCATCTACTACATAAATGATTTCTCGAGATTTTTCATTTGTTGGCATATTTATAGGATTTAAAGTAAATTTACCCTTAGTTTAAAACGATTTTCGAAATTGGGTAGAAAAAATACCTACCTAGATGATTGACTTTACATAATTCAGCAAGATTTGTAACAAATAATACTAATTATGAACACCAATTGGAAGCAGTACAACAAAAGTACAGCCTTTATCTTTTGGTAAATAAGTTTCCGTATTGATTTCTTCAATTGCTATATCAGAATTATTCACCACATAAAGACGACCTTGATGGGATTCAATCACGGATCGACAAATGTTTAAGCCCATGCCCATTCCTTCTGCCTTAGTACTGTAAAAGGGTTCAAAAATATGGGGAATGGCGGCTGGTTGAATTCCTAGGCCGCTATCAATAATCCTAATACGTAACATTTCATTACCTGAACTTTTATCTAAATCAACAATTAAATGCAAGGGTATTACCAGAGATCTTAGGTGAAGAGGAGTTGAACTGCGCATGGAGTCAATTCCGTTTTTCAGTAAGTTAACGATGACTTGTTCAATGAGGACTGGGTCAAGATAATAATCTGGCAAATTGCTGGGTACTAGTGACCTAATTTCTAAGCTATATCTCTTCGCGTCAATTTCGGCTAGTTCGACAGATTGTTGAACGACATCCTCAATCCGACAAATAATTCGTTGTGGAGCACTTCTTTTTACGAAGTTTCTAATCCTTTGAATAATGGTTCCAGCACGAAGTGCCTGTGCGGAGGCTTTTTCAAGGGCTGGTAAAATTTCAGATTGAAAGTTTGGATCCGAATAATTTTTTACTCTGGTGATGACGCCCATACAATAGTTATTAATGGCCGCAAGTGGTTGATTTAATTCATGAGCAATTGATGAGGCCATTTCTCCCATGGTTGTTAAACGACTAGAAAATTGAAGTTTTTCCTCCTGATTTCTCAAGTTCTCTTCAGCTAGTTTTCTTGATGAAATGTCGGTTGTAATCAAGAGTTGAGCTAAGCCACCATCCGTCCATGGAATGTACCTTCGGCGTACTTCATACCAATTTTCATTAAGACTAGGCAATTGAACCTCTTCAGAGTCACTTGTAATCGGCAACAGCATTGCGGATGGAATCCCCGCATAGTCATCAACACTATCGTCCTCGGTTAATATATCCGAAATGACTCCATCTGGATTACCAATTAATTGTAGGTGTGCTGCAGAAGAGTTTCCAAACATTTCACGATATAGACCGTTGGTGAAAAGTAATTCCCCATTTTTAGGATTGATTACGGAGATTGCAGCATCAAGACCTTCAAGCACTGTTATAAATCGTTGTTGAGAAATTGCTAACTCTTCTCGAATTCTTTGAGGTTCAGAAATATCAATTAATGAATTAATCCAACCAGTTTGGCGATTTTTTGCATCAATCATTGGCGATACAAAATTTCTTACGGCAATTTTTTTGCCAGCTTTAGATGTAATCGTGGCTTCTATCCCTACAATCGACCCCGTTTTAGTTTTAAATGCATTATCAAGTTTGAGCATATTATTTGTTACTTCTTCCACACTTGACCAAAATGGAAAGGGAGGATATTTACCATATAATTCATCTGCGCTCCAGCCGACCATTTTGCAAAAGGCAGGGTTGACATAGTTGATCCTTCCGTCCATGTCGTGCACTCTTAAACCTACTGGATTGGATTCCTCAATAGCTCGCCGAAAATTTGTCTCTTGAATGAGGTTCTTTTGAATATCTTGGCGTGATTTCATTTGACGCCAAATAGACCAAAAGCTCCAAATAACATAAGCACTTAAACCAATCACCAGCCAATACAACATTTTATAGTTGATATTACTTGGAGAAGGGTAACTTTCAGCCTGCAGTGAGATATTCTCAGGGAACTTAATTAAGCGAATTTGATGGGTGGCATGGATTTTGTTAAGGTTTTTTTCAGACAAGCTAATGATTGGACGCCCATTTTCATTAATGATCGAAAATCGATGGCGACTCAAAATGTCTTTAGGGATAATTTTAGATAGGAGTGCAGGCATTGAGTATAAGACTGCAATGTGGTAATTTGTTGAACTAAAAATGGTAGTGGGTTGTACGTACCAAAATACCAAAGATCGGTTACGATTAATTGATTGATTTGAGCTGATAGGCTCTAGATTAAATAGTTTTCCATACTGACCATTTCCTGATTTGAGAGCGTCTTGAAGGGTCTCTTGATAGTTTTTTATAACGTTATTTTTATGTTCTAGAGCATCTGTCCAATCGTCTCCACCATTGAGTGGGTATTTCAGAGTTCTGACGTTATCGGTTGATATGGCTCTAATTTGTAAAATCTCGGTGTGCCGAGATAATAAATCCCCAGTTCGTTGGTAAAACTCAATCGTTGAATTTGAAATGTTGTCAGTAAAAACCTTACTGAGGATTAAAAACTCTTCTTCATTCTCATCAAAGTTTACTTGTATTCTTTGCTCCGAATAATCAATATCGCGAAATAATGTGATTTCTGCTTGTTTAGTTTCTTGATTATTCAGTGTCCACAAAATAGTGAACATCGCAACCATGAACAGCATGCTTGCAATAATAGGTGTGTAAAGATAATCTACGGATTGATTCGTGAAAATTTGCGTCGACTTAGCTGGTTTGAACCACGATGTGAATCGACGTAATGTTTTCTTTTTGAATATCATGTTTGATATTTTGCTCCATTAGTCATCAACAAAAAAGTTTTTTCTAATAAATCTTTAGCTAGCTATTAAATTTCACAATGTAAAATATTAATTCGGAATGTGAAATAGTTCTTGTAATTTTATATGTCAAAACTTAGACTTAAACATAACTTAATATGGAGATTAAAATGGCTACTATTCCAGAGCAAATGAGCGTAAATAATAATCAATCAGTTGACATTGACCCATTTGAAACCAAGGAATGGTTGGAGGCTCTGCAAGGGGTAATTCAGGCCGAGGGAACTGAGAGAGCCGCTTATTTAATTGATCAACAAATTTCTTACGCAAGAATCAACGGTGTTGATCAAGCTTTCCATGCTGAAACTCCTTACATCAACACGATTCCTGTAGAAAGACAGGCTCGAATCCCTGGCGATCAAGAGATTGAACATACCATTCGTTCTTACACGCGCTGGAATGCAATGGCAATGGTATTACGAGCCAATAAGTCCACCAACGTTGGTGGGCATATTTCCTCATTTCAATCCGCAGCAACACTTTATGACGTCGGTTACAACCATTTTTGGCATGCACCCTCCGAGCAACATGGTGGTGATTTGATTTTTGTACAAGGTCACTCTGCACCTGGGGTTTACGCAAGAGCATTTATGTTGGGGCGTTTAACAGAAGAGCAACTCGATAATTTCCGTCAGGAAGTCGGTGGTAAAGGTATTTCTAGTTATCCGCATCCATGGTTAATGCCTGATTTCTGGCAGTTTCCAACTGTCTCAATGGGCCTAGGTCCCATTATGGCTATTTATCAAGCTAGGTTCATGAAGTATATGGATGATCGTGGACTGGCTAAAACTACGGGCCGTAAAGTTTGGACTTTTTTAGGTGATGGTGAAACCGATGAGCCGGAATCATTAGGCGCTATTGGCATGGCTGGGCGTGAGCATTTAGACAATCTAATTTTTGTGATTAACTGTAATTTACAAAGACTTGATGGTCCTGTCCGTGGTAACAGTAGCATTATCCAAGAATTAGAAAGAGAATTTAGAGGTTCTGGCTGGAACGTTATCAAAGTAGTTTGGGGTACTCATTGGGATGCACTTTTTGCAAGAGATAAAAAAGGTATTTTAATGAAAAGGCTCGGCGAAATTGTTGATGGAGAGTACCAAACTCTTAAATCCAAAGACGGGGCCTATGTTAGAGCAAAAGTTTTCAACACTCCAGAACTCGCTGCATTAGTAGCCGATTGGTCAGACGAGGATATTTGGAACTTAAACCGCGGCGGGCATGATCCACACAAGGTATACGCGGCTTTTCACTCTGCCGCAAACCATCAAGGTCAACCTACATTAATTTTAGCTAAAACAATTAAAGGTTATGGCATGGGCAGTTCTGGTGAGGCGATGAATATTGCTCATCAACAGAAAAAAATGGGCATGGAAGATGTGAAAGCTTTCCGCGATCGTTTTAAATTGCCTGTTAAGGACGAAGATTTAGAAAACGTCCCTTATCTTAAATTTGCTGAAGGTAGTCCTGAATTAGAGTACATGCGTTCGCGTCGAATGGAGTTGGGGGGGTATTTACCGCAACGTCGTTCAAAAGCGGAGTCGATGAATGTGCCGAAATTAGAAACTTTTGCGGCGCTGTGTGAAGCAACAGTTGAAGGTCGTGAAATTTCTACTACGATGGCTTTTGTACGCATGCTAAATATGATCATCAAAGATAAAGAGATTGGACAACGCGTAGTACCAATTGTTCCTGATGAGTCAAGAACATTTGGTATGGAAGGGATGTTTCGCCAATTAGGTATTTGGAGTCATATCGGCCAGTTATATGAGCCTCAAGACCGTGATCAATTAATGTTTTATAAAGAAGATAAAACTGGCCAAATTTTGCAAGAGGGTATTAATGAGGCGGGTGCTATGTGTGATTGGATAGCCGCTGCCACTTCTTACTCCACCCACGGCGTCCCAATGTTGCCTTTTTATATTTTCTACTCCATGTTTGGATTTCAGAGAATTGGTGATTTAGCCTGGGCTGCCGCTGATATGCGCTCTCGTGGTTTTTTACTCGGCGGAACTGCTGGTAGAACAACTCTGAACGGTGAAGGCTTGCAACATGAAGATGGTCATAGTCATTTATGGAGTGCAACTATTCCCAACTGCGTAAGTTATGACCCAAGTTTTAGTTTTGAACTTGCTGTTGTCATTCAAGAAGGTATGCGCAGAATGTTGACTGAGCAGGAGGATGTTTACTATTACATTACTCTCATGAATGAGAACTACGCTCATCCTGCGATGCCTAAAGGTGCTGAACAAGACATCCTTAAAGGTATGTATTATTTATCCAGTACTGGCACTCCAAAAGCTAAATTGAAAGTGCAATTATTAGGTAGTGGCACCATTTTTAGAGAGGTTATCTTTGCCTCAGAAATGCTTTTGGAAGAGTGGGGAGTTGCGGCTGATATTTGGGGTTGTCCGAGCTTTACAGAGTTAGGCAGAGATATTCAGAGAGTTGCTAGAACGAATTTATTGAACCCAACACAGCCGAGTGTCTTATCCCATGTTGAATCCTGTTTGAAGGATCATGCGGGTCCAGTAGTTGCTGCAACCGATTATATTCGTGCCTTTGCAGAACAAATTCGACCAGCGATTCAGCAAGTTGGCAAACGATATACCGTTCTTGGTACGGATGGCTTTGGGCGGTCAGATACACGTGAGAACTTAAGACATTTCTTTGAAGTAGATCGTCGGTGGATTACGGTCGCAGCTTTAAAAGCACTCGTAGATGATGGTAAGTTGGAAGCCAAAGTGGTTGCACAAGCAATTGCTAAATATGAGTTAGATCCTAGTAAACCAAATCCAATGTCCGTTTAAGGAGTGAAAGTCATGACGAATTTATTAGAAATTAAAGTACCTGACATTGGTGATTACAAGGATATTCCTGTTATCGAAATACATGTCAAGGTCGGTGATACCGTCAAGGCAGAGCAATCTATTGTTACCTTGGAGTCAGATAAAGCGACGATGGATGTGCCAAGTTCAGGAGCTGGGGTTGTTAAAGAGTTACGTGTCAAATTAGGCGACAATGTTTCTGAAGGCACTGTTGTATTAGTGTTGGAAGAGCTTGTTAGTTCTTCAACGATTGAAGCTACTCCTAAAGCTACAAACTCGGTAGCCCCAACTCCAAGTATTGCTGTATCCCCGCAAGCGACGGTAGTTTCGGTACCTGATATTGGCGACTATAAAGAAATTCCTGTCATTGAAATTCATGTGAAGGTTGGAGATGTGGTGAAAGCCGAACAATCTTTGATCACTTTGGAATCTGATAAGGCCACAATGGATGTACCTAGTTCAGCCTCAGGAGTTGTGAAAGAAGTGAAGGTGAAATTAGGTGATTTGGTTTCAGAAGGAAGTGTCGTTGTTCTTTTAGAAGCCTCCGGTTCATTGATCCCTGCAGTAACTCAGGCAATCACTACTGCGCAAAGCGCAGTTTCCTCACCGGCACCAACTGTCGCTCCAACTCCGGTCCCTCAAGTGCCAGTCAGTTCTGTGGCCCAGCAGAGTGCGACTTCAGTTACTTCAATGCCAGACGTTAGGGCGACGATAAGCCATGCCAGTCCAACTGTACGCAAGTATGCCCGTGAGTTGGGTGCCGATATCAGTCAAATTAAAGGTACTGGACCGAAAGGTAGAATTACCCAAGAGGACGTTAGAATTTTTATTAAACAAATTCTTTCTGCGCCTAAGACAGCAGCTGCGGCCCCTGTAAGCGGCGGTAGTGGTTTGAATTTATTGCCATGGCCAAAGGTCGACTTTAAGAAATTTGGTGAAATTGAGACTAAACCCTTATCTCGAATTCAAAAAATTTCAGCGGCAAATCTCTCTCGTAATTGGGCGATGATACCCGCGGTAACCTATCATGAAGATGCGGATATCACTCTTTTAGAAAGCTTCCGAGTTGAGACGAATAAGCTCAATGAAAAATCAGGCTTGAAAGTTACTCTGTTAGCCTTTTTAATGAAAGCCTGTGTCCAGGCACTCAAGAAATATCCGGAGTTTAATAGCTCACTTGATGGTGACGAGTTAATTCTTAAAAAATACTTTCATTTAGGTTTTGCAGCAGACACACCAAATGGTTTAGTGGTGCCAGTGATTAAAGACGTTGATAAAAAAGGTGTCATGCAAATTGCTCAGGAAACGAGCGAACTCGCGAAATTAGCAAGAGATGGTAAGTTAAAGCCAGATCAAATGCAGGGAGCTTGTTTTACTATTTCCTCGGTTGGTGGCATCGGTGGAACTTATTTTGCACCGATTATCAATGCTCCAGAAGTAGCCATTTTAGGTGTCAGTAAAGCAGCGATGAAACCTATCTGGGATGGTAAACAATTTAATCCTAAATTAATTTGCCCTCTATCACTAACCGCAGATCATCGGGTCATTGATGGAGCCCTTGCGACGCGATTTAACGCCTATATCGCTGAACTATTAAGTGACTTCCGTCGCGTTACCTTATAAGGAGTGATGATGGAATCATTAGCTATTAAAGTACCTGATATCGGAGATTTCTCTGAGATACCTGTGATTGAAATATTGGTCAAAGTTGGGGATGTGATTAAAAAAGAACAGCCTTTAATTGTTCTTGAGTCTGATAAAGCAACGATGGAAGTGCCGAGTGACGTGGACGGAACTGTGCTATCTATTGAAGTGAAGATGGGGGATTTAATCAGTATGGGATCAGTTGTTGCCCATGTTGAACCAACCCTTACCTCTTCTGCAGCAGCTCCTAACATTTCACCAAATACCACGCAAAAAGAACCTGTCAAGCCGGTTGTACCGACTCCTCAAGTTACTGTTTTTACACCTCAAGCTGGAGCATACCAAGGTAGCGTTCAACATGATTGTCAGTTGTTAGTGTTGGGTTCAGGTCCCGGTGGTTATAGTGCTGCATTTAGAGGCGCTGACCTCGGTATGAAAACAATCCTAGTCGAGCGTTATGCTACTTTGGGTGGTGTTTGTCTGAATGTCGGTTGTATACCCTCTAAAGCCTTACTTCACACTGCGGCTGTAATGGAAGAGGTCAAGTCGATGGCTAAGCACGGTATCTCTTATGGTCAACCACAAATTGATTTAGATGCATTAAGGACGCACAAAGATGGTGTAATTGGACAGTTAACTTCTGGGCTGGCTGGAATGGCCAAAGCTCGCAAAGTACAAACGATTCGGGGCGTTGGTGTTTTTTTAGATGCTCATCATTTAGAAGTTACCCTTACTGAAGGAACCGGCTGGGACATGACCTCTAAGAAAGAGGTCATCAAATTTGACAAAGCCATTATTGCTGCCGGTAGCCAGTCCGTAGTGTTACCGTTCTTACCTGTCGATCCCCGCATTGTAGATAGTACTGGTGCCCTAAAACTTTCAGCCATTCCTAAACGCATGTTAGTTATTGGTGGGGGAATTATTGGTTTAGAAATGGCCACCGTCTATAGTTCTTTAGGCTCTCAAATTGATATTGTGGAGTTGTCTAATACTCTGATGGCTGGCGCTGATAGAGATTTAGTCAAAGTTTGGGAAAAAATGAACTTGCCACGATTTAACAAGGTCATGTTAAAAACGAGTGCTGCTTCTGCTATAGCTAAAGATGATGGTATCTGGGTAGACTTTAAAGGGGACAAGGCGCCGTCAGAGCCCCAATGTTATGACTTAGTCTTAGTTGCGGTAGGCAGAACCCCAAATGGTAAGAAAATTGCTGCAAATCAAGCAGGGGTAATGGTAGATGAGCGTGGCTTTATTCCAGTAGATCAGCAAATGAGAACGAATGTTCCACATATTTTTGCAATTGGTGATCTCGTAGGTCAGCCGATGTTGGCCCACAAGGCAGTACATGAGGGCCATGTTGCAGCAGAAGCTGCCAATGGGGAGAAATCCTACTTTGATGTTAAACAAATCCCTTCAGTTGCTTATACCGATCCTGAGGTTGCTTGGGCAGGACTTACTGAAGAGCAATGTAAAGAAAAAGGTATTGCTTACACGAAAGGTCTATTTCCATGGGCTGCAAGTGGTCGGGCGATTGCCAACGGGCGTAGTGAAGGATTTACAAAACTGCTATTTGATGAAACTACCCACCGTATTATTGGTGGTGGCATTGTCGGTACTAATGCAGGTGATTTAATTGGTGAAATTTGTTTGGCGATTGAAATGGGCGCAGATGCTATCGATATCGGTAAAACAATTCATCCTCATCCAACTTTAGGGGAGTCTGTTGGATTAGCTGCTGAAGTCGCTCATGGTTCTTGTACAGACTTACCACCCGTAAGAAAAAAATAAGAAGTGTTCAGTGATTCAATAACGTAATCAGTTATCAAATTTTCAGGAAACAATCAAAGACATGGGAAAATAAACCATGTCTTTTTTTTTGAGTAATATTATGTCTACCTATTCCTATCCACGTTTTCCAATCATTGGAACTCCTTTAACCTCAAACGCCATCAGAGTCATGATGCTAGGTTGCGGTGAACTAGGTAAAGAAGTGATTATTGAGTTGCAACGACTCGGCATCGAAGTGATTGCTGTAGATCGTTATCCGAATGCACCAGGTCATCAAGTAGCGCATCGATCACATGTGATTGATATGACAGATGGCATGGCAATCAGAGCCTTGGTCTTAGAGGAAAAGCCCCATTTAATCGTGCCAGAAATTGAGGCAATTGCGACTCAAACTCTCATAGAACTAGAAGCTGAGGGCATTGTGGAGGTAATTCCAAAAGCACGTGCAACTTTCTTAACGATGAACCGTGAGGGTATTCGTAGGCTTGCGGCTGAGGATTTAGGTTTGCCGACTTCGCCATTTAAATTTGCTTCTAGTTTGGAAGAGTTGCAACAAGCCATTGATCAAGGGATCGGTTATCCATGTTTTGTCAAACCAGTAATGTCTTCATCGGGTAAGGGTCAATCGAAACTAGACGGGCCACAAGATGTGGTGAAGGCCTGGGAGTATGCTGCCTCAGCTGGACGGGTTGATGCTGGTAAAGTCATTGTGGAGGGATTAATTGATTTTGATTATGAAATTACGCAACTTACGGTGAGAACTCTGGATGCGAATGGTGAGTCGGTTACTGCCTTTTGTGAGCCGATAGGTCACGTACAAAAAAATGGTGATTATGTTGAAAGTTGGCAGCCCATGCAAATGACCAAGAAAGCAAGACAAAAGTCACAAGAGATTGCCAAAAAAGTTACAGATAATCTCGGTGGAAGAGGAATTTTCGGCGTAGAGTTATTTGTTAAAGGCGATGAAGTGTGGTTCTCTGAGGTCAGTCCAAGGCCTCATGATACTGGTCTTGTAACATTGGCAAGTCAAACTCAGAGTGAGTTTGAACTACACGCAAAGGCAATTTTAGGTTTGCCAGTTGACGTTTCTTTGAAAACGCCTGCCGCTAGTTCCGTTATTTATGGTGGCATGGATGTCAAAGGAATTGGTTTTACTGGCCTAGAAAAAGCGTTAGCATTGCCCGGCGTCGCGGTTCGATTATTTGGTAAACCAGAAGCGTTTCTGAAGCGTCGAATGGGGGTGACGTTGGCGAGTGCCAATGATACCGACCAAGCAAGAGAAACTGCCAAATTAGCAAGTGTTGCAATTAAAACAGTAAGCCCATAAAGCTTGAAATCAAATGAGTATCGGAATATCTAAGCCAATTTTTGTTATTGTTTTAAGTCTTTTTTTACTCATGTTAGGAGTGATTGTGAACTTTATTAATCCACAAATTTTTTCAGGGAAATCTCTTTCTGTTTATTCGGGGATAGTTCAAAACTTCCAGCAAACCATTGAGATTCGTAAAGATGGCGACCCTCATCAACAGTTGATCAAAGAGAATACAAGGACGACCTATATTGCGCAATTTCGACTGGGAGAAAAGCAAATCAATGCTGAATTCCCAAAAGAAGTATTGATCAAGAATGGTGATCAGATTTCGGTTTGTGGTGAAGAAAAAAATGGTAAGTTGAACGTTTTAACTTTTAAAAACTTTAGTCAAAATCTAACACAAAATAGTTCTGTATGGTGGGCAAACATCTTGGCTGGAATCGTGTTTTTTATTCTTGGCGTTTATGTTTATTTCTATGTGATGAAATCGCCCATGCTGATTGAACTTGTTGTTATCACAGCTTTTACGATGGTTAGCTTTTATTTGATTTATCGAGGTTTAGTGGTTAAACAAGCGATAGAGATGCTCGAAAAAGCTGTATGAGAAAACAAATTTATATCTGCTTGATCACTTTATTATCTTCATGTGTGCAGATGGCAGATAATCAAGAATCTACTCTGTCAAATCCAGTGGGGCCGATTAAGTTAGGAGCGGGTATTTCGAGGGTGTTATTGACTGGGCAGTCCGCTCTGATAGTTCAGGTACCAAGTAATCCTTCTACTGGATACCGCTGGACTTTATCTTTGCCACCTAAGGCGGTGAATTGTTTATCGATATTAAAGGATGGAGAATTTTTGCGAGATCCAAACTCAGCCAATCAGGCGATTCCCCTAGTAGGAGCTCCCGGTCTTCAAGAATGGGTCATCAAGCCAAGTTGCTCAGGAGTTTTTGTTTTACAGTGGAACAGCCTAAGACCTTGGGAAAAAGATCAATTACCGATTACGACTCACCAAATCCGACTCGAAGTGACGCAGTAATCTAGAGAAGGTTTAAAGCGTTTTTTGTTTCGCAATGATTGACAGTTCTTCGCTTACTTTGATGGCGGCATCCGTCATCGTTTTAGTTTGTTGAGTCGAAATATCGATGACCTGTTTAATCGCTTTTTGTGAAGACTCATAGACTTGATTGGCATTTGCAATGGCATTTTTTAGCGCTGTGACCATCAAATCCTCATTGCCTGGGATGGATATTGAAATTTCATTCACTAGATTCTGGATTTTCGAAGAACGATCCTTCATATCAGCATTAGCCGTTTCCATAATCGCGGTTTGGGTCTCATAATTAATGTTCTGAAGGTGCTGACTATAGGAACTTAGTTTTTCCGCAAAGGGCTGAAGAAATTGAGCTTGCATGATCAATAAGGTTTGCGCATCCTTCACATTTGCAGTTGATTGAATGTGAGTTAATTGTTCTTGTAAGACGGTTTTAACAACCTGTAAATTAAGTTCTAATAGTTTTTCAAGGCCAGCAAAGGCATTTTTAGAGAGACTGTTTAATGTCTCCATATTCGCTTTGTTTGAGGCACTAATTTGTTCTGGAGTGAGCGTCATCAAAAACCCTTGTAAAAAAATATAACTGTTGAAGTTCATCTTATCCTAAAAATAACCAGCTTGCGATCTTTAATGTCTTGATATGGGAAAATAGTACTTAGTATTTCTACTAATCATCTTTTCCTACTTCAATTAGAGTTAATCGACATTGCATAAAATCTCCCTTTTTTATACAGATCAATTTGTGTTACCTTTGCCAGAAGGGCATCGTTTTCCTATGGAGAAATATGCTTTACTGCGTAAATCCGTGGAGCAATTTGTACAAGTGCAGTTGTTAGAGGCACCTCTTGCTTCGAGAGATCAAATAACCTTAGTTCATGATGAAGTCTACGTTGAGGCGGTTTTTAATGGACTCTTGACGGATGCTCAAATGCGAGAGATTGGATTTCCATGGACTCCCCAAATGGTTGTGCGCTCAGCAAGATCTGCGGGAGCAACGATTGCCGCCTGTCAAACAGCCTGGGATCAAGGCGTTTCAGCAAATTTAGCAGGCGGTACGCATCATGCCTATACTGATAAAGGTAGTGGCTTTTGTGTTTTTAATGATGCTGCAATTGCTGCAAAGGTAATGCAACAATTAAAATTTCCTGAGCTGAATCGCTTGCCTAGGATAGCTATCGTCGATTTAGACGTTCATCAAGGTAATGGGACTGCGTCCATTTTAAAGAGTGATACGAGCGTTTTTACGTTTTCAATGCATGGCGAAAAGAACTTTCCTTTTCGTAAGGAAAGTAGTGATTTAGATATTGCGTTAGCAGATGGTTGTACAGATACTTTATATCTTGACGCTTTAGTAGGGGGACTTCATCAAGTAAAATCTTTTGAACCTGATCTCGTTATTTATTTAGCTGGCGCAGACCCTTATATCGGTGATCGATTAGGACGTTTAAACCTATCGATGGCCGGTCTTGCGCAGCGAGATCAAATAGTCTTTGATTGGTGCAAAGAGTTAACATTGCCCATTGCGGTAGCGATGGCGGGTGGTTATGGTCATGATATTACAGAGACTGTTGCCATTCATACAAAAACGATTGAACTAGCGATTGGAAATTTGTGGAAATAAAACATCCTAATTGGTTTGCTCCAGTATTTATTATTATTTGGAGTACGGGTTTTATTATTGCTAAATACGGCATGCCTTATTCTGAACCAATGACCTTTTTAGCAATGCGGTTTGTTGGTGTTCTATTCATCCTTTTTCCCTTTATTTTATGGTTTAAAGCACCATGGCCCTCTTGGCAACAGGCCCGACATATTGTTGTTGCTGGTGCATTAATTCAGTTTGTTTATCTTGGTGGCGTTTGGTTGTCGGTTAGACATGGAATGCCTGCCGGTTTATCTGCTCTGATTGTTGGTTTACAACCTATCCTAACAGCTATTTTTGCATCCATACTGGCCGAGAAAGTGACTCGAACACAGTGGGTTGGTTTGATGCTAGGTTTATTAGGAGTTTTTTTAGTGGTTTATGCAAAGATTGACACCACTGGCGTCTCGATGATGAACTTATTATTCAATGTGGTGGCTTTAATTGCCATTACAGGTGGGACTATTTATCAAAAGAAATTTTGCCCTCAGTTTGATTTGCGAACCGGCTCAATGATTCAATTTGCTACCAGTGCTGTTTTAGCTTCAATCGGTGCTTATTTTTTTGAAACAGGACAGGTTGAGTGGAATGTGCAAATGATTGGAGCATTACTTTGGGGGATTCTCTGTATTTCAATCGGTGCAATGACCTTACTATTCCTTTTAATTCAAAAGGGTAATGCGACGAAGGTAAGTAGTTTAATGTATTTGACCCCTCCAACTACTGCTCTGATGGCCTGGATTCTGTTTGATGAGAAGTTGTCTATCCTGATTATTATTGGTACCGTGATTAGCATGTTAGGTGTTTTAATCGTGAATCAAAATGTTTCTCTACAAAAATTAAAGAAAATGATTTTTAGCGTTTAAAATCATCTCGTAGTTCTTTTAATATTGACCAAGACCGAATGAAAATAAAATATCTAACTCTTTCTTTACTAATTTCCCTTTCCATTAATGTATTTTTTCCTGCAGTAAGTTTTTCTAAAACGTCTGATGAGACTACTACTTCTAAGAAGAAGCAAGATAGTAATGTAAAACAGTCAAATGAACGCAAAAAAGTAGAAAAAAGGCCTAAAAATTCAAGAGAAGTTAGAACCTCTGTTCTACCTCGCAGTACTACCGCAAATGCCACTCCACCAAAGCGTGTTTCTCTAGGGAATGCGATGGGCCTCGGCAAACATTTAGATATACTCAATCTTAAATCGAATGCAGCGATTGTGGTTGATCAGCAAAGTCAAGCTGTTGTTTTCGAAAAAAATGCTAACGCTATCTTACCTATTGCCTCTATTACCAAATTAATGACGGCAATGACTGTTTTGGATAGTAAATTAAATCTCGATGAAACCTTGAGAATCAATGATGAAGACGCTGCTATCTACAAGAAGTCAAGATTGGCCAAAGGTACTGAGCTAACGCGTCGTGAGGCACTATTATTGGCTTTGATGTCATCTGAGAACAGAGCTGCCTATACCTTAGGTAGAAATTACCCTGGTGGAATTGATGCGTTTATGGCTGCTGTAAACCGTAAAGCCCGTGAAATTGGTATGTCTCATTCTGCATTTGAAGATCCTACGGGTCTAACCAGTAAGAATGTATCAAGTCCTGAAGACCTCGCTTTGATGGTGAACGCTGCATCTCAGTATCCGATGATCCGAGAATTTTCTACTACTCATGAGTATTCCAAATTTATTAGTAATCGTATGCAAGAGTTCATTAGTAGTAACCGTTTAGTTCGGTCTGGAAATATGCAGATTGGTCTGCAGAAAACAGGGTACATCTCTGAGGCTGGTCGATGCCTTGTGATGCAAGCATTTATAAACAATAAACCTTACATCATGGTGTTTCTGGACTCTGAGGGAAGTCAGTCGCGATTTGCAGATGCAGTTCGGGTAAAACAATGGATTGATGATCAACCTGATCTGAAATCAGTGCGTAAATTAGCACTTAAAGGAAATTCAAATCCGAATAACTCCAATTACTTGATACCTAGCTTATCGAATGCTGCTAATGCATCTCCTGCAGAAGAAGCGCCTTTTAACAGTCAGACGATTGAAGGTGTTCTAAAAAACAATCGTTGATCGTTCAGGTAGAAATAGTTAGTACTTCCATCTAAAAAGCAGTTAAATTGGATTAAGTCCTTTTTCAATCAAGAAAGTTTGATTGCTGATGTTTGTCAGAAAATTGCAAAGATTTTCCAGGGTTTCAGTATGAGTTGAATCGATACCAATACCAGCAGTAAAGAGGGTGGTTTGGTTGATTTCCTCTGGAAGTGGTCCTACTAATTGCACTTGGGGTACTGCTTTAATTTCACTAATTAATTGGATAGCCATGTGAGCTTTACCCAACAGTATTTGTTCTGCGACGAGACCTCCCTCAGGAATAATTGCTTTAGGCAAAATCTCATCTAATAAGTTTAAGCGCTCAACTAAATCTCTAAAATAAACTCCACTAGCGCCTTTACTTGTAAAAGTGATGGAAGGCGTATTTAAAATTGCTTGGATGAAGTTTGCAGTATTTTGTATATCTGGCTTAACTGCATCTGCTGCAATGGCCATACCAATACTGGTTTTACAAAGATCTTTCAGACTTCCTTTTTTACAATAACCCGTATCAATTAATGTATTGATTCCTTCATGCGTTAATATCATTAAGTCCGCTGAATCACCTTGATGAATTAAGTTAAGCAGATGATTTGTGGTACCAAATTCAACTGAGGCACTAACACCATGCATTTTCTCAAAATTGTCTAACAATGTCGGTAGTATTGATTTAAAGGCTGTTGAGCAATATATTTTTATCATGACTTATCAGAATTTTTATCTTCACGTGGTTTAAATCCAATGCCTTTGGAGATCTGTAATGCCGTTTCTAGAAGTGGTTTATTCCATTCACGCTGTAGTCGATCTGTCGGGGCGCTCAGAGAAAGGCCAGCTACCATTTTGCCGCTATCATCATAAATGCCTGCCGCCATACAACTAACGCCAAGTTCTAACTCTTCATCATCGTTTGCAGAGCCATTCTTCAAGACCTCGGCTAGTTCTTTTTCTAATTGAGCAATTTGCGTAATACTGTTTCTTGTATGGCCAGCAAGCCCAGTTCTAGTAGCATAAGCACGTACTCTGGCGGTATCATCTTGCGCTAGAAAAAGTTTGCCAACGGAGGTTAAATGCAACGGAGCATGACCACCAATTGCACGCACCACTTGCATGCCAGAACGCTCACTGTAGGTACGGTCGATGTACACAATCTCATCACCTTGACGGACAGATAAATTGACTGTTTGATTGGTTAATTTGTGCAATGCTCGCATTGGTAGCTGCGCAGCATCTCTAACAGACAAACGAGCTTTAACCAAAGTGCCAAGTTCAAGAAGGCGTAGTCCAAGTCGATAAGCGCCTCCCTCAGACCTGTCCACTAATCGACATGCAACCATGTCATTTAATATTCTATGGGCTGTAGAGGGGTGTAATCCAGTGGTTTCCGCAAGAGTTTTTAAGGAGCAGGGCTCATCAAAAATTTCTAAAACATCTAACAAGTTCATCATTCTTTCGATGACTTGGATTGCAGTCTTTCCGGTTGTCATTGTCAAATTTTGCAGTTGGCATTAATCATTTTCTTATTGTAACTTTAATACAATTAATTGCACATCATGAAAGCCCAATTCACCATAAAAAAAGCGTAAATAAATAAAAAAATTATTCAGCCTTACTTAGTCGAGATCCATTGCTGAAATACATTCTTGGATTAAATTAGGGCCGCGGTAGATTAAACCACTATAAAGTTGAACTACTTTAGCACCCACTAATTTCTTTTCGAGAGCATCTGTCCCAGTCATAATTCCACCCACACCAATAATGGGGATTTTCCCATTTAATAAATGGTTGAATTGCTTAATAATCTGATTTGAAAGATGGGCCAAGGGAGCACCTGATAGTCCACCAGCTTGATCCTTCTGTTTCTCTTGGGAAACTTGATCACGGGAAATGGTAGTGTTTGTTGCGATGATGGCATCAATTTGAAATTGCTCAATATATTGAGCAATGACTTCTACTTCTTCTAGTGTTAAATCTGGAGCTATTTTCAAAAAAATCGGTGTACGCTTACTGAATTGTTGGATCAACTTATCTCGTTCAATAGAAATTTGTTCGAGTAAGTGATACAACTGATTATTCGATTGAAGTTGACGGAGATTTTTTGTATTAGGTGAGGAAATATTGATGGTGATATAGGAAGCAAAAGGATAAACAGATCTTAATCCAATCAGATAATCAGTATGAGCTTCTTCAATCGGAGTCGTCGCATTTTTTCCGATATTTAATCCGATAATGCCACCATCCTGATAGTAGGATGAAGCTTCAACCCTTTTGATACAGGCTTGAACTCCGTCGTTATTAAAACCCATACGATTGATAATGGCTTTTGAATTGCTAAGTCGAAACATTCTTGGCAGCGGATTACCAAATTGAGGCAAGGGGGTCACCGTCCCGATTTCGAGAAACCCAAAACCTAGTGCCGCTAAGGCATCAATATATTTTCCGTCTTTATCAAGTCCTGCTGCAAGTCCAACTGGATTACCTAAAGTCAGTCCGCATAAATTTGTAGGAATATAACTGGATTTATTAATGAATGGATTTAAAAGTTGATGCCTATGTAAAAAGGACAAACTCTCTAAACTGAGATGATGAGCGTTTTCAGGGTCAAAGCGAAATAAAGCCGGGCGAATTATTGAATATAAATCCATAGGGAACAGTTTAATAGATTTTTTCCGCGTGTCATAAAAATTAGGTATCAGTATTTCTTAATGTTGACCATTTACCATCAACCAAACCTTCAAGGGGTTGATATTGTAATTTATAGGACATTTTTCGACTCTGTTCGATGTAGTACCCTAGGTAGACATAAGGTAGTTGTATTTCTTTAGCGTATTGAATTTGCCAAAGAATTCCATAGGTACCAAAACTGGCCCGTTCAACCGAGGGATCAAAAAAAGTATAGACGGAAGAGATGCCATCTTTCACCTGGTCAATGACACTCACCATCCTAAGTGTAGGGCCTTCTCTAAATTCAACTAAGTAGGATTCTATATGAGACTGGATAATGAATTGCCGGTATTGCTCTTCGTCGTCAGCGATATTATTGGCGCTTGTCGGCTTATCCTCAACAGTATGACGAGATGCTAAATAGTGTTGATAAAGTTCAAAGTGTTCCATTACAAATTGCAATGGTATGATTCGTGCGGTAAGTCCTTGGTGCTTTTTAAAGGCCCGTTTTTGGCTCCTTGTTGGCTGAAAATCATACGCCTTCACCCGTGAAGCAATACACGCTTTGCAGTTGTCACAATAAGGTCGATAGGTAAAGTGTCCACTTCTACGAAATCCTGCCAAGATGAGGTTGTCATATACCTCTGTTGTGATGAATTGAGTCGGCGTCACAACCTGCGAGCGAGCTTCTATGTTCGGTAAATAGCTACACTCATATGGCGATGTTGCATAAAACTGCAAGGATTTGATTGGGAAGTCATGAAGATTAGCCATAGATAATTTTAGCAAGAATTAAAGCCAATATGCCAATACTTCTTTATTAAAAAACCAATTTGGGGATGGCTCTATGGTTAACTTTTCGATGGCATTGAGAAAGGATGTCTTATCCATCAGTTGCGCACCAAGTGATTTTAAATGGGGTGTTTCTTGCTGGCAATCAATCAAGGCAATACCGCTTTGGATCGCGATTGCACAAAGAGCAGCTAAAGCAAGTTTTGAGGCGTCGGCAGTTTTCATAAACATCGATTCACCATAAAACATTCTGCCCAAATTGATACCGTAGAGACCACCGACTAACTCATTTTGGTACCAAGTCTCAATGCTATGTGCAATTCCTTGATGAAATAACTCGATATAATTTTCTTGGATTTCCGGTGTAATCCAAGTACCGTTTTGGCCTTGTCTAGGGCTATTCGCACAAGATTGGATCACCGTTTCAAAGGAATGATCAATTTTGATTTCCCAATCTGGATTGACTAGTACTTGCTGAATCTTTTTTTTAAAACTACGCCGAATAATCATGTCCCTAGGGCGTAGTGTCATTCTTGGTGAAGTAAACCACCACAGAATTGGTTGGTTCTCACTAGGCCAAGGGAATATCCCTTTTTGGTAAGCTTCGATGAGCCGTTTGGGGTCGATTGAGTCGCTGATTGCGATCAAGCCATCAGGGAATTTTGGATCTTGTTCAAATAACCTTGGAAGTGGTAGGGGATCGTTCGGATTTAAATACGTTGGATAACTCATTCATTCAACGCGAAGTACCGGTTTTAAATCAATTTGATGGGTTGGCATGCTTTCTGAAAAGGAGATTTTACCGGCTTTTCTATCAGCAAAAAACCATTGCAAAGTTGTTCTTACGGTCAAAAATGCGATTTCATCCCACGGAATACTTGCTTCATCAAAGAGGGCGACCTCTAGACTCTCAGATGTCACTGGACTAAATACTGGGCTCGTCATTTGTGCTAAATAAAACCAGTGTACTTGCCCAATATGTGCCACATTGAGGATGGAAAATAGTGGACCTATTTCTATTTGCGCATCGGCTTCCTCAATCGTTTCACGCTGCGCACCTTCGGCGGTGGTTTCGTCGAGTTCTAAAAAACCAGCAGGTAAAGTCCATAAACCCTTACGTGGTTCAATGGCGCGTCGACAGAGTAAGATTTTTTCACCCAAAATAGGGATTGTTCCAACAACGTTTTTAGGGTTTTGATAGTGAATTTCACCACAGGAGTTACAGATAAAACGTGGTCGATTATCATCCTGTGGAATTTTAAATTCAACATGCTTACCGCAAAGGGAACAGTATTTCATGGGCTAAATTATTTGATGACTTTGGCAGATTCAATCACAATCGCTGAAACGGGTACGTCAGACATCCGAGTTGGCATGTGTACATTGGTGTCAACAAATTTAATATTGTCGATTACCTCCATCCCAGCAATCACACGTCCAAAGACGGTATAGCCATAGCCATCACGACCTGGATAATCGAGCATCGCATTATCTTTTACGTTGACAAAAAATTGTGCAGTAGCAGAGTTCGGATCGTTGGTCCGAGCCATTGCAATCGAATACTTGGTATTTTTGAGGCCATTATTGGATTCAATCGGAATCGGTGCGCGCGTTGGTTTTTGCATTAGATCCTTAGTAAAACCACCACCTTGGACCATAAAACCGTTAATGACGCGGTGAAAAATAGTACCAGTGTAAAAACCACTGTTCACATAAGCTAAGAAGTTGGCAACGGTTTTAGGCGCTTTTTCAGGTTCTAGTTCTACTGTAAATTGTCCCATGTTCGTCGTAAAGATTACTTGCGGTAATGGCTTAACACTTTGCGCCTGCGCTACAAAGCTGATGCTCAAGGCGAGAACTGTACTAAGACTTATTCTCGTGAGTTGTTTGAAGAATGCTCTGGTCATTAAAGAAAATGGCATGTTACATACGTCCTATCAAGAATCATTTAAAGAAATCGTTTGGTTTACTTGTGTACCACCAAACTCATTTGATTTTAGCGGTTTTCAAACAATACTGAATAGTATAGATGGAGTTGGCTTTGAGAGCTTAAGATGCGCGTGCAATGGGAATCTCTTGCCAGCAGGTGGTGAATCGTTTACTTTTATGATTGGCTCGCATTCGCCAATGTTGATTATTCCCCGCGTTGCTGCCAGTCCCTGCAATCGCAACGGTATTGGCGCCAAAACGTTGATTGAGTAAATCCATCGTTTGCATTACCTGATGGGATTTTGTTTCATCAATTTGCGTAAATAAGTCATTTTGATGGTGTTCAGCATCTCTAAAATCAGACAGAATGACCCCCACTTTTTTATAGGCAAAATCTACTCGGTAAATCTGATGTAAGCCAAATAATGCGGCTTTGATGAGACGTCGACTATCCGCACTAGCAATCGAGAGTGGGATAGTGATTTGGTTACGATATTGTGGCTCTTGGGGTTTGAACGGATTGGTATGAATGAAGACAGTCACGTAATGACAAACACTCTTTTGTAGGCGCAGCTTCTCAGCGGCACGACTCACGTAACTAGCAGTCGCTTCTTCTAAATGGTAGAGCTCACGTACTGGCTTGCCAAAACTTTTACTGGAGATAATTTGTTGTTTCCGTTCAGAATCTGCGATATCTGCCATCGCAATGCACGAGATCCCCTTTAACTCGTTGACCGTTCTAGCCATTACTACCGAGAACCTACGTCGAATGGTTTCGCTATCAGCTTGTTGTAAATCATAGACTGTCTGAATCCCCATCTTTTCTAGATGTGCTCCAATTTTTCTACCTACGCCCCATACTTCTCCCACAGCGATTTGTTGGAGCCAATAGGTTTGCTCAGTCGGAGTTAAGCTAGCCCAAGCAAAAACACCTTCAAATTGCTGATTTTTTTTCGCGATATGGTTTGCTAATTTCGCTAATGTTTTGGAGGGACCAATACCAACGCAAGTTGGTAATCCTAAGTATTGTTGAATACGTGCCCGCATTTTTTTACCGTAAGGAATCTGTTCTTGTACTGAGATGACATCTGATAAGTTTAAGAAGCATTCATCAATCGAATAAATCTCTTGCTCAGGTGAAAATTCAGCTAAAGTCGCCATCATTCTGGCGCTCATATCCCCATATAAGGTGTAATTTGAACTCAGCCATTGCAATTGGTGCTTCGTCATCAAATGCTTTACTTTAAAAAGTGGCACACCCATGCCAATTCCGAGGTTCTTTGCTTCTTGACTCCGAGAGACAATGCAGCCATCGTTGTTAGACAGAATGACTAAGGATTTTTTTTCTAAACTTGGATTAAATACACGCTCACAAGAGACATAGAAATTATTACCATCAATTAGCGCAATCGCTTTTTCTGTCGGCAATAGCATGATGGATAATTAAGGCTTGTGTACCACATGTGAGACAACCCCCCAAACTTCCAGCTCTTGACCGTCTCTGAGTTCTATTGGAGGATAGGCTGGGTTTTCAGCTTTTAACCAGGTCACCCCAGCACGTCGTTGTAAACGTTTGACAGTAAACTCACCATCGACGACTGCGACGACGACATTGCCTGATTTGGCCTGAACGGATCGATCAACAATGAGTAAATCGCCATCAAAAATACCAGCACCTTGCATGGAATCACCTTGCACACGTAGAAAAAACGTAGCTTCAGAGTGCATGCCAAGATACTGATTGAGGTCTAGACGTTGGTCAATGTAATCACTCGCAGGCGAAGGAAATCCTGCAGAAATAGAGTGGCTAAAAAGAGGGTAGAGTTCGGATTTGAGAGTTTTTGGCATGGCATATACTGTTTATTTATACAGTATATGCCAAATTTTATGAAATTACATCAACTACTATAAACAACAACATCGAATAATCGAATTATTCTGTAACCGTATCAGCTAAGTCCTTGAATTCACTGATTTGATCAAAATTCATATAGCGATAAATCTCTGCAGATTGACTAATCAAAATATGATGTTTTTCGAGGTATTCAGCAGTCGTTGGAATTCTACCGAGTAAAGCGCAGACGGCCGCAAGTTCAGCAGATGCTAAGTACACCTGTGTATCTAAACCTAAACGATTTGGGAAGTTACGTGTAGAGGTTGAGACAGCAGTCGATCCTTTACGGATTTGTGCTTGGTTACCCATACAGAGTGAACAGCCAGGCATTTCCATCCGAGCACCTGTTTTACCAAAAGTGCTGTAGTAGCCTTCTTCTGTCAGAATCATCGCATCCATCTTCGTTGGCGGAGCAATCCACAAACGTGTTGGTAAGTCATCACGACCTTCAAGAATTTTGCTAGCAGCGCGGAAGTGACCGATATTGGTCATACAAGAACCAATAAAGACTTCATCAATTTTGTTACCGGCAACTTCGGACAAGAACTTCACATCATCTGGGTCATTCGGGCAAGCAAGAATCGGTTCTTTGATATCGTTCAAATCGATCTCAATCACTGCGGCGTACTCTGCATTCGGATCGGCTTTGAGGAGTTGTGGATCTGCCATCCATTTTTCCATTGCTTTAATTCTGCGACCTAAAGTACGTGCATCTTCATAGCCATTAGCAATCATCCACTTCATGAGCGTAACATTGGAGCGCATATATTCAATGATTGGCCCTTTGTCGAGTTGGACTACACAACCACCAGCAGAACGCTCAGCTGATGAATCAGACAGTTCAAACGCTTGTTCTACTTTGAGGTCTGGTAAACCTTCGATTTCGAGAATACGACCTGAGAAAATATTCTTCTTGCCTTTTTTCTCAACAGTTAATAAGCCTGCTTTAATCGCATACATAGGAATGGCATTGACTAAATCACGTAAAGTGACACCAGGCTGCATCGTTCCTTTAAAGCGTACTAAAACAGATTCAGGCATGTCGAGGGGCATCACACCAGTCGCAGCAGCAAAAGCCACTAAACCAGAACCCGCTGGGAAAGAAATACCAATTGGGAAGCGTGTATGACTATCGCCACCAGTACCAACTGTGTCGGGGAGTAGTAAACGGTTGAGCCAACTGTGAATAATACCGTCACCTGGACGCAAGGAAACACCGCCACGATTTGTCATGAAGGTTGGTAATTCACGGTGTGTTTTGATATCCACGAGCTTTGGATAAGCCGCTGTGTGGCAGAAAGACTGCATTACTAAATCAGCAGAGAAACCTAAACAAGCTAAATCTTTTAATTCATCCCGTGTCATTGGTCCTGTTGTATCTTGTGAACCAACCGTAGTCATATGTGGTTCGCAATAGGAGTTAGGCAGTACGCCTTGACCTTCTGGTAATCCACACGCACGACCAACAATCTTTTGGGCCAATGTGAAGCCTTTGTCATCACCGGCAGGTACATGAGGTAAACGGAAAACAGTAGATGCTGGTAGACCCAAGGCATTACGTGCTTTCATGGTTAAACCACGACCAACGATGAGGGGAATACGACCACCGGCACGTACTTCGTCAAAAATCACATCAGACTTGAGCGCAAAGCTAGCGATTTCTTGGCCATTTTTAAAGGCTTTACCTTCATAAGGGCGCAATTCAATTTCATCGCCCATTTCCATTTGGCTAACATCCATCTCAACAGGTAATGCACCAGCATCTTCCATTGTATTGAAGAAAATCGGTGCAATCTTATTGCCGATACAAACGCCACCAAAGCGTTTATTCGGTACAAATGGAATATCTTGGCCTGTGTACCAAAGTACAGAGTTTGTGGCTGATTTACGTGAAGATCCGGTACCAACTACGTCGCCAACGTAAGCGATCAAATTACCTTTTTTCTTTAGCTCTTCAATCAGCTTCAAGGGTCCTTTCATGCCGGGTTCATCTGGTGTAATACCTGGACGAGCATTTTTTAACATCGCTACTGCATGTAGTGGAATATCCGGACGGCTCCAAGCATCTGGGGCTGGAGATAAATCATCCGTGTTTGTTTCACCTGAAACTTTAAACACTGTAATTTTCATACTGGCTGGTAGTTCTGGACGGTTTGTAAACCATTCAGCATCCGCCCAACTTTGCATTACATCTTTGGCATTGGCATTGCCTTTTTCTGCTAATTCCTGAACATCATGGAAATAGTCAAACATCAGAAGTGTTGATTTGAGTGCCTTTGCAGCCGTTTCGCCACACTCTGTATCCGCTAATAAATCAATCAAAGGCTTAATGTTGTAGCCACCTAACATCGTGCCAAGTAATTCAGTCGCTTTTACTTTACTCACTAAAGGTGAAACAACTTCACCATGAGACACCTTGGCTAAAAACTCAGCTTTAATTTTAGCCGCATCGTCTACACCTGCGGGAATACGGAAGGTTAGTAAATCAACTAAGCTTGTGTCTTCACCGGCGGGTGGATTTTTGAGCAATTCAACGAGTTGAGTCGTTTGGGCAACAGATAAAGGTAGCGGTGGAATACCCAATGCAGCACGTTCTGCAACATGGGCGCGGTAAGCTTCTAACATCAATTTCTCCTGGAAAAGTTACAACGAAAATTTATTTCTTCTAATATTTTAAATCTTCTCATTGAGATACTAAAAATCTCAAAATCATGATTAGTAACTATATTGTAAGCCTAGTCTAATAATTTAATTCAAGAAAAACCTACTGATATCGGTGCATAAACTTATTTCACTCGTTCGACATCATCACTAACATGTCACAATCTACTTTCATACTAAGAATTTTGGGAGAAAACGATGAATGTAATGGGCATATTAGGTGCTTTATTGGGAAATAAATCACAGTCTAATCAAGAAGCTTCGCCGATGTTAATGAATGTCTTAACGGCTTTTTTAAGCAATCCAAATAGTCAAGCAAATACACAAACGAATGAACCGAATCTAGTAAACGGCATCGGCACATTAGTCAATATGTTTGAACAATCAGGACTTTCTAGTCACGTTCAATCTTGGGTCGGTACAGGAGCTAATCAACCGATTGAGGCAAGTGACATTATGAAAGTCTTGGGGAATACCAAAGTTGCAGAACTGGCCCAGCAGTTAGGTGTTAATCCAGAACTGGCCTCTCAACAAATTGCCCATTTTTTACCAACACTAATCGATTCTTTTACACCCAATGGTGAGCTCCCACAAAATGCGGAACAGCTTAGTTCGATTGCTACACAATTACTAGGCTCTTTGAAAAAAGCTTAAATTGAACTGACCCCCAAAAGTTGGACGAAATGTCTAACTTCTGGGGGTTTAGTTTTATGTCAAAGTATTCATCTGAGTTTAAATTAAAGATTGTTCTGTAATATTTAGAAGGAAAAGTTGGTTATATGACTTTAACTCAACTATATGGCGTTAATCCTCGCTATATAGCCAACTGGGTCAAGCTATATGAACTGCATGGAACGGAAAGTCTAGCCAAGCGTCATACCAATTACAGTGTTGAATTTAAGTTGAATGTTCTTAAAAAGCATTTTGAAAACTCTTGGTCTAACCAAGAAACTTCTGCTTACTTTAATATACCGTCACCTAGCTTGATAGGAGTTTGGCTACGGCTTTACAATCAAGGTGGTGAAACGACTCTAGAGCCTAAGCCGAAAGGACGACGACCTGTGAAACGAACCTCTAAGGATATCCAAACTCTTCTCAAGAAGCCGATTAATGAACTCTCCCATGAAGAGTTACTACAAAGAGTTCATTACGTGGAAGCGGAGAATGCTTATCTAAAAAAGCTAGAAGCCTTAGCTCAGCAAAAGGCCTTGGCAAACAAGACCAAGTCCAAGTAATTACTGAGTTAAGGCAAGATTATCCATTAACGATCTTGTTAGATGTCTCACACTTGCCTAGGAGTGTTTATTACTACTGGCTGAAAGCCAGTAGTAAGCCCGAGCCTTATCAAACTACGAAGCAGCAGATTAGAGCTATCTTCGATAAACACAAGGGTAGGTATGGATACCGACGCGTACAGGAAGAACTAGGTCATCAGAACTGCTACTTAAACCCTAAGACAGTACAAAAATTAATGGTACAGATGGGCCTCAAATCCCTAGTTCGGCCGAAGCGTTATCAATCTTATAAAGGAACAGTGGGAAAAGCAGCTCCGAACCTTCTCAATCGTAACTTTGAAGCCAACAAGCCCCATCAAAAGTGGGTCACGGATGTCACCGAGTTCAATATTAAAGGTGAGAAGGTATACCTCTCACCCATCCTCGACCTTTATAACCGAGAGATTATCTCCTATGAGATCGCACAGCGACCCAATATAAGTATGGTGATGAACATGCTCAACCAAGCAATAAGGGAACTTAAACCTGAAGAAAAACCCATCATCCACTCGGATCAAGGGTGGCAATACCAAATGCGTCATTATCAAAGAGAACTTGCGAATAACGGTATCACACAAAGCATGTCGAGAAAGGGTAACTGCCTGGATAACGCGGTTATGGAAAACTGGTTTGGCATTATGAAGACAGAGTTTTACTACCAAGAGAAGTTTGAAAATGTTGATTTATTTAAGAAAGGATTAAAAGAATATATCCACTATTACAATCATGATCGAATCAAGCAAAAATTAAAGGGATTGAGTCCGGTTAATTACCGAAATCAATCCCTTCTGCTATCCTAATTAAACTGTCCAACTTTTATGGGTCAGTTCAAATGAGGCTTTTTGGCTTCTGAGCGTGGCGCAGGTCTAGTTAATCTAGTCAAAATAGAAGGTAAAGAGTTGAATCTTTACCTTCCTTAATCTGTATTTAGCTAATTTCGTGCAATGGATTATCAGAAGGAGCTCCAAATTGATTTATTTTGGGATCGCCTTTTTTGATTAACCAATATAAAAGAATCAGATTGAGTAGGGGAATCATTTTTAAAAGGATCCACCAGCCTGACTTATCGATATCATGCAACCGACGCACCTCCACCGTTATATGTGGCACCATCAAGACCAAACCAACCACTGCCGCGACATTTTGGCCCAAAATCTCAGCGGCCAGAACCGCTAAAATCGTAAACAAGAAGAACCACCAATACTCGGAGCGGCCAGCGCGGCCTTCGAATTGTAAATACTTGTTAAAACAGGTTTTAATCGCATCTTGAAATTGCATAGCAGACCTTTTTTTAAGAAATGATATATACACATTACTGAATATACGACTTTTTTTAGAGTTTTCAGTATAAGATTAATGAATTAAATTTTAAGGAATAGATTATGACTTTAGGGCTTTGGAGTATTTTTGTTGCAGGAATATTACCTTATTTTGCAACAGCTTTTGCTAAATGGGGCTTTGAAAACTACGATAACAATAACCCAAGACAATGGTTAGCCAATCAAACTGGCTTTAGAGCACGTGCCAATGCAGCACAAGCAAACTGTTTTGAGTCCTTTCCGTTTTTTGCAGCGGCTGTTTTGGTCGCAACTTATACCAAGGCACCTCAGGTAGATATTAATCTACTCGCAATTACTTATCTCTTAGCAAGAATTTCTTTCGTTGCTTGTTATTTATTAGATAAAGCGACTTTGAGAAGTGTGTGCTGGTCAGTTGGGATTTTAGCGATTACTGGCTTATTTGTTATCTCAGCCATTTAGTAACACGATTGGTACTTTGCGTACCAGTTAAACCCCTCCTTGCTCACGCAAGGAGGGATTCGTTGGTTTAGAAATTGACGTTATTGCCACCTTTAAGCTGAAGCATTGCACGGGCTTCATCAGGTGTAGCGACTTCTAGATTCAATGCATGAACGATGCCAACAATACGTTTAACTTGATCAGCATTCGATTTAGAAAGCTGACCTGGACCATCCCATAATGAATCCTCTAAGCCGACACGGACGTTACCACCCATTGCTAAAGACATACTAGCAATCGGCATTTGGCTTCTACCAGCGCCGAGAACTGACCAATAGTATTGGTCACCAAAAAGTCGATCAGCAGTACGTTTCATCATTTGAACGTCTTCCGGGTGGGTACCAATACCGCCCAAAATACCGAAAACAGATTGGATTAGTAGAGGTGCTTTAATCAGTCCACGGTCCAAGAAGTGAGCCAATGTATAAAGGTGACCAATGTCATAGCACTCCACTTCAAAACGCGTATTGTTTTCAGCGCAGGATTCTAAAATGTAACGAATATCCTTGAACGTATTTTTAAAAATACGGTCTTCAGAACCTTCAAGATATGGTACTTCCCAGTCATACTGGTATTCTCTCTTACGCTTCAACATTGGATACAAGCCAAAATTCATCGAACCCATATTGAGTGAAGCGACTTCTGGCTTCAAAGTCAAATGAGGTCTTAAGCGTTCTTCAACTGACATCGCAGGTGATCCGCCAGAAGTAATATTAATCACCACATTCGAACGTGCTTTGATGTTCGGTAAAAACTCCATGAAAGCTTCTACTGTTTGAACTGGTTGACCGGTCACTGGGTGACGTGCGTGCAAGTGCACAATGGATGCACCAGCTTCAGCTGCTTCAACTGCCGCATCTTCAATTTCTTTTGGTGTTTTTGGTAAGTAGGGTGACATACTAGGTGTATGAATGGCACCTGTAACGGCGCAGGTGACGATTACTTTATTTTGTGGAGCTGTCATAAGTTTTCTTTCTTTTTTAATAAATCTTTTTTACGATAAAGGGAATGCTTTTTGAAGCCTGCTTAGTGAGGCTTCTTAGAAAATAGCATGTCTCCTCCATCCGCAATTTTCTAATTTAAGTAATATTTTATGTTCTTAATTAAGAATTACTTTTAGTGCTTCTATTTTTTAATCAAATGATTAAAAATAAAATAGGTACTTACCCTAGATAAAAAAATTGGGGTGATTCAATGAAGCTAATTGGTGAATCAAAAAAATATTTAAAACAAATTTCGATTTATACTAATTTGAAATTTTTAGCTGTAAAACCTTTGAACAATAAAAATTCAATTTAATTATAAAAACTCACTTAGGAGATTAATATGACGCAAAAAGCTACTGCACCAGGAATGAAAGCTGTCCCAGCGAATGATATTCCAAGAAACATGACTAAAGCTGATATTGAAGCAATGGCAAAAGAGGTTTGTAATTGGGGTAAGTGGGGACCTGACGACGAAATTGGTACTTTGAACTATGTTGGTCCAGAGCAATTAATCGAAGCAGCTAAACTCGTTAAAAAAGGCAAAGCGATATCATTAGGCCTTAATTTCGATATGTTTGGACCACAAACTACAGGTTGGGGTAACCGTTTTAATCCAATCCACACTATGCTTGCTACTGGTACAGATGCTATTGCTGGTAATCAGGATCATATGGGTTTGAGATATGCGGATGATATGGTTTCTATGCCATTGCAGTGTGGTACACAATGGGATGCTTTAGGTCATATTTTCTATGGCGATAAGATGTGGAACGGTTATGACGCAGCGTTGGTTGATTCCACCGGCGCAAAGAAGAACGGTATTGAAAAAACCAGAGATAAGATGATTGGTCGCGGTGTTCTGTTAGATATCGCTCGTTTCAAAGGTGGCGATTTTTTAGCGGATGGTTACGGAATTAGTAATCAAGATTTAGACGATTGTGCTAAGGCACAAGGTGTTGAAATCAAACAGGGTGACTTTGTGATTGTTCGTACTGGCATGATGGAAGAGCGTTTAGCTAGAAAAGACTGGGATTCATACGCTGCTGGAGATGCACCTGGTTTACGTTTTGAAACTTGTCGCTGGATTCAAGAAAACAAAATTGCGGCAATTTGTTTGGACACTTGGGGTTGTGAAGTTCGTCCGAACGAAGTCCAAGGTGTTAGCCAACCATGGCATTGGATTGTTATTCCCATGATGGGAATGACGATGGGCGAAATCTTTAATTTAAAAGAATTAGCTGATGATTGTGCACAGGATAAGGTTTATGAATTCTTATTTACTGCACCTCCATTACCAATTACTGGCGGAGTTGGTTCACCAATTAACCCAGTTGTTTTGAAGTAATTGATTGAATGTTGACCCACAAGCATTGTTGTGGTTTGAGCGATACGTAAAAGTTGAACTTTGAAATATTTATCAATTTAAAATTGAGATATCTAATAAATTCAAATTGAGCGTATCGTGAAAAAACTTTTACATATCGGTTGTGGGCCAAAAACCATTCTTCAAATTAAGGGATTTAATCCCTCTGATTGGCAAGAGATACGTTTTGATATTGATCCATCTGTAAAACCAGATGTAATTGGAACCTTAACGGACATGTCGGCATTAGAATCTGATTCTGTTGATGCCGTCTTTTCCTCGCACAATATTGAACACTTGTATCCTCATGAAGTGCCCTTGGCTTTAAAAGAAATTTTTCGAGTCTTAAAGCCTAGTGGGTTTTTACTATTGACTTGTCCTGATATTCAAACTGTTTGTGAAATGGTCGCCAATGATCATTTAATTGAACCACTTTATAACTCTGCTGCTGGACCTATTTCAGCTATCGATATTTTGTATGGGCATAGAAGATTTATTGCGCAAGGCAATCATTTTATGGCGCATCGTTGTGGCTTTACTTTTAAGGTGTTGACTAGCTCCATTATCGCAGAGGGCTTTAAAACAATCATAGGTAGAAGAGATCAAAAGAACTATGCACTATGGGTTATGGCATTTAAAACCGAAAACAATCAGTTAGATAAAGATGCTCTTGCATTGCAATACTTTAGCTAACTCATTTCCTCAACCGAAGTAAATTAATCTTCAGGAATAAACACAATGAATTACGTAGACACAAAACTCTATATTAATGGTCAATGGTGTGATGCCAGCGATGGTAAAACATTACCGGTAGTTAACCCAGCAACGGGTCTTGAAATCGGTCGAGTTGCACACGCTACGATTGCTGACTTGGATCGTGCTTTGGCTTCCTCCCAAGCAGGATTTGAATTATGGAAAAAAGTTCCTGCCACAGAGCGTGGCAGAATCATGCGCATAGCAGCGAATAACTTACGCGAAAGAGCGACTCAAATTGGTACACTCATGACGCTTGAGCAAGGTAAGCCATTAGCAGAGGCAAAAGGCGAAATTATGATGGCCGCTGAGGTTACTGAATGGTTTGCCGAAGAAGGTCGTCGAGTCTACGGCAGGGTGGTACCGCCGCGTGACTTTAGCGTTAATCAAAGTGTTGTTAAGCAACCTGTTGGACCAGTTGCAGCTTTTACACCTTGGAACTTTCCGATTAATCAAGTTGTGCGTAAACTTTCAGCGGCCCTGGCTACTGGCTGTTCAATAATTGTGAAAGCTCCAGAAGAAACACCAGCATCACCAGCCGGTTTAATTCAGGCATTCTTAGATGCTGGCGTGCCAGCCGGCGTCATTAATTTAGTCTATGGTAACCCAGCGCAAATTTCTGATTATTTAATTCCGCACCCGATTATTCGTAAAATTACTTTTACTGGTTCAACCGCAGTTGGAAAACAACTAGCAGCCATGGCTGGTTTGCATATGAAGCGCGCTACGATGGAGTTAGGTGGTCATGCTCCAGTGATTATTGCGCAGGACGCAGATGTCGAATTAGCAGCAAAAGCAATCTCAGGTGCAAAATTCCGTAATGCGGGTCAAGTTTGTATTTCCCCAACCCGTTTCTTAGTTCATCAAGATCTTGAGGCGGCATTTGTTAAGGCCTTAGTTGGCCAAATCAATACGATTAAGGTCGGTGATGGTCTTGCGGACGGTACATCTATGGGACCTTTAGCTAACACCAGACGATTGAATGCAATTACCCAATTTGTTGAAGATGCTGTCCAAACAGGCGCTAAAATCGCCACTGGTGGTCAACGTATTGGTGATGTAGGAAACTTTTTTGCGCCTACGGTTTTAACTAATATTCAACCACAATCTAGGGTATTTAATGAAGAGCCATTTGGGCCGATTGCCGCCGTAAAAACATTTACGAATTTAGATGAGGCAATTACTGAAGCAAATCGTCTAGCCTATGGCTTGGCTGGTTATGCTTTTACTTCATCCTTGAAAAATGCGCATCAAATTACGCAAGATCTCCAAGTTGGTATGGTTTGGGTTAACCAACCCCCAATGGCTTGGCCGGAAATGCACTTTGGTGGCATCAACGATTCTGGATATGGTTCTGAAGGTGGTATTGAAGGTTTGGAAGCTTACTTAAACTTAAAATCTATCTCCATTAAACAGTAACAGTTTAGGACCTTAAAGTTGTTTCTTTAAGATTATTGCTTTGGGGTCCTTCCTTAGGTTTTTAAATGAAAAATAGCGATTTCATAACGAATTGTTAAAATTGTTAAAAAAATCATTACGAGGTGTATTTTGTTGAATCAATCTAAAAAGATAGTGCAAGCTTTTTTAAGTGGTCTTTCCTTATTCTTCATCTCCAGCCCTGCTTTTGCGATGGCGGAAGGAATGGAAGAGGCGATTGCTGACAAAATGGTGTGGTTGATCATTATTGTGATGCCTATTGCATTTATCTATGGGTATTGGAAAATTCATATTCTGCCTGAAAAATATGCCGAAAAAGTGCACCATCCGCATCTTAAAACGATTAAAGTTTTATGTTTTCTATCGATTCTTTTTGGTGGTCTCTTTTGGCCACTGGCCTGGTTGCTAGCGTATTCGAAACCCGTCTTATATAAGATGGCTTACGGCACAGATAAATCCGATGAATACTTTAAAGAGCATGCAGTGGAACATGCAGGTGTGCCTGTGGATTTAGCAATGGTCAATGATGAAATTATGCAATTAGAAGAAAAACTTGCAGGACTGAACCAAAAGCGTGACTTAATCAAACAGATTCGTTCTGCTAATCAATCCTTGAATTTAGCAAAGGCTGAACATCATGCTTGAACTCATTATTGGCGGGTATGCAGCGGTTATTTGGTTGGTCTTCATTAAGCTCAAGCTATTACCTTGGAATATTAAATCCCAATTGGGTGCAGTTGCAGGAGCTTTGTTTTTAGCAGCAACCATTATTTTTACGGTCAATGTCATTACGCCTGTTTCTGAAGATGTTCGAGTCATTAATATGGTTTCAGAAGTTACAACGAGAGTGCCTGGATTGGTTAAACGCGTTGCTGTAGAAGGTAATGTGATGCTGAAAAAGGGGGATATCTTGGTTGAAATAGATGACACTCCCTATCGTCTGAAAGTAAATCAATTAAAAGCCCAATTAGCAGATGTTCAAGCCAATGCCAATAATCTTAAACAAGATCTTGATGCTGCCAAAAATAATACAACTGCTGCCAAAGCCCATTTAGATTTAATGAATCTTCGTTTAGAGGAATCTACTAAATTGGCTAATGCCGGAGCCGGCAATCAATACGATGTCGAGTCTTATCGCACTGAGGTACAAAAAGCCTTAGCTGCCCTTAATGTATCTAAAGCAAATGAAGTAAAAGCAAATTCGAAGTTAACCGCGATGGTTGGTGAAGATAACGCTTCAGTGGCCACTGTCAAAGCGCAGTTAGAAGCAGCCCAATATGATTTAGATTCTTGTATAGTGCGAGCTCCAGCTGATGGTTTCGCTGTCAATGTGGTGGTTCGTCCAGGTAACTATGCAGTTGCCATGCCGCTTAGACCGCTGATGAGTTTTGTTGAGAATGAACAACGCATTATTGCTTTCTTTGATCAAAACGAATTACGTTTAGTCAAACCAGGTGATAAAGCTGAAATCGCGATGAGAACGATTCCTGGCAAAGTTTTATTTGCAAAAGTAGATTCCATCATTTGGGCAAATGGCGGTGGACAATCTGTTCAGTCCGGAGTGATACCTAATACACCGATGGAACATTTGCATGCTCCCTTGCCACAGAAATACGCTGTACGATTGAAGTTAAATCAGGAAGATCCAGAAGATGCACCTTATCTTGCGATGGGTGCACGGGGCGTCGGTGCTGTTTATACGGAACACATCAAGCCATTGCATCTTCTTAGAATGGTCGTTCTTCGCTTAGACGCGAAGATCAATTATTTAATTTTTAAATTACCATAACGAGAAGCGATGAAAAGATTTCTTCTGGTAAGTGCTCAGATGTTGATGTTACTAGGTTTGTATGCCTGTACTTCTACTTCACCAATGCAAGAAAAAATTGTGGCAGAAGCGTTTAATCAAACTTCTTTGCCTGAAGTCTGGCAGTCTAGCAAGACACAGGGAGAGTTCGATCAGCTGACACTCGGTTTTGAGGTGTCCCCTGAATTATTGGCTTTGATCAAAGAGGCAATTGCCTACAATGCGGATTTAAAAATGGCTTCGGCCAGAATCGATCAATCTAGGGCGACATTAAAAGCTGTTGGGGGTAGTCTAATGCCAAGTATCGGTATTGGAGCTCAAACTGGGACATCAACGATTCCAACCTCTACTGCTGCGATTTCTGGAGCAGGTCTTATTGCTTCATGGGATTTAGACTTGTGGTCTAGGATTCGATCCGATCAAAGTGCTTCTCAGTCAAGACTGATGTCAGCGGAGTTAGACGCCTCTTATACAAAGCAATCCATCGCAGCTCAAGTAGTGAAGTCATGGATTGTGATTACCGAACTAATGCAACAAGTTCAATTGTCTGAGAAGATGCTGACAATTACCAATCAACAGCTTGATCTCATGAAGGTGGGTTTAAAAGTTGGACGTAATTCGCAACAAGAAGTGTTGCTCAATGAATCGATTCTCAGAAATTATCAAAATCAGCTATTGGCAAATCAGCAATCTTTAGGGAATGCCAAGCGAGCTTTAGAAATTCTTTTAGGCCGCTATCCTGCGACGCAAGTTCAAGCAGCCCAATCATTTTCTAAAACTCTTAGTGAATTACCAGCGGGTATTCCTTCTCAAATTTTATCGAGAAGACCCGATGTTTTAGCCGCTGAGGAAAGATTTAAAGCGTCTTTTCAAGATGTTGAGTCAGCTAAAAGAGCCAAATTACCTAGTATTAAAATCACAGGTGGAATTGGTTATATTGAAAACTCAGCTATTCAGTTATCCAACGCAATTAGTAATCCTATTTCATCACTGACCGCCCAACTCTTAATGCCTCTTTTTCTAGGTGGTCAATTAGATGCACAAGTAGAAGCGAAAACTGCGGCCCAAGCTCAAAGCCTTGCTCAATATCAAAAAACAGCTTTAAATGCCCTATCTGAGGTAGAAGGTGGACTTGCCAATGATCGAATCTTGAAGCAAAGAGAAGTCGCTATGCAAGCTCAATTAGAGGCCTTACAGTCCTCAGTGAAGTATGCCCAAATCCAAAAAGATGTCGGGAAAGGGGAAATGTTGCAATATCTTCAACAGCAATTAAATACTAATAATTCACAAGCCGCTTTAATCAAATTACAGAGTGAAAATCTACTTAACAGGATATCTCTTCATCAGGCTTTGGGTGGCAAGTTTATATAGAAAAATTGAGGTTGAATAGTTAATTCTCGAATTGATTTTTTTCGCAGATGTCCGTTTTTAACGGCCCTCAAATTTGGGTTTTCTATTTTCTGCGTGTGCTTTAATGCCTTCATCGACATCATGACTCCACTCCAAAGAGTGTCTTAAAACTTTTGAAAGTTCTGCTGCTTCAGTAAAACCACTCTGCATTCTGGTTCTAATGATGCTTTTAGTTCCTTTAATTGCTAATGGACCTTTTTCATTGATTTGCTTGGCAATTTCCATTACTTGGCTATGAAAATCATTGGTATGAAAAACGTCCTGCACAATGCCCCAAGCTTTCATTTGTGTCGCATCGAGTTCTTTTCCTAAACAAATAATTTCTAATGCACGTGCAGCACCGACGATGGTTGGAAGCCGAAATGGAGCACCCGCTCCAGGAAAGCCGCCCCAGCCAGCTTCGGGTAATTGCATCAATACAGCTTCTGACGCATAGCGAAGGTCGCACGCAAGCGCTAGCTCGAAGCCTCCAGCTATGACTTTTCCATTGATAGCACCGATGACAATTTGGGGAAGTGACTCTAATGCATTAAAGACCTCATTAGCAAAGCGCACTAATTGAACAACAGCATCCTTTGACATCTCTGCTCTTAATTTTGGATTTAAAAGCCCAAAAGAAAATACATTTTGACCTTTTCCAGTAATAACTAATACGTTCGCAGATTGGTCTTCTTTCAATTGCTCAATAATGAACTGCATTCTTTTTAGAACATCCCAATTAATTCGGTTGAAATCATCCTCTCGATCAATGGTTAGGAGAATAACTCCTTGGTTCCTGGTTAATTGAACACCCTCGGGGAAGTTGCTTATTCCCTCAATAATTTTTGAATATCCTGATTGGTTCATGCTGTTAAACCTTTTAAGCTTAGATGATTGATTAAAGTTGTTGTTTCGGTGGCCAACTTTTAGTGAAATATTTTTCTAAATAGTTACTTGCTAGATTAATGAATAGTCCTAAAATACCGACAATAACTAGTACTCCATATACCTGTGATGAGTTGTAATTTCTTTGTCCAGCGATCATAATACCGCCCAGTCCATTACTCCCAGTTAACATTTCAGTTAAGAGAGTAATGACAATTGCTAAGGGAATCGTTACTCTAATGCCAATAATGGCATTGGGAATCACTGAGGGAATCACAACTTTGAAAATTAATTGCTTTTGAGATAAATGTAAAGCTTTACCCATATCCACTAAGCCAGAATGCATGTTATCGATACTTGATACAACATTGAGAAGAATTGGCCATATGGTGGCAAAAACAATGACTACAATTTTCATTGAATCGCTATATCCCATTAGGAGAACTGCAATCGGAATGACAACTGGGGGTGGAATTGCTCTAAAGGATTCAAAAGAGTAAGTGGTCCACTCTCTGAATTTTCGGTTCACACCGATAATGATTCCCAAAGAAAATCCTAATGTTGTAGAGAGAATTAAACCTATGCCAAATATCCAAAAGGTCTCTTTGATGGCAAATTGAATTTGACCATTTTTCCAAAGTTGTTCGAGCGCCATTAGCCAATAACTCGGTGCAGGAAAATGTGGAGATGGACCATCTGAAAATAATTGCCAAATCATTAGCAAACTAATGATAGGAAGTAATCCTAATATAACTCGATAAAGCGACTTTAAATAAATTGGCATCATTGAACAAGTACCTTCTGATTGAGACGGCTTGTAGGTTTGCCTGGTGATAGTCGGTCCACAATCTTACTAAGTAAATAATTGATAAAAACATTAATCAATGCAATCGTAAATATATAAGCAAACATATTTGTTGGCTTCATTGCTTGTTGCTCACGAATAATCGCGTATCCAATACCATTCGGACTACCAATCATTTCAGCGACGACTGCCATGATGATCGATAGGGATAGACTAATACGAAGTCCAACTAAGATGGAAGCTTTCGCACTCGGAATAAAAACTTTATAAATCTTTGCAAAGTTAGTTAAGCGAAGGGAAGCTACTACTTCATAAAGTGATTTGGGAATGTTGACGATGCCACCCATCGTGTTCACAAGTACAGGCCATAGTGCGGGCAAAATAATGACAAGTAATTCCATTTTTAATGAAAAGCCAAATAACAGTAGACCAATTGGTGCAAACGCAACTCCTGGCCAGGGCCTCATTACCTCAATGCTTGTAGAGGTATATTTATAAAAAGTCTTTGATAGCCCTAATAAAAGACCAAGAAAAATGCCAGCAAAGGATGCAACTGTCCAACCAAGCATTGCAGCAAAAAGAGTATGAGCAATTTCTTCCCAGTATTGTTTCAGGGTTAGTAAATCAAACCATGAAAAGAGGATAGCTGATGGTGCTGGTAAATTATCAAACTGAATCAGAAATCGAATCAAAATTTCCCAAAAAAACAGGAAAAGGAAAACGCCAGCAATTCCTCTAAATGATAAGGAGGAATTTTTAACAAAAGTCATTAATGCCCCTTTATAGACTCATGAATCAATTTACGATACTGTAAAAATTCAGGAAGTCCTCTTGTTGTGAGTTGATCTCGATTGGGCGACAGAGAGATATCAATGGCTTCAAATATTTCACCGGGTGGACCACGCATGATAGAAACTTGGTCACCAATGTAAATGGCTTCTTCGATATCATGCGTAATAAAAACTATTGAAATATTGGTTTGATCTCTGAGTTTTAATAACTCATCTTGCATACTTGCTTTAGTCATTGCATCAAGTGCTGCAAAGGGCTCATCCATTAGTAGCACGTTGGGTTTGGTAGCTAGAGCTCGTGCGATTTGAAGACGTTGTTGCATCCCCCCAGATAATTGCCATGGGTAATCATTTTCACGGCCAGTAAGGTGAACCTGTGCAATGGCTTCTTTTACCCTAGCTGAACACTCCAACGCACTTAAAGAATCTTCTATCGGGAGTGAAATATTTTTTTCAACAGTTCGCCAAGGTAATAAAGCATTGGCATAGTCTTGAAATACAAATGCCACACCTTCAGGAGGGCTAGAGACTTCCTTATTTTGATATAAGACTTTTCCTGAAGATTTTTGAGTTAAACCTCCCATTACTCGTAAAAGAGAGGTTTTTCCGCATCCCGATGCACCAACAATAGTGTAAATCTTGCCAGCCTCAATTGTGAGATGAATGTTTTTTAAAATCGAGCGTTTCTCTTCAGGGTTACCAATGGGTAACTCAAGAAAAAGATTTTCTATTTGGTAAATAAACTTCACTACTAACTTAGCGGCTTAATTTTTAAATACGATTTTATTTGCATCAACCGGTAAATTGAGAGTACCTAAGTCACGAAGAGCTTTTACCCATACCTCAATCTGAGATGGTTTGATAGCGGAGTCGTAATAAGGAAGAGGAATTTTTTCTGTAACCGCAGGAGGCAAATTAGTATATTTCCCCAAAATAGACCTTGTCTCTGGCCCGTTCTTATCAATAAATTCTTTAGCTTCATTAATTGATTGCGTCCATTTTGCAACGGTTTCTTTGTTATTTTTTGCCCAAGTACCGTTTGCTATCCACATGACAAACAACGCAGGATCATCAACAGCTAACAGGGGATCCCCTAGAGTCATAAAGTCTGGCTGGCTAAGTATTTGTCCAACGAAAGGTTGGAGCAGTTCTAAGGCATCTACTTTAGAGCCTTTTAATTGATCTACCATATTGGGGAATGGAACTTCTACAGCACGAATCGAATTAGGATCAACACCATTTTTTTTCAACCAAGTCAGTGTAGCCACATGCATAATTGCACCGATAGTTGGGGTAGCAATTGTTTTACCAGATAAATCTTTGATACTGTTGATACCAGCATTTTTCTTTACGACGAATTGCATTGACATATGGCTTGATGATTCAACCACACCGCCAGTGATTGCAACTACATCAATCCCATTTGCAGCCGCTTTAATTAAATCTGGTGGAGTGGATGCGGCTATATCAAACTGTTTGCCCATGGTGGGTGGGAGTAAAGAAAGATTTTGAATTGGGGTCAAACTAACGTCTAAACCATTTTTCTTAAAGATTTCTTTTTCTTTAGCTACCCATGCTGGTAGCCAGGTTGCAACTGGAACGTAGGCAACTCTCACTGGAGTTAAATTTTGAGCTACGACGACATTGACGTTGGATATCATCAAACAAGAAAAAATACCCAGTGCAGTTATACGTAATTTTGTAAGTGGGAGTATCAATTTACTATTCATTTTTTGTCTCATTATTTTTTATTTTGAAAATATTATGTTCTAACAATATCAGAATTTTTTAGAATTGAACAAATAAATAGGGGTTATCCACTATAAATTTGAGTTATCAAGAACAAAAATACCTTAAATTTAAAAACGACAAAATTTGCTATATTAAGATAACAAGTTAAATAATTAATTAAAAAATAAGGAGACCAAAAAATGCCATTTGCAAACGTGAATGATACGGAGTTATATTACGAGATTAAGGGCGAGGGTGAACCACTTCTTTTAATCCCAGGCCTTGGCCTTGATCATAAATACTATCGCTTAGGAGAGCCTTTACTAAGTAGTCATTGTCAGACGATCCTTGTAGATCCGAGAGGAATTGGGCAGTCAAGAAAAGATCAAGTTGAATATACTGCTGAGTTATGGGCTGATGATTACGCAGCCTTATTAGATCATTTAAAGATTGAAAAAGCTCATGTATTAGGCTCATCCTTAGGAGGTACAGTAGCTCTTGCCATGGGAGTTCGACACCCCAATAAAGTTGCATCACTCATTATCGCTGGAGGTTTTTCTGAATTAACAAGGTCGGTAGAGATGAACTATGCCTTACGAAAAAAAATGATTCCTAAATTAGGAATGGGTGAAGAAATGGCAGAGTTTATGGGCTTATGGATTATGACCAGAGAGTTCATCGATAGTGACGAGGGACAGTTAGTTCTAGAGGCTAGTAAAAAAAATGTTCAACAAAACCCCGCTGACTTATACATTAAATTTTTAGATTCTATTCTCCGACTTGGTCGAAGAGTGCCAGGAGGTGAGGTGCCTCTTTTAACGCAACAAATTAAGGCTATTAAATGTCCAACTTTAGTAATGTGTGCTGACAATGATCACTTTATACCGTCAAGCTTAAGTCATGTCATTGCAGACAATATTGAAGGCTCAGAATATGTTGAAATCAAAAATGGTGGTCACATCCCTTTTATCGAAAAGCCAACTGAAAGTGCCAGATGTGTTTTAGATTTTATCAACAAGCTAACTAAATAACTCTTAATTGCAAGGTTTCTAATGGATTTAAAAATAAACGAATTATCACAGTATGAACGATATAAGTTTTTATCGGCATTGGTAATTCCACGTCCCGTTGCTTTTGTAACAACCAAGAATGCAGAGGGTAAGCATAATGCTGCTCCCTTTAGTTTTTTTAATCTTTTTTCTGAAGATCCTGCTTTAGTTGTATTGGGATTTAGCCATCGACCTGATGGAAGAAGTAAAGATACGATCAATAACATTCGTGCAAGTGAACAATTTGTTGTGAATATGATTGATAAAAACATTATTGGTGCAATGCATATTGCTTCAGCAGATTTTTTACCTGATGAAAGTGAAATTGATTTTGCTGGTATTCATTTGAGTCCAAGCCAGGTTGTTGATGTGATGAGGATTACCGAATCTCCTGTTAGTTTAGAGTGTAAAGTTTTTGAAATTAAAGATTTATCAGAAAGAAGAGCATTAGTTTTAGGGGAAGTATTATCGATCCATATTAAGGATCAAATTTTTGATCCAGCAACGAGAAGAGTGATTCCTGAAAACTACTCACCAATTGCTCGCTTATACGGTAACGAATACGCATGGTTAGGTAAACGATATTCCAAGGCTATTCCAACAAGAGATGAGATTCGTGAAAAGGGTCTAAAGGCAGGAGATATTCCTGAGGATGATTAAGAAAATATAAGAAAAAGGTCTCTTTATTGTCTTTGATAAATCGCTTTAATTAATTTAAAAATGGAGAAATATAAATGAATCGTGATTCGTTTGAAAAAGGCTTAAAAACTCGTCGTGAAGTTTTAGGCTCTGAATATGTCGATAATTCAATTAAAAATGCAGATGATTTTAATTTGCCTATGCAAGAGTTAGTCACAGAATATTGTTGGAATGAAATTTGGAATCGTCCAGGCTTGCCACGACGTGAAAGAAGTATCATCAATTTATCAATCATTACAGCTCTAAATCGTCCCCATGAATTTAAACTTCATGTTAGAGGAGCTATCAACAACGGCCTTACTAAAGAGGATATTCAAGAAGTACTATTACAAACTGCCATTTATTGCGGTGTTCCTGCAGCAATCGATAGTTTTAGATTGGCGAAAGAAGTTTTCAAAGAAATGGGTATTTAGACTAGTTTAGAGTTTGCTATTTGGTAACTCTTAATAGAAACTCTAAATTTTGAACTATTTAGATTTTTGCGAGATTAAAATTTGTAAGTCGTTTTCCCAAGCTTTAATTTTTTCCTGTGATTTCTTGCGTTGGCTTTGATCTAGTAACTCTGTAGTTTTAGATAGAATAATGCCACTGTGCAAGTCTCTCTTTTTCTCAAATTCTTTTTGCTCTGGGGTGCTGCCTAGTTCAATTTCAGTAAAAAGTTGATTTAAGAGTGTTTTTACTTGAGGAAGTGGTGGTTGCTCTGAGCTTATTTTCTTAAGAGTGTTCATCATTAGTTGTTGCTTAAAAATGCGCGTCTGATAAATGATTTGCATATCAAGTAAATACTCTTTCGCAATATCTCTTAATTGTGATTTTTGTGATTTACTGAGATTACCAGTAAAAGCCTCCGTTCTCTCAATGATTTTTTCTAAACGATTATTCAATCTGTCGTCTGGACTGCCTTTGAGATAATCATTTTGAAATTTAATATTGGACTTGTTAAAAGTATTCTGTAGATGTTGCAATTGATTTGCTTGTAAAGTTAAAGCAAGTTTTGCCAAATCTTCTTGAGCAAGGTAAATGGATTCCTTCGATAGAGTTTTTAGTTCATGAACGATTAAAGTTCCTTCTTCTTCACTCAAAGGGCCATCTATTTTTGCTTTTAATTGACGTAACTTTTGAAGCGCTTTAGGCAACTCCTCTTGACGGTGTTTTTTTAATAATGTTGGAATTGCTTGAGCATAAAATTTTTCTTGATCATCTGTAAAGTCGATGTAATCATCTAACCACCACTTTAAGAGAAAATCAGCTTGGTTGTATGCTATTTGAATTGAACTACAGGAACTGACTAGGAAACTGAGGACTAGAGTTAATAAAATTCGGCAAGAGCGGGCTTTTGTTATAGGCATTTATGAGGTGGTTTTTTGAATGAAAGTGCTCTGCATGTCTTCACTTCTCGGATATCTTACTATAGTTATACGGAAGTTTAAACTTCTCAAAATTATTACTCTGAGGTGGTTTACATTTATTATTGAAAGTACAAAAATTTTTAATTTAAATGATTTAGTTCCTGTTTAAGTTATAAGTTATCAATTAATTTCCTAAAGGGAGTTGGAGATGTCTACAAGACGTAATTTTTTAAAACAAGGTAGCGCATTATTTGGTGGTTTAAGCTTTTGTTCCTGCCATTTATTAAACATTGCTAACGCACAAAATTTGCCGATTAAAAGACCTCCTGTAATCATTGCCGGTAAAAAGATTAAAGCGATTGATGTTCACGCGCATTGTTATTTTCAGGAAGCGATTGATTTAATGGGGTCAGAGGGTAAGTCTGTTTTAGCCCCAACGCGGGGTCAAACGAAGAATTTTATCAACGTTACTGAACGTGTGAATGCAATGCAAGCTCAGGGTATCGATATGCAAGTATTGAGTATCAATCCCTTTTGGTATAAAAAAGATCGTGAAACTGCAGAGGCGATTTGCAAAATCAATAACGTTAATTTATCAAAGCTCTGCGCAGAAAATCCTGAACACTTTGCTGGTTTTGCTTCTCTTGCAATGCAATTCCCTGATCTTGCAGTTCAGCAGTTAGAGGAAGCTGTAAAAAAATATCGTTTAGTCGGAGCGGCAATCGGTGGGAGTGTAAGTGGTGATGATTTTTCAAATCCGCGTTATCACCCTTTGTTTGCAAAGGCACAAGAATTAAATGTGGCTTTATTTATTCACCCTCAGAGCACGCCTCAACTAGCCTCAAGGTTCAAGGGTAATGGCTGGCTTTCAAACTTAATTGGTAATCCCTTAGACACCACGATTGCATTACAGCATTTAATTTTTGACGGGACTTTAGATAAGTTTCCGAATATTAAAATCATTGCGGCACATGGTGGAGGGTACTTACCATCTTACGCTCCCCGGTCAGATCATAGTTGTTTGGTGTCACCAACGAAGTGCGATCCGAACATCGTTTTAAAGAAAAAACCCACAGAATATTTAAATCAATTGTATTTTGACTCATTGGTTTTTACATCAGAGGCCTTAAGACATTTAAAAGCGCAGGTTGGAGCTAGTCAAATTATGATTGGTTCGGATCACCCAATTCCTTGGTCTGAAGAGCCTGTGAATCATATTATGGAAACCCCAGATCTGACAGATGATGAGCGAATCGGAATACTCAGTGGTAATGCTGTTCGAGTTTTAGGTTTGAAAATTTAAGCGTATTTTTCAGTTAGAAGAACTACTTCACTCTAGGTTTCTAAGTATTATTTCGGTAGAAGCCTTTTGGGGAATGTTATTCGATTTGATCTACTTTGATTTGGGCAAGTTCAGTGGCTTCCAAGCGAATGGATTTAATTTCTGGATTCGGTGTCTTTACCTTCCAGCCCTGAAAATAAATGTCAAATTTACTTAAGTTAGTGCTGATTACTGTAAATGGTGCCTGGCCATAAATTGAGCGAGATTGTCCAGCCTCTAGATCAAGAGGAAATGATTGATTTTGACTATCCATTACACAAACAGTTTGGCGTTCGCGACTTAAAATGTAAACCATTTCACCCGATTTGCTGGGATTTGCCGTGCGATAAATTTCAGATCCTGGACCTTGATAAGAGCAGGGGATGGATTCGTTGTTTACCAACACCTTCTTGAGCTCAGGTTCTTCATTAGTTACAGGGCTAGGTAATTCTGTAACGGTTTTTTCAATAGGGGGAGTTTCAACAACTTGATCATTTTGCTCTTGGGTAGGTACAGGTTTTTGAACTAATTGCATTAGGTCATTTGTCTTTAAATCATTCGAGAAGATAATTACTCCAGCCACGATTGCAATAGAACTGAAAACTAAAGTAGGTTTAATCAGTGGATTTTTTTTAGCAGTCGATGGCTTAACATTAGCTTTAGTAAACAGATCATTACTGATGGGCAGTGTTAAAGTAATTGGGTCCACAGCAGTGGAGGCTGTCGAATTACTATTTTCTTGAAACTCTTGATTAATTAAGTAGTCAGTTTCATTTAAACCCAATGCAGCTCCCACCTTTTTAGCGACTTGGATTTTATGAGATGCTGTAAAAAAAATAACTGACTTATTATTTTCTAGTTGAGAAATGTGCTCCTTGGATAGGCATACTTTCAAAGCAAGCTCGTGCGGAGTTAAGCCTTGAGCTTCTCTTGCTAGCTTTAATTTAGATCCATCAACTTCAATAATTGCAGTGTTTTTATTCATGGGTTAATTCTAGAGAATTTTTATGACATAAAAGCGACGACTTTTAGAAGTTTTATTAGTAAGTGGTCTTAAATTTTTAAACTAAACTTTAATATATAAATTTGAGCATTTTCTAAGAAAAAATGTCTCAAGAATTTATAAACATTCTAGCCTAATATCATGGTTATTAAAAGATTGTTAATAAATTATTTATCTAATCGTGCGGAAAACATCTTCGTTCAGGGCGAGGATGCATAGCACGGACAGCCTGTCTGTCCCAGACGTTTCTATCTTGTGAATATACGTTTTATTGTATAGAATGACAGTATGCTGCGACCTCAAGCGTATCAATTTGAGCTAATGCCTTATTTTCAACAACAGCTGTATCTGCCTGAGTTGTGGTCAAGTATCGAAAGACAAGCGCAAGACGTAAGCCAAGTTCGAGTGCGTAGAGTGTGGATATATTAAGCACGCCGACCTGGTGGGTGCGATCAATATTTTAGGGCGAGGACATCGCTTGTTAGCCTGTGGAGAATTTGTGCTGTCAGGCCACTCCGTGAAGCAGGAACTCGCCGAAGCGACGCAAGCTCTAGCAGTGTGAGCGAAGTCGGAATTTCCATCATTTAGGGGAAGATGTCAAAATCTAATTAATTTCCACAATAAAATCTTTAATCTTTTTAATAATTTCATGTGCGTTCAATATCTTCCAACTTCCAATGCAACTTGGGTTAAAAAAAAGTTCAATCTTGATCTTCCCCCTAGTCAAATAGTAGATACTTTTCCGACTCAATCCAGCCCAGTTATTCTTCGAAGCCAAATCTCACATAGGACGGCTATTGGATTAGCTAGATTTGGATTATTACCGGTTTGGGCAAAAGATTCTAGTTTTGGCAAGAAAACATACAACGCTAGAGTTGAAACAGTAAGTGAGAAACCGTCTTATCGTAAAGCCTGGAAAAACCGTCAGTTTGGATTAGTTTTGGCAGATGCATTTTATGAACCGAACTACCAAACCGGAAAATCGGTTCGTCAAGCAATTCGCACTAAGAATTTCGAACCAATGGCCATTGCTTCTATTTGGGATACCTGGACAGAAATTGATACGGGTGAGTTAATCACGTCTTTTTCTTTGTTAACCATTAATGCCGATGAACATCCTCTGATGAATCAATTTCACAAACCTGGGGAAGAAAAGCGAACAATTGTGCCACTGCGGATAGAGTTTTGTGATCAGTGGCTTTCTGCAACGACGGATGAAGCCTTCGAATTATTAAGCACAAGTAAGATGGACGAACTAACTATCGCTTAAATAAAAGTAACTCAATACCAGATCACAAATAATTGCCTAAAGTACTTCGCTTTTTGCTGAGGCGGCGTTATCAATGTTGCCAAAAAGAATTTTGTAAAAAAATCAAAATCACTTATAGTTATTTTAGATTCAAAAAAGTGCTCTAATGTGATTTGATATTATTGAAAAAAAGATGCATCTATATAATATTTTTGGTACTTTATCCGAAGCTTAGTCTTTCACTAGTTTGGTTATTTGACCCATGATGGGTCCCTTGTAAATAATTTAAGTTTTATGGAAACAGAAAAAATCATCCCACCATTCGGTTTTAGTCTTGGTATTGCAGGATTAATTCCATTTATCTTCTTAGCGGTAGCAGATTTTTTAATGCCGGATTCTTATAAACCAATGATCCTTTTTAGTTTACTGGCATATGGAGCTAGTATTTCTAGTTTTCTTGGCGCTATTCATTGGGGACTGACGATGCGTGATGGTACTCCCAACACCATGTATTTGTTATGGGGAGTGTGTCCAAGTTTGATTGCGTGGTGTAGTCTGATGTTGAAACCAGCATTAGGCTTGCTGTTAACTTCAGCGTTACTATGGCTTTGCTTTTTTATTGATACCAAGATTTATCCCAAATACTCGCTTAAACATTGGTTACCAATGCGCCTAGGTTTAACAATCATAGCTAGTTTTTCTTGTTTAGTTACTGCATTTTGAACTTATATTTCAAAGCTCAAAATACTGATGTAATTATGTTAATGTTATGTAAAGAAAATTAAAACACCAAATTAAGGTTAAGACTATGGACTTCAACGTTGCAATTCTTTTTGGAACTTACTTAGTATCCATCATTGCGTTATTTCTATTTATTTACAGTATGTCCAATGGCATGTTTGGTGATGGGAAGCCTGCCTCTGAGATGATTTTCGATAAAGATGAAATGGGTCATACCGAAGATCCAGCAGCGACCCCTTCACAAAGAAAGCAGTTGCAGATTGATGCAGGTAAAAAGCTTACACTTCACCAAGATTTAGAGTCTGATGAGTTAGATGCCCGAGCTGTAGCCGATCAATCAACCCATTTGGTAGTCGGAATTTGTTTAACTCTAGCCGTAATCTGGTTAATTTTGGCCTCTTTTGCTGGTTTGATCTCCTCAATTAAATTACACGAACCAGACTGGTTAAATTCTATTCCATGGTTAACTTTTGGTCGGATTCGCCCGATTCATTTGAATATTGTTGCTTACGGTTGGTGTCCACTTGCTGGCATTGGGGTTTCATTATGGATGTTACCTCGCTTACTGAAATCACCTTTAATTGGCGCTCGCTGGGCAATCTTGGGCGGGGGGCTGTGGTCACTGGGTGTTTTTCTGGGAGTAATAGCAATTGCTAATGGATATTCTGACGGTATGGAATGGGCTGAGTTTCCTTGGCAAATTGATATCTTATTAGTTGTTGGTGGAGCATTAATTGGTATCCCACTTTGGCTTACTTTACTCAATCGAAAAGTTAAGCATCTTTATGTTTCAGTTTGGTATATTGCCGCCGCTTTACTTTGGTTTCCAGTTTTGTTTACGGTTGTGAATTTTCCGAACTTACACGTCGGAATTGAACAAGCAACGGTTAATTGGTGGTTTGGTCACAATGTTTTGGGACTTTTTTATACTCCGATTGGCTTAGCTAGTATTTATTACTTTGTACCTAAAGTTTTAGGACGCCCAATTCATAACTACAACATCTCTTTATTAGGTTTTTGGGCTTTAGCGTTCTTTTACAGTCAAGTTGGCGGTCATCATCTGATTGGTGGTCCAGTCCCTTCTTGGTTTATTACTTTGTCGATTACGCAGTCCATCATGATGATTATTCCAGTTGTTGCTTTAGTGATTAATCAATACTGGACCATCAAAGGGAACTGGAGAGCACTTTTGAATTCTCCAACCCTGCGCTTTGTTGTTTTTGGTTTATCTATGTATGTCCTGTCTTCTATCCAAGGATCTTTTGAGGCCTTGCGCTCAATTAATACCATTACCCACTTTACGCATTTCACGGTTGCACATGCTCATTTAGGATTGTATGGGTTTTTTAGTATGGTCATGTTTGGGGCGATTTACTATATTATGCCCCGCCTCATGAGCTGGGAATGGCCATACCCCTCTTTGATCGCCTTACATTTTTGGCTGGTATTAATTGGTTTTGCAATTTATATTATTTGGCTCTCTATTGGCGGATGGCTTCAAGGTTTAGCGATGTTGGATGCTGCAAGACCTTTTATGGATTCTGTGCGGCTAACAATTCCTTATCTTCAAGCGAGGACTATAGGAGGTGCACTCATGACTTTGGGTCATATTGTATTTGCTGTGCATTTTTTCATTATGGCGTGGCGAAAGGGGCCTAGACGTTTAGGAGCAGCGGTAATTGGCCCTGAGCTGGTTGCTAAATATTTCAAAAAAGGAGTCATCTGATGAGTCGAAAATTTGAAATGGATGAAAAAAGCCTAGTTATAGGTGCAATGGTTTGTTTGAGCTTGGCAACTGGCGTTATGGTATTAATACCTTATTTCCTTACCAAACAGATTCAACCTGCAAAGGGTTTAAAACCCTATACAGTACTTGAGGCTGAAGGGCGGAATGTTTACATCTCAGAGGGGTGTGTTTATTGTCACTCTCAACAACCTAGAGATGCAAAACAAGCGCCTGATACGAAACGAGGTTGGGGCCGTGTTTCCGTTGCGGGTGATTATTACTATGACTCTCCACATCTCTTAGGAACCATGAGAACGGGCCCTGACTTGTTCAATATTGCAGCTAGACAACCCAGTAAGGATTGGCACCTCGGACATTTGTATCAACCACGTGCCTACACTCCAGGTTCAATTATGCCTTCCTATCCCTATCTGTTTGACGTTAAAAAAACCGAAGATGTCACTAAAAATGATGAAGTTGTAAATTTACCTCCAGAGTATGCCAAAGCTGGACAAACTGTAGTAACCACCCCTAAGGCGCATGCTTTAGTTGCTTATTTATTGTCTTTAGATCACACCTATAGTCCTTTACCTGCTATTCCGGTACAAGGTGATGAGCAATCTCTTTCAGGAGGTAGATGATGTCAGATCAAAAAAAACCTTTATCTGAACAAGGTTTAAGAGAAAAGAGTGATCCGAAAGAAAATGTTCGCGCTGTTCCTTATTTTCTAATCATGTTAATTGGCGCAATTGCTATGTGGTCGCTCAATAATATATTTAGCACTCCATCAGGAGAGCTAACTGAATACGGTGACCAGCGTACAGTTGCTGATTTAAGACCTGCGGTGATTACTGGTGGTGCTTCGAAGGTAGATGGTAAGTTGATTTATGCGGGTAAATGTACTGGCTGTCACCAGGCCAGTGGCGCTGGTGTAGTGGGTGTGTTTCCTCCCTTAGCAGGTTCAGAATGGGTGACTGGTGATGAAAAGATTCTTACCCATATTCTATTACATGGTATTAATGGCGAAATTGAGGTCAACGGCAAAGTTTATAAGGGGGTCATGCCAGCTTGGAGCATGCTTTCTGATGATGAAATTGCTGGAGTGATTACCTATATTCGTTCTGACTGGGGTAATGCATCTTCTCCAGTTACTTCGGCAACGGTTAAAGCCCAGAGGGAAGCAACTAAGGATCAGTCAGGTCCTTATGAGGGTGGTCGGGCACTTAAAGAAGGTTCGTAATAGAAATAGTTTGTGCAAAACAATTACCCTTTAAATACCTCAATTCTTCCGACGCTTTTGGTAAGTCTGCTGGTGACACTTTTGGGTGCTGTTTTATTTTTTTACTCCACTTATCAAGGGCAGGCTTTAACCACAGAATCTTTAAGACAAGCTGAATTAAGTGATCATCCTAAAAAGATTCCTAATTTCCTATTTATAAACGCAGCAGATCAAGAATTAAGTCTTGACCAAATTATAAAAAATAATCAACGCGTTTTAATCGTGGATTTTATTTATACACGTTGTCAAACAGTATGTATTGCATTAGGCAACTCCTTTCAAAGCTTACAAGAAACTCTCTTAAAGAGGGGCTTGCAAGATCAAATTGGTTTACTCAGTATTAGTTTTGACCCAGAAAATGATGATGCGCAAGCATTGAAGCGCTATCAACAGCGGTTTCGGATGGATGAACGTGTTTGGCAGGTATTAAGTCTAAAAGACTTTAAGGACCGACAAAATTTACTGAATACTTTCGGGATTATGGTCATACCAGCCCCCTTAGATGAGTTTGAACATAATGCGGCTTTCCATATCGTTAATAAAAATTACCTCTATCAAATTATTGATATTAACCAAGCTGAAAAAGCCTTAGAGGCAGCTTTATTGGTCAGAGGAGGGCTCGCCCAATGAGAATCAATCGACTTCAATCTATCAATTTCGTTTTTATCGTGATGGCTATTAGCTTATCGTTTGCTCCCTTCAGAATGTATTTAGAACAAAGTATGTTCTTGCAAATGGTGATTCAATTGCCGATATTATTTATTGGTGGAGCGTTGATCAGTAAAACTAAATGCGTGACTCAATTTTTTTTAAGTATTGAGCTTATCAATGTTTATGGCTTAACGAGCTTTATGTTGGCTCAAGTGATTTTGGTGTATTGGATGTTACCCATCAGTATTGACCGGGCGGTAGTGATTCCTTGGGTTGATGGAATCAAGGTTATATCTATGATGATCGCTGGTGTTTGCGTTGGCCAAGCTTTGGACAAAGCACCTCTAGCTATTCAATTATTTTTTATCGGTTACTTTACTGCCATGATGATTTGGCTAGGACTATACTTTGCAACGACAGAGGTGCGTTTATGTAATGTATATTCTTTAAGTTCTCAGCATATTACTGGCTATGGTTTGGTTACGATAAGTGGAATTTTATTGGCCTGGTGGTCGTGGCGAGTCTTGAAAGACCGAACTCTTTTCTGAATTAATGCCATATTCTTTTCATTGCAGCACTAGTAGTCAAGTTAGATCCTTTTTTGCAAGATGATTTGACAGATAGAAGCATTTTAATTATCTTAGTTTAATGCGATTATCAGCGACTTCTCTAATAAAAATTAATGACAATATATGGGTTGAATTAAGACCTAAGAAAATTAAAAATATTCATTTAAGAGTTCACCAACCAGAAGGAAGAGTCACTCTGTCTGCTCCGATGCATATGGAGATAGAAACAATTCGTAGATTTTTGATAAGCAAGATTGATTGGATTCTTCAACAACAAAGAAAAATAAAAGAACGTCCAAAAGAAAGCCAGCGAGAGTTTTTAAATCAAGAAAATCACTATGTCTGGGGAGAATGCTATTTATTAAATGTTGTAGAAATAGATAAAGCCCCAAGAATTGAATTGAGCGGTAACCAATTAATGTACTACTCGAAATCCAATTGGAATCAAGTCCAAAAGCTAAAATTTCTTGACGCATGGTATCGTGAACTGATTCGAAATCAACTAGTAGAGATGGTTCCCAAGTGGGAGGGATCTATTGGGGTTAAGGCAAATCAATGGTTGATTCAGAAAATGAAAACCTTATGGGGGAGTTGCAATACAAAAACTCACTCTATCCGTTTGAATTCAGAACTGGCTAAAAAGCCTAAAGAATGTCTTGAGTATGTTGTTGTCCATGAGTTGATGCATCTCATTGAACCGAGCCACAATCGTCGGTTTGTAACTTTAATGGATCAACATATGCCGCAATGGAGGACACTTAAGAAAATCCTCAATAACTCACCTGTTAATCATGCAGGCTAGTCTGAAGAAACATGGAAATTTTCTAAAGTAAGACCTAATTAAGCTATCTCAATAGCTCCTCATGTTTTACCCCAATAGATTTACTTTAAGTTTTCTATTAAAACTTAATTAATAGCGGAACTTTTACTACAAATTCTTTTGTAAAGTGATGATAGTTTTAGTATTGAATTTTGTTGAAGTTTTTTTGATAGATATTGGGATAATTTATGAATATAGTCATAGCAGATGATTATCAAAATTGTGTGAAAGATTTACAGTGCTACTCGCTATTATCTGCACATCAAGTGAAAATTTATGTTGAGCCAGTTAAGTATCGTGATGAGTTAATTGATCGCCTGAAGGACGCCGATATTTTAGTTATTATCCGGGAACGGATCTCCATTGATGAAGAGTTGTTAAGAGAGTTACCTAAACTTCGATTAATATCTTTGGTCGGGCGACATAGTAAAACGATTGATTATGCTGCTTGTACAAAGCATGGAGTTGCAGTGACGCATGGCATTTCTTCCTCGCCGGAAGCCCCTGCTGAATTAACTTTAGCTCTGATGCTCGCTGTTAGAAGAAATGTTGTACTGGAAGCCACAAGAATGAAAGAAGGTAAATTCCCAATTACTCTGTCACACAGGCTTGCTGGGTCGACTTTGGGTATTTATGGTTTAGGTGTTATTGGTCAAATTGTGGCAAGGGCTGCGCATGCTATGGGTATGCATATTTTAATTTGGGGTCGAGATGCTTCAATAAATAAGGCAAAAGAATTGGGGTATGAGGTTGCAAATAGTAAAGCAGATTTATTTTCACGTGCTGATGTATTGAGTCTCCATTTGCGCTACAGTAAAGATACGGCTAACTCTGTTTCTTATGCCGATCTTAGTTTGATGAAGTCAACGGCATTATTTATTAATACCGCACGAGCTGAACTAGTCGAAGAGGGTGCATTAGAAAAGGCTTTGCTAACTGGTCGCCCTGGTTATGCGGGTGTAGATGTTTATGAGAATGAACCAATTCTTGACGGTAATCATCCGTTTTTAAAAATGGAAAACGTTGTTTGTATTCCCCATTTGGGCTGGGCTGACATTGATACCTTCGAGCTCTATTTTGGCGAAGCTTTCGAGCAGGTTATTCGTTATGTGAACAAAGAGAAGTTGCGTTTAATTAATCCTGAAGTCCTTTTGAGGTAGTTGAAATGAAAACTATTCGACAGTTAAGTGTTTTTTTAATTCTGACCTTATTTTTCTCACAGGTAATTGCAGCTGAAAAATATCCGTCTAGGCCGATTCGATTAGTAGTTGCAAATTCCGCAGGTTCATCTGCCGATGTGATTGCACGAATCATAGCGACTGGTTTATCTGAATCATACAAGTGGAACGTAGTCGTTGAAAATAAGCCAGGTGCAAATGGTATTGTTGGTATTGATCTGGTTGCAAAGGCTCCAGCTGATGGTTATACATTGGGACTTGTGGTGCCTAGTGTAATGACAGTTAACCCTCACGTTTATAAGAATATGCCATTCAGACCTTTGGAAGACTTAGCGCCGATTACTCAAACTACTTCGATAATTTTTGCTTTGGTATCAAATCCGCAACTTCCTTTTAAAAATGTCAATGATCTTGTTTCATTTTCTAAAAAGAATGATCGTTCTCTAAACTTTAGTTCAGCTGGGGTTGGTAATCTTGGACATTTAGCTGCAGAGCTATTTTCTGCTAATGCAAATATTAAACTAACTCACATTCCTAACCGTGGAGATGCTGCTGGGATGCTTGACGTAATGGGTGGACATACTGATTTAATGTTTGTTCCCTTGGCATCTGCCATTAGTCATATTCGCTCTGGTAAATTAAACTTATTGGCTATCGCCTCGCCTTCGCGGGTGCAACAATTTCCAGATGTTCCAACCTTAGTAGAACAGGGGTTCCCCGAAGTTGTGATTCAAGGTTGGACTGGTTTAGTAGCGCCAAGCGCAACGCCACTGCCAGTTATAAATGATATTCATAAAGCTGTTCAGCAAATACTTTCGGATAATGCCATTAAACAGTCTATTTTTCAGCAGGGTATGGAAACAATTGGTTCAAGTTCAAATGACTTTAAGCAAATCATGAAAATGGAATCCATTAAATGGGGAAATCTTATTCAGCAGTCAGGATTGAAATTGAATGACTGAAAAATATTAAATATTGGAAATGTCTGATTGAAAAAAATCGATTGTGTAATATCCCAATTACTTAGACAATCCTCAAGGTGAAATTTACTTCTAAATTCAGTTAACCAGAGGGGGGATTACCGTTTTGTATTAAGCTTGAGTTTTTCTTCTTCAAGATTTCTACGTTCTTCAGCAAGTTGACGTTTTTCTTCTTCTAATTTTTTTCTTTCGTTATCTGTTGGCTGTGTCCAGGCTGCAATCACTGGAGGTGGGCTTTGTGCTTGAATGAACTTGCCATTTCTCCATTGGCCTACGACTTTATCCCCATTAGCAAATGTATAGGTTCCTTGACCATCCATTTGGCCATCTTTCCATTTCCCTACGTATTTATTCCCATTAACATATGTTAAGGTTCCTTGACCATGCGCTACGTGATCTCTAAACTGCCCAACGTATTTCCCATCACTGTACTCTCTGATTCCAAAACAAAGTCGTTGCGACAAGTCACCATTGCAGGGCGGTAAATTATTCTGTGCTTGAGCAGACATTGAGAACAGGCAGAGGATAAAGAATAGTTTTTTCATGGGTTTCCTAAAGGTAACTTGAATAAAATGACTATACCAAAAGAATTATTCAGAACTGAATCCCAAATTGGGTTACATGATGGTTTTACAGCCCTAAAAAACCAAAAAGGCTTTCAAGTCGTTTAACCTGAAAGCCTTTTATCTACTGGTTGCGGGGATAGGATTTGAACCTATGACCTTCGGGTTATGAGCCCGACGAGCTGCCAGACTGCTCCACCCCGCGTCTGTTCTGTACTAAGAGGGTAACTATATCATGGTTAACTACGAATAGCAATCCCTTCTTAAACTTATGTGATTGATGGGGTTTTTATTGTTGGTTGTAGAATCACCAAATGACGGAAGGGGATCTCTATACCTTCTTGTTCAAAGGCCATCTTTAGTCGGCCTTGGAACTCTCGTTTGACTAACATTTGCGAACTTGTATCAACCTTTATTCTGCATCTCACTACGATTGATGATTCACCGAAGTTATCTAACCCGGCAATCTCAAGGTCATCCAAAATAATATTTACAAATTTTGGATCTTCGCGCATTTCTTTTGTGACATTTCTTAAAGTTTGGTTTAAGTGAGCTAAATCGGTGTTGTAAGCAACACTTATATCCATGACGGCATATAGAAAATTTCTGGATCTGTTTGTAACTACTGTAATGGCATTGTTGGGCACAAAATGGACTACCCCTTCATAATCCCTCAGGCGGATATATCTTAGCGTAACCTCTTCGACTGTGCCGATTTTCCCGGCAATTTCTACAACGTCACCTTGGCGAATTTGGTTTTCAATTAACATGACGAATCCGGTGAAGTAATCTTTTACTAAAGATTGGGCTCCAAATCCAATTGCAACACCTGCTACACCAGCAGTTGCAAGTAAAGGAGCAACTGGAATTCCTAAGGTAGATAAAACAGTCATCACACTTAAAGAAAATACGACTACCGAGGTGATATAACGCATCACTCTGGACAATGTTTGTATTCTCTTAGCATCATCAAGCGAAGAATTTTCAGACATTTTCATTTCAATACTAAGTATGATTTTTTTTGTAATTCGCAAAATGAACCAAGCTACAAATAAAACGATTGTTAAATCTAGAACAATAAAAATAAAATCTAGCCATTCGACGTAGGCTTCTAATTCAAATTTTTTAAGGAAGTGGATAAAGGGATTTTTCATAAATTTTTTTTAAAGGTTCTTTTATCTAGTTTAACTTCAAGTATGATTTGATGACTGATGATGATTAATAAACAACTAGAAAACAATCAACAAAAAAATATGGCTTTAAGATTTGGTAAAGAATTAGGTTCAAAGGTTGTGATGGTTGATACGGGTTTGGGTCGTCCACAATTTGATTCCTGCTATGTCGTTGCGCAAAGAGCCCCTTCAGGCGATCGATTAGCAATCATTGATACTGGAACTAATTTTTCTATTCCCCGAATTATGGCAACAATTAACGATTTAGGCTGTAGCTATGAGCAAGTAAGTTACATTATTCTGACTCAGATTCAATTGGACCATGCAGGTGGTGCAGGTTTACTCATGCAAAATTGCCCTAATGCAAAGTTGGTTGTGCACCCCAGAGGAGTTCGTCATTTGATTGACCCGAGTTCTTTAATTGCCTCAGCAACATCTCTTTACGGTGTGAGTTGGGTTGATAAAGAATATGGTCGCTTAATACCTATCCCATCTAAAAGGATCATGGAAGCGCGAGAGGGAGATTTAATCAATCTAGCTGGTCGAATGTTGACGATTTTAGAAACACCAGGAATTGCAAAGCACCATCTTTGTATTTGGGATGAGTTATCTCAAGGAGTTTTTACTGGCGATACCTTCGGTTTATCTTATCCTGAATTTGATACACCTCAAGGTTCTTTTGTTTTTCCAGCAACACCAATTCATTTTGATTCAAGGTCTCTAAAAGTTTCCTTAAAGAAAGTCATGGCACTCACGCCTTCCTGTTTATATTTCTCGCACTTTGGTTCTTTTCAGCATGTTCCTCAAATGTATGAAGCCTTTTTAAAGTTGTTAGAAGAGGTTGAAAATTTAGGAAAAAAACTGAAGTTTGCGGAAAATCGCCATGAATTTCTGAAAGAAGGATTACTTAATATTTATACGCAAGCTCTCAGAAATCAGGGGTGCGAGTTAACGGATTCTAAAATCCAACAATTATTGACATTGGATATTGAAAAAAATGCACAAGGTATGGGCAGTTGGTTGGATTAAAACTTGGGTTAACCCTAACAAAAACATTTACCGTAAACTTTTAAGGTATATAATTTTCAGCATTGGAGCACCAACAAGGTAGAACATGTCCCTAAGCAACCGTGAGTTTTCAGAATCAAAGATTCTACGTCCCATCAACCTTGAGTCTCATGCTCATTCAAAGAATGGAAATACTTACACTTTAATGCTAGCTGCCATTGGTATTGTCTTTGGTGACATTGGCACCAGTCCCTTATATGCCCTTAAGGAATGTTTTAGTCCAGAACATGGCATTCCATTCTCTGCTGATGCTGTATTTGGGGTGATATCAATGGTCTTTTGGGCCTTTTTGATCGTCGTTTCTTTGAAATACGTTCTTTTTGTGATGCGGGCTAATAATAAAGGTGAAGGTGGTATTCTTGCCCTCATGGCTCTTGCTCTTCGTACAGCACCGGTTGGTTCGAGGCGTGCTTCAGCGATTATTATGCTTGGGGTTTTTGGGGCTTGCATGTTTTATGGTGACGCTGTAATTACCCCAGCTATTTCTGTACTATCTGCAGTTGAGGGTATTGAAGTTGTTTCTGCTGAGTTCAAGCCTTATGTCATTCCAATTACCCTCATTATTTTAATTTTGCTGTTCTTGATTCAGAAAAAGGGCACTTCAACCGTAGGTATTTTGTTTGGCCCCATTATGGTGGTTTGGTTTGGAGTATTAGGTTTAATGGGAATTTACAACATTGTTGATAATCCGCAAATTATTTCTGCAGTAAACCCCCTGTATGCGATCAATTTTTTAGTCGAGCACTCCTTGCAGGCATTTATTGTTTTGGGTGCAGTATTTTTGGTTCTAACCGGAGCTGAAGCACTGTATGCAGATATGGGTCACTTTGGTATCAAACCAATCCGATATGCTTGGTTTTTTATTGCGATGCCTTGTCTTCTTCTCAATTATTTCGGTCAAGGGGCTATGTTGTTGAATACCCCTGAGGCTATTTCTAATCCATTTTTCTTAATGGTTCCTGAAGCGTTCACTTTGCCACTCGTCATATTGGCCACATGTGCAACTGTTATCGCCTCACAAGCCGTTATTTCAGGTGCTTACTCGATGACGAGTCAAGCAATCTTATTAGGATTTGTACCAAGAATGCGGATTTTCTATACTTCAGCCAAAGAGGTTGGACAAATTTATATGCCCGCAATTAATTGGATGCTTTTAATTATCGTAATTTTCGTCGTGGTTTCTTTCAAAAGTTCAGCAAATCTTGCTGCTGCTTACGGAATAGCCGTTACAACAACAATGATTATTACAACCATCTTATCTGCGATTGTGATGAGTTTTGTTTGGAGATGGAATCCGATACTAATTTTTGTAATTATTGGTCTATTTATATCTGTGGACTTTGCATTTTTTGCTGCTAATTTACTGAAGATTGCTGAAGGGGGCTGGTTCCCTCTGTTGCTAGGGATTATTTGCTTCGTTTTATTAATGACCTGGTACTTAGGTAGAAAGTTACTACGAGAAAAAGCTGTTCAAAACGGTATCCCATTACTTGGTTTTATTGATTCTCTGAACTATCATCCACCTATTCGAGTTGAAGGCACAGCTGTATTCCTGACGGCCCACGTTGATTATGTTCCAGTAGCAATGTTGCACAATTTGAAACACAATAAAATCTTGCATGAACGAGTTATTTTCTTGAAGATTAGTATTTGGGATGTTCCATTCGTGGAAGAGGAACAAAGAATCACTTTTAAAGATCTTGGTAATCAGATGTATTTAGTTCGGGCTATCTATGGTTTCAAAGAAACACCAGATGCATTAAAAATTATCGATGATTTAAAAGCCTACGGAATTGAATGCGAAAGTATGGACACATCTTATTTCTTAGCTAGAGACTCTGTTATCCCATCGGCGATACCTGGTATGGCAATATGGCGTGAGAAAATCTTTGCTTGGATGTACCAAAATGCAGCGAAGCCTTCGGACTTTTACCAGATTCCGACGAATCGAGTTGTCGAACTAGGTGCAAAAATAGAAATCTAAAAAAACCCACTAGCCGAAAGTCTAGTGGGTTTTTGTAAATTAAATTAAGTTTTAGAAGGCTGAAATCCCAGTGATTGCGCGTCCTAAAATAAGGGCGTGGATATCATGGGTACCTTCATAGGTATTCACAACCTCTAAGTTTAAAAGATGCCTAATCACATCATATTCTTCAGAAATACCGTTACCACCCAGCATATCCCTAGCCATCCGGGCGATTTCTAAAGCTTTTCCAGTAGAGTTGCGCTTCATAATTGAAGTAATTTCAGGACAATCTATTCCTTCTTCTTTCATTCTACCCAAGCGAAGAGCACCCTGTAAGGCCAAACTAATTTCTGCAAGCATATCAGCTAATTTTTTCTGTATTAACTGATTGGAGGCAAGAGGACGATTAAACTGTTTGCGATCTAGCGTGTATTGACGAGCAATGCGCATACATTCTTCTGCAGCACCCATCGCCCCCCAAGCAATCCCATATCTAGCGGAATTCAAGCAGGTAAATGGGCCTTTTAAACCAGACACCTTGGGTAATTCATTTTCTGCGGGTACAAAAACTTGATCCATAAATACCTGACCAGTCGTTGATGCTCTAAGTCCCATCTTGCCATGCATGACAGGGGCAGATAAACCCTTCATATTTTTTTCTAAAATATAGCCACGAATCACGCCATCATCATTTTTAGCCCAAATCACAAATACATCTGCAAATGGGGCATTTGAAATCCAAATTTTTGAACCTGTCAATTCAAAGCCACCTGGAACAGATTTTGCTCTTGTAACCATGCTGCCCGGATCGGAACCATGGTCTGGTTCTGTCAATCCAAAGCAACCAATAAGGTGGCCGCTAGCAAGTTTTGGCAGATACTTTTGCTTTTGTTCTTCAGATCCAAACTCATAAATTGGCAACATCACCAGCGATGATTGCACTGAAAGCATAGAGCGATAACCGGAATCAACTCGCTCAACTTCTCGAGCAATCACACCGTAGGCGACATAACCAAGTCCAGCACCACCGTATTCACTTGGAATAGTGCAGCCTAAAAAACCTAACTCGCCCATTTCACGGAAAATTCCCTGGTCCGTCACTTCGTTATGAAACGATTCACGGATTCTGGGCATGAGACGTTCTTGACTATATTGACGAGCTGCATCAGAAATCATGCGCTCTTCCATGGTTAATTGTTGTGCAATTAAAAGAGGGTCGTCCCACTGAAATCTTGTTTTATTTGACATAATCTTGATAAGATAAAAAAATGATATTAATGTTAGTTTAGACTAAATTTTAAATGATGACCGAACAAGAAAACCCTTCCACAAAATCAACTGTAGAAACACCCTCATCCAAAAAGGCATTCAAATATTATGATTTGATGTTAGTGGCGTTTGTGACGGTCCTTATTTGTTCTAATTTAATTGGTGCCGGGAAGGCTGCCCAAATTGAATTACCCTATTTAGGAACCATGATTTTTGGGGCAGGGATTTTGTTTTTTCCTATTTCGTATGCCTTTGGCGACATTTTGACTGAGGTTTATGGTTACGCCTATGATCGCCGAGCAGTCTGGTGTGGCTTTGCTGCCTTGGTTTTTGCTGCATTCATGTCCCAAGTTGTGATCCACTTAACTCCAGCTCCAGGGGAGTACAACAGTCATTTACAAGAAGGTCTTGAATCTGTTTTTGGTAATACTTGGCGAATAGTCTTTGGTTCGATTATTGCATTTTGGTCTGGTAGCTTAGTGAATGCATACGTGCTGGCCAAAATGAAAATTTACTTTAAGGGTAAGCATCTCTGGTTCCGCATGATTGGTTCTACTGCTTGTGGCGAGTTAGTCGATTCGAGCTTATTTTATATGTTAGCTTTTTATGCAATATGGCCTATTGAACAAGTTATTCAAGTGGCAATAGTGCAATACGTTTTGAAAACGTCATGGGAAATTTTGGCTGTTCCCTTTACTTACAAAATTGTCGCTTTTTTAAAGAAAAAAGAGAATGAAGATTACTATGATGTGCAGACTAATTTTAGCCCCTTCAAGCTGAAAATTTAGCTTTTGCTTTCATGAAAAAATAGATTAATCATGGGCCGTCAATTCATAACGGCTGTAATCGTCTTGACCAAGTGCCTTTACTAAAAAGGGTAAACAGATTTCGAGCTGCTCTTGAAGTTGCCAAGGTGGATTGATGATCCACATACCACTAGCAGCTAAGCCTTCGGTTAGGATTTGACTCTTAATCTGTAATTCAGCTTGTAAATAAGGTAAATGGTGATCCTTACAGAACTCTGCGAGTTGATGCGGTAATTCTGTTGCATCCCGGCGTTGTAGGATTGGATACCATACGAAATAGGCTCCTGTTGCAAAGCGCTTAATCGCATCTTTGAGTGCCGTTAAAACAAACTGGTAGTCATCCTTGTTTTCATAAGATGGATCAATTAAACAAAGTCCTCTGCGGGTTGGTGGTGGCAGAAAGGCTTTTAATTGGGTAAAACCATCTTTCTGAAACATTTGAACTGATTTTTTAGGGCGGTACTCGCCCTGTGATACGGTCATATTTTCGACTAGGCTAGGATAGTCTGTCGTGTGGAGTTCCATTAATTTCAGTTGATCTTGAACTCTCATCGCTTGCAGCATTAATTGAGAAGAACCAGGATAAGTTTTGATAGACTTGGTTTGATGCTGATTTAAGTGACTGATTTCCTTGAAATAAGCCTTAACTCCGTCCGGAATGCCATCTGGATTCTCATTGCAATATGAAGCTAATCGTAAAATTCCTTCAATTGCTTCAGCACTTTTTGTTGCATACTCGCTCTCGAGATTATAGATTCCTGCTCCTGCATGGGTGTCGATAAGGGCAATACCAGTTTCTTTTCTTTGTAGCAAGTTCAGACCGATTAACAAGGTAATGTGTTTAAGCACATCCGCATGATTTCCTGCATGAAAGGCATGGCGATAACTAAACATGATTTTTCATCAACCGACGATGTTTCATAAATAAACTAAAGTAAATTGCAAAGTGGATACTTAAAAAAATTGCAGTAACGTATTGGATCGGTTGGTTAATTGAAAAGTCGAGTTTTTCATTTAACAAGATATAAATATTGACTAGACTAATGAGAACAACGACTGCGGTCAAGATTGAATAGGTTTTGAATTTTGAGGCAGGAATTTTAAAGATCATCATCGTACCAACTAAACCACAAAAAATTCCGAATGATGCCCCGATTAATACATCGGATGGCCAATGCGCTCCTACTGCGATTCTGGATAAACCAGTCCCGATTGCGATCAAGAAGATTAAGGACGAATACTTTAGAGCTCCTTTGGGAGCTGAGAAAATAACTGCGAAGGCAATCGCAAAAGCAGTCATAGTATGACCAGAGGGCATTGCAGAGTGAAGTAGGGGAGAGTCAATAATATGAAAACTACTTTGATCAATGACGCTAGCTGGTCTTGCAGTATCAAAATAGGATTTACTGACTCCCGATAAGATACCGGTAAAAATACCACTAAGTAAAGCAGCAAAAATAACCCTAGGTGCAAAAAAGACTACCGGAAGTAGAACTGCAAAGCTGAACCAACCATTCCCAAACAAAGATAAAGTCGTCCAAAAAAGATCAGGTAGACTGGCAAAGTAATGATTTAGGCTCAAAAATAAATCAGTATTCCAATTATTTTGATCGACGACTACCCAAATCAAAAAAGGAATGAAGACGAAGCACCATGCATAAATTGGCAAAGTTTCTCGAGGCGAACCCAAAGAGGAACTTGTCAGACTATTCAAAATTAACTACCACTTCATTTGTTGGAGAATCGAGTAGTTTTTCCATTGCACTCATCACTTGGGGAACTTGAATCGCTTGCATACACACATTGTCAAGACATGGCGTCTTACGATGATTCGCTGCACTCACACAAGGAGAACACGCCAACCCAGCAAAGATAGGAATGGATTTACCTAAGGAGCCATACAGAGCAGGTGTTTCAGGGCCGAATAAAACGATGGTTGCGAGGGGAGTTACTGAGGAAAAATGCCCAGGTCCGGAGTCATTGGTAACCATCAGATCCGCTAGCTGATACAGCGCTGGTAGTTGAGTGAATTTAACCTGACCTGCAAAATTAATGACATTATTGGATTTTGCTGCATTTAGTACATTTTGCGCGTAAGGATGTTCTTCAGGAGAGCCAGTAATTAAAAAGATTGCCTCTGGCCATTTTTGGGCAGCCTGACTAATTAAATCACTGAAACGAGCTGGAGCCCAGCGCCTTTGCGGTAATAAATCACTTGCATTAGGATTAATTAAAATCAGTGGGTTTGGAAAACGCAACTTTAAAGTTTCATTAGCCTTGGATTCGTTAAGACATTGCATAATTTTCTGTCTAACCAAATCCCTCTGCTCGTCACTAACTTCTGCTTGGGCTAAAACGATATCTTCATCTTTTATCAGGATCTTACTAAAAGGAAGCTCTTGAATAGAACTAAATGCAGCATGGACTAGCGACATAAAATTTTTAGAGATGTGGATATGCGGGTTATAGTGCACGGCATGGGTTAGCATCTTGCCACGCCACAATCCTTCGCCATGATAGATATGGTAACCAACGCGACGTCTTGCTAAAGAGCAACCGGTTAAAAGTGCCGTAAAGCGCGAGAACAATTCTAAGTCAATCACCGTATCAATTTTTAATTGATGTATTTGCCACAACACTTTCATGGTACTTCGTATCAGAGGAACAAGGCCACTGGCATCAATGGTTAGAATCTGGTGTTTCGGTACGGTTTTTAATAGCTCAAGACTGACTTGATTACTTTTAAAAATAAGAAAATAGATTTGTGCTCCGCGTTTGATCGTCTCTCTCATTGCGGGATCAACTAAGATGGCACTACCCATTTCTGAAAGTTCTATAAATAGAACTTTTTTTGGACTCGCTGATGGCTGACCTACTAAGTTACGCAACCAGTCAAAAAGAAGGACAAACGGACTTAAAAGGGCGCATAAAGGCACACCAGCAAGGTGATCAATACGCCGCATTGTGTCTACACGAATAGTCATGAAAATATTATCTCAGGTGGAATTTTTTTTTACTACCAATCTTAGCAAACCGGGTAGAAATGTGATTAATGTGATCAAACCGTACAGCAAGGAACTTAAAATAACAAGACTTGTATCTAAATGCCAAAGCCCCAAAATACTTACCAAGGAAGTTTCTCTTAATCCCCAGCCGGAGATACTAATGGGCAATATCATCAAAATGCTAATCGCTGGGATGCCTATCAATAAAGATTCAATTGGTGCATCTACATGACAAGCTTTTAAACATCCCCAATAGGCTGCAAGTGTGAAAAAATGAATCAAGACAGCAATTGGTATTTGAAAAACAACGTTTGGCCAACCCCAAGCGTAAATTGTAGATTGAATACCATTATGAATATCTAATTTATGTAGCGCTTTTTGGATGAGTTGTTTGCTAAAGTCTAGATGAATAAGAAGGGAGATCATGCCAGCTCCCATAATCATTAAGACACATAAAATCCAGCCAGTTGTTCCTAACCAGTCGTTAAAAATATATCCGCCAAGTCCTAAGCCAATAGCCCCTAAGATACTATTGCCAGCGAATCCCAAAGATCGATCCAGAGCGACATTATAAAATGCCAGCTTCAGATTGGGAGATTGGTCAGGTGGCAATAATGGATTTTTATCAGAGTGATTGTGCGCAGAAATAGCTCGGTAACTATCACCACCAAGAGTGGTTGGTAGCCCCTGATTAATTAAACCTCCTGAAAAATACCAGCGTACATATTCAATCAAGGGAGCAATAAAACCACCCGCTTGCATAATTTTCCCCCAACGGAGGCCAGAGGTGGCGTTGCTCAGCCAAAGAAAAAATAGCGTTAAAAGGAGCCATTCAAATTGAATCGTTGGGAGTGCTTTCTCTATATTTTGCCAATCAATTAATGTAAAAGCACGAGCTAAAAGAAGAAGTGAAATTAAAACCCTCATCCAAGAAAAGAGTTTTTGTCTCCAAGTGCTATGAATAGGATTTGTCAAAATGAATAAAAAGATCGTTTAAGTTTTAGTTAATGATAAATGGTTTAAAAGTTACATTTAATTATTCTTTGAATTTGGCACAGATGGTTCGGAAGGAACTTGTTCGGGAGGGGATTCCAACTCAGTACTTGACTTTGTTTCTAGCGGTAAATTAAAGTCAAAATCGTTTCTTTGGGAGACGAACGAACCTTGCCAGTTTTTACATATTAAGAAATCAAATTGAGCAATATCCCGACCAAAATGATGAACTACCATTGAATCCACCTTGTCACAACGCTCAAAACCTGTATCTCCAACGGGGAGGGTAAATGACATTTGCGACCAATTTAACAGTAATGCATCTTTACCAATTGGTAATTTACCGAACCATAAATCAAATTGATCTACTCGCTCATCTAAAATATGGACTGGAAGGGGCTTTGCATACCAGGCCAATCGACTACCTAAAGTCCAATTTTGAACGACTAAATGTTCTATTTGATTTTTTTGTGCCAGAATTTTCATCTTTTCACCAGCCTCAGACCAGCCATACAAATCAGCAATGGGATTGTTTTTTCCAAGTGGGTCTTGCATTGAAACGGAAGGAATTCCTCCCCATAGCAATAATGAAAAACCTAATATGCAAATAGATAACTGAGTAATCAGGAAGAACCTGATCCAAATTCTTTTGCTCATCCCCCAAGCATTCGATAAGCCTATACCGGCAATCGGTGCCAATGCAATCCAAGCCGGACTCGTCCAATGAGGAAGACTAGAACCGCCCCCCGAAAAATATAAAAATAGAAGGAATGGGATGATAAAAAATAGAGTTAGGGGAGAGGGTGTGTTTAGATGTCGACGATAAGTCCAAACAACGCCTAAAATCGGAAGAACTCCAAAACAAACCATTTGATTGAGGAGGAAAACGCCTAATCGTTTAAATTTCCACTCACCACCTGAGCCATGTGCCATCTGATAGGTAAAAGAAATCCACTCATGTTGAATGTTCCAATAAATGATTGGAGATGTGAGTATTGCTGCAATCAAAAGACAAATCCAAAATCCGGGACGACTGAACATCTTCAAACCATTCCAACTGATTAAACAAAATGGAATGGCAAGGGCAAAAAATAAGGATGTATATTTGGCTAGTGCTGCTAGTCCTAGTACACAGCCTAGTAAAATCCAAAGTCCTAAATCACGAGAATATCGTTGAGATAGTTGCAGATGAATTTTGATTGTTAACCACATCATCATTGGCACAATCAGCATTAAAAGAGTATCAGGCAGAAGTCCTACCCCTAATACGTGGAGAATCGGAGAGCTTACTAAGCACAAAGCTGCCCAAAGGGGGGCAGATTTAAAATGCATATCACCTGAGAAGTAAAAAAAAGAATCCAAAATCAGTCTAGTCAGCGACATCGTCATTAGGATACTAAAAAGCCAGATGACTTCAGGGATGAATAGTCGTATAAATCCTACTGAGAACTCGAAGTTGATAGGGAGTGCTTGAATCCAACCAACTAGTGGCGGGTGATCAAAGTAACTCCAATCTAAATGAAGTCCATATAAAGCATAGTGGGCTTCGTCGACAGAAAAATCTAAGTAAAAACCAAAAAAGACATGGATTAAAAAAGATAAAATAATTGCGAAAATGACTAAGCGCTTTCCTTGTAGGCTTAACATGAGGATGGCTCAGAAGAGGATTGTGTGATTTTTGATGCTCTACTAACATCCTCCAAAAAAGCATCTTTTCGGAAGGTTAAAACTAAGGTATCTCGCCAAGTTTGCTCTGGATGAAGTCGATCCATAGGTTGAATAGGTGTTGTTTCGTGTAGTACCTTTAAATCATCGAGGATTAAGAGCGTCCATGATTCATCCAAGGTGAAGCGCTCACCTTGTGGGCCACTGGCAGAAAAAACACGAGACTCCCCACCTTTTACTAAGTGTCGATCTACTAACAATACCGCTACAAAATGGACACCGTCACGATGTGCACCTTCTGGGGTGGGTCTTCCGATACCACTGGCAGTGTCAATTCGAAATTGATGCACTTCTGTGAACCAGCGAAGAGAGTTATTAACTTCCTGATTGGATTGTGATGCCTCAATTTGATCAAATAAATTTGTAAGTGAGTAAAGTAAATTACTTAATGGCTGACTTGTAAGAAAATCTACTGAGCACTCTGTAAACCATCTTTGCATGCCACCATGAAGGGCATTGTAGGATAAGGGTTGGAAATGGGGTCGATATGGTACCAACTCAATTTTATTTTCAGAAACAATGACACTAGCGTGTTTACGCTGACGATATTTACCGCCATCTTTTAAATATTGATCCGGCTCTAGAGATGACCATTCAGTTTTTAAATTTTCCCATTGGGCTTCAAGCGTTCCAGTAAACGAAAAAAAATCCTGGTTTTGCAATAGTGCAAAGCCTCTTTGAAAGAGGGTATTGCGTAACTCTACTAAGGGAGTAAATGGGGGTTTAAAAGAGGTCATGCTTAAAATAATTCAGGAATTTTTGATATTAAAAGTGTTTTAAGTGTTGATCGAAATGTAATCGTATCCAGTTCAACGGTTAGCAAAATTCTTAGTGAACTACTGAGAACGATCATTGGAGCGATACCGAGAACCAAATACCGAGAACCAAACTGATCACAGTCAAGAACCAACTCACCAACGTTTAAACATTCAATCATATCAGTTTTTGTTGATTAAAGATGGATTTTAAAGCATTGCTAGTTCAACGTTTTAGGGGAATTCCTTGACGCTAAATTTCTCTTTGCCCAGTAAAAGACTCGATAAGCGAGAAGTACACCAATAATTCCAAGGTAGATTTTTACAGTAAATAAGTTGTTTTTAGCGGCTTTATGAATCCAATAATGAAGTGGGGCTAATAGAGCGATCAGGTAAATCAATTGATGCAGTTTTTTCCAATTCCTGCCTAACAGCTTTTGCATCGAGTTGGTTGACGTAATAGCTAGTGGAATTAATAAAATGAAGGCTAATAAGCCAATCGTAATATAGGTGCGTTTGTAAAAGTCTGGAATAATTTCTGAAAACTCTAGTTGATGATCCAGCACTAGCCAAGTCAGAAAATGCAGAAGTGCATAGGCAAAACACGCTAAACCCAAGGGTCTGCGGTAACTGATGAAGTGGTTAAAGTTAGTAACTTTTCTGAGTGGAGAAACCGCAAGGGTACAACATAAAAAAACAAGAGCCCATGTGCCTGTATAGCGCGTAATAAATTCAATCGGATTAGCAGTTAACGCGTTATCAAAGCCAAGCCATAAAAGTCTGATGAATGGAAACAAACAGAAGACAAGAATCGCCTGATACCCATACTGTTTAGAAATATTTTTTAAGGTCCATTCCAGCATACAAAGATCCTACTTGGTCAGCATAACCATTGAGCATTAATGTTTTACGCTTTGGGCCGAAAAATCCTTTGTCATCGCCAATTCTTCTCTCACTTGCCTGAGACCAGCGGGGATGGTCAACTTCTGGGTTCACATTTGAATAAAAGCCGTACTCACCGGGGTTAGCAAGCCACCAGCTGTTGGCTGGTTGTTTTTCGACAAGACGAATTTTGACGATCGATTTTGCACTCTTAAAACCATACTTCCAAGGTACTACCAATCTTACCGGTGCGCCATTTTGCTTCGGTAGGACTTCCCCGTACAAACCGAGTGTCAGAAGTGTCAATGGGTGCATGGCTTCGTCTAATCTGAGGCCTTCAACATAGGGCCAACTTAGAACTTGACTGCCAAGACCAGGCATTTGTTTTTTATCAGCTAGTGAAACAAATTCTACAAATTTAGCAGATCCCTGTGGCTCGACTTGTTTAATCAAATTAGATAATGAATAGCCAACCCATGGAATGACCATCGACCAGCCCTCGACACAGCGCATCCGGTAAATACGCTCCTCCATTGGCGCTAGTTTTAATAAGTCGGCTAAATCAAACACTCTAGGTTTATTTACAAGGCCCTCGATACTAATTTTCCAAGGCGTTGTTTGAAAGTTTTTGACATTTTGTTTCGGATCACTTTTATCCATCCCAAATTCATAAAAGTTGTTATAACTCGTAACGTCCTCATAACTAGTCTTTTTCTCAAGGACGGATAAAGCCACGTTAGGGGTGCTATTGAGTTTGTTTGCAACACTTTGCGCAACAGCATCCCTCGTGAACCACTCCCCCATTGAGGCACTTAAAGTACTCGCTGCAGCGACCTTCATCAAGTTACGACGATTTTCAAAAAAATGCTGAGGGGTAATTTCACTCGGTAAAATTAGGGAAGAATTTGATTTTTTTGTCATATCAATAAGACCTTTTGCTATCAAAAAACACGAGTTGAATATTAAGAAGTTGGGTTCTATTCTTCAATCTTAACATTCGTTTTAAACTAACGTTATATTCAATTCACATTTAATATATTTGACAAATACTTACCTACCCTAAATAAAAAAACTATGAGCCTACTTTTTACTGAATTTAAACTTCCGGCACCGAACGGTGGTATTACCTTGGCCAACAGAACTGTGGTTGCACCAATGTGCCAGTACTCATCAATTGATGGATTAGCAAATGATTGGCATCTTTTTCACTGGGCAAACCTCTTAAACAGCGGGGCCTCAGCCCTTATCATAGAGGCTACTGGTGTGACGGCAGATGGCAGAATTACGCCACACTGTTTAGGTTTATATAACGACGCTTGCGAAGCCGCATTGACAGACCATTTGCAGCGGGCTCGGGCATTAGCACCAGCGGTTAAAGTGGGTATTCAGTTATGCCATGCTGGTAGAAAAGCATCCAGTGCTGCCCCTTGGGAAGGTGGAGCATTAATCGAACCAAGTCAACCAAATGGTTGGCAAACTAAAGCTCCTTCTGCGATTCCTCAAAACCTAGGCGAGGTATTACCGCTTGCACTTGATCAAGCTGGCCTTGACGAAATTAAAGCAGCTTTTGTGCAAGCCGCCATTCGAGCGCAAAGAGTGGGCGTTGATTTTATTGAGCTACATGGTGCACATGGTTATTTAATTCATCAATTTTTATCACCAGTTGCTAATCAACGAACTGATGAATATGGTGGCTCTTCTGCCAATAGAATGCGTTTTCCGCTGGAGATTTTTGCGGCGATTCGTGAAGTTTATAAAGGAGTTCTCGGGATACGTTTATCAGCCAGTGACTGGGTCGCTGATGGTTGGACCCCTGAAGAAACTGTGGTTTTAAGTAATGCGCTCAAAGCCTACGATGTTTCTTATATTCACGTTTCTAGTGGCGGAGTCTCCTCGGCCCAAAAAATAGCGATTAAACCGGGATATCAGGTTGATTTTGCTAAAAAAATTAAAGAGGAAACAGGTTTACCAACCATTGCCGTTGGACTGATTACTGACCCTACTCAAGCCCAAGAGATTTTAGAGCGTGGTGAGGCGGATTTAGTTGCTCTAGCTAGAGCATTTTTGTATAAACCTCGCTGGGTTTGGGAGGCGGCCACCGAACTTGGTGGTCAAGTTGAGGCAGCTCCGCAATACTGGAGATGTTTACCGAGAGAGCATCAAAATGTTTTTAAGACCCTAAAAATAGGACAGCGCTAAACTTTTAAGGGATATTTTGTATCCTAGTGCAATTTTCTTAGCAATGTCATGAAATCTCTATTAAGATAAGGATTGAAAGAGGTTTTCTTAAGAAAATTAATTGAGGTTGAACGTGCTCCATATTTTGAAGCTAGACGTTGGTGGTATTCCTCAGAGTTGGATTAACGCTGAGGAAGCTACCAAACACTATGCAGAAGGAAGTATTGCTTGGACTTTAGGTAAACCCGTTGCGGTGATGAGGGGAGGGATTTCCCGACTTTCAGGAAAACAGTCGGTAATAGAACTACACTCTATCATCGCTACCAAAGGTAGTTCTAGAATTAACCTCTTTGAAGTCATTCCTTCTATCACTAAAGCAAAACTCTATAAACGTGATCAAGGCCTATGTGCTTATTGCGCTAGTTTGATTAACGAGAGTGAAGCAGAAGCGGAACACATTACACCCTCTTCAAAAGGAGGCTGCTACTCTTGGATGAATTTGGTAATTTCATGCCGAGCGTGTAATCAGAAAAAGGGTAATCGTTCCCCTGAAAATGCTGGTATGTCCTTGATGTATGCACCTTACATTCCAAGTCTTTATGAAGACATGATTCTCAAAGGAAGAAATATTCTTGCGGATCAAATGGAATTTTTAGCAGCCAATTTGCCTAAAAATAGTCGACTTCTTCAAAACTATACTGCCACAAACTTTCTATCAGAATCTAGCTCAGAAGTCTTTGCCACTGATTTTCAGTAGGAACTTTTACCCATTTTTTCAGCTATGATTTTTTAATCGGCTGATGTTCAACGAGTTCGTTTAAGTATTTGTGCATTGAGTTGCCTTCTTGTTCTAAGAAGTTTTGGACAGCATTTGCAAATCTGTCATCAACCAAATAGTGCATCGAATACAGGTTCACTGGCAATAATCCCCGATGAATTTTATGTTCACCTTGTGCGCCACCCTCAAAAATACTGATTTTTTCACGAATGCAAAATTCAATCGATTGATAATAAGCTGTTTCAAAGTGAAGATTGCTGACATACTCAGTACTACCCCAATACCTACCGTAAACGCGTTCATTAGGACTTCTATTTCTAAAGAGTAGGGAGCTGGCGATACGACGGTTCTCTTTGATCGCAAAAATGACATGAATATATTCAGCCATCGTTTTACCAATTATTTCAAAGAAAGATCGCGTCAAATATGGAGCATTACCGTGATTGATGTAATTCGAAGCATAAAAAGTATAAAAATCATCCCAGTCACTTGCCTGCATGGAAGAACCAGGCATATGCTCAAAGAGAATGCCAGCCTCCTCAACGCTTTGCCTTTCCCGGAGGATGTTATTACGCCTCTTTTTATTGAGGGTATATAAAAATTCGTGAAAATCAGATAGTTTCTCTGATGGTCTTTCGAGTGAGTGATTTTGCCAATGAAACTGAATTGACTCTCTTCGTAGAAAGTTGAATTTCTTGAGCAGTTCTTCCGAAGCGCTACAAGGAAAGAGCATGTGCATGGAAGAAATATTCTGTTCCTTGATCCATTGAACACAGGTCGCGATTAAAATTTCTTGGGCTTCTTGGTGATCGCCAACAACACGAGATCCGCTTACTGGGGTAAACGGAATCGCGCTCAGTAACTTAGGATAATATTGCAGTCCATTTTGTTGATATGCATTGGCCCACGCCCAATCAAAAACAAACTCACCGTAGGAATGCTTTTTTAAATAAGCTGGCATGGCACAAAGTAATTCATCATTGTCGCGACGCCTTACTGCGAAATGACAAGGTTGCCAACCAGTTGAGACAGAAACACTGCCACTCAGCTCCATGGCCTCCAAATATTCATGACGAATAAAAGGGGAGGCATCTGGATCGGTAATTAACTGATTCCACTCAGCTGCGGGAATATGACTAATGCTCTCGAGTATTTCAGTGTAAAACAAAGAATCAGTCAATTTATATTAATGACTTTCTGGAGAAACACCAGTAGCAATTAGAAATCTTGAAACCATGTTGTAGGTGGCAACGACCGCAACCATCTCTACTGTTTCTTGGTTTCCAAGCGTTTTTTGTAAACGTTCCATCACTTCTACAGGTACTTCAATATGCCGAGTCATAGCAACTGTAAGAGCTATAACATCAAGTTCAGTTGCATCAAATAAACTAGCATTAAATGCATCAGTATCAATTTTTCTAATTTCATCTACTTGTGCCTGAGTACCACCGGCTTTTAAAAGTTCTGGAGCATGGTGAATAAACTCATATTCAGCGCGGTTGAGAATAGCGACTCCGCACATCCCAATTTCTTTGTACTTATCGTCGAGGGTAAGATTCTCACGAATTTCTTTTAAATGGGCATTCCAACCTCTAATTAATGCCGGACTGTTCAGTAGCATTCTGTCTAAATTCAGCAGAGTACCTCCACGACGAGCACGCACAGCGTCGACAATTTCTTTTGGCTCTTTAAGATCGATTGGTAAATAAGGAATAATTTGTTTTGTCATAGTAATTATTAAAAAAGGTTGTCTGAGTAAATGTTTTTTTGCTATAAAGATGATTCTAAACCTTTTTAAATTGCTCTGAAGATGAATGAAACCCCAAATGATTTAATCGTTCGAAAAGGAGAGGTGATTTGTCATCCAAACGATCTAGCAAATCATAGCGCAATACGTTTTCAGGTACGTTGCTCTGACATTCAATCATTTCCAGGCATGAATGCAGATCCTGAGGACTACTTACCTGCATTTGTTCTACGGAAGAATCAATTGGTGGTTGCTTATCTAAATCGTTGTGCACATTTGCCGATGGAAATGGATTGGAATCCTGCACAGTTTTTAGATGAAGATTTGAACTATATCGTTTGTGCAACTCATTATGCTGTCTATGAGATCAAGACGGGTCTTTCTGTAAGAGGACCGTGCCCAAAGGGGGCAAGCTTGATTCCTCTAGCAATTCATATTACTGAAAATGAAATTATTTTTACTGGTAGTGAAAGTGAGTAATTCTTCTTTACTTACCAATGGTTTACTCAATCTCAGGATTTTGTTCAGCACCATCTAAAGCTTTTAAAATTTGAAATAACTCTCTAAAGGCTTTGGGTGGTTTGTTTTCCGCTTTTTCTTTTCTAGCATTGCGAATGAGGGTTCGTAAGTTTTGCAAATCCAACCCAGGGTGATCCTGTATCAATTGTGTGAGCCTAGCGTCATTGTTCAGTAAATCTTCCCGTAATCGTTCGAGATGATGAAACTTTGCAATTTCTACTTTGTTGACTCCTTTAATCGCCTCTAGGCGGGCTTCTATAGCAGCAATTTCTGCATCATCTAAAGCCCTCATTAATTTTCCTAAAAAAAGTTTATGGCGTTTAATGGCTCCAAAAGTTCTAATTTTTTCAGTTTCTAAAAGCTTTTCTTTTAGACGTTCTTCAACCGGCAGTGATTTAATCTGATCACTACTTAATTCTGAAAGTGTCTTGGCTAAGTCTTGCCTAGCCAACATTTGACGTTTAATTTCTGACTTACTTGGCCCATCGTATTCATCATCGAAGTCGTCTGACATGCCGTTTTGACTATTTTGCATCTAAAAGTTCTCTCTTAACGTTCTCTATTTCTGAGCTCAGGAAGAGCATGATACGCTAATCTGTGAAGCCCATTCAGGGGGTAACTTTGCAAATTCAGAAAATTCTAACTGTTCATCGTATGGCTTTTGCAAACACTCATGCAGTTGATGCACTAAACCAAAATCCCCATTCTCTGCATTTTCAATTGCTTTTTGAGCAAGATATTGACGTAAGATGTATTTTGGATTATGCCTTCTCATCTGCGCTGCAATGACTTTGGCTTTTTCACTTGGGATCATCGCAAGGTATTTCTGAAGCCAAAGATCTACACCTAGTTGATCTAAAAATAAATCTTTAATTACCGAAATGGCAGCGATTGATGCCGTATCAACCACATCACAAAGTGATCTAAAGAAGAACGTGTAATCAACCCTATTATGATCTAAAAGTAAAACCAATTCTTCGACTAAGGCATTTTCTGATTGTGTCAGACCAAGTTTTAAACGCATTTCTTCTTGATAGAAGTGCTCATATTGATGGGGAAATTGAAACAGTAATTCTTTTAATTGCTCTACTTTTGCATCAATCAATGCTTCATCTTGACCGGGCGCTATCAATGGTAATAATGCTTCTGCTAAACGAACTAAGTTCCAATGAAAAACATTGGGTTGATTCAGATAGGAGTATCTTCCAGCGCTATCACTATGATTACAAATGTACTTTAAGTCGGTAGCATCGATAAAGCTGAACGGACCGTAATCAAGGGTTAAACCGAGGATAGACATATTGTCTGTATTTAAAACACCATGACAAAATCCTACAGCTTGCCATTTCGCTACTAATGCAGCATTTTTAGCAATAACCTCTTCTAGTAAGGCCAAATAGGGCTCTTCGGAATCCTGGAGGTGAGAGTAGTGATTTTCAATCACGAAATCAGCTAAGCTTTTTAAATCTTCATACTGTTGATTCGAAGCAAAATGTTCAAAGTGGCCAAAACGAATAAAGGAGGGTGCTACCCGAGTTACTACCGCTGCTGTTTCAACTTTTTCTCGAACAACCGGAGCACTGGAGTGGGTCAAAGCGAGTGCACGAGTGGTTGGGATGCTAAGTCCGGCCATTGCCTCAGAACATAAAAACTCTCGGATCGAAGATCTTAAAACAGCTCTACCATCACCCATTCTCGAATAGGGTGTTTTCCCAGCGCCTTTGAGCTGAATTTCATAAGATTCATCACCATTCTGAACCGTTCCAAGATGAATCGCACGACCATCACCTAGTTGACCTGCCCAAACGCCAAACTGATGTCCTGAGTAGACCGTTGCATAAGCTGGACGATTTTCCAAATGAGCATTACCAGTCAGTACTTCTAAATTGTGTTGATCCAATTCCCAGCCTGATGAAAGGCCAATACTTTTTGCAACCGATTGAGAAACAACTCCCCCAAGACAGTCTGGTAACGGAGTCGGCTTTAGAGGGGTAAAGAAGGCACTCCCTAAATTTAAAAAGCCTTCTTGCCATGCCAGTGAATCAATAGATTTAGTCATGCATTATTCAACTTTACCAATTTTTTTAACAATGTCAGACATTTTCTTAGCATCAGCATCCCAATATTTCTGAAACTCTGGAGCGTCCAGATATTGAATCGGTGAACCAGCACCCTCTAGAATCGTTTTGACTTTTTCATCATTGACTGCGGCTTTAGAAGCTAGGCGAAGTTTTTCAACGATTGGAGCAGGAGTATCTTTAGGGACAAATAAACCAGACCACTGCGCAAATTCAATTTTTTCGCCTAACTCCTTCAAACTGGGGACTTCTGGCAAACTTGCCAGACGACCATCGCCCCAATGTGCTAATGCTCTGACTTTACCAGCTTTGATTTGTTGGATTATTGAAGCAGGTCCAGTAGCAATGGCATCTACCTGTCCACCCAATAAGGCCACAATGGCAGGACCGGCACCTGTATAAGGAATATGGGCCATTTCAAACTGATCGTTTAACTTAATCATTTCCATAGGAATATGCATCGTCCCATAGTTACCAGATGATCCAAAATTATATTTACCTGGATTTTTTTTCATACCAGCTACGAACTCGGCATAACTTTTCCATGGGCTATCCGCTTTTACTACTAGTACAGTTGGATCAGCAGTAAATCTGGCAATCGGAGCAAATTGATTCGTACGGTAAGAAACTTCTTTACCTAAAATTTTATCTGCTTCTGGAATAATCGAAATCGAGGAGAGAGTCATTAAAATTGTGTAACCATCAGGCTTTGCTTTGGAAGCAGCGGCCATTCCAACTCCACCGCCGGCACCTGCTCTATTTTCAATAATTACAGGTTCGCCAAGTTGACGACTCAAGGCTTCTGCAATTGGTCTTCCAACCGTGTCAGCAACTCCGCCTGGTGGAAAAGGTACAATCATGGTGATAGGGCGACTTGGCCATTTATCTTGTGCTTGAGCATTACCTGAGTGCATAGATGGTAAGGATATTAACAAACCTAAAAATGCTAATTGAAAAAATGCCAAAGCTTTTTTGTTGAAGAATGGTGTTCTCATAAATAGTCTCCCTAATAAATTAACTCTTACGGTACTGCTATTGTAATTCTTTCGAATAATTAAAGAAGTTCCTGCGAGGCTTTGAGGAGGTTTTAAAAAATGTATATTCCTAAGGTGTTATCCATTGCAGGTTCAGATAGTGGTGGAGGGGCTGGAATTCAAGCTGATTTAAAAACAGCAACTGCCCTTGGTTGTTTTGGAATGACGGTAATTACCGCAGTGACAGCCCAAAATACATTAGGCGTAGATCAAATCGCCCAACTATCAGAATCGATGATCTCTGCCCAATTTAATGCTATCGTGCAGGATTTTCAGATCGATGCTGTAAAAATTGGCATGCTGGGAAGTAGCAATACAGTTCAATTATTAAGTGAGTTATTAGGCAGAAATAGACAAAATATCGTATTTGATCCAGTCATGGTAGCTACTTCTGGAGCATTATTGGCTGAGGATCAAATTCAACATTCCATGGCGAATTTATTATTTCCGATTAGTCGACTGATTACCCCTAATTTAAATGAAGCACAAACATTTTTAAACGCTAGCTCGATTGAATCTAGCCAAATGGTTGAAGCGGCAAATGCGCTTTTAAAAATGGGTGCGAATGCGGTTTTATTAAAAGGCGGACATTTATCGCAGGAGCAGTTAAAAGATGTCCTAGTTGAAAAAAATGGCCAACATATCGAAGTAACAGAGTTTCATCACCCCCGAATTTCCACGAAAAATACCCATGGCACTGGTTGCACCTTGTCTAGTGCTATTGCTTGTGGTTTAGCTCAAAACCTGTCATTAAAAATGGCGGTGAACAGAGGGATTGACTATACCCAAGGAGCTATCTTAGCGGCTAGTCACATTCCCGAAAAGCAATTAGGCAATGGGCATGGAGCTTTATGGCATGCATTCCAACAGTTTCCCACACATTAATCATTCATTTGAAATTCTAAAATCCTAGCTTGAAGTTGATCAATCGCAAGCTGATAATCGGGTGCGTTAATGACTGACCTCACCATTGCAACAGAACCCACCTGACACTTTAAAACAGCTTCTAGATTCGTTTCATCAACACCTCCGATCCCGACTAATGGGTAGGACTGTATTAGCTTGGTGTAAAAGGCCAAGCGTGCCAATCCCTGAGGCGCTGTCGGCATGATTTTTAAAGTGGTTGGGAAAATAGCTCCTAGGGCAATATAGCTAGGGGATATTTGATCGGCTCGTTGCATTTCTGCAATTCCATGCGTACTAATTCCCAAACGAAGCTGATTTGATTTGATTAAATCAAAGTCGGCGGTATCGATATCTTCCTGGCCTAAATGGACCCCATAAGCACCGTATTCAATAGCCAGTTCCCAAAAATCGTTAATAAAAAGCTGGCAATTAAATTGCTGAGCAATTTGAATCGCTTTTTTTACTTCTTGTCGAATTGCTTCTTTGTCATCGGATTTAAAGCGCAATTGTACTGTTTTTACGCCCGCAATTAAGAGTTTTTCAATCCAATCGGCAGTAGGTGCAACCACATAAAGGCCTAAATTTTTTGGACAACTAGGGAATGAGGTTTTAGGATTAGTTCCTTTTATATTAAATAATTTAGGATCACTTGGCCAATCTAAAAGGTCAAATTGCTCAATTGACGGATTGTTATTTTGCCAAGCTTTGGCAATAGCTTCTGCATCGATTTCAATAAAGCCTAGTTCATAACAAGCTTCTTTTACTAGTTGATAAACAAGATTTGAATCCGAAAAATGTAACTGAGTAAGATGATCACGTTGATCAATTTTTAGAGGAAGATATCGATCAATTAACTTATCTCGAAGTGATTGATATTGAGTGGGGAGTTGTGAATTTAACTTTGATGCCAAAATGGAATTCCTAAATTAGGCGTACTCGCTTGAGCTTGTTCATGTTCTAGCATAGCGCCAGCTAAAAAGGCTTCTCTACCTGCTTTTACAGCACCGGCAAAAGCATTTGCCATTTTGATGGGGTTATGTGCCAGAGCGACGGCAGTATTGAGAAGAACGCCGTCATAACCCCACTCGAGGACCATCGTCGCATGCGAGGGTAATCCAAGACCAGCGTCAATAATCATTGGCACTGAAATTCGTTCGCGAAGAAGCTTTAAAGCATAGGGGTTAATAGGACCTTTACCTGTACCAATTGGGGCTGCCCACGGCATGATTGCCTGACATCCAACATCGACAAGTCCCTGACAGAGAATCAAGTCGTCAGTGCAGTATGGTAGGACTTTAAAACCATCTTTAATGAGTCGCTCCGCCGTGGCAACCAAGTGCAAGGTATCTGGCTGCAGAGTATAGTCATCACCAATCAGTTCAAGCTTGATCCAGTCTGTCTCAAAAACTTCTCTTGCCATGTGGGCAACTTGAATCACTTCTTCAGGGCGATGACATCCCGCAGTATTCGGTAATATCGGAACATTGAGTTTTTTTAAGATTTCCCAAAAACCACTAGAGATTTGCTCTGGATTGGCGCCTTGTCTTCTTAAAGAAGCGGTCACCATAGCAGGCTTACTTTCTTGAATACAACTTTCTAAGACAGCCGGAGAAGGATACCTAGAGGTACCAAGAAGCAATCTAGATGGAAATTGATGTCCATATAACTCTAAACAATCATTTTGATCAGCATTCATCTTTTATCCCCCTGTAACCGGCGAAATGACTTCAATTTTGTCACCGTCTTGAACTTGTGTTTCAAGGTAGGCACTTTTGGGTATGAAAGTACCATTTTTAGCGATGCCGAAAGGGGACTTTGGAGTAATCTCAGAGATCAACTCTTGAAGATGTTTTGCTGAAGTTTGAAAAGGTTCAAGATTAATGATGACTTGCATAGGGAAGGGCCGATTCAATAGAAAATTGTTGCGCTAGCGTAGACTGATTTTTAAAAATCATTTCCATCGCAGCATCGAGGATTGCTGGAGAAATCATAAAACCATGGCGGTATAAGCCATTGATGGTAAAAATACGTTCATTGATTTTGGCAATAATGGGAGCATTATTCGGAAGGCTTGGGCGACATTGGGCATTCATTTCTAAAATACGTCCCTCAGCAAAGCCGCTATGGAGCGAGAAGGCAGCGCTGAGAAGTTCAAGAGCAGAACGAACACTTACTTCAGAGTTATCCTCAGATTCAATTTCAGTAGCCCCAATCACGAACATTTGTTTATCTTTGGGAGCTATATAAATTGGATAGCGGGGATGTAACAAGCGAATAGGGCGTTTAAGATTTACCTCTGGAGCAAAGACTCGGATCACTTCGCCCCTGACACCCCGCAGAGTTTCTAAGGATTTTTTTGCACCTAAACCTCGACAATCAATTAATTTGAAGTAACTAGTATCCTTAAAATCATTTATCTCCTTGGGGCTTTCCCAATAAAATTGAACACCAAGACGGACTGCATCCTCGAGTAAAGCATCTAGTAATTCTCGGTTATCAAGTTGCCCCTCATTGGGCAAATACAAAGCCTCACGAAAACGATGATCAATTTCACCTTCTATTTGGTTAAGCTTGGCACGATCCAACTTTTCATACAGAAACTCACTTGGAAAAGATGCTTGCGTTTTGGTGAGTTGGGACTGAAAGTGTTTTCCAAGAGACTGATCATGGCTATGCCAAACTATCAAACTACCATTTTGTTGAAAAAAGACAGGCTTAGACAATGACTTAATCATGTCAGGCCATCTTTTTAAACCATAGATTCCCATTTCAATAATGTTGTTTTCTGTAGCCACAGATTCGGCTAAAGGGGCTAACATGGCTGCTGCTGTATATGCAGCTGATCCCTTCACCGATGATGCACCTTGATCATAAACTGTGACTTGGTAGCCTTCCTTTACACATGAGAGGGCTAAAAGTCTACCAATTAGCCCTGCACCGAGAATGATGATAGGTTCTTTAGACACTAGGATGCAATAAAGTGATAAGGGATAAACAGAGAATAATGAGAATAGTTATTGGTAAATTTGGCTACCTTTTTTTCGGAACTCGATCGATTTCTCCTGCATACCTTGTACTGGATTTTTGTCAAGTTTGCTGGCATAGTCACGCACTTCTTGAGTGATCTTCATTGAGCAAAATTTGGGTCCACACATTGAACAGAAGTGAGCAATCTTTGCACCATCTGCCGGAAGTGTTGCATCATGATAATCTCTAGCTCGTTCTGGATCTAAACCAATATTAAATTGATCTTCCCATCTAAATTCAAAACGTGCTTTTGATAAAGCGTTATCTCTTAATTGAGCCCCAGGAAGGCCTTTTGCTAAATCAGCACCGTGAGCGGCAATTTTATAAGTGATAATACCCACTCGAACATCTTCTTTATCTGGTAAACCCAAGTGTTCCTTCGGTGTAACGTAACACAACATCGCCGTGCCATACCAACCAATTTGAGCGGCGCCAATACCACTAGTAATGTGGTCATAGCCTGGTGCAATATCAGTAATTAGTGGTCCTAAGGTATAAAAAGGCGCCTCTAAACAATGGTCTAACTCTTCCGTCATGTTTTCTTCAATTCTTTGCATCGGTACATGGCCAGGGCCTTCAATCATGACTTGAACGTCATGTTGCCAAGCAATTTTCGTGAGTTCACCTAAGGTGTGTAGTTCTCCAAACTGTGCTGCATCATTTGAGTCAGCTATGCAACCAGGACGAAGACCATCACCAAGGCTAAAAGATACATCATAGGCTTTCATGATTTCGCAAATTTCATTGAAATGTGTATATAGGAAATTCTCTTGATGGTGAGCGAGACACCATTTAGCCATGATTGATCCGCCACGCGAGACGATACCAGTCAATCGGTCAGCGGTTAGTGGCACGTAACGCAGAAGTACACCTGCGTGAATCGTAAAATAATCAACACCTTGTTCAGCTTGTTCAATCAAAGTATCTCTAAAAATTTCCCAAGTTAAATTTTCAGCAATTCCGCCTACTTTGTCCAATGCCTGATAAATAGGTACCGTACCAATTGGGACTGGAGAGTTACGAATAATCCACTCTCTAGTTTCATGAATATGCTCACCGGTTGATAAGTCCATGATTGTGTCAGCACCCCAACGAATTGACCAAATCATTTTTTCAACTTCTTCGTTAATCGATGATGTAACTGCAGAGTTACCTAAATTACCATTGATTTTTACACGGAAATTACGGCCAATAATCATTGGTTCTAATTCAGGGTGATTGATATTTGCAGGAATAATTGCCCGGCCAGCAGCAATTTCTTGGCGAACGAACTCTGGTGTTACTTCTTCTGGAAGATTAGCGCCTCGCGATGTTCCTGGGTGTTGTTTTAGTAGTTTTTGATAAGCGGGGTTTTGTTTTAGTTCTTTTAAGCCCATTGATTCACGTAAAGCAACATATTCCATTTCAGGAGTAATAATGCCTTGCTTTGCATAATACATTTGAGAGACATTTTTGTTTTGAAGAGCTACGCGTGGTGGTGCAATATGTTCGAATCTTAAGTGTGCTGTTGCAGGATCTTGAGCTCTTGCAATACCGTAAGTCGAGGTCGGTCCTGTTAGTAACTCAGTATCATTGCGCTCCGCAATCCACTGTTCTCTTAATTTTGGTAAGCCACGTCCTAAATGAATAAATACATCAGGATCGCTATAAGGACCTGAGGTGTCGTAAACAGGAATTGGTGGATTTTCTAAAAATGACCCATCCGCTGTTTTGGTTGGTGTTTGTTCAATTAATCGGTAGGGTGCTTTAATATCAGGACGACTACCAATTAGAAATGACTTTGAAGATGCCGGGTAAGCAAATTTTTGTCCTAGCTCTTTTTCAAGGTTGTCAATTGTAAGAGCGTCTTTAGATTTATCTTTTATTGCATTATTCACAGTTCATCTCCATTGAGGTCAGTTAGGAATGAACAGCGATACTATTACAGAAAACTCCCCACGCAAGCATTACCAAGATCGGGTTAAGGGTATCTCTCAGCCAATCGAGTTTTTCGATAGCACCCCTGTTTCATTCAGTTACTAATTTAACATATTTACTCGAACAAAGAGTAGATTGTCATTAAGTTAAATTATTTAACCGGCGGGGTAGATCGGTATTTCCCTTGCATCTCGTACATCCAGCCTGGGTATTCAACAGGTAGGGCACTGACTTCGTTGAGGCGAGATATTTCCTCAGGGCTTAAGATTAACTCTGATGCTAGCAAGTTATCATTTAACTGTTCAATCCGCTTTGCCCCAATAATCACACTAGTTACCTCTTGTTTTGAAAGTAACCAAGCAAGCGCAACTCTGGCAACTGAGACGCCGTGGTTTTGAGCAATAGGTTCCATGGCATCAATACAGGCATAAGCACGCTCGCGTTGAATAGGAGGAAAATCAAAATCATTTCTTCTAGAATTAGCCGGCAGAGGACTATTATTTTTAAACTTCCCTGATAAAAATCCACCAGCTAGAGGACTCCAGACAAGAAGCCCTAATTTTTGATCATGCAATAAAGGAAATATTTCACGTTCAACATCACGACCAGCAATCGTGTAATAGGACTGGGTACTAATTACTTCTGAATAGTTCTTTTCTCTAGAGATAGCCAGGGCCTTCATAATGTGCCAAGCGGACATATTACAAAGTCCAATGTAACGAATTTTCCCCATACGAACCAAGTCATGTAAGGCGCCAAGAGATTCTTCCAGAGGCGTAAGAGGGTCAAAGCCATGTAATTGATATAAATCAATATGGTCAAGTTGAAGTCTTTTTAATGAGGCGTTGACTTCGTTAAAAATGTGATGACGAGACTGACCGCGGCCATTGGGTGTCTCGTTCATAGGGCCAGTTGATTTAGTTGCGACGATGAGTTGATCTCGTGGAATCCCTGTATCTTTAATTGCTTGACCTAATAAACTCTCTGATTCACCAAATGAGTAAACATTTGCAGTATCGATAAAGTTTACCCCTTGATCAAACGCTGTCTTGACGATCTGGTTTACATCAGCCTGACCTAAGCCACCCATGACTGACCAAAAACCTTGATTACCAAAAGTCATTGTTCCTAAGCATATTTCGGAAACGTATAAACCTGTAGGACCGAGTAGTCTGTATTTCATTAAGAAACTCCTGATTTGATTGTTTTAATATGTATTATTTAATAGATTACTATATTGGTCAGTTTGGAAATTTTTCGCATATTCAATAAATTCTAGAGCCGGTATTGGCTTGCTAAATAGATATCCTTGAAATTGATTGCAATCCAATGATCTTAGTAAATTAAATTGTCCTTCTGTTTCAACTCCTTCAGCAGTCACCACTAATCCTAAAGACTGACCAAGTGAAATAATTGTTCTTGCAATTGCAGTGTCATGTTTATTGGTAGGTAATTCTTGGACAAAGGATTGGTCAATTTTTAATTCATCTAAGCTTAATCTTTTTAAGTAATTGAGTGTGGAGAATCCAGTACCAAAGTCATCTAACGCAATTTTGATGCCAAATGACTTCAAAACTTTTAATTTCTTCTCTAGATCTTCGAAATCTGAAACCATAATGGACTCAGTTAGTTCTAAATTTAGTTTTTCAGCACTAGGTCCGTACATTTCAATTGGATCAAAAACCGAGGCAAGGAAGTCGGGTGAACTAAATTGACTTGTGCTGACATTAACAGACATGACTAGATGTTTCATGACATCAATTTCAGACCATGTTTTTAGATAAAACGCAGCTTTTTGTAAAACCCAATTACCTAGTTCCCTAATCAATGCATTTTGTTCCGCGATGGGTATAAATACGCCTGGGGGAATAGTACCCATCTCCGGAGTATTCCAGCGCATTAAGGCTTCTGCCCCTATTAATTGCAGTGAAACATTAAATTGTGGTTGAAAAAATAATTCAAATTCATCATTAGCAATCGCCAGTTTTAAGCGATCAGCAATTGCGGCGCGATCGACCACGATTTGTTGCATGTCACTATTAAAAATAGTGAAGTTGTTTTTACCGGTTGCTTTTGCTTGATACATCGCAATATCTGCTTGTCGAAGGATATCATCCGGCTTTGTTGGACTTTTACCAAAAATGGTTATCCCAATACTCGCACTGGTTCGGTAGCTAGAGTCTTGAAGGTAGAATTCTTCACTTAAGACTTTATTTATTTTTTTTGCTATGAACTCTGCATTAGCTGAAACTTCGGTAATATTTGTTCCTATGTTTGACAGTAACACCACAAATTCATCACCACCAAGTCTTGCTACAGTGTCATCCTCGCGAGTAGATTTTTTTAATCTTTTAGAGACTTGTATTAAAAGATTATCTCCACGGTCATGCCCAAAAGTATCATTCAATTCTTTAAAATTATCTAAGTCGATCAACATCAAAGCATAGTAACTGGGATTTCGCTGAGTGGATTGAATAGTGCTCGTTAATCGATCGTTGAAATATTGTCGATTCGCTAGCCCCGTAAGCCCATCAAAATAAGCTAATTTTTTGATATTCTCTAGAGCTAATTTACTACTTGTAATATCTTTTTGTACGCTAACCCAATGAGTATAAATACCTGCCTCATCTTTGATTGGCGAGATTGTTAAGTCTCCCCAATAAGAATCACCATTTGCTTTATAGTTCAGGATTTCAACACGGATTGACTCAAAATTAACTAGGCTTTTACTAATCCTTGATATTTCCAATTTGGATGTTTTTTCCCCTTGGAGAAATCTCGGATTCTTACCGATTATTTCGTTTGCTTTGTAACCAGTTAGTATCTCAAAGCTTTCATTGACATATAAGATTTTATGATTTTGAGCATTTATGTCTCCTACATCTGTAATCATTACCATATCACTCACTTGCGAGAGCGAAGATTCGAGTAATAATACTTTTTGATCAAGTTGCTTCGCCTCTGTAATATCTTGGATACTACCTACAAATTGCGCTTGATCTAGGTTGTCTTCATCCACCCAGAAACCGGATATCTTAATCCATTCAAATTGTTTTGGGGTCCCAATAATTGACCGACAGTTAAGAACAAAGTGCTCTTTAGAGGATTTGGAGTCAACTACTAATTTGGATAACTTAAAAGCATCCTCAGTTGAGAGTAAGGAGATTAATTTTTTAAAACTATTACTAATCTCCTTAGAGGCAAATGCAAGAAATTCTTCAATCATTTCCGAAGATTCAGTCAATAAGAAATCCTGATTAAATTTAAAGTACCCAATTCTTGCAATTCTCTGGGACATTAAGAGTTTCACTGAGTTTTTTTCCAGTGCATGCTCAATATCACTTCTTCTGACAAAACTCATTGCGATTTGCTTAACCTCATAGGTATCAAAAGGTTTCTTTAATATTAGGAATCGATCATTTGTGGGCAAAGAAGAATTGATATCGTCCCAAGAAATATCAGAGTGTGCAGTACATAAAACAATATTTAGATTAGGCTGAACTTTCCATATTTCTTGAATAGTTTTAAGACCACTCCAACCATTGGGCATACGCATATCAATAAAGCTCATTAAATAAGGATTGTTCTCATTTAAAGCTTTTTTTACTAAATCTAAACCTAGTTGACCGTTAATTGCAAAATCAACTTTATATTTGATATTTGATAAATTGGTTTTTGATTCCCCAAACAGATTTAAGATAAGTTGATCTAACTGTACGCTATTTTCAGAACTCGAAACTAATACTTTATTAAAGTCCTCATAAATCATTTCATTGTCATCAACAACAAGAACTCTATATATTTTTTCTGGGTTTAAGAGGGTATTATTCATTTAATAATGCTTGTATTTTGTGGGAGTGTTAATGTAAATTCCGCACCAAGATTCACTCCAAGGCTATGTACCTCAAGTTTGCCACCCATTTCTTGTGCAGCGAGGGCACTAGAGTGAAGACCATAGCCATGGCCTGTCGGTTTTGTCGTGAATCCATAGGTAAATATTTTATCTAGAAGTTCTTGGTTAATTCCTGTGCCATTATCACTTACTTTGACAATGATTTGATTTTCGTTTATTTCAGAACTAATCGTAATTTTTTTATCAGTCCTATCACTAAATAACAAAGCCTCGCTTGCATTTAAGATTAAGTTGAGAATGATTTGAGAAAGCTTCACCCGATCGCCCACCCAGTTAATTTTTGTTTCATAATCCAGAAATAGTTGAATACCTGTTTTCATGAGTCCGGGTGATGTAATCAATAATGTGCTGTCAATTACTTCGCTCAATATATATTGCTCTTGAACACCTAACTCTGCTTCACCATCAAAATCTTTTAATTTATATCGACTAATGATTTCATTAATGTGCTGAATCGATTCGATTACATTATTAGCCTCTTTGGTAATAACCCCATTGTTTTTTTGCCATTGCAAGGTCATTTCATTGATGAAATCTGGGATTTGTTTACCTTTCTCCTCGTTGGTTAGAAATTCGGGTAGATTTCCCTTATTTTGTTGGATTAACTCATTTAGCTTGGGCAGATTTTTGATAGGTGTATCTTTTAATTTCTCTCTTAATAGACCCATTGAGATATTTAAACTGTTTAAAACATTACCGACATTGTGTAACATACTATTAACTACTTCTAATTTCCCTGCTCGGCGCGAGATTGAGGCGATGTTTGAATTAATCCGAAGTAGTTCTTGTTGTGCAAGTTTTCTTTCTGAGATTTCATTGGTGAGTTCATTCGTTCGATACTTCACTCTAATTTCAAGTTCTTCCTTGGCTTTGAAAAGTTCTTTTTCAATCGCTTTCCTGGTAATTAACTCTTCTTGAAGATTTTTTTGTGCTTTTGAAATTTGTACCACAGCTAATCCAACAAGAATGACACCACTCCCTGTTAATCCCCAAATCCACCATAAGGAATTAACCCAAGATTTTAAATAAATATCTTTATTAGCTGTAACCGTTACATAAAAGGGAAACTTTTCTAATTTTCTTACACCAACGAACCTTTCTTCGATAGCATTATTCTCAGTAAACCTTGGACTTTTTACAATCATGTTACCAAATGGTATTCCTAGGTCTAAAATATGTTTAGCTCCTCCCTCAAGATTGGCTTTTCCAATCAAATTTTCTCTAAATGGATATCGTGTCATTAACTTGTGGTCGCTTTTGTATAGACCAAAAGCAATTTTAGAATTGAAGTTGTTAGCTAAAATCTCATAGTATTCCGAAAACACCTTCGAAGAAATACCAACTAAAACAACTCCCAAAAATTGATCATTTTTATCATTGATTCGTTTTACTTGATAAAAAACCCAATTACCAGTTCCTCGATTCTGAACAGGGGCACTATAAAAAATATTCAGATCATTATTGTTTTTTAAATAAACAAAGTAATCTCGGTCCGATAAATTAATTTTTGGTGGAGGATAAGCCCTAGAAAAATTAATCACATTACCCTGACTGTCTACGAATGTAGCTACGTCAATAATGGCATTAGAAAGAGTTTTTTCTTTTAAAAGACTGAACTGTTTATAGTTTGCTGCAAATTGAAGGTACTGTCTTTCATTCTCTATTTTTGATACTTCGAGGACATCTATTAAGTTTTCTAAAACCCGGTTGCCATTTTGCAAAATTTGACTAGCGTGTTCACTATTTACGAGGGTAAAACTATCCAACTCACTCTGCCAAGTTTTAATATTACTTTCATAGGAAAGTAAAGAGATAGTGCTACCCATAAATACAAAAAATAGGGCAGTCAAAACCCCAATCTTTATTAAAAGCTTATTTTCTTTTATGGTGGAGTAATTGACCATTTAAATTAGTAAATAAAATGTTGCAACATATGAGTGAGATAAATGAAGAAATAAAGATTTCATTAAATCTTATTTATAGAATCAAAACAAGATTGAATTGTCATTAAACTAGGGTGCGTAATGAAATACTCACAAAAAAAATGGCTCAATGAAGAGCCATTAGTTCTTTATTGCCAATAATTTACGCTTTAAGTTGATATTCAGTTGTGCCAAACTCATCAGTTGGATCTGATTGGGTTACTTTCAACGATGTGCCAGCCCCCATTGCAGACAACCATTTTTGGTAAGCACCTTCCAAAATTGTTGGTCCCCAAGCTTTAGTTTGATCACCAAATACATCATTAATTAAAGATGCATTGGTTGATTGATGATGAATAATTCGCAGTGAAGAAGGAGTTTCTTCTAAATCGACCCAACCCCAATCCAGATCTTGCCAAACTGAATTCATCGCTGTTTTGAATTCATCTAGTGAATTACAAGTTGGAAGTGCAGACTGGGTTGCAAAACGATAACCAATTTTATACATCGTTTCATTAATATTGCCGGCATTTGGATTGCTTGCAAATTCATTCGCGAAGGCTGTTAAAAGGCTTCTCCAAAGACGTGAGCTTTGACGTGTAATACGATAATCAATTTTTTTTGGACTAAACATTGCAATCTTCCATTGATGAAAAAAGTTAAATAAATTTAAACACTAATGCACTAATTTACATGAAAATTAAGTCAAAAGCCTTAAGAAATTGCTCGAATTGGACATAGAAGACCAAAAAAGCTCAATTTCTTATAAATTAAATTATCACTTTATATGTTTTATTGGGATATTTGAATTCAAAGCTTTAAATGTTAGGGTTATTCTACAATATAAACAATAAAAAGTGATGTTAGTTTAATGAATTTTCAATAGAATTTGGCAATTTCAGTTGTTCCGCAATCTTATTTATGAAATTTTAATTTGTTTTACTGATTAATTTGATACATTTTTTGTGTAAGATGCCTCCCTCATCAAAGTCTTGACCTTCAGCAATAAATCCAAACGTTTCATAAAATCTCAAAGCATCAAGCTGTGCATGCAGTGTAATTTTCTTGGCTTGAAGTTTTTCTGCATAATTCAATAATCCCCCCATCATTTTTGACCCCAATCCTTGACGACGGTGTTCCTTTAAGATTGCAAGCCTACCAATCTTAAAATGCTCATCTTCACTTTTATTTGCTTTGAAAATTCTGGCTGTACCAATTGGCGTTTGATTTAATAGAAGGATCAAATGTTGAGCAGCGGGATCATGCTCATCAATTTCTAAATCAACAGGAATATTTTGTTCAATAACGAAAACTTGATATCTGATTGGGTAGGCTAGTAGATGGGCTTCTTCCCAAGTTTTAAAAATATATTGATACATTTTGATTATTTATTTGCAATCCTATTAAAAATAAAGCTATAATACTCAACTGTTCCCTGATAGCTCAGTCGGTAGAGCGACGGACTGTTAATCCGCAGGTCCCTGGTTCGAGTCCAGGTCGGGGAGCCAGATTTTTATTGTAAAGAGACCACTTTTCTAAAAGTGGTTTTTTTATTTGCAATTCTATGTTTCGGCTCTTCAACTATAACCGGTGGACGAGCATTAATCAAACAGGATTCATTTATTCATTTTGTCTATCCAAAGCTAACTCTTTTTAGCTTATAACTCAGTCTTTGAATTATTCTCTAAGCCCAATTTCATTTTGATAGAGACAAATCGATGTATTAACGTATCGATTTCGAAATTCAACAACTTCATCGCCGTAAGTGTATGCATAACGGCTAATTTTCAAAACTGGATCTGATTTTTTTAGACCTAATTCTAATCTCACAAACTCAGGAGCTTGAATCGCTTCGACTTGTTCATTGATCCTTACAATAGTCATCATAAATTGTGATTGATAGAGTGAATAAATGGAACCTTTTCTATTTGTAAAGCCATTTTCAGTGAGCTTCGTAAATTTCTTTTGAGGCAACCAAATACGATCAAACATGACAGCTTTGCCTTCAATGAGTCTAAGGTTGTCAATTACAAACAATCCCTCACCACCCATAACACCTAATGCTGTTCCAATCTCTTTATTTGCCAATACCTTCTTAAAGGAAAGCAATTTGGGTTCTACAAGCATTTCGCTATTCGAACGATTAAAAAAGTTAAAGAAAGTACTAAATTGGTTATGTTTTTCATGTGTAGAAACGGTGGTTCCGATCCTGGCTCGTCTGATTAGTACTTGTTCAGAAACAAGATCTTCAACCGCTTTTCGAACTGTTCCAACACTGACAGAAAATAGTTTCGCTAACTCAGGCTCTGTCGGAATTTTATCTCCCGGCTTCCATTCGCCATTTCTGAGTTTAATCAGAATGAGGCTTCTCACTGTGTTGTATAGGGGTTGATCTAAACTGCCGCGTTTAATCATCAAAACGTTCCTTTAAAAAGGTGGTTTATTTGTAATTTTAATTGAAAATAGTTCTTGACATCATATTAATCATATATATGATTAATATGATTAAATATTATTAACTCTTTTATAAGGAAAAAACGATGCCAAATTTAATCAAACACATTGCAATGCGAGTCATTAACATTGAAGAATCAAAAAAATTCCATGAAACGGTATTTGGTTACAAACATGTAAATACTGTATTGCGTAAAGGCAAGCATGGCGACCATATTTCTTGCCATATGACCGATGGATATATGGACTTAACCTTGATTCATTATGAATCTGATGATGCTGATGAGGCAAATTTTGCTGGTCCAGCTCCTTGTATTCATCATATTGGTATGGAAGTTGAAGATTTAGATGCTTTTATTCAAGGGGTTAAAGACAGTGGTGGAGAAATCCTAACTGAGCCTGGCCATTTGCCGGTGAAGTTTAGATCACCAGGCGGACCAGTAGCTGAAGTGGTGCCTATGAAACGTTGGGAAGCTGAAACTTTAGCTGCCGGAGTTCATGGAGAAGTATTAGCTTAATAAATATTGAAGCACTTGGGAGATAAGATGCCACGTATTTCTGAGAATAGAAGAACTCTATTGCGATTTGTGATTGCTTCTTTGGGTTCTTCATTCTTTACCAGTGAGAAATTACTTGCTAAGGATGCATGGCCTAGCACAAAGCCAATTAAGATGATTGTTCCTGCACAACCTGGCGGTGGCTTGGACTTAATTGCTCGAACTATGGCAGATAGGCTCTCCCAAGCCACTGGAACTTCTTTTATTTCAGAGAATATTGGCGGGGGTGGGGGCACAATTGCAAGTCTTGCAACTTCTAGAGCCACTCCAGACGGTCAGACATTCATGGTAGTTAATATTAGTACCCATGGTACTAACCCGGCAATTAGAAATCTTCCCTACGACTCAATGAAAGATTTCACCCACATAGCAATGGTGGGTGGGTCCCCAAATGTTCTAGTAGTCGGACCAGAGTTTAGTAAATTTGACTCTTTAGAGGCTTTATTGATGGAGTTCAAAAAAAGAGGAAGGCCAATCAGTTATGGCTCAGCTGGTCCAGGTACTTCCTCACATCTTCTGGTTGAAGAGCTGAGTGTAGCAACTGGTATTCCTTTTTTACATGCTCCTTATCGAGGGATTGGTCCTGCTATGGTGGATGTCATGGCCGGTAGAGTTGATGTTGCTTTTCCCGGCCTGATAGCTGCTTTACAGTTTATTAAAGGTAGTCGTTTAAAACCTTTTGCCGTTTCATCTCAATCTCGAATGCCTCAAATCCCTAATGTACCAACTTTTACAGAAATTGGTATGTCTGAATTTTCAAGCCTGCAATGGTATGGAATATCAGGTCCTGCAGGTTTACCAGTTGAAATCGTGAATAACTTAAATAGTCAAATTAATCGAATTCTTAAGGAACCTCAAATCGTTGCAAGGTTTGAAGCAGAGACCCTTACTCTAATGCCAATGACTCCCCAACAATTTACAACTTATATCGATAAAGATTTAAATAAATGGAAGAAGTTAGTAAAAGAAAGGGGAATACAAGTTGATGGTGCTTGAAAAGATCTTCTCTTTGCTTAAACCGTACAATCCATCTACGGTAATAAGAGTCTCCAGGCAAATTCCTACCAATTTATAAATTGAAGTTAGTCGAAAAAGCATTTTGAAGAGGATTTACTGCTAATCGATATTGTGTATTCTCCAAACTTGCCGAAGAGATCCATAAATTGCTCCAATTGTTGAAGAATGTTTCAATAAATTCATTAACTTGAGAGAATATTTGTAGTAATATGAATTAAAATAAATTCCGAATTTTTACTATTCTTTTAAACTTTAAAATCATTTCATGAAAAAGACCTCCGCTAAATTAGCTCTTATTTGTCTTCTAACCATATCTGCCAATTTATATGCTCAAAAGTTACCTTTTTCGGGCCTATTCGGTCAAATTGGAATTGGATATGATGGAGCCTCCCCATCTGCAACAGGTTCTTCAACTGGCAATATTGGTACTGTCTATGGCAATTACAACATTGGTAAAGCCTATAATTTCAATGAGTCTATTGCAGTTGGTTACAACTATGTTATTGATCCGAAAATTCGTTTAGGTCTTGGTTTTGAATACAACGTCATGATTGCAGTGCCAAAACAGGATGCAACTATCAGTACTGGAAATACCACAGCAATTATCGGTGGTTATGTCAAAAAGAACTCTTATGATTTCTTTTTAACACCGGGTTATGTGGTTGGTAACGATGGTCTTGCTTATGCTAAGTTCGGCTTATCATCCTCTAGGGCTGAATTATTAGGTGATACGATTAATTTCAAAGGTTACACCTTTGGTGCAGGATACAAATATGCACTTGATCCAAATATGTATGTTTTTGGTGAAGTAAATTATTCAGTATATGGAGATCAAACTTCATATCCAACAACATATATCAACGGCGCTACTGCAACTCATAACCTCAACTATAGCTACGATTCAAAAATGGCTTTAATTGGTTATGGATTCAGTTTCTAAGTTTTAAAAAAGCGTTTCTTTTTTCAAGTGTCTCAAGATGAAGTCTGCTGTAACGACAGCAGCATCTTGAGTCATCTTTTCTTCAAATATTAGATTCACAATTTCTTCTAAAGTACATTTTTGAAAATGATGGACTTCGCCATCATTGTTGCTTGGAGTCCAGTCATCTTCGACAATCAAGTCAAAAGTAAATAATTTTTCATGATGGACTTCATTTGGTGGTAATGGTCTTCTGATTTCGATCGATCCAATAGGATAAAGATTTTTTAGATGATACGAAGTCACACCTGCTTCTTCCCAAAGTTCTCGAATAGCACAAGTTTGAATAGTTTCTTGGGCGCTAATCCCACCAGCAGTCATGTTATCCATCAATCCTGGATCTACCTTTTTATTATCGCTTCTTGTTGCTAACCAAAGTAGACCATTTTCAGTATAGCCATTGATATGAACAGCATGACTCATCAATCCGAAGCCTCTAAAAGCAGCTCGCTCCAATTGAAATGCCTCATGAGAATCTTCTCTTAAGAATGAAAAATTTTCATTACGCCAGTGTGAAAAAACTTTTTTTGTACGTAAAAATTCAGCAAGAATTTTCAGCTCTAAACTTAAATCATGGGAAGAGGCATTGGATAATATAAGTGCATCTTTTGTTACCTGTATCAAGAAAAACTCATTTTGATCTTGGTCTAACAATTCCTGAATATACATTAAGCACGTTGGAGAGATGCATCCTATTACTTGATTGTTGTAGAAGACAGGGGGGAAATTATTAGGGATTGAACGATAAGCAGTTTCAATGATTTCCATCAGGGCTGATTGAGTCGATTCAGAAATTACATAATTTAATTTCATATCTTATTGTCCATACAGATTTCTTTAAAAAATTATTTATTTTTTCAATGCCCACTTTAGGGGGAAATGTAATACTAAAAATTCGGTTATGACGGCTCGACTCGCAGTCGATTTAATGATTAAACTATTTTCTGATTCATTTTCACAATACTTTTAATTGAATTGGGATTTTCCCTACCCCCATTAGAGGGAATCGACTGTGCTTAAAAATTGTGCAAGTCAGCCCATGTCCTACCATATCTAATGATTTTGACTATTTTATGCTACTTATCCACAAAACTTGTGGATAAGTTTCTCTTCTAAAAAAAACATAAAAGATTGACAATGATAAAAAAATAATTTATGCGTAAAAAAGTGAATGATTTTTTCTTGGAAATTATTTTAAAATTTGGTCCCGCCGACAGGAATCGAACCTGTATCTTACGCTTAGGAGGCATACGTTCTATCCATTGAACTACGGCGAGGTAACTTGATTTTACAATGAATGCTGAAAATATTTAATTTTCAATTAAGTTAAAAAAATTATTTCCTCTTTAGATCAATAGCTTAGTTTAAAAAAGTCTGATTTTGTAAAGATAAATGGTGATAATTCGTTTTGAATATTGATAAGATGGTTATCCATTTAGAATATCATCTTGAAATTCAATCATTCAAATACGGCAAGCTACCTTAGTTATTTCCATGGCAACAAATAAAGAAAATTACAGCGAATCATCCATCAAAGTGTTAAAAGGCCTTGAGCCGGTAAAACAACGACCAGGGATGTACACGCGGACAGATAATCCTTTGCATATTATTCAAGAGGTCATTGATAACGCCTCCGATGAAGCATTAGGAGGTCATGGCAAGGAAATTTCATTGACGATCCACATTGATGGCAGTATCAGTGTAGAAGACTTCGGCAGGGGTATTCCTGTTGGAATGCACCCAGATGAAAAAAAACCAGTTGTTGAAATTGTGTTTACCCAACTCCACGCTGGTGGAAAATTTGAAAAAGGCTCTGCTGGTGCTTATGCATTTTCGGGTGGGCTTCATGGCGTTGGTGTTTCAGTTACGAATGCATTATCAAAGCGTCTCGAAGTTCAAGTCTGTAGAGAAAAGTTTTTTTCTACTTTGGCATTTGAAAACGGCTTTTTAGTCGAAAACATTCAGTCAAATCCGATTATTAAGGGAAGTAAACAAAACGGTACAAAGGTTCGTGTTTGGCCAGATCCAAAGTACTTTGATTCCGCGATTATTCCATTGAATGAATTACAGCGTTTGTTGAGATCAAAAGCTGTATTGCTGCCGGGTGTTAAGGTTAACTTAACCATCGAAAAAACCAATGATACTCAATCCTGGATTTATGAAAAAGGCTTAAGAGGGTATCTCGATGAGGCAATGGTTCAACTGGGTCATAGTGAATCGATTATTCCTCCATTTGAAGGTGAGCATTTTGCACATCCAGATGTTATAGGTGAAGAAAGTTTTGCTCAGGGTGAGGGTGCATCTTGGGTGGTGGCTTGGACTGAGTTCGGTAATCCAGTGCGTGAGAGTTATGTTAACTTAATTCCTACAACAGCTGGTGGCACCCATGAAAGTGGTTTGCGTGAAGGACTCTTTAACGCTGTGAAGTCTTTTATTGAAATGCACGCTTTACTTCCAAAAGGCGTTAAGTTAATGCCTGATGATGTGTTTGCAAGGGCATCATTTGTACTTTCAGCTAAAGTTCTGGATCCTCAGTTCCAAGGACAGATTAAAGAACGTTTAAATTCTAGAGATGCAGTACGTCTGGTCTCTGGATTTGTAAAATCGGCACTGGATTTATGGCTAAATGAACATGTTGATTTGGGTAAGAAACTTGCCGATTTAGTAATTAAGCAAGCGCAGGCAAGAACCAAGGCTGGTCAAAAAGTTGAGAAGAAGAAATCATCTGGCGTTGCTGTTCTTCCCGGCAAGTTAACCGATTGTGAAAGTGAAGATATCATCATCAATGAAATCTTTTTAGTAGAAGGCGATTCAGCTGGTGGCTCTGCCAAGATGGGGCGAAATAAAGAGTATCAGGCGATCTTACCTTTAAGAGGAAAGGTTCTCAATACTTGGGAGGCAGATAAAGATAGATTATTTGCTAATAATGAAGTTCATGATATTGCAGTGGCAATCGGTGTTGATCCCCATGGAGTTGGTGATGATCCTGATTTAACGAATCTTCGCTACGGGAAAATTTGTATATTGTCCGATGCTGACGTTGACGGCTCTCATATTCAAGTTCTTTTATTAACGCTATTTTATAAACACTTCCCCAAATTAGTTGAACGTGGTCATATTTATGTAGCGAGACCACCCTTATTTAGAGTAGATGCGCCCGCCAGAGGAAAAAAACCTGCTCAAAAGATTTATGCTTTAGATCACCCTGAATTAAAAAGTATTGAAGACAAATTAATTAAAGATGGCCTAAAAGTTGGTAGTTGGCAAATTTCAAGGTTTAAAGGCTTAGGTGAAATGAGTCCTGAACAGTTATGGGAGACCACATTAAATCCTGATACTAGAAGATTGCTACCTATCTTAACTGGTAGCTTAGGTCTTGAAGACACAAACAAGTTGATGGATATGCTGATGGGTAAATCAGAATCATCGGCTCGCAGGTCTTGGTTAGAGGAACGTGGTAACGAAGTAGAGGCGGATATTTAAGTTATGGCAAATAATGAATTAGATCTTTTTTCAAATATCCAACCAGAGGATCCTAATGATTCTTTGGTTTTGGGACATTTTGCTGAAAAAGCATATTTAGATTATGCAATTAGCGTAGTTAAAGGTCGTGCATTACCTGAGTTGGCTGATGGTCAAAAACCTGTTCAAAGAAGAATTCTTTACTCAATGAGCGAAATGGGTCTAAGGTTTGACTCTAAACCCGTGAAAAGTGCAAGGGTTGTTGGGGATGTATTGGGTAAGTTTCACCCGCATGGCGATCAATCTGCTTATGATGCATTGGTGCGATTGGCACAAAGTTTTAGTCTTCGATACCCCCTTATTGATGGGCAAGGTAATTTTGGCTCAAGGGATGGCGACGGTGCCGCAGCAATGCGATATACAGAAGCTCGACTCACGAAAATCTCGAGTTTATTATTAGACGAGCTTGATCAAGGTACAGTTGATTTCATTCCAAACTATGATGGCTCTTTTACTGAACCAGCTTTACTCCCGGCACGACTACCCTTTGTTTTGTTAAATGGTGCTTCCGGAATTGCTGTTGGGATGGCAACAGAAATTCCCTCACATAATTTAGTAGAAGTAGCGGCAGCTAGCGTAGCAATCTTAAAAAACCCTAAAATTTCTGAGCAAGAAATTTTAAATATCATTCCTGGGCCTGATTTTCCGGGTGGTGGACAAATTATTTCGCCAATTCAAGAAATCCAAGAAATATATAAGCAAGGTCGTGGCAGTCTCAAAATGAGAGCACGTTGGAACATTGAAGAATTAGCCCGTGGACAATGGAAGCTTGTTATTACAGAAATGCCTCCAAATGCCTCTACTCAAAAAGTGCTTCAAGAAATCGAAGAACTAACGAATCCAAAAGTAAAAATTGGTAAAAAATCTTTATCTGCTGACCAAAACTCCTTAAAGCAAGCCGCATTAGCCATGCTTGATGGCGTTCGCGATGAGTCGAGTAAAGATGCTGCTGTTCGTTTGGTTTTTGAACCTAAATCAAAAAATATTGATGTAAATGAATTTGCTAATTTTTTACTTGCTCACACCTCTCTTGAGTCGAATGCGTCCATTAATTTGGTCATGATTGGAACCGATGGTCGTCCGAGACAAAAGGGTTTGTTGGCCATTCTGCAGGAATGGGCCCAATTCCGGATTCAGACGGTTACAAGAAGAACTGCTTTTCGCTTAAAGAAGGTTGAAGATCGTATTCACATCCTAGAAGGGCGTCAATTAATTCTTTTAAATATTGATGAAGTCATTCAAATTATTCGTGCGAGTGACGAGCCTAAAAAAGATTTGATGGAGGCTTTTAATTTATCTGAGCGCCAAGCGGATGACATTCTCGAGATTCGATTACGTCAATTAGCAAGACTTGAAGCAATTAAGATTGAACAAGAACTAAGTCAGTTGAATCAAGAGAAGGAAGACTTAACCAATTTATTAGGTAATGATTCTGTGATGCGTCGTCGCATCATCAAAGAAATTGAAGCTGATAGTAAGATGTTTGGCGACTCCAGAAGAACCTTAATTCAAGAAGAGAAACGTTCTATTATTCAAACCAAAGTGATAGATGAGCCTGTGACGGTGATTGTTTCTCAAAAAGGCTGGGTAAGATCTCGTTTAGGTCACGGACATGATCCCCTCCAATTTTCATTTAAGGCGGGTGATAATTTATACGCCGTGTTTGAGTGTCGAACGGTCGATTTTATCTTAGGTATGGGCAGTAATGGCCGCGTATACAGCGTGGCTGTTTCCGATCTGCCCGGTGCTAGAGGAGATGGTGTACCGATGACATCACTGGTCAGTATGGTTTCAGGGACACAAATGGTCTCTTTTTATGCCGGTCAGTTAGATGATTTAGTTCTTATCGCAATGTCATCTGGTAATGGGTTTTTAGCCAATGTTGCTGATATGGTTACCAGAAATAAAGCAGGTAAATCCTTTGTAGGGCTTAACGAGAAGTTTTTACCAGCAGATAGTATTCTGCCCCTGTACAAGATACGTGATTCGATGAAGCAGGTTGCATGTTATTCATCCGACGGGAAATTACTAACTTTCGATCTTACCGAATTGAAACGATTACCGTCTGGAGGAAAAGGCGTTATTTTGATGGATTTAGGTGACAAAGCACAATTATTAAGTGCTATTTGCTTTGATGAACAAGGCTTGTTAATAGAAGGTTTAGGTCGCGCTAATAAGCCAAGCTCAGTAACATTAAGCATGAAGACATTGTTGACCTATAAGACTTCAAGAGCCAAAAAAGGTCAATTTGTCGAGCCGAGGTTAAAAGAAGCAGTCTTGAAGCCAGTCTAATCGGTTAGTTGAACTTAGCTTAACTAAATCAGTTCATCCAGTTCAACAAAGTTAGGTTTGATTGAACTTAACTTTTCAGGATGAACTGATCGTCATTAATGATATTTGATTATTGTTTCGAAATTTCTGCAATGAGTTCAATCTCAACGCACACTCCCATCGGTAACTGATTTACTCCCACAGCACTTCTGGCATGTTTGCCTGCGTCTCCGAACACTTCGACGAGAAGTTCGGAACAGCCATTGGTAACTAAATGGTGTTCGGTAAACTCTGGTGTACAGTTGACGAAACTACTTACTTTAATAATGCGTTGGACAGAATCTAAATCTCCCAAATGCTTTTCTAAGGTTGCTAACAAATCAATTGCAACTGATCTTGCGGCGAGTTTACCTTCATCAGTAGTTAATTCCCGTCCTAGCTTGCCAACCCAAGGAATACCGTCTTTTTTAGCAATATGTCCTGATAAATAGACTAGGTTACCAACGTGGGTTGACATGACATAAGAAGCTGCGGGCGCCGAGGGCTTTGTTAAAACAATGCCAAGATTTTCAAGGCGTTTGGAAATCTGTGAATGTGTGTCGACCATTATTTTTTTCATATATCAACCTTAATATTTGTCATTCATATTATAAAGGACTACTTGGATAATTCATTCATGGCAGTTTCAAGACCAATTAAGGTCACGGGATACATTTTTCCACGCATTAATTCTTTGATAATACCAACAGATTGGCGGTATTGCCAAACTCCTTCTGGTTCAGGATTTAACCAAATTACTTTTTTAAAGTGCTCAAGGATTCGATTGATCCAAGTTGCGCCAGCTTCACTGTTGCTGTACTCAACTGATCCACCAACAGATAAAATTTCATAAGGACTCATCGTCGCATCACCAACAAAAATGACTTTATATTCAGAACTATACTTATTAAGAATATCCATCGTATCGAATTTTTCTAAATGTCTTCTTTGATTGTTTTTCCAAACATAATCATATAAACAGTTATGAAAGTAATAATATTCAAGGTGTTTTAACTCAGTTTTTGCTGCTGAAAACAATTCTTCAACACGTTGAATGTGATCATCCATCGAGCCACCTACGTCCATTAACAAGATGACCTTAATATTGTTATGACGCTCAGGGCGCATTTTTATATCTAAGTAGCCTGCATTGGCTGCCGTCGAATGAATCGTATTATCTAAATCAAATTCATCGGCAATGCCTGTTCTAGTAAATTGGCGCAGACGTCGTAAAGCCATTTTAATATTACGTATATTTAACTCTTGCCGATCATCATAATCTTGGAAAGTTCTTTTTTCCCAGACCTTTAGGGCTGTTCGATTTCCAGCACTTTCACCTTTCATCCTAAAGCCCTCAGGGTGATAGCCGCTATGACCAAAGGGAGACGATCCACCCGTGCCGATCCATTTACTGCCGCCTTCGTGACGACTATTTTGTTCTTTCATCAATTCATCAAGTCGTTTCATTAAGGCATCTAAACCGCCCAATTTTTCAATCTTCGCCTTTTCCTCAGGCGTTAATTCTTTTTGGAGTTGCTTAATTAACCAATCATCTTCAATCTGCCCAGACAACTCAATGATCGATTCAACCCCCGCAAAGTATTTTGAAAAAACTTGATCAAATCGATCAAAAAATTTTTCATCCTTGACTAAAGTCAGTCGAGCTAAAAAATAAAAATCTTGAATCGAGGGTGGGATTACTTCATTCTTCAATGCGCTGAGTAGGGTTAAGTACTCACCAATAGAAACTGGGATTTTTTGATTTCGAAGTTGAAAGAAAAATTCAATCAGCATGATTACCGATGGTTTTTATTCATCATCATTAAACGTTCAAAAAGTCGAATGTCCTGCTCATTTTTTAATAAGGCTCCTTGTAAAGGAGGGATAGAACTCATTTGTTCTTTTGATTGTAAAAGTTCAGAAGGAATATCATCGGCCATTAAAAGTTTTAGCCAATCAATGAATTCGGAGGTAGAGGGCTTTTTTTTAATCCCGGGCATATTTCTAACTTCATAGAAAATTCGCAGAGCGGCAGATAAAAGGTCTTTTTTGATATTTGGATAATGAACGTCGACAATTTTAAGCATTGTTACTGCGTCTGGAAAAGCAATGTAATGAAAAAAACACCTTCTTAAAAAAGCGTCAGGTAATTCTTTTTCATTATTCGAGGTAATAATCACAATCGGGCGAAATTTCGCTTGAATTAATTGCCGCGTTTCATAGACATAAAATTCCATCTTATCAATTTCCCTTAATAGGTCATTGGGAAACTCAATGTCTGCTTTATCAATTTCGTCAATTAAAAGAACGGTCTGTTGGTTTGCCTCAAAAGCTTGCCATAGAACACCTTTAACAATGTAGTTAGAAATTTCGTGTACTTTGGCATCTCCTAGTTGTGAGTCCTTCAAACGACTCACAGCATCATATTCGTAGAGCCCTTGTTGCGCTTTCGTCGAGGATTTAATATGCCATTGTAATAATGGCAACCCAAGCGAATTAGCCACTTCTTCAGCTAACATCGTTTTACCAGTGCCCGGTTCTCCCTTAATCAGAAGAGGCTTTTGTAAAATCATTGCTGCATTGACAGCAAGTTGCAAATCATCCGTGGCTACGTACTGCTCTGAACCACTAAAACGATGGGTTGGAGTTTGGTCGGGGTTATTCATAATTTAAAAAATAATGTTGTAAAAAATAGTTGTCGTAATAAAAATATTTAGCACCTTTATCTTTATAATAATAAATTGGTTCAATTCTGATTATTAACAATAACTCAACAATAAATTAAAGATAGTCCACTATACTATTATTCGTTACAGATTTTTTACACTACAACACACTTTTTATTATGACAAAAACTATATGTTCTCAAGACAAATTGCGCTTAACTAGCTTGATTTTGTTTACCTTCGCGCTTTCCTCAAATGCTTTTGCTCAACAAGATGTCAAAGGTGATGCTGAAAAGGGTGCAACTAAAGTAAGTTTATGCGCCGGTTGCCATGCAATTCCTGGTTATCGCTCTTCAGTTCCTGAAATTTACTCAGTGCCGATGATTGGTGGTCAGTCTGCCTCTTATATCGTTTCAGCACTGAGCGCATACAAAAAAGGGGAGCGTAAGCACCCAACCATGAGGGGTATTGCTGGTTCTTTATCTGATCAAGATATGGCTGATATTGCTGTTTATTATTCAGCACAAAATTTAGACACAAAGCCCAACAAACTAAAATAATCTACGAGAATTAAGAAAGCCCCAAAATGAAAAATTCAATCATCTTTACTTTGATAGCCTCCTTTTTCATAGCAACTCCTGTATTTGCAGGAAATATTGCAGCAGGAAAAGAATTAGTTGCAAAAAATAATTGTAATTCTTGCCATGGTCCTGATTTAAAGCAACCTATTGCTCCCGGTTATCCTAAGATTGCTGGTCAACACGAAGATTACCTTTTTTACGCATTAAAGTCTTATCAAGTGGAAAATAATCCTCATGTCGGTCGGGCCAACGCCATCATGGGTGGTCAAGCTAAGCAATTTACACAAGCGCAATTGAAAGATCTGGCTGCTTATATAGCTTCCTTACCTGGCGATTTCGTCGTTAAAAAGTAAATTTGCTAATCAAGGAAGGTAATGTGCCTTCCTTAACTAGCTGCTTTAATCAGGTGCTATAACCAACTGCTTTAACCAGCTGCTTTTTGTCCCTGTAAAAGGTGGCTCTTCATTAGTGATTTTGCTTCTTCTGGTTTTCGGTCAATTAATGCAGACATTATTTTCCGATGTTCCAGCAAAGATTGCTCTACTCGGCCAATTTTTCTTAGCGAATTTTTTCTTTGTAATTTCAGAACCTGCCTGAGGTCCTGAATTACTTTTCTCATCCAAGGATTACCTGCTATTTGTTGTATTAAATCGTGAAACTCTTGATTTAACTCAAAAAACCCATCTATATCACGATCAGCGGCTGCCTTTTCTAGACGCGTATGTAATTTATCTAATTGTTCAAGCTCGCTCTCATTTGCATTGCTTGCAACATCAAATGCGGCTTGAGCCTCCAGGATTGAAATGACCTCAAAAATATTCACCAAGTCTTGGTTGTCTACCTCAGTAACGTAAGCACCACGTCTTAGTTTCATGGTCACTAAGCCTTCTGCAGCTAAAACCTTAATTGCCTCTCGCAGGGGCGTGCGACTAATTTCTAACTCTTGAGTAATCTCTTTTTCATTGATCCAGGCGCCAGGTTTTAATTGATGTTGAAATATTTTTTCACGAATTACATCTGCAATATCAAGATAAAGAGGTCTTGATGAAAGACTCATTTTTATATTCCTTTTGGTAGAGTTTCGTTGAACGAAGTTTGAATAGCAATTTTGAATGCATAATTATGAATTCATTTTGCTATTTCTTTTCTTGTCTGTCAATGTTATCCTAGAGGAATAAATGAAAATTAACTATTTTTAAAAGGTAGGGTTTTATGAGTAATGATGACGGTGTTTCACGGGATTGGCCTAAGGTCGAAGGTGTAAAAGTGGAAGATTGGAAGAAGTTAGCCAATAAATCAGCCCCCAATCAAGACTCATCACAATTAGGCTGGCAAACCCCCGATGGCATTCATTTAAAGGCGCTTTACACAGCTAAAGATACTCAAGACCTACCATTTACAAATACCTTACCCGGATTTGCTCCATTTATTCGAGGTCCCCAAGCAACCATGTACTCCGTTCGTCCTTGGACAATCCGCCAATACGCGGGATTTTCTACTGCAGAAGAGTCAAACGAGTTTTATCGTAAATCTCTTGCGGCAGGTGGTCAAGGGGTATCGGTCGCTTTTGATTTGCCAACTCACCGGGGATATGACTCAGATCATCCTAGAGTAACTGGAGATGTTGGTAAAGCCGGTGTAGCCATCGATACCGTCGAAGATATGAAAATCTTATTTAATCAAATCCCATTAGATAAAGTTTCAGTATCAATGACGATGAATGGGGCAGTTCTACCCGTTTTAGCTGGATATATTGTGGCCGCTGAAGAACAGGGCGTAGCGATAAACTTACTTTCAGGAACTATTCAAAATGATATTTTGAAAGAGTTTATGGTCCGTAACACGTACATATATCCACCAGAACCTTCAATGAGAATTATTGGCGATATTATTGAATTTACTTCCCAAAAAATGCCAAAGTTTAATTCCATCTCGATTTCTGGCTATCACATGCAAGAGGCAGGTGCGAATCAATCTTTAGAACTTGCATTCACTCTAGCAGACGGTAAAGAATACGTTAAGACGGCTCTTGCTAAGGGATTGGATGTTGATGAGTTTGCTGGTCGTTTATCTTTCTTCTTTGCCATTGGCATGAATTTCTATTTAGAGATAGCAAAGTTGAGAGCGGCTCGGTTACTTTGGTGGCGAATTATGAGTGAATTCTCTCCTAAAAATCCTAAGTCTTTAATGTTGCGAACCCATTGCCAGACTTCTGGTTGGTCTTTAACCGAACAAGACCCCTACAATAATGTCGTTAGGACAACCGTTGAAGCGATGGCTGCTGTTTTTGGTGGAACACAATCTTTGCACACGAATTCATTTGATGAGGCAATTGCACTTCCAACAGAATTCTCTGCTCGTATTGCCAGAAATACACAATTAATTATTCAAGAAGAAACACACATTACCAGCGTTGTAGATCCATGGGCTGGCTCTTATATGATGGAAAAGTTAACCCAAGAAATGGCAGATAAAGCTTGGGAAATTATTCAAGAGGTTGAGGCAATGGGTGGTATGACTAAAGCGGTGGATAGCGGCTGGGCTAAGTTGAAAATTGAAGCTGCTGCAGCTGAAAAGCAAGCCAATATTGACTCAGGTAAGGATGTGATTGTTGGGGTTAATAAATATCAATTAACAGAGCAAGATGATCTTGAAGTACGAGAAGTTGATAACAATAAAGTTCGTGAATCCCAAGTGCTTCGCTTGAAAGAAATCAAAGCAAACAGAGATAGTCAAGCTGTGGAAAAAGCTTTAGAGGCAATAACCTCAGCTGCTCAAAGTGGTGATGGTAATTTATTAGATTTAACCGTGCAGGCGATGCGACTGAGGGCTACAGTTGGGGAGGTTTCAGATGCACTTGAGTCAATTTATGGACGACACCGGGCTGATACACAAAAGGTCACTGGAGTCTACGCTAGAGTCTATGATTCTGCTGAGGGTTGGGAGAAGCTACAACAAGAAATTAACCAATTTGCAGAAGATTTTGGTCGCAGGCCAAGGGTGATGATTGCTAAACTAGGGCAAGATGGGCACGATCGTGGCGCAAAAGTAGTTGCGACCGCTTATGCTGATTTAGGGTTTGATGTGGATATGGGTGTTCTATTTCAGACCCCTGCAGAATGTGCAAGACAAGCAATTGAAAATGATGTTCATGCTGTCGGAGTTTCGACTTTAGCAGCTGGTCACAAAACATTGGTACCTGAGATCATCGCTGAATTAAGGCGTCAAGGCGGCGAGGATATTGTGGTTTTTGTGGGCGGAGTTATCCCAAGGCAGGATTATCAATTTTTATATGAAGCAGGAGTTCAGGGAATTTACGGGCCAGGTACTCCGATACCGGCTTCAGCAAAAGATGTTTTAGAAAGAATTCGAGAACATCTAGTTAGCCAACAATCTTTAGATTAATTAACAGCCTATCAATCGAATGCTCCTAACAGACGAAGAGTTGTTTTCGCAACTAATCAGTAAAGATACCAAAAGTATCCTGCTGAAAAGAAGAGCTATTGCAAAATTAATTACTTTATTTGAATCTACCCGATTGGACCATCGAAAAAGAGCCGATGGTTTATTACAGCGAATGCTACCAATGACTGGCAAATCCTTAAGGATTGGTATTTCAGGAGTTCCTGGTGTTGGAAAATCTACTTTAATTGAAACTTTTGGTATTTATTTAATTGAAAAAGGTTTTAAGGTAGCTGTACTTGCAATTGATCCATCTTCAACCATTTCGGGTGGATCTATTCTCGGTGATAAAACCCGAATGGAAAAACTATCTGTTAACGAGCATGCCTATATTCGTCCTAGTCCATCCTCTGGAAATTTAGGAGGGGTGGCAGAAAAGACCCGCGAGGCAATACTGGTGCTTGAAGCAGCAGGCTTTGACCTCATCATTGTAGAAACTGTTGGAGTGGGTCAAAGTGAAATCGCCGTGTCAAAAATGACAGATATTTTTGTTTTATTGCAATTACCCAACGCGGGTGATGATCTACAAGCCATCAAAAAAGGGGTGATGGAAGTAGCAGATTTGGTGCTCATTAATAAATCTGATATTGATTTGAATGCGGCAACTCGTGCGCAAGCCCATATCAAAAGCTCTCTGCGAATTTTTGGTTATCAAGGCAACCCCCACCATCAGTTGCATGATCAAGAGGTTTGGCATCCTGATGTGATGTGTATTAGTGCCTTAGATGAAAAGCAAATTGATTCATTTTGGCAGTTGATTCTTAACTTTGAAAAAATTCAAAAGAAGAATGGTCGTTTCACAGCCCGAAGAGCTCAACAATCTTTAGCATGGTTAGATGATCAGATTAATCAAAGCTTAAAAGTTTTATTTAAAACGCATCCCGGCGTGCAAGATAAATACTTGCAGTATCAAGCGGATGTTCATTTAGGTTTATTAGATCCATCGGTTGCTGCGAGAAGTTTATTAGAAATTTTTAAGCATTAAAAAGTAAATAATTTAGGAGGAGATAGATTGAACGATATTATTCGACAATTAGAGGCTAAAAGAGAACAAGCCTATTTAGGCGGTGGCCAAAAACGGATTCATGCTCAACATAGCAAAGGTAAGTTAACCGCTCGTGAGCGAATTGAACTATTAATCGACGAGGGTTCCTTTGAAGAGTGGGACATGTTTGTTGAGCATCGTTGTACTGATTTTGGTATGGCAGATGAAACTATTCCCAGTGATGGCGTGGTCACTGGATACGGCATGATTAATGGTCGCTTAGTATTTGTCTTCTCACAAGATTTCACTGTATTTGGAGGCTCTCTCTCTGAGGCGCATGCCGAAAAAATTTGTAAGGTTATGGATCAAGCGATGAAAGTTGGAGCTCCCATCATTGGTCTTAATGATTCAGGTGGTGCTAGGATTCAAGAAGGAGTTGCATCGCTTGGTGGTTATGCTGAAATCTTTCAACGTAATGTAATGGCTTCTGGAGTGATTCCTCAGATTTCTTTGATCATGGGTCCCTGTGCCGGTGGAGCTGTTTATTCTCCAGCACTGACAGACTTTATTTTTATGGTCAAAGATAGCTCCTATATGTTTGTAACTGGCCCAGAAGTTGTTAAAACAGTGACGCATGAGGAAGTGACTGCCGAGGAGCTGGGCGGAGCTTTAACTCATTCGACAAAGTCAGGTGTCTGTGATCGCGTGTTTGAGAACGATATTGAAGCGATCATGATGTTGAGAAGATTCTTCAATTATCTGCCTCTTTCTAATCGAGAATCTGCACCGCATCGTCCTAGTACCTCTATTTCAGAGCGTTTAGATTATTCCTTAGACACATTAGTTCCGTCTAATCCGAATAAAGCATATGACATGATGGAGTTGATCCATAAAACAATAGATGATGCTGACTTTTTTGAAATTCAACCTGACTATGCCAAAAACATCATTATTGGATTCGCAAGAGTTGATGGTCAAACAGTTGGCATTGTCGCTAATCAACCTCTCGTTCTAGCTGGTTGTTTAGATATTAAGTCCTCAATTAAAGCAGCCAGATTTGTCCGTTTTTGTGATGCCTTTAATATTCCGATTGTGACTTTTGTAGATGTGCCAGGATTTATGCCAGGAACCGCTCAAGAATATGGTGGAATTATCAAGCATGGAGCTAAATTATTATTTGCTTATGCGGAATGTACAGTTCCCAAAATAACTGTAATTACACGTAAAGCATACGGCGGTGCCTATGATGTGATGTCATCTAAGCATTTACGGGGCGATGTGAACTTTGCATGGCCTTCTGCTGAAATTGCTGTTATGGGTCCTAAAGGTGCCGTTGAAATTATTTTTAGAGAAGAAAAAGGTGATCCAGGAAAACTAGCTGAAAGGGAAGCCGAGTATAAGAGTAAATTTGCTAATCCTTTTGTAGCGAGCCGAAGAGGGTACATCGATGATGTGATCATGCCGCATGAGACTCGTAAAAGAATTTCTAGATCATTAGTGATGCTGAAGAGCAAAGAACTAGAAAACCCTTGGCGTAAACACAACAACATTCCTCTTTGATGCATATTAATTAAGGATCAATTTATGTTTGAAAAAATCTTAATCGCCAACCGCGGTGAAATTGCTTGCAGAATTATTAGTACAGCAAAAAAAATGGGCATCAAAACAGTAGCTGTTTATTCAGATGCTGATCGTGAAGCCAAACATGTTGAATTAGCTGATGAGGCGGTTTATATCGGTCCAGCCCCTTCCAGAGAATCCTATTTGGTGATGGATAATATCTTACAAGCTTGTAAAGATACAGGGGCTAATGCCATTCATCCAGGCTACGGTTTTTTATCAGAGAACGAAGAATTCGCAAAACGAGTTGAAGAGGAGGGTTTAGTTTTTATCGGTCCCAAGCATTTTTCAATTGCCGCAATGGGCGATAAAATTGCTTCTAAAAAATTGGCGATGAAATCAAAAGTAAATACCATTCCAGGTTACAACGATGTCATTGAATCTACCGAACAAGCAGTTCAAATTGCGAATAGTATTGGTTATCCAGTGATGATTAAAGCATCTGCTGGTGGTGGTGGCAAAGGTCTTCGAGTTGCCTACTCAGATAAAGAGACGATTGAAGGTTTTTCTGCTTGTCAAAATGAGGCAAGAAACTCCTTTGGCGACGACCGAGTTTTTATTGAGAAATTTGTTGAAGAACCGCGTCACATCGAAATTCAAATCCTAGGTGATAGTTTTGGTAATGTGGTTTATCTGTGGGAAAGAGAATGCTCGATTCAAAGACGTCATCAGAAAGTGATTGAAGAAGCTCCTTCGCCCTTTATCAGTGAGCAAACACGAAAAGCGATGGGCGAACAAGCAGTTGCTTTGGCTAAGGCGGTTCAATACCAGTCCGCTGGCACAGTAGAATTTGTGGTCGGCAAAGACCAGTCTTTTTATTTTTTAGAAATGAATACTCGTCTGCAGGTTGAACATCCAGTTACCGAATTCATTACAGGCTTAGATTTGGTAGAGCAAATGATCCGAGTTGCGGCGGGTGAAAAATTGGGCTTTACTCAAGACGAAATAAAGAGAGATGGTTGGGCAATGGAGTGCCGTATTAATGCAGAAGATCCTTACCGACAGTTCTTACCCTCCACAGGACGCCTGGTAAAGTATTCTCCTCCTCCAGAAGAAGGCGGGGTGCGGGTTGATACAGGTGTCTACGAAGGTGGTGAAATCCCCATGTTCTATGATTCGATGATTGCAAAATTGATCGTACACGCTGAAAACAGACCAGCAGCCATCTTAAAAATGCAAGACGCTTTAAATCAATTTGTCATTAAAGGGATCCATTCGAATATTCCTTTTCAGGGTGCACTCATGCAGCATCCAGATTTTCAAAGTGGTCATTTTCATACTGGGTTTATTGCGAACCATTTCCCAAATGGCTTTAAGGGAGCAGAGATCGACAGTGGTTTTCATGATTTCTTTTGCGCCATATCTACTTTTATCCATACAGCCTTTCTTGCCAGAGCTGCAAATATCTCAGGTCAGTTAGATGGGCATCAATTTCAAATACCGAATGAATTTGTCGTAGTCGAAGGCGAGAATGGTAAACAGTCTTATACTCCCGCTGTTAGGAATGTGAAGAGTGAAGTTTTTGAGGTCAATATTGCCAACAAAAATTTTGCGATTCAATCGAATTGGAATCCAGGGGAGCTCATTTTTAAGGGCACTGTAAATGCCCATCCTGTCATCTTGCAAGTTGAAAGGTTTGGTCTGTTCTATCAATTATGTCATTCTGGTATGCAATTTAATGCCATGGTGATGAGTAAATCTGCAGCAAATCTCCAAAAGTTAATGCCATTTAAAGCTCCACCTGATTTATCAAAATTTTTACTATCTCCAATGCCTGGCTTACTAGTGAATATCGCAGTTAAAAAAGGACAGAAAGTACAAGCAGGTGAGCGATTAGCCTCCATTGAGGCGATGAAAATGGAAAATGTCTTATTTGCTTCTCAAGATGCTGAGGTGCTTGATATTTTGGCTAATCAAGGAGAAAGTCTTGCTGTCGATCAACCTATTATTCAATTTAACTAAACTAGAAAAAACTGAAAATCTATGAATCAACGACCATTCAAAATACTAGGGCTTCAACAAGTAGCAATTGGTGCCGAAAATAAAGACCATTTAAAAACCTTATGGGCTGATATGCTGGGTTTAGACTATAAGCTTACTTTTCGATCTGAACGCGAAAATGTGGATGAGGACATTTACACTTTGGGTGGCGGCGCTCATCCAATCGAGTTTGATTTAATGCAACCCATTGATCCTAATAAAAAGCCTGCGGTTCATTTAACGCCCCTTAATCATATCGGTTTATGGGTCGACGATTTACCTGTCGCCGTTGAGTGGTTAACCCAGCAGGGTGTTCGTTTTGCTCCTGGGGGGATTCGGCGTGGTGGAGATGGTCACGATATCATTTTTATTCACCCAAAAAGTAATGATGAATTCCCTATTTCAGGCAGTGGTGTATTGATTGAATTGGTGCAAGCTCCTGAAGAGGTCATCAATAGCCACCAAGCATAATGACTCAAGGCATAATTGAAGTTTGATTTATAATTATTTTTTTGCTCAACTTAGGAGAAACAATGTCCCAATTGCCAAACGGAATGCAAATCCACGCTGAAGTCACCCCTGATTTTGCAACAGTTTTGACCCCAGAAGCTCTAGCTTTAGTTGCAAAGTTACACCATACTTTTGAACCTCGTCGCCAAGAGTTACTTCAGTTGCGTGTTGAGAGAACAAAAAGTTTAGATGCTGGTGAAATTCCTGATTTTCTCCCTGAAACAGCAGCGATTCGTAATGGTGATTGGAAAATTGCTCCGATTCCTGAGGCACTTTTATGTCGTCGAGTTGAAATTACTGGTCCAGTTGATGCCAAGATGGTCATTAATGCATACAATTCCGGTGCAGATTCCTACATGACTGACTTTGAGGACTCGAATAGCCCAAGCTGGTCGAACCAAATTCAAGGTCAAATTAATTTAAGAAGTGCCATTAAAAGAGAATTGACGCTCGAGCAAAATGGCAAAACATATGCTTTAAATGACAAAATTGCAGTGCTTCAAGTTCGTCCACGTGGATGGCATTTGGATGAAAAGCATGTAACGATTGATGGTAAGAGAGTCTCTGGCGGTATTTTCGATTTTGCCTTGTTCTTATTTCACAATGCTCGTGAACTATTAGCTCGCGGAGCAGGCCCTTATTTCTACCTACCAAAAATGGAAAGTCACTTAGAAGCGCGTTTATGGAACGACATCTTTGTGATGGCTCAGAATGAAATGGGTTTACCACAAGGAACTATTAAAGCAACTGTCCTGATTGAAACGATTCTTGCTGCTTTTGAAATGGATGAAATTCTTTATGAACTTCGTGAGCATAGCGCAGGTTTAAATGCAGGACGTTGGGATTATATTTTCTCTTGCATTAAAAAGTTCAAAGTCGACAAAAACTTCTGCTTAGCGGATCGCGCAAAAGTCACAATGACAGCGCCGTTTATGCGTGCTTACGCCTTACTTTTATTAAAGACTTGTCACCATCGTGGTGCACCTGCGATTGGCGGTATGAGTGCTTTAATTCCGATCAAAAATGATCCAGAGAAAAATGCAATTGCGATGGGTGGCATTATTTCTGATAAGAAACGTGATGCTGAAGATGGCTACGATGGTGGCTGGGTTGCTCATCCAGGACTCGTTGAGCCTGCCATGATTGAGTTCAAGAAGGTATTAGGCGACAAATTAAATCAGTTTGAAAAGCAAAAGCCCGAAGTATCAGTTGTTGCAGCTGATTTATTGAATTTCCAACCTGAGGCGCCGATTACTGAATTTGGTTTACGGATGAACATTAACGTCGGTATTCATTATCTAGGCGCTTGGTTGGCTGGTAACGGTTGCGTACCGATTCATAACTTGATGGAAGATGCTGCGACTGCTGAAATTAGTCGCTCACAAGTTTGGCAATGGATTCGTTCACCCAAGGGTGTCTTGGATGATGGTCGTAAAGTCACTGCTGAATTAGTTAAATCAATGATTCCAGAAGAGTTAGCAAAAATAACTGCATCAGGTGCTATTGGACACTTTGAGCGTGCTGCAGCAATTTTTGATGTGATGTCTACGGGCGAGAATTTCGAAGAGTTCTTAACCTTACCTTTATACGAAGAAATCTAAGTAAACAACCGCTGTAATGACCATTTTAGCCATCGATACAACCTCACAATGGTGTTCGGTGGCTATTTACTTGGATCAACAGAATTATTTTTTTAAGCATGAGCAACTCGGCAATACAGCTAGTCAACGATTGCTCGATTTTGTTGCAGACGTTCTTGATCAAGCACAGCTCACACTAGAAGATATTTCTGCCTTTGCTTGTTCTCAAGGACCTGGGGCCTTTACTGGCATTAGATTAGGCATTGGTGTTTCGCAAGGTATCGCCTTTGCGCAAAATAAACCCCTGATTCCCATTTCTAGTCTTGATGGGATGCTTGCCCATACATGGCTTACTCAGCCAGAGTTATTCCAAAATCAGCCTGTGACAGTTGCAATTGATGCTCGCATGAATCAAATGTATACAGGTGAATATCAGCAATATGAAGGAGATGTTCCTCATTGTATTGGTCCTATTCAAATACAGGATGATATTGCTCAATCCCAATCTGATCATAAATTACTGGTTTCTTATCAGTGCACCCAATATGAATTATTTGGATCAGCATTTAAATCGGTAATTGAAGCTACGCCGCATGCCCTTGGGATTGCTTACCTTGCTAGTTTATTGAGTAACCTAGAGAGTTATTCACCCGAATATTGTCAGCCAATCTATGTTCGTGATAAGGTTGCTCAAACAACTCTTGAACGAACACAACTAAATTTGTCTTAATTCAACCATGGTGAATTTTCAATTTCGAATCATGCAAGCAGATGATTTAGAAGAGGTCTTAATAACTGAGACAAGTTCCCATTTGACACCGTGGAAAGAGCTTCATTTTTTAGACTGTATCGACTCAAATTATTGGAATTATGTATTGGTTGATTGCAATGCGCCATTTGCTTTAATCGGACACTGTGTAGTAATGCCAGGCTTTGAAGAGGCACATTTGCTGAATATTACGATTCATCCAGACTATCGACGATTAGGGATTGCTAAAAAAGCGCTACAGGCTATTGAACAAACTTGCATTGAGAGAAATTTTGGCCGTATTCTTTTAGAAGTTAGACAAAGTAATGTAGAAGCAGTTTCTCTTTATCAAGCTGTAGGTTTTCAGCAGGTCGGTATTAGAAAGGGATATTATCCATTACCATTGACTCATCAACAAAATGCTAGAGAAGATGCAATTGTGATGCAGAAAACCTTAACAACAAAAATCGATCTTTCATGAACCGTACTCAAATACTAAAAGAATTAGGAGTTACACCTTGGGTTTTAAAAACTCCTGACTCTAAGCCGTCTCAAGAGACTGAATCTGATGCGCCTCAACTCATCAAACCGGTTTCTCCAACCTTATCTAAACAAAATATCATGCCTTCCAAAGAGCTTAAACCTACCTGGATTATTGTGGCTAAAGCCAACGTGATTCAAACTCCCATATTCATTAAAATTATTGCGACGATTAAAAAGTTTGGCGTTGATACTTTAACTTTAGAATTGAATCCATCAAATTGGCGACCCGAAGCTGTGCAGGGGGATTTAGTGATTGCGTTCGGTGACGGTGCCGCTCAGTTTTTCTCAAACGAACCCACCTCAGCACAAGAACTTCGAGAAATTATTTTTGAAACTCAAAACCATACAGGTGATGATATTCCGGTCATCATTACGCATGATATTGAGGTGTTAAGGAATACCCCAATCAAGAAAAAAGAAGTATGGGATGACTTAGTCATGGCCCGCTCAGTATATTTAGAAATGCACTGAGACTCAAAAGATAACCCTGAGTTGATTACTACTAGTGTTTTTCCTCACCAATTAAATGCAAGGAATCGTATTCTTTTTGATTAGATTTATGCCAATGAATGACCAATGCCATAGAAATAATGACAAAGCAGCCGAAACATAAGATAACCACTTGAACAGGAACGTTCAAAGAAATGAGCAATGAGTATATTCCTAACATGACTAATACTGATAAGTTCTCATTTAAATTTTGGACAGCAATCGAATGACCTGCAGACAAGAGAACATGGCCTCGATGTTGTAAAAGTGCATTCATCGGCACTACAAAGTAGCCAGACATCCAACCAATCGTAAACAAGAAAATATAAATAAAGAGCAAGTGTGCCGGAACATGAATAAAGGACAAATGAATTACATAATCACCGAACTGATGCTTTTGAAAAGCAGCCAGTGTAATCACAAAAAATCCCATAATCACACCGTACTTCAAAACAACTAAAGAGTTCTTTAACGGTACTCTTGCTGCCGCCCAAATTGCGCCGCCAGCTACGCCAAGAGCAACTACTGCTTGTAATATGGCGCTTCTAGATAAATCCATTTCCAGGGCACTTTCAGCCCATTTAAGGATGATGAACTGAAGGGTAGCACCAATTCCCCAAAATAAAGTGGTGACAGCGAGAGAAATTTGACCTAGTCGATCTTTCCATAAAACCTTAAAGCAATATGAAAAATGCAGAATTAATTTGATTGGATTTTTATTGATGTTTTCATAAACCACACCGGTATCAGGGATTTTTAAATTGATTAAGGCGGCAATGAAATAAAGAAACATAATGATGGTAATAGCCGCCTCAGGAGGGGTATCAATATGTGAGTCGAATACCGGTATGTCAATTGCTAAAAGACTTGCGGCAACAGAAGGATTGATGAGGATACCACCAAGAACAGTGCCTAGAATAATAGATCCAACTGTCAGTCCCTCAATCCAACCATTGGCGGCAACCAACTTTTCAGGGGGCAGTAACTCTGTTAATATGCCATATTTAGCTGGAGAGTATGCAGCTGCGCCAAATCCAACAATCGCGTAAGCTGCCAAAGGATGAACCCCAAAAAGCATTACTAAACAACCAAATAATTTGATAGCATTAGTCATTAGCATCACCTTGCCTTTTGGCCTCGAATCGGCAAAAGCTCCAACAAAAGCAGCCAAAAGAACATAAGATAGGACGAAGAACAACTTTAATAAAGGCGTCATCCAAGCTGGCGAGTCTAGCTGTAATAGAAGCGCGATAGCAGCGATTAAGAGAGCATTGTCAGCCAGTGAGGAAAAAAACTGTGCTGACATAATTGCGTAAAATCCAGGTTTCATTCGTACAATATTATTTATAAACTAATTTTCAATGATAAACGGAAGTTGATGAATCGACCAATACTAGCAGCGATTGTTACACAGAATTTAAAAGATAACTTGAATATAGTGAAGAACATCACAAATCAACGATTTGTATGGGCTGTTATCAAGGCTAATGCCTATGGGCATTCTATAAAATCTGCTATTGATGGGTTTTCCCAAGCAGATGGTCTTGCCTTGCTGGATCTTCAAGATGTGCACGCACTCCGTGAAATGGGGTGGACCAAGAGAATTTTGCTACTTGAAGGCATTTTTTCTGCCCATGAAATACCACAAGTTATCGAACATGAATGTAACCTTGTAGTGCATCAGTTTTTACAACTAGAATGGCTTGAACAATATCTTTCTAACTTGTCTTCGCTAGAGGCTGAAAACTTTAAATCCAAAGTAGAAATTTGGTTAAAACTAAATTCTGGGATGAATCGACTAGGCTTTAAATCGGGCGAGTATGGCTTAGCATATAACCATTTAATTCATCTTGGTTTCAAAGTCCATCACCTTACTCATTTTGCAAATGCTGATGAAGCTAACATTTTTCCAACAGTTGAAGATCAATGGGCAATTTTTGAACATACGACACAGTGGATGGATGGGTTTAAATCTGCAGCTAATTCTTCAGCAATTTTAAATTCCCCTCATGTTCATGCAGACTGGGTTAGGCCTGGAATTATGTTGTATGGCGCTTCTCCCACAGGAAAACATCAAGATATTGCTCATTTAGCTCTAAAACCTGGCATGATTTTAAGCTCGGAGATTATAGCTATTCAGGAAATCACAAAAGGGGATACCGTTGGTTATGGATCAAGGTTTGTTGCTAAACAAAACACAAGGGTCGGCATCGTAGCATGTGGATATGCCGATGGCTATCCAAGGCATGCCAAAGAGGGTACTCCTGTATGGGTCCATTTGCCAAGTCCTACTGATCATCAAAGCGGGGTCAAAGTGGGTTTAATTGGACGTGTATCCATGGATATGATCACGATTGATTTAACGACCATTCCTCAAGCAAGCATTGGAACTAAAGTGGAACTTTGGGGTGCAAATAATCCTATCGATGATGTAGCAATGTTTAGCGATACGGTTGGCTATGAACTGATGTGTGCCGTGACACAACGCGTGCCAATGAAGGTGCTGTAGTGTTTTAAAGACTTCAGCACCTTAGAGTTTATGGGGATTGAGTATTCCAAATCTGCCACCAAGAGCCTTCTCTAGCTGTTACAGAGACACGTTTACCTGTTTTAAAAATATTACTATCAGGGAAATTGGTGTTAAAAACACGCATAGTATCTTCACTTAGATCTTTCATGCCGAGGGCGTCATAAGACTTCACCATTAAATATAAAGCTTCTTCAATCGCTGGTGCTCTGTCATATTCCTTAATCGCATTTTGAGCGCGGTTTATTGATGCGATGTAAGCACCTTTCCGAAAGTAAAAACGGGAAGCATTAACATCACTTTCTGCTAAGGAATTAACGATGTAACGCATCCGATCGATTGCATCTGGCGTATATTTACTATTTGGGTAACGCGTACTGAGGATTTTAAATGCCTCATAAGCATCTTTTGACGCTTTAGGATCACGCTCACTTAAGTCCTGACCAGAGAATGAAGCAAAAAACCCTAAATTATCGTTAAATGTAATTAAACCTTTTAAGTAGTAGGCATAATCTATGTCAGCATGACCTGGATGTAATTGAATAAAACGATTAATGGAGACTAAAGCTAGTTCAATATCATTCTTTTTCCAATTACAGTAAGCTGTGTTCAATTGTGCTTGTTCTGCGGAAGGGCCAAATGGATACCTTGATTCCAGTTTTTCATGATACTTGACACAATTGGCATAGTCTTTATCTGCCAAGGCTGTTTTCGCTTCATCCATTAATTTTTGTTGCGACCAGCCTGAGGTAATATCGGCTTCAGAGCTTGCACATGAAGACAAAAATTGAGGAATACCTAAGGTAAAGATAAAAAACAAAGAAAATCTTACAAGGCGTTTTAAACTGAAAGATATAGAAGACAAATTAGTTCTCTTTTTTAATAAACTAGGTTGGGAAATACGACAATATTTATGTCTAGTGAAGATTATATCGATGAAGTTGAGATAACGGAAGAAATCCCGTTAAGTAATGAAATAAGGGTCATAATTCCTTCACAATGGCGTGGTGATCGACTTGATAAGTCTTTGGCTGCTTGTATGCCTCAGTATTCGAGAAGCAAATTACAAAGCTGGATTGAAGCAAAGCTCGTAAGGTATCTTGATGGTAAGTTTGCTCAAATCAAAGACCAAATTACGGGTGAACAGATTCTATTAGTAACGATTCCAGAAGATCCGCAAAATAAAGCTTTTGAGCCGGAAAATATTCCACTAGAAATCATTTATTCAGACGAATCAATTGCCCTGATTAATAAATCAGCAGGTATGGTAGTTCACCCTGCTGCTGGTAATTGGAGCGGGACTTTACTTAATGCTTTGTTATACCACTTCCCCGAATGTGATCAAGTGCCAAGAGCGGGTATTGTGCATCGCTTAGATAAAGACACCTCGGGATTATTGGTCGTAGCTAAAAGCATCATTGCTCAAACAAACTTAGTTCGACAACTCCAATCTAGAACTGTTTCAAGAAGATACTTAGCACTAGTCTGGGGTAAACCACCGATGAATAAAGTCATCAACGCACCGATAGGTCGCGACCCTAGGGATCGTCTCAAAATGGCAGTCACTGAAGCGCAAGGCGCAAAAGAGGCGATTACATCATTTAAAGTGCTGCAAACGGTACATTATGAAAACAAAGAGATTAGTTTGATTGAATGTAAATTACAGACAGGAAGAACACATCAAATACGAGTGCATCTCCAACATCTTGGTTTTCCGCTATTAAATGATCCTATTTATCAATTAAGAGCACCCCTACAATTACAAAAAGTCTTAATGGACACCTATGGTACAGATCAACAAAATGTAATACCTGGACAAATGCTTCATGCGACGCAACTTGGCTTAACGCATCCTGAAAGTGGCCAAGAAGTAAAATGGTCCTGTCCACCCCCTATACTTTTTTTAAAATTGATGGGATATCTTGGCATTCAGGAGCAGGCATGGCAGCATCTTTTGGTTTGAATTTACAAACGGGACTTGAGAATTGCCAAGTTCATGTCCCAAAGTGGGATATCCCAAAGCATGTCAAAGCGCTCGTGACAACCAGACAAGGGGGGCAAAGTCATCATCCTTACAATCATTGGAACTTGGCTTTACATGTTGACGATGAGGTCAATACCGTAACTCAGAATCGTCAATTACTAAGTAATCAAATCGGTAAAGAGGCTTTTTTCTTAAATCAAGTCCACGGTACGGATGTATTTTCATTAACCCCCTCAACATTTACCACCCCAAACGATTCTTCATTAATAACCCCTACTGTGGATGGGGTCATTACCAGTTTAGATTCCCACTTTTTGGCCATCCTGACAGCGGATTGTTTACCCATCTTACTGTGCGATGCCAAAGGGGATTTAATTGCTGCTTGTCATGCTGGGTGGCGAGGGCTAGCAAATGGGGTCATTGATAAGACCATTCAGGCAATGGTGAACTGGATGCAACCCGATTCCGCTAAGAAATTTATTGAAGGGCTGCACGTTTATATTGGACCCGCTATTAGTCAGTTCAACTATGAGGTGGGGGAGGAAGTAAGAGATCCATTTAGTAGAGATTCTCGGTTTCGGGTCGATTTACTGAATTCCCTCTTTACCACAGGTCAAAAAACCAATAAATACTATGCGGATCTTTTTGGCATAGCTACTGCAAAATTGAACCAGATTGGTATCTATCAAGTGCATACCGAAAAATTATGTTCATATAATCAATCTGAATATTTTTACTCATACCGAAGAGAAACAATAACCGGGCGCTTCGCTAGTTGCATCTGGATGGAATAGGTTTCATGGTTTTTTGTTGCTTCTAAGGGTATAACCCCATGACCTTTTTGACTTTTAAAGATTAAATTGGTAGCCTTAAGGATTAATTTATGGAGAAAAATTTGTCAAACCAAGGATTTGTTATGCCGCCAAATTGGTCGATACCTCGTTTATCACCAACAGATATGACATTAATCCCTCCAGAGCGTTTAGCCGCCATTGAAAAAAAATATTTGGCTGATATGTTGATGGTATGGAGTGGCAAAAAGCCAGAGATAGAAGTAGATAACCGGTTTAAATCGAATATCTGGAATGAGGGTTGGTCTGAAATTGTTTATCAAACCTATTTGGTCAATGCCCAACATCTAAAGTCTCTCGCAAATGCGGTTGAGGCTGAGCCTAAAGTAAAAAATAAGATTATTTTTGCAACCGAGCAATTAGTCTCCACGCTGGCACCTAGTAATTTTTTAGCAACGAATCCTGAAGCAATTAATGAGTTAATTGCTACTCGTGGTCAGTCCTTGACGAATGGCCTAACGCATTTATTAGCAGATATGCAGCAGGGTAAAATCTCCCAAACTACTTCCGATACTTTTGAGGTGGGAGTGAATTTAGCAACTACTGAAGGTAGTGTTGTATTTCAAAATGAACTATTTCAGTTAATTCAATACAAACCTTTAACAGCAACGGTTTTTGAAAAGCCAATCTTAATGGTGCCTCCCTGCATCAATAAATTTTATATTCTCGATTTAAAGCCCGAGTCTTCAATGGTGCGTTTTTTGCTGGAAGAAGGATTCACTGTTTTCATGATTTCTTGGAAAAATGCTGATGAATCGATGAGTCACGTAACTTGGGATGATTACGTGGCAACTGGTGTAATCAAGGCAATGCAAGTTTGCATTGAGATTTCGAAGGTTCCTCAGATTAACGTTTTAGGTTTTTGCGTTGGCGGCACAATTTTGGCCAGTGCACTTGCTGTGTTAGCCAATCAAGGAATTCACCCTGCAGCAAGTTTGATATTACTAACGTCATTCTTAGATTTTTCAGATACCGGTGTTTTAGATGTTTTTATCGATGAAACCATGGTGGATATGAGAGAAAAAACCATTGGTGGTAAAACGGGTAACTTTGGACTACTGAGTGGTGTTGAACTTGCAAATACCTTCTCCTTTTTGCGTCCTAATGAATTAGTTTGGAATTATGTTGTTAGTAATTATCTTTTAGGAAAAACACCACCCACTTTTGATTTGCTGTATTGGAATAGTGATTCAACTAACTTGCCCGGTCCAATGTTTTCTTGGTATCTAAGGCACATGTACCTCAACAATGAGTTAAAGGATTCAGGGAAACTTTTGATTTGTAATCAACCAGTTGACTTATCTAAAATCAACTGTCCTAGTTATATTTACGCCTCTAAAGAAGATCACATTGTCCCTTGGAAATCAGCTTTTACCAGTACTCAAATCCTGAAAGGGAAAAATAGATTTGTACTAGGTGCCTCGGGACATATCGCTGGAGTGATTAATCCATTAAAGAAAAATAAACGGAATTATTGGGTTAATCACATAAAAACCAAGAACCCTGATACTTGGTTCAATGGTGCGAAGTCAATTGAGGGAAGTTGGTGGGGTGATTTCAGAGATTGGCTCGCTACCCAAAGTGGTAAACAGATTAAAGCTCCAAATAAATTAGGGAACTCTAACTTTAAAGTAATAGAGCCAGCCCCTGGATCATTTGTCAAAGAAAAAGCTAGCAAGATTTAAATTTAAAACGGGAGAAATAAAATGTCTAAAAAAATTGCTTATGTAACTGGTGGTATGGGTGGAATTGGAACTTCAATCTGTCAAAGACTTCATCAAGACGGTTTTATTGTGGTTGCTGGGTGTGGTCCAAACTCACCTAGAAAAGATCGTTGGTTAGCTGAACAAAAAGCTCTAGGTTTTGATTTTCATGCTTCCGAAGGCAATGTCGGTGATTGGAATAGTACGGTCCAAGCTTTCAATAAAGTAAAAGCAGAGATTGGTCAAGTCGATGTGTTGGTGAACAACGCTGGTATTACTAGAGATACTGTTTTTAGAAAAATGACTCCTGAAGATTGGCGTGCAGTGATTGATACCAATTTGAATTCTTTATTTAATGTGACCAAACAAGTGATTGACGGTATGGTCGAAAAAGGGTGGGGGCGAGTCATTAATATCTCCTCTGTAAATGGCCAGAAAGGCCAATTTGGACAAACTAACTACTCAACTGCAAAAGCTGGATTGAGAGGTTTTACTATGGCGCTTGCTCAAGAGGTTGCAACTAAAGGAGTAACCATTAATACGGTTTCACCTGGTTATATTGGAACTGACATGGTTAAAGCGATTCGTGAGGATGTTCTTAATAAAATTATCGAAACGATTCCAGTAAAACGCTTGGGAACTCCCAATGAAATTGCATCGATCGTAGCTTGGTTAGCCTCAAATGAGTCTGGTTTTTCAACCGGTGCAGACTTCTCATTAAATGGTGGTTTACATATGGGTTAACTACACGGGCGCTGAATTTGATGGAAGAGTGCCCGCATTGAACCACTAAATTGATACATTTTAAGTAATATCTACTATGATAGTAAGGAATATGCTTTCAGCATGTTCCTTACTTATTTATTATGGCTACCACTAAAAAAACAAATTCGATTTCAGAAAAACCCAGCGTTAAGAAACCTGCCGTAAAAAAAACCACGAGTTCAGAAACTTTTCGAGTCAAAAAGTCCGTTAAAGCAGTTACTCCGCCGAATCTTGATAGTGAACCATTCGTTCCGAGCCATTCTGAGACTCCTTCTAGCTCAACACAATCCAAATCCAGAATTATTAAAAAATATCCTAACCGTCGTCTCTACGATACGCTTCATAGTACGTATGTAACGCTGTTTGATATTAAAGGTTTAGTCATGTCGAATATTCCGTTTCATGTGGTAGATGCAAAAACGGGAGAAGACTTAACTAGAAGTATCTTGATGCAAATTATCTTAGAAGAGGAGTCTGGGGGACAGCCCATTCTTTCTAAACAAAGTTTACTCAAGATGATCCGTTTTTATGGTAATTCCTTACAGGGGATGATGTCGCCATTTTTAGAGCAAAATCTCAATCAATTTATTGAGTTGCAAAATCAATATGTTGCTCACTGTCAAAAAGTGGGTGGCTTAGTCAGCCCAGAAACTTGGGTCAGTTTTGTGAATAAGCAAAATACGGTGGAATTTACCCATCCAATGAGTTTTCTATTTGAAACGGGTTCAAAAATACTCGAACAGATACAGTCCCAGTCATCTGGAGTAATAAATTCCTTTCCATTTAAAAAATAAAACTAAAATGGAGCATTGTTCTATTTTCAAAAAGGAATCCCTTGTCTAAAGTCGGTTTTGTTTCGCTTGGTTGTCCCAAAGCTTTGGTTGATTCAGAGTCTATTTTGACGCGCCTGAGTGCTGAGGGATATGAAATTTCTAAAAATTACGAAGATGCTGAGTTAGTCATTGTTAATACCTGCGGATTTATTGATTCTGCAGTGCAAGAAAGTTTAGACGCAATTGGTGAGGCGCTCTCTGAGAACGGTCGCGTAATTGTGACGGGATGTCTTGGTGCCAAAAGTGAGCAAAATGGTGAGAATATGGTTCTCAAACACCATCCCAAGGTACTGGCAGTGACCGGTCCTCATGCCACTAATGAAGTTTTAGATGCAGTTCATTTGAACTTGCCCAAACCACATGATCCATTTGTCGATTTAATCCCTCCAATTGGTATCAAGCTAACGCCAAAGCATTACGCTTACTTAAAAATTTCTGAGGGTTGTAATCATTCTTGTACGTTTTGTATCATCCCCCAAATGCGTGGTGATTTAGTCTCAAGGCCTATTGCAGATGTTCTCAAAGAGGCTGAACAACTATTTCAATCTGGTGTGAAAGAACTGTTGGTGGTGTCACAGGATACCAGTGCTTATGGAGTTGATATTCAGTATCGGACAGGCTTTTGGAATGGCCGCCCCATCAAAACACGCTTATTTGAGCTAGCCAACGAATTGAAGATTTTAGCTCGGCAATTCGATGCCTGGGTTCGATTACATTATGTCTATCCTTACCCATCTGTAGATGAAATCATTCCTTTAATGAGTGATTTTTTTGAACATGGTAATGGATTATTACCTTATTTAGATATTCCATTACAGCATGCTCACCCAGATACTTTGAAGCGGATGAAACGTCCTGCTGGTGGCGAAAAAGCCTTGCATCGGATTGAAAAATGGCGCTCTGATTGTCCAGATATCGTCATTCGGAGTACCTTTATTGCTGGTTTTCCTGGAGAAACAGAAGAAGAGTTTGAATATTTATTAGATTTTATCCAGACTGCTAAATTGGATAGAGTGGGTTGCTTTGCCTATTCTCCAGTTGAAGGAGCAACGGCTAATCAGCTTGAAGGTGCCCTTGAACAAACGATCCGTGAAGATCGTCAGCAACGCTTTATGGCAATTGCTGAGCGGGTTTCGGTTGATAAATTAGAGCAACGGATTGGACAAAAAACACGAGTGCTTGTGGATAGCCAAAACACCCAAGGCGGTGTTGCAAGGTCTTACGCAGATGCTCCAGAGATTGATGGAGTAATTTTTGTCGCTCCAGCCCAAAAGATTTCTAAGAAATATCGTATGGGTGAGTTTGTAAAGGTAAATATTTCAGATGTAAGTGGACATGATTTATTAGCGAATGTTTCTTAAATAGAAATGTCCGCAATACACTATTGATTTTGTATTTCAGTAATTAATATTTCTAACAAGGGGGATTTATGAGCCAAGATGTTGTAGTGTTAAGTGCAGTGCGATCAGCAGTCGGATCTTTTAATGGATCTTTGAGTACTATTGAGCCAGCTGAACTCGGTGGCATGGTAATGAAGGAAGCCGTAATTCGGTCTAATGTTGATCCTTTACTCATCAATTATGTCACCGTTGGAAATTGTATTCCAACGGAAAATCGCTATCCTTATGTAGCTAGAGTTGCCTCCATTCAGGCGGGTTTATCAATGCAATCGGTCGCAATGGCTGTAAACCGTTTGTGTAGTTCTGGGCTGCAAGGCATTGTGACCTCTGCCCAGCAAATTATGCTTGGTGATTGTGATTATGCAATTGGTGGCGGTGTTGAAGTGATGTCTCGAGGTCTGTATGGATCTCCTGCGATGCGTTCTGGTGCTCGTATGGGGGATACAAAAATGATTGATTTAATGGTATCTGCTTTAACTGACCCGTTTGGAGTTGGTCATATGGGTATCACTGCAGAAAACTTAGCTAAAAAATGGGGCATTACACGCGAAGAGCAAGATGCTTTTGCTGCAGATTCTCATCGTAAAGCTGCAGCAGCGCAAGCTGAGGGCCGTTTTAAATCTCAAATCGTACCGATTACCATCAAAACTCGTAAGGGGGACATCGTATTTGAGAGTGATGAAGGCGTAAAAGCTGAAACAACTTTTGAATCATTATCAAAATTAAGACCTGTTTTCTTGAAAGAAAATGGCACGGTTACTGCTGGTAATGCTTCATCGATTAATGATGGCGCATCCTTTTTTGTTTTGGCATCTGCTGATGCTGCTGCAAAAGCAGGACAAAAGCCCTTAGCTAGAATTGTGTCTTACGCCGTTGCTGGTGTTCCTAATGATGTCATGGGTGAAGGTCCAATTCCGGCCTCTAAGCTCGCTTTAAGTCGTGCTGGATTAACAATTGATCAAATAGACGTGGTTGAATCTAATGAGGCCTTTGCTGTTCAGTCCTTAGCTGTTGCAAAAGGTTTAGGTTTAGATCTATCCAAGACGAATGTCAACGGCGGTGCTGTTGCTATTGGTCATCCAATTGGTGCTTCTGGCGCAGTAATTGCTACTAAAGCAATCTATGAGCTTCACCGTTCAAATGGTCGTTATGCTTTAGCAACTATGTGTATTGGTGGTGGTCAAGGTATTGCAGTGATTTTCGAGCGTCTGTAATAATTTTTAGAAACTATTTTAGTAAATCTAAAATAGCATCAAGGCCGACGTGATCGAAAGCTCCGTCGGCTTTTTCTTTGACAATCGGCTTCGCTCGATAACCAATAGACAATCCAGCATAAGCCATCATTGGTAAATCATTAGAGCCATCTCCCATCACAATGACTTGGTCTGGTCGAATACCATGTTCTAGTGCCTGATTCGAAACGATCTGTGCCTTGGCTTGACCATCGACAATATGACCAATGACTTTACCAGTCAAGTAACCCATTTCAATCTCTAAAGTATTTGATTGAGCAAAATCCATATTTAAATGATTTTTTAATCGATTGGCAAAGTAAGTAAAACCACCTGATACCAATACAGTATGCCAACCCAAGCTTTTAACACTCGTTAGCAGTTCAAAGGCGCCAGGATTTAAACGCAAACGATTTTGATAAACATCTTCTAAAACGCTTTCAGGGGTTCCTGCTAAAAGTGCCACCCGATCTATTAAACTTTTGGAAAATTCTTTAATTTCGCCGCGCATGGCAGCCTCTGTAATCGCTGAAACTTGATCCATCTTGCCAACAGCGCGCGCAATTTCGTCAATACATTCAATATTAATTAAGGTGGAATCCATATCAAATGCAATCATTTTGACTTGTTGAAAATCAAAATGAGGCTTTGGAAAAATAAGGTCACAAGCGTGCAGGGCCGCATGATTGCGAAAATGCTCTTTATCCTGCGGGCTAAGATTTTTAGAAAGTTGAATCTCTATGGCCTTCAGCGAATACTCCTTACTTTCTAAGATAGGATATTTATCTGCAATTTCCTGCAAGAAAACTTTAGGAATTTGCATTTGATGGAGGATGATCATTTTCATTTATTTAACTTTTTAAGTAGGCGATAAAGCGCTTAATCGCTTCAATCCGTTGATTGAGTTCAATAAAGCCTTGGGGATTTGAGGGGAGTATTTTTATACGATCTTTACCAAACAGTTGCACCTTTTTATCATTTTGAATTAACTTAATAATCTTTAAAGAATCAATGGGCGGGTTGGGAATAAATTGGACTTTTAGCATTTCTATGCTTGCCTCAATTTTACTAATGCCTAAGGTTTCCATTTGTATCCGTAAGCGATGATTTTCGAGTAGCGTTATCGACTGATTTGGTAGGTCGCCAAAACGATCAATAATTTCCATTTTCAAATCTTCTACTTGCTCAATATCTTGGACACTGGATAGTCTTTTGTATAGTGAAAGTCGCTCGTGAACATCTGGACAATAATTATTTGGCAATAAGGCAGGGCACCCTAAATTAATATCTGTAATGGCATGCATCGGACTTAATAAGTCAGGCTCTTTGCCCTTTTTGAGTTCAGAAACTGCTTTATTTAACATTTCTGTGTAGAGTTGGAAGCCAATTTCATGAATATCACCAGACTGTTTATCTCCTAAGACTTCTCCAGCGCCTCGAATCTCTAAATCATGCATAGCAAGATAAAACCCTGAGCCTAATTCTTCCATCGATTGGATGGCATCTAGTCTCAATTTAGCTTGCTTGGATAGCGCTTCTGGGTCAGCAACTAATAGGTAGGCATAGGCTTGATGATGAGATCTTCCAACCCGGCCTCGCAATTGATGTAATTGAGCTAAACCAAATCGATCTGCACGGTGCATGATGATGGTATTCGCTGTAGGTACATCGATTCCTGTTTCAATAATGGTGGTGCAAAGAAGGACATTACAACGTTTCGCCACGAAATCATGCATTACTTGCTCTAAATCACGTTCGTGCATTTGCCCGTGGGCCACACCAATACGTGCCTCAGGAACCAATTCCTCGAGTGCAAAGCGACGATTTTGAATGGTTTCCACTTCATTATGTAAAAAATAAACCTGACCGCCGCGTTTAATTTCTCTTAGAATCGCTTCACGAATAACGCCATCACTTTCACGGCGGACAAATGTTTTGATAGCCAAACGCTTTTGCGGTGCCGTTGCAATGACTGAGAGTTCTCGAAGACCCTCTAAAGCCATACCAAGTGTTCTTGGAATGGGCGTGGCAGTTAAGGTTAGGACGTCAACTTCTGCCCGGAGTTCTTTAAAAGCATCCTTTTGCCTAACTCCGAAACGATGTTCCTCATCAATAATGACTAAGCCTAAGCGGTTAAATTTAATATCTGGAGATAGGAGTTTATGCGTCCCAATAATAATATCTGCGTCACCACTTTCCAAAGCCTTCAAAGCACTAGAGATTTCTTTACCTGACTTAAATCTTGAAACTTCAACGATTTTTACTGGCCAATCTGCAAATCGATCTTTCCAAGTAGTTGCATGTTGTTCTGATAAAAGAGTGGTAGGTGCTAGAACTGCTACTTGCTTACCTCCCATGACTGCCACAAAGCTAGCTCTCAGAGCAACTTCCGTTTTACCAAAGCCAACATCCCCACAAATCAATCGATCCATAGGTTTACCACTTGTCATATCTTCAATTACAGAAGTGATAGCGGACATTTGGTCAGGCGTTTCATCGAAGCCAAAACTTTCTGCAAAGGCCTCATAGTCATGACTAGAATATTCAAAGGCATGTCCTTTACGAAGTGCACGTTTAGCATAAATATTAAGAAGTTCTGCTGCGGTATCACGAATTTGTTCGGCTGCTTTGCGTTTTGCTTTTTCCCATTGCCCAGAACCTAAGTTATGCAGCGGAGCTGATTCTGGATCTGATCCAGCATACCTAGAAATCAAGTGCAACTGTTGGACTGGTACGTATAAACTAGCACTATTGGCATACTCTAGAAATAAAAACTCATCTTCAATGCCGTCTAGCTCCAGCATGATGAGCCCCTTATAACGACCAATGCCATGCTCAGAGTGCACGACTGGATCACCAACTTGAAGTTCCGCCAGATCTCTGACCATCCCCTCAATATTAGTTACTTGGTCTTTTTTACCTAATTTCCTGGCTTTTCTTTGATCTGCGGAACTTGAAAAAATTTCCGACTCTGTCAGGAAGTAAATCTGGCCTAGTTTTGAATAAAAGCCATCATTTAAAGCAGCAACGACCATCCCAAGTTGTGCATCACCCTTCAAAAAATCTTGAATAGACTGAGGATAAGAAAAGTGAATTTTGGCATGGCTGCCTAAAAATTCAGCATCCTCTAATAACTGTTTGATCGACTCTCTTCTGCCAGCGCTATCAGCGCAGATTAGAACTTTTTCCTTGGTGGTTTCCAAAAAATTTCTCAGTAAAGCAACCGGATCTTTTTCTTTACGAACAACGGAAACATTGGGAGGAGGTAAGAAAATAGAATCTATGATGACTTGTTTTTTTTGTTCTAGAGCAACTTTTGCAAATGGTTTTAAGAGACTAAAAAAAGTATCTTCCTTTAGATACAACTCCTCGGGAAGAAGAAGAGGGTGCTCTGTGTCATGGGAAAGAAATTGATAGCGCTCTTTAACGCTTTTCCAAAATTCATTAATTGATTCTTGCAAGTTGCCATGTGTCCAAATCCATGCTGGCTGATTGGAAACGGGTAAGTAATCAAAAATAGTTGCAAGTGCATCAAAAAATAACGGGAGATAAGCCTCAATACCAGCACCAGGAATGCCTAAGCCAACATCCTTATAAAGAGGGCATTTGGCGGGGTTTCCCTCGAAAACTTCGCGCCATTTTCCTCTGAAATCTTTTCTAGCATTTTCAGTAAAAGGAAACTCATGACCCGGCAATAATTTAATTTCCTTAACAGGGTAGAGGCTACGCTGGGTATCCGGGTCGAAAACTTTAATTTGATCAATTTCATCACCAAATAAGTCAATTCGAAAGGGCAGTGGTTCACCCATGGGAAAAAGGTCAATCAGGCCTCCACGGATACTATATTCTCCAGGCCGCACAACGGCTGAGACAGGATCATATCCCCCTTGTTGCAATTGGTGATGAAGGGATTGTTCATTGATCACTTCGCCTTGTTTAAAGAAAAAAGTGTTCGCCGCTAAAAATTGCGGTGGTGAAATCTTTTGAATTGCAGCTGAAAGAGGCACAATAACGATATTTAATTGGCCTAAACTTAGTTCGTGAAGTGTTTTTAAGCGTTCAGAAATGAGATCATGATGAGGTGAAAATTGATCATAGGGCAAAATTTCCCAGTCTGGCAAAACACTAACTCGAAGTGAAGCATCAAACTGAGGTATTTCTAGGGCAAGTCGTTGAGCTGATGCTGAATCACTACAAATAATCATCATTACTGAAAATGCATTTTCGTAATGTTTAGCTTGCTGAGCAATAATTCCTGCATCTGCAGAACCAACAATATCAGTCCAAGTAAATTTATTCCCTATTTTTGGCTCAGGAAAGGTATCAACAAGTGCGCTGATTGGTTGCAGAGAATCGAGGGCTTTAGAATTTTTTGGCATTTGCAACATTATAAGGAGGAGACTTGCTTTAAGATGAATGCAATGATAATTATTTTTTTCAATTTATGAGTTCAAATTTTCACGTTTTAATACCTTGCGCAGGAACAGGAACCAGAATTGGTGGAGATATACCTAAACAATTTCAAAAACTGCATCATCAAGAGATTGTCTTATATAGTCTCAATATTTTTTTAAACATGCCTGAGATTAAAACGGTATGGGTTGGGTTGTCTGAATCAATTTTCCAAAATCAAGAGTTGAGAAGTGTCTTTCCGAAGCACCCAAAGTTAAGACTTTGTGTAACCGGTGGTGAAACTAGGGCGCTGACGGTTTTAAATACTTTAGATTATTTGTTGTCACAAAACACAGATGCTGTTTTTGCAAATGATTGGGTCTTAGTGCATGACGCTGCAAGACCCGGTATTCAAGCCAAGTTCGTCAAACAATTAATTGATGTGGTCAGTCAATCAAAGCAGGCAGGGGGGATTTTGGCACTTCCTATTGCCGATACTGTGAAAAAATCATCTTCTGATACTAGTTTAAATCGATCTGAGTCCACAATTGATCGCACGGGTTTGTGGGTAGCACAAACTCCACAAATGTTTAAAATCAATGATTTAAGAAAATCTATTTATACATCACTTGAACAGTCATTAGATGTAACAGATGAAGCAAGCGCGATGGAGAATTGTGGTCACTCGGTATTGCTGATTGAAGGTGATTTTCAAAATTTTAAGGTGACTTACCCAAAGGATTTAATGAATATGGAGCGATTATTGAACAAAAGTCTTTTCAAAATTGGCCAGGGATATGATGTTCACCGTTTAGTTGATGGTCGACCTTTGATTTTAGGTGGGATAACAGTACCTTATGAAAAAGGTTTATTAGGACATTCCGATGCGGATGCTTTACTACACGCTATCATCGACGCATTATTGGGTGCTGCAGGACTTGGCGATATAGGTCAGCATTTTCCTGATACAGATCCCGCTTTTCAGGGAGCAGATAGTGGAGTACTTTTACAACATGCATATGCAAAAGTTTTAGAGACTGGCTATGAATTAGTCAATTTGGATGCCACTATTATCTGCCAGAAACCCAAATTAATGCCTTATTTAAGTGCTATGAAAGATCGAATTGCGAGTCTGATTAAAGTGAATGCAGAACAAATTAACTTAAAGGCTAAAACGAACGAGGGCCTGGGGTATTTAGGAGAATATCTGGCGATTGAAACGCAAACAACTGTTTTAATTGCAAAAATTTCTTGAGGGCTATCAGTCGATGGGGTATTTAAGCCAGCTAAATAGCTTTGTTATAAGTGCTTCCATAACAATTCACAGCTCAAAGGATGGTTTGAGTTAAAATATTGGATTACCTAATTGAAATAAGATGCGAGGATGGCGAAATTGGTAGACGCACCAGGTTTAGGTCCTGACGCCGTAAATGGTGTGGGGGTTCGAGTCCCCCTCCTCGCACCAAATTCTAACTGAAACACTAGTTGAATTGCTTTACACGAGTATCAGTATTTAGCAATACGAAGGTATTGTTTAGTGAGGAAGTTAAACAGTTTTGTTTAAGTTCCTTTTTTTTAGCTATTTTTATTAATTTTTACTATGTCCCTAACTATTGAAAATCTTGGCGCCCTTGAGCGCAAAATCACTTTACAGTTTTCCAAAGCAGATCTTTTGCCAAAACGTGAGGCTAAATTAAGGCAGCTCGGTAAAAATATGAAAATGGCTGGGTTTAGACCAGGCAAAGTGCCGACTAAAATGATCGAACAACAATACGGTATGCAAGTCGATTTCGAACTATCGTTTGATTATGCTTCCGAGAAGTTTTTTGAATTTGCTAAAACTGAAAAAATTGAGTTAGTTGGTCAACCAAGACTAGAGCCAAAGAGTGAGATCTCTGCTGCCGATATCGAATTTGACGCCTTTTTTGAAGTATTTCCAGAAGTAGTAATTGGTGATATTACAAGCGCAGAAATTACAAATTACACCACTGAAGTGACTGAAGCTGAAATTGACAAAACAATTAATATGTTGCTTAAGCAGCGTGTCCACTATCATCCACGCGGAGAAGCTGGTGAGCATGGCGATGGTGGAAGTGATCAAAGTGCACAAAGCGGAGATCAAGTTATCGTTGATTTCGTTGGAAAAATTGATGGTGTTGAATTTGCTGGTGGTAAGGCTGATGATTTCACTTTTGTACTTGGCCAAGGCCAGATGTTGCCTGAGTTTGAAACAGCTTCACTGGGTTTAAAAGTCGGTGAAGAAAAAGTATTTCCTTTGAGTTTTCCAGCTGATTACCACGGCAAAGAAGTTGCCGGTAAAACAGCTGAATTTACTATCACAATGAAAAAAGTTGAGTGGCCCCATTTACCAACTCTAGACGATGATTTTGCTTTGAGTCTAGGAGTTACTGAAGGTGGTATCGCTAAAGTTCGTGAAGAAATTAGCCAAAATTTAACAAGAGAGATTACTCGTCGTCAACAATCTCTCTTAAAAAATCAATCAATGGATGTGATGTCAAATGCCTGCCAGTTTGATTTGCCAAAGTTTTTAGTTTCTCAAGAAGAAGAGCGTTTAATCGAGCAAGCTAGAAAAGATCTCGAGCAGCGTGGTGTTCCAAACGCTAAAAACGCACCAATCCCAGAAGGGATGTTTACTCCACAAGCACAACAACGTGTAAAACTAGGTTTGATTCTTAATAAATTAGTTAAAGAATTTGATTTAAAGGCAACGCCGGAACAAATCAAATCTGAAATTGAAGAACAAGCAGCGAGTTACGAAGATCCACAGGAAGTAATGCGTTGGTACTATAGCGATCCAAGTCGTTTAGCTGATATTGAATCTTTGGTTCTAGAAAACAATGTTGTGAAATATGTCATGGATAAAGTAAAAGTGAACGACAAACAAGTTACTTTTGAAGAGCTCAGTCAATTGAAGTAATTAATAGTGCTAAAGTTACTACTATTACAATATTATTTACTCGGAAATTAACATGACTTCAAATAACTATCAAGATTTTTACCAATCACCTCAGGCATTAGGCCTTGTGCCAATGGTTATTGAGACGTCAGGTAGGGGTGAGCGCGCTTATGACATTTACTCTCGCTTATTGCGTGAAAGAGTGATTTTTTTGGTAGGCGAAGTAAATGATCAAACTGCCAATTTGGTGATCGCTCAGATGCTCTTTTTGGAAAGTGAAAATCCTGAGAAAGATATTTCACTTTATATTAATTCTCCAGGTGGGTCAGTCTCTGCAGGTTTAGCAATTTTTGACACCATGAATTTCATTAAGCCTGAAGTTAGTACTTTGTGTATGGGAATGGCAGCAAGTATGGGCGCTTTTTTACTTTGTGCTGGAACTAAAGAAAAACGTTTCGCGCTACCAAACTCTAGGGTGATGATTCATCAACCTTTGGGCGGTGCAAGAGGGCAGGCTTCCGACATCGAAATTCAAGCACGAGAAATTTTATATCTTCGCGAGCAACTGAATGGAATTCTTGCCAACAGAACGGGCCAAACCATTGAAACTATTGCTAAAGATACGGATAGAGATAATTTTATGTCTGCTGAACAAGCAAAAGAATATGGTTTGATTGACAAAGTTATTACTTCTAGGTAATTGATACGATTCAATGAGTAACAAATCTAATAATTCAAATAGTAATTTAATTTGTTCATTCTGTGGCAAAAACCACGATGAAGTTGTTCGAATGATTGCTGGACCTTCAGTTTTTATTTGCGATGAATGTGTTGCTTTATGCAACGAAGTGATTGCTGAGGGCGGTAAAAAAAATGCTGATGCCGATCTAAACAATGGTAGTCAAAGTCAAGCTTTACCTACTCCTCAAGAGATTCGAAATAATCTCGACCAATATGTAATTGGTCAAAATCAGGCCAAGAAAACGCTTGCAGTAGCGGTTTATAACCACTACAAAAGACTCAATAATCTAAAGCCAATAGCTGCATCTCAAGGGCAAAAAAATGAGTCCAAGGATGGTAAAGACTCAAAAGATGCTCCCGTTGTAAAAAAATCTGCCATGATTAACGGCGTTGAATTAGCCAAAAGTAATATTTTATTGATTGGTCCAACAGGCTCAGGTAAAACATTATTAGCGCAATCCCTTGCGAGAATGCTCGATGTTCCTTTTGTAATGGCTGATGCAACGACTCTGACTGAAGCAGGATACGTTGGTGAAGATGTAGAAAATATCATACAAAAACTGTTACAAGCTTGTAATTATGATGTAGAAAAAGCCCAAAAGGGTATTGTTTACATTGATGAAATTGATAAGATTTCACGTAAGTCAGAAAACCCATCAATTACTAGAGACGTATCTGGTGAGGGTGTTCAACAAGCTTTATTGAAGCTAGTTGAGGGCACGATGGCATCGATTCCACCACAAGGTGGTAGAAAACATCCTAATCAAGAGTTCTTACAAATTGATACCACGAATATTTTGTTCATTTGTGGCGGTGCCTTTGATGGACTTGAAAAGATCATCAACCAACGTAATACGAAAACAGGCATTGGCTTTAACGCTGAAGTTCAAAGCAAAGATGTCAAAAACTTTGGTGAGTTGATTAAAAATGTTGAGCCAGAAGATTTAATTAAGTTTGGCTTAATTCCAGAATTAATTGGCCGCCTACCGGTAACTGCTACTCTTACGCAACTCGATGAAGCGGCGTTGATTCAAATCTTAACCGAACCAAAAAATGCACTTGTAAAACAATATCAAGCCTTGTTTGATCTCGAGGGAGTTGCCTTAGAGTTTAGAGATGAGGCCCTTCATGCTATTGCGAAAAAAGCGATGGTCCGAAATACTGGCGCTCGAGGACTTAGATCGATTGTTGAGGCTACTCTTCTGAATATCATGTATGATTTGCCTTCCCAAAAAGACGTGGAAAAAGTTGTGATTGATCTTCCATGTATTGAAGGTGGCGATCCGGTAATTGTTTACAAATCAGCTAGCTCAGTTGCATAGCCTCTTTTTAATATTAAAAGCATCAAAATAAAGCTTCCATAATTTTAATATTCAATAAAAAAGTGTATTCTATACTTGTAATCCCCAATTTTGACCATACTTTATAGAGCAAGTTCAATATTTTTACAAAAATCCGACTTTTGGAGATTTAAATGCCAGGCAACTTGTTATTACCTTCTCAACCTATTCAATTGCCCCTATTACCTTTAAGGGACGTTGTGGTTTTTCCACATATGGTTATGCCTTTGTTTGTTGGCAGACCAAAATCCATTAAAGCTCTGGAAGCTGCCATGGAAAGTGGTAAAAGCATTCTTCTCGTTGCCCAAAAAACAGCCTCTAAGGATGAGCCAACCGTTGCTGACCTCTATGAAGTAGGTTGCATAGCTAACATTTTACAAATGCTCAAGCTCCCTGATGGAACTGTTAAAGTGTTAGTTGAAGGCACTCAACGTGCCCAGATTAATCATATCGAAGATTCTTTAGGTTACTTTAGTTGCGAGGCAACGCCGCATTCGGTGACAGTTGTTGATCAATCGGAAACGGAAGCATTGAAAAGAGCAATCGTTGCTCAATTTGATCAATATGTAAAACTTAATAAAAAAATTCCTCAAGAAATATTGGCCTCTTTAAGTAGTATTGATGATGCTAGTCGCCTTGCAGATACAATTTGTGCCCATCTTCCGATTAAGCTTGATCAAAAACAGCTACTTTTAGAAATGGCTGATGTGATTAAGCGCCTTGAAAGTCTTTTAGGTCAACTTGAGAGTGAAATTGATATTCTGCAAGTTGAAAAACGGATTAGAGGTCGTGTAAAACGTCAGATGGAAAAAAGTCAGCGCGAATATTATCTCAATGAGCAAGTAAAAGCCATTCAAAAAGAGTTAGGTGATGGCGAGGAGGGTGCTGACCTCGAAGAGTTAGAAAAAAATATCATCGCTGCAAAGATGCCTAAAGAGGCTTTGAAAAAAGCGGAGTCTGAGCTTAAAAAACTAAAACTAATGTCTCCAATGTCAGCTGAGGCAACGGTGGTTCGCAATTATTTAGATACGCTAATTAATTTGCCTTGGAGAAAGAAAAGTAAAGTGAATAATGATTTAGTCAATGCAGAAAATGTATTGAATGATGATCATTATGGTTTAGATAAGGTAAAAGAACGAATTCTTGAATATCTAGCAGTTCAACAACGCGTTGATAAAGTAAAAGCGCCAATCCTTTGTTTAGTCGGTCCTCCAGGCGTGGGTAAGACCTCTTTGGGGCAATCCATTGCTAAAGCGACAAACCGTAAATTTATTCGCATGGCGCTCGGAGGTGTTCGTGATGAATCTGAAATTCGTGGACATCGGAGAACTTATATTGGCTCTATGCCAGGTAAGATTTTATCGAGCCTGTCCAAGTCAGGTGTAAGAAATCCATTATTCTTACTCGACGAAATCGATAAGATGGGATCTGATTTCCGTGGTGATCCAGCTAGTGCCATGTTAGAGGTATTAGATCCGGAACAAAATCATACTTTTCAAGATCATTATGTTGAGGTAGATTTTGATTTATCTGATGTAATGTTTGTTGCAACTTCAAACTCCTTGAATATTCCTCTTCCGTTACTAGATCGTATGGAGGTGATTAGACTATCAGGCTATACCGAGGATGAAAAGACGCATATTGCGATGAAATACTTATTGCAAAAACAAATCAAAAATAATGGCTTAAGAAAAGATGAAATTGAAGTTCAAGAGTCAGCAATTTTAGACATTATTCGTTACTATACTCGTGAAGCTGGAGTTCGCTCATTAGAAAGAGAAATTAGTAAGATTTGTCGTAAAGTTGTAAAAATGCTTTTATTGAAGACAGAACTTGCTCCAATTATTGTTAATTCAGATAATTTAGAAAAATTCTTATCGGTAAAACGTTATGACTATGGACTTGCAAGTAAAGAAAATCAGCTTGGTCAAGTGACCGGGTTGGCTTGGACTGAAGTCGGTGGAGATTTGTTAACGATTGAAGCTGCATTGATGCCTGGTAAAGGAGTTATTACTCGAACCGGCTCGATTGGTGATGTCATGAAAGAATCTGTCGAAGCTGCTCGTTCTGTGGTGCGATCACGTTCTAGAGAGTTAGGGATCAAAGAAGAACTATTTGAGAAAAAAGATATCCATATTCACTTTCCAGAGGGTGCTACTCCGAAAGATGGTCCTTCCGCAGGTATTGCTATTACAACTGCTTTAGTTTCAATACTAACCGGTATTCCCGTTCGCGCAGATGTGGCAATGACGGGTGAGATTACTCTAAGAGGAGAAGTGTTACCAATCGGTGGTCTTAAAGAAAAACTGTTAGCAGCTCATAGAGGTGGCATTAAGGTTGTCTTGATTCCAGAAGAGAACGTTAAAGATCTGACAGAGATTCCAGATAACGTTAAAAATTCTATTGAAATAATTCCAGTACGTTGGATTGATAAAGTACTTGAAAAAGCCTTAGAAAGAAAACCGGAAGCACTTCCAGAAGAGGTTGCGGCAATTACTAAAGACGCGCCAGTAATTAAAGATGAAACTGGAGTGATTAAGCATTGATTTATTGACTGAGATTGGGGTATAATATTTTTCTTAGTTATTCCAATCTCAAGATTAAATAATTAAAAAGTTTGGTGCAATTGCGAGTTCATGTATCATCAATCTTTTACAATTAATTTAACAATCAGTAGACAAGGGTGCTTAGCTCAGATGGTAGAGCGTCTGCCTTACACGCAGAATGTCGGCGGTTCGATCCCGTCAGCACCCACCAAATATTCTTGTTCCATCAATTTACTAAATAATTAAGTTCATCCCTATGTTTGATTCCGTTCGTCAACACCAAAAAATTCTACAAGCAGTTCTCCTGGTTTTAATTTTTCCTTCTTTTGTTTTTTTTGGAATTCAAAGTTACAAGGGCTTTTCAACGAATGATAGTGATATTGTTAAGATTGGTGGCCTCTCTATTTCTCAAGTTGAATTAGATAATGCCGTAAAAAGTCAATCAAGTCGCTTAGGCTCAAATCAAAACCTTGCCCAAACTCCGGCGTTTAAAAATGCCATACTTAATCAATTAATTCAGCAAAAACTATTGGCCTTTGATGTTAAGGATTTGAATTTACAAGTATCTCAGGAAATGTTGGCAAAAGAGTTACTTAAGTTTCCTGAAATTATCGCTCTGAAAAAAAGTGATGGTTCTATTGATGCAGATCAATATCGTCAGTTGCTGGAAAGAAATGGTTTGACGGTTTCGCAATTTGAAGCAATTAAACGTGGTGAAATCATGAATATTTCATTGCAAAATGCTTTAAGTGGCAATGGACAGATGATTACTTCTAGTAAAATTTCTGACCAAATTATTACAGCCATGAGTTCGGAAAGAGAAGTTCAAGCGATGTTCTTTACTTCCAATGAATATTTAAAGAACGTCCAAATTCAAGCGAATGATTTATCTGATTATTACCAGGCGAACTCTGCACAATTTCAATCAATTCCATCAGTTGATGTCGAATACATTATTTTAAGCAAGCAAACAGGTGAAGATGAAACGTCCTTCGCCAAAAAAGCAGATCAATTTGCCAATATGGTCTATGAACAAGCTGATGGCCTAAAGGCAACTGCTGATACATTTAAGCTAAAAATTGAAACGATGGCAGATGTTACATCTACAGGTATCACGAGCCTTCCTAAAACGCATCCTTTAAATCAGCCAAAACTACTACAGGCACTTTTTAAAGAGGATGCAATTAAATCAGGTAAGAACATTGAAGCTATTGAAGTTAGTCCAGGCATTTTAGTAGCTGCACGAGTTCAGCAAAGTCGCCCAGCTTCAACCCTTCCTTTTGACAAGGTTAAAAACGATATTGAAAAGATCGTGACTCTTAAAAAAGCTGAGGAAATAGCAATAAAAACGGGTATGGATGTTTTTGCTAAGTTACAAAAAGATCCTATCCAAAAAGTGGATTCTAAGGAATTCTCAAAACCAATTTGGGTCTCTAGAAATCGTCCTGCAGATTTATCAGGTGAGCCATTTGAGAGAATCTTTAATGCCAAAGAGGGTAGTTTTCCACTCGTAGTCTCCAGTAACATTCCTGGTAGTGGTTTTGCAATTTACAAGATAAATCAAGTACGTCCTGGTGAAAAGTCAAATCCCAATATTTTGTTGCAACAGTATCAACAGATTGGTGTTTTAACTAATCAAGCAGAGATTTCTGCTTATTTGGACAACATCAAAGAACGTGCAACGGTTAAATATCTAAAAACTAACTTCTAAACTATTTCAACATTGGTAACAATTTTTCAGTTACGGTTTGGGCGATCATTAGTTGAGCTAAAGTAGTAGGATGGATACCATCGTCTTGGAAAAACTCTCTTTTTAGGGCAAATTTTTCAAGTAAAAACGGGATAAATACCAATTGATTCCGTTTAGCCAGCCTTTGATACATTTGTTCGATGCTTTCGGTATATTTTGCACCGTAATTATTCGGAATTTTCATGCCGACTAAGATTGTTTTAGCTTGATATTGTTTATTGAGGTCGATGATTTTTTGCAGATTACCCTCAGTTTGCTCAATCTGAAATCCCCGCAATGTATCATTTGCGCCTAATTCAAGAATCACAATTTTCGGATGATGCTTTTCTAATAAGGGACGAATTCGTGATAACCCACCAGATGAAGTGTCACCACTAATACTGGCATTAACCATCGCAAAGGGTAATTGTTTGGCCATTATTTGTTGCTGTACTAAATCAACCCAAGCTTTACCCGTAATCACACCGTAACCTGCTGAAATGCTATCGCCAAGTACCAAAATCGATGATTTTTCTGCCTGAACTTCTCGGGCAAAATTTTCGGAAGATGGAATAATAAAGCTTAGCAATACAATGAGTGAATATGAAAATCTGTTTAACATCCCTAATACCTTATCTTAAATTAATATCCTATCAAACATGAACAATTCATATATCTCAGCAATACATCTTGCTAAGGAAGTAAAGCAAGGAACTGGAAAAATTGAAATTCTCAAGGATATCAATTTAGAAATATTACCTGGAGAAAAAATTGCTTTTTTAGGAAGTTCAGGATCGGGTAAAACAACCTTACTAAGTATTTTAGCGGGTTTAGACTCTGACTATACGGGTGAAGTGAGGTTATTTGGGAAATTACTTTCTGAATTAAATGAGGATGAGAGAGCCAACCTACGAAAAAACCGAGTTGGATTTTTATTTCAAAACTTTTTACTCATTCCAGAATTAAACGTTTTGGAAAATGTATTACTACCCATTGAAATTGGGGGCAAATTAAATAGTGATTTTGAAATTAAAGCGAAACTATTATTAGAAAAAGTGGGCTTGAGTAATCGGGTAAAAGCCTACCCTAATACTTTATCTGGTGGCGAACAACAAAGAGTTGCATTAGCAAGAGCCTTTATTAATGATCCTGAAATATTATTCGTTGATGAGCCAACGGGTAGTTTGGATGAACTAAATGGTAGTGTTGTAACGGATTTGTTATTTCAGTTAAATGAGAAATTCAAGACAACGATTATTTTAGTGACCCATGATCTTGATTTGGCGAAACAATGCGACAGGATATTGCAATTAAATAGTGGTACATTAGTTTAATAAATAAATATTTTTAACACGATTCAGGGGATTAATCATGAAAAGTCTTTTAGGTCTGATACTCACACTCTTTATATTTACACATCAACAACAAGTTTTCGCCCAAGCAAGCTCTGGAACTTCAAGTTCTGAGGCTACCGTAACAGATAAAAAAGAAACAGCGGCAGAGCGCAAGGCTAGGCTAGCAGAAGAGAAAAAAGCTAAATCCGAGGCATCGGCTTCCGCTAAAGATGATAAGACCCCGAAAGAAACAGCTGCACAGAAAAAAGAGCGCCTAGCTGAAGAAAAGAAAGCAAAAGCTGAAGAGAAAACAGCTAGTACAACAGCCGATGTGAAAGCGGAAAAACCAGCTAAAGAAACCGCAGCGCAAAAGAAGGAGCGCTTGGCAGAAGAAAAGAAAGCTAAAGCTGAAGAAAAAACAGCTAGTATTACAGCCACTTCAGCCGATGTGAAAACTGAAAAACCAGCTAAGGAAACCGCAGCTCAAAAGAAGGAACGCTTAGCAGAAGAAAAGAAAGTTGAAGCAACTGAGAAGGTAAATGAGAAGCCAACTGCTCCAGCAAATGATGCAAAAGCTGAAAAATCAGTTAAAGAAACTGCCCCACAAAAGAAAGAACGTCTAGCAGAAGAAAAGTCACTTCCTAAAGAGGCGCCTGCAACGAAGTCAAGTTCCAGCGATAAAAAAGTTACTGCAGAACCAAAAGGCAAAGCTGCTGCAGAAGGTGCTGCTGCCAGAAGAGAGATTGGTGAGTTAGTACCTGGCCCAAACGACCTTGATAAAAATGGCAAACAATTGACTTCACAGAATTTAAAAATGAAAGAATGTTCAAAAAGAGGTGCTGGTAGAGTAAAAGCTGATTTCTCTGAGTTTATGAGTGAGTGTCTAAAAAAAGATTAATCGCAAAGCTTTTTATAACCTTAGTTTTTAATATTTAAAAGGAACGAAATATGAACTTAATTCAAACATTACGTGCTTTAAGCCTCACGTTATTGATGACATCTGTTTTATCTGGTTGTGGCTACAATAGTTTTCAGTCATCTGATGAGCAAATTAAAGCTGATTGGGCTGAGGTAATCAATCAATATCAAAGAAGGTCTGACCTGATCCCTAATTTAGTTAATACCGTCAAAGGTTATGCTACACAGGAAAAGGATGTCCTAACGCAAGTGACGGAAGCAAGGGCGAAGGTTGGTACTATTCAAGCAAGTCCTGAACTGGTGAATGATCCAGAGGCTTTCAAGAAATTCTTATCCGCCCAAAACGAATTAAAAGGTAGCTTGTCTCGTTTGATGGTCGTTTCAGAAAACTATCCTCAATTAAAGTCAGATGCGAATTTTAGAGATCTTTCTGCTCAATTAGAAGGCACTGAAAATCGCATTACGGTTGCTAGAAATCGGTACATTAAGTCTGTTCAGGAATACAACGTGAATGTTAGAACTTTCCCGAATAATTTGACGGCAATGATTTTTGGTTACAAAGCTAAACCTAATTTTACGGTTGAAAATGAAGCAGCTATTTCGAAGGCGCCAACCGTTGACTTTAATTCTTCGAAGTAAAAAATGAATAACACCCTGGTAGCGTCTGTTTTTTCCAAATGGACGCTCCTTCTCGTTTTACTCTTTTCAACATTGGTTTGTAATAGTAAAACCAATGATGCTGTGGATGGACTGATTGCAGTTCCTCCATTAACCAGCTCAGTAACGGACTTAACTAATACCTTAACGCCTGAGCAAAAAAGTAGCCTAGAAAATCAATTAAATGCTTACGAAAAGTCACGTGGAACGCAAATTGCTGTATTAATTATTCCAACTACACAACCAGAAGCTATTGAGCAATTTTCAATTCGAGTAGTCGATCAATGGAAGCTTGGACGTAAGAAGGTTGATGATGGTCTTTTACTGATTATTGCCAAGAATGATCGAAAGTTACGCTTTGAAGTAGGTTACGGTCTAGAAGGAGCCCTTACAGATGTGACTACGAAAAGAATCATTAGTGAAGTGATGACCCCTTTCTTTAAACAAGGCATGTTTTACGAGGGTATTATTTCTGGCCTTGCTAAATCGATGCAAATTATTAATGGTGAAGCTTTACCACCACCAGCAAACAACGCCTCCGCAAATTCTCAGAACGATGGTTTTGAAGGCGTACTGATGATTGCCTTTATGGTGGCAATTTTTGTTGGTTCTATTTTGAAAAAACTTCTCGGTAATTTACTCGGTGGTGGTTTAACTGCCGGAATTACGGGTATTTTGGCTTGGTTAATTACCGGTACTATTGGGATTGCAATTATTGCTGCGGTAATTGGATTTTTTGCAACCCTGATGGGTGGACTGGGTGGTAGAGGCCTAGGAGGCTTTGGAGGATTTAGTGGGGGTGGAGGATTTAGCGGCGGCGGTGGTGGTTTCGGAGGCGGAAGAGGTGGTGGTTTTGGTGGTGGTGGTTCTTCTGGGAGTTGGTGATGATTCATTTTTCACGATTATTTAAACATTTATTTGCAACCACTAGACAAACGAAAAAGTACTTTCCCTCGTCTGGACTTCAACTGATTGAAGATCGGATTGCAGAGAGTGAAATTGGTCACTCTGGTCAAATTAGAGTTGTTATTGAAACCACCTTATCACCTTATGCCATATGGCATCAACAATCTAGCCGTGAAAGAGCTATTGAGGTGTTTTCCTTACAAAAAATATGGGATACAGAAAACAACAATGGTGTCTTGATTTATTTATTGATGGCAGACCATGCATTTGAGATTATTGCCGATCGTGGAGTTCACCAAAAGGTAGGGGATGAATTCTGGAAAAAAGTGTGTGAAAAGATGGAATTACACCTTAAAAACAGTGATTTTGAGGAGGGTGTTTTAACAGGTATCCATGAAATTGATCAAATCTTACGTAAATTTTATCCAGCTTCTGAGATTACACCCAATGAACTTTCTGATGAACCTATCTTAATTTAAACCTTTTACTTTGCGCATTTCGTATAATTAACAAATGCCTAAATTTCATCATTTACCCGGAGCTATTGCTCTCTCCAACTTTAGAAAAATTCAACTTCTTGATTCTTTTAAAGCAAATCAATTACCGATTAAATCAATCGAATCTCAATATCAGTTTTTTATTTGGACCGAAGGTGATGTTTCTGAAGACACCTTGAACCAATTAAAGAGTTTATTAAAAAGTCCTAAAGAGGAGTTGTTTGTAAAAAATAAAAAACAAAAGTCGTTTTTTATTACGCCAAGACTTGGGACCATCTCTCCATGGGCAAGTAAAGCTACTGATATCGCAAAAATTTGTCAAATTGATCCCCTTCGTTTAGAGCGAGGAATTTGTTTTACCTACGAAACTAGCAAGGAATTAACAGCAGAACAATTGATGAGTTTGTATCGTTTGACCCATGACCGAATGACAGAATCGGTTTTTGATGAATTGGCTCAAATAGAGACTTTATATCAAGTTTTACCAGATAAGCCATTTCATGAAATTGCTTTATTTACGGAAGGTAAAGAAGCCTTAATCAAAGCAAATACTGAGTTGGGGTTGGCATTGTCGGTAGATGAAATAGATTATTTGGATGAAAATTTCCAGCTCCTAAAAAGAAACCCTACCGATGTAGAACTGATTATGTTTGCGCAAGCAAATAGTGAGCATTGTCGACACAAAATTTTTAATGCTAGCTGGACCATTGATGGTGTTCCACAGGAAAAATCCCTGTTTAGCATGATTCGTAATACGCACCAATTACATCCAACTGGAACCATTGTTGCCTACTCTGATAACTCCGCCATTATGGAGGGTGTCGAAAGCCAGGTATATTCTCCCAATCCTGAAACAAAAGTGTATGAAGAAAAATCTCGCTTAATTCATACCTTAATGAAGGTAGAAACCCATAATCATCCAACCGCAATTTCCCCATTTCCAGGTGCTTCAACAGGAGCTGGTGGAGAAATTAGAGATGAGGGTGCAACAGGTATTGGCGGTCGACCCAAAGCAGGTTTAACTGGTTTCTCTGTCTCCAATTTACAAATCCCTAACTTTACCAACGCTTGGGAACTGCCATCCTTTGGTAAACCTGACTTAATCGCAAACCCACTTGAGATCATGATTAATGGTCCAATCGGCGGGGCAGCATTTAATAATGAGTTTGGAAGACCAATTTTAGGTGGTTACTTCAGAGTCTTCGAACAAACTATTCACGGTAAGAGATGGGGCTACCATAAGCCGATTATGATTGCTGGTGGGATTGGTTCCATTGATGATATTCATACCCATAAAAAAGAAATTACCAGTGGTGATTTATTCATTCAATTGGGTGGACCTGGCATGAAAATCGGTATGGGTGGAGGCGCAGCAAGCTCCATGACTACTGGCACGAATGCAAGTGATTTAGATTTTAATTCTGTACAACGTGGTAACCCTGAAATTGAACGTCGTGCTCAAGAAGTCATTAACTCCTGTATTCATATGGGGGAAAATAATCCGATTGTATCTATCCATGATGTGGGGGCAGGAGGCCTATCCAATGCATTTCCTGAACTTGCAGATGGTGCAGGGCTCGGCGCGATTTTTGACATGCGCAAGATTCCAATTGAGGAGTCGGGCTTAAGTCCTGCTGAAATGTGGTGTAACGAATCGCAAGAACGTTATGTCCTAGCAATCAAAGAAGAGAGCCTTGCTCTTTTTTCAGAGATTTGTGCAAGAGAACGTTGTCCATTTTCCGTGGTTGGCAAAACTACTCAAGAGCGTCAATTACTTCTGAAAGATACTAAATATCAGTCAACAGATAGTCAGTTCACTCCGATTAATATTCCAATGGAAGTTCTTTTGGGCAAACCTCCATTGACCCACCGAGATGTTAAGTCTCCAATCATTCCACAACACGCTTCGGATTGGAGTTTAATTGCCTTAGGTGATGCGATTCACTCTGTAATTTCTCATCCTACCGTTGCGAGTAAGTCTTTTCTAATCACGATTGGAGATAGATCTGTTGGAGGGTTAACCCATCGTGATCAAATGATTGGTCCATGGCAAGTTCCAGTGGCAGATTGTGCCGTCACGATGATGGACTATCAAGGTTATCAAGGCGAAGCGATGGCCATGGGGGAAAGATCTCCGATTGCCATTTATAACTCCGCAGCAGCCGCAAGAATGGCGGTTAGTGAGGCGGTAACGAATATATTGAGTGCTAATATTGCATCAATTTCTCATTTGAAACTTTCTGCAAATTGGATGGCCGCCTGTGGCACCGAAGGGGAAGATGTTAAATTATATGAAGCAGTTAAAGCTGTGGGTATGGAACTATGTCCTGCTTTAGGTATTTCTATACCGGTAGGCAAAGATTCTTTATCGATGCGTTCACAATGGCAAGCTGATGATCAAAAAAAGAGTGTAACCTCTCCTGTATCACTCATTATTTCGGCCTTTGCACCAGTATCTGATGTGCGCAAAACATTAACGCCTTTATTGCAAAAAAATCCAGATACTGAACTCATCTTTATCGATTTAGGCCTTCAAGAAAATCGGATGGGAGGCAGTGTTCTTTCTCAAATTACTAATCAAGAAGACTCAAACTGTCCAGATCTGGCATCTCCCGATTTATTAATTCGGTTTACCGAAGCCCTCACAGCTTTAAAAAATGAGCAGTTAATCCTGGCTTATCATGATCGTTCAGATGGTGGTTTATTTGCCTCCTTGTGTGAAATGGCATTTTGTTCAAGAGTAGGTTTGTCCATTAATATTGATTTACTTGTGATGGAAAAAGGGCATGAATCAGATTATGGTGATGCCAAGAATTGGGCATCACAGATTTCTGGCCGACGTGATGAAAGTACCATCAAAGCATTATTTAACGAAGAGTTGGGCGTAGTCATTCAGATTCAACGTCAACAACGTGATCAAGTATTTGCAAACTTGCGTAAATTCGGATTGAGCGCCAACTCTCACGTCATTGCAAAAATCAACACTTCTGATGCAATTGAAATTTGGCGTGATGCCAAAATTGTTTTCCAAAAATCTCGTATTGAATTACAAACGCTATGGGAACAAAATAGCTCAATCATTGCCTCACTGCGGGACAATCCTGAATGCGCTGCATCAGAGAAAAATATCGTAAATGATCGTACTGATCCTGGTATTTCACCGATACTTACTTTCGATCCGAATGAGAATCCAGCAGCCCCCTATTTATCCTTGAATTTAAAACCGAAGGTAGCTATTTTAAGAGAGCAAGGTGTTAATTCTCATATCGAAATGGCAAGAGCAGTGAGCCTAGCTGGCTTTGAATCGATTGACGTCCATATGACAGACTTAATCTCAGGTCGGTTAACTCTAGATCAATTTCAAGGATTTATTGCTTGTGGAGGATTTAGTTACGGTGATGTATTGGGAGCGGGTGAGGGCTGGGCCAGTACCATCCTTTTCAATCCTAGTTTGAGAGATTCGTTTGAAGCCTTTTTTAATCAAAGTGAAACCTTCGCTCTTGGAGTTTGTAATGGTTGCCAAATGATGAGTAATTTGTCTCCAATCATTCCAGGTTCGCAGGCTTGGCCGAAATTTACGCGCAATGTTTCCGAGCAGTATGAGTCTCGCTTAGTGCAAGTTGAAATTCTAGAATCAAAGAGTCTCTTTTTCTCTGGTATGGCAGGAAGCCAATTGCCAATTATTGTTGCTCATGGAGAGGGTTATGCCAATTTCAGTGAGAAGGGTTCTTTACAAAGTTTAAAAGATCAACAATTAATGACTATGCGTTATGTTGATCATCAGGGTAAACCTACTCTGACTTATCCATTCAATCCAAATGGCTCTGTAGATGGAATTACTGGAGTGACTTCTGAGAATGGTCGATTCTCAATCTTAATGCCTCATCCTGAGCGTGTCTTTAGAACGGCGCAAATGAGTTGGGCCCCGTCTTCTTGGGCCGACTTCCAGGACGGTTTAAGTCCATGGATGCGGATGTTTAGAAATGCAAGAAAAGCGATCAATTGAAAAAGAAAAAAATTAAGCATCGATTTGAACCTGTCACGTTTTCTGAAATTGACGGAGTTCGTTATTTACATCTTGGCACACCTTGGATTCAGGGAGCGATGCGGATTAAAAAACCCGATTTGCTAGAGTTAGAGTATGCTCAACAAATGATGGCTTGGTTGCTATTTTTAGAGCCAAATCCCTCATTTAATACTTTGCAACTAGGTTTAGGGACAGGTTCAATTACCAAGTTTTCTCTTAGTCTTGATCGTACAATTAAAGCGACTGCAGTTGAACTCAATCCATCTGTGATCGTTGCTGCACAATCCATGTTCGGACTAAACACCATGGACCAACGATTGTTGATTCTACAGGCCGACGCACTAGATTTTGTTCAGAACCAGAAAAACCATGATCAATTTGATGTCCTAGCAGTTGATCTATTTAATGGCGAAGCCTCTGGCCCCTCCTTAAGTTCTAAGTCCTTTTATCAAGGATGTTTTGATGTACTCAAAGGACCAGGTGTTTTAACCGTAAACCTATTTAGTCGACACTCCAGTTACAAAAAAAATATTAATAACTTGTGCGACGCTTTCGATAATCGGGTATTGTTATTTAAAGAAGTCCACGATAACAATGTCGTGGCCATTGCCTTTAAAGGCCCACATCTTGAAGTATCTTGGGATGACTTAGAGCGCCGGGCAGTGGATGTTCAAAAGTGTTGGAAATTACCAACTGAAGGATGGGTTGAGTCCATTAAGGGAAACAATCTTCAGCCGAAAAAAAACCTTTCTATTTAGAAAGGTTTTTTGTCTAAACAAACTAAATTCTTTACTGAATTTTTGCTTTAGATTTAAATTTTTCCATCATTTCAGCAAATTTAGCTTTCTGCCAATTTTGATCTTGAGTTAGCATTTGAACTAACTTTGGCTTTACTTCAGCCAAGGTTGGAATCGGTGTTTCTCTAATTTCATCCACTTGAATGATGTGCCAGCCGAATTCTGTTTTAACGGGCTCTGGAGCTAATTGACCGGCTGACAAAGTAGTCATCACTTTAGAAAATTCAGGAACCAAACTATTGGCTGATACCCAATCTAAATCACCACCTTTTACTGCAGATCCGGGATCTTTAGAGTTTGCTTTTGCTAATTCGGCAAAGCTAGCACCTCCTTTAATCTTGGCTAAAAGAGATTTGGCTAATTTTTCTTCGCTGACTAGAATATGGCGGGTTTTATATTCCTTGCCACCCATTTGACTTTTCATTGATTCATAGACGGGCTGTAATTCTGCATCTGAAATACCTTCTTTAGATACAAAGTCTTCAAAGACTGCGGATACTAAAACAGATAATTGAGCCTGTTCAATTGCTTCTTGAATTTCAGGGCTTTTCGTAATTCCTCTCTTATCAGCTTCTTGTAAGACTAATTCTTTAGTAATCAAAATATCACGTGCTTTTTCACGTAATTCAGGAGAGTTAGGTTGGCCAGACTGTTCAATTAAACGATTTAATTTGGCAGAAGAAATGGGTTTGCCATTGACGACAGCTGCATTTTGAGCGTTAACTAGTGTGTAAGAACCGAGTAAGCAAATAGCGATAGTAGTTTTTAATATAATTTTCATTTTTCAGTTGGGGTTTTTGCGTTAATAACTAGAGCGTGGATTGGATTTGGCATCCAATCTTTGAGGATATCATACACTAGGCGGTGCCGTGAGACTCGGTTTAATCCGCCAAATACTTCACTTGTAATGTTTAGTGTCAAATGACTTGGGCCATCGCCATGATGACCTGAGTGCCCAGCATGATCAGCAGAATCATCGAGAAATTCAATTGCGGTGGGTTGAAGTTTGGCCAAGGCTGTAAGGTAACGCTCAATGTCTGGGTGCATAGGAATAATTAGGAAGGGGATTTAGTTGAATCGTGATCAATGTACTTATTTAACCAGACTCCTTGGCAGATAACAAAAATGAATAATAGTCCAATGGTTGACAGCTTAAAGTCAGCCCAGGTTTCTTCAGAAAAATGATGGGCAATCCATAAATTGAGAAAACCTAAAATAGTAAAGTAAATTACCCATCCTAAGTTCAGCTTAAACCATACTGCATTTTCAACTTCTGGTCGAAGTGAAATCTCTTTACCGAGAACAGCTTTAATTAAATTTTTCTTAAATCCAAACCAACTTATCGCCAAAACTGAAGCAAAAGACCAATATAAAATCGTCGGCTTCACCATGATGAAACTTTTGTCATGAAGAACTAGGGTTAGGCCACCAAAAACCATAATGATGATTAAATTAAACCACTGCATTTTAGGGACGTCTTGTTTTTGATATTTAAGCCAAAAAATTTGCAAAAGGCTGATAATCATCGCCACTGCCGTAGCAATAAAAATATCAAATAACTTGAACGCCACAAAAAATGCAGCAATAGGGAGGATTTCTAATAGTAATTTAATCATTAATCATTCGAATCAAATTTGAGTGAGGCTGAATTAATGCAGTAACGTAAACCGGTTGGTTCGGGTCCATCTTCAAAAACATGCCCTAAATGTGCATCGCAAGATTTGCAACGCACTTCCGTTCTGATCATTCCATGTGAATTATCTCTAATTTCCTCAATAGGAGCATGCTCTTTTGGCACAAAAAAACTTGGCCAGCCACATCCAGCGTCAAATTTAGCCTCGGACTCAAACAAAGGAGTGCCACAGCAAATACAATGATAAGTTCCCTTGCTCCAAAAGTCCCAGTATTTGCCCGTAAATGGTCTTTCTGTAGCGGCTTCTCTTGTAACTGCATACTCAATAGGACTTAATTCTGCTTTGTATTGCTCATTCAATTTCTTTGACATAGTAAAACTCATTAAGTTGATGAAAGACTTTGTCATTATATTAGTTTTCGTGTAGGTTGAAATTTCAACAAGAGGGATATTTAAAGGATACTGTTTAAATATGAATCCATACATGTTTCAGAAGAAACAGCGTTCATAATAAGAACGTTAAAATAAAGAACTTTTTAAATTGAGATATCAGCCAAAATGACAAGCACTATCGGTTCTAACGAAACTACTCACAACCCAATAGATATAGAAGTACCATTTTTAAAATTATTAGGTGTAAAGCTGAATAAAATGTCGGAAGGTGAGGGCGTTGTTAGTCTTTCGATCGAAGAAAAGCATTTGAATACCTGGGGAACCGTACACGGTGGAGCGTTGTTAACATTAGCCGATGCGGCGATGGCAATCGCAGCTAGGGCGGGGGATCCTGATGATCGAAGTGTGGTTACCATTGAATTAAAGAATATGTTTATGTTGACTCCGACGGGAACTATCAGAGTTGTGGGAAATATCGTACAACGCTCTGTCACGATGGCTTTTTGTGAAGCGAAAGTCTACGATGAAAACAATAAAGTTTGTTGCTTAGCAACCGGCACCTTCAAATACTTTAAAAAAATGGCGAGTAGAGATGCCAATGGTGCAAGAGTTGTTAAAGAGGATCAACTATCAATTTAGTTTGTTTGCGTCGATTGACTAAATTGACCTTCAAAAATTGATGTTTCTTCATTCGATTGAGCATCATAAGTTCGCTCTATCATCTGAAAAGTACCGTCTTTTCTTACTCTAAGTAAAGAGCTTGAGCGCGTTCCATAATTTTCAGTTTTAATGAAAATAGGTGAGAGGGCTCTTTCCCATTCGATATTCACGCCAGTTGATGGAAGTTCATCGTCGCCAGGACGGTTGTCATTTTTTAATAAGCGAAAATAATGTTCAGGATGATTCAATTTACCTGTATCCATTGCCAATGCTTGAGCAAAGGAGGCTACTCCACTGCGAACCTTTGGCCAAGGTGTGTCTAGCATTGCGTTGGATAAGCCGTAAACGCCGGGGTTCACGGGAACTGGATTCATTACTTTTCTATGTCTAATTTTGCCACCGACGAGGAGTCGATTACTCAACCAACTCAAATGACTTTTCTCGCCCAGTGAAATATCACCTAGCAGTAAATTAAACCCGTTATATTGCAAAAAGGACTTTTCATTTTGCGCAATAAAATCTTGAGTACTATTCGCGTGTGTCAAAAACTTAGCGGTCAGCTCACCACGAGTGCGCATTTCAGGATTTTTTTCACTAGGCGCACGAATATTGGTGACAGCGGCAAATTTACCCTGCATAGATAAACCCAATGCGGTACCTGGAATACCTAAAACATCAGCAGCATCTCTTGAACCTAAAATATGAGGTGCGTCACTCCAATAGCCAATAGGATGAGTGGGTCTTTCATAAAACTCATCTCGATTGGCAGCTACTACCAATGAATATTCAGGATGAGAATTCCAAGCAAATAAAATTAAACACATACAATCTTTGGGACTAAATCTCTAACAGTGGATAAGGGGGATTAAAGATTTCAGTAATTTGTAATAAGCCAAATGCATCATTACGAATCATTAAAACTTTATCTACAAAGTTTAGCATTACTTCAATTTGAAGAAAATAACCCTGTCTTTCTTCATCAAATGCAGATAACAAGATGACGCCAACTTCTTGCTCTGGATCATCAAATGAGTAAATGAGGGTTCCTGGCAACAAGTGGGGACCCAAATCAAGAGTAGCCGTCATGAAACCAATCATCAATCTTCTTTTGATGGTACCTAAATATTGACTTCGAGCAACAATTTCTTGCCCTGGGTAACACCCCTTTTTAAAATCAACGCCACCAACCGATTCAAAATTAACCATTTGTGGCACAAACAGATCTTTTGTACCGTTTGTGATTCTTGGAATTCCACTGATTGTTTCAAGTAGCTGCCAATTTGTATTATTATCAATAGCTTGCGCGTCTAAGTTCAATTGATTACTAGCAATAAGGGTTCTTTGATATTGAACATCTAAATATTGAACCAGCGGTAACTCACATCTAAAAGAAATTTCTGGAGATTGCTCCAAGTCAAGATCGTGAATCTTTCCATAGATCTTCCACGATTCATCGAGTAACTGAATTTCAACCTTCGATCGTAAGTTGTACATGGAGAGTTTTTTAGAGAACTCGAATGAAATATCACTACTTATCCACAACAAAAATTCGTTAGGTGTTGGGCTAGTCAACCAAAAACTAGCCTGCAGCCGTCCCTTGGGGGAGCAAAATCCTGATAAGGTACCGACAGCGGTGTTCGTTTTGTGAACATCTGAGGTAAGTAAATTTTGCAAAAAGGTTTTTGCGTCAACTCCAAGAACACGAATGATCTTTAAATCATTCAACAATGCAAATTTACTTATATTCATCTGGGCTTTTAAAAAAGGATTGGTAGCTGTTTGTGTTTAAATAAAGACTTAAGAATTAAGGTCAATACCTTGATAGAATACTTTAAAACTTTACAAAATGCCATGAATCTACAAGCACAGTCTTACCCAGGAATTTTCATTACTTTTGAAGGCATCGACGGTGCTGGTAAAAGTACGCACATCAATCACTTTGCTAGAAAATTGCAAGAAAAATATCCTAACAAGAAGATCATTTTAACTCGTGAACCTGGCGGAACAGATCTAGGTGAAAAACTGCGTACTGAGTTATTGAATCAACCAATGCATCCTGAAACAGAAGTACTTTTGATGTTTGCCGCAAGGAGGGAACACCTTGCTCAAGTTATCGAGCCTGCTTTAATGAGTGGAGACATTGTGATTTCAGACCGATTTACCGATTCTTCATTTGCTTATCAATGTGGTGGTCGTGGAATTTCAGTTACTCAATTAAACACTCTTGAAAACTGGGTCCAAGGACGAACGATCAACGGTCAGGCTTACGAAATACAACCTAATAAAACTTTTTTGTTTGATTTATCAGTTGAAATTGCTCAAAAAAGAAGGGAACAAACAAGAACTCCAGATAAGTTTGAGCAATTGGATACCAACTTTTTTAATCTAGTTCGTAATGAATATTTACGTAGAGCAGAAGTTTTTCAAAATCGGATAAAAATTATTGATGCAAGTTTAAGTATTGATGACATTCAAAAAATCATGGATTTAGAAGTTGGACTTCTATGACTGCGGTGCTTGCTAGTAAAAAAGGGGAGCAAACTTACGAGCAGGGCTTAGATTTATATCCCTGGTTTGAAGAGTTTTATCAAAATTTTGTCGATACGGGTGTACCGAACTCACTACTAATTTATGGTGAAAAAGATATTGGTAAATTAAACTTTGCTCTTTATCTCGCCAATTACCTTCTTTGTGAAAATAAAAAAAATGGTAATCCCTGTTTTGAATGCCAAGCCTGTAAATGGTATTCCATGGCCAATCATCCAGATTTCTTTCCTATCCTTCCGGAAGATTCATATGATTTGTTGCCATTTACGGTCAATCCAGAAAATATTGTCAGCAGCTCGTCTGAGGATAAAAAACAAAGTAAATACATCCGCATAGATCAAGTTCGAGATATTTTATCGGTCAATGAGTTAAGCTCATACCGCGGTGGAATGCGGGTTATCCTGATTTACCCGGTAGAGGCAATGAGAATAGAAGCTGCTAATTGTTTACTTAAGTCTTTAGAAGAGCCTGCGCCAAATGTTTTTTACATATTAGTAAGTCATCGTTTAGAAAGCATCCTACCCACGATCCGTTCGCGTTGTCGCTTGTTAGCTCTGCCTAAGCCATCACAAGATGCATCGATTGATTGGATGGCCAAACACAGTCAACTTTCTAATCAATCGCGTGTTCAATTGGAAGCAAAATTTCTTGAGATGGAAAGGTCTCCTTTAAAGGTTCTTCAGGCCTTAGAGGGAAAGACTTTCAATAGCTCTCAAATGTTGGATGAACTTAGCAATCCGAGTGGAATCGATCATACGAAGTGTGTTGAGCTTTTAAGTAACGCCGAATTAGCGGATATCTTAAGATGCTTACAAAAGTGGTGTATTGATCTCTACATGGTTTATTCGGGAATTTTACCTAGGTATTTTCCAAGTAGGGTAGATGTGTTGCGCCAAAAGGCTAACAATATCGACATTATTGGGTTAAATCAATTTTTAAAAATTCTGATTCAGGAGTTAAAATTATCTTCCCATCCCTTGTTTCCAAAAGTACAGTTAGAGTCTGTTTTATCAAAATATGCTCAACTTTTTAAAAGTTAAATAAACTTTAAGTCCATCTTATGTTCATTGATTCACATTGCCACTTAGATTTTCCCGATTTTGAGAACCGCCTTCCTGAGGTTTTAGAAACGATGGAAAAACAATTGGTAACTAAAGCACTTTGTATTAGTGTCGATATTCCCGACTTTCCTAAGGTTCTTGCCTTAGCAAAACAATATTCCCATTTGTATGCCACGGTTGGTGTTCATCCTGACTATGAGGATACTCCGGAACCCACTTTAGATTGGTTATTAGAGGAGGCTAAAGAGTCCAAGGTTATCGGTATTGGAGAAACTGGCCTGGATTATTACAGAATGGCACACAAACCCTATGAAGAGCTCGAATGGCAAAGAGAGCGCTTTCGAGTCCATATTGAAGCCTCTAAAATCACCCAGAAACCTTTAATTATTCATACTAGAGAAGCCTCTGCTGACACGATTTCGATTTTAAGAGAATCCGGACAAGGGCAGGTCAATGGTGTGATGCATTGTTTTACTGAAAGTATCGAAGTGGCTAAACAGGCTTTAGATTTGGGATTTTATATCTCTTTTTCAGGTATCGTTACGTTCAAAAATGCCCTGCAAATCAAAGAGACTTGCAAATACGTGCCATTTGACAGAATGTTAATCGAAACAGACTCACCCTATTTAGCTCCAGTCCCTTACCGTGGAAAAACGAATGAACCTGGTTATGTAAGTTACGTTGCTAGTTATATTGCAAGCCTAAAAGACAGTAATGTAGAAGAGGTGGGAAGGGTAACGAGTAATAATTTCTATCAATTATTTAACGTTTCACCCTAATGCAGATTCGACTTTTATCCCTTTCTTTAATATCTGTATTGAATATCATTTCAACGCCTGCTTATTCATTTCAAGAATATGACTTTAAAGTGTTAAATGCTTCAAATAAAGATCAATTTGTGATTAAAGAAATTGATCGTTTTTATAAAGCTATTGAACTAGATGATATTGAAGAAATTAAAAAAATAGAATATAAACAATATCTTATAAACAATACTAAAAGTAAATACGGTAATTCAGCACTTGTTTATGCTATTCAAGAAAACTCTCAAAAAGTGTCGTATTACCTTTCTCAAAGCATTGATTTCAATATCAATAATGAAAATAATTTTGGAGAAAATCCTTTGATGATGGCAGCTTTCATGGGGAATACCAAACTCGTGAAGTATTTATTAGAAAATCGCAAGGCAACGGTCAATAAAGATGGTTGGAGTCCAATTCATTATGCGGCCATTCGTGGTGATCTTGAAATCATGAATAGTTTAATTAATGCAGGTGCAAATATCGATGCATTGTCACCGAACGAATCAACACCTTTAATGTATGCGGCACGTTATGGGCACATTCGGGTTGTAAAGTTACTTTTAGATAAAGGAGCAGATTTATCTGCCGTTAATAAACAAGACTTAACACCCATAGACTTTGCAAAGATGTATAACCAGAGTGAAATAGCCAGGGGTTTAGAATCTCGCTGGTTTAAGTTGTATAAAGTGCCATACGAGCCTTTGGTGGATAATTTGCCACAGCCTTAATTATTGATATAAATAATTGTGCGTATAATATTTATTATGTTAAACAAGATATGTTATTAGGAATTATCTAGATGAAAATGCTACATACGATGTTAAGAGTAAAGAATTTAGAAGAATCCATCACCTTCTATACCAAGGTGTTAGGCATGAATCTTCTTAGAACTACGGACCGTCCAAGTCAAAAATATAGTTTGGCATTCTTAGGATTCGAAAAAGGGAATCAATCTGGACAAGCTGAGATTGAATTGACTTATAACTACGGCGTTGATCAGTATGAACATGGCGGTTACTATGGACATATAGCCCTTGGGGTTGAGGATGTCTATAAAACCTGTGAGACGATTAAACAGCATGGCGGCAAAGTGACGCGTGAAGCTGGACCTGTGGCAGGTGGAAATACTCTGATTGCTTTTGTACAGGATCCTGATGGTTACAAAATTGAACTCATCCAGCTAGGAACTCATGGATCGGACACGAATTCATGAGTATTCAATTAAAAGATAATACGGTTGATTCTCCCTGCATTGGTATCTGCTCTACTCTATTTGATGACGTCTGCAAAGGTTGTGGACGTACGATCTTAGAGGTTTCAACTTGGGTGGCGATGGACGCTGAAGAGAAGAGAAAAGTTTGGGAAAGAATTACGAACGAAGGTACGGCGATGCGGTTTAAGGACTCTATCTAATTAGAGTAGAGAATAGAGGAAAAAATAAAGTGAATCCCCAAGTATCAACTTGGGGATTTTTTAAACTTTTGCAGCTTCTTTTGTACTTAAATAATCTTCATAACTGCCTGAAAAATCAGAGATTTGTCCATCCATACCAACCTCTAATATACGATTAGCTAGTCCAGATACAAATTCACGATCGTGAGATACAAAGATCAAGGTTCCAGTAAATTTCTCAAGAGAAATCTGTAAGCTTTCAATCGATTCCATATCCATATGGTTGGTCGGCTCGTCTAATGCTAGTACGTTGTGTTTGCCAAGCATCAACTTACCCCAAATCATTCTGCCCTTTTCTCCTCCAGATAAAACTTTGACAGACTTAGTAATATCTGGTCCGGAGAACAGTAAACGACCCAAGGTACTACGAATAATTTGATCATCGTCACCTGCTTTTGCCCACTCTCCCATCCAATCAGATAAATTAGTATCCTTCGGGAAACATTCACTCGTATCTTGCGGCATTACCCCAACGTTGGCATGTTCAGCCCATTTGACCTTACCGTGATCAACTGGAACACCATTAAAACGTTCATTCAGAATACTATTGAGTAAAGTCGTTTTACCAGCACCGTTTTGACCAATAATAGCGACCCGCTCACCTGGTTGGATGGTCAGATTGAACTGTTTAAAGATGGGGCGATCATAGGTTTTAGTGATGTCGGCACATTCGACAGCAATATTGTGTAAAACCTTTTCAACTTCAAAACGAATGTAAGGATTTTGACGTGAAGACGGCTTAATATCGGCCACCTCAATTTTCTCCATTTGCTTTTGACGTGAAGTTGCTTGTCTAGCTTTTGACTTGTTAGCCGAGAATCGACGAACAAAGTCTTGTAATTCAGCAATCTTGTCTTTGGCTTTGGCATTGTCGGACATTTGTTGGGCTCGAGCTTGTGCAGATGCCAACATGTAATCATCGTAATTACCTGGATAGACGCGTAAGGTGCCGAAGTCCATATCGGCCATATGGGTGCAAACAGAGTTCAAGAAGTGACGATCATGGGAAATAATCACCATGGTGCAATTTCTTTCGTTGAGGACGTCCTCTAACCAATTAATCGTATGAATATCCAAGTTATTGGTAGGCTCGTCTAAGAGCAAAACATCTGGATCAGAGAAGAGTGCTTGAGCCAACAAGACACGGAGCTTCCAACCCGGTGAAATAGCGCTCATGGGTCCTTGATGTTGATCAATCGAGATCCCAACACCTAGTAACAACTCCCCTGCTTTTGCTTCTGCCGTATAACCACCATACTCAGCAAACTTTGCCTCAAGTTCAGCCGCGTGCATATAGTCATCTTCAGTCGCTTCTAAATTTGCGTAAATTGCATCGCGCTCTTGTGCGGCTTGCCACATTTCATTGTGACCCATCATGACCACATCCAAAACCCGCATGTCCTCGTAAGCAAATTGGTCCTGTCTTAACTTACCCAAACGAATATTAGGTTCCAACATGACATGACCAGAACTAGGTTCAAGCTCACCACCCAAAATCTTCATAAAAGTTGACTTACCGCAACCATTAGCGCCGATTAAGCCATAACGGTTTCCGTTACCAAATTTAACGGTAATATTTTCAAAAAGCGGCTTGGCGCCGAACTGCATGGTAATGTTTGATGTTGATAGCACGTGAAATACCCGTATGAACGAAATGATGAAGCAAAATACAGCTTCAGAGAAGCAATATTTTACCGTTTTTTCATCAAAGAATCAAAGCTTAACTCGCTTTGGTGAGGCGAAATCCATCTGAGTTCAGCGTTAAATCAACATCACTTCCGACTTCAATCGTCACTTTTTTGGGAGTGTGTCCAAAAGGTAAACCTGTCAGAATCAAGGTTTTATGGCCACGGGTTTTTAATTCATTTTGAATATTAGCCAGCGCCATATTCAAGTCGTAGCCCTGATCTAAATCAGTTAAACGATAATCAGAAAAATCACCGCAGATTACCGCTTGTTGAGAACTTAAAACACCAGCATCTAATAATTGCCAAAGCATTCTCTCTATACGGTAAGGATGTTCATTTACATCTTCCAAGAAAAGAATCCCCTGCTCAATCTGCTTCGGAAAATAAGGGGTTCCAATGAAGTTTTGAACGAGTGAAAGATTCCCGCCCCAAATCATGGCATTATTTATTTGATGGGGTTGATCGACCAACTCTTGATAACCTAAAACCTCAATATCAAATGAATGATTGATTACCGCTTCGATAAAGTGACGATAAGTAAAGTCACTGGATTGGATATCTGAACGTGCAAAATCAAAATTTATCATTGGACCGGCAAAACTGCTAGTGTTGGTTATTCCTAATAAACCCAAGTGAAGAGCCGTAATGTCACTATGTCCCACAATTCTTAAACCCTTTTCTACTGCTCGGCCGAGTTTTTGCCAATCAATAAGATGCATGATTTGATTAAGCCCAAATCCACCCCTGGTGGCTAACGCAATCATAGGGCCATATTGATCCACTTTGTCTGCAAGCGAATTAATTTCGTCTGCTCGCTCTTGGGCTGATCCAGCAAAACGTTGAAATTGTCTAGAAAAGATTTCTGTATTTAGAACCTTAAAACCTTGTTGCTCTAAAAATGTCACACCCTTTTGCGTATCTGATGGATTCATTAATCGACCAGAAGGTGCGAAACAATAAACTGTCTTAGGTATTTCTAAATTCTCTGTCTGTGGATGGGTAATTGGTGACATAGGCTAAAGATATTTTAGGTATTTGCGCGTTTATTTCTAAAAAAGGTTTTTAACAGATGGGCGCAATCGTCACCCAAAATACCACCTTGAACGTCTGTATGGTGATTCAGTTTGGTTTCCTCAAATACATTTAAAACCGATCCTGCTACACCAGTTTTAGGATCGAAAGCGCCAAAAAATACCCTTGAAATTCTGGCATTCATGATTGCTCCTGCGCACATCAGACAAGGCTCTAAAGTAACGTATAAGTCCAAATCTGGCAATCGATAATTAGAAAGTTTTTTTCCTGCAATTCGTAAAGCATTCATTTCAGCATGCGAAGAGGGATCTGAATCAAGGATAGGCTGATTGTGAGCCTGAGCAATTAATTCATTTTGATAAACAATCACAGCTCCAACTGGAATTTCATTTTTATTAGCAGCAAGCTCGGCCTGCTCCATTGCCAAGCGCATCCAATGCTCATGAGAAGTAGCAATATCAATCTTCAATCACATCTGCCCAACAGTTTGGAGTTTCGTACAACCTTAAACGCTGCAGTTTGATTTTGCCGTCAAATTGACTATTTAAGATGGGCGCTAATAATTCAAATGCATACTTTGCAAGGTTTTCAGCGGTAGGGATATGATCAATCAGGGTTGTTTTGTGTCCTGGGATAGTCTTTAGAAAATCCACCATTACAGTATCCGACTTTGCAACAAAAAAAGAATGATCCCATGGCTCGATGATGGTCTCTTGCATAATTCGTTTGATATCACCAAAATCCATGATCATGCCTTCATTTGAGGAGCCAGTAACCTCAGAGAGTTCGCCTTTTAAGGTCACTTCAATTTGATAACGGTGTCCATGTAAATGGCGACATTGACCCAGATGATTGGGGATTCGGTGGCCGGCGTCAAACTCTAAATGACGTGTGATTTCAAAAAATTTCATGCAATCTTTCAAAGATTAAGGCAAATTGATATATTTGTGTTGCTGAATACTCAAACGCCACTTTGGACGCTCTTTACAAAGTGAGATTGCAAATTGCAAATGGAGATCACGATGAGGACCGTCCATTGGCTGAATAAAGAAATTTTTAAAATTCATGTTCTCAAAACGCTTTAATCGTTGCAAAATCGCTTTCTTATCAATTTCTCCGTTGAATTGAGGAACAACGTACTTAATCTCATCGGCTACAAGGCAGACAAGTTCAGTACCATCTTTAGGACTGACGCATAGCCAATCAATGCCATTGGGTGGTTTAATGGTTCCATTCGTTTCCACACCAATTTCAAAAGACTTTTGGTGAAGAGCCGAAATTAAATCTGGGTCTAGCTGAAGAAGTGGTTCACCACCGGTAAAAACCACATAACGATGGGATTCTGAGGGATTCATCGTGAGCCACTCTTTTTCGATGGTGTCTGCTAGTTCAGAAGCTGTGGGATATTTACCACCTAAAAGTCCATCGGTACCAACAAAGTCAGTATCACAGAAGCGACATTGGGCAGTCGCACGATCTTCCTCACGTCCAGACCACAAATTACATCCTGTAAAACGACAAAATACTGCTACCCTACCAGCGTGACTACCTTCGCCTTGCAAGGTAGAAAAAATTTCTTTAATTGTATACATTCCGCCATTTTATCAAGTTCGGTCAAAATTAAGAAATAATTAAGAATTTTTAATAATCCTTAAGATTGAATACAATCTAATCATGACTAAAATCCAAAGTTCAATACCTGCTGAATTTCAATCCCATGAGTTGTTACCTGAGTCAGAAAAATTTCTGACTATGCTTGGTCCATGGTATTTCAAACAAGTAGAACATGCCAATGGCTTCTCAGAGAGAGTCTTTGGTGTGCCAATTGAAGATAAACATACCAATATATGGGGTTCAGCTCATGGCGGAATGCTTATTTCTATGGCCGATTCTGCTTTAGGTTATAACTTAGCCCGTTGTGCTAACCCGCCACAGAATCTTGTCACCGTTCATTTAGATGCAGATTTTGTTGCTAGCCCAAAACCTGGGGATTGGGTTCATTCTGAATTTATTCTCACCAAAGCGGGGTCAAGAATAAGTTTTGCCCAATGTAACTTATGGGTGGGTACACGCTTGATTCTAAAAACAAATGGTGTCTTCACTGCTTTGAAAAATTTAAGAGATGTGGGTAAATCTTGAAAGTACATGTCCTCACTACGAAAGCAGAAATTAATCCAACTCTTCTTCAGGATAAGATCGTCGTTGTGCTCGACATCCTTTTTGCCACAAGCTCAATCGTAACGGCTTTTGCACATCAATGTTTATCTGTTGTCCCAGTTCGCAATGTTAATGAGGCATTACAACTCAAAGACCAAGCCGAATTTCAAAATCACCTTTATTCAGGGGAAATTAACGCTGATACCCTTGAGGGTTTTATTCAACCGACACCAATTGCATTATGTAATGCCCAGATTGAGAATCGCAATTTAGTGTATTGCACTACTAATGGCACAGTGGCTTTAAATGATAGTAAGCTGGCAAAGAAGGTTTATGTAGGTAGTTTATTGAATACTCAAGCTATTGTAGAAAGACTTATTTCCACGCACTCTGAGCAAACCATCTTAATTGTCTGCGCCGGATCTAATAATCGCTTTAATTTGGAGGATTTTTATGGTGCCGGAGCTTTTGTTGAGGCTTTAATGCAATCATCAATCGGCCCAGAAATTCACTTCACAGATAGTGCGATTGCAGCCAAGCAAGTCTATGTAAGTGGTGATGCGGTCGATATTTTATCGAATGCACGAGTAGGGAAAATGATGATTGAGCGTGCCTGGGATCATGAAACCCATTTTGTAGCAAGGCATAATCTATACAATATTATTCCAGAGCTACATTCCGATGGAGTGATTAGAATTTAACTTAACAACTAATTAATTATTAACTATGACAAAAAAATACTTTGGAATTGAAATTCCTTTTATCGAAAAAATGGGCTTTGAAGCCGAAAAAATCTCAGAGGATTTGGTTGAAGTGACGATCAATATTGAACCTTGGCAAACCAATTCATTTGGTGTTTCTCACGGTGGCGTGATGATGACATTACTTGATTTCACAATGGCGATGGCGGCTAAAGTAAAAATGAATCATGATGGTGCTGCCATGACGATCGATATGTCAACCAGCTTTATGAAAGCTGCCAAAGGAAAAGTCAAAGCCCACGGTACAGTATTAAAGTCTGGTAAAGCAATCCAATTTTGTGAAGCTACAGCTTACGATGAGTCTGGAGATATCCTAGCCAAATCAATGGGAACTTTTCGTTTAATCGAAGCCAAGCCCCTTTAAAATTTTGCGATGACGACTTCTAGTAATCCCAGCACCCCTTTTACTTTCAAGCAAAAGCAATTGCTTGATTGGATGATTCAGCATGTAGAAGGAATAAGCGAAGTTACATCACTAGAAGTTAAACAGTTCGAAGGTGGTCAGTCTAATCCCACTTTTTTACTTACTGTTGGATCAAGAAAAATTGTCTTACGCAAAAAACCCGAAGGTGATTTATTGCCTAGTGCGCACGCAATTGATCGGGAGTTTAAAGTGATTAAGGCACTTGATAATGTTAGCTTTCCCGTTGCAAAACCCTTAGCTTACTGCACTGATACCGAGGTAATTGGTGCTGAGTTTTATTTAATGGATTTTGTGGAAGGTCGTATTTTTTGGGATCCTCGCTTGCCTGGTTTAAATCCGTCGGAAAGATCCGCCATTTTCAATGAAATGAATAACACTATAGCTAAATTGCATGCTTTAGATACCGATGTAATTGGTTTAAGTGATTATGGTAGAGCTGGTGGTTATATTCCTCGTCAAATTGCACGGTGGACTAAGCAATATCAATCTTCAGCCACTGAAGTCATTCCCGCGATGGATCAATTGATTGAATGGTTGCCAAAGAATATTCCTAGCTATGACGATACCCGCCTAGTTCATGGCGATTTCCGTTTAGATAATATGATCTTTCATCCAACTGAGCCAAAAGTTCTAGCTTTACTCGATTGGGAACTATCTACATTAGGTCACCCTATTTCGGATTTTGCCTATCATATGATGACTTGGCGTTTTGCGCCTGATTTATTCCGTGGTCTGGCCGGTAGTTCATTTGAAGAACTCGGTATCCCAATTGAGTCAGAGTATTTAGAACAATACTTGGCTAAAACAGGTCAGCAGATTGAAAATAGTAAAGATTGGGAGTTTTACATTATTTTTAATATGTTTAGAATGGCGGCTATTTTGCAAGGCGTTCTTTTTAGGGCATTACAAGGAAATGCTGCTAGTGAAAAAGCACTGGAAGCAGGCAGCAAAGCTAAACCGATTGCGATTCTTGCTTGGGAACAAGTTTTGTCCTTACCCAAATAAATATCTAAAGCAAGACAAGCTATTCGTGATACACCACAATTAAAAAACTTGCGACTAGCGCAGGTTTTTCTTGTCCTTCTATCTCCATAGTCACCTGCCATTCAATCTGAGCACCATTACTGACATCGGTGACTTGGATTGTTTTAAAAATGGCCCGTAATTTACTCCCAACTAATACTGGAGAAGTAAATCGAACTTTATTGAGACCGTAGTTCACTGTTAACTTAGAGTGCTCAAAGAATAAGCAGGAATACATAAAATGTGGAATGAGGGATAGCGTTAAAAATCCATGTGCAATCGTCTTTTCGAAGGGGGACTCCTTAGCTGCTCTTACTGGATCAGTATGAATCCACTGTAGATCGTCGGTAGCCTTGGCAAATTGATTGATTCGGTCCTGATCAATCAATAACCAATCGCTCACTCCAACTTCCCTACCAATTGACTCTTTCAACTCTAAAAGGTCTTTGAAGCGAGTTGTCAGCATCCAATTGCTCCTTTAAGTAATAGCTTGATTTTGAAGGACTTCTAATTCATTTTCTGTAAAACCTGCGAGCAGCCTTGCTGGAAGATTAAACGGTCCTTTTAAAGTAGGTGCTTTATATTGCAAACAGAGTTCTTTAAAAACATCAATCGGATCTAACTTACGTTCTGCACATAAGTAATTAAACCACCGATTCCCTATTTCAACGTGGCCAATTTCATCAGTGAGGATAATTTCTAAAATCTTCACCATCTCAACATCTTTTACTTGAATAAAGCGATCTTTCACAATCGGGACCGCATCCAGCCCACGAGCTTCCATTGTTCTAGGAACAAGTGCCATTCTCGCTAAAACATCATCTTTAGTTTTTTCAACCATTTCCCATAAACTATTATGAGCTGGGAAATCTCCATATTGATATCCTAGTGAATGTAAATGATTGTTTAGTAATGAAAAATGAAACGACTCCTCTTTCGCCACCATTAACCAGTCTTGATAATACAAATCTGGCATATCAGGAAAACGCCAAATGGCGTCCAAAGCTAAGTTAATCGCATTAAATTCAATATGGGCTAAAGCATGAATCGCAATTGCCCGACCTTCCACGGTATGCATCGCCCTCCTTTTTACAGCTAATGGAGGAACAAGATCAGGTTTTTCAGGTTTACCTGGAACTGTCAAATGGGACGCATCATAAACTTGATTAGTATTCAGAAAAGGATGTATTCTGAAATCATCAAATAATTGAAATACTGCGCCAATTTTCTCAGCTGGCGAGCTGAGAGCAAGATGATTTAATGCTAATTGGCGAAGACATATTTCCATATTGCAAGGTTATCAGAATTGAGAGTGATAAAACTTTATCACTTAGATTGTAAAAGCAATTTAAAATGGTTTAGTTAATAGTTATTTCTGAAAATACCTATTCAATCAGGAGACAGCCATGAACCATCTAAGAAAAATTTTGCATACATTGCTAAGTCTACAAGCAATTGCTTTTATTGCTTTTAGTTTTAACAGTTCTGCTCAAAATTATCCAACGAAACCTGTAAAAATAATCGTTCCATTCGCTGCGGGTGGTCCAGCAGATAACTATGCTCGTTTTATGGCACAGCGTCTCCAAGACGAATTAAAGCAATCCTTTATTGTGGAAGACCGACCTGGGGCAGGTTCTATTATTGGCACTGACTTCGTGGCGAAGTCTCCGAATGATGGCTATACCCTACTCATGATGTCAAATACCCAAACTGTTAATGAGTCATTGATCCCCAACAAGCCTTTTAACTTAATGAGAGATTTTGTTGGCGTTGCACCGATTAACTTTTCTGATTTGATCTTAGTCGTCAATCCTAGCGTTCCTGTGAAAACCGTACCTGAATTAATCGCATTAGCTAAATCAAAGCCTGGTAAATTAAACTTTGCTTCTTCTGGTAATGGCACTCCCTATCATATGGCGGGCGAGTTATTCAACGCTCTGGCTGGTATCAACATCACGCATATTCCTTATAAAGGAAGTTCTGGAGCTAGAACAGATGTGATTGGTGGTCAAGTCGATATGATGTTTGATGCGGTAACGACGATGAACGAGTTTGTCAAAGAAAATAAAGTGAGAGCCTTGGCAACCTCTGGAAAAACCAGATCCAATATTACGCCGAATATACCGACCGTTGCTGAAGATGGTGTGCCAAAATTTGAAACGACGATTTGGTTGGGGATTATGGCTCCAAAGGGAACTCCTGTAGAAATCGTGAACATCCTCAATGCTGCAATTCGGAAAATCATTTCCTCACAAGAAGTTCGTGATGCATGGGCTAAGCAAGGTGCTGCACCCCTATTGATGTCCCCTGCTGAATTTAATAAATATTTAGAAGCTGATATTCAAAAATGGGCTGCAATTGTAAAGTCAGCGCAAATTAAACCTGATTAATTCATTATCAAAGGATCTACACGTGGAATTAGTAATACTGAGTGGCGGCGCTGCTGCTGGAGTTGTAAGAGGAATACAAGCAGACTTTGAAAAAAGCTTTTCCTGCTCAATCAATGCGACATTTAATGCCGTTGGTCAAATGCGTAATCAACTTCTCGCTGGTGATGCATGTGATTTGATCATCTTAACTAAACAATTAATTGATCAACTCATTACATCAGGTCATGTTATCGCTGGTTCACAACAGTCCTTAGGCTTAGTTAAAACTGGCGTAGCAATTAAATCAGGTGGTGTTGCTCCAGCTATTTCAACACGTGCGGAATTATTAGAAACCTTCTTATCAGCCAAAGGAATTTACTTCCCAGATCCTGAAAAGGCAACGGCTGGTATTCATGTAATGAGTGTATTAAAAGCGCTTGGCCTCGATAAAACCCATAGCGATAAATTTAGAACTTATCCGAACGGGGCTGTCGCAATGGCAGCGATGGCGGCATGTGACGAAGATAATCTGGTTGGAAGTACTCAAGTAACCGAAATTAACATCACGCCGGGTTGCGAACTAATTGGATTGTTGCCTCCAGAGTTCGAACTTGCTACTGATTACACGCTGGGTATTTGTACCAATGCAAAAAACCCTGAATTAGCTAAACAACTTGCTGATATTCTGACCGGTGCGGGTTCTGCAGAAGTCAGAAAAAGAATTGGTTTCGAGTTTTAATACCAGCCCAATCATTTTGATCAACAGAGATCTCCATTCTTGGTGATTTCTGTTTTTTATTCTCTACTGATAGAAGTATCAAAAACTTTATCTCATTTAAACACCGTTTCACCTTTGATCATTTCACTATTTTCATCGGTGTAAAATATTTTTTTTTCTAAAAGACCATAAAATGCTTCCTCCAATTGAACAACGTCTTGCCACCGAATTAGCTGTGCGCCCTGCTCAAGTAATTGCAACAATTGAACTCTTAAATGAGGGAGCAACTGTGCCCTTTATTGCAAGATACCGTAAAGAAGTTACTGGAGGTTTAGACGATACGCAATTACGTTTACTACTAGAAAGATTAACTTATTTGCGAGAGTTAGAAGATCGCCGTGTGACCGTGATCAATAGCATTCAAGAACAAGGCAAGTTAACAGATGAATTAAAAGATCAAGTTGAGAATGCGTTAACTAAACAAGATCTTGAAGATATTTATTTACCTTATAAGCAAAAACGTAGAACAAAAGCGCAAATTGCTAAAGAAGCAGGCATAGAGCCTCTTGCAACAGATTTATTGTCCAATCCGAGCCTAACTCCCGAAGAAGCTGCACTGAACTATATTCGTGAGGATTTAGGTTTTGGTGATGTTAAAGCGGTACTAGATGGCGCACGTCAAATCCTCATGGAGCGCTTTGCCGAGGATGCAAAATTAATCGGTCAACTACGCCAATTTTATAAAGATCAATGTTTAATTCGGTCTGAGTTAGTGAAAGAAAAAGAAGTCGAAGGTGCTAAATACCAAGATTGGTTTGATTTTTCTGAGTCCTATTCACAAATTCCCTCGCATCGCTCGCTAGCACTTCTTCGTGGTAGAAATGAGGGATTTTTAAAGGTTGGCTTAGTGCTTCCGTTTGAACTTGATGAGCTCCGTAAACAAGAAGCGAATCCGTGTGAGCAAATGATTGCCAGACAATTCGGGATTCGAGCACAAGGATTACCTGCTGATAAATGGCTAGCAGATACTGTTCGTTGGACCTGGAAGGTCAAAGTTTCTATCCATTTAGAACTTGATTTGATGGGTGAATTAAAAGAGCGTGCTGAAGAAGAAGCGATCCGAATTTTTGGCCAAAACTTAAAAGATCTACTACTTGCAGCACCTGCTGGTCAGCATATAACCATGGGGATTGACCCAGGCATTAGGACCGGTTGCAAAATTGCTATCGTCGATGCTACTGGAAAGTTACTTGATACATCCACCATTTACCCACATGAACCCAGAAAAGATTGGGACGGCTCGATTCACACCATTCATCAACTTTGCGCGAAGCATGATGTAACCTTGATTGCCATTGGTAACGGAACCGCTAGTCGTGAGACCGATAAGTTGGTGCTGGATACAATCAAAACACACCCTTCCTTAAAGTTAAGTAAGATTGTTGTTTCAGAAGCTGGTGCTTCGGTCTACTCCGCATCAGAACTTGCAGCCAAAGAATTCCCTAATTTAGACGTTTCCATCCGGGGTGCTGTATCAATTGCTAGACGACTCCAAGATCCCTTAGCTGAACTAGTAAAAATTGATCCTAAATCGATTGGTGTGGGCCAATATCAACATGACGTTTCACAAACTAAACTGGCTAAAAACTTAGAGGCAGTTGTTGAGGATTGTGTAAATGCGGTAGGGGTTGATGTGAATACTGCTTCAATTCCTTTACTAGCAAGAGTATCGGGCTTAAACAACTCACTAGCCTCGAGTATTGTGCAATATCGGGATCAGAATGGTGCTTTCAAAAGTAGAAGTGATTTGCATCAAGTCCCACGTTTAGGCAATAAAACCTTTGAACAAGCGGCTGGTTTTTTAAGAATTCCGAACGGAGTTGATCCTTTAGATGCCTCCTCTGTCCACCCAGAATCCTACCCTTTGGTTGAAAACATTATTCGTCATATCAATCGTCCCTTATCTGAAATTTTGGGTAAAGCGAGCGAAATAAAAGCTTTATCCCCAGAATTGTTTGTCACTGAGCAATGGGGTTTACCGACTGTATTGGATGTCTTAGCTGAATTAGAAAAACCAGGCAGAGATCCTCGTCCCGAATTTAAAACTGCGCAGTTTGATGACTCTGTCCAAGAAATGAAGGATCTCAAAGTCGATATGATTTTAGAAGGCGTCGTCACCAATGTCGCAGCCTTTGGCGCCTTTGTAGATATCGGTGTTCATCAAGATGGTCTCGTGCACGTATCCGCTTTATCCAATAGTTTTGTCAAAGATCCTCACACCGTTGTTAAAGCAGGACAAATTGTCAAAGTCAAAGTGATTGAAGTCGATATTGCACGGAAAAGAATTGCTTTAACAATGCGCTTAGCAGACAGCTCTGCTCAATTCAAAAATAATCAGGTTGGTTCTAATAATCAATCTAACCAGAATGGTAATTACAAAAAAGATTTAAAAAATCCCAAAATTATGCCTTCGTCACAACAACAAAGCGCGATGGCCAGTGCCTTTGCAAAATTAAAAAGTAAGTAATTTCCAAAGTACGGAATATTCACTATTCCGTACCTGAATTTGTCTCCAAAATTTTTGCTTGGTATTACACTCTTATTTAAGAGTTAAAAAATAAAATAATCGGAGACAAGATGGAAAAAAAGCAATTTAGCGTTATTGAAGCCAGTATTGCGGATATTCAACAAGCAATTTGTGCAGGAGAAGTGACTTGCACTCAAATCGTTTTGCAGTATATTGAAAGAGCAAAAAAATACAATGGCCCTTCTAGCTTATTGGTCACAAAAGATGGTGCTAAGCTATCGCCACAACAGGGTGTAACAAGAGCTGGAAGTCCTATTCAGTTCCCCCTTGAAACACTCGCAGCCTCAGAATTATTACCTAATTTGGATGAATATCAAGGTCCACCCTTAGAGTTTGGACGCATGGAGTCAACAGCTTCAGATCATCAAGTTGTACAACAATTTGGCATGATTGTGGGCAAAGATAATGCAGGTCAATTAAATACCTTGGCCACCTTAAATATTCGTGGCGAGCGCTCTGTTACCTGTAAGGGAGAGTTTGACTTACATCCAAGTTTAGGTAGTCTGCCACCTGGCGCGCCTCCTGTTTGTGAAATGTTTCGTCACTTTCCAGATGCCATTGAGCAAGCAAAGGCTCTAGATGATCAATACGGCAGTAATCCACCGTTAGATCAACTACCACTTTACGGCGTTGTGTTCTCTTTTAAAGATGCTTTCGATACCAAAGATATGCGATCAACGGGTGGTGGTGACGCAAAATATGACATCGATTTTCCAGCCAAAGATCACATTTTGGTTGACCAGTTAAGGAAAAAAGGCGCTATTATTTACGCCAAAGCCACCATGACTGAATACAACGGCCGTGCTGGTGATCCAGGGGGTAAAAACTTTCCTGAAAAAGTCTTACCATCCGTACTTGGTTATCAGCGCTCAACATGGGCTGGTAATCCCTCGAACCCTTATGACACGACCAGGTCAGCCTCCTTAGGGTCAAGCTCTGGGTCAGGTGTATCTGTAAGTGCGAATTTAGTAACAGCAAGCCTTGGTGAAGAGACAAGGCAATCTACCCGAGGTCCTTCCAATCATAATTCTGTAGCACTTATCCTGCCACATAAAGCCATGCTTGGCTTTGATGGTGGAGCCATTGGTGCTGACATTTATTGTGACAGGACAGGTATCCTTGCTAAATCTTTAGACGACTGTGCAAGGATTTTGGATGCATTAAAAGACCCAGAAAATGGTTATTACGATCCAAGAGATCCTTACACAACTGTCCCCCGTTCGAGCGTTTTACCTGCTTATTCGCCATTTATTAAAAAAGAAGTTCATGATCAAGAACTTGCTGGTAAACGTATTGGCGTCATTCGAGAATCCATGCTAAATCCGGGGATCTTAGCTGTAACGCCCATCATTACAGCTGTCAGTCAAGAAATTAAGGATGTACTGGGTAAAAAATTAGGTGCAACCTTAGTCGAGTCTCGCGATGCTCTATGGACTCCTGATCCAGAGTGTGAGCAGATGACCATTGATTTTCAAAAGTCTTTGGCCAGACTCGTACCAATCTTTATGCCGGATATTCTATTTCGACTAACCCCTTCAGGCGAACCGTTGTTTCCAGAGTTTGCAAGCGCAATTAAAAAAACTGAATTTGCACCAGGTCAATTTTTTGGTAGTGGTGATTTAGATCCAATGGATTACTTAGTTCTGTTGGCAGATTTAAACATTGCTATTCCGAAGAATTTAACGATTGCTACGGTTCAAGATGAAATTTTGGCAAATAGCTTTAGATTTCATATCAGCCAGTACTTAAGTAGACGTGTTCAAGATTGGAAAGACCAAGGTTATACGGAAAAATTGAATAACTGGGCACATCTGAATGAGCGTTCTAAATATTGGGGTGATGATCAACGCAGTGCTTTCAAGAACTGGGAAGAAACGTCAGATCCTAGAAATCCATTAGGTGGCCGCCAAGGAATTGATGAACGTATTATGCTCAGAGAACTACTCAGACGCGTTGATATGATGGTCCTTTTAGAAAATAAATTAGATGTATTTGTCAGACTGCACTCTGCATTACCTCCAGCCAAAATTGGCTGGCCAGATGAACCTGGACTGATTAACCACCTGCGTAATGAAATTACCTTTGGACCGAATGCGGGTTTAACGGAAATTTTGGTCCCAGCTGGTTACGTCCGACAAGCCTACGATGCAAAGTTTCAACTCAGTCCTGATAAAAAGAAATATGTTGGCCAATCTGTCGAGATACCAACTGAAATCCCCTACCCTGGCTTGCCATTTTCTCTCGTATTTAGAGCAGAGCCCGGTAAGGAAGATACGCTTTTAGAAATTGCATCTGCTTATGAAAAGGCGTCTCATCGCAGAGTATCACCACCCAATTTCCAATAATTAATTGGCAGCCATGGGGAAAATCCTCATGGCTAGCAAGCTTTTCATCCTGTATCGTAAAGACATTCAAAGGAGACAATATGCCGAAGTATCAACTTAATATCGATGGGAATCTTAAAGCAGTCGAAGTACCTGCTGATCAACCATTACTCTATACCCTTACCGACCAACTAAAAATGAAAGGTCCTAAGTTTGGCTGTGGACTAGCTCAGTGTGGTTCTTGTACCGTAATCATTAACGGTAATGCAGTGAGATCTTGTGTGATGCCGACAAGTACTGCGGCGAATAGCAAAATCAGAACACTGGACGGTTTAGCTAAAAATGGCAAACTTCATCCCATGCAAACAGCTTTTGTTGAAGAGAATGCTGCGCAATGCGGATATTGCACCAATGGTTGGATCATGCAATCCATCGCACTCCTCGAAAACAATCCCAAAGCTTCAGATGAGCAAATCATCAATGGTTTATCCAATGTTCAGTGCCGCTGTGGCACGCAAATCGCTATTTTAAGAGCCGTTAAAAAAGCGCGTGACCAAATGGCAATGGCTTAAGGATAAATCATGAAAAATTTTCAATTAAATCGTCGTGAATTTTTGCAAAGCTCATCCGCTTTAGTCATTGGTGTTTCGGGAATCTTGCCAAGTATCGAAGCTAATGCGCAAAATCAAGCTGCTCCTAAAGTACTCGGACCTAATCCATCCGCTTTAGATACCTGGATCAAAATTGGTGCAGATGGGAATGTAATCATTAATTCCGGAAAAATGGACTGTGGACAAGGCTTAGATGTTGCTTATGCCATGATTGCAGCTGAGGAATTAGATGTTCCACTGAGTAGTGTTATGGTGAATTTTGGCGACACAAGAATATCCGCGAATCAAGGTGGCGGTAGCGCCTCGTCTGGAATCCGCCAAGGTGCGGTCCCGATTCGTAACGCTGCAGCTGAAGCAAAGCGTATTTTAGTTGGACTTGCTTCGAAGGAACTCAATACGCCAGTTGATCAACTGCAAGTAGTTGCTGGCAAAGTATTCAATAAAAATAATCCTTCTCAACAAATTACCTATGCTCAACTTATCGGCAATAAAAATTTCTCAACCTCTCTAGAATGGAACAAACGGATTGGCAATGACATGAATGTCACTGGTCTAGCTAAGCCTAAGTCTCCTAGTGAGTACAAATTAGTGGGTCAATCACACGGCAGAAGAGATATTCTGAATGTGGTCAATGCCTCAGAGCACTTTACGGCACATATCAGACCCGATAATTTATTGCATGCTAGAGGTATTCGACCACCCGTAGCAGGTTCCTCCCCGATCATGATTGATGAAAAATCGATAGCGTCCATTCCGGGTGTTCGAGTATTTCGTGAAGGTAGCTTTGTGGCGGTAGTTGCAAAGACGGAGTGGGATGCAGTCAGAGCTGCAAAAGCATTAAAGATTGAGTGGTCTGAAGTCAATCATCCATTCCCGGGTGGAGAAAAAAATGTCTTCAATTACATTAAAGATGCAAAACCAACCTTCACAAATGCAGTACCCATGTTTTTCGGTAAAAAAGAATTCAACGCCGAGCCAACTTTAGCGGCCTTAAAGACCTCCGCCAAAGTGATTGAAGCGGAGTACTTTGCACCCTTTCAATCCCATGCTCGTTTTGCGCCTTCCTGTGGTGTCGTTGATGTGAAGAAAGATCAAACGCAAATTTGGACAGATACACAAAAACCACATTATCAAAGAGAAGGTATAGCCAAATTCTTAAAGCTTGCTCCTGAAACGGTAGAAGCGAAGTGGATGCATGGTGCGGGCTCATATGGGCGAAGTGACGCAGATGAGGCTCCATATGAAGCAGCGCTCTTATCCAAATGCTTTGGACAACCAGTGAGAGTTCAATGGTCTAGGGAGGAAGGAACAGCCTGGGACCCGAAAGCACCAGCCGCAATTATGTCAATGAAAGCAGGTATTGGAAACAATAATGAGATAACGGCTTGGTTATTTAAGGCGAAAGGATTCAATGGCTGGGATGTGAAATTTAATGCCGAGAGTCCAGAGCATACATTAGTTGGAATGCAAACAGGCCATAAAAAATGGACTGCGTTTAACTTTAACATTCCGGAAGAAAGTTATAAATTCCCAAATCATGTCCACTGGTGGGAAACAGTACCCTCTTATTTAAATCAAGCATCCCCGCTGAGAACAGCTCACTTAAGAGCACCTCAAGAAATGCAAACCCGCTTTGCTCAAGAGTGTTTTATCGATGAAGTTGCGCATGCTACGAAAATTGATCCCGTTGACTTCAGAATGAAGCATATTCAGGAGCCTCGTGAAAAAGATGTTCTGAAGGCGGTAGCTGACAAATTTAATTGGTCCACAAAAACCAATAGGAAAAGTTCTGGAGATTTACAAGTTGGTCGTGGTGTCGCTTTATATAACGGTTATCAGTCTTACGCTGCGGTTGGTTGTGAAGTCGAAGTCAATAAAAAGACCGGCAAAATTTGGGTACGTCAAATTGTGATTGCGATGGATTGTGGACTCATCATTAATCCGGCGGGTGTCAACGCGGCACTTGAAGGACAAATCATGCAAGGCATTAGCCGCGCACTGTATGAAGAAATCCATTTTGATGAAAATAAGGTAACTAGTTTGGACTGGAATACCTATCCAATTGCAACGATTAAAGATATTCCAGGAAAAGTGGATTTGATTCTTCTTAATCGCCCGGATAAAGCGTCCGGTGGTGTTGCTGAACCTGGATTGGTTAGTATTCCTGCAGCGATTGCCAATGCCGTATTTGATGCTACAGGCGTTCGTATTCGCCAATATCCTTTAGGACCTGAAAGAGTAAAAAAAGCTTTAATGGTTTAACACTAAAACGATAAATTAAACTTCAAAGCCTAACTTATGTGAGTCAATTCACTTAAATTAGGCTTTTTTTATTCTGGTTCAATGCCAGCAAGCTTCACGACTTTGGCCCATTTTGCAATTTCACTGTGTATAAACGTGGCAAATTGAGCAGGTGAAGTGGTCGCAACTTCAAAGCCTCTTTGTAACATTTGCTCTTTCACACTCGGATTTTTTAAAACTTCCATCAGGGCTTTATGAATTTGGTCAATCACTTCATTCGGGGTACCCTTCGGTGCGTACAGACCATACCAAGTCGAAGCACTATAGCCAGGAAGCCCTGACTCAGCAATCGTTGGTAAATCCGACAAGGCGCTCGATCTGGTCTCAGAAGTCACCGCAATTGCTTTGACTTTACCTGACTTAATAAAGGGCATCGCAGCTGGAATCGTTGCAAAATAAACCTGTACTTGTCCACCGAGTAAATCGGTAATGGCAAGTCCACCACCCTTATAGGGAATATGAACCATGTCGATATTCGCCATGGAATTCATGAGAACACCTGACAAATGGGAAGACGTACCATTACCGGCTGATGGGAAATTGATCCTACCTGGTTGTGATTTTGCTAGTTTGATTAAATCAGGAATATTTTTAATTGGAAATTCTGGGGCAGTAATTAAAACATTGGGGGTAATCCCGACGAGCGCAATCGGCACTAAATCCTTCTCTGGGTTGTAAGGCATCTTTTTAAAGATGCTCACGTTAATAGCATTGGGGCCAATATTGCCCATTAGTAATGTATATCCATTCGGTGGAGAGTGAACTACTGCATCGGTACCGATATTGCCACTTGCACCTCCTCGGTTCTCGATCGTGATATTTTGACCTAATTGCTTGCCAAGTTCTGGGGCAATTAAGCGAGCAATAATATCTGTGCCACCACCTGGTGGATAGGCCACAACCATTTTAATTGGACGATCTGGGTACTGTGCAAAGACGATGGATGAGTGCATCCCCAGAATAAAGATGGCTATTGCAAGCCATATTTTATTTAATTTCATCATGGCTTAATGAGGTGTTAAATAAACAGTTTTGCCAGTTCTAGCCGACTCTTCAATAGCCAAAGTCACGGCTAAGGTCCTAATCGCATCTCTAGGTTTAGCTAAATTACATGGCTTACCGGTGGACAGATAATCTAGCCACGCCCTTGTTTCGTCAGCAATTGGACCTAAGAAATCCCCTAATGCCCAATCACCTGGGGTTGAGCTTTCTAGAAAAACGGTTTCGATTTTATGATCAGTTAAGTACACATGCGGAAAGCCAAGATCAGTTTGCATAATTTGATCGGTATGATCATCATTAATTAAAAGCGTGCCATGGGTACCCAACAACTCTACTCTTGCCGAGTGGCCGACAGAAGGCCATTTTTCTGGCAAAGCGTAGCTTACCCCCAAATTCAGCACAGCACCGTCCTGGCAGGTCAGAATAGCCCAAGTAACGTCCTCAGTATCATAACCAGCAGCGTGGATAACTCCTTTTTGACCTTTGGCGAAGACTTCTACCACCGGATTGTCAGCTAATAGCCAACCCATCAAATCAACATAATAAGTCAGTGCGTCGACGACAGGGGTCGCACCTTTATTACGTTTTAACATGGCAAAACACTGTGAACGAGAGTTGTACAAGCGCGCGCATGCACCAGTGATCACCCCTAACCTACCCTGAATAATTTGTTCTTTGGCAATCAAGTAACGGTTTTTGTAGCGCCGACTATAACCAATATGTAAATCACTGTTGAGTTGCTCTGCTTTGGCGATGACTTGTTTAGCATCTTCTTCTAACAGGGCAATGGGCTTTTCGACTAAGACAGGTACGCCGCGATCAAGAGCTGCTAATAATGGAGCAGTGTGTTCATGTTCACTGGTTGCAATGTTGATTGCATTGACTTCTGGCAAGGACATCACTTCTAAATTATCAGTAGTCCAATAATCAGCACCAATCGTTTTAGCCAATTTTTCAGCGGCTTCAGGGTTGGCATCTGATACAGCAATAAACCTGACTGATGGATGCATTTTGGCGAGTTTCCCACGAAGGGTGCCAATTTTTCCAGAGCCGACAATGGCCAAACCAATCTCTTTTTTTTCCTGCATGATGTCTCCACTTTTTTGTTATAGACAATATCCTAACATGAGAGCAAAGTCTAAATAGATAAATACGAAGACTAAAAGTGAAGAAAAAAAGGACTAAATTCGGCCGAATTTACCATTGTTGAAATCGTCTACGGCTTGCTCAATTTCTGCTGTGGTATTCATTACAAAGGGTCCATAACCAACAATGGGTTCGTCAATAGGCTCACCACTTAAAAATAAAGCCACTGAATCTTCTAAAGCAGTGATCGAAATTCCCTCACCATCAGAACTAAACATTAGCATCTGTGCATCCCGAGCGATCGAGCCTTCCTGAACTTGAATTGCGCCTTGCATAATGACTAGAGAAGTATTCCACCCCTCTGGGGCAGGTATTGTGAGGCTTGTTCCTTTTTTCAAGGTAAAGTCAATTACATTCATCGGCGTAAATGTGTTCGCAGGTCCTTGATAGTGTAAATAATTTCCAGCAATGACACGACCAGTACCGGCCTCATTATCTAAAGAAAAGTTAGGGATTTGCTGATTAAAGATTGCTTGATAGCCTGGCTTGGTCATCTTATGGATGGCGGGTAAGTTAACCCAGAGTTGTACCATCCTTAGGTTTCCACCAGTCTTTGCGAAGTTTTCAGAGTGGTATTCTTCATGCAAAATGCCCGCGCCGGCCGTCATCCACTGCACCTCTCCGGGACCAATCGTCCCCCCCTCACCAGTAGAGTCTTTATGGGATACTTCACCCTCATAAACAATCGTAACCGTTTCAAAACCTCTATGCGGATGAGTACCAACGCCTTTGCGTTCCGTTGTAGGGGGAAATTCATGAGGGCCTGCATAATCAAGCATCAAAAAGGGACTCATTTGCTTGCCGAGATGTTGATAAAAAAATAAGGTTCGCACTGGGAAACCGTCACCGACCCAATGCCCCCGATCATTACCTTGAATTCCAATAAATTTTTTCATATCGATTAAACAAGTTATTTAATACTTGGATGATAAGTTATTCAACACAAGTAGTCTGCATTACCAATTAATACTCACGATTGAGGTCAGCAATTTTTGATTCTATCTCTTTCAAGCGAGGTGTCGAACTGATTACTTTGGTTCGTAAATCCTTTTTTCTAACTTCTAAAGTTAAAAAACCGCCTAAACATAATCTATTTAAATCTTTTCTAATCGTTACGTCACTAAATTGTCCTAATTCTAAATAAAGATTCTTTAGAGTTAAATCAATACCCTTTTTTTCAAAAGTCAAAACAGTTATCAAAATCAATATTGAAAGTACCGAATTTCCTTCTTGTACCTTCTCTGCTCGAAAAAGTAATAATACAGCCTTAAGTTTTTCCAATTGATAACAGCCTTAGAATTGTTAAATGTAACAGTAAAATAATCAGAGAGACAACTATTCCACACCCGTTTTAATTTATCAATGAAATTTAGTTGAAGAAATTTGGAGAAATTTTTTGTATTTAGCCGATTGATATCAACTATTAAAAAATAGAATTGAGGTTTTATTCTAAAAACCTCGTTGAGTGGATGATATAGCAAATTAAAAAATGTATTTTTTAACTAGTCGAAAGAATCGATGAGGTTTATCAGTAGTTAATCTAAGTGACATTGATGAGGAAAATGAACTCATCAAAACAGCTATTATTTAACTTCAATTGCTGATATTAATAGAGTTAAAGCTATTGATAATCCTAGAAAATTGAATTAAATTTGCGCTGATTAATCTAAAGCTTTAGCAATATGGTGTTTGGATATTGTTGTCTTGGGAATTTTACTGCCAACATTTTCAAACCACGAACGCACGTCTTCCTCAAGCCCTACTCCGTGCATATAGTTGTAAATGGCTTTTTTAAGACCTTGACCCAAAACATCATGATTAACTCCCGTTGGATCAATAAAACTAATATCGTTTTTTGCAAAGCTGATCTCAGGTAATGGCACCAATTGAACGCCATACTCCTCAGGATTTTTCCCAACTGATGAGTGAACAGTACAAATAAAGCGGTGAAAAAAACCACTTTGAATACAACCTTGTTCAAAGAGTTGCCGAACATATTCAAGAGAGTCGACTGTTTCTTGTACCGTTTGAGTAGGAAAACCATACATCAAATACGCATGCACTAGAATACCTGCATCAGAAAATCCTTTCGTTACTTGAGCAACCTGATTAACAGACACTCCCTTTTTCATCAAATTCAGTAAACGATTAGAGGCAACTTCTAGGCCACCTGACATCGCGATACAACCACTTTTAGCGAGCAAATTAGCCAATTCAGGGGTGAAGGTTTTTTCAAAGCGGATATTTCCCCACCAAGAAATCACTACTCTTCTTCGGATTAATTCTTCTGCGAGGGCCTTTAAGATTTTTGGCGGAGCCGCTTCATCTACAAAATGAAAGCCTGTCTGCCCAGTTTCATGAATGATTTGTTCAATCCGGTCGACGAGTAAACTTGCTGAGGCGGTCTCATATCGAGAAATGTAATCTAAAGAGACATCACAAAAACTACATTTTTTCCAGTAGCAACCATGCGCTACTGTTAATTTATTCCAACGCCCATCACTCCAAAGACGGTGCATGGGGTTGAGCATATCCAAAAGTGATAAATAGGAGTCGAGGGGTAAACCATCCCAGGTTGCAGTTCCAACCTCTTCAAACGGAATATCAGGCTCTTGCCAATTAATCAATTCAACGGTGTCATCTTCACCTTTAATAAAGGTGCGTACTAATCGACTTTTTGAGCGTTTTCCTGCTAAATGTTCTAACAATGCTAATAAAGGGCGCTCACCTGAATCTAAAGTAACAAAATCTAAGTAATTAAAAACACGAGGATCAGTCATCTCGCGCAGCTCTGTATTAACGTATCCACCCCCAAGAGCAATCTTTATTTTTGGATCAGTATTCTTAATCGTTTGCGCAATCCTCAGTGCGGCGTACATCGCACCTGGAAAAGGAACTGATAGGAGGACTAAGGTTGGTTGATGACGATTAAGCGCTTCAAGGGTTAGATGACTAAGGTGTAAATCCATTAAATTCGGTTTGGCATTCAAGGCATCATTCAGCGGCGTAAAAGTCGGCTGACTACCGGCCAAAGACTCGGCGTAACGCACAAATTCAAAACGACTATCAACCGCATCACGTAATACATCTGATAGATCATTAAGGTATAAAGTTGCTAAGTGACGTGCCCTATCTTGTGATCCAAGTGCCCCAAAAGCCCAAGCCAATGGATCTCCAGAATCCTCATCATCAAAAGCTTCTAATGAGGAAAATCTTGGACCTTCAGGAAGAAAATCACGAGAATTGATTCGGTGACTTAGGGTGCTGTCTTTACCTTGTAAAAATGTTATTACCGATGATATGGTTGAATGGTAATCATCAAAGAAATCAAGAAAAAAGTTGACGCTACTACTTCTGTAGGCCTCAGGCATGTCAATGGCCTGATTTTTGACCTCTAGTAATCCCAAAGGATTGAAGAAGCTGAGGACTAAGGCTAAGGCTAAATCTTCTTGAACTGCCTCAATGCCGCGAGACCTTAAAAATCCGGTGAGGTACGCTGTTGAGGGGTAAGGCGTATTCAACTGCGTCATTGGTGGAATGAGGCTTAGTACTTTCATTGGTAAGGCCTAATCGTAAATTTAGGAAGTCGAAATTTAAACCAGCCAACTACTAATGAAAGAGGGCTCTTCTAAATTTTTCTACTCAATAGGGTCAATCGCTAAACAATAGGAAGTTTAGAGCAACACCCAAAAATGTGATGTCATTTTAGCATTCAATAGAATGATTAAACCATTCATATTGAACTGTTTAGTCTCTATATATTGGACTAATTACGCTTTCAGAAATTAATCCCCAGCCATTCTTTTACTTGTTCATGTAAATCTCCAGTGAACTGACTTTGAGGGCCAGAGGCTGAAATTTTACCGAGGCTTAATACATACAGAAATTGAGACATTTGCACCACTCTTCTGACATTATGGTCAATCAATAGCACGCCCATGCCATTTTGAGTAAATTTTTCTAACCAAATAAATATTTCTTCAGCTATTTTGGGTGAGAGACCAATACTAGGCTCATCAACTAAACATAATTGGGGTTGTAAGATCCACACTTTGGCAAACTCTAATTGCTTTTGTTGACCTCCTGAAAGCTCCCCAGCGGCTTGATTTCGTTTTAATTTAAGAATGGGGAACAGTTCTAACACTTCTTCGTAACGCTGTTGCCAACCCTGCATAGATTTTCTAGATCGCACAGGCAATAGGAGATTATCTTGCACGCTTAAAAATGGAAATAAACTAGATTCTTGTGGAATGCAACTGATGCCATAATCAATTAATTCATGCGCTTGAATCGCGTTTAAACTCTTTCCGCGATAAAAGACTTCACCAATTTTAGGCTTTAAAAATCCGCAGATTGTTTTAATTAAAGTAGACTTACCTGCACCATTCAGTCCTATTAAACCAGTAACTTGTCCAGCGAAGACTTCTAAATTTACATCGACTAAAACGTCAATATCTTTGGCATAACCGGAAGTCACATTCTTTAATGACAACAATGGCTCAGTCATGATGCCCCCCTAAATATGCTTCTATAACTTCAGGGCTTTCTAAAACTTCTTTGGTAAGTCCATTACCAATGACCCGACCATTATTCATACAAACACATTCTTCACAAAGTTGTTTCACAATCGGCATATCATGGCTAACCACTAAAAACGTATGTCCTTGGCGATGCCTTTCAGAAATAAACTGCACCATAATTTCTCGCATTTTGGGATGAACTGCGGCAAAGGGTTCATCCAAAAGTGCTAATTTTGGACTACGCATAAAACACATGCCAAATTCGAGTAACTTTTTTTGACCACCAGAAAGTTCTCCAGCATCAAGAAACTTAACATGATCTAGTTCAAGCTCTTGCATCAGGGCATCTGCTTTTTCAACAGACTCTTCGAAACTTAGATCTCTGGCATATCCAGCAATCAATAAATTATCAAAGGCACTTACTCTTGGAAACACCCGAGTCATTTGAAACATTCGCATGACACCTAACTTGGCTAATTTAGAGGGCTTTAAATTAGTGATATCTCGTCCCTCAATGAATACTTGGCCTTGATCGGGGATTAATATACCTGAAAGCATATTCAGTACAGTCGTTTTTCCAGAGCCATTAGGACCTATTAAACCAATGATCTTTCCTGGAGAAATATTAAAACTGACATGGTCTACGGCTTGATTTCCACCAAAAGATTTAGATAAATCTTGAATTTTTAATAATTGGTTCATGAGGATGCCGACTTACCTAAATAGCGTTGCATGAGTTGTGAAAATAATCCCCATAGGCCCGTTCTAAAAAATCGGGCAAAAACAATCACAATAATTGCAAAAACAATCATTTGGATATTACCCACATCTCTTAACCACTCAGAACCAAGATAAACGATTAGAGCCCCAATTAAAGGTCCCGTGACAGAGCCTACACCACCAATGACAACCATTGAAATAACTAAGCCTGTTTGTTGTAATAGACCCATTTCAGGGCTTACCAATTGACTAAAAGAACCATACATTGCTCCAGCAAAACCACATAAGGCGCAAGAAATAGCAAACGCAATTAATTTGATCCGCGTGACATCTATACCTCTGCTTTCTGCGCCTTCTTGATCATCTCGAATAGCTAATAAAAAACCACCAAATTTTGAGCGCATCAGTGAATAAATAAAACCACCGACTAAAACAACTAATACTATAAAAAAATAATAATAAGAGATACGGTCCGTCATCAAAGTAGGAACATTTAATCCTTGATCACCACGGGTATATTCATGGGAATTAGAAATGATGACACGAGAAATTTCAGCGAAAGATAAGGTGGTTAATGAAAGATAGGGACCTTTTAGATGCATTACTAACCCACCCAAACCAAGACCTAATAAAGCAGTACCTACAATAGCTAAGGGCATTGAAACCCATAAAGAAATATGCGCATGAAAATCAAGTAAACCCACTATGTAACCACCAAGCATGGCAAAAGCAGCAGGTGCCATTGAAAACTGACCACAATAACCTGCTAAAAAATTCCAGGCCATTGCTACGATGCCGAAATACATTGCAACAACTAAGATGCCTAAGGTGTAATCACTTAATTGCAATAAAGGTAATAGACAAAGAAAAAAGATAATGACAAAGAAACACTTGAAATCATACGCCAAGCGATTTCTCCAAAGACGACTATTTTTTAAAGAACTGGAATTCATGTAGTTAAACTTCCCTTCCTTTTTGTCCTGCTAAGCCTTGAGGTCGAAAAATCAACACCACGATCAGAATCAGTAGACCAAAAGCATCTCGGTAGTCATAAGAGAGATAGACTGCAAAATAAGACTCCAACACACCTAGGATTAAGGCTGCAAACATGCTACCCCAAATCGATCCAAGTCCACCAAGGACAACAATAATGTAAGATTTAATAGCAGGAAATGAGCCAATATCCGGAGATGGATTGACAATTGGAGAAAGTAAAGCACCAGATAAAGCTGCTAGTCCTCCAGCTATAGCAAAAATTAAGGAAGTCGTTTTAATTGGATCAATGCCAGCTAAAGCAGCACCAAAACGATTTTGAGCAACTGCTTGGATTTGTTTGCCCCATAAAGAATTCTTAATAAAGATTGCTAAACCAATTAATAAAAAGATGGATACACCTGCTGCCATGAGCTTTTGTCCATTGAGCATAATGGGACCAATTGCAATCCGTTTAAGATCAAAAAGACTAGGCCCCATAAAAGGCGAAGGACCGATTACTTTATCGACTGTATGAACTAATAACAACGATAAGGCGAAGGTCACAACAACAGCATATTCATCTTTAACAAATGACCAACTCCGATAGCCATCATATAAAGGTCGAATCAAAGTGCGTTCAACAATCATCCCCAAAAGGGCACCACCCATCGCAGCCATTGGGAGTGTAAACCAGGGATTAATTCCAAAGCTTGTTGAAATTAATGCATAAGTGTAAGCACCAACCATGAAAAATTCGCCATGTGCAAAATTGATGATTCGCAACACGCCAAAAATCATGGATAAACCTACTGCCATCAATGCATAAAACAGGCCCATAATGAGCCCGTTTATTGTTAAGTCAAGAAATAACAAGGAAAACTTTCCGTCAATATTCGATTAAATTACTTTTTAATTTTTGGGAAAGGTTATTTTTGTAGTATTCAAAGGTAAGCCAGGACCTTGCAGTAAGGTGGTTTTCCCAACAGCTTGATTGACATCTGTTAATTGGTAATTAACATAAGGGATTGCAGCCCATTGTTGAAAAGCAACACCAGGCGTTGAGTCAAAAGTCATTACACCCCGAGCACCATCAAACTTCCCTTTACGCATTGCCTCTAAAATCTTAGCAGAATCGGTAGAACCAGCCTGACGAATCGCCTCAGTGACAACCAACAAAGAATCAACTGCTTGATAAATTAAACGGTTAGGATCATTATTGGTTCTTTTTTTATACTCAACCGCAATTTGCTTAGACAAATCATTGAGCTTCATATCCGGATGATACATCCCAATTGTCATCATATATTTCCCCGCATCTTTGACGTTTTGCCAAAAGTCAGGGTAATCTGCCATTCCTGCGCCGTCATAAACCAAGGTTTTTGGTGAAGCTGCTACACCTTGTTCATACAATTGATTTAAAGCAATGTAAGCCCCTGGTGGCAGCATCGTCAACACAACAACATCTGGGGGATTTGACTTTAATGAAAGGATCGCTGGGGTAAAATCTTTACTAGCGCGATCTAGCGTCTCAAATTTGTACTCAATATTAGAGCCTTTTGACTTTAAAGCCTCACCAACTCCTTTTGCCAAACCAATTCCATAATCCGTATTTTCAGCAAAAGCGACGACCCTTTTAACCTTCATGGCTTCTAAAGTCTGAGCCATCGATTGAGCAACAACAAAGTTGTAAGGTGAAGTATTAAAAACCTCTGGGTATCCTTTAACTCTAACTGAATCAGCCCAGCAATTAGTATTCACATACGGAGTTTGATAACGGTGAGCAACTTCAATTTCACTTAAGCAGACAGAGCTTTGATGTGCACCAGTAATCGCGACCACTTTATCTTTAGTAATTAATTTTTCAACTGCTGATCTACCCTTCTCAGGCAAACCTTGATTATCTTCTATCAATAACTTAATGGGACGACCTAAAACTCCACCTTTAGCATTGATCATATCTGCATAAATTTCCATTGCATCTTTAATCTGTGTACCTTGAATCACAGAACCTGGTGGAGAGCGTGTAATCGATAAGCCAATCAAAATTGGATCAGCAGCATATCCTTGGAGAGTAAAAACCCCCAAAACCAATGCTAAAACAGAAGTGCGAAAAAATGGATTAATCTTCATACTATCTCCTATGGTTATCTAATTAGTTTATTCAGTATTATTCCTAGTTAATAAAATATAACTCAAAACATCCTTTTCAGGTTAAAAAATCAACTCAAAGCATACTAGATAAAACACCTAGGTATATCGTAGACTCTAACTCTGATTTGCGCTAACAGAGCATTGTCAAATATTAAGTTAAGCATGTATGCTGAACGCAATCCATCCTCTGTTCAAAGTTTGATACCGAAAATTCATTCACCCAGTAAGACAACTGAAATAAAGCACGAAAAGATGACCGCCTTCTGTGAGTTCTTACTGCGTGTATGAATTCAGTGGTTCTTTTTCAAGAATACTAATTGATCTTAACTACTTCGATTACACCATTCATCATCTGAAAGCTTGAGTATTTCAGCTACTTTTTGGGCTGCTCTGAATTTAATAGCTGGTGAATAAAAACTCTTATCACCACCATTTTCTATTTGACTTAGTTGTTTTGTCGAAAGTGTCGCAAGGGTAGCTAATTCACTTTCGCTATAACCAGCTTTTTCTCTGGCAAGTTTTAATGCCTCTCCACGAATAGTTCGATCCTGTATGAACATTTATTTTCTAATTTGTCTCTTTAAATACTCAAACAATATGATTTATTACCTAAATCACACCTCAATAATCTATTTAGAAAATACGTGTTGTGACTAAAGTCCTAGTCAATGAACGAAATTCCAAATACTAAGATTTACCGCTTTGGTTGCTCAATCCTTGCATTTTTTAACAAGTTTTCAACTGCTTCTTGGCGTCTCACTTGAACTAGTGATTGAAAAATCCCCTGCTTTGCCGTCTCGAAAGATGGCATTTCATAATCTCTTAATTCATCCATTCGAAAAACATGCCAACCAAATTGCGTTTTCGTTGGTTTCGAGGTAATTTCACCAACTTTTAACTCTCTTATCACCGGAATCAGTGATTTTTGCAGTTGACTGAGTAAAAGCCAATCAACTTGCCCGCCCTGTTTGCTGCTCATCTCATCTAAAGATGTTGTTTGAGCAAGTTGTGCAAAATCTGCTCTGGACCGTAACTTTTGAATTATCTCTTTGGCTTCAGGTTCAGATTTGACGATAATTTGAGAAAATTTATATTGTTTTGCGTTAATTTCGCCTGGTTCTGTGGTCGCCTTCTGACGTTCATACTCTTGCTTTATATCCATTTCGTTCACTGGATGAGTTTTAAAGTAATCATCAAACCACATGTCGATCACTAGATTTTCTTTAGCAATTTGATATTTAAATTGATTCTCAGGACGTTCTTCTAGGAGATTTTTTTGGGCATCCTGCAAAATCAAAGTACGACTGACTATTTCATTCAAAATCGATTGACGAAGAGTTAATAAGTCCTGAGTATTTTGATTTGGAGTGTTTTTAAGCCAGTCGTCTAACTGCTTGACATAAATTTTTTGACCATTCACTAGTCCTAAAACTTCCAGATCATTAGCGAAAGTATGATGCCCCATCAAAATGAGGGGCATCATGCCAACGAGGAAATACCTTTTAAACTTTTTCACGAGTGATGCTTTTAAAATCAATTAAGCTATAAAGTACACTGCAGAAAAAGCTTGTTAACACCAATTTACATCGCCTTCACTGTTAAGATCGTTTCCTTAATCTCTTTACCATCCAATAAGGTCTTCACTTTAATCCGAATTGGTAATGCTGATACAGGGACATTATCAGAAGTTAAAACCTTCGTTTCAGGGTCAACCTTCAGCCAACTCGGTAATGGATCACCATTAAGCAATGTTGCAACATACCTTGGTTTAGCAGTTTCAGGCAATACTGTGTCAACTAATACAGAACTAGGAATATTATATTTCACATTATCTGCATTGAAAGTAGCTAACAAATCATGCTTAGCTTCGTCAATATCGTGCAGGATGACCAAAGTTGCAGCTGGAGTGCGGTTATCAATCTGTACTTTCGCAGGAACAGTCGGTTTAAAGACCGGTGCAGGAGTTACCTGAGGAGTAATACTAGGCATAACAACAGGAGTTACCGCGCTATAAATATTCGCCATCAATGGGAAGGTCACACCAGCTATGTAGTAGTTGGTATTACCTATTGTCAAGGTACTCAAATTCGCTGTAACAACTATGTTATCTCCTTGCTGAGAAGTTGCAAATGTGCCACTAAGAACAGTGCCCGTCAAACTAGAGGCATCTGAACCTAATAAACCAGCAATACTCGGTGTACCCGTTACAACAGCTGCCGTATTACCATCGTAAACCTTATTCTTAGCAACTAAACCGCTAATCGTTAAAGGTGCCGGTGTAATATTAGCTGCCAAAGTCTGTGGCGGTGTGATTCCAGCAATGTAGTAGTTCGAAGCTGCTGATCCACCTAAACTCATACCAGCAACCGCACTACCTGCGCCACTTACCAAGATTGGAGTCACACTAATCGCTGTACCAACGTTCGGCGTTGCAAACTGGAAGCTACTTGCGTAGTTACCAGCCGTTGGGACTTTAACATTAGCTGAATCTGTTGCATATACACCCGTTGTA
>NZ_NTGB01000001.1:1125343-1150242 GCF_003072505.1 Polynucleobacter rarus
GGCGTAATGTTGGCAGTTAATGTTTGCGGACCAACTCCAGTGACATAGTAGTTATTGGCAGCAGCACCGGTTAAGGTAACACCTGTCATCGTGGTTAAACCATTCACTACCGATGTTGCAGGAGTTACAGTTAAACCGTTCGCTACATTGGCCTGGCTAAATGTAGCACCAGTATATGGACCAGTTGAACTAACTGTTACCGCATCAACACCTAGGATACCAGCTAAGGTTTGTGTACCCGTTACTGCAATCGTTGCTGCAGTTGTTGTGTCATAAACCTTGTCATTGGCCGCTAAACCACCACTAATTGTTAATGGAGCTGGTGTAATGTTCGCGGTTAAAGTTTGCGGACCAACACCAGTGACGTAGTAGTTATTGGCAGCAGCACCGGTTAAAGTGACGCCTGTCATAGTAGTTAAACCATTCACTACTGAAGTTGCTGGTGTGACTGTTAATGAGTTACCTACATTCGCCTGGCTAAAGGTTGCGCCAGTGTAAGGACCAGATGAGCTAACGGTTACCGCATCAACACCTAAGACACCCGCCAAGGTTTGTGTACCCGTTACTGCGATCGTGGCTGCAGTTGTGGTGTTATAAACCTTATCATTAGCAGCTAAACCACCACTAATCGTTAAAGGTGCAGGCGTAATGGTCAATGTGCCATTAGTTATGGTGCCAACAGTGTAATCACTCGAAGTATTAAGGACCAGATTACTTGTATAAACACCGACATTTGTTCCTGTTGCAGTACCAGATTGCGCCGTTGCAGTATCAGATCCCTTTAAGCCTGTCACAACAAAATTAGTTGTTTGTGAATTAGCATTGTACATTACCGTTGCGCTACTCACCGCAGCCGTAATCACAATTGGTGTGATTTGCAAACTACCTGGCACGTAAGAAACGCTGTAATCAGCAGGATTCGATAAAGTGGCAACTAAAGAATCAGAAACTACACCTTGAGCGACGTGCGTTGCTGAGGCATATCCAGTAACAGTTGCTGTGTCAGTTCCCTTCAAGCCACTTACCGATGCGCCAGAATTAGTTTGTAATGCACCGTTATAGGCGTATTGATTGACTGTACCAGTCACTACGAGAGCTGCTGGGTTAATCGTCAAAGAGCCATTGTTATAAGTGACACTATAGTTACTTGCAGCCGCACCCGTTGCCGAAAGATTATCGGCAAAGTTACCAGCATGAGTACCTGAGCCATAACCAGAAACAGTCAGAGTATCACTTCCTTGCAGACCAACAATCGAAGCAACTGCATTGGTTTGAGCAGCACCATTGTAGGTAACAGTGGTTGTTGCACCATTCACTACCAATGGGGCAGTGTTAATGGTTAAAGCACCGTTATTTACCGTTACTGCATAATTTGAGAACCCAGTACCAACAGAACCATTGATTGGGTAAGTAGATGCACTGGCATTGATGGCTCCAACAGACGAACCACTATACGTAATGCCTCCCAAACCTGAAATCGTTTGGCCATTCATTAACGCGCCACTTGTAATACTTACACCACTTGCAACACCGCCGGTGAGGCTACCCGCTACAATTTGAGCGGCAGTTACAGCATTTGCATCATAAGTTTTAGACACATTAGCAACCGTTAATACTAGTGGTGCTGGGTTGATGGTCAAGGTATTAGCAATGGTAGATACACCCGTAAACGGACTACCAACAGAAGTGTAATTATTGGTATTAGTGATTGCATTACTGTATGAACCCACGTTCCAAGTCGTACTTGCGCCACTTACCGCAGGTGTTACGCCAGTTGAAGTGATACTTGGAGTAATCGTGATGGAATAACCAAGCGTATCGCTATAGGTGGTTCCATTGGTAGTAGTAAGGGTTGTAACGGTTGTATTGGTTCCTGTTCCGGTTGCATATTGAACAGATGCAATCGTTGGCGATGCCAATGTACCATAGGTTGTAGTAGCAGCATTCATGGTGATGACTAGAACACCTGCCGGTGAAATAGTAAATACACCTGGTACATAACTAATGTTGTAGTTAGTGCTTGTACTTGGACCAGCGGCAGTTATCGCGTAATTACCAACAGATGTGCCTGCTGCACGTGTAACTGTATAACTAGGACTAATAACAGAAGATGTATCACTACCCTGCAAACCAGTAACAACTGCTGTCAAGCTTGGATCAACCTGACCATAGAATGTTCCGGCATTGTTGGCAGTAACAACCAGACTTGCTTTATTAATCGTTAATACCGGTGAATTTGAAGTTACCGTGTAGTTACCAGCATCAACACCAGTTGCTGTATAAGTAGCTGTGTAAGTTCCGGCATTGGTGCCAGAAGCACCACCAGCAACCACCACATTATCACCAGCAATCAAGCCAGTAACCGTAGGAGCTGCTAGAGCTTGAGATGAAGCGTTGTAAGTTGAAGTGATGCTGCTACCAGTAATAGATAATGGCGCAGGTGTGATATTGGCAGTAGTTGTTGTGTTCGCACCACCCGATAACTGATAGTTTGCTGAGGACGTGCCAGACAAGATAACACCACTAATTACGACTGTTTTACCGTTACCAACATTCTTATCCGTAAACGCACCACTTAAGTTCGAGGTATTAACTGTTACTGTGTCGCCTGCAAAAACACCACTGTAAGTAATCGTACCAACGTTCAGAGTTGCGGCAGTCGTTGCGTTGTACACCTTATTATTTGCAGAAATTCCAGCAACAGTAATAGTCGCAGGGGTAATCGCAAGAGAACCATTAGTTAAGCTGACACTGTAATCACTTGGGTTACTTAAACTGACACTGAGACTATCAGCATAAGTACCAACATTCTTACCTGATCCATAAGTGCCCGTAATAGTTGCAGTATCTGAACCTTTTAATCCAGTAATAGCAGCGACAGTATTGGTTTGAGTTGCAGAGTTATAAACATGGGTTGTATTAGCGCCAGTAACAGTCAAGGCTACTGGAGTAATCGTCATAGAACCAGGAACATAAGTAAAGCTGTAGTTACCTGAAGCAGAACCTGAAGCAGATAGCACGTCAGGCACAGTACCTTGAGATACGTGAGTGGCAGTGGCATTACCAGAAACCGTCACATTCCCAGTATCACCACTCAAAATACCCGAAGTTGTATAGGTATTTGTTTGGAGTGCACCAGTATAGGGATTAACAGTAGTTGCACCAGTAATCGTTGCCGCCAATGGCGTAATGGTTAAGGCACCATTTGTCTTAGTAACGGTATAGTTACTTAGTAAAGTAGCACCATTCGCCGAAACACTCAATGCATCAGCATAAGAACCAGCATTTGTTCCAGAAGACTTGCCAGTAACAGTCGCGCCGTTGCCTGCTAACAAATCGACACCTACGAGCCCTACTACGCTCGGTGCAGCGTTATTTTGCAAGCTTGCGTTATATGCCAGTGAGGTTGTTGCTCCAGTAATCGTCAAAGGCGCTGGATTAATGGTGAGTGAGCCTTGTGCACTTACACTAATGTTGTAGTTCGATAAAGAACCACTACTTAAGCCAGTAATAATCGAGCTATTAATTGTATTTGGATAAGTTCCAACATTTGTACCGCTAGCTAGACCAGTTGTACCAAATATTGCTGTTTGACCATTTTGCAAGCCAGTTACTGAGAAACCAGTAGAAGGATTAAAACTCTGAGTTGCACCGTTGTAAACAACCGTTTGTCCTGATGCAGATAAGGAAACAGGCGTAATTACTACGTTCGCTGGAGTAACTGTGAGATTTCCAGGAGCGTATGTAATTGCGTAGTTAGTTGCATTAAAGCCCCCTGTTCCACTCGCACTACTCGCCACAATTCCACCAGTATAGGTACCAGCATTAGTTGTACCAGCCACAGTAGTCGCAGCGTTGTATTGGAGAGAAACACTTGAAATGGTATCGCCGTTCGGGAGTGTTGGAATACTACTTGTGAATGCAGTGGTTCCTAATGGTAAAGCCGTGCCATAAACAGTGCTTTGGGCATTAGCTGTAACTGTAACAGCTAATGGAGAAACCACTAAATTCGCAGGAGTGTAAGTAATGTTGTAGTTTGTTGTATTAAATCCGCCCGAACCCGTAGCTGCACTTGGAACGATGGCACCAGTATAAGTAGCAGCACCGGTAGTTGCAGGTACAGTTGAAACACTAGAAGCACCATTGACATAGTTCACCGCAACACTAGAAAGGGTGTCACTTGCAGCTAAACCTGAACCACCGACAGTGTAGCCCGTAGTGAGATTTTGCGAAATCGCTGTGGCTGTGCCGTAGGTGGTTGAAACCGGCGTTGCAGCAATCGTAATTGGACGCGGTGTGACGGTCAGTAATGCTGGAACATAATTTAAAGTGTAAGAAGTTACTGGACCTGTGATGGTTGCTCCAGAAGGCGTAATTTGGTAATTACTACCAACTGATGCCGTTGAAATACCACCCAAACTAGTCAAAGTTAAGGCAGATAAACTATCGCCAGCTGGTAATCCAGAAGTTGAGTAACTTGCTCCACCGATTGTTACGGTAGCAATACCACTAGAGTTATAAGTCACACCATTGGTAGTTAAACTATTGCCGTAAACCTTACTATCTGCAATTGCAGTAATAGTGATAATCGCATTGGAAGACGAGGTTAATGTTCCACCGACATAGGTAATCGTGTAATTTGCAGCACCATTAGATCCAGCAACCGTTGCAAAGACAGGAGCACTTGGAGTAATACTGTTCGCATTTGGCGGTGCATATACACCAGCTGCTAAGGTTGTTGGAACCGTAGTTACACCATTAGATTTTAAGGTTACACCGGTAATTGCATCACCTAAAGTTAATCCATTAGCCGTGGTTTGTAAACCAGATACTGTGTAGGCTGTTGTACCTAATGGCAAAGCAACGCCAGATTGCGTAGCTTGATTACTTGCAGTAATCGTTAACGGGGCTGGTGTAATTACTAAACCAAGGGAACCCGTTGGAGCAGCTAAGGCAACTGAAATCCCAGAAGTTACCAATACACCATGATTGCTAGTTAAGTTATAGCCGTAGCTAGAAGTGTAAGAAGTAGCACTCGTACCATTCACCTGCTCACCAGCAATTGTTCCGTAAGAAACACGTGGAGTTGGAGCCAAAGCTTGTAGGGAGTTAATGAAATTATCCATACCCATCAGGAAATTCATGCCATTAACAGTGAGCTTCATACAACCTGATGGCTCATTGGTACAACCATTCGTTCCATTTGCTGAATAACCAGGGTTAATCGCTGCATCTTTAACAAACAAGGTATTAATTTGATAATCTAAAGATCCCACCGTAGTTAAATTTCCGGCTGTTGCTAATGGATCATTTGTGCCATAAACCTTAGTAATATGGCCCGATACGTTAGCTGTAAGGGATGGTTGAATACGGAACTGAATAACTGGTCCATAGTTAGAAGCTGATGCGGCACCAGTTGTAAATGTAGAGAAGCCAGTACCTGCTGCTACGTTTGCCGTATTGAGACCAGCTAATGTTGTAATAGGTAATAGAGTTGCTGCAACGTTTCCAGCAGCATAAGCTTGACCAAATAAGGTATTACTAAAGCTCAAAGTACCTAAAGTACTATTGAGGAAAGCTAACGTAGTTGACGTAGTGGTAGATACCGCCGTTGTACCAGGAGAGCCCGCATACAAAAACACATTGCCATTAGGTGATGTGATGGTATTGGTACTCAAGCCCGTAATTTGACCACAATCCGTTGCTGAGCAAGCAGTATTTACTGTACCGACTGGCAGATATGCACCGGCTTCAATGACTACAGGGCCAGTTCCGTTGTTCACAATCTTTGGCGGTGTTACGTTACCGTTATTTGATGATGCAATGAATACACCGGCATTGGAGTTTTGGGTAAACAATGTGCCAGCGACTGTAATAATATTAGCAGTTGTTCCAATAGCACTTACTTCAATAGCACCTGCAGTAGAAGCATTGGTAACCGAAACCACATCGTTGTAATGGCCTGTATAAGCTGTGATGTTGGTATTACCAAGTGTAGAGTTATTATTGATCGCAGTAGCGCCAGAAATTTTTATAGCATTTGAACCAGAAGTAGTTGCCGCAACGAACACAGGAACAATACCAACAATATTGATTGCGTCAGTACCAGCAGCGAAAGTTCCGGTTGTTGTCAATGTAGCGCCAGAAATACTGACTGCATCAACTGTTGCAGCTGTAGTAGCGCTCGCAGATCCAACTACACCACGAATGTAAATACCATAGTTAGCAGTTAGTGATGCGGTGATCGGAATGCCACCAAGAGCAGTTGTAGTTCCATATTGCCATGCATTGCCAGCGTTAATTCCGCCCTGCACACCATTTAAATAGGTGTTATCAAAAGTAATTGATCCTGGAACCACCAATGCGCTATTGACAACAATTTGTGCGCCGCTAGTAAGGTTGTTGTAGTTAATGTGCTTGGTTGAAGTACCGTTAAATACTACTGTTCCAGCATTGATTGTTGCTAGCTTGTTACCAGTAGTCGTATTAAAGCTAATAACAGAATCGGCTGTAGTATTTTGCGCTACTGTAATTTGTCCAGACTGACTAATGCTTCCGTTTGACTTGTAAAGAACACTTCCACCATTGGACTGAACGTTGACTGCGCCAGTTGATGCAATACCAGGATTTCCAATATTGGCACTGTTGTGATAACCAATAACACTAATTACCTGAGCTGCAGTTGAGGCACTCGTTACAGTTAATGTTGTTGTGCCTAAGGCAACTGCATTGACAGTAGAACTATTGTTAATACCAGCTAAAGATATGTAATCACCTGCAGTCAAAGCACCCTGTGCTGTAACACCTGCCGCCGTGGTCATATTAGTTGCTGTCGGGGTAGTACTTGGCGTGAGCGCACCACTATTGGTGTTGTCTACTAGGATATAACCAGATAATGCAATAGCCGAAGCTGCTGAATTACCAATCGTTAGGTTCGAGCCATTAGACTGCTCAACATAATTTACTTTTTGAGTTGCCCCAGTGGCGTTATACGTAAATGACCCAGTAGTAATTTGACTAGTAGCGTTACCTGTTCTTGTGTCGTAGGTAATAGTCTGCGCACCGCTAGATGTATTGGCAGTTGAAAAATTTACTGCAGATGTCTCAGTCAAATCACCATTGGTGACAAATGACACACTGCCGCCATTTGATTGATTGAGAATATTTCCACCAGTAATCGTAATTCCGCCAGCTTGACCAGCCGTACCAACGGTAGCAGTAACACTTAATGCATTACCAGCGGTAGGATAAGTAATAACACCGGTTGGATCAGCAGTAATTGTTACACCACTGCTTCCCCCAATCATTGATATGCCCTGGCCAGCAGTATTTGTATTCGTTGCCGCAATACTGACCTGAGGAGCTGTAATTAAGCCGGCTAATGTAGTTGCATAAATTGGGTTCTGTGAGTTAACAGTAATATTAACCAAACCTGTAGTAGAGGTGATTGTTCCTGATGCTGTACTTGTTAATGTGGGATTTGCTGTATTCATGCTATTACCAACCCCAAGAGCGGTAATAGTGATTGGGCCATATGCCGATATGGAACCCTGAATTGCCATCTGGCCAAAGCCCCCAACACTTCCAGCCGCAGATGATAGGATTGTGATACTACCCGCGTAGGATGTTATAGCGACCTTATTCCAAAATGTAGTGTTGACTGCAAATGGAGTCCTTACGTCTATGTACATGTTTCCAGTGCTCGTAATAGTGCCGGCAGAGGGGGCAAATCCGTATGATCCGCCTGTGTTTGATGTATTCCCGCCAACTGCGGAAATATTAATGGAGCCGCCAATGCTAAGCGCTACGGTTGCAATCGATGAAACATTAAACCACCCAGAAGTTGCAACGACAAGGTTGCCACCTGTGGTGCTACTGCTAGCTAAGGCACCTGTAGTTGTTGTATTTGCAACCATGGCGCTCCCTAGGTTTACACCTCCACCCTTACCTGAATCTGTTAGGTTAGCACCGCGAGTGATTGTTGGGTTTGCAGTACCGAGCCCATTAATTGTGCCGCCGGTACCATCCAACACAATGTAACCACCGCGAGTGGTTACATTGGCGGAAATTGTAATATTCGCATTTTGTGCGCCAGAGTTATTAGTTACTTGATTGGCGCTTTGCATTGCAACATTAATGACTCCAGCAGTTGAGGTTATTCCTCCAGTTGACTGAACAGATATTGAACCATTTGAATATACATTCAAATTTACCGTTCCAGCCCCACTGTTGGTGATGCCACCTGATAATGTCACATTAGATGTGGACCCCATTGTTCCAGAAAGGTTGTTCAAAGTCAGCGTTCCAGTCACGCCCGTAGCAGGTGCAAATGCTAACAAGCCTGACTGAGTCATGGTGCCGGTATAGACAACATTTACCGTGCCGCCAGAATTGACTGCCGCTACTATATCGCTTGCTTTAATATTAGTAACGCCTGCATTGGCAAGGTCGCCGGCTAAAGTTCCAGTTGTGGATGTTGCGCCAATGGTAACGTTTGTTGGGTCTAGTAACCACTCGGTTGCAAGAACAACAACACCATCTGTTCCCATTAAATTGCCTGAAGTTTCTACTCTATTAGCAATTAATCTGGAATTGCTCACCACCGTTAAGCTGGCTAAGGCACCTGATGAGTAACCTTCACGACCAATAGCAATAGAGCCATTGACTGCTGAAAGATTAGAATTATTTACTGAAATTTGATCACCGAAAACGACGATATTACCGTTTGGTGTGCTGATGCCAGTCTGGCTATCAAGATTGATGCTGCTGCTGGTGATGCTGTTATTTGAATCTACTGCTGAAGAAATTGCTGAATTTACAAAGTTACTGAGTGATGGGGGGGCAGTTGCTGGCGGCGCAAGAATAGTGCCATTACCTAAATTATTGACCTGGCCTAAGTTAATCACCCCACCCTGATTTAATCCTTCAGAACTAATTAGCGCAGCAATAATTTCAGTTTGTGTTTTTCCTACAATGACAATATTGCCGCCATTTACCGATTTACCAATTGAATCAACAATTCCATTTATAGTTGTTTTACCAGCGGTTGAAACAATATGAATATCTCCCCCACTTTGACCATTTGCAGAGATATAACTATTTGCACCGATATTAATATCACCCGTGGCAAGAATGTTAATTAATCCACCATTACTAGTATAAATATTATTATCAGCATTTAATCCATTTTGACCATTACGACGATTTACACCCGTAACAGAATTTACAAAATTTAAATTGCTAGAATTATTATTGTTTGAATTATTTCCATTGGAATTAATATTTCCAAGAATATTAATCATTGCACCCGCTAAATAAATATTCGAGTTTGAACCACCGTTGGTATTAATCGAACCATTTACATTAATTGCTTGAGCAACGGCAAAAACTGCACCAGCAGTAATATTGTTATTCACATTAATTGATCCTCCAACCGCATTTAACGATAAAGAGGTTAGTTGATTCTGTGAAAAAATATCTGCGCCGGCTAAAAGATTAATAGCAGGTGAACCACTTTGCATACAACTGCCTAAACTGCAAGATGAGGCTGTTGCATCTAAAGTAACATTAGTAGTATTCAAAGCGTTTGAAATAATGTTTGCACTAGCTGTATCAATCGTAATGGTTAATGGATCTGTTACCCAGTTACCAAATTTGCCATGAGATGCACTCGTGTTAACAATTAAGTTTGGTGAATAAGTCACTAATTTTGCTGAACTTGTATCAATTACTCCACCATTACCGGAAAGTAACCCACCCTTAGCGCTTAAAGTTCCACCAACAGCAGTTTGTGTCTTAGACCAAATAGAAATTGAACCACCGTTACCATTTTGTGTAGCAGATGCATCAACCACTGCACCCTCAGCCACATTGACAACATTGGCATTCACTGTGCTTTGTGCGGTATCTTGATTGGTTTTACCAAGCAAAATCTGTCCGCCACCCGTTGCACCAGTTGCAGTTGTTTTAGATGAAGTGTTGAGATTAACTTCATTACCAGAAATCGTAATTTGACCACCAGCAGCTGTATTCGAATCAGCACTCACAGTGCCACTTTGGTTCACAGTTCCGGCAGTAAAAGTAATCGTACCACCAGCAACATTCAAACCAGTAGCTGAGATCGTACCTGTATTATTAATGACCGAAGCTCTTAAATCAGATACTGAATTCGCAGCAATGATAACTTGCCCACCATTAACCTGGATAAGTCTTTTGTTACTAATCAATGACTTAATCGCTGAAGCATCAACTGATACATTAACTAATTGATTGCCATTAAATGAAAGCGTTACATTTTGACCTGATACCAATGCAATCGCATTATTACCAGATAAAGTCGCTGTCATCACACCTTCATTTCTAACTTCAGGTGCCATTAAAGCAATATAGGAATTAATATTATTACCGGTAATTGTTCCTTTGTTCACTACTTTACCAGTACCATTGCCGGTAAAGTTCATTTTACCGTTCATATAGTCAGAATCACTGATATTCATTGTGGTAGCGGTAATACCACCGGTATTAACCTCTGCCCCTTTACCAAAAATCACACCATTGGGATTAACAAAGATCACTTGACCATTGGCATTGACAGCACCATTAATCATTGATTGGGTTGCACCATTCACACGATTTAATGTAGAACTGCTAGCATTCGGTTGATTAAAATTAACAGTAGCATTTGAACCAACATTAAAACTATTCCAATTAATTACTCCTCTTTGGGAGCTTTGATTGATATTCATCACGTTATTTGACTGTGTAATGGCAGCCTGACCAGCAACAACTTGTCCTCCTGTGGGCAATGCATTAGCAGGAACTGAATTTCCCGCTGCACTTGCAGAAGATATCCCAAAGAAACTGACTGCTGCAATCGCAAAAATAGACGAGGCAATCGATGCAGCTTTATTCAGTTGCAATTGGGACTTAGAAAAAGACTTCAACTCCCTCTCACTATGTGAGGAAGGAGTCTTAAGTCGTGTCTCAAGTTGTTTTTTAACATTTATCATATTCAACTATCTTTATGTGATTCAGACATACTAAAAACAATTCAGAATTTAAAATACCGCTAAAAGTAGGTATTTAAAAAAATTTATCTACTGATTAAAACGCATAACTTGCTTTTACCCATCCTTGATATAAGCGATAGGCATTATCACCATTCAACTGCTGGCCGCTTGAGGTATATAAAGGATTGTCACCAATTCTCATTGCCAAGGCGGCGTTCACAGTAACATTGTTGATGCTGTATTTAACAGTCGGGCCAAAAGCAGCTAAAGTGTAACTATTGTTAGCATGCGTTAAACCCTGCCAATTAGGATACAAATTAACATATTGCTGTACATATCCAACATCAACAAAACCACCTAACTGCCAGTTTTTATTGAGTTTATGTTGTAATTCATTGGTTAAAATAGCGCCCTGTGAACCACCACCTTGAGCTACTGGATAAGCTCTCACACCGTAAGCTCCACCCATATATAACTGCTCTGAGGAATTTAAATTGGTGTTAGCAAGTTGACCATATACAGAAACAAGCCAATTTGTGGCAGGCAATGAGGTTACATCCTGATTGCGAGCAAGATTAAAAGCAAGCTTTGCATAGGGACCTGTAGTTCCAGGGCCGGCAAGATCTTGAGCGGCTTGAGATAGGTTATTAATATCCAACTTACCGTAAGTCGCCGTTAAACTGTAATTAATGACTGATTTTGCGGAATCTGAAATATTGCCATTCACTCCTGCAGATAAAGCATTGATTTGGTGACTATTAATGTTTTGACCTGATTGAGTATTAGAATAGGTTCTCTTTTCAAGACCAAACTTTAAGTTCATGGCCTCACCATTGGAACGAATCAATGGATAAGTAGCATTCAGGCCGTAAGTACTAGCAGTACCTGAAGTTTGAATTGTGCTCCAATCGTCTATCGTTTGATAATTTAAATAACTTGCTTGAGCCCCTAATCTCCACCCGTCGTAACCGACCGGTAAGGAGTAACCTATCTGACCATAAGTTGAACCCCAAGACTGAATAGCATCTAAGGTAACTTGATCGCCGATACCAGAAAGATTATTCAGAGATAAGTTTCCGATTAACTGACCAACACCGGTGCTTGGTGAACCATAGTTACTTACAGCAACTAGACCATTAACAAAAGGACCATCGGCTAGTTTCACTCGAAAATCGGTATCACCAACCCGTGTTCCTGGCTCAAACTCTCCAGTTGCTGCAACACCCGGAAGTTCGTTGAGGAGAGTCATCGCTCTTTCGATACGCTGTGTATCGATATATTGGGTCCCATCGGCCGCTTTTGAAAAATAAAGTTGTGCCATTCCTTCAGGAAAACGGGTTTGTTGACCGGCAATCATTGGCTGAATAATAACAGCCCCTAATTTACCCTCATTAATTTCAATTAAAACACTCTTGTTTTTAGTTTCTTGTGGTGGCACATTTGCTTGAGCGATACGATTTTTCTTCGCATATAAATCCTGAATTGCCACTGTTAAATCTTTTAAATCACTAAAAGAAATATCCCGATCAGTCCATTGCTTACTTAAAGCCTCAAGTTCAGCTTGAGAAATGAGTTGATTCCCTTTGAAAGTAAAGGATTTAATTTGAATCTTCTGCTCATTTGGATCAATTTGCTTTTTCTCAACAGGCTTCTCATTCGATATTGGAGCTTGCGGAGCTTCACGTTCAATCTGTTGTTGTAATTGACGTTGCAAAGCACCTGCATCCTGAGCTTGAGCCAAAGGATGGATGCTAATACATATGCCAGATACGGTAATAAAACAAGCAGTTCTAATTTGTGAGTATTTTACTTTTTGATTAAGCATTGAAAATTTCTAAAGAATTGATATAGAGATTATTTTCAACATAACAAGGAAAGATAAATACATACAAAAGTAGGTTTTTTGATAATTTTTATGAAATTTTTGTGAAATTATTATTTGATTTCACTATTTTGACGAATCAGGTCAGCAAGAGTCTTCACACCCATCTTTTCCATTACTTTTGCTTTGTAGTCCTTAATTGTATTGATTGTCAGACCTGTTGCCTCAGCTAACTCATTGTTATTATAGGATTTTAGTAACAGTCCATAGATATCTCGCTCGCGCTTAGTTAGCTTTGCTAAGTTATCTTCTTGTTTCTTATTTAAAAGTAGCAAATTCGAATGACGAATATCTTGCTCAAATCCCTTTACAACCGCCTTCATTAATTCGTCAATATCAAAAGGTTTGATCAAAAATTCAATGGCACCTTGCTTCATGGCTTTCAGGCCCTGGTCTAGGCTAGCTTCTCCACTAATAAAAACAAAAGGAATTTGTTTACCTCGAGCAGCTATTTCAGCCTGAAGTTCTACCCCATTCATTTTCGGCATGCGCATATCTGTAACAATCACGGCAGGTGCTTCGATAGACTTCAGGGATAGAAAATCATAAGGATTTTCAAATGCATGGACTATGAAACCGTGAACGGTAAGTACCTTCTCGATAATCATCCGAAAACTCTCGTGATCTTCCAACAAATACACGTGCCGCCCTTTATTGGTGGAAGCATATTGATTTTGCGTTAAGTCAGATGGGTCCGCAGACGGAAAAAGTATCATAATTAATCACAATAATATAGTTGATATATTGTGTCAAAGAAGTATCTTAAAAAACACCTACGAAAGTAGGTTTTAAATGAAGACCTAAAATTTTCATCTCATTTACCCAGCTATAAAATGAACTAATTAGCTTAAAAATCCCCTTAATATTTTTAATAAACTACTAGGATTAATTTAGTCATTTATTTTATTAAATAATATTAAAAATAAATTTAACTGAAATCTCAAAAAGTCATGTTTTTTATTTTTTGGATGAATATGGGCAATTATTAATAATATAAAATAATAAAAATTACCATTAATAAAATTAATAGGAGTAATTTCAATTTTTTGTAGATCAAATAAAATTAAAATAAGGCGCGCTCTAAATTGAAGTGCAACATTTTTAGGAAGAAAATGTTTCATGGAAAAATATAAACAATTAAGTATGGAAGAACGTAGTTTAATTCAAACGCAGTTAATTTGGGGATTTAAACCCAGCTGGATTGCCTTAAGTCTTGGTAGATCAGTTTCAACGATTACTCGAGAGTTAAAAAGAAATAATTGGGTAAAATCGACTGGCATCGCTATTCGTGGAAGACCTCCCATCGCTGGTAAATATCGTGCCGTTTTAGCCCAAGATCGTGCACATTGTTTATCTGTAGTTCCACGAGTAGCTCGTCGATTACTAGTGGGGAGTGAACTTTGGAAGGTGGTCATGAATTATTTAAAACAAGGCTATTCTCCAGAACAAATTGCTGGCACACTAAAGACTGTGAACGCAGACTATCCTAGCCTACAGGTATCGCATGAGACGATCTATAGCGCCATTTACTTAATGCCACGTGGTGAGTTGCGTACAGAAGTTATTGGTTGGCTAAGGTTTGGTCATGCTAAACGCAAACCTAGAGCACGTGGTGAAGATCGTCGTGGACAAATACCGGATATGGTCAGTATCCATGACCGTCCACCGGAGGTGGAAGAACGACTCGTACCAGGACACTGGGAAGGTGATTTAATCAAAGGTAAAGGGAACCGTACGGCGGTAGGTACGATTGTCGAGAGAACGACATTATTTACGGTTTTAGCTAAATTGGAAAAAGCTACGGCGGAGTCTGCAGTAACGGGGTTTAGCCATGTGCTGAATCGCATTGAAGGTCAGAAGCGTTTATCAATGACCTACGATCAAGGAAAAGAAATGTCTCGTCATGCCCAGATCACAGAAAATACTGGCGTTAAGGTTTACTTTGCTGATCCTCATAGTCCATGGCAACGAGGTATCAATGAAAATACCAATGGCTTACTCAGGCAATACTTGCCAAAAGGAGAAGATTTGAGTATCTTTAGCCAAGAGGATTTAGATCAAATTGCATGGCAACTCAACACGAGACCACGCAAATCACTAGGGTTCAAATGTCCTGCCCAGTTGTTCACTCCCGAGGCGTTTGATTTTAAGCAGCATCATGCAGCAATTTTTGCACTTCAACCTTGAAACCGCCTAATTATAAATCATGATAATTTATAAATATTCATTTTTGATACAAGGTTTTAATCATATTTTTTTCGATACTATTATCTTAGGATTCTTATTATCAACATCCTCGAATGAATTTCTAGTAACCTCATCTGTAATATCCCCTCTTTCCGTAATGAATAATTTACATATTGTTTTTTTAAGTCAATTACCTAAATTTATCACTTTCTAAACCTATCAATTTTTACCAAATAAAAACTGAACAGTTCAAAAAAGTGAAAATTATTCACTTTGGGTACAACTCATTTCAAAGATTTACCAAACCTAGTTCAAGGAATCGATTAACTTTTGAACCGTTATGAAAAAAATGAAAGGGATATGGATGAGTAACTTGCCTGACTCTGAAAACAACTGCTTTAACTGCACACCTTGATTAAAAGAAACGCTTTTTTAATTCAATTTAACACTTTGGGTTAACGATTTTTCAAACGCTGGAAAAACGAGATTTAAGATAGAGATTCATATTCGAAACGGCAGGCTCGGATACTTATTCATACTTTGAATTATCTAATTGCTTTATTGGGAAACTTAAGCTGAAAACAGCGCCAGCCCCTTTTATCGGTTTTCGATAGGTAATATCAGCATGATGTCTGACCATGATGTGCTTACATAGCCATAGTCCAACCCCCAAACCAGAGGACTTATTGGGATCTAACAATTCAAATAATGAATGCTCATGATCATCAGAGATGCCATCACCGTTATCTATTATGGATAATAAGACTTTAGGACCAATTTCACTTACGGAAATTTGGATTTCTTTGGCCCTTGACCCTTCTGAACGTTTAAGGGATTGGATCGCATTGTTTAATAAATTTAGGATTACTTGGTAAATTTCAACATAATTCATTTCAACCAAGCATTTTTCTGGCATTTGAATAATTAATTTAATCTTCGAGCTTTTACATTCAGGTGTAACCAAATGAATCAATGAACTTACGAGTTGTGGTAGATCCACCTGCTCAAAAGAAATAGCATCTCCTGAGAATATTTTCCTGAGTGAGTGAATGATTTCTCCCGCTCTTTTAGTATCAGTCTCAATTAGTTCGATGATGTCTTTTTTGAATTTAGGTGATGAATTAGGACTATCAATCAGTGATTTAAGATGTTGCGCATTTAAGAGTGAAGATCCTAGGGGTTGACTTAATTCGTGTGCCAAAGAGGCAGCTAAAGCACCCGTGACAGCTGTTTTGTTCGACTTTATTAAGTTTGCAATTAGGTTTTCGCGCTCGACAAGAAGAGCTTGGATTTCTAAGCGCTCTTTAGAGGCTTGATCATACTTTGAGTTTGCTTCTTTCTCACTAATCAATATCCTCTTGTAAAGATAACTATTAATCAATGTATAAATAGTGATATGGATTCCAAACACAATCCACAGCATAAGACTTGATTTTAAGTTTGCTTGTAATATGTTTTTCGCGTCTTGGTTTAAATTTGTATTGATAAAGATAATCGATGTAATAGCTAATGCGAGTTGTAAAACCAAGAAAATTGCAATGATCTTTAAGATGAAATCTTTTTTTCTTTTACAAATCAGTAATACTTCTATGGCTTCCCATATCATCATCAATAATGAGGATATGGCAATAACGTTTGTTCGCTGGATGAACTGATCTCCTATCAAAAGAAGATAGAAGTAGATTAAGCAAACTGTAAAATAATAGCCTACTAAAAAGCGCAATAGTTTCTCACTAGGGACTACGCGCCAACTTCTTAAGAAAAGAGCCAAAAGTATAACGGATGCTTCGAAGGAGAAATTGGCTACTATCAAGGCACTAGGACCCACAATTGGGGCCAATGCCCAGGCTAAAAAAGCAGTGGCTCTAAAACCGATAGAGTAACGCCAATAAAAAGACCTAAATCCAGAAAGCTCTAATATTGTTCCATTTGCAGATGAGAGAAAAATTCCAAATAAAATTAAGGTGAATATTGCAAATAAAACTTGATTCATCAATTCCATAAAGTCATTTCTAGGCGAGCCTGTAAAAATTTTTGTATAAGTTGATGCTTTGTATTAATCCACCAAGAGTGGCAACAAAGTGGAAACTTCAATAATGGACGATAGTTGATAAAACTTTAACAAGCAACGATCATCATATTACCAACCAACGCTTTAGAGGTAGCACTTGGTTTTCAATGTCGAAGCCCATCTTGGTTAAACAATCCATAAATTTACTCTTAGAAACATTCGTAAAGTTAACTATCATCATCTCAGAAACCTTTGGTTGAGAAATTCCCATTCGTTTTGCAGCTTGATCTTGAGTAAGCTCCTTAGTATGCATCGCCTTGATAATTTTAATTATTAAACCGGTCTTGATCTTCAATTTTTCAGCATTTTTAAGACCTAGATCAACGTAAATATTGTTGTTGCCGGTCATAACTTCGACTCCATTAATTATTTTAGTTTTCATTTTTTAACCTTTTTATTTTTATTTAGTAAGTTTCATTCGACTTTGAATAACGTTGATTTCTTCTTTGGGCGTTACGATTACTGAATTATTTAAGTTTTGAGGGCCCCTCTCCGAATGAGCCGTCATAAAACCAAGGACCTGAGGAGTTTAAAGGACAACAACTATTCAAACGCAAGTCATAGTTAGGCACAACTATCAAGAATCATACCCATGAATCACGCACCGCATAGCTGAATTACTCCATGCTATCTCTTAACCAAGCATCTGACTGCTCAGGCGATAGTATCTTAAGACCCAACCCTTCGAGAGCTTGGGTGGCACTCATGATTCGCGGTGATGGAACAATTTGAGCAATCAAGGTTTGATTACGTTGAATTATGATTGTTTCTCCTTGACTACTTACGCGGTCTAAGATTTTTCTAGTATTTCTAGCAAGTTCTGTTTCACTAATTGCATACATTTAGATGCCCCTAATTTGCGTATTAATTTGTAATATACAGTATGATTACAGCGACTTGAAATAGCCTTAGTTGTATAAGGTTAATTAAAAAATGGATCATTCAGCACCATACTTTTTTTAGCACAACTATATATAAATCGTAAACTTCACTTAAGAAACTATTCCCAGTCAATCACGGCTAGATGTTTACCTAAAATATCGAAAACCACCTAATTGTTACTTATAAGTTCAATGATATTTTTAAGATATCTTTGCTATTTAAAAGCAAAAGTTTATACGAATATCATACCGCATTATCTCCATAATCATCTTGACTGAAAGATAATTATCTATATAATTAGTCATATGAACTTTAAATTAACATGGCATGAATCCAAGAGACAAGCTACATTGGCTGAACGTGGTATTGATTTTGCTGACGCTAATCAGATTTTTAACGGGCCAACTTTTGAGTTTGAGGATGAGAGACACAATTATGGTGAAAAACGTATGATTTGTTTCGGATACTTGTATGGTCGTATGATGGTAGTTGGCTATGTTCAACGTGGCGAAGCTCGCCATATTTATTCAATGAGGAAAGCAAATGAGCGCGAACAATCAAAATTTAGGTAGTGATTTAGCAAAAGTGGATGCACACGAAATATCATCTGATGAATACGATGAACTTCCTGATTTATCAGAACTAGATATTGAGCATGGCGAATGGAAGATTGCAGGTAAGGAAGTTTCCTCACTCGAGGGTAAGGCCGCTTTTCATTCAGAACGCAAAAAGCAGAAAATTAACATTACACTTGACCCAGATGTATTGGGATGGTACAGGGCTCAGGCTGGTGGAAAAGGTTACCAAACTTTAATTAATGCTACCCTGCGAGAAGCAATGACGATTCATACAATTGAAGAGACAATGCGCAGAGTTCTTCGCGAGGAACTAAAACGGTAATTAGAAGGTAAAACTACCATTAAGTTAAACAAAAAATTATCAGAAAACCAAGTTCCTCAACTAAAAATTTATTCCCACTCAATAGTTACCCAACTAAAATAGTTAATAAAATCAACAGCTTACGTGTGCCGATTTTTAGCGTGCAACTTTTGCGTAAAATTAAGAACAAAAGTCAATGTCCTTAAGGTTGGGTTAAGTGCTTGTTAAGCTTAGATTTTAAGCGAATTTGGTTACACAGGATGCGGAAACAATTTGAAATAATTAGCGATAAATTGTGCCGTTTCTACGCACACAAATATTATCGACAAGCTCTATGCCAGCCTCTCTATAACGAGCGTAATAAGAATCTGAAAAAGTCCAATTTTTAGGCATTTTAGACTTAGACAATAACTTATCTTCCTCCCTTAGCACAATGGCAACCTCGCCAGAATTCCTTAATATATAGGAAACATCGTCTTTAGATGGATTTTTACCCAAGTCTAATAATGCTTTTGCAGTGACTGATGTTGGAATCATATGCTCTAATAAAGATGGTTTATCTTTGCCATAAAAATATTTTTTCATATCCAATGGCTCATCTGCTTCAATTAGCCTAAGAAGTTCTAAATTAGGTTTTATTATTTCATTAAAAGCACCATAACTGACTCTATAGTAGTCAGCTGAACTGACGTATTTGGCAATCATGTTTTTGAAAACATAGCCCATATTTCCGATTTTCACATCGAAAGTGGGTTGAGCCAAAACAGCAGTTATTACATCTACCCACATCAATTGAGGCGTGTTCATATGAATTCCTCAATAGTAAACAAATACATAATAGACCCACAAAACCACGTTACCAAAAATAAAATTAAACTATCAGCTTCTTAACGGCGTCATAAAAACCATCATAATCAACTTCATCTTGTTGACTACTTAGGGCATCCAAACAATCTGCCAAACCAGAAATAGTCATTTCAAATCGGTTCAATTCCGATTTTCCATCATCATCTTTAAGCATGTAGCAAATCATATCGTTTCGGGATGTACTTATTTGCATCCAGGTTGAGGCTTCACCAGTAACCATTCCGTCACCTGAATCATTAACGGTAAAAATCAACATCGGGTCACCAGGCTCTTTCTTTTTTACATAATTTAATAACGTCTTTAGTTCATCAGTGGTGATGTAATCGCTAAGGTAATTCTCGAAATTATTTTCTTCAGACACGACTAACTCCCTCAAGTAGTTGACGATGTATCGTACCAAAGGTAAAGTCAGAAGTCAATAACAACAAACCCTAAGGAGCCTAGCAATTGACCAAACCTACCAAGCGATTGAGCAGAGGAATCTTTAATGAAGGTCTTGAGATCTAAGTTGCTCATAGTGTTAGATCATTTGTCATTTAGAGGTTCTTTTGACAAATTCGTTAATCATATTTTCGACGAAAGCAGACTTAGCTGAAAGACTTGTGCCACGCAGTTGATAACAAAAATCTAACCGCGAGTTTGGATCAAGCTCAATTGGGCTTGAAAGAGAATGTGCTTTTATGTTGGAGATTAAAATATCTGCTTTCTCAGAAATGACTTCGATCTTCAAGCACAATTCAGCAAGCTTTTGAAGCTGTAAAATCAGCTTAGTGGCATCATCTATTGCTTCAGATCCCCACCAATCTTCGCCGTCTAAAATTTCGATGTCCATTAGGTGAGTCTATTAGACGGCAAAGTAAGATGCGATCAAGACACCAAATTCTCATTGAAAATTACTTGAACGCCGTCAAGTTTTTTCTGTACAACCTTCCAATTTTCGACGATATTTTGAAACAGTCTTCTCTCTACAAAAAACTGTATCCGAAAAAAATCTCTAATACAGTTGATTACCATTTAAGAAAAATTGGGGGCCTGAGAAATAATTTCTTAAGTCATCGACCTCTTCATCTGTTTTGACGGAAGAAATGAGTTCAAAAAATTTATCACTGACCGTATCACAAATCTCTTCGGCTTGATCCTCAGGAAGTTTCGAGCCCTTAGACTCAATCCTTGTTACTAAGTAAAACATACCTTCGTTATCATTATCTTCGATGGGAAGAATAGATACTTCAAATTTCTTCGCAAAAAAGTCGTCAAAGAACGTTGCCTCCATCAAATCTTGTTCTGTAGCGTTGGCATTTTCGTGCAATTTGTAAATGCTTTCCAATTTTTGAAGTGACATGACTAACTCCTATAGATTGTTGACTCTTCACCTTATCAAAGGTAAAGTAAAAAAAGTCAACACAATAAACCTATGGAGCCACTCAAATGACACGTGTAGACGAAATCAACGCACAAATCGCCAAACTTGAAGCAGAGCGTGATGACGCAATGCAGAAGGAACGTGCCAATGTACTTGCAAAGATGAAGGCAGACATCAAGCTCTACGGCTTTAAGACAACGGACTTCAAAGGTGTGCTTGCCACACGAAAGAAGCGTGGAGCTACGATGGCTGCAAAGAAGGTGGCTGCTAAGAAGACGTCTAAGTAATCTTCAGATTTCAGCATGTACAAAGCCACTAGAGACTTCTTAGCCGCTAGACAACGTCATACAGAGTTCAAACTTCAAACGCCGACTGTGAAACGAATAGGTGGCGGTGAACTTGGTAAGTGTTTCGAAAACGCTATGGCTGTAGTTAATCGAGGCAAAGAAGAAGGCATTAAGTACGTAGCACTCAGTGGTTGGCTCGTTCAGCCTTACGACAAAAAGAATAACTGCACAGTAATCATCCAACATTGGTGGAATGGCGACAGTTCAGGCAATCAATTTGACACAAGTCCAAGCGTAAACTACAGCGAAGAGTACGTTTTGGACTTCGGCTTATATGACTTTATTAGAGCAAATTTTGAACGAATAAAAAGCAACGTGGCAATGAGTTTGCTATATCAAAATGGCAATTATGAGTTGCTAGTTGACCCTGAAACGATGGGATTTAAGTCCGTATCAGAATTGCGAACAGAATACCTGTTTCGATATGAAGAAGACTCTAATTAAGGAACAATGAAATGACACACTTTCATCAAGCTGACGAACATTCGTTGGATTGCAACTGTACATACTGTTTGGGCGTTGACCCTAACAAAAGTGTAGCCAGAGAGTTATAACGCTATATTGAGGAACTAACAACGTACTCAATGAAAAACTTATCTGATGCTCAGCAGAATGATATCCATCAGTTGGCACAGAAGATTTTATTACTTCGGCGATACTTTCCGGTTATGGAATTACCAGACAAACATAGTCGCCTTTTGAAGTCTCTCTGAGAATTCATACTAGCTCAATCGCCTTGCGTTTCATTGCATCATTGACGTCTATGTAGCACTGGGTGGTTGAGATATTAGCGTGACGTGCAATGCTTTGTAGCACCCTAACACTGACACCTTTGTCTGCTAAATTGGTAATACCTGTGCGTCTTGGGCTGTGACTACTGGCACCCGATATTGCACATTCACGAAACAAGTGATGGAAGAACTGGCAAAGTGTGTTGCTGTTCCACCCCTCGCTTGGACGCTTCTGTGAATAGAACAGCTTGTCACTAAGTACTTTGGGTGGTACAGCTTTAACGTAAGCCTGTAGCTCTTTGCGGAGCTTTTCGCTGACAAACACAGTACCTCCCTTACGCCCTTTTGTTTGCTCAGCAGACAAGTAAATCTCAGCTTTAACTTTGCCCTCTGCGTCCAGCACATCCTCGTAGCGAAGTGCGGCACATTCCTTAACACGTAGCATTGCGTACAGCATTGTCAAAAACATTGCCCTATTACGTACTGCGTGTGGGCGTGTCGCTACGTAGTCCAGTACCCTACGGATTTCTTGTGCTGTCAGTACTTTTGCTTGTTTGGACATTAGTGCTCTCCTAAATGTAAGCTTTTCAATGTCTAAAGTGTATTTTCTTTGTTTCTTAATTCCTACCGATTTCTTGTCTTTGTTCTTCACTTAAATTTCCTTAATAAATTCAACAGGTTACGTGTATTTAAGTGGAAAAACAAAGCTTTTACATATTCTCTTTGGTTTTTTGTGATATTTTAGGCTGTGGCTCTTTTCCCACATAACAACAGACTTGCGTACAAGCCCTACACGCTGTTTTAAGCTTGCCCAGCTACCCAAGCTTAGCTCAGCTTGTTTTGTGCGTATGTAGCTCGCTTTCATGCGTTCTAGCATTTTGAGCTGTATTTCTCTTTCTTAAGTATGTGTTGGCAGTTTAAAAGCTAACTGCGTTAGCTTGCGTCTTCGCTATCGCTCAACGCATTTTTCTTTTTAATTTAATTTGTGTTTGTATTTGAATACTCTTTACTAGGAAGAGCACAAGCCACGCCCTGTTAAAGGACGTAACTTAAGCCAATCACTTTACTGAGGATTGACACCTGATATACACACAACTTGTTGTGACACAAGATAAGGTAGGTTTTGCTATCACCTTTTACGTGCTCGCCTTACGCAACACACTCACAGCCTATATCAGTAGCTTTGTGGTGTGCTTGTGGGTTTAATTGTGGCATTCCCACTCACTTTCAGCCTATACTCATTTGTACGAGCCTAAATTCACGCATTACTGCGTTACCAACCATTACAGCATCGCAAACAGGACTGCTACAAAGGAGCGTTGTTTATGGCATCCAGTCATCAACTGGGTAGTGCGATGAGGCGAACAGTGAGTTGTTCAATTGCTTACCGTCACACATCAGAACGGGTTTGGCGGCACAATTACAGTCGGCGTGCTAACCTTTAAATCTCACTTTTACTTATCTATTTATACAAAACCAAAGGATAGGAGAAATTTTCTGTTCGGTTGTCCTTAAGAAGTTCTGAAGCTACAGTACAAATTCCACTTTATGAAAAGGAGTTTGTATGAGTTTTATTGCAAAATTGAAGCTGGTTTCCAGCAAGCGTGAACGTAACCTTAGCCCTATCCTGTTGCGTAGGCAGAAACTTGCCAGCAAGATTGAAGAACAGATTGAGCTTGCTCGCTGTCAAAAGAACGGCACCTTGTACGCTCCAAAACGTCTTAAAACTGTGACTAATGAATCAGGTGAACGTGTTGTCATTGAGACTACAAAGCGTGTCAAAGAGTGGTTTTGGACAACGCCGAACAACAAAATCAACCTTAGCATCCATTATGGAAGTAAGACATTGGAGCTTGCTAAAGGAAAGAACGCCATTGAAATTGGATCACAAGACGAACTAATTGAAACCTTAGCGTTGATTCAACAGGTTGTGATTGGTGGCGAATTAGACGAAGCCATAACCAATGCCAGTGAGAAATTGAAGGCTGGTTTTGCTAAATGATGTGACTTAGAACTGCCTTTATTTGTTCATATAAATAGCTTTATGAACAAGTATGTAGCATCTATCCAGGTGAATGGTACGACAGTAAGAACAGTAGTTTTTGCGGACAGTACCCTTCACGCACGGCTAATTTTAGAATTTCATTTTGGTATTGGTAGTGTTGTCCACTCCCCTACCGTTGCCGAAGGTGCTACGAATGATTGCTTAACGCTTGATGAAGCAGTGGCAACAATCAAGCCTATTAAGCCACTTACACCCCAGCAGACACGCTTAGACAGTCTTAAGCGACAGAAAGATGTTGCTACAAACAACCTTAAAGCTGAGCGTGATAGGCAGAAGGTGGCAAAGGCAAAGCAACAAATTTTGTCTGTTAAATCTCAAAAATTTGGTGCGTAATTTATAGCACATTTGTGAAATAAATGTAAGCGTTTAGCCAACACATGTTGCATTTTGATGGGCTTGTGTTACAGCGAAGTGGGTTGCCAGCGATGCGGCAATAATTCTTCGATCTGGTTGTTCTTTTGGGTAGGCAACCTTGTTAGAACATCTTTCATATAGGCATATGGATCATGACCGTTCATCTTCGCTGATTGGATCAAACTCATGACGGCAGCAGCACGTTTGCCTGCGCGTAATGAGCCGGCAAATAACCAGTTGGATCGTCCGATAGCAATGGGCC
>NZ_NTGB01000001.1:1151889-1153251 GCF_003072505.1 Polynucleobacter rarus
TTTTAAATCGGAGGTTGTTGCTCAAGCTCGCCAACCGCATGTATCGATTGCATCTGTTGCACTTAGTCATGGGTTGAATGCCAATTTATTGCGCCGCTGGATGTATGATACAGATCCAAGTTATCTGAAACGAGGAAATAGTCTCTCAGGTTCCAGTGGTTCTGAACCGATCAGCCATACTCCAGGATTTTTACCGGTTAGCCTTCCTCAGTCTTCTTCCAAAGCTGATAGCCAATCGATTGAGATCGAAGTTCACAAGGGTAGCTCGACCATCAAAGTGAAGTGGCCAATGCAAGCTAGTACGACTTGTTTAGCGTGGTTACGGGAGCTTGCCAAATGATTCGAGTTGACGCCGTATGGATTGCAACCGAACCGATGGATATGCGAGTAGGAACCGATACGGCATTAGCACGCGTAGTGAAGGTGTTTGGGGCGGCATATCCAAATCATGCTTATCTATTTGCCAATCGTCGCGCTAATCGGATGAAGGTGCTGGTACACGATGGTTTTGGTATCTGGTTAGCCGCTCGTCGCTTACATGAAGGTCACTTTATTTGGCCTCGAACGGACACTGCAACACAGATGCAAATCAGTCGGGAACAGTTCGATGCATTGGTACTTGGACTACCTTGGCATCGCCTCGGAGAGGCAGGTATCATAACGCTCTTATGATCTTTTTAGTTGGTTTAATAACTTAAATTTTTCCTTAAATTACCCAAAAAATCAATTAGTAAAACCTATAATTACTAGAGTGGGCCCGATAGGCTGGACAGTTTTTAACTGGGTTTAAGCTATACTTTTACTGCATTGCAACTGTGCAGCGTTGCCCCGTAATCCACTTCTTGTTTCAATCTTACAGGATATTTCTGAAGAATCAAAGCACCCCCACCTTGACCTGATTCATAAACTTCTTGAGGAGTCCTATCGGATAATGCTTGGTGAGGTCGTTCTTCATTATAAAAATCAAAATATCTTTTTAATCCAAGCTTTAACTCTTTCGTATTCGAGTAGCTTTGCAAATAAATGTCCTCATATTTCACACTTCGCCAAAGTCGTTCGACAAAAATATTGTCAAAGACTCGGCCTCTTCCGTCCATACTAATACTAATTTCTTCCCGCTTGAGGACAGAAGTAAAAGCATCGCTGGTAAATTGAGCCCCTTGATCACTATTGAAGACTTCTGGTTTGCCATGCCGGATGAGAGCATCCTCTAAGCAGGCGATACAAAAACTGGCCTCCATCGTATTGCTAATTCGCCAACTGAGGACCTGCCGTGAGTACCAATCAATAACTGCCACCAAATAGACAAATCCTTGAGTCAATCGAATATAGGTGATATCGGTACTCCAGACTTGATTCGGC
>NZ_NTGB01000001.1:1154658-1534548 GCF_003072505.1 Polynucleobacter rarus
TCGATGATGGTCAGTTGCCGATTGACAATAATTGGATTGAAAATCAAATACGCCCCATCGCTATTGGACGCTCAAACTGGTTGTTTGCCGGCTCGTTACGCGCAGGCAAACGTGCTGCTGCCGTCATGAGTTTGATCCAATCAGCGAAGATGAACGGTCATGATCCATATGCCTATATGAAAGATGTTCTAACAAGGTTGCCTACCCAAAAGAACAACCAGATCGAAGAATTATTACCCCATCGCTGGCAACCTTCTTAGCCATAACACAAATCCATCAAAGTACGACATGTGTTCACCGGACGCATACACTTCTAGACGATAGATTAAAACTCTATATGGATGCACATTGTACGCTAGCAATGGTTGCACACTGTACAACCTCATAAGCACTTAAATCAATGGTATTTCAAGAGCTTACGCATCCTAAATATCGGTGTGTAGCGTTTTGTGTAGTGCATTTAGTTTAATTAGAAGAACTACTGACTCACCCTTTGGTTTTGAAAACCAAAGGAATTTTGGAACAACCGTTTAGCACTTCATTGCTCCAAAGTACTTTTGGGTGAGCGAACGTTACTTTAAGTAAGGCCCAGAACCCAAGGAAATCCATGCAAACAGATTACATCAAGTTAGCGAGGGCAATTACTAGGATGCTAAGCATTTTTTAATTATGGATGCATTTTTCTCTTCAATTTCATTTTTAAAATCTTCAATTACAGAATCATAATCATCAGAATCTGAGAAATTACCCTCGTCAAAATTTCCCTCACTATAACTCTGGTATTTCAAATTAGTAAAGTCAACTAGATCTGCTTTGAAACCATACTCGTTATTCTCTGGATCAATAAGATCTGATGCTAAAGAATCAAATACATCTAAAAATTTATCATGTACTTCCTTAAGACTTACAGAAGCATCGCATCCTATAACCATAGTCAATAGAGACTCATCTTTTGAGTAACTTACCTCTGAAACTGAAAACCTAGTTTCAGAACTACCTGGGATTTTAATTTCCCTAGGATCGAGAGTATTTTCTATTTCTCTTGAGCAATAATCTACAAAATCAGCCATCTCCTCAGGGGTAGGAGTTCGATTAGAGCCGATGTAAATGCTCGCAAGTATTTTATTGGTTGTCATAGCTAAATCCTTGGTGAATGAAAATGATCCCAAAAAAGTAAAATATTTACATGCACATCGTCATTATTTTTCTGGGTTATTTTAAGAAAACTATTGAAACTTTTTTCCATGATGAGGTTATTGAAAAAATTATACAACTTTAGATGGTTGAGCTACTCTGAAAGCAATTAGAGAATTTAAAGCGAATTTCATCACTTGACATTGCGCAATCCCCGGTAATTTCTAAACTTTCTACTGAAACTTTAACTTAATAACCACTTCTTATATTTGAGGTTTTGACTAATGTAATCCAATACCCATCCATGGTTAGACTGTGCTAGCTCTATCATATTTTCAACTACATTCACCTTGCCAACCTTTATACCCTTAAGACATGTTGAAGCCTTATATCTCAAAAAGTGCTGAAATTCACCATCTTCAGTATCCGTTGTATAAACCTCAATGCTTCCATACTGAAGTTTTGGATTTAGATTCATCAAGGAAACTGCTAACTAATTGGCAATATCATCCGGAATGGCTTTGGGGATATAAGAGTAAAGAGATACAAGCATACTAGGTTCATTAACCTCAATGATGTGATCAATTTCAACCTTATCCTTTATGCTCAAACCCCCATCTTTAAACTCCCCGCCAATATAAGTAGACTCAAATCTCAGCATTGAATCATTAGAGTCACTGGAAATATCTATCGTATCTTTATTGCCCATGCGGGCTTTCCACCAAGTCATAAGTGCATATGTCGCCGGCTTAACATCAAGAGCGCCCTCTGGAGGGGATTGAATAAGCTGAGTCGATAAAACTCATCACCGCTCTCTAACCCATGCTGGTCAATCCCACCCTCATCACCAGAACCCTCATCTTCAACTTGAACGGATACTCCGAGCCTATGCTCAGACTCGTCATTCTCAGTTACAGCTTTCTTCTTTTTACTCACGTTAAATATCCCTAGCTATTTGGAGATAATTAAAATTCTTTGTTAAGAAATCTCCTACTTGCTTAGCGCTTGAGCTTTTAAAAATAGATTTGGGGGCAGCCTTCTTAGGTTTACCAATAGTAGCCTCATCTTTTTTGTAGATTTTTTTACAGTTTTTATATGCGGATTTTTTAAGCCATAATCATTAATAACATGACTAACCATCATACCCACCCTGTTCTAAATAAGTCATATTGAAGACGATCTTCATTTCTTAGCCAAAAGGAATTTCTAGACAATGAGGCTCCACTGCTCATATAGGGAATTCCAGACACGAGAATCCCAATTCTTCGATGAATATTCCCAATTATCATTGTCATCATCCGAGTGATCGAAAAGCGGTATTAATCCCTCATTATCTGGCTTGTACTGCATCGCATAATGAGATGCTTGACTCCCATCATCATTTACCTCCCAATCACTAAACTCCGCCCTAATTCTCTGAAGCTCGTAAAGCTTTTCCGTATATTCGCTTGGAATATCTGTTTCATCTTTTGTCACGACTCCTTTAAATTTCGAATCCAGGAAAAAAAAGCCATCCGATGAGATACCCCCTCCCTCATAGCCAAAATAAACTCCAACATAATTCTTACCAACCTTTTCATAAACGACATTAGCGTCTATTCGGTTAGTTTTTTCATTTACTAGAATGATGAACTCTGATAATTTTTCAGTATTTTTTAATTCGCCCATATTAATTTATCCCTGTATTTTAAAAATTACTTCTAATCTGCTGAATTTTAGAAAAATCCAGATTTTTATCTTAGCTTATTTAATATATCTATTCTAAAAACTCTGAAGCTCATAGCATGAGCCTATTGATTTTGAACTACCAAAATTAGAGGACCTAGGATGGTTGCAGGCGTAACTGCGAGCCTATGAGAATAATCATCTTATTAAATGAATCTTGATTATTTTTCTGGAAAATTAACTTCAAATTTGAAATTGCTGGGAATGTTGGAAAAATCCCCACTCAATAGTTACTCGGTTAAAAAACTATTATAAATCATGTAGTTACAGTCACCAATAAGAGTGCGTGTAACTTTTGTGTAACTTGACTGAGTTGGCGCTGTTTTTAACAAAGCAAAATCCTATTCGTTTTCAACGCTTAAGTGGCGCTTAACTTACACAGAATGTGACAAGTATTTTTTATTATTGAACACTAAATTTAAATACTTAGGATCAGGTTTAAACTGCATAAATTCATCAAAGAGAGCATTATCTTGAGGATAAAGTAACCATAAAAAGTCCTTACCATGCTTACTTTCAATCATTTTTTCATATAGATGAAATGAATGAATAACCTGAGATCTAAGACTAATTGGAGCATTATTTAGATCATTAATGAATCTCTTAATGCCTAAACTTGTGAAATTAGCTGGAGTAAATTTAGAACCATGTAAGCCAGGCGCTAGTATTTGAGATTCATCAGAAACACCATAAACTATCCTAATAGCTTCTTGATATTTGTTGTCAGTATAGTTGTTGGGGAACAGATAACGAGCTACATCTTTAGTAAGTTGAAAATAATAAGGCCAACGTACAAGCCTAATTCCCTCAGTAAGGCAAAGTTGATTCTTCCTTAAATCGCGTTCATGATTCGAAACTTTATCGTAATGATCGGGACCATCATATTCGAATGCAATTTTATCTTCAGGGAAATATATGTCTAAGCTAAACCTAGCCAATTTATGTTCTGAAACATTATTTTTTTCTAAAAATAGTCTAGATACCTCTCTTAAATGAGTAACCGTCATTTCTTTTGCATCGACTTTCATATCAATCCCTATTTTTTAGATGTTTAGACACATAAGCTTTAAGCTTATTTTCAACATTATCAGCCACTTTAGAAATCTCAGTATCTCTCAAACTAGCACAAAACGTAAACCATTTATCAGTTTCAAGTTCAATATTGTGCGTAGCATTGTGTAAGCTTAATTCTGAATGTAATTGCTTAGAGTCTTCTAGCATAATATTTAATTCAATACAAGATTTTGTTAAATTCAATAGGCTCTTAATTACAGAATCAGTATCATCGATAACTTCGCTCGCCCACCAATCTTCTCCATCTAAAACAGGTATATCTATGGACATTCAAAAACTCATCTAACTTTTAATTGTGCATTTAGGGCAACCATAATCGTCATCACTATCAATCAATGATTCAAATATCTTTAAGGTTTTACTGTCTGAATGAATAAGCATAATATTTCCATTTATAGTCATATTTTTAGATTCTTTTTTCCAGCTGTCTTTTAGCCACTTCTTACACTCATTTAAATATTTTTCAGAGGCAAATACAATCTCTATGTGCTCTCCAATAGCTGTCTTAGCTTGTTCTTTTGAATAGCTTTTATTTACAGTCCCGTTAAATATTTTGACAAATATATCGTGAGTTATTTTTTCAAGTTTTTTATCAGCAGATTTATCAATTTCGCTTTCTTCAAATTCGAAATATCTGACCTTGCCCTAGTTAAACGTACTTCTTAACAGCTTTAATTATGCAACCTTTTTCTGAGTTGCATACCATCGTTTCTCAAACTCCATTGGACTTACATAACCTAAAGTGGAGTGTAGTCTTTTATAATTATAGAAACTGATCCAGTCAATGACTTCATCCATCATCTCTCGCCTTGTTGCAAACCGCTTTCCATCAATACGGGCGACTTTCAATTTACCCCAAAGACTTTCAGTGGGAGCGTTGTCCCAACAATCCCCTTTGCGACTCATCGAACTTCTCATGTTGAACGCAGATATTACTCTTTGGAAATCCTCGCTACAGTACTGCGTCCCTCTATCGGAGTGGAATATTAATCCACATGACGGATTTCTTCTAAACCAAGCCATTTTTAAAGCATCTACTACTAAGTTACTTTCCATCTTAGGCTTCATACTCCAACCAACAATCTGTCGATTAAATAAGTCAATGACCACAGCTAGAAATACCCAACCTTCATCGGTAGGTAAATACGTGATATCACCTGTCCAAACTTGATTGGGCTGCTCAACATGAAACTCTCTACTTACCAAATTATCGGCCACCTCAAATCGATGATTGCTGTCGGTAGTCACCACAAACTTACGTTTACCCTTGGCTTTGATACCATGCAACTGCATCAGCTTTCTAACTCTTTCTTTTCCAACCTTAAAGCCTCGAGCATGCAGCTCTTTGGTGATCCTAGGCCAACCATACTCCTGCTTCACTTCGGCATGAATCGACTTGATATGAGCCAACAGCACCTCATTACTCAGGTTTTCAGGTTGCACGACCTTCTTGGGTTGCTCCAACACTTTCTTACGTTGATGTTGGAAATACCCACTCGCACTCACACCCAGCACCTCGCAAGCCAAACCTATCGGCCATTGCATCTTATTTCGAGCAATCCAAGCGTACTTCACAAAGACTCTTTCGCGAAGTACGCTGTCGCCTTTTTTAAGATATCACGCTCCATCTTCACCCGAGCTAACTCAGCTCGTAGTCGCGCTAACTCCATCTGTTCTTCACTAATTACCTGGGATTTACCACCCGTCAGCTGCCCTTGTTCATCCCAGCGAATCCAATTTTCTAATGATCCTTTGGGAACGCCAAGAATCTTAGCAACATCCGCTGATGACTGGCCATTTCTAACCAGCCTGACAGCTTCCATCTTAAACTCTAGGGTATATCTAGCCCTTGTTCGTTTCACCACCATTTGACACCTCCATCACTATATTTATATCATTTTTTCATATAGTTAAGAGGTACGTTTTTCAGGGGCAAGGTCAATCCTTCTATAAAAGATTTTTCATAATTCTGTTTTTCGTCACTCAATACATATCCAATGCATTCAGTAATTCCCTCTCCATCACCATTTAATTCAAACTTAACTTCCTTACTTGACTGCTTAACAGAATCTAATATTTTTCGTCCATTAAATGATTTATAAACGATACTTATATCAGAATCCGATTTAAATGTGACATCATATCCTCCGTCAGCCTTTAAAATAAAATGAATAAATCTAATATTTTTAGAGTCTGGTCGAATAATAAAATCGCCATTCAATGACTCATTGAGTTTTGTATTACTATTAAAATTCCAAGTAGGATTTGAAAAGTGTGTTTCTTTATTTTCATAACTCCTGCATGAAAAACTTCTTATTTTATTGAACAAGTCTTTGGAGTCTTTTATTTTATCGATTGGAAAATCTTGTTGGTAAAAATTAAGTGTTTCACCATTGATTATTTTTTTCTCAGTTTTTGACATATAAATATCTCATTTGAAGTAATCTATCGTGTAGCCATATCATAACTTCGAGTTAATTCCAAGCCTATCGGAATAATAACGACAGTTGTCGCATTCAACACCACTATCAGGCATTACATCTGATTGTAAACATGTAATTGCTCGTTCAACTGCATCCTCAACCCATGTATCATTACTATTGTGTGAGATTAAGGTTGTCTCAAAGTGCATAACTCCATCAATACCATTCTCATAAAATTTTCCTAACTTGCTGCCATTTACGTATAAAAAATAGCCAATAGAGCTAACTTTAAATCCCGACTTTCGAAATAACCATTGATAAATTTCCATCTGCCTTTTGTAGCTATCTCCAAAGCCTGTTTCTATAGTTGGCTCATCCTTTTTGCTATTGCTTTTATAGTCGACTATATGCAATTCTGATGTGTCTAAGTTTTCCCAAATATCATCAATAGCACCATAGATTTCAGTACCTGTTGGGTGCTTAATTCGTATACCTTTAAAGTTGTTACGCCATAAATCAATATCAGAGTGGTTAAAAGCACGGACATTTAGCCCTTCTCGTTTCCACAAAGGGTGACAAGCACCTGATTCACGAACAACATCAAATTCATTTTTAAGCAACGCATCTGTTGCAACGGCAAGCGTAAGTGGAACCATTGATGGAGGCTTTAATCCTAATTTTCTTTGAAGAAAAAAACATTTTGGGCAACGGATATATTGCTCAATTCCAGTTCTAGAAATCTTAAGATTAGAAAACATAAAACTTTACGATTTCATTAATTTAGCCGTTCTATTATCACTTTCTTCAAAACAATTTTCTAAATTCTTTCCTTTAGCATCTTTAAAACAAAGCACTATCTCTATTTGATTTTTACTATGCTTTAAAGCCTTCAAAAAACTGACATGACTGTTATAGTCTGCGATTTCAAAGTCTGCTGAATAGCAAAGTAAATATTCATCTTTTTTACCTGCATTTTTTACTGCTTCAAACATGAACAAAGAATGATTAATTATTTCACCCTTATCAACATGCAAAAATTGAAACTCATCGCCATCATCACACCGAATAAAATCTATTGATGCTTCGCAATTTTCAATTTTATTTTTAGAATCAGTCCAACGTATTATCGAAGCGAGATTACTTCGACTGTAATCAACATTAAACGCCACGCTTTTAGTCATCTATACCTCCTTTAAATTAATTCATACTTACAAATTACGTCAGATTTAAATTTTCATTCAATCAGTATTATTGATGGCCCCGCTTTAGTTGTAATTGAGTAGTAGCTTTTGCCAGCTAATTGGTTAGCCATTAGCTCGTGATAGTGTTGCTTAGCTAAGTCTAATGCTGTGCTTTTACTTGTTGATTTAAGACTAAAACGAGCGTACTTGTGTTCCTTAGTAAGCCACATTCTGAATTGCCAATATGCGCCGCGTGTGTAGATAACAGCGCCGTCAAATATTGCTTCTTCGTTCTCTTCAAACTTAGTTTTTTTGAGTGCCATTTGTGCTTAACGTGACTATAGTTTTGAGTAGCTACACGTTTGTGTAGGTTTCTGTGTAACTATAAATTCAAACGCTAATAAAAACAAGCACTTATTTGATTGTGTGAAACTTTTGTGTAAGTAAAATATCGTTATAAATCAACGACTTACAAATAAATCCTACTCCCACTCAATCGTGGCTGGAGGTTTACCAGAAATATCGTAAACCACTCTATTTATACCTCTGACTTCATTGATAATTCGATTTGACACTTTGCCTAATAAATCATGTGGCAAGTGCGCCCAGTGAGCGGTCATAAAATCAAGCGTTTGAACAGCTCGAAGGGCAACAACATATTCGTAAGTTCGACCATCACCCATCACGCCAACCGATTTGACTGGCAAAAATACCGCAAAAGCTTGGCTCGTTAAGTCATACCAGGATTTCTCTGTCGAAGGGTCAATGGTGTTTCGAAGCTCTTCAATGAAAATAGCATCTGCTCTTTGAAGCAAGTGAGCAAAATTTTGTTTAACCTCACCTAAAATTCTTACAGCTAAACCAGGACCTGGGAAAGGATGACGATAGACCATTTCTTTAGGCAAACCCAAAGAAATGCCAAGTTCTCTTACCTCATCTTTAAAAAGCTCTCTAAGAGGTTCGAGAAGTTTTAAATGCATATCCTCTGGTAAACCACCAACATTATGGTGGCTCTTAATCGTATGAGTACCCTTCTTCCCTTTACCGGCAGATTCAATCACATCTGGGTAAATCGTGCCTTGAGCAAGCCATTTGGCATTTGCAATTTTTGCTGATTCTGCTTGGAACACTTCAACAAACTCACGACCAATAATCTTACGTTTTTGTTCAGGATCACTCATGCCTGCGAGTTTACCCATAAACTGATTTTCAGCTTGAACGTGGATTACCTTCACACCTAGATTTTTAGCAAACATATCCATGACCATCTGACCTTCATTCAGACGAAGTAATCCATGATCAACAAACACACAAGTAAGTTGATTACCAATTGCACGGTGAATGAGTGCTGCTGCTACAGAAGAGTCAACTCCACCTGAAAGACCTAAAATCACTTCATCACTGCCAACTTGTGCCTTAATCGTGGCAACAGCCTCTGAAATGTAGTCCCCCATTTCCCAATCAGGCTTGCAAGCACAAATTCCATGCACAAACTTTTCTAAGATGGCAGTACCTTGAACCGTATGGGTTACTTCTGGATGAAACTGAACTGCATAAAAATGACGTGCCTCATCAGCCATCCCTGCAATAGGACAGGATTCTGTTGAAGCCATTAATTTGAAACCCTCTGGCATCAAGGTGACTGAGTCACCATGACTCATCCAAACTTTGAGCATCCCATGACCTTCGGGGGTTTCAAAATCCATAATTCCGTTCAGTAACTGAGTATGACCACGAGCACGAACCTCGGCATAACCAAACTCTCTTGATTTACCCAATGACTCCGCTGTTTTTACAGCACCACCTAATTGTTCAGCCATGGTTTGCATCCCATAGCAAATACCCAGTACAGGCAAGCCAAGTTCAAATACAATTTGCGGCGCTCTTGGGGTGTCGCCTTCTGTAACCGAACTAGGACCACCCGAAAGAATAATCCCCTTAACGTTCTCATTTTTAACAATTTGAGACAAGCGTGCCTCATCAATGTCATAGGGATAAATTTCCGAGAGAACTTTAGAGTCCCTCACCCTTCTTGCTATTAACTGAGTAACTTGTGAACCAAAATCTAGAATGAGTATCTTATCGTGCACTGAGGGAATCTTTTTCTTTAACGGTTAATCAATATGATAGTTTGGAGCTTCTTTGGTAATCATGACATCATGCACGTGAGATTCTCTTACACCTGCAGAAGTAATTTCTACAAACTCAGCTTTTTCATGCAACTCATCGATTGTTTTACAACCACAATACCCCATCGAAGAACGCACCCCACCGGTTAATTGATGCAAAATTGGAATAACACTGCCTTTAAATGGCACTTGACCTTCAATCCCCTCAGGAACTAATTTATCAACGTTAGCACTATTATCTTCTTGGAAATACCGGTCAGCAGCACCATCCTTCATAGCGCCAACTGATCCCATACCGCGATAACTCTTATAGGATCTTCCTTGGTACAAGAATACTTCACCAGGACCTTCTTCAGTTCCAGCAAACATTCCTCCCATCATGACAGTATGTGCTCCGGCTGCTAAGGCCTTAGAAATATCTCCTGAGTATCTAACCCCGCCATCAGCAATCAATGGCACACCAGTACCTAATAAAGCAGTTGCGACATTTTCAATTGCAGTAATTTGCGGAACACCAACACCAGCCACAATTCTCGTTGTGCAAATTGATCCAGGACCAATACCAACTTTGACCCCATCAGCACCATGTTTCACGAGATCAAGTGCGGCTGCGCCCGTTGCAATATTGCCGCCAATTACCTGAATATTGGGATAGTTATCTTTAATCCATTTAACTCGGTTGAGAACACCCTGACTATGGCCATGGGCTGTATCGACGACTAATACATCGACCCCGGCTTCTATCAGTAATTCAATACGCTCATCATTTTCAGCACCAACGCCTACCGCAGCCCCAACAATCAAACGCCCTAATTCATCTTTGGATGCGTTAGGATGTTCGGTTGCTTTCATAATATCTTTGACCGTTACAAGCCCTCTGAGCTCAAAGTCATCATTGACAACTAACACTCGCTCTAAACGATGTTTATTCATGAGACGCTTGGCTTCATCCAAGCTAGCATTTTCACTAACAGTGACCAAGCGCTCTTTTGGGGTCATTTTTTTACTTACGGTGGCGTCTAAATCTTCTTCAAAGCGCAAGTCACGGTTCGTAATAATACCAACAACCTTTTTTCCCTCTAATACTGGGAACCCCGAAAAGCCGTGTTCTTTCGACAAAGCGATCACTCTGCGCACTGTCATGCTTGGGTCAATCGTGATCGGGTCTCTTAAGACTCCCGATTCATAACGTTTCACTTTCAGAACTTCTCTGGCTTGTTCAGCAGGCTTTAAGTTCTTATGAATAATACCGATACCACCCTCTGAGGCCATGGCAATAGCAAGGCGACCTTCAGTCACCGTATCCATCGCTGCAGATACAAGTGGAATATTCAACGAAATCTGACGGGTAAGTTTCGTCCCTAGTTGCGTATCTCTTGGTAAAACTGAGGAATAAGCCGGAACTAACAGGACATCGTCAAAGGTAAGTGCTTTTTTCAATAAACGCATACAACCCCCTAGAAGCAAAACAATATTATAAATGTTTACTAAAAAAACGATTAAGTTTCTCTCAAAGCCTTTTCCTCTGATTTTTGTTTTGCTTTGGCTTTGAGTTGTGCATCTTTATTTTGATTGGCTTTTTTTCTGCGAGCATTCTTTGGATCAATCAATATTGGGGTATACAGTTCAATCCTATCACCGTTATAAATGGGAGAATCAGCCAATAAAACCACACCGAATACACCAATTAAACCTTTCTGCGCAAATAAAAGGTCAATTTCGACACCATTAAACCCTATGTTGAAAAGTACTTCTTTCAGGAGATAGCTATCTTTATCTGAGGGCTCGTTAAGTAAAAACTCTTGAATCTGCCAGTTTTTTTTACGGGTATCAGCCAGTTCTACCTTAAATTCACCCATTACTCACCATATAAATCATTCGCTCTAGTGACGAAACTGTTCACAAAGGTATTAGCAATCATGCCAAAAACAGGCCCAATTAATTTATCCAAAAGGAAATTCGAAAATTCATATTTCAAATGAAATTCAATTTTGCAAGCGTTTTCCTCCAAAGGAGTAAAAACCCATTTACCGGAAAAGGCTTTAAAGGGACCATCGATAAATTGCATGTCGATAGTATGAGGAAACTGCTGCACATTACGGGTATGAAAAAACTGTTTAACCCCTTTGAAATTGATGTGGATCTTTGCTTCCATCATTTGGTCGTTAGAAGCGAAGACTTCAACGCCCCCACACCATGGTAAAAACTCAGGATATTTCTCAACATCCGTAACAAGACCATACATTCTTTCTGCAGAATGTCCGATTAATAAAGATTTTTGAATGTCCGCCATAGCTCTCCTGTACCTCATTATTATCCACGATTCTGTTTTTTATGGCTGATGGGAAAAAATTATCTATGCCAGATAGGAGTTTGAAAATATAATAGTCAGATGAGCATTATTGACAATAAAAAAGCGTTCTTTGACTATTTCATTGAAGATCGGTACGAAGCTGGTATCGTTTTACAAGGTTGGGAAGTAAAAGCAATTCGTGCAGGTAGAGCCAACATCAAAGAAGCATACGTGGTTATTCGCGATGCTGAACTGTATTTGATTGGTAGTCACATCAGTCCACTGCCTGAGGCATCAACCCATATTTATCCTGAACCAACCCGTACCCGAAAACTCCTGTTACACGCTGCAGAAATTAGTAAGCTGATTGGTAAAGCAGAGCAAAAAGGTTTTACCTTAGTTCCATTGAACTTACATTACTCAAAAGGTAGAGTGAAATGTGAAGTAGGTCTTGCAAAAGGTAAGAAGCAGTTCGATAAGAGAGAGACCGAGAAACAGCGCGATTGGCAAAGAGAAAAAGCACAAATTAGTCGTGGCAAATACAGCTAACTGTCCAAAATAAATATTAAGCACCTAAATAGTGCTTATATTGTTCTTTTTCGTACATTAGTTATGTGAAATTTCATATTTATCTTGTATCTTATTGTTATGGATACTCCTTTTAATGAAATGCACCATGATTCTGGAAAATCTCGTTCACATTATGAGATTTTTGATCATTGGCTCAAAAAACAAAATGATGTTGAAATGTCTTATAAACGGGCAGAAGCAGAGCTTATTTTTAGACGAATTGGCATTACATTTGCTGTGTATGGTGACGAAAAAGGAACTGAACGCACCATTCCTTTTGATCAAATACCAAGAATCATCCCTGCATCTGAGTGGCAGGTACTGGAAGATGGTCTGAGACAACGGGTCAGTGCCTTAAATCTTTTTTTACAAGATATTTATCACGATGAGAAAATTTTAAAAGCGGGTATCATTCCCCGCCAACAGATTTATAACAACTCACAATATCGTCCCGAAATGCGGTTTGTGAACCTCCCAAGAGATATTTATGCTCATATCGCTGGTATTGATATCGTTAGAGCAAATGCTGGTGAATATTTTGTTTTAGAGGATAACTTAAGGGTGCCTTCTGGCGTATCTTACATGGTTGAAAACCGTAAGATGATGATGCGCTTATTCCCTGAACTCTTCGAAAAGTATCGCGTTGCTCCGGTCGCACATTATCCAGACCTCTTATTAGAGTGTTTAAAAACCGGATCGCCAACTGGAACAAAGAAAAAATCGAATGTCGTTGTTTTGACTCCAGGAATGTATAACTCCGCTTATTTTGAACACTCTTATCTTGCTCAACAGATGGGTGTGGAGCTCGTTGAAGGAAACGATTTATTTGTTAAAAATGAACAAGTGTTTCTAAGAACTACCGAAGGACCTCAAGTGGTTGATGTCATCTACCGACGAATCGATGATGATTTTTTAGATCCTTTAGCACTCCGATCCGATTCAACCTTAGGAGTACCCGGTATCTTATCGGCTTATCGGGCTGGTAACGTTGGTATTGCTAACGCTGTGGGAACTGGCATTGCGGATGATAAGTCAATTTATCCCTATGTACCCGATATGATTGAATTCTATCTTGGCGAAAAGCCGATCCTGAAAAACGTACCTACTTTCCAATGTCGTAAACCAGATGACCTGAAATATACCCTAGCCCACTTAAACGAATTAGTCGTTAAAGAAACGCACGGCGCCGGTGGTTACGGAATGTTAATTGGTCCGGTAGCGACAAAGGAAGAAATCGAGATTTTCCGCAAACTCATCACCAGCAACCCTGAAAAATACATAGCACAACCTACGCTATCCTTATCTACCTGCCCTACCTTTGTTGAGTCGGGAGTTGCGCCAAGACATATCGACTTACGTCCTCTAGTGCTCTCAGGTAAACAAATTAAAATGGTTCAAGGTGGACTCACGAGAGTTGCTTTAAAAGAAGGTTCTTTAGTAGTCAACTCCTCTCAAGGTGGTGGCACAAAAGACACTTGGGTTTTGGAGGCATAAATATGTTAAGTAGAACCGCTGATTGTCTCTATTGGATGTCACGTTATAACGAGAGAGCTGAAAACACAGCCAGAATGCTCGATGTTGCTTATCAAACGTCACTCATGCCCCATCCCAATAGCACCATGGAAGAAACTTGGAGAAAAATCCTCAATGTTTCATTACTTGAGAATTTATTTGAATCTAAATATTCTGAATATACCCGTGAAAATGTTTTGCAATTCATGATTTCAGATTTAGATAATCCCTCTAGTATTCTTACTTGTTTGAATTCTGCAAGGGTTAATGCCCGAATTATTCGAGGAAAAATTCCTTCTGAAGTTTGGGAAACCCAAAATTTAACCTACTTAAACGTTCAAAAATTTCTACCCAACACACCAGAAGATGATCCTTCAGCCTTTTTTGAGTGGGTCAAATACCGTTGCCATTTGTTTCATGGTGTAGTGATTGGCACCATGTTGGTGAATGAGTCTTTTAAGTTCTTAGAAATCGGTACTTATTTAGAAAGAGCCGATAACACAGCACGAATTTTAAAAGCCAAATATCAAGTTCACCGGGCTGGACAGCAACAATCGAGTCAAATGAATGTAGGTAGTATGTCGCAAAGTCAATCTAGTACGACTCGACCAAGTCCGATACAGTCTAATGAGATCTTTGATTTCTATCACTGGGTTTCATTATTGAGGTCGGTCTCTGCATTTGAAATTTACAGGCAGACTTATGCTGATCAAATTACACCAGAACGAATTGTTGATCTATTAGTCTTCAATCCTTTGCTACCAAGATCATTAACCAAGTGTATCAATACCTTGTTGAGTCTCCTTGGCGATTTAAAGGCCCATCAATCAAGGGATATTGAACATTTAGTCAGCAAATTAAAATCAGAACTAGATTACTCGGATGTGGATGATGTTTTTGCTGAAGGTCTTGATAATTTTATTCAACGCTTTTTAGAAAAAATCAATCATATTGCTGATGAATTTAGTAATAGTTATCTCATCCCACTCTCGGTCTCATAATGAAACTACAAGTCCATCATCAAACCGAGTTTCGCTACGACCGTCCTGTCCACCATTCGATTCACGAACTACGCTTAACACCACAAAATCACTCAACCCAAGAAATTATGCGTTGGCGGGTCAATGCACCCAGCAAAGTATTTGAGTCTATTGATGCTTTTGGTAATGCCATGCAAAGTTTTGTGGTGGAGAAGAATTACTCGGAACTCATCATTGAGGCGAAGGGTGAAGTTGAAACAAGAAATGAGTATTTAATTGTTGACCAAGCGAAATCGGTTTCTCCCTATTATTTATTGCAACAGACAGATCTGACAAATCCAAATGAAGCAATGCTTGAGTACTTTAAAAAAATCACTCCTTCGGTCTGGAATGAGCTTAGCTTAGTAGAGCTGACAAAAAATATTGGCGATAAAATTCAATATGTTGCGGGAATAACTCATTCTAAAACCTTAGCTTCTGAGGCTTTTGCACTAGGTAAAGGGGTCTGTCAAGATCAAGCTCATCTAATGTTAAGTTTTTGTCGATTTAATGGTATTCCAGCAAGATACGTCAGTGGCTATGTTTACGATGCGATGAAGCCTGTTGAATCAACCCATGCTTGGATTGACGTGTGCTTAAACATTGATCAGGCGGAGTGGCTGAGTATAGACATTACGAACCAATGTTTGACCAATGACTGCCATGTTCGTTTGGCAGTTGGACGCGATCATGATCACATCGCTCCCGTTAAAGGGGTTCGATTTGGTGGTGGCGAAGAAACTCTATTAACCAATATTTCACTAAAAGAATGTTAAATTAATCTCTTCAGAAAAAAATGAGATTACATATATGACTTATTGCGTTGCCCTTTGCCTAGAAAAAGGCATGGTATTTTTATCTGATACAAGGACCAATGCTGGAGTAGATGCCATCGGCACCTTCAGAAAGATGGTGATTTTCGAAAAAGATAAAAATCGTTTATTTACGATGATGAGTTCAGGTAATTTAGCTATTACCCAATCCGTCAAAGAAATGCTGATCCAAGGACAAAAGTTTGACGGTATTAACCTTTGGAACGCAAAAAATTCTTATGACGCGGCCCTTGTGGTTGGTAAAGCGATTCGAGAAGTAAAAGCACGCGATGAAGCTGCACTAAGTAGTTCAAATATTGATTTCAATTGTAATTTTATTTTTGGCGGCCAAATTAAAGGCGAGAAACATCGCTTATTTAACATTTACTCTGCCGGCAATTTTGTGGAGTCCACTCCAGAAACTTGTTATTTTCAAATTGGTGAAGCTAAATATGGCAAACCGATCCTCGACCGGGTAATTAATTACCAAACCAGTTTAGAGCTAGCTACCAAATGCGCTTTAATCTCGATGGACTCGACCCTTAAAAGTAATATTTCTGTTGGTTTACCGCTCGATTTAATGGTTTATCAGAAAGATTCAATCGAAAAGCATCTCGCTATTTCGATTGATGAACAAAATCCTTATTTCAGTATGCTGAGAAGTCTTTGGGGACAAAAACTTACTGAGATCATTATGAGCGTTGAAGATCCAAAATGGTCTGAGCAAGATGACAAGTCTAAAATTGCCACACATTCACATCGCTTAGGACCTATACCCACTATAGAAAATTAATTTGCCTCTTTCTAAATACTCAAAAAATAAAGGCCTTGATCATCAATCAAGGCCTTTATTCATTGGGATAGGAACTATTTAGCGAGTTCTTCCCAAGTTTTAACGACCGTATCTGGATTTAATGAAATGGAGGCAATGCCTTTATCCATCAACCATCTAGCAAAATCAGGATGATCTGAAGGTCCTTGCCCACAAATACCGATGTACTTCCCTTTGGCGTTACAGGCATTAATTGCTCTTTCGATTAAGAATAAGACGGCGGGGTCTCGTTCATCAAAATCAATTGCCAGTAACTCCATACCGGAGTCGCGATCTAAGCCAAGAGATAATTGCGTTAAATCATTAGAACCAATGGAGAAGCCATCAAAGTATTCAAGGAATTCCTCAGCCAAAATAGCATTTGAAGGAATTTCGCACATCATCACAATACGAAGACCATTTTCTCCACGGACTAATTGATTTTTAGCAAGTAAATCAATCACTTTGGCAGCTTGCTTAACGGTTCTCACAAACGGAATCATGATTTCTACATTCGTAAGTCCCATTTCATTCCGGACCCGCTTAATTGCTTCGCATTCCATTTCAAAAGCTTTGGCAAAATCAGCAGAGATATAACGTGAAGCACCTCTGAAACCTAACATTGGGTTTTCTTCATCCGGCTCATACCTTGTACCACCAATCAATTTTTTATATTCATTGGATTTGAAGTCTGAAAGTCGAACAATAACCGACTTTGGATAAAACGCTGCACCAATCGTTGCAATTCCCTCGGCTAATTTATCAACATAGAAGGCCTGTGGACTGGAGTGACCTCTGGCAATACTTTCAATTGCCACTTTCAAGTCAGCATCAATATTGGGGTATTGCAAAATAGCACTAGGATGCACACCGATATTATTATTGATAATAAATTCCAAGCGCGCTAGGCCCACTCCTTGATTCGGTAACTGGCAGAAATTAAATGCTAGTTGTGGATTACCTACGTTCATCATGATTTTGATTGGAATATCAGGTAAAACACCACGGTGAACTTCACTCACATCAGTATCTAGAAGCCCGTCATAGATCTTGCCTTCATCCCCTTCAGCGCAGGATACGGTTACCATTGCCCCATCCATCAAAACATCTGTCGCATCCCCACAGCCAACCACCGCTGGAACACCTAACTCTCTGGCAATAATCGCTGCATGACAGGTTCTCCCCCCCCGATTCGTGACGATGGCAGAAGCACGCTTCATCACAGGCTCCCAGTTCGGGTCGGTCATATCAGCAACTAGAACATCACCAGGCTGGACTCGGTCCATTTCAGAGGGGTCGCGAATAATACGCACTGGACCAGCACCAATTTTTTGGCCAATGGCTCGACCATGGGTCAGTACCGTTGAACTTCCCTTCAGTTGATATTTCAATTCTACTTGCCCAACTGCTTGGCTTTTTACTGTTTCTGGTCTTGCTTGCAGAATATAGATTTTTTGATCAACGCCGTCTTTACCCCATTCGATATCCATCGGACGACCATAATGCTCTTCAATAATTAATGCGTACTTAGCTAACTCAATAATGTCAGGATCTTCTAATGAGTAACGATTTCTTGCTTCTAAAGGAACGTCTATCGTTTTCACTCGGCCTTCTTCACCCTCTTCCGTGAAGCGCATTTGAATTAACTTTGAGCCAAGGTTACGACGAATAATTGGATAATGATTTGTTTTTAAAGACGGCTTAAAGACGTAAAACTCATCTGGGTTTACAGCTCCTTGCACTACTGTCTCACCAAGTCCGTAACTCGAAGTGATGAAAACTGCTTCTTTAAATCCAGACTCGGTATCAAGAGTAAACATGACGCCAGAAGCAGCTTTGTCAGAGCGTACCATGCGTTGAACGCCAGCAGAAAGTGCTACCTCTGCGTGTAAAAAACCTTTGTGTACACGGTAGGAAATCGCACGGTCGTTATACAAAGATGCAAATACTTCTTTTAAGCGAATGAGAACATCTTCAATCCCCACCACATTTAAAAAGCTTTCTTGTTGTCCGGCAAATGACGCATCGGGTAAGTCTTCCGCAGTCGCTGAAGAGCGCACTGCGAAGGAACCAAGTCCATCACTGTCTAGTGTTTTAAAAGCAACTCGAATCTGTTCTTCCAATTTGGGTTGGAGTGGGCTTTCAATAATCCACTTGCGAATTTCTTCGCCTGCTTGCGCCAAGGCCTTCACATCATCAATATTTAAATCTTTGAGACGCTCAATGATTCTTTGCGTTAATTGATTATGGTCAAGAAATTCCCGAAATGCATGGGCTGTTGTCGCAAATCCGGTCGGGACTCGAACGCCTTTTGCATGGAGTTGGGAAATCATTTCACCCAGTGAGGCATTTTTACCACCTACAATTTCTACGTCTGTCATCCTTAAATCTTCAAAAGGAATCACGTATGCCGTGGCATGCGTTAAGTTAGTCATATTAAACACTCTCTAAAAATAAAAAATCTGCACGATATATAATCTATTCATTCTATCAGCCAAACATCTCATGAATCCTCAAGTTCGCACAGTATTTATCATTTCAGACGGAACAGGAATCACGGCCGAAACATTTAGCCACTCTATCCTCGCCCAGTTTGAAATTAGATTTAAACAAATTCGCTTACCTTTTATCAATACTCTGGATAAAGCACATCACGCTTTATCAGAAATCAATCAAATAGCTCAAACAACAGGTGTCAAACCCATTGTTTTTACTACTTTAGTAAACGAAGAAATTAATTCTGTGATTAATCAAGCTAATGCCATGGTGATGGATATGTTTCATACCTTCGTCGCCCCATTAGAAGTTGAATTTAATGAAAAGTCGACCCATGCAATAGGCCAGTTTCACCAAAATATTGATACGGAAAGTTACCGGAACCGGATTGAGGCGATTAACTTTTCCTTAGCCCATGATGATGGGCAATCTCATAAAAATTTAGAAATGGCAGATGTCATCCTGGTTGGAGTATCAAGAAGTGGCAAGACACCTACCTGCTTGTATCTTGCGATGCAATACGGTGTTAAGTCCGCAAATTATCCCTTGATTCCTGATGATTTTGAACGTGGAGTACTCCCTTCAGAGCTTAAAAAATACCAAAGTAAATTATTTGGACTAACCATTCAGGCAAACCGATTATCAGAAATTCGCAATGAAAGACGTCCAGGTAGCAAATACGCTAGTTTAGATAATTGTCGCTATGAAGTGAATGAAGCAGAAGCCATGATGAAAAGAGAAAATATTTCATGGTTATCGTCGACGCATAAGTCGATTGAGGAAATTGCCACGACCATCTTGCAAGACATCAAATTAGATAAATAAAACTCTCGATCAAAACCAATTAAATTAATGAAGGGACTTTAAGCGAACTCTTCTGGTCTCAAACAAAGCAATCGCTGCTGCAGCAGAAACGTTAAGAGATTCAACCGTTTCTACTTGCGGAATTTTGACTCCCAAGCCATCTTGGCGTAGTTCCGAGCAAATACCCTGGCCCTCATTGCCAAATACCCAGGCTACTGGTTTTTCTAACTTATCAGCAATCTCGTAAAGACTCTTCGCCTCATCCAGCTGTGAACACAACAAAGGGATTTCAAGATCAGATAATAATTGGTATGGCGTTATCCCTTCAATCATCTTCAGGGAGGCCTGAGCACCCATCCCAGCTCTTAGAACCTTATTCGACCAAACTGCAGCGGTACCTTTGATACAAATGACTTGCTCAAAGCCAGCTGCAGCACAAGTCCTTAAAATAGTTCCAACATTACCAGCATCTTGAATCGCATCGAGTATGACAAGATCTGCGCCGTAATCAATCGTGACCGTCGTTGGAATCTTAATTAGGCATTGCAAAAGTGGCGCTTCGGGCATGAAGCTAACCAATTTTTGCAGGCTCTCATCTAACATTACAAGTTCTGGGAACCTTAATCCTGCATCTTGAAAATAATCAATGACTCGAACCAATAGTGCGCTGATTTCTGGCTGCTCTAAACCCTTGGCAGTAGTAAAGATGGCTTCAATTTGATTTAGTTGATTCGATTTCATCCAACTATCTAATAGATGAATACCTTCAATTAATGCTAGCCCACTTTCTTTTCTTAATTTATTTGCTTTAGAACCACCCTCTTGATGAATGATGAGTTCTTTGACTGAGTCATTGGATTTGGATTGAATTTCTTTAAAAAAAGAATATAAGTCATAACTCATTGATTACTCCCAAGCAAGATTGCTTTCACGGGTTTAAAGGTTTTTCTGTATTCAGGTGTAACCCCATAATTCTTGATTTTCTCAAGATGTTGCTTCGTCGGATAGCCCATATGATGATGAAAACCATACTCTGGATATTTCTCATGTAATTCCATCATTTGTTGATCACGATACACTTTCGCAATAATAGAAGCGGCAGATATTTGCGGAATTTTACTGTCACCTTTAATGATTGCCTGAGTGGGATAACTTAATTCGGGACAACGATTGCCGTCTATCAAAACCATATTAGGTTCAACACTAAAGTTATTTAGCATTTCATGAAAAGCCCGAGTCATTGCCAATAAAGAGGCGTATAAAATGTTAATCTGATCAATTTCTGCTGGACTGGCTTGACCGATACCCCATGCCAAAGCCGTACTTTTGATTTGTAAATTAAGTTCTTCGCGCTGTTTACTTGTCAGTTTTTTGGAGTCATTTAACCCCGGCAAATCATAGTTTATAGGCAGTATGACTGCAGCAGCAACAACATTACCGACAAGTGGACCTCTACCTACTTCATCAATGCCACAGATAATTTCCATAACGAACTTTTACTTAGAATTCTTAATGGTATCTTCAATCACTTGAGCGGAGATTTCACCACTGGGTTTCATCAGAATATGGTGCAACTCTTCGAAAATATCCACTAATTGTGCTACTTGTGCAGGACGATCAAGCCATTCAAGAGTTGCTTTAGCCATCACTTTTGGGTCAGCTTGATCTTGCAATAACTCTGGAACCACAAAATTTTGACACAAAATATTTGGCAAACCAATATAAGGTAAGTATCCTTGGCGTTTCATAATTTGGGCTGTCAACCATGGTACTGTGTAAGAAATGACCATCGGCTTTTTCCATAAAGCCGCCTCTAAGGTTGCAGTACCACTTGCGATCAGGACAGAATCAGCCGCTTCTAAAATCTTACTAGATTGACCATTCACTAACTCAATTTTGGCGTTGGGATAAGTAATCAATAAATCATTTTTCAAATGAACCAACATATCCATCAACGGGGGTGTTGCCACTGGCACTAAAAAACGGATAGATCCTTGGTGCATTTGGTACATGTGACCAATCGCCTCAAAAAAACCCTTACCAATATATTCAATTTCTGACTCACGGCTTCCTGGCAAAACAGCAATAATTGTTTCATCTTGAGCAATTTCGCCAAATTGTAAGGAATTATTTTGGAATAAAAACTTTCTTGCACTATCAGGGTCTGGTTTTAATGGAATTTTATGAGCTAAAGGATGTCCGACATAAGTGGCTTTCATCCCTGCTTGATGATAAATTCCAGGTTCAAAAGGGAAAATACAAAGCATGTGATCTACTGCTTTTTTAATCTTATTGAGGCGATTACTACGCCAAGCCCAAATGGAAGGACCAATATAGTGAACGGTAGGAATTTTCCACTCTTTACACTTTTTCTCAACAAACAAATTAAAGTCAGGCGCATCAATGCCAACATAGACACTCGGCGGATTTGCTCGCATGTTACGAATGAGTTCACTACGAATTTTTAGAATGGCGGGGAGTTGTTTTAAAGCTTCAACATAACCCCGGACACTCAAAGTAGACATATCCCAGTTTGATTCAAACCCAACCGAAGCCATATGAGCACCACCAATTCCGTTTAATTGAAATTGGGCTGTATAAGGATTTGACTGTAAACCTGAGACTAATTCTGCACCAAGCAAATCGCCAGATGGTTCCCCTGCTACGCAGGTGATAATTTGTTTGGACATAAGTTACCGGATAATGCCGCGCTTTGAGGCAGTAATAAAATTTAAAAATTCTTGGAGTTTTTCTTTTGTTTCCGGAGAAATCGATTCAACTTGCGGATCAGTTGTAATCATCTCTTGAATAGCCATTTTTGCATCTTCAAAAGTTAAACCATCTTTGTACAAAAGTTTATAAGCCTGTCTTAAGGCAGTAATAGTTTCAGGAGAAAACCCACGTCTTTTAAGACCTTCAGCATTGAGTCCATGAGGAGCAGCTTTATCGCCTGCAGCAATCACAAAGGGGGGAATATCTTGAACTAGAGCAGATGCACCACCTAACATGGAATGTTGGCCAATACGAACAAATTGATGTACGCCTGACATACCGCCCAAAATAGCCCAATCCTCAACAATTACATGACCTGCAATTTGGGCGTTACTGGAAAAGATAGTGTGATTTCCGACCTGGCAATCGTGAGCAATGTGAACATAGGCCATGATCCAATTATCATTGCCAATAACTGTTTTACCGAGGTCTTGGGTAGTACCAGTATGAATAGTTGTAAATTCACGAATCGTATTTCGATCGCCAATAATTAACTCAGTATCTTCGCCTTGATATTTCATATCTTGAGGAACACCACCGATTGCTGCAAAATGGCTAATCTTATTATCTTCACCAATCGTTGTCTTACCCTCAATAACAGTGTGAGAGCCAATTTGTGTTCGAGCGCCGATTTTAACTTTAGCGCCAATAATTGCGTAAGGGCCAATTTGTACTGAGGAATCAACTATTGCAGAGGGGTCAATAATTGCGGTAGGATGAATTAGTGACATTTCACTCACCTTTTTGACGAACAGCACAGAGTAAGTCTGCTTGGGCAACTATCTCATTATCAACGGTAGCAAAGGCATTAAATTTCCAAATACCAGCTTTGTTCCGAAGGACTTCAGCATTTAATATGAGTTGATCGCCGGGTGTAACAGGCTTTTTAAATCTGGCATTATCAATCCCTGCAAAATAATAAACCGTATCTTTCTTTTGCTCTTGAGAAAATGCTAGGAGAGCAGAGGCTTGGGCTAGAGACTCTAAAATGAGTACCCCTGGCATCACTGGAAACTCTGGAAAGTGCCCTTGAAAATAGGGCTCATTCACTGAAACATTTTTCAAGGCCTTAATTCGTTTGCTTGGCTCAAGCTCAATTACTCTATCAACCAGAAGAATGGGATAGCGATGGGGTAAAAGTTTGAGAATACGATTAATGTTCATATTCAGGTTATCTGTCATGATTTGTTTACCCTTTTATTAACTGTCTTACTTGTTGACGCAACTTATCTAAACCACGTAATATAGCTGCATTTTTTTCCCATTGTGCATGCTGTGTATAGGGAAACACTCCCGTGAAATGAAGTCCAGGTGTGGTAATGGATTTTGTAATAGAGGTTCCACCTGAAACAGTGGTTCGGTCTGCAATCTGCAGATGACCTGAAAAATTCGAATACCCACCAATAATACAAAGATTACCTAACTCAGTACTTCCGGCCACACCCGAACAACCCGCCATCACGCAATGACTACCCATCTTGACATTGTGACCAATCTGAACTTGATTATCAAACTTACAACCATCTCCAATCACCGTATCAGCCATTGCACCACGATCAACCGTAGTTGAGGCTCCCATTTCTACATCATTCCCGACTATGACTTTGCCGGTTTGGGGAATTTTCACCCATTCTCCACCCTTTGCAGTAAAGTCAGGAGCAAACCCAAACCCATCTGAGCCAATTACAACTCCACCGTGCAAAATACAACGTTGACCTATTTGGCACTCGTCATAAATGACGGTCATTGGGAAAATTTTGGTATGAGAGCCAACTTTTACATTTTTCCCAATATGAACATGGCCTTCCAACTTAACACAATCGCCAATTTCAGCACCGGATTTAATGGTACAAAAAGGACCAATGATAGCGCTGGAGGAAACAATTGCCCCGGCTTCAACTACTGCAGTCGGATGAATTGATCCAGGCTCATCCTGTTTACCTAAAAGCTCAAATTCTTGAGCAATCCTTGCAAAAAGAGCATAGGGATTCTTGGCAACTAAATATTGACGATTTTTGTTGGACTGTGAGGTAACAAATTGATAATCTGCCTCATTTAATATGAGTGCTCCAGCCGAACTCGTAACAGCTTGAGAACGATAAATAGGATTAACTAAAAAAGAAAGCTGCGTTTCATTTGCAGACGATAAAGGGGCTAACCCTTTGATAGAGAAATCTCCTTGCCCATGTAAAACAAAATCAAACTGACTAGAAAGATGGGCAAGATTTAATGAACGCGACATACTTTTAAATGGCTTGCAAAGATAAAGTGATTACTTATTCAATGCAGCCAAGACATCATTAGTAATATCAATTCTTGGATTTACATAAGCAGCATCTTGAACAACTAAATCTAATTTCTTCTGTTCAACAATTGTCTTCAAAACTTGGTTAGCTTTTTCAAAAATCTTCGCTCTTTCCTCAGCACCACGACGTTGTGAATCCTCGATCAATTCCCTTTGTTTACGCTGAAGTTCACGGTCATGATCCGCTAGCTCACGTTGTTTACGAATTCGATCTGCCTCGGGCAAAATGGCTGCGTCTTTATCTAGCTGAGCAGCTTCCGTTTTGATTTTTGCAATACCATCACGTACTTCTTTCTCACGTTGGCCAAACTCAGTTTGCATTTTGCTTTGAGCTTCTTTTGCAATTTTTGATTCGTTTAAAATCCGCTCAAGACTAACAAATGCAATCTTAGCGGACGTTTCTTGAGCATTACCAAAGGAAGGTAAAAGAATTAAGAGAGAAAATCCTAATAAACGAAATAAGGTTTGAATTTTAAGCTGGTTCATGAAAATTTCCTTGAAAATTAAAAGGTTGTACCGATTTGGAATTGGAAGTTTTGAATATGGTCTTGATCAGTCGTATTCAACGGGAATGCGTAACTAAACTTCAAAGGACCTAGAGGTGAAATCCATGCAATCCCTAATCCGTAGGAATATCTTAACCCACTGAAGTTTGGAAGCCCCTCATAAACGTTTCCGGCATCAAAAAACCCAAAAAATCTGAGTGTTTTATCAGTTCCTGATCCAGGAACTGGGAATGTGTATTCAAAATTACCAATCATTTTGGATGGACCGCCGATTGGCTGATAGATTCCGAGAGTCTGATTGTATGTTTGTGGTCCTAGAGATCCGGGAGTATAACCCCTTACTGATCCAATACCGCCAACGTAGTAGTTCTTGGTGATTGGGAAAGGATTAACTCCATAAGAAGCTCCATAACCAAAGATACCGTTGAAAGAAAGCACATTGGTCTTAGTAATAGGATAGAAATATTGCGCTTGGTAAAAAGCGCGGTAATATCTCAAATCAGCAACAGGCAAGCCTACTTCAAAACTCGTTTGTTGATAAAGGCCGTTAGTTGGAATTAAGGCACTGTCTCTGCGATCTTTCGACCAACCTAAAGATAATGGCACGTTCCAAGAGCTTGCTGAATAAATCCCTAAATTTGGGTCATTAGCCGTACCGTCTACTAATGAAGGATCAAAACCTGATAATTGAGCTGCATATTTTTGATACTGAATTGGCGAATTAGCTGTGGTATTCAAACTCAGATTTTCAACGCCTAAACCGACGAAAATTCTACCGGTTTCAGAGTATGGAATACCTAGGCGAGTCGTGGTACCAGCAGTTACGATCGTATAGTCAGAATCACCTAAATAATAAAGTGGTCTTGAGGTTCTGTAGTACACATCCGTATATCTACTAATGCCATCCTCCGTAAAATAGGGGTCAAATTGAGAGACCACTAAAGTTCGATTAATTGAACCGGTATTTACGTTAAAACCAACACTTGTCCCTGTACCAAAAGCATTTTCTTGATTGATACCAGCACTCAAAACCACCCCCTCCATGGATGAGAAACCAGCTCCTAGCGTGAAAGAACCCGTTGGCTTTTCCGCAACTTTCACATTCAAATCGACTTGGTCATTCAAACCAGGAATCTCTTGCGTTGCTACATCTACCTCGGTAAAGTACCCTAGACGATTGATACGGTCCTTAGATAGTTTAATTTTTTCACCATCGTACCAAGAACTTTCAAATTGTCTCATTTCACGACGGATCACAGTATCTCTAGTTTTTGAGTTACCGACAACGTTAATATTGCGAACGTAAGCACGTTTGCCTGGATCAACAACTAATAACAAATCGACCGTCTTATCTTCTTTTCTGAGGTCTGGCTGAGGATTAATCAAAGCAAAGGCATATCCGTAGCTACCTAAAACATCAGCAATTGCTTTCGTACCCATATTTAATTTGGTTGCAGAATAAATATCACCTGCTTTAAGAGGAATTAGTTTGATTAACTCATCCTCTTTACCGTACATTTCTCCACCCAATTTGATATTTTTAACGGTGTATTGTTCGCCTTCAAAAATTTTAATCGTTAGGAAAACACCTTTTTTATCTGGAGAAATTGATACCTGAGTTGATTCAATATTAAACTCAAGATAACCTTGGTTTAGATAAAAGGACCTTAAGGTTTCCAAATCAGCAGTCAATTTTTGCTTAGAGTAAAGGTTATTCTTGGTATACCAGGAAACCCAATTCCCTACCGACAACAACATTTCTTCTCTTAAACGACTTTCAGGAAAAACTTTATTACCGATAATATTGATTTGAGCAATCTTAGATACTAAACCCTCTTCAATATTCATAAAAACTGAAACTTGATTACGTTCACCAGGAGTCACAGTTGTCACGATTTCAGAATCGTAAAAACCTTTACTGACGTATTGGCGTTTGATTTCCTGCTCAGCACGATCCACCATGGACTTATCATAATAGCGCGCTTCAGCAAGGCCAATAGCACGTAATGCTTTTAAGATCGCCTCTTTATCAAACTCTTTCATGCCAGTGAAGTCAATCTTCGAGATGGTTGGTCTCTCTTCAACAATCACAACTAAGACACTATTGTCGTTTCTAATTTGAACATCTTTAAAAAAACCAGTATTGAACAAGCTTCTAATGGCATCAGAACCTTTTGAATCATTAAATGTTTCACCGACCTTAACTGGTAAATAACTAAAAATGGTTCCTGCCTCAACCCTTTGCAGGCCTTCAACTCGAATATCTTTAACAACAAAAGGTTCAGCTGCAATAGCAGATGAAATAGAGAATAAAGAGCACATAAAACATGCCCAAAGCACAACGATATTTTTTAAGTTAATTTTGGTATTCAACGGGGAGCTCTTCAATTCATTAGGAATCATTTGGTTAATTCAATATTGTATAAGGTTAATGGGTTGATATAAAAAAACTAAGCTAATTATCCATTAAAAAATTTTAAGAAATCATTATAAAAGGCGATACAGGTGACTGAAATGATGCCGAATAAGCCAAGTTTAATAGCGAAGGCTCTAAACTGCTCAGAAACAGGACTGCCTGTCACAAATTCCCAAGCATCAAAAAGTAATTGTCCACCATCCAACATTGGTAAAGGCAGTAAATTCATCAGTCCAAGGCTAATGCTGATGAGGGATAAAAAACCAAAATACGCAATAACTCCGGATTGAGCGGACTTACCCGCCATTCCAGCGATGCCGATTGGACCAGTGATTTGACGAATCGAAGCATCACCAGAAATTAATGCCTTAATACTCATCAAAGAAACGTATGAAATATCATAGACTCGCTCGGATGAGAGTAAAAGCGCCGTTGGAACATCAACTTCTAATTTAAAAAGCAAATCCATATCAGTTTTCGAAGGAATTAAACCTAATTGACCGAATAAATCACCTTGAAAATTAATTTTCTGTATTTGTTCAGCCGAGAATTGCACACGATATAAACCTTTACCCTCATGATCTAACTCTAATACGAAACCTTTTTTTTCGAATACTGTTCTTAACAGCTTCCAACGTAATCGGTTCCAACTTTTTATCGAGTCGGTTTGAATGATCTGTTCTGTTGTTGAATCCAGTTCAGCAAACCCCCTGACCTCATCCCCTTCAACAATACCTAATTCAGCAGCGATAGAATTGACGCTAGGCTCACTTAATATGGGCCTTAACTGAATCGGAGAACTCAGAAACAAGGCTGTCAATAACAACCAAGCAAGAATAAAATTAGCCATAGGTCCAGCAATCACGACAAGAGAGCGCTTCCAAAGCACTTGATGGTTAAAAGCACGAAGCTTTTGATCATCAGTTAATATCTCACCGTTTCGATTGTCGAGCATTTTGACATAACCACCAAGGGGAATTGCGGATAAAACAAATTCTGTATCGTAGATATTCTTGGGTTTTTTGCGCCATAGCACTGGACCAAAACCAATTGAAAAACGTTCAACAGCAATACCGCACCATTTGGCAGTAATATAGTGACCAAATTCGTGAAATCCCACCAAAATAAAAATGGCAATCAGGAAAGCCAATAGTGACATAGTTAATAAGTTCTTTGGATATAGTTGGAAGTAAAGTCTCTGACCATTTTATCTGCCTCTAAAATTGTTTCAAGATTTTCAACATTACTAATCTCGAGTGTATTTAAGACAGAATCAACTACTTCATTAATTTGGGTAAACTTGATTTGCAAGTTTAAAAAAGCAGCCACGGCAATTTCATTAGCGGCATTCATGATCGTAGGTGCAGTGCCACCTTGTCCTGCTACGAATCTTGCAAGTTTCAAGAGTGGGAATCTTTGATCATCCAATGCATGAAAAGTTAAGTTCGAGAGCATTTCAAAATCCAACTCCCGCACTCCAGAAGATATTCTATTCGGCCACCCTAGCCCATAAGCAATTGGTGTACGCATATCAGGTGCGCCCATTTGGGCAATAATTGAACCATCAATGTAGCGAACCATTGAATGGATAATACTTTGCGGATGTATCACTACTCTAATTTTTTCCGGTGGCGTATCAAACAACCACATCGCTTCAATTAACTCTAATCCTTTATTCATCATCGTCGCAGAGTCAACGGAAATTTTTCGCCCCATCGCCCAGTTCGGATGTTTGCAAGCCTCCGCAGGTGAAATATCCTGAAAACTACTCAAGTCTCGGTGCAAGAAAGGCCCGCCAGAGGCAGTCAGTAATAATTCTTTTACAGCAAGATGCTGTTGCGTTGAGTCTTGACCAATTTCTTTTTGGGGTAAACATTGAAAGATTGCATTATGTTCGCTATCAATAGGCAATAACTCTGCCCCAGTTTTTCGAACTAGATTAATCATTAACTCGCCCGACATGACTAAGGCTTCTTTGTTAGCCAGTAATATTCTTTTACCCAATTTGGCTGCTTCTAGGGTGGGTAACAAACCAGCAGCCCCTACGATTGCGGCCATTACTGTATCTACCTGAGATAGTCTTACTGCTTCTAGGAGTCCATCTGGTCCGTGCAGTACCGTGGTTTTTGTCGAACCGATTAAGTTCCTTAACTGGTTTGCTAAATCGAGAGTACTAACCACAGCAATCGAGGGTTTAAACTCGATACATTGAACTGCTAATTTTTCTATTTGGGTATTGGCAGATAATGATGCAATACAAAACTGATCAGGATGTTGACGAACAACATCCAAAGTGTTTTCACCAATCGATCCCGTTGATCCTAAGATACAAAGATGCCTCATAAACTCACCTTCAATAAGAGTGCCGCAATTGGCAAAACAGGTAAGATGGCATCTATTCGATCTAGTACCCCTCCATGACCTGGTAACAAGTTACTACTGTCTTTTACCTTGGCAATTCTTTTTATTAAGGATTCAAACAAATCCCCCATTACGCTCATTAATGCCAAGAACATAGTTACAAGAATTACGCTAAAAAGAGAAAATCTAGGATCTTTTACAAGTAAAACGATTAGCAGTACAAATAGGCAAGCAATCAGGACACCGCCTACTAATCCTTCCCATGATTTACCTGGACTAATATTCGAGGCTAATTTATTTCTACCAAATTTTCTGCCTACAAAATAGGCGCCTATATCAGCACACCAAACAATCCCGATTACGCCTAGAAACAACCAACGGCCTTCATCTCGGAGAACCATTGCTGCACAAAATGCACCAATAAAAATAATAAAACCTAGAATAGATAAAAAGGTAACCCATTTTGTCAACGCAACGCTCAAACTCATTTTTAAAAAAAAGGGCACGGTAAATATCCAAACAAATGCAGCGAGATAGATTGGATATTGAAAAAGTTCCCCCTTCGAGAAAAGAACAGAGGATTGGAATAAACCTTGATGTTGGCCAAGTAAAAAAACTAAACAAACAAAAATAAGAAATGCATAGGCAATGGGCATCGATTTCTTAGCGGGCCATAGAAACCTCCCCCACTCCCAAGCCGCAATCGATAAAATAACGATAAAAGAGAGATACAAATCCAACGCTGGTAATAAGAGAAAGATTGGAGCAAATAGAATCAAAAGTACAAGGGCAGTCAAAACTCTTGCTTTAAGCATTTTTTACAATTTGACTTTCCAATAGTTGATGGCCCGTTTGCCCAAATCTTCTCTCACGGAAGCGATACCAGGTTAAAGCATCTGCAAAGGCTTGTTGATCAAAGTCAGGCCAAAATATTGGTGTGTAATACATTTCGGTATAAGCTAACTGCCAAATTAAGAAATTACTGACACGCTGCTCACCACCAGTCCGAATGAACAAATCTGGCTCTGGGGCATATGACATCGACAAATAAGGACTTAACCATTCTTCTGTCATGTTTTCTGGAAGAATATCTGGGTTATTTTCATAGGCTAGACGCATCGCATTCAAAATATCCCAGCGACCACCATAATTAGCGGCAATGGTCAAAACAAGACCGGTATTATTTTCAGTTAACTGTTGAGCTTGGGCTGCATTTTTACGAATTGGTTCTGGAAAGGCCGATAAATCCCCTACAATGACCAGCTTCACGTTATTTTTGTGAATCAGAGAAACTTGAAGCTTTAAGACCTTAAAAAACAATCTCATTAGAAAAGTTACTTCGTGTGAAGGTCGGCGCCAATTTTCGGTACTAAAAGCAAATAAAGTTAAATACTTGATACCGTAGGAAGCGCATTCTTGGACGATTGTCTTGACAGTATCAACACCTTTTGAGTGCCCAGCAACTCTTGGTAAAAAACGTTGATTCGCCCAACGCCCATTACCATCCATAATGATGGCAACATGCGACGGAATCGCTTTTGGCGGAGGGACTGCGAGCGTAGAACTCTGAATGGTTGTCGTCATAATTTGGACTATTTGAGAAAAACTCTAAACAGTCATAATTTCTTTTTCTTTATCTTGAACTAGTTTATCAACTTCAGCCACAAATTTGTCAGTTCTTTTTTGAACATCATCTTGGCTACGTCGCTCTTCATCTTCTGAAATCAATTTATCTTTCGTTAATTTCTTTAAGGATTCATTTGCTTCACGACGCAAATTACGTATTGCAATTTTGGCATCTTCCCCTTCTGACTTGACTAGTTTAGCCAAATCTTTTCGTCTCTCTTCAGTGAGAGCTGGCATGGGAACGCGAATCACATTACCTTGAGTGGCAGGGTTTAGCCCTAAGTCTGAATCTCGGATTGCTTTTTCAACGACTTGTAACATTGGTTTTTCCCAAGGAGTTACTGTAATCGTACGCGCATCAGCTAGACCTAATGCTGCAACTTGAGAAATAGGCGTTGGATTGCCATAATAGTCGATTTGGATATGTTCGAGAATTCCAGTATGAGCTCTTCCAGTACGAATCTTCGCCAAAGACCCCTTAAAGGAGTCGATCGATTTGATCATTTTTTGGTCTGCATTTGAGATAATTTCACTTGATGACATTGACTACTCCTTCATTAGACATGTACTAGGGTACCCTCGGGCTCCCCATTGACCACTCGCATTAATGCGCCTGGTTTTAAAATTGAAAATACTTTAATTGGTAATTCACGATCGCGGCATAAGGCAAAAGCAGTAGCGTCCATCACTTGTAAATTTTTCACTATGGCCTCATCAAACGAAATCGTATCGTAACGCGTCGCATTTGGATCTTTTTTAGGATCACTTGAATAAATGCCATCCACTTTTGTTGCTTTAAGCACAATATCAACATTCATTTCAGCTCCTCGTAGGGCCGCGGCAGTGTCGGTAGTAAAAAATGGATTTCCTGTACCTGCTGCAAATATAACTACTTTACCTTCATTCAAGTAACGAATCGCTTTGGGACGAATATAAGGTTCAAGAACTTGATCCATTCTTAATGCGGATTGTACCCTTGCTTCTACCCCCTTTTGACGAAGTGAATCTTGTAAAGCTAAAGAATTCATCATTGTCGCTAACATTCCCATATAGTCAGCTGTTGCGCGATCCATTCCAGCCGCACCACCTACTACTCCACGGAAAATATTTCCCCCGCCAATCACAATCGCTAATTTGATACCTGATTTGACGACTTCAGCAATTTCTGAAACCATCGCTTCAATCGTTGAGGGATTAATCCCGTAAGAGTCTTCGCCCATTAAGGCTTCACCAGATAGTTTTAATAAGACACTTTGATAAGCTGGCATAAACTCCCTTTTCTTTAACGATACAGATATCCATTATTATAAATCCCTAAAAAATAGGCGCTATAAAAAGCGCCTATTTTTAACCTACTATAAGCAACAATTTAAGATGCGTTTTTAGCCGCCGCAACTTGCGCTGCAACTTCTGCAGCAAAATCATCCTGACGCTTCTCAATTCCTTCACCAACAATATACATCGTAAAAGATTGCACTGCTGTGTCATTTGCTTTCAACATTTGCTCAACAGTTTGTTTGTCATTCTTTACAAAAGTTTGATTTAAAAGGGATACTTCTTTTAAGAACTTCTGAACAGAACCTTCAACCATCTTCGCTACGATCTCAGCAGGTTTGCCTGATTCAGCAGCCTTTAGCTCAGCAACACTTCTTTCCGTTGCGATCTTATCAGCAGGAACATCAGCAGTTGAAAGTGCTACTGGCTTCATTGCTGCAATATGCATCGCAACATCTTTAGCCGCAACTTCATTACCTTTGAACTCTACTAGAACACCGATACGGGTACCGTGAATGTAAGAAACTAATTGGTTTTCACCAGTAATTCTCTTAAAACGACGAATTGAAATGTTCTCGCCAATACGACCAATTAATTCGGCACGAATTTCTTCAATTGTTTTACCATCAATGGTTAATGCAGATAAAGTGGCAATATCATCGTTCGCAATACTGTTCTTGACAACTAATTCTGCACAGTCCTTAGTGAATTTCAAGAAATCATCATTTTTAGAAACGAAATCTGTTTCGCAATTAATTTCAATTAAAACACCAGAATTACCGTCAATAAATGAGGCAATAACTCCCTCAGCGGTAACTCTAGAAGCTGCCTTACTAGCTTTACTGCCTAATTTAACTCTTAAAATCTCTTCCGCTCTAACTAAATCACCTTCTGCTTCAGTTAAAGCTTTTTTGCATTCCATCATTGGTGCGTCAGTTTTTGCTCTTAACTCGCCCACCATCGCTGCTGTAATTGCCGCCATTATTCCTTCCCTTCTTCGGTCTCTACTTCATTTTCTTTAATAGAATTAAGCACTTGTGTTACAGCGCTTGCCTTCCCTTCAAGAATTACATCAGCCATTTCACGAACATATAAAGCAACAGCTTTACTTGAGTCATCGTTTCCAGGAATAATGTAATCAACTCCTTCAGGTGAATGATTAGTATCCACTACTGCTATGACAGGAATACCAAGCTTTTTAGCTTCAGTTAAAGCAATCTTGTGGTAACCGATGTCGACCACGAAAATAGCGTCTGGAATACCAGCCATATCTTGAATACCACCTAATGATTTAGCTAATTTTTCAACATCACGCTCATTCATTAGTGCTTCTTTTTTAGATAGACGTTCCCAATCACCGGCTTCACGCGCAGCAGTCATTTCTTTTAAACGCTTAATTGAGCCTTTAACTGTTTTAAAGTTCGTTAAAGTACCGCCTAACCAGCGAGCATCAACGTAAGGCATGCCAGCACGAGTAGCTTCTTCAGCAATAATTTCTTTTGATTGACGCTTTGTACCAACAAAAAGAATTGTTCCGCGATTTGCTGAAATAGATTTAGCAAACTTCAGAGCATCTTGGAATAAAGGTAGCGTCTTTTCTAAATTGATAATATGGATTTTGTTGCGATGGCCATAAATATATGGGGCCATTTTTGGGGACCAGAAACGGGTTTGATGGCCAAAGTGGCAACCAGCCTCGATCATTTCGCGCATGGATACTGACATTTTTTTCTCCTAAGGGTTTAAACTAAAGCCAAATCCTGATTACGCTAAATAACGTCACCCCGGATGGTTTGGCTCGCGATTCTTTGATATGGAATAATTAATAAACTATTAGACCGTTAATCAAAGTTTCAATATTATAAGATATTTTTGAGATAATTACTAGATAATGAAACCCTTGTTTACCAACACAAAAGATCTCGACGGCATGCGAGAAGCTGGACGCTTAGCGAGTGAAGTTCTTGATTTCATTACTCCACATCTACAAATTGGCATTAGCACCGAGTCAATAGACCGCTTGTGCCATGAATACATGCGGGATGTGCAAAAAACGATTCCAGCACCACTCAATTACCAACCTCCTGGTTACCCGCCTTTTCCGAAGTCGATTTGTACTTCAGTAAATGATGTCATTTGTCACGGCATTCCTAGTGATCGAGTCCTAAAATCTGGGGATATTGTCAATTTAGATATTACCGTCATTACCGAGGCAGGATTTTATGGTGATACGAGTCGGATGTTTTTAATTGGTGAACCATCCATATTATCCAAGCGTCTTTGCCAAGTAACTTATGAATGCATGTGGTTAGGTATTGCTGTTGTAAAACCTGGAGCTCGCTTAGGTGATATTGGATACGCTATTCAAAACCATGCTGAAAAAGCAGGTTATTCGATTGTTAGAGAGTATTGTGGACACGGTATTGGTAAAGTTTTTCACCAAGACCCACAAATTCTTCACTATGGTCGTCCCGGTCAAGGAGAAGAACTAGTTGAAGGGATGACATTTACGATTGAGCCCATGATTAATGCAGGCCGAAGAGATATTCGGACGATGCCTGATATGTGGACAGTGAAGACGAAAGATCGAAGTTTGTCCGCTCAGTGGGAGCATACAGTCTTGGTTACAGCAACAGGTGTTGAAGTCTTAACCAAGTCTGAGGGTTCTCCTTTGCCTCCAGAGATTGTGAAGAACAAAATCAACCTAGGCTAAAAGGGCTTACCGTCATGAACAAGTTTGCAACCCTAAAGAGTTTTATCTTTAAAGAGTTTAGTTCTAATGGGAAGGTAAACCTTCTGACAAAACAACTCAGCCGTGCCGCCCAAAATATTTTAGAAGAAGCTTGGGTTGAAGCTGGACTCTCTGACTTTCCAATGCCAGTGTCTCCCTGTTTGGTTGCTGTAGGAGGCTTTGGAAGAGATGAATTATTTCCTTATTCAGATGTTGATATTTTAGTTCTACTCAATTTTGGTATCGATCAACCCGAATTCAACCTGTATAAGGATAAGTTTGAAAAGTTCATTACTCTTTGTTGGGATTATGGATTAGAAATTGGGTCTTCAGTACGAACTGTAGATGAGTGTATCGAAGAATCGAACAAAGATATTACGATCCGAACCGCACTTTTAGAGTCTAGATTTCTCTGTGGCAACCGTAAACTTTACCAATCTTTTACAGCTAGGTATGACGCTGAGATGGACCCGAAGTCATTTTTTTTGGAAAAGCTTTTAGAGTTACGTCAACGGCATCAAAAATACCAAAACACCCCCTACTCTTTGGAGCCCAATTGCAAAGAAAGTCCCGGTGGATTAAGAGATATTCAAGCAATCTTATGGATGACCCGTGCTGCTGGCTTTGGTTCAACAATCAATGACTTGAGTATTAGAGGCATATTAACCCCTCGGGAGACTAGGGAATTAAATAAGAACTATAAACTCTTACAAACCATCAGAGCGCATTTACATCTCATTTCGAATCGTCGCCAGGACCAATTAATATTTGAAGCACAAACTCCTTTGGCGGCATGCTTTGGTCTTGAAACCACCTCAGCCAAAAGAGCTAGTGAACAAATCATGCGCAGATACTACTGGGCAGCGAAAGCAGTAAATCAATTGAATGAAATTCTCATTCAAAATATCAAGGCGTTAATTTTCCCCAGAGAAGCTTCGCATTCCTTGCCCATTTCAGAGCATTTTGTAGAAAAAAATAATCAATTAGATATTATTGACCCATTGTTTTTTGAGCGTCATCCAGAGTCTATTTTTTTGGCATTTTTTACATTCTCCCAACATTCATCACTGGACGGATTTTCCAGCCAAGCCCTAAGATCTTTATATAACTCAAGGGAGTTAATGGATAAAAAATGGCGAGAAGATCCTCAAAATAGAGCTCAATTTATTGAAATCATTAAGCAGCCAAGAGGTATCACACGTACTCTGCAATTAATGAATCAAACGAGTGTACTAGGTCGATATCTGCCACCATTTCGAAAAATTGTTGGTCAAATGCAGCATGATTTATTCCATGTTTACACTGTCGATCAACATATATTGACCGTACTTAAAAATGTACGCCGATTCTTTGTGCCTGAACTAGCTCATGAGTTCCCTTTTTGCTCTCAGTTAGCCGCGAATTTTGACAAGCCCTGGTTATTAGTTCTCGGAGCACTCTTTCATGATATTGCTAAGGGTCGAGGGGGAGATCATTCAGATTTAGGCAAAAAAGATGTTCGTATTTTTGCTAAACAGCATCAATTAACTCCTGAAGAGACAGAGCTAGTCTCTTTTTTAGTTGCTGAACATTTATCGATGAGTCAAATTGCCCAAAAACAAGATATTAGTGACCCTGAAGTTGTCCAGGCTTTTGCGAATAAGGTAAAAGATGAAAAACACCTTACCGCACTTTATTTACTGACTGTCGCTGATATTCGAGGGACAAGTCCCAAAGTTTGGAATGCGTGGAAAGCTAAATTACTAGAAGATCTTTATAGAATCACGCTTAAATTTTTAGGTGGGGCAAAGTACGATACTCACTCTCAACTAGAACAGTGTCAGCAAAAAGCCCAAGAAATTTTAAGATTACATGGTTTAAGAAGCGATTCTCATGTTGAATTTTGGCAGCAAATAGATATCGGATTTTTCTTAAAGCACGATCCAGATGATATAGCTTGGGTCACAAGACATCTCTTTAATCAAGTCAACTCAAACAAATCGATTGTCTGTGCTCGAATTTCTCCAATTGGAGAAGGCCTACAAGTCTTTGTCTACACCCCCGATCAAGTTGATTTGTTCGCTAGAATTTGTTCCTATTTTGACAAGAGTAAATTTAATATCTTAGATGCCAATATTCAAACGACTAAACATCACTATGCTTTAGATACCTTTCAAATAAGTTATCTTGATGGCTCTGAAATTGCTGCATATAGAGATTTAATTCAAATGATTGAACATGATCTAACAGAAATCATTACTAGAAACTTGGCTTTACCCGAGGCCTTAAAAGGAAGAATTTCAAGACAATCAAGAACTTTCCCTGTTCAACCGCTAGTTAGTTTAGTCCCGGATGAAAGAGGTGACTCATTTATTCTGTCATTGTCGGCTAGTGATCGTGTCGGATTACTTTATGGCATTTCAAAGGTACTGGCCAAACACCAAATTTCCCTTAAATCAGCTCGCATCAATACGCTTGGGGAACGAGTAGAAGACACCTTATTACTTGATGGCGAAAGATTAAAGCTCAATCCTAAGTTACAAATTCAATTAGAAACTGAGTTGTTTGAAGTACTTGGTGTTTGAAATCCTACAATAAGCAAAACGAAGGTTCCTACTGCGCTTGGTCTATCATGCTCATCATCATTGCCTCGTCAATCACAGTGATGTTGAGAGCTATTGCCTTCTCCAGTTTACTCCCGGCATCTGCTCCCGCAAGCAAATAACTGGTCTTTGAAGAAACGGCACTTGAAACCTTGGCACCATGTTTTTCTAACAAGAGTTTTGCCTCGTCTCTGGACATCGTTGGCAAAGTTCCAGTAATCACAACGGTCTTATCCTGAAAAGGCGATTCAAGGACTAGCTCAGACACTTCTACTGGATTAACGCCACTTGCTAAAAGCTGTTCAATCACCTCACGGTTATGACTTTCTGACATGAAGCTAACAATAGATTGTGCTACAACAGGTCCGACATCTCTAACCTTTAATAGGTCCTCCAATGAAGCATCCATTAGCGCTTCAATTTTTCTATAGGATTTTGCTAAATCTTTGGCAGTAGTTTCGCCCACATGGCGAATTCCTAAAGCGAAAATAAACCTGGCTAATGAGGCAGATTTTGATCCGTCAATTGCACTCAATAAATTTTGAATTTGTTTTCCTTCAGCTAAATCTTGGCCTTTTTTTTGCTTACTAGAATCATTTGCATTGACGTAAAAAAGTTGGACTAATTTATTCAGACTATGTTGCAACTTATATAAATCAGCAGGGTTAGAGATGATCTTTTCTGCCACGAGTTTATCTACAATTTTCTCACCTAAACCATCAATATTCATCGCTCGACGATGCGCAAAATGAATGATTGCTTGCTTTCTTTGGGCAGGACAAAATAATCCTCCTGAGCATCTTGCGATGGCTTCTCCAGCAAGTTTTTCAATATGTGAATGACAAATTGGGCAGGTTAATGGAAAGTGATAAGGTTGAGTGTTTTGAGGGCGTTGCTGTAAATCAACGCTGACGATTTCTGGAATCACATCACCTGCTCTGCGAACAATCACGTGGTCACCAACTCGAATATCTTTTCGTGAAATTTCATCTTGATTATGCAAGGTCGCATTCGTGACCGTAACCCCACCTACCAAGACTGGATCAAGCCTTGCTACAGGCGTAATCGCTCCCGTTCTACCGACTTGCACTTCAATTGCTAGTACGGTGGTAAAAGCTTCTTGGGGTGGAAATTTATGCGCAATCGCAAATCGTGGCGCTCTAGAAACATAGCCTAGTTGATTTTGAAAGGCGTAGTTATTCACTTTATAAACCACCCCATCAATGTCATAAGGTAGGGATAATCTTTTATCACCGATCTGCTTAAAAAATGCCATTAATTCAGATACGTCGTTAGCGATACAGTGTTCATCGCAAACGGGAATCCCCATCTTTTGATAGCTAGCCATTAATTGGCTATGGGATATTGGTAGCCAAGTTACAGGACTTAACTCACCAATGCCATAAGCAAAAAAGGATAACTTGCGACTAGCGGTAATTAGAGGATCTAACTGCCTTAAGCTTCCAGCTGCAGCATTTCTTGGATTAGCAAATTCTTTTGCACCAAGTTCCCTTTGAAGTTGATTCAATTCATAAAAATCAGAATGGCGCATGAATACTTCCCCGCGCACTTCGATTCTGTCTGGGATATCTGACCCCAGTAATTGTTTAGGAATAGATGCAATGGTCTTGATGTTGTCAGTCACGTTTTCACCAGTACTACCATCACCTCGCGTTGCGGCTCTTACTAATCTGCCATATTCATACAGAATAGAAATTGCCAACCCATCAAATTTTAATTCGCAAGAATATTCGAATGATTGGCTCAATAAGCCTTCATGACAGCGTTTATCAAAAGCAATTGCTTCTTCTTCAGTCAAGGCATTATTGAGGGAAAGCATGGGAGTGCCGTGAACTACTGGGGAAAAAACAGCATTGGCATATCCACTTACTTTTTGTGACGGGGAGTCGTTTGAAATCCAAGTTGGATATTCTTTTTCAATTTCAAGTAATTCCCGAAATAACTGATCATAATCAGCATCAGGAATTTGCGGAGCATCATTCAAATAATAGGCTTGATCATGCTTTGCAATCTCTTCTTTTAACCTCGTATACCTAGCTTTGATTAAATCTGACATGAAAGTATCAAACTTAGTTAAAAAGTCTTAAGGCAGTCGCACTACCAGGCTCTATTTGACGTTCCTTCATTAATTGGTAAATGGGTTCAAGTTGGTTTTCAATATTCTGCGTCAATAAAATACTTAAAGCTTGGCCATTATCATCTAGCAGTCGGCCTTCTAGTTCTTTAGCTAGTAGTTGTCCTACCTCGAGCATTTTAATAAAAGGATTTAATTCTATTGGAATGAGGGGCACATCAAAACTAAAGTAAATTTGATCGATTCGCATTGTTTGAAGGTCATCTCTTAAAAAGTTTAAAGTACCTACCTGAGCTTTAAATAATAAGACATCATCTAACATGTAGTTAAATGAAGACCCTTCTCGTGATAGGTTAAAACCGTGGCTCAACAGTTTGCTCTGAATCTCTGAACATTGCCAGCTCAACATATTCGAAGTTAAGTTAAAACCTAATTGGATATCACATTGAATCGCAAACTGATCTAAATCTGTCGCATCATTCAAAACATCGGTTAATGGCGGAATATCAATTTCTGCTTCAAGCTCTTGTGAAAGATGTTGGACGAGGCCAAAAAACTCTGCTAACTGTTCGTTCCCAATCGGTCCCCGCCGGTTAGCAAGCTGAAGACCTGCCTGTAATTCTTGATAGGTGTTGTTGAACTGCAATAACTCCCAGGAAGAATTGACCGAACCAGTCATTGCAGACCCTTCGTTCAGCCCCTCAAACACGACTCGTAAATGATCCTTTGAAAGCTTTTGAACACATTCAATGACTTCGGCTCCGCTGATAGGTAAAGAAAATCGAAAAGCGACTACACAATCAATGTTAGGGTCAATTCTTGACACATAACTGCTTGCTTTAAAAATTTGCAATGGACTTCCATTCGAGTCAGATTCAGTTTGCGAATTTAACTCAGAACTAACTGAAGTAGTCGTTGAAGACCCTGGCAAGATACCTAATGATGGTTCTTTACGTTGCGTATCTATATTTCTATCAGTAAGACTATCTTCGGAAAAAGATGAATTTCGTGGGGAGTCATTACTGATCCCTTCGGAGCTGTAGGCGCTTTGAATAGAAGCTTGGGCTTCTTTTTTTAACTTGGATTTTTGAGCACGTACCAAGTTATAAATAATAATCGAAATGATAATGATTACCCCAATAAATACTAGGGCAAGTTGTAAATCAATTTGATCAGTAAAAATGAAAGTGTTCACTGGTTACATCATTCTAAAATTAAGCAATTTGTAGCAAGTTCGTTGCGGATTGTAGATCAACCGCCACAACCCTTGAAACCCCCTGCTCTTGCATGGTAACACCGATTAATTGGTTGGCTATTTCCATCGTAATCTTATTGTGTGAAATAAATAAAAATTGCGTATTTTTTGACATTTTGGCAACAATATCAGCATACCTGGCAGTATTGGCATCATCCAATGGCGCATCCACCTCATCTAACAAACAAAACGGAGCTGGATTGAGCTGAAACATTGAGAAAATTAAAGCAATCGCTGTTAGTGCCTTTTCACCACCGGACAATAAATGAATGGTAGAGTTTTTCTTACCAGGGGGTTGAGCCATTACCTGCACACCAGAGTCTAGTATTTCATCACCAGTCATGACAAGTTTCGCGTTACCACCTCCGAATAAGGCGGGGAATAAAAGCGCAAAATGTTTATTCACCTCATCAAAAGTACCTTGTAAGAGTTCACGCGTTTCACCATCAATTTTTAAAATCGCATCCGTTAAAGTCTGAATTGCCTCATTTAAATCCGCAGACTGTGCATCTAAAAATCCTTTTCTCTCTCTAGATGACTTTAACTCATCCAAAGCGGCCATATTCACAGGACCTAAAGACTGAATGCTACGCTGAATATCATTGACTTGGGATTGCAATTGATTGACCTTGACCCCCTCATTCATGAGTTGAGAAATCGCATCAATATTGGCTTGCGCCTCTTCCAATAAAGCCGCAAATTGCTCAACCGTCAATCTAGCTGCTTGTTCTTTTAACTGTGCAGCAGTAATCCGTTCGCGGATGGGATTAATATCTCTTTCAGTGGTCAATCTATTTTCATCAAAGGCTTTAATGTCGAACATTAAACCATCAAAAATAGTCCTTGCTTGGGTAAGACTTTCTTCCGATTCAGAGCGTTGTTCCAATAAATCTTGTAGTCGATCCTGGTTTTGGATACTACTCACTTGTTCTAATTCCAACTGATTTTGCAAGGTCTTTTGTTGCACAATTTCAAGTTGTTCTTGAGCAGTTTGAATATCTTTGGTAAGGTCAACTTGGCGTTGCTTTAATGAACGCAACGTGAAACTTGCTTCCTGCACTGAGGTCATCATATCTTGACGCTTTTGCATACCCATTTCGCGACTCGCAATCAGGGCCTGATTTTCGTTTTGCAAAATTTCATAAGTGCTAGCTAATTCGTCTAGTTGAGCAGTAATTTCCTCAGACAACGCAGCATTCTCTAATAAAGAACCGGCATGTTCTTCTAATGTATTTTGAGCTTCTTGTAAGCTAATGTTTAACTGTTCAGCTTTTGAAAAGTAATCAATCTCAGCCTGACGTAACTGCATCGTTTCAACCTCAAATCGATGAGCATCCTTCACCGCTTGCTGGGCATACAAACGATCCTCTTGAGCCTGAGCATAGGCGGCTTGATAGTTCGATTTCGCAGAACTATTTTCCAGCTGTGCTTCTTCGAGCATCATGAGGTCAGATTTAAGTTGTTTTTCTAAATCTTCAATTTCTTTCGCTCTTGCAATCAAGCCAGCTTGTTCATTATCTTCAGCATAGACCTGAACGCCAACCCGAGAAACAATGTGCCCTGACTTGGTAACAAAAATTCCGCCGTTGGGGAGCTCTTTACGTTTTGACAATGCTTCACTGACTGTATCCATCACATAGATGTTATTTAACCACTCGTTTAAAACCTGAGTCAGTCCTAAATCTTTGACTTTGACGCGACTAGCAAATGGTGTGAACTGACTAAGTTGTGGTGATTTGATTGATTCATTTTGGGTGTTGTGCTCAAACCAGGCGACCCGTCCAGGTGGTTTTTGATCCACAAAAGTAAGGACGGCCTCAAGCTGGGATGACTCAATCGCGCCCAATCGCTCATGCAAAATAGCCTCAATAGCAGGCTCCCACCCTGTTTCTACTTGAATTTTTTGCCATAGTCTCGGTAGATTCGCTAAATTATTTTTATCCAACCAAGGTTTTAATTTTCCTTGCGCTTGAATTTGCGCCTGGATATTTTTTAAAGCGTTTAATTTTGCTTGTGTCTGACTAATCGCCGCATTTGCTTTTAATAAAACTTCCTGGGCCTTTGCGCTAGCTTCTTCAGCTTGAGGAATATTTGCCTCTGCTTGCTGTTGCTTTAATTGGGCTTCATCTCTTTTTTTAATGGCATTTTCATTACGATCAATCGCCATTCCAAGTGCTTCTTCATCCGGTTTAATTAACTGATCTAAATCAATTTTTAGACGGGCAATGCGTTGTTGTGTTTGTTGCGTTTGATTAGATATTCCTTGCGATACAGCACTTAATCGAGCGATTTCTTTTTCTTGATGATTAATCGCTTGGCGGGTTGATTCAACCTTGCCCTTAGAAGTATTCCACTGTTCCTCAATCAAAGACATTTCTGATAAGTGCTGGGCTAATAACTCCTGATAAGTTGCTTCTTTTTCAAGAGCTTCTTCTATTTCTTCCAAAATTAGACCAATTTGCTCTTGAGCAAGTTGAAGTTGAGTATCCCAGCGGGTTTGTTGATTGGCTAAATCGGCTAATTGTTCAGTAAGCCGCTGTTTTGAGTTGTCATTAAAACGTATTTCTGACTCTATTTGAGAAATAAGTGCGTTGACTTCATACAGCTTACCTTGGGCATCATTGACTTCATTTTGTAAATCGAACTGAAGACTACGCTTGGACTCTAGTTCCGATTCAACGGATCTTAACTTTGCCGTGAGTTCTTCGAAAGCTAATTGTTGTTCACGAATCACCATTGCTTGGGTGTTTTGTTCTTGCTCGCCTTCTATTTTTCTCATTAACCATAACAAATGTTGCTTTTCTGTCATGTTTTTTTGATAAGTTTGGAACTTCTCAGCAACCTCAGCTTGTGATTCAAGTTTTACTAACTGACTGTCCAATTCCCGCAAGACATCCCTGACACGCGTAAGATTTTCTTGAGTGCTTTCAATACGAGATTCCGTTTCTCGGCGACGTTCTTTATATTTAGACACGCCTGCGGCTTCTTCGAGAAAGATTCTTAATTCTTCGGGCTTAGCCTCAATAATTCTAGAAATCATGCCTTGGCCAATAATGGCATAGGCACGCGGACCTAAGCCCGTTCCAAGAAACATATCTTGAATGTCTTTTCTTCTAACATTTTGTTGATTAATCAAATAGTTAGAAGTGCCATCTCGAGTCAAAACACGTTTCACAGAAATTTCGCCAAAGGCTGCCCATTGGCCTTGTGCCTTACCGTCAGTATTATCAAAAACGAGTTCAACGCTGGCTCTGCCTGAGGGCTTTCTGAGACCGGAGCCATTGAAAATAACGTCTTGCATGGACTCTCCACGCAATTCACTAGCCCTTGACTCGCCCAATACCCAACGGACTGCGTCGATAATATTCGACTTCCCGCAACCATTCGGACCGACAACGCCAATTAATTGGCCAGGCAGGTCAAAGTTAGTAGGATCTACAAAAGATTTAAAACCAGCAAGTTTGATTGATCTAAGTCTCACAGCAATTCATTTTCAGTCAAATAAATTAAGATAATATCAAGAGTAAGCAATTTTCTCTGACTTTTATCAATAAAAAGTCTTCACGATATAAAATAGTGCTTATTTTCCTACTGAAATTACAACATTCAATTAACTATGACAAACACAAATAACCAGCCATTAGAAAACCTCATCAATCTTGCTTGGGACGATCGTGCCAATATCAATCAACAAAACGTTACTGCAGAATTAAAAAATGCTGTCGCAAGCGTTATCGATGGCTTAAATAACGGTAGTTTAAGAGTTGCCACTAGGGTCAGTGTGGGTAACTGGACAGTGAATCAATGGGTTAAAAAAGCAGTTCTGCTGTCATTCAAATTACAAGATAACGAAGTGATGCCTGCAGGAGGTTTTACGCAGTTTTATGACAAGGTACCTAGTAAATTTGCAGATTACACGGCCGCAGATTTTGCCGCAGGCGGATTTAGAGTTGTTCCACCAGCCATTGCTAGACGTGGATCGTTTATCGGTAAAAGCGTTGTATTAATGCCATCCTACGTCAACATCGGTGCTTATGTAGATGAAAATTCGATGGTTGATACATGGGCAACTGTTGGATCTTGCGCTCAAATCGGTAAAAACGTTCACCTGTCAGGTGGCGTTGGGATTGGTGGTGTTTTAGAACCTGTTCAGGCTGGGCCAGTCATTATTGAAGACAACTGCTTTATTGGTGCCCGTTCCGAAGTTGTGGAAGGCGTCATTATTGAAGAAAATAGCGTTTTATCGATGGGTGTTTATATTGGTCAAAGCACCAAAATTTATGACAGAGAAACTGGCGAAGTGCATTATGGCAGAGTACCTGCCGGCTCTGTTGTGGTTCCCGGTTCAATTCCCTCGAAAGATGGCAAATATAGCTTGTACGCCGCAATTATCGTTAAAAAAGTTGACGCTCAAACTCGTGCTAAAACAGCGATTAACGATTTATTAAGAGATTAATGAGTTCCATGTCGATCAAAATTTTTGGAATCCCCAATTGCAATACTGTCAAAAAAGCACGAGATTGGCTGACAAGCAATGACATTTCCTATGAATTTATTGATTTCAAAAAACAAATACCAACCGAGCCTCAAGTGCTAGGTTGGTTGGCAAAAGTTGAACTTGACCAGTTAATCAATCGCAAGGGCACCACTTGGCGTTCCCTATCTGAAGAACAGCAACTATTAGCGCAAACGCAGGATGGGGCAATCGCCTTAATGGTTTCCAAACCATCTGTGATTAAACGTCCGGTACTACAATCTGGAGATGAAATGATGTTGGGATTTGATGAAGTCAAATACGCCAACTTTTTTAAATAAAGCTTATGCCTGAAAATCAATTAACAACTACCCAACAATTAGCACAAGGTCTGATTGCCCATCCCTCTGTAACACCAATGGATGGTGGGATTCAACAGTTAATTGCGAGTCGCTTAAAACAACTCAATTTTAGTTGCGAGACAATCATGAGCGGTCCAGACGATTTTTTAGTTACCAACTTATGGGCTATTCGCAGAGGCACTGACGGAGCTCAAGCTAAGTGTCTGGTCTTTGCCGGACATACCGATGTAGTACCGCCTGGCCCCATGGATAAATGGAATACTAACCCCTTTGTGCCAGTGATTAAAGACGGCATTTTGTACGGTCGCGGAGCAGCTGATATGAAAAGCTCTTTAGCAGCGTTCGTTGTGGCAACGGAAGAGTTTGTCCAACAATATCCTATGCATGCAGGTTCGATTGCGTTTTTATTGACCAGTGATGAAGAAGGTCCTAAAAATACAGATGGCACCGTTGTTGTGGTTAATAAATTAAAAGAGAGACAAGTGAAACTGGATTACTGTATCGTTGGTGAACCAACGAGTAGTAAAGTTTTTGGAGATACCATCAAAAATGGTAGACGTGGCTCGCTATCAGCTAAATTAAGTGTTAAGGGAATTCAAGGTCATGTAGCCTACCCTCATTTAGGGCGTAATCCAATCCATCAAGTTGCTCCCGTATTAGCTGAATTAGCACAAATTCAATGGGATAAGGGTAATGAATATTTCCCACCAACAACTTGGCAAACCTCCAATTTTCATGCAGGTACTGGCGCAACGAATGTAATTCCTGGTGAGGCTGTGATTGACTTTAACTTCCGATTTGCTTCAGTAAGTACCGCATCTAGCTTGGCTAAACAAGTAGAAGATATTCTCAATAAACATCAGTTGGAATATGAAATATCTTGGAACCAAGGGGGCGAGCCCTTCTTGACCCCGCGGGGAGAATTGTGTGATGTTTTACAATCTGCAATTAAAGAGACAACCGGTGTAGATGCAGAGTTGTCTACAACAGGCGGAACGAGTGATGGTCGCTTTATTGCAAAAATTTGTCCGCAAGTGGTTGAATTTGGCCCCATCAATGCCACAATTCACCAAGTAAACGAAAATATCAAAGTAGATGATATAGAATCTCTTAAAGATATTTACTTTACCGTATTAAAAAAATTAATGATTCAATAAGCAATCTTTATTAGAGACAACTGTATATCCTTGGAAGAAGACCCGCAAAGTTTTGATCAAGCCATTGATCAAATTACTGAAATTTTAAATGGCTCAAATGTCTATTTTGGTCATGGTGCACCCGAGGCACCTAGCGAAGCCTTGTGGCTGATTGCTCATTGTGTTGGCATTTCACCAGTGCAAGCTCTCGATCATTTGGATGAACCTTATGATGCAGTGGCTTTTGCAAAAGCATTGAAAATTGTCGAGGAAAGAATTAAAACCAGAACTCCCCTTGCTTATCTTCTAAAAGAAGCTTGGTTGATGGGTCACTGTTTTGAATGTGATGAGCGTAGTATTATTCCCAGATCTTTTATTGCAGAATTGATTACTCAAGGTGATCTGGATGATTTCTTACCACCGGATGGGAAAGCCTTAGATTTATGCACTGGTAATGGCTCTTTAGCCATTCTCCTTTCATTGAACTATCCAGATATCCAAGTTTGTGCCAGTGATATCGATTTAAATGCCCTCGCCCTTGCCCAAAAAAATATTCTTAGCTACGAATTATCAGAAGTAATTGAAATTATCCATAGTGATTTATGGATTGATTTACCTGAACCAAATGAAGAGAATCGATTTGATTTAATTATTTGTAATCCCCCTTATGTCAATCAAACGACGATGCAAAAATTACCTGCAGAGTATTTAAAAGAGCCCTGGTTGGCATTAGATGGTGGTGAAGATGGGATGACACTCATTCGTAAAATTATTCAAGATGCGAAAAACTATTTGAATGAAAGAGGGGCTCTAGTCATCGAAATTGGAAACGAATACGATAACTTTATTAATGCTTTTCCAGAATTAGAAGTCCAGTGGCTTGAGGTTTCAAGTTCTAATCGTCAAGTTTTACTTATCTTAGAAGAGAACCTTCCTCAGTAAAAATTCGAATCTTTTTAAGTGTCAATCTAACTGATATCAAATTGTCGAATTAGATTTGTTAACATCGTACGAATTTCAGGTGGAATTGGAGTCGGTTTTTGATCATTTCGATTCACATAAACATGGGTAAATCGACCTAAGGCACATAGCGCTGGGTCATCATTTTTAAAAATACCTAAACGATAAACAACGCTTGAATTACCTATTTTTTCAACGGCAATTCCCACAAAAACCTCATCAGGAAAAGTGATTGAGGAAAAAAATTGACAATGGTTATCAACTACAAGACCAACAACTTTACTCTCTTGAAAATCAATGAAACCTTGTTCTACCAAGTTTAAATTAACGGCTGTGTCAAAAAAAGAAAAATAGACAACATTATTCACGTGCTGATAAACATCGTTATCCGACCAACGGGTAGAGATTCTGACAATTTTCGGAAAGTCATCGCGAGTGAGGTGAGGAACTTTAGGCATTGAAAGATTCTAAATACTAAAAATCACGAACTAACTGTAAAGCGACTTCAATTCTTTCAACAGCATGAATTTCCATTGAATCAAACTGAACTCCTTTAGGCATATTAGCCTTGGGAATAATCGCTTTTTTGAAGCCTAACTTAGCTGCTTCTCGCAGGCGTTCTTGCCCCCTTGGACAAGCTCTAATCTCACCAGCAAGACCAACTTCACCAAAGACGACTAAATCTTTAGGAAGTGCTTTGTTTTTTAGAGAGGATTGAATAGCAAGTAATACTGCTAAGTCTGCTGCAGGTTCCGAAATTTTCACACCCCCCACCGCATTTAAAAATACATCTTGATCAAAGCATGAAATACCGGCGTGACGATTCATCACAGCTAGTAACATGGCCAAACGATTTTGTTCAAGACCAACCGCTAGTCGTCTAGGGTTAGGAATATGAGAACTGTCCACTAAAGCTTGAATTTCTACTAAAATTGGCCGACTCCCCTCTTGCGTAACGAGCACACAAGCACCAGGAACCGAGTCACTACTTTGGGATAGGAAAAGTGCCGATGGATTATTAACGCCCTTTAAGCCTTTTTCTGTCATCGCAAAAACGCCTAACTCATTAACGGCTCCAAAACGATTTTTAATGGCTCTTACTAGTCTAAAAGAAGACTGCGTATCCCCTTCAAAGTACAAAACAGTATCGACAATATGTTCCAATACACGTGGTCCAGCAATATTTCCTTCTTTAGTCACATGACCGACTAGGATTAAGGAAATACCAGTCGATTTAGCTAAGCGAGTTAGTTGCGCGGCACATTCACGAACTTGCGCTACAGAACCTGGGGCAGAAGTTAGTTGATCAGAATAAACAGTTTGAATCGAGTCAATGACAGCGACCTTAGGTCTAGCTGATTCCAGAGAGTGTAATATTTTATCCAACTGAATCTCAGGATATACGACTAAATCAGGCGCGTCACTATCGATCCTTTTTGCTCTCAGTGCAATTTGAGCAGCAGACTCCTCTCCACTTACATACATTACTGGGATGGATTCAAGACTTAGATTTGCTAGCGTTTGTAATAACAAAGTGGATTTTCCAATCCCTGGATCCCCGCCAATGAGTACCACTCCAGCATCAACAAGACCACCGCCCAAAACCCGGTCAAACTCCGAAATCCCAGTTGAGATTCTCCCAAAGTCCTCAAGCGCAATTTCTGAGAGCTTTTGGTTAGGGGTAGTTTTAGCAATACTGGCATAGCGATGCTGTGTCTTTTGCTCGATAGTTTCTTCTAGAGAGTTCCACTCATTACATGCAGGGCATTGCCCTTGCCACTTAGGAAAGTCCGCTCCACAGGCATTACAAACATATTGTGTTTTATTTTTAGCCATGATCAAAAAGGAGAAGTGTTGCGGTTTTCTTGAGCACGTTTAGCCGCATCATTTCGACGCTCCACAACTTCCGCCTCTCGCAGTGCTTTTTCACGTTGCTTTTCCTCAAAACTGGCACGGTTGTTGGCTCTGATTTGCACTTGCTTAGGATCAGCTCTTTCGGCTATTCTTTGCTGATCTTCTTCGTCTTTAATCGCTTTCTTTACCTCTCTTTGACGAGTATGTAGTAAATTTTCCTGCTCAAAAAGATCTTTTTCTTCTCGTTGTAATTGTTTTTTTGCTTTGGTCGTGCAATTGGTCGTAAAAAATAAATCTTTACACGCTTGCACATCCGAATCAAAGCGAAATTTTACCCAATCTCTTTTTAAGTCTAACTGTTCTTGAATTTGATCTAACTTTAAAAGCTCATTTTCCAGAGTGGGATTGGCCGTTGCAAATCTTATAAAACTACAACATATCAAAAAGCCAATAGGCCAAAGTTTAAGCACTGATTCTGGTCCTTTAGCCGAGTTGCAAGGCTAATTGATAAAGATGCGTTGATCTGGCACCACTTCTACAAAAAGCCAAAATAGGTTTTGGTAAAGCATCCAAAAGTTCTGACATTTGCTGTACCTGAGCTTGAGTAATTTGACCGCTAATGACTGGAAGATAGGCAAAAGATAAACCAGCGGCTTTAACTACTTGTTCAATATCGGTATGCAGAGGTTGGTCAGTCCCTCCTTCAAAATCAGGTCTGTTATCGATCACAGTTTTATAGCCTGCAGCAGCAATTTCTGGAATATCTTCAGCAAAAATCTGACCAGCAGTTCCAAATTGACTATTGTGTGAAATGATTGATACTGACATGTGATTTCCTTTGTATAAAGTGGGTTTTAAGTTATTGGATTAATACTGTCAAACAATTACTGAATCTGAGATAGACCTTGAGCCAAGTCGTTGATTAAATCATCAACATGTTCAAGTCCAACAGACAAACGCACCAAACCTTCAACAATACCAGCCTTTTCACGATCAAGTGGCGGCATTCTACCGTGGGTGGTTGTAGCAGGATGGGTAATCGTCGTTCTGGTATCTCCTAAATTTGCCGTAATCGAGCAGATTTTCGTTTGATCAATCACTGTCCAAGCATTTTGTCGTCCACCTTTGACAATAAATGAAATCACTGCCCCGCCCATCTTTTGCTGTTTCATGGCAAGTGCATGTTGTGGGTGCGACTCAAGTCCAGGATGCAAAACACGCTCAACAGCAGGCTGACTTTCTAGCCATTTAGCGAGCTCCAAAGCGTTTTGACTTTGCTTCTCAACGCGCAAGCTTAGAGTTTCAAGGCCTTTTAGTAAAACCCAAGCATTAAAGGCTGACATCGTAAATCCAGCGCTACGATTGAGGGTAAATACTTTAGAAATAAATTCTTTTGATCCTAAAATCGCCCCACCAAGAACACGCCCTTGACCATCTAAAAACTTTGTAGCGGAATGGGTTACAACATCTGCTCCGAGTTTTAAAGGTTTTTGTAATACTGGTGAGCAAAAACAGTTATCAACTACAAATAATGCATCATGCTTTTTAGCAATCTTAGAAATACCAGATATGTCAGCAATTTCAGTCAATGGATTCGAGGGACTCTCAATAAATACCATCTTGGTATTCGGACGCATTGCATTTTCAAATGCCTGTAAATCAACTAAATCCACATAACTCGTTTCGATACCAAACCGAGAGAAAATATTACTAAATTGTTGGATCGTTGATCCGAAGACGGCTCTGGAACAAACAATATGATCACCCGTCTTGAGATGTGCAGCCGTAATAGCAAAAATAGCTGACATCCCAGAAGAGGTTGCAATACAAGCTTCCGCTTCTTCTAAGGCAGCTAGACGATCCTGAAACATCGAAACGGTTGGATTAGTAAATCTAGAGTAAATAAAGCCTGTTTCAGCGTTAGCAAATTTTTCTGCAGCCTCCGCAGAGTTTGCATAGACAAAACTCGATGTCAGAAATATTGCCTCTGAATGCTCATTAAAATTAGATCTTAATGTACCTGAGCGAACAGCTAATGTCTCAGGATGGAGAGGCTTAGAAGAAAAGGAATCTGTGGTCATGGAACTTCGCTTTGATTAATCTTTTTGGGTTAATTGAAGATGTAATTGTGATCTCGAAAAATCAGAGCTATCACTAGCACGATCCGCCATTGATTCTGGATTGATTCTAGAAGCCTCAAGAGCATCCAAGTAAGACGGGCTAATGTTTCCAGCAACATAAACACCATCAAAACAGGACGCATCAAAATTGTTGATAATAGGGTTAATATCTCGGATAGCTTGTTTTAAATCTTCAACATCTTGATAAATTAATTGATCAGAACCAATCATGTCATTGATTTCCTCGGTAGTACGACCATAAGCGACTAACTCACTGCGGGTCGGCATATCGATACCGTAGACATTTGGAAAACGAACCGGTGGCGCTGCTGAAGCAAAAATAACTTTTCTAGCTCCTGCCATCCTAGCCATTTGCACAATTTCATAAGAAGTAGTTCCGCGAACGATAGAATCATCAACAATTAAGACAGATTTGTTATGAAACTCTACACGCATAGCATTTAATTTTTGACGTACGGATTTTTTACGAACAGCTTGACCAGGCATGATAAAAGTTCTACCGATATAACGGTTCTTAAAAAATCCCTCTCGATATTCAATTCCTAGATGTTTAGCAACTTGCATAGCTGCTGGTCTACTTGAATCTGGTATAGGCATAACTACATCGATATCGCTTACATCTGTTTCACGACTGATTTTTTTGGCAAGGTAATCACCCATCTTCATACGCACATCAAATACTGACACCCCATCAATACAAGAATCTGGTCTTGCCAAATAAACATATTCAAAAATACAAGGATTTAATTCAGCATCAGCCACAATTTGACGGCTTGCAAAATTGCCATCTAAATCAACAAAAATCGCCTCACCGGGAGCAATATCTCTGACGAACTCGTACCCAATACCTTCAATTGCAACAGACTCTGAACTAACCATCCATTGGGTTTTACCTTGGCCAATATCCATTCTGCCAATGCATAAGGGGCGTATGCCATTGGCATCACGAAAAGCAAGTAAACCATAACCAGCAATCATGCTGACGACCGCAAAAGATCCCTGAAGACGACTATAAACTTTTTCTAGAGCTGTAAATGCAGAGTTTGCATCTAATGCAATGCCCTCTGTAGAATGCTGGATTTCATCAGCTAGAACATTTAGCAGTACCTCTGTGTCAGAGCTGGTATTAATATGCCTACGATCACGATAAAACATCTCATCCCGAAGAGTGGCAGCATTAGTCAAGTTTCCGTTATGAGCTAATACGATTCCAAAAGGTGCATTAACATAAAAAGGCTGAGCCTCTTCTTCACTGCTTGCTGAGCCGGCTGTGGGATAACGAACCTGGCCAATCCCAGCTTTGCCTATGAGGCTACGCATATTTCTAGTTCGGAAAACGTCCCTGACTAAACCGTTTGCTTTATGCATATAAAAAGATCGACCATTGGTTGTCGCTATTCCGGCGGCATCCTGCCCACGATGCTGTAATAGTAATAAAGCATCATAGATTAATTGGTTAACTGGTTCATTTGCAACAAAACCGACAATTCCACACATAATTAACTTTCAGATTTATTTGGATTTTCGAATATCGGTAGCTTTTAATAATTGACTAGCCCAATCCTCGGGAAGCCAACTATGAAAAACTCCAACAAGCGTTTCAATTGCTGGTCTGGTTATAGCATCTTGCCATTCAATTGTTTTTGGAAGTTCAGTTAAAGCAACTAAAGCTGAAATGACAACCACGATTAAAACACCTCTAAAGGCACCAAAAACACCTCCCAACAAACGATCAAATAACGATAGCCCAACTGAAGAGATTAATCTTCCAATAAAGCCAGTCAGCATTTTCCCTAAAATCAAGGCTCCTAAAAACACCAATAAATATGCCAAAATAACCTTAATCATATGGCTAATTGCTAAGGTATTAAGTAAATAATCAATCGCTAGTTGGTAATAAGTTCCTGCCACATAAATTGCAATCACATAGAAAACTAAAGAGAGCGCTTCTTGAATTAGGCCACGAACCAAGCCTACTAGAATTGATAAAAGTACAATTCCAATAACAAAAAAATCAATGGTTGTGAAGGCAATGTTACTCATAATCTTTATTTATTGATTTCAACAATTGTTGGGGAAAGCTTCAAGCCTGCTAGAGCACTAATTTTTTTCTCAGCACTAACGGCTTCTTCTTTGGAAGCAAAGGGACCAGCTTGAATAAAATACAGCACTCCAGAATCAGGCGCTTCTCTTTTTTTCTCAACCACTTTAGTTGATATATTCAACTCTTTAATTTTCGCCGTCACCTCTTTAACACGATCATTACTCGATAACGCAGCAACGCGAAGGATAAATTTAGCACTTTTGTTATCTACCTTCGCGGCAGGAGTCGGTGAATTGACAATCACCTCACCCGGATCAGTTTGAAGGCTACCTTTTTTAGAAACAGCTTTGGAAGATTCGTTACCATCATTTGTTGGTTTCAACTTTTCCTGGGAAGCAGTAATGGAGTTTGTGTCAGGCTTATCCTCAGCAGATTTTTTTTGAGCCAATGCTTTTTCATTGACTGGATCAACTGGATTCTGCTTAGTTGAATTATCTTGAGGATTTGTGTCGTTCGTATTTTTAGAGACCACCTTCCCCTCATCCTGTTGGGTATCCGAACTGTTGGGGCTATTTGTAACAGACTGAACCACCTTAATAACAACATCATTGTTAATTTTTTTAGGCTCGGCATCAAACAATTTTGGCAGGCCAATTACGGCTATTAACAATAAAAAACCAGCACCAATCAGACGATGTCTCGCTCTTTGGACTTCTGGATTTTCCGTCAAAATATCTTCTTTTTCCAGCTCTACTTTGGATTGACGAGCCCGAAAACCAGGCTCAATTTTTGCCTGCACTGGCTCTGGGGGATTCTTTTTGAAAAAAGATGGCAGTGAAATCATGCAGTTAAATAATCGTATTTACTGTGGCAAACACAAAGTTTTTTATTGATTAACAAAATTTTCCAATACCTATTTAGAGAGCTTCATTTGAAAGCTTATTAGTAAATTAATGTTTTTTATTCTTTCGGAACTCTAGAACACCTGATACAGTGAAGAAAGATCCGAACACTACAATTCTATCATTTTGACTGACCTGAATAAGGCTTTTTGCGTATGCTGTTGCAGGTGAGTTAAATACTTCTACTCCTGAAATATCACTATCTTTCACACCAAGGTCTCTCAAACGCTGAGATAAATAGACTGCTGAAGCGGCCCGAGGGGTTGGCAAATCAACACAATACCAAAAATCCACTATTTCTAGCATGGGTTTAATCACCGCATTAATGTCTTTGTCTTGCATCATCCCGAAGATTGCGTAGGTATAGGGGAAATACCCCATCTTATCCAAACTCTTCGAAAGCGTTGCGCTCGCATGTGGGTTATGGGCAACATCTAAAACTATCGTAGGCTGACCGGGAATGATCTGAAATCTACCAGGAAGCTCAACCATTGCAAACCCATTACGAATGGACTGAACGCTGACAGGTAGTTTATCTCGTAACGCACACAGGGCAGCTAAAACCCCAGAAGCATTTAGAAGCTGGTTTGCACCTCTTAACGCAGGATATCCAAGCCCTGAAAATCTTTTACCACGACCATTCCAGGCCCACTGTTGCTGATCGCCCTGAAAATTAAAGTCAACGCCGGGTTGCCAGAAGTCAGCACCAATCGATTTTGCATATTCAATTAAACTTTTGGGAGGCATCGGATCAGCACAAATGGCTGGTTTGCCAGTTCTGAAAATTCCGGCTTTTTCAAAGCCAATTTCTTCACGGGTATTGCCAAGAAATTGTTGATGATCAATATCAATACTGGTCACAATCGAACAGTCAGCATCAATAATATTGACTGCATCCAAACGACCACCAAGGCCAACCTCTAAAATCACCACATCAACTGGGGCCATGGAAAAGCACAACATGATAGCTAATGTAGTAAATTCAAAATAAGTTAGCGTTACTTCGGGTGCAATACTTGCCCGTGCTTGCTCTACTAGCTGAAAATACTTTAGTAAAGTCTCTGAACTCACATTTTCGAGATTGATTCTTGCACGCTCATTAAATACCGATAAATGTGGCGAAGTATGACAGGCAACCTTGTAGCCAGCATTCGCAAAAATAGCTTCTAGAAAAGCACAAGTTGAGCCTTTGCCATTTGTACCACCAACAATAATCACTGGTATCTTAAATTGAAGGTCTAACTTTTCTTTTACTTGATTAATACGAGAAAGCCCCATATCAATCCCCACTGGGTGAGCTGACTCCAAATAGGAGAGCCATGCATCTAAATCGTCAAAGTACATCGGGGTCACAGCATTCATAAAAGATTTAAGGACAATTTATATTTTAAATTGTGCTTTATGCGATCAATTCTTGGGGTTGTTTAAGCAAAAGTGCTAAAAGCTGAACGATTTCTGTCCGCATTTCTCTTCTGTCAACAATCATGTCAATCCCACCTTTTTGTAACAAAAATTCAGCTCTTTGAAACCCTTCAGGTAACTTTTCGCGGACAGTTTGTTCAATCACTCGTGGGCCAGCAAAACCGATTAAAGCTTTCGGCTCAGCCATTACAACGTCTCCCATAAAAGCAAAACTAGCAGAAATACCGCCCATCGTAGGATCGGTTAAAACGCTAATATAAGGTAGCTTTGCTTTTGATAATAAAGTTAACATGGAATTGGTTTTAGCCATTTGCATCAACGACAAAAGGCTTTCCTGCATTCTGGCACCACCTGTAGAAGATACACAAATAAATGGCACCTTCTGTTCAATTGCCATTTGAACGCCTCGAGCAAAACGCTCTCCGACTACTGACCCCATTGAACCACCCATAAACTCAAATTCAAAACAGGCAATTACAACCGGCAAACCTTGCATAGTCCCACCAAATACCACCATTGCATCGGTTTCACCACTAGCTTCCATCGCTTCTTTGAGGCGATCAGGGTATTTTTTGGTATCTTTAAATTTTAAAGAATCTACTGGCAAAATTTCTTGACCAATTTCATAACGGCCTTCAGGATCTAGTAAGAAATCTAACCGTGCACGTGCTTTAATGCGCATGTGATGACTACATTTAGGACAAACAGACAGGTTGGACTCTAAATCAGTTCTATATAAAACAGCCTCACAGGATGGACATTTAACCCACAATCCCTCAGGCACAGATTTCCGATTAGCAGGATTGCTTGGTTGGATTTGGGGTGGAAGTAATTTATCGATCCAACTCATTGGGTCATCCTAAAATAAAGTTATGCATCAAGCGCAACACGAATTTCTGTTAGAAATTGTTTGAGTAATTTTAACCCTGTTTCAGGGGGAGCAGACTCTAATAATTGCACAATTGCACTACCAATTACTACTGCGTCAGCCGTTTGACTAACCGCTTTGGCTGTTACTGCATCACGAATTCCAAAACCAACTGCTATAGGGGTATTTGTTTTTGCCCGTATATCACCAATAATGGAAGTAATACTCGTTGTATTTAAATTAGCCGCTCCTGTAACACCTTTTAAGGAGACATAATAAATATAGCCATGGGCAGCCTGCGCAACCTGTTCAATGCGTCCCATACTTGATGTCGGAGCTAATAAGAAAATCGGATCAATCCCTACTTTCTTCAGTTCATCTGCAAATTCAACACACTCCTCTGGTGGATAGTCGACAATTAAAACGCCATCGACGCCAGCTTTAGAAGCTATATCTGCAAAATGAGCCCACCCCATTCTTTCAATCGGATTAGCGTAGCCCATTAAAACAACTGGCGTGTGATGGTTTTTTAGACGAAACTCTTTGACCATCCCAATACATTTTTCTAGATTGACACCTTTTACTAAAGCTCGTTCAGAAGCTCTTTGGATAACGGGACCATCGGCCATTGGATCTGAGAATGGAACACCAAGTTCTATTACATCCGCCCCAGCATCAACTAAAACATGCATCATTTCAACGGTATGACCTGGATCAGGATCGCCCGCCGTTATGAATGGGATTAATCCCTTTTTTTTATTTTTTGCTAAATCTTCAAAAACTTGTTTTATTCTCGACATGGACTTCAATTTCCGTTTTTATTAATTACAGTTTTACTTTGGTATGTTGAGCGACAGTATGCATATCTTTATCACCACGCCCAGAAAGATTTACTAAGATTGTTTTATCTTTAGGCAAAGTTTTGGCTAATTGACAGGCATAAGCAATCGCATGACTTGTTTCCAAGGCTGGAATAATACCTTCAATGCGACAGCATTGATGAAAGGCTTCAAGAGCATCATCGTCACTTACGGCAGTATATTGAGCACGATTAATGTCTTTTAACCAAGCATGTTCAGGACCCACCCCAGGATAATCAAGGCCAGCAGAAACAGAATGTGTTTCCATAATTTGACCATTTTGATCTTGAATTAAATAGGTACGATTACCATGCAATACGCCAGGAGTTCCAGCACATAGCGCGGCAGCATGACGACCAGTAGCAATACCATCACCGGCAGCTTCAACACCAATTAATTGCACTTCAGGGTAGTTAATATAGGGGTAAAAAATACCCATTGCATTCGATCCACCACCCACGCAGGCTAAAACATAATCAGGTTGTCTACCCGTCATTTCAGGCATTTGTGTAATGCACTCTGTACCAATAACGCTTTGAAAATCTCGAACCATCATAGGATAAGGATGTGGCCCTGCAACAGTGCCGATGATATAGAAAGTATTTTCTACATTCGTTACCCAGTCACGCATTGCTTCATTTAAAGCATCTTTTAGGGTTTTAGAACCGGATTCTACAGGCACTACGGTTGCACCTAACAAACGCATTCTATAAATATTTTGTGCTTGCCGCTCAACGTCCACACTACCCATATAAATAATACATTCCAAACCAAAACGAGCACAAATAGTAGCAGTTGCAACCCCGTGTTGACCTGCACCTGTTTCAGCAATAATTCTTGGCTTACCCATCCGCTTGGCAAGTAAGGCTTGACCAATCACATTATTGATTTTATGAGCGCCAGTGTGATTTAGATCTTCTCTTTTGAAATAAATTTGGGCACCACCAATTTCATCACTCCATCTTTTGGCATGATAAATTGGACTAGGTCTGCCAACAAAATGCTTCAGCTCACTATTAAACTCTGCAACAAACTCAGGGTCATGTTGATATTTTGCATAAGTTTGTTTTAACTCTTCTAAGGCAAACATCAAGGTTTCGGAGACAAATACTCCACCGTAAGGACCGAAATGACCACGTTGATCTGGAAAATCGTACATATTAACTGCCTTTAAATGAATTGAATTGATCTGTTAAACGAACTGCATCTACGAATTGCTGCATCAAATTAGGATCTTTATTTCCACGGGTGATTTCCACACCACTCGAAATATCAACACCTAAGGGTTGAAAATAAGCAATAGCCTCAGCTACATTGTGAGAGTTCAACCCACCACTCAAAACGACCCGATGCGCGTTTTCTTTTATCCATATTTCTGGTATTAACTGCCAATTAAAGGTTTGTCCACCGCCGCCATATCCCTCAACTACAGCATCGAGAATCCAGGCAGCACATTCATTATATTCAAGGCAAAAATCTTGCAATGAAAACTGATGATCAATTCTCGCAGCTTTCATCCATGGCGTAGATTGAGCAATCTCAGCACAACGCTTTGCTGATTCATTGCCATGAAATTGCCAAATATCAACCCGTACCTGAGAACGAATCTCTGCAACCAGCTCATCACTCGGATCTACCACGAGTGCAACAACTTCTATTTGATCATTCAATATAGAAGTTAATTGTAATGCTTGTTGAGGTGTGACGTACCGGGGACTGGGTGGAAAAAAAACCAAGCCAACCGCCTCAATGGTAAGAGTGTTGGCAGTCATCATATCCTGTGGCTTACTTAAGCCACATATCTTGATATTGGTATAACCATTTTGACGTTGAAGTAGTCCCACTAATACGCTCTCTATTCTAGATTTGGATCATCAAAACGGCTTGAAAATGCTTGATCTAACAAGTGTGGCGGAATCACACTGTAGCCAAAATTCGGTGCTGGTATTTCAAAGTCATTAGGATACTGCACTTTTACTAAATATAGCCCATCTGCAGAAAAAGTGGGGGCTGCAATCTTGCGACTACGTTGCTCTATTAAAAAAGCAATCCACTCTGGCGATTGCTTACCTTTACCTACTTCAATCAAACTACCTACGATATTTCTGACCATATGATGTAAAAATGCATTAGCTCTTAGAAAAAAATAGATCCTTTTATCCTCTTCTACAATATTTACTTGATACATGGTTTTTATTGGCGTTTTACTCTGACATTCCGATGACCTAAAGCAACTAAAATCTTGTTCACCAATTAAATACTGAGCACCCTCACGCATCGCTTGTACATCTAAACTTTTGCCATAAGGTAACATGACATAGCCTGCTTTTTTATTTAATAAGGGTGTCTTGACTGCAGAGGAAATTAAAAGGTAGGCATAAGATCTCTCATAAGCGCTGAACCTAGCATGGAATTCGAATGGTACTTCTTTTGCCCACTCTATGCTTACCGTAGATGGCAAATAAGTATTAATACCTCTGATCCACGACCACATTGGGCGATTAATGGAAGTGTCGAAGTGCACGACTTGCCCCAACGCGTGCACCCCAGAATCCGTGCGACCTGCAACCGTGACTCGAAATGACTCATCTAGCTTGCCACCTAAAAATTTACTAATTGCTGATTGCAGAACATCCTGAACGGTATTTTTGTGAGTTTGACTTTGCCAACCCAAAAAACCAGTCCCGTCATATTGAATGCCTAGGGCAATGCGATATAGATGTTCTTCCATCCGAGCTTCAACAGCTTAGGCAATTTGAAGCAAATATTTTTTTGCTTCACGAAGAACATCAGAACTACCATCCGCCCCTAAACCAACTATCTCTTGTAATAGAATTTTTGCAGTTGGATAGTCATGAATTTTTATATAGGATTTAGCAAGGTTCAAGCGTAATTTTTGGTCTGAAACACTCGGGATATTTCTATGAGGCTTGGCATTATTAATTGCAATACCGTGATCTTCGTTTTTTAAAAGATTGGCAGTTGTAGCAGTCGATAATGAAGAAGGCGAATCTAAATTCAAATCGAGCGTTGCAAAAATGTTCTTAGCAAAGCTAGGTACTTCTTGGGAAGAATTACTTAAAGAAGATTGTCCGTTTGATCCTGAATTACGATAGTGGAAAAAATTGCCATAAACAAATACGAGGAATAAGCCAAAAACTACTAAGAACTCCCAGGCTGAATTAATATGAGAATTAAAAAAGGCGAGTATTTCATCCCAAGTTGATGATTGATTCGATTGCTTTTTGAGATCAGCGATATTTTTTTTAATTTCATTAATTCTTGCTTGGGCTTGTTCAATGACCTTCTTCTGAGCGATCAATTCTTCTTCTAACTTCGTTTCTAGTAAAGTTTGATCAGAAACGGTTTCCGATGAACTTAACAATAATCTATCTTTGCTTATCGAGGCAGAGTCCAGCATTTTTTCGGAGGGCTCCTGCCACAATTTGAGTTGGAAATTTTCCTGAATATTCGAACTAAAAGTTTTTGCTTCATTAATCGGAATGGATTCAACCATGGATTGACTTGGAATTTCTAATTGCGCACCAACTTTAAGTCGATGGATATTACCCGCAATAAAAGCTTTGGGATTCAACCGGAAAATGGCAGTCAGGGCTTGATCAAAAGAGGCCTGCGGCAACTCCGGCATCAGAGACTGGGTTATTCTTGAAAGGTTATCACCTGGATTAACAGTAACTGGTGTTTTATTCGAGTTTAAAATTGTATAAACTCTCACAAGTTTCCCTCCCGTCCAACTGAGTTCTATCAGTATTTCATTGAATAACTCTTCTAATGGAATAGGGTTTGCCGTTTTCACTGTAATGACGGTGGGCAGTTGATTTGAGTTTCTTTCGATTGATAAAGAAAAGTTATCTATATCAATGGGTTGTTTTAAACCATATTGCTCATACACTTCTTTAGCCGGGAAATTCACTTTGAGTTGAGATAACTGTCTCAACTCTTGCTCATTTCCTAAAATCGCGATTTTTGCTTTAAATGGGTCTGAACCATTCGATAAAACCTGGATATTACCCAAAGTTAAAGACCAAACACTGGAGCTAAAACAAATCCCTAGCAAAAGGATGAGTCTAGTGAACCATTGTGTTTTAGTATGCAATTTAAGCCTCTATCAAAATACGTAAAATTCTGCGAAGAGGTTCAGCAGCGCCCCAAAGGAGTTGATCACCAACAGTGAATGCCCCAATAAACTCTGGTCCCATTGCAAGGTGATGAATTCTACCAACAGGTATTTGCATCGTACCGCTTACGGCTGCAGGGGTGAGAAATTTCTCAGATTGCTCACGATCATTTGGCACAACTTGAACCCAATCATTGGCCGAAGCAATAATCTGTTCAACATCTTGAATCGCGACATGCTTTTTTAACTTAATTGTCAAGCCTTGTGAATGGCAACGCATTGCACCAACTCGAACACATAAGCCATCGATTGGAATACTTCCTGGCTGTCTAAAAGGTGGCATGCCTAAAATCTTGTTGCACTCGGCCCCACCTTTCCACTCTTCCTTACTTTGACCATGTTCAACCGGAACATCAATCCACGGAATTAAGCTACCGGCTAGAGCGGTATTTCTAAAATTCGATTTAGGGAAAGAGTCAGAACGCATCGTTTGGGTAACTTTACGATCAATCTCTAAAATAGCGGAACTCGGTGTACTTAAATCTTCTTGAACGCTCTGATATAAAGCTCCCATTTGATTTAATAACTCACGCATATTTTGTGCACCAGCACCCGATGCAGCTTGATAAGTCATGGCGGAGACCCACTCCACTAAATTGGCATTAAATAAGCCACCTAGGCCCATCAACATCAAGCTCACTGTACAATTGCCACCAATCCAGTTATTACGACCATCTTTGATTGCTTGATTAATTACAGAGCGGTTTACCGGATCTAAAACAATCACAGCATCATCAACCATGCGTAAAGTGCTCGCCGCGTCAATCCAATGCCCTTGCCAACCAGCAGTTCTGAGTTGACCAAAAACTTCTTTAGTGTAGTCGCCACCTTGGCAAGAGATGATGTAATCACATTGTTTCAATGCTGAAATATCATAAGCATCTTTAAGTTTTTTTTCATTTTTGGTAAGGATTTGGCCATTAATTAATGGCACATCTCCACCAACGTTACTCGTGCTAAAGAAAATAGGTTCGACATGGTCAAAGTCCTTCTCAGCAATCATACGTTCCATGAGGACGCTTCCAACCATACCGCGCCAACCAACAAGACCTAATAATGGAATCGACATACAACAACAGTCCTTAAAAAAAATGAAAAAAGAATTTCTATTTTAACGCCTGAGACACAATTGCCCCAAGTAAATAGAGATTAAAACGACAAATTCGCTATGAATTAACCCAATTTGTCATAGAACAGACTAAAGGGAGATGTCCTAAATAGATCAATTTAGGACATTTAGATCTTACAAAGTACTTAAAAAGTTTAAACCCAGATTAATTTGCGAGCGCATCGAGAACGGCTTGCCCCATTTCTCTAGTACCCACCTTTTTGGTACCCTCTGTATAAATATCGCCAGTCCGATAACCTTGGGCCAACACTTTTTGAACAGCATTTTCAATTCGAGCAGCTTGTTCTTCAAGGCCTAAGGTATACCTGAGCATCATGGCAGCAGATAAAATAGTAGCTAAAGGATTAGCAATCCCTTTTCCAGCAATATCTGGAGCAGAACCATGGCTTGGCTCATATAAACCTTTATTGTTCGCATCTAATGAAGCTGAAGGTAACATCCCAATCGAACCAGTTAACATCGATGCTTCGTCAGATAAGATATCTCCAAACAAATTACCAGTAACAACCACATCAAAAGCTTTTGGCGCTCTGACAAGTTGCATAGCAGCATTATCAACATACATATGGGTTAGTTCAACATCTGGATATTCTTTACCCAACTCAGTCATGACATCACGCCACAATTGTGAAGTCTCTAGGACGTTGGACTTATCAACGCTGCATAGACGACGTTGACGTTTTCTGGCTGCATTAAAAGCCACATGACCAATCCGAATGACCTCAGGCTCACTATATCGCATGGTATCAAAACCTTCTCTCGTGCCAGGAAACAAGCCATCAGTAGAAGTTCTAAGCCCTTTTGGTGAACCAAAATAGACATCCCCATTTAACTCTCGAACGATCAAAATATCTAAACCAGCAACAATCTCAGGTTTTAATGATGATGCCGCAGTTAATTCTTTATAACAAATCGCAGGACGCAGATTAGCAAATAATGACAAGTGTTTACGCAAACCTAAAATTGCTTGCTCAGGTCTTAATTCTCTTGGTAAATTATCATATTGAAAATCACCCACAGAGCCAAATAAAATTGCATCAGCATCTTTAGCTAGTTGCAATGTAGCTTCAGGTAATGGATGACCAGAAGCTTTATAACCCGCACCACCAACCGGCGCTTCTTCGATTTCAAAGGACTCACCTAAAGCATTTAATACTAACTTTGCCTCAGCAATAATTTCGGGACCAATACCATCACCAGGTAGCACTGCAATTTTCATATCAACTTTCTCTAAAACTTTTAAAGGTACTCTAAACCAATGTTTATGGTAATTTAGTGTCTAACCATGGCATCTTTAAAATGCGCTCGGATTCATAAGACTTGATCTTTTCGGAATGACGTAGCGTAAGTCCGATATCATCAAATCCATTGAGTAAACAATATTTTCTAAATGGTGTCACGTCAAATGGGTAGCTGGTACCGTCGCCCACAATCACTAACTGTTTTTCAAGGTCAATCGTCAATTGAAAACCATTGAAAGCAAAGGTTTCGTTAAATAAACGATCTACTACAGAATCTCCCAAAACAATTGGCAAAATACCATTTTTAAAACAATTGTTCATAAAAATGTCTGCAAAACTTGGCGCAATCAAAGCACGAATACCATATTGTCCAAGAGCCCAAGGAGCATGCTCGCGCGAACTACCGCAGCCAAAGTTTTTTTTAGCTAACAGAATACTGCCTTGTTTATATCTAGGCTGATTTAATACAAAATCAGGATTGATGGGACGAGCTGAACAATCTTGACCTGGCTCACCTTGGTCAAGATAACGCCATTCATCAAATAAGTTTTGACCGAAGCCAGTTCTGGCTATCGATTTGAGAAATTGCTTCGGAATAATAGCGTCTGTATCTACATTCTCCCGATCTAGGGGAATCACAATACCTTGATGAACTGTAAAAGCTTGCATAAAAATCTTTCTATCTTATCGAATAGGTGTAACCACAGCACCGTTAGATGCTGGCTGGTTATTCTCTGAAGGTGATACAGGAGTTGTTGATTTTTTATCGGTAGCTGATGAAGAGGATTTTTCAAATACACGACCAAGCCCTTGTAAATCTTTACCAAGCCCTTCAACGGTTGAGCAGGAAGCGAAAGAAAATACCAATTGAAGACCTAAAATTTTCAGTAGCAAATTATTAATTCTCATGTATCCCTTCCAAATCTTGAATCATCAAGAAATTTTTCTAACATCAACAAAATGGCCTTCAATCGCCGCAGCTGCAGCCATTGCAGGACTTACTAAATGGCTACGACCACCGGCACCTTGACGTCCTTCAAAATTACGATTTGAAGTTGAGGCACAACGCTCTCCTGGTTCTAAGCGGTCGGCATTCATCGCCAAACACATCGAGCATCCTGGTTCGCGCCACTCAAAACCTGCGGCTTTAAATACTTTGTCTAAACCTTCTTTTTCAGCTTGCGCTTTGACTAATCCTGAACCAGGAACAACCAAGGCTAGTTTGACATTAGAAGCAACTTTTTTACCAATGCGTTCAACTACTTTCGCTGCACTTCTGATATCTTCTATACGACTGTTAGTACATGATCCAATAAAGACTTTGTCAATTTGAATCGACTCAATCGGCATATTCGGTTGGAGCCCCATATAAAGAAGTGCCCGCTCGATGGCAGATCTCTTATTCGCATCTTTTTCTTTATCAGGATCCGGAATACGATCATCAATGGCTAAAACCATCTCCGGAGAGGTACCCCAAGTCACCTGCGGTTTAATTTCTTCAGCTCGTAAAGTCACAACCTGATCAAAAGTTGCGCCAGCATCAGTATGTAAATTACGCCAATATTGAATAGCAAGATTCCAAGCCTGTCCATTTGGAGAATAAGGACGATTTTGCACATATTCAATCGTCTTTTCATCTACAGCCACCAAACCAGCTCTAGCCCCCGCTTCGATGGCCATATTGCAAAGTGTCATGCGACCTTCCATTGATAGCTGAGAAATCGCTTCTCCAGCAAATTCAATAGTGTGTCCCGTTGCACCTGCAGTGCCAATCTTGCCAATAATCGCCAAAACTATATCTTTAGCAGAACAACCTAAAGGTAATTTACCATCTACCTTTACCAGCATATTTTTACTCTTCTTCATCAGAATCGTTTGCGTAGCTAATGTATGCTCAACTTCTGAAGTACCAATACCAAATGCCAAAGCACCAAATGCCCCGTGAGTACTGGTATGAGAGTCGCCACAAACTACGGTCATTCCGGGTAAAACCGCACCTTGTTCAGGACCAATCACATGAACAATACCCTGACGCAAGTCATTCATCTTGTATTGAGTAATACCTAAACGGTCACAATTAGAGTCTAGGGTGTCAACTTGAAGTTTAGAAACAGCATCAGTAATGCCGTTGGAACGATCGGTTGTAGGGACATTATGGTCAGATACAGCCAAATTGGCGGAATTACGCCAAAGAGGACGATGCGCTATTTGAAGTCCTTCAAATGCTTGAGGGCTCGTTACTTCATGTAATAAATGGCGATCAATGTAGAGGATGGCTGTGCCATCCTCTTCTGTATGCACCACATGGTCGTCCCAAAGTTTATCGTATAAGGTCCGTGCCATGTATTCTCCTGTTTAAAATTATTTAGTTTCAATAGTCCGAGTAGTATAACCGTTGAATAATTGACGCGGACGGCCAATTTTATATTCAGGATCTGTAATCATTTCTTCCCACTGCGCAATCCAACCAACTGTTCTAGCTAAAGCAAATACGCAAGTAAACATGTCAGTCGGAATACCTAGTGCACGTTGGACAATACCAGAGTAAAAATCAACGTTTGGATACAGTTTACGGCTTACAAAATACTCATCTTCTAGAGCAATTTTTTCTAAAGTCATCGCTAATTTGAAGAGAGGATCATCACCTAATCCAAGTTCATTCAACACTTCATAGCAAGTTTCACGCATTAGTTTTGCTCTTGGATCAAAGTTCTTATAAACACGGTGTCCAAAGCCCATTAAACGAACTCCAGAGTCCTTGTCCTTCACTTTAGCAATGAACTCACCAATTTTCTCAACGCCACCATTTTTTTGAATGTCTTCAAGCATCTGTAAGCAGGCTTCATTTGCACCACCATGTGCAGGACCCCACAAACAAGCAACCCCAGCAGCAATTGCTGCAAATGGATTTGCACCAGAAGAACCAGCTAAACGAACTGTTGAAGTTGAAGCATTTTGCTCGTGATCAGCATGCAAAATAAAAATTCTATCTAGTGCTCTAACTAAAACTTCATTCACGACATAATCTTCACATGGCGTTGCAAACAACATGCGCATAAAGTTAGCCGTGTAAGACAAATCATTTTTTGGATAAATGAATGGTTGACCAATTGAATATTTATAAGACATGGCAACCAAGGTAGGCATTTTAGCAATCAGACGAATCTGCGCAATTTCACGAATCCGAGGCTCTGAATAATCTAAACCATCATGGTAGAAAGCAGCCATGGCACCAACCAAGCCAGTAAGCACAGCCATAGGATGTGCATCACGACGGAAGCCTCTCAAGAAAAACTGCATTTGCTCGTGAACCATGGTGTGATGCATCACTAAATCATCAAATTCCTTTTTTACCTCTTTAGAAGGCAAATCACCATTAATGAGCAAATAACAAGTTTCCAAGAAGTCGCAATTTACCGCAAGATCTTCAATTGGATAACCTCTGTAAAGCAACTCACCCTTGTCACCATCAATAAATGTAATCTTCGAATTACAAGAAGCAGTAGACATAAAACCAGGATCATAAGTAAATTTACCGGTTTGACCATATAACTTACGAATGTCAATTACATCTGGACCTACGGTACCTTTGTATATTGGCATCTCAATGGCTGGGGAACCATCAGAAAAAGATAAGGTGGCTTTAATATCAGAGGGTGTCATTGTTTTGTCCTTACGTTGAATTTTGTTTATTTTAGTTGAAGATAGATTTAAAACTATAAATCTCTATCCTAAACGTGAATCTTTACACTTGACGCATTTGTTTCAATACTTTTAATACATTTGGTTGATTTAGATGACCTGTCGGTTCTTTACGACTCAAAAATAAATCCAACAAATCATTATCACTCAAATCAAATAGTTGATCGAGGGAATACACATCATCCATGGTCAATTCTTGTGCAAAACGATTAAAAAATCTTTCAATAATTAAATCGTTTTCCAACAAGCCCCGCCGAGCACTCCATCGAAGTCTTGAAAGAATACCCGAATCAATCGTCATATTGCGCGACGAACCATTAACTCTTTAATTTTACCAATTGCTTTAGTCGGGTTTAGTCCTTTTGGACAAACATCAACGCAATTCATAATGGTATGGCAGCGGAATAATCGATATGGGTCTTCTAAATTATCTAAGCGCTCACTCGTTACTTCATCACGACTATCTGCAATAAAGCGATACGCTTGCAATAAACCTGCAGGTCCGACAAACTTATCTGGATTCCACCAGAAGGATGGACAGGCAGTTGAGCAAGACGCACATAAAATACACTCATACAAACCGTTCAACTCATCTCTTTCTTCAGGAGACTGTAAGCGCTCTTTTTCTGGAGGTTGAGTTTCATTAACCAAGTAAGGACGGATTGAATGGTATTGCTTGAAGAAATTAGTCATATCGACAATCATGTCACGCACGACTGGCAATCCAGGCAATGGGCGCAAGGTAATCTTCTTTGGCAAAGTAAGCATATTGGTTAAGCAAGCTAAACCATTCTTACCGTTGATGTTCATCGCATCAGAGCCACATACACCCTCACGGCATGAGCGACGGAAAGATAATGTCTCATCTAACTTCTTGAGCTTCATGAGTGCATCTAGCAACATTCTCTCACTACCATCTAACTCTAATTCATAAGTTTGCATGCGTGGAGCCGCATCCTTATCTGGGTCATAACGATATACTTCAAATATACGAATTTCACTCATAATAATTCCTCTTAGAATGTTCTAACTTTTGGTGGAATAGACTCAGCAGTCAAAGGCTTCAGATTTACTGGCTTGTATTCAAGGCGATTGTTATCCTTAAACCATAAGGTATGTTTGAGCCAGTTAACATCATCACGCTCTGGGCAGTCATCATGGGCATGAGCACCACGGCTTTCTTTACGAGCAGCTGCAGAAATCATCGTGGAGTTAGCTGCTTCAACTAAATTAGCTAGTTCTAACGCTTCGACTCTTGCCGTGTTAAATGTCTTAGATTTATCTTTTAAATGAATCTTATTTGCGCGCTCTGTCAGCTCAGCCATCAATGCAACACCTTCATCCATGATTGCTTGAGTTCTAAACACACCACAGTGTTTTTGCATCGCGTTACGAATCTCATTAGCAACATCTTGAGTGTATTCACCAGATGAAGAATCATCGAGTTTAGCGACTCTAGCTAATGAGTAATCAGCGGCATTTTCTGGTAACGGCTTATGTTCTTTCTTCTTAATGTCAGAAGCAACAATATGATTACCTGCTGCACGACCGAATACTAATAAGTCTAAAAGTGAATTCGTTCCTAGGCGATTAGCGCCATGAACTGAAACACACGAACATTCACCTACAGCGTAAAAGCCATTCACAACTTCATTTGGATTACCGTTCTTCGGCGCCACGACTTGTCCATAAATATTCGTCGGAATACCACCCATTTGATAATGAATCGTTGGTACTACAGGAATTGGTTCTTTCGTTACGTCAACGTTCGCAAAGTTAATGCCAATTTCATACACTGATGGTAGACGCTTATGAATTGTTTCGGCTCCAATATGCGTTAAGTCAAGTACTACGTAGTCACCATTAGGACCACAACCACGACCTTCTTTGATTTCTTGATCCATACAACGAGATACGAAATCTCTAGGCGCTAAATCTTTCAAGGTTGGAGCATAACGCTCCATAAAACGCTCACCATCTTTGTTTCTTAAAATACCACCTTCACCACGACACCCTTCGGTCAGCAAAACTCCCGCCCCAGCTACGCCAGTTGGGTGGAATTGCCAAAACTCCATATCTTCGAGCGGTATTCCAGCACGGGCAGTCATCCCCATACCGTCGCCAGTGTTAATGAAAGCATTGGTGGAAGCTTGCCAAATACGACCAGCTCCGCCAGTAGCAAACATGGTAATTTTTGCTTCTAAAATATGAATTTCACCCGTTTCCATTTCCATGGCAGTCACACCAACGACATCGCCGTCAGCATCACGAATCAAATCAAGTGCCATCCACTCAACAAAAAATTGTGTCTTAGCACGAACGTTTCTTTGATATAAAGTGTGCAACATTGCATGACCTGTTCTATCAGCAGCAGCACAGGCGCGTTGAACTGGCTTTTCACCATAATTTGCAGTATGCCCACCAAATGGACGCTGATAAATAGTGCCGTCAGCGTTACGGTCAAATGGCATACCAAAATGTTCTAACTCATAAACCACCTTAGGCGCTTCACGACACATAAATTCAATCGCATCTTGATCACCTAACCAATCAGAACCTTTAATCGTGTCATAAAAGTGATAATGCCAGTTATCCTCACTCATGTTTCCTAAAGAAGCACCAATACCACCCTGCGCAGCAACCGTATGTGAACGAGTTGGGAACACTTTTGAGAGAACCGCTACGTTCAATCCAGCTTCAGCTAACTGTAAAGAGGCACGCATACCTGCGCCACCTGCACCAACAATAACAACATCAAAACGACGGCGTGGAATTGCCGAATTTATCGTACCCATTTAAACCCTCCAAAGAATTTGAGCCGCGTATGCAGTACAACCAACTAACCACAAAACAGTAAGTGTTTGTAAAGTTAAGCGCAGACCTGCGGAACCAATATAGTCCATCCAGATATCACGGATACCTACCCAAGCATGGTAAAACAATGATGTAAGGGTTAAAAAGGTCAGGATTTTCATTAATTGATTAGCAAATAATGATGCCCAACCTTCATAGCTGGCATTCCCGTAAATAAGATATACCGCGAGCAGAACCACTGTGAAAATAATCATGATGACTGCAGTTACTCTTTGTAGTAGCCATTCAGTCAATCCATAATGAGCACCCACTACTAAGCGCTTAGAACCAATGTTGTTATTAGCCATGATTTTCCTTAAAACAAATTAAATAATTTAGCGCCAAGAACTAGTGTTAAGGCCAGACTAATAACCAAAACTGTAATTGCCGACTTTTGAATCTGATGTTTTTCTATGCCACGATGTGTGTCAAGCATTAAGAAACGAATACCGGCACAAAAGTGATGTAAAAAACCCCAAATCAGCGCCAAGATAAAGAGCTTAATAAGCGGATTTGCCACCATCTCTGAAAAAGTGATGAAACTAATCTCTGAGGTAATGCTTTTATCAAAAAGATACAAAATAAAAGGGAGTGATAAAAACAATAATGCACCACTTACACGGTGCAAAATCGATACTTTTCCAGACCATGGTAATTTGTAAGAAGTCAGAATTTGTCCATAGCCAATATTCTTAAATTGGGGACGCGACTTACGGTCGCTAGAGTTGATATTTTCAGACATTAAATAACCTTATGTGTTAAGCATGGGGTGTAAATATTTAATTACATTGCAGTTTTTTGACATACCAATTAAAAAATCATTTGATCATCAAGAACTGTTAGGCTCTATTTTGTCATACTCTTTTGATTTTTTGGAATTCAATCAAATAAAAAAAAATAATCTAAATAAATCAATGATTTGAAAAATCTGTCTTGAAGATTCAAAAAAGATTAGCGCATTTGCCTATCAAAAAAACCACTTAAAAACCGTTCCTATTTCAACAGGTAAACCTAATACAGATGTAAATCTGGCTGACATCTCGATGTAAAGCAAAATAGCAAATAAAATTACATTTCATTCAGAAAATTGATTGAATAAATCAAAAAAACTATTACCAATGTATGAAGTTCAAGACTTTTCTTTCATAAAAATGCAGTTTTTGGGGCATTTTTCTAAATAAATTGTCCAAATGATGATGTACAAATTAAAAAGTTTAATCATGTCTTGTTACATTGCTTATCATCAATGGTTATAGAATTTTTTTAAAACTCTATAATTGAACGAATTACAATTTTTTTATCGACAACACGGAGTTAATTTCATGGCAAAAGCACCTTTAAACGTTGCAATCACCGGAGCCGCCGGTCAAATCGGATATTCTTTATTATTTCGTATTGCCAATGGCGATATGCTAGGTAAGGATCAACCAGTTAATCTTCAGTTATTGGAAATTCCAGATGAAAAGGCTCAAAATGCACTAAAAGGTGTCATGATGGAGTTGGATGATTGTGCATTCCCCCTCTTGAATAGCATGAGTGCTCATGGTGATGCGATGACCGCATTTAAAGATATTGATTACGCAGTGCTCGTCGGCGCACGTCCACGCGGTCCAGGAATGGAACGTAAAGACCTTTTACAAGCAAATGCAAAAATCTTTACAGCTCAAGGTAAAGCTTTGAATGCCGTAGCGAAAAGAACCGTAAAAACCTTGGTTGTTGGTAATCCTGCCAATACCAACGCCTATATTGCCATGAAGTCTGCGCCAGACCTACCAGCAAAAAACTTTACTGCAATGTTACGTTTAGACCATAACAGAGCTCTATCTCAATTAGCAGCGAAAGCAAACATTGCAGTTGCAGATATTGAAAAATTAGTAGTTTGGGGTAACCACAGCCCAACAATGTATCCAGATTACCGTTTTGCGAATGTTGCAGGTAAGTCCATTAAAGAAATGATCAACGACGAAGAATGGAACAAGACTGTCTTTTTACCTACTGTTGGTAAGCGTGGTGGTGCCATTATTGAAGCTCGTGGTCTATCTTCAGCTGCTTCTGCGGCCAATGCGGCGATTGATCATATTCATGATTGGCACGTTGGTACAAATGGCAAATGGGTCACAATGGGTATTCCTTCAGATGGTTCATACGGTATTCCTGAAGGTATTATCTACGGCGTGCCAGTTACTTGCGAAAACGGCGAGTACCAATTGATTCAAGGTCTCGAGATTGATGCATACTCCCGTGAAAGAATGGATTTCACCTTAAATGAGTTGTTAGAAGAAAAAGCTGGCGTTCAAGATTTACTGTAATTAATTAAAGGTTCCCCATGACTCCTTCTGAAGTGTTATTTGACGGCATTGTCCCAAAGACAATTCCCGTTTGTGATCATTACTGCGGTACTGAATTACGCATGAAAAAGGCAATGACACTACAGAATGACATGGGACCTTGCTTTGATATTACTTTTGATTTAGAGGATGGGGCTCCAATTGGGCAGGAGTCTGAACATGCCAACCTAGTCTGTCAATTAATTGCTAGCCCTGCAAACCAATTCAACCGAATCGGTGTACGGGTTCATGATCCAAAAAGTCCACACTTTATTAATGATGTAAAAACGATTGTCAACGCCGTGGGCAGTAAAGTAGCTTACATCGTTATACCCAAAATTGATTCAGCCAATCAAACAATTGATTTGATTGAAAAAATTAACGAGTATGCGCAACATCTTGAGTCTGGTAAAAAAATCCCTATCCATGTTTTGATCGAAACAAACTTAGCCCTCGCCGATGTTTTCAACATTGCCGCAATTCCGCAAGTGGAATGTTTAAGTTTTGGCTTAATGGATTTTGTGTCAGGGCATTATGGCGCTATACCAAGTAGTGCGATGGCACAGGATCAGTTTGACCACCCTTTAGTAAAAAGGGCAATGTGTGAAATCTCAGCAGCCTGCCATACCTACGGAAAAATTCCATCTCACAATGTATGTACGAATATTCACTCGGCTGATGTAGTAACCAGTGATAGTTTACAAGCCAAAAATCATTATGGATATACTCGAAAGTGGAGTATTCATCCAATGCAGATTCCTCTCATTGTCCAAGCTTTTAGCCCTAGTGATGAACAAATTTCTGAAGCCATTCATATTTTGACTCGCGCAGTTGATGCAAAGTGGGGCCCAATTCAATATGAAGGTCGCTTACATGATCGTGCAAGCTTTCGTTATTATTGGATGATTTTACAAAAAGCACATCAGACAGATATTAAAAAATTAACCGCAATTGAACATCTAGGATGGTTTGAATGAACTTAGCAACATTGCACGTTTCACAACGATTCATTAGCAAATCAAAAAGTTTTCAACTTTTATTTACTTTAATATTAGTTACTTGTGTGGTTTTTATTTTTAATAGCAGCTCTCAAGCTGCCGAAAAGAAACCTCTTAAAAATAATTCTGGGCTTGTCAAAACAGATGCCAATAAGTTTGATGAACTGAAATTGGTTGATGCCAGTATTTGGCGATGTGAAAACAATATTATCGTTAAAACAGCAGAATCTTCTCAGGGTTATTTGATGCTTTGGAATAACAAACTCTATATCATGAACAAGATTGACGCTTTAAAAGGTGTTCAACGTTACACCAATGATACCTTCCATCTCAACTGGATTGAAATACCTGATAAGGCCATGCTGTTTAACTTCAAACTTGGTCAGCGCGTTCTTGATTACTGCAAAACTCCTGAACTTGCTGCCCAGGCTCCGAACCAAAATCAAGAAGATTTAATGAAGTAAATTAGTGAAATAATATTTGCTGAGCAGGAGTGTCAATCGGCATTTGAGCATGTACGACTTCAGCTGATCGATTGGGGAACAAGGGTACTCCACAGTCTTCACACATTTCTGGTGTAAACAACATTGCATGTTTAAACACATCCCCTACTCCAGCCTCAACCAAGGTAGAAGAAATCAGTTGAATCGTAACATCTCGATCTCCACCGGCTTCAATATCCTCACTAGATACCGACTCGCGATCGTATAAAGGCCAAACAACCCCATAAATAATGTCTGGATGACCTTTTATGGCAAATGAAATCCTGAACTCATCTGCGATTTCAGAACCAAAGGGGGCAACTATACAAGACAACTCTGAAGGTTTTAAACCTAAAGTCGTTTCTAAATAATTGACTGCAGCTTTAAGACTAAGTGGTCTTACCCGCTTATCTGCATCGCGACAATTGGTATAAAAAGCATCTGGTATCATCACTTCAAATTCACAGCCTGGGAGTAAATTGACCAGTGTTGGTTGAATCGCTTCTTGGAGGCTCTTTAAGCTCTGTGAGCGCTCTTTTCGTTCCGCCTCTTCTTCCTGCCAGACAAAGAAAGGTTGTCCTTTCTCGGTGGCGATAGCGCATAAAATAAAGCGTGGATCGGCCAATACTGCAATAGTATCTGGCATCTCCTTTAAGTCATAAGATAAATCTGTTTGTTCGACAGCGCAGGTTGCCATTTTTTCAAGCAATTGACGAGTTTGGGAATGTGATTGTGGAATTTGATCAATACTGTAGAGCCATGGAGCAATACTTAACTTCACATTATTTGCAATTAAACACTCATTTAAACAATCAACAATGGTTGCTGCAACTGAAGTAGATATTGCCCCATAAGGGATACTGTACTTGGTTTGAGCAATAATCGGTAGGGAGATTAAAAGAACGTCGTAGGACTTTCCTTCAAACTCATAAACAAAAGACTCCGCAGCGGTTTCGGCAGCATCCGCTAGGATTTCAAAAGCACTTGTTTGGCTTTTAAATGTGATATCAAGCGCACTATCAATTACATTTTGATACTGTCCTTTAAGAAGTCTTGAGAGCCTATCAAAAATCTTACTCTCCCAAAAGATATCCTCTACTTTGCTTCCGGATGATGCCAGAGCTAATACCTCTGAAACCAGCTTTTCAACCTCTGGGGAAATTCTTGCTTTAGTGCGTATTCTTGAAGTGCTCATCATTAGCCCCTTAGACTGTAGCTTTACGCTTAAAAACTGGACGTATCGGAGTCGATTCTGACTCACAATATTGATACCCCTCATAATCAAAGGCAATCAACTTTGCTGGCGACTTCACTTGGTGATCAATAATAAATCGAGCCATTAAACCCCTGGCTTTTTTTGCATAAAAAGAAATAATCTTATATTTACCGTCTTTTTCATCTAGAAATACAGGAGAAATAACTGGATATCCTAACTCTTTCATATCCAGCACTTTAAAGTATTCTTCAGATGCTAAATTAATTAAAAAAGGATGCTGATGGCCTGATAATTCACTCTTCATATTAGTAGTTAACTGGCTCCGCCAAAAGGCATATAAATCTTTTCCAGCTTTATTGACAAGGGCAGTACCCATCTCTAATCGATAGGGTTGCATTAAGTCTAATGGTTTTAGGATGCCATACAAACCTGAAAGGATCCTAAGGTGCTCTTGAGCGAATTGAAGTTGCTTTTTATTCAGAGAACTTGCATTCAAACCCTCATACACATCTCCATTAAAAGCAAAAATTGCAGGCCTACTATTTTCACTAGAAAAGTTTTTTTGCCAAGAGGAGAACCTCACCGCATTTAAGGTAGCGAGCTTATCTGAAATATCCATCAACTTGGAGATTTCAAGCGGTGAAAATTTTTTCAGTTGCTTGACCAAAACAGCAGACTGATCAATGTAGCCAGGTAATGTTGTGGGAACATCGAGCATGGGCGACTCGAAATCCAAAGTTTTAGCAGGTGATAGAACTATAAGCATGATTTTTAAAATTTTGGAGATAGTTAATTTATACCAAACTTTTTATAAATAATGAAGTTGGGGGTATTACAACTACCAAGGTAGCACATTTTTGCTAATTGTAAATTCTAAAAAATGATGGTGCTTTTACCATTCAGAAGAATTCGGTGCTCGGCATGCCATCTTACCGCTCTGGCTAAGGCCATACATTCGGCATCACGACCTGCTGCAGCTAATTGGTCCGGATCCATAGAATGATTGACACGTTGCACTTCCTGTTCAATGATGGGCCCCTCGTCTAAATCAGAAGTAACATAATGCGCTGTCGCTCCGATTAATTTCACCCCACGTTGGTGAGCTTGCCAGTAAGGCTTAGCACCCTTGAAACTGGGCAAAAATGAATGATGAATATTGATAACTTTACCAGTTAATTTCTCACATAATTTTGTCGACAAAATTTGCATATACCTAGCTAAAACAACCAGATCAAATTTTTCTTGTTCAATCAACTCTAATAAACGGTCCTCTTGATCCGATTTTTTTTCGTCTTGGGATGAGCTGATTGGAAAATAATGAAATGGAACTTTGTAGGACTTTGCTAAATCTGCAAAGTCATGGTGATTAGAACCGATTCCTTGAATATCAATTGGCAAACTACCGCTATTGCTTCTGAACAATAAATCATTTAAACAATGACCAAACTTCGATACCATCACGAGCACTTTAGGTTTTTTTTGCGCATCATAAAAATGACTATCCATATAGAAACGTCTAGCAATAACAGCAAAATCTTCCTCAAGTCCAGCTAAGGTAACACTCGGTTCGGCTTCAATAAAATGAACCCGCATAAAAAAACGTCCGGTGAAAGTATCACTGAATTGGGCTGAGTCAAGAATATTCGCACCCTTCAAATGCAAAAACTCACTTACTGCGTGAACAATTCCAGGTCGATCAGGGCAGGAAATCGTTAAGATATAGCCAGCATGATGAATATTTTCACTGATGGATGTGGAATTTTGAGAAGTTAGATTTGAAGTAGATTGATTCATGAATTTTTAAAAGAGTTTAAACAAAAAGAAAAGACCATCAAACCATTGAATACGTCTAAAGACATTACTAATCACCTACTTTTCACAATGGAGAAAAGTTCGTATATTCTAGTATTATAAATCCAAAGGTTTTTTAAGTAGCCCATGTCTAAAATACTGAAGTCTGCCGTCTCACAAACCAATCAATGGCCAGCAATTCCCCTTGCTGAGGCACTTCGTCCAAAATCAATCGCAGATGTTGTGGGACAAGAACATTTACTCGGTGTAGGAAAGCCACTCCAACTTGCATTTGAATCCAGACAACCGCACTCAATGATCTTATGGGGACCTCCGGGTGTTGGTAAAACAAGTCTCGCTAGGTTAATGGCAGCATCTTTTGATTGTGACTTTATTTCGATATCAGCAGTACTGGCTGGGGTAAAAGAAATTCGTCAAGCGATTGAGCAGGCTGAACAGAATCTAGCGCAATTCGGGACTAGAACCCTACTTTTTGTTGACGAGATTCATCGCTTTAATAAAGGCCAGCAAGATGCCCTACTACCATTTGTTGAGTCAGGTCTGATTACTTTCATTGGAGCCACAACAGAAAACCCTTCTTTTGAAGTCAATTCTGCGCTACTCTCTCGTGCTCAAACCTATGTCTTAAAATCGCTAAATCAAGACGATTTGCAAAAACTTTTAGAAAAGGTCAAAGCCTTCGTCAATAAAAATATTGAATGGGATCAAGATGCCGTGACGATGATTAGCGCTTTTGCAGATGGTGATGCTAGGCGTTTTTTAAATCTTCTGGAACAAATCCTCCAAGCAGCTGTTACTAAAAATCTACAAGTTATTAATTTAGCTTTTGCAGAAAATCTTCTCAGTACTAAAAGTAGACGATTTGATCATGGTGGAGAATATTTTTACGATCAAATTTCTGCCTTACATAAATCAGTCAGAGGATCAAATCCAGATGCGGCACTTTACTGGCTTTGTAGAATGCTTGATGGTGGAGCAGACCCCCTCTATTTAGCGAGACGCATTGTCAGAATGGCTTGGGAAGATATTGGACTAGCTGATCCAAGAGCAATTCAAATCGCCAATGATGCCATTAGCACATTTGAAAGGTTAGGTTCACCTGAGGGGGAACTAGCTTTGGGACAAGCCGTCATTTATTTGTCTATGGCCGCAAAAAGTAATGCTGGTTATAAAGCTTTTAACGCTGCCAAATCATTTGTTAAAAATGATCAGACTAAAGAGGTGCCAATCCATCTTCGTAACGCACCAACCAAATTAATGAAGGAATTAGGTTATGGTCATGCCTATCGGTATGCCCATGATGAGCCGAATGCTTATGCAGCCGGCGAAAACTACCTTCCTGAAAATATGGCTGCACCCAATTGGTATCAACCTACTGACAGAGGTCTCGAGAAACAAATTCAGGAAAAGATGCAATTTTTAAAAAGTCTTGACGCCAAAGCCAACGAGAAAAATTAATTTCAAAAAATTAAGTCTCATCGCAAAATTTTACAAATTCATCGAGTTCAGCTCGCTCCGTAACAAGTTGATTGACAGTTACAGAGGTATCTTCATATCCGAGGCTGATTGCCATCACATACTGCTCATCCGATGGAATTTCCAAAATATCAGAAATGACTTGATGGTAGGAAATAAATGCAGCTTGTGGGCAGCTAGCAAGACCTCTAGCAGTTGCTGCTATCAGAATATTTTGCACAAACATCCCATAGTCAAGCCAACTCCCTTGTTCCATCACTCTAGGAATAGTTAACATCAAGGCAACGGGTGCGCCGAAAAATTCGTAATTTTTAGCATGCAATTCATGCATTTTTTGGTGCTCTCCTCTGGCAATACCGGCTAGAGCGTAAAGATCATAACCCACTTTCCGTCTGCGACTTAAAAAAGGTTCTGTCCAATTTTTAGGATAGTAAATGTATTCGGGGCGATGTAATAGATTCTTTTCAGGATCATTAAAAATTTCTAAAACAGCATTCGTGATTTGTTGTTTTTTATTACCGGTTAAGACATAAACCTTCCACGGTTGAATATTGGAGCCGGAAGGAGCTTTAGCGGATACCCTTAGAATATCCTCAATCATTTGACGCGGAACCGGCGTCGGTAAAAAGCCCCTTACCGAACGCCGTAACTGCATTACCTCATCAACTACTTTGGTTACTTGGGTTGTATCCATCATAAAAATTTTACTTAAACGCGTTCAATCACAATAGCGATACCTTGACCAACCCCAATACACATTGTGCAAAGCGCGTACCTACCGCCCTTGCGTTCAAGTTCATATAAAGCTGTAGTCACTAACCTGGCTCCACTCATACCTAAAGGATGACCTAAAGCAATTGCCCCGCCATTAGGATTGACGCGAGCATCATCATCGGCAACTCCTAAATCTCTCAAAGTTGCAAGACCTTGTGAAGCAAATGCTTCGTTGAGTTCAATCACATCCATCTGTGAAATATCAAGGCCTAACATCTTCAAGACTTTTTTACTTGCAGGCGCTGGACCAATACCCATAATACGGGGAGGCACACCAGCTGTGGCGAGACCAAGAATCTTTGCTCTAGGTTTTAACTGAAATTGCGAGACTGCATCAGCAGAGGCAATCAATAAGGCACAAGCTCCATCATTGACACCAGATGCGTTACCTGCAGTAACCGTACCATCCGGTTTGACAATTGGCTTTAATTTTTGTAAGGCCTCAATCGTGGTGGCTCTTGGATGTTCATCTTGACTAACAATAACCGGATCCCCTTTTTTTGAGGGAATCGTTACTGGAGTAATTTCTAGTGCAAAGCGACCATTTTGTTGCGCTTCCGAAGCCTTTGCCTGAGATCTTAAGGCAAAAGCATCTTGATCTGCTCTTGAAATACTAAAGTCGCCAGCAACGTTTTCTGCTGTTTCAGGCATTGAATCAACGCCGTGTAATTGCTTCATTAGTGGATTAATAAAGCGCCAGCCAATTGTTGTATCAAATACTTGATTGCTTCTAGAAAATGCCGTATCGGCTTTAGGCATGACAAATGGGGCCCGACTCATACTCTCCACTCCGCCTGCGATACCTAAATGGATTTGACCAGAAATAATCCCGCGAGATACAACTCCGATAGCATCCATGCCTGAGCCACACAAGCGATTTACCGTTGAGCCTGGGACATCAATTGGTAAACCAGCTAATAAAGAACTCATTCTGGCGACATTGCGATTATCCTCACCAGCCTGATTAGCATTTCCGTAAACAACCTCATCCACTTGGGTCCAATCTACTTGAGGATTACGTTGCATTAGGGCCTTAATTGGTACAGCACCTAAATCATCAGTTCTCACACTCGATAATGCTCCGGCATAACGGCCGATTGGTGTTCTAATCGCATCACAGATATAAGCTACATTTGGTTTCAATTCATTTGACAATTTAATTCCCCTTAATTCTTTAATAGTTTTGCATCAGTCACCGATTGCAACAACTCAAAGGACATCTCATTAAAAATTTCTTTGACGAGTAATCCCCCTGGGACTACTTCAAAAACACCTAAGTCCGTAAAAATCATCGCCACACAAGCAACACCTGTAAGCGGATAGGTACATTTTTGGACTAATTTACTACTACCTTCTTTAGTTAAGTGATCCATCATCACAAAGGTCTTATTGGCGCCAACGGCTAAATCCATTGCACCGCCAACAGCAGGAATAGCATCTGCATCACCGGTATGCCAATTAGCTAAATCCCCTGACTCAGAAACTTGATAAGCACCTAATACACAAATATCTAAATGACCGCCACGCATAATTGCAAAGGAATCTGCCTGATGAAAGTAAGACCCACCAGTAAGCAAGGTTACTGGTTGTTTACCCGCATTAATTAAATCCCAATCTTCATCACCCTTTGCCGGTGCTGGCCCCATCCCCAAAATACCATTCTCAGAATGTAAGAATATTTCTTTATCCGAAGGTAAATAGTTTGCAACAATCGTTGGCATCCCAATACCTAAGTTCACATACGCACCCTCTGGTATGTAGGAAGCAATTTTGGCAGCAACTTCATTACGCGTAACTGGCTTTAATGAAGAAAGTTCTGTTGGTTGAGTCATTATTTCGCTCCTTGATTGCCCATTGGCACAACGTATTTAACAAAAATACCGGGTGTTACAACAGTTTCAGGATCAAGCTCGCCAAGCTCTACCACTTCATTCACCTGAGCTAGCGTATTTTTTGCAGCCATCGCCATAATAGGACCAAAGTTTCTAGACGCTTTACGATAAACTAGGTTACCCCAACGATCGCCTTTGTTTCCTTTAATTAAGGCAAAATCAGCACTTAAAGGCGTTTCGAAGACATAGTTTTTACCATTAATTACTCTAGTTTCTTTACCCTCTGCGAGTAAAGTGCCGTAAGCAGTTTGGGTAAAAAATCCACCTAAACCAGCACCCTGCGCTCTGATTCGCTCTGCTAAATTACCTTGTGGGGTTAATTCCAGCTCAATTTGTTTAGCTTTAAAAAGATTATCAAATACGTAAGAATCTGCCATGCGTGGATAAGAACAGATAATTTTTCTGACTCGACGCGCCTTTAGTAAAGCTGCGATACCTGTTTCACCACTACCAGCATTATTGGTAATAATGACTAAGTCTTTGGCATTTTGACCAACTAAACCCTCAATCAATTCATGAGGGATACCTGATCCACCAAAACCACCAATCATAATGGTCGCACCATCTTTGAGACCAGCAAAGAGCTGGTCCATGTCTACTGAAACTTTATTTATCATATAAATCTTTTATTGTTTTGGTCCAATAGTAAGTTCAAGGGTTGGTAAATGATCGATCGTACCAACTAGATGATCACCAACCTCAACTTTGCCAACACCTTCAGGTGTTCCTGTATAAATTAAGTCACCCTCTTTAAGATGGTAAAACTGGGATAGGTTAGAAATGACTTCTGCAACGCTCCAAATCAAGGCATTCAGATCAGAGGATTGCTTAACTTGACCATTTACGGTTAATTCAATTTTGCCGTTATTCAGAGGCCCTGTCACCGATTTAGGAATAATTTCAGTAATGACTGCAGAGTCTTCAAAAGCCTTACCAAAATCCCAAGGACGCCCCATTTCACGGCTGGCAATTTGCAGGTCACGACGTGTCATATCTAAGCCACAAGCGTAACCATAAACACAATCTTCTGCATCCTCAACTGTCACTCTAAAAGCAGGCTTACCAATGGCAATTACTAATTCCATTTCATAATGTAAGTTATTTGTGCTCAGAGCATAAGGAGTTGTTGCTGGGCTCAAAACAATAGCGTTCGCAGGCTTCATAAAATAAAAAGGTGGTTCACGATCTGGATCGAAGCCCATTTCTCTGGCATGCGCAGCATAATTACGACCAACACAAAAAATTCTAGAAACTGCGTAGGAAGCATCAGTACCTTTTACAGGAACACTTGGAATGGCTTCTGGGTTAAACACATAATTCATGATTCGTCCTTAAAAAATTTGTCTCAAGCACACAATAATAAACCACTTAGCAAAGCAACTTGGCGTTATGGGATGAAATATCCCCATGCTTGACCTAACTTCGCTTTTTAAAAAAAAGTGGGAGATTTGCCTGAGTTCATCTAAAAAAAATAATAGCTTTGTGATTTATGTAAAAATCAATGGAAATTCATTATTTTGAAGAGGCCATTTAAATGTCACATATTCAATATTTAACTCAAATTTATCTCGAATCTGGCGCCATTCAACGACTCCCATCAGAATGTATCAGACTAAATATCAAAAAACCCTTGGTTGTTACCGATCAAGGCATTAAATCTGCAGGAATTTTATCGAAAATTGAAGTGGTTTTGCAGGGGATGGACTTTGTGGTGTTCGATCAAACCCCATCAAATCCGACTCAGCATGCAGCTGAAAAAGGTAAAGAACTTTATGAAAAAAATTTCTGTGACGGCTTAATTGCGCTTGGAGGAGGCTCATCGATTGATTGTGCAAAAGTAATCTCAATCCTTACCACCCACCAAGAACCACTAAAAAACTACGCAACGATTGAAGGTGGATCTAACAAAATTACTGCCCAAGTTACCCCCTTGATAGCAGTGCCAACGACTAGTGGCACAGGTAGTGAAGTAGCCAGAGGCGCCATCTTAATTTTGGACGATCAACGTAAAGTGGGATTTCACTCATGGCATATCCTACCTAAATCAGCTATTTGTGATCCAGACCTTACCCTAAACTTACCCCTTTACCTCACTGCAGCTACTGGAATGGATGCAATTGCACATTGCATAGAGACCTTTTTAAATGTACCCTTTAACCCAACTGCTGATGCTATTGCTTTAGACGGCCTTGAACGAGCTTGGCAGAATATCGAGTTGGCGACTCAAAATGGCCAACATCAAGAAGCGAGACTACAAATGATGACCGCATCGATGCATGGTGCAATGGCCTTTCAAAAAGGCTTGGGTTGCATCCATAGTCTTAGCCATAGTCTAGGCGGTTTATTGCCAAATCTTCATCATGGCACGTTGAATGCGGTGTTCTTACCAGCTGTATTGCGCTTTAATGCTAAAGCAGAATCAGTGATTGAGCAAAAAAAGATGCGAACCATTGCTACGAAAATTGGTGTCTCAGATGAAAGCATTGTGCCCGAGGCTATGTTGAATCTTTCCAAAAGACTAGGACTACCAACGGGTTTAAAAGACTTAGGGATTGAAGATCATCATTTTGAGAAGATTATTCAAGGGGCTTTAAAGGATCATTGCCACTTTACCAATCCAAGAATTGCCACATTTGATGATTACAAAAATATTCTTCTTGAATCGATGTAACTTATAAATTTGTTAAAGATTTAAGATAAAATAAAAATACCGATTTAAGAATAAGTAATTAATGCAATGTTACTAATTTAATTAGATCATTTAACAAACGAGAAATGTCATGACATCAAAATTTCGCATCAATGCATTATTGGGTTTATTTTTGAGTGTTTCGCTGACATTTTTACCAGCGGAAAACTCCGCAAAAGAATCTCCTAAATATCAGAAACACCAAATCATTATTGCCAAGGTGATTGGTATTTCAGATGGTGACACCATCACCCTTCTCAATGAAGATAATACTCAATTAAAAATTCGACTAGCAGGGATTGATTGTCCAGAAAAAAATCAGGCTTTTGGTAATCGAGCAAAACGCTTACTCAGTGAAAAAGTCTTTGGTAATGTGGTTAGGGTAGAAATTAGAGGAATCGATCGTTATGATCGGACTTTGGGAATCGTTCGATTAGGTGATGAAGATATTAATGAATATCTTATTCACGAGGGTGTTGCATGGCATTACAAACATTACGCAAAAGATCAACCCGCTGAAGAAGCAAAACGTTATGATCTGGCTCAAGAATATGCAAAAAAAACCAAAAAAGGTTTATGGATCCAAGAAAATCCTACAGCACCATGGGATTTTAGAGAGCAACGTAGAAAAGGCGAGAATAAATCTTAAGTTTGAAAGTTAATAGGCCTTACAAAAACCACTACTCTACTATTGAAGGAGTAACATGGAGCTCTAATAGTCATTGCTTTTTTGACTAGCTAAAAAAAACCATGAACAGTCATCAAATCATTTGCTCGATGTGCGGGAACCCCCGCCAATTTACTCTCAAAGAATGTCCCTATTGCGGAGAAACTGATTTTCTCTCGGATGCGGATGCACAAGTTAAAGCGTTTACGATTAACTTAGAGTCTGGCCTTCCTACAATCGATGAGGCATTTTTAAGGTTTGAGCATTATCTGACTCGCCTACAAAATACGGGTATTCGACTAATTAAGGTCATTCATGGTCAAGGATCAACTGGACAAACTGGAAAAATTAAAAAGGCTTTTCGGGATGCAATGGATTATGGGAAGTGGACCAATGCAATAGCTGAGGTTTATTACGGTGAGGTCCTAAAACCAGGTTTATCAGGATTGGAAGAGTTACGAAGAAGTCATCCAACCCTTGCCAAAGGAATCACCCTAGATATGCATGGGAACTCAGGTATTACTGTCCTCATACTTTTTAAAGACTTTTAGTACTTAATCGTCCTGAAAAGAAAACTCTTTTTCTAGATCAGAGAAGATTCTTAAAGTCTGACTAGCCGAAATAAAAAAGTCTCGAATCTGAGATTCGTTTTGAACATCATTGAGAAGATGATGATTTGAGAGAATCTGTCGCCAATATCTTGAGCCTCCAATACCATGCGCAAAGCCTAAAACATGACGAGTAATCGCCGCGATATTAAAAATAGATTTACCCTGACTTTGTTGACAGTATCTAAACCAACGAATTGAGTAATCAATTAACTGTTCTTCGATAACCTTCCATGTTTGGGCATTTAAAAAATAACCATAATTTTTGCCTGAACTCTCAATCATTTGATCCCAGGCTAATAAGTGGGCTGGGGTATGGTAAGCCGCTCGCCCGATCATAAAACCATCAAAATCATCCCAATGGTTGGCAATATCCTGATTGGTTTCTAGCCCCCCATTGAGTAAAACATTAACATGGGCAAACTGATTTTTCACATCTAGCCGAAGCTGCTTTGCGACTTCATATCTTAAAGGAGGAATCGTTCTATTTTCTTTTGGTGACAAACCTTTTAGGATGGCATTACGAGCATGAATAGTGAGTTGTGAAGCTCCAGCGTCACAGACCTTCAGCATAAAATCAAGGACAAATTGATAGTCTTGTTCTTGTGTGGGATCCATCTCGTTTAAACCCAAACGATGTTTGACACTAATCGGAATATCTACCGCATCTTTCATAGCTTTAACACAATCAGCAACCAAATCCGGCTCGGCCATAAGACAAGCACCAAAGGAGCCTCTTTGAACTCGCTCTGAAGGACAGCCACAATTTAAATCAATCTGATCGTACCCCCACTCTTGAGCAATTTTGGCGGCCTGCGCTAGGTCTGCGGGCTCACTCCCCCCTAATTGCAAAACAACAGGATGTTCATCTTGATCAAAATCTAAATGCTTAGGACGATCACCATAAATAATTGCACCGGTATTAATCATCTCCGTGTAAAGAATTGCTTTTTTAGAAAGTATTCGATGAAACGATCGGCAATGCCGATCAGTCCAATCCATCATCGGGGCGACTGCCAATATTTTTTTATCTTTATTTTCCACTTAAACTTTTAATTAATTAGATAGATTCGACTTTGATTGCAACCCACTTTAAGGAAAGAACAATTTCAGCGTTGAGGTATTAATCATAACCTTTTTGTTGGTTGATTAATTACTTGATCACTTGTAATTAATTTAATTAATTCTTGAACTCATGTTAATATTGAATACAATATAAAAATTAATATCAACCAAAAGTTACTACACAAAAATTAATTCGATAATGTTAGTTAATAATAAGAAAATTCGTGAATATTAATAAGAAAATTCGTGAATATTAATTTTCCTAAATTAAATATTTCTGGGCTATCTCGAGTAGCAAACGAGATGGAAATTGGAGGTTCTTATTTTTTGATATTAGATAACGCCTCTGTTAAAACCAGTTTAATGATTGGCAGTCTCAGGTCTTCACTTGAAAGTAATATTTCATCAGTTTTAATCTTAAGTTCTATTTCTGATGTTGAAAATAACTCAGCCAAAACACTTTGGGGTGGTTTCTTAAAATCTGGTGTAGAGAGTGGTTCATTAAAAATATTCATACATGATGAACATTTTAGGTCTAATATTTTTCGATATGGTATCAAGCGGTTTATTCAGGATTTAGAATTCCTCAACCTAGCAAGTGGCAGTTTTATATGGTTTGACTTCGCTGAGCAACTGTTCACTATTCAAGATATTAATTTTGCTGCGAAACAAGTCCAAGTTATTGTGGACTGGCTCAAAATGAAGCAAGTTACTGCGGTATTTGTTTTTGCTAAACTTAACACCCACGAATCCCACGATATTTATCTTTTGTCAGAGCACTTGTCTGGACTTTGTCGAATTGGTGGAGGTAACAGAGGCTTAGAAGCAAAGTTTTTACATTGGCATTCTCATGAGGGAGATATTGCTCATAAGAATTACGCGCTTGAGGAGTCCAACTCTGGCTTTTATCGCACCAGTTTGCCGACAAGTTCCAACGTCCTTGAAAAATCCTCTTTACATATTAATTTAGATCCAAGCGTTGCTGAGTGTTTAGAATTAACTACAGTCGAGTGGATTTTTCTTGATTCGCCATTAAAACTAATACATACCCTTCGTGATAGCCCCTCGCCAACTATCGTCTTACGTTTTGGTTTAGGAACTGATATTTTAGAATTAGCACAAACAGTACATACTTTAAGAACAGTAATCGGACGAGGGGCAAAAATTATTGTTCACGAAGATAGTTTGTCCCTAAGACATAGTTGTGAACTCTTATTGCTTTCCCTCGGTGCAAATGTGGTGATGCACAAAGAAATACCTGTTTGGCGTTTGCCCCTTTTAGTAGAGTCATTAGAAGATACTTTATTTAATCGGGACATAGATGTACCTTTTGACAAACTAATACTTGGCGTTGAACCAACTCAGCTAGCTGGACTATTAACCATTGAAGAGTTTATTGATCAAGTTGATAATATTCTCAAGATAACTAAGGAAAATAAAATCCCTGTTGTTCTTTTTAAAGGGACAACCCACCTTGCACAAGTCTCCCAAGAAGTTTTGAAAGAGATTAGATTATCTCGAGTGGGTGATTTTTGTGCCTTTGACGGCTCATCAGTCTATATTTTCTTATTATCCTGTCCTTCTTATCATTTGAAAGAAATTTTTGATCGTATTTGTTCGGTCTCTTTAGATTCAATTTTTATTAACTCAAACTTTTGGACTTCACCAGAAAACATAACTGCTGAATTAGAGAAAATTCAAATAACAAGCGCTGAATTTATTCCAACAAATTTTAATCAAATAGATGCAATCCTTCCCTCAGAACGTCTTGATCACTCTTATTGTGAGAATGTAACATTAACAAATAATATTATTGAGCCACTACCAACGGCTGTAGCCACTGAAAATGAATCAATCCAGCAAACCATTCAGCCACAAGAACAAGTAATTAGTACACCAATTAATAATAATTAACTATTAATTTCTTTTGCGATCAAAATTTCTGTCAAGTTAAATATTCTTCGCATAATAATTAAAAAGGAGTAGTTCGGATGTGTTTTAAAGGTAAAGGTTCTTGTTATTTCGAGATAGCCTCTCTTCAATTTTTGATTTTATTCACTTGTTTAAATTCACCATTAGTGTTTGCTGAGAATACTAAGCTTATCAAAGCTGATTCTGTTAGTTTAATTACAACTACTGAGATAAGTGACGTCGATGAAGTATTGTTAAAAAAAAGATTAGATGATGTTTACACAATGTATGAAAAAGGAAATTCATCAGGGGTAATTGAAGATGGTGTGCCTTTACTCAAAGTTTTCCCAAATGAAACACGTTTGCGTTTTGCATTAGCTAACTCTCTGGTGTGGAGTACGCCCCGCTTCGAAGAAGCAATCGCTTTGTATAAAACTTTACTAACAAGTGAATATGCAAAAGAGTCAAAATTAGGCCTTGCAAATGCATATCGTTGGACAAGCCGTGATGATTTGGCAATGCCATATTATCGGGAATTAATTGCAGCTAATCCTGAAGATGAAAATGTTAATGAGGGTTATAAACTATCTACTATGGCAATGCGTGCCATGACAACCTATTCATTTGGGACTTCAAGTGACTCTAACACTATGCAACGTAATGAAGCCTCGGTATCTCATAAATTTCGTAACGAAAAAGGAGAGTTTTTCGAAGTCTCCATTAGAGGTATTCGAGATACAACTCCCAGCCTTGTAGATACAAATGGTAATTCTCAAGAGACCATAGCAAATCAACGAAGTATGACCTTTCGTTATCAAAATATAAATTTGCCACTTTCGCCTACCTTTGAACTTACTGCGCAAACGAAGGACAATTCAAATGCCTTTGGTGGTGTTGAATTACAAATTAACAAATCCACTAAATTAGTACTGAATCGTATTAATTGGGGCGTTTTATCATTCAATGCAAATGCCGCTGCGGCAAATTTATCTGCTGGTCATGCCGCTCTAGAATCATCCTATGTCGGTCGTCTTGGCTCAGTTAGTGGGCGGGTAGATTATTTTGCAATAAGTGATGGTAATCACGTCACATCTTCATATTTTCAAGCTTCACCTAGCTTTTCAATTGGTAAAAATATCAAGCCCTTCATTGGTATTCAAACAAGAGACCAAGCTCAATATTCTCCAGTTTATTGGTCACCAATGGAAGGTTACGGAGTTTATTTTGGCGGTTTGAGAACAGAATGGACAAATAATGTCACAACTTTGAGCATATCTGCACAGTATGGTATGAAGTTATATGGTGATGGGGCTCGTAACTACAGCGTATTCACTAAGGCCCGAACAAAAGTTACAGATGACTTTGCGGCTAGTATTACAGCTGCATATTCCGCTGGTGGTGCATATGGGCCGGAATACACCTATAGTTCAATTATGGGAACTATTGAGCAATTATGGTAGCCATCGTTCGATTTAAGTTTTTTTGGTTGATTTTGGGAATGAGCATTATCTTGACAGGTGCTTTTATTGCCAATAGAGCAATTCTTAACTCTAATGATTTCTCTCTTAAACTTTTTTTGGATAACACAATATTAGCTGTACTAGGTGGTTATTTGGTGATCTTTTTGTTTGTTTTGATTTTTCGTTATGTTGGTTTATTGTTTTTTTCTCTGTCTGAGCATTTCAACCGAATTCTAACGCATAAAGAATATTTCGTTACTACTCAATTAGATCAATCTACTCTCCCAATGGTTTCAATTATTGTGCCCGCCTATAACGAGGGTCTAGTGATAGAGTCTGCCTTGGTTTCACTACTTACAATTAATTACAAAAACTTTGAAATCATTGTTGTTGACGATGGGTCAAAGGATGATACTCATAAAAAAATATTAGCCATTGCTGCAGAAGATCCAAATCAGCGTATCAGGGTCATCAAAAAACCTAATGGAGGTAAAGCCAGTGCATTAAATTATGGGGCATCGGCTGCGCGCGGAGAATTTATATTAAATATGGATGGTGATACTAAACTATCCAAAGATTCATTACTCAATGCAATAAAACACTTTGATGATCCTAAAGTAGGAGCTGTGGCGGGAAATATTAAAGTATTAAACCGTGAAAACACATTAACTAATTTGCAAGCTTTGGAATACATTGAAGGTTTGGCGATGGTACGCTCTGCGCAAGGTTTTATGCATATGGTAAATATCGTACCAGGTCCATTCGGCATGTTTCGAAAATCACTCTTATCGCAAGTTGGTGGGTATGACTATGATACGTATGCAGAGGATTGTGATTTAACTTTAAAGATTTTATTCAGCGGTTGGCGCATTGTTTATGAGCCAACTTCGATTGCATACGTAGAATCACCCGCCAAACTATTAGATTTGCTTCAGCAACGTTATCGTTGGACTCGTGGTATGTTGCAAGCTTTAATTAAACATTCCAAGCACCTTTTTAATCCAAAGCAGTCCAAAACAAACTTCTTTATTTTGTGGTACATGGCTTTTGAAACATTAATTTGGCCATTTTCTTCTATTTTTGGAACCATATTTTTCATTTATATTGGTCTTCAACATGGTTTAGTCAATCTACTTTTTTTTTGGTGGCTGCAATTGACTATTTTGGATGTTATTGCGGCCTTATATTGCATTTTAGTTGAGGATGAAGATCTAAGATTGATTTTTTATGTTCCATTATTTCGGATGGTTTACTGTACAGTAATTGATATTTGTAAAGTTTTCGGAATCATAGAGGAATTTCTTGGCCTTAGTATGACTTGGGGTAAGCTTATCAGAATAGGGAAAATGTAATGGATATTGTTTCAATATTTGCAATAGTCATTTTGTTAATTTCAATTGGTACATTAATGATTGGAGTTGCAGCTTATATAGCATTTAAAGTGCGTTCAGCTCGCGGTCCAAAGCCGATTGTTCATGGCTATGATAATCCAGTAGATGAACTTATGTTTCTAAAACCTTATGTACCTGAACAGCAAAATATTCTTTCTCTGCATTCATTGAACTCTAGTCCAATGGGTTTGAACAAAACAGAAAATAATATTCAACAAACTTAATCTGATGAAGTACAAGATGGTTTAGAACTTTTTAGCAAATGAACTTCAATCAAAATATGAATAACTCCAATAGTATTAAAAAGTCCCATTCAAGATCTTATATATTGGTACTTTTGAGTTGTATTATCTTAATTTTTAGCATTTACTCATCCTATCCAATGATAAAAAAAGTGAGTTTTTTATCAGATGTAATAGCCAAATCATTTGGAGTGCGTCCCCCGAAGATTATTCTTTATGCGCCCAAAGAAACCATTAAATATTTTAGTGATTCAGGTGGCAATTACGAAATACTGCTTAAGCCATGGATAGATTATTTTCGAGTTAACAAATTACTTTATGAAAGAACTGATAACTTAAATAATCTAGACGTAAACTCCAACTCGGTATTGGTTTTAGCATCAGCAGTATCGCTAACCAAATCAGACCGAGACAAAATTATGCGCTTTCATAAAGCGGGTGGATCAATTTTAACTAGTTGGTCTACTGCAACCTTGGATGAGAAAGCATCATGGGTTGGTTGGGACTTTCTGCGGGATTTGGGAGCAGAGTATGTTGGCGAAAGTACCTCAAAGAAAACTGGGTTCATTGTAACTCGTGGTGAAACCCCCGTTACGTCTTCCTTACCTGCTGGATTTCGTATTCAATTGCATTCAAGTGATGAACCAATTTTACGGTTTAAAAATTCTGAGTCCTCAGCCGGATTGCTTTTAAATTGGGATCGTATTGCAGATAGAAAAAGCCCTGGAGACACTGTAGTTGTTTTCAATGAACCACAAAATGGTAGTGGTCGTGTTGTATGTTTTGGTTTCCCTGAAACTGTTTGGGAACATAATCCAATAATTCTTTATCCAATTCTTGACGACACCTTCAATTGGTTAAAAAGAATCCCGATTACTATACGATCTGCATGGCCTAATGCAATGCAGTCTGCTCACCTACTTTCCATGGACACAGAGCAAGGGTTTAATGGATCTCTAGGCTTTGCTAAACTTCTGCAAGACCGAAAGATGCCTGCTACTTTTTTTATCTTAACTTCACAGGCCAAAGAATTTCCAGAGACTGTAAAAGTTTTAAATAGTAATTTTGAGCTTGGTTTTCATGGGGATATCCATACTGCTTTTAAAGGACAAACCTTTAAAGAACAATCTGAACGAATTAAAGTGATGCGTTCAGATTTGGATATTACTATAGAAAAACATCAAGTTGTTAAAGGCTTTCGTCCCCCTTTTGAGCAATATGACTCATCTACTGAAGAAGCACTCTATAGAAGCGGTTTTTTATATGAATTGGTAGATCCAGCTAGCACTAAATCTAGATTACCCTCCACAACTCAAGTACCTATATTCGATAAATCCAGTGGATTAGTGGTTCTCGCTCGAACTCAACGTGATGATTTTAATCTTTTGAGTGAGTCGATAAATAATAATCAGGATCAAACTGAACAATTAACAATCATGCTTAAAGAAGATTTAGAGATGGTAATTAACAATCGTGGACTCGGAGTTTTAAATATTCATAGTCAAAACTTTACCCCTAACTCCCCCTTAGAGAGAGCAGTCGAATCCTATTTAGATACCTTATTCAAGAAGAAAGATCAAATTTGGATTGCAACAAGTGGTGCAATTGCACAGTGGTGGCTAGATCGATCTCGTGTGACAATTAGCACAAATGCTAAATCTAGACACATGCTTTTAAATTTAACTGTGTCAGGTAATGATGCAATTGATAACTTTGCAGTGATTATGATGGTTCCTAAGCGTGATTTAGCACCAAGTATAAATGCTTTAAAAGTAGGAATTCCAAAGGCAAAAGTAGAAAAATTAGATGCATTTCGGTATAAAATTCTTTTCCCTTTAATGAGTCCAGAAAATTATCAATATGAAGTTACTTTTGATTAACATATTTAAGTTACTCAGAATGAAGCGAATAGAAATCTCGCACTAAAATACACGAGTTTCTCTCATGGGAGCTTTCTTGTAGAGGACTAGTAGAATTCCAACTCAGAAAGTGAATACATCTCCATACACTTTCACACTAATCTGTTTGTTTAAGTTTTCATTTTCTTGATCAATGATTGTCCGTATTGCTTTAGGACGGTCTAAAGCAAATTGAAAAAGCTCTTTATATTCCAGATTTTTTGGATTCCTTAAATCATCTTCTCGAGCAGCAATAAAGGTTTTTAGCCATTCAATTTCATTAATCCCTTTTTTAGGGGTTCCACCTACTTTTTTATTTGCTCGATCAACAATTGTCGGTAGAGAGTCATAGGTATCACCAAAGCCATGTTGGATTCCTGCTTCATATAATGCAACATAAGAAATTGGCAGGACCAATCCTAGTTCTCTAGCTAATTGATGAGCTGGCTTCCTATAAAGTCGGTCATTTACGTTATCTTGAGCTTTCCGAAATAATGGATCAGCTTTCGCTACGCGAGACCAATCTTCTTTGAGACCTTTAATCGGATTGGTATTTGAAGATCCGTATACTCCTCGCAGAGGCTTGATATAAGGCTTTAGAACATTATCTGGGGACAAGCGCTCATACTCAAGTAATACTTCCAACATATCACCTGTCCTTGATGTAAAACCAGCACGCCCTGCTGTAAAGCCATTTCCATCATTAATGTCACCAATAAATTCATATTGAATAGTTAATGTACTATTTTCAAAAATACTGACTAGAGAGTCTTCAACGATTAATAAGCGAGGATTCGATTCGATAGGATTTAGGAGAGTTTGTGCTTTGCAAGTTGCTGCGACTAACATAGTTAAAATAGTTAATGATAGTAATGGTTTAGCTACGGTTCGAAAGAAAACAAGCAACATAATTTGAAAGACCTTATAAAGATTACTAAATAAAACATGTGAGGCTAAATTAAAAGTACAAAAAGCCCTCCTATCAACTTCTTGTGAAATGAAATATCTTTAGAAAATAGCCTCAGGCTGGTTACATATTTGGAAGTTTTCAGCTTTGAAACTTGGAGTTACTCCGGGGAAAATACGTATTTTTGAAACGAAACCTTTTGTGGAGTAAAGAGGAACCTTAACGATACTTTCTTTGCTAGCTGGTAACTCAAATGTCATCGTAGCTACATTTTTTTCTGATGTAAAAAGCTGAACTTTTATCAAGGATGTGCCTTTTTCATAAAATGATAAGTAATTCATCTTATTTGATCCTTTTGGGAAAACAACTTCGACAAAATCTGTTTCTTTACTTTGCCTACCATTGATTTTGTTAACTACACTAAGTTCAAAGTTTGATGGACGGCATTTTTTTTCGATTAAAGCAGATGCTCGATAAAGCCATTCTTGATTATTAAATTTATAGCGATCCTCTCTGTAAGGATAGTCTGGTAATACTTTTAATTCGCGCTCAAGTATTTCCCAAATCACCAATTTCGGCCGCTGTTTCTGAAAAGGACTATCTTGCAACATAGAAAGCATTGCGTACCAAGATCCTTTATCTGCGGTAATTGCATAAAACGCAGGATTGCGTTGCAAAGTAAATTGTAGAGCTTCTGGAAAGAGAGTCCATGGCTTGCTGTAACTTGAGCCAACCTCTATTAAATCAGCAATATCTTCGCCGTCAAATAACCCTACCTTTTTATTATCTCGTCTAACAGCTGAATAGTTCTCCCCGCGCTCAATACCGTTTGACACATAACCTGGTGGCAATGACTCAGCAGAAGTCAAATCACCTTTAGGCCAATTGATAATCCCTCCCTTGAACAAAATATATTCAGTAATTGCAGTTTTTTCAAAAGCATCCTTTAAAGCTGGAGTATTTTCAATCGTACTTTTCAGAGTCTGTGCTGCGAGCATACCTCCTGAAGGTGACCAATGAGTGTCATACTTAAAATAAAGAGGTGTAGTACTATTTTTTTCAGAACTTTTTAAAAAGGCCTCATTAAGATTTGCGAAATTTATACCCTCTTGTGAAAACTTAAGTGTCACATTTTCATAGTTATCCTCCATAAAGGGATTCAATAAATCTCGATTAGGTTCTAATTTTTCAGAATAAATACGCATCTTCAATGGAACTAAAGTAACGAGCAATTCAATCTCATTCATTTTTAGTAGTTTATTAATTTTTGAAACAAGGTCTATGTTTTGAGAAATATCTAGTTTTGCAGAGTTATCAAAAATCTCATTTTTGTAAAACAACCAATCTTCCTTACCCACGATAGAAGTTGTTACAGCATAAACTTGAAATGATAAGAGTAAAGTCAGAATACTGAGAAAAAATTTGAAGATCATCGTAATAAATTTCACTATTGTTAAAAACACGAAAAAAATAGATAGTAATATATTTATATCAACTTACTGATTAATGCTTATGTGTTGTGTTTTAGAGCCACCAAATCTTACTTATTACTATTATTCATGATCATAAAATAATGATTTATCAAAAGTAATATCAAATTCAAGAATTAACTAAAAGGTGATTTTCAAAATATATTAAATTGAGTTTAAATTATTGTGATTAATTTTTAATGATTTAATTACAATAGATAAATAATGCACCAAAAAAAACATATAGGAAAGATTTATGAGTTTTTCAATAAAAAAAATATTTTTAAAATCTCCCATAAGCTTAAGCATTATTGGTTTTTATTTTGTACTAAGTCCCATTACTTTTGCAGCAGACAATAGAGAATTATATGATCCGGAACCTCCATTAAACTCCTCTTTTTTAAGACTGATTCAAGTCGGCTCAAATGATACTTACGAAGTGCTTATTGACGGCATCAAAAAAAATCAAGTCTTGAAAGCAGGGAATGTCACAGATTATTTCGTTGTTTCATCAGGAATTCATCGCATTCAATTGAAAAACCAAAGTAATCCTAGTAAAGATATTAAGTCTTCCTTGACCATAATGCCTGGCTATTTTTTTACTTATGCTTTCATAAACTATACAGAAAATTCCAAAAAAGTCCTGTTTAAGGATCTTGCAAATATAAACCAAATGAAATCCCAACTGAGTGCGTATAATCTCACAAAATTAATTGATAAATTTGACCTTGAAACTTCAGAGGGGAAAATTTCTATTTTCAAAGATATTAATCAAGGTTCATCCAAATCAATAGCTGTCAACCCAATTAATATATCTGTATCACTCATCGATTCATCTGCAACGAACAGATTGAGGCTTTCCCTCAATCTACAGGCTGGAAAAAGTTTCAGTCTTTTTTTGTTTGATGATTTAGATAATCTTTTAACTTCAAATTTTCAGATTGACAGCATAGAAAAATTAAAAAGAATTGTTCCATGAACTACGTAATCAGAATTTTCTGTAAATTTAATTTTTTGATTTGATTAGAATTTTTAAAAAAAATTAAATGTATGAATCTTTAATATGCCTCCTACTTTCCACCCCAACCTACAAAAATCAACAACGTTCACTGCTAAAATTCTATAAAGACATAATAACTAACAAAAAATGATAACAACACGAACAGTTTCAATGATAAAAGGCTTGGATAGTTCCCCAAAAGCTGATAAAACTTGGCCGATTGAAGGAATCAGCAGAGCTCCTTATTGGATCTACACTGATCCAGATATTTATTTATTAGAACAAGCCAATATTTTCAGGGGTAACGCGTGGCATTATTTAGGAATCGATGCCGAGGTTCCTGAGACTGGCGACTACAAAACCACCTATATTGGTGATACCTCTGTTCTGATGGTCAGGGCTGAGGACGGTTCAATTAACGGTATGGTGAACCGCTGTGCTCACCGGGGCAACATGGTTTGCAGGGATGCCTTCGGTAAAGCTGAATCTCTCTACTGCGTCTACCATGCTTGGAACTATGACCTTAAGGGAAATTTAAAAAATGCTGCCTTTAGCCGTGGAATTCGTGGTGAAGGCGGTTTACCGAAAGATTTTGATAAAGCCAACCATGGTCTGACCCAACTTCGTACCGAGGTTATTTGTGGCCTCGTTTTTGCTACATTTAGCCAAACAATCGAACCTCTAGAAGAATGGCTTGGTGATGTTGCTTACGGTATTAAACGATTGCTAACAAGACCCTTAAAAATCTTAGGTTATGACACGCAGAGAATTAAATCGAACTGGAAAAATTATCATGAAAACCCCAGGGATTCCTATCATGCCAATATCTTGCATACCTTTTACGGGACATTTGGCTTATCAAGACAATCTCAAGAGTCGGGGATGGTGCTAGATAAGTTGGGCCGTCATTCTTGCTTCTACACTAAAGCGGGGACAGAAAAGAACGATGCCAACTATCAAAATACCACCTCAGAGTTAAGATCACATAATGATCAACTCAAGCTAGAAGATCCTTCCATCTTAAAGTGGGTCGATGAAATAGGTGATGGTGTTAGTGTTCAAATTTTATCTGCTTACCCTTCTTTCGTGCTACATCAAATCGCAAATAGCTTAGCCACCAGACAATTACTGCCCAAAGGACAAAACCAATGTGATTTAGTTTGGACGTATTTTGGTTTTGCCGACGACGATGAACAAACCACCCAAAGACGCCTAATCCAAATTAACTTAGCCGGCTCGGCAGGCATGATTTCCGTTGAGGATGCAGCGGTATGTGAAATGACTTACCGCGCCATTGCAGATGGTCAGGTCGGTAACTCCTTTATAGAAATGGGCGGGACAGATTTGACTTCCGGCGGATCTAGTAAGTTATCCGAACGAGCAATTCGTAATTTTTGGCATAACTATCGCCAAGATATGAACCTTTAAGTCAAAGAATTTTAATCATGAATACTTTTTATACCAACGAATCTGATTACCGTCTCGTTGAACAATTAATTTTTGAATGGGCCCGTCGCATCGATGAAAATCGAGTCGAAGAAATTGCTGATTTATTAGTTCCCAATGGCCGATATACAGTACAGTCTCGTTTCAACCTTGATAGAAACTTACCGCATTGCTCCATTGACTGTCATAGCCCAGCGCAGTTAAGAGATCGAATCTTATCCATGCGTATCGCTAATATTTATGAACCGCATCACTATCGACATATGATTTCGGGGATTCAAATACTAAAGAAAGAAAATAACCTTCTTGAAGTAGTGTCAAACTTTTCTATCATTAGAACGATGGAATTAGATGGACAAATTCAAATCATCTTCACAGGTCAAGCGAGAGACGAAATATTGATTGATCAGCAAACGATTCTTTTTACAAGAAGACATCTTGTATTTGACTCAAGAGCCATTGAAACATTACTTGTTATTCCAATTTAAGGAAGTTTAAAACCTATGTCAAAACTACAAATTGATCGCAGAACTCTCCTTAAACAGTCGGTGGCGTTATCTGGCCTTGTCATGTCTGGATCTGTTTTTTCTCAAAACAATTGGCCACAAAAGCCAATTCGGATAATAGTTCCGAACCCGGCTGGTGGCACGGCAGATGCCTTACCGCGTTTACTTGCAGAGCCACTATCCAAAGCTCTAGGTCAATCCATTATTGTTGAAAATAAACCAGGAGCAGCTGGCAATATCGCCGCTGAATACATTTTTAATGCTGAGGCTGATGGCTACACACTATTTGCTTCTCCGCCACCTGCCCTTTCAATTAACGCTAATTTATATCCTAAGTTAAATTATCAAGCTTCACAATTTGTCCCGATTACCGTGATGGCCGCAGTACCTAATGCCCTTATGGTGCATCCATCTTTACCATTTAATACCGTTCCTGAATTTTTAAATTATTTAAAAGCAAATCCGGATAAATTAACTTACGCCTCTCAAGGAAGTGGTTCAACGGCGCATTTAACTGCGGAACTTTTTAAACTTAAAACTGGTCTCAAAATGCTGCATGTTCCCTACAAAGGCGACGCCCCAGCGATTACTGATTTATTAGCTGGACACGTCGATATTATGTTTGGAAATATTGGCGCGACAATGCAGTATGTCAAATCTGACAAATTAAAACTCATTGCTCTCACAACCCAAAAAAGAAACAAATCATTTCCGAACACACCTACACTCAATGAGTTCATCCCGGGAATGATTGCAACCACTTGGTTTGCCATGGTCGCTCCACCTAAAACTCCATCAAGTATCGTCAATAAAATTTCCGTTGCAATCGGTAGTATTTTAAAAACACCAGATATGCAAAAGAAACTTGCTGAAATGGGTGCTGAGCCCATCGGTGAATCTCCTGAAGAAACCATGAAATGGATTAAAGAAGATACCGAGCGATGGAAAGAAGTAATTCAAGCGGGGAAAATCACTATCTAAGATAGGATTAGTAAATCTCAAGAAACAAGCGCTTCACAATTTGGGCGGCACAATTGTCAAAAAGTTTAAATTCTCAAATTTTCTAGTAGAGCAAATTGTCATAATTCGTAAATAAACTAAAAAATCACAATTTATTTTGATGGGAGTAAGTATGTCAAAGCGTATCCAAATTGCAACATCTTTAACGCTTCTAGTCATGACGTTTTCTTCAGCTAGCTTCGCAACAACTTTTGTCAGTGACACGAAAGCTGCCGATACGATTTATTACAATGGTCCCATCGTTACGGTGAACGATAAGCAACCAACTGCCCAAGCTGTAGCAGTTAAAAAGGGCAAAATCATCGCGGTTGGATCTGAGAATTCGATGAAACAATTCACGGGCATGAAAACCAAACAAGTATCCTTGGACGGAAAAACTTTAGTGCCTGGTTTTATTGATGGTCATGGTCATATGGTTAATGTAGGCCTCCAAGCCATTTCAGCAAACCTACTTCCCCCTCCTGACGGTACTGTGGACTCTATTCCCGCTTTGCAAAAAGTCTTAAAAGAGTGGGTAGATAACTCACCAGTTCCAAAAAAATATGGACTGATTATTGGCTTTGGTTATGACGACTCTCAACTCAAAGAGCAACGTCATCCTACGAAAGAAGAACTAGATGAGGTCTCAAAAGACATCCCCATCATGTGTTTTCATCAAAGTGGACATATCCGTTCCTACAACAGTAAAGCCTTAGAAATAGCCGGAATTACTAGCGAAACTGTGAGCCCTGTTGGTGGCATTATTCAGCGCAAAAAAGGTAGCCAAGAACCAAATGGTGTTTTTGAAGAAACGGCAATGATGTTAGTGGATTCAAAAATCCTACCTAAAGTTGGTAGTGAAGAAATGGTCAATTTAGCCTTAGCTGGACAAGAGTTATATAAAAGTTTTGGACATACCACCGCCCAAGAAGGTTTAGCGATTGATGGGTTTTTATTGGGCCTGACCGAACTTGCCAAAAATAACAAGCTAGATATTGATGTTGTAGCCTATCCTCCCATCATGCTCCCAGGTATTGAAAAACGAATGGAAAGCCCTTTTGTAGGTAAAAAATATCAAAATCACTTACGGATTGGTGGAGTAAAACTGGTGCTCGACGGTTCACCTCAGGGTAAAACAGCCTGGTTATCAAAGCCTTACTTTATAGTTCCTGAAGGTCAAAAAGATGACTACAATGGCTATCCTTCGATGACTGATGAAATGGCTAATCTATTTATCAAACAAGCTTATGCTAAAAAATGGCAAATCATTACTCACACCAATGGTGACGCTGCCATCGATCAATTGATTCGTGGGATTTCCTTAGCTGAAAAAAAATACCCTAATTCACAGATGAAACCTGTCATGATTCATGGTCAAACCCTGCGGGCTGATCAAATTCCAGAACTTAAAAAGTTAGGCATCTTCCCATCCGTTTTTCCAATGCACACCTACTACTGGGGTGATTGGCACCGTGAATCAGTGCTAGGTCCAGAGCGCGCTGCTAATATCTCTCCAACCAAATGGCTAAAAGATGCAGGTATACCTTTTTCTTCTCATCATGATGCGCCCGTGGCATTTCCTGATATGATGCGCGTACTCTCAGCAACTGTGAATCGTGTTACGCGAAGCGGCCAAGTTCTGGGCCCAAATCAACGTGTAGAGCCTATCGTTGGACTTAAAGCAATTACTCTTTGGCCTGCAATGCAATACAACGAAGGCAAATCCAAAGGATCCATTGAGGTGGGTAAACTCGCTGACTTTGCCATATTGTCTGATAATCCCATCACAATAGATCGTCTAAAAATTGAAGAGATTAAAGTCTTAAAAACCATTAAGGAAGACAAAATTGTGTATGATCGCTCGGTTAAAACAGCGAATCCAACAAACTCTTGTATTGACTCCGAAGCATGTCTACAAAAACTAGCCAATACGGCAAACAATACTCAAGCGTTTAGCCAATTGATGGCAAAGCCACATCTTCATTAAGATTGCATTTCAACTAGGCAATACCTTGAAAAATGATTAGGAATCATTGCCAAAATTGAAAAAGCCGATAAATCGTATGATTTATCGGCCTTTTTGTTATGAACAAGTAACTGTTTTACTTACCAATCGCAGCGTTAACTCGCGGCATCACTTCAGTTGCCATCAATTCCATCGAACGCTTAGCAAGAGCTGGATCCATCCAGTCGTGACATGCATAGAGTAAGTTACCAAAATCACCCACTTCTTCTCTAAACTTCAGTAGTTGATCAACTACAGAGTTCACAGTTCCAGCGAGAACTAAGCGATTCGTCACAAACTCAGGAGTCACTTCAGAATCTGGCATGTTTGGATCAACTTTAAACAAATTACTACGACCACCATTCACTAATTTACGACTCAGCGATTTAAAGTATGCGTAATAAGGACCACCCTCTTCTAAACCATAGCGACGAGCAGTAGCATCATCATCAGCCACAAAAATACTCTTTGCCACACGCCATTCATCGGGGTGAGCTACTGCACCAACAGCTTCACGGCCTTCTACATACTTTGGCCAATGCGTTGCAACCCACTCAGGCATTAAAAAGTTTGCAGAAATTGGTTGCCAGCCACGCTTAGCCATTTCTGTAACACCTTTAGAATATGGCGCTACGGCAGTACCTACGATCAAAGGATAAGGCTTTTGGAAAGGCTTCATGATGTAACCTTGACCAATTTCTGGAATCATCGTATTTTGTGTGGAGATTTTCCAATATTCACCTTCAATGTTGTAAGGTGCTTCGCCGTCCCAAATTTTCAAAATCGTATTAATGCTTTCTACAAACATTGCATTACGATCTGATTTAAAGTTACCAAATACTTCAGCATCAGACATCAATCCACCCGGACTAATACCCATAATGAAACGACCTTCTAACATATGATCCATCATCGCAGCCTGAGCAGCGATGGCAGCTGGATGAGAGTTCGGCAAGTTAATCGTTCCAGTACCTAATTTGATTTGTTTTGTCGCATGAATCAAGGTCGCTAAAAAGATCATCGAATTGGTAATGGTTTCAGCAGCATCAGTGACGTGCTCGCCAACATAAGCTTCGCTGTAACCTAATTGATCAGCTAAGATGACAGCTTCTCTATCTTCATTAAAAGTCTCCACCAAATTTCTTCCTGGTGGGTGAATCGGCATCATAAAGGTACTAATTTTCATTTGCTTGTCCGTATCTGTAATTGAACTGCATAAAGTGGTTTGTAAAACAATTTAATTTAATGAATTATAAAACAAAGTAATCACTTGATCATTTATAAGACTTAAAAAAGATCTACTCAATCAGTAAATACCCTAACTCAGGGGGATGTTTACAAATTAAGATACTATAAAAAACTATCAATAAATTATAAAAATCACAATAAAAACAATTACTTAATCTTGTTTAATCAACATTGGCACCACTGTTTTAGCTCCTGCCAAATAAGTAATGATCGTATGTTCAACAATCTCATCAATATCTAAAGATAAAGGAATATTAAAAATCCACCGACGTTGTCCTAAATAAAAAGTCCGTGAATTGATACCCCAGGCCAATTCAACTTCACTTTCTTTAAGGGGTATCTCTTGAATTGTCGGCAAGCCAAGTTCTGCTCTCACCTCAATAGCGATCGGCTCGAGGATTCTGCTGCGCAAAAACTTTAAATACCTTGTATTAATATCTTCACCCTTTAAACCCGAAAACATGAAAATTCGAACCCAGTCATAGGTTAGAGAAATTTTCGAGTAGTCTTTATAAAATCTAATAAGACGATCTTTTAAAGGTACTGAGCGATCAGCAATAATGGTTTCCCAGTAAGGATTCCATCTACCAACATATACTTCCTGATAGACACGTTCGATTAAAGCTGCTTTACTTGGGAAATAACGAAAAATGAGGGATTGAGTAACTCCTAAGCGACGAGCAAGCTCACGGGTATCACCATCAAACCCAACCTCTGCAAAAAACGCCACAGCAGCAGCAGCGATCTCACGATCACGCTCTTCACGTTTCAGCCGCTTGCGAGGTGCAGAATTGATAGGTTTGTTGACTACAAGATCATTCGACTTCATCATTCAAGACTCACTTATTCAGAAATTAATGCTTCACTATTTCTAATTGCTTGGTCTCCACAGAACGCATAATCGCTTCGAGTGCAGCGACGTTTGCAAGCATTTCAGCTTGCATCACTGGATAGTCACTAACGCCTCGAATCCCTTTTGCAAAGGCCTCAAGATTAAAACGAACCGTTGGAGCTGGCGGCATGAAATGAGTAGTTCTCTCTTGACCGCGTAATTGGGTTGTTACATTCCATCCAGTTGGGTTTTCAGGATGGGTGTTATCTCTGATTTCAATCCAACCATGCGATCCATAAACACAAAACCGACCATCAAATGGAGTGGCTAAAATTGCACTAATCAAAGCATTTGCACCACCTTCAAAGGCAAGCATGATGCCCAATGTATCGCCATTTTCAAAATCACTTCCACGAGTAGCTAGTCTTGCCCAAACTTCTTTAGCTGGTCCAAAAATAGCAATCGCGAGATCCACTAAATGAATTCCCGTTGCAGTTAAAGGTCCAACCGGAGCAAACTTATTCGACAGACGCCAATTATCCTTTGGTAATGCAAAGAATTTATCCTGGGAGAAATTTGCCTCGATTTGTAAAATAGTACCTAAAGTTCCTTTTGCAATCTCCTCTCTTAAGGCAACGATTGCGGGCTCAAAACGACGCTCGTGACCGATACCTAATTTGACACCAGCGTTGTTGCAAGCCTCAATCGCAGCTTGCGCATCCGCAAAAGTAAGGCAAAGTGGCTTTTCACAAAACACATGCTTACCAGCCTTGGCAGCTAATTGAATCTGCTGAGCATGGAATTGATGTGGCGTACATAAAACAATCGCTTCAACTTTGGGATTTTCAATGGCATTCGTAAATTCTCTAGCCACTTCAAAGCCCATTTTTAGGCCGTCAGCAGTAGCTTGAGAAGCAACATTTGGATCATTTTCAATGACCATCACTACATTTAAAAACTCACTCGCTTGCAAAGTGGCAGTAATAATTTTCCCCCACCAACCATAACCAATAACAGCAACATTTACAGGATTCATTTTTATCTCGTTCTATGCAGAAATAGTATTAATAAAATTCACGACTAATGATTCAAACTCTCTTTTACATTCAACGTTAGCAATATGCGCAGCTGGCAACATCACATGTTGACTTTTTGGAATCACATTTGTCAAAGAAGCAACTTCAGCTGTCGGTGCACCCATATCAAACTCGCCACTAATTAGTAATGTTGGACATTGAATTTTTGCAGCATACGGTCTCGCATCATAGGTCATCACAGCCGTACCACATGCCATATAACCATCATTACTTGTGGTGGCAATCATTTTGCGTAATTTTTGATCATCGGCAGGGTTTGCCACACGATAACCTTCTGTTAACCAACGATCAGCAGTACCATCCACAATTGCTTGTATACCTTTTTCATTTACGGTTGCAATACGTGTTAACCACTGCGCTTTTGTTTCATCTGTTTGTGAATGTCTAAAGCAAGCTGCTGACAGGCTCAATACCCGATCAGAATAATGCGCTGCCATATATAAGCCCAACATTGCGCCAAGTGATAAACCTAACCAGTGAAATTTCTGAATATTTAATCGGTCAGTGAGTTCAATAATGTCTTTAGCTAAATCTTCTGTTGAGGCAACTGCGCCGATGGCAGGGGTGTCGCCATGGCCACGGTAGTTGTAACGCAAAACTAAAAAGTGCTTTTTCCAGACTTCAATCTGATCGTCCCACATGGAGTAATTTGCTCCTAAGGAGTTGCCGATCACTAATACTGGTGCATTACTACACCCTTCTAATTGAAATGAAGTAATTGTCATAACTGTCTCTTTATGTATGTTGTTTTAAAAATAAGGATCGTTTGATCACTTTAATATACTCAACTTCAATTGGCAAGTATCTACCTCAATAATGAAGGTAATCCACAGCAAGAGTATGGGTTTTCCCTAATAAAAGATCAATTTTTATCAATTTAAAAATGGGTAGGAAACAAATTGATTAAATGTTTTATCACTTCAGATTGACTTCTAATGATCAAGCGATTACTATTTAAGAAAATTAATGGAGATAAAGATGAGCCCAGTCGATCGTGCAAAAGATACCCAAGAACAAAGTCCAGAGTTTGACTCAAGAGATTTCCGTAACGCTTTAGGACACTTTGGAACGGGTGTCACCGTAATTACGACTATTGATAAAAATGGTAAGGTATTCGGGGTTACCGTAAGTTCCTTTAATTCTGTTTCTCTTTCCCCGCCTCTTGTATTATGGTCACAGGTGAGAGGTGCACCGAGTCATCAAGCATTTATTGAATCGCCCTATTTTATTGTCAATATATTGGCAGAAGATCAAAAGGATATTTCTAATCACTTTGCAAGACCTAGTGAAGATAAATTTAAAGACATTCCCCATCATTTAAATGAACATGGCATTCCGATTTTGGATGGCACCCTTGGCCATTTCGTTTGTACCAAGGAAAATGAAGTTGAAGGTGGTGACCATTTAATCTTCATCGGAAAAGTGTTAAGCTATTCTTATAACACTTCTGAAAATACTGCCCCACTTTTCTTTTGGAAGGGAAAGTATCACTCAGCAGCAGATCATACAGCATAATATTTCACTTATTTCTCAATTACTTATATCTCAATCTTGAAGGATCACCATGTCAAATGTTAATTTAGAGCAAGCCCTTTTAATTGCAAAAACATCCTTAGAAAAAGGCCGCGAAATGAAATTTCACCCCCTAACGGTGATTGTTTTAGATGCTGGCGGTCAAATGAAAGCACTATTGCGTGAAGACAACTGCAGTATCTTAAGACAAGATATCGCCATGGGTAAGGCATGGGGTGCGCTTGGTATGGGCTTTGGTGGTCGCGAACTAGCAAGACGTGCTGAGGCGATGCCAAGTTTCTTCGTTGCCTTAAACGCTATGTCAGGTGGAAAAATGGTACCTGTACCTGGCGGCGTTCTCATTCGTAATGCTGAGGGACAAATTATTGGTTCAGTCGGTATTACTGGCGATACTTCGATTAATGACGAGATTTGTGCGGTAGCAGGTATTACCGCTGCTGGCTTAGTTGCAGATACCGGCGACAAGTAAAAACAAGTCACCCTTTTCATTGTAAAAGCCCTGAATTATTTCTAATTCAGGGCTTTTTTGCTTTAAATCGACATCAAATTAACTAGCGATGAGCTGAGCCAAACGATCTGGACTTAATGGTAAGTGTCTTGCACGTACACCTAGCGCCGCATTCAGTGCATTCGCAATCGCCGCACCAGTTGGGCCCGCTGCTGCCTCTCCGCCACCCAGACTTGGGGCATTCGGCTGATCCAGTAACTCCACCATCACTTCAGGAACTTCGGAGAAATTCAGAATTGGATAAGTATCCCAGGTGTTAGAAGTAATGTTGAGATCATCCCAAGTCGCTTGTTCTTTGAGAGTCCAACTAATTGCTTGAATAATCCCACCTTCAATTTGGTTAAGAAGACCGTCTGGATTGATAATTCTGCCTGCATCAGCAGTTGACCAAACTTTCTCAACATGAATTTTTTCTTCAACGCGTACTTGAACCACGACTGCGCAGTAAGCCCCGAAGTTCTTATAACGTCCAAAACCAATCCCTAAAGCAGTTCCTTCCGGTAATTGATCACGCTGAGCCCAATTCGACATTTGTGCAACACGCTGAATAAGAGCAATCGAGCGAGGATCGGATAAGTAAGACAGGCGCAAGTCAATTGGATCTTGCCCAATAGACTCCGCTAATTCATCCAAAAAGGATTCGATCGCATAGACGTTTAAGTAAGCCCCTAAACTACGAAGAGCTGAAGTTCTAACAGGTACCTGAGGCAACATATGGTGACGGATTTCTTGATGAGCAAAATCATAGATTGCAACCGCATTGCGTAATCCCCCACCGTTTGGCAGTGGCACATCCTGAGTAGCATCGACAGGATGCGGTGGATCAATCATCCATGCACCTAATAAATTAATAGTACCTTGCCAGCAACCAGGTCTTGCGATATGAGTCGGAGACCAAACTTCAGATTGCCAGGAAACAATTCTGCCATTTTCATCAAGTCCTGCATCAATTTGCATCATACTAGCTGAACCGAATGGGGTTGCTGATAACTCTTCCTCACGGGTCCACTGCACGCGAACAGTCAAACCTGTTTGTTGGGTAATAAAAGCGGCATCAAAAGCAACATCATCGGCACTGTTATGACCATAACAACCTGCTCCGTGCAAATGAATCACATCAATTGTGGATGCATCTTGACGAAGTCCAACTGCAATTTGATCGCGCAATAAATGGGAACCTTGGGTGTGGGACCACACAGTTAAATGTCCATCAACCATTTGAGCTAAAGCACAAGCTGGACCAATGGAGGCATGGGCGATAAAAGGTCTTGTGTATCTCGCAGTCATTTGTGACGCAGAAGCACTTGCCTCACCTTTGTTAAAAACGATCTTATCGCTGGCAGGAAGAGTCGTTAAGATTTCTTCGATGGGCCGTTGACGTTCAACAAACGAGGGCAACTGCCACTGAACACATTGATGGGCCTTTGGCAAACTAGCAACTAAGGCTGCTTCATTTTTACCAAGAATTGCCAAAAAACTACCGCTCAAAACTACCTGCTCTACTCCGTTTAATGCCTTGATTGCATCGAGGTCGACAGATTGGATCGTTGATTGAGCATGACTATGGCGCAGCATTCTAGCGTGGTACATTTCAGGTAAAACCACATCGTGAATAAATGCACCAGAAGATAACTTATCAAGTAGGTCTTTTCTTGGAATACTTTGACCGATAATTGCTTCTTTTACCTGAGATGAGGATGCTGCTGCTTCAGGGAGCGCCTCGATTGGAATATGAATATCAATTTGGGAGGCTAATTCTGCATATGTCACCGTTTTTGATACACCTGAGCAGGAAAAAATGCCCGCTTTAATTTGCACATCATGCACATTGACATTCAAGGCTTTTGCGGCAGCATTCAAAAAGAGCCAACGCGCATGAGAGAGTGCACAGCGTAAAGATGCGCCACCATTTTCAATCGATTGACTACCTGCCGTATACCATTCATTCGGTGAATGCTGAGTATTACCAGCAACCCAATGAATTTGATCAAGTGTAATACCCAGCTCTTGGCAAGCAATTTGTTGTAATGCAGTTTGAATACCTTGGCCTAGTTCTACTTTGCCACTGTATACCGTTAATAAAGGCAATTGATCCAATGCAAACCATTGGTTGAGCATTGGATGGGATTGAATATAAGTTGGCAATGGATTTGTTTGGACGTTACTCATGCTACTGCCTCCTTCGACAGAGTCTCAACCACACTAGCAAGGGCTTTGAAAATTCGAACATGGGTGCCACAACGGCATAAATTAGCATCTAGAGCAGCATTTTGCTCAGCTCTACTAGGATTCGGATTTTTCTTCAATAGCGCAGTAATACTCATCATGATGCCGTTAATACAATAACCACATTGGGCAGCTTGTTCTCTAACGAATGCCTCTTGAACTAACTTACCAATCGGATCCAAAGCAAGCCCTTCTGCTGTCCAGATATTCTTTTGACTTACAGACCATAATGGGGTGTTGCAAGACTGTGTCGCGGTACCGTCGACGATTACAGTACAAGCACCACAGTTACCGGTACCACAACCAAAACGGGAACCTTTTTGGTCCAGGTCATTTCTGAGTACATATAACAGGGGAGTATTCTCATTGGTCGTTACTTCGCATAACTTTCCGTTGAGTTGAAATTGAGTTGAGTTTGACATAAGTTAGAAAAATAGGTTTTTTGTAAATAGATTAGTTGATAAGATTTACTTGCAATAGGTGTTAATAAACCAAGCTGGAACAGCGGTGCCATCTGAATTGCCCAAACCGGCAGCAGATGTTTTATCCAGTTCAGAAAGTGCTGCTTGCGTAACAGGCACGTTCCAACCTAGGGATTGAGCCTCTTCGATCATCGTTCTTAAATCTTTACGAATATTATCTAAAGTAAAAGCCGCTGGGGGTTGTGGTTCACCTTTTAAGCAGGATACTAAGGCTGGAACGCGAGCCTTCATCATATTTGGAGCGCCTGATGTATCAGAAAGAATATCCATCAAACGCTCTGGAGAGATATCTAATTTTGAGGAAATTGATAATGCCTCACTAAAGGATTGCCAAAATACCAACAATGGTAAATTGACCGTTAACTTTAAAGTCGCCCCAGCACCATTTTTACCCACGTGCTCAACCCGACGACATAATTGTTCCAAAATTGGGCGAGCCCTAGCAACTGCAGCTTCATCTCCACCAACTAGTCCTAATAATTTACCAGCTTTAGCAGGAGCTACCGTGCCGCCAACCGGACAATCCACAATTGAACCACCTAAAGCTTTCACTTCATCAGCTAAAGCAATTGACGTAGATGGACGAACAGTACTCATTTCAATCATCAATTTGCCAGCAATATTTGCTTTGAGCACGCCTTGCTCCCCACGATAAGCTGAATCAATCGCTGCGGCATCCGTTAATATAGAAATCATGACATCAACTTGACTAATGACATCTGCTGGTGATTTGGCTGTGGTTGCGCCAAGAGCAACTAAAGGAACGGTTTTTTCTATTGACCGATTCCAGATTACCAATTCATGACCACATTCAATGAGGCGCTCTACCATTGCACTACCCATTTTGCCGGTACCAATTAATCCAAGTTTCATCATCATCTCCGAAAAATAATATTTACAAAAGTTTACCCACAATCAACGATTATCGCTGAATTCCCAATAATAATTAGTAGTGATCAAATAATCAATAAAGAACAAGGAATTAATCCTATTTTTATCAGGTATTAGTACTTATTCGTTTCCCAGGAGGGTATCTCTAATATTTGAATTCTTTAAAAATAGGTAAATACCCTTATATTTTAAAGCCGTAGAATCCTTTAATCTCCATGTTGTGATTATTAATATGTTTATATAATTGTTAAACCAAGTCTAAAACTTTTTACTGATCAACTAATCATTAGTGAAGTATTTATGCGTTTTTAATGTACTACTTTTTTTAATGCACTACTTTTAAATTAACATTGGAGGAGACACCATGAGTTTAGATCGTCGTTCTTTTATACAAGGCACTGCTGCAGCAGGTCTAACATTAGCTGCCCCAAGTATTCTGCGAGCACAAACGAATGAACCAGTAAGAATTGGTTTATTAACTGTAAAAACTGGTCCTCTCGCGTCCGGCGGAATCGATATGGAATTAGGTTTGAAGCAATGGCTAGCTGAAAATAATAATATGATGGGCGGTAGAAAAGTTGAGCTAACCGTTGCTGATACTGGTGGAGTTCCTGCCAACACCAAAACCAAGATTTCAGAACTATACGAGCGTAATAAAGTACATGCAGTGATGGGTCCTTTAGCTGCGTTTGAGGCGCTAGCTGTAGATGATTACATCAAAGCTCAAAAAATCCCAACCTTATCAGTTGCCGCAGCAGAAGACATGACTCAACGCAAACCAAATCCATGGTTCGTAAGAGCAACGTCCACTTCTTCACAGTGTGCTCACCCAATGGCTGAGTATTGTGCCAAGGTAAAAGGTTACAAGCGGATGATCATGATTGCTGACGATATCGCTTATGGCCATGAAATGAATGCTGGTTTCCAGCGTGTATTCGAAGAAAACGGTGGCAAGATCGTTCAAAAACTTTTCTCACCATTAGCAGTGCCTGATTACGGTAGCTTCTTGGCTCAATTAAATCCAAAAGTTGATGCTATTTTCTTGGGCTTTGCTGGTTCAAATGGCTTTAGATTTATTCGCCAATTTAATGAATATGGATTGAATGGCAAAATGGCAATTGTTGGTGGTATGACAGCAATTGATGAAGCTGTGTTAAAGAATATGGGTAACGAAGCTTTAGGTATTGAAACTGCTTGCTGGTATTCTGCTGAACTTAACAACCCAATCAATAATAAATTCGCTCCTGCATTCCGCGCTGCTAATAAATATGACCCAGGCTTCTACGCCGCTGCTACCTATACAAATGCCGCTGTTCTCGATGCAGCTATTAGAGCAGTTAATGGTAATGTGGCAAATAAAGAAGCTTTAATGGCTGCTTTGAAAAAATCCAACATACCAACTGCACGTGGACCTGTAAAGTTTGATAGCCTTGGCAATATTGTTGGTGACGTTTATATCAGAAAAGTAGAACGTAAGGATGGTCGTTTAGTCAATACTGTTACTAAAACGTATACAAACGTAAGCCAGTTTTGGACATATGATCAAAAGGCCTTCTTAGCAAATCCGGTTTACTCAAGAGACTTCCCACCAGCGAAGAATTTAGAGTCTTAAGCATCACAGTTCATCACAATAGGTAATTAGGTAATTTTATGCAATTTTGGGTAATTCAAACCCTTAATAGTCTCGCACTCGGAGGATTGCTGTTTATGCTTTCCTCTGGGTTTGCGTTGATTTTTGGGTTAATGCGTATCGCGAATCTGACGCATGGTTCGTTATTTATGATCGGCGCTTATCTAGCCGCCGCGACTTTAAGAGAAGGATATAGTCTTTGGGTTGCTGCTATCGTTGCTATGGTGGGAGTTGCAATCATTGGTGGTTTAATTGAGCGCTTTATTTTACGTGCTCTGAGTAACAATTCCCAAGGGCAAGTTTTAGCAACACTCGGCCTTTCATTTGTTGCTGCTGATGCCTGTTTAATGATTTGGGGTGGTGATCCGATTCCAATTAATGCTCCGGAAATGTTTCGCTCCCCTCTTCAAATGTTTGGCTTTATGTTTCCAACTTATAGATTAGTAGTAGTAGCTATCTCGGTTGTGATTGCGATTGGCTTATATTTATTAATGGAAAGAACACGCTTAGGGGCTATGATTCGTGCTGGGGTCGATGATATGCAAATGGCTCGCGCAGTTGGCATCCCTGCATCACTACTGTTTACTGTAGTTTTCTGTCTAGGCGCTCTACTAGCCGGTCTCGGTGGATCAGTTGGCGGACCGATGTTAAATGCTTACCCTGGGCTTGATGCTGATATGTTGCCACTTGCATTAATTGTGGTAATTCTGGGTGGTGTTGGTAGTTTGATTGGTACTTTTGTTGCGAGTTTCATCATTGGTTTCGTATATACCTTTGGGATTGCTCTAGTTCCTGATCTTGCCTATGTTATTTTATTTTTACCGATGGTTTTTGTAATTGCCTTTAGACCATCAGGGCTATTTGGGACGATGAAAGCATGATTTTGAAAAACAATTATTTTTATTTGGCGGTTGCTGCAATCCTTACGATTGCCCCAATGTTTTTTGGGGAGTATTACGTCAACTTAGGTAGCCAAATTATGATTGCAGCAGTTTTTGCTGCAAGTCTGAACATCCTAGTTGGTTACGGTGGTCTTACCTCTTTAGGTCATGCCACCTATTTAGGTTTATCTGCCTATACCTCTGCTTGGTTATTTTTGAAAACAGGCTTAGATCACGGTTATACCGCAATTATCGCGATTGCCTTTACCACTTTTGTGGGAGCCATCTTTGGTTGGATTTCTCTACGCGCTTCTGGTCTCAGTTTTTTAATGCTGACACTAGCTCTATCTCAAATTGTTTGGGGGATCGGTTATCGTTGGGTAGGTTTAACCAACGGCGATAATGGTTTGTCCGGTTTAACTCGCCCTACTCCATTTGGTTGGGATTTAGAGAACAGTACTAATTTTTATTGGTTTACTTTAATCATTACGATTGTTTGCTTATTTTTTATTGCACGGATTGTGAACTCACCTTTTGGGGCTAGCTTAAAAGGCACAAGAGATCAGGATAAACGAATGAGTGCGCTCGGCTTTAACGTATGGAAAATTCGCTGGATTAGCTTTGTACTGTCAAGCTTTTTTGGTGCGATTTCTGGTCTACTCTACATTTACTTTAACAAGTATGTTCATCCTAGTGTGATGTCCATCACCTCGTCGGCTGAAGGTTTATTGTGCGTGATTGCTGGAGGTGCTGGTACTTTGGCAGGACCTATCCTTGGATCCATTTTGATTGTTTTGTTAAAAAACTATGTGTCAGGTTTTGTGGAACGTTGGAATATGTTACTCGGAATTATTTTCGTATTTATCGTCATCTTTATGCCAACTGGAATGGTTCCTGGAATCATCCAACTAAAGAATCGTCTCTTTGGAGGTAAAAAATGACTATCGCATTAGAAGTAAAGGATCTTCAAAAAAGCTTTGGGGGAGTTGCTGTTACCCAAAGTGTTAATTTACAAGTGATGCCTGGCGAAAGAAGGTTAATTATTGGCCCCAATGGCGCTGGTAAAACAACTCTATTTGCTCAAATAACTGGCGATTTACTGCCCGACTCTGGTGAAGTTTTCTTATATGGTCAAAACATGATTGGTAAGCCAGTTCATGATCGTGCCCATCAAGGCATGAGTAGAACTTACCAAATTATTACCCTATTTGCTAAAGATAGTCTGGCACATAACGTCGTGCTTTCTTTGTTAGGTATCCACAAAAGAAAAAATCAACTATTTAAGAGCTTGCCCGCCAATGATCCACTTTATGATCAAGCGCTTGAACTACTAGATAGCGTTGGTCTCAAATCTCAGGCACACCGTCGGGTTACAGAAATTTCTTATGGTGAGCAGCGTCGTGTTGAAATCGCTTTAGCCCTTGCGCAACAACCAAAGGTATTGCTTCTCGATGAGCCCTTAGCTGGTCTTTCGCGTGATGAACGTGTATTGGTAGCTGATTTAATTAATTCTATTTCAAAAGAAACTGCCATCGTTATGATTGAACATGATATGGATGTTGCCCTTGCCTTTGCGGAGAAAATCTTAGTTTTGCAATACGGTAAAGTCATTGTTGATGGTGACCGTGACACGGTTGTCAATGATCCTAAAGTTCAGGAGGTGTATCTTGGCCACTAATGCTCTTGAACTCAAGAAAATTAATTCCTATTATGGCGATAGTCATGTTTTATATGATCTTTCGCTGAACCTCGAGGAAGGTACCTTACTTGCTTTATTGGGTCGTAATGGAGCTGGTAAAACAACTCTCATGAAAACCATCTCTGGTTTGCTAACACCAAAAAGTGGTGAGATTTTATTGTTTGGCAAAGATACCGCCAAAGAGAAACCTGAATTTATCGCCAAAGCTGGTATTCGTCTGGTTCCGCAAGGTCGTCGTATTTTCCCAAGTTTATCTGTAGAAGAAAACTTATTGGTTGCTGAGCAAAAAAGACCAATCAAAGCGATGTGGAATTTAAAAAGAGTTTATGAACTCTTCCCACAACTTGTAACAAGAACAAAACAACGAGCAGGAACCTTGTCAGGTGGCGAACAGCAAATGTTGGCCATTGGGCGTGCTTTAATGGGCAATCCAGATGTATTACTGCTTGATGAGCCATCCGAAGGACTTGCTCCATTAATTGTTGCTGAAGTGGCGCGTGGTATTGAACTCATTAAAAGTGAAGGCTTATCAATTATTCTCGTCGAACAAAACTTTCAACTAGCGATGAGCGTAGCGGATAATGTAGTTGTTCTTAATACTGGTGAAATTGCCTACCAAGGCCCAGCCAAAGATGTTCATGAAAACCCTGAGTTGGCAACTAAACATCTCGGTGTTTTTTAATTTTTCTTTTTAAATAGAGGTCATTATGTTTTACACTTGTTCTTCGTCTTGTTCTAACCCAGCGCATAACCATGGTTCATCAGACTCAGCTGAGATGATGGCTACTAATGCTACAAAAAAAGCATCTGCAAGTAGTAAAGGTGCAGCAAAAACAGCGGCTAAAAAAGCGCCAGCAAAGAAAGTTTTAGCACCTACTCAAACAATGGTAAAAAACAAAAAAGGTCAACATTTAGTCGTTGATATTCATTGCCATTATTTAAATCCAGAAGTGAATGCTAAAACGGCTCACCTCAATGCACCGTCATATGATCCAACCGTTATTTTTGCTACAGATATTACGAATGAGACCAATATTGCCCAAATGAAAACTAGGGCTCCAAAATTGATGGGCGTTGATGAGCGCTTAAAAGATATGGACAAAATGGGCGTGGATATTCAAGCAGTAGCTCCAGCCCCGTATCATTATTTTTACTTCACCGAAGCAGATCTAGGTGCCAGTTTAGCGCGTGATGTAAACGACGGTATTGCCAATGTAGTGGCGGGTAATCCGGATCGCTTTGTTGGACTTGGTTCAGTACCTCTTCAAAACGCAGAATTAGCAGTAAAAGAACTCGAGTATTGTGTTAAGACTTTAGGTCTCAAAGGCGTAGAAATTTGTACAAACGTCAATGGTAAAAACCTAACCGATCCAAGTCTTGGACTTGAAAAGTTTTTTGCCAAGGCAAACGAACTAGGTTGTGTCATCTTCATGCATCCTTTAGGATTTACACAAGGTGATCGTTTACGTAACCATTACTTTAATAACGTTATTGGTAATCCTTTAGAAACTACTGTTGCAGTAAGTCACTTGATTTTTGATGGCATCATTCAGCGCTATCCAAAAATTAAATTCATCGCAGCACATGGTGGTGGATTCTTAGCACATTATTGGGCTCGTATGGATCATGCATGGGGTGCTCGTAAAGACTGTCGTACCGTCATTAAGAAAAAGCCTTCTTCATATTTAGAAAAGATTTATTTCGATACGATTACGCATGACTCAGAAATGTTAGGCAACCTCATCCGTCGCTTTGGTGCTGACCATGTGATGCTTGGTACTGACTATCCATATGACATGGCTGATGATCATCCATTAGATACGATTAGAGGCGTGAAGCGTTTGTCTTCTGAAGATCGTAAATTAATTGAAGGTGGTAATGCTGTCAAGATGATGAAAATTAAAATCAAGTAATTTTCAATTTTTTAAGTACTAAAAAAAATCCCCTCAGGTTTGAACTAAGGGGATTTTTTGTAGCTGAAACTTTTATTTAAGTTTTATTTCTCAATATTATTCGATACTGGATAGTCTCTGGAATAAACTGGCTTTGAAATAAATTCGGCAGTTTTGTAATTCCAAAACTGCGTCACATTTGGGTAAGTTTTGATAATGGAGTTGGTTAAACGACCATCTATCTTCACTACTTTACGAATATAAACATTCATAATCGGATTACCCAAAGCATCTAAAGTGATTTTTCCGCGGGGATCGTCACTAACGGTAACATTACGAAGAGCACTCATAAATTCCGCTTTATTTTCGATATTCCCTTTTACTTCTTTTAGTGCTTTCTCTAGCATTAGAGCTGCACCGTATGCACCCACAGAATAATAACCAGGCGCTTGTTTAAAGTCCTTCATCATGCCCTGAGCAAACTTTTCATTGTTGGGGTTTTTAATTGTCTCAGCATACCAACCAGAAGAAATAATATCCAAGGCCTCATCACCCATTGAGCCCAAAATGCCTTCATCAACAGCTGTCATATTCGCAATGACCGGAAGCTTTTCTTTCATCCCGTACTCTTTGTACTGTCTGAGGAATTTAACGCCGTTACTTCCAGCAAAGGCAATATAAACAGCATCAATATTAGGTTTAATTTGACTAATGTAAGCTCCATAATCAGCTGTATTTAATGGGGCCCATAATTTTTGAACTACTTTGCCACCATTTTCTTCAAAGGTTCTTTGAAAGCCACCTACGTTTTCATGACCAAAAGCAAAATCATCACCAATAATTGCAATACGTTTGTATTTCAACTCTTTAGCAGCGTATTCACCAAGGGGATGATTCGCTTGCGCAGAACTTCCTACAGCACGAACAAACCATGGATTTGGTTTACGCTGCGTTAGATCTTCAGCCCCAGCTGATGGCGAAATCGTAGGTATTTCAGAGCGTTTGATAAAGTCATCCACAGCGATGGCTTCAAAGGCTGCTAAAGGTCCAATGACAACCTGTACTTTATTTTTTTCGACCATCTCTTGCATTTTGGATTTAGTAATTGCCGGTTGACCACCTGTATCACCAGTAAATAACTCAACTTTGCGACCAGCAATTGTATTATTTCTTTCTTTTAAGAAAAGTTTAATTGCCTCTTCCATTTGGATGCCACCAGCAGCTAATGCACCTGATTTGATCGTTAAAAATCCCACTCGAATAGGCTCTGTAGAAGCGGCTAGAGATGGTTGAATAGCACTCAAGCTAAAACCACATGCAGCGATCAGAATGGCTAAAGTTTTTCTTTTAAGTTGCATTATTATCTCCTTATTAATCGTGCCTCAATTATGCTATATTTAGGCGATTGAAAAAAGTATAATTGGCAATTGTATGTTTTCATCCAACAGTTCCATTCATTAAAAATTATTCAATAAGAGACCTGTCAAACACTAACCGCTAATTTTGGAAAATCAATATGTCTATCAACTTCGAATCCGTCAATCTGCAATTTAACCAGCACCAACTTAGCGTTAAAGTTTACGGCGCAGGCCCATCCATTGTTTTGTTTCACTCTTTGTTAGCAGATCAAACGAGTTTTGATAAAGTCTTACCCAACTTAGCCAAAGATCATCAAGTAATCGTATTAAGTTTGCCGGGATTTGAATCATCGAGCTTCGTAGGTGGTTCACTAGATGCTATAGCAGATCAAATTGGCGGCGCTTTAAAAACATTAAATTTATCACCTGCTCCCATCTTTTTAGGGAATGGCTACGGTGGTTTTGTGGCACTCAATACGGCCATTAGACACCCAGCATTAGTCTCCAAACTGATCTTAGCTGATTGTGGCGCCTGCTTCACAGAACCTGGTCGTGCAGCGTTCAGAGGAATGTCTGAGAATGCCAAAAACAAAGGCTTGACCGCAATTGCTGATGTGGCGATGCGTAGGCTTTTTGCACCCGCTTACCAAGAACAACATCCAGAGTTAATTGCACAGCGTAAAGAGCGCTTTTTGAGTATTGATATGGAAACCTTCCACGGCGCTTGTAATGCTCTTGCTACAATGGATTTAAGACCCTTAGTAAAAGATTTGCAGATTCCAGCACTTGTGCTTTGTGGAGAATTGGATGAAGCAACTCCACCGGCGATGTCTGAGGAGTTGGCAAATTTACTTCCGAAAGCAAGTCTGAACATTTTGCCTGGTTTAGCTCACGTTCCACAACTACAAGATCCAGAGGCATTCTATGCGGCAATTCAAGATTTCATCAAAAACTAAACAATCGTTGTAGTCTTGTTTTACTTTTTAACCCACTAACTTATTAATACTTAAAGAACTCTAAGATGACTAACAAATTAACGAAAACAAGTACTAAAAAAACGCCCACTAAGACGAGTCCTAAAACAAAATTAACGTCCGCATCTGATGTATCTAGCGATGAAAAAACAATCGTCCTGACAACTAAAGTTGGGGTGGTTGGTTTGGGCATCATGGGCTCTTCAATCGCGACAAACTTGCATGCTGCAGGCTTCGATGTTTTTGGCTTTGACCCGAGCAAAGAACAACAAAAATTACTCAAAAAAGTAGGAATTACCATCTGTGCACAAGTGTCGCAGGTGGCACAATCCTGTGATTACATATTGCTATCTTTGCCATCTGTTTATGCTTTAAAAGCCGTTTCTGAAGAGATTGCTGCAAATGCAAAAAAAGGTACTATCGTTGCTGAATTAGGTACTCTACCCCATGATGCAAAAGAAGCAGCTCGAGTATTACTCGCTACTAAAGGCATCATATTGCTGGATTGCCCTCTCTCCGGAACTGGTGCTCAAGCGATTACTAGAGACCTAGCTGTATATGCGAGTGGTGATAAGAAAGCCATTACAAAAATGGATTCCGTCTTTGAAGGTTTTGCCCGTGCCAGATATAATGTTGGCGAGTTTGGCCAAGGGATGAAAATGAAATTGGTGGCGAATCATTTAGTAGCGATTCATAACGTGGCAGCGGCTGAGGCGATTCTGCTTGGTGCTGAAATGGGTTTAGATGCTAACCAAGTTGTTGAAGTAATTGGTGACGGCGCTGGTAGTTCAAGAATGTTCCAGGTCCGTGGCCCATCGATGGCCAACCGTACTTGGAATGTAGCGACTATGAAGATTGAGGTCTGGGCGAAAGATATGCATTTAATTGGCGAAGCTATCAAGTCTTACAATGTCCCAGCCCCACTCTTTAGTTCATGCATGCCAATTTATCATGCTGCAGCAGCACTAGGTCATCAAAAGGATGACACAGCAGTTGTTTATAAAGTATTAGAGAACTGGTCAACAAGTGCTGTTAAAAAAGCCCCTATCAAAAGCACTAAAAAAGTATCTAAATCTTAATTAATGGCTTAAACGTCGGTAAAAATGTTGGATGTGTGAGTTACTTCGCACATCCAATGGCTTGATGGGTTTAGCTAAATTGATTCCATCTAGAGTCGTACAACGGCTTAAAGCCACATAGACTTGACCAGGTGCAAAAGCACCTCCCGCTAAATCAACTGTAACTCTCTCCAAAGTCTTTCCTTGACTCTTATGAATAGTAACTGCCCAAGCAAGCATCAAGGGGAATTGCTGAAAACTACCGTTTACCACTGGTTTGATTTGGTCTAACTTATCGTCGTACTCATACTGATAAGACTCCCATGTGAAGACTGGTACTTCGACAAAATTTGAATATCTTGAGGATTTTCCAAGCGGTGGATCTAATTCAACTGTGACGCTATCAGTTGAAAATTGCACTACTCTACCGAGTGAACCGTTCATCCACTTTCTTGGGATATTTTTATCATTTGCAGTAAACATGACCCTAGCATCTAACTTTAAAGTGAGGTCCATAGGCGAGGGTAAGTTTCTCTCATCTACCACAAACTTCCCCTCCATTCGTCCACGGTAAATTTTCGTAGTGGTGTTCAGGGCGCTCATAGCCTGTTGATTAATATTGTCAGCACGTTGATTGGTCGTAGTTAGGACAATAGTGTGATTATTGGACGGATTGTTTGGTTGATAGCAACTATCGTTAATAATTCTTAAGGCTTGTTCAACACCTTGATTAATCCGAACTTGATTTAATAAGCTAGTAAAGGATTCATCTTTTTGGCGAAAGATTTTTTTTAACTCTATAAATGTTAACTCTCGATTACGCAGAGCCATTGCATGAAAGAAATAAGGTTCTTCATAGTCCCTACTTCTTAAGACTTCGAGTTCTTCAGCTCTAACAACTGGAGGGAGCTGAAATAAATCACCGACAAAAATAATTTGCACTCCTCCAAATGGCCGCCCTTCTCTTGGTCCATTGACTCGCAAAAACATATCAATCGCATCGACCATATCAGCTCGAACCATGGACACTTCATCAATCACTAAAACACCTAGTTTGTTATAAAGGCGTCGATCTTTGAGTTTTTTAATATCTTCTTCAGGAAAAATTAAACGCGGGGGAAATTTAAAGAAAGAATGAATGGTCATTCCCCGAACCTGCAGAGCAGCAACACCGGTTGGGGCCACAACAGCCAGTTCCTGGGTAGAGTTTGTCCTTAAATAATTAACTAAAGTAGATTTACCAGTTCCAGCTCTACCACTAATAAAAATGTAAGGATCTTTGCTTTCAATAGCGGCCAGCACCGCCTCATATTCTGGAGTAATTTCAATCAAAACAAAATTTCTATCGTTTAAATTGGATTACTATTTTGTATCTGCTAGAAATTCATCCACAATTTCTTGGAATGCATTTTCAAATACTTCGATGGGCTGCGCACCTTGCAGTAAGTACTTTCCGTTCATAATAATGGATGGAACTGACTGAATCCCCAAATGTCGATAATGCTCTTCCATTTCGCGTACTTCTTGGCCATATTGACCTGAGTTAATTATTTCAAGTGCTTGTAATGGGTCTAAATCTGCCCGTTCCACTGCCGCGCAAAGCTTATAAGGATCCTCTAAATCTTCATTCCGACAAAAGCACGTCTCTAACAACTCTCTTTTTAATCGATATTGGGCTACGTATCCATGTTCCTCTAAAGCCCAATGCAACAAGCGATGACAAGTAAAAGTGTTATAAATCATCGGCCTAATTTCATCATTAAAATCAAATCCAGCTAAGCGAGCATGTTCCCGAATTTTAATTTGATTGATTTTTATATCATGGGCCGATGAGCCATATTTCTCGGACAAATGCTCGATTGTATTCATCCCACCTTTTGGCACATTTGGATTTAATTCAAATGGTCTGAAAAATATCTCTACTTCAGCTTGATCGCCAACATTCAGTGCTGCTTGTTCAAGATGTCCAAGGCCAACCGCGCACCATGGGCAAGCGACATCTGAAACGAAATCTACGTGAATTTTTACTATCATGAATATATTATCTAATGAATTAAATACTAAAAAAAATTACTTAAACCTCATACTACAACAACCTTGATATTTATTACTACGTTCGGACCACTAACGATGATTTTGCCACAAGATCCAAAAAATGATCTACATCACCACCATTAACTTCTTTAATTATTGTGACCACGGTAGCCATTGCTGCAAAACACAGCTTTAATTGATCTAAATTCATTGCCAGAGAGCAATCTAACCATCTTCGCTTCTTGATTTGAGAGTTGATCGAATGGGCGACATCCTTCTTACTTTAGGACGAGTAATAGACCAACAAGAATGTAATTAGTCACCATTGGTAAACTATTGCGAATACAAAAGCATTTTTTTTAACAATTAGAGAAGAACCTACAATTACAAAGTCTACTTTAATACCAGCCTAAAAACAGTTTCAGACCATGTAATAATGATTCTTCAAACTTTTTAAAACGCCTTGTAGTTTGTTCTTAATTCCTGAAATTCAGATTAAGATTGATTGCTCACAGATTAAAAAAAAATGAATATTACTCTCATCTCATCTATTTTCTTGTTTTATGGAATCTTGTCTCTTGCTTATGCAGGTGTGTTATTTCAATTCATTAGTAAAACTAAAGATTCTGCTATTACTTTCTGGGCTTTTGGTGCTTTATTGATGGGTATTGCTACGATTTTTACGATATTCCGAACTGAATCGAATTTATCATTAGCCTATCTCCTTTCAAATGGCCTCGCATTTAATGCCTATATCTTCTTCGCTATCGGACTCCAACAGATTGAGGGTAATGAAAGTAAATTCAAACATAAGGTAATTTACTCGATTGGATATCTTTTACTATATTGCAGTGCTTTAAGTTTTATTGGCTTGTATTTCAGTAAAACCTATCAAACAATTTGTGTATCAACTCTTGTATTCACGATATATTTATATTGTGGCTACATCTGTATTAGGATTAATCGAAAAAATCCTAATTTACACATAAAAATACTAGCTGTCACGGCTTTCTTAAGCTCCTTAGTTTGGGCTTTTAGAATTATATTTGCACCCTTTGGAATATCTGCGAGTGCCTTTGATACGAACATGATCAATTCACTTATTTTTATTTGCATATTTGTTTTGGGTATCTTTTGGTATTTTACTTTTAGTGCTTTTCTCTATTCGCAAGCAAGTAAAGCTGAGCAAGTAGCACTTAACCGCTTTGAAGGAATGGCAACAACTTTGCCGTGCGCCCTTTATGAATTCGTGCTTTTTCCCGATTACTCTAGTCAATTCACGTACATTAGCCCTTCCATTAAGGATATTCTTGGACACGACGCTGAGTCAATTATGGCGGACTCGTCCCTGATCATCGAACAAATTCATCCAGATGATCAAGAACACTTTTGGAAGACCAATTTAGAAGCGTATTACTCTGGTAATACTTTTTTAATTGAAACTAGGTTAATCGTGGCAGATGGTTCAGTTAAATGGATTCAAGTTTCTTCTTCACCAAGAGGCGAGGACTTTAAAAATGTTCCCTGGAGCGGGTATATTATTGACATCACAAATCGAAAACAGTTTGAGATGAAGGCTAAAACTGTTGATTCATTAACCTTGTTAAATGAAGAAACGTCAAGGCTCTTAAAAGAAAAAGAACAACTTGTTGTTAGTTTGCTCAGGGCGAACAAAACATCGGTAACTGGCGCTCTAGCGGCATCAATTGCGCATGAATTAAATCAACCAATCGGTGCGTCGAATTTAAATATACAATTTTTACAAAAAAAGCTGAATCAAAATGAACTAGACCCTGAGCTGACTAGTAAGGTTCTAGCCCTATTGGCTAGGGATAATGACCGAGCAGGTACTATTATTCAATCACTACGATCTATTTTTCTAGAGACTTACACGAAAAACGCATTAATTAACTTTGATAATGTTCTTCAGTCAGTCCTTTCGATCATCATGCCAGAAGCTAATAAGAAAGAGATTTCTATAAATATTGATGTTGAACCTAAGATACAAGTATCGATGAATGAAGTTGAATTGAATCAAATTTTATTAAATCTTCTGACTAACGCGATTAGAGAGTTATCCAATTCTGATGTCACACATAAAGAAATACTCATCAAAGGGACTCAGACTTCTACCGAAAACATGACTAGTATCTCAATTTCAGATAGTGGGAGAGGGATTAGTGCAGACCGACATCACAATTTATTTGAATTATTAAGTAATGAAAAAAATATCGGGATGGGAATTGGTCTATGGCTGTGCAAATACATTGTTACAAAAAATGATGGAAAAATAGTTTATGAGAGAAGTGACATGGGCGGCGCTAAATTTACTCTCTCCATACCTAATAAAATATTAACTCCACGTCTTTTTAAAACGAATAATCCCTAGGGACAATAGCGTAAGATTTTTTTAAACGTTATATTAAAATCTTTGAGAATTGTTATAAATGAAAACTTTGGGATACATCTATCTTATCGATGATGATGAGGCAATAAGAGACTCTTTAACCCTGACCTTAACGGACATGGGTTACGAGGTTTTCAGCTTTTCTAAAGCAAGTTTGTTTCTAGATGCATTTCCAATTGAGTCGCCGGCAGTCATTTTGTTAGATATGCAAATGCCAGAAATGTCTGGGCTAGAATTGCAAGAGAAACTACTCCAAAAAGGTAAAACGACACCAATCATTTTTATAAGCGGTCAAAGTCATCAAAAGCAAATAATTGATGTTTTTAGAAATGGTGCAAAAGATTTTATTTTAAAACCTTTTAGTGATCAACAGTTATTAAGTCCAATTAAATTGGCGATTGAAGCAGATCGTCAATCACAGAATTCACTCGATGAAAAAAATAGGATTCAAAATTTATACGCCCTATTAACCCCAAAGGAAAAAGAGGTTTGTGATTTACTGGTAAAAGTTCCTTTAAGTAAAGAGGTTGCGCAGATTTTAAATATTTCTGAATCTACCGTAAAGATACATAAATCGAGAGTAATGCAAAAAATGGCGGTTACTTCTTTACAACATTTGACAGCCAACTATCTTGAGGCGCGTCTTGGATCTTTTATTTCAAAGGACTTAACTTCCCACATATCTTTCAAAAGCGATTGGCGCAAAAAGCTAGAGTCGATTGCAGACAATGATTCAATCAATGCTGAACTAGTCAAAGAGATGTTAAGTCACTCAGAATTCCAATTCTTGTCGACTATCACTGCACTTGCTAAGGCACGGGATAACGAAACGGGAAATCACATTGTCCGCACCCAACACTATGTCAACTTACTAGCTATACGTTTACGAAAAAATGGGCGTTACCTTCATGAACTTTCAGATAGCTTTGTTAAGTCATTAGTTAAAGCAGCGCCGTTGCATGATATTGGTAAGGTGGGTATTCCAGATAAAATATTGTTAAAGAAAGGCTCACTCACTGAAACTGAGTGGACCATTATGAAAACACACACATTAATTGGAGAATCCATATTACAATCCGGCGACATCGAAAATGATGATGCCCAGTCTGATGTAATCACAAAAGCGATTAAGATTGCTGGAGGTCATCACGAAAAATGGGACGGAACTGGCTATCCCCGAGGCTTAGCTGGTGAATCTATTCCGCTTGAAGCTAGGATTATGATGCTAGCTGATGTTTATGATGCCTTAGTCAGCAAACGTGTTTATAAGAAAGCATGGACTCACGAGGACGCAGTTGAAGAAATCAAGCGTGAAAAAGGGACTCGTTTCGACCCGTTAATCGTTGATGCCTTTATTGATGAATTGGAAACATTTCGGGCAATTGCTTTAACTTATGGTGATCAATAATTCATCCCGTTATTTCAATATTAATTATTCGCTTTGATACGACAATTCATTTCTACTTCTCCCAAATAAAGATTTCTTTTCAGTAAACATAGCAGGCTATATTAGCTTAGCGATCTTTAAAAGATAGGCCGAAGCTAATTCTTGTAATGACCTTCCAGCTTTTTAACCTACTTCACCTAAGCACTAAATTAGTACCCAAATACGTCTTGAGTTATCTAACACTTATTCATAGCTTAATATTCTAATAAATAGCCTGATGACTCCGTTAGGAGATTAAAATGAAGATGAATTAATTAAGCGAATCACCGAAAAATAGGTTATAAAATTTCAATGAATAATCCTTCACAGCAAGTTCATTCCAGCATAGATCAAATTGATCAATTTGAATGGCCATTCAAAGATACAAGTCACGTGCCTTTTGAGGTGTACACAAATCTAGAGATTTACAAAGAAGAATTAAATCGTTTTTATTATAAAAATCATTGGTGTTATGTTGGCTTAGAAGCTGAGATCCCCAATGCAGGAGACTTTAAAAGAACAGTGATTGGCGAGCGCTCTGTCATTTTAGTTCGCGGTCAAAATTCAGAAATTTATGTCGTTGAAAATGTCTGCGCCCATCGTGGTATGCAGTTTTGTCGTGAAAGCCATGGCAATAAAAAAGAATTTGTTTGTCCTTACCATCAATGGAACTATAGTTTAAAAGGTGATTTACAGGGTGTCCCCTTTCGTAGAGGGGTAAAAAAAGATGGTCAAGTTCAAGGTGGCATGCCAAAAGAGTTTAATCCGAGTGAGAATCATTTAACGCAGTTAAAAGTCGCTACTCGGGGTGGTGTCGTTTTTGCCAGCTTTGATCACGAAATCGAATCCCTTGAAGAATTTTTGGGTGAAGACATGCTGACGTACTTCGATCGTCTATTTGATGGGCGAGAACTCACGATTTTGGGCTATAACCGTCAAAAAATTCCGGGGAACTGGAAATTGATGCAAGAAAATATTAAAGACCCCTATCACCCTGGTTTATTACATACTTGGTTTGTCACTTACGGATTATGGCGTGCAGATAATGAATCAAAATTACTAATGGACAAACATCATCGTCATGCGGCGATGATTTCACGCAGGGGTAATGCCGGTGTTAAGTCCCAAGAAGTAACAGCGGGTGTAACAACCTTTAAAGATACCATGCAAATCCAAGATAAACGTTTAATTGATATCGTAGAAGAGCCTTGGTGGAATGGTCCAACAGCAGTCATGCTGACCCTCTTTCCCTCTGTCATTATTCAACAGCAAGTCAATAGTGTTTCAACTCGTCATATTCAACCGAATGGGCATGGCTCTTTCGACTTTGTTTGGACGCATTTCGGTTTTAAAGACGATAGCGAAGAAATGACGCAACGACGCCTCATACAAGCTAATCTCTTTGGCCCAGCGGGATTTGTATCAGCGGATGATGGTGAAGTTATTGAACTCTCTCAAAAAGGCTTTGAACAAAAACCGAGCCACCGAGCTTTAGTTCAATTAGGCGGATACAGCGTTGAAAATACGGATCACATGGTTACTGAAACACTGATTCGCGGCATGTATCAATATTGGCGCAAAGTGATGGAGAAATAAATGGATCAAGATAATTTACTTTTAAAAATTATTCATTTGAATGCGCAATACGCAAGTGTGGTGAACCAAGCAAATTGGCAAGCATGGATGGACCTCTTTGTAGAGGATTGCTCTTATAAAATTCAACCTAGAGAAAACTTTGATCGTCAAATGCCATTATGTACTTTAGCTCTATTATCCAAAGGGATGCTAAAGGACCGTGTCTACGGTATTACGAATACCCTCTATCATGACCCATACTACCAAAGGCACATCATTGGTTTACCCCTGATTTTAAAGGCCACTGAGGAGCAGATTTTTTGTGAGACGAACTATGCCGTTTTTAGAACCAAGTTCAGTGAAACAACGGAAGTCATGAATGTGGGGCGATACATTGATGTACTGGTTTTTGAAAATCAGCAATTAAAAATTAAATCCAGAAATTGCGTCTTTGATTCAGAAATGATTTCTAATTCGATTATCTATCCGATATAAACTGGAATTAAATTCCTAAGTATTTGGATAGATCGGCATGCTGAAAAACTTCTTGGGAATTCCCTTGCAAAACCACTTGTCCTTTTTGTAAAACTAAAGCCCGGTCAGAATGTTGAAGCACTTTGCGCCAGTCACGGTCGACAATTAAAGTTGCAATGCCACTTCCGCGGATTTCTTTAATTACACGCCAAATTTCAGCAACAATCAAGGGCGCTAGCCCCTCAGTTGCCTCATCTAAAATCAATAACTCCGGATGTGTCATCAGTGCACGACTGATGGATAGCATTTGTTGCTCCCCCCCAGACAACTGATCACCTAAATTAGATAATCGTTCTGCTAACCGAGGAAATGTACTAAGAACGCGGTCTAAAGTCCAATCCATTTCACCATGACGACCGGGTCTTGAGGCCATTAATAGGTTTTCTTTAACCGTCAAATTACCGAAAATTCCCCGCCCTTCTGGAACATAGGCAACGCCGAGTCTGGCAACTTGATAAGGTTGCATCTGCATGGCATCCACACCGCGAATAGCAATATGTCCTTCACGTTGGGCAACGTGGCCAAGTAATGTTCTAATAAGGGTACTTTTCCCCATACCATTCTTACCGAGAAGTCCAATCGTCTCCTTACTCTGAATATGTAAATCAATGCCATGTAGCACATGACTAGAGCCATACCAAGCATGAATATCACGCGCATCTAATAAATGATTCAAGCTTCCTCCCCTAAATAAGCGACTTTTACATCCTTATTTTCTTTGACCTCAGCAGCTGTTCCGTGGGCTATCACAGAACCGTTGACCATTACCGTAATCACGTCAGCCACTTTAAAAATAGCATCCATATCATGCTCAACCAGTAGAATTGCATGGTCTTTTCTAATCTCCATGAGGAAACTCAACATTCTATCGGTTTCATCCGCTCCCATTCCCGCCAAAGGCTCATCAAGTAATAAGACTTGGGGATTGGTTGCAAGGCACATCGCCACTTCTAACTGACGCTTTTGACCATGAGAAATTACCCCAGATGGCCGATGCATAATATGCTCTAAACCGGTTTTTTGAATCACGAACATCGCTTGTTCAGTACTTAGCTTACAGGATGTTCCATCCTGCCAAAATTTCCAGGGCTGTTGATAGTTTGCTTGTGCCGACAAACGACAATTTTCAAAAACGGTTAACTCGTTAAAAATCGTATTTCTTTGATAACTCTTGCCCAAACCTAAACGAGCTCGCTCATGTTGCGCAGAGTTAGTAACATCTTTTCCTAGCAATTCGACTCGACCATCAGATAGCTCAATTTCTCCAGAAAGCAAATTGATTAAGGTTGATTTACCAGCCCCGTTAGTACCAATTACAGCATGAATCTGCCCCTTTAAAAGTTCAATATTCACGCCATTAACAGCCACTAAACCACCCCACCGCCTTGTAAGATTAGTCCCTCTTAAAACGATATCTTGATTATGAGTTGTCATCATTAATGTCCACTTCCTGAAGAGCTAACTTGATCATTATCATCGGGAGTTTCGGCTGTTTTACCAACGAGTTTGTTTTGCCAAAGACTAGGCAGACCAATCAAACCCTTCGGTAATAAGGCTACACAGAGAATGATTGCGATCCCAAGTCCCAAATGCCAATGCTTCGTAAATACCCCAAATATTGCCTCAGATCTAAAGAACTCTTCTAATAAGTTATAGGCAAATGCCCCGATAAGAGCACCCCTTAAATGGCCAAGGCCACCAAGAATAATCATGATGAGGACCGCTCCTGACTGATGCCAGCTTAATAACTCAGGGTTGACATAGCCATCTTTTACAGCAAATAAGAAACCAGCTAAACCAGCAATCGCTCCAGAAATTACAAAAGCAGCTAGTTTATAAAAATAAGTGTTGTACCCGGTGGCCTTCATCCTTTGTTCATTTAATTTAATTCCAAGCAGGGCCCTACCAAAGCGAGACCTTGTAATTAAACCCAATAGTCCCAAAACACTAAACAAGATGAAAACAGTAAACAAATAAAAATTTAAGGAACTATTCAACGAGATATTTCCAGGGAGATTTGGCTTGACGTATAAATAAATACCATCAGTACCTCCACCGATTGGGGTATCGTGAATCACATAGTAAGCCATTTGGGCAAAGGCCAAAGTGACCATAATAAAATATACGCCTTTAGTTCTTAAGGATAAAGCTCCTACAAATAACGCATAGAGTGCTGCTAATAAAACACTAATGGGAAGTAAAAAAGCTACTAAAGGCTGAGCAACATCCGTAGAAAAAATGACCGTCGCATAGGCGCCAATTCCAAAAAAAGCTGCTTGTCCAAAACAAACTAATCCGGTCCTGCCCACCAACAACTCAAGACTCAAAGCAAAAATGCCGAAAATAATTGTCTTTGTCATCCAATCAATACCATAATCACCTCCAAACAAAGGGATTGCAGCAAAAGAAAGAAGTAAACACCCCAAGAAAATAACTGGATATTTTTTCATGAGCCCGCCTTAAAAAGCCCACTTGGCTTCCAAAGAAGAATGACAGCCATCAAGATATAAACTAAAACACCCGCTATTTGAGGAAGAAAGACCTTCCCAAAGGTATCAACAAAACCAATCAATAACGCAGCAACAAAGGCTCCTTTAATTGAACCGATACCACCAATGACAACCACCACAAAACAAATAATTAAAATCCCTTGCCCCATACCTGGATAGACTGAAGAAACTGGAGCAGCAACCATCCCAGCAAATGCAGCGATTGCCACACCTGAAGCAAAAACCACTCTATATAAAAATTGAATGTTGATACCTAGGGACTGAGTCATTTCACGGTTTACACTTCCGGCGCGAATCATCATGCCAAGCTTGGTACGTGTCAAGACGATATACATCCCAACCGCGAGAAGTAAACACATACCGGAGATAAATACGCGGTAAGTTGGATAGGTCATAACATCATTGAGTTGAATACTACCTGATAGCCAATCAGGCATCTGAACGCCATGTACATCATCGCCCACCAAAATGCTTCGGACTTCTTCAAAAACCAATATCAAACCGTATGTCATTAATACTTGTTGAAGATGATCGCGTTGATAGAGATAACTATAAAAAGCCCACTCTAGAAAATATCCTAATAGGATGGATACAACTAAACCAAATAACATCGTAGTAATGAAACCACCGCCAAACATCCCCGTAACAATCGGAGCAAGTCCATAGGCTAAATAGGCACCAATCATGTAGAAGCTACCATGAGCCAAATTGATAACCCCCATAATACCGAAAATGAGGGTTAAGCCAGCGGCCAATAAAAATAATAGTAAACCGTACTGGACAGAGTTCAGCGTTTGAATCAAGAAAGTAAAGAAGTCCATAAATCCTTCAATAATTACATATTGCAGCCACGGCCAGGATCAGCTAATGCTTTTGACGCGATACCAATCGATTTATTTTCTTTACCTTGAACTTCGCGTAAATAAAAATCTTGAATTGGATTATGTGCTTTAGATAACTTAAACGGACCACGTGGACTATCAATTGTTGCGGCAGTAACTGCTTTGGCAAAATCATCTTTCTTCGAAACATCACCAGCAGTTGCATTTAAACCAATCGCTAACATCTGGGCCGCATCGTAACCTTGAACAGCATAAACATCCGGCTGTAATTTAAACTCTTTGGCATAAGCTAAGCGAAATGCATTGTCACGCTTTGTATTGAGACCATCAGCATAATGAAGGGAAGTCAACATGCCTTTTGCAGAATCTCCCTGAGCGTCCAAAGTACCATCCGTTAAGAATCCTGCGCCGTAGAGTGGAATTGTTTTATTTAAACCAGCAGCAGCATAATCTTTCACAAACTTCACTGCACCAGCTCCAGCAAAGAAAGAATAAACAACATCAGGTTTAGCTGCAGCAATTTCGGTCAGAAGCGCTTGAAACTCTACGTTTGGAAATGGTAAGTTCAATTCTTTCGTAACTTTACCGCCACCCTTTTCAAATGACTCTTTGAAACCCTTAACTGACTCGTCACCAGCGGCGTACTTCCAAGTAATGGTCATGGCATTTTTTAAGCCCTTTTTAGCAGCTACCTCACCCATCGCATAGCCAGGCTGACTATTTGAAAAAGAACTTCTAAAAATATTTTTTGCACACATTGGGCCAGTGATGATATCAGCTCCGGCATTAGGGATAATTAACAACGTACCTGACTCCTTAGCTACCTTAGCCATCGCCATTGCAACTCCAGAATGAACCGTTCCGATAACAACATCCACATTATCTCGTTTGATAAGTTTATTGATATTGTCAGTTGCTTTTGAGGGCTCTGATTCATCATCAACACGAACATAAGTAATTTCACGACCACCGATTTTGCCACCTTGCTCTTTCACATACAATTGAAAGCCATTATCGATCGCATTTCCTAGGGAAGCAAAAGTACCACTGTAAGGTAACATCATGCCAACCTTCAGCTTTGGTGCATTTTGTGCTTGAGCAGCACCCAAACTTAAGGCCAAAATGATATTTGTGGCCAACAAACTAACTTTAATTAATTTCATATCTAATCTCCGGATGATTATAAAAATACAACTTAAATTGCAGCTACTTGTGATACTAAAAATTCTTTTATTCCATCAACAACAATTATAGGTTGGTCTCGATGTGGGGAATGACCACAATCTGGTATTTTGAGCAAAGTCGTATTAGGAACACGCTCTTTAATCCCATCAATTTGTACCATCGTGCCATACGGATCATCAAATCCTTGAATTGCTAAAACAGGACATTGAATTGAAGATATCTCATTGGTAATATCCCAATTTTTAAATTCAGAATCAAGCCAAATATCATTCCAACCCCAAAATGCAGAATCAACATCCTGATGATATCTTGCTAATTTTTGTTTCAAATCCCCTTTCAAATACTGCTCTTTGGCTTCTTTGATACTTGAGATAGTAAGATTTTCCACAAAAATATGTGGAGCTAGGACAATAATCCCTTTAACTAGAAAGGGCTTATTCACCGCAGCTAATAGGGCAATGGAGCCTCCATCACTATGACCAAGTATCCATACAGGAGATTGCACATGCAAACTCTCTAAAAATATTGGCAAAACATCAATCGCTTGTTGATGCATAAAATCAATTTGCCAATATTCTTTGGTTGGTCTTGGAGTGGACCAACCATAACCTGGTCTTGAATAAACTAAACCCCTATATCCTAAGGTCTCGCACAAAGTTTTAGGAAAATCTCTCCATAAAGCAATGGAACCTAAGCCTTCGTGCAAAAACAGGAGGATGGGAGCTTCCTTTTGCGTTTCATTCAACCACTGATATTCAATATCAATCGATTGATTTTTCCAGATGATTTGAGTCGTTTGCATATCAAGTCAATAAGTTAATTAAGAAACTGCTTTTTCTTGATCCCTTAATTTAAAGCGCTGGATTTTTCCAGTAGCAGTTTTCGGGAGTTCAGTTACAAAATCAATGATTCTTGGGTATTTATAAGGTGCTAATTTATCCTTTACAAAAGCTTGTAACTCTTCTTTTGAAACTTGTTGATTTTCTTTTAAGACCACAAAAGCTTTCGTTTTGACAAGGCCAGTCTCATCGTGAACGCCTATGACTGCACTCTCTAAAACTGCTGGGTGTTGTACCAAGGTACCTTCCACTTCAAAAGGTGAAACATAGATACCGCTAATTTTCAACATATCGTCATTACGTCCAGAATAGGTGTAATAACCTTCTTCATCCTTGACGTACTTATCGCCACTCTTCGTCCAGCCTCCTTGGAAGGTTTCGCGTGATTTCTCACGGTTATTCCAATACATTGTGGCAGAACTTGGCCCCTTAATATATAAATCACCTATTTCTCCAACGGGAACTGGTAATCCATCTTCCCCTCGAATTTCTAACTCATAACCAGCAACAGGCTTGCCAGATGTACCATATTTCACGTCACCAGGTCGATTCGATAAAAAGATATGTAGCATTTCGGTCGAGCCGAGACCATCAATAATTTCACAGCCAAAATGATTTGTCCAACGCTCCCCAATTTCTTTGGGTAAAGCCTCACCAGCCGACGAACACATTCTTAAAGCGACTTGGTTTTTTGCTGGTAATTCTGAGCTTGCTAACATGCCACTGTATCCGGTTGGTGCGCCAAAGAAGATCGTTGGCTTTAACTCCGTAAACCTTTTAAAAACTTCATTAGGGGTTGCACGCCCACCCATTAAAACAGTCGTTGCACCAACACTTAGAGGAAAACTCAATCCATTACCTAAACCATAAGCAAAAAATAATTTTGCCGCAGAAAAACAAATATCGTTTTCTTGTATATCTAAAATAGGCGTGGCATACAATTTTGCAGTCCAATATGGATTTGCATGGGTATGAACAGTTCCTTTTGGCCTACCCGTAGATCCAGAAGAATACAACCAAAATCCAGGATCATCTGGTGCTGTTTTAGCAGATTCCATTATTTTTGGATTTGCGACAAAATCAGAAAAATTAAGGACTTTAATTTCGGGATGAGACTTCTGAAACATCTCTAAATGCTGATGCTCAATTCTCGGCACAATGATGGACCGAACTTCGCATTGAGTATTTTTTTTGACAATATCGAGGGCTTCAATTAATACAGGAATCAGATTATCAGAAACAAAAACGGCTTGAGAGCGGCTGTTTTCAAGCATGAAAGAATAGTCTTGTGCCGTCAATAAGGTATTTACGGCAACTGGCACGATGCCAGCATACATAGAGCCTAAAAAGCTAATTGGCCACTCATTACAATCCAACATTAGTAATAGCACACGCTCTTCTCTTCTGATGCCACTTGTAAGTAAGGCACTACCAAATTTCTTCATTTGATCGAATAAATCACCGTAAGTGAGTGATCCATGATCATCAATATAAGCGACCTTATTCAAACGATTTAAATTTGTATCATGGATAAACTGGGCAAAATTAAATTGAGTGCCTAAGAATTCCTGATGATTCGTTAATGACATATAAACTCCTCAAATCTTATAAATGATTCAGTAAATTAGGGTGTGCTTGAACCCCTACTTTTCGATGATAAAAATAAAGTGCTCTGATTCCTCCTAACTCCTCACCACCACCAGATCTACCGGGACCACCGTGAATTGTTTGTGGCATCACATTGCCATGACCTGTTTGAGAAAGAGTTTCTGAACTAATAATATGAACCCGTCCATGCATCGCTGCGACAGATAAAGTTGCCGCTACTAGACTTTCGTGCTGGTCCCCGTACAACGATACAACTAAAGATCCTTGACCTCGAGCAATCAATTCTTGAGCTTGAGCAGAATCGCGATAAGCAATTAAAGTCGCTACAGGTCCAAATACCTCTAATTCATGGACTTCTTTTACGGAATCCGCTAATTCAGCATTTTTAATACCAAACAATACGGGAGCTACGCAACAGGAATCTAGATTTGCATCTACGAATGGCGATTGATTGGCATCAAACAGAATCTCCGCGACTGCTGATAAATCTTGAATACCTTTTAAAACCGAATGTTTTTGCTCAATACTCACGAGAGACCCCATTCTCACGGAGGGGTTACTAGGATTACCAACGACTGTTTTAGCAAGCCTTGCAGATAAAGCGGTTGATACCTGTTCAAAAAGATGTTCAGGGACAAAAATTCGACGAATAGCCGTACATTTTTGGCCTGATTTAACCGTCATTTCACGGCAAACTTCTTTGATGAATAGATCAAAAATTACATCATCAGCTTTTACATCTGCCATTAACCAAGCAGAATTTAAACTGTCCGCTTCGATATTGATACGCACTGAAGATTCAGTAATCGCAGAGTGAGAACGGATTAATTTTGCCGTCTGGGCAGAGCCGGTAAAAGAAACCATATCAAAAGGCTCCAAATGATCTAATAAACCTGCTGAACTGCCACAAATCAAAGACAGTGCGCCAGCAGGTAAAATTTTGGCTGAAATAATATCTTTTACAATCTCATGGGTAAGCCACGCTGTTGAACTGGCTGGTTTTACGATGACTGGCACACCCGATAGAATCGCGGGGCCCATTTTTTCTAAAAATCCCCAAGTCGGAAAATTAAATGCGTTGATGAATAATGCCACGCCTGGGAGGGGTACATAAAGATGTTGCGAAGCAAAACTTTGATCTTTCGCTAGACTGACCTGACTATCATCTAACAGGAAATTGTTGGTTCCTAAGGAATCCCCTAATTTCGCATAATAGCCCAATGTAAAAATTCCACCCTCGACATCAACTGCTGAATCATTTTTTACAGTACCACTATTTTTTTCAGAAATTTCGTAATACTTTTCTTTGTTTTCATTTAAAACACCAATAATTTGCTTCAGTAAACTTGCACGACTCTGATAATTCAATAAGCTCAACTGAGATCTACCAATATCTCGGGCATGTTTAAAAGCAGCAGCAAGATCTAGACCCGTAGAGTCAACTCGGACAAGTTCTTCACCAGAAATCGGATTTTTTAATACGATTCCTTGACCCGTACCATTGACCCATTGGTCATTGACATAATTTGCTAACAATGTAGTCATCTTATTTTTTCTCTGTGAATTGGATTTGACCTTCGGGAAGCAAATAAAGTACTAATGCTTTACCATTTGTAACTGTGGGAGCATGAGCACTACCGGCAGGTGTAACCATCCAACCAGCCGCATGCTCATCAAATAATGCTTCACCATCGATTGGCATAATTAGGTCAATCTCCCCCAAAGGATGAACATGGTACGGTCCAGCTATATTTTCCATTTCTACTACATCAACCGAAAAACTTGCTAAATCATCAGCAGGTTTAAAAATTCGACCATAACGAATTCCTCCCCCTTCGCGATTGCACAACCAAGCCTCCTCAACGCCAGTAATACAAAGTTTTTTTGTTTCCTGATACCAAACAGAATTAACTCCAAAATTTTGATTGAGCCATAATTCCAAATCGCTATCTAATTTACGAATGCCTATCAATTGAGTAATAGTGGAAAGGTTTTTTCTAAATTCACCTTGGTGGATCTCTATCAGATTTAATGTATTCATTTCATTTCACTTGAAAATTAATTTAATATGAATTATTGTGCATAAAGAACTTTAATTCTTAAAATTTGATAAGTCAAGCACTATAATTCACCTTCAAGGGTAAATACTGATAAAATAAACTATGACTGATTTAATTATTCAAGACAATATCGCCTTAAAAGCACTCGGAGAGCGTGTTTCCTCGATTCGATCCAGAAGAGGAATGACCCGCAAGGCCCTAGCCCAATCATCTGGCGTCTCAGAAAGACATCTAGCCAACTTAGAATACGGTAAAGGTAACGCCTCTTTTCTAGTATTAACGCAAATTGCCGAGGCAATGCAATGCACGATGGCGGAGATTATTGGTGACCCAACCACCTCATCCTCTGAGTGGTTGCTGCTGAGAGATTTACTGCTAAATCAAGATGAAAGTTCTTTGAAAAGAATTAGATTATTAATTCTTAATCAATTCAGCCAAAATGAAACCACCACAAAAAGCTTTAACTCAAGTGTTGCTTTAATTGGCTTACGTGGTGCTGGAAAATCGACTCTAGGCTATATGCTAGCTGAAGATTTAGGCTTTCAGTTTGTTGAGTTAAGTCGCGAAATTGAAAAATTTGCTGGTTGTAGTATTGCAGAAATTCAAGGTTTATATGGCGTCAATGCATATCGTAAATACGAACGTAGAGCCCTAGAGGAAACGATTCAAATTTATCCAGAAGCTGTCATTGCAACTCCAGGCGGCATCGTTTCTGATCCGGCAAGCTTTAACCTATTACTCAATCACTGTACAACTATTTGGTTACAAGCAAGCCCTGAAGACCATATGGAGCGAGTCAGAAAACAAGGTGATTTACGCCCAATGGCTGACAATAAAGAAGCGATGGAAGATTTAAAGAAAATCTTAGTTGGTCGCGCATCTTTTTATTCTCAAGCGCAATTTCAACTTAATACAAGCCAACAACCTCTTGAAGAAAGCTGCCAATTACTGATCAAAATTGTTCGTGGCGCACTAAATCTATAAATATTTTAAAAATATGCACAAAAGTGCTTGACAATTAAACTTCATGCATTATTATTCATCATATGCTCGTATGATTTTGTTTATTTTGAATAAGGGGACCTTACATGAACACTGCTTTATCCGTAGATTATCAAATCAATCCATCTCAATACCAACACTGGAAATTATCAGTTGATGGTTCATTCGCAACGATCACTGCAGATTTCAATGAGAACGGTGGATTAAGACCTGGCTATAAGTTAAAACTCAACAGTTATGACCTCGGTGTAGATATCGAGCTGAATGATGTAGTTAACAGAATTCGTTTTGAACACCCGCAAGTCAAAACCGTCATTATGACCAGTGGCAAAGATAAAGTTTTTTGCTCAGGAGCAAATATTTTCATGTTAGGCGTTTCAAGTCACTCATGGAAAGTGAACTTCTGTAAGTTCACAAATGAGACAAGAAACGGTTTAGAAGATTCATCTACTCACAGTGGCTTGAAATTTTTAGCTGCTGTGAATGGCGCTTGTGCTGGTGGTGGCTATGAATTAGCTTTAGCCTGTGATGAGATCGTGTTAATTGATGACAGATCAAGTGCTGTGAGTTTGCCAGAAGTTCCCCTGCTCGGTGTATTGCCTGGAACTGGCGGGCTAACACGCGTTACAGATAAGCGTCATGTGCGTCATGATTTAGCAGATATTTTCTGCACAACTAGCGAAGGTGTTCGTGGCCAAAAAGCAAAAGACTGGAGACTAGTTGATGAGATCGCAAAACCAGCCGTTTTCTTGGAAACCGTTAAGCAAAGAGCTGCAGAGCTAGCAAAAAAGAGTATTCGCCCAGATGTAGCTACTGGTGTTGAGTTAATTGCACTAGATAGAACAGTGGAAGCAGACGCACTTAAGTACAAATATGTAACGGTAGAAATTGATCGTGCAAAACGTGTTGCCACTTTCACAGTTAAAGCACCTAATGGCAATCAACCCACTGATGTTGCTGGAATTGAAGCTGCAGGTTCAAACTGGTATCCACTCATGATGGCTCGTGAATTAGAAGATGCTATTTTAATGATGCGCACCAATGAGCTGGATGTTGGCGTTTGGATTATCAAGACCTTGGGTAATCATGATGATGTTAAGGCAATGGATGCCACCTTGGTAAGTAATCAAGATCATTGGCTAGTCAGAGAAACCATCGGTTTACTCAGAAGAACCTTAAGTCGTCTTGACGTTTCATCCAGAAGCTTATTTGCCTTAATTGATGAAGGATCATGTTTCAATGGCACCTTCCTAGAACTGGCCCTAACTTGCGATCGTATTTATCATCTAATCTTACCGGATGACATGGATACAACTCCAAAAATCATGGTGAATGATGTTAATTTTGGAACCTATCCAATGATTACAAATCAAAGTCGCTTGGGTCGTCGCTTTTATGACGAAGAACCAGCATTAAATGCAGTTCGCTCAAAAGCGGGTCAACTACTCGATGCCGATCAAGCTAGTGAAATTGGTTTGAATACCATGAATCCAGACGATATTGATTGGCATGATGAAGTTCGGATTGCTCTTGAAGAACGTTTATCTATGTCACCTGACTCCCTTACAGGACTTGAGGCAAACCTCAGATTTAATGGACCAGAAAATATGTTTACCAGAATTTTTGGACGCCTCACTGCTTGGCAAAACTGGATTTTTCAAAGACCTAACGCAGTCGGCGATAAAGGCGCTTTAAAGGTCTATGGCAAAGGCGAGAAAGCGCAATTTGATTGGAACCGTGTTTAATTAATTAATGTAACTAACCTTCGGAGATAACTATGAGCAGCATTAACTACAACGAAAAAATTCCTAATAATGTGAATTTAAGTGAAGATCGCACCTTACAACGTGCGCTGGAACAATGGCAACCCAATTACATCAATTGGTGGAACGACATGGGACCAGATCACTCTGGTAACTTTGATGTGTATTTAAGAACTGCTGTTAGCGTCGACCCTCAGGGTTGGGCTCAGTTTGGCCATGTCAAAATGCCTGATTATCGTTGGGGTATTTTCTTAAATCCTGGTGACGCTGACAGAAAAATTCACTTCGGCGATCATAAAGGTGAAAAAGTTTGGCAAGATGTTCCTGGTGAATACCGCGCAAATTTGAGAAGAATTATTGTGACTCAAGGTGATACTGAACCAGCTTCTGTAGAACAACAGCGTCACTTGGGTTTAACTGCACCAAGCCAATATGATTTGCGTAATTTATTCCAAATTAACGTCGAAGAAGGACGTCATTTATGGGCTATGGTGTACTTGTTACACAAATATTTTGGTCGTGATGGGCGTGAAGAAGGCGAAGCATTATTACAACGTAGAAGCGGTCAAGAAGATAACCCAAGAATTTTAGAAGCATTTAATGAGGAAACTCCTGATTGGCTCAGCTTCTTTATGTTCACCTATTTTACAGATCGCGATGGTAAATTTCAGTTATGCGCTTTAGCTGAGTCAAGTTTCGATCCGCTTGCACGCACAACAAAATTTATGCTGACGGAAGAAGCGCACCATATGTTTGTTGGGGAAAGTGGTATTTCACGCGTAATTAACCGTACTTGCCAAGTAATGAATGAATTAAAAACTGATGATCCAGTGAAGCTTCGTGCAGCAGGAGTAATCGATTTGCAAACCATTCAACGTTATCTCAACTTCCATTTCAGTGTAACCATTGACTTGTTTGGAGCCGATGAATCTAGTAATGCCGCAACTTTCTATTCAACTGGCTTAAAAGGTCGTTACGAAGAAGGCAAGCGTATGGATGACCATAGCCTCAAAAATGATTCATACAGAATTTTGCATGCAAGTAATGGCAACCTAGTCGAAAAAGAAGTACCGTTGTTAAACGCCTTAAATGAAGTTCTACGTGACGACTATATTAAAGATAGCGTTGGTGGTATTGAGCGTTGGAATAAAGTGATTGAAAAAGCAGGTATTCCATTCCGTTTGAAAGTTCCTCATAAAGCATTCCATAGAAATATTGGTGCCCTCTCAGGCATTAAGGTTTCACCCGCAGGTCAAATGATTTCTGAAAACGAATGGCAAGCACGTAAAAACGAGTGGTTACCAACCCCCGAAGATCGCGCATTTGTAGCAAGCTTAATGGGTCGCTGTGTTGAACCTGGTAAATTTGCAAACTGGATTGCTCCACCTGTAATGGGCGTAAATCGTCAACCCGTTGACTTTGAATATGTGCGTTTTAATTAACGTTTCATAAAAAAGAGAGCACTAGAGGTGCTCTCTTTTAGAATGTAAACATACTTTATTAATTTTATTAAAAACAACTTTACTTATGTCCACAGAAATCATCGACCAACACCTGATTGATCCCGAAATTTGTATTCGTTGCAACACTTGTGAGGCAACCTGTCCAGTCGGCGCAATCACGCATGACTCCAGAAACTACGTAGTGGATGCGGACATTTGTAATCTGTGTATGGCATGCGTGCCACCATGCCCAACGGGTTCAATCGATAACTGGCGAAAAATTCCTAAAGCAAGAGCGTATAGCATCGAAGAGCAACTCGTTTGGGATGAACTCCCAGAAACCTTATCAGAAGATGCCTTATTGGACTTGGATTCTTCAGAATCAACATTATCCAATTCATCAGTATCCATGGAACAAAAAGAGAGTTCCGCTGATCAAAGCAAAAATACATCTCAACAGCATATTAAACCGGCTCATTTCGGTTCCACTATTCCACCATGGTCTGCAGCCCATCCCTATGTCAATTTATATGGACCAAAATCTGCGATAAAAACCGTAAAAGCGACCGTCGTAGGTAATTTTAGAGTTACTGAAGTTGGTTCCGATTACGATACACATCATATTGTTTTAGATTTTAATGACACACCATTCCCGGTTTTAGAGGGCCAATCGATTGGTATTATCCCTCCAGGCACAGATGCTCAAGGAAAACCCCATCATGCCCGACAATATTCCATTGCAAGTCCTCGAAATGGTGAAAGACCCGGATATAACAACCTATCTTTAACGATTAAACGCGTCTTAGAAGATCATTCTGGCAATCCTGTTAAAGGCGTTGCTTCCAATTTCATGTGTGATTCAAAAATTGGTGATGAAGTAGAAGTAATTGGACCATTTGGTGCGAGTTTCTTAATGCCGAATCATCCTGAATCCAATATCATTATGATCTGCACTGGTACAGGTAGTGCTCCAATGAGAGCAATGACGGAATGGCGCAGAAGATTAACTCAATCTGGTAAATTTAAAAATGGTCAACTGATGCTATTTTTCGGTGCTAGAACTCAATCTGAGCTCCCCTATTTTGGCCCCTTACAAAATTTACCAAAAGACTTTATAGATATTAATTTAGCTTTTTCTAGAACTCCTAATGAGCCTAAAAAATATGTCCAAGATGCGATGATAGAAAGGGCTAAGGATGTAGCATCACTGCTTAAAAACCCGAATACCTATGTTTATGTTTGTGGTCTTAAAGCGATGGAAGATGGCGTTATGAAGGCTTTAGAGGAAATTATCGAAAAGGATGGATTAAACTGGAACGAATTCGGTAATCAACTCAAATCTACAGGTCGATTACATTTAGAAACTTATTAGTCCCAACCAAGCTTTAAAAAGCGGGTTCCTTTGAAAAATACGATGAAAAAATACACTACTTTAATTCTAAAAGACAGAGCACCGGGAGTGCTCGAAATTGAGATGTCCCGTCCCGAGGTTTTTAATGCCTTTGACGAAACAATGATTGTAGAAATGAAAGAGGCATTCGCATTCGCAAATAACTCAGCAGAAATTCGTGTGATTGTTTTATCCGGCACAGGCAAACATTTTAGTGCTGGCGCAGATCTTCAGTGGATGAAAAGAGCGAGCACTGCTTCTGAGGAATGGAACCTCGAGGATGCACGCAAATTCGCAAAGATGTTAAGTTGCATTGATCAATCGGCAAAACCGGTAGTTGCACGTATTCAAGGAGCCGCTCTTGGTGGGGGATTTGGCTTAGCTTGTGTGTGTGATATTGCGATTGCGGCTGAACAAGCAAGTTTTGCCATTAGTGAGGCTAAATTTGGTATCCTGCCATCTGCTATCGGACCCTACGTAATTAATACTATAGGTAAACGTCAAGCAAGAAGACTCGCTCTGACTACCATGAAAATTTCCGCTAATGATGCTCTCAAAATCAACTTAGTTCACGAAGTAACCACCTTAGATCAATTAGATGCGGTAGTCGATCAGAATGTAACTATGTTGCTAGCTAGTAGCCCAAATGCCATCAAAGAAATCAAGCAATTATTTGGCCAGTTAGCACACGGTCCAGTAACGCCTGAAGTGATTGAACTCACTGCCAAAACAATTAGTCGTGTCAGAGGTACTGAAGAGGCAAAGGAGGGATTTGATGCCTTCTTAAATAAACGACCAGCAAATTGGATTCCAAAGCCATGATTGAAATATCCAATGGAAAAATCTTAGTCATTGGTGCTGGCATTATGGGCACAGGTATTGCACAAGTCGCAGCGCAAGCGGGTCATCAAGTTGCTTTGTTTGATGCCAAGGATGGAGCAAATACAAAAGCAATTGAATCTTTAAGCAAAAGCCTTGAGAACTTAGTCTCTCGAGGTAAGATGTCCGCTGAAAAAATGCAACACACCTTACAAAATATTCAGCCAATTGACCATTTATCCAAGGCACAAGATGCCATCTTAGTCATCGAAGCCATCGTTGAAAAACTAGAGGTGAAGAGAGCCCTTTTTCAAGAGTTAGAGTCCGTGGTGAGCAAAGATTGCATTTTAGCGACGAATACCTCCTCTATCTCAGTAACCGCTATTGCCAACGGTATGCAACACCCACAAAGACTTGTTGGTATGCATTTTTTCAATCCAGTACCTGTCATGAAGTTGGTTGAAGTCGTCAGCGGTTTACAAACCGATCCTGCCATAGCAAACGCCATTTTTGGTCTCGCACAAGCTTGGTCAAAAGTACCCGTGCATACCAAATCCACACCAGGATTTATTGTGAATCGTATCGCGCGCCCCTTTTATGCTGAGGCCCTTAGCCTGTTACAAGAGCAAGTCGCTAGTCCTTTTGAGATTGATAGTTGTTTAAAGTCAGCAGGCTTTAAGATGGGTCCTTGTGAACTGATGGATCTAATTGGACATGATACGAACTTTTCTGTCACCTCCAGTGTTTATGAAGCGAATTTTTTCGATAAGCGCTTCACACCTTCATTAGTTCAAAAAGAATTAGTGGACGGTGGGCTGTTCGGCAGAAAATCTGGTAAAGGTTTTTACGATTATTCAAGCGATGCAGTCAAGCCTAACATCGTTACGCCAGATCCAAAGCCACTCCCCTCTAAAGTAAAAGTGGTACTACATGGTGCTCAACCATTAATTAGTTTCTTCAGTGAGCAATTAGAGGCCATCAATTTAAAATTTGAATTCGATGAAGAAAGTGATTGGTCAGGAATTTCTTATAACCAAATTGAAATTCGCATCACAGATGGATTGATGGCTACAGAAATGGACCATAACGCGGTGCTCCTTGATCAATCCTTTGCACCTTACGCAGGGATGCATCTAGCATGGACTCATTCCACAACTGCCTCTAAAGAATTAATGAAATCTGTTGAAAATTTCTTAATTAATTTAGGAATTCAGCCTATCAAGGTGATTGACTCACCAGGTCTCATCGTTGCGAGAACGATTGCTATGTTAATTAACGAAGCATGTGACGCTGTCAATCAGGGTGTTTGTACTGAAGAAGCAGTGAATCAAGCGATGCGCCTTGGGGTTAATTATCCTCAGGGTCCATTCGATTGGTTAGAACAATGGTCGGCGGCGGATGTTGCCTTTTTATTAGATAGCATGGATGATTTTTATCGCGGTGAAAGATATCGCGTAAGTCCAATGCTACGAAGAAAATCTTGTGAGGATTTACTGAATGAGTGAAATTTTAGAAATTTGCCCTAATTTACGAGCAGAAATTTTACCCAATGGGGTTGCTGAATTAATTATTGGTCCAGTTGGTGGTATGCCTATGACCGATGAGGTGATGCACGCCGCTTTAGGAACGGTATTTACGAAACTCAACCAACATCCATCAGTTCGTGCAATTCTGATTCGTAGTGAAGGTAAGGGATTTTGTGCTGGGGGATCTTTCTCGGTAGTAGAAGAAATGATCAACTCTCAAGATGCTAGACTTCGGGTTCTAAGAGAAGCAAGAGAACTAGTACAGAGCATGATTGATTGTGACGTACCCATTATTTCAGCTATCAACGGTGCAGCGGTTGGTGCTGGGGCAGCTTTAGCATTACTTGCCGATATTTCAATTGCTGGTACTAAAGCGAAAATTATTGATGGTCATACCAAATTAGGTGTAACTGCCGGGGACCATGCAGCAGTCATTTGGCCGCTACTTTGTGGGATGGCAAAAGCGAAATATCACTTATTGATGTGTAATACGATTGACGGTGTAGAAGCTGAACGGATTGGACTCGTGAGCCTTGCGGTTCCTGATGAAGAGTTACTAAGTAAAGCCCGGGAAATCGCCACTACTTTAGCTAGTGGTAGCCCTTCTGCTTTAGCCTTTACTAAGCGCTCTCTCAATCATTGGTTAAGAGCAGCTTGGCCCGCTTTTGAACACTCTTTAACCCTCGAAATCCTTGGCTTTGCTGGGAATGATGCGAAAATAGGCCTCAAAGCTATTCAAGAAAAAAGAGCGCCAGAATTTAGTAAAGTAAAAATTTAATGAAATTTACTGACTTTCATAAAGACCAAGTTTTAAAAACCAGTGCTTATAAAGTGACTGAAGAAGAAATTATTCAGTTTGCCAAGGCGTATGACCCGCAATGGTTTCATACAAATATTGAAGCCGCTAAAACGGGTCCTTTTCAAGGTCTTATTGGTAGTGGTTGGATGACTTGTGGCATTGCCATGCGTTTAGTTGCAAATGAAATCTTACAAGGATCAGAATCCAGTGGCTCACCAGGCTTGTCCTACTTACGTTGGCCAGCACCTGTCAGGCCTGATGATGAATTAATGGTTCAAACAACTGTACTCGACCACAGATACTCCACTAGCAAACCCCATGTAGGGATATTGAAATGGCGTTGGCAAGTATTTAATCAATCCCATATTGAAGTGTTGGACCTTGAGGCTATAAGTTTTTTTGATACCTCGATGAAAATTATTCCGCCTAGCGAATAATTCTCATCGAAGCTTTACGACTATTAAATCGTTCCTAAGGCTTTTAGAATCTTCTCAGGCGTAAGTGGCTGATCAAAACTATGCACATTAAACGGCGCCAAAGCATCATTAATCGCATTGATCACTGCACCAGGTGCTCCTGCAGTACCTGCTTCACCAGCGCCCTTAGCACCCAGTAAAGAAGACTTGGTTGGAGTTTGTACGTGAGCTACTTCAATATCAGGCATCTCAGCAGCCATTGGTACTAAATAATCCGCCATGTTGCCGTTAATCATTTGACCCATGTCATCATAGAGGCACTCTTCGAACAGCGCACCGCCAATCCCTTGAACGATCGCTCCACGCATTTGTTCATCAACTAACATTGGATTAATGACACGACCACAATCCTCAACGGCCCAATGTTTTAAGAGCTTCACGAAACCAGTATTGGTATCGACTTCAACATAGGAAGCCTGTACGCCATTGGTAAAGATGAATGGAAAATCTTTTTGCGAATAATGCCTTGTTACCGTTAAATCCGCTTGGAGATCTTTAGGCAAGGTATCAGTTCTAAAATAGCCAACTCGACCAATTTCACTCAAGGGCAGTTTTTCAGCGTTCGTCATTCTATCAATGACTTTTCCTTGTTTCAAAGCTAGCGTAGAGGCTTCTACTTGAAGCATCGCTGCGGCAATTTTTAAAATATTTTCTTTTAAGGCAAGACCTGCGAGCAATACTGCTTCACCACCAATACCCGCGCCTCTCGAAGCCCAAGTTCCTCCACCATAAGGTGTAACGCTAGTATCACTGGTAACGAGTCGAACGTGCTCAATCGGCAAGCCAACCGCATCCGCTGCAATCTGTGCAAAGATCGCTTCATTTCCTTGCCCTTGTTCACCGACACTCACTGCCACAGAAATTACGCCTGATGGATCTAAGCGAATCGTAGCACCATCTTGAGATGCGATTCTCGCACCTCCAACACCATAAAATGCAGGGCTTGGGTTCGTAAGTTCAATCAAGGTTGCAATCCCAATACCACGGTAAATTCCCTGACTACGAAGTTCCTCTTGCTCTTTCCTTAGACTTGCATAATCCATCAGATCTTCAAGCTTTGCTAAACACTGCTCATGCGAGAGTACCTCAAGTTTGATACCTGACGCACCGGTATAAGGATAGGCATCATCAGGAATCACGTTTAGTTTTCTGATCTCTAAAGGGTCCATCTGTAATTTCATAGCAGCTAGATCTACAAGACCTTCAGTTACTGCGCAGGCGATAGGATGACCAACCCCACGATACTGACAGGTAGGCGTTTTATTCTGAAATACCACATTCAGATTGGCACGGTATTGGAGATGCTTGTAAGGACCACCCACTAAATTCACTACTTGATTACCTTCGATGGCACTAGTACGTGGGAACATCGAGTAAGGTCCGATACCAGTAAGGTCATCGATTTCAAAAGCTAAAATCTGGCCTTCCTTGCTAACCGCAATCTTGCCCTGGATAATGTGTTCCCTGGCATGAATATCACTGAGGTAGGATTCAAGACGATCGGCCACAAACTTAATTGGACGCTTGAGCAAAATTGACAATCCAACCGTTGCAAAATCATCTGGATAAGCATGAACCTTAATACCAAATGAACCTCCGACATCATGACAAATCACGCGTACATCTGATTCCACTAAATCAAACTGACGACAATATAAATCTTGCATCATATGCGGCGCTTGAAAAGAGTGATACACAGTTAATCTGCCATCTGCACCAAAATCTGCGATTTGGCAACGAGGCTCTAAGGTCACGCCAGTGTGTCTTCCAAAACGAAACTCGGCCGATGCAACCACATCAGCTTTAGCAAACTGAGCATCAACATCACCCGTATCTAAGGAACGTTTAAAACAAATGTTATCGCCTAACTCAGGATGAATAATGGTAGAGTTTGGATCCAGTGCAGCTTGCATATCTAGTAACGCAGGCAAATCCTCCCACTCTACTTCCACAAATGGCAATGCGTCCTCAGCTTGTGCACGCGTCTTTGCTACCACTGCCACAACAGGCTCACCTTGCCAACATGCGCGATCAATGGCAAGTGGATATTGAGGTGCTGATTTCATACCAGCCAAATGACTCAATGTAGCAACCCACGGTTTACAGATAGTAGCCAATTCATTACCGTCAACCACTGCAATCACGCCAGGCATCTTTAACGCGTGCTCCTTAATGATTTTTAAAATTTTCATATGAGCTACTGGCGAGCGCCAATAGACAACATGGGCCATTTTTGGCAAAGACATATCATCAATGTATTTACCATTACCCTCAGTTAGCCTTTTAGCGCCATGGCGTGGTTCGCTCATGCCAATGTAACGCTGCTCACTGGTTACTGGACTTAATTGTTCTTTTATTTCACTTGGTTTATTCACGATGATTCCTTATCCATTCAAGACTGATGAACAACTTGAGCAAGTCGTTCTTCTAAGACAAAACAAATTGCATCAACAATAGCTTGATAGCCAGTGCAACGACAGTAATTCCCTGAAATCCATTCACGCACTTCTTCCCTTGTTGCCGATGGTTTTTGTTCTATTAACTCAGCTGCAGCAAGAAGCATTCCAGAAGTACAGAAGCCACATTGCAAAGCATTAAACTTTAAGAAAGCTTGTTGAAGATCTTTGTAGTTTCCAGTAGCTGTTAGCCCCTCAATCGTCTCAACCGTTCCTTGGTCAGCTTGAACAGCTAGCACTAAACAACCGCGTACAATTTTGCCGTTTAATTTCACAGTACAAGCGCCACAAGCCCCCTGCTCGCAACCTAAGTGAGACCCAGTTAAAAATTGGTCATCACGTAAAAAATCAACTAAGTGTTGTCTTGGTTCAACTTCAGTTGTAATAACTTGACCATTTAAGGTCATCCGAATTGTTGTTTTTTGTGACATATAAAATTTTCTAGGTTGAAATAGTTAAAGTATTGATTATTTTGCAAGCGCAACTAGCGCTCTTTCAATCAAGACACCAATTAAATGTGTTTTCATTTTGACTGAGTTCGTTAAGTCAGACATGGTCTGAATTTCAGAACGAACGGCTAATTGACACTGTTTAATCAATTCCGGCTGATTGATTTTTTTTAGTGAATTTCCCACCAATAAAGTTTGCGCCTGGGAAGCAATCATGGGTGTGGAAGCCACAGAAAAATAAACGATTCGAGCAGCTTTAATAACGTCATCAAGGTGTTCTATTTGCACTGCTAATCCGGCAATTGCATAATCACCATGTCGTCTTGCTAACTCTTCAAAATTATCTTTCGTTTGTAATGTTGAGATCGCAAATTCAGTGCCTAATAAAATTTCATTCGCTTGCAAATCGGTCGTGTACAAATCAATAAAAAAGTCCTTCGCAGCAATTTTACGTCGTCCTTCTGGCCCAGCAATCACCATCACGCCGCCTAAAGCAATTGCACAGGCTGGCCATTCTGCAGCAGGATCACCATACACGATGGATCCACCCCATGTACCAAGATTTCGAATTGCACGGTGGGCAATATGCGGAACGGCCTTTTTTAAGAGTGGTAATTTCTCTGCCACCACAGCGGAATCTTCAATCTCTGTATGAGTCGTCATAGCACCTAAGAAAATAATTTCTTGATTATTTTCTGTTCTTACTTGAATGCCTTTTAATTCATCGACACCATTTAAATCAATCAATAACTCAGGTGCAGATAAGCGCATATTCAAGGAAGGCAATAAACTTTGACCACCTGCGATTAACTTTGCATTATCACCAAAATCTTGTAATAAACCGATAGCTTGATCAATCGTTTGTACTTTACGGTAATCAAAGGCTGCTGCTTTCATTCTCTCTCCAAAATTCTGTCTGATAGCTCAATAAATATTTATTTAAAATAACAATACTGTTATTATTTAACAAATGCTCAATAAGAACCAATTCGTGTAAACCCTTATCCCTCTTATGCAAACTCAACCTATTGAGGAAACATCTTTGACTGAATCACAGGGAGAACATCCTTCTCCTAGGAGAATGAGCCCTGAAAAACGAGAAAGGCAAATTGTTAATCAAGCAATTGCTTTTTTTGCAAAGCATGGATTTGAGGGTCAATTAAGAACTCTGACTGAAGATCTTGGGATTACACATACCTTGCTTTACCACTATTTCCCGACTAAAGCAGATTTGATTGAAAGGGTTTATCAAGAGGTTGTACTTGATCACTGGAAACCAGAATGGCAAGTTTTATTATCTGATGAAGGAAAATCTACTGAAGCTAAATTCGTAGAATTTTATATCGATTATGCAAAAACAATTTTGACCCACGACTTCGTGCGAATTTTAATATTTTCAGGATTATCCGACAAACTTTTTAGTGACCGTTTTTTCAAATTACTCCAAACCAATATCCTTCCCTTACTAGTTTTTGAGACCAGGAAATATTGCAACTTCAAATCAGACCAAGCAATTTCTGAAAAAGAAATGGAGTTACTGTTAGGACTGCATGGAGGCATTTTTTATTTAGGGATCAGGCGTTGGATATACGGGGCATCCTTTCAGTCTGAAACAAACTTCATGAGTGATGAAGACATCATTAAAGACCGCGTAGCATCATATTTATTAAGTGCACAACATTTATTACAGGAGAAGAAATAGCATGAGTGAATTCATTATTAATCATCTCGCGATTCGCAGTCCGGATGCAAATGCAACAAAGAATTTTTTTGGCACTATATTAGGTTTGGTACCTGGCCCTAGACCTGATTTTCCTTTCCCAGGTTATTGGATGTATAAAGCCGACTCAGACCTCAATAACTACTTAAATGCAGTCGTCCATATTGTAGAAATTGATTTGAACGACCCTAGTGGCTTAATTGATTACTTGGGTGATAAGGAAATGCCGTCCCTCAAAGGCTCGGGAGCAATTGATCACATTGCTTTTTACGCTACGGGACTAGAAGAGATGTTGAATCATTTGCAACTTCATCAAGTGCAATATCGAGAACGTTTAGTTCCAACGATTAAATTACATCAATTATTTCTTGAAGATCCCAATGGCATCACGATTGAGCTAAATTATCCAGCTCATGAAAGAACTGATTTAGATAGTAAATTAACAAACGCTTCACATTCAACAAATTAACATTATTTATGGCAAAAATTATTATTGTAGGTGGTTCACTTGGCGGATTATTTGCCGCAAATTTAATGCATCAACGTGGTCATGAAGTAACTTTATTAGAAAAAGTAGTTGGCTCTTTAGATGGCAGAGGAGCTGGAATCGTCACCCATCCGAGTCTTATGCAAGCCCTCACCTTATGTGGAATAAAAACGGATAACAATATCGGTATCCCTGTAGATCGTCGCGTTACTCTAGATCAATTAGGACACGACATTGCCGAAATGACCTTACCTCAAATTTTGACCTCTTGGAGTAAGCTCTACCATCTTCTAAAAGAAAATTTACCTTCTCATTTATATCTTGATGGTAAATCAATCAAAGGGCTTGATCAAGATGAGCATAGTGCAACAGTTCATTGTGAAGATGGCACTTCTTACACGGGTGATTTAATCATTGCGTCGGACGGACTTCGCTCTTCTGTTCGTCATTTACTGGCTCCTAATGTAGTGCCAGAATATGCTGGTTATGTGGCTTGGCGGGGGGTGTGTGATGAACACCTTCTCAGTAAACTTTCCTTGTCGACCTTATTTGAAACTTTTGGATTTGGGCTACCACCAGGTGAGCAAATATTAGGTTACCCAGTAGCTGGATTAAATAATAATATTCAAACAGGTCAGCGTCGGTATAACTTTGTTTGGTACCGTAAAACAAATGAAGCAGAGTTAGTTGATTTATTAACCGATGCTGATGGCAATTATTATCCTCAGGGTATTTCGCCGATTAAAGTGAGTTGGAAAAATATTGCAACCATTCGCGAAGCAGCTAGAAAAACACTTGCTCCGCAATGGGCTGAGCTTTTAGAGAAAACAGCTTTGGTATTTTTCCAAGCAATTTATGATGTCTACTCTGAAAAAATTGCATTTAATCGAGTGGGCTTGATGGGAGACGCCAGCTTCGTTGCCAGACCTCATGTAGGCATGGGCGTCTCAAAAGCAGCGGAAGATGCAATGTGTTTGTGCGAAGTAATCGATCAATTCGGAGCAAATGCTCAGGCTTTATCTACCTATGAAAATATTCGTTTACCTATTGGTCAAAAAATCATTGAACGTGCACGTTATCTTGGTGAATACATGACTGAACAGGGGCAGGAAGAGCTTAAAAAGGACCTACCTGGCATTGCCAAGCGTGTCATGCTCGAAACAGCTGTTGACCTGTCCAAACAACTGCAACAAAGTTAGGTTGATTTCTTCTGATACCCTATGAAAAAAAGTCCAACAAAGAAACTTGTTGGACTTTTTAGTTTTGTAAATCCTTGCTACAGAATCAGAATTAAGCTGGAAATTGCGCTCTGTATAAATCGTTAATATTTTTACCAGTACAGATCGTAGCACCTGAAGAAGCTTGCACATAATCCAACAATTTTTCAAAGTATCCAATCCGGTGCGGAGCACCCGTAATATAAGGATGGACACTGATTGCCATGACACGTGGAATTGTCTTACTGTCCTGTAACAAACGATCAAACTGCTCTTTACCGCGCAAGAACATTTCTTCACCACGATTCATCTGCAATAACATCATTGGGATATCGTTTGTCTCAACTGTGTAGGGCACTGAAAGAACTGGCTTAGGACTAGCTGCAATCCAAGTTGGTTGATCATCTAATGGCCAATCAGCAACATATTCAATGCCAGCAGCCGATAAATGATCAATGGTTACTTCAGTCTCTGTTAGGCCAGGACTTTCCCAACCAACCGGACGCTGACCAGTAAAACGCTCTATGGTTTCCATCGTTTTCTGAATCGTTGCTAATTGATCATCTAACTTATGCATTGGTCCTTGAATATAAGAGTGACCCATCATTTCCCAATTGTGTTTCATCGCTGATTCAACAACTCGTGGATAAGATTCACAAACAATGCCATTGGTCGCGAGAGTGGGAACAATGTTTCTTGCTACTAATGCATCGTATATCCGCCAAAAACCAACTCTCATCCCATACTCATGCCATGACCAGTTAGGTACATCAGGCTGCAGGGGCTGACCCATTGGAGGACTAAGAACTGTTCTCGGCATAGGATTGGCCATCGTCCAATGCTCAACGTTAACAATTAACCAGACAAGTAAGTTCTTGTCGCCTGGAATTTTCCATTGTGGTCGATCAACGATTGGTAAAAATGGTACGCGATCACTCGCTAAAGCATAAGACATAAATTTTCCTTGAAATTACATACCCATATAAAGTTGACGTACAACATCGTTGTTCGCTAAATCTTTCGCACTACCTTCAATTTTAATTTCACCGTGCACAATCACATAACCACGATCAGCAATTCTCATTGCTTGTGTAAAGTTTTGTTCAGCCATTAAAACTGTAAGACCCTTTTGAACTTTTAGCTCTGCTATTTTATCAATCATCTGCTTAACGATGATGGGAGCTAAGCCCACAGATGGTTCATCAATCAAGAGAATCTTAGGCATCGTCATCAGTGCACGAGCAAGTGCCACCATTTGTTGTTCACCGCCACTCATACTGCCAGCTCTTTGAGTACGACGATCTTTCAACTTTGGAAATACTTCAAAGCAAAATTCCAGAGTTTCACTTACATGATTGCGAGCAAAAGGTCTAGATGCACCGAGTAATAAATTTTCTTCAACCGTCAATAAAGGAAAAAGACGACGACCTTCCGGAACCATCGCAATACCTAAATTAACAATCTCCTCAGGACTTAGCTTACCTAAGTCATGCGTGACATCATCAATCACTGCTAGAGCTTGACCAGCAGTTGGCTTAACTAATCCAGCAACGCATTTAATTAAGGTAGATTTACCATTGCCATTTGTTCCAAGGAGAGCAACCGTTTCACCGTTACCAACTTCCATTGAAATACCATGTAAGACTTGAACCGCACCATAGGCGGCATTAATCTCTTTTAAGATGATCTTATTCGCCAAGATATGCCTTTATCACTTCGGGATTGTTAATCACATCCTGGGGCAATCCATCAGCAATTTTATTGCCAGCCACCAGAACCACTAAACGCTCAGAGAAGCGCATTACTGCGCTCATAATGTGTTCAATCATTAATACTGAAACACCTTTTTCTTTCATGCCCATAATGAGGTCAAGAATTTCGTCTACCTCTGCTCCGGACAAGCCTGCTAAAGCTTCATCAGCAATCAATACTTTTGGATTTGCTGCCATGGCGCGTGCTAACTCTAACTTACGTAACTCCACTTGGGTAAGACTGGCAGAGACGTGATCTTTTTTGCTATGTAATCCGACACCTTGAACAATATCCATTGCGCGCTCTTCAGTGGAACGAAGATCATCCGCACTTTTTCGATCATTTCCTGAAAAATTCAGCACTACCATAATATTTTCAAAAACTGTCATCGTCTTAAAGGGTCGTGGAATCTGAAAACTTCTGGCAATACCAGCATGAACTCTCGCATGCGGAGGCAAGCTAGAAATATTTTCACCTGCAAATTCAATTGATCCACCGTCAATTTTCAACATACCAGAGATGCAGTTAACTAAGGTACTTTTACCAGAACCATTGGGTCCAATTAAACCGACTCGCTCACCAGGAGCAATGACTAAATCAACATTACTTAAGGCAGTAAAACCACCAAATTTCTTGGTCACTGCACTGACCTTTACTAAAGGCATTTGTGTCTGAGTTGTGTTTTCCATTATTTTCCAGACCATTTCTTAAAAAATCCAACTAAACCATTTGGCGCAAGAGTCACAAATAAAACTAGAACACCACCAACAATGAGTAGATTCCATGATGAAGAAAGCGTTACCGAAGCAATTTGCTGTATTGAACCCAGTAATAAGGCACCTAACAAGGGACCAATCCAAGTTCCAAGTCCACCTACAATCGGCATTGCAATACTATTTACCGCAAAGGACAAATTAAAAGTCGCGGTTGGTTCGACGTAAGTAATTAGGTAAGGGAAAGTAGTTCCCGCTAAGCCCATTAACGCACCACTAATAGAAGTTGCGATGAGCTTTAATTTAAGTGTTGGAACACCTAGACCTTCTGCTGCCATTTCGTCGTCTCTGATGGCCATCAATCCCTGTCCGAGCCATGAATGTTCGATGATTCTAGAAATAATGACTGAAACAACTGCCATCGCTAAAATCAGAAAATATAGCCAGTGGATATAAGGACCCGTGCCAATGGGTGACTCTCTAGAAACAATCACGTACACACCTCGAGCACCACCTAAGAAAGGAGTATTCGTTACGATAGTCAACAACACAACTGACATCGCTAAAGTAGCAATTGAAAAGAAAACACCTTTGAGACGAAGCGTGATATATCCCATACCGAGTCCAACTAAGCCGGCCATGAAAGTACCAAGGAGAATATTAGCGCCCTGTGGAAAGTGAAGTTTATAACCAACAATTGTCGAATAGGCACCAATTGCAAAAAATGCTGCAGAACCGAAATTAACATAGCCTGCGTAGCCACCTAAGATGTTCCAGGCTACCGCCAAGATAACAAATTGCAACACGGAATACGCCGCAAAGAAAAAATATTCTGATTGCACCCAAAACGGGAGTGAAGCCAATAAAGGCAACACCAAAACCAGACCGAGGTAGAAATTACGATTCTTATTCATTTTCCAAAAATACCTTGTGGTCTAAATACCAATGTTAATAAAAGTAATCCGAATGAAACTGCTGGAGCCCAAGAAGGACCTGCGAATGTTGCTGTCATACTTTCAGCAACCCCTAAAATCATCGCTCCCAGTAAAGTACCCGTTAAATTACCCATACCACCCAGCACTACGATGGCAAAAACCAATCCAATATATTCTCGTCCTGCAGAAGGTTGCACTGATTGAATAATAATCAACATCGCACCACCAACAACCGCAGTAAACAAAGAAAGGCCAAAGGCATAACCTTTAATTTTTACAGGATTTACACCCATTAGTTGCAAAGCTAAGGGGTCTTGAGCAACCGCACTGACTGCGCGACCAAAATAGGTTTTCTTAAATGCCCAACGAATCACCAATAACAAACCAACTGAAATCACGAATGGAATTAGCAGACGGTAAGCAACCGTAACTACGCCAAAACTAATAGTTTTATCGGTATAACTCGTATTAACGTTACGATAATCAACGCCGAAAGCCAGAATCAGAATCATCTCAATGATGAATAAAATTCCGAAGAAAAAAGCGAGGCCGCGTAAAGAATCTCCCCCACCACCTTTTTCAAAGCGATCATAATAAAGTCGGTAAATAAGGTTACCAACTAGAAAAAAGAAGGGCCCTAACAGAAATCCAGCAAGAATTGGATCGATGCCAAATTTTTCATTCAACCACCAACTCAGGTATGCACCAAGAATCACCATCGCAGGATGAGCGATGTTCACGATATCAAGCATTCCAAAAGAAATGGAAACACCCAAAGATAATGCAGCATAAAAACCACCTAGTAAAAGGCCAGAAAATATTGCATTCAGTAATAAATCAAAAGAAATGTCCATAAATCCACTAATATTTAAAAAAGCCCTCTAGCATTTAAGCTAGAGGGCTTCAGAGAGAAGAATTACTGTTTACGAGCTTCTTCGTAAGGAGTACGAAGTTCACCAGACTTCAAGTCTTTAGGGAACATAATTGGAGCTTTTCCTGGCTTACGGAATTGATCAATATCGTTACCTTGAACACCTTTGTATTGAACATATAAAGGACGTCCAACTTTCCATTCACCGTTATTAGCAAAAGTAATATCGCCTACCACTGTTTTGAAAGTATTCTTGTGCATGTAATCAGCTAATTTACCTTGATCAAGACTACCAACCTTTTCAATCGCAGTTCCTAAAACTTCCATCATTGCATAGCCGTAAGGAGGTAAGTAAAAACCGAGTGGATCGACACCCTCTTTTTCAGCACGGCCTTGATATTTTTTCAAGAAGGCTTCAACTCCTGGGAACTTAATAGTTGGCTCTGGAACATAAAGTTCAAATCCAACAACGCCGTTGAGCAAAGGTCCTAATTGTTTTTTCACAGCAGCAAAGCCCAAACCAATCATGCCACCACCAAAAACCTTCGTCTTTAAACCAACTTCGTTCGCTGCACGAATCATACCAACAGTATCTGGTGGATATGATGCAACAAACACTACATCAGGATTCGTTGCCTGAATGGCACGAATGACTGGAGCATAGTCAGTTGTATTAGGTGGGTATGTTTTGTCGTAAACAATCTTCAAGCCCATTTTTTTGGCGTTAATTCTAGCGCCTTCGAGAGCCAAAGCTGGATACTCAGCATCACCACCAACTAAAGCAACTGTCGTTGGTTTTGGACTTGCTTGCATTGCTGCTTCGAAGAAGCCATAAGTCAAACCAACTGCGGGATCTTCACCATTAGGCATCACTTGGAAATAACGTGGGTAGTTAAATTTTTGATTAACGGCCGTTCCAAACAAGCTAACAAAGGTTAAGTTTCTTTGCATGATAGTTGGCATTGCAGGAGCGATTAAGTTCGTGCCGTAACCAGATACAACCAAATCCACTTTGTCAGATTCAATTAACTTTGTGTAAATACCAGGAACTAGTGATGGATTCGTTTGATCGTCATAAGTTACAAATTCAACTTTACGACCTAGTAATCCACCTTTAGCGTTGATATCTTCACGCCAAATTTCCATCGCCAATTTTGCGGCTTTACCATTTGCTGCCATCGCACCAGTCTCGGCCATACCAAAACCAATCCGTAATGGTGGCTTTTCTTGGGCACTTACTGAGCCAAAACCTACTGCTCCCATGATAGCAAGGGATGCTATCAATAAGCTTCTACGAAAATTACCATGCAACATATTTATCTCCTTTGATAATTAATGATCAAATGCTAATCTATTTACAAAAAAATACCACCTATGGAAAACCCTTATAGTAATCTGAAAGATTCAGATTACTACGCACTTAACAAAAATTAAGTAGGCATAAATACCTAATTAAGCATTGTTTTCATTCAAAAAATAAAAATAAAAATAATTTATTAAAGAAACTTAATTTAACTTTAAAAGCTTAAATTTTTAATAAAAATAAATATATAAATGATCAATTAGCCTTAAAAAAATAAAAAAATCAATGTGCGTCACTTTAAACACAAAGAGTTTGAAGATTTCTGAGTAATTTTGATAAGATTTGAAGTTCCAACCGATATTTATAACACTTTTGCTAACCCTGTGATACTTATGGTTTTCCCTTGAGTTAGCGATCGCCTTACTTAAAATCAGCAGGAGGCCATTGTAAATGCATATTTGACTCAAAAAAATGCGCTTTTCCAGTCATCGGATCTTGAAATGAAAGCCTTTTAGCGCAAAGCTGCAAAGGAGAGGCATAGTCCCTTTGACTCGGCACAACATAATCATTCAATTGCGGATAGATTTGATCACCTCGGATTGGCAATCCCATCGCATTCATATGCACTCTGAGCTGATGTTTTTTACCAGTAATAGGTTCTAAAAGATATAAAGACCAGTTATCAATCGTTTCAATCACAGAAATATTTGTTACTGAATTAGGCGTACCACTCACCTCCTGCATTTGCATAAAACGTTCACCAGCCTCAATACGGCTAAAGTGCGTGGTTGGCCATTCATAGTCCGCTGAAAACCTAGCAACGGCTAAATACTCTTTTTTTACCAAGCGGTTTCTAAATAATGAAGCGTAAGTATCTCGGGTATGCGCTTGTTTCGTGAAGAGTACCAGTCCAGCAGTTTCTAAATCAAGACGATGGACAGCACTAAGGTGATCGACCTGAAGCCGATTTCTTAACCTGACAAGCAGTGTTTCTTGTAAATAAGGACCTATGGGGGTTACGGGTATGAAATGCGGCTTATCGGCTACAACAATCCAGTCGTCTTCATAAATGACCGTCTCAGCAAATGGAATTTTAGCTTCGGCTTTTAGTTCACGATAGTAATAAAGGATTTGTTTGGGAGTGTATAAAGACTCGGGTAAAACAGGCTGGCCAAATTGGTTAAGGACTCGCCCCTCCCGCATACGGTTTTCCCACCCTTGCCTTGTTCCTCTTGGAAAGCGAATTTCCAAGAAATCAAGCACAGTTGCGTAAGGTCCCTCTGGCAGAAAGACCTTACTAGCACCAACACCATCCCGAATGGGAATCTGAATATTCAACAAGTTCATCTTCCCTATTCCAGTAAAGCACCAAAAATCAATTAGTCACGTGAAGCTTTTTTACGCTCATTTTCTTTGAGGTAACGTTTACGTAAACGAATACTCTTAGGAGTCACTTCAACTAATTCATCTTCCGCAATAAACTCAACCGCATACTCTAAAGACATTTGAATTGCTGGCACAAGGCGAACGGCTTCATCTGTTCCTGAAGCACGAACGTTGGTTAATTGCTTACCTTTAATTGGATTCACAACTAAATCGTTATCACGACTATGAATACCAATTACCATTCCTTCGTACAAAGGATCGCCAGGTACAACGAACATTCTGCCGCGATCTTGCAATTTCCATAAAGCGTAGGCAACTGCTTCGCCATTATCTTGACTGATCAAAACGCCATTATGACGTTCGCCCAAAATACCTTCTCTAACATCATCATAGCAATCAAAGGTATGACTCATGAGACCAGTACCTCGTGTCATTGTTAAAAAGTCACCCTGAAAACCAATTAAGCCACGTGCCGGGATTCTGTATTCGAGACGAGTTCTACCTTTTCCATCACTCACCATATCTAATAATTCACCCTTACGCTTACCCAACTCTTCCATCACAGATCCCTGAGTAGTATCTTCAACGTCAATGGTTAAGTTTTCGTATGGCTCTTTTTTAACGCCATTCTCTTCATGGAAAACAACGCGTGGACGAGAAACAGCAAGTTCATATCCTTCGCGACGCATATTTTCGATTAAGATCGTTAAATGTAATTCGCCACGACCAGATACTTCAAAAACTGTATCATCATCAGTTTCCTTGACTCGCAAAGCCATATTAGCTTTTAGCTCACGGTCTAAGCGATCACGTAACTGACGGCTAGTGACGAACTTACCTTCACGACCAGCGAGAGGACTCGTATTTACCATGAAGTTCATCGTTAGGGTCGGCTCATCTACTTTCAACATTGGTAATGGATCTGGATTATCCACCGCACAAATCGTGGTACCAATAGCAATGTCTTCAATACCGTTAATTAATACAATATCTCCAGCGATTGCCTCGGCCACTTGCTCACGCTCTAAACCTTTAAACTTCAAACACTGGTTAATCCTACCCTTAAATGGAACACCATCAGGGCCATTCATACAGATCACATCCATACCTGGCTTAATCGTGCCGCGGGAGATACGACCAACACCAATTTTACCTACATAGCTGTTGTAATCAATGGATGAAATCTGAAGTTGTAAAGGTCCCGTTGTATCATCATCACGCACTGGAACATACTTAATTACGGTTTCAAACAGCGGACGCATTGTTCCTTCTCTGACGTCAGGTGTTAAACCAGCAAAACCATTCAAACCAGATGCATAAACAATCGGGAAGTCCAATTGCTCTTCAGTTGCACCAAGCTTATCAAAAAGTTCAAAGGTGGCATTTTCAACATACTCAATACGCGCACCTGGACGGTCTACTTTATTGATTACTACAATCGGCTTCAAACCTAGCGCTAATGCTTTTTTAGTCACAAATCGAGTTTGTGGCATTGGACCTTCAACCGCATCAACTAGTAACAAAACACCATCAACCATGGATAGGACCCGTTCAACTTCACCACCGAAGTCGGCATGGCCTGGGGTATCAACAATATTGATGTGTGTACCGTCAAATTCTACTGCGCAGTTTTTTGACAAAATAGTGATACCACGTTCTTTTTCAAGATCGTTCGAGTCCATCACGCGTTCTGTCACGGCCTGATTTACTCTAAATGTTCCTGATTGACGTAATAGTTGGTCAACCAAAGTAGTCTTACCATGGTCAACGTGGGCAATAATTGCAATATTTCGAATCGCTCTTGTAGTCATCTTGTTACTCTCTAAAAATTAAACTAATGAATCGGTTTGGTTAAATGATGCCGTATGGATATGTCAGTTCCTAAAAAAGGGTCAGAACCACCTAATCCAAGTAGGTATTCCAATCTATCCGTAGCCATTAAACGTTTGGGATGTAAAACTCCATTTTTGAGTTCTACTAGCCCCATAAACATTTCTGGCTTATCCTTTAAATGATAGATTTTGAATGTGTTTATAGTTACCAAATCCCCTTGATTAGCTTCTGGGGAGTTTGGTAACTCAATATCTTTTACTGCAACTCGCTGGCCCATCTTAAACCGCAGGGCTACTTCTTGATTCAAGATAATAGCGGGTAAATGCGTAATTAGTGAGTCAACTGCCATTAAATTTGCTGAAACTTTAACTTCTTCTTCAATTTGGGCATCCTCTATCTGAAGATGACCAATTTTGGTTCGACGTAATGCCGTTAAATGCGCTCCACAACCTAATAACTCGCCCATATCACTTACTAGACTTCGAATATAGGTCCCTTTGCTACAACTCACCTCCAACTCAGCGTAGGGAAAATCGACACTAAGCCACTTTAAATAACGAATATGAACTTCTCTAGCAGCTAAATCAAACATCTCACCTTCACGAGCATATGCATATAAAGGGCGACCATCTTTTTTAATGGCTGAATACATCGGTGGAACTTGTTGAATAGCCCCAGTAAAACTAGGACAAATGCCCTCTAAGGTCTCAAGAAAAACCTGATTATCAGTATTTCCTTCGTATTGACGCTGCGAAATAATTTTACCCTCAGCATCACCCGTTTCAGTGGTAACACCAAAATGAATCTTGGTTATGTAGGTTTTATCTGCGTTAAATAAATCTTGGGAATATTTTGTTGCTTCCCCTAAACAAACAGCTAATAAACCAGTCGCCAACGGGTCCAACGTACCAGTATGGCCTGCCTTATTAGCTAGGCAGGCATGCTTAACAATCGTTACTGCTTTTTGAGAGCTGATTCCAAGAGGTTTATCAAATAACACTACCCCATCGGTCCAGCGCGGCATAGTGTCGCGCACGTTTTAGTCCTTAGGTTTTTCGGGGGCAGTGGTTAACATTGCTTGGTCAATTAATTGGGACATGGCCAAGCCATTTTCAATTGATTGGTCATGCAAAAAATGTAATGTCGGAACAGTGTGAATATGCAGTCTTTTAAATAGCAAAGAATGTAAGTAACCTGCTTTTTCGCGAAAAATTCTCAAGGCAACTTCAGGCTCAGCCCCTAATACGGAAAAATAAACTTTAGCGTGCGCCAAATCTGGAGTTAGCTCCACAGACTGAAGAGTCACTAGACCCATTGAAGGGTCTCTGATTTCCCGAGGAATAAGCTCAGCCAAATCACGTTGTATTTGATCGGCAACACGCTGATTACGATGTTTAGATGTTTTCATAAAAGTGTAGAAGTACTTATAAAGTTCTCGCAACTTCCGTTACTTCAAACACTTCTAACTGATCACCTTCTTTAATATCGTTGTAGTTTTTAAGTGATAAACCACACTCAAGACCAGCACGAACTTCTTTTGCATCGTCTTTGAAACGTTTTAAAGAATCCAGCTCACCAGTCCATACAACCACATTATTACGTAGCAATCTAGCCTTAGACGTTCTCTTAACAACGCCGTCTACCACTAAACAACCAGCAATAGAACCAATCTTCGAAACAACAAACACTTGACGAATTTCGACCAAACCAGTTACTTCTTCTTTCTTATCTGGCGTTAACATACCGCTCATCGCAGCTTTTACTTCGTCTACAGCATCATAAATAATATTGTAATAACGAATATCAACACCATTGGCTTCAGCTAATTTTCTAGCTAAGGCATCAGCTCTGGAATTAAATCCAATCACAACTGCTTTAGAGGCGACAGCTAAATTAATATCGGTCTCAGTAATACCACCAACTGCAGCATGCACGATTTGAACTCGAACCTCTGGCGTAGAAAGTTTCATCAAGGATTGAGATAAAGCTTCTTGTGAACCTTGGACGTCTGCTTTGATAATAATTGGCAAGTACTTCGTTGCAACACTACCTTCACCGACGTTCTCAAACATATTTTCAAGCTTGACTGCTTGCTGTTTAGCCAGCTTGACGTCACGGAATTTACCCTGACGGAACAAAGCAATTTCTCTGGCTTTTCTTTCATCAGCCACGACCAATACATCTTCACCAGCTGCAGGAACTTCCGACAAACCTTGTATTTCAACTGGGATGGATGGGCCTGCCTCAGAACATGGCTTACCATTTTCATCTAACATTGCACGAACACGACCGAAGGACTGTCCAACTAACAACATGTCACCGCGCTTTAAAGTGCCTGATTGAACTAAGATGGTTGCAACTGGACCTTTACCCTTGTCTAACCTTGCTTCAATAACGAGACCTTTTGCAGGCGCATCGACGGGAGCTTTTAATTCTAGAACTTCGGCTTGTAATAAAACGTTTTCTAATAATTCATCAATACCTAAACCAGTTTTTGCAGATACAGAAATAAAAGGTGCATCACCACCATACTCTTCTGGAACCACTTGCTCAGCTACTAACTCTTGTTTAACGCGGTCAGGATTTGACTCAGGTTTATCAATCTTATTAATCGCAACAACAATTGGTACACCGGCAGCTTTCGCATGCGCAATCGCTTCTTTCGTTTGCGGCATTACACCATCATCGGCAGCAACTACTAAAATCACAATATCCGTAGCCTTAGCACCACGGGCTCGCATAGCAGTAAAGGCTTCATGACCCGGAGTATCTAGGAAAGTAATCATTCCTCTCGGTGTCTCCACATGATAAGCACCAATATGCTGAGTAATACCACCGGCTTCACCAGAGGCTACTTTAGACAAACGAATTCTATCAAGTAAAGAAGTTTTTCCGTGGTCAACGTGACCCATTACCGTTACTACGGGTGGTCTGGTCTTTTCTTCAGCAGTATGAGCTTGCTGTCCTAAATCAATTTCTGGATCATCCAATTTGGCTGCAAAGGCTTTATGACCCATTTCTTCAACAATAATCATCGCAGTATCTTGATCTAATACTTGATTAATACTCACCATCTGCCCCATGCCCATGAGTAATTTAATCACTTCACCGGCTTTAACGGACATTTTGTGGGAAAGATCAGCAACTGTAATTGTTTCTGGAATATGAACGTCACGAATTACTGGCTCAGTTGGTGCCACGAAATTTGTCTGAGCATCACTTTGATTAGAGTGTGACTTTTTACGACCACCACCAGCTCGCCAACCACCACCGATGCCACCAGAAGAATCTCCCCTAGTTTTGAGACTAGATTTTTTCTTAGCACCTTCTTCTTGCCAAGTTGATGAGGTTTCAGCGGCTTTAATTAACTTACCAGTAGGCTTTACCACCGCCTTTTTCTTATCATCAGCAGTTTCAGTTTTAACTGGCTTATGAATCGTACCTTTTTTGTCATCAGCAACCGGAGTCGCCGCTACAGGCGCAGGTTGCACAGGTGCTTTTTTAATGCCTGGCGAACTCATCATATTACGAATTGCCAACGCTTCAGCCTCTGCAATGGCTCTACGCTTACGAATTGACTCTAAATCTGCCTCAGAGGTGTCCTTAACTGCCGGTTTGGTAGCTTCTGTTGAAGCATCTTTGGCCATTTTTTTAACCGGTGCAGGACTAAGAGCAGTAACATCTGGGTTAAGGGTTTCATTTTGAATATCAGTTGCAACAACCTCGGAAGGCTTAACTTCTGGTTCCTGAGTGTCAGCTTGAGTTGCTAAGGAGTCAGTAGAAACTAATTTAGCAGCTTCTGACTCATTTTTATCTGATTTTTTTTCAACCGCTTTAGTTGGCTTTTTAACCTGTAAATCATTGACTGCAGAAGCTTCTTTTTCCGCAAGCTCTTGCGCCAATTTTTGCTTAAGCTTTCTAGCTTCATTTGCAGCATGCATTTCTGCTTCTTGAATTTTCAGTAGTTCAGCTTCACGATTTGCTTCAGCTTCCCTAACTAATAAATTTTTCTCTTCTGCCTCAGAAATCGTTGACTGAAAAACTTCAGGCAACTCTTCTTGAATAACGGGCTCTGCCACAACAGGAGTCTCTGGGCTAAGGCCATCTTCATGCTTTACTATGACTCTTTTTTTACGTACTTCAACCTGAACAGTTCTCGTTCTTCCTGCTGAATCAGATTGACGAATTTCACTCGTTTCACGCTTTGTGAGTGTGATTTTTTTTCTTGCAACATCGGCGGTAACAGTGCCATGCGATTTTTGCAAATGCTCTAGTAAAACCTGCTTATCATTTTCAGATAAAACATCTGATTCAGCATTTTTAGAAACACCAGCAGCACGCAATTGTTCCAGTAAATTGTCGGTCGAACGTTTTAGCTCTTCAGCCAATGTCTTTACAGTTGTGGTCGCCATGCGATCCCTTCATTTTTAATTAAACCAATGAGCACGAGCCTTCATAATGAGTTGCTTTGCGCTTTCCTCATCCATTTGGGTCATCTCAATTAGTTCATCTACGGCCAATTCGGCCAAATCTTCTCTTGTGTTCACCTGATTTGCGATAAGTTTTTCAATCACTTCTTGACTGATTGACTCTACGGAACTCAACTCTTGGGACACAGGCTCTTTACCTTCTTCTGCAGCAATTTCCATTGTGAGAAGCGAGGCTCTTGCTCGTTCTCTTAATTCATTAACCGTATCTTCGTCGAATGCTTCAATTTCAAGCATTTCAGACAATGGAACGTAAGCAACTTCTTCTAAAGTATTGAAGCCTTCTTCAATCAAAATATCCGCTACTTCACTATCCACATCCAACTTATCCATAAAGACTAAGCGAATTTTTCCAACTTCATCTTCTGTCTTTTTCGCGGATTCTTCTGGGGTCATAATGTTAATTTGCCAGCCAGTTAATTCACTTGCTAAGCGGACATTCTGACCACTGCGACCAATCGCGATAGCTAGATTTTCTTCATCTACAACGACGTCCATACTATGCTTTTCATCATCAACAACAATCGTTGTAACGAGTGCCGGAGCCAGTGCGCCAATTACAAATTGAGCTGGATCTTCTGACCATAAAACAATGTCAACTGCTTCACCAGCTACTTCGTTTCTGACAGCTGTAACGCGAGTACCACGTACGCCAACGCATGTGCCAATTGGATCGACCCGTTTATCATGGGTAACTACAGCAATCTTAGCTCTGATGCCAGGATCGCGTGCCGCACCTTTGAGTTCCAAAAGACCTTGCTCAATCTCTGGTACTTCATTTTCAAAAAGTTTCAATAAAAATTCTGGACAAGTACGTGACAACTCTATTTGAGGACCACGTGCCTCACGGTCAACTTTTAGAATATAAGCACGAACACGATCACCGCTTCTCAAGTTTTCCTTCGGAATCATTTGATCACGACGAAGAATTGCTTCAACCCTGCCAGACTCAATAATTAAGCCATTTTTATCATTACGTTTAACGGTTCCGTTCATAATCTTCTCGCCACGTTCTAAGAAGTCATTGAGGATTTGCTCACGTTCAGCATCACGAATTCTTTGGAGAATAACCTGTTTAGCGGCTTGTGCACCAATGCGTCCGAACGCTAGTGATTCAATTTGTTCTTCAAGATGTTCACCAACTTCAATATCAGGAATATCTTCTTTTGCTTCAAACAGCAAAGTCTCTTTATCGGGTTCTTGTAATCCCGCCTCATCAGGCACTACTAACCAACGACGAAATGTTTCGTATTCACCAGTTTGCGTATCAATCGCTACACGAATATCAACATCTTTACCTTCATTGGCAAATAATTTTTTAGTAGCTGAAGACAACGCCATTTCTAACGCTTCGAAAACTACTGTACGGTCTACGTTTTTCTCGTGTGCTAACGCATCAGCTAATATGAGAACGTCACGATTCATGATTTTTTTCCTTTGAAATCTAGAACAGGAACCAGCCTTGCTTTTTCAACTTCAGCTAGTGTGAACTCAAGCATTGCAGATTCACCAGGTTTTGGCTCAATCAACAACCCCCAAACAGCATCCCTAGACTGTGCTTCGCCTTTAATAAGACCCTGCAACACTCCAGAAAAATTCTTACGATTACCCATCGCCACTCTCAGCTTCAAGGTAATTTCCAAACCAGTAAAACGCTCAAAATCCTGAGGAGTTTTAACAATCCGATCAACGCCTGGTGATGAAACTTCTAAACGCTCAAATGCAACATTTTCAACTGCTAAAGTGTAGGTCAGTTGATGACTCACTTTTTCACAATCCCCAACGTTAATTAATTGATTAAAATCTCGGTTTTCAATCGTTACGCGTAGCAAGCCTCTACCCTCTCGCTCAATATCCACGAGAAAATATCCTAAACTCTCAACTACTTCGGTAATGACTAAATTTTGATCCAAAATTTCTACTTAACTCACAGGTTTTTATAATTAATCTCAAAGCGGTCTTAATATGGATTAAGGACTTATTTTGTTTAGTAAAAAAAAATGGGCATATTGCCCATTTTTGTTGAACTTAACTCGCTAAGATCAATAAAACGAAATTATAACGTAATTTACGTATTTCCGCTAGGTTTTCTTCCTCTACCGCCTGAAAATCCTGATTTTGGCTTACCACTAAAGCCTCCACCTGCTGGTTTTTTAGGACCTTTAGGCGATCTTCTCAAGCTCGCGTTACGCAATTCTCCAGGTGATGGGGCAAATCCATGTTCGTGAGAAACCTTCATGGAGCTGCCTGGTTTCCCATTTCGACCAGGTTTCTTTCCTGCTGAATTCTTCGTTTGACCATTTCCAGAGCCATTAGAGGAGTTGGTTTTATATTGAGAAATCCCTGTATGGTTATCAGCCATTCTTAGAGCTTCTCTTGATCCCCAATAAGATACTGAAGTTTGCATCGGATCAGGTTGATCCTGATTTGATGATCCCCGGTTCGGTCTAGATTGATTAGATGTGCTGGATCCCTGAAAATTTTGCGGGACTTTTAGTCCTGCCGCTTTCATTAATTGAGCAACCTGATCAACTGGCACCTCCTCGAATTTCCCTCTTCTTAATCTAGGGGGCAACACGAAAATACCATACCGAGTTCTGATTAACCTGGAAACAATATGACCAACAGCTTCAAACATACGGCGAACTTCACGGTTACGCCCCTCCGTCAAGGCTACGTGATACCAACGGTTCGCACCCTCGCCACCGCCATCACTAATCCTTAAAAACTTAGCCATCCCATCATCTAAACTAATTCCATTTTTCAAATGACTTAATTGCTCGTGTTCCAACTCCCCCAGAATTCGTACCGCATAATCTCGCTCGATACCATATCGTGGGTGCATCAATCGATTAGCTAGTTCACCTGATGTGGTGAACAACAGCAAACCCTCGGTATTGAAGTCTAAACGACCTACCGCAATCCAACGCCCACCCTTTGGTTTTGGTAAGCGATCAAACACGGATGGACGCCCCTCTGGATCAGCCTGACTCACAATTTCTCCTGCAGGCTTGTGGTACATCAGCACCCTTGGTGGTTTTGTAGCTAGCTTACGATGTACTGCCTTACCGTTAATTCTGACTTGATCAGTTGGCCCAATTCTTTGACCAATATGTGCAGGCATACTGTTAACAGAAACTCGCCCCTGAATAATGAGGTCTTCCATTTCGCGTCTTGAACCCATTCCCGCGTCAGCAAGAACTTTATGTAATTTAACAGTATCTTCATCATCCGCGTCATCATCTAAACCATCTAGATCAGACCAAACTTCATCTCGTAAAGACATTGGCAAATCATCAAGATTAGAAAATTGATATTGATTATTGCCTACCCCTTCTGGGAACTCTTGAGATGAATCGTCATTGCCATCTTGGTCATCATGATGACGATCATTCTTCTCAGCATTCTCGAGTGCTTGCAAACTCCTATCAACAATTGCATTCTGTGATAACTCACCATCATGTGACGATCCATTAGCAGGTTCTTGCGGGGATAACTCGGGAGTATCTAATAGTGCATCAAACTCTCCTGACACAACTTTTGCAAACAGTTCCTGACTTTGCGTATTTAATGGATTTCCCGAAGAAGATTGTTTAGGCCTAGAATCATTATTTACTCTTTGCCCGCCCTTAGCCCCTTTACTACCTCTTGAATTACGATCTCGTGATTGATTAGACCTTGGTTGATTACGATTTCTCGGATTAGGATTTACTCCTCCTTGAGTTAAATCAGCTTGTCCTTCTATACTTTGCGAAGGACTCTCATTCGAAACCCCTTCCGCATGGGTTGAGGAATTTTCAGAGCTATGAGAATGTTCTGCTGGTGAAACTGAAGGATCAGCCGAAGCGCTATTGTCCGAGCGACGATTTGATTTCAATCTGAATTTTGGATTTCTAGAGCGCCTTTGTTTTGGCTTCATTTCAGCATTTAATTCACTGGATTCAGATGCTGTCGAATTATTTTGGGAGTGGGACTCTTTTCCCTCGGTACTATCTTGATTAATTACTTTGTCCACTTTATCTGCTGTACCTGCCAGATCATTCTTTTCATGTTCATTCATTATTTTTTATTTCAGTTATGCTACTTAAGTTTTCTTCCTCAATGCTTATATCGGAAGAAGTTATCTCATTCACCGGAGCGGTACTTTCCAATGATTCGGGGTTAATCACTTCTTGAAAATCAACGGGCGTATTTTCTGTTTCTGAATTGTCGCCCGTTGCTAACTCTTCAAAATTAATTACTTGTTGGGCAATATCTGCCACGGGCGTTCCATCATCCAATGCTGGTAAATATTTCAAACCTGAAATTGCCATGTCATCCAAAAATTGTTTGGTCGTAGCAAATAAACCTGGTCTACCAACAGTATCTTTATGTCCAATTACCTCAATCCAATTCCGGTCCTCGAGTTGTCGAATGATTTGGGAACTCACTGCAACCCCACGGATTTCTTCAATTTCACCGCGTGTAACAGGTTGACGGTAGGCAATAATAGCTAAAGTCTCCATTACAGCTCTGGAATATTTAGGCGGTTTTTCAAAATTTAATCGATCTAAATACTCACGCATTGAGAGCCTGCTTTGAAATCTCCATCCGGTTCCAGCTTGAACTAACTCAAGGCCTTTTTCAGACCAATCATTTTGTAATTGATGAATCCAAACAATAATGTTTTCAGGAGTAACTTCATCACCATATAAACGACCTAATTCATTTAAGGATAGTGGTTCTGTTGAACACAATAGAGCAGTCTCAAGGACTAACTTGTAATGGTTTTCAATCATGATATTTCGCAATAATAATTGCTATTAATAAACTTTCAATGGTAATTAGCAAGAAATTTCAATTAGCAATCAATGCTAAATTTTTACTTTTAATTTTGCTTTAAGTGTCATCAGAAGAACTATCTCTGAAATTCAAAAGATGTATCTCTCTAAGAATAACGCAATTATATATCGAATTTACTCTAAGCCAAGCAAAATCCACTTTCTAAAGATTTAAAGTGAAGAAGTATGCTCTTTCACCATTAATTGCGATAATACACTGTTAACTAGAATATTAAGAATTTACTTTCCAATGAAGTCCCCAAAACCAAGCTTTTTTAACCACCCCCAAATACTCAAGTTTTTCAGTGTTGCAAGCTTGATAATCAGCTTATCTGCTTGTCAAACTCCGCCACCCCCACCTTCATCTAGTATCTCAAGTGTTCCAGTAAGAAAACCCCCGGTTATCGGCATAGCTTTAGGGGGCGGTGCAGCTAGGGGCTTTGCCCATATTGGCGTCTTAAAGGTCTTAGAAGCAAATCAGATCAAACCTGATTTAATTGTGGGTACTAGTGCTGGCAGTGTTATTGCCTCAGTTTATGCAACTGGAATTTCCGCAAGCGAACTTCAGCGGATTGCGATTAACCTCGATGAAGCTAGCATTACTGATTGGGCTAACCCATTTTCGAATAAATTTGGTGGCGTTATAAAAGGGGATGCGCTACAAAATCATGTTAATAAATTAGTAAAAAATAAACCCATTGACCAAATGGAAATCCCCCTCGGAATTGTTGCTACCGATTTAAAAACGGGCGATGCTATCCTGTTTCGTAGAGGTGATACAGGCCAAGCAGTAAGGGCTTCGAGTTCGGTGCCTGGTGTTTTTTCTCCAACCCGTATCTCGAATCGAGAATATGTAGATGGTGGACTCTCATCTCCAGTACCCATTCGTTTTACTAAACAAATGGGCGCAGATATTGTGATTGCAGTTAATATTTCTTCAGAGCCTGCAGATCAAGATATTAGTGGCACGTTAGGCGTACTTCTTCAAACAACGACCATTATGGGAAGAAATATCAGTTTATTCGAAATGCCACTCGCTGATATAGTCGTTGTTCCTAAGTTAAGCTCAATGAAAGGTACGGATTTTAAATCCCGAAATACCGCAATCATTGCAGGGGAAGAAGCAATGCAACAACAAATGGACTTACTGAAGAAAAAAATAGACGAGTATTACCGTAATTTCAGATAATTATTGAGAAAGTAAGGTTTCTTTAGGAAACTTCGATTCATTCACTCTTCTGGCACCGTCGAAGCGCATATCCCAATAAACGGAAGTCATATCATCGACCCTGACACCTGAACCTCTAGCTGGTGAATGAATAAATTTATTCTCACCAACATAAATACCCACGTGAGAATATTCGCGTTTTAGGGTATTAAAAAAGACTAAATCACCAGGTTTTAAACTTTCTCTTGATACTTGCAGGCCAACCTTACTCATATCATCTGTCGTTTTTACTGGGAACAAAAATCCTAAGTTATCTTTCAAGACATACTTTACAAAAGCACTAGCGTCAAATCCGGTTTGAACTTTGTCACCCCAACGGTAACGAACTCCAATAAGGTTCATGGCATTGTTAATGAGGGAAGAAGAACTCTCTGAAAGTTGAGTGGTTACCTTACCGTAGAAATTAGGCTTTACAGGAGCAGCTACTGAAGTGTTTGAGGATGTATTTGTTGGTGCATTACTTGAATTCAATACAGTACTATTTCCAATTGAATTTGGAGCTGATAATTGGTTATCTTCAATACTTTGAGCAAAACCTACTGATGATAGCAATGCAGTAGCTATCAATGCAGCTTGTAGTGATTTGTTGGTAAGTGTTTGAAATTTCATGATAACTTTATTGAGTATTATTAGATTTTATGTCTTTTAACATTTTAGACACCTTTACACAAAATTTCAAGGGCTTATTTGACCCTAGGGCTTATACGATTTTAGTGAAGATTATCAAAATGCTGCGTTAATTAAGTTTTTAGTATATGCGTGTTGAGGATGGGAAATAACCAGTTGTGTATCACCTTGTTCAATAATTGCACCATTTTGAAGCACCATTAAGCGATGTGACATTGCTTGTACTACTGCAAGATCGTGGGTAATTAAAACATAAGCTAAGTTAAATTTATGTTGTAAATCAGTTAACAAACTCAATACTTGTTTTTGAATAGTGACATCTAGAGCCGAAGTCGGTTCATCCAGAATTAAAATTTCAGGTTTTAAGATAAGGGCCCGAGCAATGGCAATTCGTTGTCGTTGTCCGCCGGAAAATTCATGCGGATATCGATCTGCAGAACTCTTTTCTAAACCTACCTCTAAAAGAACATCTGTCACCATTTGATCAATTTGACCGGGGCTTAAATTTTTTGCATGTACTGAGAGGCCTTCACCGATAATTTCTCTCACAGACATCCTAGGGGATAAAGAACCAAAAGGATCTTGAAAAATCACTTGCACTTTTGCCCTTAAAGGTCTTCGTTGATAATCTGTGAGACTTAACCAAGGCTTACCAAAAACATCGACCGAGCCTTTTACTTTGGCAAAAATACCGGGGGACAAACCAAGTAAGGCCATGCCTAAGGTAGTTTTACCCGAACCAGACTCACCAATTACACCAATTGTTTCACCCTGCCTTAAATTGAAGGAAACTTCGTTTAACACATACTTTAAACTCGGTGGACTGAATACTTTTTTAAATTGGTCCCAACCTACTCTAGGAATGGGATAGGTAACCGATATTTCATCGACTTTTAAAATTTCCGTAGCCAAAGGCACAATCGGTAAGAGTTTGTTTTCGGGGCGACTATTGATAAGAGTTTGTGTATAAGGCAACTGCGGATTCTCAAAAATCTCCTGCACAGTTCCTCGCTCGACGATTTTTCCTTGATACATCACAGCAACATCTTGAGCAAATTTTTTGACTAAATGTAAGTCATGTGTAATCAACAAGACTGACATGCCTTGACCATCTGGATCATTTTGTAACTCTAAAATCAAATTGAGAATCTGTTGACGTAAATTAACATCCAAGGCAGTAGTTGGTTCATCTGCTATGAGTAATTTCGGTTTGGTAGACAATGCCATTGCAATCATGACGCGTTGTCTTTGCCCACCAGACAGTTGATGCGGATAAACCTTTAATTTATTTCTGGCATCTGGCAATCCCACTTTCTCAAGCATTTGTAATGCACGGTCGAGACATTGAGATTTAGTCCAAGTAACTTCGTGGATGGCTACCGTTTCAGCAATTTGATTACCCACCGTAAACAATGGATTAAGAGCCGTCATGGGCTCTTGAAATATCATCGCAATCTCACGCCCACGAATCCGACGAATTTCTTGATTGCTCAAACTCAACAGATTTTTGCCATTCCACAGAATTTCACCTTGAATCTGAGCAGTCTCTGGCAACAAACCTAAAATGGAAAGTGCTGTAATCGATTTTCCAGAGCCAGATTCCCCAACAATTGCAAGTCGACGGCCTTGCTGGAGATCAAAACTAATATTGTTGACCACATTCTTTTCTTTGCGACCATCGCTAAATCCAATACTCAACCCTTGAATACTCAAGTCATAACTCATGTCTGACTCCCTCTTCTAGGGTCAAAAGCATTACGAAGTCCCTCACCAATAAAAGTTAACAACAAAAGCGTACCCACCAACACAATAAAGGTTGCTAATGAAATCCACCAAGCGTCTAAGTTTGACTTCCCTTGCGACAACAATTCACCAAGGCTAGGAGTATCTGGTGGCACGCCCAAACCCAAAAAATCAAGGCTAGTTAGGGAAAGGATTGCAGCGCTCATTTGAAATGGTAAAAAAGTAATTACTGGAATTAAGCTATTGGGTAGGATATGCTTGCGCATAATTTGAAAATCAGATACGCCAAGTGCTCGCGCAGCACGAACATACTCTAAACTCCGATTTCGGTAGAATTCAACCCGCACATAATCGGACAAGTTAATCCAGCTAAATAAGGATAACAAAATAACCAGTAACCAAATACTTGGACTAAATACTGAAGCAAAAATAATCAATAAATATAATTCGGGAAGCGATCGCCAAACATCGATAATACGCTGTGTAATGAGATCAAACGTACCACCTAAATACCCCATTAATCCGCCTAGCAATACGCCAATTACAACACCAACCAATGTAAGGGCTAAACCAAATAAGACAGAAAGTCTAAAGCCATAAATCAGCCGAGCTAAGACATCACGCCCACGATCATCAGTACCCAACCAGTTATCGCTACTGGGTGCAGCTGGATTAGGTTCTTTGGCAAAATAATTCAGGCTTAAATAATTAAATCCGATCAATGGATAAATTGCCCAATTCCCTTTTTCTGAAAGATTCTTACGAATGATGGGATCATGAAAATCTGTATTGGACTCGAAGTCACCTCCAAAAGCAGTTTCAGGATAGTCTTTAATAATGGGCAAAAAAACTTGCCCTTGATATACAGCAATAATTGGCTTGTCATTTGCCACTAGTTCTGCACATAAACTTACCGTAAATATAACCAAAAAAATCCAAAAACTGCTATAGCCTAGTCGATTTTTTTTAAATCGTTTCCATGCAGTATTTCTTTTTGAAGCGTTTGTAATAGTCACCATCGCTTAATTCCCCCCAGCATCGAATTGAATACGTGGATCAACTAAAACGTAAGCGACATCTGAAATCAACTTGGTAACTAGGCCGATTAAGGTAAATATATATAAAGTCCCCAAGACAACTGGATAATCCCTTCTTAAAACTGCTTCAAAAGACATCAATCCAAGTCCGTCGAGTGAAAATAAGGTTTCGATTAATAAAGAGCCAGCAAAAAAAGCACCAATAAAAGCAGCAGGAAAACCAGTTACTAAAGGAATCATTGCATTCCGAAAAATATGCTTCCAAAGTACCTGCTGTTCTGATAGGCCTTTGGCCCTTGCTGTAATGACATACTGTTTACGAATTTCTTCAATAAACGAATTTTTTGTTAGCATCGTAATCACCGCAAAGCTACCCAAAACTGAGGCCGTTATGGGGAGTACGAGATGCCAAACGTAATCAACAATTTTTGCACTCCACGAAAGATTTTCCCATTGATCCGAAACCAAACCTCGAAGCGGAAAGAGTTGCCAGAAACTCCCACCACCAAACAAAACTAACAAAACAATCCCCATCACAAAACCCGGAATCGCATAACCAATTAATATAAAAATACTCGAAGTGGTATCAAATCGACTACCATCACGAACCGCCTTCATGATGCCTAAAGGCACTGAAATCAAATAAGTGATAAAAAATGTCCACAGGCCGATGCTAATCGAGACAGGTAGTTTTGAAACCACTAAGCTCCATACACTTTGATGTTGATAATAACTATCCCCTAAATCAAAGGTTGCAAGGCGCTTTAACATATCAAAGTATCTCTCAATTGGTGGCTTATCGAAGCCATAAAGTGCTTTAATTTCTGCTAGATTTTTTTCATCAATGCCTTGCCGACCTCGATAATTACTGCCAGCGCCGGTTGCTTCTCCAGCCCCAACACCAGCCCCGCCACGCCCTTTTAACTCCAGCACCATTTGTTCAACTGGTCCACCAGGAACAAACTGTACGACAGCAAAAGTTAATGTCATGACACCAATTAAGGTCGGAATCATTAATAAAAGACGTTTAAAAATATAGGGTAATAATCCGTGTTGCATTATTTAGCTTCCTGAGTATCTGATTTTCTCCACCAATTGGTAAGGATCCACCACTCAGCAGTGTAATAAAGTGGCGGAGGAGGAAAACCCAACTGGGTACTATAAGCTACGCGATGGGTTGGGTTATACCAATGGGGTATCACAAAATATTGATGAATTAATAACCGATCTAAAGCTCTAGATGCAGAATACAGTTTTTCAGGAGTAGATGCATTCGTAATTTCAGCGATTAATTGATCCACCGCTTTTAGTCTCACACCAATATGGTTGTCTGAACCATTTTGATCTGCCGCCAAACTTCCAAATCGATCCAATAATTCATTACCGGGACTTTGGCTATCCATGTATCGAATGGTCGTCATGTCAAAGTCATGCTGATCAAGGCGTTTTTGATAAAGAGCAAAATCGGTAGTTCTTACATTTGCTTTAATTCCCAATTTTTCTAAATTACGCACATATGCAGACAAAATACGGAGTAAAAATGGGCTATCTTCCAACATTTCAAATTCAAAGATCTCGCCCTTTGCATTTCGAAGTGCACCATCTTTATAGTTCCACCCAGCTTGTGCTAACAAATCTCTAGCTTTTAATAAGTTACCACGCAATGAATTTGGTGGAGTTGTACTATTTGCTGAAGGCATTGGACCAAAAACAGTCTCAGGAATTTCATTCGGGAACCGACTTTTCAGTCTTTGTAACAGAGCAAGCTCTTCGCCCTTAGGCAAACTATTAGTTTCATAACTGGCACCAAGTAGTGAGTTAGAAAAATAACTGTCTAAACGGCGATATTGGTTGTAAAAAATCTGTCGATTTAACCACTCAAAATCTAAGGCCAAGCCCAATGCTTGACGTACTCTTGGATCTTTAAAAATCTCACGTCTAGTATTCATTGCAAAACCTTGCATACCAGCACCGTTATGATGAACAAAATCTTCTTTTTTTAACTGACCATTTTTAAACTGAGAACCCACATAGCTTTTTGCCCACAATTTAGCTCGGTACTCAACAATGGCATCAAACTCACCCGCTTTAAAAGCCTCGAGTCGAACAGTATCATCACTGAACAACTTGTAAACAATCCGTTCAAAATTATTACTACCAACTCGAACGTTAATATGGTTACCCCAGTAATTTGGGTTCTTTTTAAAAACAATGTTGCGTCCCATTTGATAAGAATCAATTACATAAGGACCGCTTCCAATCGGCATTTCAAATGCCAAATCATCAAAACTTATTTTTTTCCCGTCAGCTTTTTGTCCCCATTTGGGCGAGAAGATGGGCATCGTGCCAACCAATAAAGGTGCTTGACCATTTTTTTCATGAAAATCAAAACGAATTTGATGGTCATCTAGAACTACCGCTTGCTTCACATCTGCGTAAACAGTTCGAAATTGTGGATGTGCTTTTTTACTCATCAAGGTATCAAAGCTATATTTGACATCACTAGCTAAGATAGGGCTACCATCACTAAACTTTGCCTCAGGACGCAAGTGAAAAGTCATCGATAAGTGGTCTGGAGCCACTACCATGTCATCGGCAATCAAGCCATAAATACTTGAAGTCTCATCTGAACTACCAATTGCTAAAGACTCAAACATTAAACCAGCAACTCCCGGGGCAGCGACCCCCCTTAAAGTAAATGGATTAAATTTATCAAAGCTGGTACGCCGGTCGGGGTTGGCTAAAGTTAATGTTCCACCTTGGGGAGCATTCGGATTGACAAAATCGAAGTACTTGAAATCCTTTGGATATTTCGGACTACCATATTGGGCAAATGCATGCGAGCCCCAACTATTCAGAGGCTGACAGAAAAAAAGGAATAAAATTAGGATGATTCTCATTCGATAGCTAACATTCAAATCACAATTTCAAGATATTGATATGTAACAATTGTAATGAGGACAAAAAAGTTTTGCCTTTTTTGTTCATTTAATACCTTATTTGAGGAAATATACATGGGGTTTCTTACCGGAAAAAAAATAGTTTTGACTGGCTTATTATCCAATAGGTCTATTGCTTACGGCATTGCCAAAGCTTGTCATCGCGAAGGTGCAGAATTAGCCTTTACATATGTAGGTGATCGTTTTAAAGATCGTATTACAGAATTCGCTCGTGAATTTAATAGTACTTTAATTTTTGATTGCGATGTCAGTAGTGATGAACAAATCGATCAATTATTTAAGGACTTAGCTTCGACATGGCCAAAATTTGACGGCTTAGTACATTCGATAGGCTTTGCGCCAAGAGAAGCGATTGCTGGTGACTTTTTAGATGGTTTATCTCGTGAGTCGTTTCGCATTGCCCATGATATTTCTGCCTACAGTTTTCCGGCAATGGCAAAAGCCGCACTCCCAATGTTAAATCCCAACTCAGCGCTCTTAACTCTCACCTATTTGGGCTCAATGAGAAACGTACCCAACTACAACACAATGGGTTTGGCCAAAGCCTCTCTTGAAGCCAGTGTTCGTTATTTAGCTGGCTCTTTGGGTCCAAAGAGTATTCGTGTGAACGGTATTTCTGCAGGCCCAATTAAAACCTTGGCTGCCTCAGGGATTAAAGGTTTCGGAAAAATACTAGATTTTGTTGAAAAAAATGCTCCACTGCGCAGAAATGTCAGTATCGATGATGTTGGGAATGCAGCCGCATTCTTCATGTCTGACTTAGCAAGCGGTATAACTGGTGAAATCACCTATGTTGATGCAGGCTTTAGTCATGTAGTTGGTGGCATGGATGAAATCTGAACATTAACCGCAGACAATTCAACACAATGGACCAAAATCCAACATCGGTTCAATTCAAGGAAGCGCTGAAATTTTGGTTCAAATTAGGTTTCATCAGTTTTGGAGGACCTGCAGGGCAAATAGCGACGGTTCATCATGAGCTAGTTGAAAAACAACATTGGATCTCCGAAAAGCGATTTTTGCATGCATTAAATTACTGCATGCTTTTACCTGGCCCTGAAGCTTTGCAGTTGGTGATCTATATGGGCTGGTTATTACACCGCACGATTGGCGGCATCATTGCTGGCTTGCTTTTTATTTTGCCAGCACTACTCCTTTTAATCGTTCTATCAATTGTCTATATGACCTTTGGTAGTACCTTGCTTATCAGTGGTATTTTTTTAGGCATCAAACCAGCGGTAACTGCCATTGTTATCCATGCAGGTTATAAAATTGGTAAGCGGATTCTTAAAACGCCATTTCAGTTTGCAATTGCAGCAGGAGCTTTAATGGGTATCTTGATAGGGACTCCTTACCCACTTATTATCTTTACGGCTGGCGCCATGGCATGGATGGCTCATCGTTATTCTCCCAACTGGTTGCTTGTGAGCTCGGCACAACATGGTAGTAAAAATCAATCGGATGATTTTGACGCAATTATTAACGATAGTTCTTTTCAATTAGCCCACACCGAGTTTAATCAACGACGTTTTTTTAAGATTTTATTGGTTTCAATTTTGCTGTGGGTAATACCTTTGGCCATACTGATACAAATATGGGGTATGAGTGGAATTTATACTCAATTAGCCATCTTTTTCTCTAAGGCCGCTCTACTCACCTTTGGTGGTGCCTATGCAGTATTACCCTATGTTTTTCAATCAGCCGTTGAACAATTCCACTGGTTGAGTGCCACGCAAATGATGGATGGTTTAGCGCTTGGTGAAACAACGCCGGGTCCTTTAATTATTGTGGTAGCTTTTGTTGGTTACATTGCCGCTTTTCTAAACAGTGTATTTGTAGAATCGCCGATTTTATCTGGCATTCTAGGCGCCTGCATAGTGAGTTGGTTTATCTTTTTACCCTCTTTTTGTTTTATTTTTTTAGGTGGTCCATTTATTGAATCAACCAGACATGAATTTAAATTAGCGCCCGTCTTGACGGGTATCTCCTGCGCAGTCACTGGGGTGATTACAAGTTTATCGCTATTTTTTATGTACCACACTGTTTTCCCAACTGGAATGGGTAAAGATATCTCATTCTTACAAAGCGGGTTTTCCATGACCCTCATTGTAATGTCAACCATAGCCCTAATACGTTGGCAATTAAGTATTATTCAATTACTTTTAGCCTGTGCAGGTATTGGACTTCTCTGGCAATGGTGCTTGTTCGGAATTTAGATCTATTTTTTTTCTAAGTTAAAACGAACTGTCTCAGTTACACCAGAAGGGCCTGGGAAATTACTCAGTGCAGCACGCGTCAAGAATGGCAAAAGCCCTTTCATATTAGGCTCATCATAGCTAATTGCCTCAGCTCGTCCCTGCCAAATCCGTTGATTAGTTTTTGCATCAATAATGAACAGGCTGAGTTCGTTTGTAAAGAAGTTGTACTTAACCGGGTAATAGTTCGTTTGATAAGAAGTCATCGGTACGCAGTTAGGATTGCCATAAACATCCCTGAGGCAATTCACCCGTGTGTACGGAGTTGTATAAGGTTGCATTCTCTCCCCAACGGAAGCTGGTGAGCTAAGTCTAAAATCAATCAAAAAGTCACTTGGCTCACTCTCTTTTAACCCCAAATAACTTAGCTCGTTCGCAATGACTCTGACAAATTGCTTAAACTCCAAATCCTCGACCTTCTCAACTTCTTTGACCATTGCAAAATGTTGTCCGTTAAAAACGGTAGGAGGAACATTGGTATTTAAGCCAATGGTTGAAGTTGGTGGGTTAACACCTGATGGGGATGGAGGTGGTGCCAATTTAGGAATCGGTAATACGTGATACCGAGTCACTTTCACATCTAAGAAGTTAGCACATCCCGATAGAAGACTAAGGGCTAAGAATAAGACTAGATAGGTAAAAGAATTTTTATTAATCATCATTGTTTCATCTTACCTAAATTATATGAAAATTGCATTAACAGGAAAAATTGTTAATGCAATTTTTAAACTAAGTTAGTAATTTGAATTCAATAAATCATTAAACTTCTGAACGAATTGGATTACGAATAATACCAATTCCAGTTACTTCAGATTCCATAATGTCCCCTGGCTTTAAAAACTCTGGGGGCTTTCTACTAAAACCAACACCAGGTGGAGTGCCGGTGGCAATGATATCTCCAGCTTCTAAGGTCAGGCCACGTGATAGTTCAGCAATAATTCGTGGAATTTTAAAGTACATTTGTGCATAGGTACCATTTTGTTTTTCCACGCCATTGACACGACAAATGAGGCGGGTTTGATTTAAATCAACTGCATCGGCAGTCAAAATCCACGGGCCCATTGGGCCATAGCCATCTAGACTCTTCCCCTTAAACCATTGTCCTCCGTGACGTTTTTGCTGAACTTCCCGCAACGTAGTATCGTTATATACAGAGTAGCCATAAACATAATCCATGGCCTTTTCTTCTGAAATATTTCTTCCCGTTTTACCGATGATCAAAGCCAACTCAACTTCCCAATCTGCCTGAATTGAATTCGTCGCATCAAAGGGAATTGGATCAAACGGCCCGTTCATGGTGTAAACACCTTTGGTGAAGAATACGGGATTTTTGGGGAATTCCTGAATGGCTTTATCTGCTCTTGCCTCACGCCCCTCTTCAAAATGATCTAAGTAATTCCAACCTACTGCGTAAATATTACTTTGTGGTCTTGGAATCGGTGAAAAAAGTTTAACTTGGTTCACGGTGGGACGCATAATGCGCAGACGCATGGCTCGAGACTGTATTTCTTGAATTTGATTCAGTCCTTCATTCCCACGGTGAATCAAGGAAAGCATTGAATAGGGATCAAAGCTGCTTACCATTTTTGAATTTTGCAGTTCCATCGCGATATCGATGACTTGACCATCATTGAGGACCACTCCGATACGAGGTTTTTGGTCTGCAGTTGGCGAAAAAGTAACTAATCTTAATCCCTTAGCGATTTTAGGCACCGCGATATTACTTGTTGCATCTTTTTCAACCAGACCCTGGGCTTGCGAAGCTGGATTAGCTGAACTAAACAAAACCCCGGTAGCTAATGAACTTTTTAATAATCTTCTTCGCTGGGAATTAGGTAAGGCGGTTGCAGCCTCTTCAGAGTCTGAAGCAATCGAAGAGGAATTCAAGTTCTTTTTATGGTCCATCTAAGTCTCCTTATAAAGATGTTAAGGTCTATATTTTTTTAATTAATCTTACACGCATTTTCATCATTGACGCCGTCGTTCTCTGAGATTGATAAGGCATTTTTAGCAATCGCTACTTCCATCTCTCTCGGCAACTGAACATTATTTTTCACGGCCAATATTTCTGCCATGATACTCACAGCAATCTCAGAAGGTGTCTTACTACCAATGAAGATTCCGATTGGTCCACGCAATTTAGTTAAGCTCTCTTCTGTATGATCAAAATATTCAATCATGCGTTGTTTGCGGGCTGCATTATTCCTTCTTGAGCCAATGGCACCAACATAAAACGCCCCAGTTTCTAATGCTTCTAGTAATGCCAGATCATCTAATTTAGGATCATGAGTCAACGCTACGACACAAGTTCTAGCATCGGGTTTAAATTCGACAACGACATCATCAGGTGACTTCGTCACCACCGTGACATTTGGGACTGCCCAGTGACCAACATACTCTTCTCTTGGATCACAGACCGTTACTGCAAAGCCATTAAACAGAGCCATCGTCGCTAAATATTCGCTTAATTGACCCGCGCCAATAATTAACATCCGATACTCAGGACCAAAAGTATTGATCAGAGAAGTGCCATTGATTTCTAGTTCTGCGGGGTTATTCGTTATTTCTAAGAGGACTTGACCGTTTTGTGTATTAACCGATCTCTTCACTAGCTTGCCATGATCCAAGTGCGTAATTAATTCTTTCAAAGCTTGGATATCAGGATTATATTCAACGAATAATTCAATAGTGCCACCACAAGGAAGTCCAAAACGATGGGCTTCATCTGCTGAAATCCCGTACTTTAAAAATTCGGGACTAGATGCAGAGGTGATAGGGCTTTGCGTGTTTTGTCTAATTAAATCATCTTCTATACAACCACCTGAGACACTACCCATGACTTTACCATTCTCACAAATAGCCATGATTGATCCAATCGGCCGAGGCGAGGATCCCCAGGTTCTAACAACTGTTACTAGCTTAGCAGCTTTGTTATTTAACCGCCAATCAAGCAATTCACGTAATACGGTAATTTCAATATTTTCCATTGATCCGAGTTATTTCTATTCCATTAAAGCAGTGATGATTTTCTAATGATGCACGATCTAAAAACAAATTCAATTAGTGTTTACTATGGTTTACTGGGTAATTCAACTTTAGAACCGGTCTTTTTGACAAAAGTTTCAATATTTTCTTTGGTATCAAAATCAAATGTAAAGTGTTGATTTTCTGTTTGCCAAACCTCAACTTCATTCGGGTATTGATCCATCCATCCTCGCACGGTTAATTTTTCTGAAGAAACAATCTCTTTCAGTACTTTTTCAGAAATAATGACGGGATTACCACGCTGTGAACTAACTAATGGCATCACGACCTCACCTTTTGAGCGTATCTTGAACTGCTCAATTAATTGTCGCAGATCTGCAGCATTAACTTGTGGTAAATCACCTAGCAACATAATGATGGCATCAACCTCTTCTAATTTTTCATAGACCGTCTTCAAAGCGAGTCGAACAGAACTACCTTGCCCTATTGAGGCTTGCTCATTATGAGCATGTAACACATTACTGGGCAGATTAAGCTCTTTATAAGCCTCTTGATAAAAACCTGTGACAAGGACTATATCTTCTATCTCAAGTTCCTGTAATGCGTTTAATTGTCGTTCTAAAATCGTTTGTCCATCGATTTTAATCAGCGATTTCGGCAAATTTCCAAGTCGAGAACCTTCACCAGCGACCAAAATTACTGCCACAATTTTGAGGGGCTTATCTCGTTTTTTTTTCTCAACTTCTTTGTGCGCTGGGCTACTATATACCGGCATAATATGAATCCCTTTAGGATCTAAGTAAAGGAAAACCTGATCATCAATATCAATGTTTAATTCGTTCACTAGGCGGGTACTTAGCTCAAAATGCATCGTAGGACCAAAGGCTAACTCTACTTCAAAATCTACTGAAGAAATTTCCCCCAATCTTCTTACTTGAAGCACTTTAGCACTGAGGGTATTGATTCTTTCAAAAGGTTTTTTACTGATTTCAACAAATTCTTTTGCAATCACCCATTTGACTTCCGTTTGATCAGGTAAGCGCCCTTTATCAAAGATGGTTAGAGGAAATGCTTCTACTCCTTGCCCCCATAAAAGGGTCGCTTGTTTTTGTAAAATTTGATCAGGATGTTGTGCTTTTAAAAAAGTCGCAGAAAAGATATCTGTCAGACCAACGAGTTCGGCAACCCGTCCATTTCTAGGGCTTGAAACAATATGTTCGGGATGACCAATTTGTAGCGATTTACCCTGATCTAGTATGCATAATCGATCACTCAGAAGTCTTGCTTCCCGCAAGTCATGCGTCACAATCACAATGGGAATAGAAATATTTTCCCGCAACTTAATTAACTCTTCATAAAGTGTTTTACGGGTTGGATGATCAACAGCTGAAAATGGTTCATCCAATAATAGAACTTGCGGTTTTCTGGCAAATGCTCGCGCTAGTGCAACACGTTGCCTTTGTCCGCCTGATAATTGATCGGGCAAGCGATCATGAAAATCTATCAAACCCATGTCTTCCATCAGTTGCTGAGCAATTTCGATTGAATCCCCCTTCGGCAATGCGAGAGCGATATTTTGTAAGGCTGTGAGATGAGGAAATAGCGCATAGTTTTGAAATACCATCCCCACTTGACGCTCAAAACTAGGAATATGAATATGGTTTTGCGTATCTAGCCAAATATGATTTTTTTCTTGATCCTGTAAATAAATCTTACCTTGCTCAATCGGCATGAGGCCTGCGATTGCTCTTAAGGTGCTTGTTTTACCGCTCCCCGAGGGACCAACTAAAGCTAAAAGCTCTCCTGATTTACATTCAAAATCGATCTCTAAATGAATGCCATTAGTATGTTTAAGTGCCACGCTTAAAGTCATTATCGAAGATTTCCTTGAAAGTCCCGAGCACTTAAGGATAGACGTTGAGTAAAAATCAGTGCGACAAATGAAAACACGAGTAAGAACATTGACATCACCCCAGCACCTTGCATATCAAGCGACTGAACGCTATCGTAAATCGAAATCGACAAGGTTCTCGTTTGACCAGGAATATTGCCCCCCATCATGAGCACTACGCCGAACTCTCCTAAAGTGTGAGTAAAGGTCATCACCGCCGCACTCAAGATGCCTTTATTAGAGAGGGGAATCTCAATTTTGAATAATCTCTGCCAAGGCGGGAGACCACAAGTGGAGCTCGCATCCTTTAAATCTTGTGGAATTGCTTCAAATGCCCGTTGAATTGGCATCAAGGCAAACGGAATATTAAAAATCAAACTAGCGATCAAAATCCCTAAAAAAGAAAAGACCAAAGTTTGACCTGTCATCATTTCAAACCAATGTCCAAACCAACTATTACCGCCAAATCCAACGAGTAAATAATAACCAAGTACAGTCGGGGGTAAGACCAAAGGAAGGGTAATCACGGCCTCTTTTGCGAATGACCCAAGCGTATTTTTCATCGGAAAAAAATGCGCTACAAGAACGCCCAATGGAATCAGGATGATTACGGTAAGAGTGGCTAATTGAAGAGATAAGAAGAGCGCTTGTAAATCCATTTTAATTAGTCTTTATATTTCATTCTATTGGGGTACTGTAAAACCATATTTTTCCCAAATCCTTTTATTTTGTTTATCTGAGATAAATTGATAAAAATCACGCGCTTCAGGATTATTACTTAATAGTGCCATTTTTTGAAAAATTGGCTCATATGACTCATCTGGGACAGATAGAACAAAACCTGTTTTTTGCATCTCTGGATTCAAAGTCAAGGATAAGGGTAAAAGCGCGACAGGCACTGAGCCTGACAATGCAAACTGAGCAACCTGCCCTATATTTTCACCCATAATCAATTTCTTACTAATTTCAGGCCATCCTTGCCATTTCCGCAACACTTCTTCAGCAGCTTTCCCATAAGGTGCCAAACCAGGATTTGCGATTGCCACTTTATTTACTTGCTGAGTCTTCAAATAGGGTTGAAGCTTTTCAAGAGTCATCTGTTCAGGAAACATTCTTTTTGATAACCAAATCACTAATTTGCCTTGAACATAAATAATGCCATCATTTTGGAGTAATTTTTTATCCCGAAGTTGATTTATAAAATGCTCATCAGCACTCATGAAAATATCGAATCTTCCACCATTCAGAATTTGTTGGTAAAAGTTACCTGACGATCCGTAAATAATTTTAGGTTGAACATTTGATATTCGTTGGTAATTCAGAACGATTTCCTCTAAAGCTGGTCGTAGGCTTGCGGCGGCGAGAACTATTGGTGGTTTTACCCTAGTTTTATTCAATATTTGGGCATTTAGGTACTCTGAAGCCAGGAGAAACCCCAAAAAACAGCTTGCCACAAAAAAATACTTTCGTAGGATAGAAGTTAAACAAAAAAATAAATACAATTTATTGATTCTTTCAAAAAAAATAAAATTATTATTTTTTATAATTAAAATAAGAATGTTACTTAGAGAAATTAGTAATTATTTATTATAGGTTTAATTATTCAGGTAGCTCTTTTAAGTCCATTTTGCTTTTGAATCTTTTGGTGGTTAGTTGATGCATTTTCCAGTAGATCCAAAAGTTTTTATCCCATTTTTCCAAAAGGAAATATAAATGAAATTAAATATCAACGGTAAAGTACTCGACATCGATGCTCAAGGTGACACGCCTCTGCTTTGGGCATTACGAGATCATTTGGATGTTAAGGAAGTTAAATTTGGCTGTGGGGCTGGTTTGTGTGGTGCCTGTACAGTGCATATCGATGGTCAACCTGCTAGATCTTGCCAAGTCCCGATTTCTGCTGTCACTAATAACAAAATTACGACCATTAACGGCTTACCTGCCACACTCTCTAAAAAAATTAAAGACGCGTGGATTGCAGAGGAAGTTCCACAATGTGGTTATTGCCAACATGGACAAATGATGTCTGCAGCGGCACTTCTTACAAAAAATAAAAATCCTAGTGATAACGACATCACCAACGCAATGGATGGCAACATTTGTCGCTGTGGAACCTATTCACGTATTCGTCGCGCCATTCACCGCGCTGCTAAAGCTTAAGGAGAAACATCATGGATCGTCGCTCATTTATTAAAACTAGTTCCGTTGTAAGTACTGGTCTCATTATTGGGATTGGTGCTAATCAACAAATTGCTATAGGTGCTGAAGCCATTGACACGAATGCCTGGTTGAGAATTGCTCCAGATAACACCGTTACTATCAACAATGCTCGCTCAGAAATGGGTCAAGATACCTACACCACGATGGCAATGTTAATCGTAGAGGAATTAGAGTATCCGTTAAATAAAGTCAAAATTGAAATTGCCCCTGCCAATGCGGTTTATATCAATTCTTTACTAGGTGGTCAGATTACTGGTGGGTCAACTTCAGTGCGTGAAGCATGGGATAAGTTACGACTTGTTGGAGCAACGGCAAAAGCGCAATTAATCGCTGCTGCTGCGGCCAAATGGAATGTGCCTGTAACGAGTGTGACCGCAAATCAAGGTATGCTCAGTTCAGGTAAAAATCGTGCAACTTATGGCGAAATGGCTACAGCCGCCTCCACTATCAAAGTGACTGGGACACCAACTTTAAAATCCCCTCAAGAATACCGTTACATTGGTAAAGCATTTCCAAGATTGGATACACCTACAAAAGTGAATGGTACCGCTATTTACGGGATTGATGTTCGTCAACCGGACATGTTAGTAGCTAGTCTTGCTCAGTCACCTGTTATCGGGGGCAAGGTGAAATCAGTCGATAGCTCAGCTACTAAAGCATTAAAAGGGATTGACGCAGTAGTTGAAATCCCTGATGGAGTTGCGGTACTAGCGAAAGACTTTTATCTGGCCCAAAAAGGACGTGATGCTTTAAAGATTGAATGGCAAAACGGTGATACCAAAGCGACGGATAGTATGGCTACAATTGAGCAAGGATTACGCGCTGCACATCAAAAAAATGGCGCTATTGTAGGCAAATTAGGTAATTTTGCTAATCCATTACAAGCCGGTGAAAAAACGATTACGGCTGAGTATATGATGCCTTACCAAGCTCATGCCACTTTAGAACCCGTGAATTGTGCAGCTTATGTGCATAATGGCGAATGCCATGTTTGGGGCCCGATTCAGTTCCAACAAGGTGCTCAGGGAGTTGCCGCTGCTGCAGCCGGCGTTGCTCCTGAAAAAGTATTTATCCATACGACCTTTTTAGGGGGTGGCTATGGTCGCAAACTTGAGTTAGATTTTATTTCTCAAGCAGTGGCCATCTCTAAAGCCTCAGGTAAAGCGATTCGTTTGCTTTGGACACGTGAGGATGACATGACGCATGATTTCTATCGTCCAATAAGTCTTCATACAGTTTCTGCCAGTGTTGATGCGAAGGGAAAAATTACTGGCTTGTCCTCTAAAATGACCTCTCAATCGGTAACAGCTCGTGCTTTTCCACCCTTTGTTGTGGACGGTAATGACCCATTTATGAATGAAGGTTCCGTTAATTTAACTTACGACATTCCTAACCTTCGTATTGAAAACGTGATTCATGAAACAGGTGTGCGTGTCGGCTATTGGCGCGCCGTGAGTAACAACCTCAATACCTTTGCCTTGGAGAGTTTTATTGATGAAGTTGCTGCACAAACTTCTCAAGATCCGGTCAAAATGAGAATGGATTTACTCAGTAAACACCCACGTGCGCAAAAAGTACTTGCCACGGCAGCCAAAAAAGCTGGTTGGGGGGAAAATAGATCAAATGGTCACACATTAGGTGTTGCGCAAACTGAAGCATATGGCGCTTATATTGCTGTTATTGCGGAAATCTCAATTGGTAAAGATGCCAAAGCAACCCCCAAAGTTCACAAATTGACAGCAGTAGTAGATCCTGGAGTTGCGGTACGACCAGATCAAATCAAAGCCCAACTCGAGAGCGGTATGCTTCTTGGCTTATCTTCTGCCATGAAAACGCAAATCACTTTTAAAGATGGTGTTGTAGAGCAGAAAAATTTTGATAGTTACCCAATGATGCGTATGTCTGAGGCACCTTTAATGGACATTACGATCATTGAGGGTGGTGGTAAACCCTCTGGCATGGGTGAAGTCGGTGTTCCAAGCGTAGCGCCAGCCGTTGTAAATGCTATCGCATCAGCAACTGGAAAACGAATTCGATCACTACCAATTATTAAGGTCTAATGGAATCAAAAAAAGTCTATCTTGTATTGCTGGTTTTTTTAATTTACTTAAGCATCTTGTTTTAAAACCTGAGCTAAGCGTCAAGAAGACAAAAAAGCCGGTCATCTAAAAAATGACCGGCTTTTATATTTATAAAGAAGATAATTATTTCACTTGATTGACTAATGGCTCGCCTTTTACCCATGCTTCAAGAGCCATTTTGGTACCCATCGTTAAATTCTTAAAAATAGGCTGGTGAACAAAACCAAGATGTGGCGTTATGAATAGATTCTCTAATTGGAAAAGCGCATCTTTAACATTTATTGGCTCATGATCAAAGACATCCAACAAAGCCATACTTGGCCGACCTAACTTTAATGCCTGAATTAAATCCTCTGTGACAATTAAAGTCGACCTTGAAGTATTTACTAGGAAAGAGTCGGGGCGCATCAAAGCTAATTTTTCTGCATTCATTAAATATTTTGTGCCTGTACCGGGTACCAAATGCAATGAAACAATTTTTGAAGTCTGTAATAATTCATCCAAACTGACTGCTTTGACCCCATGGACATCTGCCCTCTCCTGAGTCATATTAGGACTCCAAGTAACTACATCCATACCAAAGGCTAGACCAACCTTGGCAACTTTTGAACCAATAGAACCAAGACCTAAAACACCTAAACGTTCACCATGTAAGGCTGGCAAAATAGAGTGTTCATTGCGCCACTTACCTGACATTGCCACTGCATTTTGTTCACCAATACGCTTATAGGCACTCAAAATTAATGCCCAAGTCAACTCAACTGTAGTCTCTTTTGAGGGCCCAAACTCCGTAAAGCTAACGGGGATGTTTTTAGCTGCCAACACATCATAATCAATTGCCATATTCCGATTACCGGTAAAAATAACGTATTGTAAATTTGGTAATTGATTAATCAAATCAGCTTTAAATGGAGTCCGATCGCGCATTAAGACTACGACATTGGCTGATGCGATGGCATCTACTAAAGCTGAACCCATGAGTCGGTCATGGTAAATCTCAACTGATGCTTTACTAGTGATCGTTTTATTTTCTTTAAGAAAAATCATTGATTTTTCATAATCGTCTAAGACTACGATTTTCATTATTTATTCCTGAATATGATGGTGGGAGGGATTGTTGAATTTAATACTCAATAAGAAGAAATATTTTACGCCTTTTGACTTCGCTATCGAATTTGTCATTAAAATTCTCATACTGTTATCATTTTTAATATTAAGATTAATTTTTAGAGGTAATTCATGGAAATACTAGGCTCTCAAGTCATCCCAGCTGATAAACAAACTGTTTGGAATGCTTTAAATAACCCTGAAGTATTGAAGAATTGCTTACCTGGTTGTGAATCTGTCGAGTTAACAGCACCCGATCAATTTAAGGTGGCTATTACTACTGCAATAGGACCTTTAAAAGCGAAATTTAAAGGCACTTTACAAGTAACTGAAGCAAATCCACCAGAATCCTGTATTTTGGTTTTCGAGGGCCAAGGTGGTGCAGTAGGTTTTGGCAAGGGCTCTTCTAAGGTGACTCTTACTACCGTTGAGAACGGCACAGAACTATCCTACAACGCTCAAGCACATGTGGGTGGTAAGTTGGCACAAATCGGTTCAAGATTGATTGATAGCGTGGCAAAAAAAATGTCTGACGACTTTTTTAAAGCCTTCAATCGTGAGTTATCTCCAGTGACACCTGAAGTGGCTGATGAAGTAATCTCTTCAAATACACAGAATCAAGAATTAAATAGTACTTCTAGCAACTCTGCTTCAAACTCAGGGATTACCCGAATTAGTCCAGCGAAACAAACTTTAAATAATGAGGGAAAAGTACCCGCTTGGTGGTTAATTGTGGCTGCCTTAACAGGTGCCCTCATCACCGGTTTAGCAATGAAACTCAGCTAAATTAAAAATTTGGTTTTTATAGTTCTAGTTCCGTAAATCCGTACTTTAGTTTAGTATGAATGAATAAAAAAATGGTTTAAATAATTTAAAAATGGAGATCAGATGACAACATCATTAAAAGTCAATGGGAAAGTGCAAACGGTTGAAACCGATCCAAGCTCTCCCCTACTTTACGCCTTAAGAAACGACTGTGACATTAACTCCGCAAAATACGGTTGTGGGCTTGGCCAGTGTGGCTCTTGCACGGTAATTATTAATGGCAATGCAGTGCGTTCTTGTATTACGCCGATTAATTCGGTGAACTCGAATGTCACCACTCTTGAATCCTATGAGACGGATCGTGTTTTGAAAGCTTTAAATAAAGCATTCATTGCTGAACAAGCGGCTCAGTGTGGGTTTTGTATCTCAGGGATGATGATGGGTGCCAAAGCACTGCTCGATACCAACAAACGCCCCACAGAACAACAAATTAAGACTGCCTTGAATGGTAACTTATGTCGTTGTGGCACTCATACGCGTATTTTAAAAGCGATCCAACGCGCAGCAAAGGAACTAGCATGAACGCACCCATTCAAAATCCTCGCCGCAGTTTCTTGAAAAAAAGTTCTGGTTTGATTATTGGTTTTAGTTGGATGCCAAGTCTCCTTGCACAAAATGCAGCCATTGTTTTACCTGGTGACCTACCTAATAATCCAAATATTGATAGTTGGCTAGCCGTTGACCCCAAAGGCTTAATTATTATTTATGCCGGTAAAGTCGAGTTCGGGCAAGGAATTACTACAGCCCTCAAACAGATTGCTGCAGATGAAATGGACGTGGACATTTCTAGAATTGTCATGGTACCAACCACGACTGGTCTATCTCCCAACGAGGGTGTTACTTCTGGTAGCCAATCCGTTGAGTATGGAGGCTTAGCGCTCCGCTATGCTTGCGCTCAGGCTAGAGGAACGCTTCTAGAGAAAGCAGCCAAGCAATTGGATGTTCCACAGTCATCCTTAAAAATTAAAGATGGCGTGATTAGTTCAGCCAACGGCAAGTCTGTCGAGTATTGGAAACTCGTTGAACCAGAGCTTTTAAAACAAAAAGCTGACTTGAAATATAAGCCTAAGGGCGCTTCAGAGCGGACATACATCGGACAGTCATTTCCACGCGTAGATATTCCAGCTAAAGTTTCAGGTGGGGTTGCTTACGTTCAAGATATGCGCATACCCGGTATGTTATATGCCAGGGTAGTCCGTCCACCTGCCCCAAGAGCAACTCTTAAAAGTATCAATGAAAATCTGATCACTAGTTTGCCGGGAGTTGTTGGATTAGTTCGAAATGGTAGTTTTCTTGCCGTGGTTGCTAAACGGGAAGAGCAAGCCATTAAAGCAATGGAAGAAGCCAAAAAAGTAGCACAATGGGAACTTGTCAACGATCTGCCTACTTCTACTGGCAGTTGGTTAAATACGATGAAATCCTTGAAGTCGATTGATACTGAACACGGCGTTAAAACAACAGCGACTAATCCGGCGATTAAAACTATTGAACAACAATATACCAAGCCCTTTACTGCGCACGGTAGTATTGGCCCCTCTTGCGCGATAGCAGTGATGAATTCTGGTGTATTAAAAGTTTATACACATAGTCAAGGTATGTATCCTTTAAGAACTGATATCGTCAAAGCACTTGGTATGCCAACTGAAAAGGTTGTCTGCATGCACGTTGAAGGCTCCGGTATGTATGGCCAAAGTGGTGCTGATGATGTCGCACTTGATGCAGCCTTAGTTGCTGTAAAGTTCCCTGAGCAAGCGATTAAGATGCAATGGATGCGTGAAGATGAGTTCAAGTGGGAACCCTACGGCAGTGCGATGTCAATGAAAATTAAGGCATCTATTGATAACTCAGGAAAAATAGTGGATTGGCAGTACGATTTATGGAGTAACACTCACAGTACTCGACCTGGAGAAAAAACAGGAAACAACTTGGTATCCAGTTGGTATATGGATAAACCACAAACACCTTCACCTGTTACTAATATTCCATTGCCTGCTGGTGGTTCGCATCGTAATGCCTTGCCCTTATACTCATTTCCAAATCAAAAAGTAACGAATCATTTGATTGAAGAAATGCCTATTCGAGTTTCAGCATTAAGAACATTGGGAGCATATGCAAACGTTTTTGCCATCGAGTCGATGATGGATGAGTTAGCTCAGACTGCAAAGATAGATCCTGTGGAATTCCGCTTAAATCATTTAGAAAATCAGCGAGCGAAAGATGTTATTAACAAAGCTGCAAGTATGGCGAAGTGGAGTAAGAATGGACCATTGAAGTCTAAAAAAGGTGATAAGTTATTTGGTCGCGGCATCGGTTTTGCCCAATATAAAAATCTTCAAGTTTACTGCGCAGTCATCGCTGATGTAGAAGTAGATAGTAAAACAGGTAAAGTAAGGGTGCTACATATGTATAGTGCGGCTGATGCTGGACTCATTATTAATCCTGATGGCTTTAAAAATCAATTAGAGGGTGGACTAGTTCAAACTACAAGTTGGACTTTACATGAAGAATTGGCTTTTGATAAGAATAGTCTACAAGTAAGTTCATGGGCTGAATATCCCATTTTGCGCTTTGAGGATATGCCACATGTTAGCGTCGAATTAATTGATCGTCCAAATGAGAAATCAGTGGGTGTTGGTGAGGGTTCTCAAGGTCCTGGCGGCGCTGCAATTGCGAATGCTGTTGCGAATGCAATCGGTAAAAGAATCTACGATTTACCATTGACCGCCAACAAAATCAAACCCCTATTAGCCTAAGGAGAAAAAAATGTCATTACCTAGCTTAGCAGAATTCACACAACGGACTAAAGAGATGGGTTATGAAAGTGTCTCTATTAGAGAATGGGCACCCAATTCGGTCAGCGAGACTCATACGCATGAGTTTGCCGTACATGCGATCGTTGCAAGGGGTGAAATGTGGATGACCAGAGGAGATGACACTCAACATTTAAAGGTTGGTGACACCTTTACGATGGAACCTGAAACACCACACGCTGAAAAATATGGTGCAGAAGGAACCATCTATTGGGCTGCGAGATCATTTCCGAAAATCTAATTTGATTATTTTGTTCATTGACAAATTAGATTTGGCTAAAAACAAGGTAATATTGGATAACGCACTAGTATAAAATTTCCTTTAAATTAAACTATGTCTTTAAGATGATTACTAAAAAATTAACCTTTACCCCTACGTCTACTGCCCTGGTTGGTTTGATGACAACCTTGAGTCTGTTTGTATGTAATCCTTCGTTTGCCAATAGCACGCTGGAGAAAATCACCAATAGTAAATCAATTACCATGGGTGTCAGAGACTCCTCTGGTGCTCTTTCATATACTCTTGGTGATGGTAAATATACTGGCTTTCATGTGGAAATTTGTAAACGAGTAATCGCTGATCTTGAAAAGCAATTAAAAATACCTCTGCAAACTAAATACCAATTAGTCACTTCTCAAAATAGAATTCCTCTCGTTCAGAATGGTACCGTCGATATTGAATGTGGTTCAACCACTAACAATGCCGCACGCCAGAAAGACGTGGCATTTGCTGTTACCACTTACGTTGAAGATGTCAGGATTGCTGTTAAAGCTAACTCAGGTATTACCTCTATTTCCCAGTTAGTGAATAAGAAAGTGGCCACTACTACAGGCACAACTTCTGTACAGCTTTTGCGTAAACATGAAAAAGCCAATGGTGTCAATTTCGAAGAAGTTTTTGGTAAAGATCATGCGGATAGTTTTCTATTGCTAGAGTCAGGCAGAACGGACGCCTTTGTAATGGATGGTTCCATTTTGGCGGGTAATATTGCAATGTCAAAAAACCCTAAGGACTTTAAGATTGTGGGTGAAATATTGAATACTGAACCGATTGCAATAATGCTACCCAAAGAAGATGCTGAATTCAAAAAATTCGTGGACGCATCGATCATCAAAATGATGAAAGACGGCACCATTGCTAAAATGTACCAACAATGGTTTTTAGATCCTATCCCTCCTAAAAACGTCAGAATTGGACTTGAACTTTCTCAAAATACGAAAGATGCTTGGGCGAACCCCAACGATAAGCCCGCTGAAGAATACAGTAAAAAATAATTGATTAAGGTCACATTAGTTCTTCATGACCTTTGACTTATCCATTCTATGTAAAAGTACTTTAGAGGAAGAGTATTCTCCAATCTGTTTTGGGGAAACCTTCCAACCTCTTTTAATTGGCATCAATGACCAGACCTACCTCGATTGGTTATTAAAAGCTTGGGGTTGGACTTTGAGTGTATCCATTATTGGACTCATCCTCGCGTTAATCATCGGTATCTCGATTGGAACTCTCAGAACTCTTCCAGGAAAGTCACTGATTGGTAGAAGTAGTTTGTACTTTGCCAACTGTTGGGTTGAGCTCTTTAGAAATATTCCAGTACTTGTTCAGGTATTTTTGTGGTATCACGTCATCCCGTTGATGCTCCCTTTTTTAAAATCAGTACCTTCCTATTTATTAGTTAGTTTTGCTCTAGCATTTTTTACCTCCGCCAGAATTGCCGAACAAGTAAAAGCTGGCATTCAATCCTTACCTCGAGGACAACATGCAGCTGCAATGGCCTTGGGACTTTCAACTTATCAAAGTTATCGTTTCGTTATTCTCCCGATGGCTTTAAGAATTATCATTCCACCCCTTACTTCAGAGGCAATGAATATCGTTAAAAACTCTTCGGTTGCTTTTGCAGTTTCTGTTTCAGAATTGACCATGTTTGCCATGCAAACTCAGGAAGAGACTTCTCGCGGTATTGAGATGTATCTGGCTGTTACCGTTCTTTACGTTATCACGGCCTTCTCAGTTAATCGAATCATGGGCATCATTGAAAGAAAAACCAGAATCCCAGGGCTATTGTTATCTTCACCGAGTGGAGCGCACTAATGGAGTTAGATTTTAGTTTTTATAATTGGGATTTATTTAAAAACTTTTTACAAAAAGGCTTGCTCTTTAGTTTACAACTCACTTTGGTTGCAACAGTTGGTGGGATTGTATTAGGGACTATTTTGGCTTTAATGCGCTTATCGGGTCAAAAACTACTATCTACACCTGCTACTTGGTATGTCAATTTAATGCGGTCGATTCCATTAGTCATGGTGATCTTATGGTTCTTTTTACTGATGCCAAGTATTATTGGTAAATCGATTGGTGCTGAATTATCTGCTTACATCACTTTTATTGCTTTTGAGGCGGCATTCTTTTCAGAAATTGTTAGAGCTGGAATTGGTTCCATCGCAAAAGGCCAAACAGCTGCTGGGCAAGCATTGGGCTTATCCTACTCACAAAACATGCAATATATTGTATTACCCCAGGCTTTTCGCAATATGATTCCAGTACTTATGACCCAGACTATTATTCTGTTTCAGGATACCTCTTTGGTTTATGCAATAGGTGCGTATGATCTTCTCAAAGGTTTTGAAGTGGCCGGTAAAAATTTTGGCCGGCCGATAGAAGCGTATCTGTTAGCTGCTGTTGTCTATTTTTTAATCTGCTTTAGTTTATCGAGAGTCGTTCGTAAGATTCAATCTAAAGTCGCTATTATTCGATAATTTTTAAGGTTTAGTTTATGCCTCTCATTCAAATGCAACATGTTTCCAAATGGTACGGTTCCTTCGCAGTGCTCACAGACTGCTCTACCAATATTGAACAAGGTGAGGTAGTCGTCGTCTGTGGTCCCTCTGGCTCAGGTAAGTCAACCTTGATTAAAACTATCAATGGATTAGAGCCTTTTCAAGCTGGCTCAATTATGGTGGATGGCATATCAGTCGGCGACCCTAAAACCTCCCTCACCCTGCTGCGCTCACAAGTCGGTATGGTGTTTCAGAATTTTGAATTATTTCCACACTTGTCCGTTACAGAAAATCTTACTTTGGCACAAATCAAGGTAATGAAAAAAGATCCGTCAACGGCCATAGCTCAAGGTTTGAAATATTTAGATAGAGTAGGATTAATTGAACATAAGGATAAATTTCCAGGCCAACTATCTGGCGGACAACAACAACGCGTTGCCATAGCAAGGGCGCTCTGCATGCAACCTAAAGTGATGTTGTTTGATGAACCCACCTCGGCACTTGATCCGGAGATGGTTGGTGAAGTATTAGATGTTATGGTTCAATTAGCGCAGGACGGCATGACGATGATTTGTGTGACCCATGAAATGGGCTTCGCAAAAAAAGTGTCTGATAGAGTCATTTTTATGGATCAAGGAAAGATCGTTGAGGACTGTACTAAAGATGAATTTTTTAATGACTCAGGGAATAGGTCTCCTAGAGCAAAAGAGTTCTTATCCAAAATAATTCAACAATAAGATATGCAATCATCTCGCGTAATTTAACTTTACGAACTCCGTCGAAAACATGACTCACCCTCTCTCTAGTCTTGCATCCCCTCTTACGTCAATCTCTATTGAAGTATCACTTCCTCGACGTGTCCTACTTTTTGGAGCGACAGGAACTATTGGCCAAGCAACTGCGCAAGCACTCGTGAGACAAGGTTATGATGTGACCTGTTTAATCAGACCAACTAAAGGACAAAATAGTGCGGAGAAGCCAAATCTTTTATATCCTTTTTTAAAGGGTGCTCAGATACGGTTTGTGGATGTATCAGACTCCTCATCCATTTTAGCTAATGGCTTTTGTGGTGAGCGCTTTGATGTAATCGTTTCATGTTTAGCCTCAAGAACGGGTTCTCCAAAAGATGCATGGAAGATTGATTATCAAGCGCATGCCAATATCTTAGAATGCGCAAAAAAAATGCAGGTTGGACAGATGATCTTGCTTTCTGCTATCTGCGTACAAAAACCGTTACTTGCTTTCCAGCAGGCTAAATTAGCTTTTGAAAAATTATTAACAAATTCAGGTTTAAATTATTCCATCGTACGACCTACTGCGTTTTTTAAATCCTTATCCGGGCAAATCAAGCGGGTTCAGAGTGGTAAGTCCTTCTTAATTTTTGGTGATGGACAACTCACCTCTTGCAAACCTATTAGCGATCATGATTTAGGAGAATACCTGGTAAGCTGTATTGATAACTCTGCTCTACATTATCAAATTCTACCGATTGGCGGTCCAGGTAAGGCGGTTACTCCTTTGCAACAAGGTGAAAAATTATTTGAACTCCTTGGTAAAACTCCTAAGTTTTCCAGAGTACCAATTGGTCTTATGAGTGTCATTATTTCAATTCTATCTATACTAGGTTCGATCATTCCGAGTTTAAAAGAGAAAGCTGAACTCGCTAAAATTGGTCGTTACTATGCTACAGAGTCCATGTTAGTTTTGAATCCTATTACAGGACAATATGATGAAAAACTGACCCCGTCTACTGGCTCTCAAACTCTTTTTGAGTTTTATGAAGAGTTAGTTACTAACAAAACGAGCATAGATTTAAAAGAACACTCGGTATTTTGATTTAACCAATCGATGCTAGTGGACATTCGCTTTCTTTGGTAAGATGATTTAATAAATTTTACAAAAAGATCCAATATGACACAGCTCGTTTTAGGCTTGATTCTATTTCTCGGAACGCATTCGGTTCGCATTTTCGCAAATGACTGGACCAATAGTCAAATTGAAAAACGTGGACCAGCTGTTTGGAAAATTAGTTATACCCTACTCTCCCTCATTGGTTTTTTCCTAATCATTAAGGGCTACGCATTAGCTCAAGAATCAAGAATACTCGTATGGTCACCACCCAGTTGGACTGGCCATTTAACGGGTTTACTCATGCTCCTATGCTTTATTTTGCTAGCAAGTTCTAAAAGACCTAAAAATATCATTTTTGCTAAGCTGAAACACCCCATGATTATTGCTGTAAAAATATGGGCTTTAGCACATTTGTTAGCGAATGGCAGTTTGGCGGCAATGGTTCTTTTTGGAAGTTTTTTAATTTGGGCAGTCCTCGACTTTAGATCATCGCGCACGCGAGATGAGAAGATCGTTGCGTCTAATCAATCATCAGCCAGCATAGCAAACTGGCAGGGAACTATACCCGCGATTGTGATTGGAGTTAGTGCTTGGCTTATCTTTGCGTTCTATTTACACCGTGTTTTGATTGGTGTTCAACCCTTTATGAAATAATCTCGCATGCCATCACTCTATGACTTTGAAGCAAAAACAATTCAAGATCAAGTATTTCGTTTTGCCGATTTCAAAGGTCAGCCTTTCTTAATTGTTAACACTGCCAGAAAATGTGGCTTTGCTGGGCAATTGAATGAGTTAGAAGTCTTACATCAATCTTACAAAAATCAAGGCTTGATGATTATTGCCTTTCCTTGCAATCAATTTGGTAGTCAAGAACCTGGTAGTAACGAAGAAATTGCGCAGCAATGTGAGATGAGCTTTCATACTACTTTTCAGATGATGTCAAAAATTGACGTGAACGGAGCTACAGCCCATCCTTTATATCAATGGTTAACGAATGAGGCCCCTGGTCTTTTAGGATCTGAAGCAATCAAATGGAATTTTACAAAATTTTTAGTCGATAAATCAGGCAAAGTGGTCGAGAGGTTTAGCTCGATGCACGCTCCTGATAAATTAAGAACTCCGATAGAGAAATTACTTTAATTTTTTTGCAAAAGCATCTACTATGACCTCGGCAAAAAACACCTCAGGATTAAATTCCTTAAAAGCACTATTACCCTTTCTAAAGCCCTATAAAAAAGAATTTATTCTGGCTGCAATTAGTTTAATTCTGGCTGCATGCTCAACACTTGTGGTCCCTCTCTCATTTCGCCAGATTATTGACATGGGATTTGTGAGTCCGAGTAACGGTGATTATGATCAAATCAATCGTACCTTTTTAATTCTCTTAATGATTGCAGTTATGGTTGCAGTCACTACAGCACTGCGGTTCTATCTGGTTTCTTGGTTGGGTGAACGCATTACTAGTGATGTACGCCAACAAGTCTATACTCACGTGATTTCACAAAGTCCTGAATTCTTTGAAGAGACTCAAAGTGGTGAGGTATTGTCTAGGCTGAATACCGATACAGTTTTAATTCAAACTCTCATAGGCACAAGTGTTTCGATGTTTGTAAGAAATTGTTTACTATTTACAGGGGGGTTGGTGATGATGTTTTTTACTAGTGCCCATTTATCAGTATTGATATTTGCCATGTTATTACTCATCGTTATTCCCATCATGATCATGGGCAGAAAGGTGCGCAAACTTTCGCGCAAATCTCAAGATAAAATTGCAGATGCTTCAGGCCTTGCTGGTGAAAAACTCAATGCAATTACAACCATTCAGTCTTTCACTAATGAAGCTGCTGAAAGTACTCTATTTAAGGGCTATGTAGAGGAAGCTTTCCAAGCTGCTAAAACGCGTTTTAGAGCGCGCGCCCTACTCACTTTTATTGCGATTGTGTTTGGATTTTGTAGCATTATTGCGGTCTTATGGTTGGGTGCCTATGCTGTTTTAGATAAGCAATTAAGTAGTGGAGAACTAACCCAATTTATTTTGTATTCTGTCATTGTTGCGGGTGCGATTGCGGGATTAGCAGAGGTCCTGGGTGATACCCAAAGAGCCATTGGTGCAAGCGAGCGATTATTAGAGTTATTAAAACTAAATTCTCATATTAAAAATCCCGATAAGCCGTTATCTCTCGATCAAATTCCTAAAAATGGGGTTTCTCTGCAGTTCGATCAGATTCGTTTTCACTACCCGTCAAATCCTCAAAGTGTTTTAAAAGATATTTCTTTATCGATTGAGCCTGGAGAATTAATTGCGATTGTTGGCAGGTCAGGTGCCGGTAAATCGACTCTCTTTCAATTATTACAACGTTTTTATGATCCACAAAATGGTGTGATCAAAATTAACGGAGTCAACATACATGAATTGAGTTTAAATCAATTACGACAAATAATAGGAATTGTTCCGCAAGATATTGTGATCTTTTCAGATAATGCGCTAGAAAATATTCGCTATGGCAAACTTGAAGCAACGGATACTGAAGTCTTTGAAGCAGCAAAAATTGCTGTTGCTGATGAATTTATCCTGAACTTACCCCAAGGTTATCAAACCTTTTTAGGCGACCGCGGGATTCGTTTATCAGGCGGTCAGCGACAACGGATTGGGATTGCTCGAACCTTACTCAAAAATCCAGCCTTACTTTTATTAGATGAAGCTACTAGTGCGCTTGACTCCGAGTCTGAGCGATTAATTCAAATAGCAATTGAAAAAGCCACCCAAAATAGAACAACCCTAGTGATTGCCCACCGTTTAGCAACCGTTAAAAAAGCAAACAGAATTGTTGTATTTGACCAAGGCAGGATTGTCGAAATTGGTACGCATGATGAACTCATTCAGCAAGGCGGCATCTACTCGACATTAGCTGAATTACAGTTTTCTGATTAAACGAAATTGATTTTTTATATCGAATTTACTTTTTAAGAATTAAACCCCATATCTAAATTCTTGACAGTGTTTTTGATAAGACCAGTTTTTCTTTGATAACGGTCTCTCCATTGAAGCTTGCTCAGTCCTTCATTTTTTTACTTCATTGATTGAAGTTTAAATTACCCCCTATGGGTTTACTTCGTTGTAAATTTAAAATATTGTTTAAGATTATCTTGTAAATTGACAAATTATCTTAACTTGACCCCTGCCAAATTGACGCAAATTCTGAACATAAGTATAAGTTTTAAAACAATATTTACAAAAATTTACAGTATTAAACCTTCTGCCTCCCTGCCATCTTTTTTGTAAAGATTTTCAATTCAAAACCATCTATTTAAGAAAAAAAATAAGGACATAAATGGCCCAAACTGAACGTTTAAGAGAAATTGAACTCATGCTGATGTCCCGAAAATATATAACAAAGCAAGATTTTTTGGATAAGTTAGAGGTCTCAGTAGCAACCTTTAAGAGAGATATTGAAAAACTGCGTGACCAATATAATGTACCCATCGTATATGATCACAGTGAAGAAGCCTATACGATTGGCACTCCGTCAGCAGGTCCTAGAAAACATTTACCTGGACTTTGGTTTTCACAATCAGAGTTAACCGCCTTAGTCTTAATGCAACATTTATTAACAGAGCTAGATCAATCGGGGATCATTAGTCCCAGAATTGCACCACTAGCCTCATTTGTTGATAAATTACTAGGAAGTGCACAAACTTCAACCAATCAACTTCGTCAGCGAATAAAAGTTATTGGAATGTCTTCTCGTAAAACCTCCATTACTAACTTTGAAGAGGTTGGATTAGCACTTCTTAATAGGAAGCAGCTTGAAATTGAGTACTATGTCAAATCAAGAGATGAGACTACTAGCCGTATCATTAGTCCGCAACAAATGATTTACTACCGTGAAAACTGGTATTTAGATGCTCACTGTCATTTAAGAAAGGATCTACGTAGTTTTTCTTTGGATGGGATTATTAGTGCAAAGATTAGCGATGTCAGCGCATTAGAGGTTGCTAGTTCAGAACTAAATGCACACTTTACCCAAAGCTATGGAATATTTAGCGGCAAATCTACCCAGCGAGCAAAATTGCGATTTGATCCGGAGCGTGCAAGGTATATTAAAAAAGAACTGTGGCATCCAGATCAAGTCTCTTCAGTAGATGATGATGGATATCTAATCATTGAGTTTGATTTTAATCAGGACCCTGAACTCATTATGGATATTCTCAAGCATGGTTCCCATGTAGAGGTACTTGAACCTAAATCGCTTAAAGAAAAGATTGTTGAAGAAATGAAAAAAAGCTTAGCCCAGTATTAATTGACTCTCAACTACTCGCCTTTATCCTTAGTTTTCAATGGTGTCAGTAAGTGCTTAAGGTTATTATGGTCTAAGGTGTGCATCACCTCTAACAACTCTCCTATTTCACCTTTTGGAAATCCAACTCTTGCAAACCAAGATAAATAGTTAGCCGGCAAATCACATAGTAATTGCCCAGCATGCTTCCCAAAAGGCATTTTCATACTGACTAATTTTTCTAAAGTATCAGGGGTCATCTTAAAAGGAAAAATTAGAAAAAATTTAAAGGATTTTGAGTGACTAGCCTAGTGCAAAGTCAGTTCTTTAAGAACGCCCAAATTATCAATTAAATTCGTATTTACTACTGCTTCTTTGTTATATTGAAGGATCAGTGCTGTAATATCGTCTGAGGCAGGAGTCCCATTCGAGAACTGATCAAGATCATCAATTAGCGCTTTGATTAACTCATCAATATGATGAATATCATGGGTCTTTTCAAGTAAATGAAGTAAACGTAACTCACCGTATTGCTCTGCCTGACTATTAAAACACTCCGTAACGCCATCAGTCATCAACAAAATCCGATCATTTTTACCGAGCTGAATTGAGATATTGGTGTATTTAGGATGGTCTAGCAATCCTACCAATGGATTAGACTTATTCGATATTGTTTCAATCTTTTGATTATTCCGAATAATATACGGCATGCTATGTCCAGCATTACAAAAGGTGAAAATTCCAGTTCTAATATCTAATACCCCATAAATCAGGGTCACAAAGAGTGACAAGGGATTGTGAAGGAGTAACTGGGCATTTAATCTTTGTAAACAAGCGGCAGGTGATGCATGATTAATGGCCTGCTCTTCTAGTATGGTTTTGACCAAAATCATAAATAAAGCTGCTGGTACTCCTTTACCACTTACATCAGCAACCACAAAACCAAACAGATGATCATTGATTTGATAGGCGTCATAAAAGTCCCCACCAATCATTCTTGCAGCGCGCATAAATGCGTGTGCTTTGTAATCATTATGTTGTTGAAAAACGCTCGGCAGAATGGATTGCTGTAAGGTTCTAGCAACTTCTAGATCCTCATTAATTTGCTTTTGCTGCGCAATTAAATCTTCATTTACTTTTTTTAATTCCAGCGTCCGTTGAATAACCTGGGCTTCTAAATTTTCTTCAGACCGTTGTAATCGATCGCGTGCTTGTTCTAAATTAAGCATAGTTTGCCGAAGTTCAGCAGCAGTATTTCTTTCATCATCGATCAAGCGTTGATGAAGATGAAGTGCCTCCTGAAGTAAATCGGATTGCAAGCGCATTAACAAATCAACTTCTAAAAGTTTTGGCGTATTTTGATGCATCACAATGACCGGCTCATAGGCTAAGAGTGAAGAACGAGAAAGTACCTCTTGCACTGCTGATGAAACACTCAAATTTTCATCCAAAATCATCGGATCTTTATCAATCACATCAAAATCAAATAAGACTTTAATCGGCCCCTTCATAAATATTTCGCGTGCAAACTGACGACTTAATGCAAAGGCAAAACGTGAACGAGAAACGATACCTACGATTTTATTTTCATGCAGAAGGATAAAACCTGGCAATCTTGGTTGCTCTCGAAATTCAGCCTCAATTTGAAAAACCGGCGCCTCAACATCAATGGCAGAAGCCCACAAATCAATTTCTCGAAGATGGTTAGGTAGAGGTTTAGAAGCTGATTTAATATTCATGATTAGATGAAAATATCACAAAAATTTTCACCCATTGATAAATTCAATATAGACAGTTGGAAAATCAACTGCTATTGTTGAAATTGGAAAATCAGACGATTTCCGGTGTTTTTTGGCTCATAGTGGATCGATTTGGAAAACTTTTTCATCAAAGATATTCCTAGTCCACCAATTTGTACATCCTTTAAATCCGTTGGAATTATTTTTTCTTCTTTTTCAAGAGGATTGAATGGAAATCCGTTGTCCTCTATTGATAAGATAATATCCTCTGTGGATTTTTTTACAGCTAGGTTTACAACTTTATCCTCTTCTTGAACTACTAAATTCTCAGGTTGATATGAATGCATCACAATATTCATAAACGTTTCTTCACAGCACAGCTTCATGGCAAAGAGAGACGACTTGGATAAATCACCTTGATCAGCCAGGTTATCCAACCATTGATTGATATTTAGTAACTTTTCAAGTTTACCTTGGACAGTTATTTGACTAATCATATAAAAGTAAACCCGAAAAGGATCTTGTTATCCTAACAAGAGTGCTTCAGCTGCATCCATCTCTTGCAGAATAGGGATAAGCGTATCAACACCACTTTCTGTCAACACTTTTTCAACATCTGAGGATGGTTTAAGAATAACCATCTTGCCATTATTTCTTTGGACTACTTTTGCGCCCATGATGATGGTACGAATACCCATTGAAGATAAATAATCAACGTTTTCTAGATTAACAACTATTTTAGTTTGGCTACCCGAAATTGCATTAAAACGCAAATCAATTGCTTGGGCACCCAACGCATCCATTGTGCCAGTTAAATTAACTACAGTAACACCGTTAGCGAGTGTGTCATACTTTAAATCAATTGCCATTTTAGAAATCACTTAAAGAAGAAAGTTAGAAGGATACATTGTTCATGATAATGAATTTTTATGACACTTTAGTTACATGCATTTTTTAAAGCACGAACAAATTTTGAGTAAACATCCCATTTAGAGGATCTTTATAGACCTATTTAATAATCTTCTGCGCCAGCAGACATTTTTTTTATCACCTGGTCTTCTAAAAAGCTAAAGTCCTGACTCTGAACCATTTTTGCCGGTAAAGCGTTAATTTTTGCCAGTTCTGAGTGAAGGTCATGTAATAAGATAGACCTCGCTTGTTCGCCAGACTCACGATCGCGCAAGAAAAACTGTAACTTTAATTGCAAGCCGTCTGCATGAATCTTCTCAAAAATAATACGAACCGGCTTATCTAATGGCACGCCTGGGATTTTTTTAAGGGTTTCTAAAGTCATTGCCATCACTACCTGATACACAGTATGAATATCAACATGCGTATTGGTGAAAAAAGTAGCATCAACCCGGCGATTTCCGTCTGTAATCGAATTATTTGAAATGATGATCGCGTAAATTTGGGAGTTAGGAATCACGTGCTTGGTTTCGTCTTTTGAACGAATCATCACATTACGCCAAGTCAGATGTTCAATTACTCCATCAATTCGGCGCTCTTTTGATTGAAAGTTCACCCATTGACCGACTTTGAAGGTTTTATCAAAACTAATAGCAATACCAGCTACAAAGTCAAAAATCACATCACGAACGGCCAAACCCACTACCGTCAAAATAACAGAAGAGGTTGCCAAAATTGGAAGGATATCTCTTTCTAGGACATTGGTATAAAACAGTGCAATGGCAACCACATAAATCATAAAGCGAATCGCTTTAATGATGGTACCACCGACACCACTGTAGTTTTTTCTCGACCTGAACAACGCACCAACCAAATCAGATAGGATGGAAGCAAGTAATAGGTAGTTGACTAAATCTAATAAATTTCGAATCAACAACATCCAACCTCTGGGGAGAAGTTGAGTATAACTATTAGTAAAGAAGAACATCTCCCAAAAATACAGTAAGGCCAAGCCTAAAATAGATCCTACGATCGGAGGGACGTTCACAGTAGGAATGATTTTTTTACTGAATTTTACGCCAACAATACCTGCCACAATTAAAAGGCAAATTAAACCTAAAGTAAAGTTAGGTAAAAAATTTACGATGGAAGCTTTAGAAAATAAACCACCACTTGAGCTCATCGTCAGTTTTAATAAACTGGTGGAATAACTATCCGTATTGCCAATGGTGCGAAGATTGCCATAAGAAGGGAATTGAGACTCGGCAGCAGAAAGCATCGAGTTAATCGCTGAATAACCCGCAGAAGGATCAATCGTTCCTTCACGATTAATTTTCTTATAAATCGGATCAATTTTATTCCCAGTGTTCAATGCGTCATAGTCAATAACAAAAAATAAGTTCGAGGAATTTAGTTTTTTATTGAACCAACGAATTTGAACATTAATCGTACCCAATCCAATATCAATTGGTTGAATATAAAATGGAAAAGTGCCCTTAAAGCGAATCCTTGTGTATTGCATATCACCAGATTTTTCAGTTTCGACAATCTCAGCTTTAGGAATCTCATCGGGGGCCGGGTCAAACATAATATCTTGCGGATCAATCACAGTCTTCGATCTAAACCAAATATCAAAGTCCCCTTTATAAATACCCTTATTGATCGAAATATCGGAGATCGAACGCAAGTGAATGCCTGTAAAGGCTACTGGAACAATTGTGTACTTTAGATGGTTAACAATCGCGTAAGTTGGATCTTGGTAATCTATAACTATCGTTCTATCATCGTCAGCCACTCGAATTGGCGGCATGTTGGATAGCTGAGATGAATAGGGCTCTAAACGATTATTGTCTTTGTATTTCAAAATACGGGGAGGAACATTTCTTTCGTGTGTAACTCCAAACTTCACATCGCCACTAAAGTTACTCATGGTGATGTTGGTTGACTCTAATTTAGACAACCATACTTTAAAATCCTCTCGAGCTTCTGCTGTCGTCAGATGCTTTTTCTCAAGTTGATATTTATTTTTATAGTAATTAGCTAATAAAACTCCAGTGTCATATCCAGAGACATACGATGATTCAGGATTTTTACCATTTTTATCAATATAGCTTTGAGCTAATAAGCGCCCTTGGTCATTACTTACATCCCCAGAAAAAGCACTAACAATCAATAAGTTATTGGTATAAAAGCCTGGGCGTTCCCTTTCTTTGGGGAAAGTTGCAAACTCTTGATAAAAATTCGGTTTGAGACGATCATCAAAAAGGACGATATTTCCTGAGTAGTTTTGATCTTTCAAGTTTTTGACAACTGCGGCTGCGAAATCAGTACTCAAATCCAGGTATAACAAATCAAACTGGACTAAAGAGCTAGTAGATTTAGCATCATCCAAAGTGGCTAATTTGACTAATTCGGTACTTTCTACTTGGATATTACTATCTAGTAGAGTTTGAGTGATCCCTGTAAAGTAGGGACTGCCTCGATCTGCTGCATTAATAACAACACCAATTCTCTTGGGCTGAATATCTTTTAAAAGAACGCTATTTACCAAGCCTGACTTGGTAAACATATTTGGTTGCATGGAGAAAGACCACTCTGGGTCCTGAAATTCCTTTGGGGTACTTCTAGGAATTAATAAAGGGATCTTTAATTCTTCTGCAATCTCGGGGTAATCTGAGGAAGATGCCCTGCTTAGGGGGCCAACCATTGTAAATAGGGAGTTATTCGACTCTAGACTTGTTTTATTTGCTGCTAAACCGTTTCTAGTTTGGTCATCGTTGATGTTTTTTATCAAGAAATGTTTGGCCATTCCGAGTGAATTCAAGCCATCGATGAGTCCCTTTTCTAATAATTTTGACTCAGATTCGTTTTGATCATCAAAACTTACAATGAGGGCAATCTCAAGTTGCGAGTGATTACTCTGAAGAAAAGTATATCTTGTCAAGCCAAGGATAGCCAACAGCAATAAAACGCCTAAAAAAGCATAAACTAAAGTTTTGGGTTTATATTCTTTGGTTTTTAATAGATTTTTAAATCTTAAAGACGTCAATTTGTGACTCCACAATGAAATGTAACTCATTCTAACAAAGAAATAAGTTAATCAAGTTACATTCTCATGGTCTGAATTGTCTTTAAGATATGCTACTTATTAGGTACAAATCTTGACTTTAAGCTTAATCTTTGACGGCAGACAAAGATCTTCGGGGATTGATTGAACTAATTGAAATGAGTGATTATCTAATGCTCATTGACCCTTTGGTGTTTTTAATAAATACAGAGGGTCAATGGTTGCAGAAACAGTTTTAGAACTTGTAACCAATTCCCACTAATAAATTATAAGTCGAAGCACTCATAGTGGTGTCTTGTGATAAGTTGTAAGTGCCGATGGTGGCGACTTGATTAATTGTTTTGTCGCCGTATTTAGCATAATTAATTTCTCCAAAACCGTAGAAACCGCCTTGAATGATCTGTTTATATCCCAGACCGACAGAATATCCGTTTAGGCTATCGGTAGTTGAGTTGCCCCCAGAGTATTGAGATTTAACAGATGCTATTGTGTAACCAACTTTTGCATAAATCATTGCATCATCACCAATAGGAAAGGCTGGGGTTATAAAAATATTGTAGGAGTTTTCTTTGTTGTATTGGCCATTCGCTGTCAAACCGGAACCATTTGCACTAAAGTTTTGTGTGTTTCCCGCAATTGGTGAATACTCAGCTCCAAAGCCCATGTAAAACTCTTTATTTACAGGAAAGAAAAATCCAGCAGTTACAGTACCTGCAAAACTATTTGAATTTCCAACTGTCGAAGACATTGGGTAACTTCCAACAAAAGGCCCTGTGCCTGTAACGTTGACATTGCCGTAAGAGAGAGAAGGATGGGTATTTTCATACCCTACACCGATTTGCCCATAAAAACCTTCGAACTTTGACTGAGCTTGAGCAGTTCCAAGAACTCCAACTGTTGCTACTGCAGAAACAATGGTAATTACCATTAAGTTGTTTTTCATTTCAATACTCCTCATGTTTTAGATAAGGATTCATATTGGGGCAAAATTTAATAGCCTTCAGTGCTCTAAAGAACTTAGCTAGGTATATTTTTTGTTTCTCTTTTAAAGCACTATTAACTGCTCAACAGCTAGTTAATCGGGAGTATATTTAAAGTTCACCTTAGGAGCTCTTATGAAACTACTCATCTGCCTTACATTTATTCTGATGGTGCATGGATGTGCTGTTGTAGCAATCCCAATTTAGTTGTTACATATTGGAACTTAAAAATTTACTTTCAAGAGCTCTCAAACGTTTTGCGTAGGGGGGTAACCCCCAACCGTTAGTTGAGATTCTCGATAGTTTTAATGGATAAGGAATATTGATAGGCGCAAATATTAAATATTCTTAGTCAACAGGGCAGTATATTTTACTTTTCGTGTAAAATTTAAGTTTAAAACTTAGATTTTACAAATTCTTAATGATTCCAAGAAAAGCATCTTCTACACTCTTAAGGCTAAGTAAGGGATTCCCGATAGTAGCGATCACTGGACCGCGTCAATCAGGAAAAACAACACTAGCAAAGGCATTTTTTCATGAAAAACCCTATGTAAGCCTTGAAAACTTAGATGAACGAAACTTCGCTATTAACGACCCAAAACGATTTTTGGCAAGATTTAAAAATGGTGCTATTTTGGATGAGGTTCAACGTTGCCCAGAACTATTATCCTGGTTACAAACCCTGGTAGATGATCGAAAAATTATGGGCGACTTCATCATAACTGGTTCAGCTCAACTAGACTTAATGTCAGAAATGAATCAATCACTTGCGGGAAGAATTGGTCGCCTAGAACTTTTACCTTTGGCAGGGAATGAATTACTTTGTAATGTCTTACCAAATTCACTGAATGAACTCTTATTAACAGGGGGTTATCCTGCTTTGTATGATCGCGAAATCAGCACAAATGATTGGTTTTCTAACTATGTGGCAACTTATGTTGAGCGAGATATTAGGAATGTTTTAGCGATTCAAGACCTGAATCGTTTTCAACGTTTTTTAAGACTCTGTGCTGCAAGGTCTGCGCAATTATTAAACTTATCTTCTTTGGCAAATGATTGTGATATTTCATCGGTTACTGCAAAACAATGGCTAAGTGTTTTAGAGGCTACCTATGTGGTCAAAATTATCCATCCCTACTTCAATAACTTTGGAAAAAGATTAGTTAAAACACCGAAGTTATATTTTATCGATACAGGCCTCATGGCATGGTTGCTCGGTATAAAAGAGGTCAATCAACTAGATATTCATCCATCAAGAGGACACCTATTTGAAAATTGGGTAGTTACTGAGCTATTAAAAGAAACCTTCAATCAAGGTCATCCAATAGACCTTTATTTTTGGCGGGATCATTCCGGTTTTGAGATGGACATCATTCGTGATACGGCTCTAGGATTACAAGCGATCGAGGTAAAGTCTGGATCAACGTTCCAAATGGAATGGTGTAAAAATGTGTTGCACTGGAAAAAAATCCAGCAAACTGAAACTTTAGTCCCCCAAATTATCTTTGGTGGTGAAGGCAATGATTTGAGATATCAGTGTCAAGCCATCGGATGGAAAGATTTAATTAAGCAGATTGATCAGAGAAATTAATTAATCTTGAGAGGTAAATCCTGTTCTACCTTTAGTGTAAAGAACCTGATTTTTTCCAATAACGTAAAGTGCCATTTGAGCAATATTTTTTCAGACTACTTTGAATGAACTTTGCTCGTTCTTCATCGTAAGCCTCTTCGCCCATAAAATGCTGACATATCCGATCATTTTCTAATTTTTCTACGAGTGGCATTGGCAGATCTTTTTTATTATTTTCCGCTTCAATCGCCTCATCGATTGAATTTTCCCAATTTAAATTTTCGTATGAACAATCATAGGCTGGATTAGTTGCAGCAATCGCGCATTTTCTTGCGTATTGAGGATGCCTTGTAACAAAATCGTCTCTTTTTGATTCAAGAGTCTGCGGTTTATCAATCACAATTTCTTTTGTTTCTTGTGCACGATAGTTTGTGATTACTCCAATTACTATAGCGAAGATTACAACCGAAATAATTGATATTGGAAGAAGCTTCAAAAATGAATTCCAGCTTAAAAACCTGCTCCAAAATAAAAAGCAAAGAACAATAAAAACTAACACGAAGACAATTTTAATCATGCAATGAATTTTAATAGAGTTAAGGTGATCAATTTATTTTTTTAAATTGATCAATTTTTCTTTTGGGCTAAAACATCATCTTGAGCCTCTCAATAAAAGCTCAGCTCAATGGCTAGTTTATGAAGAAGAGCCAAAAAAAAGTGCCACTTCTTTAAAAGTGGCACTTTTCATCTTACTGGCGGAAGAGGCGGGATTCGAACCCGCGGTAGGCGATTAACCTACGCACGCTTTCCAGGCGTGTGACTTAAACCGCTCATCCACCCTTCCGTGAGACTTCGTATTATACGTTGAGTTTCAAATTTCAAAGAATTTCTTCTTTTACAAACCCAAATTCACTCATCTAAAAATTAAACAGCCTGCTTAAGTTGCTCCAAAATAGCAGGATTTTCTAGAGTAGAAGTATCTTGCGTGATATCTTCACCCTTCGCTAAAACTCTTAAAAGTCTTCTCATAATTTTTCCAGAGCGTGTCTTGGGAAGATTATCCCCAAAACGAATCTCTTTAGGCTTGGCAATCGGGCCAATTTGTTTATTCACCCAATTACGAAGCTCTAATGCTTTTTTCTGAGCATCCTCTCCCTCAGGTCTTGATCCTTTGAGAACCACATAAGCAACAATTGCCTCACCAGTTAAATCATCTGGACGTCCTACAACTGCAGCTTCCGCAACATCATGATGCGCCACTAGACAGGATTCAATCTCCATCGTGCCCATACGATGTCCTGAAACATTCAATACATCATCAATACGACCGGTAATCGTAAAGTACCCTGTTTCACTATTTCTGATGGAACCATCACCGGCAAGATACAACTTACCGCCAAGATCAGCCGGGAAATAGCTCTTCACAAAACGCTCTGGGTCATTCCAAATCGTTCTAATCATGGATGGCCATGGCTTTTTCACCACTAAAATCCCACCTTGCCCATTTGGCAAATCGTGACCTGCTTCATCTACGATTGCGGCCATAATGCCTGGCAGTGGTAATGTACATGAGCCTGGAACAAGCGGAGTAGCACCTGGTAAAGGAGTAATCATATGACCACCCGTTTCAGTTTGCCAGAAAGTATCCACAATAGGACACTTCTCACCACCAACATTTTTGTGATACCACATCCAAGCTTCAGGGTTAATCGGCTCACCAACGGAACCAAGTAAACGTAAGCTACTCAAATTGTAATTTGTTGGATGGGTAGCAGGGTTTAAGTCAGCCGCTTTAATTAATGATCGAATAGCCGTCGGTGCTGTATAAAAAATACTCACTTTATGGCGCTCAATCATATCCCAGAAACGACCAGCGTTAGGATAGGTTGGCAATCCTTCAAAAACAATTTGAGTAGCACCAACAGTTAATGGACCATAAGCGATGTAACTGTGACCTGTAATCCAACCGATATCTGCCGTACACCAAAATACATCTTTTTGACGAATATCAAAAGTCCATTGCATCGTAAGACTTGCCCACAAAAGATAACCCCCGGTAGCGTGCACTACGCCCTTTGGTTTACCTGTGGATCCTGAGGTATAAAGTACAAAGAGTGGATGCTCTGCCTCTACCCATTCTGGCTCACATTTTTTTGATTGCTTGGCACTGACGTCATGCATCCAATGATCGCGCCCAGGAGTAAAAGGAACCCCTTCAGAACCAGTACGCTTGTAAACAATCACATTTTTCACAATTGCTTTTGCACCTAATTCCAGCGCTTCATCAACAATGGACTTGAGAGGTAATTTTTTACCCCCGCGCATTTGCTCATCCGCGGTAATAATTGTTGTAGCACCTACGTCAACAATTCTTTCCTCTAGGGATTTAGCAGAAAAACCACCAAAAACAACCGAGTGGGTTGCGCCGATTCTGGCACAAGCTTGCATCGCTACCACACCCTCAATCGACATTGCCATATACAAAACAACTCGGTCGCCCTTACCAACCCCAAGACCTCTTAAGCCATTCGCAAATTTACAGACTCTATCATGTAATTCTTGATAAGTAACATGGGTCACTTCGCCTGCATCAGATTCAAAAATGATTGCTGTCTTATTACCTAACCCAGCCTTAATAACGCGATCAGTACAGTTATAGGAAGCATTGGTAGTGCCTTCGGAAAACCACTTATAAAATGGCGCTTCAGATTCGTCTAAAACGGTCTTAAAAGGTTTTTTCCAATAGATAGTCTCTCTCGCCAATCTCGCCCAAGTACCATCAAAATCATTTTCAAAAGCCTGACACATGGCTTTATATTGCTTCATACTCGAAATAGCAGCTTTTTTAGAAAAAGCTTTAGGGGGTTGAAAAAGGCGATCTTCAACTAACATTTGAGACATTCCAGACATGCTTCTCTCCTATAATATGAGTAACTAATCGATAAAGGATACAACTTTGTTTATCATTTTGACATCCTTATAAACCATCATTTTTTGATATTTTTTGTAAAAATGTAGTTTTTAAGGTGTTTGATTTAAAACCATTAAAATTGATCTATTGTTTAAGTTTTAGTTTTAGTTTATTCAATTTCATTTCATTTCTTTTTATTAATATAAACCCTCTTTAATCCCTACTATGACAATAATCCGACAAGAAGACTTTATTAAAAGTATCGCTGATGGCTTTCAGTATATTTCCTACTATCACCCACTTGATTACATCCAGGCTCTAGGGAAAGCCTACGATCGTGAGGAAAGTCCTGCAGCGAAAGATGCCATTGCACAAATTTTAACAAACAGCCGCATGTGCGCTGAAGGTAAACGTCCTTTGTGCCAGGATACTGGGATTGCCGTCGTATTTCTAAAAATCGGGATGAATGTCCAGTGGGATGCCACGATGAGTGTCACGGATATGGTTAATGAAGGCGTTAGACGTGCCTATGGGAACCATGATAATCCGTTAAGAGCTTCCATCTTGAGAGATCCTGCCGGAAAAAGAACGAACACCAAGGACAACACACCAGCCGTGGTTCATTATGAAATTGTGGAAGGCGATTCTGTCGATGTAATTTGCGCCGCAAAAGGTGGCGGCTCTGAAAACAAAAGTAAGTTAGTCATGCTCAACCCATCTGACTCAATCGTAGATTGGGTCTTAAAAACTTTACCAACAATGGGAGCGGGTTGGTGTCCTCCTGGCATCCTCGGAATTGGTATCGGCGGCACTCCTGAAAAAGCGATGTTACTTGCGAAAGAGTCCCTCATGGATCCGGTCAATATTCATGACTTAATCGAAAAAGGACCACAAAATAAAGTTGAAGAGTTACGTTTAGAACTGTTTGACAAAGTGAATTCCTTGGGTATTGGTGCCCAAGGCCTTGGTGGACTTACTACTGTGGTCGATGTAAAAATCCTAGACTACCCAACTCACGCAGCCTCCCTCCCAGTTGCCATGATTCCGAACTGTGCAGCAACGCGTCACATTCATTTTCATTTAAATGGTGCAGGTCCAGCAATTCTCCCAGTGCCAAACTTAGATGATTGGCCAGATGTTGCTTGGAAGGCAGATACTGAAAAATCTAAACGGATTAATCTTGATACCTTAACACCCGAAGAAGTTGCCAGTTGGCAACCAGGCCAGACTCTATTGCTAAACGGAAAAATGTTCACAGGTCGCGACGCTGCGCACCAACGGATTCAACAAATGATTGCAAAAGGTGAACCACTGCCAGTTGATTTTAAAAATAAAATCATTTATTACGTTGGTCCAGTTGATCCAGTGCGTGATGAAGCTGTTGGTCCAGCAGGTCCAACGACTTCCACTCGGATGGATAAATTTACGGAGATGATGCTCGCTAATACGGGGCTTATCGGCATGATTGGCAAAGCAGAACGTGGGCCAACGGCTATCGAAGCGATCAAAAAGCATCAAGCTGCCTATTTAATGGCCGTGGGTGGTGCTGCCTATTTAGTTTCTAAAGCGATTGAAACTGCCAAGGTAGTTGGTTTTGCTGATTTGGGTATGGAAGCCATTTATGAGTTCGAAGTAAAAGATATGCCAGTAACTGTTGCGGTGGACTCAAAAGGTACCTCCGTACATAATACGGGTCCAAAAGAATGGCAGGTCAAGATTGGTAAAATTCCTGTCAAGATCGTGTAAATCGTCATCATTTAATATAACCAAGCTACTCATTGACTAAGATTGGCGTATTCGACTCGGGGATTGGCGGACTATCAGTTCTGAACGAGGCTTTGCGCCAATTTCCGGGCCATGAATATATTTATTTAGCAGACTCAGCTAATGCACCTTATGGTGAGCGCCCAGATGAGTGGATTACAAATAGAAGCTTAAAACTCTGTACTTGGTTAATTGAAAAGCAACACTGCGAGGCGATTGTCGTTGCCTGCAATACCGCAACAGCCCAAGCCATTGCAATCATCAGAGAACATTTTTCAAATACGCCAATCATCGGTGTAGAACCAGGTATCAAACCCGCTGCAGCCATCAGCCCCAAAAAAAAGATTGGTGTCTTAGCTACCCAAAGTACTCTATCAAGCGAAAAGTTCAAGCATTTATTAGATTCTTTAGTTGGCGATTGTCAATTTATCAGCCAAGCCGGAGTAGGGTTAGTGCCCCTCATAGAACGGGGGGATTTGAATGATCCTGAACTAGAAAAGTTAATTACTGATTATGTGCAAAAGGTTTTAGATTTCGGTGCAGATACCCTTGTTCTTGGTTGTACCCATTACCCCTTTCTGATCCCTATTATTAATAAAAATTTTGGGGATCAACTACATCTGATTGATACAAGCTCGGCAATTATTCAACAATTAGGTCGAAAAGCGCAAATAGAACCCAGGAAAGGAGCAACAGAGGTAAAATTGTTCTCTACAGGTGATTCTAATTTGATTCTAAAACAAACGAATCAACTCATTCAAGCCCTAAACCCAACGATACAGATTAACGCGTCTTCAATCATCATCTAATGCAGCTCAGCCTAAAATTCTTCCGTGATTCAGTCATTTTGCTTTCAATTATTGCGGTGCATGCGCTCTTATTCATCATCTTAGAACTAAAGGATCAACAGCGGCCGGTATTAGAAAAAATCGAGATGTTACAGGCAGAATTAATCCCCTCACCAAGTTCACCAAAGCCTCCATCACCCAAAAAAGAAGAGCCCCAAACTCCTGAAAAACCAAGCCCAAAACCGAAGGTTTTATCGATAGCACCAGAGAAGGCTAAACCTTTAAGCACTCCTTCACCAGAGCCTGTCAAAGAAACTCCCCAGAAAAAAGCAATTGCAGAAGCTGCGCCTGAGCCAACGGCTAGCACGCAAGACGCAAAAACTGCTGCGCCTGTAAGTAAAGCTTCGCAATCCCCCAGCACAAATGATGTAGGTGTTGAAGGTGGCTCGGTGAAGCTGAGCCAATTAAAAATGATTTATAAACCGGATACGAATGTTTTTTACCCTAGAATTTCAAAAGACATTGGTGAGCAAGGGATGGTTGGTGTAATTCTTTACATCGACGAATCTGGCTCCGTTTCTCGCACAGAGGTGCTTCGATCAAGTGGTTTTAAACGTCTAGATAAGGCTGCTGAGGAATTATGTGCAAGAATTCGTTTTAACCCCTACTTAGTGGATGGTAATCCCACAAAAGTAAGTGCTGGAATTTCCATTAAATTTGAAATGAACCGTTAAATTAAAATAGTTACTGAGAAAAAATTATGAATCCAACTACTACCTCATCCGAATTTGGCATCTCTCACTTCTGGGCATCAGGGGACACTATTTCCCACTTTGTTGCTATCTTACTTTTACTCATGTCAATTGGCTCATGGTTTGTTTTAGTTACTAAATTCATCCACCTTTGGAAAATCAAATCTCTCAGCAAAGAAGTGGGGGAATTTTGGAAACAAACTTCTTGGCAGGATGGTTTAAATTACTTTACCAAACCAGATATCAACCCCTTTCAGCAGTTAGCAATCTCAGCCTATCGCGTCACTCAAGAACATCGCGAATCGACCCAAGCTTTAGTGACCAATAAATCTTTATCAAAGCATTTAACCGCCGAAGATTGGCTTGCAAGTGCCATCAAATCAGAGCTTGATAGCATTATTAAGAGCTTACAAAATGGCCTTGCATTTTTGGCTTCAACGGGTGCCACAGCCCCTTTTATTGGTCTTTTTGGCACTGTTTGGGGCATTTATCATGCGTTGATGGTAATCGGCTCAACTGGCTCAGCCTCATTAGATCAAGTTGCTGGTCCTATTGGCGAGGCTTTGGTGATGACGGCATTGGGTCTTACTGTTGCGATTCCTGCAGTACTTGCTTACAACGCGCTCAATAAAGCTAACCGGGACTTAGTTAACGAGTTAAAACACTTTGCTGAGGACCTACATACCTTCATGATGACCACTTCAGCTGATAAGAGGAACTAATATGGCATTTAGTAATTCTTCCGACAATGACGACCAAGGACTGATGGCCGAAATCAATATGACACCCTTTGTGGATGTGATGTTGGTTCTTCTCATTATTTTTATCGTTACCCTCCCTGTCATCCAACATTCAGTCAAAATCGAACTCCCTAAAGCAAGTAGTTCTGTGAGCGCTGCAAAACCAGAGATGATTCAAGTTTCAATCGATAAAAATAGTCAAATTTATTGGAATAATGAAATAGTGACTCTTGCCGAATATACCCAAAAAGCACAGGCAGTGGCAAATAATAATCCACCACCAGAGGTAAGTCTGAGAGCCGATCGACGAGTGATGTATGAAATCGTTGCTCAGGTTCTCAGTACAAGTAAAAAGGTCGGCTTAACTAAAATCGGTTTTGTGACTGAAGCTAACTAAGCTTATTTTTTACTCTAAGTCGTAAAAAGGAAATTAATTGACTTTAATATTGGCTGTATTTACCAAATCCCGCCACATCTTTAACTCTTTCTCGAGTATGACCTGCATTTCATCCGGTTCTGTTTGAAATGGGGTAGCCCCTTCACTCACTAACCTTGTTTTTAAGGGCTCTTTTGTGGAAGCAATTCGGATTTCTTGATTTAACTTCTTGAGAATTTCTGGGGGTAATTTAGCCGGAGCAACTACACCCCACCAAGTAGTAATGTTAAAACCTGGTACACCCGACTCTGAAACCGTTGGCACCAGTGGAAACAGGCTAGACCTTTTATCGCTAGTCATTGCTAGCAAGGTAACTTTATTGGATTTGACATATTGCAACATGGTTGGCATCGTGGCAAAAAAGACTTGAACCCTACCTGCTAAAAGGTCAAGGGTAGCTGGACCACTCCCCTTATATGGAACATGGGTCATTTCTAAATTGGTTTTTTGCTTGAATAATTCGCCGGCTAAGTGATTAATACTACCTTGCCCTGCTGAGCAAAAATTAACTCCATTTGGATTAGTCTTTGTATATTTGACTAAATCTTGAATAGATTTGAGTCCAAGTTCAGAGTTGGCAACTACCATTAATGGACCACGACCAATCATTGCGATCGGCGTAAAGTCTTTGATCACATCATAACTTAAGGTATTTTCAGTGGCAGCATGGGTAATGAAGGTAGAAGTCACAAACAATAAGGTATAGCCATCTGGTTCGGCCTTTGCTACCATTTGGGCCCCTATCGCGCCCCCTCCACCGGCTCTATTATCAACAATTACTGCTTGGCCCAACTGCTCGGTTAAGTTCTTCGCTAAATCTCTAGCAATACTATCTGTTCCGCCGCCGGGCGCAAAGGGAACTACCAGATTGATCGGTTTTTGTGGGAAATCTTTAGCCTTTAAAAAGGTAGGATTCAAAGAAAAAGCGATGAATAAAAGCAAAAAACGCATCAAATTTATTGTCATGATTTCAAGGCTATATGTAAAAATTTATTTTAAGGGTCTAATTTTGCACTAAAAATTCAATCATCTAAATATTTTGAAATATTTATAGCATAGGATAAAAGTTCCTTAATTTAAATTGGAGTTAAAAATGAGTATTTTTGGAAGAATTAAAGATAGTATTTTTGGCAAAAAAGAAGAAGCCGCTCAGGTGGAACAAGTTGCAGCTGCTGCCCCTGCCCCAGCAGCAGGAATAGCTCAAGTGGATGTTGAAGAAGTTTTGACCAATTTAGCTGCTAAAGCTGGTCGTCCAAGCAATTGGAAGACTTCAATTGTTGATTTAATGACATTATTAGGTTTAGACAGTAGTCTTGCTCATCGTGTTGAGTTAGCAACCGAATTAGGATATACCGGAGATACCAAAGATACAGCAACGATGAATGTTTGGTTAATCAAACAAGTTATGAAGAAGTTAGCTGAAAATGGCGGTAAAGTTTCACCTAATTTGATGAACTAATTACTCAAGCAATTACCCTGATAACAAAATCTGTTATCGGGGATTACAAATCTATATGTTCACTACACAAAGCCAGTTTCAATGAACTGGTGTTGTGGATAAAAGTTATTATTGGTCTCATAAAGCTTCAAAATACAACAATTGGATCGTGTTTTAATCCATATAGTCTAGAAATTTAAATTGTTTGAAATTGAAATGATCTAAGTGAATAATCGTGTTTAGATTGATGTAAAGACATCACCTATTAGTAACATCCTTGAAAGCGCCTGTAGAGTAGTGCTGAATTAGGTTTCTATTTTCGATTGGTGCCCGAGGCCGGAATCGAACCGGCACGACTTTTTTGAGTCGGCAGATTTTAAGTCTGCTGTGTCTACCGATTTCACCACTCGGGCACGCGAAAGAAAGATTCTAGCACAAACTATACTCAAAGGGCAAACCCCTAGTGATTTACAAAATTGTTACAGTTAGAATTCATAAGTGTGATAATTAATTTCAGTTATTTAAATTGACTTTTAACGTTTAACTTGGAGAAAAGATGAAGTTTACAAATCAAATTAAAGCAATTGCACTCGTCAGTGCTATGTTAGTAGGCAATGCGATGGCAGAAGATACGATCAAGATCGGTGTTACAGGTCCATTTACTGGCGGATCATCCTCCATGGGTGTCAGTATGCGTGACGGTGTCCGTCTAGCAACAAAAGAAATTAACGAAGCCGGTGGTATTTTTGGTAGAAAAATCCAATTGATTGAGCGTGATGATGAGGCTCAAAATGCACGTGGTGTAGCCATTGCTCAAGAGTTAGTAAATAACGAGAAGATTGTTGCAGATGTTGGCTTTATTAATACTGGTGTTGCATTAGCAGCTCAAAGAATTTATCAAGATGCAAAAATTCCTGTATTTAATAACGTTGCTACAGGCACAATCATTACAAAGCAATTTGATAAAGAACCAAATAACTATATTTTCAGAAACGCTGCTAGAGACGAAATTCAAGCGCCAATGATTGTTAAAGAAGCAATCGAAAAACGTGGCTTTAAAAAAGTAGCGATCTTAGCTGACTCAACCAACTACGGCGAACTCGGAAAAGCAGACTTAATCAAAGCATTGGCAGCCAAAGGTATTACTCCAGTTGCAGTTGAAAAATTCAACATTAAAGATGTTGATATGACATCTCAGTTGTTGAAAGCTAAAGAAGCTGGTGCTGAAGTCATTCTTACTTATGCTATTGGACCTGAACTTGCTCAGATCGCAAACGGCATGGCAAAACTCGGTTGGAAAAAACCAATGATTGGCAGCTGGACTTTGTCAATGGCTAACTTTATCGATACAGCCGGTAAAAATGGTGAAGGTGCACGTATGCCACAAACCTTCATTCAAGAAGGCAATACCCAAAAGCGTAAAACTTTTATTGACTCTTATTTGAAAAACTTTAAGCCCAAAAATGGTCGTATCGATTCTCCAGTTTCTGCTGCTCAAGGTTACGATTCAGTTTACCTACTAGCAGCAGCTATTAAACAAGCAGGATCAACCGATGGTGAAAAAATTCGTGATGCCTTAGAAAACTTAAATACAAAAGTTGATGGTATTGTGACTGTGTATGACAAGCCGTTTTCCAAGACTGATCACGAATCTGTAACTGACAACATTCCAGTAATGGGTGAAGTTAAAAACGGTCGTGTTGTCTATGCTTATCAGGAAGATGCTGATAAAGGTGCTGATATTCGCTTGAAAAAGAAAAAATAATTCTTTAATTTTTCTTAGTTTTTACAATAGGCGCTATTTAGATAGCGCCTATTGTTTATTTTGCCCTCTTTTTATTTATAATGACCTGTTCATTATTTATTAACTTACTATTGGTTATTCCATGGAAATTCTGATTCAATTAATCTTTAGTGGCATCGCACTTGGCATGATTTATGCTGTCATTGCCTTTGGATATCAACTGACTTTCGCAACATCAGGAACGCTTAACTTTGGTCAAGGCGAGGCTTTAATGCTGGGTGCTTTGGTTGGACTTACCTGCGTTGAGGATCTGGGCATCAATTATTGGTTGATGATTCCAATTGTTTGTATTTTTGGTGCCTTACAGGGTAGCTTTGTAGAAGCTATTGGAGTGAGACCCGCCATCAAAATTAAGTCCGAATTTGGTTGGATTATGTCCACCATCGCTCTAGGTATTATTTTTAAAAATGTGGCAGAAAATATTTGGGGCCGAGATGACTTAAGATTCCCATCCCCCATCAGTGAGGATCCAATTCCATTTTTAGGGGCAAATATTTTGCCTATGGAGATTTTGGTTGTCGCAGGCGCAATTTTGATGATGGTTATGGTTGAATGGTTTAATCGCAAAACAATCTATGGCAAAGCTGTCGTAGCAACATCAAACGATCGTGATGCTGCCAGTTTGATGGGTATCAATACCGGTATTGTGATTATGTTTTCGTATGGCCTTTCTTCCCTCACCGCTGCTTTTGCTGGTGTGTTAATTGCTCCTTTAACGCTAACAGGGGCAACTATGGGAGCTTCCTTAGGTTTAAAAGCGTTCGCAGTTGCGATTATTGGTGGTCTTTCCAGTGGGTTTGGCATCATCATTGGCGGATTAATTCTTGGAATTACTGAGACAACTACTGGATTTTATATTTCCACTGGATATAAAGATGTTCCAGGGTTGCTATTACTCCTTTTAGTTCTCGCCTTAAAACCATCCGGATTATTTGGTAAAACTGCAATTAAAAAAGTTTAAAGATGATGAAAATTAATAAATTACTACCTATGTTGTTGGCTGTTGTCGCTTTACTATGTTTTCCATTAGTTCTGAGCAACCCTTATTACATCCACCTCGCCTCAACCATCCTGATTTACATTATTTTGCTGTTTGGCTTGGATATTGTGGTTGGCTATACTGGCCAAGTTTCTTTGGGTCACGCGGGTTTGTTTGGTGTTGGATCCTATACAGCCGGCGTTCTTTTCTTTCATTTGGACGTGCCCTTTTACTTGACACTGCCAGCAGCAATTATTGTTACAACAATTTTTGGTGGCTTACTGGCACTTCCTGCTTTAAAGGTAATTGGTCCATACTTGGCGATGGTAACACTTGCTTTCGGAACGATTTTACAAATCTTGATCAATGAGATGAGTTTTTTAACTGAGGGACCTTTGGGGATTAAGTTGACAAAACCAATGGTCTTCGGTCACGAAGCTTCCGAAAAAGAATTCTTCTGGATAGCAGCAATCGCGATGCTGTTTGCATTAGTTGTGGTTCACCGTATTTTAAAATCTCAACTGGGTCGCGCCTTTGAAGCCTTGAGAGATAGTCCTGTTGCTTGTGACTGTATGGGGGTATCGGTATATCGTTACAAAGTGTATGCGTTTGTAATTAGTGCCGGTTTCGCAGGTTTCGCTGGAGCTTTATACTCTTACTCAGAAAAATATATTTCGCCAAACACCTATAACAATGAACTTACTGTTCTATTCTTGTTAGGGATTATTATGGGCGGTCGTAAATCTCGCTTAGGGGCGATTTTAGGAGCAACTATTATCGTTCTATTACCAAAGTTACTAGACGATATCGGACTATTTAGAATCGTTTCAATTACTTTGGCAACACTCGTTGCGTTGGGTTCAATTTTGGCTGTTACTAAAGGTATTACTACTTTGAAAAAGGTGTCTATACCCGTCGCAGGCACCATCGCCCTAGCCCTGTTTTCTTTATGGTTAGACAATATTACTGATTGGCGTCTCAGTATCTTTGGTGTCATGATCCTATTGGTTGTTTACTATCTTCAGGATGGTATTGTTGGATTCTTTAGGAGCTTCTATTCATCTCTATTCACGAAGAAGGTTGATGTCTTTACAGAATCAATCATCACAAATGAGAATTTTGACAATATTATTAATGATGCCAATACAAAAGATAGAGGACAAAATATCCTTACAATCGAATCTATCTTAATGCAATTTGGTGGACTTAAAGCACTCAACTTAGTAGACATCACCATCAAACGTGGGTCAATCCACGGCTTAATTGGTCCCAACGGCTCCGGCAAAAGTACCATGATGAATGTGCTAACGGGTATCTATATCCCAACGGCCGGAGATGTAAAGTTTGAAAATCAAAGTGTCGTAGGTAAAACTTCATCTGAAATTGCTTTATCTGGGATTGCTCGTACTTTCCAAAACGTTCAGTTGTTTGGCGAAATGACCGCCCTTGAAAATATTTTAGTAGGACTTCATCATACTTTTGAATCCAACCTTGTTGATGTTGCGCTTCACTTACCTCGCTTTACAAAAGAGGAGAAAAATGCAAGGCAACGCGCTCTTGGCTTATTAAAATTTGTGGGTTTAGAATCACTCGCAAATGAAGAAGCTCGTAATCTTCCTTATGGTAAGCAAAGGATGTTAGAAATTGCGAGAGCGCTGGCACTCGATCCAAATCTATTATTACTAGATGAGCCAGCAGCTGGTTTAACGGCTCCTGATATTAAAGAACTATTAGTGGTGATTCGTAAAATACGAGACCACGGTATTACGATTATTTTGATCGAACATCATATGGACGTGGTAATGAGTGTTTCAGATCAGATTTCTGTTTTAGACTTTGGTGAAAAAATTGCTGAGGGAGTTGCTTCTGAAATTCAGAGTAATCCGAAGGTGATTGAAGCCTATTTAGGTGGTTCTGCAGCCTAAAACATCATCTCTAATAAGAAGGATTACATCATGTTATCAATTAAGAATTTACAAGCGGGTTACGGCAAAGTTCAGGTTTTACACGGCATCAATATTGAAGTACCTAAAAGTCAGGTGATTACTCTGATCGGTTCTAATGGTGCGGGTAAAACAACGACCATGCGCTCTATTACTGGCATGATTAAACCCACCCATGGACAAATTTTATTGGATGGTAAAGATATTACTGGGGCTGACTCTTTTAGAGTAGCAAGACTTGGTCTAGCTCACTCTCCGGAAGGCAGAAGAGTCTTTTCTACGATGTCTGTCAGTGATAATTTAATCCTCGGTGCTTTTCCTAGATTGACATTCAGTAGACCTAAAGGGGATGTTAAAGGTGATTTAGAAAAAGCAATGGAACTCTTTCCACGCTTAAAAGAACGTAGAAACCAATTAGCTGGTACTCTCTCCGGCGGAGAACAACAAATGCTTGCGATGGCAAGAGCAATTATGTTAAATCCTGAGGTCATCCTTTTGGATGAACCTTCAATGGGTTTAGCACCCATTTTAGTAGATGAAGTCTTTCGTATTATAGAAAGGTTGAAAAGCCAAGGGGTTACTATGCTTTTGGTTGAACAGTTTGCTGCTGCAGCCCTAGCTGTTGCTGATTATGGATACGTAATGGAAAATGGCAACATTAAAGTTCATGGTCCTGCAGAACAATTAAAAAATGATCCAGCTGTGATTGCTGCTTACCTTGGTGGAAGCCATTAATCGTAAATACTTTCATGAATGGCCTCAAATCAATGAGGCCATTTTTTATTCAGGGTTTCAACAGTTTTATTTAAATACCCCCACCAAATCAAATGCAATCACTTAGTTGTTCAAATATTCAAACTTCATCATTTAATACAAACACTTAAATAAGAATATCTAAACCTGATAAATGAGAAAAACTCAATTCCTTCGCCCATTCATAAAAATAGGTAAATATTTTTTTGTTATTTTTTCTGTAGTATTTGTTTTAGCAGGTCTGGTCATTGGCTTCTATTTGTTCAGTGCTAAATCATCACCTGTTGGAAAGGAAATAGTTTCTGGTCTAAGAGATGAAGTATTGATTACATTTGATCAGAGTGATATTCCTCATATTGAAGCAAAATCTTCTTATGATGCATTGTATTCTTTAGGCTATTTACATGCCAGAGAGCGTGGTTGGCAATTAGAGTTTAACCGGCGTCTAGCCTCCGGTTCTTTATCTGAAATCATCGGGGAAAAAACCATCCGAGTTGATCAATTTATTCGAACTCTAGGCATAAGAAATGCCGCAAGAAATCAATATGAATTGCTGCCAAGCGAAACCAAACTTGCCCTAGAGGCTTATACGAATGGTATTAATGCAGGCTTTGCAGGGCTTGGCTGGGCCTTGCCTACTGAATTTATTTTACTGGGCACTAAGCCAGGCTTGTGGACTCCCATCGATAGTATGAGTTGGATGATGATGATGGCACTAGATCTAGGGGATAACTGGTCTAAAGAAGTCATGCGATTGCAACTAGCCAGTATTTTGACCACAGAAGAAATTTGGCAAATACTGCCACCCTACGAAGATGATCTTCCCGCTACCAACCTCGATTTTGCCAAACTATATAAAGACAAGGGGATTTATCAAAAAGTCACAGATAGTAATGAAACTGTTGCCTCCAATTTCTATCATTTGCAAGATGTATTACCAATGGGGCAAGATGGAAAGGGTTCTAACAACTGGGTCATTTCTGGAGACAAAACAATTTCGGGTAAACCTATTCTCGCCAATGACCCACACTTAGGCTTATCTACCCCCTCCACATGGTATTTTGTACACCTCAAATCAAAAGAGATGAATATCATCGGCGGATCTATTCCTGGCCTACCGGGCGTGATTTTAGGACATACACCAAAGGTTGCATGGGGGTTTACTAATACTGCAGCAGATGTCCAAGATTTATATATCGATCAAATTCAAGCAAATAATCCAAATAAATATGAAACTGCCTCCGGAAGTGAGCTTTTCAAAATCCGCCGGGAAACAATTTCAATCAAAGGACAAAAGCCACTCACCATCCTGGTCAGAGAAACGATACATGGTCCAGTAATTTCAGATGTTTATGAGCCCTTGAAAAAATTAATCAATACTGAGAAGTTTGTAGTAAGTATGAAGTGGACTGCGCTAGATAAAAAAAACCAGTCGATCCTCTCCCTCCTTGCAGTAAATAAGTCAAACTCTTTGGAGGACTTAAAGAAGGCCTTTAGTAATTTTTATGCCCCAGTTCAAAATATTGTGATGGCAGATGTTGATGGAAATATTGGCTTTATGGTCGCAGGAACCGCTCCCAAAAGACTAAAACATTCCGGTATGAGCGGCGTTGCCCCAGTTTTTGGCTGGGAAGTAAAAAATGAGTGGAGCTCCCTCCTTACCCCACAAGAACTACCACAAGACTTTTCATCAAACCTCAATTGGATTGCAACTGCAAATCATAAAATACAAAGCGAAAATGTAAATTACACATTAACTGCAGATTGGACGTCCCCCTACCGCTATGATCGTATCAACCAACTTTTACAATCTAAAGCAAAACACGATGTCGCATCAAATATGGTTCTTCAAGCTGATACGCTATCCCTTGCGGCAACACCCTTAATTGAATTACTCAAAGATACTGTAAGTAAAAACGCTTCACGGGAGAGAATTCACCCCTTGATAGAAAATTTTCAAGGTGATATGAAAAGCAATGATAGCGGCGCATTAATATTTAACGCTTGGGTTGATCAATTAACACGGTTGGTATTTAAACCCAAATTAGGTATATTTTTCGACGATATTTATCATCAAAAAAATCTTAGAGAGGGTCTTATCCAAATCCTGAATAATAAAGATTCTATTTGGTGCGACGATTCGAAAACACCAAAAATTGAATTGTGTGGTGATCTAAGTCCACAGGCCTTGAACTTGGCAATAGATTATTTATCAAATCGTTATGGTTCCAATCCTAACTCTTGGAAATGGGGTCAAGCCCATCCGGCAATTAGTCAACATAACCCACTCAGTAAAGCTCCACTATTAGGAAAGTTATTTGAATTAAAAGCTCCTTTTCCAGGAGATACTTTTACGATCAATGTTGGACGCATGAATTACAGTAATGCAGAGGAGCCTTATGCGACTAATTTAGCTCCTGGGATGAGGGTTATCTACGACTTAAGTAACTTCGATCAATCTGTTTTTATGGGAATCGGGGGGCAATCTGGCTGGGTTCAAAGTAAGCGCTATAGAGAATATCTCGGACTGTGGAGTCAAAATAATTACCTTCCGTTATCAATGAACTATTCAAAAGATAACCAAAGCGTTCTAGTATTAAAATCGAAATAGGCAAGCTAGGAGATTGGACTCGCTAAGCAATTTTCAAATTGGGTAAGCTTAACCACTCTAACAAAAGTTCATTAATTTCATTCGCTTTTTCGAACTGTACCCAATGCCCTGCTCCAAACATCACTCTAGCCCTAAAATGAGGAAATCTCATTAACGCAATTTCCGCTAGCATTGCAGGATCGCCAGTAACATCAAATTCACCCCAAATAAGAATGACTTGAGTGGCAGTTGATTCCTTTATTCTTTCCAATTTCTCAAAAAGACCACCTGACCAAGAAATTTCGCGACTTCTAAAGCGACAGCTTGTACAAGCTCTAGTTTGAATATCAACCGCGTTATCATCAATGACAGATTCGTTATAAATCATGTGCATTAATAAATTGTGTCGCATGGCATCATATAAAGCCTTCTGATCATTATTAGCGTAGGCTTCTTTCCAATTAACAAGCTCCCCCCGTGGACGTCGTTCAACATGATGGCCCACAGCTCCCAAGATGGCTAGATGCCCTACATGACCCCGAGTGAGGACTAATTGACTACCGACTAGACCACCAAATGAGAAACAGACCACATCAATTAACTCATCTGACTTAATCAACTGATGAAGACTACTAATGAGGGGGATTAATAATGCCTCAATAGTATGCTCTGGAGCTTTATCTGATTCGCCAAAACCTGGCATATCGGGAATCAACACCCGATATTTTTGAGCAAAAAACTCAATATTTTTTTCCCAGTGCAAGTGATTTCCAAAACCACCATGCAACAGCAATAGTGGAGCCCCTGAGCCCAATTCGAACCAAACAACATCACCACTTTCAGTGGCAAGTTGGTGCCTTTTTAATCGACTGGTTAGAGAGTGGGGGTTTTTAGATAAGTCCATAACAATGCAAATCAAGATAAAGACTTATTTTAGTATATCGCTGATTAACTCGTCATAGTTCAATACGACGTTCTAAATGAATAGCACTTAATTTGTGAGATTCGGATCAATTACAAATTTTCTTAATGCTTCAAATTGAATTGGTCTAGAGTAGACATACCCCTGTACAAAATCCATACCAACACCATCAAGTAAGGATAGTTGTTGCGTGTTCTCTACTCCCTCAGAAATAACTTCACAATTAAATTCGTGAGCTAGTTGGGTAATGAACTTACAAATGAGTAAGGATTTAGAACTTGATTCAATATTGTCGATCAAGGACTTATCAATTTTTAAATAATCAAATGGCAGTTGATTGAGTTGTGAAAGAGAAGAGTACCCAATACCGAAATCATCTAAAGCCAATTGAAAGCCGATTGTTTTGAGCTCATGAATTACCGCTAATACTTCCGGCGTAACGTATAGAAGTGCCCCTTCTGTGATTTCTAGAACAATTCCGCGAATAGAATTGCCAAAACTCTTCAAATAATCAAAGTATGCAGGGTTTTCTAGACAGTGATTTAAACACTCCGGTGGGAAATTAATACTGACTCTAAACTCCATGGAGTTTTCTGATTGCAGAATTTGTAGTTTTTGAATCGACTGTTCTAATACCCAATTAGTTAGTTTGATGATACTGCCATTATTAGTCGCTAAAGGTATAAAGAGATTCGGTCCCAAAAGTCCTAATTGTGGATGATTCCAACGTAGTAAAGCTTCAACTTTTGAAAAAGTATGGGGATTCCGAAAAACAATGGGTTGAAAGAACAATTCAAACTGATTATCCCTAATCGCTTCTTCAATTTCGCTCGCTAGTTTCACCGTTTTTTGTAAATCAGCGGACATTTGATGATGAAAATAAATGGGGGAATTGGAGTCTAGTTCAATTGCTTTAAGCAACGCCATATTGGAGTTACTGATCAATTCGTCAACATTTTTACCATCCTCGGGCCAAATAGCGATTCCTACTCTTTGAATCGTAAGTAAGGACTCATTTTTAATGTCAAAACTTGCTTGGAAATTAGCGAATAATTTTTGAAGATTGGCTTCCGAAGCCTCTTCTAAGAGAGATTGATGTAAGACACCAACAAACTCACCTTTTGAAGTTCTAGCTGTCAGTTCTGGTCTTAAAAACTGACCTAATTTAATAACTAAATTATCCAAAATAAAATCATCGAACTTGCTGTTATTGATGATTAGAAATTCATCGAGTTGTAAGATTCTGATACTACACAATACTAGAGTCTCATCTGGGTGATTAGCTGCGTAATTACTTAATTCTTTTTTTAAGGAATTAGGCGTTAATAAACCAGTTTGAAAATCTCTCGATAAAGCATCATTTCTTTCTTTCGTAATTTCGATCACATTCAGCGAGAGTCGAGATGATAACTCTCTCAAGTTATCTAAAATCATGGCCGTTTTAGAACCTAAAAAAGCTCTCTCACGCTTTACAACCTGCATAATCAAGACCACTGTTACAAAATCGATTAACATCCTAGCGGATTGTTTTTCATCAATTATTGAAGTGAATAAAGTGAATGTAGCCAAACCAATTAATCCAACATTGAATATTAGTGACCACCTCGGATTAATCATGATAGATATCAAGACTAATAATGAAGGTAAATAAAAGAGAGGTCCAGTTTCATTGAAAATGATTGCTAAGACATAGAAAAAAATGCATGTCAGCGTTACGATGAATCCAACACCTTGATTAAATTGAAGTTTTTTAAACTTTAACAATGCTAATAAGGTAACTAAGCTAAGAGTAAGACTGCCAGCAAGAATGATACTGCTTTGAATCTCTAATTGAAGCGTAGAGGCAAGGATACAAATCACTATAAAAGCAATAATAAACAAGATGCTGATAACGCTCAGGGCTTGTTCTCTAATTTGAAATTGACCTTGATGAAGATTTCGCAGTAAACCAGACAGACTTTCGGCTTCTTTGATTAATTGTTCTTGTGTATCTTTACTAAAGTTTTTCAATTGTTTTGGTCACAAATAATGATTTTGATACAAATGGAGATATAACTATAAATATCTAATATAAAGTTTTGAATTTAATCAGAATTTCACATAGGCTCATTATTTTCTACTCACAAGAGCCTGTCAATCATTTTTAAGCTTTTAATGGCTTTTACAACAAAGAAATTTGAATAAATTCAAGTAAATGCAGAAATTTAGCTTGAAATTCTCATTCCTTAGTTAAGTATAATAACTATAACTTTCATTGAGTAATCTATTGACTTGCTGAAGAGAGTTGATCATCTAATTTTGCACATGCTTGGTGCGCAGACATGAACGCTTATTCAGAATCATCCAAGCTAGACTTTATGACCTGAATAAATTGCTGACCATACTTTTCTAATTTTGCTTGCCCCACACCACTTAACCTTTCAAATTGTGCAAGAGTTGTCGGGGTCTGCTTCATCATTTCGAGTAGGGTACTATCATGAAATATGACATAAGGAGGCACACCCTGCTCACGAGCTAATTCGGTACGTTGTGCTTTCAAAGCAATAAAAAGTTTTTCCTCAGTAGAACTTGCCACTTCATGATTGCTCTTTTTAGGACTTGCTCCTTTAGCAATTTGACTTTTGGTTTTTCCAGCATCGCGTCGTAGCCAAATTTCCTTTTCACCTCTTAAGATGGGTAAGGCCATATCATCAACCAACTGTAGACCGCCGTACAAGGCAATATCAGCATTTAGGTATCCAGCAGCGACTAGCTGACGGTAGACACTATTCCACTGCCCTTGACTAAGTTCCTTACCAATACCAAAGGTACTTACCCGATCATGTTGAAACTCTTTGACTTTATTGGTTTCTTTGCCAAGAAGCACATCAATTAGATGCGTGACTCCAAATCGTTGTCCAGTTCTATATACACAAGATAAGGCCTTTTGCACTTCGCGAGTAGCTAACCAAGTTGATACTGGCTCTAAACAATTATCACAATGGCCACAGCCCCCAGGATGATCTTCCCCAAAATATCGCAAAATACTTTGATGACGACAAGTGATTGATTCGCAGTATCCTAATAAAGCATTCAGCTTTTGACGCTCTACTCTCTTACGTTCTTCGGAAGCTTCTCCAGAATCCACCATTTGCCGAAGGCTTACCACATCGCCAAAACCGTAAGCCATCCAAGCATTAGCAGGTAGACCATCGCGACCAGCTCTGCCCGTCTCCTGATAATAGCCTTCCATACTTTTAGGCAAATCAAGGTGGGCAACAAAACGAACATTGGGTTTATCAATGCCCATTCCAAAAGCAACAGTAGCGACCATAATGACTCCCTCTTCCCTCAGAAAACGGCCCTGATTAAAATCGCGTACCTGTGAGCTTAAGCCAGCATGATAAGGCATAGCATCCCATCCACGGTCTTTTAACCACTGAGCAGTTTCGTCCACGCTACGTCTCGAGAGACAATAGATAATCCCTGAATCTTGTGGATGTTCTGCTTCTAAAAATGTTTCTAACTGATCTTTAATTCGGTCTTTTTGAAGAACCCGATAACGAATGTTCGGTCGATCAAAGCTAGATACAAACTGTTGCGCAGACTCTAAAGACAAACGCTCAATAATCTCTGCTCGGGTTGGGGCATCAGCTGTTGCTGTTAGAGCCACTCTGGGAACTTTGGGATAACGTTCACGTAAGACGGTTAACTGTCGATACTCAGGACGAAAATCATGCCCCCATTGGGATACGCAGTGTGCTTCATCAATCGCAAATAAAGCAATTTTTGACATCGAATTCAATCGATCTAATAGCGATAAGAAATTGGTATTTAGTAATCGCTCGGGAGCAACATAGATCAAATCTAACTCACCCGCCAATAGTTGTCTTGTAACGTGTTGAGCTGTGTCGAAATCCAAACTAGAGTTCAAGAATGCAGCGCGTACACCTAGTTGTTTCAGGGCATCCACTTGATTTTGCATTAAGGCAATTAATGGCGAAACAACAACACCGACCCCTGACCGCACCAATGAAGGAATTTGATAGCAAATAGATTTACCGGCACCAGTAGGCATCAGTACTAAGGCATCACCCCCTTGCACAATATGCTGAACAATCGTTTCCTGGACCCCGCGAAATTTTTCGAAGCCAAAAACATTTAGTAATACTTGATGAATTTTATCCATAGTTTGAAACACTGAAAACCAAATGTTCGATATCTAAATACAAGTTATGTTCTACAAATATCTACTTGGATTGAGCTTAAATCAATCCAAAAAATGATAACTGTAGTTTGGGGAGTTGAATGAACGGTTAGAGAAAAACATTCTTAACGAATAACCAATTAACAGTTCCTATTATATTTAGTTATTCAAAAAGCACAATTTACAACAGTTTGGTAAGTAATTAGTTTGCGGCTTTATCGGCCATCCTCTTAACAAAAGAAATTTTTATGTGGTTCAGAAAAAGCCAAAACCTCTATAAGGAAATGCAATGCTTTTTAGTTTTTGAAGTTATTTACCAACGATAGTATCTGTGATGAGGAGTATATCGGTAAGCCTGATGATATTCATACCAATAAGTAGGATATGGCTTGTAATAAGCTCGAGGATATTCACTTGAAACTGGGTAACTGACACAACCAGTAATGGAAGCTGTAAGTACTAAAACAATCAAGAACTTTTTCATCATTAACCTCCCATATTTTTATCTTTAACGGGTTAGCGCAAAAAAAGGTTTACAAAAAATTGAAGGCTACTCTAAATTTATTAGGAGCGAGGTGAATAAGGTCCGTCCATGGAGAACCTATCTATGGTTACCTGCTAGCCAAGTGATCTTTTAATTCGGATTCAAAGACCATTAAAGGCATTGGCTCGCTTGTGATAAAAGCTCTTAAGGTGTTTTATGAAACTGAGTAATCACAAGAAGGTGTAGAATATTTTTAGATAAACGTAAGCCTAATTTCAGAAGGTAAAAATGTAGATGAGCGCCAAATCCATAGAAAGATTAATTGGTTTTTTTCTCCTATTACTTGCTTCTTTTACTCAAGCGCAAAATGTTGAGACGAATTACCCCAATAAACCAATCCGGATTATTATTCCTCAAAGTTCGGGATCAGCAACAGATACCTTAATTCGTCTCATTGCTCCTAAATTAACTGAGCAACTGGGACAACCACTTATCTTAGAAAACAAATTAGGTGCAGGCGGAATTATTGGGGCAGACTATGTTGCTAAATCTGCACCTGATGGATATACCCTATTAATTGGGGCAACCTCTTGGATTACGATTGCCCCCCACGTCTATAGCAAATTAAGTTATGACGCACAAAAAGATTTAGCTCCGGTTTCTATTTTTGCAGTTGGTCAAAACGTATTAGCAGTTGCAGCAACATCACCGTCGATGAACGTCAAAGATTTAGTTGCGAGTATGAAAATCAATCCCAATAGTTTGAATATGGCCTCTGCAGGAATTGGATCAACCAGCCATTTAGCAGGTGAAATGTTGACATCCATGGCAAATGTATCTGCGGTACATGTTCCTTATAAAGGGGCTGGACCTTCAGTGATGTCTTTATTATCAGGTGAATCACAGTGGGTTTTTACACCAATGCAAGGACCCATTGCATTGATTAGGTCAGGTAGGTTAAGAGCACTTGCTGTGGGCGGAAATGTTCGTTCAGCAATTTTGCCAGACGTACCAACTGTGAAAGAGGCTGGCATTGAGGGCTACGAGATGAAAAATTGGTATGGCTTACTCGCGCCTGCAGGAACTCCTAAAGCCATTATTGATAAATTAAATGCTGCAATTGTCAAAGTGGTTAGTACACCAGAAATTAAAGAACAATTTTATGCACAAGGATCTGAGCCCACATCAAACTCACCTCAGGAGTTTAGTCAGTTTATTCGTGAAGAAACAGAACGGATGTCAAAAGTAGTAAAAAAAGCTGGTATTAAGATCGAATAAATAAGGAAGAATCATGCAAGCATTACGATTTAATCAAACTGGAGATTTAAATAATTTAGAGCTAGTTGAAATGCCTATCCCATCTTTAGGTAAAGATGAGGTTTTAATTGAAGTTAAAGCAGGACGGTTGAATAGAAACGATATATCTAACGTAATGGGTCGACTACCATATACAACCATTCCAAGAACTCCGGGTCGTGATTATTCTGGGATTATTCAGCAAGGTCCTGCCGAACTCATTGGTAAAGAAGTTTGGGGAACGGGCAAAGAAAATGGCTTTATTCAAGACGGTAGTCACGCTGCTTATATGAAAGTTCATCAAAGTGCGATTTCGCTGAAGCCACAAGCCTTGTCTTTTGTTGAGGCGGCTAATTGCGGGACTCCCTATATAACTGCTTGGGGAGCTATTCAATCGTGTCATGTAAAAGAAAGGACGCGAATCGTTATTATTGGTGCAAATGGCGCGGTTGGTAATGCTGCTGTAGAGTTAGCCAAAAAAAATAAAGCTACTGTGTTAGGTTTGGTGCGTAAAGAAGAACATCTAGCGACTATAAAAGAACAAGAAATATTTGCAGATCTCTTACCAAATACTGCTGATGAGAAAGCATTAAAAAGCCTAATTTGGAAATACTTTCCAGAAGGGCCTGATGTGATTTTTGACACCACTGGCCATTGGTTACCTGGTTCAATATCCGCAATAGGTAAATTTGGTCAAGTTGCAGTAATCGTTGCTCCAGGGAATGGACAAGTCACGATTTCAGTTAGGGATTTATATCGAAATGGGGCAAGTATTATCGGAGTAAATTCTTTACTCTATTCAGGGAGTGAATGTGCAGCCATCTTTGATGGTCTTGCGAAAGATTTTGATCAACACCTACTGCACCCACCTCAACATATACAAACCCATGCACTAAAAAATGCCATTGAGGTTTATAAAGCTGTTCAAGATGGATTAGCAAATGGTATGCATGTATTTATTCCTGAGAACTAACATATGAAAATTATTGATGCACATGTGCATATTTGGGAAAGTGGTAAACCGCGTGGAGCTCACCGTCAAGAACCATATTCATCTTCAGAAATATTAGAGGATATGCAATTCGCTAGGGTAGATGCGGCCATCATTCAACCCCCAGCTTGGGATCTTAATGCTAATCAAATTGCTATAGAGGCGGCAAGAAAATATCCGCAACGTTTTGGTATTTTAGGAAATTTTCCATTAGATAGTGAAGATCCTAAATCAATTTTGAAGCATTGGAAGCAACAAGCAGGTATGTTGGGACTGAGATATATTCTGAATGAGCCTAAACATAAAACTTGGATGATGGGTAGTGAATTAGATTGGCTGTGGGCTGGTGCTCAGGAGAACGCAATTCCGATTGCCATAGCTGCTAGTAGTCACCTCGAAGTTTTTGCATCGATTGCAAGGCGTTATCCAGAGTTAAAGCTCATCATTGATCATCTAGGGGTTCCTATAGATGCTACCGGGGAGTCAGCGTTTGCAAAGATGGACATCCTAAAAGAATTAGCTACCTTTTCCAATATCGCAGTGAAGGCTACAGCAGTTCCAGCATATGCTAATGATCCTTACCCTTACAAAAGTATTGAGCACCACGTTCACCAAATTTATAGCTATTTTGGACCTGAACGTTTCTTTTGGGGAAGCGATATTACCAAATTGAAATGTACTTGGCGTGAGTCAATTGATTTGTTTGTTCGTGAATACCAATGGATTAGTCCTGAAGAAATTGAGCTAGTGATGGGTAAAGCAATTGCGCAATGGTTACTCTGGGAATAGTTACCACCATAAATAGGTGTAAGTTTTGAATCCTCCACGCCCTAAAGGACGGGAAGGATGTCCATAAGTTTTATTGGCAACTAGAGGTGTCTATTGAAGAGGTCTTGGAGGGCGAGAGGGAATCACATCATAAATTTAAGCAATTGATTATATTATGTATTAATTTTTAATATGACAAAGATACTCACAAAGATACTCACACTTTGATTTTTACCCAACCTTTAGTCACCCAATAAATCACTCAATGATACATCCAAAATTATAGAAATCTTAAATAGTATTTCTAAGGATGGATTTGCAATTTCTCTTTCGATTTTACTTACCAAAGTCCTGTCAACACCAGCCTCCAAGGCAAGTCTCTCTTGAGCTAATCCAATCTCTTTTCGATGCTTTTTGATATTTTTTGATAGATTAGCCTTTAGATTTGCAAGTTCTTTTTCATAACTCATGGATATTTCCCTTAAATAATAGGGTTATCCTTTATTGGCTTAATATAATCCACGGTTTACAAGCCACGGCTTTTAGACTACATTAAGAATTAAATTTAAAAAAAGAAAAAATGTATAAAAAATTAACTCTCTTAGTTTTGGTAATATCCATAAATGGTTGTGGCACAACTGCCTGGACAAAAAATCAACCTTTTACTCAAGAGCAATTTTATATGGATCAGGCTGACTGCAATGCTAGGGCATTTTCAATACCAAATGCACCAATAATGCAAATATCAATTGTTCAAAATCAATGCTTGAGATCTAAAGGCTGGTATCAAACTAGACAACAATGATACTAAATAAGAACCATGCTCTTGTCTTTATTCTGATAGTTTCAACTTCTGTTGTTGCTAAAGAAATTGATCTTCCACCTATCAGCCTTAAGTGCATCGGGGTAATGACTGAAACTTATAAAGACTATCCAACAAAGACCTATGAAAATATTGTTCGACATTACGAGTTATCACAAAATAAAGTGGTTGAGCATATCGGCACAATAACTTTTGAGCATACTAGAAAAGAAATAGAAGCTGGAAACGATAATATTAGAAAACACTCTGGTTATTACACCTACAAGCCATTAATGATTGTCTATAGTGAGGACATTTCCTATGGTGAGTCGGATATTACAAATAGAATGTTTTTAATTGATCGGCAAACTACCAAGTGGGAAGTTACAGAGTTTGGTAGCGGAGGCATTTTGGCTCTATCTGGACTCCCCTCAAAACTTACAAATATAAATGGCTATTGTGAGCCTTGGGATAACAGAGCAAAATTCTGAGTTAAATATTCATTCTTTGGTTTCACAAAGCTAACTTCAATACCCGTCATCAATTGCATATCTGTCTCAATGAATTGTGTAGGCTTTCCATCAATGCGATCAATAATCTCTTTAATCGCCCATGCTTGACCTTGCTCTGCCTCACCAATTAATACCTCAACTATCTTAGCTATTCGCTCTGGTGATTGTATTAACTGCCTCCTAAGAGCATCATTAAACATCTTGCCCTTTGAATTATTTCTATTACCTATTGGTGCGCCCATTGAGTTAACTCCTATCGTTTTGATTTATAAATGAGAAAGCCATCCATGACTGAGGACTCTCCCTTGATTAATTGCTTTCTTCATCAACTTAAGACAAAAAACAGTCGTATAAGGATCTTCCTTAAAGTTTAAATTCCAAGCTCTTAAATCATCCTCATCTAAAGATAATCTATCTGATATGAAATTAATGAGTGTCTGAAATTCTGCTAAATTCGCTAACTCTTTACCAACTGATAACAATTCATTAGATGACTTAGCGGACTTAGCAGACTTTATGAGTTCTTCTATCTGATTAAAGATTCTCATATTTCCCCCAATAACTTAGGATTAACGAATATATAAGCCTTATCTAATCCATTTCTTTGAATGTAACCATCATCTATTAAAGCTTTAATTATTTTCTCTCTGAAATCTTTTTTCTTTCTCAAGTCATTTGGACATCTTTGCTGAATCTCATACTCAACGATAAAGCCTTTATCCTTATATTCTTTAATCATCCAATTAAGCATTTTTTGCTTGTGAACCAGATCACCTGATTGCTCAAGTCGTAATTGTTCATTTAAGAAATACTCCATGACCTTAATTGCTGCAATCATAAAGTCCACATTAATTATTGAGCCATTACCCTTAAAAGCATGAAATTGCGCTGCTAATCTGGAGGCATTATCCGCAGCTTTAGCACTCCAAGCCTTAATTGACTCTAATTCATAAACTAATTCTTTTTCAATATTGTTATAAAAGGCAATCCATAATTCTTTAGCCTCAGGTGAAAGAGTTAATATTTCAGGTTTTAAATAGTCATACTCATAGTTTCTTGGAGTTTCAAGTAATTCAATAATCCGATTAGTAAAACCTAACATACATTGATTTGTGGGCTTAGGCTCTTCATAAAATCGTGTTCCCATTAATGATATGGGCTTTGCAATTAAGAACCTTGCTAAAGTTCCCATTCCTTTAGCTTGTCCATTACCGATAAACTCATCAAATACATTTTGTTGCATCGAGAGATTTACAGTAGCTCTTGGATTTGTAGCACTCATAAATCCATTTGATTGAGTATTATTTCTCAAGTCCGATCCATCCCAAGCTTGATTAAGCAAGGAAAGAAAGTTCATAGATTGCTCTTTCATACTATGCGAACCTACAAAACTCCCCCCTTCATTTGAGGATATATATATCTCAGGATGAGCCTTGAGGGACTTAATTAGAGCTTGTGGAGTAATTGCACCCTGTATTAATGATTTAAGTTGTGGCTCAGGTAAAAATTCATCTTTGCTTATTTTTTTGATAGCTTGATAATTTCTATTTTCCTCCTCATAGATTGTGAATTGCTTTCTCTGCCAATCAGAAATTCCTTTACTTGCCATATTGTCAGTAGATGTCTTACGATCTCCAGACTCGCAGATCAAAAGAATGTTTGTTGTAATTGGATGAGTATTACTACTATCAATTTGGACATCATATAAGCCTCCACAAGAGGCACTAATCGAGCTTTGAATACTTGCCCATGCCAATACATCAGGCACTTTCTTGGCATCAGCAATCGCTTCTACTACCTCCCTAATCTCAAAAGGTAAGTCCTGTGTTGGAAAAGATTTTTCCTCAATTAATCTATCAGTATTTATATCTTCCCAATATAAAGTCTTAGTAAGTTCTATTGGAGTTAAATGCTCTACATAAGTTTGAGTAGTCATAGTCCACAGACCCTCAAGACATTTTGGATTCGTGAAACTGCCTCAACTATCCTTGAAAAGTTTGCCTCAGATAACTCTTTTCCCTCTCGCAAAAATCCAGCACAAGCAAGAATAATGCTTGATTCATAGCCAATTAGCTTAAGACCATGATTAGAGCTAAAAGGTTTTTTCTCAGATTTAAAATCCCCTAATTTTTCTGGAAATAAATCTTCAAAGCTTAGTCCTATTGAATCGAGAACCTGTTTCGATTCACATCCAGCAAAACAATTAATTAAGATTCGACCATCTGATAATTCTCCGATGGATAAGCTTGGATTTTTATCTTCATGAGCTGGGCATAATGCCTTGTATTCATTTAGTTTAGACGTCTTTTGCACTTTATTTAGACGTGAAAGTATAATATCGATATTCATTTGTTTTTCCTTAAAGAGATAGACCTAGTGGGCTTTGCCGAGCTGACTAGGTTTTTTTATTGGGCAGAGTAATTGAGAGGATCGTTAAGAAAACGATGAATCTCTTGATTCGAGTAAAAAGTGCATCTAATCCCCATCCGTATGGGTTGAGGTGCTTTTTTCTCGAGACATAACTGCCTAAATTTTTCTTTAGAAAATGGAATGAATGATTTGATTTGAGACCAGCGAGACATTCCTATGCTGGGTAGAGTTAAGCATTCTTGTGAAAGACTAGAGATAATATTGGTAGATTTATTCATGGCAATCCTTAATGAGCAAAGTAAATAACTAACTTATTAAAGTTAGCGACTTAGCAAAAAAGCTCGATTCTTTTTGTCTAAAGAATGCCAATTTCTACTACGCTTCCATCTTATACTTGTTAACAATTAATGGCAATATTAAATCGAGATTAACTAGGCTTTTTTTAGATTAATTACCTTTGCACCAGCTTTAACACCATCTAAATAGTCAGCCCAATTCTGCATCATCTTTGCTCTTTGAGGAAGATACTTTGCATGGTTATAACTTGCGCTAACCTTGTTTCTTTCTTGATGAGCCAGCTGCAATTCAATATGCTCATGGGGATAGCCTTGCTCATGCAAGATTGTGGAGGCAATCCCTCTGAATCCATGCCCTGTCATCCTTGAGTGATAACCCATTCTGTATAACGCAAATAGGATGGTGTTGTTGCTCATACTCTTTAATGGACTTGCACTTGATGGAAATACAAGCTCTCTGCCCCCAGAGATTTCATTAAGTCTTTTTAAGATCTCAATAGATTGAGTGGATAGCGCAACTATATGAGGATCTTTCATCTTCATTCTTTCTGCTGGAATCCTCCATTGTTTAGCCTCTAAATCTATTTCAGACCATCTTGCACCAATCAGCTCACTTGTTCTCACAAATGTATATGACATTAATTTGATTGCTAATTGAACAATCTCAGTCCCTCCCTGATTCGTATAGTCATCTATCTTTCTCAATAACTCAGGAAATTCTTTCTCATCAACTCGAGCAAAGTTCTGCTCTTGTCTTGGCTTAAGCGCATCCGATGGCTTAATGTCTTTTGCTGGATTTCTTTCACACAATCCATGAGCAACTGCATATCTAAATACTTGTCCACAAGTTTGATAAGTTCTTTTGGCAATATCAATCGCCCCTCTTGCTTCAATCTTTTTTACAACCATTAGTATTTGGGGCGCAGTAATTTCATTAATAGGCTTTTTCCCCAAAAATGGAAACAAATCATCTTCAAGACGATTCCATACTGCCTTTTGATGCTGGGTAGATTTATCTGATTTCCAAGTCTCATGCCATTTAGTCGCAATAGCTTGAAAACTATCCTCATGCTCTGATTTTTTAATTAAGAGCTTTTCTTGGCGATCCAAAGAGGGATCAATACCCTTATCTAAGAGTTGTCTCATTTCTTGATGCTTGATTCTTGCGTTCTTAAGACTTACATCAGGATAGCTTCCAAGAGATAACATCCTAGCTTTTCCAAGATACCGATAACGATATCGCCAGATCTTTGAATCATTTGGGAAGTGATATAAGGCAAGTCCTTGTCCATCAGGATAACTGATAGGCACATTTGGGACTTTTGAAGTATTTTTCTTTATTAATGAATCATTTAGCTTCATGATGACCTCATTTTGTGAGTAGGATTTTGAGAGGAACGATTTCTACTCACACTTATACTCACATTTTTATCATCATACTCACAATTACAAGGGTTGCCAAGTGTTACCCAAATAGCCGTCTAAGCCTTATATTTATAATACTTTAATGGGTAATTGTGGGTGTTGGTTGGTGTCATCTTGGAGGCGCGAGAGGGAATCGAACCCCCGTTCAAAGCTTTGCAGGCTTCTGCCTAACCACTCGGCCATCGCGCCACTGCACTTACGTGTACAAACTGAAGTAATTATAAATCTTAATTCGTTACACCAATTTCATACTCAAAATAAAAAGGGAAGCAAAGCTTCCCTTTATTAAATTTGGAGCGGGATAAGAGACTCGAACTCTCGACCTATACCTTGGCAAGGTATCGCTCTACCAACTGAGCTAATCCCGCATAATTTACAACTGAAACTTATGCCATACTGCTTTAAGTAGTTTTTACAGCTCAAAATTTATTACTTATTTGATCTGCTAATTAACTAAGAATGTAATTGTAACAAACTTTTTTTCATCTGACTAGTGTAATCAAAAGTTTGTTAAGATTTCTCTGCAATAACTGGCCAAGCTTTACGTAAATAATAAACCATCGACCATAAAGTAATCATCGCAGCAATAATAATGAGGTACTTACCTAAAATCCCAGTATTGATGATGCCAAATAAAGTGCTGTCATAAAGTAAAAAACTAATGGCGACTAACTGCATAGTCGTTTTTACTTTCCCTAAAAAGTGCACTGCAACACTTGCTGAAGCACCTAGCTGTGCCATCCACTCCCTCAACGCTGAAATAGTAATTTCTCTACCAATAATAATTAAAGCAACCCATACTGGTACTCGATCAAAATTTAGTAACACCAGTAAAGTGGCAGCCACAATCAATTTATCAGCAACAGGATCTAAAAAAGCTCCAAAATTAGAGGATTGACCCCATTTTCTGGCTAAAAAACCATCCAACCAATCTGTGATTGCTGCACCCACAAAAAAGATGGTAGCAATTAGGTTCTTTTCAGCTAAGGTAAATAGTCCCTCTGGCAAATAGTAAATACCAACGATGAGCGGTATCACAGCAATTCTTAACCAGGTTAAAAAGATTGGAAAGTTAAATGGCATTTTTTAATTTCATGAAAGAAACTACTAGTGTAATTGTTTATAAATTTGTTCAGCTAAAGATTGAGATATTCCCTCAACTTGTGATAGCTCTTCTATTGTTGCACCTGCCACCCCTTTGATACCACCAAAGCGCGCCAGTAATTTTTGTCGACGCTTAGCGCCAATCCCCTCAATTTCTTCAAGTCTTGATACGTTTCTAGTTTTCTGTCTTTTAGCTCGCATGCCCGTAATGGCAAAGCGATGCGCTTCATCCCGAATTTGCGCAACTAACATCAAAGCAATATTATCAACTCCCAAAGCTAAAGGGGCACGTTCATCGGCAAATATCAAAGTTTCTAAACCAACCTTACGCCCATCGCCTTTTGCCACACCGACAATTAACTTATTATCAACTCCTAATTCATTCAGCACCATTTTAGCGGCTTCCACCTGCCCTTTACCGCCGTCAATCAGAATAACATGAGGAAGTTTATCTTCCGGTAGCTCTAAAAACCCTGCATAGCGTCGCTCTAACACCTGACGCATGGCAGCATAATCATCACCCAGCGTAATTCCCTCGATGTTAAATCGTCGATATTCTTTATTTTGCATGTCATTTTTTTGATAAACCACGCAAGAGGCTTGTGTCGCCTCACCAGATGTATGACTGATATCAAAACACTCAATACGCAATAAGTCGGATTCATCTAAATCAATTTGCAATAGATCCATTAACGCAATGCTTCTTGCTTGCGCTCCACTTCGTTCACTAATACGCTTAGCTAAGGCAATCTGGGCGTTGCCCTGCGCCATCGCGAGCCAATGTTTACGCTGACCTTGCGGGTGGGTTATAAACTGTACCTTTTTACCTAAACGCTCCTCCAAAGACTGCATCAAGAGCGCCTCATCATCACCTAAATGATGACTCAATACAAACACGGTAGGTACTAATTTTTGTAAATCACTACCATCATGCAAATCAGTATCATCTAAATATCTTTGCACCATAAAAGATAACAAGTACTCAGCAATTTCAGACGCAGCACCCGTATCATTTTTTACAACTATCGGGAAATAAGGGCGATCTCCTAGATGCCTACCCCCTCTTACCATGGCTAAATTCACGCAGATTTGTCCATGGTGTTCTGCAACCGCAACAATATCGATATTGTTTTGTCCATCAGCGACCGCATCCATTGATTGCTGTTGTAAGACATTCGATAAATCAGCAATTCGATCTCTTACTGAGGCAGCCTTTTCAAACTCAAGCTCATCGCTATAAGACAACATGGCACTTTCTAATTCACTCATGACACTAGCATGATTACCTTCTAGAAAAGAGACTGCTTTACCCACGTCTTCTTGATATTGAGAAGTTGAGACCAATCCAACACAGGGAGCACTACATCGATGAATTTGATGTAATAGACATGGGCGACTACGGTTTTTGAAAACTGTATCCTCACAAGTTCTGAGTAAAAAAACTTTTTGCAAAATTTGTACACTACTTTTAACTGCCCATGAATTTGGGAAAGGTCCAAAATACTTGTTTTTCTTATCGACCTTGCCGCGATATGAAGCAATCCTAGGAAAGCTATGACCCGTGATCATCAAATAAGGATAAGACTTGTCGTCTCTGAATAGAATATTAAAGGGCGGTGCAAGAGCCTTAATTAAGTTATTCTCTAAAATTAAGGCTTCTGTTTCGGTGCGAGTTGCCGTTGTTTCCAAACGCACAATTTTTTGAACCATGCGCTCAATTCGGGGAGATAATTGAGTGCGCTGAAAATAACTACTTACTCTTTTTTTAAGGTTCTTAGCTTTACCAACGTACAAAATATGATTATTTTGATCAAAAAATCGATAAACTCCCGGAAGCTCAGTCAATTGCTTCACTTCTTCTTGGAGTTTTTCAAAATATTCTTCGGGCGAAGGCGTTGTCATGCGAATTGATATCTTTTGTAAAGTGGTTGATAACTATGGCGATGCTGGATTTTCATGGCGTCTTACTCGGCGCTTGACAGAAATTCTTGCAAGCAACCATTTTACGGTTAATGAAAATAAAGTTCGATTATTTTGTGATGATATTCCTTTAATTAAGAAGCTCGCTGGAGAGGCGATTATTGCAAAGCTAATGTCACTTGGTTTAAGAATTGAATCTTGGGATCATGCAGAACAGATTATTAAACCTAATGAAATGCCTGAAGTGGTACTAGAAACCTTTTCCTGTGACTTACCAGAGCTTTACCTGACTCAAATCACAGATAGCCTCTTAATAAATGTGGAATACCTTAGTGCTGAACCTTGGATTGAGGACATGCATGGATTAGCGACGCTACCTAGCCTTCCTAATCAGCATCCTCGTTATTTTTATTATCCTGGTTTCAACAATAGGACTGGTGGGTTGTTGGGACCGTCGGAGCCATTTTCTACCGACGCGAACAATTCAAAAGTTCTCAATGAACTTTTTAAAGAGATTCGTACTGAATCGTCCGTCATCTCTATTTTTAATTATGGTGAGAATAATTTCATCGATTTTTTAGACCAATTAATGAATCAAGGCACCAAGGCCGATTTATTTATTTGCTATGGTAAAGCGCAAGAAGCAGTAACTAAATGGCTCGGTAAACCTTTCAACCGACCCATTGATCTAGATCAAATACGATTGATACCAACACCATTTGTAAATCAAGAGGAATATGACGCTCTTTTAGCGCGCTGTGATTTAAATTGGGTTAGAGGGGAAGATTCTTTTGTTAGAGCCCAATGGGCTGCTAAACCTTTTATTTGGGATATCTATCCGCAAGAAGATCAGGTTCACCTAGAAAAACTCGATGCATTTTTAAATATCTATTTACCCAAAGATAATCTTCAATTAGCGCAAAAAATTATAAATATGATGAAAAATCATGCAGTTGATACCTGGTGGAATGACCTTAGCAATATCAATTCATATGCTCAAGAATGGGCCAACACTCTTCACTCTAGTCAATTAGACGCTGACTTGGGAGTAAGAATTATCAATTTCATTAAACCTTTATTAAAAAAAGGTTAAAATCGTAGGTTTGAAATTCAAGGAAATTGTCGGATGAAAACTGCTCAAGAAGTTCGTGTAGGTAATGTTGTAATGATTGGTAACGAGCCAATGGTTGTGCAACGTGCTGAATATAACCGTTCTGGCCGCAACTCTGCTGTTGTGAAAATGAAATTTAAGAATCTAATGACAGATGCTCCTAACGAAGGAATCTATAAAGCAGATGATAAATTCGATATGGTTGTTTTAGAGAAGAAAGAATGTACTTATTCTTACTTTGCTGACCCGATGTACGTATTCATGGATACTGAATACAATCAGTATGAAGTTGAGGTTGACAACATGGGTGACGCGCTCAATTATCTCCAAGACGGTATGACTGTTGAAGTCGTATTCTATGAAGGTAAGGCTCTATCTGTCGATTTACCAACTATGATTGTTCGTGAAATCATTTATACAGAACCAGCAGTTAAGGGCGATACCAGTTCAGGAAAAGTCATGAAAATGGCGAAGATTGAAACAGGTTATGAATTACAAGTTCCTCTGTTTTGCGCTACTGGTGACAAAATCGAAATTGATACGCGTACCGGCGAATACCGTAGCCGCGCTAACTAAATTTTCTCTTCAAATTCGTTTTAATACAAGTTAAAAGATAACTTTTAACTTGTATTCTTTGATTAGATTTCAAGCCTCTTTCTGGATACTCCATTGAGGGGCTTGTTCTTTTAGTAGAGTAGGATGTCAAAATTAATGTTTTCCAACATGACAACTTCAGTCGCTCAAGACTATTGCCTTAACTAAACAATCAAGCTGAGCTTTGAAGTCAAGACAAAATCCTAACTCGTGAAGAACTTGCCCGAGCAGACTCAATTCGTTGCAACTCATCCAAAGTATTAGGCCTAGGCTGACAGACTTGCCAAATTTCTTTATCTATATTTAGGGCCTTGGCAACACGTAAAAAAGTAATTAATTTCACTTTTCCGTCTCCTTCGAGATTTTTTATTGCCTGCAAACTTACTCCACTCAACTTTGCCAATTCTTCTTGTTGTAAGCACAGAGATGCGCGAGCTAGCCGAATGTTTTGCCCAATATCAGCTGCAATATTTTCGATACTCATTAATTCATACACCTTTAACAGACTCCAACAGATACGTTAATTTATTGATCCTTCTTTAACAGATTCTTTAAAATCGATTACTAAAAATCTAGCTATTTTGCTTATCAATTTTTATGAATTTTGATCAATTTTTAGGCAACTAATCCAAAAGTTTGTAACAACATTTTGGCTTCAGCATACTGCTGCTCCATTTGCATTTCTTTCCAATTAAGGGCTGAACCTACTGGAAATAATCGAATCAAGCGTTGTCTTGAAACAGCAAATAATTTTTCATTAATTTTTAATTCACTCAGAAGTTGGTCTGCCAAATCCGGGCGATTACAAATTAATACGGCGTCGCACCCAGCACTTAAAGCAGCCTGAGCACCTTGCACTACATTTCCGGCTACTGAGGCCCCCTCCATAGATAAATCATCGCTAAAAATGACTCCGTTAAATGCAAGTTTGCGACGCAAAATATCTTGCAGCCAAATCTTCGAAAATCCCGCAGGCATCTTATCAACGGCTGAGTAAATAACGTGGGCCGGCATCACTGAGTCAAGGGTTAAACCCAGATCAAGATAAGGTCTGGCATCCTTACCCAAAATTTGCTCAAGACTTCGATCATCAGTCGGAATCTCTACATGAGAGTCTGCACTAGCAAAACCGTGGCCAGGAAAATGCTTGCCACAATTTTTCATCCCTGCCAGCAAAAGACCATGATTTAGACTACGCGCTAGCATCGTCACTATGCTGGATTCTTGATGAAAAGCACGATCACCAATCACTTGGCTATTGCCATAATCTAAATCAAGTACTGGGGTAAAACTAAAATCAACGCCACAGGCGCGGAGCTCACTAGCTAATACATAACCAACTGCCGTAGCCGCTTTCATGGCCATAAGGGCTGTCTCAGCGGGCGTATATCGTCCAGCGGGGAGTTGTTTACCTGACCAAATATTACCTAAGCGTTGCATCGCCGGCAGATGGGTAAACCCATCAGTCTTAGCGCGTTGCACTCTACCGCCTTCATGATCAATTGCAATGAGTACATCATCACGAACTTTTTTAATTGATTTCGTAAGCTCAGTTAGTTGTGCTTTACTTTGAAAATTTCTACCAAATAGAATGACGCCACCCGTTAAGGGATGCGCAATCCTCTCTGCATCTTCGATGGTTAACTCATCAGCTGTTACATCTAAAACTACAGGTCCTGGTGCAAAATTTTTTCTTTTCATCAAGCAAATTCCTTTTTAAAATCCTCATGAAGTCAATGTCACAATGACGACTGCACTCACCATATTTTCTTCATCCGTCAACGTTACTTGACCTTGTAAGTTTTTCTCTTTCATCATCTTGGCAAGTTCGCCATGGTAGACCAAATAAGGTCTTCCTGACACATCATTCAAAATCTCTACCGATCGCCAAGTCATCGGAAAGTGCATCCCTAGCCCGATTGCTTTAGAAAAAGCCTCTTTAGCAGCAAACCGGGTACATAAATACGCTAAACCGCGACGCTCATTTCTTTTTAAGCGCGATTCGTAAACCCGTGTTTCATTCGGTCCTAAAATACGCTGAACGATTCGCCCACCTGTCCTCTCGAAAGTTTTTTCCATCCGTGCAATGACTAGCAAATCATTACCAATGCCGTAGATCATGCAAGTCTTTCTGAAGATTGGTTTCGTGCTGCTTGCATTAATGCTTTCATGTCCTTGATTGCCATTTTCCAGCCTTTGAAGACCGCTTGTGCAACTAAAGCATGGCCAATATTTAACTCAACAATTGGTAAAATTTGGGCAATGTCCCACACATTACCTTCATGAAGACCGTGGCCTGCATTGACTTTTATACCAATTTGGTGAGCGAATTCTGCAGCTTTTTGGATTCTTAATAACTCACGGCCTTTGGATTCGCCAGTTGCGTTAGCATAAGCGCCAGTGTGTAATTCAACAATCCCAACGCCAATATCCCGACACGCTTGTATCACTTCAATCTCTGGGTCAATAAAAAGTGATACTTTAACCCCCTCTTTTACCAAGGTTTGAGTCGCCAACTGAACTTCTTGAATTTTACCGATTACATCCAAACCACCTTCGGTAGTAACTTCGGTTCTTTTTTCAGGAACTAGGCAAACATCTTGAGGGTGAACTCGACAGGCAATGTCTAACATCTCTTGGGTAATCGCACATTCTAGATTCATACGCGTCTTCAGAAGAGGGCGCAGCGCAAATAAATCTTGGTCCTTAATATGTCTTCGATCCTCTCGTAAATGCAATGTGATTAGATCTGCGCCAGCTTCTTCAGCCTCTAATGCTGCTCGAATTGGATCAGGGTAACTAACCCCTCGGACATTTCGAAGTGTTGCGATATGGTCAATATTGACGCCCAGATCAATCGTTTGGATCATGGAGATTCCTAAAGTTTTTTTAAATCTATTAATATCTGACGGGTGGTTAATACTTGGTCTTGTAAATGCAATCCTAATAAAAAGCGCATTAAAGGTTTACTTAATTGTAAGGTTTCAGGATCTTCTAAATAGAATTTAGCCAGAGCCGAAAAATGCTTACCTTTTAGAATTGGCCAAAAGACTGGATCGCTCAATCCATGTGGGCGCACTCCTACCTCTGGTTGATAGACATAATCTAAGTCTGGATCCAAGTCTGCACCTGTTTCCTGACAGATATCAAGGGGTGCACAATACCCTGTTTCTTGTAAGAGGCGTATTTCAAATGGGCGTAAGATTTTCTCAAATTGATCCTTAGCAACTGACAACTGGGCAATCGTTTGATGATAATCATCAAAAAGCGATTCGTGCTCATCTTCTCTTGCTAAAAACTTAACAATTAACTCATTCATGTAAAAACCGCACAGCAAAGCATCACCAACTAGGGGTACAACACCACCGGTCCATTCGGACTTAGTCAATGTTTTGAGTTCAAGCTTGCCTGAAAAGTGAATGTGGAGTGGCTGAAACTGTTGTAATACCGGACGCAAGGCTGAATGTGGTCTTTTAGCGCCTTTAGCAACTAAAGCAATCCTGCCGTAATGCCGTGTAAAGACGTCTAAAATTAAACTAGTCTCTTTATAAGCAATGGAGTGCAACACAAAGGCAGGCTCTTCTAACACCCGCATAACTTATTCCAATCCTTGCTCTCTTAAAGCCACACGGTCATCTGCCCAACCTCTTTTAACCTTGACCCAAGTCTCTAGAAAAACTTTAGCGTCAAATAGTTTTTCCATATCCACCCTCGCCTCGGTCGAAATTCTTTTCAGGCGTTCACCCTTCTCACCAATAATCATTGGCTTATGGCTATCACGGTCCACAAGGATCGTCGCTGCAATACGGCGCATCTTACCCTCTAGTTCAAATTTATCAATTACTACAGAACTAGCATAGGGTAACTCTGCGCCAGTATGACGAAAAACTTTTTCCCGCAATATTTCAGCAGCCAAAAATCGCTCACTTCGATCCGTCAAGGTATCTGGATCATAAATTGCCTCACGCTCTGGTAAGTACGATTCAATGGTCGACATTAGCCGAACAATATCCCCAGGATGTTTTGCTGTCATTGGCACAATTTCAGCAAACTCAAACTTACCTGCCATCTCTTTTAAAAATTCCAACAAATAGTAATCACGGTCAGAGGGAGTCTCTGCACGGCTGGCAAACACATCCAGCTTATTTGCGATTAGGATGACTGGAATATCCCCAGACAGCATGTCTAAAACTTGTGCATCATCTTTTGAAAAGTTACCGGCCTCCACAACAAGGCAGATGACGTCGACATCACCGAGAGTATTTGTGACGGTTCGATTGAGTGATTTATTTAAAGCACTCACAAAATGCGTTTGAAAACCTGGTGTATCCAAAAAGATAAATTGTGCACTTTCAGTGGTATTAATTCCGGCAATCCGATGACGAGTCGTTTGCGCTTTTCTTGAGGTAATACTGATCTTTTGGCCAACCAGCGCATTTAATAAAGTTGACTTACCCACGTTAGGTCGACCAACAAGAGCAATGGATCCACATTTAAATGTCATTTCAGCCTTTTAGGGTTAAGTTCAGTTGTTCATCACCTTGACTTGGTTCAAGAAGGCTCTTTTTCTTTTTAGTCGTCATTTTTTTTGACGGCTTTAAAATTTGTGGCAATGCTTTTTGCGTTTTTATGAGGGCTAACTTGGCTGCAGATTGTTCAGCAGCTCGTCGACTGGTGCCTGTTCCAGACACCCTAATATCAAGAGGTTCAACACAACATTCCACTTCAAAGTTTTGATTATGCGCAACTCCAGTTGTAGCAATTACTTGATAAACAGGCAATGGTAATTGATGTCCTTGTAAATATTCTTGCAGCAAGGTTTTATCGTCTTTACCTAAGGTTTTAGGATCGACGTTATCTAAAATGAGGCTGTAGAGCTTTCTAAGAATTTCTCTTACTTTTTCAAATCCAGCTTCCACAAATATGGCAGCAATAATTGCTTCCAAAGTATCTGCCAAAATCGATGGTCTTTTAAATCCCCCACTTTTTAACTCCCCCTCACCTAATCGAAGGTAATCAGATAGAGCTAAACTCTGAGAAATTTCGTATAGAGCCTGTTGCTTCACTAAGTTAGCACGAACTCTGGAGAGATCACCTTCGTCAAGGTGATTAAATTTATCAAAGAGGATTTCTGCCACAATACAATTTAAGACCGAGTCGCCCAAAAATTCTAAGCGTTCATTATTTTTTTTACCATGACTACGATGGGTTAATGCTTGAACCAACAATTCATGCTTTTGAAATTGATAACCTAAGCGATCTTCCAGTTGCTTCGTATCAATTGTGGCTCTAGCATTCATGTCAGTTAAAGCTTCCTATCCGACTAAAAGCGCTAATATTCAACCAAATGAACACTGCTTTTCCAACCAAGTTTTTCTCAGGCACAAAACCCCAGTAACGCGAATCTAAACTATTATCACGGTTATCGCCCATCATAAAGTAAGAACCGGCTGGTACTTTACAAGTAAAACCGGAGGCATTGTACTCACAGTTTTCCATTTGTGGAAAAGCGTTTTCCCGAATGAAAGTACTCGCAAAACCGCTTGGGCGCTGTGGATCATTTTCGATAAAGTGAGAAACTCCACCTAACTCCGCTGGATAGGTTTCTTTAAAATGCCTGGTTTTTAAAAAGTCGGGAACTGCACCAAATAAAACCTGATTATCTTCATCACCGACCTGAGGAATTTTACTAATTTGTTCGTAATTAAAGACTTTACCATTCACAGTTAAACGTTTATCTGTGTACTGTATAACATCACCTGGCACCCCAACCACACGCTTGATATAGTCGACTGTTTCATCTACTGGATATCGAAAGACAACGACATCACCACGCTGAGGCTCACCGACTTCAATGATTTTTTTATTAATTACTGGAAAGCGAATTCCGTAGGTAAATTTATTCACCAAAATAAAATCCCCAATTTGCAAAGTCGGAATCATCGATCCTGAAGGAATTTTAAAAGGCTCAAACAAGAATGAACGCAAAACAAAAATAAAGGCAATGACAGGAAATAAATCGGCAGTGAACTCTAACCAAATTGGCCGCTTTTGTATACCTAGGGCTTTTCTCTGCTTGCTTAATACCAGTTTATCGAGTGTCCATAAAATACCAAAGACCACAAATAAAGCCAAAAGAATCTTTGCGAATTGCTGACCAATCAAAGCCCATATACTCATTTATCTTGCACCTGTAAAATTGCTAAAAAGGCCTCTTGTGGAATCTCCACATTGCCCACTTGTTTCATTCGTTTTTTACCTGCTTTTTGTTTCTCTAAGAGTTTTCTCTTACGAGAAATATCACCGCCATAACACTTCGCTAAAACGTTCTTACGTAATGCCTTGACGTTTTCACGAGCAATAATCCCGCTACCAATCGCAGCTTGTATCGCTACATCAAACATTTGACGCGGAATAATTTCTCGCATTTTTGCCACCACTTCACGCCCACGATACTGGCTATTACTGCGGTGCACAATAATCGATAAGGCATCGACTTTATCGCCATTAATTAAAATATCAACCTTGACCACATCCGATGCACGGTACTCTTTAAACTCGTAATCCATCGAAGCATAGCCTCTTGAAATCGATTTCAGACGATCAAAAAAGTCCATGACAATTTCAGCCATTGGCAAATCATAGGTCAACTGTACTTGACGCCCTAAGTACTGCATATTCGTTTGAATACCACGCTTACCAGTACACAAGGTAATGACGGCGCCAACGTATTCTTGAGGCATATAGAGGTTGACCACTACCATCGGTTCAAAAATTGTTTCTATCTTACTAGGCTCTGGCATCTTTGAAGGATTATCGACAATCACCTTTGAATGATCACTCAATTCGACCTCATAGACTACGGTAGGAGCCGTGGTGATTAAGTCCATATCGAACTCACGCTCTAGGCGCTCTTGCACAATTTCCATATGCAGTAAGCCTAAAAAGCCACACCTAAAGCCAAAACCTAAAGCTTGAGATACTTCTGGTTCATATTGAAGCGCAGCGTCATTGAGTTTTAACTTCTCTAAAGACTCTCTTAGAGCCTCGTATTGATTAGCCTCTACTGGATACAAACCAGCAAAAACTTGCGATTTAACATCTTTAAAGCCGGGTAATGGCTCCATTGCTGGAACTCTGCCAGGTTGACCAGGTGCGTGAGTGATGGTATCACCCACTTTCGCCACTTTTAATTCTTTGATACCTGCGATGATAAAACCTACTTGACCTGCGGCTAGTTCAGTTTTATCAATTGATTTGGGAGTAAATACCCCAACATGATCAACTAAATGGATCGACTTGTTAGACATGAGAGAGATGCGCTCTTTGGGCTTGATAGTGCCATTCTTAATTCTCACGAGCATCACTACGCCAACGTAGTTATCAAACCATGAGTCTACAATTAAAGCTTGAAGTGGTGCGGCAGGATCTCCCTCAGGTGCTGGAACTTCAACAATCAGGCGTTCAATTACATCTTCAATGCCAAGACCGGTTTTAGCTGAACAAGTTACTGCATCTGTAGCATCGATACCAATGATATCTTCAATCTCCTGCTTGGCTTTTTCAGGATCCGCCGAAGGTAAGTCTATTTTATTCAAAACAGGAACTACCTCAACACCAAGTTCGATCGCGGTATAGCAGTTTGCAACCGTTTGAGCTTCAACCCCTTGACTAGCATCAACGACTAAAAGGGCTCCTTCACAGGCTGACAGTGAGCGACTGACTTCATACGAAAAGTCCACATGACCTGGCGTATCAATCAGATTTAAATTATAGACTTGACCGTCCCGAGCTCGATAGCTCAATGCAGCGGTCTGTGCCTTAATCGTAATACCTCGTTCTTTTTCGATATCCATTGAATCAAGAACTTGGGCTTCCATTTCCCGCTCAGAAAGACCTCCACAGAGCTGGATAATTCGATCGGCTAAAGTAGACTTCCCATGATCAATATGGGCAATGATAGAAAAATTTCTTATATGTTTCATGGATTCCTTAGAACGTCTTGCTGTAGCGCAACAACATGTCGCGCTGCAATAAGACGTCTACGTTATTGTAATGCTTTAAGGACGGCGAGGCACATCTACCTCAACGACCATCACATTGATTTCTCGAATATTGCCTTTACGCCAAACTTGAATTTTTACCCGATTTCCTGGTTTGATGTCACTAATAGTCCTGGTTAGGTCAATTGTTTTTTCGATTTCACGATCGTTAATCTTCACAATTACGTCACCAACTTCAATTCCTGACATGGCAGCAGGGGCACCAGCCTCGATTCCTCGAACTAAAAGGCCCTTTGATTTAAGGTTAAAGCCCATCGATTCTGCTAATTCTTTTGTCAGTTCTGTAATAGTAATACCAATCCTACCCCTAACAATTCGACCATTAGACTTTAACTGTTCCGAAATACGAATCGCTTCATCAATTGGAATCGCAAATGAGATTCCCATGTAACCACCTGATTTGCTATAAATTTGGGAGTTAATACCGATTACCTCTCCCTTGGTATTAATCAGTGGACCGCCGGAGTTTCCGGGGTTAATCGCAACATCCGTCTGAATGAATGGGGTGATACTATCGTTTGTCTCACGCCCTTTGGCAGAAATAATACCGGCAGTAACAGTATTGTCTAAACCAAAAGGAGATCCAATTGCTAAAACCCACTCACCTACCCTTACCTTGGAAGAGTCGCCAATGGGTAATTTCGGTAAATCTTTTGCTTCAATTTTAACAAGCGCTACATCTGTTCTTGGGTCAGACCCAATTAATTTTGCCTTAAACTCTCTTTTGTCGGTCAAGGTTACATAGATATTTGTTGCACCTTCTATCACATGAGCATTTGTTAGGATATATCCACTAGAATCCAAGATAAAGCCTGAACCCGTACCGCGATTTTGTTCTTGCGCCTGCGGTGCTTGTTGTTGCTGTGGACGTTGTTGAGGTGTTGGTTGAGGTTGTACAGGGAGTGGAATACCAAAAAAACGGCGGAAAAACTCTGCTTGATCCTGTGGCGTAATATTAGATGGCATCTGATAAACCATCACCTTTTCGGTTGTACGAATATTGACAACAGCAGGACTCGCTTTTTCTACTAAATCGGCGAAGTCAAGGAATCTTTTTGGATTTGAACTTAAATTATTAAGGTTATTTGTAGAGTCACTTTGAGCTTTGACAACGCCAAGCAAACTTGACGCCATCACTAAGGCAAAGAAAAAATGAGATAACTTGTTGAATTTACTAACTTTATTCATAGAACGTTGGTTTTATCAAGAAATAGTTGTTTACATTCAACTATTTTAAATTCTTTTGAAAACTAGCGTACCGTTAGTACCACCAAATCCAAAGTTATTTTTAACCGCAACATCTAATTTGATATCTCGAGCTGTATTTGCACAGTAGTCTAAATCGCATTCTGGATCTTGGTTAAAAATATTAATCGTTGGGGGAGATTTTTGATGATACAAGGCCAAGATCGTAAATACGGATTCAAGACCACCAGCCCCACCAAGCAAATGACCCGTCATCGATTTTGTAGAATTGACGATGAGCTTTTTGGCATGATCACCTAATGCTGCTTTAATTGCTTGAGTTTCATTTTTATCACCCAATGGTGTCGATGTACCGTGAGCATTGATATAGCCAATTTCTTCCGAATTGACGCCAGCATCCTTGATTGCATTAAGCATACATCTTCTTGGACCATCCATATTCGGCGCTGTCATATGGTAAGCATCACCACTCATACCAAATCCAGCTACTTCAGCATAAATCCTAGCTCCACGTGCTTTGGCATGTTCGTACTCTTCAAGTACGACAACCCCACCGCCTTCACCTAAAACAAAGCCATCACGATCGACATCCCATGGCCTTGAAGCGGTTGCTGGATCGTCATTACGTAATGATAGAGCTCTAGCTGCAGCAAAACCACCAATACCGAGCGGCGAAACAGTTGACTCAGCTCCGCCAGCAATCATTACATCGGCATCTCCATATTGAATTAATCTAGCGGCTAACCCAATACTATGAAGACCTGTGGTACAGGCAGTCACAGCAGAGAGGTTGGGACCTTTAAGATTCAAGTTAATACTGAGATGACCTGAAATCATATTAATGATGGAACCAGGCACGAAAAAGGGAGAAATACGTCTTGCACCACGAGTAATTAACTCTTGATGCGTTTGTTCAATCATTGGCAAACCACCAATACCTGAACCAACTAAAACACCAATTCGTTCAGAATTGGCTTCAGTCACTTCAATCCCACTATCCTTAAATGCCTGCGTCCCAGCTGCGATACCGAAATGAATAAAGGTATCCATATGTCTGGCTTCTTTTGCTGAAAGATAGTCTTCAATATTGAAGTTTTTTACTTCGCCTGCAAAATGGACTGACAAGCCACTGGAATCAAACTTTGAAATCGTGGCAATACCAGATTTACCTTGCAGTAAATTGTTCCAGGCAGAATCTACATCATTTCCAACGGGACTAATAAGACCTAAACCGGTGACAACGACACGTCGTCGGTTGTTTGGATAAGACACGGATTAGCCTTGAGCTTTCGAAGATGCAAAATCAATTGCTAACTGAACTGTAGTAATCTTCTCAGCTTCTTCGTCAGGAATCTCAATTCCAAACTCATCTTCTAAAGCCATCACTAATTCAACGGTATCAAGTGAATCCGCACCTAAGTCATTAACGAATGATGATTCGTTTTTAACTTCAGCTTCTGTTACGCCAAGTTGCTCAGCTACGATTTTCTTTACTCGTTGTTCAATGTTATCCATGCTTTCCCTCCGGGGATGTTGTTAAATTAAAATTATTTTATCATTTTCAAAAGTCATTAGGCTAAATATAAACCACCGTTGACGTGTAAAGTCGTACCAGTGATATATCCAGCATTTTCAGAGGCCAAAAAAGAGACTGCGTGAGCAATGTCTTCAGGGCTTCCAAGTCTTCCTAATGGGATGTTTACCTTTAATGCATTTTGCTGATCTTCAGACAAACTTCTAGTCATATCTGTGTCGATAAAGCCAGGTGCGACACAATTCACCGTAATACCTCGACTACCAATCTCTCTTGCCAGTGCACGACTCATTCCAGCAACGCCAGCTTTGGCCGCGGCATAATTTGCTTGACCAGGGTTACCACTGTGACCAACTATTGAAGTGATGTGGATAATTCTCCCAGCCTTGGCTTTCATCATTGGTCTTAAAACCGCTTTTGACAGTCGAAATACTGCATTTAGATTTGTATCAATGACAGAGTTCCACTCATCATCCTTCATTCTCATTGCTAACTGATCTTGCGTAATCCCTGCGTTATTAACAAGGATATTAATACCGCCAAATTGTTTGACCACTTTATCAATAAAATTTTCGCAAGCTTGAGGTTCAGTTACATTGAGCACCTCACCGAGACCACTTACTGCGATAGTCTCACTATTTTTTAAATAGTCAGAAATATTTTGTGCACCAGTTGCAGTTGTCGCGGTGCCAATGACTAGGGCACCCTGACTGGCTAAGTTTTGTGCAATAGATTTACCGATTCCTCTAGAGGCACCAGTTACTACTGCAATTTGACCTTCGAATAGATTATTCATCATTTAGCTTTGAATTTTAACAATTAATTTTTTAACTCGGATAAAACAGTTTGAATTGTTTGTGGATCTGAAATACCGTGTATCTTTATTTGTGGAGCAATGCGCTTAACAAGACCGGCTAAAACTCTACCGGGGCCACACTCAACTAGGTGATTCACACCTAAATCAGCCATTTTTTCGATCGTTTCAACCCATCTCACCGGGGAGTAAGACTGGCGAATTAAGGCATCTTTCATTTTCAATGGGTCATTTTCGATCATTACGTCCACATTATTAATTACCTGAACAGCCGGTTGATGAAATTGAATAGCGGTGAGATGTTTTTCTAATTTCGCAGCAGCCGGTAATAGCAAACTAGAATGAAATGGTGCAGAAACGGGCAACTTTGTCGCTAGTTTTGCGCCAGCAGATTTGGCTATTTCGATGATTCGATTAATGGCTTGAATATGTCCAGCAACAACGACTTGATTCGGGGCATTAAAGTTTACTGGTTCCACGACAAAGCCTGTTTCTTGAGAAACTTCTAGGCATAAATTCACGATGATTTCGTCACTCAAGCCGATAATTGCTGCCATACCACCAGACCCAACGGGAACAGCCTCTTGCATTGCTTGCGCCCTGTATCTGACAAGTGGAACTGCTTGCGTGAAGTCTAAACTATTAGCACACACTAAAGAGGTGTACTCACCTAAACTGTGACCTGCCATAAAATCGGGTATTTGACCACCAGCCTCAATCCATGCGCGGTAAATAGCAACTCCAGCAATTAACATGACTGGCTGAGTATTTTCTGTCAAAGCTAAAGCTTCAGCAGGCCCATCCTGGATTAATTGGCCTAAGTCTTGACCTAATACTTGGCTCGCCTGACTAATAATCTGCTGCACCAAAGCGTTGTCAGCAAAACCATTTAACATCCCAACTGATTGGGAACCTTGTCCTGGGAAAACGAATGCTAATTTTTGAGTCATTTATTAAAAACCATTTTTTGTAGGAGTAAAACCCTAAGTTTAATTTTCCGATTGCATCACTGTTTTTATAAAAGGCCGCTTAGTATCGGATACAAGCTGCACCCCAAGTAAATCCACCACCAACACCCTCTAATAGTAAATTCTGACCTCGCGTAATTTTACCATCACGAATACCAGTATCTAGCGCTAATGGAATGGAGGCGGCTGAGGTATTGCCATGTTCATTTACGGTCACAATCACCTGCTCAAGTGGAATACCCAATTTCTTAGCAGTTCCCTCCATAATACGAATATTCGCTTGATGGGGAATTAACCAATCAATCTGATTGGTACTTAAATGTGCCTTTTCCAACACCTCAGTGGCAACTTTTTCCAACATTTTTACTGCCAACTTAAAGACTGCTTGTCCATCCATCGTTAAATAAGCAGAACCTTGTATTCCACCGTGACCAATGTATCCAGGAACGCATAATATTTGCTGATGGGAACCGTCAGAATGGATTGCTGAACTCATAATCCCTTGCTCAGAGGAAGCTTCATAAATCACAGCACCAGCACCATCTCCAAACAAAACACAGGTAGTTCGATCTTTCATATCAAGAATTCTAGAAAAGACTTCTGTACCAATGACCATCACACGTTGATGATCACCGCTTTTAATCAGAGCGTTGGCTAAATGAGTACCGTAAATAAAACCTGAACAGACAGCCTGAACATCGAACGCGCCGCAACCTGAAGTAATACCTAATTTATGTTGAACTGAACTAGCCGTACTAGGAAAACCACCCAAATTATCTGGCGTTGATGTCGCTAAAATAATTAAATCAATTTGACTTGCTTCAAGACTCGCTGCACTCAAAGCGTTTTTTGCTGCGAGGACAGCTAAATCACTGGCCATTTGGTTCTTTTGTGCAAAATGTCTCGCCTTAATCCCGCTTCGCGAAAAAATCCATTCATCACTCGTTAATATCCCATCCTTCAGGAGCATTAGAGCTAACTCTTCATTATCAATTCTTTGCTCGGGCAAATAACTTCCGGTTCCAGCGATTTTTGCAAAAGTAGCCATAAATAAATTATCTAAGGATTAGCTAATAGCGTTAGTGGAGGAGATGGGTGGTGTGCTAGAAGCTTCATCCACCTTCTGTTTTTCAATTTGATCAAATGCCTTAGCAATTTTTTCAACCATATGATTATTGGCTGCCTCATAGGCTCTTGTCAAAGCCATGTAAAAAGCATAACGATCTGCTGAACCATGACTCTTGATGACAAGTCCCCTCAAGCCAAGTAACATTGCGCCATTATATCGCCGATGATCTACCCTTTTTCTAAAGCGCAGTAAGATTGGAAGTGCTAAGAAAGATAAAAACTTGGTCAATAAAGATCGTCCAAATTCTTCTTTAATCATCTGTGAAATCATACTAGCTAAACCTTCACTAGTTTTAAGTGCGACATTGCCAACAAAACCATCACAAACTACCACATCAGTGGTACCTTTGAAAATATCGTTTCCTTCAACATTACCGTGGAAATTTAAAGTGCTATTACGCAGTAGAATCCCTGCTTGTTTTACAACTTCATTTCCCTTGATAACCTCTTCGCCAATATTAAGTAGTCCAATTAAAGGTCTTTCTTTACCATCAATTACACGTACCATCACATCTGCCATTTGGGCGAACTGCAATAAATGAAAGGCTTCACAATCACTATTGGCACCTAAATCAAGCACAGTTGTTCCGGTACCCTTTTGATTGGGCATACGCGTAGAGATTGCTGGACGATCAATACCTTCTAATGTTTTCAAAAGATAACGTGAAATAGCCATCAGTGCTCCGGTATTTCCAGCTGAGACAATGGCATCTGCCTGACCGTCCTTCACCAACTCGATAGCAATCCTCATTGAAGAGTTTTTCTTCTTACGAAGGGCAACTTCAACCGAGTCATCCATAGCCACTATTTCGGCAGCTTCTACTACGGTGACATGATCTCTTAAATCATTAGGGATTTTTTTAAGGGCATGATGAATGGCCTCTAATTGACCGACCAAAAGAATCCGACAATTAGGATGTTCTTTTAGTAGATCAATCGCAGCGGGTACAGTGGTAGATATACCATGGTCACCACCCATTGCATCAACGGCGATAGTAACTGTCATCGTATTAAAAAATGAACACCCAACGAAGATTGCTCCTGTTGTTTAGCTGTTATGAATCCTGTTAGAGAATTCATTAATTCATTATCACCGGAAATGAAATCGGAGATTGCGCGAAATTAATCGTTTTTAGTTTTGACAACTTTACGACCACGATAATAGCCATTTGGGCTAACGTGATGACGTAAGTGGGCTTCGCCAGTTGTTGGCTCTACAGCCAAAGAAGGGCTTTCTAAAAAGTCATGTGCACGGTGCATGCCACGCTTGGATGGGGATTTTTTATTCTGTTGAACGGCCATATTTAACTCCTAAACAATCCGATATTTTAGCATTACTTGATACATTTCGCGAGATTTTTTTCAATGATTAGTTCAATTTAAGCTTTTTGAGTTGTAAAAAAGGGTTCAACTTGCCTGTCTTTGGGTCTATTAAGTCGTCAACTTCATCTAATTGCGCTTCACTTGGCTCCGAGATATTTATAAGATACTTCTGACAATGTTGATCTGCATGCTTCGGTACTAAAGGAAGAGCAAGAAGTAATTCATCTTCAATTAATTCAAAAAGATTGAATTCGTATGCATTCAACAGGGCATCTTCATCATCATTTTCTAGCGGAAAATCATCTACCTCAGCTTGCGTATTCAAAAGAACAAACTGAGAATTGACTTCAATATTTTGTAAAGAATCATCAAGACAACGCTGGCAAGTTAGAGGTATTGTTGTCAGCGCTTTAATTTTTAAGCGATATTGTTCTTGTCCAGTAGGCAAAACATCAATCCAAGATAAACATTCCCACTCGACTTTGTAAGAATTCTGGCGTTGCGCTAGCGGCATTTCCAGAAGTAGTCGAGGAAAACTTTCAAGGGGAAACTCTCCCTGACCTTTAAAGGTTTGGCCACTTTTAAAATCGATATTGGATAATGCGCTCTGAGTAGAATGCAACTCTTGAGCGATAATTTGTTTTTGGTTCATAAAATTAAGTCCTTTTATATGAAAGAACAGACTCTGATATTGGCTTCATCTTCTAAGTATAGGAGAGAATTGTTAGAACGTTTGAACGTTTCCTTTTTAGTTTACTCTCCGAATGTCGATGAAACCCCCAAAATTGGTGAATCTCCGACCCAATTGGTTGAAAGATTATCCCATCTCAAGGCTCGCTGTATTAGCGAGCAGTACCCAGATGCTTGGGTTATCGGATCGGATCAAGTTGCCGACTTTCATGGCGCAGCAATTGGTAAACCGCTGACACATGATCGGGCTTTGGCACAACTCCAAATGATGCAAGGAGAAACGGTCATTTTTAGAACAGGGATGTGCCTCATGCAACTCAAGTCGAATACAACCCTGTATACCTGTGTTGACACTGAAGTATCTTTTCGAGATTTCGATGAAGCAACGCTTGAGAATTATCTTTTGACTGAAAAGCCTTATGATTGTGCTGGTAGTGCTAAAGCAGAAGGTTTAGGCATTGGATTACTGTCAGAAATGAAATCTACTGACCCAACTGCCATTATTGGTCTTCCCCTTATTCAGTTAACTGGCCTATTAATGTCAGTTGGCTTTCAATTATTTCCTCCCCCGGCGAGCTCTAAATGAACAAAGGTACCTTATTTTTAATTCCAAATACCTTAGGCGATGAAGCTCGAGAAGAACAGCTTCCCTATGTACTGCCTGACGAAGTAACAAAACAGGCGAGTCAGCTTGAATATTGGATTGTGGAAAATGCCAAAACGGCTAGATCTTTTTTAAAAGCGGTTAACTCTGTTTACCCTTTGATTAAGCCCATACAAGAAATGAAGATGGTCGAGTGGTCAGGCCCTAGCTCTAAAATTGATGTCAATCATCTATTACAACCTCTTCTATCAGGTCACCATCTTGGACTACTTTCGGAGGCTGGACTTCCAGCAGTAGCAGACCCTGGTACTGAAATCGTCGCCTTAGCTCATCGTTTAAAGATTCCAGTCAAACCACTTACTGGACCCAGCTCTCTAATGCTAGCTTTAATGGCAAGCGGCATGAATGGTCAAGGCTTTATGTTTCATGGCTATTTAGCGATCAAACCTTTTGACAGAACCCAAGAGTTAAAGGCACTCGAATCACAATCGAAAAAAAATCATGCCACACAACTTTGGATTGAAACCCCTTATCGAAATTTAGGGATGCTAGAAAGTTGCATCGAAACACTACATTCCAATACGCAATTATGTATCGCTACCCATTTGACATTGGCGGATGAGTCGATTGTGAGTCAAACAATTGGTGAATGGCGTAAAGCTTGGTCTAACCAATCACCACAAATTAAATATCTAGAAAAAAAGCCTGCAGTATTTCTAATGCAGGCTTGACTTCTGTTTTGATTGGATTTTTAAGACGAAGTTACTTTAGGTCAACTTTTTGTAATGCACTAGCAAAAGAATTGCCTAAAGTCGCCCCAAATCTTTTTGCTAAACGCTCAGCAACATTTTCTGTTTGCGTGTAATCAACCACATCAGTATATTTAATTACATCTCTGGCGACTGATTCAACCGTGCCAAAATCATCAGCTAGACCCAGCTCGACTGCCTTTGATCCATTCCAAACCATGCCACTAAACATATCAGGTGTCTCTTTCAAGCGCGTACCACGACCATCTTTGACAGCCTTAATAAACTGCTGATGGATTTCATCCAACATAGCTTGTATCGATTGGGTATTTTTCGGATTCTGTTTCATAAAGGGGTCTAACATGGCTTTATTTTCTCCAGCTGTTTGGACTCTGCGTTCCACTCCAACCTTGTCCATCAGACCAGTAAACCCAAATCCAGCCATAATAACCCCGATAGAACCAACCAAACTAGCTTTATCCACAAAAATCTTTTCACCAGCTGCAGCAATATAGTACCCACCTGAAGCACAAATATCTTCTATGACAACATATAGGTGTTTTTCGGGATTTGCTTTTCGTAAGCGCATCATCTCGTCATAAATCATGCCAGATTGGACGGGAGAACCACCAGGGCTATTAATTTTTAATATGACACCGCCAACTTCTGGAGTTTCAAAGGCATTTTGTAACGCCATCATAATATCGGAGGCATTAGCCGAAGTTCCACTAGAAATTTCACCATCTAATTTAATCAAAGCAGTATGGTGACTTAGTACAGAGGCACTTTTTTTAAAAGGGGCAAAGTAGGAATAAACCAGCGCAATCGTAATTGCCAACCCCAACAAACGCCAAAAAGTACGCCAACGACGATTACTCTGACGTTCTTTTAAATTTTCTTTCAATAAGTTTTCTAGGGCTGTTTTTTCCCAATTAGCGTCATTTGTAGTCATATCTATCCCTAGTTAATTCAACTATTTTAAGTAATCCAGTAAATTTTGCACGATTAGAGTGAATTTTCAATCGTTATTCCATTAAAAAACGGCGAAGATCGTCTACATTATCAAAACAAGCTAGGGGTTCATGCGCCATCAGTTCTTCAGTAGAATGAGCACCATAGGTCATTCCGATCGCTCTCACACCAGCACTTTTCGCCATTTTTAGATCATGGGTGGTATCACCAATCATGACAATTTTATGAGCAGGTATAGCCCATTTTTCCATTAATTCTAGAAGCATTTGGGGGTGTGGCTTTGAACGGGTTTCATCGGCGGTTCTAGAGTCATGGAATAAATCATTCAATTGATGATTATCTAGGGATCGATTTAATCCGACCCTCGGCTTTCCAGTTGCCACTGCCAATATGTGTCCATTTGCCTTTAAATCACTTAATAACTCTCGTATTCCTTCAAATAAGATGAGTTCGTGGTCTTTCCCAAGGTAATAATGCCTGAAACGCTCTAAAACGAGAGGATAATCTGCTTCAGCAACTGTTGGCATAGCAATACGAATCGATTCGATAATTCCAAGGCCAATAACATGACTTGCCATTTGGTCTGATGGTACGGGCATTCCTAAATCACGGCAGGACTGTTGCATACATTCCACAATAGTTGGGGTGGAATTCATGATGGTGCCATCCCAATCCCAAATCACCATTTCAAATTTTTTAGTATTTTGTGTCATCAATGACCCTTTCCAAGTAACTGGATAATGCAATTATTTTCCATGGTGAATTTCAAAGCCTTCTGGTGCAGGTGCGGAAATATTGAGTTTTTCTTTTGTAAGTGGGTGCGTAATGGCTAACTTATAGGCATGTAGCATAAGTCTCTTTGCCTTTACTGCTTTGTCCAACTCCAAAACACCATATTTATCATCACCTAAAATAGGGTATCCATGATGTTGTAAATGAACTCGAATTTGATGTGTTCTACCAGTTCGTAATTGGGCTTCTCCGACAAAACACTTGCCTCCGTGAGCCTGGCTGAGAAATTTTATCACTGTATGACTAGCTTGACCAAAATCTTCCACTCTAACGCGTCTTTCGCCATTTGCCAAAATATATTTATGAAGTGGATATTTCAAGGGAATATGGCCAAGTCCTTCAGAAAAAGATCCATGGGCCACAAAAATATAGCGTTTATCCATATTTCCGTTACGAATATCCTCGTGCAAGATCGTTAAAGCACTTCTTTTTTTGGCTAGCATCAAAATTCCGGAGGTATCTCGATCTAAACGATGCACTAGCTCTAAGAATTTCAATTCAGGTTTAGCCATTCGCAAGGCCTCGATTAAACCCAAAGAAATTCCAGAACCCCCATGAACTGCAATACCAGAGGGTTTATTAACAATTAATAAGGCGTCATCTTCATAAAGGATTGGCAGATTTTGTACCATTTTGTCAGCATTTTGAATACTAACCGCTGATACAACTGCTGGACTTTCTGGACTAGCTACCCGAATTGGTGGAATTCGGATGATGTCCCCCGCCACAATTCGACTAGTCACATCGGCTCTTTTTTTATTGATTCGGATTTCTCCGGAGCGAATAATGCGATAAATATGGCTTTTAGGTACCCCTTTACCCCATTTCATCAGAAAATTATCTAGTCTCTGCCCTTCCTCTTCCGGGGAAATGGTAATAAATTGGACAGAATTTTCGGACATGGTTGAACTTTTTAAACAGTTATTAATATGGTAATCGGAATTGATTTACTTTTCAGCGCAACTTTGACATATAATCAGAGGGTTATTGTCAAGACAATGTGTGCGATAGAGAACTAACAGGATCAATTAAATTTCTGATCATTGTGTTCTTGCTACATTAGACCAAAGAATAACATTATAGCTAGGGAAGGCAAATAATTCCCCAAGGTAACTCCCCCCTTGTTGAAATGAGGAGAAGAAATGAAAGCTAGCGTGTTGCCAGCAAAGAGTTGTTAACAGATTTTAATTGAACGCCATAAGTTACTCAAATTAAGCTAACTGGGCGAGCATCCTTTCGCTAATAGATTCAAGAATATTTATTAGCACATGCAAGGCAAGAGATAAATACATCACTACCTTGTTAAATTTCGCAATCTGCGATGATGTATCTGTTGAACATTCTTCTAGACACATGCCCTTTCTACTAAGGAATAGATATGAAAAGAATGTTATTTAATGCAACTCAACAGGAAGAGTTACGCGTAGCGATTGTAGATGGTCAAAAACTAGTAGATTTAGATATTGAATCAGCCGGCCGTGAACAACGTAAAGGAAATATATATAAAGGTGTAATTACTCGAATTGAACCTTCCCTCGAAGCTTGCTTTGTTAATTACGGAGAAGAGCGTCACGGCTTCTTGCCATTCAAAGAAGTTGCTCGTAGTTATTTTGCTGAAGGTGTCGACCTTAAAAAAGTAACTATCAAGGAAGCTTTAAAAGAAGGTCAAGAAATTATTGTCCAAGTAGAAAAAGAAGAACGTGGCAATAAAGGGGCAGCCCTCACTAGTTTTATCTCCCTAGCAGGTCGTTATTTGGTATTAATGCCGAACAATCCTAGAGGTGGTGGAGTTTCTCGTCGTATTGAAGGCGAAGATCGTCAAGAGTTACGCGAAGCAATGGCCCAACTCGAAATCCCGAATGGCATGAGCATTATTGCTAGAACTGCTGGTATTGGCCGTGATGCGCAAGAATTACAGTGGGATTTGAGTTATTTGATGCAGTTGTGGACTGCTATTGATTCTGCAGCACAATCTAATTCAGCTCCATTACTTATCTATTTAGAATCAAGTTTGGTGATTCGAGCAATTCGTGATTATTACCAACCCGATATCGGCGAAATTTTGATCGATACGGAAGATATTTTCGAGCAAGCTCAGTCATTTATGTCAGTGGTAATGCCTGACAACATGAACCGGGTCAAACGTTACCAAGAAGACGTTCCCCTCTTTTCTCGCTTTCAAATAGAACATCAAATTGAAACTGCCTATTCCAGAACTGTCAATTTACCATCTGGCGGGGCAATTGTGATTGACCATACTGAAGCGCTAGTTTCAGTTGATGTGAACTCAGCCCGTGCGACTCGTGGCTCTGATATTGAAGAAACAGCTACTAGAACCAATTTAGAAGCAGCGGACGAGATTGCAAGACAAATGCGATTACGTGATTTGGGTGGCTTAATTGTGATCGATTTCATTGATATGGAATCGCCAAAAAGTCAAAAGGACGTAGAGAATCGAATTAAAGATGCCCTCAAACATGACCGTGCTAGGGTTCAAACTGGAAAAATCTCCAAATTTGGTTTAATGGAAATTTCTCGTCAACGACTCCGACCTGCTTTATCGGAAGGAACCCATGTAACCTGTCCAAGATGTACAGGGACAGGCCATATTCGCGACACGGAATCCTCAGCTCTTCAAGTCCTGCGTATTATTCAAGAAGAAAGTATGAAAGAGAATACGGCGGCTATTCATTGTCAAGTCCCCGTTGATGTAGCAGCTTTCTTATTAAATGAAAAGCGTTCTGAAGTAATCAAGATTGAGTCTCGCTCGAAAGTCAATGTCTTGTTAATTCCGAACAAGTATTTAGAAACTCCCCATTACAAACTAGAGCGCTTAAAACACGACGATCCACGTTTAGACAACCTACAAGCAAGTTATGCGATTGCTGAAGAAGTATCAAAAGCAATGGAAGAAGATACGATTGTTAGTCGTCGCGCACAAGATATCAAACCAAGTCCTGTAGCTGCTGTAAAGGGAATCACGCCAAGTCAACCGGCTCCTGCATCAACTCCAAAAGTAAATGCGCAACAAGTTACGGCAGATACTCCGAGTATTGGCATCATTGGCTTTATCAAAAAATTATTTGGTGGTAGTAAGCCAGTAGCACCAACCCCAGTAGTAGTTGTAGAGGCTCCTAAACCTAAGTATCCCAATCCTAGAAGAGGAAAAGGCAAGGGACGTAACTCTGGTAATCGTGTCAATAAAACCACTGATGAAGATGCAGTCATAGATCCATCAACAACTGAAGCTACATCCGATAAAGCGGAAACAAATCGGGGTAATGGACGTCGTAATGCAAATCCACGTAATGAGGGCCGTAAAAACCAGCCACGCGAGTCAGGTGCTGATGAAACGAATACCGATACTAGTGATACTGGAACTGCTCAAACCACGGATTTATCTACGAATGAGACTGGTGAAGAAAAACGTAAGAGCCGTAACCGTCGCAATAGAAACCGCGGACGAGATAAAGCAGATCGCACAAATCAAGAAACAAGTCCTGAGTCGGTTCAAGCAAGAACCACTAGTGATACTCAAGCAGTAAGTGATTCTGCACCTGTGGTCCAAGAAATAAAGGCTAGAGAGTTCGAGTCTGGATTAACCAATCCATCATCAACGGCCTCAGTAATCTCTGAGAGTTCCATAGCTGAAGAAAATAAGGCTGTAATAAGTCAAGAGGCTACTCCCGTAATTCAGCAAGTGGCAACTATCCAGACTCCACCTAGCTCAACGGTGATTAATACTCCTAAACCTGAGCCAGTAGCATTAAAAGTGAAAGCCTTACCGCAAGTCGTCCCAACCATCTTAGATCGCTCTAGCTTAGATGAAGTGTTAAATCAAGTTGGTCTCATTTGGGTAGATACAAATCCTGTCAAACACGAAGAAGTTTTGGCGCAAATTGCTGCTGAACCAAAGCCCATTCATGTCCCAAGAGTGATCAAACCCTCAGCAGAACTCCCCTCAGGGCCAATGATTTTGGTTGAAACTGGCGGTCAAGAGCGCGCTATTGAATTAAAGTAATTGATTGCACTTAACTAGATAATTTGAAAATGAGTAAAACTATTCCGATTACATCACTCGATGATTTAAAGAGTAGTTTTACCACCCTACCCATCATTCCAAAGGAGCTAAAAGCTCCGGTAGGATTATTGCAAGATGCCCATGGTCGACTATTACATGACTTGAGAATATCTGTCACTGATCGATGTAATTTTCGCTGTTCCTATTGCATGCCAAAGGAAATTTTCACAAAACAATATAACTATTTAGGTCAGTCAGAGTTACTCAGCTTTGAGGAAATTATCCGCCTTGCGGGAATATTTATTGGTCATGGTGTTGAAAAGATTCGTCTGACAGGTGGTGAGCCTCTGTTAAGAAAAGGCATTGAAGATCTCGTAAGTATGCTCAGTGTCATGAAGACTCCCTCGGGAAAACCTATTGACCTGACACTTACGACCAATGGAAGTCTTCTACAGAAAAAAGCAAAGGCCCTATTTGACGCTGGCCTCAGTCGAGTAACAGTGAGTTTAGACGGTATCAATGATGCAGTATTTCGTCAAATGAATGATGTTGATTTCCCAGTCCAAGATGTATTAGACAGTATTGAAACTGCTTCCCTAGTAGGCTTTAAGAATATTAAAGTCAATATGGTGGTTAAAAAAGGGGTCAATGAACATGAGATTTTGCCCATGGTCGAGCATTTTCGAAATAGTGGCGTAATTTTACGTTTTATCGAATATATGGACGTAGGAAATACAAATGGTTGGCAAATGTCTGAAGTAGTCCCATCCCAATCAGTGATAGATTTAATTAACGAAAAATACCCAATTGTCCCAGTTGAGCAAGGATACTCTGGGGAAGTTGCGCAAAAGTGGCAATTTGTAGATGGGTCTGGTGAAATCGGCGTTATTTCTAGCGTTACTCAGGCCTTTTGTAGCACTTGTACTAGAGCACGGATTTCGATGGAAGGTAAATTATTTCTCTGTTTATTTGCTAACACTGGTTTTGATTTAAAGCAATTGTTAAGAACCAATGTAAGCGATCTTGAAATTAGTAATGCGATTGCAAATATTTGGCAGGGAAGGCAAGATCGCTATTCTGAACTGAGAGGCAAAATTCATGCAGGAGAAATTTCTCATGCAAAAGTTGAAATGTCTTATATAGGTGGCTAGTGAAAAAAATTGATGTAAAAGAGATTACTGCATTAATCTTGTGTGGTGGGCAAGCTCAACGGATGGGCGGGCAAGATAAAGGACTGATCCGACTTCAAAATAAAGCACTCGTTGCCTGGGCAATTGATCGTTGCAAAGATCAAGTGGGCTCTATATTACTGAATGCGAACCGACATATTGACCAATATCAAATTTTTGGCTGGCCTGTCACAAGTGATATAACCCCTGACTACCCTGGACCTCTGGCTGGATTTCAGGTTGGTTTAACCAAAGCCTCAACGCCCTACGTGCTCATCCTTCCCTGCGATACCCCCTTACTTCCAGTTGATTTAGTCGAAAGACTCTCACAAGCAATGACTCAATCCGAAGTTGACTGCACTTATGCGATGACTATTGAGAATGGTAAGGAACAAGTTCATCCCGTCTTTTGTTTATTAAAAAAAACGACTTTAGAAAGCTTGAATCTTTTTTTACAAACTGGACAACGAAAAATTGATCGATGGTTTGCTTCCTTATCACATCAAAAAGTACTATTTGACGATCCTAAGGCCTTTCTGAATATCAATACTCCTGAAGAGTTATTGCAAATTGAACAAAGCTTGCTATGATGCCCAGTAAACTTCCCTCCTTAGATACTTTTCAAGACGAGTGGCAAAGTAAGCTTGGATCTGATTTATTTAACCCGAAGTCATTAGGTCTAGATGCCGCGTTAGACTTCATGCGTGGCTACACACAAACCCGCTTGAGTCAGTTAAAGGTTAAGAAAATTCCCATCGAAGAAGCTTTTGGTAGAGTCTTAGCGGTAGATATAAAAGCCTCAATGAATGTACCAGTTGCTAATAACTCGGCCATGGACGGCTATGCCTTTCACAGCCAGGTGCTTCAGGGTGATTTGTCAGAAATTCAATTAAATGTGATTGGCAAACAATTTGCCGGCGATATGTTGCAGGATTTTTCGAACTTTCAGCCCGCAAGCCAAGCAATCCAAATCACGACCGGCGCTCTTCTGCCACCTGTTTGTGATACGGTCATTCCTCAAGAGTGGGTTCAGCACGAAAATGCTGTCATTACCTTCCCCAAAAATAAGATTCGTGGACATGAAAATTGTCGAATGATGGGCGAAGATTTAAAGATTGGAGAAATTGTCTTATCCAAAGGTCGGCGTCTAAAGGCAAGCGATCTGGGCATGCTTGCATCCATGGGTTTGAGTGATGTTGAGGTTTACGATCAATTAAAGGTTGCCATCTTTTCTACTGGAAACGAGGTAACTCCTCTAGGGGAACCCTTATTACCAGGGCGAGTTTACGATAGTAATCGATTTACCTTAATTGGCCTATTACATGACCTAAATATCCAATTACTAGATTTTGGTATCGTCAAAGATGATGCAGAGGCTCTCAAAATTGCCTTCTCAAAGGCAGCAGATCAAGCGGATATCATTATTACTTCAGGGGGTGTTTCTGTTGGAGAAGCAGACTTCACAAAACATGTAATGCGAGAGTTAGGAGATGTGGCTTTTTGGACTCTAGCGATTAAGCCGGGACGTCCCATGGCATTTGGCAAAATAGTCCAACCCAAAAGTGAATCTATTTTATTTGGCTTACCTGGCAACCCTGTAGCAGTCATGATTACTTTTTTACAATTTGTGCGCCCCATGATTGAGTTTTTAAGTGGTGCTAATACAACTAAAAAAGTTTCACTTGTTGCAAAATTGAAAGTTCCTTTTAAAAAACGGGTTGGTCGGACAGAGTTTTTGAGAGCGCGGCTTTCAACTGATTTCTCAGGCCAATTATGGGTTGAGCCCTATAAAAATCAAGGCTCAGGTGTTCTTAGCTCAATGAGTCAAGCAGATTGCTTAATTGTCTTATCTGCCCAAACTTCTTCGATAGAAGAAGGTGCTCTGGTAAATATAGAAATGCTTTTGTAACATTTCCAATATAATTCCTACAATAATAAATTTTATAACGCCATCGTTACCACAAACCGGATTGTAGTTATGAGCAGTAGTAAGAGAGAAATCATTTCAGTTGACCCCATACATACGGCTAAAACCTTAGTTTTAGTTTATTTGTGTTTTTCATTACCAATCATTGGCTTATTCTTCTTTGACGCCTATTTTCGATACGGCGAAATCCCTCTATTTGTGGTTCTTTACGGGGTATTTTTAAACGTTATTTTTGGTTTTTCTATTCTTTGGTTGGCGTGTAAAGTTTACAACTGGGTTGCTGGTAAATTTGGAGGGATTGAGCTGGACTTAAAAGAAATTCCAGTTGAACAACCTACCTCCAAAGAAAACTCAAGCCAAAATTAAAGATTACTTACCCCAAATCTCAGGATTAATCATCGTTTTTGGTTTCTGACCCGCAAGTCCTGCTAATAAATTATCAATCGCAAGATTCATCATCGAATAACGAGTTTTTTCTGTTGCACTACCAATATGGGGCGCTAAAACCACATTCGGTAAATCGAGTAAACCTGGATGCAGTTTAGGCTCCCCTTCATAAACATCAAGTCCAGCACCAAATATTTGATTCCGTTGAAGCGCCTCCACCAAAGCGTTATCATCTACGATCCCGCCTCTTGCAATATTCACAAGAGTTGCCGTGGACTTCATCATTGCTAATTCTTTAGCACCAATGAAATGATGACTATCTGCAGAGTATGGCATTACTAACATCACATGATCTGCATTTTTTAATAAGGTTTCTTTATCTACATAGGTAGCTTGACAGGCTTGTTCAAGGTCTTTGGATAAAGGTTTACGATTGTAATAAATGACATTCATACCGAACGCTAAACCCCGCTTTGCAATGGCTTGTCCAATCCGGCCCATTCCCATAATCCCAAGGGTTGAGTGATGAATATCTACACCCAACATACGTCCCATTTCCCAATGATGCCATTGACCGTCTCTAAGCCATCTCTCTGCCTCAGATAATCTTCTTGAAATTGCCATTAACAAGGCAAATCCCATATCGGCAGTTGTATCTGTTAGAACGTCAGGAGTATTAGTGCCAATAATCCCCCTTTGATTAAGGGCTTCAACATCGAAATTATTAAACCCTACTGCGATGTTGGAAATGATTTTGAGTGCTTTTGCGTCTTTAATTGTATCGGCATCAATTCTTTCACTACCAGTCACGAGTGCCCCATCTTTACCAATTAAACGTTGGGCTAATTCAACTTTAGTCAAAGGCTCGATTTGATCAACATAATCAATGTCACAGATAGCCTCTAGTCTTTCAATCCCCTCAGGGAAAATCCTACGGGCAACTAGAATTTTAGGGCGAGTATTACTAGAATTCATAAGCAGACTTTCTTCAACAGAAAAAATTAGATTTTAAAGGACATTTTTCTCACAACGTAATATGTAAATCACAACAATGTATAACGAATTTCACAGTGTTTTTGCCGAAACACAATATTCTCGGCTAAAATATGTTTTTCAACCTACTTTATACATCACATGACTTACGTTGTCACCGAAGCTTGTATCAAATGTAAATATACCGACTGTGTCGATGTTTGCCCTGTCGACTGCTTCAGAGAAGGTCCTAACTTTTTAACCATCGATCCAGACGAGTGCATTGATTGTGCTGTTTGTGTTCCAGAATGTCCTGTTAATGCGATTTATGCGGAAGATGATGTGCCTGGAGACCAGCAAGCATTTATTCAGCTAAATACTGAACTTTCTCGTAAGTGGAAGTCAATTACTAAATCGAAGGCATCACTCCCTGATGCTGATGAATTTAAAGATGTAAAGAATAAACTCGAGTTACTCATTCGCTAAGATTGATTGTCTTTAATCTGACAGGTTTGCAAAATAGTTTGATGCAAACCTCCACTCAGCTTAAAACCGAAGTGACTTGTAAAATCTTTTTTGTGTATCTAGGAAATTTTCGTGGCAGAACTTAACACCCCCCAATTCAACCTATCAGAAACAATCGAAACAGAGGCTGTTATCGTTGGAGCTGGTCCTGTAGGTCTTTTTCAGGTTTTCGAACTTGGTCTATTAGAAATAAAAGCTCATGTGATTGATTCCTTGCCAGTGGTTGGTGGCCAATGCGTTGAGTTGTACCCCGATAAACCGATTTACGATATTCCAGCAGTGCCAGTCTGTACAGGTCAAGAACTCACTGATAACCTTCTCAAACAAATAGAACCATTTGGTCCTACGTTTCACTTAAATCAAGAAGTTGTTGAAGTATCCCGCCAAGATGATGGCCGATTTATTTTGGTAACCTCAGTTGGAACACGCTTTTTGACCAAGACAATTTTTATCGCCGCAGGAGTTGGTTCGTTCCAGCCTAGAACGATCAAAGTTGACGGCATTGAGCAGTTTGAAAACAAACAACTTTTTTATCGTGTTAAAAACCCAGACCAATTTATGGGTAAAAACTTAGTCATAGTTGGTGGTGGCGATTCAGCTCTAGATTGGACCCTCAACTTTGTAGGTAAGGCTGAGAGCGTCATCTTAATTCACCGTCGCGATGGCTTTAAAGCTGCGCCAGCATCCGTGGCTAAAATGAAAGACCTTTGCGAACAGTATGAAATGCAGTTTGAAGTGGGTCAGATCACTGGCTTTGAGCAAAATGGTGATTCTTTATCTCATATAAAACTCACCGGAACTGATGGTGTAACACGTCGGATTCCTCTCGACATGTTATTAGTTTTCTTTGGTTTATCTCCCAAATTAGGCCCAATTGCGGACTGGGGATTAGATATCGAACGTAAACAACTCGTCGTCGATACGGAAAAATTTGCCACTAATATTCCGGGAATCTTCGCAGTCGGTGATATCAATACCTACCCAGGTAAAAAGAAATTGATTCTTTCAGGATTTCATGAAGCAGCCCTGGCTGCTTTTGCTGCAAAAGAATATATGTATCCTGATAAGAAGGTTCATTTACAGTACACCACTACCTCACCTAAACTCCACAAAGTTTTAGGAGTTGAAACCCCAACCTTCGATTGATTGTAAAAATCGGTTAGATTATTAAATTCAACCGATTAATCAATTAGAATTAGTTATGGACTCTTATTTACACATGATGCGCCATGTTTTAGAACATGGCACCAAGAAAACGGACCGCACAGGGACTGGTACGCTCTCAGTCTTTGGTCATCAAATGCGTTTTGATCTGTCTGCTGGCTTTCCTTTGGTTACCACCAAGAAAGTTCACTTAAAGTCAATCATTCACGAACTGCTTTGGTTTTTGCAAGGAAGTACGAACAATAATTGGCTTAAAGATCGCGGTGTCTCTATTTGGAATGAATGGGCAAAAGAAGATGGCGAACTTGGTCCAATTTATGGTTATCAATGGCGTTCATGGCCAACCCCAAATGGTGGGCATATTGACCAAATTACGCAATTAATTGACCAAATTAAGAAAACACCTGATTCGAGAAGATTGATTGTTTCTGCATGGAACGTTGCAGATATTCCATCAATGGCTCTTGCTCCATGTCATGCCTTTTTCCAGTTTTATGTAGCTGACGGTAAGTTATCTTGCCAACTCTACCAACGTAGTGCGGATATTTTCTTAGGAGTGCCTTTTAATATCGCTAGTTATGCCTTACTAACGCATATGATTGCGCAACAAACTAATTTAGACGTAGGTGACTTTGTTTGGACTGGTGGCGATTGCCATTTGTATCTCAATCATTTAGAACAAGTCGATTTACAACTTTCCAGAGATCCTTATCCTTTACCAAAACTGGTCATTAAACGTCATCCAGATTCGATTTTTGATTATGAATTCGAAGACTTTGAGGTAATTAACTATTCTTGTCATCCTGCGATTAAAGCGCCTGTAGCTATTTAGGAAATTATTTTGGCTATAAGCATTATTGTCGCGCGTTCAAAATCAGGTGTGATTGGCATCAATAATCAATTACCATGGCATCTTCCAGCCGATTTAAAGCACTTTAAAGCGCTTACAACTGGACATCCCATAGTCATGGGTCGGAAAACTTGGGACTCTCTTGGTAGGCCCTTACCGAACCGTAGAAATATCGTCATTAGTCGGCAGATTGATATAGAACTCTCTGGAGCTGAGTGTTTTTCATCTCTAGAATCTGCGATTGCGGCGTGTAAGGGTGCTAGTGAGGTCTTTGTGATTGGTGGCGCTCAGATTTACGAACAGGCTCTGCCCCTCGTCGACCAATTAATTATTACAGAAGTGGATATTGAGGTTGCAGGTGATGCCTTTTTTCCAAAAATTGACTCAAGGTGGAGGATTGTAGATCGGGAAGATTACCCTTCTCAAGATAACCCTCAAAAGCCAGGCGAGTCTTTTCCGGCTTATTCATTTATAACCTACCAGCGAAACCTAGTCGCTTAACTTCCACCGATCATCATTTCATTGATGAGGATTGAGCCTGTTTCTTTTGTGCCACGAACCAAGCTGTCACCACCAATCGTCGCAATATTCATGAACATCTCTTTAAGATTTCCTGCAATAGTAATTTCTTCCACGGGGTAACAAATTTGTCCATTTTCGACCCAATACCCAAAGGCACCTCTGGAGTAATCTCCCGTTACATAATTGACCCCTTGCCCCATCACCTCAGTAACTAATAAACCAGTACCCATTTGTTGCAATAAATCATCTAAAGTTTGATCTACTGAGGTAAGCTTACTTCGAAGTCGTAAATGATGAGACCCCCCAGAATTACCGGTAGTTTGCATGCCTAATTTTTTAGCTGAGTAGGTTGATAAAAAGTATCCCTGCAATATGCCGTCATCCACTACGATTCTCTTCCGAGTTTTAACCCCTTCATCATCAAACGGGGTACTGCCAGTCTCACGCGGACGATGAGGATCTTCATCAATTTGAATATGTTTTGGAAAAATTTGTTTTCCTAATGAATCAAGTAAAAAGCTCGATTTTCTATATAAAGATCCACCTGAAACAGCCTGCACGAAACTACCAAGAAGCCCTGCTGCTAAAGGTGCCTCAAAAATCACAGGACATTTTTGGGTTTTAATAGTGCGGGTATTCAGCCTAGACAAAGCGCGCTTGGCGGCGTAGGCACCAATTTCTTCCGGCTTCGCCAAGGATTGAGGCATTCTAGAAGAGGTATACCAATCATCTCGTTGCATGGCACTACCCTGTTTTTTACTTTTACTCGCAATCGGTGCACAAGAAATAAAGTGTCTTGAAAATGGATAGCCAGCTAAGAAGCCTTTGGTAGTCCCCATCTGAAAATGCGCTTGATTCGATGCGACTGTCGCACCATCACTATTCGTAATCAATTTACTGACAGCAAAACTAGCTGCCTCAGCCTTTCGTGCAATCTCTACTGCCTCTTCAACGGACAGCTCCCATGGATGGAATAAATCTAAATCTTTTGGCGACAATTCTAAAAGTTCACCCTCAGCAAGCCCTGAAAAGGTATCTTCGGCTGTGAATCTTGCTATATCGTAAGCAGCTTGCACTGTTCTTTTCAATGACGCCTCAGAAAAATCACTCGTACTGGCATTGCCTTTTTTGTACCCAAGGTAGATACTGACTCCCATGGATTTATCGACACTTTGTTCTATGGTTTCAATTTCTCCACAACGCGTACTGATCGATAAACCATGCCCTTCAGAGATCTCGACTGCAGCATCGGTCGCCCCTAAAGCTTTGGCGTCAGCGAGGGTATCTTTTATAATTTGTTGAAATTGCTCTTTTGAGTAAGTAAATATTTTTTTTGTCATTCGAATATCATAACGATAAATTTTGATTGGCCCTAAAGCAGAAAGAATTCACACCATGTCAGACACTACAACAGATCAATTATTATCGCTTGAATCGGTCAAGATCGGCTTAATTTCTATTTCTGATAGAGCAAGTCTTGGCATTTATCAGGACGAGGGTATTCCGGCTTTAAAAACTTGGCTTGAAAAAGTGGTTCAAAACCCATTGATATTTGAAACACGTCTAATTGCTGATGAACAATCGATGATCGAAACTGCTCTTAAAGAGCTAGTTGATGTTGAACTTTGTGATTTAGTACTAACCACTGGTGGTACGGGCCCTAGTCGACGTGACGTTACCCCGGAATCAACCCTGGCCGTTGCAACCCGAGAAATGCCTGGATTTGGTGAGCAAATGCGTCAAATCAGTTTGAATTTTGTGCCGACAGCGATTCTATCTAGACAAGTTGGAGCACTCAGAGAAATAGAAAACCATGCTGCGCTCATGATTAACTTACCGGGCCAACCCAAAGCAATTACCGAAACCTTAGAGGGTTTAAAAGATAAAGAGGGTAAATCCTTAGTTTCTGGAATTTTTGCTGCGGTACCCTACTGCATTGATTTAATAGGTGGTCCCTATATCGAGACCAACCCAGAAATTGTCAAAGCATTTCGCCCTAAGTCAGCGATTCGGAGGAGGTAAGATTTTCGCCCTATAAAAATGTATTCAGCTTTCGGGTGACCGGAAGAAGTTAGCGCGGTAAAAACGTAACTCTTCAATTGACTCCACGATATCGGCCAAGGCCGTGTGCGCTTGTTTTTTCGTAAAGAGTTTTGCAGTTTGGGGCTGCCAACGTTTACAAAGCTCTTTTACTGTCGAAACATCAATATTTCGATAGTGAAAGTATGCCTCTAACTCCGGCATATATTTCGCCATAAAGCGACGATCTTGATGAATCGTATTGCCACACATCGGAGAAGTATTCGGCTTGATGTGTTCCTTGAGGAAGTCCAAACAAATCTTTTGTGCTTGCTCATCTGAAATCTGGGAAGCCTTCACTTTTTCAATAAGTCCTGACTTACCATGCGTACCTTTGTTCCAAGAATCCATAGCGTCCAGAACTTCATCACTTTGATGAATGACTAGAACCGGACCCTCAGCAACAATTTCCAACTCACCATCAGTGATTAAAATAGCAATTTCCAAGATCTTTTCCTTGTCAGGATCAAGACCTGACATTTCCATATCCAACCAAACTAAACGGTCTTTTTTCAATTCTGTGTTCAATTTCTCTCTCGCTCTTATAATTACTAAATGATATTTACCTATATTTTCCTTCTTTTTTTATTTCTCGGACTTTTTATCCAATTTATTTTGGCAAATCGTCAAATTAAATCGGTGATTCAACATCGCCCTACTGTCCCTAAAGGCTTTGAAGAAAAAATCACTTTAGAAAATCATCAAAAGGCTGCAGACTACACCGTCGCTAAACTACGTTTTGGAATCTTAGAAATCGCATTATCTCAAGCGATGTTATTAGTTTTCACCATCTTCGGTTTGTTGTATCTAGTCCATTTAGAGTTATTGAATTTTTTATCAGCTGGCGTTTGGCAACAAATTGCATTAATTTTGAGTATTAGTATTCTCTCAAGCGCGATTGATCTTCCTTTTTCTTGGTATCGTCAGTTTCATTTAGAAGAAAACTTTGGTTTTAACCGGATGAGTAAAAAGCTCTTTTTCATTGATTTTTTCAAAAACATCCTCTTAAGTCTTTGTATCGGAGTTCCCCTCCTTTGGGTTGTTTTAACTCTGATGGCTAAAGCTGGTGATTATTGGTGGGTTTATGCTTGGATCACCATGGTGAGTTTTATCTTGATTGCGACTTGGGTCTTTCCTATTTGGATTGCACCTTTCTTTAATAAATTTAAACCGCTAGAAGATGGCTCATTAAAAGACTCTATCCAACTCCTCTTAAACCGTTGCGGCTTTGTCAGTAAAGGTTTATTTGTCATGGATGGCAGTAAACGTAGCGCTCATGGCAATGCTTACTTTACTGGTATCGGCAAAAGTAAGCGAATTGTATTTTTTGATACTCTCATCGAAAAATTGTCTCCTTCTGAGATTGAGGCAGTTTTGGCACACGAGCTTGGACACTTTAAGAAAAACCATATTCGTAAAAGAATGGTGATGACCTTTATCACGACCTTATTAGGTCTCGCTTTGCTAGGTTGGCTCATGAATCAAGTGTGGTTTTATGAGGGTCTTGGCGTTGAACCGTCCCTAACTGGAAACAATGCTGGTCTCGCATTAGCCTTATTCTTTTTAGTCACGCCAGTCTTTACCTTCTTCATCACACCGCTCTCTAGCCTCTTATCTAGAAAACATGAATTTGAAGCTGATGCATTTGCTGCTGAAAAAACGGATGCCCATGAACTAATTAAAGCACTCATTAAGCTTTATCAAGATAATGCCGCAACCTTGACACCCGATCGATGGTATTCAGCATTTTATGACTCCCATCCTCCAGCACCGATTCGGATTGAGCATCTTTACCAGTTATCCCTTCGGTAAATTACTAACTCATGCCAATTGAGCTTATTGACTCGTTATTAATTGCTTCTTTTGGTAGAAACTATATTGCTAGATCGATTCAAAAGCTCCCATCAGGGGAAGATGAATATTGGGAAGTGAATAGTCGCGGGAAAAAACACCTCGCTGCAGTTGGTGATCGTTTATCGCTCTCGAAAACATCAAATGACCAAGCGGTAATTGAAAAAATTCAGCCAAGGAAAAATCTACTCTTTCGATCCGATGCCTTTCGCTCGAAATCAATCGCTGCTAATGTGGATCAGGTCATTTTAGTCCTAGCAACCCAGCCTGCTTTCTCACCAGATTTATTGGGTAGAGCCGCCATTGCTGCAGAACATGACGGTATTGAATTTAGAATTTTATTGAACAAAATAGATTTAAGCGATTCACTCGAAAAAGCGCGTGAGCTCTTGGCCCCTTATCGAAATTTAGATATTCCTATCCACGAGATTTCGGCAAAGTCCTCCCCACAAAGTTTGCTTTCTTTGAGAGAACACCTTGCTGGGAAGGTCTCGGTTTTAGTTGGTCAATCTGGCATGGGCAAATCTACACTTCTCAACCAATGGATCCCAACTGCACTTGCACAAACTCGTGAGCACTCAATCAAACTCGATACGGGTAAACACACAACGACTGCATGTCGATATTATGATTTACCTAATGAATGGGGTATCAAAAATGGCCAGTTAGGCGCTTTAATTGATTCTCCTGGTTTCCAAGAGTTTGGCTTAGCGCATATTTCAGAAAGTGAACTACAACACGCATTTACTGAGTTTGGACCCTATCTTGGGCACTGCAAATATCATAATTGCACTCATTTACACGAACCAGATTGTGCTGTCTTAAAAGCAGTTGGTTTAGGAAAAATCGCCCCACAACGCTTGAACTTGTTTCGTCAATTAGTTCACGAAACCAGAAATGCTACGACCCAAGTTTTAGAGCGTCCGACTAAATAGTCTAAAACTTCATTTGGTCAAGCGTCAAAGCCAAGAAAAAGATCAAATCCAAATTGCTACCGATAACATAGCAAGTAGAATCATCCACAAAATGACTGCTCTCCACACCAAAGAGGCTCCAGAGGCTAGATGTGCGGCAATAGGTAACATTCCATATTCTTGCACGGGTAAAACCCCCTCCTCTGCCATTTGAATAGCCTCTAAACTATTGACTTGCGCCAAAGGCTCTCCGAGTTGAACCCCCAAAGCACCGCCTCCTGTACCAATTAAAATTGCCGCAGACTGGTTATCCCATTTTTTTTGATGAAATCGCCATGCATAAACCGCTTTTTCAAAATTACCCACAATCGTAAAACCAATCGCAGTTAGTCTAGTTGGTACCCAATCAATTAAATAACGCCATTTATTGATATGATCGATCAGAATTGGGCTTGCATTACCAAATTTCCAATTCTCTTGAGCCATTAAACTCAAGCGATACATCACAACCCCAGCAGGACCAATCGGTACTAAAAACCAAAAAAACACACCAAATACATGTGAATGAACGGCCAAAATAGATCGCTCCAAGGTATGCCTTACCAATTCAGATTCAGGTAAGGTCTCAGTATTTAAACTTGGACCTACCCATGCGCTTAACTCGGCTCTAGCTAATTCAATTTGACGATTATTGAGAAGTTCTTGAATTTTTGTGAAATGATGACTAAATTGTCTGAAGCCCATGAAAAAATAAACAATCGTAACATTCCAAATTAAGGCGAAAAGTGGTTGATTAAAAATTAACCATAAATGCACACCTAAAACGATCATTACAGGTGGAATTAAAAGAACTGCAATCGCAATTTTTGCCGAGTCAGCTTCGCCTGTATCAAAATAATTTGGTACTTTTTTTACCCAATTGCGACATATTCTTACGATCCAGTGATCCTTACCGACAGGAATATATTGCTCGGCAAATAAAGCAAATAAAACTGAAAAAAAGGTCATTGTTGAGGCGCCCTCAAAAAGTGATACAAGTTCCTTAGCATCCCAGCAGTAGCCCCCCAAATAAACCGATTCTCATAGGGCATCGCATAAAAAGTACGACTTCCATCTTCAGTGGTTCGTTGACGAATTTGATGATTAGCAGGATTCATTAAAAAAGCGAGAGGGACCATAAAAATCTCATCGACTTCGTTCGTGTCGGGCGAAAAATCCTTCAATTGACTCACCATACCAACGACTGGCGTAACTTGATAACCTGTAATCGTATGATAGTCAGGTAAGGATCCTAAAATCTCCACATGAGATGGATTTAAGCCAATTTCTTCTTTTGCCTCTCGTAGTGCAGTGATTTGAATATCCGAATCAGAATCTTCTTTACGCCCGCCTGGAAAACTAATCTGTCCGGCGTGATCGTTTAAATGAGCGGCTCTCTTCGTGAGTAGTACATGAATTTGATCATCGATATTGAGGAGAGGTACTAAAACACCAGCAATGCGCTTCTCATAGGTATCTAGATAACCAATGGATAATCTAGACTCGTCTGTTAACTCTGGAACCCACTCAACATGATTCGTAAAACGATCACGCAATGCGGTCTCATTGAGAAATTTTTCATCAATTGCGGGGGTGTCTAATGAGGGCACCAAAATTGGTACCAATTGAGGGTCATACTTAGGAACTCTAGGTCGCATCATTCAATTATAAAGAATCTTCGACTAGTTGACCACCTTACCAATAAAAAAGCCCCGAAGATAAACCCCGGGGCTTCTGATTACTTTGGATTGATCCGCTATCTCTAGCGTTGATTCCAAGCTTATTGAGCTGGAGTCTCTACAACCTTAGCAACCTTAGTACGAGCAACTAACTTCTCTTTAATACGTGCTGATTTACCAGAACGCTCACGGAGGTAATAAAGTTTCGCACGGCGAACATCACCACGACGTTTAACTTCAATACTTGCGATTAAAGGAGAGTAAGTTTGGAATGTTCTTTCAACACCCTCACCAGAGGAGATTTTACGAACGATGAAGCTAGAATTTAAGCCACGATTACGTTTCGCAATTACAACGCCTTCAAATGCCTGCACACGCTTACGTGTACCTTCAACCACGTTAACGCTCACAATGAGTGTATCGCCAGGAGCAAATGGTGGAATTACTTTATTACTAGTTAGACGAGCAATTTCTTCTTGCTCAATTTTTTCAATCAAATTCATGTGATTTCCTTAAGTATCATTACGACGTTTTATTCCCTCGTGAATCTATAACTACTTTGATTCGGGACTCGTAAGAGGATACGATTAAACAGTTATTTGTTGAGCCCAGATGCCAAGGTTTCTAAATACTCTTGCAAAACTTTTTCATCCTTTAAACTCAACAACCCTTTTTTTCGAGCCGCCAAAATAAGATCAGGACGACTCTTTTGTGTCGCAATTAATGATTCATTACGACGCCAACTCTCTATTCTACCGTGATGTCCGCCTAAAAGCACCCCCGGAACTAAAAAATTTTTATAATTTTCTGGTCTTGTATAGTGAGGACAGTCTAAAAGTCCATCACTAAAGCTATCTTGCTGAGCAGAATTTGCATCTCCAAGTACATTTGGCATCAATCGAATAAGGCTATCCATTACCACTAAAGCGGGTAACTCCCCTCCTGAAACCACGTAATCACCAATACTTAATTCAAAATCAACATGCCGTTCGATAAATCGTTGATCTACCGCTTCATATCTGCCACAAACAAATGTGATCTGTTCTAACTGACTCATTTCCTTGGCTAAATCTTGGTTGAAGACCCTACCTTGGGGGGACATCAGAACTGTGGGTCCTTTTTTCATCGCACTGGAGCTAGCAATATCCTCTTGCACCGCCTGTAGAGCATCTTCTAATGGCCCAACCATCATTACCATTCCGGGGCCACCACCATAAGCACGATCATCTACTGTCTTACGAGGATCGCTAGTAAAGTCTCTTGGGTTCCAGGTTTTTAAATGGAGAATTTCTTTTGAAAAAGCACGACTAGTCACTCCATATTGAGTAATAGCCTCAAACATTTCAGGAAAAATAGTTAGTACATCAAATCGCATTTCGATGCTTCCTTGGAAATTGAACTTTTGTTGATTTTCAATGAATTTTGATTTAAGTACTCAAGCTAATCGAAGATTAGTTTGCTTTAGAATCACCAGTCATTTTCCCAATCAACTACAATTTTCGGCTCATCCGTTCCCCGTAAAAACACTTCCAGAATGAAAGGTGCCACAAAAGGGATTAAACGTTGTTTTTTTACATCATCCTCAATGACTAAGACAGATTGAACGCCGTTGTCCATCAATTCAGTAACATTGCCAAGTATTTCTTGATGTTGATTGACGACTGACAAGCCGATCAAATCCGACCAATAATACTCATCTTGACTTAGGCTAGGAAAGGATTTGCGAGAAACCAAGATTTCTGCAGATTTGAGACTTAAAACTAACTCACGATCAGTTAATCCCGTCAGTTCCAAAAGAATCGTACCACTATGATTTCGAGAAGAATAGACCTGATAATTTTTTAAGTTACCAGGGTCACCGGGATGCCTAATCCAGACCTCTTTAGCCTTTAATAGTGCTACTGGGTCATCTGAAAAAGGACGGACTTTTAAAGCGCCCTTAATACCGTAAGCGTCAATCACCGTGCCGAGTTCAACCAAATCAGCTGGTAGGATATCTTTCGATTGGGGATTCAATTGACGATGAGTAAATTAGTTGTAGCAGATTTACTGCAGCAGGTCATATGAAGAACAAAGTCCGTTGACCTGAGTAAATCGAGGAGGCCTTTGAAAGGCCCCATGATTATGCAAACTAAGATAAAAATTAAGCTACAGTTTTATGTTGCTTGATTAAACGTTTAACGGTTGGAGACATTTCAGCACCAACACCTGTCCAATAAGTTAAACGATCTTGAGCAACACGGAAACCTTGTTCAGTTGAAATAGCACGAGGGTTATAGTAGCCTAAACGCTCGACAAAATTAGAGTCACGACGATTACGCTTGTCCGTTACTACTACACTGTAAAAGGGACGCTTTTTAGAACCACCACGAGCAAGTCGAATAACGACCATAAGTATTTCCTTAAAAATAAATCAAAAAATTAATCGGATACCAGGACAAGCTAAACAATACTGAACTGTAAACTTCATTTGCTTTCGCAATATTTCAGTTGCAAAATGAATTCAGTAAAATTACTAATCCGGAAAACCTACTATTTTAGCGTAAAACCAATATGACGACAAACACTTCTTCATCAAAAAAGCCTTTTTTAGGTATTTTCTACCGATATATCAGCTTTTTAGGCTTATTCTTATTGGTTTCTTGCGCTTCGATCCTACCTGACTGTAATGTCTGCTCTTCCCCACCTTTAAATGATTTAAATGGACGTTGGACATTAGTCCGCTGGAATCTTCCCCCGCAAAATGGCCAAATCAAGTTTAGAGTGATTCCGCAAGCAAGTAATTCTGATCACATCTTCATTGTTTTTGACGCATCTAAAAAAATGCTTTCCGGCTCGACTGGTTGCAATAATTTTTTCTCAAATCTAAAAGAAGATAGCAAAGGCGCTATTGAACTTGGGCCGATCGGTAGCACTCGTAAAATGTGTCTTGAAAACCAGCGCAATCAACTAGAACAAGATTTTTTAAATGTTTTAGAAGACTACCGTTCGTGGCAACAAAATCAAAATCAATTATTGTTATTTGGCAAAAGTGGTGATGTCTTGGTTTTTGCCAGAGATAAAAAGGAATAAAAATTACCACTCTTGAGAGGGAAATACAAAATTGCAAGCTAAGCATTATCATTACAGATATGACTTACTTCAAATCAAAATTAATAAATTGCTCTATCAGCACTTTTTTACCTGGCACAGGCCTACATTGGGTTTATTTATACGGCTTTAAAAGCAAGTGGTTCTACTTACAAATCGCCTGCTTACTGTTTGGTATTTGGGGCTGGTTTGAGTTAGCTCAGACTGAAAAAGAATCCTTAATGGGATGGATTGCAGTCATTTTAGGAGAGGCTTCCATTTTGGCGAGTTGGTTAGCTACCTTTGCTTTTGGACTTCGACTCGATGAAAAGTTCGATGCACAATTTAATGCTGACACCGAAACAAAAAACCAATCAGGCTGGTTAATCATTCTATGTGTAATTTTCGCCCTAATGGTTGGGGCATTTTTCCTGATGTCTGGCTTAGCGATTGCTTTTGAACAATATTTCAATATGCAAATTGAGGCTGCAAGAAAAATTTCTCAGTAAGAGATAGCTCCCAATCGCTTTAGAACTGTTCAGCTGCCATCGTATTGATATTTTTACCACCTTGAGTTACTGCAATCGCAAGACCTGGTACTTGCGTCAACAGATGCTCGGCGAAGAATAGAGCAGTAGTAATTTTGGCACGATAGAATTCTGGATCATCCTTTTGTAAGTCCTGGGCAATCAATAATGATCTAGCCATTTGCCAACCAGATAATGTCAATCCAGCTAATTTTAAATAGGTCACACTCCCACCAAACACAGCCTTGATATCCTCTTTGGTATTGGTCACAACATAATCAACAACCTCTTCAAAGGCGCCTCTAGCGGCCTTTAAATGGGTCAACATACTTAAGGCTGCTGCCGATGCATTTAGTGCCAACAGTTGCTCAGTCGCTTCAATTTCTCTAGCAATACACTTTGCCACCCTTCCGCCATCTTTGAGGGTTTTTCTACCAACTAAATCATTCGCTTGAATCGCTGTAGTACCCTCGTATATCGGTAATATTCTGGCATCACGTAAATATTGGGCAGCTCCCGTTTCTTCAATATAGCCCATTCCCCCATGTACCTGAATCCCAAGACTAGCAACTTCAACAGATATTTCAGTAGAAAATCCCTTAATGATGGGAACTAGATACTCAAAAAAGGCCTGGGACCACTGCTTTTCTTCTTCATTCATGGCATGATGAGCCAAATCTTGAGATGCAGCGCCCACATAAGCCAAACTCCGGCTTGCCTGGGTATACGCTCTCATAGTGAGGAGCATGCGTTTCACATCAGGATGATGAATAATCGCAACTGGTCCAGACGAACCCGCCAAGTCTCTACTTTGTAAACGGTCTTTTGCATACTGTACCGCCCTTTGATAAGCCCTCTCGGATACGGAAACGCCTTGCATGCCAACATTAAACCTTGCTGCATTCATCATAATAAACATGTACTCGAGGCCACGGTTTTCTTGACCTACTAAATAACCAATAGCGCCGCCATTATCCCCATATTGCAAGACAGCTGTAGGACTTGCTTTGATTCCAAGCTTATGCTCAATCGAGACACAATGAACATCATTGCGTTTTCCAAGAGTACCATCTTGATTGACTAGAAATTTGGGCACAACAAATAAGGAAATGCCCTTAACTCCCTCTGGTGCATCAGGCGTTCTAGCTAAGACAAGGTGAATAATATTTTCGGCGAGATCATGTTCGCCATAAGTAATATAAATTTTTGTGCCAAAAATCTGATATGTACCATCAGTCTGTGGCAAAGCCTTGGTTCTAACTAAGGATAAATCTGACCCTGCCTGGGGCTCAGTTAAATTCATCGTGCCAGTCCACTTACCCGAAATCATATTTGGTAAAAATTGATTTTTTACTGAATCGCTCGCCGCAGTCATTAAGGCTTCAATTGCCCCATCGGTTAATAATGGGCAGAGTGCAAAAGATAAATTCGCAGAATTCATCATTTCAGTACAGGCAGTTGCGACTAGTTTCGGTAAGCCCTGTCCACCATATTTTTGTGAATGAAAGACACCTTGCCAGCCACCAGAAGTGAATAATTGATAAGCTTCCTTAAAACCCTTCGCAGTAAAAACTTGATTATCCTGGAACGAACCTGGTTCACAATCGGCTGGCCAATTGAGTGGATCTAAGACTTCTTGAGCAAACTTAGAACTCTCCTCCAAGATGGCATGAGCCATCTCAGAATCTAATTCACTTTCTAGATAAGCAGGTAATTTGCAAACATCCGATAATCCAGCAAGTTGATTCATCACAAATGCCATTTCCTTTAATGGGGCTTGGTAAGACATTTTTTCTCCTTAAAGAATGAATCAACGAACAAACTAACAACAAATACTTCTACTCTAAAAAATTATCCAAGTTCTTGCAGCAACTCTGGTACTGCTGAAAAAAGATCCGCTACTAAACCATAATCTGCAACACCAAAGATAGGAGCATCTGGATCTTTATTAATGGCAACGATTACTTTTGAATCTTTCATCCCTGCAAGGTGTTGAATAGCGCCAGAGATACCAACCGCAACGTAAAGTTGTGGAGCAACAATTTTCCCTGTTTGACCGACTTGGTAATCGTTAGGCACATAACCTGCGTCTACAGCAGCTCTTGATGCGCCTAAAGCAGCGCCTAGCCTATCAGCTAAGGGTTCCATCACAGAATGATAATTTTCTGCAGAGCCCAAGCCACGGCCACCAGAGACAATAATTTTCGCAGCGGTCAATTCAGGACGATCTGATTTAACTGTTTCATTACTTGTAAAATTAGATAACTCAGGATTTGCGACAGCAACTACCTCTTCTACAATCGCCTGGCCATCCAAGGTGGAAGGTTCAAAAGATGTTGCTCTGACCGTCATTACTTTAATTGCATCGGTAGCTTGCACTGTAGCAATTGCGTTACCAGCATAAATAGGTCTTTCGAAAGTATCGCTAGAAACAATATGAGTTACTTCAGAAATTTGAGCGACATCCAACAAAGCTGCAATTCTTGGCAAAATATTCTTACCAAAAGGTGTGGCATTTGTCAGAATATGGCTGTAATTTTGCGCAATAGCAACCACCTGGGCACTTAAAGGCTCGGCAAGTTGATTCGCAAAATAATCTGCCTGAGCCAATAAAACCTTACTGACACCTTTTATTTTTGCCGCAGCAACAGCGGCCTCTCCAGCTTGACTACCAACCACTAAAACATGTACTTCACTCGATAACTGAGTAGCTGCCGTAACGACATTTAAAGTACCTGCTTGGATAGAGTTATTTTGATGCTCTGCTATGACTAATGCGACCATTTAGATTACCTTTGCTTCATTTTTAAGTTTTTCGACCAAAGTTTTAATATCTGGAACCATTACACCTGCAGATCTTGCTGCAGGCTCAACCACTTTGAGAGTTTTAAGACGTGGCGTAAAGTCAACCCCTAAATCTTCAGGCTTCATGACTTCAAGAGGTTTTTTCTTGGCTTTCATGATATTCGGCAAGGTTACATATCTTGGTTCATTCAATCTTAGGTCAGTCGTTATTACTGCAGGTAGTTTCAATGCAAGTGTTTCCAAACCACCGTCAATTTCACGGGTAACAGATAGGCTACCATCTTGTACAAGCACTTTAGAGGCAAACGTTGCCTGGGCTGCATTCATTAATGCCGCTAACATTTGACCAGTTTGATTACTATCGTCATCAATTGCCTGCTTACCTAAAATGATTATTTGAGGTTGCTCTTTATCTACAATTGCTTTAAGAATTTTTGCGACAGCTAAAGGCTGAATCTCTTCGTTCGTTTCGACCAAAATGCCACGATCAGCGCCGATTGCCATGGCAGTCCGGAGGGTTTCTTGACATGTTGTTGGTCCAATAGAAACCGCTATCACTTCTGTGGCAACACCAGCTTCTTTTAAACGAACAGCTTCCTCAACTGCTATCTCATCAAAAGGATTCATGCTCATTTTGACGTTAGCGGTTTCAACACCGGATTGGTCTGACTTAACTCTAATCTTGACGTTGTAGTCAATCACGCGTTTTACAGCAACTAATATCTTCATTTATCGAACCCAAAAAATTTAATTAAATGCTTACTGACTTCTATTTTACAAAAAAGTAAAACAAAACTATTAACCACTATACATTGAAGGCTTTTATTGAGCCGGCAAGTTTACGTAATTCAAACTTTTGAATTTTTCCAGTTGAAGTTTTTGGTAACTCTCCAAAAACGACTGCTCTTGGCACTTTAAATCCAGCAAGGTGTAATTTACAGTAATTAATAATCTCTTGCTCTGTCACATTGGAATTTTGTTTTAACTCTAAAAAGGCGCAAGGTGTTTCTCCCCATTTGGCATCTGGCTTCGCAACCACCGCAGCAGCTAAGACAGCTGGGTGACGATAAAGAATATCCTCGACCTCTATAGAGGAGATGTTTTCTCCGCCAGAAATAATGATGTCTTTGCTGCGATCTTTGATTTTTATGTAGCCATCCGGATGAATCACAGCTAAATCTCCCGTATGAAACCACCCCCCATGAAAGGCTTCAGCAGTAGCGGTTGGGTTTTTTAAATAACCTTTCATGGCAATATTGCCCTTAAAGACGATTTCACCCATGGTTTGTCCATCCGCAGGCACAGGGATGAGGGTCTCAGGATCAATTACATTCATTTCTTGTTGCATGTGATAACGAACTCCTTGTCGGGCATTCAGTGCGGCACGATCGCCGATCGGCAGACCATCCCAATCTTGATGCTTTACACAGACAGCTGCTGGACCATAAGTTTCTGTCAGACCATAGACATGAGTGAGATCAAAACCCATTTCTTCCATCCCCTCAATCATCGAAGCAGGAGGCGCAGCTCCCGCGACCATGGCCTTCACGCCTCTTGGTACGTCCTTTCTTAATTCATCCGAAGCATTAACTAGTAAGCTATGGACAATCGGGGCTGCACAATAATGAGTCACTCCCAACGTTTTCATCGCGTTAAAGATATTGATGGCATCAACTTTTCGCAAACAAACATTGACCCCAGCTCGTGCAGCAATCGTCCAAGGGAAACACCACCCATTACAATGAAACATAGGTAAAGTCCACAAATAGACAGGATGACGTGGCATATCCCATTCTAAAATATTAGATATCGCATTGGTGGCTGCACCGCGGTGAGAATAAACCACCCCCTTAGGATTGCCCGTTGTGCCTGAGGTGTAATTTAAACAAATAGAATCCCACTCATCATTCGGATATTGCCAAGCAAAATTAGCGTCGCCAGTGCTCAAAAATTCTTCATAAGATGTCTGACCTACTTTCACACCATTACCAGTATATAAAATATCCTCAACATCAATCACCATTAAATCTCGGACTTTAGAAGATGGTTCGCGAGCAGCAATTTCAATGGCTCGAACCATTGTGTGACTAAATTCAGGATCGATAATGACGACTTTCGCCTCTCCATGGTTGAGCATAAAAGCAATGGACTCCGGGTCAAGTCGAGTATTTAAGCAATTCAGAATTGCGCCTGTCATCGGCACACCAAAATGAGCCTCTACCATTGGGGGCGTATTGGGCAACATGACCGCAACTGTATCTCCCTTTTTAATTCCAATCTTAGACAGTGCACTCGCTAACTGCCTACAACGAGTATAAGTTGTCTGCCAATTCTGCTGAAGAGAGCCATGCACAATGGCTAAGTGCTTCTGATAAATACTCGCTGTGCGCTCAATAAAATTGAGTGGGGACATCGCTGCAAAGTTAGCAGGATTTTTATCTAAATCCTTTTCAAAAATTGTATTCATCATCTCTGAACCTTTCAACAAATCACAAACTTTAAAATTAAATTTCAGCAAGCTCTTTGATATGAGCAACTACACTCCTTGATAATGCTGATAAGTTATAACCACCTTCTAAACAACTGACAATTCTGCCCTGCGCATATTGTTTTGCAATTTGAACAATTTGTTTCGTGAGCCAAGCATAGTCCGACTCAACGAGACTCATTTGGCCTAATTCATCTTCTCGATGGGCGTCAAAACCTGCTGAGATAAAAATAAACTCGGGCTGAAATGTATGTAACCTTGGCAACCATTGTTCCTCAACCAACTGGCGTATTTCAGTTCCACTCGTAAATGCTGGAACGGGGATATTAACCATATTATCAGCTGGATTAAGGGTGCCAGAAAAAGGGAATAATGGGTTCTGAAAGAAACTACACATCAAAAAATGATCATCATTCATCACAGCACGCTCTGTGCCATTGCCATGATGAACATCAAAGTCAATAATCGCAACTCTTTGAACACCATATTTTTTAACCACATACTGAGCAGCAATTGCTACATTATTAAAAAAACAAAACCCCATGGCCTTATCAGGTTCAGCATGGTGCCCAGGGGGCCTAACCGAACAAAAAGCATTCACCAGTTCTTTGTTCATAATAGCGTCTACAGCAATGATTCCTGCACCAGCAGCTCTTAATGATGCATTCCAGGTATCAGGGTTCAAAAAAGTATCGCCGTCAATTTCTGCATATCCACTTAATGGACGAATACTTTTGATAAACTCAATGTGTTGTTTTGAATGCACTAAGTTTAGCTCTTCTTCTGTTGCCAAAGGTGCACTCAGCTTAACGACATAATCGTTAATTCGACTCAGTAGCAACTGATCTTCGATGGCACTCAGTCGTTCTGGAGATTCTGGATGATAATTTCCCATTTCATGCTTGATACAATCGGGATGAGAAATGAATCCGGTAGGCATAATTGAAATTTGTATTTAAGAGTTATTTGATCGTTCTATTATTACTGAAACTTTAATCACTCATGATAATTTCTAAAAAATTTAACCTCATTACGACATTTTTCTTCGTAATGTTTTCCCTTCTCGGGATTTGTACTAATGCCAGCGCCCAAGAATCGGAAGAGTTAAAAAAGAAAAACTCTAGTGAGTCCTTGGAGGCCTCCGTCAAACTATCGCAATCCGAAGTACTAGATTTGTTTTTGATTGAAATCAGTTTAAAAAGAAACTTATCACTCGATAAGTTAAGGGAAGCATTTGTTGATGTAATCCCGCAACTGACCGCAAAACAATACATAGCCCCAACAGTTGGTGCAAGGGCAAAAAAAAACTGGCTTAAATACCAGCAAAATGCCCTAGATCCGTTTCGAATCAAGGCTGGTCAACAATTTTGGTTAGCTAACCAAGAAGAATTAATCCATTTAGAAAATGTAACTGGTGTCCCAGCAGCATTAATTGTCGGCATCTTAGGCATTGAAACGATCTATGGGAAAAATATGGGACGTTTCCCTGTGCGAGATGTTTTGGTAACACTTGCATTTGATTACCCCGACACCTCGAATCGTGTTGCACGATCCCAAATGTTTAAAGAACAGCTAGCTGACTTAATCACATTTTGTAGTCCGTCTGGTCAAATTGATAACCCCATTCAGTTTAAAGCGTGCTTAACCCAATCCAGTTCATTTGCTGGTGCAATTGGTATGCCACAATTTATGCCAACTAGCTTACTTAAATTTGCAAAGGATGGAGATAAAGATGGTTTGGTTGATCTGAGGAATAGTGCCTCAGATGCGATGGCAAGCATTGCTAATTTTTTAGTACAGCATGGCTGGGTAACGAATCAACCCATTTTAATTCCAGTTAAAACAAGCTCAGATACTCTAGATACGATTCGCCGTATTGCTGATGGTGATCCAAATCCAAAATGGACACTCGCTCAATTAAAAACAATGAAAATCATTGAGACGATACCTAGCTCAACTCGAGCCGATGATTTAGCGCTTATTGTTGACCTTCCCATCATCGATTCAAAAGGCATTGAGTCCGTTACCTATTGGATAGGATTAAAGAATTTTGAAGTCATTACACAATATAACCGCAGTTTTTTTTATGCAATGGCTGTCACTGAATTTGGTTATCAGGTTGCCAGCAACTTCAATCCTGAGCAAAAAAATCCTGCCCGTGGAGAGACACTGAATTCATTTAAGCAGGAAAAACCCCCGTCGACAAATAACGATCGCCCCGGTCACAAACGACAAAAACAACAGTAGCATTCTCGATTCTCTCGGCAATCCGAAGGGCTGCCACTAATGTTCCCGCAGCAGAGACACCACAGAAAATCCCCTCTTCTCTAGCTAATCTACGGCACATTTCTTCCGCTTCCATTTGATTGACATATTCCAAACTATCAACCCGATTGGCCTCGAAAATTTTAGGTAAATAATCAGGAGCCCATTTCCGAATACCTGGAATCTGTGACCCTTCTGTTGGTTGCACACCAATAATTTGAATATGCGGATTTTGTGCTTTTAAAAATGTTGATACGCCAGTAATAGTTCCGGTAGTGCCCATTGAGGATACAAAGTGGGTGATTCTTCCCTTCGTATCTTCCCAAATTTCGGGGCCAGTACCTTCGATATGCGCTAGAGGATTATCACGGTTAGAAAATTGGTCTAAAACAATGCCGCGCCCTTCTTTTTGTAATTGTTTAGCATAATCACGTGCGTACTCCATCCCCCCTGAGGATGGCGTCAAAATCAACTCGGCACCATATGCGGTCATACTCTGACGTCGCTCCAAACTTTGATTGTCTGGCATCACTAAAACCATTTTGTAACCTAAAATCGCTGCAACCATCGCTAAGGCGATTCCGGTATTGCCACTCGTAGCTTCAATGAGTGTATCTCCTGGAGCAATATCCCCCCTCTCTTGAGCCTTTTTAATCATCGATAAAGCTGGACGATCTTTGACGGATCCAGCGGGGTTATTACCCTCTAATTTTCCTAAAATAATATTGTTTCTGATTTGATTACCAACACCTGGTATTCGTTGCAGACGAATCAATGGCGTTTTGCCAACAATTTCAGCAATCGTTGGGTAATAAACAGGCTCATTTTCAGCGGGATTATTTTGAGAATTCAATTCGGCCATAGACTTAGCAACCTTCAGACATTTAGATGAATCAATTTTAACTCTGATTTGAAATGATCTTATCTAAACGCCTGAATGGTTTAATTCAAATTATTCTGTTTTACGACTTCTACTTCGAATTCTTTTTTCAGAGTTAGCAATTGCCGGTTCAGCTTCCTTCGCATCACGAACTTGGGCCGCCTCTGTAAAGGTAATTCCAGCTTGGTCCATCTTACTCAGTGTTTTTTCACCAACGCCTTTTACTCGCTGCCTTAAGTCACTGGCACTTTGAAAATTACCACCTTGTTGTCTTTCAGAAATGATTTTTTTTGCTTTACTAGCACCAACCCCCTTTATGTTCTGTAACACCTCTTGAGAGACGGTATTGATGCTTTCAGCAAAGACATGGGGCACCATTGCGATGGCTAAGGTCAAACCAATGCTAATTAAAATCTTTTTAACACTTTGGTGACTATTCGCAATAAATAAATTTCGATTCGTAAATTTCATAACTACTCCTATCAAAAACTCATAGCAACATTACTATGAATTTGAGCCAACGCTATAGGTAGTTATAGGTTGACGTATAGAAAAAATTTACTTACAAAGTTTATTTATGAAGTAGGGGTAGATAAAAAATTAGCGTTTTTAAATAGCCATTGGATATATTTACTCACGCCCTGCTCAACCGAGTGGAAGTTTTCTTGATATCCAACAGATCTTAATAAATCTAGATTTGCCTGAGTAAAGGATTGATACTTACCTTTCAGATCTTCAGGAAAATCAATGTATTCAATCCTTTTTTCGGCAACTAAATCAGTTAGATTTTTTTCTTTAAAGGATGCCCCTAAGAGATGGTAATCCATATGATTTACAACCGCACGGGCAACATCATTAAATGGTTGAGCACGCCCAGAACCTAAATTAAAGATGCCTGAGAGATGGGGATTATCTAAGAAAAAGAAGTTAACTTTAACAACATCATCAATATAAACAAAATCCCTAGACTGTTCCCCTGCGTTATAGCCATCATATGGTCCAAATAACTTCACAGTTTTACCATTTTGAAATTGATTAAAGTGATGGAAAGCAACGGAGGCCATTCTCCCTTTGTGTGATTCTCTCGGTCCATACACATTAAAATATCGAAAACCAACTACTTGGGAAGTTAGTTTTTTCTCAGCGATACGTTGTCTTAGAATCTGATCAAATAAAAATTTCGAATAGCCATAAACATTAAGCGGTTTTTCGTACTGACGTTCTTCAATAAAAATTTCTGATCCACCATAAGTGGCTGCTGAAGAGGCATACAGCAGAGCAATTTTTTGCTCCGTACAAATATCGAGTAAATCCAGTGTATATCGATAGTTATTCTCCATCATATAATGCCCATCAGACTCCATTGTGTCTGAACAAGCACCTTCATGAAAAACTGCTTGAATTTTACCAAGTGAGCCAGATTTCAATCGATCTAAAAAATCATACCGATCAAAGTAATCTGAAATCTCTAAATCCGCCATATTGCGATATTTGTAAGCTTGCGTTAAATCATCCACTGCGATGATGTCTTTGATTCCTCGAGCATTGAGCCCCGCGATAATATTTGAGCCGACGAAACCCGCTGCTCCAGTCACAATAAATCTCACATTAACTCCTTCCAAGAAACAGTTGCTGTGCCTAATTTACCAACGACTATTCCGCCTGCACGATTTGCTAAGGCCATCGCTGTTTCCCAACTCCAACCTGCTGCCAAAGCAACTGCGAGGGTACTAATGACAGTGTCCCCTGCACCAGAGACATCAAAGACTTCTCTTGCCTGTGCAGCAACATCAATAATGCTATTTTTCCTAAAAAGAGTCATCCCCTCTTCAGATCGAGTTAACAGAATTGCCTCTAAACCTAAATCACTTCTTAAATTTTCAGCCTTTTGAGCCAATTCAGACTCAGTTTGCCAGCGACCGATAACCTGTTTTAATTCACTTCGATTCGGCGTAATGACTGTAACTCCAGCATATTTAGAATAGTCACTTCCCTTCGGATCAACTAAGATAATTTTATCTGCCGCCTTGGCGAGTTGAATCATCTGAGGAATATGTTTGAGAGCACCTTTACCATAATCAGAAAAAATGACAGCTTGAACATTAGGTAATAATTCCTCAAAAATTGCTAACTTTGAAAGCAAGACATCATTTGCAGGATCCTCCTCAAAGTCAAGACGAATAAGTTGTTGCTGACGAGCTACTACTCGCAACTTTACAATCGTTGGTACCGTTTCATCAATTTGTAAATGACTTTGAATCGCTTGCTCAGAAAGCATCTTTTCTACCTGACGACCTGCTTCATCATGACCAATAAGTCCTAAAATTGCAATCTTTGCACCTAGAGATGCGCCATTTCTTGCTACGTTTGCGGCACCACCCAAACGCTCTTCAATTTTTTTGATTTGGACAATGGGCACAGGCGCTTCAGGAGAAATTCGCTCTGTATCACCAAACCAATAGCGATCAAGCATCACATCACCAACGACTAGTAAACGAGTTTTCTGAAACCCATCCACTCCATCTGCATCGATGGCTACTTTTTGTGTAATGAAATCTCTATTGCGCATCTTGTATCTTTATCTAGTTAATTGTGACGACCAATACCTTGGTAATTAAAACCATGCTCTGACATAACAGAAGGTTCAAATAAATTACGACCATCAAAAATAATTGGTGTTTTTAACTGTTGCTTTAACAATTCAAAATCTGGACTTCTAAAGGCCTTCCATTCTGTCACAATAATTAATGCATCAGCATCAGGGATCGCTAACATCGGTTTTTCTACCATCGTTATCCGATTTAATAACTCTGGCGCGTCTACAAAGTCGAGCCTTAAAGAACGCATCGCTTCCTCACTCGCAACGGGATCATGTGCAACAATCATTGCCCCCCTTCTTACTAATTCACTAATAATGACCCGACTCGGTGCTTCACGCATATCATCGGTATTAGGTTTAAATGCTAATCCCCAAATAGCAAAGGTCCTACCATTTAAATCTTCTCCAAACTGTTTAATAATCTTATTTACTAAGATCCCTTTTTGGAGATTATTTACATCCTCTACCGCCCGTAAAATCCGCAAGTCTAGTTGATGCTCGTTGGCCGTATTAGACAAGGCCTGCACATCTTTAGGGAAACAAGAGCCCCCATAACCCGTTCCAGCATATAAAAACCCATAACCAATTCGAGAGTCAGAGCCAATACCTTGACGAACAGCCTCAATATCTGCTCCTACGATATCCGCCAAATTCGCTAACTCGTTCATGAACGAAATCCGCGTTGCTAACATGGCATTAGCAGCATACTTTGTCAGTTCCGCACTTTTCACATCCATATAGTAAGTTCGTTCATGGTGACGATTGAACGGTGCATACAATTTACGAACTAGCTCTCTTGCATATAAACCAGCTTCATCCTCATCCGAACCAACTACAATCCGATCAGGGCGCATGAAATCTTCAACCGCAGCACCTTCTTTTAAAAACTCTGGATTAGAAATCACTGAAAAGTTGAGATCGACTAAGCCCTTCGCATCTAGTTCAGTTCGAATCAGATGACTAACTCTTAGGGCTGTTCCAACTGGCACTGTCGATTTATCAATCACAACTTTGAAACTTGTCATGTATTTTGCAATGTTTTTGGCCGCAGCCAAAACATATTTAAGATCAGCTGAGCCGTCCTCATCTGGTGGAGTACCAACAGCGATAAACTGAATCTCACCATGCTCAACACTCGCTTTTATATCCGTAGAAAATTGAATCCTACCGGCTTCCACGTTACGGCTAATCATCTCTTTTAACCCTGGCTCATAAATAGGGACTCCGCCACTATTTAAGATATCAATCTTTGCTTGATCGACATCTAAGCAAAATACATGATTACCCAATTCTGCTAAACATGCTCCAGTAACCAGTCCAACATAACCGCTACCAATAATTGTGATATTCACTTCTGTCCTTTTAACTTTTTAAACATCTATTGCTTCATTTTTAACGGAATCACCAACAGCGTAAAAGCAGATCATCAATTTGAGAAGCTCATGCCTTCGCTGCGTTTTGGGGAATAAACATCCCAGTGATTACAGCCAGGACACTGCCAATAAAAACGCTTAGCTCTAAATCCACAGCTACTACAAGTATAACGAACTAAAGTACTTGTTCTCAGCTTTAGTAAGTCGAGGGAAGCCTTAATATCTTGTTCAAGTGGTTGATTATTAGCATCTTTTGCTAAGATCCATTGAGATTCAAGACGTTTAGTCATTGCGACCAAACTTGGTGTCGTAAGCATGATATCTGACATTAACCGCTCAGCAACTTCAGCACCTTCAATTTTCAAACAATTACGATAAACAATATCTAATAATTCACCGCCGGCTTGCTCTGCTAATTGATCTTTTAAATGCTGTAAGCCTATTTTTTCTTGGCCAATTTCTGCATGGGCACTCATCCATTTATCAGCAATTAAATGCAAGTAAGAGGCATGATGTTTTTCGATCTCAATCCAGACTAATATGGCTTCCTTGGGTCGAGCTGCCAGCATCCTCAACTCGCCTTTTAGCGTGATTGCTCGAATATGATTTTCCACCGTACTTAAAGATTGTTGAACTGCTTCCTCTGCAATTTTGAAATCTTTTCTACGGATTGATTCCTGTGCTATCTCACAATAAAAATGAGCAATTTGATCTTGGTAATTTTTTCCTTCGATTAACTGAAGTTCGTTCGCAGCAATAATTGCCTTACGCCAGTCTTTCTCGATTTGGTACATTTCAAGGAGGGCAACTTTAGCGGGAATATTAAAGGCTCCATCGCTTACCTGATTCAAACTTGCCTCTGCCCGGTCAAGCATACCGGCTCTTAAAAAATCACGGCCAAGTTCGTAGGCTGCATGATTACGATCACGCATATTTAAATCAATACGACCAACCAAATGTTGATGGATTCTGATTGCTCTTTCGGTTTCACCTCTTCTTCGAAATAAACTACCTAAAGCAAAGTGCAACTCGGTCGTTTCTGGATCAAGCTTAACCACTTCAACTAAAGCATCGATAGCTTTATCCGGTTGCTCATTCAATAATAAATTGAGGCCTTTAAAGGTAGATTTTTGTTTCTTAATTTGCTCTTCGTTATCAACAGCGTCTTGGAGTCGACGTTCCCAATTAGATGCCAGCCATCCTATACCAAATAAAACTGGCAGGATTACGAGCCAATAATTGGCAACAGAAATCATTTAGACCTCTTCCCGTTTAATCGATAAAATGCAAACCCAGCTAAGATCATACCCATTAAAAATGCACCCAAGATAATAAACATCAATGGGATTTTCACCGAATGGTTGATAAACCAATAAAAATTAACTTCTTGAGAATTCATTAAAGCTAAAAGAAAGAAAAAGACAAAGAAAAGCCATCTACTGCCAATAACTAAAATATTCCAACAGAATTTAATGAATACGGTCATTCACTTGAAGTGGATGGGACGGTGGAAACGGACGCATTGTAATCTACCCTCTCACGAAGTTCTTTACCTGGCTTGAAGTGAGGTATCTTTTTTTCTGGAATCATCACTTGTGCTCCAGATTTTGGATTACGTCCAACCCGAGCAGGACGATGGTGCAATACAAAGCTACCAACACCACGAAGTTCAATTCTCTTTCCCTGGACTAGGGCGTTAGTCATTGAATCAAGTAAGGTTTTCACAACCAACTCGACATCTTTTGGCAACAATTGCGGAAATTTTAATGCTAATAATTCAATCAACTCTGATCTTGTAATTGAACTATCTAGGACAACATCTTGCGAATAAGTTTTATTTTGATTAAGCATAGTCCCTTCCTCCCAAATAATGATCAAGGTACTACTGGTATCCCAGTAGTACCTTCCTTATCAACCTTGATTATCTAACTTAGCCTTCAATAATGCACCAAGATTAGTCGTACCAGCGCTTGAATCATTTTGCAACTTGCTCATCGCTTGTTGTTGATCAGCATTATCTTTCGCTTTAATAGAAAGATTGATACTACGTGATTTACGATCCACGTTAATAATCATTGCAGAAACGCTTTCACCTTCTTTTAACAAATTACGGGCATCTTCAACTCGTTCTGTTGAGATTTCTGAAGCACGTAAATACGCTTCAACTTCGTCAGCCAAATGCACAACAGCACCTTTAGCATCCACTGATTTAATTGTGCCAGTTACTAAAGCACCTTTATCATTTGCTGAAGTGTAGTTTGTAAAAGGATCGCCAGAAATCTGCTTGATACCTAAAGAAATACGTTCTTTTTCGACATCAATTGCAAGAACAACGGTGTCAATTTCATCACCCTTCTTGAATTTTTTAACAGCTTCTTCACCAGTTTCTTGCCATGAAATATCTGACAAGTGAACTAAACCATCGATGCCACCATCTAAACCAATGAATACACCAAAATCGGTAATTGATTTAATTGCGCCTGAGATCTTGTCACCCTTATTGTGGTTACGTGAGAACTCTTCCCATGGATTTGTTTTACATTGCTTCATACCTAAGCTAATACGACGCTTATCTTCATCAATGTCAAGCACCATTACTTCAACATCTAAACCTAATTGAACCGCTTTTCCTGGGGCAATATTTTTGTTAGTCCAGTCCATTTCAGAAACGTGTACTAAACCTTCAATACCTGTTTCAATTTCAACGAATGCACCGTAATCAGTTAAGTTGGTTACTTTACCGAACAAACGTGTGCTTGGTGGGTAACGTCTAGCAATACCAACCCATGGATCATCGCCTAATTGCTTGATACCGAGTGAAACACGGTTTTTATCTTGATCGTAACGTAAGATTTTCGCTGTAACTTCTTGACCAACTGTTAATACTTCGCTTGGGTGACGTACTCTTCTCCATGCCAAATCAGTAATATGGAGTAATCCATCAATACCACCTAGATCAACGAATGCACCGTAGTCAGTAATATTTTTAATAATACCTTGAACAACTGTACCTTCTTTGAGGTTGTCCATTAACTTGAGACGCTCTTCGCCCTGACTTGCTTCTACAACGGCACGACGAGATAGAACAACGTTGTTTCTCTTACGGTCTAATTTAATGACCTTGAACTCCATTGTTTTACCTTCAAATGGAGACGTATCTTTAACTGGTCTTGTATCTAGTAATGAACCTGGTAAGAAAGCACGGATACCGTTAACCATTACAGTTAAACCACCTTTTACTTTACCAGTCACCGCACCAGTGACAATCTCACCTTGCTCGAGGGCTTTTTCTAAATTCATCCAAGAAGCGAGGCGTTTTGCTTTGTCACGGGATAAAATTGTATCGCCATAACCATTTTCTAAGGCGTCGATTGCAACAGAAACGAAATCTCCCGGTTGCACATCAAGTTCACCTTGATCATTATGGAATTCTTCAACAGGGATAAAAGCCTCAGACTTTAATCCAGCGTTTACTACAACGAAATTATGGTCAATTCTGACAACTTCGGCAGAAATAACTTGCCCAGTTTTCATATTCGAACGGGCTAATGATTCTTCAAATAGGGCTGCAAATGATTCAGACATGGTTTTTACTCATCTAGTTGGCAGTGCCAACGGGGTTAGGTTTATAAACCCTGATTGAGACGCTTTAAAGAACCTTTCTATTTAAAAAAAGGCGCGCCGGGATTCAACAAGGGGCTACTCTTTACTACAAACTACAACTTCAAATACTACCTTCTTTACTTACTTTTTGGTACCAAAAGAGTACTTTTTGCACCGCTTTTTCAACATCCATATTACTCGTATCTAGTAGATGGGCATCAATTGCCTGACATAACGGAGCGTCTTTACGCTGAGTGTCGCGTTCATCACGTGCCAATAAGTCACCTAAAAGAGTGTCAATATTAGCAGATATTCCTTTGTTTTTCAATTGTTTAAATCTTCTTTCTGCACGAATTATGGCAGAAGCAGTTAAAAATACCTTCAAAATTGCCTCTGGAAAGATAACTGTAGCCATATCACGACCGTCCGCAACTAAACCCGGAGCCTTTAAAAAACTCTTTTGCAAAGACAATAAAGCAAGTCGAACTTCTGGAATTGCACCAACCGCAGAGGCACGTAAACCCATCTCTTCTGTGCGAATCAACTCTGTAATTTCTTGATTATCAAGAAAAATATTATTTCCCTTGAACTCGATTTGTAGGGACTGTGTCATTTTTGCAAGTGCAAGCCCTTGATCTAGAGGAATATTTTTCTGTAAGCTAGCAAAACCAACAATCCGATATAACGCGCCGCTGTCTAAGTAATGAAAACCTAAATGATTGGCCACCAATTGCGCTACAGTCCCCTTCCCAGATGCGGTTGGTCCATCAATCGCAATGACAGGAAAAGTTGAATCAGAAACCATGGAAGCAAATCCTTACGATTATTTCGAAACTGCGATAACGGAACGTAACTCATCAAAATAATGAGGGAATGTTTTACTGACACATGCCGGATCATTAATTTCCAGAGGAACGGGGCCAAATGCTGCCAGTGAAAAACACATCGCCATACGGTGATCATCGTAAGTATCTACCCCACCAATTGGAGAAGTCCAAGTTTCAGGTGGGCTAACTTCAATAAAATTATCACCCGAAGAAACTGTGGCCCCAAATTTTTTTAACTCACATTCCATTGCCGCAATTCGATCAGTCTCTTTGACCCGCCAGCTCGCAATGCCAGTTAGGCGAGTCGTACCTTTGGCAAATAAGCCTAAAACGGCTAAGGTCATGGCTGCATCAGGTATCGGAGTGCAATCGATATCGATTGCCTGTAATCCCGCTTCGTCAACTCCTCTTACCTCTATCCAATTATTTCCTTGCGTAACATTCGCTCCCATCATAGCGAGCGCATTCGCAAAGGCCACATCCCCTTGAATACTCTCTCTACCAACACCCTTAATCATCAGTGGACCGCCACCCAAAGCACCTGCGGCTAAAAAATAAGAAGCTGAGGATGCATCACCCTCAACCCAAAATTCGCCCGGAGAGATATAAACTGCAGATTGAGAATGCTTAAAAGCAGGTATTACGAAAGACTGCCAATTATTATTAATCACCTTGATGCCAAATTTTTCCATGAGACGGAGGGTGATTTCGATATACGGTTTTGAAATCAACTCACCCACTACCTCAATACAAATATCTCTAGGATGGGCAGTTAAAGGCAAGGCCATTAACAAAGCTGTTAAAAATTGACTGGAAACATCCCCTCGCACCTTTACCGCTTGATCTAACAGCAAATGACCAGAGCCAATTTGAATCGGTGGATAGTTTGTCTGTCCTAGATAGTCAATTTTTGCGCCAATTCCTTTGAGGCCGTCGACCAAGTCCCCAATCGGACGTTCGTGCATTCTTGGGACGCCATGTAAATGATAGTCGCCACCAAGAATTGCCAGCGCAGCTGTCAATGGGCGAATCGCTGTACCTGCATTCCCCATGAATAAATCCGCTGTATTGTTTACAAACTGACCATTACAACCTTGAACAAGAAGTATTGACTCATTGTCACGTGTTTGATTTTCTAAGTGCACACCAAGAGCTGTCAGAGCAGACTGCATCACTCTTGTATCATCAGCGTCCAATAAGCCATGTAAGCTGGTTGTACCACTTGCCAGGGCACTTAAAAGTAATACGCGATTAGAAATACTTTTGGACCCAGGTAGAGTAATTTGGCCACGAGCTGAAGTAATCGGCTCTAGATGAAGTGAAGAACTACTCATGAAGTTAACCTTTCCAGTTATTTCTTGATTGACTGGCAATCATCAGTAATTTTTCTAATTGCTCGCTATTTCCGTCTTGAATCAGTTTTTTAAAGTGTTGCAAAATATTTACGTACTCATCGAGTTGGCTAAGAATCGCTTCCGAGTTTGCAAAGGAAATATCTCGCCACATTTCTGGGCTAGATCCAGCAATCCTCGTGAAGTCTCGGAATCCAGCACCTGCATGCGCAAATTTAGCTTGAGCATCCTCTGAATTAGCCACTTGAAGCATGAGAGCATAAGAGAGTAGATGTGGTAAGTGAGAAACTGCTGCAAAAATATGGTCATGCATCAAAGCCGACATCTGAAACACTACTGATCCTAACTGTTGCCACATTTGTTTAATCAACAAGATCGCTTGTGGGGTATTTTCGAGAAGTGGGCAAATAATTAATTGGCGTTGTTCAAATAAATCAAACTTCGCTGCCGAGGCTCCATGTTGGGCTCCCCCAGCAATCGGATGACACGGTATGAACTGACCCACTTGCTCACCAAGTACCTCCTTAGCAATGGCTATGACATCTGATTTTGTACTACCCACATCAATCAAGAGGGTCTCTTTACGAAGAAACGGCACTAATTGCATTAGTACCGATTTTGTTTGAGCAACCGGTACGCATAGAATGATTAAATCAGCTTGTTCACCGAGCTCTTGAAGACTTGCAATTTCGCTGATAGCTCCGAGCCTCAGAGCTTCCTCCATGTTGGGTCGGGACCGACCACAACCTAATACTTTACTAGATATTTGATGGTGCTTTAAAGCTAAACCTAAGGAGCCACCAATCAAGCCAACGCCAATAATACCGACCGTTTGGAAGGTATTAGTCAAAAGATGATGAGTTGGTGAAGTCATAGACTTTGGTTCGAATAGTAATGAATTACTTACCGAGAATTTGTTGCAATGCTGCAATAAAAGCACTATTTTCTTCCGGCAAGCCAATCGAAATTCTGAGCCATTTTGGTAATCCGTAGTTACCCACTGGACGAACAATGATCCCTGCTTTTAATAGCGCAAGATTGACTCTACTTCCGGCTTGATCATCCTCGCCAACTTGAACTAAAACGAAATTACCCGCGGATGGTAAATAATGTAAGCCCATTTCTTCAAAGGCTTGGGTTAGTTGTATATATCCAGCTCGGTTAATCGCTGCACCTTGCGCTAAAAATGGCGCATCGTTGAACGCTGCAATCGCTGCGGCCATGGCTAATGAGTTCACATTAAATGGCTGTCGAATACGATTCAATAAATCAGTTAAATCAGACTGTGCAACACTAAAACCTAAGCGTAAACCAGCTAAACCATAGGCCTTAGAAAAGCTTCTTGATACCAAGACATTCGGATATTGACGTACAAAGGCAATCGCATCATATTGTTGCTCAGGCAATAAATACTCGTTATACGCCTCATCAATCACGACGACGATATGACTAGGTACCTTCGTTAAAAATGCTTGGATTTCCTCACCGGATAAAAAGCTACCCGTAGGGTTATTTGGATTTGCCACAAAAATTAATTTTGTGTGTTGATTGATTGCAGACAACATCGCGTTGAGATCATGACCTAAATCAGCAGGTTTTGCATCAATTTCAATCGCTTTCGCCCCTACTGCTTGAGTTGCTAATGGATAAACAGCAAAAGCATGTTTTGAAAAAATAATTTCGTCACCGCTTTGCGCAACTGACCGTGTAACCAACTCCAAAATATCATTACTACCATTACCTAGTGTTAGCCAATGCTCAGGCACTTGGAGCTTTTCTGAAATAACTTTTTTTAATTCATAGCCATTCGAGTCGGGATATCTTCCCAAGTCATTCATCACTGCTAACATGGCATTTTTCGCAGACTCAGGCAACCCTAAAGGATTTTCATTAGAGGCGAGTTTGATAATCTTGTTTTCATCAAGACCATACTCACGAGCAACTTCACTGATTGGTCTACCGCCAATGTAAGGAGCTATAGCTTGGACTTGTTTAAGACCTAGAGTGGTTTTAGAGTTTTCTGACATGAGCAATAACTATCAATATTAGGTTAGTAAATATTCTATCTGTAATACTTAATTAGTAAGCACAGTAATTAATCAAGCATTTTTTATCAAAGGATTACTTTTGGGGTAAGATCCAAGGCATTTAAAAAAGGCTGTCGCATGTAAAAGCTCTTTCAGCGCCTCAGCCACTTTGGCATCATGTTGATGCCCATCAATATCGACATAAAAATGATATTCCCAAGTCCCTTTTCTGGCGGGTCTCGATTCAAATCTCGTCATGGAAACGCCGTGTTTAGCTAAAGGGGCTAACATTTGATAAACCGCACCAGGTTGATTGGCAACCGATAAAATTAATGAAGTTTGATCTGAGCCACTTGGCAAACAAGCTTGCTTGCCCACCACAATAAATCGTGTGCGATTGTGCGCATCATCTTGAATCCCCTGCTGAACAACCTTTAAGCCATATTGGTTAGCTGCAGAAGAACTAGCAATAGCAGCTTGTTCAGGATTTGAGGCAGCCTGTTTAGCAGCCTGAGCGTTACTACTGACTGCTTGACGCTGCAATTGTGGAGTGTTCACCGTTAACCACTGCTGACACTGCGCAAGCGCCTGTGCATGAGCACTGACCTCCGTTATACCTTCTAGCGTCCCGGATAAGCTTAGGAGTGAATGCTTGATCGGAATGGCAATTTCACCACTAATAATTAAATTTGATTCTAGTAATAAATCTAAGGTTCTAGAAATGGCCCCCTCAGAAGAATTTTCGATCGGTAAGACACCATATTGAACCGTTTCATTTTCAACTTGAGCAAACACTTCATCTAAAGAAGAACAAGGCACTAGCTGAATTGATTTACCAAAAAACTGTAAAGTTGCTTCTTCAGAAAAAGTACCAGCAGGTCCCAAATAAGCCACCGAGATTGATCCTTCAATATCTCTACAAGCTGACATTACCTCTTGCCAAATCGCTTGTAAACCTTTAGTTTTTAAAGGGCCTGGGTTGCGCTGAGCTAATTTTTCGAGAACCTGTTTTTCTCTTTCAGGTCGGAAAACCGGTGAACCATATTCATGCTTCACGGCACCAACCGCTAGTGCTATTTTCGCTCTCTCAGATAAGAGTTGAATGATTTGTTGATCAACCGCGTCAATTTGTTGACGAAGTGGCAACAGACGCTTTTCTTCTTGATCTTTTAAATCATCACTCATCAGGCTTTTCTTTCAAATTCGAGCATGTAATTGGCTAACTTCTCTACTCCTAGAAGTGGCATAGCATTGTAAATACTGGCTCTAATGCCACCTACGCTTTTGTGCCCCTTCAGACCAATCATGCCGTTATCTTCAGCGCCTTTTAGGAAAACATCCATTAAGGATTCATCTTTTAGATAAAAAGTAACGTTCATTTTTGAACGATAAACAGGGTCTACCCTTGCATCGAACAATGAACTATTATCCAAAATTTGATAAAGTAAATCTGATTTTTTACGATTGATCGATTCAATTGCACTTACTCCACCTTGCTGTTTCAGCCATTTAAAAACCTGGCCGGCAAGGTAGATTGCAAAGGTTGGGGGAGTGTTAATCATCGAATCATTGGCAGCTTGAATTTTCCAATCCCACACTGTTGGAGTAATCGGCATAGCATGACCAATTAAATCTTTACGAACAATGACAATCGTCATTCCTGCGGGTCCAATATTTTTTTGAATTCCACCAAAAAGTACACCGTACTTAGATACGTCAATCACTTTAGAAAGAATATTACTTGAGATGTCAGCAACTAAAGGAATTCCCTTAGTGTCTGGAACATAACCATATTCAAGTCCACCAACAGTCTCGTTATCACAAATATGCAAGTATGCTGAATCTTCAGAAATATCCCATGTCGCATTGTTTGGAATCGTGTTGAAACCCTGTTCTTTACTACTCGCTGCAAGTCTAGCTAAGCCGTATTTAGAAGCTTCAGAGATTGATTTTTGTGACCAAGTACCTGTAACTACAAAATCTGCTTGAGGACCATTTTTTGCAAGGTTCATCAAATTCATCGGGATAGCAGCATTCTCACCAATTCCACCACCTTGGAGAAAGAGAATTTCATAATTTTCTGGAATCTGCATCAAATCGCGCAAATCAGTCATTGCTTCTTGGTAGCAAGCCATAAAGGGCTTACCTCGATGACTGACTTCCATCACTCCGGTACCCAGTTGTTGCCAGTTCAGAATATCTTTTGAAGCACGTTGCAACACATCTTCAGGAAGTGTTGCAGGACCAGGTGCAAAATTGTAAATACGGTGGTCAAAAAGCATAAGTTTTAACTAGATTGGAAAGCTGCTTATTCGGTAGGGTTCTCATCATTCGTATCTGATGGAGGATTATTTTCATCATTCAATTCAGCTTGTCCAACAATGGCATCATCTTCAGAATTTAAGTCATCCTCATCCATACTTTCAGAGATTCTTTGCAAACCAGAAAGCACAGTACCTTCATCCACATTGATTAACTTCACACCCTGAGTTGATCTACCCATTTCGCGTATTTCTGAAACCCGAGTCCTTACTAAAATACCACCCGTAGTAATCAACATGATTTGGTCTTCAGTAGAAACTAATGAGGCAGCAACTAACTTACCATTACGATCAGATGTTTGGATTGCAATCATCCCCTTCGTATTTCTACCATGTCTGGTATATTCAGCAATTGGCGTTCTTTTACCAAAACCATTTTCAGTAGCAGTTAAAACGCTTGATGGAGCTTTAACGGATGTTTCGGATTGGGTACCTTCAGTTTCACTGGCAGATACCAGCATTGCAATCACTAAGTGACCACCATCTAAATTCATTCCTTTAACACCACGAGCAGTTCGTCCCATAGGGCGTACATCATTCTCATCGAAACGTACTGCTTTGCCTGCATCTGAGAACAGCATTACATCATGTTTACCATCGGTGATGGCAGCGCCAACCAAAACATCACCATCATCTAGGTCGACTGCAATAATTCCACCTTTTCTAGGATTAGAAAAATCACTTAAAGCCGTTTTCTTGACAATACCGTTCTTGGTCGCCATAAACACATATTGATTATCAACATAACCTTTAATTGGCAAAATTGTAGTGATTTTTTCACCCTCAATTAATGGGAACATGTTGACAATTGGCTTACCTCTGGAGTTACTGCTTCCTTGAGGAACTTCCCATACTTTTAACCAATACAGTCGGCCTCTATCAGAAAAACAAAGGATTGTGTCATGTGTATTGGCAACGAAAAGTGTTTGAATCCAATCTTCGTCCTTAGTAGTAGTCGCTTTTTTACCTCTACCACCTCTTTTTTGAGCACGATACTCTGATAGTGGCTGACTCTTAAAATAACCAGTATAGGAAAGAGTAACAACTAAGTCTTGTGGAGTAATTAAATCCTCTGTAAATAACTCAGTAGCGTTCATTTCAATTACAGAGCGACGTCCAGTATCACTACCCTCTTGTCCAAATTCAGCTTTTGATTCAAGTAATTCTTGATGGATTACAGTTGTAACGCGGTCTGGTTTAGCTAATAAATCCAGTAGATCGGTAATTTGATCCATAACCACTTTATATTCCTGAACAATCTTATCCTGTTCCAAGCCAGTTAAACGCTGTAATCGCATCTGCAAAATTTCTTGAGCTTGATCATCTGACAAACGATACAAACCATCAGGCTGTAAACCAAGTGTTGGAGGTAGACGATCAGGACGATACGCCCCAATACCACCTTGAACATTTTCTCCAGCTCTGACCAACATTTCACGAACAACTTCAGAGTCCCAAACACGGGCCAATAGCTCACGTTTTGCGTCAGGTGGTGATGCTGCTGCCTTAATTAGGGCAATAAATTCATCAATATTTGCTAACGCAACTGCTAGACCTTCTAAGACATGACCACGATCACGAGCCTTGCGTAATTCAAAAATTGTTCTACGAGTAACAACTTCCCGACGATGCCTTAAGAAACATTCAAGTAATTGCTTCAAATTCAATAGTCTTGGTTGGTTGTCAACTAGAGCAACCATATTCATACCAAAATTATCTTGTAATTGGGTGTTTTTATAGAGGTTATTTAGAACAACTTCGGGCACTTCGCCACGTTTGAGTTCAATTACTACCCTCATTCCGGACTTATCGGACTCATCCCGAATATCAGAGATTCCCTCAATCTTCTTCTCAGTTACTAATTCAGCGATTCTTTCCAGTAAGTTCTTTTTATTTACTTGGTATGGCAGTTCATCAACAATAATTGATTGTCTTTGTCCCTTTTCCATATCCTCAAAATGGGTCTTAGCACGCATAATTACTCTGCCACGACCAGTACGATAACCATCTCGTACTCCTTGGATACCATAAATAATTCCGGCTGTTGGAAAATCTGGCGCTGGAATAAAATCAATTAGCTCATCGATTGTACATTCAGGGTTTGCCAACAAATGCAAAGCACCATTAATGACTTCGTCAATGTTATGGGGAGGTATATTCGTTGCCATTCCCACAGCGATACCAGAGGATCCATTTATCAAAAGATTGGGGATTTTAGCCGGTAAAATTAGCGGTTCATGCTCACTGCCGTCATAATTAGGCCCATAATTAACTGTATCTTTATCAATATCAGCTAATAATTCATGTGCAATTTTGGATAGACGAATTTCTGTGTAACGCATTGCCGCTGCACTATCACCATCGACAGATCCGAAGTTACCCTGACCATCCACAAGCATGTAGCGAAGGGAGAAGTTTTGAGCCATACGCACAATCGTGTCGTAAACAGCTGAATCACCATGGGGATGATATTTACCGATGACGTCACCGACAATACGGGCAGATTTCTTGTAAGCGCGATTCCAGTCATTGTTGAGCTCGTGCATAGCAAAGAGAACTCTGCGGTGAACTGGTTTCAAACCATCACGTGCGTCAGGCAGCGCTCGCCCTACAATTACGCTCATTGCGTAGTCCAAATAGGACCGCCGCATTTCGTCTTCTAGTGATACGGGTAGTGTTTCTTTAGCAGCATATTCCATGAAATTATTTTACCATGCGAAATAACAACACTTCAGAAATTTTATTGATATATATTTGATTTGTAATAAAGCGACAAATTACAATAGTCTTGTTGTTATAATTTATGAGTAATATTAAACAAAAGTTAACCACAATACTTAATTCAATGAATTTAAGAGGAAGATAAAAAATGAACAAAACTACTCGCAATGTGAAATTAGCCGCTATTACAGCAACTTTATTAGCTGTTTCAGGCTTTGCACAAGCTCAAAACATCGATAACTGGGCTTCTGGCTCAGGTACAACAAATGCCCGTTCAGGTGGAGATGCTTCACTATGCTGGAGAGACAACTTCTGGACTCCTGCAACTGCAGCTCCTGATTGTGATGGCGCGATCAAACCTGCACCAAAAGCAGCTCCTGCTCCTGCAGCAGCACCAGCACCAGCAGCACCTGCACCAGTAGTTTCAAGCACTAAGGTTACATTGTTAGCTGATGCATTATTTGACTTTGATAAGTCAGTAATCAAACCAGAAGGCGCTGCTAAATTAAACGACTTAACATCTAAGCTAAAAGCAGTTACTGTTGAAGTAATTATCGTTATCGGTCACACTGATAACATTGGAAGCCTTGCTTATAACAAAAAATTATCACTCAAGCGTGCTGAAGCTGTTAAAGCATATTTGGTTAAAAACGGCGTAGAAGCTAGCCGTGTTTACACCGAAGGTAAAGCTTTCTCAGAGCCAGTTGCTGACAACAAAACTGCTGCTGGCCGTGCATTAAACCGCCGCGCTATCGTAGAAGTTGTAGGTACAAAGAAGAATTAATTTAATTAGCTCTTTCTAAAAAGCCCGTTTTGAACTGACCCCCAAAAGTTGGACGAAATGTCTAACTTCTGGGGGTTTAGTTTTATGTCAAAGTATTCATCTGAGTTTAAATTAAAGATTGTTCTGTAATATTTAGAAGGAAAAGTTGGTTATATGACTTTAACTCAACTATATGGCGTTAATCCTCGCTATATAGCCAACTGGGTCAAGCTATATGAACTGCATGGAACGGAAAGTCTAGCCAAGCGTCATACCAATTACAGTGTTGAATTTAAGTTGAATGTTCTTAAAAAGCATTTTGAAAACTCTTGGTCTAACCAAGAAACTTCTGCTTACTTTAATATACCGTCACCTAGCTTGATAGGAGTTTGGCTACGGCTTTACAATCAAGGTGGTGAAACGACTCTAGAGCCTAAGCCGAAAGGACGACGACCTGTGAAACGAACCTCTAAGGATATCCAAACTCTTCTCAAGAAGCCGATTAATGAACTCTCCCATGAAGAGTTACTACAAAGAGTTCATTACGTGGAAGCGGAGAATGCTTATCTAAAAAAGCTAGAAGCCTTAGCTCAGCAAAAGGCCTTGGCAAACAAGACCAAGTCCAAGTAATTACTGAGTTAAGGCAAGATTATCCATTAACGATCTTGTTAGATGTCTCACACTTGCCTAGGAGTGTTTATTACTACTGGCTGAAAGCCAGTAGTAAGCCCGAGCCTTATCAAACTACGAAGCAGCAGATTAGAGCTATCTTCGATAAACACAAGGGTAGGTATGGATACCGACGCGTACAGGAAGAACTAGGTCATCAGAACTGCTACTTAAACCCTAAGACAGTACAAAAATTAATGGTACAGATGGGCCTCAAATCCCTAGTTCGGCCGAAGCGTTATCAATCTTATAAAGGAACAGTGGGAAAAGCAGCTCCGAACCTTCTCAATCGTAACTTTGAAGCCAACAAGCCCCATCAAAAGTGGGTCACGGATGTCACCGAGTTCAATATTAAAGGTGAGAAGGTATACCTCTCACCCATCCTCGACCTTTATAACCGAGAGATTATCTCCTATGAGATCGCACAGCGACCCAATATAAGTATGGTGATGAACATGCTCAACCAAGCAATAAGGGAACTTAAACCTGAAGAAAAACCCATCATCCACTCGGATCAAGGGTGGCAATACCAAATGCGTCATTATCAAAGAGAACTTGCGAATAACGGTATCACACAAAGCATGTCGAGAAAGGGTAACTGCCTGGATAACGCGGTTATGGAAAACTGGTTTGGCATTATGAAGACAGAGTTTTACTACCAAGAGAAGTTTGAAAATGTTGATTTATTTAAGAAAGGATTAAAAGAATATATCCACTATTACAATCATGATCGAATCAAGCAAAAATTAAAGGGATTGAGTCCGGTTAATTACCGAAATCAATCCCTTCTGCTATCTTAATTAAACTGTCCAACTTTTATGGGTCAGTTCATTTTTATCCGGGCTTTTTTTATACCCCGATAATTTGTAACAGAATAAAAAGATTATTTCAATTTGTTGGATAATTGCTCTTACTGAACAATATAAGCCTTTAAAAATGACTACTGAAAACAAAGATCAAGCAGAGCTAGACAAATTTAGTGAACTCGCCAGTCGTTGGTGGGACGAAACGAGTGAGTTTAAGCCACTCCATGCTATTAATCCGCTGCGCCTAAATTGGATTCAGAGTAAAACAGCAGTTGCAAAGATGAAGATTATCGATATTGGCTGTGGTGGAGGAATATTATCCGAATCATTAGCGAAGTGTGGCGCCGATACAACTGGTATTGATTTATCCAGTAAAGCTTTAAAAGTGGCCAAATTACACGCTTTAGAAACACAAACGTCGATTCAGTATGAATTGATCAGTGCCGAAGAAATGGCTGCAAAAAGTCCAGAATCGTTTGACATAGTAACTTGTATGGAAATGCTTGAACACGTACCTGATCCAAAATCGATTGTCCAAGCTGCAGCAAAAATGGCCAAGCCAGGCGGTATGCTATTTTTTAGTACCTTAAACCGTAATTTAAAGTCTTATCTAATGGCGATTATCGGCGCAGAATATATTCTGAATATTTTGCCTAAGGGAACCCATGATTACGCAAAATTCATCAAACCTTCAGAGTTAACGAACTTTACCCGAGACGCGGGCCTAGAGTTGCTAGATATGACAGGTCTTCACTTTAATCCAATTACAGATCATTATTATCTGGGTCCCGGTGTGGATGTCAATTACATGATTGCAGTCAGAAAACCTCTTTAATTTTTTTCAAATATTGACCCAATCTAAAGGTATACCTTTGACTACTCCTTTAAAATCTGTTCGAACTCCCTCCTATGAAAGTGTTCTGTTCGACTTAGATGGCACGCTAGCTGATACAGCTCCGGATCTTGCCGCTGCTGCAAATCAATTATTGATAACTAGAGGTTTAAGTCCAAAACCTTTGGAGCTATTAAGACCCATGGCTTCCATGGGAGCGAGAGGTTTAATCAAGGTCGCTTTGGGAATTGAGGTAGATGATCCTCGTTTTTTGTCTATTCGTGATGAGTTTTTAAATAACTATGAACAAGCTATTCATGTTCATACAGAGCTTTTTCAAGGGATAGAAGCCCTACTCGATCAATTAGACCATCACCGCATCCCTTGGGGGATTGTAACCAATAAACAAGAACGCTTTACGCATCCATTGGTTAAAAGTATGCGACTTGATGAAAGAACTCCGGCAATTGTGAGTGGCGATACAACTGCGTACCCCAAACCCCACCCTGCCCCTATCCTTTTATGTGCGCAAATGCTAAAGATTGATCCAAGTAAATCTATCTACGTTGGCGATGACCTAAGGGATATTCAAGCAGGTCACGCTGCTGGAATGCATACGATTGCTGCTGCTTACGGCTATTGTGGTGAAGAATCGCCAGCCCATAGCTGGGGTGCAACTTACCTCGTTCAAAACCCTTCTGAAATTGAGGATATCCTTTTTAAGTAAAAAGGACTAGAATAATCATCTATTCTGTGAAAGCATGAAAGAGCATCATTGGGACCGACTTGGTTTCGACGTGGATTGCGAAGCACGGAGGGCATACCGAGGACCCGTTATCTCGTAAATCAATGGGAATTGTAATAACTGCTAACGACGAACGTTACGCACTAGCAGCCTAAGGGCTGTGGCCCTCGTACCAGTTTGCCGATAGGTTGGGGTAGAAATACCATTCGAGGTCATTTATATCGGATCGTGCCATTAAAGGTCACTGTTAATGGAGCTAGAACTAAAGGGAATCGTTCCTGTAAAGCGTGTTAATCCGCGTTACATGAATTAAATCAAATGATATAACTAAGTATGTAGAACTCTTTGTAGAGGATTTGCGGACGCGGGTTCGATTCCCGCCGGTTCCACCAAGCATCAAGCACGAAACCCCTGTAAAAAGGGGTTTTTTGCTTTCTGAACCTTATTCTATAAAATTGAAACTAGAATCACATAGAGTAATCATAGAACATACGAATCTAAAATTTGGCTGTTCATATTTATACTTAAGGTTTTTTAATTTCTGTAGCCACTAACTCAGGCCTTTTCCAAGTGCCATTCAAAGCTTCAGGCTTTGGCCAGTAGATTCGTAAGAACGTCGCAAATGGACCATTGGGTGCTGGAAGCCAATTAGATTCTTTAGAAGCACCTGGACTATCTTTTTGAACATAAATAGTGATACCACCATCAGGATCTTTTTTGAGATTTGGTAGCATTGGTGAGTTGATTAAATAGCGATTCAATTTATTTGCAACTAACAGGCTTTCAGGCAAGTTATACATCGTCATAGACCAGAATGCGTTAGCTGGTGGCAACTGACCTTTCTCAAAGCGAATGGTGTAATTCTTGTGTGAGGCATCTAAAGATTTACCATCAGAGTCCAGTTTATAAACTGGATAGATAGCCTCATCTTTTGAATTTCCCCAGATACCCATTTGAGCACCAGTCATCCGGAACATATAGTTATTTTGTAGATGTTCACGAGTGCCAAAAACTTGTCCAGATACTACTTCACCAGTATTTACTTTGGTTTTGATAAAGTCTTCATAGGATACCCAAGCTTCTAACATACCATCGGTATAGGCTTTTTTGAGATCAGAATCCATTGTTGCAAAATCAATTTTTTGATCTGCACCTACTTTAATTTTTGCAAAATTTTGAATGAGTTCAGTCTCAGTTGAATTTATTGGACAAAACTTCAGAACAAAATTCAGGAGGTTATAAAATTCAGGCGAAGTCTTTTGATCATCTCGACTAATTGGTTTTAAAAAGTCAATTGGTGGGGCTGGATTTGGAGCTGGAATTGTAGTTGCCTCACCAAGAAATTTAGATAGGGGTTCTGCCTTGTAAGCAGCTTGTATCTTCTTCACATTTGGAAGATCAGCTGAATTCATTAATTGGGTTCTAAAAAAGCCAAGGCCTAATTGAGTTTCTGACTGAATAACCCTTGTAATACCTTTAGGAGTTTCACCTTTCCAATCAGGCCCAGCAATCATGAAATGACCACCATCATTGCCAGTAGTCCTAGTACCAACATAGGCAAAATTATGGGTATACAGATCAATAAATTGGATACTCCAATACCGCTTTGCTTCCATCTTTGGAACAGTGATAACAATTGGCTCTGTTCTTAGATCTAGTCCGAGATGAGAGTAAGGAGTGTCAGAATTTGGCGTTTGCATTGCGGTATCTTCAGGTGTAGCAACACGATCTGTATTAATAATGTTATTCCACTCACCTTTATACTGAGAATCTTCTTTATTTACAAAAAAAGAATATAAGATACGATAGTTGTCGACTATCGGAAATCCATAAATATACGCATCTTTAGTAATACCTTTTACCATGGAGTAATCTTTTGGAACTGGAGCTTCAACTTTAGGTTCTTCTTTTTTTGAACACCCAATCAAGGCCAAAAGACCAATCATCAAAACACAAATCAGGCTTAGAAAATTCTTATGAGATGGCATGATTTTTTTTCCTATCGAATATTAAATTAAATTTACTTTAAAGTATTTTTATTACCGGGTGAATTCTATCTCTAAAGATTTGAAATAACAAAACTCATTCAATTAAACCGCTTACAGCTAGGTCTGCTCATTCTTACTATTGCGATAGCTTTTTCATAACCAGCTTTTGACATTTATACCTAAAAGTGATGGTGTTTTTTTCTGAGGTCAACCTGAAGCATGCTTTAAGCGTTATGAATATGTATTTGACACCATATGTATTTAAAAGCATAATTAGAATGAATTGGACCATACTTTTTCATAAAGCCTTTGATCAAGAACTAGGTAAAGAAGATGAACGTTTACAGAATGAACTGCTAGCACATGCAATCTTATTACGAGAGTTTGGACCAAACCTTGGACGGCCCACTGTCGACACGCTTAAAGGCAGTTCATATCCGAATATGAAAGAGTTGAGATTCAATTGGATGGGTGAGGTATGGCGAGTTGCCTTTGCATTCGATCCACTTAGGCAGGCTATTTTTCTCGTAGCTGGAGATAAAAGTAGCGTTAACCAGAAACGTTTTTATACTTGGTTAATAGATATAGCTGACGCAAGGTATAAGGAACATATAACCTTAATCAATGAAGTGAACATAAAGGAGCTCAAAAATGGCAAAAAAACTTGATGACATCTTGGCTGCCATGCCAAAACAACGCCGTAGCGCAATTGAAAATCGCGCAATGGAGTTAGCTACCTTAAAAGACCTTCGTCATGCTTCAGAAAAAACTCAGAAAGAATTAGCGGAGTTATTAGGGGTTGGGCAAGATACTATTTCACGACTTGAAAAACGTAGCGACATGCTGCTTTCCACATTGCGCCATTATGTTGAAAGCATGGGGGGGGAATTAGAGTTAGTTGCTCAATTTCCTAATCGCCCTCCTGTTGTTATAAAACACTTAAGCACTTTGGGTAGTGTCAAATAAAATAACACTAAGTGTAACCTTCTGGTTAGAGGGAAAAATAAGGAGATTTCTTGCAGAAGATATTCAAATTAATGCAAAGGAAAATATGATTCAATTATTAAATCCTAAAACAATTTCGGCACCTAATGGAACCTATTCTCATGGTGTTCTAGTTACTGAAGCTTCCAAATTCCTAGTTATCGCTGGAGAAGTTGCAATCAAATCTGACGGTACAGGCCCAGACTCGTTGATTGAGTAATGTGACGTTGTATGGGGGAACATACTCGCCATACTTGAAGAGTCAGACATGTCAATAAAAAATCTTATTAAAATTAATTCGTATGTAACAAGTCCTCAACAAACCAAAAATTTTGTAGAAATCAGAGCAAAATATCTTCAAGGTCATTGTCCAGCTTCAACGCTTGTTGTAGTTTCAGCGTTGGCCGATCCAAGATTTTTGATAGAAATTGAGGGCTATGCCTCTATTTAACTCCGGTCATATCTAAAACAGTTCATATATTCGTTGGCTAGCCTTAGGAATTAATTTCGAGGAATCTATTCTTGGGGTTTTGACTTCTCTAAGTATTTAGAGTTTTATGTAGATGATTTGCCATCGGGGGTTTGATTCCCGGTGGTTTCTCCATTAGGTAAGTGAATTAGAGGCTTCAGGCCCTTTTCTATTTGGCCTATCGTCCCTGCAATTCAATTAGATATTGATCAAGCTTAGCAAAAGTACCGTCAAAACCTATTTGCATACCTGCACGGGCTCCGTCAAAAGTTGCAATACCCACTTCATCACTTTCATGTGGCTCCCACGAAATCGTGTAAATCGTACCACCACTTGAACTATCTTGAAATGTAGAAGTTACATACATATACGCTGGCCAGGTAGGCGCCATCGGATGATGACTTAATCCTCCATCTTTATTAGAAAAACTTTGTAAGTGAACTAATTTGAGCTCGGGGTCGATTTCTTTATATTCTTGCAAACCCCACATTTGCATTCCATGTGGCCCTTCAATGCCGTAAAAATAACGACCACCCACCCTAAAGTCAATCTCTACATGAATTGTACGAAACCCCTGTGGACTAAGCCAATTTTTAAGGTGCTCGGCTTGCGTTTGAACTGCCCAAAGTAAAGTTCTTGGCGCCTGAAATTCTCGGGTGATTTGAAATGGTGTGATGGAGTTCATGATTTTTTCCAATAGTTATTTGAATTTATGCTTAGATAGTCATTTATTTATCAATTCCTATGAAAAACTAAGAGAAACTCCTTTGAAGTAGAGCTCGACTAAACTTTTCTGCTAATACTTTAACTTATCATAAGTCTCAAATATTACCAACAAATCGTTTCACAAGTCCCCCCACATTCCACTAGTTAAATACTTTGCCTATTTTTTAACTATCGTATTTCTTCGCACTATTTGATAACAAAGAAAAAATTAAAAACTCATTAAATCCATTTAATCGGACATAATTAAATAATTTTAATTAATATGATTACAATAAAGGACATAATGAAAATATATTTAAATATCTCATTAAGTATGCTATATTGGACTTTATGAATAATTAATAGGCTAATATGTCCGCTATCGGTGACTTTTTAACAGACTTTGAAAATATGAGCGAGTTCGGTGCTAGGTTGCGCTCCAGAAGACTTGAACGCAATATAACAACTGAAGCTCTCGCAGAGAAAACGGGACTTAATCGTAAAACGATTATGGAGCTGGAAGCGGGTCGAGACGTGAGGTTCACCTCAGTGATCAAAGTATTACGAGCCCTCCAACTCTTAGGCGTTTTAAATACCGCACTTCCAGATACACTTCCCGGAGGAGAGGCCCTATCAAGTCGTGGGCAACCAAGAGTTCGCGCCTACCGATCCACTTCTCCTAAAAAAGCACCCCTAATCAATGTCGGACACTAAAAACTCTTCTTCACCTTCGCCAAAACCACGAACACGTAGAGTTGGCCCTAGGGTTCTTGTAAAAGCTAATATTCGCTTGTGGGACGAAATGGTCGGAACAGTGATGGAGTTTGAGAACGGTCGTATTGGCTTTTCCTATGATAGCGAATACATTCGAAAAGGAGGCTTAGCCATTTCCCCCAAGTTTTTACCAATTGAGTCTCGTACCTTCGAGTTTCCTGACTTACAACGTCAAGAAGCCTTTAAGGGTTTACCAGGGGTTCTGGCTGACTCTTTGCCGGATACTTTCGGCAACTTAATCATAAAAAAATATTTTGAAGAGCGCGGAGAGCTAGAGAAGTCAATGAGTCCCGTACAGCGTTTACTTTATGTTGGTAACCGAGCAATGGGAGCCCTTGAGTATGCACCACACCTTCAGCGTAAAAGCCCGGAAGAAGAACAAGCACTAGAAATTCAAAGCTTAGTGGAATCCGCTAGGCGTTTAATTGAGGGAGAAACTGGAGAAGCAATTCACGAAATTATGCGTGTCGGTGGATCGGCTGGCGGGGCAAGACCTAAAGCACTGATTTTATGGGATCGTGAAAAAAACAAAGTTCGATCTGGCTTTGCAAAATACCACTCAGGCGAAGAACATTGGATGATTAAATTTGATGGCGTTAACTCTGCTAGTGAGCGGGATAACAAAGCAAAACCATTTAACCGTATTGAATATACCTATGCGTTATTGGCAAAGCAACTCGGCCTCGACATGGAAGACGTAAGTTATTTGGAAGATGGTGAGCTGTTTCACTTCATGACAAGACGCTTTGACCGTCAACAAATGACTAAGCACCACATGCATAGCCTAGCAGGTATGACACATGTTGATTACAACTTGCCAGGAGCATATAGCTATGAGGCATGGCTCAGGCAAATCCAAGCATTACATCTGGGGTACCCCGCAATGGAGCAGGCTTATCGAAGAATGATCTTCAATGTAGTTGGTCGCAATCAAGATGACCATGTAAAAAATATTTCTTTCTTAATGAAAAATAAATCTTCTGGTTGGGAGTTAGCACCAGCCTATGACTTAACCTACTCAGCAGGAACTGGATATACCAGACAGCATCAAATGACGGTAGCAAATCGAGGAGATGATTTCACGCGAGATGAGTTAATAACAGTCGGCAAAAAGTTTGACATTCATCACCCAGCTATCATCATCGATTCGACCGTTGAGGCCTTCTCTAAATGGTCAACATTGGGTGAACAATGGGGGGTTCAAATTGAGGATCGAAAGCGTGTTGCAGCAGGACACCGTCTTTACTTGGCTAGTTAATTCTGCGTAAATTTACTTGGAATTAATATTAAAAATCTAGATGCGCTAAGAGTCACTTGCAAAGCCAAAGCTAAAAGCCCGCGAAATTGATCAAAATCACGATAAATATACTAGATTAAACGGAAATAAAGTCGTCAAAACACTTTAAATAAACCCAAAATAAGAGTATATTGATACTCAATTAAGTTATTTTGAGTATTAATATGATCAATTTGATACAACAGTTAGTTTTAGCTCGTGAAACTAAAAAGTATTCGCAAACAACTCTAGCTGAAGAGTCTGGGTTGAGTAGAATGACCATCGTACGTACCGAATTAGAGCAAATAGACCCACGTCTTTCAACTATCTTACTCATGGCTCGCTCGCTTGGTCTTGATCTAGTTCTCGTGCCTAAGGAGCTAAAACAGTCCCTAGAACAATTTATTCAATCCGGTGGTAAGTATGTTGGGCAAGCACCCGGAGTTGATGCACCCCTCTCAATCATAGATACCCTTCTTGGTAAAGGACCTGGATGAGTTTGTCTCTTCGAGTCTTACGTTTGTATTTACACAGTCCAGATTTGCAGAAAATCCCAATTGGATATATCTCTTCTTTTGGGGACTTAGTGCGTATTTCTTTTGATGAAAACTATATTAATCACCCGAATCGACTAGTTGTGTCACAAGCTTATCAGGCCTTCAAGAAAGGGGATAGCGAAGCGATTTTACGCTCTGAGAAGGATATTCGACTGGTGCGTAATGATGCAAAGCTTCCAGTCTTTTTTCAGAATCTATTACCTGAAGGTCTTAACTTGCAACGTTTAGCTAGAGAACGTCAATGTGGCACCGACGATCAGTTCGAACTATTAGCTGCCGCGGGTCATGATTTAATGGGAGCAATTGAAGTTGCACCTTTATCTAGGCTTGAAACAATTCCAGATAATATGCTTCTTTGGCACGCCACGATGAGTAAGGATTCGATTGATCCGGGTTTTGTGGAATCCCCCCTAGAAGATGGCGCAGCTATCCCAGGAGTAGTTGTTAAATTTTCAGCAATTCAAGAGGGACGAAGATATGTTATTCATCGTCATGGTTTAGCTGGTTCTTATATTTTAAAGTTGCCTAGCCAAGTTCATCCAGATCTCGTTGAAAACGAAGCTACCGGCTATGCTTTACTAAAGGCTTTGGGTATTAAGTGTGCGAACGCTAAAATCATTAGTTCAAGTGAAGTAGATTTACCTGACCTTGTCCCCTTTCCTCACATCCTTGCAGTTCAACGTTTTGATCGAGGAGAAAATGGTAAGCGAATTCACATGGAAGATTTTGCTCAAATTCTCCAATATGCCCCGCAACATAAATACGGTAAAGATCTTTTGCAGGACTACAGTGCGATGCTTTTAATTTTAGACCAATTGTCATCTCAGCCAGTCAAAGATTGTGATGAGTTTGTAAAACGATTCGTAGCCTATTTATTAATGGGGAATACGGATGCACACTTAAAAAATTGGGCCGTAATTTACCCCAATGGCAGAGAGCTTCAATTATCCCCTGCTTATGACCCAGTATGCGTATCGTCTTTTTTCGATGAAGTACCCAAATATCATTACGGTTTAAATAGAGCGATTGATACAAAGCTCGTTAATTTTGGCTGGAGTGACCTTAATCACTTATTTGAGCTAGCTAAAATGAAAAGGAAAAATCAATTACTCAAAATAGCAAAAGAAACTGTTATGCAAGCCCAACAAGTTTGGCCTGCAATATTAAATGAAGCACCTTTATCTGTTAGAAATTGCATCTTGGCGAGATTACAGGGTGGTGTAAGTCTGACTCGCCAAATATCCCATTGAGTATGCTTTGAGAGCTTATAAAATATATATGTTATTAAAACAGTGTATCCACCTATTTATTTCATGCTTAAATTTAAAACTTTCCTAATCTCTGTTTTGTATATTGTTTTAACAATGGCTTTTGTACCAAGCTTTGCAATGGAGCTTTCTACAGATACTAGATGTTTTGATGACTTGGAACCAAAGTGTCAAAAAATGATTATTGCCGTAGGAGTAATTACCAAAGACACGCCAAAGCAATTTACTGAATTTTCCCAAAACTTCCCTGCTGGAACTTATATTTTATTTTCCAGTAAAGGAGGAATGCTAGATAGTGGACTCATGATTGGTAAACGAATTCGAGAAGCAAAGTTCAATACCATTATTGGTAACACTGAGTTCAGTTCAGCAGATTGTTTATCCTCATGCGCTTACGCTTTTTTTGGTGGAGTAAAAAGGAAAATTCCTGCAACGGGTCACTTGGGACTACATCATTACTATAGTAAGACGCAAATAATCGATGTAGAGCAACAACAAAAAATAAATCAAAGCTTAACTAGATATCTAGAAAGTATGGGAATAGATCCGAGGCTCTTAGAATATGCAAATAGCGCTAAATCAACGAACATGACCTACATTACTGAACGTCAAGCTATAGAGTTTAAAATCAATTAAAAAAAATCTAATAGAGTTTTCTGAAAGTTAAATTCGCAATGTAACGACTATAGGAATACAAAGCAAAATTAGAGTTATTCACTTCAAAACCTAGTTCAAAGGCAGGTGCAAGTCCCAAGATTTTTAGATTAGTTTTCATCAATGTTAGGTAAACTCCATTTTTTTTATCTACCCTAATATCCCCAAAATAAGGATCGATATCATCAAAAACTCTATTTTGTATGGTGAATTTTAGTTGTCCCTTCAGAAACCACTCTGGCAATAAAATATTGCCGAATAGGTTCATCAATTGACTTTGAAATAAATAACTTTGGACCATGGCGTGATTCCTGTCTAAACCTAAATCGAGACCAATCATCAAAAAATCATTGATACTTTTCCCATATGTAAATGTTGCTTGAGAAAATTGTCCGCTTAAATAATCATAATCTGAATAAGTCATTTGCCCCGACTTAATATCAGTCGACAAATAAGATGTATCTGGAAATTCATAAATTGTTCTTATATCGAGATTCGGATAATCAAATAATTTCTGCCCCCCCATCCAATAATTTTCGAAGGATGCTTTAATAAAAGTCTTTGGTTCATCTAATATTCGATAGGATAAATAGGGAGTTAAATCAGTTCGATCAAATGCCGTATTTTCAAATTTCGCACCTACTGCAGTTAGACCAACAATCCAACGATTTTGAGCATCAAGACCCTTAGAGGTCAACACACTATAACTTAAACCATAATTATTCGTTAGATCATAACCAGGGTTATAGGTGTAATTGAGACCACCTATTACAATGCTTCGATCACTGGTGATAGCGCGGGGATTGCTATCCGAAGTAATTCCAAAAGCATAATCAAAGCGACCGTTGGCAGTTTTAATTTCTTCTAAATAATTTCCTACTCTTTCCCTGACCATAAACGGGGGATCAACCGATAAGACCTCTTCGAACAGTTTTTCTGAGGCTTTATTTTGTCCATCCAAATATAATAACTTGGCTAACTCAAGCTTCACTCGGGGGCTTTGAGTATCCTCAAGTAATAAGTTTAATTCTTCAATAGCTTGATGCAGTTCACCATTTGAAAATTTATTCAAGGCAGATTCAAAGCGAGCTTGATAAATAGTAGTACTTTTTTCTTTGGAATCAAAAATTGTTTGTGCAGAAATTGGGAGTTGTAGAAGACCAAAAAAAAGCAAAAAGTAAAAAGAACTCTTTTTTTTAAAAAGACGAGCTTACAATCAAGAAACTCCCTCTTTACCTTCATTTTTATTTACTTCTTTGCACCAAACGCTCCGACGTAAGCAAATCCAGAACTATTTTTGATTGCAAAGACACCACCAAGCTCTTGGGCCGCTGGTCCATAGAACTTTCCTGTTGCAGTACCTTGTAAATTACTAGAGTTTGAATTTCCAACAGGCCCAGTAAATGAGTTCGTGGCAGCTTGAATTTTAAGAGTACCGTTAATGTCTAAGCCAGAATCAGCTAACAAATTTGGTGTAGTAACTGAATTACTAATAGCTGTATTTGAGGTACTAAAGGCAATTGACCCATTGGCAAAATCAACTTGGGCAGTAACGTTAGCAGTCACATAACTGATAATCGTATGCATAAAAATACCAGCAGCAAAACCGCTGTAAGTTGCAGTGCCAGTTTGAGGAACATTCGCATTCGGGGTTACAGAAGTACCGTAAGATACAGCAGAAATACTACCAGGTCCTGCACCACTCGCCCAGACTCCAAAGGTTTGTAATTCCAACCTACTGCGCTAGGCGTGGGAGCTAACGCAACAATATCGTTCCCTTGATTACTTAAAAAACTAGTAAAGTGCCCATCAAAAACGGCAATCGTGTCTGCAGGCGAAGAGCCTGTTGGCGTAGTAGTAAAAGCAGCAATGTTAGGAATTGCATCCCCCGAAATAAAGGAGGCTTGAGTGATTGCTTGGGTATTAGGATCAAGACTAAGAATGGCACTTCCACCATCAGCAGGTGCTGCAATAGTACCTGCGACCCCAGCAGAGAAGGAAGTATAAACAGCCGTCACAAAAGTGCCAGGATTAACCGGGGTTGGACTAGGAACAGGAGGGGTGGGGGTGGGACTTGGAGTTACTGCTCCACCATTTGACCAGGTTGTTACCGACGCCCCACCAGCGCAAGAAGCGAGTAATAATGGTAAAAATGGAAAAAAAAACAAATATAAACCGCTTCATCTTCATCATTTGCAATTTGTATAAATCATAGAGTTGATTTTCTACTCCTTAAAAGTAGTCTTAAAGCTCTAGAATAGTTTTGCCAATCTATTTTTTTACTAATTATTTTTTAATTGATTTTTAATTGATTTTTAATTTGAATTGCATGAAAACCACGCCAGCATCCATAATCTGATTCAACCTTGGAATGACAGTAATGTTTGCAGCAATTTCATCGGTACCCAGACTGATGATAGGCAATGGGGCAACAAAAGGAGTGCCACCGTTATAACTTGGACTATTAAAAAATGCTAACTGCACACCAGTTTGAACATACCAAGTATTTTTCCTGTAGAGATCATAAAGTCCCGCACCACCAGCATAAAATGCATTCGTGTTAAAAGAGTCACGGAACTGGCCCAAATTTAACATCCAATGTAAGCGATCATCCGGCTTAGACGGAAATTGATATTCGATTCCTATTCCCCAATTTTTTTCATTCAAGGGGGCATTATCGTATTTGGAATCAACATTGAAGTGTTTGGAAACCCCGTTTAACACTAGATACAGTTTTTGAGGGTTTTCTAACTCGCTAGACTGTGCCCACCCATTCAAGGAAACAATGAGGCAAGCTAAGGCTAAGGATTTAAGGAATTTGGTCAATTTTATTTATCTTTCTTACTTGATGGGGTGACTACATCTACCGCAGTTTCGACAGTCTTAGCAACCACCTTCACACCAGTGGCTACCACTATCACTGCAGCATCAGCAACGGCTACTACAGCGCATCCGGTGCAATTCATCATCAATAACAGGATGAAAAAAAGTTTGATGAAGTTACCATATTTCAGGCCTTCTCTAAGACTGTGGGACATTAATAAATAATTGGTCGATAGTTTCGGTAGTAACTTGTTCAAGGCGATAACGCCACTTGGGTAGATTATCTTTGTCAATCAGTAAAGCACGAACACCTTCCATGAAATCACCGTGAACCATCCACTGTTCAAGCAAGGCATATTCCATTACAAAACATTCTGCCAAAGATTTATTACGCCCTAATTGCAGAAGTCGTTGGGTCGAAACCATCGAAAGTGGCGATTGCTTTTGCATTTTAGAGACGGTTTTTCCTACCCACTCTATAAAAGCTGTATCTTTCTCAGAGGCTAAAGAATCAAGAATTTCCTGAATACTTTGAGGTGCAAAATGTTTTTGAATCATTACCTCGGTTTTTTCCAAATTGGAATTAAAACTATTTTCTCGAGCACCCAACTGTTTCAAATAATTTGTTAGCAATTCGAATGAGGAATCCTTGCTTGAAGCCTGAAACAACTTTTCCAATCCTAAAATAAATTCAGCGATTTTTTCGTCCTCTAAAACCCAATCAGCCAAATTGGCATAAACCGCATCCTCTCCAGATGCAATGACACCAGTAATGCCAAGGTAAAGTCCAACTACACTTGGACAACGCGATAGAAAATAACTACCACCGACATCCGGGAAATAACCGATGCCAACTTCCGGCATCGAAATTTTAGACTTCGGGGTAACAATACGAAACGAGGCCCCTTGGGAAATCCCCATTCCCCCCCCATTACATAACCGGTCATGAGAGCGATATAGGGCTTTGCATATCGATAGATATATTGATTCAGTTCAAACTCTTCGGCAAAAAAGCTCAGATGATCATTGCTTCCTGCCTTTAAGCCTTCATAGACAGTACGAATATCTCCTCCAGCACAAAAAGCTTTTTCACCCGTACCTTTAACTAAGACCAATTTAACCTCATCATCTTGTTCCCAGTTTTTTAAAGTGGCAAACATGGTTCTTACCATCTCTAAATTGATGGCATTGAGTGCTTGCGGACGATTAAGAGTAATCAGTCCTAGCCCATTGCGCTTTTCTATCAATACATCCGACATCCGTTAAATCCTCTTTAGAAATTTATTTTGTATTTATTTATTCTTAAATACAGGCTTACGTTTTTCAACGAATGCTGTCATTCCTTCAATTTGATCTTCGGTGCCAAAGGTTGAATGGAACATTCTTCTCTCGTAATGCATCCCCTCTGCCAAAGAAACTTCATAAGCACGGTTGACTGACTCTTTAGCCATCATCACCATTGGCAATGAAAAAGAAGCTATCTTTTCAGCAATTTTAATCGCCTCAGCAATCAAATCTGCAACTGGCACAATCCGACTAACTAACCCTGAGCGCTCAGCCTCTACAGCGTCCATCATCCGACCAGTTAAAACCATTTCCATTGCCTTTGATTTGCCAATAAAACGAGTCAAGCGTTGTGTTCCACCAGCGCCAGGGATTGTACCAATCGTTATTTCAGGCTGACCAAATTTTGCATTGTCTGCTGCCAATATCATGTCACACATCATTGCGAGTTCACAGCCCCCGCCTAAAGCATAGCCAGCAACTGCAGCGATAGTAGGCTTTCTAAAGTGCGCAACATTTTCCCAAGTCTTAGTAATAAAATCAGCCTTAAATACATCCATATAAGTCCAGTCTTTCATTGCCTTGATATCCGCCCCTGCAGCAAATGCTTTTTCGCTACCAGTTAAAATTACTACAGCCACTTCATCATCACTTTCTAATAGTTCTAAAGCATGTCCTAATTCCACCGTCAATTCTGGGGACAAGGCGTTGAGCGCTTGCGGACGATTTAGTGTTATCAAAGCAACCTTATTAATTCGTTTTTCAACAATAATATTTTGATATTCCATGTTTTTTCTCCAGGTGAATTGAATCATTGTAGTATTTTGCGCGTTAGAGTCTAATTATGACAATTTTTTGATGTTAGTTAAATGAATTATTATTCTGCTAACATCAAATTTATTAATTTTGATAATTTAATCAATAACTCATCGAAACAAACGAAAGATTACAAATGGAATTTTTAAATAGCTCACTCGGGCTCATACTGATGGCAGTTAGCTTGATATTCTTCGTACTACTGGCTGTTCATTGCGCAGAAGTCATTGCCCATAAAACAGGTGAGCCGTTTGGAACTCTCATTTTAGCTGGAGCTGTCACGGTCATTGAAGTTGCTCTGATTGTATCGATGATGCTATCTAAAGCAGCTAATTCTGAGTTTATTGCTAGGGATGCCGTCTTTAGTACGATCATGATTGTCGTGAACGGTATTGTTGGAATCAGCATTATTGCAGCGAGTTTGAAAAAGAATGTTTTAAGTTTTCAAAGCGATGGTGTTAAGGGTGCATTTGGTGTTTTAATTGGTTTGTCCATTTCTATTTTTATATTTCCATCCTTGACGCAAGGCGGTGGAGAACTCTCTTTTAGTGCTAAACAGCTTTCGTTCATGGGATTTACCTCTCTGGTTTTATATGTTTCGTTTTTACTCTTTCAAACGGTCAGCCATAAAGCTTTTTTTATTGACCCCGAAGTCATTGAGGAGCATCACGACATACCAAGTAATAAAAAAGTACTGATCAATGCCCTTATTTTGCCGATTGCCTTGGTACTCGTGGTTGTTTTAGCAAAAAAACTCAGTCCTTTTATTGAGACTGAAATAGCTAATGCAGGTCTACCAACCTCTGTAGTCGGTGTCATTATTGCCTTACTGGTACTTTTACCAGAGGGGATTACAGCAATCAAAGCTGCTTATAACAACAACTTACAAAAGAGTTTAAATCTTGGCTTAGGCTCAGCACTAGCTAGTATTGGGCTAACGATTCCAGTCCTTTCAGTGGTAGTAATCCTGTTAGATTTACCATTAAGTCTAGGTCTTGACCCTTTGAACCGGGTCATTTTATTGATGACTTTAATCCTTGGCGGATTGACTTTATCGACTGGTCGAGTAACCAGGCTCCAAGGCATTATTCATCTAATTATTTTCTTAGAATTTTTATTCTTAACCATCGAACCCTGAAATCAAAAATTACAAAGCTGCATTAATTAAGCGAGATTAATGCAGCTTTACAATGGAGTGGGTGCGACGGTGTATCAGTCGACTCAGTGAGTCGAGCGCTACTTTTACCCAACCATGTAAAGCTAATTGGTGCATCTTATATAAGCTCATGTACATCAACTTTGCTATCAAACCGTCCACCATCAAGCTCCCACCAATCAAACCACCCATCATGCTACCGACACTACTGTACTCTCCTAAAGAAACAAGTGAGCCAAAGTCACGATAAGCATAAGGTTTGAGGGGTTTGCCCTCGATGATTTTTTGGATCTGGGCATAAATATGCTCTGCTTGCTGATGGGCTGCTTGGGCTCTTGGTGGAACGGTTCGGGTCTTTCCTTCACTATCCTTAGTCCATGGACAAGCGGCGCAGTCTCCCATCGCAAAAATACTATTATCTCGGGAGGTTTGCAAGGTAGGCAAGACGACTAACTGATTGATATGATTCGTTTCTAGGCCACTAATATCTTTTAGAAAATCAGGTGCTTTTACACCTGCGGCCCAGACGATGAGTTCTGCTGGAATTTCTTGACCATTCGCAAGACATACTTGCTTGGGTAGAATTTTTTTTACTTGAGAATTAGTCATCACCTTGACGCCCAAATCAACCAGCAATTTTTCAGCGGCACTAGAAATACGATTCGGTAAAGCAGGCAATATTCTGGACCCTGCTTCGATCAAAATCACCTTAATGTCTTTTTCTGGGTCTACACGGTCCATCCCATAAGAAATAATAGCCCTCGTATTTCGATGTAATTCAGCTGCCAGTTCAACTCCTGTTGCGCCAGCACCGATAATAGCAACTTGTAATTGATGAGATGCCAAGGGAGTCTGCTGCGACTGAGCTCGTAAACAAGCATTAATCATCCGCAAATGAAAACGTTTTGCATCTGCTAGAGATTCTAAGCGCTGCGCATACTCGGAGACTCCGGGTGTTTTAAAGTCATTGGTTAAACTACCGATTGCGATAATCAAGGTATCATAAGGGACTTTTTGGGACGGCGTAACGAGTTCACCTGAATCATCGACAAATGGGGCAACCTCAATGACTTTGTTCTCTCGATCGATACCAACTAACTCACCCAAGCGAAATTTAAAGTGATGCCAATGCGCCTGCGCAATGTAGTCCAACTCCTGATCAGCGAGATCCATACTTCCCGCAGCCACTTCATGCAATTTTGGCTTCCAAATATGTGTTCGATTTTTGTCGATTAAAGTAATGCTAACTGAGTTCAAGGCTTTCTTTTTAGCATAACGATCGCCGAGTTTGGTCGCTAACTCAAGACCTCCCGCGCCACCACCAACAATCACAATCCGATGTTCATTTTCCATGATTCGATGTCAACCCCTCTTTTCGATTTCGAAATAGATATTGAGATAGAACCGAAAGCTAGCTTTCTCTCAACGCAGCAATTAAGATTTCGTCTCAACCACCCAATTCAATGAAGAGTCTAAAAATGTAAATAAGTAGTAATCTCTATATTACCCCATGCCCCTTGTGGTAATCTGCCTAAATAGGGAATAAAAGTGCCCTTTAAAGAATACTATCGAGATAAGGTGTGCTATTTTGGTGCGAAAACCAGCTAATCTAAGGTTTCTTAAAAGGTCATTTCTATAGCTCTTTTAAAAAAACTAGAACCTATTTAGGTCTTAAAGACGGAGACAAGTATGTTATCAATCAATCAGTTTCATGATGTTTATTTGCGTTTTTTAAAAATCACAAAGAATAAAGTTATTTCAATTTTTTTATTGTTCCTTACTTTTTCTGCTCTCGCTCAAAACTCTGCCAGTCTCATTCTTCATCACGGAAAAATCATTACAGTTGATCAGCAATTTAGAGTAGTACAGGCTATTGCAATTTCTGGCGATAAAATTATCGCGACTGGAAGCAATCAAGAAATATTAAAACTTAAAAATCAATCAACTGAATTAATTGATCTCAAGGGAAAAACAGTTATTCCTGGATTAATTGATAACCACGCTCACTTTATTCGCGCACCTGAGCATATGGAATTGCGTTTAGATGGAGTTTTGTCTCGTAAACAAGCGGTTCAAATGATTGAACAAGCGGTTGCTAAAGCAAAAGCTGGTGAATGGATCATCACCATTGGCGGTTGGTCTCGGACACAATTTTTGGATGATCAAAGAGCATTTAACTTAGCAGAGCTAGACCAAATTTCTAAAACTGTCCCAATTGTGATTCAAGAGGTATATCTCCGTTCCTTCTTAAATTCAGTTGCCATCGAAAAATTAAATTTAAATGAAAATACTCCAGATCCTCGAGGTGGAAAAATCCTCAAAAATGCAGCGGGTAAACTAACGGGTGAAATTGAGGGTGCTGGCGGTGTTGCTTTTATCGCCGAAAAACTACCGTTACCTAGCACTCAAGAATGGCAAGAAAACGTCAAAGCCTATGCTTCCTATTTAAATAGTTTAGGTATCACAGCTTGGTATGACGCAGGCGGTAGAGGTATTGATGAGCGCCATTATCAAGCCTACCAATCCTTAGTAGATCAAGGAAAACTAACAGTAAGAGCGTTCTATACTACGATGCGCTCCCCGTCAACTCCGCAAGAGATGGATAAGACTCTTTTAGAAGTGAATCTTCAAAAACCATTTCAAGGCAATGACTATTTAGACAATATCGGCTGGGGTGAATCAGTGTATGGTCCTTCATCCACTACCTTGCTCAGGAATGATTATCAAGTTCAAGAGCAGCATATGGAACAAGTTCGACGCCTGATAAGAGCCATTGCCGCAAAGGGACTTTCTCTTAACGCACACGTTGAAATGGAAAATGCGATTGATGCCTATCTAAAAGAATATGAAGCATTGAATAAAGAAATCCCGATTAAAGGCTTGAGATGGAGTTTTTCTCACGTAGATCAAATCACCTCAGAACAAATTCTACGGATGAAACGTTTAGGTATGTCAGTGGGTCTTCATACCCGTCCAATTATTCAAGGTGCATTAATGCAGGATGTGCATAGTGAACACTCTAAAACAATGCCGCCATTCAGATTAGTCCAAGATAGTGGCATTAATTGGGGTCTAGGCTCAGATGCAACGGCAGTTACCACTGCGAATCCTTTTTTTAATCTTGATTTTGCTGTAACGGGCAGAATGGTAAATGGTAAGAAAATTAATTATCAGTCCATTACCCGTGAGGAAGCACTCATTGCTCATACTAGAAATAATGCCCAGTTTTTGTTTCAAGAAAATAATTTAGGCTCATTACAAGCTGGCAAATATGCTGATTTATTAATTCTTAATAAAGATTATTTAACAGTGCCACTTAATGAAATTCGTAACCTTTATCCAGTAGCTACGATGGTAGGTGGAAAGTTTACTTTTAAAAAATAACTGAATATCAAATGGATTATGAAAAAAAATCAACTCTTCGTATTATTTTTACTCTTCATTTTTAGTTCATTCAGCTATGGGATTGAATATCCCATTAAACCTGTAAAAATCATTGTAGGATTTACACCTGGCTCAGGCGCAGATGTCCTAGCACGTGTAGTCAGTAATAAATTATCAGAGTCCATGAACCAACAATTTATTGTCGAAAACAGACCTGGAGCCGGCACGAATATTGGCACGAGCGCTGTTGCCAAGTCACCTGCCGATGGTTACACCATTCTAGTCATGACCGTCGCAAATGCCATTAACCCTTCCCTTTATAGCAACCTATCCTTTGATATTGAAAAAGACTTTTCACCAATCATCTTAGCTGGTTTTGCCAGTAATGTTCTCGTCATTAACCCAAACTTAGGCGTCAAAAATATTAACGAATTTGTCGAGTTAGCAAAGTCAAAACCTGGCAAACTTACTTTTGGATCAAGTGGCTCTGGGACCTCACCCCATTTAGCAGGTGAGTTATTTGTTAGTAAGTTAGGCTTAAATATTGTGCACGTTCCCTATAAAGGAGGGCCTCAAGCTTTAACAGACCTGCTTGGTGGTCAAATTGATTCATTATTTGTGATTACTTCAACCGTATTGCCACATATCTCATCTGGAAAATTAAAAGCAATTGCCGTCGCAGGTCCCAAAAGAACGCCGCTACTGCCGGATTTACCAACGCTAGATGAGACCGTGATTCCAAACTTTGATGTGAATACTTGGATTGGCTTTGCTGTTCCTGCTGGGACACCAAATGAAATTATTGTCAAACTCAATCAAGAGATGAATAAGGCATTAGAATCCAGCGATGCACAAAAGAAGTTACTTGCCCTAGGAATCGAAACAGTGGGTGGCACCCCGAATCAATTAAAAGCCTTCCTAAAAGAAGACTTAAAAAAATGGGCTAATGTTGCGAAAATTGCTAATATCAAACCTGATTAATTATTCATAAAAACGCCACCATTCACATGCATGGATTGACCAGTAATGTAACGCCCCTCCTTACCACTTAACAGCATCACCATATTCACGACTTCAGAGGCTTCCGTAAACCTACCAAACGGAATCCTAGATAAATCAAACTGAAAAGGTTTAGAAGGATCTCTCACCGTATTCGCTGGACCTGGTGCCAAGTAATTTACATTGATATTGTATTTCGCAAACTCTAAGGCTAAGGCTCTCGTTAAGCCTGCAAGGCCTGCTTTTGCTGCAGAGGAAGGCGAGCGATTGGGGACCGGCATATGCCCAAACATGCCTCCCATATTAATAATACTACCGCCACCGCTCTCAATCATTAAAGGAACAATGGCTTGCGTACAATGAAAGCTTCCGTCTAATGTGACCGAAATCGTTCTTTGCCACTCGGCATAATCAAGATCTAAAAAAGATTGGGTCGCATGGGTCACCGCGTTATTAATCAATACATCAATTCGGTGATATTCATGCTTGATTTTTTCAACCATGTCATCCACTTCAACACGATTCGTGATATCACCAACACAAGCAATGGCGCGACCCCCAAGGTCTTCTATCATTTTTAAAGTTTCATCTAAATCAGAAGTATGGGTTCGAGCGTTGACTGCAACATGTGCACCTCGCTTTACAAATTCAAGGGCCATTGCACGACCTAAATTTTTAGCACCACCCGTAATAAAAACCACTTTTTCTTCAAAAAAATTTGTCATTTTTACCCAACTTCCAATTCGTCAATTTAGATCTTAAAAAACTCTAAGGCTTCTGGTGCAAATAAATCGGATACCTCAAGTTTTTTTGGCGACAAACCTTGCTCATGGTGATAGCGCGTAAACGTCTCTAAGGCCTTCATATTTCCCTCTAGGCCGTAAGACCACCAATCATCTCCAAATAGTTTTTTTGCATCTTCAACGTGCGCAGTTAACCATGGCAACATGGTTTTGAGGGCGGCTGTCTCATACAAGTCATGATAGGCAATCTTTTTGGCTTCCAAAAATGCTTTCATGAGTGACTGAGCAACCCAACGATTAGCTTCATAAACATCACGACGAATCACCACCACATGCATGATTGGAAAGATCCCTGTTTCATTGAAATAGTTACGCTCTACTTCTTGATAATTTTCAAATAAACGCACAACTTTACCATCCCCTTTTAAATAGGTCGAAGGCATTCTAGCGGTATACAAGGCATCTAACTCTCCGTCGTACAGCATTTGAGACAGGGTTTGATCTGGGCCAATTGGACTCACCTTAAAGTTATCTGGCAAGGTCAATTTGATTTTCTCAATCCGACCTGTTTCTTCTTCTCCGCCAAATAAATAAGGTTGGGCATCGACAGGAACACCGTAGTGATCGGATAAAATGCCACGAATCCAGACCGGGGCTGTCATCTGATATTCAGGACTAGCAATTCTTTTACCAATCAAGTCTTTTGGCGTCTTAATCCCACTATTGGCATTCACATAAATGCAAGAGTGTCTAAAAAATCTAGATGGATAAACTGGGATTGCAATAAAAGGTTTTTCTGGCTTCGATAGAGAAATACAATAAGAAGATAGAGACATTTCGGATACTTCAAACTCCCGATACCGAGCCATTCTGAAAAAGGTTTCTTCAACTGGTAGATTTAAAAAGTTGAGAGCAACACCGTCAACTTGAACGCGACCGTCCATTAAGGGACGCATGCGATCATAATCCCAGCATGCAAAATTTAAAGGCAAACGATTCATTATTATTCCTAAGATTGGGTTGTTTCTAGATTGGGGTCGATGACCATATGGATTGGTTCTTTAACGCCGTTGCCAACGAGGCTGTTGAGGGCCAAATCAGTATCCTTTAAACCGAGTAAATGGGTACTCATTTCTTTGACCGCGTATTTATCACTATGAATCAGTTGCAAAGCTAACTCTACTGATTCATAACTATGACCACGCATTCCTTTGACAGTTAAAAATTTAGCAATAATCTGATCACTATCAAATTCAGGAATCTTTTTTCTTTTTTGACCACCTAAGATTACCATGCCTTTTTTTCTAGCTAAAGCAACTGCAGAAATCACAGAGTCTGTTCCGCCCGAAGCACAATCAATCACTAAATCTGCCATCAGTCCACCTGTCAGCTCTTTCACATCTTGGACAAGATCCGTCTCACCCAGTTCAATGGTGTGATCTGCCCCTAATTTTTTGGCTAGGGCTAAGCGCTTGCGATCCGTATCGTTAGCTAGTCCAGTAATGATAATTTGATTTGCTCCTGCCGCCTTCGCCGCAACTACGCAAGCGAGACCCTGTTGCCCTGGTCCTTGAATAACGACAGTTTGCCCGGGCCCAGCTCCTCCCTGCAAATAGGTCCATTCAATCCCATTCGAAATTGGCAATGCCAATGCTGCATGACGTGCACTTAAACCAGCGGGAACTTGATGAAAAACAGTGTTGAGATGCAGGTACTGATAATGACTATAACCACCCCAAAAACCAGGGGCAACATTCAGGCCTGTAGCACCGTAGCGCATCCCACCAAGTCGCCAATCGGTAGCGTCACATAAGCGAAAATCACCACTACGGCAAGCATGACAAGTCCCACAAGGGATGTACTCTTCGAGAGCCACTAAATCACCCTCTTTTAGTCGCCATTTTTCTTTTGCTAAAGAGCCCATCGATTCAATATATCCGACAGTTTCATGTCCTAAAATCAATGGTCCACGACTAGCAGGTAAATTTTGATAATAACCCCAATCACTGCCACACACGCCGGTGGCTGCTACTTTAAGCAATCCTGACTCAGGAAGTATTGCAGGTTTTGTAAACTCCTGAATCTCAATCTGGTTTGCTGCCAGAGCAACGGCTGCTTGAAAAGTAGTCATCGATTAAACCGTCACGTGGGGTTTGCCTGGAACTGCGATCAAAGCATCAGCAGCTGCTTCCTGAAATTTTTGATCACGAGGCAGCAATAGAGCCGCGGAGCGAACACGTTGCGATTCCGGCGTTGATCCTGGAGGGGCTACTCCTTTTTCGAGTAGTGCTTTGCCAGCATTTAACAAACGTCTTCGCGCTAGCAAGATACCGTTATCTGTTGAAGTTAAATTTTCTTTGGTACGGTCCTGAATAGAGCCCATACTTTCTTGCAAAGAAGCATCTTGCATCGCAATCCCGTCAATCCCACTAAAGCTTAAACCAGCTTTTTGAGCAGCCCGGTCCATCAAATAATCATTCGATTTATTTTGAAGTGGAATATAAGTACCCGGAATATAACGGACGTGAATGCCCTTCCCTTCGCTCATCGCTTGCACTTCTTTATCAGTCAAATCACGATTGGGATGATAGTCAAAGCTCCAGGCCCAGTTTTGATGATCATTAATCGGCACCCAAAAATGACCATGGATTGGATGATCCCCACGTGGCGGAATAATCGTATAAGCAGGGAGTAACCACTGCGTAATCCGCCAATAGTATTGATCATCCTCGGCGTTTCTGCGCACACCAATATAAAGTCCACCCTCTGATTCAACCACTTCAAAAACTGGTTTTAAATCGCCAAAGTTATATTGATTGCCTTTCGATCCCTGAAATAGTGGATCAGAATTTAAATTTTTACCATGTAGCCAGGTGACGTGACTTGAATCAATGCCGCCTTCTAAAGCTTGTAACCAATTGGTTTCTTGCAACCGCTTAGTAATGAATCGACGTTTAGGAGGAGCGAGTGCAAATTCATACTCCGGCAACTCAGGTTGATGCTCAGGAGGTCCCATATAGATCCAAATAACGCCACCACGCTCTACTAGTGAATAAGACTTTAATTTAATGCGGTCGCAGAGTTTGCTCTCTTCTGGTTCAGACGGAATTTCTATACAGTTACCATTCACATCATATTTCCAACCATGGTAAGGACAACGAATACCGTTCTCTTCGTTTCGACCAAACCACAAAGATACACCTCGGTGGGCACAGAACTCATCAATTACACCCAAGCGACCACTTGAATCACGAAAGGCTAACATTTTCTCTGACAATAACTCAAGCCTTACAGGTGGGCAGTCTGGCTCAGGCAACTCTTCAGCAAGTAATGCAGGATGCCAATATCTTCTGAACATATCTCCCATTGGAGTGCCAGGACCTGTTTGGGTAAGAAAGTCGTTTTGTTCTTTTTTTAACAAATTTATCTCCGTCAATGATCGTTGGGATGCATATTTACCCCAATATTTATAACCATTATCTTAAACTATAATTTTTAGATACTTTTGTTGCTTTGTTTATTTTTTAATATTGAAGTGAGATGCATTTGAATAAAATTGAATTATGTAATATTTCAGACGTAGAAATAGGCCATTCCCTCAAAGTGGAAAAGAATGGACTCGTGCTTGCTGTGTTTAATGTAGAGGGTGAATTTTTTGTAACAGACGATTTATGTACTCACGGCCCTGGGTCTTTATCAGAGAGTTATATTTTGGATGATATTGTGGAGTGTAACTTTCATAATGGCTCCTTCAATATTAAAACCGGAGAAGTGGTTTCTGCCCCCTGTACTGATCGACTCAAGACGTATCCGGTAACGATTGAGAATAACTCAGTTTGCATCACGGCCTAAGCTTAAGCCTGAACTTGACTTTGAGAATCCATTTGAAAAATTTATTACTTATATGCCTTTTCTTTACTCAGTCGATCTTTGCACAGAGTCCAAATGCTTGGCCAAATAAGCCTGTAAAAATCATCGTACCGTATGGAGCAGCCGGTAGCTCTGATACTTTAGCGAGAATTATTGCTAACCAACTATCAAAATCACTCAATCAAACTTTTATCGTTGAAAATAAACCCGGCGCTGGTGGGACGATTGGATCGGAGTTTGTGGCAAAATCTGCACCGGATGGTTATACACTGGTGATCTCCGGAATTGGTTCGCATATTATTGCGCCATTTCAATATGCGAATAAATACGACCCTATAAAGGACTTTACACATATTGCCTTTTTAGGCGGTCCTCCTTTGGCAATGGTGGTCAATCCAAACCTACCTATTACGGATCTAAAAAGTTTTGTGAGCTACGCGAAAACTCAACCTAATGGCATGGTATATGGCTCTCCGGGAATTGGCACTCACGGTAATATCATTGGTCAATACTTTGCAGAAATTAATAATATCTCGCTAGTTCATGTGGGTTACAAGGGCGGTGGTACTGTCGTCAATGACATTGCGGGAGGTCAATTACCAGCAGGAATCATGACACTAACCTCTGCAAAAACTCTCGTCATGGGAAACAAGCTTCGCTTAATCGCAGTTACCTCGTCAAAAAGAATGGCTAACTTCCCCAAGATACCGACTTTTGAAGAACTAGGTTATCCGAAACTGACTTCTACCACTTGGTTTAGCGTCTCAGGACCAGCAGGAATGCCAAGTAGTATTGTAGAAAAATTAAATACAGCGATTAATCAATCCATGCAAACACCCGCCGCCAAAGAAAAATTGGAGTTTGAAGATATGGAATTTACTCCTATGACAACCGCAGAATTTAATAAATTTTTTCAGAATGAAATAACGACTTGGGGTCCTATCGCACTCAATGTATTACCTAAATAGCTTGCAATTACAAGTTGAAGAAATCAACGATCTCTTTAAAGAGGCGAAAATTACCTAATTTCTGAAAAAGTTCTAATTAGTCTTAGGCAGATGTCTTCAGCTTCACGCTGAAATCAGCAATACCCATCTTGAATAAAAGTTTGGCGGCAGCGTCCAAGGTTTTAAACTCTCGGGTTTCCCCTTTGGATGTTTCTAAGACACGACCATCAGCAATTACCATATATCCTTGTGACATTACGCCATAATGAATGGATACACGCTTTAAAGCCTGCGCGCTGATCAATAGCTTCATATCGTGCTCAGTCATTGATTTGCTCCATATGCTCAAATAAATCTCCCTGAGGGACTTTGACAAGCAAATCACTTACCTCCACACGCAGGTAATCACATAACTTGGAAAGTACTTCTCGATCGAAACTATTGACTTTGTCAAAGTAATAGCGATCAATAGTTGCTCTCGCAATACCCGTTGCACGACATACGTCAGCTACTTTGATGCGTTTGGCACCGAGAATGGTTGAAAGGCGGCATATTATCATTGATTTGAATCATAAATTAATCGATATCGATTAATTTATACCTTTTTTAGAGGAATTGCAACCATTTTCAAAAATAGATAAATTAGATGTGGGATATTTAAAATGTTATGCTTTCACTAATAAAAATGATTCAATAAAAGAGACCTAGCACAACACCGCTTTTCCACAACATACAGCACTCGCTTAAATACCTTTCATGTCCACGAAACTTCAGTTTTTACTCACCTTCCCCGAAAAAATTCGGCATCAATATCTTTCTGGCATTCAAGAAGCCTTTCCGAATTTAGAAATTCAGATGGCTGATCATTACTCGAAAATCACTCCATTTATCGAGGAAGCAGAAGTCCTGCTTACTTTTGGACCCATGATGTCGGAAGAAGTTTTACAAAATGCCAAGCGTCTGAGATGGGTTCAAGCCTTAGGATCTGGCGTAGACGGTATTTTGGATCGTCCTTCCTTAAGAAGTGACGTCCTGATCACCAATATGTATGGTATCCACGGTGTTCCTGTATCGGAAGCTGCTTTAATGTCGATGTTAGCTCTTGCCAGAAATGTATCTTGGAGTATCAAAAATCAAATTGAGAAAAAATGGAACCGCAGCATTGCCCCAAGTGTTCTGCATGGAAAGACCGTAGTGATTTTAGGAGTAGGCATTATCGCTTGTGCACTAGCACCGAAATGTCAGGCACTCGGCATGAATGTCATTGGGGTTAGCTCCGCTGTCAGAACCGTTGAGGGGTTTAACCAGATTCTGCCTAAAGAGCAATTACATCAGGCTGTCCAAGCGGCAGACTATTTGGTATTACTCACTCCCTACTCAGCCCAAACACACCACCTCGTCAACCAAGAGGTGCTTACAAACATGAAAAAAAGTGCCTTTTTAATTAATTTAGCTAGGGGTGGTGTCGTGGATGAAGCAGCACTGTTCAACAGCCTACAAAACAAGCATATTGCTGGAGCAGCGCTTGATGTTTTTCAAGAAGAGCCACTCCCCTCAGAACATCCCTTTTGGTCAATGGACAATGTATTCGTGACACCTCATCTAGGTGGTTTTTACGATGAGTACGTAGATCACGCCCTCCCTATTTTGATTCATAACATTCAACAATATTTGAAGAATGATTTTTCAGCCATGAAAAACATTGTTCGCCTGCCCCAATAAACGCATAGGAATCCCAACATGGTTAACGTAACAGATCGAATCAATACCCCCATCTCTACCCAAGAGCTCGAACGCAGATGGGCTGCTGTTCGTGCCGAAATGGCAAAGCAAAAAATTGATGTGCTGGTGATGCAAGCTAACAATGACTTTATGGGGGGATATGTGAAGTATTTCACCGATATCCCGGCAACGAATGGCTATGTCGCGACTGTCATTTTTCCCTTACACGAAAGGATGACAGTGATTGGTCAAGGTCCTTTTAATAATGTTAGAACCTTTGCTGAAGATGGCGATCTATTACGACGTGGCGTAGGTCAATTTATGACAGTTCCTAGTTATGCCTCAGCACACTTTAGTGCTAGTTATGACGGTCAACTTGCCGAAAAAGCCCTAGCCCCTTATGTGGGTGGCAAAATTGGTTTACTGGGCACCGGAGCCATTTCTTATGCCTTAGTTAATACTTTACAAAAAGGTACACACTCAAAATCAGAGTTTATCGATGCTTCCGAACTAGTCGATCAAATTAAAGCAATCAAAAGTCCAGAAGAAATTGGTCTGATCAGAAAAACCGCAGCGATGCAAGACGCCGCGATGCAAGCCGTCTTTGCCTCAATTAAACCAGGGATGCGTGATTTAGAACTAGCTTCTATCGCCGAACATGTAGGTCATCGCTTTGGCAGTGAACAAGGTCTCTTTTTATGTGCTTCCGGCCCAGTCGGTAGCGTGCCAGTGTTTGGTAATCGACATTTACAAAATCGCGTTATTCAGGAAGGCGATCAATTTACGATCTTAATTGAAAACAGTGGAGCGGGTGGTTTTTATACTGAACTTGGTAGAACTTGCATATTAGGTGAAGCATCGACTGCTATGAAAGAAGAGTATGAGTTTGTGATTGAGGCACAAGACTTTACACTTAGCTTATTGAGGCCAGGTGCAAACTCCAAAGAGATTTGGGAAACTTATAATCAGTTTATGAAAGATCATGGACGCCCTCCCGAGTCTAGACTGCACTGCCATGGACAAGGTTACGACATGGTAGAAAGACCACTCGTTCGGTTTGATGAAACCATGTCGATTGCAGCCAATATGGTGATCGCAGCCCATCCCACTTATGTAACTGATCAAACTTATAGTTGGAGTTGTGACACCTTCCTAATTGGGGAAACAGAAAATCAACGCCTCCATCAATTTCCAAGACAACTGATAGAACTCATTTAAAGAGGATAACTATGAAACCGAATAAGGCCATTCACTTAAAAGTCATTTGTTTTTTTATTTGTCTGTTTAGTCAGCATGCCTTTGCACAGAACTATCCGAATAAACCAATTCATATTTATGTTGGACAAAGTGCAGGCGGTGGGATGGATACCTTGGCACGCATGATTGGGCAAAAAATGTCCAATGATCTTGGCCAACCAGTCATTATTGAAAATAAAGTGGGTGCGTCAGGCATGATCGCCACAGAATTTGTCGCAAAAAGTCCAGCGGATGGATATCACATCATCATGGCTCCAATTGGCAATATGGTATTTAATCCCATCCTTGTGCCGAAAATTCGTTACTCACCAACGAAAGACTTTACGCCTATTTCTCTCGTCTCGACTTTTCCCCTCGTCTTAGCCGTCAACGCAAAACAGCCCTTCAAAAATGTAAGCGATTTAGTCAATTATGCTAAATCTAATCCGAAGGCATCCAACTACGGTGGCTCAGGTCCAGCCTTTCAATTTGCTACCGAACTTTTCAAATTAAGTACCGATATTCCTGGGGAATTTATTCAATATAAAAGTACCAGCGAAACGGTCGTCGCCGTTGCCAGTGGTGATTTATTATTTTCTCTAGTAGATACTGGACCCGTGATACCTAGCTTAACTTCAGGCAGAGTCAAAGCACTAGCGGTTACTTCGCCAAAAAGATTGTCTAGCCTGCCGCAATTGCCCACAATGCGTGAACTCGGCTATCCCCAGGTAGAGTTTAACTATTGGGCAGGTCTATTTGCGCCTGCTGGAACGCCCATGAATATCATTAAAATTCTAGAAAAAGAAATCAATCAAGTAGTTGCTATGCCCGAAATTATTAAACAGATGGAAAGTATTCAAGTTACCCCTACCGGCTCAACTTCTGAGGAATTATCTAAATTATTAAATGATGATTTATTACTTTGGAAAAACGTGGCTGACAAAGCGCGAATTAAACTTCCGGATTAAACCATTATTGGCGGAAAAGTATGGGAGTCGAACCCACCAAGGACTGTTCTACAGCCCTTCCCAGATTTGAAGTCTGGACGTCCCACCCGGGATCGACACTTTTCCATTTGGCATTACAAAAATACCTTAGAATTTTTAATAATTCTAAAATCCTGCACTTCACCAGTCTTGGGATCTTTCTTAACAATCCGTAAAGTAAATCCTATCTTATCAAATGCTTCAATAATGAAAACGGCTCGGTTACGACCAATCTGCAAACGATTTCTAAACTCTACTACAGTAATTTGTTGATGCGAAGCAAATAGATCTTGGAGAATCAAAGCCATTTCTTTCATGGTGCTAAACAAATAATAGATATCACTACCCACCCAGACCAAGAGTTGCTGTTGAGTGGCTTTTTTAAATACATTCATAAGAACCACTTCCGGAATCTTTAAATCCTTAGCAATATCTCGCATTAGTGGTGGATTAAAATTTTCATTTCGTAATTTTAAAACTGCTTTATCCCAAACAATTTTCTCTGATTCAGAAAAAGTGATTCCTTGAAGACTCAAAGTATATTTTGAGCCCATCATAAATATTTTTTTTAACTGAATGAATTCATCCAATAAAACTCTAAATACCTTTAGATCCATTCTAGGTTTAAAAAGTGACCTAAGTTGATCAATCCCGACTATCCTTTCATCCACTTGAAGATATTCAACAATTGATTTTTCGATTTGTTTCAACCAAATTTCATCTATGTAAAAAGTCTGTTGGCTTGATACGATCTCGTATGCATTCATACCCTGTGCTGCTTCTTTTAATATCAGAGGTAATTGATTCATCGACATCGCCCAATGATCAAGTGACACAGGTGTCTTAGATGACTTGATAATAGCTTGCAATACTGCTTGTGGATGGTCCGCAAGTAACAAGTTTAAAAACTGAAGTCGCTCTAAGGTCTTTCTCGAACGTTGCGGCGGAGAAATATCCAATACTCGGCCTCCAGCCAAGGAATATCTAGCACTCATGTCTCGCAAAATAAAACGATCATTCCAACACATTGAAAGAGGTTTTTGCAGAACCAATTGTGCAAGCGCTGATTCACCGGCAACCAGTTCTTTTTTATCTAATAAGATTAATCTTGCGCTCGTATGATCGGTACCATGATGTAACAGTAAAATTTCACCATCTCTAATTTTTTGCTTAGCATCAATTGGCATTTCAATCATGGCATCAAAGCGCTCTACTTCCTGATTTAATTCTTTAGCAACCAACCAGTCACCACGGTGCACTTTATCTAAATCAACCCCATTCAGTACGATACCGCAACGACTACCAAAAGTAGCTTGATCCACACTTTTACTTTGAGCGTGAATTGATCTTACCTTGACTGAGATTCCCTGTGGCATCAATACAAGTTGATCACCCACCTTAATTTCTCCTGCTTGAACTGCACCAGTCACCGTGACGCCCATTCCTTTAGAAATAAAGACGCGATCAATCGCTAACCGAAAATAAGATTGCGCGTTTTGAGTTGCTAAAGTCAAATGCAATAAATGGTCTTTTAAATTTGCCACACCCGCTTGAGTAGCATTAGACACTCTAAAAATCTGTACATCCCGGTATCTGGTTTGCGAAAGTAAATTTTCTATCTCAAGTTGAACCGTATCAATTTGTTGCTGATCAACCATATCAATTTTAGTAATCGCTACACAAAGATCGCTAACACCCAATAGCTCTAAAATTCGTAAATGCTCAATAGTTTGCGGCATGATGCCATCATCTGCGGCGATCACTAATAAGCCGTAATCCATGCCAACGGCACCAGCAACCATGGTATGGACGAATTTTTCGTGACCTGGTACATCAACAAAACCTAGCATCGACTCATTTTGACCTTGAGTATAGGCAAAGCCTAAATCAATCGTGATACCTCGTTTCTTTTCTTCTGGAAGTCTATCTGTATCAACTCCCGTTAGTAATTTCACGAGTGAAGTTTTACCATGGTCAATATGACCTGCAGTACCAATGATCATGAATTCGGATAAAGTTCTTGAAAAACTTTCTGGATTGTCTGGTTGAGAATCTCTTCTTGATTCTCTCGTAAACAACGTAAATCAAGAATCAATTGTTGCTCTTTGATACGCCCAATCACTGGAATTGCGGCTTTACGTAATAATTTTTCAAATCGCAAAATCATTTTTTCAGCACTTTTACTTTTCCCAGAGATCACGACCGCAGAGGATGGTAAAAGATCAATAGGTAAGGAACCAGAGCCGATTTGAGACATTACATCTTGTGAGCTAATAGTTAAATTAGTACCTTCAAAATACGGATTCAAATGACTGACAATCCGGGCTGTTTGTAGAGAGATATTTTCTCTCGTTCGCGTTAATTGTCCTAAAACAGTTAATTTTTCTGGCAAGCGAACTGGATTGCGATACAAGTGAAGTACCGCCTCTAAGGCAGCCAAAGTTAATTTACTGACACGCAGCATCCGCTTGAGAGGATTTTTTTTAATTTTAGCGATCAGCTCTTTACTACCAACAATCATTCCACATTGAGGCCCACCCAATAATTTATCTCCACTAAAAGTAACGAGATGAGCACCACTTTTTAAAGCTTCCATTGGTGTAGGTTCCTTGGGTAAACCAAAGAGAGACATATCGACTAAATTGCCTGATCCCAAATCTACGACATAGGCAATTTGGTGATCGTTTGCAATTTGCGCTAAGACATCATCTTCCACATGCGCTGTAAAACCCTGCACCGCATAATTACTAGTGTGCACTTTCATGATCATGGCAGTCTTGGGGGTAATCGCCTCCATAAAATCTTTGGCATGGGTGCGATTGGTCGTTCCTACTTCCACTAGTTTTACTCCAGCACGCTTCATAATATCGGGAATCCGAAAGGATCCACCAATCTCAATCAGCTCACCTCTTGAAATAATAGTTTCTTTTTTTTCAGATAAGGCATGAAGTAGAAGAAATACAGCAGCGGCATTATTATTGACGACCGTCGCAGCTTCTGCTCCAGTGAGCTCACACAAGAGTTCTTCGATCAATTGATCTCGATCTCCCCGTTTTCCTTCGCCCAGATCGTACTCTAATATACAAGCTTCAGAGGCTGCTAAAGTTAAGGCATCAACCGCTTCCTTAGGGAGTACGGCTCTGCCTAAATTAGTGTGTAAAACGGTGCCTGTCAAATTCAAGACTGCTTTTACTTTTTTTTCAGCACGCTGTGTTAATTTTTGCTCGATACATCGCAAGTAATCCTCATCTACATAGGACCTGGTTGAAGCTTCACTCAACAAAGTTTGTCGAACTTCCTGCAATACCAGTCGAACTACTTTAGTTAACTCGGGCAAGCCGTAAGTACTTTGAAACCTTTGCGCAGACTGTTGAATTAAATAGTCTACCGAGGGCAACTTTGCCATCGGGTTTTCAGATTGTTGATTCGTTGCGCTCTTCATGGCTTCAATTAATCGTGAGAATCCTCAAACATCCGTTTTATTCTAAAAGCATACGCATTTTGAATATGCTTTTTAGCCGATTCTTCTGCTAAGTTTGCATCTCTTGATTCTAAGGCTTTCACGATTTTTTCATGATCGTGTAAGTTGTCTTGCACACGTTTTTGATCCATTAAACTCGACTCGCCTAATAGTCCTAAAGCATCATGAATCGGCTCTAACATCCTGAGTAAAAATCGGTTATGGGCACATAAGGAAAGCGCTTCATGAAACTGACGATTTTTTTCCGTAATTAAATGCGCGGGCTTACCTGAATGAATTAAATCAGAGTATTGGTCATGTAAGTACCTGATCCAAGAAATTTCAGTGTCCTGCGCATTACGAGTTGCTAACTTCGCGGCAGTTCCCTCGAGCACTTCACGCATCACAAAAAGCTCGGTGACGATGACATGATCAAACTCAACAATCATAAAACCACGTTGACCATTCTCAGCAGCTAACCCCTCTACCTGAAGTCTTGCTAAGGCTTCTCGGACTGGAGTTCTAGAAAAGCCCAACATCTCCGCCAGTTCATTTTCTCGTAATCGATCACCACTTCGAAAACGTCGTTGACGTATTGCTTTGCGAATCGCTTGATAAGCTTGCTCACTCAGTGAGGTTGAATCTTCTTTAGTCGATCTCTTTTTAATGGATTTTTTTACATCAACCCCCTTGGGTTGATGTTCTGATGCTGTAGGAGATTTGATAGATGCCATTAATTTTCTAAGGCTGCCTTACCTGCAGAGGTACCAGCAATCCGGCCAAAGATCGATCCTGAAACTAATCCAGTACCGCTTGGATAATTAAAGTAGAAAATACCGCCAACCATTTCACCAGCGCAATATAAACCTTCAATCGGTTTAAGGTGTACGTTCAACACCTGACCAGAATCAGCAACTGTTCTTAATCCTCCAAAAGTAAAGGTAATACCGCAGGTTGTCTGATACGCCTCAAAAGGACCGGTGTCTAGTGCTTGTGCCCAGTTGGTCTTCGGTGGATAGATATTTTCTGTACCTTTACCATCAAGAATAGTATGGTTAAACTTTACATCGTGATTCACATTTGCGTTATAAGCATTGACGGTATTTAAAAATTCTTTAGCGTTTACACCCTCTAATTTTTCAGAAAGCTCCTCTAAAGTATTCCCAGTAACCTTCGTCACAAACTTAATGCGATATTCATTACGCAGAATATCTTTAACTTTAGAGTCAAAAACTTGCCATGCAAACTGACCAGTTTGTTTCAACACTTCCCCACCGTATTTGGCATAGGTAAATGAGTGGAAGTCGGCGCCTTCATCCACAAAGCGACGTCCCTCTGCATTAATGAGTAAACCAAAGATATAACTATGCTTTTGAAATTTATCACCCACGTTCACATCGCCATACTCCGGAGCATTGCGATCCCATCCAGTTGCATGACAACCCGACCAATTACCATAGGGAGCAGCGCCAATATCTAAAGCCATTTTTAAACCATCTCCTTGGTTAAAGCGCGTACCCCTTACCTTCGCAAGCTCCCAACCTGGGCCTAAATATCGAGTTCTCATTTCAGGGTTCGCCTCAAAGCCACCACAAGCTAGGATCACAGACTTGGCATGATATTCAACTAATTGATCGCCTGATTGAGCTCTCACTCCTGAAACTTTAATGCCATCAAAAATTAGTGAATTTACGCGCGTATCGTATACCACCTCAATTTGTTCTTGTTGGGCAGTCTTATCTAAAAAATCAACTAAGCCAGCACCACCACCCGATACCTCAATTGGCAGACGGCCAAAAAACTTTCTCTTACCATCAACTAATGCTGATTGGCGGCCAAAATTAGGAACAAAACGAACCCCTTTACTGCGCAGCCAAATCATGGTTTCAAGACTTTGACGAACTAAAATTTCGGATAACTCGGGATCCGTGCGGAACTGCGTTAAGCGAAACAAGTCATCAAAATACTCGTCCGTTGTGTTCGTACCAAAATCAGTTTCGGCGATTTCTTTTTCAGTAATATCGGTGACTTTTAATAAGTCTTCTACCGTCTCGTAGGCAAAGCGCATGACACCACCGGCAAAACGACTATTACCACCATGTTCATCACGACTCGCTGCTTCAATCATCAAGACCTTAGCACCAGTATCTCTAGCAGATAAGGCGCTGCATAAGGCTGCATTACCCTTACCAACAACAATTACATCATACGTATTTTCGCTCATTCTATTTTTCCTATTTAATTAATTTTTAGTAATAAAGTTAAATCTCTGATATCTTCAAGTGATTCAAATTCGGTGATGAATTCATAAGCATGGGTAATCGCATCCTGAGCAAGTACCCGTCTTGCACACAATTCAAACTTTGCTTGGAGGCGATTTTTTGGTAGCGGGTTATCAGAAGTTCTGCCAAGAGGTTCTTGGACTTTTGCTTCAAAGACTCTACCGTCTTTAAGTTGTATACGCACTTCACCACCAAAATGATTGTCCGGTGAAAACTGCTTATCACCATAGGGAGCAGCTTGTATCTTTTGCATTAGACTCAGAATCTTTGGATCAGAATACTGCGACTCTTCAAAATGTTCGATGGCAACACAGCCATCAGCTAAGGCTCTTGCAACTACATATTGAACACTAAATTTGGCATCTAACTCACTTTTAGGTAAGGGTCGATTCGTATGCTTCAAACGACGTTCATGAATCCAAATATTTACTAGTTCAATCTCATCAACATTAATTTGCTGAGATTGAAAGAGCTCAATCGCGCAGTCAATTGCCGGGTGCGTACTGCCACAACAAGGGTATTGTTTAATTGCAATGCCAGGTTTGACAATATCAAATGGCGCTCCCCAGGCTTGTAAGCCTTTATCTATATCGTAGTTACCAGCACCGTTATACACCTCAAGAAATCCTTGAGGATGTTCAAATACATCGACCACATTCGCAGTAAAACCCTGCTTTGCTAACTTCGCTGCTAACAAGCCTTCTCTCGCACAACGACCAATATGCATAGGCTTCGTCATACTACCGAAATTCGCTTTCAAACCTGAAGCACCAGAGGCAGCAATCGCTAACGCAACCTTTGTTTGTTCATGGGTAAGTTTTAGTAATTTAGAACAAGCGGCAGCAGAACCAAAAACCCCTAGGGTGGTAGTAGGATGCCAGCCTTTCGAGTAGTGATGAAAATTGACCATCATCGCTAATTTTGTTTCTACCTCAAAACCGGCTACATACGCAGTAATAAAATCTTTACCACTGACTTTGATTTCATCAGCTAGGGCAAATAATGCTGGCAAAATAGGTACAGAAGGATGACCACCCATCGTGTTATTGCAGTCATCAAAATCCAGAGCGTGCGAAGCCGTACCGTTTATGAAGGCGGCGTCTAGAGCAGAGCAACTCCGCTTGGTACCAAAGACCACTGCAGGCCCTGAAGAGCCCGTTAAAACCTCTGACAGAATAGTCGCGCAAGGTTCATTCGCTCCAGCAAGAGTTACTCCCACCGTATCTAAAATACCAACCTTGGCCCAGTGCAGTATCTCAGAACTTAGGTCTTTATATTCAAGCTCTGTTACTTTGCTTGCAAAAAAATTTCCAATGGACATCTATCTATCTTCCTCAATACTTTTATATTTGAATTTTTAACGCATTAATCACTGTTCGCCACTTTGCCACTTGAGATTTGATGAACTCTGCAAACTCTTCTTGAGAACTTCCAACGGCAACCGAACCATCGGTTTGGAGACGCTGGGCGATATCCGGACTTTTTAAAATTTGTACGATTTCTTTATTGAGCTTGTTCACAATTGGGCCTGGCACTTTTGCTGATGCCACAATGCCGTACCAACCTTGCACTTCGTAATCTTTAATGCCTGCCTCTTGCATCGTTGGTATATCGGGCAAAGAAGGGGAACGTTGTGGTGTAGTGACGGCTAATGGACGCAAGCGACCAGTATTAATGTGGCCGTGTGATTGCAAGATGGTTGAGAACAACATATCTATTTGCCCACTAATCACATCATTCATAGCGAGAGAGCCACCTTTATAGGGGATGTGGAGCATTTCTGTTTTAGTCGATAAGCTAAATAAGCCGCCAGCCAAGTGACTAAAACCACCAATACCTGAGGAGCCGTAAGTTAAGGCTTTGCCATTTTTCTTAGCATAAGCTAATAACTCGGTCACATTATTGACTGGCAAATTGGGGTTAATGACAAGCACATAAGGTTGTCTTGTCATTTGCGTAATCGGTGCCAAATCCTTAATGAGGTCGTAACTTTGATTTTTGAGCAGAGTGGAATTAACTGCGTGACTAGAAGAAATCATCGTCAAGGTATAACCATCAGGAGGAGCCTGCACCGCCGCCTCAACTGCAATCGTCCCATTAGCACCCGGTTTATTATCCACAATGACAGTTTGACCCCAAGCTTGGGTTAATTGCTGTGCAACCGATCTAGCGGTAATATCTACACCACCCGCTGGGGCAAAGGGGCATAAGATACGAATTGGTTTTTTAGGATAACTATCTGCCAAATTCGACTGTGCAAATAACTGAGGTGCAACGCCGTAAGCACTTGCTATGGCCATCAGCTCTGTAAATTTTCTTCTATCCTGATTCATCTCATTAGCTTTTCTGTAGATAAATTAAATCTGGCAGAAGCGTCAAATCTTGTACCTGATCAATGTGATTGAGGCTCTCCCACCAAAGCTCTTTATTGGCTATATTTCCTTGCCCAGTCAACTGAAAAAATCTATTTTTCAGACCATCACCACTTAGTGGTTTAGACGGTGAACCAGTGAATTCATCTGACCATCTCTCTAAAACTTTACCTGATTGCAAGGTAATCCGCAGGAGGGAAGACCAGGCTGAACTCTTTTTGTTTGGGGTAATAAACGGAGTTAAGGTAATCGCCTGACTCATCTTCGTAATGGAGGCATCGCTTAATATCGATGCATTCATATTTTCTGGTTGATAGGGATCTCGGTACAAAGCCCAGGCTACACAAAACGGTAAACTATATTGCGCCTGCTTAATATCATTAGGTTGTCGAATCACATGGTGACTCAACACTTTATCGGAAACCTCGATGTCAATTTTGCTGACTTCAGAGGCATCAAAGGCCTGTTCCTGCATCAACAAACGCAGTGATTCAATCGACGTATGGGATGTCACATGACAGGGGAATGCTTTTAAACAAATTTTATTTGTTTCCCAGGCAGTTCCTAAATCTTTCGTCAACAGTTCAGGATTCGATTGACCACAATAACTTTCCAAAAATCCAAAATGGCCATCTAAGATATTTTCAGGACCATCTAAACCTTCTTGTGCAAGTCTTGCTGCCACAATCCCAGCTTCAGCAGCCCGACCAAGATGTAAGCGTTTGACATCAGCACCCTGCTGCGCCTTCGTAAACGCTAATAGACCTGAGGACATGGAGCCAGCAATCCCTAAAGCTGCAGTAATTTGCTGCGCATTGAGTTTCATCAAGATTCCAGCAGCGACTGCGCTCCCGTAGGGTCCTGTTAAACCCGGCGCATGAAAACCTTTTTTCTCACTCGTGTGAAGCGATGCAGCACCAATCCGAAACATCACCTCACAAGCAATAATGACGGCATGCAGGAGTTCACTACCTGTTGCCCCAACCTCCTCCGCCACGGCGAAGGCTGGTGCCACAATGGTTGCGCCAGGATGAACGCCTGCGCCTGGTTTGCGCAAGCTATCCTGCTCAAAGGCGTGGGTAAAGGAACCATTAGCAAGTCCTGCAAAAGGAGCTTGCAAGCGCACATTGTTTAAACCAAAAACGCGACTTTTGCCATGACTACCTACTGATGATGCGTATTTTGCAATCGACTGACTCCAAGCAAATTGACTGCCATAAGTAGCCACTCCCACCGTATCAACAATCACGGCCTTCGCCATCTCCTTGACCTCATGCGGAATCGCTGAGAGTTGCTGGTCCATACAAAATTGAGCGAGAGTTTGTGAGGCAGTCATCAGCTCTGCACCTTAACGGATTGCCAACAAAGCAGTGATTGCTTTGGCATCTGCCAATTTTTCAAGGTGAAGTATCTTGTCACAGAGTTCTTCGGCCTGAGACTTCGGTAAAGCCTTGGTAGCCAATAACATAAATTTATTGACGATATCTGCTTCACTCGCAAAGTTATGTTCACTTCCACGACCAGACTCAACGGTAGCATTTAATTTAGCGCCGTCTTTTAATTTCACTTCGACATGCACCTTATGTCTAAACTTAGAGCCTTGCTTGGTGATCGCATCATCATGTTCGACCCGAACTTTTTCAGAAAGCGCCATACGAGTTGGGTCTGCGACCATTGCGTCCGTGAATTCATCAACAAAACACTCTCCTTCTAACAGAAGGGTTGCGACACAATACGGTAAATTAAGCTGTGCAGAAGTTAAGCCCTGTGGAATATATTTCCAACCAACGTGATCCATCGTTACTTGTGAACCACGCACAACAATTTCATCAATATCATTAGGACCAAAAGGACGTTGTTGTTGCATGATACGAATCGCATCTAATGTCGTGTGATTACTACCAACACAAGAATAGAACTTGAGTGCAATCCCCATTGTTTGCCATACCTCACCAAAACCTGCTGTGAGTTGGGCCAAGTCAAATCGGTCCTGCGACCTTGAGAAAGTCGTGCAATAACCACCGTACTCACTCTCTAAAACATTTTCAATACCTGTAAAACCGTTTTTAGCCAGCAGTGCGCCGTAAAGACCGCTTTGAGCTGAACGACCAGCATGCATTCTTTTCACCATGGCACCGTATTGCGCTGCCATGAGACCAGCCGCTTGAGTACCGGCAATGCCTAAGGCGTGAATCGTTTGTTGGGTATCCAGACCTAATGCTCTCGCAGAACCAGCGGCCGAAGAAAAGACGCCAACCGTTGCACCAGAGTGCCAACCCTGAGCAATATGTTCTTGCCCCATACAAATACCAACCCGAGGACCAATTTCATAGCCAGCAACTGCTGCCGTTAAAAAATCTAAGCCACTCATCGATTTTTGTGTTTCTACAATTCCGAGCAAACCCGGTAAGACCACGGCACCAACGTGCAGAACGCCTTGACGATGGACATCATCTAACTCAAAGCCTTGAATTTGCGTACCATTTACCAAGACTGAATGAGGTAATGACAAGTATTTATTGGTTCCCCAAATATTAGCCACTTTCGATTCATCCACACTCGCTAAAGTATTTTGAAGAATTTGGATCCACTCTAATTTTTGCCCATATAAGCTACAGCCAATTGAATCTAGTATTAATAACTTAATTCTTTGTGAAACTTCAGAAGGAATATCTTTTGCTTGCAAGTTACTAACGAATTCTGCAATACCTTTGGTATAGGGGTTCTCTCGTGAATCGTGACTCAATTGTGTCTCCAGTTACTTTAAATAATAATTACATACCATTGTATACAATTGTATGTAATCCTCCGAAAAATATTTTTAACTAATTGTATTTATTGAGAAATTATATTTTTACAAACACGCTTAGCATCTTCTATTGCGTCTAACAAAAGACCATTTCCACCCGCACGTACTGCACCAATAGCCCAGATATTAGGCAGCGTAGAACATAATTTGTCATCAGCAACTACCTGCCCTTGGCTATTCAATTGAATCTCCCTAGGTAAAAATTGGGTATTTGCCTCTAAACCGATGAATGGGAATACTCCCTGACAAGCTAATGTTTTTTGGGATTGATCGAATAAGGATTGGGTCAGAACAGAGTGAACTCCATCTTCACCTAGAATTTCTAAGATAGTAGTTTGATAACACTGTTCAATATTTTGTTTAGCCAAGACTTTAGCTCTTAGAGATGCGCTACCACTCAACTCATTGCCACGAATCAGCATGATTACTTTACTGGCATACTCCGCAAGAATGAGGGCTTCTTGCATCGCAGAGTCCCCACCACCAACAACTACAACCTCACTACCAATAAAAAATGCACCGTCACAATCAGCGCAATGTGAGACGCCACGACCTTCAAAATCTTTTTCTCCAGGAATACCTAATGACTTTAATTTCGCACCGCTAGCAATCACAATATGCTGAGCCTCTACTTGCAGACTGTCACTGATTACTAGATAACTAGAATCTAATTTTTCAATACCCGTCACAAATTCTGCATAGCGCTCTACTTCTAAGTCCATAATCTCCATCAAAAAATTAGATGCAAAATCCGCTCCCGATGTCACTTCACCGAGTGGATGCGGATCGAGTTGATTAATCGTCAGTACTAAACCACCAAAGGTATATCCTTCGAAAACTGCAACTTTTAGACCTTTTTTGGCAAGCTCAAGGGTAACACTTAAGCCCGCTATCCCCTCGCCTATGACCACTACATCAAATTGTTGATTCATCATGAAACCTGTCTCTTATATTTGTTTTAATCTCTAAATTTCACACATCATATAATGTGTACAATTGTATACATTAAAACGAAATCCAATTTCAGTCAATTTGGAGATACACTAGTAGAAACAATTACTAGCTTGACTAAAAAAAAGAAAATAACGAGACGAGTCATTATGAATTTAGATAAAAGATCTTTTACTAAATGGATTTTTGCTGGTGTATGTGCTCCACTACTCAGTCTGAAAACCTTTGCTCAAGAGGTTTACAAACATCGTTTTCCTGTGCATCTCATCGTACCCTACCCACCTGGGGGCGCTGGGGATATTATTGCGCGGCTCTTTGCACCCTCTCTAGGGAATGCGCTCCAGCAACCCATTATTATTGATAATAAAGGTGGTGGCGCACAAATGATTGCAACGGACGCTGCAGCGAAAGCAAAGCCTGACGGCTATACCTTATTCTTTGCAAGTACTACACACGGTATCAATCCAGGCTTCAAAAGGCCATTGCCCTACGATACGATCAAAGATTTTGCCCCGATTACTTTAGTCGGTAGTACACCACTCATTTGGGTTGCACATCCTTCTTTAAAAGTTAAAACCATTCAAGAACTGGTTGCTAAAGCAGCAACCATGCCCATTTATTATGGCTCGGCAGGTCCTGGATCGGGCGGGCATTTAGCGGTCGAACTATTTAAATTTATGGCGGGTATTGATTTGATTCACACCCCTTACAAAGGAACTGGTCCAGCCTTAAACGATTTATTAAGCGGTCAAATTCAGTTGCTTTGTACTAGTCCTATTCCAGTTTTACCTTTTGTAAAAAGTGGTAAATTGCAAGCTCTAGCCATGACGAGTCCTAAGCGCTCCAGCATTGCACCTGAGTTACCAACGGTAGCTGAAAGTGGTTACCCAGAATATCAAGCTTCCTTATGGTACGCATTACTAGTGCAAGCTAAAGTTCCTGTTGGCATGCAACAGGTTATTTTAGAAGCTGCAACCAAAGCCCTGCAGCAACCTGAAACAATCAAAACCTTCAAAGAACAAGGGATTGATATTTTAAATTTATCACCTAGTGCTACCGAACAATTTATTCGTGGTGAAATCGACCGATGGACCAAAACCATCGCCTATGCAAAAATACAAATAGATTAAACAAAGTAAGGAATGCTCATGCCAACCACTATTACATTATTTAATCCTACTGCGATTAAAAAAGACGCTTCTATCGAAGTTGAAAATAAGGCCTATGCACATCAGATTCAAACGGTCGGCTTTATCGATAACTCAAAACCCAACTTCAACTTTTTAGCCGATGAATTAGAGATTTTGTTACTAAGTAGCTTAGGTGTTAAAAAAATCATACGTGAAAGAAAAAATGCCGCTTCTTTACCAGCACCGGCAGAGATGCTTAAGAGGATGATTGAAGAATGTGACCTAGTTATCGCGGGCTCGGGTGACTGAGGGTCCTGTACGTCTTGGAGTCTCCAGGACAGTATAGTAGTAGCAAAGCAAGGTAAATTAGGCATGGCGCTATGCTCGTCGACCTTTATCAAATTAGGACGATCGCAAGCGAAAGCCTTGGGCGTGCCGGCACTGCCGATTTTAGAAGTCCCGCATCCCTTTGGTTTAAAAACTAGAGAAGAAATTAAAGAGATTGCAAAAGACTGTTTGCAACAAATAGAACATTACCTACAATTTGGAACAACGCATGCCAGCCCCCCAATCGCCAAAAATTGATTTGGAAGATGACTTAGAGTTAATTATTGATTACTACAATGCCAATCATTGGGGAGATGGTTTACCAATCATTCCACCAACCCAAGCACGCATAGAAAAGATGCTCGGGCATTTATTACCCATCAAAGATAAGGTTATTACAAATCTGCCCCCCGGATACGGTGATGCAACAATTGAATTAATCGCCGTCAATGCTGTCATGGCTGGCTGTAAACCTAAAGATTTACCGATCATCATTGCAGCAACTGAAGCAATGGCTGATCCCCAATTTAATTTATCCGCCCTGCAACCCACTACGAATCCCGTTGGTATTTGGGTGATTGTGAGCGGCGCCGTTGCGCATGAAGGTCGTTTTAACATGGGGCTCAATTGCCTAGGAGAAGGCAATCCAGGAAATGCAACTGTTGGCCGGGCAATCCGACTCATACTGAGAAATCTAGGCGGTGCTTTGCCTGGAGAAATGGACCGATCAACCCATGGTCAACCTGGCAGATATACTTTTTGTTGCATGGAAGATGCTAACCAAACTCCTTGGGGATCTTTTCATCAAGCACGCGGTTTTAATGAACAACAAACTTCCGTAACAGTGGTGGCAATCGAAGGTACGATGAATATGAATTCACATGCCAAAGATCCTGATGAACTGTTACAGGTGTTTGCAAAAACCATGATTCACCCGCCCAGTAATGAATATACCCATGGTGGTGAACCTTGGCTCATGATTGGACCTGAGCATGCTGAAATCCTAGTGCGCACTGGATACACCAAATTACAAATCCAAGAAAAACTCTGGCACCTCAGTAAGATGCCAGGCTTTGAGATGGCACAACGTGACTTTACCAGAGCGAAGCATTCCCGTAGCGCCGAGTTAGGCGAACTCAATGCGGACTCACTGCTACCGATTTCCAAAAAACCAGAAGAAATTCAACTCTTGGTGTGTGGCGGACCTGGCACACACACCGTATATCTCCCTAGCTTTGGTAACTCAAGAGCGGTATCCCGTCTGGTTGAAAACTAATCAATACTCTTTTCTAGGTGCTGGCCAAGTTGCAGGTAAACTTATTTTTCTACTGGTTGGCGGTCCTTGAATATGATTACCCATATAGGCTCTTGATTGATTGCGACCAGGATCACCAGCGACAATAATTTCGACCATGCTTGGATGAATAATCACATTGAGCAAGCGCTCTGGATCATCTAATAAATGATATTCCTCAGGCAGTATGCCCCCATCTACCAGATTTTTTAAACTAAACGTAGGAGTACTTGTCATCTTCGCGTAGTGCGTTATCTTCTTTGCACTCACTTTAATGTGATCATATAAATACTGCCTTACTTGATCCTTCGTCCACTCTTTAGCAATCACTTTTGCCACACTAGGACTCGACACTATCAACGGATTCCACATACCAGTTTTAAATCCTGTGTGAGCCCAATAGGTGAAGCTACTTCCGACCAAATCTGCCCACTGTTGGACATGATCAATGGCTCGATCACCCGCGCTATAAATCGGTGAAGAAATACTCACCACACTATGAACAGTCACAATATTTTCGCTTGATTCAAAGCCGCGATCCTGCGCATAGGTAGGCCAGCCAAATTCGCGTGCGCTATCTTCATCTTCTGCCATGGCGACTAAAAAGCTTTGTCCGATACTACCTTTATCACCGGCTCCCGGAGGAATCCGGTAACCACAAATATTGCGCAGATACATTCTGACAAAACGCCCAATACTCGTATTAGACTTGCGACCAAAACGCATCATACCTTGGCCAAAATTAAAATCTAACTCCTTAATAATCGGACCACCAATAATGACGACAGGTTCCCAACCAGGGGTTGAACCACAATCTTGAATTCTGAAAACCGGATCGCTCATCGCTTCAATAATCGCAATCAAGATTGGCATATATTCTGGTTTACAACCTGACATGACTCCAGTCACTGCAATCGACTCAATCGAAGCTTCTCGACCCTCTTGGGGCAATACCGCAATCACTTCTTCAGGTAATCGGTCAGTAAAAGACAAGAATGCCTCGACCCGTTGTTTGGTCGGTGGAATAATAGGTAGTCCATCGGTCCACATCTTTTGATAAAAGTAATCTTGAACGTCATCTAAGGTGCCAGAAAAAACAACTTTCTTAATATCCGGTTGTTCATCTTCATTTTCTAAAGTTTGAATCTTACCGATCAAGCCCTCTAATAAACCTGGCGCTAATGACTCTTCTACCTTACGAATTAACTCGGCTTCACTATCCACCATAGGCGCGCCAGGATATACGCCAATCGCTAAGGGCACGCCTAAACCTTTTGAGACCACTTCAGCTTGCTTCAAAAAGCCAGAACCAATAATAGACGCTGTCGGTATGCCTAGTTTCTCAATGAGAGCTGCTGCCCGCAACACGGCGGGAGTGCAGCTACCTCAGGCACCGATGCCGACAATAGCAGCGTCGGCTTTAAAGTGCTTTAGTTTATCGGCAATGGTTGCAGTAACTTGATGCTCTCGCGCTCCATGGAAATTACCAATTTCTGTATAGGGCACAAACTGTACGTTCGGGAATCTTTTTTTAATGTACTCACGTACAAGGGGGTAAATCACTTCACCACGAAAAATCACATCCCATAACTCAACGATCACTTTGCCATTTAAATCAGGAATACGCTTGGCTGCTAGGGTCTTTTTTACAGCCCTTTTCGATATAGGCCAAACCACATCATATTTTGGTTCTTGTTGATCACTCATGTCTTTCATCTCCAGTTAAATTTTTATAACCCTGCTTGTTTAACAATCCGGTTATATTTATCCATCTCTTTTTTCAAAAACGCATTGAAATCATTGGGTTTGTTTCCAACCACTGTCATTCCCTCTTGACTCAACTTCTCTTTCACTTTTGGGGTATTGAGAGCAACGATGATGGCTTGATTTACTTTATCTAAAGTCTCTTTTGAAATGGTTGAAGGGGCTAAAACGCCATACCAATTCATCATGTCAAAGCCTGGTAATTCCTCAGCAATAGCGGGTAAATCAGGATCGATACTAGACCTCTGCGGACTAGTGACGGCAAGAGCTCGAATCGACTCCTCGGCGATAAGTGATTTTGCTTGAAGGATATTCATGAAATATACAGGGACGATGCCACCCATTAAATCAATCACAGCTGGTCCTGCGCCCTTATAAGGGATGTGCAACATTTTTGTACCCGCTTCTAAATTAAACAGTTCAGCAGTTAAGTGAGGTAAAGACCCCATACCAGCCGAAGCATAATTAAATTGGTCCGGCTTGGATTTGACGAGATTAATTAATTCACGCGTATTTTTGACTTTTAAAGAAGGATTCACCACGAGGACTAAAGGGCCGGAAGCTAACATCGTCACCCCGGTTAAATCTTTCTTTTGATCAAAGGGTAAGTTTGGATAGATGGATGGGTTAGCAGAGAAACCAGCAGGCACAACTAATAAAGTAAAACCATCGCCAGGAGCTTTAGCAACAAAGGCTGAGCCAATAGAACCGTTAGCACCATTACGATTTTCTACCACTACGGGTTGTTGTAATAGTTCACCCACTTTTTGACTAATTGCTCTAGCAATAATATCTGTTCCACCACCTGGGGGATAAGGCACAATTATTTTAATAATCCCAGAATTTGGGGAGTTTAAATTATTGCTCGAGGTTTGTGAGTTGGCTAAGGTGCTCAGGGAAAAGAAGAACATGAGGCAAATAAATTGACTCAATTTCATCCAATAAGAAATAGAAATTCTTTCTACAAAGGCTAGCATGTCTCATTAATAATAATTATTTATGCAGAAATATTAACTCATTTATGATGAGAGATGAAAAAATAACTGTTTCATGGAAATTAAATGATTCAGATTAAAAAAAAAATTAATGGAGATTAACTTTCAATGCAAAATTGTTTGTTTTTAAAAAGAGTTCTTTTATCACTCTTTGCCCTATTCATGGCTTCTACAAGCTTAATTGCTCATTCCTCCAACTATCCCAATAAAACGATTCGTCTGATCGTCCCTTTTGAACCAGGCGGTAGCTCCGACATTACCGCAAGAATTGTTGCTGAAGAAATGCGAAAGATTCTCGGTCAGACCATCATTGTCGAAAATCTGGGCGGGGTTGGTGGCAGTCGTGGCTCTGAAGTTGTCGCGAAAGCAACTCCTGACGGTTATATTTTATTGTGGGGTAATGTCGCACCGATTGCGATTAATCAACACCTGTATAAAAACCTAAATTATGATTCCCAAAAAAACTTAATTGCAATCAGTTTAGGCACCATCTTCCCTAATGTTCTGGTAGTCCAACCAGGACTAAAAGCTAATACATTTGCAACCTTGGTTGCTCAGAGTAAAAAGGAATATAGCAACCTTACCTTCGCATCCGCTGGCAATGGTAGCTCAACCCATCTAGCGAGTGCTTGGCTTAATGATTTGCTAGGCTCGAAATGGTTACATGTGCCATTTAAAGGTGGCGGTCCAGCATTACTAGCCATTGCTTCTGGTCAAGTCGATTTTTACTTTAGTGCCATCCCCTCAGCATTACCCTTTATCAAAGCTGGAAAAGTATTTGCGCTTGCCACAACCGGAAAAGTGCGAGACCCTTCTTTGCCAAATGTACCGACGGTTGCTGAACAAGGCTTCCCTCAATTTGAAGTAATTAATTGGAATGGTTTATTTGCACCTGCCAATACTCCACCCGAAATTATTCAACAACTTAGTAAAGCAATCCTAGACGCTCTTGCATCTCCCACAGTAAAAGAAAAACTGGCTGCGCAAGGAGCTATGACACAACCCATGAAGCCACAAGAGTTTAGTAAATTTATTGCTGAAGAATCGATTAAATGGGAAAAGTTAGTCAAACTAGCTAATGCTTCGATCGAGTAACCCAAAAAAACTTATCCAAAGATTGAATGAATAAAATAGCCACTGACTCTCTGTTAAATACGATCGTAGATTACGTTTACTCCGATAAACTTTTTTCAAATCATGCCTATAAGATTGCAAAATATTGCCTGTGGGATTCAGTTTCTTGTGCACTGTCCTCTCTAAATGAAGAAGATTGTTTAAGACTATTGGGCCCTTATGTAGACGGGACGATTGTGCCAAATGGTGTGCCAGTATTTGGCACCAACTATCGTCTTGACCCGATCAAAGCCGCCTTTGATATGTGCGCAATGATTCGGTGGATGGATTTCAACGATACCTCTTTTGCGGGTGGACATCCATCCGACTCAATTGGCGCCATCTTAGCCGTCGCTTACTTTAAAAGTCAACAGCAAGGCTCAGCAGGATTACCTGAACTTAGTATGCAAGATGTCTTGCACGGCATCATTCAGGCATATGAAATTCAAGGCATGATTTCTTTTGCGAATAAATTTGACCAACCTAGTGTTGCGCTCGATCACGTCATTGGTGTAAAAATTGGCGCATCAGCTGTTGTTACCAAACTCCTTGGTGGTTCGAAAGAAATGGCTTTAGCAACTTTAGGTAATGTCTTTATGGACGGCGGAACATTAAATGCTTATCGCCACGTACCCAATGCTGGCCCAAGAAAGAGTTGGGCTGGAGCTGACGCAGCAAGTAGAGCTGTTTGGCATGCATTCAACGCAGTTAAAGGTGAGCCTGGCTATCAAACACCTTTAAGTGATGCTAAGTGGGGATTTGAAAAAGTTTTTTATGATGGTAACAAAATCACCATCTCTGAATCCTTAGGTAGTTTTGTCCTTGAAAATATTATTTTCAAGTTCTATCCCTGTCAAAGAAATGTCTCTACCGCTTTAGAAGCTGCGATTCACTTGCATCCTTGGCTAAACAATTGCTTCGAACAGGTAAAAAAGATTACGATTTTTTCTCATGACGAGGCGATTCGTAGAACAGATAAAAAAGGGCCTTTGACTACTAGAGCAGCGCGAGATCATTGCATGCAATATATCGTAGCAATTGGCTTATTAAAAGGTCAACTCACTCTGGATGATTATTTAGATGAGGCAGCGAGTAACCCATTGATTGATGCTTTACGAGACAAAATGGTCTTGATTGAAAATCCTATCTTCAGTAAAAACCATCATGATATTCAGATTCGAAGCTGTGCTAATGCGATTCAAATTGAATTACTAGACGGCACTCTTTCTGAGTTGATTCAAGTTGATTTTCCACTCGGAGACCCTATCCATCGTGACAAAGCAGAAAAAGCGATTATCGATAAATTTCAGATATTGACTAGCCCTGTTTGGGATGAAGAAAGAAGAAATCAACTAATGGGGTTAATGCTCAATGATGAATCATTTTTTAAAATCTCAGTATCTGAGTGGATGCATCTTTTGCAAAGTTAAAAATAAGTTGAAGTATTTTCAACTATTTCATAATGTGGAATGTCATTATGCTAGGCTAGTTATAGGGGTAAAAAAACCTAACTAACCTGGAGCTTTGAATGACATTCCAACTATCTGAACGATTTTTTTATCAAGATAAAGAGTTATTTAGTAATGACCAACCACTAGCCCATCATCCTCAGGTACCTAAATTTGTATCAGTTACAAGCATGTGCAGAAGAGGATATAACGGGACTTGGAATATTGAAGATAGTAAATTATATTTAACTGAGTTAGATGCCAATATTCAACATCCAACTCGCCTGAAGAAAACTCGAGTCAGAAGGTTTAATGAAAAATGGCTTGAACTTGAGCATGAGTTTGTCTCCGAACCATTTTTTATTTACGAGAATGTGCTTCGACCATTGGTTATCAACGTTAAATTATTAGATGTCTTTCCCGATGCAATGAACGGCCCACTATTTGCCGATTGGTTTAGCGGTGAAATCAATTTTGGTCAAGGTAAGGGCATAGACCAAGGCATGACAAACTCTTACAAGAAATACCTTACTCTTCGCTTTGTAAAAGGTGTTTTAGTGAGTGAAGCCATTCGACCCTTTAAAGAAGTATTTCCCCCAAGATCAAGTGAAGAAATAATAGCGAGTTTTCAAAAATCTCCCCGAAACCCGAAAACTATTTTCAGCACTGTAAATTAAATTTAATATTTGAAAAAATTACTAAAGTAACGAACATTAATCCTTAGACTAAGAAAAATACCACTACGATAGTGTATGAAATACTCTTGAGGCAGATGGAATTACCCTTATAAAATCAATCATAGAATCGCTGCTACCTCGCGAATAAAGTCTCTCGAATATTTCATTCTTAATTCGTTATGAAGATATTTTGATTGATATGATTAAACCAATCTTTGAGACATCCCTTCACAATATTTGTATTAAGACAATCGTTAGTTTAGGCATAATCCCAATTAAAAGTTTTAACAAATACTTCTGCTATGCTATTTAATTGAAGATTTTGAACTGGCAGAAAAAGAGAGATAAACTGCTGAACTCAATAACTTGAAGTTATGACTTTCATTTTTTACTACACTCTTAGCTTTTACCTATGATTTTTTTAGAAAATGTAATTTGCTAACTTTGTAATTTAAAAAAACTTTAGGAATGGAACTAATGAATAAAGATCAGGCGTACCAAATTCTTAGTGAATATAACGAGGGAAGCCCCTTCAAGGACCTCCCGAAGAATCTGAGAGAAGATCCAGAGTTAGCTCGATTAGCGGTTGAAAAGGACTGTAACAATATTCTTTACCTCAGCAAAATATTACTAGATGATCGAAGTTTTATTCTTGATTTAATCGGAAGGGTGTTTATTCGATCAAATGCAAGAATACTCACACTGCTCCCGAAAAAATATAGTTTTGACAGAGAAGTTGTTATGGCGGTTTTATCAACATGGGACTGCGAATCATTACAGGATGCCTCAGATGAACTAAGAAATGATTGTGAAGTTGTATGGAACGCCATGTTTAAAAATCAACTACTTTGGTCACCATTGGTTTATGAGTTTGCAGGTAAATCTGTACTTATCGATAAGGAATTTCTTGATAAGTGCTTGAATGAAATCAAATCATATAGAGGACCAGCAAATAAAGAAATAGCTAACTCACTAAAAAATTGGCATCGAATTTCCCTAGCTAAAAATAAGGGAGATGACTTCGGAAAAATTGAAGAGTTGAAAATTTCACTGAAAAATTTAAAAAAAGAAGTTCGTGAAGCAACTGACTTCTATGGTAGAGAACGCGCAAACAAAAACCTTATTAATTTAATGGCCACAATTTCAAGCTTTAATGGAAATGCAGCCCTGATGAAACTATTGGTTGAAATTGACTACTCACAATATGAATACGATCAACTTGTCAGAGGTAATTCGATACTCCAAATTTCTGAAAAATTAATGGCAGATCAAAAATTCGTAACTTCTTTAATGAAAGTTACCAAAGGTGAGGTTCTCGGTCAACTCCCTAAACAATACAAAACAGACAAACAATTTATTAAAGACAATATTGGAGAAAAAACTAAGGCGGATAGTTTTGATCAAAAATTATGTAGTGAAATCAGTTTTATGCTGGAGATGGCTAAATTAATAGAATCATCCCAATTTGAGAAATTTCCTAAAAAAAGTTTATGGGCAGATAAGAATTTTGTATTACCCATTGTTCAATACAATGGTCTCATGATTAAAAATGTAACCTCTCAGTTAAAAAAAGATAGAGAAATTGCCCTTGCAGCACTTAACTCATCTCCTTATTCAGTTATTTATTCCGATCCAAGCTTCTATAGTGATAAAAGTTATATGCTAGAAGCCCTAAAAACAGATAACGGTAATGCAATTGAGTGCTTAAGAGAACCTTTAATGTCAGATGTAGATTTTTTTCTTGAATGCCTATTGCCACTCAAGAAAAAAACAAGCGGTAGTTTATCAAAAATGGCACGGGCAATATTAAGAAGCGTACCGCTAGCTCTAAGAAAAAATAAAAAACTCATAATCCCATGTCTTGAGATGAATGGATGGGCAATTGAAAATGTTCCAGAGGAAATCAAGTACGATAGAGATGTTCTTGAAGCAGCTTTTAAGTCAGGCGCAGCAGTTTATGTAGAGTTTGATTTAATGAAATTGCGAACACTTTATAACGAGCGCGATTTGAGAAAGATAATTAAAAATGAATCTTATCTTAACGCAGTTATGAACGGCTAAGTGCTCCCTATTAAGTTTGTTGATGGCTCAAAATTTTATAAAGTCAATTAAGGACAGCAGTTTGATTTATATGGGATTTAAATCAACTAAAACATACTATTCGCCCTTACATTCTAATGATAAGATAAGGATTGTTGATTTTATTGCGATACTCGATTTATATAAATTGTAAAACTATGAAAATCTTAAAGTTAATTTTACTTACATCTTTCAGTCTAGTAATTTCATTTTCCTTTGCAAGTCCCTATAGATCTGCATTAATCGTTACTCAAAGCGTTTGGAGTTCTCCCGATGTTGATCCTCTAATTGGTACGATTCATGACGTAGCAAGTGCTAAAAAAATTGCACACGCATTAGGTATTAAAGACGAAGATATGATAATTCTGAGAGATTCAGAAGCCACTAAATCAAGAATCATGCAGGAACTTAGTAATTTAAATAAAAATGCGGCAGAAGGTGGGAAAGTTTTTATTTATTTTTCTGGTCATGGCTCAAATTGGCTGGATATGAATACAAACCAATGCCAAGCTGGAATGTTAACCAACGATATGCAATACATTACCAATACAGAATTGGCAAATGCTACAAATAGATTACTAAAAGTAAGTGACAAAACTATCGTAATGCTTGACGCCTGCTTTTCTAATGGTGTGATTAAGGGAACAGGCTCACGCTCATTAAGCTCAAACTCCAATTTAAAAGTAAAGTTCGCGCGTTTAAATTCAAAGGTAACCAATGCTGAATGTAATGCTCCAGTAAATGCTTTGATACCAGCAAAAGTTAGTGGATCAAGAGGATTTGGAGATGCAACGTCTTTGGGCGCAATTAAAGAAAACTATGTTTTAATTTCTACTGCAAAAGAAAATGAAGCAAGCTGGGATGAACCATCCAGTGGAGGAATCGGCACCCAGGCTGTCCGCGATTGTTTGCTTGGAGATGCTAAAGATTTAAATGGTTCTGGCGGAGTTAGTCTTGAAGAAATTCGTGCCTGCGCTCAAGAAAAAATGAATTCAAAACTTCGTAACCAAACTAATGGATCCGTTAGCCATCTAACGATTAGTGGTAACCGCACTCTTATTCCCGTACCTAGTCAGCCCCCAAGAACTGATTTAGCAAATAACAATAAACCTCCAGTTAGCAAGCCACCTGTAGAAAGCACAGCGCCAGTGGCAGCAACTCCTCCTTTAGAGCCGCCAGCAACCAAACCACCGATACCTTCCCCCATATCAACCGCTATTCCACCGAAGCCGCCAGCAACACCGCCACCAACAGTTACTCCACCTGTAGAACTAGCTCCAGAGTCTCCACCAATGGCTACTAAACCACCAGCGCTCCCCCCTGTGGCAATAATCCCATCTGAAAAGCCACCTGTGACAAAACCTCCAGCCATTCCACCCATTGTAGTAATCCCACCAGTAAATAAACCACCTGATGTAAAACCAACCATCGTCGATGACAAAATTGCTTCATTGGAGACATTGAAAGACATTCTCGCACAATCGAATCCTGAGGTAAAAGTAAACGTTACGATGAGTTCATCTAAAATAAAGATCGGATCAGAGTCATTCAATTTATCGGTTAAGTCGAATAAAGCTGGATATGTTTATATCCTCTTATTGGGAACAGATAAGAAAGATTTCTTTATTTTGTACCCTAACAAAATTGAACAAAAAAATGAAATTAAAGCAAATGAAACTATGAATTTGCCGAACGATTCATGGAAAGTTCAAGCAGGTGGGCCAGTAGGAGTGGATAACATACTAGTGATGGTCAGCGAAACCCCTAGGGACTTCTCATCCATCAGCCAAATGATTTCAAAGCCAAATATTCCATTTGCTTATGCTTTGAATGATATTGCAGGCAGACAAAAACTAATATCGCTTTTAACAGATAATAGTGGGATCTCAAATGGGTCTTCAAGATATGGGGCCAAACTAGTTACAGTACAGGAATACAAATAATGTATAAAATTATACTTCTAGGATTTCATCTGTTTATCCAGCCAATCTTTGCTGCTGAAGTATTATTGAAAAATGCATCTCCAGATCAAATTGTTAAAGGCTTTCAGCGTCAAGAGGAAAACCAAGAATATGCATCCACATCAAGAACTTTAAAACCTATCCCCAATAAGTCTGAAGCAATTCAGGCACCTATTTCCCAGAGTTTTGTTATTAATTTTGAATTTGATTCTTCTGAGGTTAGAAAAGAAAGCTATAAGATTCTTCAAAACATTAGCGCTGCAATCACGAGTCCAACTCTTGAAAAAGCAACATTTGTGATTGAGGGTCATACCGATGCAGTAGGAAAATTAGACTACAACATTGCCCTTTCCAAAAGAAGGGCTGATAGCGTGAAATATTTCTTGATTCAAAATGGCGTTAGCACAAATAGGTTAAATTCTGTAGGAAAAGGGCCGACAGAACTCAATGATTCAGCTAATCCAACTGACAGCTCAAATCGTCGTGTCAAAATTATTCGAATGAACTAATTTTTCATAATAATTCTTTTATTTTTGATAATTTGTCCCGCATCTTAGTGAGTTCAAACTCTGCCATATCTTTCATTTTCTGTGAATAACTGGTTTCAATGTTCTGTAACATCTCTTCATGTTGATAGTATCTATCGATAATTCCTACATCATGTCCGCCTCTTTCAAGGACATCATATGTGTGTAATTCAATACCATGCTTTGCAAGCGTCAGTCGATTATCTTCTTCTACGAAATAATCATAAATGGATTTAGTAGCAAAGACTTTTAAAATAATTGGACTTAACATAATGAAGATATTGAAAATCACAAACAAATAAGTCAATAGCCCAAATTCATTAAAGGCGATATGACTACTTTCTATAATGCTTGGTGGAGTTTGGACATAATATAAAGCTAGTACTTTATCTGTTTGTACTTTCATCAACTCTAGTCTTAATGCCAACAAACTTTTTTGATAATTACTCAAAGAAAGCTTAGAGCTTTGGAGTAATTTTGACTCCATATGATTTTTTTCCACATTGAGTTCTTGCAAACAGGAGTAAATGGCAGCTTTACTTAAAGAGACTCCATAAAAGTCATATCCAAGAAATTTACTCGCGCAAAGTTTCTCATTTTCTATTGATTCAATTGATGCACTAGATAAAAATTGAAATTCTTCAGAAGGTACAATTACGGTTGTGTCTACATAAGCCTTGATTTTTGAAATAGGTATCTCTTCTGGCAATGCCTGATACAAGTTTTGATATGCGTTACGAAGTTTATCTTGATGATTATCATCAATAACTTGATAGGAAGTTTGCAAAGTATCTACATTTTGAATTAACTTAAAAGAACGAAGGTCTTCGTAAAAATTAATACTAATTAATGGTAACGCCAGCATAAAACCACAAACTATTGCAAACAAAATACCAAATATCATTCTGTAATATTTTCGATATCCCTCTTTAAAAGAGATATTCATTGTGAGGATAATGACTAAACGATATATATTCAATATGATTAATGACCAAATGAGCCCTACCATCACAAAAACAATTGGCATAAAAATAGTAATAGCTAAATTAGACCAAGTAAACCGACTAGAAAACAGGGACCACACAGTTTCCCAATAAGATCCGTCAGCATTAAAAATCAGTTGAGATAAAACAATACCACCTGAAGTGAATGCTAAGAGGGTAACAATAATGATTAAGGCTGATTGTGATATCAATTGACTTTGCATTGAACGCAATGAGTGAAGGTGATTCTTTAATATTTTTAAATCAAAACCTGTCAGGAAAATGACGACCTCAATAAGTTTTCTACTTAGGAAAAAAAATTCACGACTTTCTTTTTCTTTAGCTACTTCAGTTGTTTGGGTCATGAACTCCTCCCCTCTAATGAGGATAAAAATTGGTTATATTGCTCAATACTTTCAACTCTATCTCCATCAGGCTTAGGAATTTGTGGTTTATTTAAATTGTAGAAATCCTGTTTATCATTCCAAGGGTTATATTTAGTAATGTTGTCAGATTTATACAATTTATAATTACTTAACAACTGATCAACTAAAACATTAGTTTTTTGATGATTATTACGAATATTCAGCCTAGCTTTCTCAAATCGTAACACCTCGTATTGCTTTCTGCCCTCTAGTACTTTTGATGAGTAACGTGAAACCACACCTAAAGTTAAAATTCTAAAAACCAAAAATCCTCCTAAAACATTTACTATAAGAGAGACAAATCTTTTAAATCCACTATATTTCGAGAAGTTTCCATCCCCCAAAAAATCTGAAGTAAAGAATACTGCCCTCAGACGCTCTTTTATCATCGTTGTCGATAGAAGATTATGTATATGGGATTTCCGTAATTGCTCCGCACCCTCACCCTGAAATTTTTTCACTTGATTAAGTTGATTATTAATCAATAGTAACTCTGCATTTAAACAATTTATTAACAATTTTTGGGAAATCTTCTCTTTTGAGTTTTCATAATTAGAACAAACTTGATTAGCAAAATTCATCTCAATAGGTTCAACAGGAACTTGATTATTTTGTTTTAAGATAAGTTTTGGATTTTTAATTTTATTAAAATTCTCAAAACCAGGAGGAGGCAAAGTTAAACTGGAATCAGTTGCGTTAGTTTTAAACTCAGGATGTTGTGTTTTACAATCCAAATCCTTTTCAGCACCCTTAGCTCTACATTTAGGTAATGTTTCAATTAAAGCATTACTAAAATAAATCGTATCTCTAATCACCTTGGTAAAAATATTAAAAATAGGTTCATTTGTTGAGAGGTGTTTTAATAGTGCATAAGTAAATACTCCATGATTGTATGAGCTGTCCCAATTTGATGGAAAACCTGCAGCTGATGCAGTTAAAAAAATCATATTTGACTTGTTGTTATCAATTTCAAATGGCGCCAAGCCTTTAAGTTTGCCTTCTAGCCTAGTGCGACATGCATCAATAATAAATATATTTGCCAAGGGCTTTTGACGAGATACGCCTTGTAAAAGCTCACTTTGAATTGGCAATGAGGTCGATACGATATCCTGATCACTGTCAACCTTGGTATCTATTGCAGTAATATAGTTTTGATTTTCGACTTGAAACCCGTGACCAGCAAAATAAATAAGACTGTAGTCATCTGGCTTAAGAGACGATTGGTATTTAATAATTTTCAACTTTAACTGAATTAAATTTTCATCTTTGGATGTTATGACTGAATACCCCATTTTAGTTAGCTCTTTAGCAACACTGTCTGCATCATTCAATGACCCAGGAGTTGCGTAGGTATTTTTATAATGCTCCATACCTATAACTAATGCTTTTCGATGAGTATTCACAAATGGTGGGCTGGGGGTTTCTTTTTCTTTTGTATTGACTATTGTTTTTTTATTTGCGAGCTCAGATTTATAAGTTATGTTGGGATTTTCCAATTCATAATTGATTCTTTGAATACGTTCAGATACAAGCAAATTTCTTTTTAACAATCCACTTTCTAAGTCTGATGCTTTTTGGAGTTGATTTGCTTGATAAATCTCTCCCTTATCTTTTACAAATTGACTAACCCCAAGATTAATCAATTGTCGGTTGAAAAACATTAAAATCGGGATTGTGAAAATAATTGCAAGAGCCTGAATGCATCTTTTTTGGAACAAATCAAGCCTCCATTCTTTTCCAATATAGTCTTCGAGATTGGTCTCAATTTCTAATGGAATATATCCTTGAGCTACGAACAATCTTTCTAGATTAAAGATAAATATGAAGACAACCATAAAAACAATGATTGCAATAGCCCAACGAAACCAACTGACATCTTGAACCATTACGACTAAATAAGCAGCTGAAAGGGCAAAGAAAAAACAGGAAAAAATGAGGGTATAGAGATAAGAATTGAATAAAGAGTTAATGAGTCTTGGATTCCTTTGATTCAACAAACGCAACAGGGGCTCTTCAAAAGCAAAGAAAGTAAGTAACTTAATCTTAGACAAAGACATCAAAGGCTAACCAAAAGGTTCATTAATTGAGTTTATTTATTTAGGCCTCTTTTTTATTGGCGGAGTCAGTTGGATTTAATGGATCATCCTTTTTAGTTACTTGTTCACTCTGAATAGTTGCTTGTTCACCCTGATTAGTTACATGCGCAACCTGAATACTTACTTGTTCACCTTGATTAGTTACTTGCTCAACCTGAACAGTTGCTTGATTATCCTGCTTTGTTAGTTCAACAGGATTAGTTGCTTGATCAACCTGGGTAGTTGCTTGATTATCCTGCTTAGTTACTTGTTCAACCGGATTAGTCGCTTGCTCAACCTGGGTAGTTGCTTGATTATCCTGCTTAGTTACTTGTTCATTATTCTGTAGGGGAAAAACACCGAGTTGATTAGAGGATAGCTTAAGCATATTCAGAAATTCTTCTGGGTCATTGTTCATTTGCTCTTCCATTTTTTTCATATAAATGTTTTGGGCAATTTTTAACAATTGAGATTGAATCTGATTTTTATGCTCTTGCTCTTCCTCAATTATGTTTGCATCAAAGTACGTCGAATTGGATAATTTCACTTCATTGTCTTTTATTTCTTCATTTAGTTTAATACCTTGTCTTGCAATAGATTTTCTCTTAATATTTTCTTGAACAAAATCATATGGGCTTAGGACAATCATCATTTTGAAGATAATTGGAGAGATTTCTAACATGATCATGAGACACATTAATGCAAATCCAGACCAAAAATACTCCTCCTCTGCAATACGAAGTCTCACCATCATGCCATTTTCGTAGCCAGCTTTTTTTCTAATATCAATTTCTTTATCATGACGTTCTTTTTCAACTGCATCGATCTGTGGTTGTAGATTTTCAGCTTCTTTTCTCAATCTCTCAATTTCGGGAATATTTTTAGTTCTCTTTTCAATTAAATCATTCTTGTGATTATCAAGTTCATTTTTCTTGAAGTTGGTTGCTGGTCCTGTCCCCTTTTTACCTGAACCACTAATACCCTCAACTTCTTCACGTAGATTTTTTTCTGCTTCTTTAACTATAAGTTCTTCACTCTTCACTTCTTGATCTAACTTATTAGCTTGATCAATTTTTTCTTGTTTTTGAGCTAATAATTTGTCTCTACGATCATCAAATTTCCCTTTTTCATCGGCAATTCGATCATCAACGATCTTGGTTTGCTTACCAATCAACTTTGAAGTAATCTCAGAATCCATTATTTTGAGCTCTAAAGGCTTTGATAGAACAATGCCAATTGCTACCGCCATTAAAATTCTAGGTATCGCACGTGTAAACTCTCCAAACGTTATCCTATCAGTCCCATCTCCGTGCCCTGTAGAAGAGACAATAAATCTGTCTAAATTGAAAATGATGGATGCCCAAATAAAACCAAAAAAAACAGAAAAGAATATGGCTAAAAAATCAACTCCTGCAACTGGAGAGTCAAGAGTAAGAGCTGGCTTAGGTCCAAAAACAGTGTAAAAGGCAAATGAACCTGAAAGGAAAGCTAAAACTGCCGTTGCTAGAACCGTTCCTCCAATACATTGCATTTTTACTTTATCTGCATGGGGACAATTTTGAATAATTTGCAAATCTGTACCTGATGCAAAATACAAAATCCTTGAGAAGTAATGACGTAAAATTGGGAAATTATCCCCGTCTTTTAACTTTGCCCTACTCTCCTCGTCAAAGTGATAATTGTAGTCATCTAAATTAGCGTTGGTATTAGGTTCAGTCAATTTGATCTCCTAGGTTGGTACATAAAATTAATTTTTATCAGAAATTACTGCTGTTATCTTATTCCATTGATTATCAACAGTACTAAAATCCACATTTGGTACTTCGGTACTTTTACTCAAATTATCTATTTTTTTAGAGTACAGCATTTCAACAATTCCTTTGATTCGCTCTTGTAAATGCTCATAGAAAACTCTGACATTCGTTAAACTCGATAAAGTTTTGTAATTATCAATTTGAGGTTGTTGAGCTTTTAAGAAGGATTTTCCAACAACGTTAGAATATCTTGCTATGCGTTCAATTTTTGTGTTCAGTGAGTCTTTAAACTCTGAGGAATCATAATTTTCAAGAGATTCTCTAAACAGGCAATCTAAATCACAATCTAACTTGTCTGTGGAATGAACCACAATTTTTACCGCTTTTTTTGTAAATCCCAAAAGTCCGTACGTTTTTACTAGTACCTCAGTGGAGGTGGGTACTTCAATTTTAAAAGTTTTCAATCCCTTTATATCTTGAAAAATAATTGTTTGATAAGGTGTCTGAAAATATAACTGACTAACGTCTTTTGTATCTAATTGATATTTAGATAGCAAAATTTGGGCTAGAAATTTAGATGTAGCAGCGAAAGATAAATAGCTTTTCTTAAAAAAATTAACAGCCGAAAAAAACTCTGTCTCCATTATTGGATTTATACGAACTTTTGACCACCTATCTTCATCGAAGAGAATTTCCAATTCAACCATACCACCTTTAATAAAACTTGGAGTATTAAGTCTATACTTAACAACGTTTTTAACTTGAGTGTCTTGAAATAGCTTAAACATAGTAATTTATATCCTGAGAAGGTACAAAACTATATGATTTGATTTTTTTCTCATACTAAATAATTTTTAATTCTTTTGAATTTTGTATTACAGAATCTATCTGTGCACTTTTGAAGTTAATTAAATAAATTTGGTTGGGTGTTAAAAAATTTTAATATTCACTAAAAGATGTAGTTCAACACGTCAATATAATTCAGAAATAATTACATTTGTTGAATTATTCACCTTAAATGTTGCATCTTAATTACCATAATAATAATTAATATAAATTTATCTCATTCCTTTAATACACTTTTCATATTTATTAAATGATAACTAAAAGATATTTTTAATTTACATCAATATCTCATAAATTAATAATCATATGTTGGGTTATTAAAATTTAACTTCATGGTGTTTCTAGAAAGAAGATTGTAATTAGTCCATATTATTACAATTTAAGCGCAATTCTACTCTACGATTTAAAGCCTGCAAGCCAGAAACACTACTACTAGTAATTGGATTTAAATCACTTCCGCCTTGAACTTGTATATGGTTAGGATTAAAACCATTCTCGTCTACTAACCAGCTCTTTAGTTTTTCAGCTCTGAGAATACTTGTTTGTAACTTTATTTGATCTGATCCTTGATTATCCGAATAACCAGTCAAGATAATTTTTGCATTAGATTGTGAGGCTAATAGTTTCAACAAATTCTGTAAGTAAGCTTTTGCATCTGGAGTAATCTCTATCGAATTAAAGTCAAATAAAGCATTTTTACCGATGTAAATATCATAGATAGGCTGTTTTTTTCCCTTATTCGTGCAGGCGAAATATTTTTTCGGATTAGCTACAGCATCATCTAATTTAATACGATTTTCATTGTTAATAAGTAGATCATCCCTCTTGGAGTCCTCACCAATCCCCTCCATAGTTTTATTAATCTTATCGATGGTGTGATTAATGAAATCATTTAAATTGGATAACCATTGTCCTTGCCTCGATTTCGGTGGAGTAATTGCCTCAGGCTGAGAAGGAGAGGCTGAATTTACGCTATTAGGATAACTTATTTCAATATGACAATCATGCCTTGGATCATGAAAAGAAAAATATACCGATAGAGTCCATAATACCCACAAGAAATGCCATGGCTTGCAATTCTTTAGCAAGCCTGAAAGAATAAATAAGAAACAAATTAACCAAGTCCACCAATGCATTCGAGGTTCGCAACTAGTTAAAGGAATGATCAATACTAGGGACAAGGTAATGATTGCAATCAAGATGACTGCAACATCAATATCAAAATTGCGTGATTTGATACGTATTTTTGAGCCTATAGGTGACCAAAATTGAAGCGGAAAACAAACCAAAAAAATGGGGATTGCAACAATCTTAGCTTGATGTGAATCACCCAATGTCCAAATCAGTATAAAAGGCAAAAAGATAGCTAGCCAACTACATTTAGAGCACCGGTCAGGTGACTTACTAGAGCTCAGAGTTGGGGTTGGGGTTGGGGTTGGGTTGGGTGGTGGTGGTGGTGGTGGTGGTGGTGGTGGT
>NZ_NTGB01000001.1:1534573-1742561 GCF_003072505.1 Polynucleobacter rarus
GGTTGGGGTTGGGGTTGGGGTTGGGGTTGGGGTTGAAGAATCCTTTTTAGAATCGCTCTGAATTACCGCATCAGGCTTTAAGTTTCCATCAGTCAGACTATTTTCTACTCCCCTATTTACTTCATTGTCAATACCCTTATTTCTCACAATATCTAAATTAGCCAATGGGTCAGCTAACTCTTCGGGTTCTTTGGGAATCTCAGGCTGCATTAGCCTACCAAAAAGTGTTCCGTAAATCTTCCCAAAATAATGACTTTTTGGATCTCGTGCATCATAACTACTAATAATTTTCCAATAATGTAAGCGAACATCTTTTAAATTAAGCCTTAAAGCCTTATTAGAACCAACAAATACTTCTAAATCATTAATAATTTCAAATTGCTTAGGTTTGATCTCGCCATTCTGTCTAAGCTGAGGGTGATTGACCCTTTTTACATTCGTTAACTTAGATTGATAGATTGCTAAAGTATTTTCTTTAGATGATGTTATTGATGAGTCATTTTTTTCTTCAAAAAACCCCTCAAAGTTACCCGTTAACCAAGTACCCTCTTTTTGTTCATCATTGTAATCAGAGGCCCAAGTGCCATCTTCCTCGCAATACCAATCTAAATCATCTTGACCACAAAATTTACATTTTTTGTAAATCATAGGAAAAAATTCTTCTGAAAAGTTCTTAAAGCAAGAACTACAAGTGAGGTGTGATGGGCCAAACTCAATACTTAATTCAGAATGGTTAGTCCTAATAGCCTCTTTTTGAGCAAATGTTTTAACAGCACCACAAGATTCACAAATGCGAGGAGGAAATAATGCCTTTTCAGAACAGTGGCGACATGCAAGAGTATATTTTTTGTAATTCATTAACATGAGGCAATTCTAATTTTAAGGTAATATATTTTTATATTCTTGATTAATATACTAACAAATTATTTTGAATGGTTAAGCATGAAATCAAAAAATTGGGAAAACCAACGACATCTTGTGCCTATTACCTTTGGAATTACAGGTCATCGATATATTTTAGAAGAAGACCTAACACGTGCTACTGAAGCTATATCAAAAACGATTAGGCACTACCGAAGTAGATTTCCACTCTCACCATTTGTTTTTATCAGCCCTTTGGCGCAAGGAGCAGATACTGCTGCAGCCAAAGTTGCTTTAGAGGCAGATAACAATCTTTTCTTGCAAGTTGTCTTGCCATTTTCTGAGGCCGATTACCTAACTTCGATTGAGCTTGATCAACAATATCTTTTTCATCAATTAAAAAATCACCATAAAACAATTGGTGTAATTACACTTAATGAGGAAAAGCTTTTAACTGAAAATGAGCAAAATCAGGCGTATTTAGAAGTTGGCGAATATGTTGCCCTAAACTCACATTTACTTTTCGCCTTAACTAATGACAATAAAGAACTCCCTAAAAAGGGTGGTACCCAAGAAATTATTAATTATCGCAAACGAGGGTGTACCAATCTCCTTGATACCAAATCTTCCAATGTGCGAAGCTCTGAACAAGGCATCCTATATCTAATCAAAGTTCGAAAATCTACTGAGAAGGCTCTACCTGTTTTTACAAAGGAAGATGACGAAGTCTTCATAACCCCAACAATTCAAGAATACAGCCGTGGACAGGGCGATGAGGCAAGGTATGCAGTTGGATTTTATGAAACTAAATCACCTTCTTGGTTTAAAAAACAAAGTTATAAATGGCAGGGTAAAAGTTTAGAAAAAGATGAAATAGCGGCTAACATTGAAGAGCTCAATGAGAATTGTGAAAAACAACTCAAAGAAGATCCTGCGGCGGTCAGCCAAGAAAAATATCTGACGGGCATGATGTTTAAACTCACTGACGCCCTAGCCATTAAATATCAAGGAAATTATTCATTTAATGTCAGCCTAATTTTTCGTTTTGCAATACTTGCGGTTTGCTTGGAAGGTTTTGAAGGGTGGATTGAAGAATCCGGTATTTACGAATTATTTCCACTTTTAAAACATTTTTTGAAACTTATTTTTCCGACCATTGTTTTTGTTTGTTGGCGCTTAAATCTACGAGCTAAAAATAAAGAACTTTACGAAAGTTATCGAGCAATTTGCGAAGCATTAAGAACACAATCTTTTTGGATAAGAACTGGCATTAAGGACGTGCCTGCCGATTTCTTTCTTGTTACTGCAATAGGTAAAGCCACCTGGGTAAGGCGGGTAATCAGAACTATCTGGGCCATTGACTTTAAACATAAAAAAGATTGGGAAATAAATCCAGAAGGCGTTCATTTTCGATTGAACAATCCAACTTCACATTCAGAAAAAATATCTAATCAATTAGATCAACTTGAAATTGAGTGGATTGATAAACAAACATCCTACTTTAAAGATAAAAAATTAGAAGAAGTAGATAACTTTATTCAATGCATACAGGCATATATGAAGGGTCCAATTAAGAGTTCCGTCATTCAATTAGACCTTTTTGAAGGCTTACAAAAAATATTTTTATATTCATTTGTAATTTTGTTTATTCTTACAAATTATCCTGTTGCACAATTTATGAATGTTGTTGGTGAATTTGAAAAGGTTGTCGAAGGTTGTAAGTTGTCATTTCTTTTAATCGGAGGTTTGATTAGTCTTTATATTCGGACTAAATTATTTAGGCAAGAGGTAAGCAAATATCGCATGTCTTTCACGATGTTTAAGCATGCAAAATCAAGTTATGAGCAAATTAAAGATATTGAACTTCTTTCAAAAAATAACCCTACTTCTGATTTTGCACTTAAACCAAAAGAAATCATTATTAAGAAGCAAAATGTATACCGAAATTTAGGTATCTCAGCTCTTGATGAAGGATCCATTTGGTATATTTCCAATTCCGAAATGGAGTTAGAAAACCCAACTGGAGGTTAAGTATATTTCATGAATTACGTTGTTAGTTACTCTATGAACTATCTATGTCAGTAAAAAATAGCCCACCGTCATCACCACACAAATAATGGCTAAAAGAATCCCTGTGAAATTGATTTTCTCCATTTTTTGCTCTAGAGCATCATCCTTTAAATCTCGATGACAATGAATGGCATAAAAAGTGAGCGCACTATACCAGCTCGCCATAAAGATAGTCAGCAAGACAATTTTTTCTACCAATGAAAAACCATTAGAGTCAGGTAATTTATCCGCAATCACAAAATGCACTGCAATCGCAGCAAATAAAGCAGTAATACCTAAATTAACTCTATCAGTATCATTCTCAGTAATCCTCATAAATTTACCAAAATATAAAATAATTAAAATCAAAAAAGGGGTGAAGATGTACTTAACAGTTGAAAATGTATTTTCGTGTTGGATTTCAATTCCATATTCAAATCTACTTGAAACGGTGGAGAACTCATCCTCCTCGGAAGTGTTACCAAAATTAGTGTCAAACTGATAATTAGTAACAAAATAATTTATCCCATTGATTTTCCAACCAGATATTGGATAGTTAATATTTTTAGACATATTCCGAATATCAACTTCGTAGGTTAAGACATCTGTTTCATCTCGATCTTCTTCAATTTGAATTTTGAGGTTTTGATGATCAAATGGATAGTTTCTTATATCCCAGACATCAGTGAAAGTAGCAGATACATTTACTACCGCAAAATTCACTAATTTCTGAGTTAATTGGTCAGTAATTTTTCCTTCCCAAACAAGGTCTAAGCCATCAAGTTTTCCATTACGAACCTTAAAACTTTTCTGAGGCATGATGTTGTCATCTTCCCATCTAAACCACAATGTAAAGTCAACTGAATACTTCTGATCCTTAAAGCTGATATCGTAAATACGCTTTGGATAAAGTCCTATTTTGACATTCGGTTTTTCGAGAGGAATAGTCTTTGCGTTTACCGAAATAAAAGAAAGTAATAAAGCACTACAAATTAAAAAAACAAGGTGTTTAGTTAGTTTCATCGATACGTTACTTCCTAATCTTAATTATTTAGGGGTTAATATTAATATTTATTAACTTTAGTATGGTTGCAAATTAGATTAATATATTATTGTGCACATTAAATTACTTTTCTTTGTTTTTTTCACATTAATCACGTTAGTGGTTAATTGTACGCAGCTATTTATTAACAAGGTCTTCACCAATCAAAAGAACTTCATTGTTGGTGAGGCTTTTTTGTTTAATAATCATCTTAAAAATAATGTCAACTCAATTATTCAAGTTGGGAATAATTCGCAAATCACAAATAAAGTAATTGCAGTACCCCGACTAACAAGAATAGTTACTGACTTAACGGCTACCCTAAATTCAAATCAAATCCTTGATCTTGAAAGTAAGTTAGAGAATTTACAAAATTTTAATGGTGTCCAATTTGCAATCCTTCTCATTCCAAGCACTGGCCCAGAAACAATTGATCAATTCTCTATGCGAGTTGTGAAAGAGTGGAAATTAGGTAGAAAAGGCATCAATGATGGAGTACTTTTTCTTGTTGCGAAGGATGACCACAAGATGAGAATTGAGGTGGGTTATGGACTTGAAGCTAAATTAACAAATGAAGTCTGCTCACTTATTATTCAAACAGCAATACCTAATTTTAAAAATAATGATATTTTCGGAGGCATTTTAATTGTTGTAAAAAATATCATTTCAGTTGTTACTAATAGTCGTTTAAAAAGTTCTCAGGAAGTTAATTCAAAGTTGCTTATTTAATTAAAGAAATCATCAACTAATTATTCTTCATCCTTATGTTTCTTCGTCCCTGCCCAAATTGTATAAAAGTAACTGAATTCATTTTTTTAAAAAAACGTAATCTCTATATTTGTCCGGAGTGTGAAGAAGAATTTGAGTCTTTACCCATCACAATAATTGAGCCTCAAACAATATTCTTAAGTTATGCTCACAAAAGTGAACGTAAAGAGGACTATGACATCAGTGAGGAATTGGTCTGGCTTATCAAAAAAGAACTTGATAAGGACGGTCACACAGTTTGGATTGATCAAGAAGGCATTCGATCTGGAACACAGTGGCGTGAGCACATTACAAGCGCAATCCTCTGTCATAACCATTTTTTGTCATTTTTATCCAAAAGATCAGTGCGTGAGCCTGGGGTTTGTCTTAATGAAATAGCAATTGCTTTAGGAAACGGTAAGCAAATCCAAACACTTCTGACAGAAAGCGAAGGCTCAGTATTCCAACCCCTAACGATTAGCCATATTCAGTGGCATGAATTTCAGGATTGGAAAGCCATCAAAGATGGACTTCAAACAGGTCCCAATGGTGAAAACTGGGAGACTTGGTTTGGACAAAGAATGCAACACATTCGAGAGAATCTCTCTGATATTGAGAAAATCAAAGTTGCTGGAGATCTTCAACGCCTTAAAGATATCCTAGAACCTAAATCCTTTGAAGCAGAAATCATCGCAAAGATTGAGGGTTTTTATGGTCGTCGCTGGCTTTTTGAAGAATGTAACCACTGGCTCAATCATTCAAAAAATCGTCTTTTTTGGCTTAAAGGCTCTCCAGGCATCGGTAAAAGTGCCTTCGCTGCAAAATTAGTCCACCAATCAAACTCTGCCATCATTGGTTTTTTTAAGTGTGAGTTTCAAGGAAATAAATCTCCAGAGGTATCTGCTAGTGAATGTATCCGTACCCTCGCCTACCAATTAGCCACTCGTCTACCGGATTATCGTTTAAAGCTCCTCTACCAACAATTAATCGATAAAGAAAAAATTGAAAAGAAAAGTTCAGATGATCTCTTCACCTTTTTAATTACAGAACCACTCAATGTTCTTGGTAAGATACCTGAGGCTACAAGACTAGCAATCGTGATTGATGCTCTGGATGAGGCTGGTCGAAATGACGGCACAAATGCTCTAGCTGACCTGATGTACAAGCATGTAGATAACTTACCTCCATGGCTAGGAATTATCTTTACATCAAGACCAGAGCCCTATCTTGAACAACAATTTAATAGGTTTGAAGCTACTCTGATTGAAGGCGGAACTGACAAAAATTTGCAAGACATAAAAGATTACCTGCAAGAACAATTAGACCCCCTGATTTTAGAACCCAAACGTTCCGAAATCATTCAACAAATTATTGAAAAAAGTGGCGGAATTTTTCTGTATCTTAAATTAATAGAAAAGGACCCAGGTCTCAGCTTTTCAAGTCCAGATGGATTACCCAATGGCATTGATGATATCTTCATGCGCGATTTCAAACGCTACTTTCCAAATCAAGAAGATTATGGTCGATATGTGGAACCCTTTTTACGTCTGATGGCTGCAGCACCAGGTCCTCTTCCACCTGATTTAGCGCACCAAGTTTTAGGTTGGACCTTCAGGGAGATTTCCACTCGAGTCACTCAGCCACTTGGAAGCTTGATCCAAGACAAAAAAGGCTACGTTTTTTTCCATAAGTCAATATCAGATTGGTTACAAGATTCAAAAAGGAGTGGTCCTTACTTGGTGGAAACGAGTGGTGCAGCAAATCTTGGAAACTTCCTTTTGGCTGAATATGAAAATATCAAAAATACCCGTTGGATTGATTTAATTCTGAACTGGCTTCCTGCCCTTATTCAGTTCACATCTACTTGGAATAACTCCTCCAAATTAAGTGAGGTTGGTATCCTTTTTGAAAAAAAACTAAAGTACTCCACAGCACTAGATTTCTGTAGAAGAGAACTAGTTTTGATTGAAAATGCAAGTGGTCAAGGGGATGAATTCATTGATGCGCTTGAAAAAAGTGCTCGCTTATTGATGGATTTAGCAAACTACAAAGAATGTGAAGTTATCTTAAAAAATGTTATTTCTCTCAAAATTGAGTCTAATAATTTATATTCTATGGGACTCCTGAGGTCAAAGGCGCTCTTAGCAGATCTTTATCATAAGATTGCTTTTTTAGATCAAGCGGAGATAATTTACAGGGAATGTATCAAGGAATATGAGAAGGATATTCAAGTATCAAATGACATATCTTCTGAAATAAATTTAGATTTAGCAAATACGCTAGTAGGATTAGGCTCTGTATTGACTTACAAAGGCGAACTCGAAGAAGCTGAAAAGTATATTCGGTACTCATTGAAAATTTACCAGGAAGTTCTTGGGGACAATGCCCCAAATACAGCTTCAAGCTTTAATCATTTAGCAATATTACTCAATGATTTACTGCGATTTGATGAGGCGGAGATCTACTGTTTAAAAGCCTTAAAGTTTTTTAAAGAAAATGTTGGGGAGGAACATCCAAGTTATCTCAGACAGTTAAATAACTATGCGGCTATTTTGAGTCAAATGAATCAACAAGAAGAGGCTTTTCATTTTTTTAAGCAGGTCTTAGAAACTCGTATCAAAATACTTGGTGACTCCCATCCAGATACTGCACAAAGTTTTCAAAATATTGCCAATATGTATTCTTTGTTTGGTGATTATGAAATTGCTGAAACATTCTACCAAAAAGCCTTGAAAATAAGAGTCCGTCTTTTTGACGAAGAAAACTATCGCACAAACAGTACGATGTATCGTCTTGCTAATTTATATGAAAATATAAATCAACAAGATAAGGCGAATGAACTTTACAATTTAGTTAAAAGTAGAAAATCGCTCATCATTGGAGTCAATTTTCCTCTCTATAATTTCGATTTGGATTAATACAGTTGATAAAGACATACAACTTCAGAGCTCAATGTTGGTTTTTAAACTAAAAGCTATTCTTAAATGGCATAGAACCTTTCCTAGCAACTTTAGTAGACTGATTCTGATAACCGCAACTTTGGTAATCCCCCCATTAATTGGCTTGGACTTAAGCATACTGCTTCTCTTCAAATTAAAAATAAAATTGATGATTAAAAAACACCTAAAGTACTTCTATGAAAAATTAACCCAACAAACTAGAGTTAGACTAAAGTCTTAAAATTCCAGATCATCATTAGAAGATGAAATGAACCTCATTCAGGTAAAAGATCATTTTTTTTCAAGAAGTAGAAATGGGACTTTTATGCGTATGCAACATGAGGTTTTAGATATTCACTTTACTTACCTTGAATCTTTTAAACCTTCCTTTAGGGCAAGATCAAAGACTACTTTTAAAAATCGATAAGCTGTATTATTTCAGAGGCTAAAAATATGTTGTGATTTGGAACATTATTTCTGATGAAATCAGATTGAGCAAAAAACAACTCTGATTGAGCTTTGGATATTTTAATATTTAAACATTTCAGATTTCTCTGGAAATCTTGTTGGCTTAATTCACCTTTTAGAAATAATGATTTTTGAGAAGACTTATAAGTTTTTAACTCTAATTTAGACTGAATAATTTTTTCTTCTAAATCTAATAATTTAGGTTTAATTTTTTTAAATTTAAACTTTATTTTTTCTATTTCGTTGAAAAATTGTTTTGCTTTATTAAAGTTAATATAAACATAATTTTGATTTTGATCATCCATTGTCCATTTATTGGATTGCCGTTCAATCTCTAAACGCTTATTAAACAAATCAATCGCAAAATAAGGTGGATCAAAGACTATAATACTAATATTAAATGGCATTTCATATAAAATCTTGAAAGTTTTAGTACCTCGGTAAATTTTTGCCACTATTTCGACTGAGTCAATTTTTAGCGAGATTTTACTTTCGTCTAAGTTTGTCATTTTTTAACTCATATATTCTTATCAAATTTAAAATCGACTAATCCGATAAACCTTAATCCCTAGGAGTTCGATTTAAGTAAAAGATGCTAAGGCACAAATGCGGAATAATTCAAGTATTTGAAATAATTATCCTGATTTTTAAAAGTTCATCTTTAATGTACCCTAACCATTTATTCATCTAGAGGTACTAAATAGAATTAATATCCCTTCACAATAGCGTTGTCATTTCAAGAATCGTGTGCCCAATATTCATGAATTCATATAATAAAAACAAATCTACAATGATTTAATAAATAAGTCCTACTGTTTATGAACTTTAAGGTTATATCTTAAGCATATTTGTGATAACTCGTCCTGGTCGACAATAGGATCACTCATTAACCGAGAGGCAATCTCGTCAAGAACATTTCTATGGTTATTCAGTTTTTCCCTCACGACTCGATACTCCTGAGCCAAAAAATCTCTTGTAAGTTTCTCAACATGGGCTGATTGTGAAGGTGTCATCATAATATCAGTCGTAACAGACAAGTTTACCTCAGCTTGATTAGGTAAATGCATTTCAGAAGAAAAGCCACAGGATGCAAACATGCTCAGACAACAATTGGTAGCGTTTGCTAAATCACTCCCGGCACCATCTGAAACCCCCTCTGGACCAGAGATAATTTCTTCAGCAACTCTACCTGCTAAAGCTACCCGTATTTGCTTACGGTAATCATCAAAGGTCCACTCATTTCCTTTTAGTAAGTAATAACCCGTGGACTGCACAGACACCCCAGCAAAGCCTGATGCGCCAGGTAGTATGGATGTGTAATCGGGTACATTAAATCCATCTGACTCCAATACCGAAATCAAAGAGTGCCCTGCCTCATGATAAGCAGTGTGTAATTTTATTTTTTTGTTTGGCTCTTGATTTAGTCCCTCGAAGACCATTTGATGGATTTCTAAATCCACTAAATCGAGGTATTCAAGCTTTCTATTTTCTTGGAAATGCCTTCTTTGCAAAGCCAAAGCAGTTAGGTCGATTCTCGGCTTTGCATATGAACGCAGTAAATGTCCTATCTTTCCATAGGAACTTGTTAAAGATGAACCACAAATATCTCTTCCTATTTTTTCAACAAACTCTTCACCTACTAGTTTGAAGGATTTTTCAGGCAAGGACATCAATAAATCAAATGCACCAATTTCTTGTAAGTCCTGCAAGATATCATCCTGACTTCTGGTAGCTGTTATGAAGATTACAGGCTCTTTTATTGAAAAGTCCGCAACATACTTCTTGATACGTTTCTGAATCTCTTTGTATTTTTTGGTTTCCTCTTCCGTTTCATGCTCAAATTCTCTGATATCTCGACGCCATCTACCTGGTTGTAAATATACTATTAACGGAGCATATTTTTTAAGCTCACTCAAACTGGGTAATAAAAGTGTATTTTTGTTTTCCACAATCATACAATTCATTTTGCTATGTTTTGCAATGGTTCGAATGACATCTGTTGTGAAATCGACTGGATCTCCGTTAATGATAACCGCCGCCTTACCAATCAAATTCCATCGTTCAAGGGTCGCATCTTTTTTATAAGCATTTTCTAAATTTTCAGACCATTGCTTAAGTCTTTGATGTCCTTCTATTTGACTCCAATTATAGGTTGTTGAAAGGTCTTCCAATTCAACTGGTTGAGCCTCACCAACAATGAGCTTCATCTCCTGGTAGTTTTTTTGAATACAATCACCTGCAAATGAAACCATATTGGACAGCATTCTGAGATTAAATATGCCCCCCCCCTCCACATCAACCGCATACTTGAATTGAAAACGCTCACCTGTCTCAACAGCTAATCTACCCATCACTAGTTCATTATTGATACGATTAACAAATTCCAAAGCAGCTTGTATTTTCGAATCTTCCACAACCAAATCGGTATATAAAAAAACAGTAACTAAAGACATTATTTCTTCTACTTCAATAAATAGCTGACACATATGGTCATCCACTTCATAGTTTGTGGAAAGTCTAGAAGTTTTCTTCTCTTCATTGAATTCTATCGTCTCTTTACAGTCAACTTCTTGGCACCACTCCTCAACAAATGAAGTCAACAAGAATGTTCCTTTGGTATGTTCAGTTTTAGTCATGTTTAGTTTATTGTTGCTATTAAAATTGGAATTCTACTTTTAGTTTTAGGTGTAATTTCTAAATTGCTAGTCTCGCCATTAATAACAGAATTCAAAAGTAAAGTAAGTTAAGTAGCCATGACCAGTCGCTATTTCGGGTTAAAACCAATCAATGCTAAGTTTGGACCTTGATGATTATATTTATCCATTGTGTTGCAAAGTATCCCTTTGGTCAATACCTCTTGTAATCCGAATGATATTGATAAACCCATGCTTGATTTATTTTTTTTAGTAAGTTGTTTTGCGTAAGAATAGCAGAAAATATTACACTCATGGTCGTCAATAGACCACACGGTAACGATTTTTTTGTTAAGCCATATCACCCTACCTTACTAAGCTTAAACTAATGGTTTACTTTTAGGGGGTATTACTGTCGAGGCTAGATTTCCAGAATACTAACCATGTCATAGTATGGACTACTTGCTCTTGCAAGCCCTCCTGCAGGCATTATTCTAAAAATCAATCGTGCTACGAATGGATGTTTGCAAGACTTCTCTATCAAAGATCAGTTCCTAAAGGTAGGTTCTGAACTAATTGGTGATATTACAGTGGGACTTATTAGCTGTTCAAAAAACATATTCAATCCGAACTAGACAAAACACTTCATTTGTTTAATCAACAAAAAGTGGTGCAACTATAGTATGGAATTTCCTGGTTACAATTGTACTGGGTAAAAAATTACTTTTTTGTGCATTTTAGAAATTTAAATCTAGCTCCTGAGCAATTGCAATTAATGCATCTTTAGCTCCCATCGATATGGAAACTCCTACATTCACTTTTGACAAAACATCATCCCGTGGATTGATCCGAATTAAAGGAGATTCTTGACGCTCACTAAAATATCTGATTGAAGGAATATCAATACCAGCACCTAATTCGATCACAACAGGTCGTTTCACGACCTTGCGCCACATATTCCAATTAGACTCTTGCTCTAAAAAATGGCCCTCTAACCATTCTGAATCCCTGAACATTAAAATATTAGGCCTGGCAATTGATTGACAATGAGAACATGCCGGTAAAGGGCCTAACCATTGGCAACTAGACTCATCTACTTCTGGATTCAAGCCTGCAGCTGACCAAATATCTTCTTTACATGGCTCAATACACTGGCACAAATGTATTGAGCCATGGATTTCTAAAATACCCTTTTCTGAGAAACCAGCTTTTTGAAACTGACCATCCACGTTACTAGTCACAACAAAAGTACCACCAGATAAAGTTTCTCCCAAAGTCTTTAAAATTCTAAAGCCTACATGGGGTATAGTCTCGCGATAAAGCGCTAAACGATGTCCATAAAATCCCCACGCTAAATTAGGGTTTTTTCGAAATGATTGAGGATTAGCCATTGACATGAAGTCGATTTGTTTATTAGCCAAAGCCGGATAGGCCTGCCAAAATCCTTGATTTCCTCGGAAGTCTGGTAATCCGGAGTCAACTCCAATACCAGCACCAGCGGTAATGATTAATCCGTCAGCATCCGAAATCATAAGTGCGGCACGCTTAATTGATTGTTGATTTGTATGCTTAATCATGTCCCACACCTACCTTACTTTGTTGAATATTTTAAAACTCATCCCAATCAGAGTTCTTTTTATTACGCATTGCCAACTCCAAAGAGCACACCCAAAATTTAACATCAGGTAAACGCTGTTTTATATCCGGATTCTCAAGAAACCATTCCAAATCTCGATAAGCGGCTAAGTTTTGATCATATGGCAGGTCCACATAAATATCACCTTGGTATGGCATCATTACATTACGATTGGCAAGGGGCCCAGTAAGCTCCCAGTCAATACGATGCTCGTCTAACCAAGCAATTACTCGTTCTCTAGATTGCTGATTGATTTTTCTTTTTTTGAACTTGATATTTTGCTCAAAGCTTGTTGCAGATTGTTCATTATTTTCTGAAAGCAAACTATCTTCTGATTCAAGAAAGGATATCCACAGAACATCTCGTTGTTTTTTTCTTGCAATTACATCAATGTTTTCTATTAGCAAAGGCATCTATTATTCCCATTTAAAAATTCATTTTAGTGAAAAAAAACGATAAAAACTATTATGAGAAGGTAATCCCCCCGCAGGCTAACTGGATTTAGAAGTAGAATTTTCTCATTGAGAGGAGTTCTTCACCTCAAACTTCGTCAAGAACATTTTAATTTATACGAGTAAGTTATAAAGGGTTCTTACTGTGAGTTGCGTACTGAACTGATAAAGCTCTGGAGTCTCTTTAAAAGTACAAAATACTTAATCTAGTTAGTTATTGCTGGGGCATGGCTTACTTGCTTACTAAATCCAGCGTGATTACAGGACTTCAAGACTCTTAAAACACTTTGGTTTATCCGCTCATTTTTTAACTTCACGGCTGTAATAGCCCCTATTTCAACCGAACATAGTTTTTAAAGTAAACGACTAGGCGTAAGCCTAGTCATATGACTATGTTTAAGGAAAGAAAATGGAAACAATTCATGTTGTAACGGAAGTCCAGAGAAGAAGGCGTTTTTCAGTAGAACAAAAGATTCGTTGTGTGCAAGAAACCAACCAACCAGGCATTTCAGTCTCGCATATTGCACGAAAGTATGGTATTTCTCCTAGTCTGTTATTTCTTTGGAGAAATCGTATGGCTGAAGGCGGAAAAAAAGCGATTGCGGTAGATGATGAGGTAGTAGCTGCTGCTGAAGTGAAGGAACTGAAGCAGCGTATTCGTGAATTAGAAAGAGTATTGGGTAAAAAAACCTTAGAGAATGAGATCTTGAAGGATGCCGTAGATTTGGCTCGCCAAAAAAAACTGATCTCGCAGTTGCCCTCGTTGCCCGAGGACGACACTCTATGAAAATGATTGCACAAACACTCGGCATATCTAGATCGCATTTAAGCCAAAGGATGAAAGAGACTCCTAAGGCACGCAGTAACTATCAAATGACGAGCGATGCGGAGGTGTTGCCTCAAATCCGTACTTTAGTCGATCAAAGGCCGACTTATGGTTATCGTCGGATTGGAGCTTTACTCAACCGCCTCCGTAAAAGTTCAGGATTACCCGTTTTTAATCATAAAAAAGTCTATCGACTCATGAAGCAAAACAATCTGTTATTAACCAGACACACGGGCAAACCGATGCCCGAGAGGATCCACGAGGGGAAAGTAATTACCTTACGATCCAACTCACGTTGGTGTTCGGATGGCTTTGAGATTCGTTGTTGGAACCAAGAAGTGGTTCGGGTTACATTTGTATTGGATACCTGTGATCGAGAAGTCATTGCATGGGAAGCAACGACAGGAGGCTTTACGGGTGAGACCATTCGAAACTTAATGTTGATGAGTGTAGAACAGCGTTTTGGTCAATATCAAACACCACATCCGGTGCAGTGGTTAACGGATAACGGCTCTGCTTATACAGCGAAAGAAACGATGGAGTTTGGTAAACAACTGGGTTTAATCTTGTGTTTTACGCCAGTCAGAAGCCCTCAATCGAATGGCATGGCAGAAGCATTTGTTAAAACGTTTAAGCGGGATTATGCTTATATTAATGATCGTCCGGATGCAACAACAGTGATTGGATGTCTCAATGACTGGTTTAATGATTACAATGAAAATCATCCTCACAAAGGATTAAAACTGAAATCTCCGAGAGAATTTATTCGGGAAGTAGCAGCGGCACTATGATCGGTTTTATAGGGGCAACTACAACGGCACTAGAACAGTCAATTAATAGTGACAGTCATCTTTTGAGTCAACTATTGCCATCCAAAATAGGAAATTTTAAGGGTTTAAGGGCTAGAATTGACCCGTAAGTTACAGTCAACTCAAGCATTAGACTTATCATGATCTCAAATGGCTACACTTCTAAATTAGATATAAGAATCTCGAACGAAGCACCTATTTTCAAGCAAAAAATCCAGCCCATTCTTCATTACTATCGTATTCGGATGATTTTCACCACAGACTGCGGCAACCTCATATATTAATCTTTGATACTCCAAGTCATTTTTTAAATCTAGATCTAGATTTTTGGCCACTACCGTACTTAGACTATATTGAGCCATAAGAGTTCTTGGGTGATTTTCACCCAAACTATTTTTACATGCCATGTATGATCTTGTATATAGACTTTCTGCCTCAGCATAAGCCCCCTTGGCCTTCAAAAGATTTGCTAAATTATTTAAAGCGAGAGCGGTATCTGCATGCATCTCTCCAAATATTGCCTCATATATTTTTAGTGAGTTTCTAAACAACATTTCTGCATCATCTAGAAACAAACGACTAAAAAGCAGGTTAGCAAGACTATTCATAGCGCCTGCTGTTTCCATATGATCTGGCCCAGATACTATTGTTCTAATTTCAAGCGCTCTCTTATAAAGGGATTCAGCCTCTTCGGTACACCCATTTAATTTAACAATTAGATTAGCTAAGTTTGTTATAACCATAGCAATACAGGGATGAATGTCTCCGTAACACTTTTCAAAAATTAATAGCGCTCGTTTATACATATCTTGTGCTTGATAATACTCACCTTGATCACTTGTTAGTATTCCCCAATTATTTAATGTTCTTGCTATTTTTGGGTGTTCTTGAGGTAATATTCGCTCATAGCTCTTTAATACTTTGGCATATAACGGAATGGCTTCAAGATACTTCCCAGAAGTCCAGGTAAGGGTCGCGATGCTATTGAGTACGTCAATGGTTTTTATATCATCCTCACCAAATACCCCTTTAAAAACATCATAGGTTTTATTTAAGGTTCCAAGTGCTTGGGTCAAGTTTCCTTGGGTCCAATAAAGCATTGCTAATCCATGAAGAGATTCACCAGCCTCATAATTATCGGCAAGATTTTTTACCCTACATATTTCTAGAGATCGTTTGAATAGTAGCTCCACCTCTGCATAATCGCCCTTATCTTTCAAACAGTTTGCAAGATTAATAAGAACTTCACAAAGATTGGGGGAGGATGTTCCGTAAACATTTTCAAGCGCCTGCAGAGACTGTCTATAAAATGACACAGCCTCTGAATATTTTGCTAATCTAGTACATGCAACCCCGTAATTTTTACAACTAATTGCATATGCCTTAGAAATCAAACCATCGGCAGACTCAGATAAGCTTAATTGTCTTTGAAGAACTTGAAACACCTCGACGAATCGAATATTTTTTTCTAAAAATTGTGCAAACTTTTGTAAAGACGATCTATCATCCCAGTATTCCGTGCTGAGTAATAAAGGAGGTAGCCAGCCCAATACTTGACTTTGCCACTTAGAGTTTTCAAATTTTTCAAATTCCCTCCACAAGAAATTGCCTAATTCTATGGCTCCAGTATCGTTAACCCGATAAAGACCGCTACGCTTTTGATCTTGCAACCAGTCCGAAATAGATTTATGGAAGAAAACAAGTCCTCCATTTTTCTCCTGCAACAGGCTGCCTAGTGGTTGAGTTACCTTAGTGGTGATATCGCGACTAGTCCAAGCTAGTAGGTCTTTTGCTAAATCTACTGGCAACGGGCCTAGCGCTACTGCCATCAGCCTTAAGAACGGCTCCGCTTCTTGTCCATATTCCTTGGGATTAGGGAAGTAGCGTTTAAAGTCACGCATGAAGACATCATCAATACCTTTAGGTAAGGTTTCAGGCTTGGCTAAATCTAAGGTTTTGTCTTTCTCAATGAGCTTGATGTACAAGAAGGTGCCACCACTTTTTTCGATCACTTGATCGATGATGGTGGTGCGTTGAGATTCTCCCATCGATGGATCAAGCTTCTTATTTAAGTAGTCTCTTAAGTCTTGTAGGTTTTGCTCTGTGCCACCCTCGATCGGAGTCGATTCAAACTTACCTAACTGCTGCTCTAAATAAGGCTCTGGCCTTGAGGTCACAATAATGCCTAGCCAAGGCGGCAACTTTTCGGCATGCTTATGAATCAGGTCGGCTAGCGCATTGGTACCATCATTGCGTCCTGCCTCATCTAGCGCATCAATCGCGAGTGCCAAGCGAGTTGCCTCTGGGATCTTGCCAGAAGTATTTAAGGGTTCGGTAATTAGATAAGTAAACAGGTCATCTGCCGTCTTCTTACAAATCTTGTCTTTATTGATTAACTGCTGGTAGAGTAGCTTAGTCCGGTAATCTGGCAAGCGAGCGGCCAGTTGATACGCCAAGGTTCGGATGCACTCACTAGCTGACTCTTCTGGTGATTTACTACCCTGAAACTCGCATTTAAAAAATCCAACGATGGCTGAGTTTGATTGATGCACTAGCTTTGCAACAAAAGAACTTTTGCCGATACCAGGACTCCCCTTGAGCCAAAAGAGCCGGTTAGTTGAGGTATTGAGCCATTGTTCACAAGCATCAAAAAGCCACTTACGGCCATAAAAACCTTCAATGCTTTTAATGATGTCAGCCTCAAAGGTTCTGGGTTCCAAGATATCTTTAAGACGCTGCAGATCGCCAGCCACCTTTTGATGCTGAGTATTAGACAGGTTCTCACGGATGAACGACATGTGTTTACCAAACCAGGCATCCCAACTTTCACCCTTAGGCCCAGTCTTTTGCCCATCTTTGATTACCTTCCAGTCGGCAAAATGATGCCACTGCAAATGGCTGATCGTTAAGGGTTGGCGAACTGCCTCCTCACTTTCAGTTAGCAAAGTTTGGATTTGGCGACCACTGCCTAAGGCAATGGCGATTTCATTCAAGCAAACGCCAGGGTCTCGTACCGATCGTTTAGAAAGGAAGGATAAAAAATGGGTATGACCCAAAATTGCACTTGTGATCAGATCTCGCCACTGTGCACCTGCCGTAATACCCTCTTGATCAATCCATACCCGATGACCATCTTTTTCCAACTCGTCTTTAATCAGCCAAACTAGCTCTTCTGATACGTCATAGTCTTCTTCCCGCTCACTTTTATGGGCGTAGCTTAAGAAAATAGTTTGGGGCTCGATTTGAGTAGCGGGAGGATTAAAGACCAGCTCACACTCAGAGCAATAAAACTGGCTACGCTTCTTACTAAAAGTCGCTAACTCAGAACATTGTGGGCATGAAGCAGTTGTCATTAAATAATTATTTTATTAATAGGGCTTGGTTCAGGCAGAAGTTCGTTCTATATTCGGCCTAGTATGTATTTGGACGGTAATGAACAGCCAAGTCAATTAAGCGCTATAGATAATCTCTTCTGGATACTAGCGATATCCTCTGGGTCAGCATTCGGGTCAGAATTTAACAAGCTCAGACCATCCTCTAAAAAGACCCTAGCTTCCTTAAGACGCCCCTGCTCGATTCTCAACTGACCTAAAGCACTCAGTTCAGAGGCGGTTTCTGACGAATGACGACCATGGACTGTTCTAGATACATCCAAAGCGCGGATAAGGTATCTCTCAGACTCTGCCAGCATTCCCAGGCTTCTCAATATCATCCCCAAATGGCGTAAACTTAAACGAACGGAATCACTATTTTCCCCTTCTACCTTCTCGGCAATACTTATCTCAGTAGTTAAAACTTCCAGGGCCTCATCTGCCTTACCCTCCTCTGCGAGAATACCCCCAAGATGGTAAAGAATAATTCCCGTGCGCTGATGATTAACGCCAAATCGATCCTCAGTAATTTTCCTCGCGCGCTGTAACTGAATTTTACCATCTTGCAACTTCCCAGTTTCGGCCATTAAAGTTCCGAGATTTACAAGAGTATCGACAAGCTCAAAATGTGTCTTCCCCACCGACTTTTCTAATAACTTAATCGCCCTTTTGTAATAGCGAATTGCTTCCTCTTGACTGCCTGATTCCTCAAGGATGCTAGCAACATTATGAATAGCGCCAGCCAATTTGACAGGTAATTCTGGGTATAGCTTCTGGGTCAACTTTAGTACCCGCATAGACATTTCAAGGGCGCTTGGCAACTCCCCTCTCTCTTTGAAAAGCATCGCAATATTATTAGAAATAGTAAGCGCCTTTCGGGAGCTACTTTGCCTAATTTCATCGAGTTTTTTAAGGGCGGTTTGATAGTGTTTTTCTGCCAAATCATATTGCCCAGAATTATGAGCAAGAAGACCTAATTTATTAAGTATACCCGCTTCGTCATCTTTCAAGCTTAATTTCACATAAATCACAAGCGCTTCTTCATAGAGGGATTGCGCTTCATTTAATCTAACTTCCTCAATTAAACAGTCGCCAAGAACTTCTAAGGAGGTCCCTACATCAGGGTGAATAGCGGGCAAAGTTAAGCGGCTAATATTAAGGGCCTCAAGAGCAAATTGAATTGCACGGGCAGGATCATCATCTTGAACAAGATTAGCCAAGTTTCTTAAAACAAGCGCTACCGTAGTATGATGGCGACCTAAGAGTTTTTTACTAAGCTCAAGCGCAAACCGAAAAGTATTCTCTGCATCTTGATCTCGACGCATAGATTTGAGTACTTGCCCACGATTACTCAAGATGGTAATAAGGCCTGGATCTTCAATACCATATAGACGCTTAAATATTGCAATAGAGCAATCTATGCATTCTAGCGCCTCTTTTAATCTACCAGACTGCCTAAGAATAGGCGTCAAATTACTAAGAGTAATTGCAACTGACTTACTATTGCTTCCAAAAATGGATGTAGAGATCATTAAAGATTTTCGATAATACTGCTCAGCATCATCTAAACGACCGGTATGTCTATAAAAAACAGCAAGATTGTTCAAGCGATTAGCAAGACTTTCAGGGTTATTACGAGAAAGATCTTGTGACAGCTTTAAGGCCTCAATATATAGAGGCTCTGCGCTGAAATACTCACCACGATCCTTATGTATGACCGCCATTAAATTGATGTAATTAATAAGATCTGTGCGTGCTACCGCTTTATCATTTCGGGCAAGCTCAAGACCTCTTCGCGCAAGACGTACTGCAAAATTTGTAAGACGTCCTGAGTAATGAAGTAAGTCAACTACAGCATCAGAAGCAATGCGCTCTTCTGTTACATTGAAACTTTGTCTCCAAATCACCCATCTCTTCGCTAAGTAACTCTCCATTCGTCCAGATAGATGCTCCTCTACTGTAAGCCAGTGCTCAAAAAGCTCAGCAACTCCTTGATGCTCATAAAGCTTCATAAAAAACTCATAGCCTACCAAACAGCTCTTCAAGCTCTCCCACTCCTGCGCCTCTCTCAACTGATAGGGCTTTTCTTGTACTCTTCTAGCGTCAGCAGGTTGTTTTTGGAAATATTTTGCTAGACCAATGTGAGCTTTTTTTTCGAGTAACTTAGTTTTAAGATATCGGTCTTTCACTGCTTTGCGCATATAGTCATGCGCAAAAGCAATCTTTCCATTCGACTCAAGTAAGCATTCATCTAGAGCATTTCGGATTGGAGCCCAGGTGGCGGGTTTGAGTTTTACGATAGCGAGTATCTCTTTTTCTGTCAAGCCTGCTCTTGAAGCCCAGATGGCCTGCATCGCTGATTGAACTTTTTCCTTGCCATTATCCCCTTCAACACGTTTGAGAACCCTCTCAAACAGATCATCAATCGTTTTACTGGTGAGGTAATGCTTTAAGCGTTTTTGCAGCTCTTCATGGACTCCAAACAGTCTTAGCTCTTCAGCTAGAGTTCTTAAAAAGAGGGGGTTATTCGAGAGGGGATGGGCTAAGGCTTGCTTAATAAGATCTGGGGCTAAGGTCTTGTTGTAATTGGCTAAGTAAGTAATGAGAAGCTTCTTACGCTCTAAACTAGTTAACGGTTTAACTAATAGGGAATGCCACTGCTCCTTTTTAGAGGAGTTTGGCAAATTGCTAACTTTCGTTAGTAGCGCCTCTTTAACCTCCCCTGGGAGAGAAGAGATGATGAGGGAAATGTTCGGTGGCAAGAACTCAGGTAGCCAGCGTAAATCTCTTAAATCATTCAGACTGTTTAAAGAGTCAATAGCTAAAATCCATTGAGTTTTACGTTTTCCAGCATAACTAGTTGCAGTAGCTAACCATGTGGGGATACTGTCATACAGCTTTTGAGGATCGCCAGCAATCTCTTCACTACTGCCAGTGACTCGTTTGATTGTCTCAATTAAGCGTCTTACTAAAACCACTGGATCTGCTGAGTCGGTGCTCGCTCCTAAGTAATACTCAAAGAGAAGATGCTTGGGGTATTTGGTACGGTAGCTTTGTAACCAATTCGCTAGTAGCGCACTCTTCCCCCCTCCGGAGGAGCCTTCAATAAGAACTTTACTTTGCTTTTTAGTGATTGCTGCACTTAAGGCAGTTAGGTACTTCTCGCCCCCAAGGTAAAGCCTTCTTCGAGGAGCAGCGTATGCTTCATGTTTTAGTCCTTCTCGGGCATAGGCGTCTGGCACACCGGTGGCAGGGAACTCAATATCTAAAAGCTTCCAAAGGTCTTTTTCTAGTCGCTTGGCAAAGGCTTCGGGATCTCGATAACGTACCACCGGAAAGCAATGTTGGCTAATGCGCTCTTTCAGTTTTTGCTGACGCGCATGATCAGCTGGGGACTCAGGTAAGTAGTCACCACCTTTTTGTTTTGCGTAACTTGACGACCTAAAATAAAAAAGAGCTCGGCCTGCCATCTTGGGGTTGTTGAGTACTCCATGGAGCATCTCCAGTTCGGTCACACTTTTACCACCACGGTGGTCATTTAGCCAAGGCTGTCGCTCGACTAAATCAGGGGCATAAGCGTCTTTGGGAGGAATCCATCCATAACGATCGCCTAGCATCCCAACAAAATAGGGTCTAGCGCGATCAATTTCCGCCAAACAAATAGGAAGTACTTCACCTCTCTCTGCTTGCTGAACGGTAATCCCCCAGCGCAAATCGACATCCACTAATTCAACAAAACGATCTTTAAGCTTAGCACGCAGATTCGGAAAGACTTTACGAACTAATAAGTCTCGCTCTTCACCGTAGTCACGGAAGGTAGACGATAGGAAGATTCGGACGGAGCGATTTTGCATATCTACTAAGAGGAAATAATATCCACGAGATTATTGGTTGATTGAGGAGGACATAAGGCATTAATTAATTGAACTCTCTGTATAGATTTTGGTAATTTATCTAAATTATTTGGAGCAAGGCATAAAAGGGGCTTCATAAAATTTGGGCGATATTGACTACAGCACAAAGCAGCATGGAATTCATCCATACACTCAACAGAAGTAACGTAGGAGTCTGAAATAAAACAAATGGCTTTTTGAGATTCATATAGTCCAGTAATTAATTGAGGCTTCCAAAAAGAACCATCCTCCAATACATTTTCATCTACAAAAAAACTTGCCTGGGGTTCTTTAATTCGAATTTGATCTATGACCTCATTGACAAAAGCACTGTCATGTCGACGATAACTAACAAAATAATCATACCTAGGGGCTTTAGATATTTTCATTAAGGCCCACTCTGATTTAATCTTTTCAATTAGAATCCCGAGTTCAATAAGCAATTTATAAATTTCTGGGTCACTTGGCCAAAGTACTAATTGAATCTTATCTACTGGCAAACCTGCGCGCAAATGAACATAAGCCTGACGAATAATAGCCTCTAACATTAAAGACTTATCAAAGCCTTGATTTCCCGTGGATAACAACGGGAGTCGAATATTTTTCATAGTTTTATTAGGTGTTTCAAGTACTAATTCACTAATAGATCGAAAAATATTACCTACAACATTAGAAGGTTCTTCTACTCCTTCGTGCTCAAAACAAAGAATACGGTTTATTGGTAAATCTTTTTTATTTAAAGGCTTAGAGATCCAAGATTGCCAGTTCCGTCTCCAATCTCTATGCTTATCTGATGCGACTCGAGATACATCCACTCCAAGATTTGATAATCCCCAAACAACAGTCCCGGGCATTGGATAATAATCCTCGAGAAATGCTGATAAACATAAAAGATCAACTTGTTCATCTGACTTGAATGAAAGAATATCACCCACACAAATTTCTAAAGTAGATATTTTTCCATTAAAGTCTTTAATTTTTAAATGATACGCTGAAATCATTTTGATAGTTAGTAACCTTTTAAGTTTCTTTTTCTCACCTTATTATTCGAATAGAAATTTTATCCAATTCATTAAGAAAAATTATTTATCTTTATTCCATAATTCTGCGCCAAGCCGCCTAAGTTTTTGTATCATTGCCCTTTCCTCAGATTCACAAAGGCAGATATTCGTCTCCCCTAATAGATTTCCATCAGCAGACTTCCTAACAAATATTTCCATCCTCCCACCATCTTCAACACAGTCTTTAATGCGCTGGGCATTTTTTCTGCCCTTTTGCGAACCAGAAGAGCCAGGTCTGGCACCACCGATATGCTGATTACACCTATCTTTTATTGCACCCCCAGCTTTTCCAACATAACAAATATTCGAATAGTTGTTGTTAACAATATGAACCCATAAATATACCCAGCCTTTAAATTTAGATTTGTTGCCAGTTTTATACTCATCAAATAAAGAAAACTTTGGAGATGGTCCAAAATATTTTTCTTCAATCAATATCTCACCTGCCAGTTCAAATTTATTTATTCTTAAAATCTCATCAATTTCATATTGATCCATTTCTATCACCTTAATAAATAATTAATTCAGTCCTTTACTCCTGAATTAAGGACTAGCTCGAGTTTCTAAGACTTATCCGTAATATCAATTGCCAGTTTGGTACTTTGCAATTTCTTCAGGCTTCTTTGTCTTTATGTTTGTCAGCTTCTTCAGGCCTTCCCCAAGCTTGATAAAGTTCAACTAATCGTTCTTTAATCATGTCTTTAACTTCTTGATTTCCGATAAAATCCCCAATTTCTAGGCAACGCAAAAATAATACTTCAGATTCTTGATAACGAGCATGCAAGAGTCTGACTCGTCCAAGAGCATAGAGATCTGTATTTATTTCATTTCCAGTAGTTACTTGACATTTCTCAGCCAAATCCAACGCCTTCTCCAAAGAAGGGGCAACCTCATCTAATCGAATAGCATTTCTTAAGGATGCACCAAAAGTACTAAAAGTAGTCATTAAAGATGTACTTTCAATCCTTTCAATTTTTTTAACCATCTCAATTTCTCTCAAATAAGATTCTTTATACTCGTCAATACGGTTTTGCTCTATTAAGCACTTAGCAAGGCCAAATAAGGTATTACCAACTGAGCTATTCTTTGGCCCAAAGACTTTCTCCCTGATAGCCAGTGCTTTTCTAAACAAAGACTCCGCCTCATTATTACGACCTAGGTTAGTTAATAAATATCCTAAGCTATTAAGATAATTTGCTGTATCAGGATGATCAGGACCTAATACTTTTTCACTAATCGCGAGTGCTCTGCGAAATAAAGGCTCCGCCTCATTATTACGACCTAGGTTAGTTAATAAATATCCTAAGCTATTAAGATAACTTGCTGTATCAGGATGATCAGAGCCTAATACTTTTTCAGTCAGTAACAGTGCTCTTTTAAGTAAAGGCTCCGCCTCTTCATAGCGACCTAAATTAGTTAATAAGTTTCCCAAGTTCTTGAAACAAATTGTTGTATCAGGATGATCAGAGCCTAATACTTTTTCAGTCAGTAACAGTGCTCTTTTAAGTAAAGGCTCCGCCTCTTCATAGCGACCTAGTTTGGTTAATAAGAGTCCTAAATTATTGACATTAGCTCCAGTACTAGGATGCTCAGGGCCTAATACTTTTTCATTAATTGCTTGTGATCTCTTGTATAAAGGTTCCGCCTCTTCATAGCGACCTAAATTAGTTAATAAGTTTCCCAAGTTATTGAGAAAACTTGCTGTATCAGGATGTTCAGGACCAAATACTTTTTCACTAATTGCGAGAGCTCTGTTGTGTAAAAGCTCCGCCTCATGATAACGACCTAGAGTGCCTAATAAGTATCCTAAGTTATCGAGAGACTTTGCTGTATCAGGATGCTCAGGACCTAATACTTTTTCTCTAATGGCGAGAGCTCTTCTTAATAAAGGCTCCGCTTCATCATAACGACCTAGGGTCTCTAATAAATTTCCTAGATCATTTAGAGATTTAGCAGTATCTGCAGCATCAGTCCCAAACTGTATCTCCGTTAATTTGAGATGTTGCTGCCTGATCATCAGTTCATATTGATATTTGAGGTACTCGTTCAAGAAATCTGCATAAGCATCTAAAGAGTCTCTTTGTTGCCATTGCTCTATACTTGGTAATAATTTGGGCAACCAGTCAATGATTTGCTTTTCCCAAGGACTTTCGACTCTCTTAGGCTTCTCTATGGATAGTTGTTCTTCCTTATTCTCATTATTCTCTTCGTTTTCTGCAACCTCTTCTTTAGGCTGATTTTTCTCAAACTCATTCCATAAAAAATGACCTAGTTTCTTTGCTCCACCAAGGTTCACTTGATAACGCCCACTTCTTTTAGGATCTTGTAACCAATCTGATAAGGATTTATGGAAAAAGATGAGGCCGCCATCTTTTTCTTGAAGTAGGCTTCCCATAGGTTCTGTCACTTGTAGGGTTACATCTCTGTCAGTCCACTCAAGGAGATCTTTTCCTAAGTCTTGAGGTAGAGGACCTGGAGCAGCCACCATTAACTCTAAGAAGGGTTCAGTCTCCTTGCCATATTCTTTAGCGTCCTTAAAGTAACGGCTAAAGTTCTCCATAAAGTAGCCATTCATGCCATCTGGTAAGAGCTCTGGTTTAGTTAAGTCATATTTATCTTTAATAATTTGACTGATATACAGGAACGTACCATCACTTTTAGTAATGATTTGGCTAATGATCTTAGACCTTTCATCCCCGACGATTTTTGGGTCGAGTTCTTGGTTCAGGTACTCTTTCAGGTCATCTGTATTTTCTTGGGTATCTCCACTTACACTTTGGGCTTTGATATCTGCTAGTTCTTGAACGATATACCCCTCTGGTCTAGAGGTAATTACTATTCCTAACCAGTCTGGCAGATTTGGAGCATGCTTCTTAATCAGGGTTAAGAGTGGATTGGTGCCATCGTTTCTGCCAGCTTCATCTAAAGCATCAATCACTATGGCTGATCGTTGACCCTCTACAATCTTGCCTTGCTTATTTAAGGGTTCGGTAATTAAAAATCGGAACAGATCATCTGCCGTCTTTTTGAGAATCACCTCTGGATCGTTTACCCCTTGTCCATAGAGAAGTTTAGCTCGGTAATCTGGCATTCTGGAAGCTAATTGATAAGCCAGAGTACAAATCACCTCTCTAGCGGATTCTTCAGGACTTTTTAATGCTTGGAAGTCACACTTAAAAAATCCTATAATTCTGGAATTTGATTGATGTACTAACTTGGCAGCAAATGCACTCTTACCAATACCAGGACTTCCTTTTAGCCAAAAGACTCTGTCGTTAGTTTTGTCTAGCCAATGGTCAAAGGCATCAAAAAGCCACTTTCTGCCAAAAAAGCCTTCTGTCTTTTTTGCAATATCTTGATAAAAAGTCGTAGGATCTAGGGCTCTTCTCAGTATGGTAAGCTCCCCAGGAGCTCTGGCATTTTTTACGTCCTCGATTTGCGCTCGAATACCTTTCATGCGTTCTTCGAACCACGTATCCCAAGCTGTCTTATCTCCTGAGTGAACATCTTTCCAGCCCACAAATTGATGCCATTGGGTATCGGTAACCGTAATTGGTGGTTTCACTATATCTTCAGGCTCGGTGAGTACGGTCTGAAAATTCACACCTTTATCACGGGCAATCGCAATCTCATTTAAGCAAACCCCAGGGTCTCGCACAGAACGTTTAGATAAAAAAGACAGGAAGTGATCATGACTCAGAATCGCTCGGGTAATATTTTCGCGCCAGTTATGACCACCCTGAATACCCTCTTTATCAATCCAAACAGTATGTCCATCTTTTTCGAGGGCTTCTTTAACGAGTAAAACTAATTCTTCAGAAACGTCATAATCCTCTTCTCTTTCACTCTTGTGAGCGTATGACAAGAAAATAGTTTGGGGATCAATTTTCTGGATTAGCGGCTCAAAAGTGTCCTCACACTCTGCACAATAATACTTTTCTCTTTTAGGACTGAATGCGGCTAAAGATTGACATTGTGGACAGGGTTGGGGATTCATTTTGGATAAATACTAAGTATTGCTTTTATTTTAATTTTTAAATAATAAACTCTGCTTACAGTGTAAGCAGAGTTTATTAACTTACTCAAATTGAACAGTTCATTAACTGACTTTACGAGTAACCCAAGACATCATGTTTGTATAGATTTCTTTTGCTTTTTCGTCAGCACCACTTTCAATCGAATGGATCGCTGGCTGAATAAATTGCTCAAGAATCTCAGTATAAATTGCATTACGATCAGCACGATGTTCAATTGCATGCACAATCGAAGGTGCAGTTGAATAATACTGTTCTAATAATGCCACCTTATCTTGACTAGCGGTCATATAACGGTCTCTAAAAGATCTTAGGGTAATTAACTCGTAGCAATCATCTGTTAAACCTAAATTCTCACAAACGGCAGTTGTGATAAAACAACCTGTACTTGCGCCGCAATTTGGGCATGTACCACCACTTGGACAATATGGATAATTGCAATTTGTGCATGTTGTTGCCATAAAAACTCTCCTTATATATTAATTAAGCTAAAGCCATCCATACACCATTTAAAGCCTTTACTTCAGGCTCGCTTAAATTGCCCTTTTCATCAGAAACTTGATGAACAATCTCATTTAAAACTTTCCCAAGCTCTGTATGGGTTAGTTTTTTTAAGATTGCAATATCTTCTAGTGTTAAAGAAGCAATTCCTTTAGAGCCGTTAGCTAATTCATCATGAATTTCTTGATCAGATAAATGGTGTGAACGCTTCTTAGCAAATTTAATCAAATGATTTTTCTCATCTTCACTTAATCCATCCGCTGAAGCAATAATGAACCCAATTCGAACAACTCTTTTTGTTATTTCTTTAAAAACATCTGGTGAATACATAAATCTCCCCATATACCAAGTTGGAATATACTAAAAAGAACAAGCTGATTACTTATAAAAACCATTGATTACCATATCACTAAAAAGCGAAAGAACACAATCCGTTACCCTCAACAATTGAATGTAAAAAAATCTTAATCGTATCCCAATTGAATTACATTAACTTTTATTGGCACCTATAAAAACTATCCAAGTATTGAATGCCATTTTATTGATAACACCCCTTTAACGATAGTTAATCTCATGACTTTGAATTCTGATATTTATGAGCTAGTCACTCTGAAAACTTGAAAGATATTTACGAAATAAAATGCGAACTTTAATCCAATTAAACACACCAAAATCTCCTCGAGAAATAATTCTTGAAGATTTTGAAATTGACCTACCTATATCAGGCGGCTGGGGATATGATTTAGCTTCAGCTTGTGTAATTGAAAAAAATGATTCTTCTGTAAATCAAAATATTCCATTTAACGGACTTGAAGTTGAACGCTTCTTTGTTGAAAAAAGAATTTATGAGGAAATGATCATTCAGTCTGAGCCAGACCAACAATTTAGTGGAATTAAATGGAATCCCGATTCACAATCTCTAATAACATTAGGTACTAAAAATTTCGATAAACTCATTTATCAAGTTGAAGGTTTTGACCCTGAGGTTTGGAGAGAGTTAGTATCAAAATATGCAGAGATTAAAAAAACTGGAAGACGTGAATTAATTCCTGCATTAAATAATTACCGTGACTCAAAAAAATATACCTTTGAGAGAGAGTTTTATTTCGATATTACAAGTTTTTTCAATATCAGATAAAGAAATTTTTTATGATGTAACTAAGTTTTCAGCATCGTTAAAAGTAATAAAATTAGAACTTGAATTAATTTTTTCTTCTTAACTCTGATAGAACTAAAGTTCCTCCAGTAAGCGCGCCATATTCCCATGGTTGCTGTTTATTATTTGTCATTTGTAGAACATTCTCACGAACTTTTCTCAAAACTACCGCTATATCTTCAGGATCATCTAAATGAGCAAGAAGAGCCGTCGTAAAAGGTGAGTTTTTACCATTACCATCTTCCGCAGTAGAGCCATCTTTCGTAGCATAAGATATCAATGTACCATCAGCTAGGTTAATCGGGGCTGCGAGTCCCCTCGATAACCCACGATTAGAAACTTTCATAAATGGATTGTTACGACAAGCATCCAAAAAGACTAATTTTGTTTTACCCGGAAGATATTGTTCAACTACTGAGTTAAGCGATACTCCTTGGAAGGAAACCTGAGACTCATCCTGTAGATTAATGTCTATAGGTAACATGTAATTAGTTCCTGATAATTGCATTCCATGTCCAGCATAAAACAAAAGAGTCATATCTGCATTCGCAGCAGTTTTGTTGAAATTTAAAAGCGAGTTAACCATCGAGGTACGATTTGCATCAGTTACCTCTGTTACAACAAATCCTAAAGATCTAAGTTTTTGGCTGATTGCTTTAGCGTCATTAACTGGATTAGGGATGAAATTACCTCCAGAATAAGAAGAGTTACCAATTACCAAAGCATGAGCAACTAAAGCTTTTCCATAATTGATTGGCTTTTTTGGTTGATTATTCGTTTGTGCTAATTTTTTTAATACCTCTGCTTCAGCTTTTAATCTTTGAATTTCCTCAGTCACATTCTTATTCTGAATTGCTAATGCTTCTTCTTTGCTTCGCTCTAGTTCATCAATCCTCTTTTTTAATGCTTCATTTTTCTTTTCCTCCTGAAGAAGAATCAGATCTAGTTGATTTTTACTATTGGTATTTGTAGTGTGAACTTCCGATTCAAGAATTGGTTTTGAATTATCAGGATAGAACCTGTTGTTATTGGCTAACCCTGTGTTTGCTTGATTACAATACCTTGCTTTTTGATAATCGCCACAAAGATACATTAAATTTCGTGTTGCAACATCCGACCCTTGATTATCTTTACCCGCAAATAAAGATTCGGCCGCTTTATAAAGTTGGAATGCCTTTGTATAGTTTCTTTCAATCCCAGTTCCGAGCTGATTGCCGAACTCATACATATTTCCAAGACCAATCATTCCATAAGGCTCACCCTGATCAGCTGATAATTTATATAGACGAAAAGCTTCTGCATCGTTTTTTGCAACAATAGTTCCATTTGAGTACATAGCCCCAAGGTTACTTTGAGCTTTTGCATAGCCCTGATCAGCGGATAATTTAAAAAGACGAAAAGCTTCTACTTCGTTTTTTGGAACCATGATGCCATTTGAGTACATAACCCCAAGGCTATTTTGACCTCTGGCATTGCCTTGATCTGCGGATAATTTAAAAAGACGGTAAGCTTCTGCATAATTCTGATTAACACCAAATCCTCTTAAATACATAAACCCTAGATAATTTTGACCAAGTGAATTCCCTTGGTCAGCAGATAATTTGAAAAGACGAAAAGCTTCTGAATAGTTCTTCTTATTAAATTCTCTTTCACCATCTTCATAATCACCAGCAAAGACAAATCCAATCCCAAGAAATAGAAATATCAATATTGAAATAATATTTTTCATTAGTCAATTAAAGAGAAACAAATTAAAAAGAGAGTTTATAAAGAAAAACTCCACTAGAAGTTATAAAAATATATGCCTTTTACACCCGCGTAAGCAGATATTAAGTTAGTACCAGAATTCATGAGTTAAACACCATCATATCATTTCATAAAAATGGACTAATTGTGTATTTTTTGGAACTTAACTGTGAAACCATAATCAAATTTCAGCCTTATGTTTAAGTTAACGACTCAATTTAGACTTAAAACTTGCTCCGTAATCTGCCTTAAAGAATGAAGTTTCCGTATCGCGCAGAATATTCTTACTTAAATCTATTCATTTGCAATGTAATCTCACATAGGAATAAATAAGCCACAAATTTCTTCTACGTAATATTATTATTTTAGATCTTTGTGTTTTTAAGCTTGCCGCCTTAGCTTCGTCGATTTTCATAGCGCCCTAAATTTGGTATCAATGGAGTAAAGTTTGCTGCATAGAATTGCCTCTTTATGGGGAGCATTAATTTTTTATTGTAATTTTGATAAATATTTATCTGAAGAATCACATCTTTACATCAAAGATCATTTTTCCAGACTATCTACCGATTTAATTGCAATAACTTTGATAAGGTAATCTTTAGATTCTTCAAAAAACAGTTTCCTATTTAAAAAAATTTGTATCATAATAAATAAATAATTACATTACAAATACGAGACAAAAAATGAACCATAAAATAGTTGTTCTATTTTTACTTGGGTTATTACAACTCAATTCTTTTGCCCAAACAGCTCCTTGGACTCCGAACAAACCCGTTCGTTTAATTATTCCGCAGGTAGCCGGTGGTGGAGCTGACGCGATCGGCAGAACCATAGGTCAAGCTTTATCTGAAAAAATTGGCCAGCCCGTCATTGTGGATAATAAACCTGGTATCAATGGTGGTTTAGGCGTTGATGTCCTCATGAACTCCCCAGCGGATGGTTACAATTTAATCTTGGTCTATACCTCCTTAATGGCTATTAATCCAGCTGTTTATGAAAAGCTCTCTTATAGTCCTTTAAAAGATCTGAAGCCCTTAGGTTCCATTTGCGAAGTTCCCCTTGTCATGATTGCAAGTTCTAAAGTTCCTGCAAATAATATGCCTGACTTTATTGCGGCATTAAAGAAAGACTCGCAAAGTGTCTTTGGCGCTTCTAGCGGTAATGGTTCTTTCTCGCATATGCTCATTGAGATGATGAATGCAAAAGCTGGTATCAAGATGACACACATTCCGTTTAAAGGAGAAGGTCCAGCAGTTGCTCACGTCATGAGTGGTCAAGATTCGATTATCTATGTTGGTACCCCTGCTACGATCATCCCTAATGTGCAAGCTGGCCGACTAAAAGCAATCGGTGTTACAACTGCACAGCGTATGTCACAACTACCGAATATCCCAACCTTTGTGGAAGGCGGTCTAACGGACTTTAACGAAAGTTTTTGGTATGGCTTAGCAGCATCATCAAATACTCCCCCGCAAATTTTAGAAGCCTACTATAAGGCTGTAAATGACGCAGCCAATACGGATTCGTTACAAGCAAATTTAAGCAAGATGGGGTGTAACTCCCTACCTCTCAAAGCAGCTGACTTTACTGAAAAAATTAAATCGGATATTACGAAGTACGCGAGCGTTGCTAAATCTGTCAATATGAAAGTAGATTAATTAATATGGCTAAAATTCCGCAAATCAAGCATCTTGGTTTATATGTAGATAATCTAGAACAAATGGAAAAGTTCTACACCTCGGTCTTTGATTTAATTGTGACCGATCGTGGACAGGTTCCAAGACTTGGTAATCGTAATATCCTGTTCTTGAGTGGCACTGATGATGCCCATCATCAACTTGTTTTAATTGATGGTAAAGATCCGGCTAGTGGACCTAGTGTGGTATTTCAAATGTCTTTTTTTGTCGATGAATTAAATGATCTACGTCGTATAGAAAAGAGACTGATTGAGAATGGCATCACAAACATTACTCCGATTACCCATGGCAATGCTTGGTCCATCTACTCTGCAGATCCTGAAGGGAATGGCCTAGAGATTTACATGGATACACCATGGCACGTTGCCCAACCACACGGTAAACCTTTCGATTTATCTCAGACAGATGAGGAGATATATGCTCATACTGAGGCATTGATTCGGGACAACCCCACTTTTAGTGACCAAGACACTTGGCGCAAAGCAATGACAAACCGTATCAACGCAGCTCAATAAATCAACTTAATTACGCAACTTAATTTATTTTTTCAAAACAAGGGAATCAACCATGAAGTTAGTTTCATTTTTACACGCAGGTAAAGCGCACTACGGTGTTTTAAAAGGTCAACGTGTGATTGACTTAAGTGTACGTTTAGGCGGCCTGTATCCTGACATCATTAGTTTTATTGCTGGCAATGGTCAATCTGTAGCTGAGTCAATGATTAAAGAATCTGATGGTGATTTTGATTACGACGGTTTACATCTACTACCAGTGGTACCAAATCCTGGAAAAATATTTTGTGCTGGTCTCAATTATCACGATCACGTGGATGAAGCAAACCGTGCAATTGGCAATCGCAAAGCTCCAGACCGTGCCATGATTTTTGCGCGCTGGCCAGAATCTTTAACAGGACATCTTCGTCCGATTATGCGACCAAAGGTTTCGCAAATGCTCGACTGGGAAGCAGAGATGTTAATTGTGATTGGTAAACCTACTGGAAGATATGTACCGAAAGATAAAACTTTAGATTACATCTTTGGTTATAGCTGTATGAATGAAGCTTGTTTAAGAGATTATCAGCGTCACTCTAGTCAAATTAATCCTGGTAAAAACTTTGAACAAACGGGTGCGATTGGTCCTTGGTTAGTCACTGCTGATGAAATCGCTGACCCCATGAATTTGAATATCGAAATGAGACTCAATGGTCAAGTGATGCAAAAGGCCAATACATCACAAATGATTCATTCAATTCAAGCTATTATTGAATACATCACAGAATGGACCACACTTCAACCAGGTGACATTATTGCTTCAGGCACGATGGGCGGCGTTGGCTTTGCCAGAACTCCACCAATCTTCATGAAGCCAGGAGATATTGCTGAAGTAGAAATCGAGCAAATTGGTATCTTAAGAAATACGATTGAAGATGAATCGACTACTCTTGGACCTTTGTAATTTTTCAGGAAAATGGCCAAGCTTCGACATATAGCAATTGCGGCGGAAGATCCTTTCGCAACAGCGGAGTTCTATAAAAAAGCTTTTGCATTAGAAGAAGTTGGCCGAAAAGAATTTTCTAATCCTGAGACGTCCTATGGCGTATTTTTGAGTGATGGGACAATTAGCCTTGCCATTTTGCACTTTGGTTGGGATCAAGGTCACGGGATTGATTTTCGAGGTATCCATCACTTAGGATTTGTTGTAGAGAACCTAGATGGTGTTACCGAGGAATTACAGTCCATGGGCGCTAGTTGCTTTGAAAAAAGGCCTAAAAATGCCCATGGCTATTCAGAAAACAAATTTATTGGTCCTGATAAAGTCATTTTTGATGTCGTTGATAATCCGTGGCTCGGGGCAACTAAAGATTAGATTAAATAAAAAAACTATAAATGGAGACGTAAATGACACACCCTTTTGATATTCATGCAGGTGGTAAAGAAATTCATCCACCGCCAGATTTTATGTGGCCAGGCAATAAAAAGATGGGAGTAGTATTTCGCATGGCCTATGAGTGGTGGTCAGATGGAGCTTGGCCTGGAATTGGACCTATGGGCAATCCACTGAAAGGTGGAGTTCCCGATCTGAATGCGGTTGGCTGGGCAGAGTACGGACACCGCCGAGGTGTAGAGCGAGTGCTCGAAATTTTTGAGCGTCACCATGTGAAAGCCTCTATTTTGGTTTGCGGCATCATGGCAGAAAGATACCCTGAAGAGGTCAAGCATATTGCCAGCCTAGGTCATGACATCGTTGCCCACTCTTATGCAATGGATATCATTCCAGCACTTTTGGATGAAAAACAAGAGATCGATAATATCAAACGCACAACGGATTTAATCGCTAACGTCATTGGTGCTAAGCCCAAGGGTTGGATTAGCCCTAGGAGTACTCCGAGTGTTCGTACTGCCAGATTACTAGCCCAGGAGGGTTATATGTGGCACAGCGACACCTTAAATGATGACTTACCTTACCTAGTGGATTTCGGTGACACTTCAATCGTGGCAGTGCCAGGAACTATGGAAGTGAATGATTTACCCATGTTCATGAGACATGGTCAACCCCCACGTGTCATGGTTGAAATTTTTGAAGATTGGCTAGAATATGTGCGCAAATGGGAGACCCGCGCAATCAAAATTGATCCAACCGTTCATGCCCATGTATTTGGCAGACCTGCAGGGGCTGGGGCGTTTCACCGTATTTTAGAAATAGCGACACAAGCTCCAGATGTTTGGGTTTGTACCCGCTCTGAAATGGTGGAACACTTCTTAAAAAGCATCAACCGCTAAGTTAGAACATCATCAATGAATGCTTTTCAACAATTCTGTAAGAGCTATTTATTTCTGGTTAGTTTTTTAATACCTGCAATTGGCTTGGCTGCGGACAATTATCCCAACAAGCCAATCCGTTTGATTGTCCCCTTTGAGGCAGGTGGCACCTCCGATACGACGGCTCGGATGATGGCAAAAAAACTAGAGCAGCGCTTAAAAACTTCGATTGTGGTGGAAAACAAACCTGGTGCAAATGGTGCCATTGCTACTGCATTTGTTGCCAGGTCGCTAGCGGACGGTTATACCTTGTTACACACTACGCCAGCATTTATTATCAATCCCCTTTTAAATAAAAAATTGGGCTACGATGTGTTTAAAGATTTTGCCCCCATTACCAACTTGGCTATGGGTACGGGTTATGTAATGGTAGTGAACTCCGCTTTACCGGCGAAAAATTTACAAGAGTTCATTAACTATGGGAAAACTAATAAGATTTCGTATTCCTCACCGGGGGTAGGCAATGCCCTTCATTTGGCTTCGGCACAATTTACTGAATACACAGGTTTAAACGCGCTGCATATTCCATACAAAGGCACCTCCCCTGCATTACTTGCCGTGGCCTCTGGTGAAGTTGATTTTATGATCCTGCCACCCACGATTGTGCACTCTTTTATTTCCTCCGGCAAAGTCCGTGCAGTTGCGTTTACGGATGCTCAGCGTTCACCAGATTTTCCTAATCTGCCAACGATGCAAGAATCTGGTTTAAAAGATTTAAACATTGCAGGTACTTGGCTGGGATGGTTTGCACCAGCAAAAACACCTCAACCCATCACTCAACAAATTGCCCAAGAAATTAAAAATGTATTGCAAGATCCAGAGATGATCGAGTTTTTAACCACTTCAGGGTTTCGAGCTGATGGACGAAATCCTAGTGACTTTGATAAATTTGTGAAATCGGAATCGAAAAGAATTGAAGCAGTATTAAAAAATGTTACGTTGAATGAATAAATCTGGGGAAATGAATGGACTTAGGTATCGCGGGTAAAAAAGCAATTATTTGTGCGTCATCAAAAGGTCTTGGCAAGGCTTGCGCGCTCTCATTATCAAAAGAGGGAGTAGAGGTTTTTATAAATGGTAGAAATGAAGCTACAGTTTTATCTACTGTTGATGAAATTAAAAAACTTACTGGTAATAAGGTCCATGGTGTAGTTGCTGATATTACGACTGAAGAAGGTAGAAAGTTACTGTTAAGTGCTTGTCCTGATGCTGATATCCTCGTTACAAATAATGCTGGCCCTACTCCTGGCAAGTTTTTAGATTGGGGACGAGAGGACTATCTTCAAGCATTCGAGTCAAATATGCTCGCTCCCGTGCTGATGATTCGGGGAGTTTTAGCGGGGATGCAAGAAAGAAAATTTGGACGCATTATTAATATTACTTCTGCTATGGTCAAATCTCCCCTTTCCCATCAAGGCTTGTCGACATCGGCTAGAACAGCTTTAACTGCAGTATGTAAAGCGATTTCAAGAGATGTCTCAGTGGATAATGTCACCATTAATAACTTACTCCCCGAAAGAATCGATACGGGTCGTCAAATACAAATGACTGAGCGTCAAGCCAAAATTGATAATATTAGTTTTGATGAAGCACGTGCCAAAATTGCCCTAGGCATTGCTGCAAAACGTTTTGGAACTACTGAAGAATTTGGCGATATTTGTGCATACTTGTGTAGCAAACAAGCCTCATTTATTAGCGGGCAAAATATCCAAGTCGATGGTGGATCTTATCGCGGTATCGTCTAAATTTTTTGCACCAAAGCTCAATGAGAATTATCGAACCAGTGAAATTCCTATATTTTATTAGTATTCATTTTTTTAAATTGGGCAATACCTTAAATTCCAATGGTTTGTAGCTTTTGGTATAAATCTAATATAAAAAATTTGAATTGAATAAGATTTAGTTCACGGCAATTCCAACACGCTTACCTGTTCTTTCGACCATATCAACCAAAGCATCTATCGAGAATTTTTCGGTTTTTTGTTGAACCACATCTGACACTCTTGGACGAGTGATACCTAATATTCTTGCAGCATCTTCTTGGATAATGTCTTTTTTCTCTATCCAATCATTTATTTCTACCATCAAGTTTAGTTTGATTGCCAATTTATCACTAATGCGACGATCAGCATCAGCCAACAATAATTCAGCTTCTTCTTTTTCGAAACCTAAATCGGCGAAAATATTTCCACTAGCTGGGGTGATATGTGTGGATTTTGTACGTCTAGCCATTTTTTATTCCTCTCGCTCTAAAATCACATCTTTGTATCTTCGTATTGCTATCTCAATATCTTTCTTTGAGGTTTTATTCGTTTTCTTCTTAAAACAGTGCAAAACATATATAGCTTCTTCGAATTTTGCTACATACATAACACGATACCAGCCGTCCTCAAAATCTATAATGATTTCATTAGCACCTGAGCCCACTTGGTTGAACGACTTCCAATGATCAGGTTCTGATCCTCTTTGAACTTGACGTAGTTGATATCCAGCCTCCCGCTTTGCATTCAATGAAAAAATCTTTTCATCAGTTAAGTCCTTGAAAGATGAACCTCGCCAATCTATTAACTTGTTTTTAGATCCGTTTACCTGTTTAGGTTTGTTTACCATTGATTTAATTGTATCAAAATTTATACAAGAAGAAACTTGTTTTATTAAACAATTCGATTTAAAGATAGATTTACGATCTAAACCTATTACTTAGATTTTTATTGATTAAAAAACTCTTGAAAATAATTCTCGAGAATTTCAATATTGATGAAAATCATCAGAAATATCTATGATTAAAAGAACAAATTTAAAACTCCCGATAAGTAACATCTAATCACAAGTTGTTACATAGAATTTATTAATAGACACATCATGTTTGAGTCTTTTCGCGAGTCTTTAATCGAACGTCTTTAGGCAAGAAACCAAATACTCAAAAAATGGTTGTAATTGGTTGTATTAATAAATTTATTGAGCTTAGTTTTAGTAAGAGTGAACAATAAAACTTGGCTAGACATTTTAAAATACTACCCTTTAGGGTTTTACTTAAACTGTAGTTGCCCCTATAAAAAGCCCTAAGAGCCTTAATTGAAAACCTTATTAAATAATGAGCGATTGGTCCTAATAATCGTATGCATCGAACACATCAATTAATTGATAATATTAGAATAATAGGCATAATTTCTAACATGAGCACTTCCAATAAGATTTGTTTTACCATTTCAGAATTGCCTAAAGGGGCAGTCTTCTCTAGTACTGATTTTGTTTCTTTAGGTACGCGTGCATCCATCGATCAAACACTTTATCGCATGGTAAATGCCAGAGAGATCGTACGCGTAGCTAGGGGCTTCTACACCGTTTCTGGTAACGTAAACAACAGTACTCTAGCAGATGCAATTCAGAAAAAAACTGGTGAAGAGGTAGGTCAAGCACTGCCAAATTCCCCTGGTTCAAAGGTTATGATGGTTCCTACCTCAGGGCAATCACGCACTGTAATCACTGATACTCATCAGATTCAGTTTCGCCGTATGAGTCAACGAAAAATCAAGCTTTCGCAAACAGCAAAGGGGTTGATAATGCTTGAATTATGGAACCGCGGGATAAAGAATCTGACTACGATTGAAATCAAGAATGCTACAGGTGATTGGTCTGAGAGTGAGATTGAAGCTTATACATCCTTAGTCCCTGATTGGCTTCGCAGTGCAGTTAAGCAAAGTAATGAACAAAGAAAATCAATCAAGATTGGCTTGTCGGGAGCATATGATTGGTCAAACCCACAAATCAAAGATTACGCATTGATCAGTAAAGTGCTAGAAAAACCTAAATTTGAAGATATAGTTCGCTTATGTCATTACTACGGAGTTACCAGAGTCAAAAGAGTGTTTAGGCAAAACGCGTTTGAACCCATGACAAATGCTACCGTCGCCAGAATGCTCAAAAACATTAGCAAGGGTTTTAATCAGTTGGAAACAGAAAAAGGAAATGTGCCTGCTTAAGCTTGAATTCATGCCCGAGTCGACGCAAAAAATCTTTACTCGCCTCAAAGATGATCCACGACTAACAGGATTCACATTGGTTGGTGGAACTGCTTTAGCAATTCAAATTGGTCATAGAATCAGTGAAAATTTGGATTTCAATATCTTTGGTCAAGTCTTACCTACTAAATCAATCGATGCGGTGTTAAATGACTTAGAGACTTGCGGATCGAAAATTCAAAGTCTCATTACGCCTGGGCAAAAATCACAATTTAAAATCAATACCTCAGATAATTTAGACAACTATATTCATGATTATTTGATTGATGGTGCAAAAGTTACATTTCATTCAAGAAACGAAAGTAACAGACCCAAACAACAAATTGATTTTTTGAAATCAACGCCAAAACTAAATTTCTCTCAAGATGGTTTCAACATCCTTGGAGTAGATGGACTTTTTATCATGAAAAGCATTGTAATTTATGAACGAATGAAGTTTCGTGATCTTTATGACTTAATAGTTTTATCTAGAGATCACGGCTATTCCATAGAGCAAATCTTTACGGCTATCAATGCATATCAACCTTTAAGAGATAAAGATCTAGAGCGCTTTAAAAGCGTGGTAACTGGCATTATTCCGCTCGACAAAAATGACGAAGGTTTTTCTAGCATCCATTTAAAAGTCAAAATCACAGACATCTACAAATACTTCAAAAAAATGGTTGATGACTACGAAGTAAATTTAGTCAAGACTTTGCACGGAAAAATTACAAATACTTAAAAACCCCCAACAAACAAATGAGGCTGTAAATATTTTTTTGTTTTTTTAAGTTTTCAAAATCGATATCCGATGCCAACTAGGCCCGTATATCCTGTAGCTTTTACGGTAATACTTGTATTCGCTATCCCTACATAAGGACCATTTATGTTGGCAGTATAGTCAACGAAATTCGTATACAAACCCTCAGCAAAGACATACAACTGATTTTCTAAGGCTTGCTTGTAGCCTAAGCCCAAGGTATACCCACCAACAAGGACATTAGTTGCAGGAGTAGCCGGATCACTATAGATTAACTGTGCAGTTGAGAGAGCAATTTTTCCATAAAGGAGTTGAGTTCTAGACAACTCGTAAGATGGTATGACAGAAAAATTAAGCGGGTTCTTCATTTGGTAAGAACCTGTTAGCGAATTTGAAACAGCGATACCAGGTAAATTGGTGGTAACTTTACTATTCGCTGAACCGGAGACGAGAGGCATGAAATCAACACTCAAACCTATTAACCATTTTGGATCAACTCTGAAGTTATATCCGCCGCCAATATTACCCGTTAATACGGATAAATTATCCGTTGAAAAATTTTGGGGATAAACACCAACTTGATTTAAGAGAGTACTAGTTTGATTAAACGTAGCTCCAACATTTGTATAACCAATGGCACCTTGCACAAAAGGGCCTTCAAATACAGACTGCGCTGAAGCGCCACCCATCAAAGATAAACACAATACCAAGGAGAATTGTTGTACTTTTTTCATTTCAGGTAGTCCAAAAATTTTATAGGGTTTTAGAATACCATATTGATTTGCCATGATTCTAAAAGATCTGCTCATGTTTTTAAACAGGTTGCGGCAATCTAGTTAAAACAATCCCACCACTCTGCCATCAACATAATCTATTTTCTCTGCAGATGGAGCTTTTGGTAAACCTGGCATCGTCATGATGTCCCCACATACCATGACGATAAATTCTGCACCTGCAGCTAAGCGTACTTCACGTACTGTAATGACATGATTATCTGGCGCACCTCGGGATTTAGGATCAGTTGAAAAAGAACTCTGCGTTTTAGCCACGCAAACAGGATAGTGTCCATAGCCCTGCTCTTGCAAACGATCAATCTGAGCCTTAACAGCACGATCAGCATTCACCTCGCTTGCTCGATAAACTTTCTTAGCAATTTTGTTAATTTTTTCCCATAAAGTATCTTCGTCTTCATAGACATAAATCATCTGCTGAGAATCTGTTTCACATAAATCAACCACTAATTTAGCTAGATCTGCTGCCCCTTTACCACCCTGCGCCCAATGAGAGGCTAATACAACCTTCACGCCTAACTGCTTCATTCTATTTTCTATTAATTCGATTTCAGCAGGAGTGTCACTCGTAAATTGATTAATCGACACAATGCAGGGTAAGTTGTAAATCTGAGTAATGTTTTGCACATGGCGCTCCAAATTCACGAGTCCAAGATCTAATGCAGAAATATCTTCTTCATTGATGTTTGCTAAATCTTTACCGCCATGATATTTCATTGCTTTGACGGTCGCCACAATCACTACGACTGACGGTATTAGTCCAGATTTGCGACACTTGATATCAATAAACTTTTCTGCTCCTAAGTCTGCTCCAAAACCAGCTTCAGTCACCACATAATCAGCCATCTTTAAAGCAGCCTGCGTGGCAATCACTGAATTACAACCATGAGCAATATTGGCAAATGGCCCACCATGGACAAAGGCTGGGTTATTTTCTAAAGTTTGAACTAAATTAGGAGCTAATGCGTCTTTTAAAAGAACCGTCATTGCACCATGAGCCTTCAGGTCTTTTGCTAGAACAGGTTTTTGGTCATGCGTATAAGCAACAACAATTTCCCCTAAGCGCTTCTTCAAATCCTCGATTGAATTAGCCAAGCAAAAAATAGCCATGACTTCAGATGCCACCACTATATCAAAGCCATCCTGACGCGGATAACCATTTGGAGCACCGCCTAAACCAACCGTTAAGGATCTCAAGGCCCGGTCATTCATGTCCACTACACGCTTCCACTGAATACGACGCACATCAATTCCAAGAGCGTTGCCATGATGAATATGATTATCGATCATTGCTGCCAGTAAATTATGAGCCAAGGCAATCGCAGAGAAGTCTCCAGTGAAATGTAAATTAATATCCTCCATCGGAACAATTTGCGCTAAACCACCGCCCGCTGCACCACCCTTAATCCCAAAAACTGGTCCTAGAGATGGCTCTCTCAAACAGATCATGGCTTTTTTGCCAATGTAATTTAGGCCATCTCCCAAACCCACAGTGGTAGTTGTTTTTCCTTCACCAGCAGGTGTTGGACTAACCGCGGTCACGAGAATTAATTTACCATCTTTTTTACTTTTTAAACTATTCAAATACGATAGTGAAATTTTTGCCTTGAACTTGCCAAAAGACTCTATTTCATCTTCTGGAATGCCTAAAGAGTTCTGGGCAATATCAGCAATCTTTAGCATTTTTGCCTGCTGGGCAATTTCAATATCACTTAACATCGGACTGACCTTTAATTAATCAATATAAGAGAATGTAAAAGCTTTATGTTATCTCATTCTAAAAAGCCTCAGTTAAGAAATGACTGATTAAAAAAGGAATTGATGCTAAAAATTGAAGGCGTTTTACCTAAAGTACAAAAAACATTGGACTTATAGCCCAGCAATGACCATCGCTTTAAATTAAGTTAAGATAGGCTTCATTCATTAAAAATAAAAAACCATTTGGAGATCTACTAGACATGTTGCTTAAAAAACTGATGATCCTTTTTTTAACATTGTTAACTTCTGGATTGGTTTCAGCGCAAAGTAATGAAACTAAACTAATCACTTTGGGTACAGCAGGTGGTCCACTTCCTAGAGCTGATCGTGCTCAATCTTCCAATGTGTTAGTGGTAAATGATCAACCTTACTTAATCGATATGGGTGATGGCGTCTCACGTCGGTTGGCCGAAACTGGGATCAGTTTTATGAAGGTCAATCAAATTTTTATCACGCATCAACACAATGATCATATGGCAGGACTAGCGACTTTTTTAGATAACTCATGGCAATTTGCAAAGCGTACCGCAATTGATGTCTATGGACCAGTTGGTACTCAGGCGGTAGTAAAAGGAGCGATTCAGTATATGACTGAAGATTCTCAAATAAGGGTTACCGAGGGGAAGGTTATTCCTTTAGAGAAGGTTTTTGTTGGCCATGATAAATCAGCTGGACTCATCTACCAAGATCAGAATATTAAGGTCACGGCCGTACAAAACTCACACTACAATTTATCAATAGATGCAGCCACAAAACACCAGTCTTTTGCCTATCGATTTGATACGAAAGATACTTGCTATGTCTTTACTGGGGACACTGGTCCATCTAAAGAAGTAGAACAATTGGCTAAAAACTGTGATGTTCTTGTTGCCGAAGTAGGTAAAGTAGAAGAAGTTATTGCGGTCATGGAAAAAAACGGTACTTGGCAAGCACGAACCCAAAGTCAAAAAGAGGACTGGACTAAACATATGGTGGATGAGCATATGACGCCAAAGCAAGTTGGGGAAATGGCTAGCAGAGCTGGCGTTAAAAAGCTGATCATGACGCATTTATTGCCATCGGTTATTCCGAAAGATGATTATGCGCGTTACAAGACTGAAGCTGCTCAGTACTTCAAAGGGGAAATTGAAGTAGCAAAAGATTTAATGCACTTTTGATGATTGTTTCAATCTTTCATTAAATTCAGCTGCTTTATTTCAATTTTTCTTAATTACATGACAATTCAGGATTTTTTTCTGCCACGATCTTCACTTAACTAGATCATTTTTCAGTAATTTGACTAATTGCTTCACTGATATTATTTATCAACCATAGACAACTTATAAATAAAAGTCCCAATCGCCAAGATACTGCCAATCGTTGCAGAATATTTAAAATAATCGGCTCATTGGCCTTCAAGTTTTGTTGTTGAGAAGAACTCAATCCGGCGTAGCCCTCAAAAAATAATTTTCTTATCTTTCCGCCCTGTTCCTTGATCGATAAATAAATGATGGCTCCTAAAAATATAGCGATTGGAATTAACAATAAGTACTCGACAGTCTCAGTGAGCCCACACCAGGCTCCATCACAAGGCCCATTTGGTTTTAATTGAATATATAAAAAAAATAAAACCAAAACCCAAGGGCTAACTCTAGGGGAAATCACTAAAGCATATAAAAGATAGAAAACGTAATCATGAAAGAGAAATTGTGCCATTTTTGATTTGTCTAAAATAATATTGAATTTAGCATATCCTAATTACCTAGGTAAATGAAGATAAATACGTTCTTCACTCTCTATGGGATAGTTGATGAAAATTTAAGCAATATTTGGTTGTTGATTTTTGTGGAATATGGGAGCGTTTACTTAGATCTGAAGTCTTGGAAAGTGAATGCTATTGAGCATCTTTTTGGTCCGAAAGCACCCATGAAGACTAATTGAATTTGAAGCCCCACACTGAAGCAACAAGCTTAGAGACTGATAAATCTTTTTTAGATAGTTTTAGACTATAGTGAACTTAACAGATAACTAATCATTAAAAAAAATGGAAAATAAACCCTATATCCATCGCATCTATATTTGCCCAAATGCTGGCTTGCCAATGAAGCCATTGGAGAGAGTAAAGGTACTTGAAGGGATTGGAATTGAAGGTGATAGGTATGCATTGCGTTTAGGCGCCTTTTCTAAATCGAATCCTCCAAAGATTAGAGATATCACTTTAATAACCAAGATGGGTATCGATACTGCTAATCATTACTTGAAATTAAATGGCTTGCTTGAGTTTGATATTAGTGAAACTCGAAGAAATATTGTGATTGAGAATTTATTGCCTGATGAACTAAATGCCTTGGTAGGTAAAGTATTTTTTCTAGGTAGGCTCAAATTTAAAGGAGTAGAACTTTGTGATCCTTGCGAGCGCCCATCTAAATTAGCTAACAAAAAGAGTTTTCAAATTGCTTATGAAAATAATGGCGGTATCAGAGCACAAATAATGGACGATGGAGAAATAGCAATTGGAGACATTCTTGAGACTCTGTGATTGTCTCCAAAACTAGTTACTAAACAAAAGAAGTGCAACAAGTGACCTTTTTAGGTTCTTGATAATTGCCAGCTGAATTGCTCAAAAAATAAGATCCTAAAACACTTATATGCCTGAATAAAAATAAGGCACATTTAGTTTCGGAGACTTTCACCAAGTTTCTCGGTCAACCAGATTTTCATCAATAATTGGTATGACACTTCAACTTTGTTGGCCCGTTGTCGTATACCCTCTAACAAACTATCAAATGATCGTTATGAAATACTTGTCGTGGAAGGTTTTAAATTCGAGAAATTAACAACCACCATTTTTGCAACTTCAAAATATTCTGTCGCATCATTTTCGGGGCTTTCCCAAAACTGACGTTCACTTTCCTCATTATTGAATTTGGGAATTGGTTTTAAATTTCTGTCTTTTGTTTTGGAACTTTGCAAGTTAGAGGCATTGGTGTTATCACGAAAATTGGTGGAGTCATATTTATTATGCAAAGTATTTCCTTTAAAAAAGATAATTTATTTTTTCTACGTGAATAAGTACAGGTTCAAAAAACCAATACTAGGCTTTAAGACTCTATTCTTAAGTCTCAGATTTTATGAGCTTACTCATGAATTTGAATACCATGTTAAAAAATCATATTCATCTATCAAGTTATTCATAATGATAACGGCATGCAATAATAACTAATTGATCTATTTCAATTGCATAAATCAATCGATTCACATCATCAATACGCCTAGACCATAAACCAGATAAATTTTCTTTTAGGGCTTCAGGTTTTCCAATCCCATCTTCTGGATCTCTCATTGCATCTTTGATCAGTAAATTAATTCGTTTGAGTGTTTTCTTATCTTGCACTTGCCAGTAAAGATAATCTGACCAGGCAGCATTCGTCCAAACTAACTTACTACGCATCAACCAAGGCCTTCGTTTTAATTTGACCTTTGCGATATTGGCCTAAGGATTTCTCTAAATGCCTTACATTTGCTGGAGACTTTAACAAATGAACTGTTTCCATCATGCTGTTATAAGTATCTAAGGACATGACAACAGCGTCATCAGCATCTCTTCTAGAAATAATAGTTACATCACAATCAGCAACCACCTGATCTATCACTTGTTTAAATTGGTTTCTAGCATCAGAAAAATTAATTACTCTCATCAAGCGCTCCTACTTGTCTTATATATTGCACAAGTATACATTGTATCTTACTTGTTGAAACGCACTTGATGCAAACCCCCACCCCGATTATGGTGAAGAGCTAACGTTTTGGGAGAATTTAAGTAATAAAAAAGCCCCTCGTAAGGAGCTAGAACATCCAAAACCAAAAAAATCTTTTAATAACCTTTATATAGAGGACTCCATTGCCTTTGCTAATCGATTTAAACCTAACCGTATTTTGTGAGTTAGGTTGTTAGTCAGACTGGAGATAACATAGCAAAAGCAATCAATCTATTAGTCAGCCTTGATTTTATTTTCAGTAATTAATTTTGAATACTTAGTATTTTCTGCACTGAGAAAAGACTTAAATTCATCCATACTAGTTGCTTGCGCTTGAACACCTAAAGCCGCAAATCTCTCTTTGATTTCTGGATCACCCATAATTTTTACCAAAGCAGCATGGTATTTATCCTGAATATCTTTTGGTGTGCCAGTTGGCAGATATACTCCCCACCATGATAAGGCGGCAAATCCAGGTAAGCCTGCTTCAGAAAAGGTTGGTACTCCCGGTACTAATGGAGTTCTAGCAGTACTTGTAATCGCTAATGGGCGGATTTTCCCTGATTTGATGTGCTCTGCTGCAGGTAATGCATCTGAAACGATAAAGTCAATTTGCCCACCCATTAAATCAATCAATGCTAATCCACCCCCTTTATAGGGCACATGAGTCATTTTAAGATTTGCTTCACGCATCATCATTTCTGTTGCAATATGCGACATACTACCTGGTCCACTTGTACCAAAATTTAAAGTATCAGGTTTCGCTTTTGCTGCATTGAGCAAATCTTGAAGTGTTTTATATGGTGAATTAGCCGGCACAACTAATACATTAGGACCCGAAGAAATCATTGCAATTGGAATAAAGTCCTTATCCATGTTGTAGGTAACTTTGCTGATTAAAGGATTAATTAATGCCGGTCCAATATTGCCGAGTACAAAAGCATACCCATCCGCTGGTTGACGTGCTGCGTATTCCATACCAATAGAACCTGCCGCACCACTCTTGTTTTCAACAATAATAGGTTGACCCCAAAGATCATTTAATTTCTTGGCCATTAAGCGTCCCATTAAATCAGAACTACCACCTGCTGGGTATGTAACAATAAAACGTACTGGCTTCGATGGGAAAGTTTGCGCAAAAACATTTAAAGAACAACACGCAAATAAGATACAAAAGAACATCATTAGATTACGTTTGCAGACTTTAGTCATGCGATTTCTCCTAAGTTAATTTTTAATTAATTTTTTAATTTTGTTTAAATTATTATCTCATTAGTAGTGATGGAGATTTTGACCTGACCTCATTTGTTTGCCCACACCTTTGGCTCTTAAAAGGTAAGAAGAGTGGCTCTTCATCATAAACGGGGGACAAAGGTATTTATTAAACTAGTTTTTTCGAAGAACTTTTTTAATAGAGGTAATACCCATGTCCCAAATAGATTCTATCTTAGGTCTGCCTGATCTTTCAATCGAACAAGTCAAACGTAGTGAACATGTTGAGGTTTGGTGTCGACCGAAGATGCGCCCAGCTTGTATTTATTGTGAACATCATCCTGTAAGGATTAAGTCAACACACCACCGAGTGTTGAAGCACACCCGACAAGGAAACCAATTGATGATTCTGCACTTGGCCCTACCAAAATACCATTGCCCAGAGTGCAATCACTATTTTCGGCATCCTCTACGGGGGATCCGGCCACGCCTGCGAGCGACCGAGTCTTATCGACTGGAGGTCTTTGAAGCCCATGATGGTGGCGTTAGTCAACGTAAACTGACCTTAACCCACAACATCGGCAGTGCGACTGTCGAGCGCTGGTACCAACACCATATTCAACGAAGAGTCTCAGAGCTATCTGGGCGTGACTGCCCTAGGATTCTGGGGATTGATGAACATTTCTTTAGTCGTAAAAAGGGCTTTGCCACGACGTTCGTTGACTTGAAGAACCACAAAGTCTTTGATGTGGTTCTCGGTCGCTCAGAAGCCAGTTTACGCCGCTATTTAAGCCAATTAACGGGCCGCGATCGCGTTCAGTTCGTCGTGATGGATCTCTCCGAAACCTATCGTAAGATCGTCCAACAATACTTTCCTCAAGCCAAGATTGTTGCTGACCGTTTTCATGTCATCCGACTCGTCAATCAGCATTTCTTGCAAGTCTGGAACCAACAAGACCCGGTTGGTCGAAAAAATCGAGGGCTCCTGAGTCTCATGCGTAGACATCACTGGAATCTCAGCCCAGAACAGCAGCTCAATCTCCGTCGATACCTCGAACAATTCCCCATACTCAAAGCACTTTACCAAGCCAAACAAAAGCTCAACTCGCTACTTCTGATCAAAAACGTTCGAGCAAAACATGCCAAAAAGTTCCTGCCACAACTCCTTCAATTACTGGATCAGTTTGAACAAAGTCCAGCGAAAGTCATTGCACACACCATTCGATCTTGGTTAGAACCTATTGTTCGAATGTGGCGGTTTTCTAAATCCAATGGCATTACTGAAGGCTTCCATACTAAAATGGAAATGATTTCTAGAAGAGCTTTTGGTTTTAGAAATTTCCAAAACTACCGACTCAGAGTCTTGGCTTTGTGTGGTTGGAGTGGAGTGATTAATCGTGTTTAATAAATGCTCATCCCCCGATTATGGTGAAGAGCCAGAAGAGTTTTATTCCATCTGCCTGGTAAGGAATTTGTGGATCTAGTTGAGGGTCAAATCTCAAGACAATAAAAAAGCCCTTGATTTACAAGGGCTTAATTAAAAAATTGGCGGAGCGGACGGGACTCGAACCCGCGACCCTCGGCGTGACAGGCCGATATTCTAACCAACTGAACTACCACTCCAATTGTACTTCTTGGCGTCCCCAGGGGGATTCGAACCCCCGTACTCACCGTGAAAGGGTGATGTCCTAGGCCTCTAGACGATGGGGACCCAGATACTACGGTACTGCAAAATCTTTTCAACTACTGGTGGAGCTAAGCGGGATCGAACCGCTGACCTCTTGCATGCCATGCAAGCGCTCTCCCAGCTGAGCTATAGCCCCGTAATTCTAAAAGTACTGAAATAAATCAATACAGGCTAAAACCAAAATCTTTGCTATTTTTCTAGCAACACAATCTTATTTTACTTTCAATTTGATTTGTCACCATCAAACTAAATTATTAAGACTGCGTTTTTAATTCATTAATCTAATTAACTGCTTTCAGAATAGTCTCATATTCTATACCATTTTGCAGAGTATTAGCAAATGAAATTATTAAAATACTGAAGTTTTTTCAAACAGGTGTAATGTAGACACCACCTATCCTTTCAAAACAAGCCATAGGTCAATTAAGCCAAAACTCCTAGACGCTTTTGAACTTCCTCAATTCCCATGATAGACAGAACAGCGTCAATCGCAGGGGTCTGCGTAGTTGCAAACATGAGATAACGTACCGGCATTGCCAGCATTGGCATTTTAATACCATGTTTAGTTAAAACCTCTTTCATGACTGCTGCGATTTGCTCTTTACTACCATCGCCAGCTTTGATTAGCTCGATTAAATCATTGATGCACTGATGCACAGTAGCTGGAACATTTTTCAAGAATTCTTCACCGTCTAATTGATGAACAGGAGCTGATGCGTAAAACATTTTTGCCCCCTGCGCAATCTCAACCAGAGTATTGGCACGACCTTTTAGCAAGTCAACCACTTTGATAAAGTCAGGACCTGATTTGGTTGCACACTCTGCGCTCTCTTCAAACTCAATACCCTCAAGTATTGCAAAAGGTTTGACTCGTTTTGCTAATTCAGCACTCTCTGTATGGGCAATGTAATGATGATTTAACCAAATCAGTTTTTCAGGGCTGAACTGGGCTGGAGATTTTCCTAGGCTATCCAAATCAAACCATGCAATAAATTGTTCTTTTGTAAAAATCTCCGCATCACCATGAGACCAACCTAATCTCGCCAGATAATTCAAAATTGCTTCGGGCATATACCCTGCCTTCTGAAAATCTCTCACACTCATCGCACCATTGCGCTTACTCATTTTTTCACCAAGTTCATTTAGTACTGTGGGTAAATGAGCGTAAATAGGTAATGTGCCGCCTAGAGCCTGCATGATATTGATTTGCCGTGGAGTATTGTTGACATGATCATCGCCGCGAATTACATGGGTAATATTCATATCCATATCATCAATGACGACGCAAAAATTATAGGTCGGTGTACCGTCTGGTCTGGCAATGACGAGATCATCTAATTCTTGATTCGAAATTTCAATCACGCCCTTGACCGCATCTTTCCAAATTACAGATCCATCTATGGGGTTTTTAAACCGAATAACAGGACGCACGTCACTTGGTATAGGCGGTAAAGTTTTTCCTGGCTCTGGACGCCAAGTACCATCATAGCGAGGCTTTTGTTTTTGCGTCATTTGCTTTTCACGCATGGCATCTAACTCTGCTTCACTCATATAACAATAATAAGCAAGGCCATTTTCAAGCATCTCGTTAATCACTTGACGGTAACGATCAATCCGTTGCATTTGATAAATAGGGCCTTCATCGACATCAAGACCCAACCAACTCATCCCTTCAATAATCACTTCAACCGCTTCTAAGGAAGAGCGCTCTTGATCGGTATCTTCAATGCGGAGCACGAAATCACCTTGCTGTGACCTTGCAAAAGCCCAAGGATACAGGGCACTTCTGAGGTTACCTAAATGAATAAAACCCGTTGGACTTGGTGCAAAACGGGTGCGTACACGATTTGAATTGGTAGTATTTGTCATAACTTGTATTATCCCATGCTCTTTTTACTAGCAAATGATTTTTGACGATATGCCAAAAGACTAGCTGTCAACAAAATGATTGTAGAAACTAGCAGCCCCACCCGTAATCCACCAAGATGATCGGCAATAAAGCCTATTAAGAATGGGCCAATAATCTGACCAGTAGCAAATAAGATGGTAAAAAATCGTATCCCGATCGACCATTGATTTCTTGGATAATTATGCTTTACAAAGGCGGTTGTACTGGCGACGGCTACAACAAAACTGGACCCAAATAACATCGAAGAAGACATAACAAGAATTAGACTCCAAAAACTTGGCGCTACGCTCTCAATAATATTTTTTTCTAAAAATGCCATGATCGTTGGTATGAAACAAGCAATCGTTAATATTAAATTCACTAGTCCCATCGCCTCCCCACCCCTTGATCGCTCTAACATCTTCGCCCATATGCGAGACGACAGCATCATCGATAACCCAATTAAGCCATAAAACATATTAATGAGACTGCCAGTAAAACCCATTTCCCTCAGCATTGCGATTACAAAAGTCATGTATCCCACATGCCCAATACCATACAAGAAGTAACCACTACCAATCCAAAAACTTCTTCTCGGATGAATTTGTTCTTTAGAAAGAACACTTACCTCAGGTGCTTCTAACATTGCAATAACTGGCTTGATCAAAAGGGTAAATAAGATCAAACTAATGACGGCCATCCCTATCCAGGCTATCTGCCAAGGATGGACATATCCCTGGCTTTGTGCCCAGTCATGAAATGGGTTGACTAGCAGGCTTGAAAGGAGAATACCGCCGCCTACCCCTCCATAATAAATCCCTAAAATCAGACCCGATTGATGAGGATGTTGACTACTCAATTGTGTTGCGAGTACCCCGCCGGCGATAAAAATATAGCCGCTACAAAAACCTAATAAAAACCGAAAGATAAAAATAACTATTGCATTTTCAACAAAGCCCGTCAAAAACATCACCACGATAGAAAAAAACAACATCACGATAAAAGGTCGTCGCAGCCCTACTTTAGAAAATGCCCAAGCCGAGCTCATCGCTCCAATAAAGTAGCCAATGGCATTACCAGTATTCATGTTGCCGGCTGTCAAATAAGACCAGTGCAAGTCTGAACGCATTAAGGGTAAAAATAGGGCATAGGCAAATCTAGAAATCCCCAGAGTGATTGCAGCACCCAATGCTAATGCGATGGCAGTAAGTAATGGATGTTCTTCGGGATAAGAATGAATACCTTGGCGATTTTTTGGCGAGTTTTGATCGAATAAATGCATTACCAATACAATAACAAATATTGCGAATGGAATCCCACATTTCTGACCTTGGCTTTTTCTGGATAGAAATGAAAGGTTCATCAATTCACCTTCTAAAAATCACGAATCGTTTTATATGACCTCATCCTCTGAATTAACTGCCAACAACAAAGCCTCTGATCAATTTGATACTTTACAAACATTTTTATTTGAAAAAAGCCAAATCCGCGGCGAAATTGTACTTTTAGATACCGCCTGGCAAACCATCCTAGAGCGTAAAAGCTATCCTCCGATTATTCAAAAACATTTAGGTGAAATGGTTGCTGCAGGGGCTTTATTAAGCGCCACACTCAAATTTGATGGCACCCTCATTATTCAGGCACAAGGTACTGGCCTCGTGCGTCTAATAGTAGTCGAATGCAATATGAATTTAGATATCCGCGCTACCGTCAAATTAGCTAAAGATATCGACCCTGCGATGATTTATGATGACTCCACCCTCTCAGAACTTATCAACCCCGATGGTCAGGGTAAATTAGCTATCACGCTGGATCCAAAAAACCGACAAGATGGTCAACAAGCTTATCAAGGGATTGTCCCCTTAATGCTTGGGGGTAAACCGATTACCTCCATTGCACAAGCTGTCACGGCCTATATGAATTACTCAGAACAGCTCGAAACCCATATTCTGTTAAGTAGTAACGATACCCACGCCGGCGGTATTTTGATTCAAAAATTACCGAATATTGGTGGTAAAACAAGTAGCACTCCGATAGATCATGACGAGTTATCAGAAGACTGGAATCGGGTCATGATGATGGTCAATACCGTCAAAGATGAAGAGCTGCTATCAACTCCCCCAACAGTTTTAATGCAACGCCTGTTCCTAGATGAAGCTAATTATCAAGGGGTCAGAGGATTTCCACTTCGTCACGTTCACTTTGCATGCCAATGTTCTCGTGAAAAAGTAGGCAACATGATGTTGATGCTTGGTAAAGATGAGGTCGCTGAAATTTTGGCAGAACAACAACAAGTCGAAACGACTTGTGATTTTTGTGGTCAAGTTTATCTATTTGATTTGGTAGATTGCCAGCAATTATTTGCTGCTGAAAACCTGGTAGATAAAATGAGGCCGCCACAAGGAAAGCACTAATCCCTTTTAAGACTAACTTAACAGGGATATTAAATGAAGTTTATTTGCCAGTTTTATTGGGTTGGGGTAAAGACTCATCTGGCTTGAGGACTTTCACCAAAATTTCATTGTCTTTGACCATCCCATGCTCTAAACGGGCACGTTCCTCAACCCCTTTAGTGCCTTGCTTTAAATCTTGCACATCACCAGAGATTTTCGCATTACGAATCTCTAGCTCTTTATTTGAATCTGCAAGCACCTTTACCTCTTTGTCCAACTGATAAACGTACAGCCAACCACCTTTACCAATCCAAAGAGGATATTGAATGGCTACTAATAAGATAAATAGCCCATAAACAATATAGCGCATGCAGCTTGCTTAATAACCTAAATTATAAAAAGCGGAACGACCTGGATAGGAAGCAATGTCACCCAAATCTTCTTCAATGCGAATCAACTGATTGTACTTAGCAATACGATCAGAACGTGACAGAGAACCCGTCTTGATTTGACCTGCATTTAAACCCACTGCGATATCAGCAATCGTACTGTCTTCAGTCTCACCAGAACGATGCGAGATTACCGAGGTGTAATTGGCGCGCTTCGCCATTTCAATCGCAGCAAAGGTTTCCGTCAAAGTACCAATTTGATTAATCTTTATGAGGATGGAGTTCGCAATTCCTTTTTGAATACCTTCTTTCAAAATCTTGGTATTGGTCACAAAAAGATCATCACCTACTAACTGAATTTTCTTACCGAGTTTTTGCGTCAGGGTTGACCATCCATCCCAATCCGCTTCGTGCATACCATCTTCAATTGATACGATCGGAAATTTGTCCGCTAAATTACCTAAATAGTCAGCAAATTCAGATGAGGTGAGTTGTAAACCTTCACCGCTTAAATGGTATTTGCCGTCTTTGTAAAATTCACTAGCTGCACAGTCCAATGCAAGTAATACGTCTTCACCAGGACGATAGCCAGCTTTTTCAATGGCTTGTAGAACTGTATTTAAACACTCTTCGTTACTTGCAAAATTTGGCGCAAATCCACCTTCATCGCCGACTGAAGTTGGCATATTTTTATCATGCAAAATTTTCTTGAGGCTATGAAACACTTCAGCACCACAACGCAAAGCTTCTTTAAAGTTGGTCATGCTAACTGGCATGATCATAAATTCTTGAATATCTAAACTATTATTTGCGTGCGCACCACCGTTGACGATGTTCATCATTGGCACAGGCATTTGCATTGCGCCAGATCCGCCAAAATAACGATAAAGAGGTAAACCTGCTTCTTCAGCAGAGGCTCTAGCAACTGCCATTGAAACGGCTAGGGTAGCATTAGCTCCTAGTCTTGCTTTATTATCGGTACCGTCTAAATCAATTAAAGTACGGTCTAAAAAGGCTTGCTCAGAAGCATCTAAGCCCATAATTGACTCCGCAATTTCTGTATTGATGTTATCAACGGCTTTCAGAACACCTTTACCAAGGTATCTACCATGTTCACCATCACGCAGTTCAATCGCTTCTCTTGAACCAGTAGAAGCTCCACTTGGCACGGCAGCACGTCCCATAACACCAGACTCTAAAAGGACATCACACTCCACCGTGGGATTGCCACGGGAGTCTAAGATTTCACGACCGATAATATCAACAATTGCACTCATTATTTGCTCTCTATATTAAATTAAAATCTTCATAATTTAATTAGATCATTCTCTAATTAAAATTCGTTTTCTAAAAACATATTTGACTGCTTTACTAAATCATCAATGGCTTTTAGGCCGGTAAGTAAAGTTTTCATTTGATGCAATGGCACCGCATTAGGGCCATCTGACATCGCTTTGGCTGGATCAGGGTGTGTTTCCATAAAAATTCCACTAATACCTACAGCCATTGCTGCTCTTGCTAGGACGGGTACAAACTCTCTTTGTCCGCCACTCGTTGTACCTTGCCCACCTGGTAATTGAACTGAGTGTGTTGCATCAAAAACCACGGGAGCTTTAGTCTCGCGCATAATTGCCAAACTTCGCATATCAGAAACCAAGTTGTTATAACCAAAACTAACGCCACGCTCGCAAGCCATAAATTGATCTTCACTAAGGCCTGCAGCTTTGGCTGCAGCTCTTGCCTTATTCATCACATTTAGCATATCGTGAGGTGCTAAAAATTGCCCTTTTTTGATATTCACAGGCTTACCACTGGTTGCACAAGCATGAATAAAATCAGTTTGACGACAAAGAAATGCTGGTGTCTGTAACACATCAACCACTTGCGAAACAGGTGTTATTTCAGACATCTCGTGCACATCAGTTAAGACTGGCACACCTATTTTCTCTTTAACTAAAGCTAGGATATCTAAGCCTTTACTCATGCCTAGACCGCGAAAAGATGATCCGGAGGATCGATTTGCTTTGTCAAAAGATGATTTGTAAATAAAGGGGATACCGAGCTCAGCAGTAATTTGCTTGAGTTCTTGAGCCGTTTCAAGGGCCATTTGTTCGGACTCAATTACACAGGGGCCAGCTATTAAGAAGAAAGGATGTTCTAGACCAACGGGGAAACCACAAAGCTTCATACCGATTCCTTGTTGAGATTTTTTTGAAACGAATAAGCCTTTGCCGCTTTCACAAAGGCACTAAACAAAGGATGACCATCGCGCGGAGTAGACGTAAACTCTGGGTGAAACTGTACACCAAAAAACCAAGGATGCAGAGATTGAGGTAACTCCATCATCTCGGGCAGATTTTCAGTTGGCGTTCTAGCAGAAATAATCATGCCTGCCGCTTCTAACTGGGGTACGTATTCATTATTTACTTCGTAGCGATGGCGATGGCGCTCATTCACTTCTGCGCCATAGATCTCACTAGCTAAAGTACCCGGGCTCACGGGGCACTTTTGAGAACCAAGGCGCATGGTACCGCCTAGATCAGATTGATCATCACGTAACTGGACTTTCCCATCACTATTTTTCCATTCAGTGATCAGGGCAACCACCTTATGCTCTACATCAGAATTAAATTCGGTACTGTTTGCCTCTCTAAAGCCTGCTACATTTCTAGCAAATTCTATGACAGCTAATTGCATTCCCAAACAAATTCCCAAATAAGGAATTCTCTGTTGACGGGCATGTGAAATTGCTGCAATTTTTCCTTCAGTACCCCTAACCCCAAACCCACCAGGAACCAAAATAGCATCTAAGCCTTCGATACTCGCAATATCTCCATGCTCTAAGAGTTCAGAATCAACATAACGAATATTCACCTGAGTTTCATTGTGAATACCAGCATGACGTAGTGCTTCAATTAGAGATTTGTAGGACTCAGTTAAATCCATGTATTTACCAACCATACCAATATTGATGTGGTACTTTGGATTTTCCATGCGATATACCAAGTTACTCCAGACTGATAAATCTGCTGGTGGCGGGTTCAAGTTCAGTTCATTACAAATGATCTCATCTAAGCCCTGCTCATGAAGCATCTGAGGAATTTTATAAATCGTATCGGCGTCCCATACAGAAATCACCGCATCTTCGCGCATATTTGCAAATAATGAAATCTTGGAAATCTCTTCTGCAGGTATCAAACGATCAGCTCGACATAATAAAGCGGTCGGAATAATACCGATTTCACGTAACTTTTGAACAGAGTGTTGCGTAGGTTTGGTTTTTAACTCACCAGCACTTGCAATGTATGGCACTAAAGTCAAATGAATAAAGGCAGTATCGTTCCGAGGCTTGCGCAAACTCATTTGGCGCGCGGCCTCTAAGAACGGTAAAGACTCAATATCACCGACAGTACCACCAATTTCGCAAATGGCAACGTCCGTTTGACCACCAAAGCAAGCAGCGGCACCGCGTTCAATGAAAGTCTGAATTTCATTGGTGATATGGGGGATCACTTGTACAGTTTTGCCTAGATATTCACCACGGCGTTCTTTACGAATCACCGAATCATAAATTTGTCCTGTGGTGAAATTATTGCTTTTACGCATTTTGGCTGTAATAAACCGCTCATAATGACCCAAGTCAAGATCAGTTTCTGCACCATCTTCTGTAACAAAAACCTCTCCATGTTGAAATGGACTCATTGTTCCAGGATCAACGTTGATGTAAGGGTCTAATTTTAGGAGGGTGACTTTTAGGCCGCGAGACTCAAGTATCGCGGCTAATGAAGCGGCTGCAATTCCTTTCCCGAGGGAAGAAACCACACCACCCGTAACGAAGACAAATTTGGTCATCGAAAACACTCTAGTATGAATATTGAATTATATACTCGACTCAACAAAAACACTTAAAAATAATTCAAGATCTTTCATTAGAATGCGATACAACAATAAAAAATTCAAGAAATTTTCTACTGATATAAAATAAACTAAATATTAAATTAGGGACTTACAATGAGACTAGGTTATTTCACGATGCCTTTGCATCCGTTAGAGCGAGATGGCACTGAAACACTTCACGAGGATCGTCAAACGATTATTTTTGCAGACCAACTAGGCTTTTACGACGCGTTCGTGGGTGAACATTTAACCGATCAGGCTGAAAATGTCACCAATAGTATGATTTTCTTGGCAACCCTGATTTTTGAAACGAAAAATATCAAATTAGGTACTGGTACTTCCAACTTATCCCATGCCCACCCTACTTTAATTGCAGCCCAAGCAGCAATGTTTGATCGATTGGCAAAAGGTCGTTTTATTTTTGGTATTAGTCCCGGTGCTCTTGCATCTGATGCCGAGGCTCTTGGAATCCTTTCTGAAGATCGTAGTAAGATTTTTGCCGAAGCAATTGATGTTATTTTAGCGATTTGGTCAGGTGAACCTCCATATAACATTGATTTACCAAACAATCGCTTTAAGGTTAGTGTACAAAATACTCAAGTGTTAGAAATCGGTAGAGGTTACATCATGAAACCTATGCAAAAGCCCTATCCTGAAATTGTGGGCACCGTTGTTGCTCCTTTCTCAAAAGGGGTAATTGCCATGGGTCAAAGAGATTTCCATCCGATGTCGGCCAATTTTCTACTCGAGAATTGGCTACCAAGCCACTGGAATAACTTTTCTCAAGGAAAGCAAAACGTTGGTCAACAAGCGCTAGTAAAAGATTGGCGGGTTGCCAGAACTGTTTTTGTGGGAGATGACTCTAAAATCGCCAAAGAATATGGCAAGTCCAATAGTAACAGCCCATATCGTTATTACTACAAGCAAATGTTAACGAAAATGAAAATCTCTAACCGTCACGTGATTTTCAAGAAAACCCAAGAAGCGGATGATTCTACCATTAGTTTGGATGGTATCTTGGATGATTTAGTCATTTGTGGCACTGTAAATGAAGTTGTAGATCAAATTTTATCCATGCAAGAACGTATCGGTTGCAACATCGGTGAAATCGTTTATGCCGGTATGGATTTAGTGGATCCGATATTGGGTAGAAGATCAATGGAATTAATGGCCCATGAAGTAATGCCTCGCGTAAATGAAGCAATGGGCCTAGGTTATGTTACCAATGCAGATGCAATTTAAATCTATTATTAAACGATATTTAACCTTTAAGAAAATTTAGAGAACTATTTAAGCTAAAGATGGGAACAAGCTTAGGGAAATCAATGTAAAGTATATATACTGTTTTAAAAGCTCTAATAAGAGTAACTCTTTAACTTTGAAAAGTTAGTTCTCACTATGAATATTCAGCAAATTAGTTGGGATAAAAAAAATGGCTGGGATACCCTTTCGAACTTTCAATCCACTTCAGATGTTGTGTTCGTCTTTGCTGACACTGACTTCTTCTATCAAGAAGAGTGCTATCAAGCATTAACAAGTTTTTATCCCAAGGCAGATATTATTAGTTGCTCTTCATCGGGAAATATCAGAAATGCAAAAGTTTCAGATGACAACCTCACAGTTTAGCGCTGCAATTTGACAAGAGTTGGATCAAGGCCATTGGTATAGACCATATTTCATCTGCAAAAATTGCAGATGAAATACAAGAAGCGCTCAAAGATTTTCCCAAAGAACATTTAAGACACTGTTTTATTGTTTGTGACGGATTTGATGTGAATGCAACTGATTTAGCACAGAGCTTAAGCCTTCATGTGAATGAAATCTCAATTACAGGGGGGGTGGCTGGCGATGCAAATCGTTTTGCTAAAACTGGTACCATGTTTAATGGTAAAACCAAAAAAAATCAGATTGTTATTGTAGGTTTTTACGGTGCCCTGCATATTACAAGCGGATTTTCTACTGGTTGGACGGAGTTTGGGGCTGAAAGACGCGTTACTCGCTCCTTCAAAAATACCGTGTATGAACTCGATCATGAACCTGCTTTAGATATCTATGAAAGATATTTAGGTGAACAGGCACAAGAACTCCCTAGTAGTGGTTTGCGATTCCCTCTTTCTATTCGCAAAACAGCTGATGATTATCCTATCATTAGGACTCTTTTGGGTATTAACCGAGATGATCATAGTTTAACCTTTGCTGGCGATATGCCGGAGGCTAGTTTTGCACGTCTCATGAAAACAAATATAGACTCCTTACTCGAATCAACTCAAGAAAGAATTAGCCTACTAAAGAACCAACACAAAAAAAATAAAGGCTTATGTCTCGTTGTAAGTTGTGTTGGTCGCAGACTTGTCTTAGATCAAATTTCCGAGGAAGAATTAGAGTTGCTCGCTGCCGAGCTTGGAAGTGGGTTTAATATTTCTGGCTTTTACTCTTATGGCGAGTTTGCTTCAAGCAAACTGCAAGGTTGCCAACTACACAATCAAACTTCAACCATCACCCTGATTTCTGAAGATGAGTGATCCCTTTTTATCTTTCACTGAGTTCAAACCTAATACGCATCGTTTATTGCGAAGACAACTTCGTCAAGTTGCTGAGAAAGATATAGAAATTGAAACCAAATGGCACTCACTATTAAGCTTAGTAAACGAAGCCTATTTAGCGGCAGATCGGGATAAACGTTTATTAGAAAACGCATTGGATACCAGTGCTGATGAATTAACTACTGCAAATTCAAAGCTGCAATTATTTATTAATAATGCACCAGCAGGGATTGCAATGTTTGATAACAAAATGAATTATTTGTTTGCAAGCAAACGTTGGTTAGATGATCGCAAAATTAATTCTTATGATGTTATTGGTAAAAATCATTATCGAATTTTTCCGGACATGCCAGAAAAATGGAGACAATCCCATCTTCGCTGTTTGGCTGGTGGGACCGAAAGTTGTGACGAGGATTTAATTGTATTATCCGACGGCACTGAGGCTTGGGTTCGTTGGGAGATGCTCCCTTGGAAAAACCCTAAAGGTCAAATTGGTGGGATTATCATCCTCTCGGAGAATATTACTAAAAGAAAAATGGCGGAGGCAGAATTACACATCGCATCCGTCGCTTTTCAATCTAGAGATCCTATGCTTGTCACTAACGCTAAAGGGGTAATATTGAAAGCTAATGAAGCTTTTTCATTGGCTACTGGATACTCATTAAAGGAGTTAATCGGTAAAAATCCATCCCTCTTTAAATCTGAGGAACACCAAGATCCAGCCTTCTATCGAAATCTTTGGGAAGCAATTCTTTCGGAAGGTCGCAGGGAGGGGAATATTTGGAATCGTCGCAAAGACGGTGCTATTTACCCTATTTGGCTTTCTATCTCTGCAATTCGCAACACCAAGGGGGAAATCAATCATTTTCTAGCTATTTATTCAAATATTAGAGACCCTAGAGAAGCTGAAAGAAAAATCTTGGAATTGGCCTTTTATGACCCCCTGACAGACCTTCCTAATCGACGTCTTTTAATTGATCGTCTTCAGCAAGTACATTTTCAATCGGTTCGCTCAGGAAAGTACGGTGCCGTTTTGATGATTGACTTAGATCATTTCAAAACGATTAATGATATCTACGGTCATGACGTTGGTGATGAAATTCTAATAGATGTTTCCAAGTGTTTACGCGGTGCTTTGAGGGAGTCAGATACAGCAGCTAGATTGGGTGGAGATGAGTTTGTTGTTCTGCTCGCAGAGTTAGGGAGTGACATAAAGGCTGCAAGAATATCGATTCAGGTAGTTTTAGACAAGCTCAATCATTTACTGAGTCAAGACAAAGTAATTAATGGCGTCAAACACAACGTTACCGTTAGTATTGGTGTTGCCACCTTTCCCAATTCCGAAAAAGACCTTGGTTTATTGTTTAAACAAGCGGACATTGCCCTGTATCAAGCAAAATCTTCAGGCCGAAATACAGTCAGAGTTTTTAATAGCGAAATGCACGAGAAATTTATAAAACGTGCAAGTCTCTCGGATCGATTAAAGTTCGCAGTCAAAAACGATGAGTTTGTAATTCACTATCAACCTCAAGTGAATTTTAATGGTAAATTAAAAGGAGCTGAGGCCCTACTAAGATGGCGAACTCCTGACAATGAGTTAATTCCACCATTATCTTTTATTCCATTAGCAGAAGAAAATGGCTTGATTGTTCCAATTGGATATTGGGCAATTGAGAAAGTTTGCAAGCAATTAGTTGCATGGCGGGAAAATCATTTAACAGCAGAACTCTGCTTATCGATCAACATTAGTGCACAACAATTTCGGCAAATCGACTTTTCTAATCGGTTAAAGCAAATATTGCTCGAAACTGGCGCAAATCCACGTCTACTGACACTAGAACTGACTGAGAGTTTTTTACTAAATGACCTTGATCATGTCATTAGTATCATGTTGGATTTGCGCGCCATTGGGGTGCGCTTCTCGATTGATGATTTTGGGACTGGATACTCTTCTTTAACCTATTTAAAAAGATTACCGCTAGATGAAATTAAAATTGATAAAAGTTTTGTAACAGACTTAATGAATGATCCTGGTGACAGGGCAATTATTCGTTCAATCTTAACATTAGCAAAAAGCCTAAATTTGGATGTAACTGCTGAGGGAATTGAATTACCTGAACAGCGTGATTTTTTAGTCCAAGAAGGTTGCGATACCTTTCAAGGCTATTTATATGGAAAACCTACAGCAATTGATCCGTTTAACACTTTTATTAATGAGTTTTCTTCAAGTGAAAACGCACATTAAGATTTGTAAAATTACTGTTGTTTCCTGAAGTATTCTTTATTAAAAAGTTCCTTTTGAGATTCCCAGCGTTGTGCCCCAGTGATATTTGTATCCAACAAAGTAATTCCTCGTAATTCATAACGTGCAACTACGGAAGGATGGGGATGGTTATAGCGATTTTTATATCCTGATTGCGAAAATGCCGTATTAGGGTCTAACAAATTTATAAATTCAGGGTTTGAGGACGTTTTACTGCCATGGTGAGGTGCCATCAGAACAATATTTTTTTGAAGAATTTTTCTAAGTTCATCTTTTTGCTGAGTTAACCTCTCAACAATCTCCTGTTCAGCTCCTTTTTCAACGTCTCCAGTTAACCAGACTGAATGATGTTGATTTCTCACCTCAATCACACAACTCATTTCATTCGGTTTGCCGAGATAAAATTTTTTCTCAAAAGTGGTTTTTTCATGGGGATGCCAAACATAAAACTCAACCCCATCCCATACCCAGGAAGTTCCAGCTTGACATGGCGAAATTTGTACACCACTTTTTAAATAATGTTGATGTAACGGATGATTTTCAGGAATTGAGCCAATCGATTTTTTTACCGGAAATCCTTCTAAGATAGAAGCTAAACCACCCACATGGTCAGCATCTTGGTGGCTTATCGCTAGCTGATGAATTTCACTAATCCCCCGTGCTCGTAAATACGGCAAGATGATTCTTTTACCTGGATCAAAATTACCACTCGCAGGACCCGTGTCATAAAGCAGGGTATGGTTTTTGGTTTCGATGAATATGGCACTTCCCTGCCCTATGTCCCAAACCAACATTCGAAACTCTCCCTTCAATACGCCATTGCCTAAGATCCAATGCTTGGGCAAAAGTAGAAAAAGGCACAGCAATAATCCGAATAATCTGGATTGCCAAAAAGCCATAATTGAACCAGGACGGATGGCGATGATAACTCCTACAATACCTATCGCAAGTAACCAACCATTGGGTTTGGCTGCATAAATGATAGACCAGGGAAAAGCCGCCAAGAATTTTAAAAACCATGCCAAGATGGAAAAAAAGAAATGGGCTAACCATAAACAAGCATCACCAAACCACCAAGGTAGTAATACTCCCAGCATGGCAAAGGGAGTGACTAAAAAACTAACGATTGGAATCGCAACGGCATTCGCAACTGGGGACGCTAATGAAATTTGAAAAAACCACCACAAAGTCAGTGGAATTAAAGCAATTGTCACAACAGCTTGAACCCGACAGGCTTCTTTGAGAGAGTTCTTTAATTTATCTATAAAGATCAAATCAATATCTATGTGGCTAGAATCTTCTTTTGGGGGCATTGCATATAAGATTGCAGCAACAGCCCCAAAAGATAAACAAAAGCCTGGAGTAAAAATGGCCCAAGGATCCAAGAGCAATACGATGCCTAAAGCCCACCACCAAATATCAAAAGCTTTAGGCACACGACATAGAAATAAATAAACCCCCACCACGCCAACCATTAACATGGTTCGTTGTGCAGGTACTTGAAAACCGGCTAAAAAGGTATAAAGCAATGCACTGATAAAACCAATCAGAGCTGCGAATTTTTGAGCTGGAAAATATAAAGGGAATCGAGTTCTTCGCCAAATTAGGTTGGCTAAGTAAGCACCAACTGCTGCAAACATGGTGACATGGAGTCCTGAAATCGAAATCAAGTGCCCAATACCCGTTGCATTAAAAACTGTCCAATCTTCTTGAGAAATCGCTTGTTGATCACCCATCACAAGAGCACTAATAACTCCAGCATAAGGAGCTTTTTGACTCAAGGAGTGAGTGACTTTTTCTCGAATGAGGTATCGAAGCTTAGCAACTACAATTGGAAAACTCCAAACTTCAAGATCACTCAGCTCCCCATAGGCTTGAGTCATAAATCCACTACCATCGATAGATTGCGTCATCATCCACTGCTCTAAATCGAATCCGTGGGGATTTTTGAGGCCCCGAGGTGCCTTCAGCTTTACCGTCAAATACCATACTTGTCCCGGGATGATTTCAGGAATGACGATGTTTTTTTGTGAGGTCTCAATATCCCATTTTGGATTAGGTCGATTCCAGTTAATGGATAGACGTTTGGGAAGCGGTTGAATGGAAAATTGTGAATTAATGTGTGCGAGATCACCCCAAGATAAAATCGACACATTAAATTGCACACCCTGATTAGTTTTTTTGGGTAGATCATCCACCACCACTTGTAAACGTATTAATTGGCCATCTAATGCAGTTGGTAATTGACGTGCAGTGCGTTCTGATGAAAGGAAATTAACTTGAAAAAATCCTACCCAGAAAACCATAGCTCCTATACACAATATACGAAACCTGATTTGTAAAAACTCCTGCCAAACAATCGGATGCGAAAAATAAAAATGAGCGACAACATACGCTGCAATCAAGATACCAAAGGGCAGAAATAACTCTAAAAATTCTGGCCAACCCTTTAAATACAAACAAGTCCATTGCCCAAGCATGAACATAGTAATCACAATACGCACAACAATTCCTCTCCGCGGAGTTTTACTCCTCGAGTTCTTTTAAGAGATGGATCTGAGTGGAAGAATTACTGGTGAACTACACTTGCATTAGTCGATCTAAGCGAGGTAGTACTGCTCTAATATTGTTTAAATTCATGTGTGCTACAGCTAACTGCGATAGTTCTCTTATATTACCAAAAATTTGTGCAATGGCTGGAATTTCTAAAGGCTCATTACGTCGAAGGTGCTCGGAAGAATTATTTAACCAAGCCGGTGGTATGTCGGGCGCATCGGTCTCTAACACATAGGACGCTAGTGGGAGATCAATCGCTAAACGACGAATTTGTAGAGCTCGATCATAGGTAAGCGCACCACCAAAGCCTAATTTAAAATTCAATTTTAGAAACTCATTGGCTTGCACGTGACTGCCATTAAAGGCATGGGCAATACCGCCGGATAGCACTGTTTTTCGAAGACGTTTTAAAATTTGATCTTGCGATTTTCTGACATGAAGAATTACTGGCAAATCAAACTCTTTCGCTAGTTTCAATTGTTCCTCAAAAAACCACTCTTGTTTGTCTGCGTCTAGATTCGTTACAAAATAGTCAAGGCCGATTTCACCCATTCCAACAAAATGCGGATGATGAATATATTTTTCTATGTAATGCCGTAAAACGACTATGTCTGATTCATTAGCACTTGGCGTATAAAGCGGATGAATCCCTAGAGTAAAACAAAGATATGGGATGACAGGTAGCCATTTTTCAACAATGTCAATGACTTGATCGATCGATTGGATATCAACCGTTGGCACCAATATGCCGGTAACACCCTGCTTTGCTGCTCGAGCAATAACAAGTGGTAAATCCTGTGAAAACTCTTTAGCGTCTAAATGGCAATGCGAATCAAACCACATAGACTCACTCTGTTCCTGAGGAAATAGGATTGACCAACCCTCCGGTAGTCAACTTTAAAATTCGATCACAGCGCTTTGCTCGCAATGGATCATGCGTCACAATCACAAACGCAGTACCTATTTGACTTGCAACTTCCATCATCAAATTAAATACTTGATCCGCTGTCTGCGCATCTAAGTTTCCAGTAGGTTCATCTGCTAGCACGCAAGAAGGTTTACCGACTAAAGCACGGGCCACGGCAACACGTTGACGCTCCCCTCCAGAAAGCATTCCAGGCGTGTGCTCTAGTCGATCCTGTAAACCAACCTTGGTCAACATAACAAGGGACTGTGCAAAAGCTACTTTCTTAGAAAGACCTCGAATACGCAGTGGCATCGCCACGTTTTCTAACGCTGTAAACTCTGGTAACAAATGATGAAACTGATAAATAAAACCGAGTTTTTCGTTACGAACTCGGTTTCTCTCTAATTCATTAAGAGATGAAAAATCTAATCCAGATAAACTGACAGTTCCTTCTGTAGCAGTATCTAATCCCCCTAAAATATGCAATAAAGTACTTTTACCAGAGCCAGAAGCACCCACAATCGCAATCTTTTCTCCAGCCTCTACCATTAAATCAACCCCATTTAAAACTTCTAAGCTTTGATTATTGCTATTGAATATTTTCCGCACGCCTTTGGCAACTAATACGGGAGAAGATGCAAACTTATTCATAACGTAGGGCCTCCGCTGGATTAATTTTTGCAGCTCGCCAACTTGGGTAAAGAGTTGCTAACAAACTCAGTAAAAATGCCATTAGACTGACTTTTAGAACATCCTCAGTATGGATGTCAGAGGGCAACTCACTAATAAAATAAATATCTTTTGGTAAAAATTGGACTCTAAAAATTGACTCAATAGCAGGTACAATCACGTCAATATTAGCTGCGATTAATAAGCCAAAAAGAACGCCAAAAATAGAGCCTAAAAAACCAATCGCTAAACCTTGGATAAAGAATATTTTTTGAATCATCTGAGAGGAAGCACCCATCGTCCGCAAAATTGCAATGTCGGCCTGTTTATTGGTCACTGTCATCACCAAAGTTGAAACTAAATTAAAAGCGGCAACCCCTATGATCAAAGCCAAAATAATGAACATCATCCGTTTTTCGGTTTGAACTGCAGCAAACCAATTACGATTTTGTTGCGACCAGTCAGAAGCAAAAAAATTACGTGGAAGACGACGATTGATTTCATAAGAAACTAATGGGGCTATATTCATATCATCTAACCGCACACGCAAACCAGTCGGCTTGGAAGACCGAATCATTGCACCAGCATCCCGCCAATGCATCAAAACAAGGGAATTGTCGTACTCATAATGACCACTATCAATGATCCCAACAACTTGGCATACACGTTGCCTTGGCATTACACCGGCAGGTGTTATGTCTCCGTCAGGAACCATTACAGAGACTTTATCGCCCATCTGCACACCTAAATTTAAAGCGAGTTGACTGCCTAGTGCAATACCAAATTCGCCTGGTCGTAAATCTTGGATACGGCCATTACTAAACTGTGTGGGCAAATCGGAGACATTACTTTCTGCACGGGGATCAATCCCTCTTAATTCAACGCCGCGCATTACTCCGGCATGAATCAAAAGACCTTGCGTTTGCAAAAGAGGCGCAACACCTTTGACATGAGGGTTTTGCCTAATTATCTGAGTAAAAGCTGCAACATCGTCAATACCATCTTGCGAACGAATTTCAATATGAGACAAGACTGAAAGCATTTTATCCCGTACTTCTTTTTGAAAACCATTCATGACAGATAAAACCACAATTAAAGCGGCAACTCCAAGGGCGATACCAACCATAGACAAAGTTGCGATAAATGACAAAAAACCGTCTTTTTTATCACCGACACTTTTCTTTTTAGCTCGGACATAGCGCAAACCAATTTCTACGTAAATTGGTAACTCAAAAAAAGTTTTAAGGGGATTTTTTAAAGAATTCATCTCTCTAGTTTAATTCGTAATTAATTAAGCCTTAAAATAACCAGATGAATTTGCAAATTAACCTTAATACCCCATCTCCACACTCCCTATTAAAAAACCCAGAAAAAGCACAGTCCGCCGATGAATTCGAGCAAAATGGTACTTGGGATGAGATTTTTATGCTGGGACAGCAAGTCCCTCTCGCAGCTATCGAAACGCTGCAATATCAGGCAGTTAACCCAATGGATGACTGGGCATCCCTCGTATTGGTTCATTTGCATGCTACCCGTGATCATATTATTCTTCTTGACCCTAAAATTCTCGTCATTACTGCAGAGGAAGAAAAATTATTGAGAAAGAGTGTGCAAGAAGTCTTGGATACATTTTTATTAAACCAGGTAATACCCACCGGAACTTCTTGGTTATTTTGTACTAATGAGTTCAGTAATCTACATACAAGTTCAGTAGAACTTACCAATGGTAGAAATATCGATGTATGGATGCCAAAAGATATAGGAAAAACTGGTGTAGCAAGAAAATGGCGTCAAATGCAAAATGAGATTCAAATGATTTGGCATAACCACCCAGTTAATCTTGCGCGATCTGAAAGGGGAGAATTGCCAATTAATTCTGTATGGCTTCAAGGGGTAGGATCACTCTCGCAAATCCATCCGCATTCTCTGATCAAGTTCTCTAAAGAGTTACATGGTAATTCCTTAACACTTGCAAATGTCGCTCAGTTCTTAAATAAACCATTTCATCGTTTAAATGCAAAAGAAATTTCCGAATTAGAGCAAGGAGTCCACTTCATCGATGGACGTAACAATCTCTCGAATGAGATGTGGGAGTCAATTTGGCAAGCCTGTTTAAAGTTACTCCATCAGGAAAAAATTTCCCATATTCAATTGACTACAGAGGTTTTTGGTAAAACCCACACTAGTAAAGTTCAAGTATCTGACTTTAATTTTAAACCTAGTTTTTTGAATACCTATTTTTTTAAACAACGTTCAATCAAACAAAAATTTCCGAGTTGGGAAAGTTTTGAATCAAATATCCATTGGCAACCGGAGTAATGATCTGCGAGGATCGATCAGAAAAGATGCAATTATTACAACGTGAAACCAATCCAACACTAATCAATCAATTGATTGAATCGGGAGTTGACCCGATTATGGCAAGGCTGTGGACATCACGTGGCGTAATTAGCCCAGAGGAGCTTATTCTTGAAACCAAGTTTTTAATCCCACCAACTGAACTAAAAGGCTGTCTCGAGGCAGCCAAGTATCTCTTGCAATCGATTCAAGCACATAAAAATTTACTAATTGTGGCTGATTATGACTGTGATGGGGCGACAGCTTGTGCTGTGGGTCTCCTTGGTCTGCGCCAACTTGGACTACCCTTCAATATATCGGTTGATTTTTTAGTACCTAATCGCTTCACAATGGGCTATGGATTAACCCCCGAAGTCGTTGATATGGCTGCTAAACGTAATCCTAAACCCGATATCTTAATTACTGTAGATAATGGTATTGCTAGTCTTGCTGGTGTTGCCCATGCTAGGGCAATTGGGATGGAGGTAATAGTCACAGATCATCATTTACCTGCTGATGAGACGCCTGATACACCCTATATCGTCAATCCCAATCAGCGGGGTTGCCAATTTCCAAGTAAAGCACTAGCCGGTGTCGGAGTCATGTTTTATGTCTTATTAACACTTCGCAAACTAATGCGAGAACAAGGCATCTTTTCATCAGATTCACAACCAAAAATTGAGGACTTATTAGATTTTGTTGCACTCGGAACAGTAGCTGATGTCGCTAGTCTAGATCGTAATAATCGAATCTTAGTTACTGCAGGTTTAAAAAGAATGCGGGCTCAAAGAATGCACCCTGGGATTGCTGCCCTATTTACAATTGCAGACCGTAAACCAGAAATCGCCAGTACCTTTGATTTAGGATTTGGTTTAGGGCCAAGATTAAACGCTGCGGGTCGTCTTGCCGATATGACTTTGGGGATTCGTTGCTTAATTTCTAGCTCAAATACAGAGGCCCTTTCACTTGCGGCTGAATTAGATCGTATGAATCGCGATCGACGCCATATTGAAGCTGAAATGAAAGAAACAGCTCTCGATTCAATGGCTGAAATAGAGGTCGATAATCAAAATGCTCTAACACTGTTTGACGCCTCTTGGCATCAAGGGGTAATTGGGATATTAGCTTCAAGGCTCAAAGAAAAATACCATCGACCAGTAATTATTTTTGCACCGGCAGAAGAAACGATGCCAGACGGTACGGCTATTTTAAAAGGTTCTGGTAGATCAATTAATGGCTTTCATCTGCGCGATGCACTAGATATTATTTCGAAAAAATTTCCTAACATGATTTTAAAGTTTGGGGGACACGCTGCTGCCGCAGGTTTATCGATCAGTCATGCAATGCTTGAACCCTTTTCTCTTGCTTTCGAAACGGTTGCACAAGAAATATTAGACGAGGATACGCTCAATCGGAAACTATTACATGACGGTGAGTTACCCTCTGAAATGATCGCTCCAGCCCTTGCCCAAGCTTTATCAGATCAAGTATGGGGGCAAGGTTTTCCAGAACCCATCTTCACAGGCAAGTTTAAAGTTCTTAAACAAACAATCTTAAAAAATAAACACTTAAAGGTGGAATTACAAGCCCTAGATGATGGTAATTTAAATGATAAAACAGGGACTATTTTTGCTGGTATTTGGTTTCATCATCATGAATTTATTACCCCTGAATCTAGCTTGGCTTACCGCTTACAAGTCGATAACTACTTATCTTATCCACGTGTTCAGTTATTAATCGAAGCACAGTCAACAGAAATTTAACGAATTTTAAGCGAGGCTTTATAATAGTCGGATGGAAGCCGAACGCATAAACACACTACAAACAAATTTATCCTCATTACGCACCCGCGTTGCAGATCTCCGGGGGTACCTTTGACTACGATACCAAAAAACAACGCCTAATTGAAGTGAATATGGAGTTGGAAGACTCCAAGGTCTGGGACGATCCCAAACACGCTCAAGCATTAGGTAAAGAGAAAAAAATTCTCGATGGTGTGGTCACTAATATTGAAAAGTTGCAAACTGATCTAAGCGGTGCGATAGACCTTTTTGATCTAGCGGCAGCTGAAGGTGACGAAGAGACTATTGAAGCGATTGAAGCAGATGAGAAGCAGATAGAAGTCATTGTTGCTGATTTAGAGTTTAGAAGGATGTTCTCCAACCCTATGGACTCATGTAATTGCTTTTTAGATATTCAAGCTGGTGCTGGTGGAACCGAAGCTTGTGATTGGGCTAGTATCTTGCAAAGACAATATTTAAGATACTGTGAGCGTAAAGGTTTCAAAGTTGAAGTTTTGGAAGAATCGGACGGTGACGTAGCAGGTATTAAAAGTGCCACATTAAAGATTGATGGTGAATATGCCTTTGGGTTTTTAAGAACGGAAACGGGCGTACACCGTTTAGTTCGTAAATCACCTTTTGACTCTTCTGGTGGCAGACATACTTCTTTTGCCAGTATCTACGTATATCCCGAAATTGATGATTCGATTGAAATTGAAATCAATCCAGCCGATATTCGGACTGATACCTACCGTGCTTCTGGCGCGGGTGGGCAGCACATTAATAAAACCGACTCTGCAGTGCGTTTAACCCATATGCCAACAGGTATTGTGGTGCAGTGTCAAAATGACCGAAGCCAGCATCGTAACCGTGCAGAAGCGATGACCATGCTTAAGTCAAGGTTATATGAACATGAGTTACGTAAACGTCAAGCAGAAGCCGATAAATTAGAAGCCACTAAAACCGACGTAGGTTGGGGTCATCAAATTCGTTCTTATGTACTAGATCAAAGCAGAATTAAAGATTTACGAACTGGCGTAGAAGCATCAAACACGCAAAAAGTATTAGACGGCGATTTAGATCCTTTTATTGAGGCCAGCCTCAAAATGAACATTTAAACGAGTTATAAATGACAGCAGAAAATAACAATCCAATCCAAGCAACAGAACATCTTGATGAAAACCACATCATGGCTGAGCGCCGTGAAAAAGTGGCTCAGCTACGCGCTAAAGGTGTTGCTTTCCCGAATGATTTTGTGCCAGAACACTTCGCACTTGATCTTCATACGCATTACAACTCTCTCTCGAAAGAAGAGTTAGGACAAAAAAATATCCAAGTCAAAATGGCTGGACGGATGATGCTCAAGCGGATTATGGGTAAAGCTAGTTTCGCCACGATTCAAGATACTACAGGTCAGATTCAGTTCTATATTAACGATGATGCAACAGGTGTTGAGTCTCATAGTGACTTTAAACATTGGGATATGGGCGATATTATTGCCGGTGAAGGTACTCTATTTAAAACGAACCGTGGTGAGTTATCAGTCCAAGTTAAAACTTTACGGATGCTCAGTAAATCGATTCGTCCTTTACCTGACAAGTTCCATGGCTTGCAGGATCATGAAACGAAATATCGTCAAAGATATGTCGATTTAATTGTTTCTGCTGAAACTCGTCAAACCTTTATTACACGTAGTAAAGCCATGACAGCTCTGCGTCATCATATGCAGGATGCGGGCTTTATGGAAGTTGAAACGCCAATGTTGCATGTGATTCCAGGGGGTGCTGCGGCGAAGCCTTTCATCACGCATCATAACGCGCTCGATATGGAGATGTATTTAAGAATTGCGCCTGAGCTTTATTTAAAACGCTTAGTGGTTGGTGGCTTCGATCGTGTTTTTGAAATCAATCGTAACTTCAGAAATGAAGGTGTTAGCCCGCGCCATAATCCAGAATTTACCATGATGGAATTTTACGCAGCTTATACCAACTATCAATGGTTAATGACTTTTACTGAAGAGTTGATTCGTGCTGTTGCGATTAAAGCGCATGGTACTGCAGCCCTCACTTATCAGGGCCGTGAACTGAATTTATCAGAGCCATTTGACCGACTCACCATTTGCGAAGCAATTCAAAAGTACGGTCCTCAGTCTGGCAAAAACTATTCTGATGCACAATTAGCTGATAGAGAATTCATCAGACAAGAACTCAAAGCGGCTGGTGAACATATTGAAAGCCCGACTCTCAAAAATGCGGGCTTAGGGGCGCTGCAATTAGCTTTATTTGAAGCCTGTGCCGAAGAGCATTTGTGGCACCCTACCTATATTATTGATTATCCAATCGAAGTCAGTCCGCTCGCACGTGAATCCGATAACCGACCTGGTATTACTGAGCGCTTCGAATTGTTTATTACTGGTCGCGAAATAGCCAATGGTTTTTCTGAGCTCAATGATGCCGAAGATCAAGCTGCACGTTTTCAAAAACAAGTTGCTCAAAAAGAAGCAGGCGATGAGGAAGCAATGTTTTACGATCATGACTTCATCCGTGCCCTAGAGTATGGCCTTCCACCAACCGGTGGTTGTGGTATTGGAATTGATCGTTTGATGATGTTGATTACTGATTCTCCAAATATTAGAGACGTCATTTTATTCCCGCACTTAAGACGCGAAGAAATCTAAAAGCTTTACTGAGATAGTGATGTAAAGCCAGCCAAATTACATGGCTGGTTAATCAGCAAATTTACGGCTGATTAATGATTTTCTTTAGCGTGATTGATAGAGTACTTTGGAATTTCTATCACAATTTCCTCTTGACCAACAAAAGCTTGACAAGACAGGCGTGACAAATGAGTTAAGCCCCAAGCACGATCTAATAAATCATCTTCCACTTCATCACTAGGATTTAATGTTTTAAATCCCTCTCTTACTATTACATGACAAGTCGTGCATGCAGCAGACATTTCACAAGCATGTTCAATCGGAATATCATTTTCAAGTAATGCTTCGCAAATGGAGGTGCCCGGAGTAGCCTCAATAACTGCACCATCTGGACAATATTCTTCGTGAGGTAAAACGACTATTTGTGTCATAGGGTTGGATGTGATATGTTGAGTGATTGGATGTGAAAGACTTGTGGGGTTAAACACCCCCCTGATTAAATTTCGCTAAGATTTTTTCCTGTTAAAGCACGCCGGATATTTGCATTCATTCTGTTTGCTGCAAATTCTTCCGTTGCATCTGATAGGGCTGTAATGGCAGCATGAATCTCTTCAGAGTCTTGACTATGCTCTTTTAACTGTTCTAGAACACGGATCTTACTTTCGATATCAAGTTTTTCCTGAGTCGATAATAAGTCACCATCTTGGGCGATAGAATTGAATACCGCTTCTAGTAATCGCTGAGCTTCTACTTGCTCTTCACGGATTGCACGCAGTTTCATATCTTCTGCTGCACTTTGAAAACCCTCTGTCAACATGCGCGCAATATCGCCGTCGGCTAAACCGTAACTCGGTTTAACATGGATCGATGCCTCCACTCCAGAAATTTGTTCTTTAGCACTCACCGATAACAATCCGTCTGCGTCGACTTGGTATGTCACACGAATCCTGGCAGCTCCTGCTACCATTGGCGGGATATTGCGTAACTCAAAGCGTGCCAACGATCTACAATCTGGCGCTAACTCACGTTCACCCTGCACCACATGAATTGCCATGGCTGTTTGACCATCTTTGAAGGTAGTAAAGTCTTGCGCCTTGGCAACCGGAATCGGTGTGTTACGTGGAATAATTTTTTCTACTAAACCACCCATCATTTCAACACCCAATGAGAGTGGAATGACATCTAACAACAACCACTCATCATTTTTGTTTTTATTACCCACCAGCAAATCAGCCTGCCTCGCAGCACCCAAGGCAACTACCTCGTCTGGATTTAAATCATTTAAAGGCTCTTTTTGGAATAAATTCTTCACAGCTAATTGGACTGCTGGATTACGTGTTGAGCCACCTACCATCACTACGCCTTGAACTTCATCTTGATCGATGGCAGCATCCTTGAGCGCTTTTTTAACCGCTTGCATGGTGCGAATAATTAGGGGCTTCGTCAAATGATCAAACTCTGTTTGAGAAATTGAATATTGCACAGCAATGGAAGAATCAAAGGTGTGTTCAATTAGAACAACAGGGTGTGAGCTTAAGGTTTCTTTAGCACTTTTACATTTAAGTAAAACAGCACGACGATCTTCTGCAGATAAATTAGTTATACCTGCATGCTCAATCACTGCTTGCATTAATATATGATCAAAGTCATCGCCACCTAATGCAGAATCGCCACCTGTAGAAAGAACTTCAAATACACCTTTAGAAAGACGTAAAATCGAAATATCAAAGGTTCCACCACCGAGGTCATATATGGCGTAAATACCTTCAGAGGCATTATCAAGACCATAGGCAAGCGCGGCAGCAGTCGGCTCGTTGAGAAGACGTAGCACTTTAATCCCAGCCAATTCTGCAGCATCTTTAGTCGCTTGGCGCTGAGCATCATCGAAGTAAGCAGGGACAGTGATTACGGCACCTTCAATTTCGTCATCAAACGAATCCTCAGCGATTTGCCTAAGTCTTGCTAAAATTTCTGCCGAAACCTCGACCGGACTTTTAGGACCTGCAACCGTCTGGATTTTCAGCATCCCTGGGGAATCAATAAATTCGTAGGGAAGATTTTGAAGGTTTTTAATATCCTGCAAACCTCTGCCCATCAAGCGTTTGACTGAAATAACCGTATTTTGTGGGTCTTCTACGGCATGGGCTAAGGCCTCATAACCTGCCTGTGTTCTACCATCTGGTAAATATCTGATGATTGAAGGTAGGATTCTTTGCCCTGAGTCACTGTGCAAGACCTCAGGTAGCGCATTTTTCATGCTTGCCACCAAAGAATTCGTGGTACCTAAATCAATCCCAATAGCGATACGACGTTCATGGGGATTTCTTGATTGACCAGGTTCTGAAATTTGCAATAAAGCCATATAGTGTTTTTGAATTAAATAAGTGCTGAAATACGATGATCTATTTCTTCTAAAAATCGCTCTAAAAATAAACAGGCTCTCAAACTTTCAAGCGCCTTTTCTAAGTTTTGTTCCTGATCTATTTGTACCGCAACTTGATCAGTTAACTCCTTCAGAGCTTCATTCACCTCATCTTGCAACAAGTTGAGTGATTCTAACTGATTACGAGCTTCGTCCATGGCTTCACGCCACTCCATTTGTTGCATCAGAAAAGCTCTAGGCATTGCTGTATTTGTTTCTAACTGCGCATCCAACCCTGCTAACTCACATAAATAAAAGCCACGTGGAATCGCTTGTTTTAAAGTCTGATGTGCCGTATTGGCAAAGGTCGCCAACTGCAAGGATTGACGCTTTTGAGCATCACTTCCTTGGGCATGTCGATCCGGGTGAACTTCTTGTTGAATTTTTAGATAGGCTTGATCAAGTTTAGTACGATCAATTTTAAATTGCCGTGGCAATTGAAAGAAATCAAAATAATCTTTAAAAGCGTTTCGTGGATTAGACTCGGAAAGATTCACCACACCCGCACTCATCTTTAACATTAGGGTTTTGAAACTTAAATCCTTCGTTCAATCCTTCTCTAGCAAAATCCAACTGAGTGCCGTCCAAGTAAGGCATACTTTTTGGATCAACAAAAACTTTGATTCCTTGAGATTCAAACATTTGATCATCCGGCAAGGCTTGGTCAACGTACTCTAATTCGTAGGCAAGTCCTGAACAGCCAGTCGTTCTTACCCCAAGTCGCAAACCAATCCCGTGACCTCTTTTACTCAGATTCCGATTCACATGCTTAGCAGCTTTTTCCGTCAGACTAATCGACATGGTACTTTTTCCTCACCTCTTTTTTTCATTCTATGATCAATATACTTTATACAACCTTGAGCAAATTACTGCGCTGCAGTGTGCTTCTCACGATAGTCAGCAACAGCAGCTTTAATTGCATCTTCAGCCAAAATAGAGCAATGGATTTTTACTGGCGGCAATGCTAACTCTTCAGCAATTTGTGCATTTTTAATTTCTAAGGCCTGATCTAAAGTTTTACCTTTGACCCATTCAGTTACCAAAGAAGAAGAAGCAATAGCAGATCCACATCCATAAGTTTTAAACTTTGCATCTTCGATTACACCTTGATCATTTACACGAATCTGCAGCTTCATCACATCTCCGCAAGCTGGCGCCCCAACCATACCTGTGCCAACAGCCTCATCCCCTTTTTCAAAGGATCCAACATTACGTGGATTCTCATAATGATCAATTACTTTGTCGCTATATGCCATGATTTTTCCTTAATTATTCAATAGATTTAATGTGCTGCCCACTGGATCGTATCTAAATCGATACCATCTTTAAACATCTCCCAAAGTGGAGATAATTCTCTTAACTTAGAAATTTTTTCTTTTACTAGTTCAATCGTAAAATCTACTTCTTCAATCGTAGTAAAGCGACCAACACTAAAACGAATCGAGCTATGGGCCAACTCATCGTTACGACCTAGTGCGCGAAGCACGAATGAAGGCTCTAGTGAAGCGGAAGTACAAGCAGATCCTGATGAAATGGCTACATCTTTCAACGCCATCAACATCGACTCACCCTCAACATAATTAAAACTGATATTTAAATTATGTGGCACTCGACTATTCATATCGCCATTCAGATACACTTCTTCAAGGGTCGACAATCCAGTCCATAAACGATCACGCAACATTCTGATTCTGGTACTTTCCGTAACCATTTCTTCTCTGGCCAAACGGAACGCTTCACCCATCCCAACAATTTGATGGGTTGGTAAAGTGCCGGAACGCATGCCTCTTTCATGACCACCACCATGCATTTGAGCTTCAATGCGAATCCTTGGTTTACGACGCACAAATAAAGCACCGATGCCTTTTGGCCCATAGGTCTTGTGGGCTGAAAAGCTCATCAAGTCGACTTTTAAGTTCGCTAAGTTAATGTCAATTTTGCCAGTTGCCTGCGCAGAATCCACATGAAATACAATTCCTTTTTCACGGCACATTTCACCAATTTTTTCAATATCTTGCACAACGCCAATCTCATTGTTCACGTACATGACTGAGATTAAAATCGTATCAGGTCTAATGGCAGCGATTAATTGATCATAATCAATTAAGCCGTTTGGTAAAACATCTAAATAGGTAGCCTCAAAGCCTTGGCGCTCGAGTTCTCTAACAGTGTCAAGGGTTGCTTTATGTTCTGTTTTAGGGGTAATAATGTGCTTACCCTTATCTTTATAGAAATGAGCCGCACCTTTAATCGCTAGATTAATACTTTCCGTTGCACCGCTTGTCCAAACGATTTCTCTTGGATCGGCGCCAACTAAACTAGCAACTTGAGCGCGCGCTTCCTCCACAGCCTCCTCAGCTTCCCATCCAAAAGCATGACTACGTGATGCTGGATTACCAAATTGCTCTCTTAGGTAAGGGAGCATTTTGTCTACGACTCGTGGGTCGATAGGGGTTGTGGATGAATAGTCCATATACACTGGAAAGTGTCTAGCACTAAACATCGGAAGTGGGTTCAATACGGGAGTATTATGCTGGCTCATTTTCTAATCGATTCAATATACTAAGTTTGTTGGGCAAAATTAAAAACAGAGTTAGCTATAAACGGTTTGTTTTCAGCTTCCGCTATTTTTTTTCTTTTGTTATCTATTACTTCTTGACGCTTCTCAATTTCATCCGGGCTCACCCTTGGATTAGTCTTGACAAACATTGGCACATGCGAGTCTTTGTCCTTTTGGGCTTTGACCACATCATTCAACGTTACAGATTGTAAATAATCTACCATTTTTTTGTTGAGGTTCGACCATAATTCATGGGTCATGCACTCACCTAAATGTCCACGTTTACTCTGACAATTTCCTTTGTTACCACATTGAGTTGCATCAATTGGTTCATCGACCGCTGTAATAATCTCAGCGATTGAGATTAATTTATCTTCCCTAGACAAGGAATAACCGCCCCCTGGGCCACGGGTACTTTGAACGATATTGACACGACGCAACTTCCCAAACAACTGCTCTAGGTAAGATAAAGAAATATCCTGTCTAGAACTGATCTCTGATAATGTTACAGGACCGTTATGTTGCCGCATTGCCAAATCGATCATTGCTGTTACTGCAAACCTACCTTTAGTTGTCAATCTCATATTTCTCCAACTTTCTTCATTTAGTCAACAGCCGGATTGGTTTCCGGCGCCTTAAATACCTTTGAGGATTTGGTAAACCCTTCAAATTATTCCTAGTATAACAAATACCCGACTGAAATGCTCGGGAATAGAAATAATCCAGCCTTGCTCACTAAAGCTAAGGAAAAAAAGGGGAAAATTTAGGCGTGAATTCGCAAAGCAAAGAGAAGCTGTTTACATAGCTTTGTAGTTACAACAAATTAATGTTTAAGAACTTATAGGTCCTTAGGTGTGGTTTTAAAGCCAATGAGTCGATAGGCAGGACAAAACCTCATCAGACCGGTCACAATTAGAATCAAACCCAGCCAGCCCCACACACCAATGACGCCCAGAAATGTTAGGAAAACTAGAACTGAGCCTACAACTACTCTTAAAATGCGATCATTTAAGCCGATATTGTTCATTTTTAAATCCTTTTTAATTTACCTACCTGCTAACTACAAAATCAATCCCACTTTCTCATTTTTTCAAATAATGCGATGCCAAATCAATCACTTTCATTCCCATGATCATCGGAATAATGAAATATAACAATTCATAACGTCCGTCTCCCAATGCAACAATTGCGGGACCGGGACAATATCCTGCGTAGGCCCATCCCACCCCAAACAAAAAGCTCCCTAATACAAGTCGAGCATCAATATGAGAAGTCCCTGGAAAATGTAAGGTTTCTCCAAGTAATGTTTTTTGGCTTCGTCCCAAATATAAAAATGCTACGAGAGTTACAGCAATGGCCCCCATCATCACTAAAGCGAGTGAAGGATCCCAATTGCCAAATAGATCTAAAAAACCAATCACTTTAGCTGGGTTGGTCATGCCTGACAAAATTAATCCAAAACCAAACACTAAACCACTAATTAGCGCTGTTAATTGATTCATGCTTTCACCCCGTGCAAAAAATAATAACAAGCAAGAAAGCCAGCAGCCATAAAGCACAATGTGGCTATTAGTGAGCGTAAAGACAAACGACCTAAGCCACAAACACCATGACCACTAGTACAACCGGAGCCTAAACGGGTGCCCACTCCCACTAGCAGTCCAGCAATCATGAGTTGGGTAATACTAGCGTGGTCTTCTACTTTTGGAATATAGGCGATAGCGCGGTAAAACATGGGAGACAACAGCATCCCAAAGATAAATAACAAACGCCAACGATAATGCTCTTTAGGCGGAGTACCACCTGTAAACAGTTGCGAAACAATTCCTGACACACCCATGATTCGGCCGTTGAACAGAGCTAAGATTGCTGCCGCAATTCCAATCAAGGCGCCCCCAGCTAGGGCACTTTGCGGGGTAAATTCTAGCCAATTAATGGTCATCTTCTTCTCTCTTTGATTTAAAGCATATTTAAAGGAATCTTCAAATAGGCAACCCCATTTTCTTCTACTGGCGGAAAATGCCCAGCCCTAATATTTACCTGAATCGACGGCAAAATTAAGACTGGCATTTCTAGAGTCTTATCCCTTTTCGTGCGTATGTCAACAAACTCTTCTTTCGTCACGCCGTCATGAATATGAATATTATTTTCTTTCTGCTCTTTTACCGAACTAATATGACTAATAGGGCGATTATTGGGTGGATAGTCATGACACATAAATAAACGCGTGTCTTCAGGATAAAGCAACAATTTTTGAATGGACTCGTAAAGATTGACTGCATTGCCACCAGGAAAATCACACCGTGCGGTGCCCACATCGGGCATAAATAAGGTATCACCCACAAAGATAGCATCGCCAATCTGATAAGCAAGACAAGCGGGAGTATGCCCAGGAACATCGATTGCTAGACAACTTAAATTGCCAAAAGTCAAAATCCCATCTGGCGGGATTAAATAATCAAATTGTGACCCATCTCGCTTAAAGGATGGTTCGAGATGAAAGACCTTACTAAAGACATCTTGAATCGTGGTAATTTGAGAACCAATCGCAATTTTGCCACCCAGTTTAGATTGTAAATAAGGCGCAGCAGTTAAGTGGTCGGCGTGCGCATGGGTCTCTAAAATCCAATGGCACTGCAAGTTTTCTTGCTGAATAAATTCAACAACTTCATAGGCAGAGTGAGTAGCGGTTCTGCCTGACTTGTGATCATAGTTCAGCACCGAATCGATAATGATGCAAGGCGTGCCGGAATCCTCATAAACAATGTGAGTAAACGTCCAGGTTCCCAGATCAAAAAATGTCTTCACTTTTGGCTGACTGTTGAGATTAAGCATAAAGCTCCAAGATTTAAAAATGACTAGAAGAGATGCCTTATATTACTTTATATTATATACTTATGTTTATTAACATATAAAGATGGCAATAATGATAGATTTATCACACCTAAACCAATTTACCCCCCAAGGGTTGCCGGTTGCTTTAGGCTTTGTGGTAGGTTTTATCCTCTCCCTCACTGGTGCAGGTGGAGCAATTTTGTCTGTGCCCTTACTTGTCTTTGGCATGGGCTTGACTGTGAACCAAGCAGGCCCCATTGGGCTCCTAGCGGTTAGCATATCAGCTGGCATCGGCTCCATCTTAGGATTAAAAGAAAAAATCTTACGTTACAAAGCAGCAGGATTGATGGCTAGTTTTGGTTTAATCTTATCTCCAATTGGTTTATGGTTAGCCCATCAACTACCAAATCAACCCTTATTGACTATCTTCTCAATCGTCTTGTTTTACACCTCGAGTCGAATGATGTACCAATCCTACTGTGAAGCAAAAGGGATTGTACAGAGTCACTCTAAGGTGGTTCCATGCCATTTAAATAAATCCATTGGTAAATTAATTTGGACTGTTCCTTGTGCCAGATCATTAGCCCTAGCTGGGTCAATGGCTGGCTTTTTTTCTGGACTCCTAGGTGTGGGAGGTGGTTTTATTATTGTGCCTAGTTTAAAAAAAGTAACTGATCTGCCAGCTCTCTCAATCGTGGCGACATCCTTAGGTGTTTTAACAATCGTTTCTTTCGGCGGCGTGATAAATGCCACAGTTGCGGGCTTGATGATCTGGACGATTGCCATCCCTTTCGCAACGGGTTCTCTACTGGGGTTGATGCTCGGCCGGGCCACAGCTAAAAAATTATCTGGGCCAACAATTCAAATCATCTTTGCCGTATTTTCTTTTGGTGTTGCCATCATGATGGGATTCAAAGCCATTTTGTAATCAGGTGAACCTCATTAGGGTTTGATGTAGGCATAATGATTTCGAAATTGCAGCTCAGTGATACGTACTACACCGGATGGCGTAAAGTCTGCATCCAAAATAAATTGGTCTTTCTTTAAATCTCTATTTTTAAGGGTAATCTCACAAACCTCAAAGCGCACGCCTCTTGACTTTAAAGCAGCTACTAAAGGAGCATATTCCATGTTACTTTTAGCATCCTTCGCCCCTTCCATTAAGAGATCCACTCCCATCGCGTGGGTAACCACTACTATTTTCGTATCTGGCGATACATCTAAATGATTGCGTAAATTCCGCAGACCTTTTAATCCTTGTGCTTGGGCATCATCAATATGGTAGACCACTTGATCAGGGGTTGCTGCGGTGGCATACAAACCGAAAGAGGACAGAAGAATAATCAAAGACATTACTATTTTTTTCATCAAATTACCCTGGTAAAAAATCATTAAAAGTACAAATTAAACATTGCTTAGGCCTTTATTACCTAGGATATTTTTAATCTGCGGAATATTCGGTGAAAGCTTTGACACTACTTTTATATCCGTTAAATACTGCGTCAAGATATCCCACACGGCAGGAGCCGAAGAGCCTTGCAAATCGGGATTGACAGAAGCCCAACCAGCCACTTTATAAACGGTACCCGCGTCTAGTAATTGACCATTTAGTCGCATATCAGAGATTCTTTTACCCATCTGAGCGAATGGATCAATCGTATATTTCAGACCACCTGTTCGAACCATATCCCCGCCTTGTTGATAGTAAGGATCTGGGTTGAAAAGATTATCGGCCACGTCTTCTAGAATATTTTTAATTTCCTCGCCTTTGAGCATCGAAACCGTTGCTTGTGGATAAGTAATCGCCGTTTGATCCATTAAATGCTCCATGGTGATATCTTGGCCAGGCAAAAGAGTGGTACCCCATCTAAAACCTGGAGAAAAAGCAATGGGCGCATCTTGGACTTTCATCAAACCATCGACAATGAGTTGATCAAAAGTACCATTGAAATTACCCCGACGATATAACAGGGTATCGGTCTTCGCTAAAACACGATTGAGTTGTTTTTCGTAAGGACGTCTCACCTCACGAATCAAGGACTGCATTGCCAGATCGGGGGTAATTAAATTAGCGAAAACGGGGAGTAATTGGTAACGAAAATCCGTAACGCGTCCTTGCTTATAGTCAAAATCAAGCACACCTAAAAATTTCCCATTCGAGCCCGCGTTGGTCACGAGCGTAACGCCTCCAGGATTTTTTACATGAATAGCCTGTGCAATCCCATCATGGGTATGCCCACCTAAAATGGCATCAATCCCCCTTACACGACTGGCTAACTTCAAGTCGGTGTCCATTCCGTTGTGCGACAACAATATGACTACCTTAGCCCCTTTATTGCGGACTTCAGTCACATTTTTTTGCAGATTTTCTTCCTGAATACCAAAGGTCCAATCGGGCGTGAAATATCTCGGATTCGCAATTGGGGTGTATGGAAAAGCTTGACCAATAATCGCAACCAATACACCGTTCATTTCTTTTAGGACGTAAGGCTCAAAAACTGGATCGCCAAAATCACTCGTCTGAATATTTTGAGCAAGGAATGCGACCTTATCTTTAAAATCATGTTCCACAATATGTTTTACGCGATCAGCTCCAAGAGTCATTTCCCAATGGGCCGTCATGATATCGACCCCAAGCAATAGAGCAGCATCAACCATATCTTGGCCCTTAGTCCAAAGCGCCGTCGCTGAGCCTTGCCAAGTATCGCCGCCATCCAAAAGCAAGGCATTCGGTCTTGAGGATCTTAATTGTTTGACTAAAGTAGTTAGATGCGCAAAACCTCCAACCTTACCGTAAGACTGGGCTGCACTAGTAAAATTGAGATGCGTAAAAGCATGCGCATCCCTAGACGCTGGCGAAATCTTGAAAGCTTTTAAATATTCTTGCCCAACTAGATGGGGTGCGTGATTCAGCTGTGAACCAATGCCAATGTTGTACTGAGGCTCCCTAAAATAAATGGGATTTAACTGAGCATGGCAATCTGTAAAATGCAAAAAATGCAGATTACCGAATTTCGGTACATCGTAAAAATTCTTGGCTAAAGTTTCAGCACTTGCTATTTCGCTCGATAGCCCCATTCCAACACTTGAGGCAAGAGATAGGATTTTTAAAAACTCTCGACGATCAAGACTCATAAAGTGCTGAGTTTATTGATTAACGGGTGAACTTGGATCCAACAATAAAGCCATCAAATCCTTCATCTGATCTTGTGTTAACAGGTTGAAGTGACCAAACCTTGGCATATTACTGCAAGCGTTATAAGCCTTAGAGTTATAAATCCGGTTCCAGGTGTATTCCAAGATAGGTCCAGTATTTCCTCTCGTCTTTCCATAAGCTGTCAAAGATGGCCCCATCGTGCCATGTGAAATCTCTTTCGGATCAATTTGATGACAGTTATAACAGCCCCCACCGTTCACAGTATTGGGAGCATCGGTAAAGGTAGCACCTCGGCCACTTTGAGCAATCAACTCACCTTTTTTCCAATCACCTAAATAGACACCACCTTCGGGTTTAGGAATCTTGGCTAAAGCCTCTTTTTGTAAGAGCTCTATCTTCGCCTTACCCGCTTTAGTATTTTGATAGCTAGCATCTGAGCATAATAGTTGAATAGAATCTTGCGTCAAACGTCCCAAATCAGCTACCCCAGCTGCCACAAAGCTGTTTTGCATCATTTGCTGGACTTTCGGATCGACTTTGGGCTCAGCGGCCAAACTGACTTGATTAAAACCACTAAACAAGGTCAACAAAGTGAGTACAGTTTGAAAAAATAGTTTCATATAAAATCTCATTTCTAGCGTTTCAAACCAGGAGTTTGAATCATACCGCCATTGCCTTTAGAGGCCATATACATGGAAAGTGCGATGGTCGCATCCGATCCATAAATCGGCATCGGCAGACGTTGTTGTCTAAAGCAGTCATTTAATCGTCTTTGCATTGTCCAAAACTCACCACTAGAAACGCGGTACGCAGGCCACGATCCCCATCCCTCAGCAGCGCCTTTTGCTGTGGTGATGTTTGGTAAGTCCTGTAAGCGAATGCGCTTGTTATTTTGAGAGTGGCATGTAGCACAGGCAAAGTCCATCGGTCCTGCTTGATAGAAGAAGATCTTCTCACCAATTTGAGCCATTTCCTTTTCTTTAGGATGATTTGGAACCACCTTAATCGGTAGATCTTTTGATTCTGTTACTACATAAGCCACTACTGCTTCAATGTCTTTGCGCAAGCCTTTACCAAAAGGATCTTTAATCACGTCGCTAGCTGTAATGCCTTGGAGGTTTTCCATACAAGTCATTAAGCGCGATTCTAGATCTTGCACTCGGTTCGTATCTTTAAAATATCTTGGTAGTTCAGCAAAGGCACCTTTCACTACCCCTGGGCCTTTACCTAAGTCACACTGTTGCAAGGTAGCCTGTTTAGGTCCACTGGGTTTTACCCAAAGTTCCTCGCCCGCTGCAGCGTACAACTCAGCTGGATTGCCATCCGCAATCATCTCGCGGTACTTGGCAATTTCATCAGAGATATTCTGGGCAAACACTCCTTGAGTAAGCAAACTAAGGGTCAACAATATTACGGAGGACTTTATCTTCACTTTAAAACCTTACAGAGTAATTTGAATCGATGTCACTTTAGAGATGTTACATTAAGCAATCAGAGCACGATCGGTTCTTGTCTCGCCTCTGGAGTCAAACCAAGTAATAGTAATTTCATCACCCTTTTTAGGTCCTTTAACTTTAAAGTTCAAAAACGGATCTTTTGAGATAGCTGTCCCAAATTGTGCTTTAAATACCTCTTTAGCTCCGACTTTGGCAACTAAGTTAGTGATAAACCAAGCTGGTATTACTTTACCTGCAGCGTCTTTACGCTGACCCGTTTCCATATCGTGTCTCATTAATACTTTAACATCCACTAAGCCATTTACTTCGGCTGCTCTAACGCGCATTGGATCTGCCATATTCGTTCCTTTTATTCTAGATCTGATCGATTAACCACCACAACCACCAAGAGTTACTTTGACTTCTTTAGAAGCAAAGTACCATTTTTGCTCAGCTTTCACCAGCGCAAAAACATTGGAAGTTTGGGCCATTTTTACGCGAGTAGAAACGAATGGTTCGGCCCCTTCTGGAAAGTAAAAAATGCCAGACAAGGCGGTTGGATTTTTCTCAACAATGATTGCCATTTGGTTGGCTTTTAATGTAGTAGCAATTGTGAGAGGCACTACTGCACCATTTTCAGCAATATCAGGCGCAGTAAAGTTGATAGCAGTAGATTTTTCAGTACCACCTCCACCCAATGCTTTAATCACGTCATCGAGGGATTTACCCTCAAATGCTTGCTTTTCCCACTCATTTGCTTGAGCGGAAGTAATGAGACCATTTGCAGCCATTAAGCCAATGATGGTCGTCATTTTCAAGATTTCACGACGGTTCATGCAATATTCCTTTAGTCAACTTTGTAATCATTTCGATGGCTCAATTTTAAACCTATTTAGACGAGCGGATGATCTGTCGGCAATGCACCAAAAGCCATTGACCGTATTTTAGCTAAGCGATCTCTGGCTTGGGCTGCCTTTTCAAATTCAAGGTTACGAGCAAACTCCACCATTTCTTTTTCAAGGCGCTTGATTTCTTTAGCAAGATCCTTCTCGCTCATTTCCTCAAACTTCGCCTTTTCCCTGGCATTTTGCCAGAGCGCTTTCTCATCATCCACATCATAAACACCATCAATAATATCTTTAATGCGCTTCGATACACCTTTCGGGGTGATGCCATGCTCTAAATTAAAGCTAGTCTGTTTGGTTCGACGACGCTCAGTTTCATCCATCGCCTTTTTCATCGAATTGGTAATGCGATCAGCATACAAAATAGCTTTACCATTCACGTGCCTAGCAGCCCGACCAATTGTTTGAATTAAGCTGCGCTCTGAGCGTAAAAACCCTTCTTTATCTGCGTCTAAAATGGCAACGAGTGACACTTCAGGAATATCCAAACCCTCTCGTAATAAGTTAATTCCAACCAAGACATCAAACATACCCAAACGTAAATCGCGAATAATTTCGACCCGCTCTACCGTATCAATATCGGAGTGGACGTAGCGCACTTTGACGCCATGATCCGACAAAAAGTCCGTTAATTGTTCAGCCATCCGCTTAGTTAAAACGGTAACTAGCACCCGTTCATTTTGTACAGTTCGTTCTTTAATTTGACCTAAAAGATCATCAACTTGGGTAATCGCTGGGAGTACTTCAATCAAGGGGTCAACCAGACCCGTAGGGCGGACCACTTGTTCCACCGTATTGCTTGTTTTGTTGTTTTCATAGTCCGCTGGCGTAGCACTCACAAATACGGTTTGGCGCATTTTAGATTCAAACTCAGGAAACTTTAGTGGCCGGTTATCGAGTGCAGAGGGCAAGCGAAAGCCAAAGTCTACTAGGGCCACCTTACGTGCTCGGTCACCGTTATACATACCGTTAAATTGACCAATCAGTACATGCGACTCATCTAGGAACATCAAAGCATCTGAGGGTAAATAGTCAATCAAGGTTGGCGGTGCCTCGCCTGGTTTGCCCCCAGACATATGTCTTGAATAATTTTCAATACCTTTACAAAACCCTAACTCTGCCAACATTTCAAGATCAAACCTGGTCCGTTGTTCTAGTCGTTGCGCTTCCACCAATTTATTATCTTTATAAAACTCTGCCAGGCGATCTCGCAACTCCTCTTTAATTTGCTCTATGGCCAGCATGACTGTCTCTCGAGGGGTTACATAATGCGATCCTGGATAGACGGTGAACCTTGCGACGCGTTGTTTGATTTTGCCGGTTAGGGGGTCAAAGAATTGTAAAGAATCGAGTTGATCATCGAACAACTCGACGCGGACAGCTAGTTCGTTATGTTCTGCTGGAAAAATGTCGATCGTATCCCCACGAACCCGAAAAGTTCCTCGGTGAAAATCAATATCGTTACGTTCATATTGCATGGCAACTAGACGTTTAACGATATCAGATTGAGATAATTTATCGCCTTGACGAAGGACTAGTACCATTTTGTGATAATCACTTGGATTACCGATACCATAAATGGCAGAAACGCTGGCAACGATAATCACGTCACGGCGTTCTAATAAACTCTTTGTAGCCGATAAGCGCATTTGCTCGATGTGCTCGTTGATAGAGGAGTCTTTCTCAATAAACAAGTCCCGCTGAGGAACATAGGCTTCTGGTTGGTAATAATCGTAGTAACTAACAAAATATTCAACCGCATTACGTGGGAAAAACTCTCTAAACTCACTATATAACTGGGCCGCTAAAGTCTTATTTGGAGCAAAAATAATGGCTGGACGCCCCATCCGAGCAATCACATTCGCCATGGTGTAAGTCTTACCGGAACCAGTTACACCTAAAAGTGTTTGATAAGATAAACCATCTTCAATCCCTTCGACTAATCCAGCAATAGCAGTCGGCTGATCACCCGCTGGTAGAAAGGGTTGATAGAGCTCATAGGGGGAGTTTTCAAAGTGCACAAACTTTGATTCATCAAGGCTTGGCGCAGGCGATACGCCTGATTTTTCTTTGCTACCTTGTGTTTTTGACTTGGATTGTCGTGTAGCCATTAGAGTTTAGGTAAAATAACATTGCAAGTTTTAATAACTTAAGCAGTCAATTATGCAGTTTTTTTTAATTATTGACAGATTCAATTCATTTTTTAACCTTTTTACTACTTTTAGAAACTCTAAGACTAAATGACCCTATTTTCATCTGTTGAATTAGCACCCCGTGATCCCATACTTGGCCTTTATGAAACTTTTAATGCCGACACCAATCCAAATAAAGTCAACTTAGGCGTTGGCGTTTACTTTACTGAAGAAGGGAAGATTCCTTTACTTCGCGCTGTTCAAGTGGCTGAGAAAATGATTTTGGAAAATCCTAAAGCCCGCGGTTATTTACCGATTGAAGGAATAGCTGCCTACAACAATGGTGTTCAACAACTGTTATTTAGCTCTGAAACGGAAATGACAGGTGCTGGCCGCTCAGCTAGTTTTGAGACCCTAGGTGGAACTGGCGCATTAAAAGTAGGCGCTGACTTCTTAAAACGACTCAAACCACATGCAAAAGTAGCGATTAGTGACCCGAGTTGGGAAAACCATCGTGCCCTATTTGAAGGCGCTGGTTTTGAGGTTGTGAACTACCCCTACTATGACCCAACTACTCGTGGTGTTAATTTTGAAGCGATGAAAGCGTATTTAACTGCCATGCCGGTCGATAGCATCATTGTTTTACACGCTTGCTGCCACAACCCTACTGGTGCTGATTTAAGCCCAGCGCAATGGGAAGAAATCGTCACGATTTGTCAGAAAAGCCAATTAATTCCATTTCTGGATTTAGCCTATCAAGGTTTTGCTGATGGCATTTATGAAGATGGTTTAGCTGTTCGTCTCTTTACACAGTCTGGCTTGTCATTCTTCATTGCCAGTTCATTTTCTAAATCATTCTCCCTATACGGTGAACGTGTCGGCGCTTTAACAATTGTTACCCAATCCAAAGAAGAAACCTCCAAAGTTGTGTCGCAAATTAAACGCGTCATTCGGACCAACTATTCCAATCCACCCACGCACGGCGCAACAATCGTTGCAACTGTTTTAAATGATGCAACACTGCGCAATATGTGGGAACAGGAATTAATGGAGATGCGTGACCGGATTAAAGCGATGAGAGAACTTCTCGTCAAAGAACTCCAAGCAGCAGGTGCGAATAAAGATTTCGAATTCATTAAAGTGCAACGTGGCATGTTCTCCTACACAGGACTTTCGAAAGAACAAGTTGATCGTTTAATCAATGAACACAGTGTTTATGCGGTGGGAACAGGTAGAATTTGCGTTGCTTCATTAAACACCAAGAACATTAAAACAGTAGCCCAAGGGATTGCAGCGGTTCTTTAACTCAAGGGAGAATGACTGCCTGTAGCTTTTATCGACTTCCAAAGTCTAAACAAATGTTACAGGCCTTTGATCTAATCATTTTCACTTTGTGAAATTAATGCGTATCAGAACCGTATAATTATTTTTTTAAACAATTATTTAAATAAATTAGTTGTTTTTTCAAATTTTGTACTATATTCTTGTTGCAACGCAATATAATTAAATTTATCTATGTATTTGCGTCTTAATTTAATTGTGAAGGATTGATGCCATGTTGTATCAACTACAAGAGTTTCAAAGAGCAATGCTTGAACCCCTCAGTTCATGGGCGAAAACAACTGCCAAAATTTTCACTAACCCAGTTAACCCGATCGCGCAGACTCCCGTCTCTCAGCGCGTTGCTGCTGGCTATGAGTTATTGCATCGCTTAGGTAAAGAATACGAAAAACCAGAATTCAATATCAAGAGTGTGCAAGCCCACGGTAAGACCGTCGCGATTGCTGAAATTGAAGCTATTCATAAACCTTTTTGTCGTTTACTTCGATTCAAACGTTTTTCAGATGATGTGGCAACGATTCAGCATTTAAAAGAAGATCCTGTAGTGCTTTTAGTTGCGCCCTTATCGGGTCACCACGCTTCTTTATTGCGTGATTCAGTAAAAACCTTATTGCAAAATCACAAGGTTTATCTGACCGATTGGACTGATGCAAGATTAGTTCCCATTTCAGAGGGTGAATTTGGCTTAGATGATTATGTCGCTTATATCCAAGAATTTATTCGGTTTATCGGCGCTGAAAAGTTACATGTCATTTCTGTCTGTCAACCAACAGTACCAGTCTTAGCCGCGATTTCGTTAATGGCGACAAATGGTGAAAAAACCCCTCTCACGATGACCATGATGGGTGGTCCAATTGACGCCCGTAAATCCCCGACTGCAGTGAATTCCTTAGCAATGACGAAGTCGTATGAGTGGTTTGAACATAACGTCATTTATAACGTTCCAGCCAATCACCCAGGTGCTGGTCGTCGAGTTTATCCAGGATTTTTACAACACGCTGGCTTTGTCGCAATGAATCCTGATCGACACATGAAATCACATTGGGATTTCTTTCAAGATCTGATTAAAGGCGATGCGCAAGATGCGCAGGCCCATCGTCGGTTCTATGACGAATACAATGCGGTACTTGATATGGACGCTAAATATTATTTAGAAACGATTAAGTCTGTTTTTCAGGAATTTGCGCTGCCACTAGGTACTTGGAAAATTAATGGTCAGTTAGTAAGACCGCAGGACATTAAAACTACTGCACTCCTGGCTATTGAAGGCGAGCTAGATGATATCTCGGGAAGTGGACAAACCAAGGCTGCGATCGATTTGTGTAAAGGGATTAGTACTGCTAATAAATCGTTTTATGAAGTTCAAGGTGCAGGACACTACGGTATCTTCTCAGGTCGACGTTGGCGTGACAAAGTTCATCCGGTGATTTCTGAGTTTATTCGTGCTCATCAAGGATCAACTAAGGCAATTAAACCTGTAGCAGCAAAGCCAGTTGCAGCAACTTCTAAAACTGCAGCAAAACAAGAAGCAACTATTACTGTCCAGGCTGAAAACAAACCAAAGGTAGTGACGAAGTTGGTTTCCAAATTAATTACCAAACCAGTTCAAAAGAGCCCACCGAAGTCTTCTGCAGCCATCTCTAAAATGGTGGAGTCCCTTGAAACACCAGTTCTAGCTGCTAAAAAAGTAGTTTCCAAGAAAACGACTGCAGTAAAGAAGCCTACGGTTAAAAAGTCTATTTAAATTGATATCGTTGCCAAAGCAAAGTGTGAAAACACACTTTGCTTTGAATGCATTAGTCAATTAACAAAAATTGAGTAAAATGAAAATTAATATTTTATTAATCGAATCAAAAGGAATGTAAATGAGTCTTATCGAGAAATTAAAGTGGCGTTATGCTACTAAAAAAATGGATTCCACCAAGTCCGTGCCAAAAGAAACAGTAGAACGTATTTTAGAAGCAGTTAGACTTTCAGCTAGCTCTTTCGGTTTACAACCATACGAGTTATTCGTTATCTCGAACAAAGATCTTCGTGAAAAAATTAAAGCCGTTGCAAATAATCAATCTCAAATTACGGATTGTTCATACCTTGTTGTTTTTGCAGCATGGGATACTTACACTGAAGACCGCGTCAACCACGCATTTGATAGAGCAGAAGAGATTCGTAATAATAGAAGCGAAGCGACTATTGCATATCGTGCAGGTGTAATTAAGAACTTTACAACAAGAGATCCAGAAGTAAACTTCAATCACGCAGCAAAACAATCCTATATTGGTCTCGGTACTGCCTTAATCGCAGCTGCTGAAGAAGAAATTGACGCAACACCAATGGAAGGTTTCAACCCCGCTGAATTAGACATTCTGTTGAACCTTAGAGAAAAAGGTCTTCGTAGTACTGTAATTCTACCTTTGGGATTTAGAAAAGCAGATGAAGATTGGCTTTCAAAAGTACCTAAAGTTAGAAAACCTAAAGAAGAATTTTTACATTGGATTGAGTAAATCTTTTTAGTGAACTGCCTTGATCTTAGAAGGTAGATAAAAGATTAAGATTGTTGGCCCCTTGATGAGATGCTAAATCTTCCAAGGGGCTTTTTGTTTGGCCTAATGCATTACAAAAAACCAAGATCAAATCTTGGTAAAATGAAAACTTGAATACAAGTAATCATCCTATTAAAAACTCCCTGCTCACTGAGTTGGATAGTGCCCTACCTCAAACCCAATGTACCAAGTGTGGTTACCCTGATTGCCATGCCTATGCTAAAGCAATGAGCAAGGATGAGGCTTTGTATAACCGCTGCCCTCCCGGAGGGGTTGAGGGCATCGTAAGACTAGCCAAAATATTAAAGCAGCCCATCTTACCTCTCGATGAAACTCACGGCTTAGAGCGTCCTAGGCCGCTCGCAGTGATTGACGAAAAAGAGTGTATTGGTTGCACTTTATGCATTAAAGCCTGCCCTGTAGATGCCATTATTGGCGCACCCAAAAAGTTACACTTCGTCATCAATGATCGCTGTACTGGTTGTGATCTATGTGTTGCTCCCTGCCCGGTCGATTGTATTGAGATGGTGCCTGTCACAGAGAATCAAACTGGATGGCAAGCTTGGTCGAGTGAACAAGCCAACTTTGCAAAACATCATTATGAAGCCCACAAGTCTCGTCAAGCAAGAGAAGAAAGAGATTTGTTGATCAGGCAGAGCAATAAAGCAGCTGCCAAATTAGCAGCTTTACCTTCAGAAAATGACGCCGCTGAAAAAGCCCGTAAAAAGGCCATTATTGAAGCGGCGATGGCTCGCGCCAAGCAAAAGTTAAGCGAGTTTTAAGAGACTGGTTACAACAATCGTTGTAAGAGCATTAAATACTCCTGCATATCTGGTTGCGTACCATTGCGTTGCGACTCCCACAAAATCTGCCCCAAACACTCCATCATTTGATGTTGGGCAGTATGCTCAGAGTCTAGTTTGATGGTTAACTCTTTACTAATGGCATTGATCCCCTTGGGTTGATCCACTTGAACCATTTCGGTCAGGCTCAGATGCATCGACAAATGTAAAAAGGGATTGGTTTGACCATTTTCTACCGAAAACTCTTTGTCTTTTGCGACTTCTAATTCACTTAATAATTCATGGTATTCGGGATGCTCCACCATCCACCTTGCAGCTATTGATTCTAGGGGAGTTAGGATCCCGTTCGAAACTTGCTTGTGCCAGGTCATGCAAAAAAACTCCCGGACCTGATCTTTCGTTGGATTAAATAAACTCATATAGAAGTAACTATTCTCTTAACGAGATTTGAAATTCTTTTCTTTAGATTGGCACACTGGCTCAACCGTACACAGTGAGCACTGTGGTGACCTTGCTTGACAGACATACCTTCCCAACAAAATTAACCAGTGATGTGCATGGAGTAAATAGGGTTTAGGGACGCGTTTAAGTAACTGTTGCTCAACCACTAATACATCTTTTCCGGGAGCCAGACCAGTACGATTCGATACTCTGAAAATATGGGTATCAACCGCCATCGCAATTTCGCCGAATAAGGTATTGAGTAATACATTAGCCGTTTTACGACCTACTCCAGGTAAAGCTTCGAGAGACTCACGATCTCTAGGTACACGACCACCATGCAAATCCAAGAGTAATTGGCAAGTTTGTAGTAGGTGCTTGCCTTTCATTCGGTATAAACCAATTGAAGCAATATAGGGTAATAACCCAGCCTCACCTAAGTTCAATATTTTTTGAGGAGTATTAGCAACTAAAAATAGTTTACGGGTCGCCTTATTTACGGAAATATCAGTTGCTTGTGCAGATAAAAGTACTGCAGTCAATAACTCAAAGGGAGAGACATAAGCAAGTTCAGTTTCAGGATGAGGGTTGGATTTCTGTAATGTAGAGAAAAAGGCCTCTCGCTGTGCAAGGGTCATGAGCTTTGTCGTTGCCATTAACTTAACTTACTTGAGGATGAGATACAAAATATTCTTCAATTGCGCTCATCAATTGTTTTTCTTGATTTTTACGCCACTCCTGTTGTACCTCAATGACCTCACGTTGTTTTGCCCCCCAAATAGGGTTTGGGAAATATGGATCATTATGCCAACGTGGAATGACATGCCAATGGAGGTGAGGTACCACATTACCAAAGGCTGCTAAATTGATTTTATCGGGTTGCATAACTTTACGGATGATATCTTCCACAATACAAACCGTCATCATTAAATGACTACGTTGCGTAGGTATCAAATCGGTCATTTCAGCAAGGTGCTGATGCCAGACAACTCGGATCAACCCTGGAAACTCCACTTCTTGCGGCGCAATGATGCGTAGATGATCACCGCGATAAAGGCAGTGACCGCCGTCAGTTAAACAAAGAGGACAATCATTTAAATTCATGAGCCTAGTTTAACAAGTTTTAAGATAAATAAAAAACCCAGCGATTTTGTCGCTGGGCTTCAGACCTAGACGGATAGTCGAGATCGAAAACTTCTAGTGGAACTGCTCTTCTTCAGTCGAACCTGTCAATGCTGTGACAGATGATTTACCACCTTGAATCACTGTCGTTACATCATCAAAATAGCCTGTACCAACTTCTTGTTGATGCGATACGAATGTGTAGCCACGATCACGCGCCGCAAATTCTGGTTCTTGAACTTTTTCAACATAGGCTGACATACCGCGTTTGGCGTAATCTTGCGCCAAGTCATACATGTTGTACCACATGGAGTGGATACCAGCCAAGGTAATAAATTGATACTTATAACCCATTGCGCCAAGTTCACGTTGGAATTTTGCAATCGTTGCATCATCAAGGTTTTTACGCCAGTTAAAGGATGGGGAGCAGTTATAAGCAAGTAACTTACCTGGGAACTTCGAGCGTAGTGCTTCCGCAAACTTACGAGCAAAATCTAAATCCGGTGTACCCGTTTCGCACCAAACCATATCAGCATATTGAGCGTAAGCTAAACCTCGGGAAATCGCTTGATCAATTCCTTTACGTGTTTTAAAGAAGCCCTCAGAGGTACGCTCACCAGTTACAAAAGGCCGATCGTTTGCATCATAATCACTCGTGATTAAATCTGCTGCTTCCGCATCAGTACGAGCCAAGATCACCGTTGGTACGCCCAATACATCAGCTGCTAAACGTGCTGAATTCAATTTCTGAATTGCCTCTTGAGTCGGTACTAATACTTTACCGCCCATATGACCGCATTTTTTAACAGAAGCTAATTGATCTTCAAAGTGAACCCCTGCAGCTCCGGCGTTAATCATGGCCTTCATCAGTTCAAAACCATTCAAAACGCCGCCAAAACCTGCTTCAGCATCTGCCACGATTGGCGCAAAGTAATCGATATATCCCCTATCACCAGGGTTGAGACCTTTTGACCACTGAATCTCATCAGCGCGTTTGAAAGTCTTATTGATTCGCTCAACTACCTTGGGAACGGAGTCAACTGGATATAAAGACTGGTCAGGATACATCTCCATGCCACTATTCGCATCGGCAGCAACTTGCCAACCCGACAAATAAATTGCCTTGATACCTGCTTTAACTTGTTGCATCGCTTGACCACCAGTTAATGCACCGAGGGTATTAATATAGGCTTCATTTTGGACGAGGTTCCATAATTTCTCAGCACCACGTTTTGCTAAGGTATGTTCAATCTGTAAAGAGCCACGCAAACGAATGACATCGTCCGCGGTGTAATTACGAGAAATTCCTGCCCAACGCGGGTTAGTATCCCAATCTTTTTGTAATGCTGCAGCGGCTTCTTTACGTGATGTCATGCTAATTTTTCCTTATTTAGAGTTACTGGTTGATATCTGATTCCAATCTTCAATTTTTGGGGCTAGTTTTTAAGTACTTCTTGAATTCCAGCCCTTATAAAAACTATATGGAAATTCGGCCACTCTAACAACACCATTTTTCAATAATTTTTAAATTATTTATTCATTTAAAAACAGTAACTTAAGTAAATTATTCCACGATATGGAATGCATAATCATCATTTAATATATTTTTTGAATTGGTTTTGTTTAGGGTTTTTACCAATGAGAATGGCATTTCACAATGTGAAATTTTAAAGGTGCAATGCAACAAAACTCTCGTAACAAGATCTTTTACGAGAGCTCTTTAGACTTAAAGGTGATTAATTATGTTGCTCAGACAACCTGGCAAGATTGTGAGAATTGAGTTGAGAAGCCACAAATATAGCGATGATTTGGAAAAAAGCGATACCGTAAAAGATAATTTCAGGACTCTTCCAATCCATAAATAATCCAAAAAGAATCGGGCCCGTAGCACTTCCGCAGTCAATCCCTGAATAGACTAGGCCAAACACCTTACCGGAAGAGCCTTTCGGTGTGGCTGCCCGAACCATTAAATCACGAGAAGGAGATGCCATACCAGATCCAAAGCCCATGATAGCAAAGAGTAATGGAATACTCCAAGGAGCAAAAAAACCAAATCCAGCAAAAATAGTGGCGACTCCGGAAGCTAAAAATGCCCCAGTAATCACTCTATCAGGCTGTTCAATCTTGGTCGCCACAAAACCCCCAGCAATCAAACCAACCGCACTACTTATCATGTATAGGGTATAGGAAGCCGTCGTTTGGGTAATGTCGATATGATAAATATCGACTAGAGCTGTCGAAGAAAAGCTTTGAATTCCAACAAAACTAAAGGCTGTTAGATAGAAGAACAACCAACTTAGCCAAATATTAGGTAATTTTAAAAACTCGACGGTGTGCTTACTGAATAAGGGCATACTCTGAAGTTCGGTTTGCTCGTGAACAACTGGTACATCATTTAAAAGATCTTTACGTAAGATTAAAAGCAATAAAACCGCAGCAGCTAAAAGACCTGCGCCAAACACTGCAACGCGCCAATTGCCAACTAAGGCGGTAATAGACAATAAAAAAAGAGGAGCGGCAGCCCAGCCCAAGTATCCAGTTACACCGTGTACCGAATATGCATGGGGAAGGTTTTTAGGTTTAACCAGATGATTGATTAAAGTGTAGTTCACAGGATGGAATACCCCGTTCCCAATCCCCGTGATAGCCATTCCGAGGAGTAGCATCCAATAATATTGGGAAACTCCAACTAACATTGCACCGGCAATTAGCAAAGAGATACCGATGTAAAGAATGGGGCGAGCACCATGCCGGTCAACCCAAATACCACTAATCGATTGGGTGATAAAGGAAGAGACATAAAACACGGTCATGAGCAAGCCGAGTTCAGAATAACTCAAGCCAAACTCCTCTTTAATCCATGGGAATAAAGGGGCAATCAGTAAATGAAAAAAGTGGGAGATGCTGTGAGCAATTCCAATTAAAGTAATTAACTCAACATCATTATTATTTTGTCTCATTCTCCCATTTTAGCGAATTAATGAACTTTCCTCTCAAAAACAAATTCATTATTTTCCACATTCACCGGAATAATATCTTTTGGACCATATTTCCCTTCCAAAATACGCAGTGCAATCGGGTTCTCGATATATTGTTGAATTGCCCGCTTGAGTGGTCTAGCGCCGAATAACGGATCAAAACCAGCCTCTGCAATCTTTAACAAAGCCTCATCGCTGACATCAAGTTGCATATCCATCTTCGCTAAACGATCTGTTAAACGTTGCAACTGAATCTTCGCAATTGAACTAATTTGACGCTGATCTAGAGCATGAAACACTACTACTTCATCAATCCGGTTTAAGAATTCCGGCCGGAAATGATCCTTCACTTCTTCCCACACAGCATCTTTGATATCTTCTTGTGGTTTACCAACCATGGACTGAATCAGGTGAGAACCTAAATTGCTGGTCATCACAATTACGGTATTTTTAAAATCCACCGTTCTACCCTGACCATCGGTCATCCGTCCATCATCTAGAACTTGAAGAAGTACGTTAAACACATCAGGATGGGCTTTTTCAACCTCATCTAACAAAATCACACTATAGGGTTTGCGACGAACCAGTTCAGTTAAATAGCCACCCTCTTCATAGCCGACATAACCTGGAGGAGCACCAATTAATCTAGAGACGCTGTGCTTTTCCATAAACTCACTCATATCAATCCGAATTAAATGGTCTTCGCTATCGAATAGAAAACTCGCCAAAGCCTTACATAATTCTGTTTTACCAACTCCAGTAGGCCCTAGGAACAAGAATGACCCGTAAGGGCGGCCTTCATCTGACAAACCAGCACGTGAGCGACGAATGGCATTAGAAACCGCCACAATCGCATCTTCTTGGCCAACGACTCGCTGATGTAAGTAGGATTCCATTTTTAATAACTTATCGCGCTCACCTTGCATCATTTTTGAAACAGGAATACCAGTTGCTCGGGACACAACTTCAGCAATTTCTTCAGCCCCTACATGGGTTCGCAATAACTTATTCGGCTTTGCGCCACCTTTAGCTTCTGCAGTTGTTGCAGACTTTAATTTACCTTCCAGTTCAGGTAATTTACCGTATTGCAATTCAGCTACTTTATCTAATTTACCTTCGCGCTGAAAACGTACAATTTCCATCTTCACCTGATCAATTTCTTCTTTGATATGGGCAGTTCCCTGCGCAGCGCCCTTCTCAGCCATCCAAATTTCCTCTAGGTCAGCGTATTCTTTACTCAACTTCGTAATTTCTTCCTCGATTAAGGAAAAGCGTTTTTTAGAGGACTCATCTTTTTCTTTTTTGACCGCTTCTCGTTCAATTTTTAACTGAATAATCCGACGATCGAGTTTGTCCATGACTTCAGGTTTCGAGTCGATTTCCATCTTAATTTTCGAAGCTGCTTCATCGATTAAATCAATTGCTTTATCCGGTAAAAAACGATCCGTAATGTAACGGTGAGATAACTCAGCGGCCGCCACGATTGCTGGATCAGTAATTTCTACCCCATGGTGTAACTCATATTTTTCCTGCAAACCACGCAATATAGCAATCGTTGCCTCAACACTCGGCTCATCGACTAACACCTTTTGGAAACGGCGCTCTAGCGCTGAGTCTTTTTCTATATATTTACGGTATTCATCTAAAGTGGTTGCGCCAATACAATGTAACTCACCCCTCGCCAATGCTGGCTTGAGCATATTGCCTGCATCCATCGAACCTTCTGTTTTACCAGCACCCACCATCGTATGGATCTCATCAATAAAGATGATGGTTTGACCTTCATCTTTAGCAATATCAGAGAGTACTGCTTTGAGACGCTCTTCAAATTCACCACGAAATTTTGCACCGGCTAATAGTAATGCCATATCTAGTACTAAGACACGTTTATTTTTTAAAGACTCTGGCACTTCACCATTCACAATACGCTGCGCGAGTCCCTCAACAATGGCTGTTTTACCAACTCCAGGCTCACCAATTAAGACAGGATTATTTTTAGTCCGTCTTTGTAAAATTTGGATTGCGCGACGGATTTCATCATCCCGTCCAATCACAGGATCCAACTTGCCTAAACGGGCACGTTCAGTTAAATCCACCGTGTATTTTTTTAATGCTTCACGCTGCGATTCTGCATCATTACTATTCACCGTTTGACCACCACGAACTTGCTCAATCGTTGCTTCCAAACTTTGACGCGATAAACCAGCCGCCCGTGCCGCTTTACCTAGTTCACCCTTGTCGTCTGCTAAGACCAAGAACATGAGCTCTACAGCAATAAATTGATCACCTTTTTTATTGGCTTCTTTTTCAGTCAGGTTTAACCAGGCAGATAAGCTTCTGCCAACTTGTACTTCGCCACTTCCTTGAACTTGTGGAAGCTTTTTCAAGCGCAGTTGAAGGTCATTGATTAAGGCATCCACTCGCACACCTGAGCGAGTGAGAAGGCTTTTGCCAGCTCCATCGCGGTCTTGTAACATTGCGATTAAAACGTGTTCTGGCTCAATAAATTGGTTATCGTTTGTGACCGCAAGGCTTTGGCCTTCGGCTAGCGCTTCTTGAAATTTGGTAGTTAGTTTTTCGATTCTCATGAGGTCCTCTATTAAGAAATAAGAAAATATGTATATTCCTTACATGAGTACGTTTTACAAAATTTCAAGAGCTATCCTAAAATATTGTTCATGACAGTTAACTTGAGTATACCGACGACGGATAAGAAATGGTATCTATACCTTTTAGAGTGTAGTGACGGAACTTTTTATACCGGCATCACCAATTCTCTCGATGATCGTATCGCCACTCATAATGCGGGCAAAGGTGCAAAATATACGAGAGGACGCAGGCCAGTCAAATTATTGAATTCAATGATTTGTGAGAATCACTCGACAGCGCTTAAGGCAGAAATTCAATTAAAAAAGTTAGCAAAAAAAGATAAAAGGAATTTCTTCATTCCAATCATTTAAGTCAGTAGACTTAGGGCTTTAGCTCTGAGTTTTTAACCCTTTGTACGAGTCATCTTTATAGCCTCTTAATCAGGCTAATTTAGCAATTTAATTGTTTTTATTTGAATTCAAACAGCATTATCTATATAACACTCATTGAAGGGTAAAAACTGTTCTGGTGTTTACAAAAGATAACGGTAAGCCGTTATCTTTTGTATGTACAGACTATTGTTTTATATGGTAAAATTAATATTTCAGCCATAAAACAAGGTTAAGAAAATGTTGCTTAAAAATCGAGTTCAAATTTCCATCGCTAAGCGAAGCGGAAACGTAATCTTGCGATCTGACATCGCAAATCTCGGTAGTGACACACAACTGAGCGAAGTGCTACGCACTCTGACTCAAGAAGGGAAGCTTATCAAGCTGGGGGCTGGAATTTATGCCAAGGCCCACAAGGTTACAGATGGTGAAGTGCTCCTTGTCGCCAATGACCAGCAAGTAGCAAAAGAGCTTTTCGAACGCCTCGGCGTGGAAGTGGATTTCGTTGAGGTTAATGCAGAATCAGGTGAAACCATTTATTTTCTGGATACCTCCAAACGACGCATGTCGCGCAACCTCAAGTTCAATAATGTACAAGTGGTCTATTCGCGAAAGCATAACGGGTTCAAAAACTATCTGAAAATTGATCTGACGACTCAGTTGGAGATGCTCCCTATAAAGGGAGTAAGTGATTTTGTTCGTCGCCTTGCGATTCAGCATGGTGTGATCGCACGGCGCACAAGAATGGATGATTGGGCAGACGCTGTTACCCGACTTGCTGGCGATGACGTAAAGCAAGACCCCACAGATGAATTGTTGGTTGCCTTGACCAAAAAAAATATAATCAGCGGCCGTCAGATGGTGCGCTTGTTAACTAATCATATGAAAGAGGAGGAAAGTGTTCGATCCGTTCAATGACTTCCAAACTGCCGGCTATCTTCGCAATTTTGAAGCTATCAAAGACCCGTTAAAGATAAGCCGGATTGAGCACAACTCCTTCAAAGTTCGGCTCGAAGAAGCTCTTGACCAGTTGAGGCGCATCGATGGTCCGCTCACATATGGTGACTATCTTAAGGTTCATGGAACCCTATTCCAAGACGTCTATCCGTGGTCTGGTCAAGATCGCCTTTCGCTGGGAGTCGGTCGACTTGTTTCCAAGGGATCGAAGGTTCAGTTCGAAGTATCAGAATTATCCCAACATGCAGTGGAGTGGGGCCTGAACATGGGTAACAACACTGAGCACATGCGAAAGTGGCCTGGTGAGGTAATGGGAGCATTTGCTTGGGGGCATCCATTTCTGGATGGGAACGGTCGTAGCATGCTTCTCGTGCATACCGAGTTGTGCTACCGGGCCGGCTTCGCCATCGATTGGATTGCCTCGAAAAAGAGTGACTATCTCGATGCACTCACGCATGAACTTGCGCATCCAAGAGATCGTGTCCTAGATGCGTATTTGAGAAATTTTATTGTCGACATGCGTCCTCGAGCAGATTGGGTCGAATACTTTAAAACAATGCCTGGCTTATCCGGCGATGATGATGAAGTGAATTTGGACTACGCAGAAGATGATCTTAATGCGATCGCTCGATATGAAGAAGTCAAGTTACAGCGGACCTTGAAATCAACTTTGGTGAAATTTAGCGATAAAAACTCAACTGGCAGCAGCTAGCAACCTAAAAAAACTGAGGTTTACTGGGAATGGCAAAAGGAACCATTTCAAATGATGTTCTTTGATTAACTTTGATGAACATTTTCGTCAGATATTTTCAATCTAGCTCATAAGGTGAATTCACTTCAGTAAGATGAAGTTACCAAAGGTGACTAATCCTTAACTTGCCACTTTTTCAAACGTTCATCATCTGAAGTTCTAGCATCAACCCAACGCGCCCCATCTGCAGTATGTTCTTTTTTCCAAAATGGAGCCGAGGTTTTTAGATAATCCATCACAAACTCACAGGCAGCAAAAGCGTCACCACGATGAGTACTAGCAATTGCAACGAGGACAATTTGATCGCCGACCTTAAGGTCGCCAACGCGGTGAATGACGGTAGCATTCAAAACATCCCAGCGTTTCTTGGCTTGCTCAAGAATATCCTCTAAGGATTTTTCTGTCATCCCAGGATAGTGCTCAAGACTCATTGCGGAAATTGCGTCACCTTGATGATTGTCACGAACCGTTCCTACAAAAATATTGATACCACCAATTTGCGAATGATTCGCGCTTAAGATTTTTAATTCTTGCGAGACATCAAAGTCTTCCGTTTGAATTGAAATTTTCATGATCGGTTCAATATCAAATTGAGTTTAACCGCCTGTTACGGGCGGGAAAAATGCCACTTCTGCACCGTCTTCAATCAAGGTGTCAGGCTCAACCATCGTCTGATGTTGCGCAACTCGGATAGGTCTTTTAAGCGCAAGTGTATCAGCCCATAAGGCATCAATATTAATTAAATAAGCTCGGAGTTGCGCGATCGTTTTCACATCAGGTGGCACGGATAAATCCATCTCACTTAAATCTAAACTTTCTCGAATCGATGCAAAAAAGCGCAGTTTAATTTTCACGACGAACCTAATTAAAGAATTGAGAAAAAGGCATAAAGTGTACCGTATCACCCTCTGCAATCTTGGTTCCTGCTGGCACGTCAATCAAGCCATCACCCCAAGCTGCACTGGTTAATACGCCAGAACTTTGATTTGCGAATAAGTCTACCGTACCGGCATCATTAATCCGAACTCTTAAGAATTCGTTCCGACGATCGGGTTTTGTCCATACAAAATTTGCTTTGAGTGGAAAACGCTGCAGTGGTCGATTTTTTCTACCTTGTAGAGCCAAAATAAAAGGCTGTACAAATAATAAAAAAGTAACAAAGCTCGATACTGGGTTACCCGGCAATCCCATAAACCACGTTTGATCTGAACTTCCTTTGGGAATCTGACCAAAAGCCAAAGGCTTACCTGGCTTAATTGCAATTTGCCACATATCTAAGCTGCCTTCTGCACTGACTGCCGGCTTGATATGATCTTCTTCACCAACTGAGACGCCCCCCGAAGTCACAATCAGATCATGCCCAATCGCTGCTTGACGCAGTGTTTGACGGGTAGACTCTAATGTATCGGGCACAATCCCAAAATCTGTGGCTTCACAACCTAGCGATTTAATACAAGCCAGTAAAGTGTCGCGGTTAGAGTTATAAATACCACCCGGCTTCAAAGGCTGACCTGGCAGGGTTAATTCATCTCCCGTAAAAAATAAGGCGACCTTCACACGTCTAAATACTTCGAGGTGAGTAATACCTGCAGAGGCAGCAACGCCTAACTCTTGTGGACGTAGAAAAGTCCCCTTCGAGAGCACAACATGTCCTGCCTGAATATCTTCACCGCTACGTCGAACCCATTGACCACTATTCGGGATTTGATTAACACGTACTGTGTAATCAAGACCTTCCATATTTGGCTGCGTAAGCACTTCACAATCCTCTTGCATCACAACAGCATCGGCACCATCAGGAATATTGGCTCCCGTAAAAATTCGTGCCATCGTCCCAGGCTTTAAAGTCACCCCAACACTACCGGCTGGAATCCGCTGCGAAACTGGCAAGACAGCCCCAATTTCTTTAACATCTGCTGCGCGCATCACATAGCCGTCCATTTGAGTGTTATCCGCTGGAGGAACACTGACATGACTCACTTGATCAACGGCGAGCACCCGATATAAAGCATCCTGCACGGTCACAAGTTCAGTCTCTTTTACGTTTTGCGCTTTGGCTAGAAGAATCTCTAACGCTTGGGAAGCAGTCTTTAAAGGTTGTTTAATCTGTTCACTCATTTGGTATGTTCAACAATAAATTGTTTAACGGCTTGTACATTTGGCGGCATTTCGATGACCTGCTGGGGCAACTGCTCAATCCCTTCAAAGGCACTTGGGCGGCCAGGCGGATGACCTAAAGCTTCCTCAATCGTACTAGCAAATTTAATTGGTAAGGCTGTTTCTAACACAAGCATCTTCACGCCAGCTGTTAGATGTTCCAGCGCCACCTTCATACCGTCAGCAGTATGGGTATCAATCACGACATGATAAGTATTGGCGACTTGCTGAATCGTCCGAATCCGGTCTTCGTGGGTACTTCTACCGGAGACAAAACCATATTGTGCAATTTGACCAAACTGGGTTGTATTAGAAAAATCAAAACCACCACTGGTGTCCACTTGCTTAAATAGCTTTGCTACTTCCGCCCCGTCTCGTCCAAGCCAATCGAATACAAAACGCTCAAAGTTACTTGCCTTCGAAATATCCATGGAGGGACTCGAAGTATGTAAGGTTTCTGCTGCTTTTCTGGCACGGTAAACACCCGTTTTAAAAAACTCATCCAAGACATCATTTTCATTGGTTGCAACAATTAATTTTTCAATTGGCAAGCCCATCATCCTCGCAATATGACCAGCGCAGACATTACCAAAGTTACCACTCGGCACACAAAAAGAAACTTTTTCTGAACTACTGTCGGTTGCTCTTAAATAACCGGCAAAATAGTAAACGACTTGAGCGACAACGCGGGCCCAATTGATCGAGTTTACCGTACCAATCTGATGCTGAGCCTTGAAAGCTAGGTCATTACTGACCGCTTTAACGATATCTTGGGCATCATCAAATACCCCTTCAATAGCAATATTAAAAATATTTTCATCCTTCAAGGAATACATCTGAGCACACTGAAACGGACTCATTTTCCCTTTGGGCGAAAGCATAAATACCTTAATCCCTTTTTTACCACGCATGGCGTACTCAGCGGCACTACCCGTGTCACCTGACGTGGCCCCGAGAATATTGAGTTCTTTATTTTCACGTGCCAAAACATATTCAAACAAATTACCTAAGAGCTGCATCGCCATGTCTTTGAATGCAAGAGTCGGGCCATTGGATAAGCTCAGTAAACCAATAGAAGTTTGTCCCTGACCAACAGCCACATCACCCAACCAATGAACTGGCGTAATATCAGTCGCATCATCCTGCTCACGAGTGTGGCAATAGACCTTGCTGGTGTATGTTTTTTCACAAATTACTTTTAAATCCGCAGCAGGGATGTCGTCAGCGAATAAACTCAATATCTCAAACGCTAACTGTGCATAAGACAAACCACGCCAACTATCTAAAGTTTGCTTACTAATCTGTGGATAAGTCTCTGGCAAATATAAGCCACCATCAGGAGCTAAACCCGCTAACAGGATTTGTAAAAAAGAGAGGTTTTGTTGACTACCTCTAGTGGATATATAACGCATAAAAACAGCCTTAATTAACTAAGTTCTTCCAAACGAATTTTAATAACCCCACCGAGTACTGTAGGTAATGTCGTCATTTGTTCAATTGCCGATAACATCCGCTTTTCTTGGGTTGTATGGGTCAAAATAATCAAATCTGTTTGACTTTGACCAGCCAAAGCTTCTTTTTGTAATAAAGCGTCTATCGAAATATCTTGATCTGCAAGGATTTTCGTAATATTGGCTAGAACACCCGTTTCATCTGCCACTTTCAGGCGTAAGTAATAACTAGTAGTGATCTCTCCAATTGGCATGACCACTGTATTAATTACTTTATCTTCTTGGAACGCTAAGTAAGGAACGCGCTTGTCTGCAGGCACAGATTGATAGCGAACCACGTCAACTAAATCGGCAATCACGGCTGAAGCGGTTGGCTCTGATCCAGCGCCTTTACCGTAATACAAAGTAGTGCCGACGGCATCACCAAACACTTGGACTGCATTCATAGCACCTTCAACATTGGCAATCAGGCGATCATTAGGAATCAAGGTCGGATGAACTCTTAGTTCTATACCGTCAGGGGTACGTTTGGTAATCCCTAATAGTTTGATTCGATAACCAAGCTCTTCTGCATACTTAATATCGATTGCTGCTAAATTAGTAATACCTTCGATATGCGCTTTATCGAATTGAACCGGCACACCAAAAGCGATTGCGCTCATGATTGAGGCTTTATGCGCTGCGTCAATCCCTTCAATATCAAAGGTAGGGTCCGCTTCGGCATAGCCTAAGCGCTGCGCCTCTTTTAGCACCACATCAAAATCTAAGCCTTTATCACGCATTTCGCTCAAGATAAAGTTAGTCGTACCGTTAATAATGCCAGCAATCCACTCGATTCGATTTGCTGTTAAACCTTCTCTTAATGCCTTAATAATAGGAATACCGCCAGCAACAGCCGCTTCAAAAGCAACAATCACGCCACGCTCCCTAGCAGCAGCAAAAATTTCGTTACCATGCACCGCAATTAAGGCTTTATTAGCTGTAACGACGTGCTTACCTGCTGCAATGGCTGCCAAAACTAAAGTTTTAGCAATGCCGTAGCCACCGATTAATTCAATAACTACTTCAATCTCTGGGTCATTAATGACTTGATAGGCATCGTTCACAATCCTAGCTCGATTTTGTACAATCTGCTCAGCACGCTTTTGATCAAGATCAGCAACAACCGCAATCTCAATCCCACGCCCAGCCCGTCTTTCAATCTCTTCATGGTTACGCTGCAGCACAGTAAATACACCGCCGCCCACTGTTCCAGCGCCTAATAATCCTACTTGTATTGGTTTCATGTTCAAATCTTCATAAATGATCGGAAGACTTCGAGCAAATTCGAAGTCCTACTAAAAGTACTATTTTAGTCGCAACTTAAACGAGAGACTCAGTTCCCATTCTTTTTCTGTATTTTGCTAAAAAACGGGCTAACCGCTTGATAGCGTCTCGTAAGACATCCTCATTGGGTAAGAAAACAACCCTAAAGTGATCAGGATGTGGCCAATTAAAACCACTGCCTTGAACTAGAAGGACTTTTTCTTCACGCAATAAATCAGCAATAAATTCCTGATCGTCCTTAATCGGATACATTTTTGGATCTAATTTCGGAAATAAATAAAGTGCAGCAGCAGGTTTTACGCAACTAACACCTGGGATTTTAGTGATTAAATCATAAGCCAAATCACGTTGACGACGCAGTCGCCCACCCTCTCCCACGAGTTCGTTAATGCTTTGATAACCACCTAGTGCTGTCTGAATCGCCCATTGACCCGGCACGTTGGCGCATAAGCGCATAGATGAGAGCATATTTAAACCCTCAATATAGTCTTTTGCACCACTTTTATCGCCTGAGACAATCATCCAGCCAGCACGATAACCACATGACCGATAATTTTTTGACAAACCATTAAAAGTAATCATCAAGACATCAGTTGCAAGCGATGCAATCGAAGTGTGCGTATGGCCATCGTATAAAGTTTTGTCGTAGATCTCGTCGGCAAAAATAATTAAGTCATGCTCACGAGCGAGTTGCACAATTTGTTTCAAGACATCATCGGAATAAATCGCACCAGTCGGATTATTGGGATTAATGATGACAATACCCTTGGTTTTATCACTGATCTTTGCTTTGATATCAGCTAAATCTGGGGCCCAGTCCTTACTTTCGTCACACAAATAATGGACTGGCTTCCCGCTTGATAGGCTGACAGCAGCTGTCCAAAGTGGATAATCAGGCGTTGGTACCAAAATCTCGTCACCATCATTGAGTAGCGCATTCATGGCTAAAACGATTAGTTCAGAAACGCCATTACCGGTATAAATATCGTCAATGTCAACACCCTGAATATTCTTTTGTTGGCAATAGTGCATGATGGCTTTACGGGCTGTAAAAATACCCTTCGAGTCGGAATAAGCAGCGGCATGTTGCAAATTACGAATCATATCTAATTGGATTTCTTCAGGAGGATCAAAACCAAATACCCCTACATTACCAATGTTTAATTTGATAATTTTTTGTCCTTCTTCTTCCATTCGCGTGGCAAGTTCCAAGACAGGACCACGAATGTCGTAACAAACATTATTTAGTTTTGCGGATTTTAAAAAAGTTTTCACAATAAAATAGATCTCTCAAACTTTTAGCGGACAAACGCTAGTTATAATAACCATATTATGACAGAGGAAAGCCTTGAAACTCCAACCTGATCCCCATTCAGCACTCAATACCGTCACCAGATACGAGGATTCTTATATCGAGATTAACGAAATTCGATTTGAATCTTCCATTTTAGTGATGCCCGAAGGCGCGATAAATCCTTGGAATATTTCAAACTTTGGTCAGTTTGAACGTTCCCATTTTGAGACCATTGCCCAACTTCGTCCCGAATTAGTTATTCTGGGGAGTGGCTTAAAACATCGTTTTGTAACGCCTAGTCTCATTCAAGACTTATATAAAGCGAAAATCGGCTTTGAGGTCATGACAACTCAGGCCGCGTGTAGAACTTACAACATCTTGATGGGTGAAGGCAGACTAGTACTTGGCGCCTTTTTAATCGAATCAACGCCGTTAACGACTCCCGCAGCGTTAGCGGGGAAGTAACTACAAGAAATGTTGAAAAGATACCTCTCCCTGTCACAGCAAGTTCTCCATAATCCGAGTTGGTTGCTCTATCTTCTTCTTGCCTTTGTTTGGTTAAGTACGCTTGGCTTTCGTCATTTAATTCCTTCAGATGAAGGGCGCTATGCTGAAATTGCCCGTGAGATGTTGGTGAGTGGTAATTGGTTGGTCCCAAAATATAACGATTATTTATATTTCGAAAAACCCCCCTTACATCTATGGATGACCGCTCTCGCTTTTAAATTGTTTGGCTTGGGTGAGTGGCAAGCTAGACTTTGGAGTGGACTATCGAGCTTAGGGGGAATTTTCTTCTTCGCTTACACGGCGAATGAGATTTGGGGTCCAAGGGTTGGTCATCTAGTCGCGATGATTTTGGCATCTAGTCCATTATGGATTTTAGGGGGCCATTTTAATTCGCTCGATATGGGGATGGCATTTTTTATGGGCGCTACTCTTTGTTGTTTGATCTTATCTTGGAGTTCAACTCTGGGCTCTAAAACTCAACAAAATTGGATGCTAATGTGCTGGGCCTCAATGGCATTGGCAGTACTCAGTAAAGGATTAATTGGGGTGGTGTTACCTGGTATGGTCATCGTGTTGTATACCTTTACCAGTGGCGACTGGAAATGCTGGACTCAAATGCTTTGGGTAAAAGGGTTAAGTCTCTTCTTTCTGATTTGTGCCCCTTGGTTTATTCTGATATCAATTGAACATCCCTCTTTTTTACATTTCTTTTTTATTCGTGAACACTTTGAGCGCTTCACGACGAATGAACATGCCCGTGTAGCTCCCTGGCACTTTTTTATTACACTACTCTGCGTTGGACTCATTCCTTGGTTAGTGCAATTAGTCAGGGCGAATGTACAAGTTTTTAAATTACGGCTCAAACTACCGCTTCAGTCTCCACAATTTAAATCGCTTTGGTTATGCTTTGTATGGTTTTTAGTTATTCTGATTTTCTTCAGTTCATCGCACTCTAAACTACCAGGTTATATCATTCCAGTGATACCCGCCTTGGCTATCATCATTGCGATTTCGATTGATCATGGTCTTAATTTATCTTTAACTAAAGCCAGTATCTTTACCGCTCCATGGTTATGGCAAGTCAGTTTTTTTCTAGTTCTTTTTATCATTGGTTTGACCCAAATTTCTGTGATCGAAAAAACAGGTGAAACCTATGAGGCACAAAGCTATCTTGCTTATGCCAAAGATATTCGTATTGCTCTGATTCTTGGAATTGTTGGCTGTCTTTCGTCCTTATATTATTGCAAGCGAAGAATGCTCAGTTTGTGTCTTTACTCTGCAACTTTTTTAGCCGTGACATTAACTGCTGGTTTGTCACATGAGCACGTTGGAAGGCTATTATCCGGTGTCGATCTAGCAGAGCAAGTAAAACCCTTACTCAAACCGGATACCAAGTTATATTCTGTGGAGTTGCTTGAGCACACAATCCCCTTTTATTTAGAACACCCAAGTATTATGGTTAATTTTGAAGATGAGTTAGCCTTTGGGATTGAACAAGAACCTAATAAGTGGATTAGCAAAACGAGTGATTGGATGCAGTTATGGCAATCTAATCCATCAGAGGATGCTTTTGCGATTTTAACTAACCATAAGTATGATGAACTTACAAAGCAGAATTTTCCAATGGAATTAGTAGCACGAGATGCCTTAAGAGTAATTGTGCGTAAGCCATTGCCATAAAGCTTGATTGCGCATTTCAGTAACCAATAGGTTTTAATTTAATGAATATATCTAGTTTTTCTTATTTATTCGCGGGCATCTTACTCAATGCCTGTGCTCAACTCTTACTCAAAGCGGGCACTAATCGCCTAGGTGAGATCACACTCGCCCCAGCGACCCTGATGCCAACCTTAATGCAAATAGGTTCCAATTTACCCATCCTCGGTGGCTTGGCTTTATATGGATTATCAGTTATAACTTGGATCGCTGGCTTATCCAGAGTTGACGTATCGATTGCTTATCCGCTTTTATCATTAGGTTATGTGGTGAATGCCATCGCCGCTTATTATTTATTTGGCGAGGTTTTATCGACACAGCGAATGCTAGCGATTGGTATTATCTTAGTTGGCGTCTATATTTTGGCAAGATCTTAAACCGTTTTCAATCAGGCATTGCTATGAGTAATTCACAAATTCCTTTTCTACCCTTTACTAAACCCACAATCGATGAAGCAACCATTGCGGCCGTTGGTGAAGTGTTACGTTCTGGTTGGATTACGACGGGCCCCAAAAATGCGCAGCTAGAGAAAACTTTATCGGATTATTTTGGTGGTAGACCTGTACGTTGTTTTGCCAATGGTACAGCCACAATGGAAATTGCCCTTAGGATTGCGGGTATCGGTCCTGGCGATGAAGTTATTACGAGTCCGATTTCATGGGTTTCGACTTCAAATGTCATTCTTACAGTTGGGGCAAAACCGGTCTTTGTAGATATTGATCCAGTGACTCGCAATATCGATTTGAATCTAATTGAACAAGCAATTACACCGGCAACTAAAGCTATCATGCCCGTCTATCTTGCCGGCTTACCCGTTGATATGGGGTACTTATACAGGATTGCCGACAAGTATCACCTACGTGTGATTGAGGATGCAGCCCAAGCTTTAGGTAGCTCCTGGCAGGGAAATAGGATTGGCGCTGCTAGTCCGTTGCGCTCTGATTTGGTCAGTTTTAGTTTTCAGGCGAATAAAAATATCACGAGTATTGAAGGTGGATGTCTCGTCATGAATACGGAGGAGGAAGCAATCCTTGCTAGTAAGTATCGCTTGCAAGGAGTCACGCGCACAGGGCTAGATGGGATGGAGGTAGATGTGCTCGGCGGTAAGCATAACCTTACTGACGTTAATGCGGTAATTGGTCTTCATCAATTTGCGAAAATTGTAGAAGTTACAGCCATTCGTCATGAATTAGCAAAACATTACTTTGCAAGTTTTGCTAAAACCTCGCTCGTAGCGTTAGGACTTCAATTACCTGTTGCCGATTTCGCAAACTCCAACTGGCATATGTTTCAGGTTGTTCTTCCCATCGAGTCCCTTGAAAATAAAGGTAGCAACCGTGCTGACATCATGCAAAAGATGAAAGACCAACAAATTGGTTGTGGCCTCCACTATCCCATCATCACTCAATTTACCCTGTATCGCGAACTGGGTTATGACCCAGCAAGCACACCACATGCAAAGCGTGTTGGTAAAGCCATTTTAACGCTGCCTTTATTTGCCCAAATGACAAATGCTGATGTTGAGCGTGTAGTGGTAAGTTTAGAAAATGCGCTTCTGTCCGCCTTAAAATAAAAAGCCAACTGCGAGAGTTTCAATGGTAGGAAACACCATTTTTTATTCCTAAATAAAAAACCTTTAGAATTACTTAATGTCAAAAAATATCATTCATAGCACTTCGATGGAACGTTTTCTTCCGGTCAAGCCTGCTTTTCCGCTGATTTCGATTGTGATTCCGGTGTACAACGAAGAGGACGGTCTACAAGCATTATTTGACCGTCTTTATCCTGCTTTGGATTTGATGGTAAAAAATTTAAATGTTCGTTATGAAGTGGTGTTTGTGAATGATGGTAGTCGCGATCAATCGGCACAACTATTAGCTAGGCAGTTTGATAAACGTCCTGACACGACAAGGGTAGTTTTATTTAACGGTAATTTTGGTCAACATATGGCCATCATGGCTGGGTTTTCTTATGCGAACGGTGACTTTATTATCACCCTAGATGCTGATTTACAAAACCCACCAGAAGAAATCCATCGGATTGCTCAGTTGCTTCTTGAAGGCTTTGATTATGTCGGTACGATTCGAGTCGCTAGAAAAGATTCACATTTCCGACGTTATGCCTCTAAAGCCATGAATCAGCTGAGGGATCGTATCACTCGTATTACCATGACTGACCAAGGCTGTATGATGCGTGGCTATGATCGGCGAGTGGTCAATTTAATGAAGAAAAGTAAAGAACTCAATACTTTTATTCCAGCACTGGGCTTCACTTACGCAAGTAAACGCATTGAAATTGAGATCAAACATGAGGAACGTTTTGCAGGCGAGTCGAAATACTCTCTCTACCAATTAATTCGATTAAATTTTGATTTAGTTACTGGCTTTTCCGTGATGCCTCTGCAAGCTTTTTCTTTAATTGGAATCTTGCTAGCGATTGCGTCAGGCTTTCTATTTATCCTACTGTTGGTGCGTCGCTTCATTCTTGGCGCCGAAGTAGAAGGGGTCTTTACTTTATTTGCACTTAACTTTTTCCTGATGGGTGTTTTACTTTTTGGGGTAGGTTTACTAGGCGAATATACTGGCCGCATCTACGAACAAGTTCGTAAAAGGCCTAGGTATATTGTGATGGGTGTTTTAGAACAGGATGATGTAGCTCAAGGTGATGCGATTGACGCTTCGCAATAACACTGCAGTTGTATTCGCCTATCATACTGTTGGCGTAAAGTGTCTTCGAACCTTAATTGAAGGTGGCTTTGAGATTCCACTCGTCATTACCCATGCGGATAACCCTAGTGAGAATATTTGGTTTGAGTCGGTCGCAGATCTGTGTCAGGCCCATCACATTCCAATCCTCTTAGACCCTGACTTGAATGATTCCCAGTTACAAGATCGTATTGCACAAATTCACCCAGATTATTTGTTTTCATTTTATTTTAGGCAGATGATTCCGACGCAAATTTTGCAGCTTGCTAAATTAGCAGCGCTCAATATGCACGGTTCCTTACTCCCTAAATACCGTGGGCGGGTCCCCATCAACTGGGCCGTCTTACACGGCGAAGCAGAAACTGGCGCTACTTTGCACATCATGGAAGTAAAGCCCGACGCGGGCGATATCGTTAGTCAAGAAGTGGTGCCAATTGGTCCTGATCAAACTGCTTATGAAGTCTTTAATGAAGTCAGTCAAGCAGCGGTGATTGCGCTAGAAAAAGTATTGCCACAACTGCTTCAAGGTCAAATCCCTAGAACCAAAAATGATCTTTCAATGGGAAGTTATTTTGGCGGGCGTAAACCGCAAGATGGGCTGATTAACTGGCAGGCAAGTTGCCATGATGTATATAATCTTTACCGAGCTGTCGCTCCTCCCTACCCTGGTGCATTTACCATGCTAGGCGTACACCAACTAGTAGTTGCAAAGGCTCAGAAAATACTTCCTAACTCTCTACCCATCAATCAGGCTCTAGGTCTTGGTCTATTTGACGGTAAAATCGTAGGTTGTTGTCCGGATCGGGGTGGGCTATGGATCGAAGAACTTCGACATCATGAATCCCTGATTAGCCCCCAAGACTTACAAAAATTACTGAATACTTTCACAAACGCTTAGAATACTGTCTATTGCATGCAGTATTTTCTATTTCTAATTCCGAGGTAAACGACTCATTATGGCTAAAAAAATCTTAATCCTAGGTGTCAATGGTTTTATCGGTCACCACCTATCAAAGCGTATCTTAGAGACTACGGATTGGGAAGTCTACGGTATGGATATGCAAAATGATCGACTCGGTGACATCGTGAATCATCAAAGGATGCATTTTTTCGAAGGCGATATTACGATCAACAAAGAGTGGGTTGAATATCATGTGCGTAAATGCGATGTAATCCTACCTTTGGTCGCGATTGCAACCCCAGCGACCTATGTCCAGCAACCACTCAAAGTATTTGAGCTTGATTTTGAAGCGAATTTACCGATTGTTCGCTCCGCCCACAAATATGGCAAACATCTCGTCTTTCCGTCAACCTCAGAAGTTTACGGTATGAGTACCGACGCTGAATTTGATCCAGAGTCTTCCCCACTGATTTATGGCCCAATTAACAAACCAAGATGGATTTATGCTTGCGCAAAACAATTAATGGATCGCGTCATCTGGGGTTATGGGATGGAGGGCTTACGCTTTACCCTTTTCAGACCATTTAACTGGATTGGGCCTGGTTTAGATAGCATTTATACCGCTAAAGAAGGATCCTCGCGCGTAGTAACTCAATTTTTAGGTCATATTGTCCGTGGTGAACCGATCAACTTGGTCGATGGTGGTTTGCAAAAAAGAGCATTTACCTATATTGATGATGGCATTGATGCCTTGGCGTTGATATTAGAAAATAAAAATGATATTGCCAATGGCAAGATTTATAACATCGGTAACCCAACTAATAATCACTCTGTCAAAGAATTGGCCAATATGATGTTAGCCATTGCGAATCGGATCCCCGAGTATCAAGCCTCAGCTAAATTGGTTAACGTACAAGAAACAACGGCGAATGCCTACTACGGAACAGGTTATCAAGACGTACAAAATCGTGTCCCAAAAATCGAAAATACGATGACCGAACTAGGTTGGAAACCTTCCACGACGATGGAAGATGCCCTAGAGCACATTTTCGAAGCCTATCGTCATGATGTGGTTCGTGCACGCAGTTTAGTCGATCATTAATTGGCGCAATTACCCTTTTACACCTTGACTTTTAGGAACACCTAATAATGGGAAGGATTGCACTCAAAATCGATGTCGATACTTTGCGAGGAACGCAAGAAGGCGTACCCCGTTTACAAAAAGTACTCGACACGAATCATCTGCAGGCTACTTTTTTATTTAGTTTGGGTTTTGATCATACCGGTTGGGCTTTCAAGAACATTTTTAAACCGGGTTTTTTCAAAAAGGTTTCTCGTACTTCAGTCGTTGAGCATTATGGTCTCAAAACCTTAAGTTATGGAGTTCTTTTACCAGCCCCAGATATTGGTAAAAAAGCACGCTCAGAAATGCAATCAGTAGCAAAAAGTGGACACGAAGTTGGGATTCATACTTGGGATCATCGCGTCTGGCAGGACAATGTCCGCGACGCAACCCCAGAGTGGACCTTGCAACAAATGAATCTCGCCTGGGATCGATTTACTGATATTTTTAAAGAAGTCCCAAAAACCCATGGTGCTGCCGGTTGGCAAATGAATCCAACAGCTATTAAACATTTGGATACATGGCAGATGAAATACTCTTCGGACGGACGTGCACCGCTGAATTTAGTACCTTACCGCGTTAAGTTAGAGGGTATGAAAACCTGCCATCACATTCAATATCCAACCACACTCCCGACCTTAGATGAGTTGATTGGGGTCAATAACATGACTGGTGAGGATGTAATTAGCCATCTTTTAAGTCTGACTGCGAGTAATCCCAATGATCAAGTGTTCACGCTGCATGCTGAGCTTGAAGGTCAGAAATTTTTACCCCTTTTCGAGCAACTTTTAAAGGGGTGGTTGAGTCAAGGGCATGAGCTAGTAAGTATGCAAGAATTACATCTTTCATGGCAAAAAACCGGACAATTACAGCATCTAATTGAATTACCTTTTACTTGGGGAGAAATCCCTAATCGTAGTGGGGAATTAATGCGAATGCCAATTGAATCGGTTATTTAACTTATGATGACAGAATAGATTCAATTCATCCTAATGCTGAAAAATCATATTTGTGATTTGATCCAAATAACATGGCAAAATTAGTGTAATCAATTTATAAGGGAATTTAAAATGGCAGTGCAAATTGGCGAATCAATCCCCCATTGTTCTATCCAAGCGACTTCAGGTTTAGTTTTTGAACCGAGCTCTTTTTTAGGCAAAAAACTAGTTTTATATTTTTATCCAAAAGACGCAACCCCTGGTTGTACTGTTGAAGCTGGCAATTTCAGAGATACGATCGAGGCTTTTACGAGAGCAAATGCTGTGATTGTGGGTGTTTCTCGCGATTCTTTAAAGTCACATGAAAATTTCAAAAGCAAACATGAGTTACCTTTTGAGCTAGTTGCCGACGTAAATGAGGATTTATGCTCTATTTTTGAAGTCATGAAAATGAAAAATATGTATGGCAAACAGGTAAGAGGGCTAGATAGAAGTACATTTCTCTTTGATTCTAAAGGGATTTTACGTCATGAATGGCGTGGCATTAAGGTTCCAGGGCATGTGGAAGAAGTTTTGAAAACTGTGGTTGCAATGTCTTGAAATTTGGGCTAATGTATTCTTAATGCGAAGAAAACGAAGTACGCTCCTCAACCACAATATTCTTGAATCAGTTTATCAAGACAGGCCATTACCCCCCAAAAGTTTGTATTTAGTAATTCAACATTTTTTCTGCTTTACCCAAATACTGCAGCCAACTTTAACGCCTTCGCAAGTAAAGCCTAGTTTGGCTCAGCTTGTGCTTGGCACAATATGGCCCATTTTTAATCCCATTTTTAACGAACCCCATAGGAGTTAATGCATGCCTTTGCCCCCAGCACCCAACCAAGCAGCTGATGAACTCAATTTGCCTCGCATGCGTAAACCCGATCTTAAAAAGCCTCCAAAAGCTCAAATTACAGTGTTGGAGGAAGATGAAACCTTTCTTGCAAGTTTCGAGCCTGAATTGCCGAGGGCAAGCAATGAAACACCTAGCGTTGCTAATACCATCGCAAAAGAAGCAATCAAGCGTATCAAACAGGAAACAAATCGATCTTCAAGAACAAAACCAACGAAATCTGCCTCTTCTAAAAAACGTTTATTTGTCTTAGACACCAACGTGCTCATGCATGATCCTTCTTCCTTGTTCCGCTTTGAAGAGCATGACGTGTATTTGCCAATGACAACTCTAGAAGAATTAGATAATCATAAAAAAGGCATGAGCGAGGTAGCCAGAAATGCACGAGCAGTAAGTCGCTCTTTAGATGGTCTAGTGGACGGAACTAGTGGCTTTCTGAATGAAGGGATTACTTTAGACAAATTAGGTAATAAAGACGCTACAGGCAAACTGTTTTTCCAAACCGATTTAAAAGAAATTAAATTACCCGAGGGTTTGCCTGAAGGTAAAGGCGACAATATGATTTTAGGGGTTGTTCGCTCTCTGCAGGAGTCACACCCAAATCAAGAAGTCGTATTGGTATCAAAAGATATCAATATGCGAATCAAGGCTCGCGCAATTGGCTTACCGGCTGAAGACTACTTTAACGACCAAGTACTTGAAGATCGTGACCTCATGTACGCTGGCGTTTTACAATTACCTCCTGATTTTTGGCCTAAGCACGGCAAGGCGATGGAAAGTTGGAGTGATGGTAAATCCGGCACAATGTTTTATCGAATTACAGGCCCCCTCGTTAATTCGATGATGGTCAACCAATTTGTGTATCAAGAAAATAGTGATGGCAGTACTCCCTTTTATGCTCAAGTAAAAGAAATTAATGGCAAAACAGCACTATTACAAACCTTAAGAGATTTTTCTCATCAAAAAAATAATGTCTGGAGCATTACAGCGCGTAATCGTGAACAAAACTTTGCCCTCAATTTATTAATGAACCCTGAAATAGATTTTGTTACTTTATTAGGCCAAGCAGGTACAGGTAAAACCCTATTAGCCTTAGCGGCTGGTTTAGAACAGGTGTTAGATAGTAAACGTTATAACGAGATCATTATTACGCGTGCTACCGTTCCAGTGGGTGAGGATATTGGTTTTCTGCCAGGTACTGAAGAAGAGAAAATGCAACCATGGATGGGTGCATTTGATGATAACTTAGAAGTACTCCACCGCAGCGATGATAGCGCGGGGGAATGGGGACGAGCCGCAACACAAGAGCTCATCAGATCCAGAATTAAAGTAAAGAGTATGAACTTTATGCGGGGCAGAACCTTTGTATCTAAGTTTGTGATTATTGATGAGGCACAAAATTTAACCCCGAAACAAATGAAAACCTTAGTCACTAGAGCAGGCCCTGGTACGAAAATGATTTGCTTAGGTAATATTGCTCAGATTGATACGCCTTATTTAACCGAGGGATCATCCGGCTTAACCTATGTAGTCGATCGATTCAAAGGTTGGCGTCATGGTGGACACGTCACCTTGGCTAGAGGTGAGCGTTCACGCTTAGCGGATCATGCGGCTGAAATTCTCTAAAAGTTGGCTTGCCATACTCTGCCTTTTGTTCTTGGTAGGGTGTGGCACTAAAGGTAATCAAGCATCGAACCCTTTGTCGGGGACGCAAAATGGTTCTAGTCGACTACCTAACTTAGCCCAAGATATTAGTGTTGGTCAAGAAGATATTTCTGTAACAGCGATTGGTTTGATTGGAATCCCTTACCGCTGGGGTGGCAATAACCCTGACGGCGGTTTTGACTGTAGTGGCCTGATTCATTATGTGTTTGCTAGTACTCGTGGAAAAAAAATCCCAAGAACCACAGCGGAGATGCCCAAGGTTAGCTCTTTAGTTGAGAACGCACCATTGGCACCAGGTGATTTGGTTTTTTTTAACACTTTGGGTTCACCCTATTCTCACGTCGGTATTTATGTTGGCAAAGGTCGTTTCGTACATGCTCCCAATGCAGGTGGCACCGTCAGATTAGAACAATTGCAGACACCGTATTGGTCTACCCGGTTTACAGAGGCACGCCGTATATCAACTGCGTCGCTCTAATTAATTTGGTTAAATGTCTTTTAGCTTACTTATTATTGGCGAGCAAGTAGGTACCGTAATGATGGATTTCTGCAATCGTTCGCATACCAGTAAGTTGCATCGTGCGTGTGAATTCATCCAACAGAATTTCTAAGGCTCGGTTTGCGCCTTCATTACCTGCTGCGAGAGCACCATATAAGGTAGCACGTCCAACCAAGGTACCTTGGGCACCCATGGCGAGGGCTTTGAAAATATCACTACCGCGTCGAATCCCACCATCCACAAATACTGGGATCCTACCATCAACAATTTTCAAGATGGCTGGCAGAGCTCGCAGCGTTGCTTGCGCTCCATCTAATTGTCGGCCACCATGATTAGAGACCACAATCGCATCAACGCCTAAATCCACTAAGCGTTTTGCATCGATTGGACTTTGTACGCCCTTAATAATCAATTTACGGGACCAATATTCTCTGACTTTAGCTAAGGATTCCCAATCAAACGAGGCATCATAGTACTTCCCAACGGAAGAAGCCGAGTTTTCACCATAGGAGTTGGTGTTTCTCATACCGACTAAATTTTCAAACTTAGGTACTCCCCCAAGCAACATGGGAATTGCCCACCGGGGTTTTGAAGCAAAATCTCTTAGATTGAGAGAAGTAAACTTGAATGGCACTGAAAAATGATTTCTTAAATCGCGCTCTCTTTTACCTCCTACCGGTAAATCAATCGTAATCATGAGTGCTTCATAGTCACAATGGTAGGCACGCTGTAAGAGCTTAAAGAAAAAGTCATGATCTCTTAACACATAGGCCTGAAACCACAAACGGCCAGGAACATTGCGAGCGATGTTTTCAATGGAGGCAGTTGCGGTAGTAGATAAAGTGTAAGGAATTTGATGGTTGGCAGCAGCCTTAGCAATAGCTAGATCACCCCCGCGCCAGCCAAAACCGACCGCACCGGTTGGTGCAACAGCACAGGGAAAAGAGAAAAAGTGATCTAATATATTAGTAGCGGTATCGACATTACTAACGTCATTGAGACCTTGGGGCACTATAAACTGGTCTTTGAAAGCCTGACGATTAGCGTTTAGGGTGATTTCGTCCTCAGCCCCGCCATCGAAAAAGTCAAAAATTGCTTGGGGCAATCTTTCCTTTGCTTTTAGGCGTAGTTCCTCGATAGAATAGAGTTCATTGACTGGTAACATATTAGAAAGTCTAAAATAATTGAGTTATTCTATCCCATCTTCATTAGACAATAATGTAAAAAGGTGTATTAAATGAACCTAGTTCCTAGTAAACAATCACTCGGTGCCAAAGTGCTTGATCTAGATTTAAGCCAAAAAATTACGGAGGCCCAATTACACCAACTGATTCAATGGTTGGGCGAGTATGGCGTTCTCACTTTTCCCAAGCAAGAAGTCACTCCACAACAACTCAAAGACTTTGCCATTCATTTTGGTGAACTCGAAATTAATGTTGCAAAAATCGCACAAGATCCAAAAATTCCTGAAATGATGACGCTCTCCAATATGGTCGAAAATGGCAAACCTTTGGGCTTATCCGATGCAGGACAAGATTGGCACACGGATATGTCCTATAGTCGCCAAATTGCTTTTGCAAATATTTTGTACGGTATCAAGATTCCAATGCGCGATGGGAAATCCCTCGGAAATACTGAATTCTGTAATATGCACGCTGCCTATGATGCATTACCTAAAGAAATTGCCGAAAAGTTAGAAGGTAAAACGATTACTCACGACTTTAATAAATTTTGGGAGAAAATGCGTCTTGAAAAAGGTAGTACTAGACCCCCACTTACACCAGAACAATTGCAAGCAAAACCCCCGGTCTCGCACCCTGCCATTATGGTTCATCCCATTACTGGAAAAAAGGTTTTATATGCCAATCCAGGCTACTCAATCCGCATCAACGAACTCGATCAGCAAGCGAGTGATGAGTTACTTGAGTATTTATTTGCTCATCAACTCCGTCCTGAATTTCGCTACGCCTTTGAATGGGAAGAGAAAAGCGTCTTAATGTGGGATAACATGGGTACGATTCATAATGCAGTAGCTGATTACGCCCCCCATGAACATCGTTATATTCAGCGCTTTCAAGTGGCAGCCAATCGTTTTTTTTAATAACTAGTTTTCTAGAAAACCTTAAATCAAAAACCCAGAGACCACTCATGACAAAAATTCGATTCAATTCACGCGTTACCCATAAAAACACCTTCCGAGCCCTCTTTTTAGGTCTGCTTCTAAATTTAGCTATCTTGCCTCATCAACAGGTATTAGCGCAGAGTAATTATCCAGAAAAACCGATTAAGGTCATCATTGGTTTTGCAGCAGGTGGCCCGACCGATGTGATTGCGAGAGTCCTTGCGCAAGATATGACAGCGACTCTAGGACAATCCGTGATTGTGGATAACAAACCAGGTGCAAATGCGAAAATTGCGACTGAATATGTTGCACAAGCCCAGCCAGATGGTTACACATTGCTGTTTGCCTCCTTATCGCACAACGTCAATGCAATCATGATGAAAAAACCAGGATATGATCCGATAACTAGCTTTGAGCCAATTTCACTTGTTGCCGATTTACCGATGATTCTCGTTACAGGCTATAACTCTCCATATAAAACTCTGGGTGAATTCTTAAAGGTTGCGAAAGAGAAACCGGGTGCAATTAGTTATAGTTCTTCAGGTAATGCTGGCTCCTCGCATCTTGCTGGTGCCCTGCTTGCGACTGATGCAAAAGTGGAATTGACGCATGTGCCTTTTAAAGGGAATGCTCCAGCCTTAACTGAAGTCATGTCTGGCAATGTTAATTTTATTTTCTATCCAATTATCGGTATTGCCGATCAAGTTGGACAAAAGCGTTTAATCCCTCTAGCCGTGGGAACGACCAAACGTCACCCTGATTTTCCCAACACCCCTACCATGGAAGAGTTGGGTTTCAAAGGTTTTGAAGCCACGGCACCTTGGGTTGGGATGTTAGCTCCAGCCGGCACCTCTGCGCCCATCGTACAAAAAATCTATAATGCCATGCAAATTGCAATGGCAAAACCAGAAATCAAAAAACGTCTAAACGATTTAGGCGCCATTACTGTAGGCAATACCCCAAGCGAATTTAAAGCTTTCCTGGTTAAGGATAAAGTACATTGGAAACGAGTGATTGATGCTTCCGGTCTCAAGCCCGAATAAGGTCTCCATCACTAAGAAAATCAGCGCTAACCAAAACCCAAGTTTTCAGGTTTCGACTAAGCGCTGACAATCAAGCTTACGATTTTTTTAGCTAAGCTGATAAAAATCAATTAAATGTTGATTAAAGGTAGCAGTTTGTTCCACGTTTGAGATGTGGGAAGCTTGATCAATGATGTGTAAAACGGATTGCGGAATTTGTGCGTGAATCTTTCTGGCCATCTCTGGAGGTGTACCGTGATCGTCACTGCCGACCATAATCAAGACTGGGCACTTTAATTCCGGTAATCGATCAAAGGTATCGATTCTGGAAATAGCTTCACAACAACCCGCAAAACCCTCAACTGGAGTGTTCAACACGCCTTGCGCAGTCGCTTGATAGGCTGCAGAGTTAGCAATCCGGAACGGCTCTGTAAACCATCTTTGCATCGTGCTTTCGAGTACACCTTGCATCCCTTCATTTCTAGCTGTAATGATGCGGTCACCCCACATCTTTAAAGCGTTATCAGGCCTGCGGCTAGTAGTATCTGCAAGAACCAACGAAGTGCAGATTGCTGGGTGTTTTAGCGCTAAAGTTTGACCAATCATACCGCCCATCGATAAACCCATCCAATGGGTCTTCGTAATCCCGAGTTCACCAAATAACTCATAAACATCATCAGCTAATTGCTCCATCGTATAAGGACCTTGTGGCACGACACTTTTACCGTGTCCTCTAGTGTCAAAACGCAGCACTTTAAAGTGCTTGGTTAACAGATCCATTTGTGGATCCCACATGTGGATATCACAGGCAAGTGAATGGGATAAAGTCATCCATGGACCTTCACCTTCGATTTCATAGTAAATACCGTTTTTAGCTGTACCTTGCATTTTCTTCTCCTTTTTTAATAATTAATTTTATTGTTTATTCTGCGATGATTTTTGCAGCTTTTGCAATGGCTGAAAAATCTTTGATTTCATTTTGCACAAAAATATCAAACTGAGCTGGTGTATCAGAGGCTGGCTCAATCCCAATGGATGCATAGCGCTCTTTCAATTCTGGCAATTCATTGATCCGCTTCACTTCAAGGGCAATTTGTTGAAGAATGTCTTTGGGTGTTCCTGCAGGTGCTAACAAGCCATACCAAAACTGCCATTGATAACCAGGAACTGTCTCGGCAACGGTTGGCATATCTGCCATCTCTTTACTGCGCTTTAAAGAGGTAATTGCAATTGCTTTTGCTCTTCCATCTTTAACCATTGCAATCGCACTTGCATAAGGGCTAATAAAAAAATCAACTCGCCCAGACATCACCTCTGTCAAACCCTCAGGAATGCCTTTAGTTGGGATATGCAACAGCTCTAGACCTGCTTTAGAACGCAATATTTCTGCCGCAAAATGCGAGCCACTGCCAATACCAGCAGAGCTATAAGTCATTTGACCAGGATTTTTCTTGGCCATCGCAACTAACTCAGCCACCGACGTTACTTTTAACTTTGGGGAAATAATCAGCAGTGCCGGACCTGTAGCAGTAAGAGTAATGCCATCAAAGTCTTTCATCGCATCAAATGGCAACTTTGGATATATGGCCGGAGAAATCGAAAAGGCATTTGAAACAGAAAGTAAAGTATAGCCATCAGGTTTGGAATTCGCCACAAACTGAGAAGCAATGTTGGCACCAGCACCTACCTTATTTTCAATCACAACACTTTGATTCCATTTTTCTGAGAATTTTTGGCCTAGAACCCTTGCAGTAATATCCGGTCCACCCCCTGGGGAAAAACCAACTACAATTTTTACGGGTTTATTAGGGTAGGCTTGAGCTCTCACGTCAAATTGCAAAACTGTACCAAGGGCGATAATGCCTGTTACAACTAGCATTTTTAATGGATGATTCAACATGGCGTTCCTAATAATTTTGTAATAGATAGTATTGTATCTTCAACAAATTAGGAGGGCCTTAATACTTGTTTTTTCGAGTCTTTTTTTAATCACAAGATACTTAAGGTTACAACCAGAGTTTTCTAAAAAAAGGCCGTTTAGTCATTTCTGTAATTTAAGAGTGAGTTTTTTCAGAGTGAGCATTAATGAGGCTATTGGCGCAGACATATGCACTGGACCAAGCCCACTGAAAATTATGCCCCCCTAAATGGCCTGTAACATCTACACACTCTCCAATAAAAAATAATCCTGGGTATTTTTTTACCATCATCGTCTTTCCTTCAAGAGCTTTAGTATCGATTCCCCCAACCATTACTTCAGCTTTATTCCAGCCTAATGTTCCGGCAGGTTTTATACTCCACCTGCACAGGTGATTAATAATTAACTCTTTATTTTTATTCGATACCTCAGCCCATTTCACGCCAAAAAGTCCAAGTTGAGTAGCAAATTCTTTTGCAAGTTTGCTAGGGAAAAACTCAATTAATAGTTGATCAATTGTTTTTAAGCGATTTTCTGGGTTGCCGGTTAAGGTTTCCCATTTTTCTTGATTTAGCCATTCAATTTGCACAGGCTCCCCTTCTTGCCAATAAGAACTCGCCTGTAAAACTGCGGGGCCGGATAAACCTTTATGGGTAATTAATAGGTCTTCGGCAAAGTTCGCTGTTCCATAATTTTTTTTCTTAAGGCCAGCTGAAATTTGTACTGGAAAACTGATACCAGCAAAGTCCTCCATTTTTGAAAAAATCCCAGAGGTAAAAGCTAAAGGAACTAAGGCGGCCCTAGTAGAAATGACGGGGATCTCTAATTTTTTGGCAAATGTCAAAGCAAAGTCACTCGCGCCAATAGCAGGAACAGGTAGTCCACCAGTGGCCATCACTAAATTGCTTGATACGTAATTACCAAGGTTAGTCTCAACCTGCCAACCTGTATCACACTGATTTATGGTTTGAACTTCCTCAGGATATTGAATTTTCACCTTGCCGAGTTCACACTCACTGAGCAGCATTTGCACAATTTCTTTTGCAGAATTGTCGCAAAATAGCTGACCTTTATGTTTTTCATGAAAAGCAATGCCGTACTTTTTAACCAACTCGATGAAATCCTGGCTGCTATAGCGCGATAAAGCGCTTTTCACAAAATGAGGATTCATGGATAAAAAATTACTTGGCCCACAATGGAGGTTCGTGAAATTACAACGCCCCCCCCCACTAATTCGAATTTTCTCTCCGATTACAGCACTATGATCAATAACAAGCACTTTTTTGCCTAATTGACCGGCAATTCCAGCACAAAATAAGCCGGCAGCACCTGCTCCAACCACAATCACATCATACGAATCCATAATCACTTCCAAAGAAAATTTCGGGCAAAATAGTATTTTGCTCTAGAAAATCAGCTTCCGTTTAAATTAAGGGCAAAATAGAGGTTTTAAGATAATTCGCGATTTTGTTAATAATTCATGGAGATTTAAATGGCAGATGAAAAAAGCCCCGTAAACCGTCGTTCCCGTAATATTACCGAAGGAGTTGCACGTGCGCCCAATCGTTCTATGTATTATGCAATGGGGTACGAGGAAGCTGACTTTAAAAAGCCAATGATTGGTGTCGCCAATGGCCACTCGACCATTACGCCTTGTAATAGTGGCTTACAAAAATTAGCTGATGCAGCAGTAGAAGCCCTCGAAAAGGGTGGTGCAAACTCTCAGACCTTCGGCACACCAACCGTTTCTGACGGCATGGGTATGGGTACGGAAGGAATGAAATACTCTTTAATATCAAGAGAAGTTATTGCAGATGCAATTGAAACCTGTGTCAATGGTTTGTGGCAAGATGGCGTCATTGTGATTGGTGGTTGCGATAAGAATATGCCTGGTGGCATGATGGCAATGGCTAGAACCAATGTACCGAGTATTTATGTTTATGGTGGCACTATTAAGGCTGGACACTATAAAGGGCGCGAACTCAACATCGTTTCTGCTTTCGAGGCAGTGGGTGAATTTACCTCTGGCCGCATGAGTGAAGAGGACTTTAAAGGCGTCGAGCAAAATTCCTGTCCTAGTAGTGGATCTTGTGGTGGTATGTATACAGCCAACACAATGAGTTCAGCTTTTGAAGCTTTAGGGATGAGTTTGCCTTACTCTTCAACGATGGCAAACGTTGACCAAGAAAAAGTGGATAGCACTGCAGAATCAGCAAGGGTATTAATTGAGGCGGTTAAAAATAATCTTCGTCCGCGCGATATCATTACAAAAAAATCAATTGAAAATGCGGTTAGTGTGATTATGGCGGTTGGTGGTTCTACCAATGCAGTCTTGCATTTTTTAGCGATTGCTAGTGCTGCCGATATTGAATGGACAATTGACGACTTTGAAAGAATCCGTCGTAAAGTTCCCGTCTTGGTAGATATGAAACCTTCTGGCAAATATTTAGCGACCGATCTTCACCTTGCTGGCGGTATTCCACAGGTGATGAAGGTTCTTCTAGTTGCCGGTCTTCTTCATGGTGATTGTATGACCATCACAGGTAAAACGATTGCGGAAGTTCTAAAAGATGTGCCGGACACACCAAGAGCGGATCAAAAAGTGATTCGTCCAATTGATAATCCAATGTATGAGCAAGGGCATTTGGCAATCCTTAAAGGAAATATTTCTCCTGAGGGTTGCGTTGCTAAGATTACTGGCCTTAAGAACCCAAGCATTACCGGTCCTGCCAAAGTATTCAACTCTGAAGATGATTGTATGGCTGCGATTATGGCCAATAAAATCACCCATGGTGACGTTGTTGTGATCCGCTACGAGGGTCCTAAGGGTGGTCCAGGAATGCGTGAAATGTTAGCACCTACTTCTGCTCTAGTCGGACAGGGCTTTGGAGAAACCGTAGGCTTAATCACCGATGGTAGATTTTCTGGTGGCACTTGGGGCATGGTAGTTGGTCACGTAGCTCCTGAGGCTTTTGTGGGTGGCACTATCGCCCTCATTGAGGAAGGTGACTCAATCACGATTGATGCACATCAACTGTTAATCCAACTCAATGTTGGAGAGGATGAAATAGCTAGACGTCGCGCAAACTGGAAAAAACCAGCACCTAAATATACCCGTGGTGTATTGGCAAAATATGCAAAATTAGCGAGTACAGCAAGTAAAGGTGCTGTAACAGATCTGAATTTAAATCTAGAAAACGACTGATAGATTTTTTGCTTACAAGGCCCGGATAAGAATTACGTTCTTGTCCGGGCTTTTTATTTTGATACCAGATTAATGCATGTGGGATTGAGGGAGTGCTTTTACAGGCATTTTGACATCGACCTTACCTGCTTTTTCGAATTGCAAACTAATAGAAATAACGTCCCCGTCATTTAACGGCTCTTTTAAACCCATTAGCATCAAGTGATAGCCACCTGGTTTGAGTTCTACTTTTGATTTAGCCGGAATAGATAATGAACCTATATCACGCATCATCATACGATCACCCTCCATTTTCATTTCATGGATTTGAACGCTAGATGCTTTAGCAAAAGTAACGCCAATTAACTTATCAGCCGTGTCATTTGGATTATCAATCGTCAAGTACCCCCCGCCAACTGATTGACCTGGATTGGTTGCTCTAGCAAAAGCATCTTTAATTTGAACAGATTGAGCATTCACTAAAGGTGTTGATAAACTAAGTACCGCCGAAATAAGTAAGGTAAAAATCAACTGTGGCTTTTTAAAAAATTTCATTATTAAACCTAAAAGATGGATAAAAATTGATTTTAGCTGATTCAATAAATAGATGACGAATATTGAACACCTTTTTATAGAGGAAATTTCTAGATACCAAGTCCTTGAGAACTCAAAGGGATGGATCATTTTCATCAAAACATAGATCAGGTTGCCTAGGTTGCGAAGTTGATAAGTAAATCGCAGTAAAGGCTAAAATAGACTTTTAATTAGAATCAACTCAATCCATGTGGGAAGCTTTTATCCAAGCTGCGATACTACTAAAACAATTTGACTCAGAGGTTTGGCAAATTGTGGCAGTGTCTATTCAGACAAGTTTAAGTGCCGTATTAATTGGTACCTTCCTAGGCTTACCCTTGGGTGGCTTCTTAGCCACAAATACCTTCCCGGGTCGAAATCTGGTCATAACTATTCTGAATTCGGTGATGAATGTCCCCACAGTGATCGTTGGAGTTTGTATTTACCTTCTCCTGTCTCGAAGCGGGCCTTTAGGTGAATGGGGATTACTTTTTACTATCAAAGGCATGATTATTGCCCAAAGCTTAATCACCACCCCTTTGATTGCTGCGATTGCCAGACAAATCATTGCAGATGCTTGGGAACTTCACTCTCAAACACTCAAATCTTTTCATCTCTCAGGCATTTACTTAATTAAATGGACTCTATGGGAGTGTCGATTCTCTCTCGTTATTGCGCTCTTAGCGGGATTTGGAAGAGCCATCTCTGAGGTAGGTGCTGTCATGATTGTAGGGGGCAATATCGCCCACGCAACGAGAACAATGACCACAGCTATTTCTTTAGAAACCAGCAAGGGAGATCTACCACTTGCTCTAGCGTTAGGGATTGTTTTAATGGGGCTAGTACTATTCATCAATAGTATCGCCAATTTGATTAAATCAGCTGCAGAAAGAAAATATGGCTGACCCATTCTTCATTCACATACGAAACCTTGACCTACGTAATAATAAAAAATCAATTTTAAGGATTGATCAAGCGGCTATTCCGATAGAAAAAATCACATGCATCGTAGGAGAAAACGGTTCAGGTAAAACGAGTTTATTAAAATTGATTGCGGGCTTAGATAAAACCTCGCAGGCTTGCATTGATTTCCCAAAGCTAAGCACTTGCATGGTACATAATCAATCAACCGTTTTAAAAATGAGTGTCAAAGAAAATTTAACCTTGCTCAAGGATGTTGATAAATCAATCACATCCACATTAGTAGATCAAGTACTTAGAAAATTTCAATTAATACAATTTAGCAAAAGCCCTGCTCCTCTTCTATCTACTGGGGAAAAGCAACGCTTAGCTTTAGCAAGAGCTTATTTATTAAATGCACAATTGATTCTTCTCGACGAACCAACTTCCTCATTAGATGCAAATTCTCGAGATTTAATAGAAAGCTTCATCGTTGAAATGACGAATGAAGGAACGAGATTTTTAATTGTTTCTCATGATATACATCAAGTTCAGCGTTTGAGTGAACATGTCGTTTTCTTAGAAAAAAATCAAATCCGATCGATAATACCTACATACCAACATTTTAGTAACGAAACGCAGAAATTTAGTTAACAGATTCCTTGACTACTTTTTTGAATGGCAAGATCCCCACTGCTAAAGCAGTTCCTAACAAAATAATGCAGCCGCAAAGAATCATTTGCAAAGTTGGTTCTTCATTTAGGAAAATATCACCCCAGAGAATACTGAAGACTGGGACCAAAAAGGTGGTCGAAATAGCAATCGCCGGACTGGTTTGCTCAATTAATCGGTAAAACAAAAAATACGCAATCGCAGTCGATCCAACCCCGAGGCCAATCATTCCAATCCAAGCTGTATTAGGGACAAAACCCGTCGGAAAATGCTGGTAAGCTGGGATTGCAAGAACAAAGGACCCGAAAATCATACTGACCATCGTCATCCCTATTGGATGAATTCCATCACAGTATTTTTTCATATAATTTGTAGCAAACCCATATGAAATCGTGACACCAATACTTGCCAAAAAAGGCAAACCAAGTCCGCCAACGCCAAAATCTACTTTACCCCATACCAATAAAACAATACCTAAAAATCCAAGCAAAAGACCTAATAATCGAAAACGATTTAAGTGATCTTTTAACCAAAAAGTCGCAATAATAGCAGTCCAAATTGGTGAGGTCGCATTTAAGATAGCCCCAATCCCAACATTCAGATATTGCATCGCATAAGTGAATAAGGTAAAAGGAATAACCGAATTAAAAATTGCAATGACAAAAGTTTTTTGATATTGAGGCCATGTCATTTTTAAATGCTGCCACCAACGGCGATTAAATAGACTGATGAGCCCAAGACAAATAGCTGCAATCAACATTCTAGATTCAGCAACTACAATCGGTTCGATATGACCGGCGGTAAACTTCATAAAAACATAAGAACCACCCCAAAGGGCACTTAATAAAATAAAGTCGATAATGTTTTTAATTTTCACGTGTTTATTATGCTACAAAAGCACGATGAGACATTTATTGAGTCAAAACAAGTTCACAATCTTGGAACCAATAACCACTGATTTTTTTAAATTAATCAACAGTTCCTCGGTCAATGTTGGCACTTAGTGATAGCTTCTCGCTTTTTCGGGAATAATTGTGACAAAAACTTAAAAGCACGCTTAATCTCTCTCAAGAGCCAATACAATATACATATGAATAATATAGATAACCCAAGCGTATTCCACCGAAACGATTACGTCGCCCCCAATTTTGCTATCGATCAAGTTTATTTAGATTTTTCTTTAAATCCGAATAAAACCATCGTTAAATCAACCCTTCAAATGCGACGATTAAGTCCAGGTTCACTCGTTCTCAAGGGTGAAGACTTGGAGTTAATCAGTATTTCCGTTAACAATGAGGACTATCGTCAGTTTGAGCTAAACAGTAAAGAGTTAATCCTGCATCACTTACCAGAAGCGTTTGAACTAGAAATTACTAGCTCCAATCAGCCAAATATCAACACAAGTTTGATGGGCTTATACGTTTCAAATGATAATTTTTTTACCCAATGTGAGGCTGAAGGTTTTAGGAAAATCACCTATTTTCTGGACCAACCCGATGTTCTTTCTAAATACACCGTCAAATTAAGTGGCTCAAAAGTGGATTATCCAGTTCTGTTATCCAACGGTAATTTAATTGAAGAGGGAGAGCTTAATAATGGTTGGCACTTTGCAGTCTGGGAAGACCCTTTTCTAAAGCCCTCTTATTTGTTTGCTTTAGTTGCAGGAAAACTGGAAGCTCTGGAGCGCCATTACGTTACGAATTCTGGAGAGAAAAAATTATTACAAATTTGGGTTGAAAAAAAGGACCTATCAAGAACAGCTCATGCCATGGAAAGTCTTGTCCACTCCATTGAATGGGACGAAAAGCGGTTTGGCTTAGAACTCGATCTAGAGCGTTTTATGATTGTCGCCGTTGGCGATTTCAATATGGGAGCAATGGAAAATAAAGGCCTCAATATTTTTAATACCAAGTATGTATTAGCAGATCAGAACACAGCTACTGATACTGACTTTGCCAATATTGAAAGTGTTGTAGGACATGAGTATTTCCACAACTGGACGGGTAACCGTGTGACCTGTAGAGATTGGTTTCAGCTTTCACTTAAGGAGGGGCTTACCGTCTTTCGTGACCAGGAATTTTCAGCGGATTTGATGGGCTCAGCCTCTGGTAGAGCGGTGAAAAGAATTGAAGATGTCAGACTGCTCAGACAAGTTCAATTTCCTGAAGACGCAGGTCCAATGGCCCACCCAATTCGTCCAGATAGTTATCAAGAAATTAATAACTTCTATACGGTTACAGTATATGAAAAAGGCGCTGAAGTAGTTCGTATGCTCCACACTCTTTTGGGTGAGGAGGGCTTTATGAAAGGTATGAAACTCTATTTTCAGCGTCATGATGGGCAAGCCGTTACATGTGATGATTTTTTAGCTTGTATGGCTAATGCTAATAACTTTAACGCAAAGCAATTTAAGCATTGGTATAGTCAAGCAGGAACTCCTCGCGTTAAAGTCAAAGAGCACTTTGATGAAATAAATAAAACTTACACTATCCAACTCAGCCAGTATTGCCCTCCATCACCTAATCAATTGGTCAAAGAGGCGTTTCATATTCCATTAAAAACAAAATTACTATTTCCATCACAACCTACTGAAGAGTTCTTGATTGAATTACAGCAGACGGAACAAGAGATAGTTCTAAAAGATATCCTTCAAAAACCAATCTTATCCATTAACCGTGATTTTTCAGCACCGATTATTTTGGAATTTGACCAAAATGAGAATGAGCTTCTTACCCTGATTAGCCATGATGATAACGCTTTCAATCGTTGGGAAGCTATCCAAAAGATAGCATCTCAGAATATTCTAAATAATCTAACCCCAAGTCAACCCTTGATTGAGGCATATCGAAACTTAATCCTAGACCCAGATTTAGATCCAGCATTTAAAGAACTATGCTTTACCTTGCCTGCTGAAACTTATTTACACGAACAATTAGTTACAGTTGATCCACAATTAGTTCATCAAGCAAAAGCCAAATACCAAAACGAATTGGCACTGGCTTTAAAAAATGAATGGTTAACCCTTTATCAACAAAATAGAAGTACAGGCGAATATAGTCCGAACCCGATTGATGCTGGAAAAAGGGCTTTAAAAAACTTCGCATTAAAAATGTTGTTGGAAGCCAATTTATCTGTGCATGAACAAAGAGCTTTCGAGCAATTAAACACCTGTGACAACATGACAGATTTTTTAGCCGCTCTCACCCTTTTAGTCCATTTTGAAAGTACTTACTCAGCACAGGCACTCGAGTTGTATTATCGGCGCCATCAAGAAAATGATTTAGCGCTAGACAAATGGTTTGCAATTCAGGCAACTAAGGCTCCACTCAATCAGCGCAGCATGCTTGAAGAAATTCGCCAACTTAAACAACACCCTGATTTTAAAATTCGTAATCCAAATCGTGTCAGAAGTGTTATCCATACCTTTTGTATGAATAATCCAGCAGGATTTCATGATATTTCAGGGCAAGGCTATGAATTTTGGTACGACAATGTCCTAGAATTAGATGGAATCAATCCACAAGTTGCAGCAAGACTAGCAAGAGGATTAGATCGCTGGAAAAAGTTTAAAATACCATATCAAACCATGATGCACGCACAATTAGAAAAGCTTTTAACAAACCCATTATCTAATGATGTAAAAGAAGTAATTCAGAAAGCATTATCTTAAGTAATTTAACTATTGAAGTCCCCTATGACAAATTCATCCTCTCCAAATTTAGAATTATTTTTGCAACAGCAAAATATACCCGAGCAATTAAAAGAACTATTAATGCAAGTTGCCAAGTCTTGTGACTCCATTAGTCAAGCTGTTAATCGAGGAGCACTCGATAATATTTTAGGTTCAGCAGGAAGTGGCAATATCCAAGGTGAAACTCAGCAAAAACTAGATATTCTCTCCAATGATATTTTATTAGATGACAACGTATCTAGTGGTCTTTTGGCTGGTATGGCCTCGGAAGAAATGGATACCATTTATCCAATACCCAATGACATGCCAAAGGGAAAATATCTGTTGTTGTTTGACCCACTTGACGGCTCATCCAATATTGATGTGAACGTATCAATTGGTACCATTTTCTCAATCCTTGAAACGACCCAAAGTGACTCAGTTACTGAACAGGATTTTTTGAAGCCTGGCAATATGCAAGTCGCCGCAGGTTATGCTTTATATGGTCCGCAAACCATCCTTACCCTCACAACTGGGTCTGGGGTTCATATGTTTACCCTAGACCCAAATAATAGACAATTTATTTTGACTAGATCAAATGTATTGATCCCTGAAGACACGAAGGAATTTGCGATCAATATGTCAAATTTGCGTCATTGGGATACTCCAGTGAAGCGTTATATTGATGAGTGCATCGCTGGCAAAGAAGGTCCTAGAAATAAAGATTTTAATATGCGCTGGATTGCATCAATGGTGGCAGATGTCCATCGCGTCCTAACGCGCGGGGGTATCTTCATGTATCCATGGGATAAAAGAGATCCAAACAAACCAGGCAAATTAAGATTGCTCTATGAAGCAAATCCAATGAGTTTTTTAGTAGAACAAGCTGGTGGCCTCAGTATTAATGGGCCAGAGTCGATTTCAACTATCCAACCGAATCATTTACATGAGCGTGTTTCGGTGATTCTAGGATCTAAAAACGAAGTTGCTTTGGTACAAGAGTATCATTTACAGAAATAAGATGTTAATCCCCTGCTTCACAAGCGAATTTTTAATAATTTACTTGTAAATTAGATTGCTTAAAGTGCCAGTGCCGATAACTTTAATTAACTCACCATCTTGTAAAGATAATGGTTCAACACTCTACTAATTTTAAAAATCATTTTTTCACGATTGATTTATTAAAATCCCTTGCCGTTCAAATCATCATTCTTCATCATTTAAGTAATTATGGTGATATTTCATATGCTGCTAGGGAATTATGGCCGGCGTTCTTTGAATGGTTAGGCAATTACGGGCGATTCGCAGTACAAATTTTTTTAGTCATGGGTGGCTATTTGGCTATCAAGAACATCTCTACCCAAGTTTCTAGTAAAGGCCTTTGGTTAACTGTTTTAAATCGTTATTTAAGACTTGTGCCAACTTACTTTACTGCGTTACTGTTCACTATCCTCTGCGCTTCAGTTGCACGCTACTTTAATTATCAGTTATATATGGGGCAACCCGAAACAATTTGGCAAGTGTTAAGTCACTTGTTATTACTGCAACAAATATTAGGCTTTGAATCCATTTCTTTAGGTGTTTGGTATGTAGCGATAGATTGGCAGCTTTATGTTTTTTTTACCATGATCTTCTTTTTATTAAAGTCTTACCGATGGTCGATCTTAGTACTAAGTATATTTATGTTGGCGGCATTTAGTTACTATAGTCAGAAAGTTGAATTCGAAGATTATTTCATTTATTTCATTGGGGTATATGGTCTGGGTATGATTGCTTTTTTGTGCGACGACAACTTGCACGAACCCACCAAAGTCATTGCAAAAATTTTATTCGTATTCTTTGGCGTCATTATTTTTTCTTCGGTACTGTTTGATTTAAGTATTAAAAATGTTCTTGCTTACGCTGTTGCTTTATTACTTATTTGGCAAGGTAAAAGACCATATAAAGAATCTTCCATTAAGTGGGCAAAGTTCTTAATATGGATCAGCCAAAGATCCTATTGCGCTTTTTTGATGCATTTTTCTTTTATCCTACTTGGCAATACGATATATTTCCTTCTTGATCTTCACAGCTCTAAATTTGCCATAGTAATGATGGTGATGATTATGATTGCAAGTTGGGTTGCAGCTCATTTCCTGTATCAACGAATTGAATATCCTGCACGGAAGTTTCAATTTCGCTGATACATTTAAAAAATCATTTCAATTTCTTTTGTTCAAGCCCAATAAATAATAGAAAAGAATTAGACTTATAAATATCGTACTACCGACATATAAGCCGATGCGAGTTTCCTCATAAAACGATATAAGTCCAATCACTAGCAAAATAAATACCGTAGCAATATAGCTAGAGTAGGGCCAAAACTTACATTTAAAATGTAGGTTTTGAAGTTCTGAATCCCTTAGCTTTTTTCTAAAACATATTTGCGTGTACAAAATCGCAATCCAAACACACAAACCAACGAGAGTTAGAGCTGATGTTAAATATAGAAATGCTTTTTCTGGAACAAAATAATTTAACAAAGTTCCAATTGCAGAAAGAAGCACTGTTAGGAAGACTGCTGACTTTGGCACCCCAGAGATGGAAATCTTTTGTAAAAATTGTGGGGCATAGCCATTTTTCGAAAGACTAAGTAATAATCGACCACCACTAAAAATACCAGCATTGCAGGATGATAATGCTGCTGTAATGACGACAAAATTGACAATACCTGCAGCTTCTCGCAATCCTAGGCGCTCAAACATCGCTACAAAAGGACTACCACCTTGATGAGAAATTTCATTCCAAGGATAAATGGCTAAGATTACCAAAAGTGCACCAACATAAAAGATGATGATTCGAATGATCAATGAATTAATTGCAATCGGAATTGTTTTTTCTGGAGATTCCGTTTCACCAGCAGAAAGACCAATCATTTCAATACCGATATAAGCAAACATCGCCATCTGAATAGAAATTAAAAAACCCTCTAAACCCTTGGGGAAAAATCCTCCATGTTTCCAGATATTGTCAAAACCTACTGGTATGCCACCATTGGTAAATCCAAAGAGAATGACTGAAAATCCGATAGCAATCATAACAACTATCGCAACCACTTTAATCAGTGCAAACCAAAATTCAATTTCTCCAAAAAGTTTTACCGCCACAAAATTGAGTAATCCCATCATCATGAGTGCACTAATTGCCCATATCCACTGAGGATATTCTGGGAACCAGATACCCATATAAATACCTACAGCGGTTACCTCTGCAATCCCTACAATCATCCAATAAAACCAATAACTCCAACCCACCATATAACCCATTAATGGGCTTACATAATCATTGGCGTATTGCGCAAAGGATCCTGCCACAGGTTGATGAACTGCCATTTCTCCCAATGCTCTCAATACGACAAAGGCAACTAAGCCAGCTAAGATATAACCTAACAAGATAGAAGGTCCTGCGTAAGATATTGCGGATCCAGATCCTAAAAAAAGTCCAACTCCGATTGTTGATCCGAGTGCCATTAGGCGAATATGACGTGCTTTAAGATGCCGCTTTAGAGAATGTTGCGATGCGCTTTCGGGAATCTCATCCAAAGTTTTTAGGGTTTCATTGATTGACACTTACCACCTCCTTTAAAAGTCAGAATTGACATTGGGAGGATAAAAAAATACGGACTATTTGCATAGCCCGTACTTTATTAAATCTAATTTATTCGATAAAACTAACTTGGACGTTTAGTTCTTTCTTCTTAGAAATCAGTAAAATTTATTTTTCATGTTCCTAAAAATAATTTGAAATTAACTCCAATTTAGTGGTTTTTTTGCGTCAATTGTCCTAAATACTGTAGGGACTCTTCTACTTGGTCAATTAATATTAGACATAAATCATCCTGTTGCAGTTGATTTAATGCCGTATCAATAGCCAGAAACTCTCCACGAATCTCTTCAATTGATTTCGTTTTGCTTGCACCAACTAAACCTTCTCTCAGAAGAGAAATGACTTCCCCATCAGCACGGCCTCTCTGACATTGATCTTCATAAAGAATCACTGAATCAAAAGCCTCTCCAAGAATTTTTGTTTGTGCTCGAATATCATCATCACGTCGATCACCAGCTCCACTAATCACGACGAATCGACGTTTAGCCGCAATAGAATTTGTCGCATCGACCAAAGCCCTTATAGCGTCTGGGTTATGCCCATAATCAGCAATCACTGTAGCGCCTTTAAATTTAAATAAATTAAATCGACCTGGCGCGGTTTGTACATCACTGACAAAGCTTTTTAAACTTTGCTCAATCGTCTCCCAAGGAATATTTAGGGCCCAAGCTGCAGCAATAGAAGCCATCACATTCTCAACCTGAAAACCAATTTGACCGCCCTCAGTTAGAGGAATATTTGCTAAGGAAATTTTTCGTATTACTTGATTACCAATGACCGCATGCAAGTTATCTTGGTGCCTAAAAATCGCTCTTTTACCTTGAGCTCGGTGGGATGAGATGATTGGATGATGGCCATTCAGAGCAAAAAAAGTAACCTGCCCTCTACAATTACGAGCCATCTTAGCAACTGCAGGATCTGCCGCGTTTAGCACTGCCATACCCGTTGTTGGAACATTCCTCACAATGACGCCTTTGACTAGCGCTAACTCTTCTACCGTATCGATATAACCCATTCCAAGGTGATCGCCTTCTCCTAAGTTTGTGATTACCGCTACATCACACATATCAAAACCTAGACCTTCTCGAAGAATGCCACCTCTTGCTGTTTCAAATACTGCTGCATCCACTTCAGGATGCATCAAAATATTTCTCGCACTTTTCGGTCCACTACAGTCCCCTGTGTCGATCCTTTCATTTTCTACGTAAATACCATCCGTTGAAGTGAAACCAACACGCTTACCTGTCCCACGAATCAAATGCGTAATTAATCGCACGGTTGTCGTTTTTCCATTCGTACCAGAAACTGCGACAGTTGGAATTCTGCCATTTTCACCTTCCGGAAAAAGTAATGAAATGATGGCTTCGCCCACGGGTTGCGCTTTCCCATAGGAAGGATTTAAATGCATCCGTAAGCCTGGTGCAGCGTTAACTTCTACAACACCCCCACCCTGCTCTTCTAGAGATTTGTAGACGGCCTCACAAACCACATCCACTCCACATACGTCAAGCCCTACCATTTTTGCAGCAGTCACTGCACTCGCAGCTAAATCAGGATGGACATCTTCTGTCACATCCGTTGCACTCCCACCCGTGCTGAGATTTGCATTGTTACGTAAAACAATTCGCTCACCTACTCTAGGAATAGAGTCAACTTGATAATTTTGTTTAGCTAACGTGGCAATCGCAATATCATCCAAACGAATTTTAGTGAGGGGGGTTGCATGGCCATCCCCTCTGAGAGGATCAAGGTTTACCTTGTCAACTAACTGCTTAATCGTTGATACGCCGTCTCCATTAACATTTGGAGGGTCACGTCTGGCTGCTGCAATCAGTTTATCGCCGACAACAAGCAATCGAAAATCTTGACCTGGCATATAGCGCTCAACAATAATTTTTGAACCATAATGTTGAGCAACTTCAAACGCCTCTCTAACCTGAGATTCTGATTGAATATTGACAGCAACACCTTTACCTTGATTTCCATCACGGGGTTTAATCACTACCGTATTACCCAATTTACCTAGCTCATGAGCAACCTGGACAGCATCTTCTGCGTTATCAACAACCTTCCCCATCGGTACAGCTACTCCCGCCGCATGGAGCAAATCTTTTGTTAATTCTTTATCCTGAGCAATCGCTTCTGCAATTGCGCTCGTTTGACTAGTTTCTGCTGCCTGAATACGTTTTTGCTTGCTTCCCCAACCAAACTGAACCAAACTACCCTCAGTTAACCTTCGGTAGGGAATATTTCTTTCGACTGCAGATTGCACTATCGAACCAGTGCTAGGTCCAAGACGTATATCTTCATCTAGAGCACTCAGTTTCTTTAAGGCAGCTTCCAAATCAAAAGATTGTTTACTCACTGCCGCTTTTATTAAATCGACACCAAAATTAAATGCCATTCTACCAACGGACTCCTCGCTATATTCCACTACAACTTGAAATACACCAGGTTCTTTAGTTTTAACGGTTCGACTAAAGGTTACTGGACAGCCCGCTTGAGCTTGTAAGCCTAAAACAACATGTTCCAATACCAATGCCATCGAAATCAATTCATCCATTTGATTAACTCGCATTAATCGTAACTGGGGGAATAATGTTCTTAATTCAATCTCAAACTCTGCCAAATTCTCAATCACTTGCTCTTGGTCATCGCAATGAATAATCGCCTCGATAGCGGTATGACGGCTCCATAAATTAGGGCCTCGGAGTGCTCGAATACGCTGAATTTCCAATTAAACCTCCAATGATTCTGGCGAATATGCCTCAAGACCTGCCTCAATCGTTTCTAAAGGAATTTCAATTGCCCACAAAGTTGCGATTGCGCTAACTATCTCTAGTAAGTTTTTACTGGACTTATTAGCCTGAAAGTAAGCCACATCAGCTAAAGGAATTGAATAAACTATTTTTTGTCCCTTATACAGGTGAATAGCCTCTGGATTGCCTACGATTGTACTTTTGCCCTCAGAGCGATGTTTTTCAATTAACGTGTTCTGATGGTTTAAAGTGAAAAAGATGATTTCTTTACCTGGATTAATTTCAGCAATTTCAGCAGAAATTGCTTCATCTGCATTTAAAACAGCAATTCCTTTTTCAGGAATAAGGGCATCAATTTGTGTACGGTGAACTGAAAATAATTGTCGTTCTTCAACGATTGAGTCTTCCGGAAAAGTTTCTTGTAAATCGACTGAGGTGATAACACCTACCTGACACAAATCATAAGGTAAGCCTTCATTAATAATCCCCTTAGGCGTAGCTTGAATCACAGCAGCAGTTACCATCGGATTCATGAGTGTTCTTCGACCACTATCCCACTCCGACGAATTCATTCTTTGCACAGGATGTTGGTTAAAGTAGAGTCCTTTTTCTGATGAAAGGCCAACATAGTGATTAGCTAGTTTTAATAAATAGGCGCATAAGTGAGCCACTTCTTTTGCACTAGAAGAACCACACACCCCAATCACTGGGATTCTGCCAACACTATTATCTGGAAATAAGTGTTCAATAATGGCGCGTCCTACTTCTCGAGGTTTGCCTTTGGCAGGCTTAATATGCATCAATAAACCAGGCCCTGCATTCACCTCAACAATAGCAGCACCTTGTTCCTCCATTGGCTTAGAAATATCCTTGGCGACCAAATCTACGCCAGCAATATCTAAACCAACCACTTTGGCAGCTAAAACTACTTTTTTAGCAACTGAAGGATGAACTAGATCCGTTACATCAAAAGCCACATTGCCGTTTCTTTGAATCAAGACTGCACGACCTAGAGCTGGGATACTCTCTGGCTCAAAACCCTGACTTTGCAACTCTAAATGGGCAATGGAGTCGATTCTAACTGGATTTAAAGGGAAGTCCTCAGAAGATCCTCGCCTAGGATCAGAGTTAATTTGGCGATCAATCAACTCTAATATGGTGTGCAAGCCATCACCAATTACTTTACATTCTTCACCCTTGGCAGCAGCTACTAAATGATCACCAACCACTAATAAACGATGTTCATCTCCCTCGATAAACTTTTCAACTAAGACCCCGCTACCCTCTTCAACAGCTACCTTGTAGGCAGCAATGATTTCTGACTCTGTTTGTAAATTGGTAAAAACACCACGGCCGTGATTTCCATCTTGAGGCTTCACTACCACGGGGAGTCCAATCGATTGGGCAACTTCCCAGGCATGTTCAGGATTGTCAACAAGCTCCCCCTCAGGGATAGGAACTCCGACTGTCGATAGTAAAGATTTAGTTAAATCTTTATCTCTAGAAATTGTTTCAGCAATCGCTCCAGTTTGAGCAGTTTCAGCAGTCCAAATACGTTTTTGGAGGGCTCCATAACCGAGTTGAACTAAATTACCACTCGACAATCGGATGGAGGGTATCGACTGCTTTACTCCAGCATTAACGATCTCTCTGGTACTAGGCCCTAGGCATAAATCATCAATTAACTCTCTTAAATCTTCAATACAGGGCTCTAAGTCAAAGGGTTGATCTTGGATCAAGGAGAGTAGCAATTGCCTAGCATATTCGATTGCTTTTCGAGTAACTTGCTCATGAGGACTTGCCACAATTAGTTTATAAATCCCTCTATTAGTCGTTTCTCGAGCTCTTCCGAAACCACCTGCAAATCCAGCTAACCCCTGTAACTCAAGGGTGAGATGCTCCATAATATGTACTGGCCAAGTACCTTCCTCTACTCTTTTTAAAAATCCACCACGTTCTTCATAACTGCAACGGTGCTCAACAAGGCTTGGTAATTTGTTCACTAAACGATCATAAAAACCTGGGATCTTATCGGATGGATAATCTTCCAATTCCCCAATATCAATCCATGCCTCTAACACTTCTACCCAACACCACATATTTGGACCACGAATATGCTTAATTTGTAAAATTTCTATTTTCTTATCAAGTAGTTGTGGCATTTATGTTTTTCTAATTGTTTGGAGACTGAGATTCATTAAATTTAATAAATTATTAAAAAACTCTTAATGTGTATTTTATAAGTATATAACTCCATTGTTCACGAAAAGTTGACATTACTCAGATGCAATTCATTAAAATGCCATCAGTAACTAAAATTGAATTTCAAAAATGTTACAAATTTCAATTCTGTCCACTATACTTTTCTGATGGATTCGAATCTAAATCATATCTCCGCTAATTTTCCATTACCCTTAAAGTGGAAAAACATTGTTCAATCTGAACAATTATGGGAATCTTCACTGACCTTATTAAGTTGCTTAGAGATAGACTTAAATCAACATCTCTTCTTTGAGAAATCCCTTTTAATTTTGCTGTCAACCGAGCGACGTGAACAGTTTAAAATTTTGCAGATTTCAACTGCGGGAAAAATCATTGGGGAATGGTCTTTTGGATCAGAAGCTTATTTTCAACAGTATGATCATGCTGGAATTGGTCATATTAGGCTCTTAGAATTTGAACAGCATATCGAATCGTGGCACCATACCCTATCCCTTAATTTGGCAGTAAATCAGTTCAAAGAGCAATTTCAGAATCGTTCTAAAAGTGCAGAGTCCACCTCTTTATCGCTGGTTAATGAGGTTAACTGTCCATATTGTCAAACGCCACTTCTGCCAAACCAAGAACAATGCTTGGTATGTGACCCAGAAAATGAAGTTCCTCCCTCAACTTGGACTCTTTTTAAGTTGTGGCGTTTTGCAAAACCTTATCAATCTCAACTCATCCTTGGTTTTTTTCTAACCATCCTTTCGACTGGAGCGACTTTAATCCCTCCTTATATCACCATGCCATTAATGGATGAGGTATTGATTCCTTATCAAGCCACCAAGGTAATGAATTTTGATTTGGCAGCCATGTACTTAGGGGGGCTTTTACTAGCCGCCTTAATGGCATGGGGTCTTGGCTGGTGGAAAACTTATATTCTTGCCTTGGTTAGTGAGCGAATTGGCATGGAACTTCGAACCAAAACGTTTAACCATATGATTCGCTTGTCTTTAGAGTATTTTGGTTCGAAAAGAACGGGTGACTTGATGTCTCGAATTGGTGCTGAAACCGATCGAATTTGTATATTCCTCTCATTGCATTTGTTGGATTTTGCTACGGATTTATTGATGCTAATCATGACCGCCTGCATCTTGATTAGTATTGATCCTCTATTGGCATTAGTCACTTTAATGCCTTTACCCTTTATTGCTTGGATGATTCATTTTGTGAGGGATAAACTGCGCTTTGGCTTTGAAAAAGTCGATCGAAACTGGTCAGAAGTGAATAATGTCCTCTCAGATACCATCCCAGGTATTCGAGTGGTAAAAGCCTTTGCCCAAGAAAATCGAGAAAATCAACGCTTTATTCAAGCAAATCAACGAAATTTAGAGGTGAATGATCAGGTGAATAGAATCTGGGCATCCTTTGCACCTACGGTAACCTTACTGACAGAAATCGGTTTATTGGTGGTTTGGGGATTTGGCATTTATCAAGTAGCTAATGATAAGATCACGGTCGGAGTTTTAACTGCTTTTTTAGCTTACATTGCACGCTTTTATAGTCGAATGGACTCGATGAGTCGAATTGTTTCCCATACTCAAAAAGCAGCCGCTGGGGCCAAGCGAGTATTTGATATTTTAGATCACGTATCCAGCGTCCCTGAACCTACTCAACCGGTGCCAATGAACCAGCCAGTTCAAGGGAAGATTGAATTACGCAATGTTGGCTTTCGTTATGGCAACCGTGCAGTCACCAAAAATATTAATTTAGATATTCAACCGGGTGAAATGATTGGATTAGTTGGACATAGCGGCTCTGGTAAAAGTACCCTTGTGAATCTTATTTGTCGTTTTTATGATGTCAGCGAAGGTTCAGTGAAGATTGACGGTGTTGATGTAAGGTCCATTGCTATTGATGAGCTAAGAAAACAATTCGGGATGGTCTTACAAGAGCCGTTTTTATTTTTCGGCACTATTGCTGAAAATATTGCCTACGGTAAACCAAACGCTACCCGCTCTGAAATCGTCCAAGCAGCTAAAGCAGCCAATGCCCATGATTTTATTTTGCGCTTACCATTAGGATACGACTCCTTAGTCGGCGAACGAGGTCAATCCCTGTCTGGCGGCGAGCGACAAAGGATTTCTATCGCGCGTGCCTTATTAATTAATCCTAGGATCTTAATACTAGATGAGGCCACCTCCTCAGTTGATACCACCACAGAAAAAGAAATACAAAAAGCACTAGATAATTTAGTTCAAGGGAGAACTACCTTGGCCATTGCACATAGGTTATCAACTTTAAGAAAAGCAGATCGACTGATTGTTTTGGATAAAGGTGAAATTGTTGAAGTTGGTAATCATGATGAATTAATGTTAGCTCAAGGCACTTACTATCAACTCTATCAGGCCCAAGCGAGACATGCTGCCGAAATTGCGGAGTCCATTTAATTATGCAAGGTTACACAATTAGCAAAAACAAGAATGGTACTGTCAAAGCTGAAGACTCTCAAGGTACAGTATTTGAGAATATTCGTATTACTAGAGCCTTTCCAATTTCAGATCCTGAGAATGGTTTTTCAATTGTCGATTCAGATGGACATGAATTAATTTGGTTCGAAAGTTTGGATGAATTAACCCCATATGAGCGAAATATTGTTAGTGAGACACTTTCTCAAATCGAGTTTATTCCAGTCATCCACAAAATCTCAGGACTGAATACTTTCTCTCTTCCTAGCATGTGGGATATCCAAACTGACAGAGGTCCGACTAGACTCAAATTAAAGAGCGAACAAGATATTCGCAGGATTTCTGATGTGGCGCTTTTAATTACAGATGCTGATGGTATTCAATATTTATTGAAAAATAGAAAAACTATTGATAAACAAAGCAGAAAAATATTAGACCGTTTTCTTTGATGCAATGATTTTGGTAATGATATAAGAAGCGCAAATCATACCAAAACTAGCTGTCACTGTTACGCCAGAGCCGTAACCATTACAAGCTAATCCACCGTTTGCAATTCCTTTTCTTGGTTCACTCGAATAGACCACTTGCACCTTCATTTTTTTCTTTGGATTTTTTTCAAAGCCATGTTTTTGTCTGAGTAATGCACGAATCTTCGAGAGTAATGGATCTTGGGTGGACAGTGATAAATCGGCTATTTGAATCGCTGTAGGGTCTGACTTACCTCCAGCGGCACCCGCCATCACAAAAGGAATGTGATGGTATTTACACCAGACAGCTAAACTAACTTTTGTTTTTAAATCATCGGTTGCGTCTAATACAAAACTCCCTGAGGGAATGTAGGTTTCAATATTTTCAGGCTTTAGAAAATCATCAATCATATGCACCATTACATCGGGATTAATCAGTTGTAAGCGCTGTCGCATCGCTGCCACTTTAGACTTTCCAAACTCACCATCTAAAGCGTGTAATTGTCGATTCGTATTGCTAATTGAGATGTGATCAAAGTCAATTAAAGTAATTTCGCCAACGGCGCTACGCGCAAGCGCTTCTGCAGCCCAAGACCCTACACCACCTAAGCCAACCACAATGACGTGGGCATTTTGTAAGGATTCGTATCCATCAACTCCGTAAAGTCTAGCTACCCCCCCTAACCTTCGCTCAACAGTGATTTCAGTTGTATCATTCATTGTATTCAGTATTATTTACTTTCAATTCAGGTTATTAAAACGATGAATAATTTAGCAGATTTAAGAAAAACGTATTCCAAAGGAAGTTTATCTGAAAAAGATGCCTTAGATAATCCTTTCGAACTATTTAAGCTTTGGTTTGACCAAGCAAGTAAAGCACAATGTCCTGAACCGCACGCCATGAGTCTTGCTACCGTCAACTCCGATGGCGCACCGAGCTTGAGAACCGTTCTTTTAAAGGGCTTAGAAAACGATCAATTCGTCTTCTATACAAATTATTTAAGCCAAAAAGCAAATGAGATGAAAAACAATCCGCAAGTTGCTCTATTGTTTTTTTGGCATGAACTTGAAAGACAAGTTCGAGTTGATGGCATAGTACAAAAAGTGTCCGCTGAAATGAGCGATAAGTATTATTACTCCCGTCCACTAGCCTCGCGCATTGGGGCCTGGGCATCAAGTCAGAGCGAACGTGTTCCGGATCGTGAGTATCTAGAAAATCAAGAAAAGTTTTACCTTGCAAAGTTTGGCGAAAATCCCCCAAGGCCAGAGCATTGGGGGGGATATATGGTGGTGCCCCACAGAATCGAGTTTTGGCAAGGCAGACCCTCAAGACTGCATGATCGGATTAGCTACACTAAACAAGACAACCAATGGGTAATTAGCCGCCTAGCCCCGTAATTTTGAATACTTAAGATGAGCTTGATAAAGAAATTGCTTTAAAAGTCTTTTGAAATTTTTGTAGTTTTGGAGCCACCACATAAGCACAATAACCTTGCCCAGGATGCTGTTTAAAATAGTTTTGGTGATAAGCCTCTGCCGGATAAAAAGTGGGGGCTAACATAATTTCAGTGACAATGGTATCAGCGTAGGTTTTTTGGGTAGTAAGTTCATTAATTACATCTAAAGCGCAATTAATTTGATCTTCATCTTCACAATAAATAACGGATCTATACTGCGTTCCAACGTCATTCCCCTGACGATTTGGGGTGGTTGGGTCGTGGATGACAAAAAACACTTCTAAAATTTGACGATAAGTAACTTCATCAGGATTAAAATGAATCTGAACAACCTCAGCATGTCCCGTAACCCCATCACAAACAGACTCATAATCAGGAAATTCAACATGACCCCCTGCATATCCAGAAATAACTTGATGAACGCCTCTAAGGTCCTGATATACAGCTTCCAAACACCAAAAACAACCACCACCTAATGTTGCAATTTGTAATTTATTATCTAAATCAATTGAATTAATCATTTCACCTTCTCACGTATTTATGAACCCATTTTTATATGATTTTGACTTAGCAAGTCAAGCCTACCTTCTAGATCCTTGTCCAACCGTTTCAGTTCGAAAAGATAGGATTAATCGTCTGTTAACTATGTTAAATGAAAATGAGGAAAATCTCTGCAAAGTCATTCAAGCAGATTTTCATTTTCGTAACAACATTGAAACGCAAATAGCCGAAATTGCGATGATCCGTAGTTCAGCAAAATTTACTTTAAAGAACCTAAATAAATGGGCGGCTAAGCAAAAAGTGCCTAACCCAGCCTATTTAAGGCCCAGCAAAGCTTATATAGTGCCTCAACCCAAGGGTATTGTTGGCATCATGAGTCCATGGAACTATCCCTTGGCCCTAGCGCTCATTCCAGTAATTACTGCTTTTGCAGCGGGTAACCGCGTCTGGTTAAAACCTTCAGAACGCTCAGCACGCACTTCCGGTTATCTCGCCACCCTAGTTCAACAATACTTTAATCCTGCCGAACTGACCGTGATTACTGGGGGAGCTGATGTTTCAAGGAATTTTTCAGAATTACCCTTTCACCATTTATTATTCACAGGTAGCACGAGTACTGGACAATTAGTCGCAAAAGCAGCTGCTGAAAATTTGACACCAGTCACCCTTGAATTAGGTGGAAAGTCGCCAGCCATTATTGATACTTCCGTAAATCTAGCTGATGCTTGTGCAAGAATTATGTATGGTAAGTTATTTAATGCCGGCCAAACTTGTATTGCCCCTGACTACCTTTTAGTTCCTCATCACTTACTTGAAGAATGCATTAATGAGTTACAAAAAAGTTTTCTAAAAATGTATCCTACTGATGAAGGTTTAACCCATCCGATTGATCAAGCCCAATTGACTAGATGGAATTTTTTACTACAGGATGCAATTGATAAAGGCTTTCAAACGATTCCATTGGGCTTAGCAGATGAAACACATCACTCACCATTTGTGCCAACCCTCGTATTAAAGCCTACCAGTCAATCAGCAGTAATGCAGGAAGAAATTTTTGGCCCTATTTTGCCAATTTTAGGATACGACAAGATTCAAGATGCATATGCCTTTATCAATCAAAGGCCAAACCCTCTTTGCATTTACTATTTTGGTCAATCATCAGCCAACATTTCCCTGCTTTTAAATCAAACAAAATCAGGCGGTGTTACTTTGAACGACACCTTACTGCACTACAGTTCACATTACCTGCCCTTTGGTGGAGTTGGTGCAAGTGGAATGGGCTCTTATCATGGAAAATTTGGTTTTGATACCTTTAGTCATTTAAAGCCAGTAATGGAAATGAGAAGTTTTCTTGGCATCAAATCGCTAGGTGGAACCAAAATGGCTCATCCGCCCTACGGTAACCGAATTAAAAAACTTCTTAAGATCCTTTGAAATTGAGGAATTTAAGATATTTATAAAAATAATTAGGACAAACCCTAACATATCATGCAATAATACGCACTGTTGTATATTTCATCGTCCCCAGCAGTGCTGACAAAAACCCCTAAATGTATATTTAGGTTAGTCTTGAAGACGTAGTCGCCCCGAAATCCCATATATTGATTTCACTGAGCAATAACTATTTATTTAGTATTAGCGCCTACTCCTAATGTTGATGGTCGATGCCTTTTGACCTAGTGCGTCTATAACTTGCTCAAGCAGCATGGCGCCAACATTGGAGACACTCTTAATCGGGTGTGAGTAGATATGTCCTTAACTTTTAAAGAATTAAACTTAGCAGCCCCTTTGCTTGAAGCCGTGGAAGCATTAGGCTTTACCTCAACAACCCCTGTACAAGAACAAGTTTTCCCAGCCGCAATGGATGGTGGTGACTTGATGGTGAGTAGTCAAACCGGAAGCGGTAAGACTGCGGCATTCTTATTACCACTTTTACAAAAACTAATTGAAGCAAACCCAAATAACAAACCAATACCCGGTCGTGCAGAACCAACTTACTTGGTACTTTGTCCGACTAGAGAACTTGCTCAACAGGTTGCCGCAGATGCAATTGATTTAGTCAAATTCTGTCGTGGTATCAGAATCGCCACTATTATGGGCGGTATGCCTTACGGTAAACAAATCGCACAAATTAAAGGTGCACAAATCGTTGTAGCGACCCCAGGACGTTTACTCGATTTAAATGATAGTCGTGCTATTCGCTTAGATAAAGTGCAAGCTTTAGTAGTTGATGAAGCAGATCGTATGTTGGACTTAGGTTTTGCCGAGGATTTAGAAAACATTCATCGTCGTTGCGAAACACTTCAGCAAACACTCATGTTCTCAGCAACTTTTGCGCCTAGAATTATGGAATTAGCGGCAGAACTCGTGAATAATCCAACCCGTATCGAGTTAGCTCATGCAGGTGATGTGCACTCGAATATTACACAAACTATGCACTGGGCTGACAGTGTTTCACATAAACATAAAATCTTACGTCACTGGTTATCAGATCCAAGTTTGGACCAAGCAGTTATTTTTGCAAGTACTCAAATTGAGAGTGAAGATATTGCTGAGAACTTACGAGTTGACGGCTATGCGGCGAGTGCCTTGCATGGTGCAATGCCCCAAGCAGTTCGTAATCGTCGCTTAGATTCATTACGTAAAGGTGTCACAAAAATTTTGGTCGCAACTGACGTCGCCGCAAGAGGTATTGACGTACCAACGATTAGCCATGTCATTAACTTTGGCTTACCAATGAAACCTGAAGATTACACACACCGTATCGGTCGTACTGGTCGTGCTGGCAGAAGTGGTGTTGCGATTACGATTGCCCAACATAGTGAAAGAATTAAAATTCGTGCAATTGAACGCTTTACTCAACAGCCTTTACCGGCTTCAGTCATTCCTGGTTTAGAACCCCAGAAAAAACCTGAACAATCCAGTTCAGGACGCCCAGGTGGAAGATCTGGCGGCGGTCGGTCTGGTGGTGGTCGTTCATCTGAGCGTAGCGGTGGTTATGGTGGTGGTAATGGTGGCGGCAATGCACGTCGTGGTGGTCCAAACCGTTCCTCTTTTGAGGGTTCTTCAAGCTCCAGTTACACTGGTGAAAAAAGAACTTTTACTCCATCTGAAGGTGAAAAAAGGACATTTACTCCTTCTGAAGGTCCTAAAAGAACTTTCGCGCCATCTGAAGGTGCAAGCAGCGACAAGTACGGCAAAGGTAGAAGAAGTGAAACCAAATCATTTGGAAAGCCTGATTCAGCTCCACGAACAAGTGCTAAACCCTTTGGTGAGCCAGCCAGAAAGAAACCAGTTGCTACAACAGGTAGTTCGGCAGAACAACGCTATACTGGCCCTAAAGCTAAAGAAGGCGGTTTCAATAGAGATAAACCTGCTAAAACTTTTAGCAAACCATCTGCTTTTCGCCCGCGTTAATTGAAAATATACAACTACTCGTAATTAATTTTATTTGCGAGGAGTTGTATTAATTTTTTCTGATGCACAGCACTTTGCTGTGCATTTTCATTTTCTTCATAGATAGAAAATAATCTAAAGTGGGATTGCTCCTTCAAATCATTCTTCACATGAGGAGAGCTAATTACAGATTCATAACAGGCGATGGACTTGCCCCACAACTGTTGCAAATAACATAACTCCCCCATTGCAAATTGCAGATAATGATTTGCCATATCTTGTTTTAAGAGTTTCTCTATCAGCAGAATGGATTCATTCCTTAAAACACCACTCATTTTGGTATAGCTTGGCACCAACAAAACCAACTCTGGGAAAACTTTAATAGCGAAGCCAAAATCAAATAATTTTTTAGCGTTCGTAGAATCATTCAACTGAATAAAGCCCTTAATAAATAAGCGCATTAAGGCTGGATTTTGTTGATCCACTGAGGATAACTCCTGCCACTGTTTTAGTAGATCTTGACTGGTGTACTGTTTATTATTTAATAGCTGATTTAAAGCTTCTAACATTCTTGCATCAGCCAATAAGGGACTTAAATAATTACGTTTTTTTAGATTGTTTGCCAACCGAATTACTTCTAACCAGTTTTTTGAAATTTGATGCGCTCGCATCGCAATACTTTGCACAAGAAACTGACGTGCACCCTTTTCTTGTAGTTGTTTAATAATTTTTAGGGCAGCACTAGACTGGCGATCATCTACTAAAAACTGTGCCTGTAAAATTAATTTAGCTTGAAGATGTTTTGAATCTTTAATGTTTTCTAAAGCTTCATCACGTGATTCACCATTTTTTAATTGATGATTCGCTTGTGCAACAATCATTAATGCAATATTAGAAGTTTCAGGAAAGAGGCTTGGGAAATGAGCTACTTTAATTGCTTTGCTAAATCTGCCTGCAAATAAATAATCCATGGCCCTAGCCAAGTCCTCAGCAGCCTGTATACTTTTTGATCTTAATCGATAGGCTTTAGCTTTAAGTGGTAAGTTGATTAATTCATTAATTAGACGCAAAGTAACGAAAAAGATACTGCTAAAAATGACAAAAAGAATCAAGGCCATATTCAGGCTTAAGTCTATGCGATGAATATTCCAAAAAAGAACCACATGTCCAGTATTAAATTTCATCAACCAAGCTGCGACGACTGCACCCACTGATAGGATAGCTAACCAAATAAGAAAGCGCATGTTAGTTCTCTTTCATGTTTTTTTGATTAGATTGAAAACCATTTTTAATTTTTTCAAGTTCAATAACTAACTGATCTAAATTGGCTATAAATTTTTTAACTGATTCATCCATTAGGTTGAAATTTTTAGAAATTAATGCGTGTAAGTTTTTTGTTTCAATCAGAGCTTCATGAGCTAGTCCGTTCAAGACCAATTGGCGAATTGTTAAGAGTCTAAGTGTCACTTCTTGCTTCATTAAGGTCTGTGAAGTGGGCGAAATCGCTAATTCAGTTACCGGCGAATCAATCACTTGAACATGAACTAATTCTGTGAAATAGGTTTTTAATGGAATCAGAAATTGCTTAAAAAAACTACTCCACCATCGAATCTCAGCATTAGTAGATCGGTTCGATTTTTCTAATACTGGCTCGACTGAATTTGGTTTTTCAATATTCGTTGTTGATTGAAGGTTGGTAAAAGTTAAAGTATCAACTGAGGCTAATAACTCATTTAAGTGCTTAAAAAATTCTAAAGAAAGCTTGAGATTAACTGATGGCAATGCTCCAACTTCTTCTTTATTCGTGTCTAAAGTTCTACCCAATAGCTCATTTAAGTTTGCTAGTTGACGTGCATTTTTAGTAGTCACTTCTTCCAACGCATTAACCTTTGTGACATTACCACTTAAACGAACTCCTAAAAAAATACAGCCTATCAATAATAAGATAGACGTAATAAATAAGATTGGAATAAAACGGCGAGAATCCAATAATGAAGTTACCTGAAAACCATTTGGCTTTTTAGTGTCAGAAAACTCTCGTGTCACAATAGTTGGGCTATCTTCTTCACCAATTTTGGTGGTCTGCATGTTTATTAGGCTTTCTTTAAGATTAAATTTTTAATACTTTGTGAAATACTTTCCTGTCCTGGCAAAATATTCAACACCCTTGAAAAACCAATATCTTTTGCTGTTTGTGCAATTTTTTCATGTGTAGCTAATGCGATAGATTGACTCAATATTACCTCTTTTAGTCCGAGAGTAATCAAGGTATCAGCTAAGTATTGGCAGGCAAGGGATGAACTCATTACCCAAATTAAAGGCTTATTTTTATCCGCCACATGTAATTTAGATAAATTTTTCCACTTTAAAAGGAAATTTTGCCAATATTCATCATTTTGATCTAAATTTTTTCTTTTATAGATCGAAATCAATTGAACATCGGCTTTCTCGGATTCTAATCGATTGACCAACCAATCTCTTCCGGTATCACCCCTTACGATGAGTACCTTTTTACCATCCCATTTTTTTTCCTGTGCCGACAACTGCAACCAAAGTCCCTCTGAGTCCCACTGTTCTTCATTGGCAGGCTTAACCATTAGTGCAGGTTTGAATCTTGATGCCAAAATGATTTTTTCAGTACCGCCGCCAATCAAAGCCAACTTTAAATGCGTGGGCCAATCATAATGAAAAGTTTTTAATAAATGATCTGCAGTCAAAAATGCATTGGGACTGACAAAACTTAACCACTGTGCGTCTAATAAAGCTTGATAAAACTCTCCGGCCAAGTTTTCATTGACATCCGGAACAATTTCTAACAAGGGAAGACCTAGTACTTCTAAATCGAAGTCATTGAAAATCAAATCGTCTTGAATGGCCTTGATTGCCTGATGAAGTTGATCACGAGGTCTTGTAACGATGATTGTGAATAAATTCAATGGAGTTCCTTGATTTCCAACATTGAGGGTAAAGCAACCCTTTGTGGTGTATCCATAACCGCATCCTGTAATGATTGAATGGCTAAAATTGCCCGATTAGCTAATAACGTAGTTTCTGATTCTTGATTAAAAATGCCTTTAGTTGCTATTTTTGCTATGCTTGTAACGAAAATTTGGGCGCCACCCGAAGTCATGCCTAAAATAGAGGTTTCGCAACGAGGTTCAAACCCTTTTAACAGTTGTTGACTATGCTTCGCCTGCATCTTTGCGGGGTGACTTGCACGAGAAGCCATCACTAATCGTTCTGGGGGTAAAATATTATTCATGTCATCATCCAAACATTCTCTAGATAATAAATCACAAGCGTGGTCAGCCCGCTTCTCAGAACCTGTTTCTGAATTAGTTCAACGTTACACGGCCTCTGTTGGCTTTGATTACCGTATGGCCGAAGTGGACATACTCGGTTCTCTAGCTCATGCACAAATGCTTTCTGAACAAGGAATCATTGCAAAAGAAGACTTTGAACAAATTCAATCGGGTTTATTACAAATCCAATCTGAAATTTTATCAGACGATTTTAATTGGCAATTAGCTCTCGAAGATGTTCACTTAAACATAGAAGCTAGACTAACCCATTTAATTGGCGATGCTGGTAAAAAATTACATACCGCCAGATCTAGAAATGACCAAGTTACTACCGATATTCGCTTATGGACACGACAAGCAATTGATCAAATCTTACAAGAGTTAAAACAATTAAGGCTGGGGTTTTGCAATTTAGCAGAGCAGCATGCAAGTACCATCATGCCGGGCTTTACCCATTTGCAAGTAGCCCAACCAATTACTGTCGGACACCATTTAATGGCTTATGTGGCAATGTTCACAAGAGATGCCAGTCGTCTGGAAGATTGTCGTAAACGTCTTAATGTATTACCTCTAGGTTCTGCCGCTCTAGCGGGCACTAGTTATCCAATTAACCGTGAACGAGTTGCTGAATTACTCGGATTCGATAGCGTTTGCCAAAACTCTCTCGATGGCGTATCTGATCGAGATTTTGCGATTGAGTTTTGTTCCGTTGCATCTATCATCATGACGCATATCTCTCGCTTTTCTGAGGAACTGATCCTATGGATGAGTCCGCAATTTGGGTTCATTGATTTACCTGATCGCTTCTGTACAGGTAGCTCCATCATGCCTCAGAAAAAAAATCCTGATGTTCCGGAATTAGCGAGAGGGAAAACTGGCCGAGTCAATGGTAATTTAGTCAGCTTACTCACTCTGATGAAGGGTCAACCTCTGGCCTACAACAAGGATAACCAGGAAGACAAAGAGCCTTTATTTGATTCCGCTGATACCCTTTTGGATACATTGAAAATTTTTGCTGATATGGTTCCCCATATCCAGTTCAAACCTGATAATCTTCGTTCTGCTGTCGGTAAAGGTTTCGCAACAGCTACCGACTTAGCCGACTACTTGGTGCGTAAGGGAATGGCCTTTAGGGACGCGCATGAGGCCGTAGCGAATGCTGTAAAGGTGAGTGCAAGTCTTGGCCTAGATCTTTCCCAACTCCCCCTGAACGCTCTTAGAGATGCTTGTGAATTAGCAAAGCCAGAAATGATTGGCGAGGACATATATGCTGTTTTAACACTTGAAGGTTCTGTGAATGCTCGCAATCACACTGGTGGTACAGCACCAGAACAGGTACTCAAAGCCATCGCAATCGCTAAAATGAGCCTAAATATTTAAAGGCTAATTTAAAAAACCAAATCACTTTTTAGCCTCATTGTGACCGGTAAAAAAAAGCCTATCTAAATGTTCATTAGATAGGCTTTTTGATAACAAGAGAACTTAAAGATCTTTTACACAATCTACAAAATAGGCTTTTTTACCATCGATTTCATCCTTCACCAAGCCATGAATATCCGTCTCAAAGCCTGGGAATTTTTCATTAAAATCGCGCGCGAATTTTAAATAGTCAACAATCCGTTTGTTAAATCTCTCACCTGGGATTAACAAAGGAATTCCTGGTGGGTAAGGAGTAACTAGCATCGCAGTCACCCTATTTTCTAAATGGTCAATGGAAACCCTTTCAATATCACGGTGCGCCATTTTTGCAAAAGCCTCACTAGGCGGCATAGCAGGAATCATGTCAGATAAATACATTTCTGTGGTCATCTTCGCCACATCATGCTCTCTATAAAATGCATGAATTGTATTGGCAATGTCCTTTAGTCCCACCCTTTCGTATTTTGGATACTTGGTAGCAAACTCGGGCAAACATCTCCATAGAGGCATATTTTTATCATAGTGATCTTTAAATTGTTGCAACTCAGTAACTAGGGTATTCCACCGTCCTTTGGTGATGCCGATGGTGAACATAATAAAGAATGAATATAAGCCTGTTTTTTCAACGATGATGCCATGTTCAGCTAAATACTTTGTCACAATGCTAGCGGGAATACCTTCAACACCAAAATTTCCATCGATATCAATACCAGGCGTTACGATCGTAGCTTTAATTGGGTCAAGCATGTTAAAACCATCGGCTAACTTACCAAAGTTATGCCAACTATCATCTGCATGTAAGATCCAATCTTCTTGAGTGCCAATTCCTTCCTCTACGATGGTATCAGGGCCCCAGACTTTAAACCACCAATCATCTCCGTACTCTGCATCTACCTTTTTCATCGCCCGTCTAAAGTCTAACGCTTCCGCGATAGACTCCTCTACTAGAGCTGTTCCTCCTGGTGGTTCCATCATTGCTGCAGCCACGTCACAAGAAGCAATAATTGCATATTGCGGACTCGTTGATGTGTGCATCAAATAAGACTCATTAAAGCAAGTAGGATCAAGTTTTCTATCATCAGATTCTTGTACTAAAATTTGGGATGCCTGTGATAAGCCAGCCAGTAACTTATGGGTAGATTGGGTTGCAAACACCAAACTCTTTTGAGGTCTGGCACGATCGCGACCTACTGCATGCATATTTTTATAAAAATCGGAGAAGGTTGCATGAGGTAACCAAGCCTCATCAAAATGTAATGAATCTACTTTTCCATCTAACATGGATTTAATCATTTCAACGTTATAAACAACTCCATCATAAGTACTTTGAGTAATCGTTAAAATTCTAGGCAAAGCATTTTTATCTTTAATGAAAGGATTATTATTAATTTTCCTTTGAATATTGCTCCACTCGAACTCTTCTTTTGGAATAGGGCCAATGATGCCAAAATTATTTCTAGTTGGCATTAAAAAGACGGGTATCGCGCCCATCATCATAATGGAGTGAAGAACGGACTTATGACAGTTTCGGTCCACAATCACTATATCGCCTGGAGCAACCGTTGAGTGCCAAACAATCTTATTTGAAGTTGAAGTGCCGTTCGTTACAAAATATAAGTGATCAACCCCGAAAATACGAGCTGCATTGCGCTCACTCGCCGCAACTGGACCGGTATGATCTAACAACTGTCCTAATTCCTCAACCGCATTACAGACGTCTGCTCTGAGCATATTTTCACCAAAAAATTGATGGAATATTTGTCCCACAGGGCTCTTTAAAAAGGCGACTCCACCTGAGTGACCAGGGCAGTGCCAGGAGTAAGAACCTTCCGAGGCATAATGAATTAAAGATTTAAAAAATGGCGGAGCAAGTGAATCTAAATACACTTTGGCTTCACGAATAATGTGACGAGCAACAAATTCCGGCGTATCCTCGTTCATATGAATAAAGCCATGCAATTCGCGCAAAATATCATTCGGAATATTTCTGGAGGTTTTCGTTTCTCCGTATAAAAAGATTGGAATATCTTCATTACGTTTACGCACCGCTTTGACAAAGTTTCTGAGGTTTTCGATCACGTCAACAAAGCCATCAAAATCAGGTTCCGAAAATTCCTCATCATCAATCGATAGGATAAAGCAGGAAGCGCGAGCGGCTTGTTGAGCGAATGAGGTTAAATCACCATAACTAGTCATCCCAAGGGCTTCCATCCCTTCATTTTCAATCGCTTCGGCTAGATCTCTAATGCCAGAACCAGAGATATTTTCAGAGCGAAAATCCTCATCAATGATTACAACAGGGAATTTTAATTTCATGTCAGGTCCTTATTCTCTCCAGCTTTATAGCTTTTTATCTTTTCAAAATTTTCCATACTAATACTTTTACTACCATCACTCGTTGTCTTCAGAAGTTCCACAAAATTAGCATTGTGGAGTATTTGCGAAGGTACATATACATGCCTTGCATACACTTGATTAGCGAAGCTTTCATGATATCCAGTGAATGTGACTAATAGGTGCCAATTTTTCTGACCTGGATTTTTAATGATTTCAGTCAAAGGGCTATTTTCGCTTAATTGGTGAAAAGCTGTCCAACTAAACGTAAACAAGGGTGTTTCATTCCTGTCTAATTTTAGTTCAACTATTTCACGATAGAATTCTTTTTCTTGATTGAGGCGGTCTATTACAAGCCATAAACTAAGCTGCGCCTCTACAATATTGGAAGAGCGTAAATTACCTAACCGGAATCTTAAAACTTTTTTACCATCATGTAAGCCTACAAGTGCCGTTTTAGAAAATCGAATTCCGGCGGTTGGTCTTGTGAAGCGAGCAAACGCAAGTCCCGTTGTTAAAGCTGAAAAAACAATGCCAAAAAAGGCTTCCAAGGAAACAATTGAATTAGGTAAAGTACCGATAGGAGTCATCTGACCATAACCGATAGTTGCCATGGTTTGGACGCTAAAGAAAAACAAATCAATTAGACTATTAGGCCTTGCATTACTGACTGAACCAGGTCCACAGGCATAATACGCAATTGCAAATAAAAAATTAGAAGATAAATAAACGACTACAACTAGCAGGAAAAACATCTGCCAGTTGGTGCTAAGTAACCAGTGGTATAGATTACTTTCAAACTTAGGAATCGTAGGTTTAATTAATTCTGAACGATATTTTTCTAAATCAACTTCAAGATGTTTTTTTGAAAAAAACCGTTTTCCTACCATGGAAATTCCTTAGGTTTTAGGAAGTGTAACTCCTACTTGCCCCTGATATTTTCCGCCGCGGTCTTTATAGGAAGTTTCACAGACTTCATCAGCACCAAAAAACAGGACTTGAGCACAGCCCTCACCTGCATAGATTTTCGCAGGTAATGGTGTTGTATTTGAGAATTCCAAAGTAACGTAGCCTTCCCACTCTGGTTCAAAGGGAGTGACATTGACGATGATTCCGCACCTTGCGTAGGTGCTCTTACCTACACATATAGTCAAAATATCTCTAGGAATCCGGAAATACTCAACAGTTCTAGCTAGAGCAAATGAATTAGGGGGAATGATACAAACATCACCATGAAAGTCAACGAACGACTTCTCGTCAAAATTCTTAGGATCGACGATCGTACTATTAATGTTGGTAAATATTTTGAATTCAGGGGCGCAGCGAATATCATAACCATAGCTAGAAGTGCCATAGCTAACGATTTTTTCACCCAAGGCATTTACACGAATTTGTCCTGGCTCAAACGGCTCAATCATGCCTGTTTGTTCAGCCATACGTCGGATCCAACGGTCAGATTTTATACTCATAGTGTTATTGTAAACAGACTTGCTCAACAAGCCAATAAATTAAGAAATTCAGGGGTTTTCCTGTTGTAATTGAATTCTACTCTGACCTTCATAAATTAAAAAATGTGTCCCAGAACAACGAGCCAGAAGGGTTAAGTTAATTTTTTTTGCGAGTTCTAAACCCATTTGGGTTGCCCCGGAACGGGTCATTAGAAATGGAATCCCCATTTGCCCACCCTTGATAACCATTTCAGAGGTAAGCCTTCCTGTCGTGTAAAAGACGAGATTTCTGCCATCTTTTCGATCCAGCCACATTAAACCTGTAATGGCATCAACTGCATTATGACGCCCAACATCTTCAATAAAGTATAGAAGCTCCACATTGTTATCAATCACTTCAAATACCGCACAAGCATGTACTGATCCAGCTTGTTTATAAATGGAAGGATGTTGCCGTATCTTCTCAATAATTTGATTAATGGCAACTTGGTTCAGCCTCGCGTCAGTTGGTAATTGAATTCGATCTAAATCTGCCATGAACTCACCAAACATTGTCCCTTGACCACAACCAGAGGTTACAACCCTTTTGCTGGTTAATGCTTCAATATCATTTTTTTTGACGATGGTTTTTACAGCAGCTGAATCGGTTTCCCAATCAACTTGAATACTTTCGATATTTTCTATCGTATCGATTAAATTTTGATTTTTAAGATAACCCAAGACTAAAGCTTCAGGTGCTGCCCCCAAAGTCATTAAGGTCACAATCTCTTTTTTATCAAGATAGATAGTGAGTGAGCGCTCCCCAGGAATCGAAATCGTTTGTTTACGACCCTTTTCATCCATCACCTCAACTTCATGGGTAACGGGTAAGGCATTATTGGTTAAATGGGGGAAGTAAATTTCAGGCATAAAAAAACCCATCCTCAAAGAGTCTAAGAACGGGCTGATTCAAAAAGAATTATTTTTTTACTGGTGCTGCAGGTGCACTGGGAGCGGCAGCAACAGCGGGCGCAGCGACAGGAGCAACAGCCAACTCTGCTGGTGGTTCAAATTTTCCAGGATCTTTACAAGGAGGAGTCTCTATGGCTTTTTCACCAGCTTGAGGTTTACTTGCATATTTTTTTGCAACTTTATCTTGTGCGAGACATAACTGATAGGCTGAAACTTTATCATTGTGAGCATTCTTCGCTGCTGTTAAAGCAGCCGCTGCCTTAGCTTCTGGGCTAGGATCTGGCAACTTAGCAAAACTGGATGATGAAATCATTAGTAAGCTTGAGATAGTAATTGCAAATGTTGTAGTTGTATTTAATTTTTTCATGAAGCACTCCGAAGAATTTTTTTAGCTAAATCAGCAGTAGCCGATTTCTCAGGTTCGCGTGACTCTGGGATTTTTCCCGACTCAATGTCCTCTAACCAAGTACTGTGATGTTGTCTGGCCCAAGCCTCATCAACGTAACCTGTTTTCATACCATCAATGGCACCGTCGGTACCGATTGTTCCGATATAAATATGACCCATCGCAAACACCATAATGAGGATGGCTGCAATACCGTGTATAACATTGGCTATCTGCATTGTACCGCGCCAATAATCAAGGCCTGGTACGATCATGTCCAATACCCAACCTGAAGCAGAGACGATTAAACCAAGTGTTGTCATACCAATCCAAAACCACATTTTTTCACCAAAGTTAAAGCGCCCAGCAGCAGCGTGTCCTCTTGCTCCGCCCATAGACTTAATCCAAGCCCAGTCAGATGGTCCAGGAATATTATCTTTAACGAACATGACAAAAAACACAATCACACTAACCGTAAAGAGGGGTCCGACTAGGTTGTGTACATTTTTGAACAGGAACAAAATCAAGCCGTAAAGATAAGATCCAATGATTGGTAACACTAAGTGTTTACCAAACAGAATAAATAGGCCTGTGATTGCTAAAGCAAGAAAACTATATGCCATTGTCCAGTGGGCCAGTCTTTCTACTGCAGTAAAACGCTCAATTTTCTTACCCGTTCTTGGATGTTCTAATTTGATTGGGCCTTTGAAAAAGTAGAAGATAGTGATAGCACTTACCACCAAGATAATCAACCAACCACCAAAAACTGTAATAACGCCATTTCTGAATAAACGCCACTGCTCACCTGATTTTTGAATCAGTACCCCAGCTTCTTTATTGGGGATACTGACATAGTGCGCAGTATCAGAATTAACCGCACGCCAAAAAGGTGCGTTGTTAGCAGGTTGCGTAATTGCCCGTTCGCGTTGTGCTTGCGCATCTGAGCGCGTATCCACATCCATGATGTTGGCAGATTCTACGGCAGGTAAAGACTTAGCAGCAGTCGGAGTAGCAGGTGCAGACTCAGCTGCAAGGCTAGGCAACATGAGTGTGATGCCTAATACACAAGTCAATTGAATCAGTATATTTTTAAAGATTTTCATACATTCCTTCTATCTACCAGCGATTACTCTGTTTTAGTGTATTCGTTCTGATTTTGAGCTCTTGCACGTAATTGCATTTCCCAACTCGTTTTATCGCCTGCGTTCCAACCCTTTTCTACATAAGGATTTTTGGCACCGGTATAAGCTGCTGCATCAGATTTGTTACTTCCCAAAAACTGTGGTTTTTCAGAGCAGGCTGATACCAATAGTGTTAGTAGTGCCATTGAGATTAATCCGACTGATCTCATGATTTTGCTCCTTGAGTTGGCTTACCGTATGCTGACCCCCAACCAAATACATCACCACCAGCCGCTTTACCGTTTCTTTGACGATGCGTAACACGGTTACGGAAAATATCAGAGATCACATCACCATCACCAGCAAGCAATGCTTTGGTAGAACACATTTCAGCACATGCAGGTAACTTACCTTCTGCTAAGCGATTACGACCATATTTTTCAAACTCTTCTTCAGAGCCATTTTCTTCAGGGCCACCAGCACAGAAAGTACATTTGTCCATCTTACCGCGCATGCCAAAGGTTCCTTGACTTGGGAACTGAGGAGCACCAAATGGGCAAGCATAAGAGCAGTAACCACAACCGATACAAGTATCCTTATTATGTAGCACTACACCTTCATCTGTTTTGTAAAAACAAGACACTGGGCAGACTGCCATACATGGGGCGTCTGAGCAATGCATACAAGCAACAGAGATGGACTTCTCAGCACCAATTTCGCCATCATTAATCGTTACCACACGACGGCGATTGACACCCCAAGGTACTTCGTGTTCATTTTTACAAGCTGTAACACAGCCATTACACTCAATACAACGCTCTGAGTCACAAATAAATTTCATTCTTGCCATGATTTTTTCCTCTATTCTTTCTATTTATTAGGCAAATTTTTCAATTTGGCAAACAGTTGTTTTAGTTTCTTGCATCATCGTGACACTATCGTATCCGTATGTTGTAGCTGTATTAACTGCCTCACCCCTAACGATTGGATGCGCTCCTTCAGGATAAGCATCAATAATGTCTTTACCTTGCCACCATCCAGAAAAATGGAATGGAATAAAGGCATGTTCTTCATCGACACGATTCGTTACCAAAGCGCGCACTTTAATTTTTGCGCCTGTTGGGCTTTTCACCCAGACATAGTCATTGTGTTTAATTCCGCGAGTTGCCGCTGCTTTAGGATTGATTTCAACAAAGTTTTCTTGTTGTAACTCAGCTAACCAAGGATTTGAACGCGTTTCTTCACCACCGCCCTCATATTCAACCAAACGTCCAGAGGTCAAAATAATTGGGAACTTTTCATAGACCTTATCCGCAATATTCTTGTCTTGAATGGTCTTGTAAAGCGTTGGTAATCTCCAAAATGCTTTTTTGTCAGCGTGTGTCGGGTACTTTGCAGTCAGGTCAGGTCTCGTGCCATACAAAGGCTCTCTATGCTGAGGAATTGGATCAGGGAAGTTCCAAACAATTGCCCTAGCTTTGGCATTACCAAACGGATGGCAACCATGCTTCATTACAACGCGTTGGATGCCGCCGGACAAGTCAGTTTTCCAGTTTTTACCTTCAGCTGCTTTTTGCTCAGCTTCGGTTAAATCACCCCACCAGCCCAATTTCTTCACTAGGATATGATCAAATTCTGGATAACCAGTCTTAATATCTGAACCGACAGAATGAGATCCATCTTCAGCCAATAAGTTATTGCCTTCTCTTTCTACTCCAAAGTTCGCGCGGAAATTGCCGCCACCTTCCATAACATGCTTGCTTGTGTCATATAAATTAGGTGAGCCAGGATGCTTAATTTCAGCAGTACCATAACATGGCCATGGTAAACCGAAGTAGTCACCCGTCGTATCGTAACCTGTTACTGGATCTTTACCGCCGCGAGATTTGAGAGTCTTAGGATCAAATAAATGCATATTTCTCATATGCGCCTTTAATCTTTCTGGAGTTTGACCGGTGTAACCAATTGTCCAGCATGAACGGTTAATCTCGCCTAAGATTGACTCAATTTCTGGTTCTTTCCAATCTTGACCTGCATACTTTGTGTCAAGCATTTTAAAGTTCTTAGATAATTCTTTACCAAAGCCCAAACGATCTGCAAATGCCTGCATTAAAGTGTGATCAGGCACTGATTCGAAAAGGGGATTAATGACTTTTTCACGCCACTGAATGGAGCGATTCGATGCTGTACAAGTTCCTGAAGTTTCAAATTGTGTCGCTGCCGGTAAAAGATAAACTGCTCTTTTCGCATTAACAGTACTTCCCTCTGACTTCATTGCTGCCATCGCTGCTGTAGCACTTGGATAAGGATCCACAACGACCAATAACTCCAGTGCGTCTAAGGCTTGTTTCATATCCAAACCACGCGTCTGCGAGTTCGGTGCATGACCCCAGAAGAACAGTCCCTTCACGTTCGTTGGTTGGTCGATGAGTTCATTTTTCTCAAGAACAGCATCCACCCAACGAGAAACCGTCGTACCAGACTTCTCCATCATATTTGGTGCAAATTGCGCTTTGATCCAGTCGTATTCAACATCCCAAACCTTAGCAAAATGCTTCCACGCACCAGCAGCCAAGCCATAGTAACCCGGCAATGAATCAGGATTTGGACCAACATCGGTTGCGCCTTGAACGTTATCATGACCACGGAAAATATTCGTACCACCGCCTGATTTGCCGATATTACCGAGGGCTAATTGTACTAAACAAGACATCCGTACAATTGCATTACCAGTGGTGTGTTGTGTTTGACCCATGCACCATACAACTGTTGATGGGCGATTTTCAGCCATAGTCTTAGCAACTAAATAAACTTGTTCTTCCGAAACTCCACAAGCCTCTTCAACAACCTTTGGGCTCCATTTTTCAAGTGCTTCTTTTTTAATTTTTTCCATGCCGTAGACACGGTCATTAATATACTTTTTGTCTTCCCAACCATTTTTAAAAATATGGTACAAAACACCATACAAAAATGGAATATCTGAACCAGAGCGAATTCTTACATACTGATCAGACTTCGCTGCAGTTCTTGTGTAACGTGGGTCAACTACGATTACCTTACAGCCGCTTTCTTTCGCATGCAACAAATGCAACATGGATACTGGGTGCGCTTCAGCAGCGTTAGAGCCAATATACAAAGCAGCCTTAGCGTTTTGCATATCGTTATAACTGTTTGTCATGGCCCCGTAACCCCAAGTGTTTGCCACACCAGCTACTGTGGTTGAGTGGCAAATACGAGCTTGATGATCGGTATTATTGGTACCAAAAAAGGATACGAACTTTCTTAATAAATATGCTTGTTCATTATTGTGTTTTGATGAACCAATAAAGAACAAGGAGTCAGGTCCATTGTCTTTTTTAAGTTCTGACATCTTGGCAGTAATTTCTTCGAGTGCTGTATTCCAAGAAATACGCTTATATTTACCGTCTACCAATTTCATTGGGTATTTGAGGCGGTATTCACCATGTCCATGCTCGCGCAAAGCAGCACCTTTGGCACAGTGAGCACCCATATTGATTGGTGAATCGAAAACAGCTTCTTGACGGGTCCAAACCCCGTTTTCAACCACTGCATCTACTGCACAACCAACTGAGCAATGACTACAAACAGTTCTTTTAACCACAATACCTTGCTCAGCATTAGGTTTAGAGCCCATTGCTTTGGCTTTTTTAACTAGGGTTAATTGTGACCCAGCGATTCCAACGCCAACTCCAAGACCAGAACGCTTCAAGAAAGAGCGACGATCCATGGTTGGGATTACTTGGCTCATGCTTCTAGACAAGTGATTAATAAAATGGGTAGTTGAGCCTGATGAAGACTGCAGATTGGTTTTGCGAGTAAGGTTCATAAATTATCCAATGAAAACGCGAGAAGGATCGTTACAACGAAATTAAACTAAGGTAGTTTTATAGTATTTTTTAACGTGCTCAGAAAGTTGGTAACCATTTTTTTTGGCTGGCGATAAAACTTCTTCAACTTCTGACACAATTTTTTGACCCGTTGGTGTTTGGGATGCAACCACTACAGCCCCTGTTAAAGCTGCTGCACCAACAAAAAAACTTCTACGACTAGTTTTTTGAATGTTTTCAAGCATATTGAACCACCTTTTAATTATTTTAAATTTGGTGTTTTTAGTAAACGCTGTATCGGCAAATTATTACACATTTTGCAGTAGATTTTAATATGCCACAGTATCATTTTTCACAAATTAGGTATATACCCTAATTTTTTGCTAACTTTTTGAAATAAATGACTAAACCATATCAAAAGCTTGGCCTTCTATTTCAAAAAATGACCTCGTGAGGAGGCTAAGTTGACGATAAAGTTGAATATTGGGGTGACTTTCAATTGCATCAAATAATTGATGCGCCCACGGACGGATATGGTCATTAAAAAATTGCTTTTGGGAAGTTAAGTTACAGATGCTTAAATCCTCACCCGCAATCAAATATCTCATTACTTCACATAAACAAGCAATGTGATCTTCAGTTTCAACCACAAGTTCTGAAGATTCAAGTCCTAGATTACTCAAATCATTACGCAATTTGACCAAAGGACGCTCGTGTAAAAATCCAGCCAAATAGTAAGATCCGTATAAGAAGATTTCTTGTTTACCAACGCCAATAAAATTGGATTCATACTCGTCTTCCCAATCTTTAACAGGAGTGGATTTTGCTAAGTCCACTAGGGGATTCCATACTTGTTCTAATAGAGTCAACTCTGCTGAGCTACTTGAATCAACTTCGGAGGAACTACCAATCATATCTAGTAGTGCTTGATCAGGTGCTTTATAGAAGAGTAAGGCTAACAAACCATATAGATCAGCACGCGCCAAATCTTCAGCGGATAAGCCGGTATCTAATTGAATCGCTTCATTGGCATTTAAATCACTCATGTTTTTCCTATTTAAAGTCCTGATGTTCCATCATGTCAATCACCTTGCAATCAGAGCACATCTTTAGCCGTTTTTGAGCTACCCCCTGAAAAGCGGGATGATTGCCAATTTTCAATAACATGGCTTCCATCATTCTTTCTGTTGTAAAAGGTTTGGCACACTTTGTACAATGAAAAGGCTTGGCTTCGTGAATAATTTTCTTTTGTTTTCTTAGCTCAGTTTGGATCAGTCTTGGCTCTAGTGCTAGGGCATTTTCTGGGCAGGTAGAAACACATAAACCACACTGTACGCAATTTTTTTCAATAAAATTTAATTGTGGTGCTTGCAAATGATCTAAGAGTGCACTTTCGGGACAGGCTCCCACGCATGACATACACAAAGTACAACGATTTGAGTCAATTTTAACTGCACCAATCGGTGAGTGACTTGGTAAATCAATTTGCTGGTCTAGCAGTAAAGGTTTTGGCGCATGTTGTAAAAGATGGTCTAAAGAAAATTCCAAGTTTTGACGTTTATCAGATGTAATTGCAAAAGTTGCTAAGGGAACTAAAGGTTTTCTCTTTTGAGTTATCGTTAGATCTTTATCAAGTTGGTCGATACTCAAAAACTGAATCAAGCTAACCCGGGGTTCATAACCCAACTGCACTAAAATTTGATTCGCCAATTCAATTTGTTCTTCAATCAAAGCGCGATAACCGCTGTATTCCTCATTGCTAGATAAAAGAATTACATCCCCAACTCCGTGACATAAAGCAGTTAACCAATATTCAAGTCCAATAGATGCTATGTGGTGGATGGCCAAAGGAACGATGTGCGCTGGTATACCCACAACCGATTTTGAGTGTGTACGACTTCTTTGACCTAATTGATCAATTATTTTTTCACCGCCAGCAGAGCCAGAATGAAACAATATACTAGGCGCTACATCTTCTATGCTTTTAAATGCTTGAAACGCTTTAACAATCGTCGCTGTTTGACGCCCCAAATACTCCACGGTTGTATTAGCATAGGTCATTGCACCTGATGGACAGGCGCTAGCACAGGCTCCACAGCCCATACAAAGGTGAGGATTGACTTCCACTTTTCCTTTGCCAGCAAAAAAAACCGATGAAATGGCTTTTGTCGAACAACTATCAATACAAGCAGTACAGCCCGTTTGACCATTACGACCATGAGCACATAGTTTTTCTTGATATTTAAAAAACCGTGGTTTTTCAAATTCACCGACGGATTGTTGTAATTTTTGAATTGCCCGTTGAATATTTATGACATCCGAACCGGGTGCAAAATAACCTTGAGGTAATTCTGGAACTTTTAAAAATGCCGTTTCATTAAGATCAAGAATAAAATCAAATTCTTCATCTACGGCTTCGCCTAATTGATGAAATTGAATGGCACCAATCGAACCGCACGCCTTAACGCAACTGCGATGATCATTACATAAATCCAATTTAATTTGAAAGCGATCATCAATCGCATCCTCAGGACAAGCCTCAATACAAGCACCACAACCTGTACATAAATCTAATTGAATTGGATTCTCAATTTTCCAGCTCGCCTGAAATTTACCCAGATAGCCTTGAATCGACTCAATCTGTCCACCAACCCAAATGAATGACTTCTGCTCTGGTAACTTCGTAGCATGATTCAGTAAAACGGTAGTATTAAAGTCTTGACTTAAACTTTGAGCAATTTCGAGTGCATTTTCCTGCCCACCAATAATTAATATTCTGCCCCGAGAACTATCGTAACTGACTGTCGCTAATGGTTCTGGCGGAGGCATTTGTGCAAGCGCTAGTAAAGCGTTGATTTTGGCCTGAGCTTGACTACCTTGACGACCCCAACCCGCTGTTTCACGAATATTGACAAAACGAATGGGTGCAATCAATGGCTTATTGGACTGATTTGCAACCTCTTGAAAAAGTGCTCTTTCTTGGGTACACGCCACGATAATTTCATCTGTGGCATCTAAAGTACGCATAAAGCTCCCAATTTCCTGTCGGCATAAGCCTTCATGTACGGTTGGGCCTGCACCTAAAACTTTAGCCAGATTACTTTGATCCAAAGGAATCGTCTTATTACAATTACAAACCAGTGTGGTCATCTTTATTCTCCACCTCAATATTATTTATATTTTTTACCTGCACAGCCTCACCCTTTTGATCCATTGGACTGGTTAAGGTGAAATCAAATTGTTCTTGGTGAGGAACTCCAGTTTTCGCTTTACTCAATGAGACATTTAATTCTGAATTGAGTTCAGAATTCAACTGTACTTCTGGTTCGCTCTTTAAACTATTTGATGGCAACAAGGTACTTTGATCAGAATTAGCAACCTCATCTTCTAGAGGCTTAAAAAGTCCAAGGGCGGTAGATTGATACATTTTTTCTAACATCCCTTCTGGTAAAGGATCCTCGATAGAATAATCATCAATATAAATGTCAAGGCCGTCCATGATATTAAAGTGTGGATCACTAAACAGCTTTTTCATGGCGGCTTGATGCACATCTCCAGCAACATCCTTATTCATAAAAGTCGTAAAGTCTGACTCAGAGGTCAATTTACCAACATCTTCTAAACTAGGACCTTGAGTAGATTTATGGGTAATTTCTTCAGACCCTGGCTCTTTAAGTAATCCCCCATCAGTGAGTTGAGGTTCAGCATTTAGGGCGGGTAAAGAGTTGTCAGTTATCCCTTTATCCGTCACCAGACTTTTTTGACTCTCTATGGATTCAGGTAACTTATTCGCTGTATTTTCAGCTTTTAAGTTTGACCATCTTTTAAAAAAATTACTCACCTCGAACCACCCGAAAATTTATCCTTAGGACGATACGCTCCTTCAAAGGATGCGGGGCGAATCCGCCTTTTGGGCTCTGGTCGATAGTATTCATCAACATATTCTTGTACTGATTTCAAAATCATTGCTGAAAGCGGAAACCGTTCAATCTGCTCACCACCATCCATTAATCTGCCAGCTTCGTTATAACTAAGCATCACACGATGAGGCACAGCGATTTCTTTGAGAGGATGCCAAAGAGCTTCTTCTAATCGCCACATCACAAACCAACTGGGTTCAGGTGAGCTGACATTCAGATAATAACCTTCAGCCTCATCAACAAATAAGTCGAGATTAAACCCTTTAAAAATCCACCGATCAGAATCTTCATCATTGCTGGGGTGTGCGGTAATAATTTCCCGACCAATGGCAACTTGAAACTTCATTGGCTCTTTAAATTGTCCCAGATCAGCCTCAACGCTATCCAAAACCCAACGATGGGATTGCCAAGGATTATCCATGGCTTCCAACCGCATAGCAATGGCTAGTGCAAGACCCATTAGGTGTTTTGAATCACAATGTTAGGAAACTTGCTCGACATGTCTTTAGACATAACAGCAATCTGAATCGCAATTTTTCTAGCAATCGACTTATAAATTTCACTAATTGGACTGTCAGGCTCTGCGACTAAAGTAGGTCTGCCCGAATCAGCTTGTTCACGAATCGATAAATTGAGTGGCAAACTGCCTAAAAAAGAAACAGAATAATCATCACACATTTTCTGCCCGCCGCCAGAGCCAAAAATATGCTCAGAATGGCCGCAAGATGGACAAACATAAACACTCATATTCTCAACAATACCTAAAATTGGAATGCCTACTTTTTCAAACATTTTCAGACCTTTTCTAGCATCTAGTAAAGCAATATCTTGAGGCGTTGTAACAATCACTGCACCAGTAACTGGTACTTTTTGTGAGAGTGTCAATTGAATATCGCCGGTACCTGGTGGCATATCAACAATCAAATAATCTAGGCCTTGCCAATTAGTTTGGCGCAATAGCTGTTCAAGAGCAGAGGTAACCATTGGACCTCTCCAAACCATTGGACTATCAGCTTCAATCAAAAAACCAATCGAGCTAGCTTGTAAGCCGTGACCGTGCATTGGTTCAATCGAATTTTCAGCATAAGAATCTGGACGTCCCGTAATACCTAACATCGTTGGCAAACTAGGGCCATAAATATCCGCGTCTAAAATGCCGACATTAGCACCCTCAGCGGCTAATGCTAAGGCTAAATTAACTGCAGTAGTAGATTTACCTACCCCACCTTTGCCACTCGCGATCGCAATTACATTCTTTACTTCAGAAATCAGTTTGACGCCGCGTTGTACCGCATGCGATGCAATTTCCATACGAACAGTAACACTGACATTAGCTACCTCAGGAATTTGTCTAACCGCAGCGACACAAGCTTTTCTGATCAAATCAAATTGGCTTTTTGATGGGTAGCCTAATACCACTTCAAAAATAACCTCATTTGTATCAATTTTGAGATTTTTAATGGCTTTAGCCGTGACTAAATCGACTCCAGTATTGGGATCTATTACCGTCTTTAACTGACTAAGAATCTGACTTTCTGATAATTGCAAAATTTTCTCCCTAAAAACCTATTTCAAAATAATGTATAACTCTACTGTGATTGGAGAGTTTATGCTTTAAAACAAAGCATTTTCAAGCTTATTTGATAAAATCTACTTATGAAACCACTCTCAAATCAAATATTAGTTACCTCTGCACTTCCTTATGCCAATGGCCAAATTCACATTGGTCACCTAGTGGAATATATTCAAACGGACATTTGGGTAAGATTCCTCAGAATGCAACAAAAAGAAGTCTATTATATAGGGGCTGACGATACCCATGGTACCCCGATCATGCTTCGCGCTCAAGCTGAGAACATTACGCCCAAAGAATTGATTGATAGGGTGTGGGCAGAACACAAAAGAGACTTTGACGATTTTCACATCTCCTTTGATCATTACGGCTCTACAGATAGTCCAGAAAACAAAGAACTTTCTTCTAAGATTTACCTCGCTTTAAAAGAAAATGCCCTCATTGAGAAAAAATCAATTGAGCAAGCTTATGATCCCGTTAAGGAAATGTTCTTACCTGACCGTTTTATCAAAGGTGAGTGCCCAAAATGCCATGCCAAAGATCAATATGGTGATTCCTGTGAAAAGTGTGGCGCAACCTATAGCCCAACTGACTTGATTAACCCCTATTCTGCAGTGAGTGGGGCGACTCCAATTCGAAAAGTTTCGGAACATTACTTTTTCAAACTATCAGATCCACGCTGTGAAAATTTTTTACGTGACTGGACACAAGTAAGTACCCCCTTGCAGTCTGAAGCAAAAAATAAAATGAAGGAATGGGTTGGGGAGCCTGGTGAGTCAAAATTAGGCGACTGGGATATCTCTCGGGATGCGCCTTACTTTGGATTCGAAATACCAGATGCTCCGGGTAAGTACTTTTACGTTTGGTTAGATGCTCCAGTCGGCTACTTTGGAAGTTTTAAAGCTTTTTGTGAAAAAAACAATTTGAACTTTCAAGAATGGATAGGACCAGACACTTCCACTGATATGTACCATTTTATTGGTAAAGATATTCTTTACTTTCATACCCTCTTTTGGCCAGCAATGCTTAAATTTGCCAATTTAAGGACCCCGACTAATGTTTTTGCGCATGGTTTTTTAACTGTGGATGGCGAAAAAATGAGTAAGTCTAGGGGTACTTTCATCACGGCGCATAGTTTTATTGACGTGGGCTTATCACCTGAGTGGTTACGTTACTATTTCGCCGCGAAACTCAATAACTCATTGGAAGATTTAGATTTAAATCTGACAGATTTTGTTGCTAGAGTGAATAGTGATTTACTTGGAAAATATATCAATATAGCAAGTAGAAGCGCTGGTTTCTTAGTGAAAAACTTTGGCGGGCGGATACTCTCCTCAGCCTTAAATAATCCATTACTTATCAACTTACGTGGTAAAAGTCAAGAAGTTGCAACGCTTTATGAACAGCGAGAATTTGCTAAGACCATCCGGCTCATTATGGAGATGGCAGATTCCGTGAATATTTTCGTAGATGCCAATAAGCCTTGGGATATAGCGAAGCAACTCAAAACTTCCGAGTCCTTAGAGCTGAAGAATGAACTGCAATCAGTATGTACTGTTACTTTAGAGGCATTTAGAATTCTCTCTGTCTACTTAAAACCGGTTCTACCAACTTTAGCAAAGGGTGTGGAGGAGTTTTTAAATATCCCTGAAATGAACTGGGCAAGCGTCCAAGTCCCTCTGAGTGAAGATCAGCCAATTAACGCTTACAAACATTTGATGTCTCGGGTGGAAAGTGACATGATAGACCGTCTGTTGGAGGCTAATAAAGCAAGCATGTAAATGGTTTTCATCTACAATTGGTAAATGTATGTTTGCAATGGCATCTGCAAACAAATTTTAATTGTTTAACTTCTTGAATTGAATTTTATGGCTCACTATCAATCACAAATTACACAATTTCTGAATGACCTTAAAAAAAGCAACCCCGAAATCGAAAAGGGCCAATTATTAGGTCGTGCGCTACTTTGGGATAAAGCACCCATACGACTTGATGAACAAAAGCGTATCAAATTGGCTAGAGTAGCTCAAAAACCATACGTTTACTCGAATGACTGATTCCACTCCATCTTTAATGGATGGAATGTCTGAATCGTTTGCCAAGCTTTACGGCGAACCTCTCTTTGCTTTACCAAACGATTTATATATCCCTCCGGATGCTCTAGAAATATTTCTAGAAGCCTTTGAAGGGCCATTAGATTTATTGTTGTATCTCATTCGCAAACAAAATTTCAATGTGCTAGATATTCCAATGGCACAAGTGACTCATCAATACTTGACTTATGTAGATCAAATTCGTCACCATAATTTAGAGTTAGCTGCTGATTATTTGCTGATGGCTGCGATGCTAATTGAGATCAAATCTCGTATGTTATTGCCGATGAAAAAAGCGGATAGCGATGAGATTATTGAGGATCCTAGAGCGGAATTGGTTAGAAGATTATTGGAATATGAAAAAATGAAACTCGCAGCTCAGGAATTAGACCAAATTCCGCAATTGGGTCGTGACTTTCTGAAAGCGAATGCATTCATTGATCGAACCATTAATATCGTGCCACCAACGGTTGAGCTAGTTGATTTACAACAGGCATGGCGTGATTTAGTATCCCGTGCCAAGCTAACTCAACACCATACTATTACTCGTGAAACCTTGTCAGTGCGGGACTTTATGACAAAAATTTTACGTAGATTACAAAACCATAAATTCATCGAATTCTTTGATTTATTCTCAGACGCAATTGAATCAGGTCAAGGTATCTCTGTATTAGTTGTGAACTTTATTGCCTTGTTAGAGTTATCCAGAGAATCTCTGGTTGAGATTACCCAAGCAGAGCCATTTGCTCCAATTTATGTTCGTTTAACTTACACCCCTGCCGAATGAAAATTATTAGTGACATCCATGAATTACGGAACCATTTAAGAGGTCAAAATAGAGCCTCATTTGTCCCTACAATGGGCAATTTACATGAGGGCCATTTATCCCTGATGCGCCAAGCACGACTTCATGGTGATCCAGTTGTTGCCAGTATTTTTGTCAATCGACTGCAATTTGGACCCAATGAAGATTTCGAGGCTTATCCCCGTACTTTTGAGGCCGACATTGAAAAGTTGGAGAAGGAAGGTGTTTATATTCTATTTGCACCAACTGAGAAAGATTTATATCCAGAGCCGCAAGATTACCAAATTGACCCACCAAAGAACCTAGGGAATATGCTTGAGGGAGAATTTAGACCAGGCTTTTTTAAAGGGGTCTGCACGGTTGTTCTTAAGTTGTTTTCTTGCGTCCAGCCTAGTGCTGCAATCTTTGGCAAAAAAGATTACCAACAACTTATGATTATTCGTCGCATGGCTCATCAATTGGCCTTGCCGGTGACGATTGTTCCTGCTGAAACCATACGGGCCTCAGATGGCCTAGCACTTTCTTCTAGAAATGGTTACTTAAGTGTTGAAGAACGCGCTGAAGCGCCGCATTTATATCAGCTATTAGGTCAAATTCAAAATCAATTACACAATACAAAAGACCTCACAGAGGCTACTGTTCAATCTTTTGAACAACAAGCAATGAGCGCTTTAAAGCAACGTGGTTGGAATCCAGATTACACTGCGATAAGACTACAAAGTAATCTTGATGTGCCGAACCAAGAGAACCTTTCTCGAAAGGATCCCTTGGTGATGTTAGCAGCAGCTAAACTAGGTAAGACACGCTTAATTGATAATTTAGAAATCTAAACTCAACTAGGCTGGTATCTTAAAGTCAAAAATGCACCGAATTTCGGCGTGTTATACCCATAAGCATTTTGGTAGTCTCGATTGAATAGGTTATCAATCCGCAAGCGGGTGGACCAATTTGAATCAAATTGATAGCCACCATATAGATTCATGATGGCATATCCTCCTGAAGTAACTTGACTGCCAGAATCATCCGGGTAAGTCCTCGAACTAACTGCAATGACTTGACTGCCTAAAGTCCACTGTTCAATTTTTCTACTCACATCCACAGATCCGAAACTTTTTGACCGACCAATCAATTGGGAACCATCTTCATCGTTTGTTGGGTTCTGAAAGGTTAAACCCAGCTGCACGTAGTTGCCCATCCATTTGGATTTTAGAGAGGCCTCTACCCCTTTAATCGAGGCTTGGCTCACATTGATGTATTGAAAATTATTAGCTGGGTCGGAAGTAATCAAATCTTGATATTTCGATTGAAATGCAACGACTTTTAACAAGGTATTATCTTGTAAATATTGCAACCCCGTCTCCATTGAGTTGGCCTTTTCAGGCTTCAAACTCGGATTACCATAATTAGAGCTATAGAGCTGGTAAACCGTGGGGGCATTAAATGCGTTGGATACAGAAGTTGTCCACTTTAAGGAGGATGTCAAATCATAGCTGAGTCCAAACAAGCCTGTATTGGCGGATTGTTTTTGGTCTTGGTTACTTAACTGATCATTTCTGACATTGAGCTGAACACCGATACGGTCATATTTTGCTGAGTAACCACCAAAAAAGCTTACCTGTTTTCTATCACCAATTGACTGATCATAGAGCGATTGATAGTTGTATTGAATTGTGTTTAATTCTGCTCCTGCAGTGATCTGCTGAGCTTGCCCTAAATGAAATTCATTTCGCCACTGATAATCATTACTCTCGGTTTGGCCCTTCAAGTAAGGGTTAGGAAAAGGTGAAACCCCATAATAGTTGAGTGAAAAATCGTTATCTTTCGTCAAGTAATTGGTTGTAGAGTTCATCCTAGAGTTAGCAATCGTTAACTTCGAGAGCCAATTATTAGTGATTTCATTTTGACTATAGGCTTGGACGGTTTGCATTCTGTTTTCCACGCTATATAAGCCCGTGTCTGGTCCTCCTGAGTTGACGCTAACTGGATTGTTGTACTTATAGTTATTTTGGGTGTAAAACAACTTAGCACCTAGTTCTTGACCAGTAGCAATTTGTTTAGAGATATTTGCACTAATACTATCGAACTGGTAGTTATTCTTCTCAGTATTCGTGCCCGGATATTGATTCAAATTGACGGATGAGTAGCCATCTCCCTGTTGATGTGTCAGTTGAAGACTCGTCTTCCAACCATCATTTGCTACCCCATATCCAGCAGAAGTACTAATAGAATTTCTACTACCGTAACTCACTTCTGCATTCGGTCCATTCAGCCCTTTAGCACCTTTAGTAAAAACTTGAATGACTCCACCAGAGGCTTTTGAACCATACAACGCCGAGGCGTTTCCTCTTAATATTTCAATATGGTCAATTTGACTAATCGGAATATACTCAATGCCGGAAATTCCTGTGCCTTCATCGCCCATCCTTACTCCATCAATGAGGAGTAAAAATTGCGAGCTTGAGCTACCGCGTAAAAAAACTGAGATAGGTGAACCCACTGAACCATTGCGAAACACATCAACGCCAGGCTCACCTTGTAATATTGACATCATATCTTGAGGATTGAGACGATCAATATCCTCTCTTGAGATTACACTTACTGATGGCATGACCTCAGATAAGGGTTGATCAGAAGTATTTCCGCTGACAACAATTGGATTGATTTGGTTCACTTGTGCATGTGCCAAATGAGGCGTAACAAAACCAGTAACCGCGGCAAAAATAGAGATGGAAAAAGAATTGAACTGCTTACCGTGTTTGAATTGACGGTTCTTACTAATCAAAGATTTCATTGGTACTTTCAGATAAAACAATCTCTGACCTGTTCCCCCGCAGGCACTGGATTCTTTATGGCTACGTTACTTACCCCGTAACAAAGTCATGCTTAGCAGGCCGGTATCCGGGCTGGCATTCACTTTATTTACCTTCCCAGTTTACCCAGTGGTTTATGAATAAAGTTGCCATTAATTCAATGGCGAATGTTGACCGTTGCGGGGGCAGCTCAGTTCGTTTTTACTTTGCGAATAACATTGTTATTGCGAATATCTACTCGTGATTCCCGTTTAACTACGAATGATTGACTCAATTCGTGAGCACCTTGCTTCAATAATTATATACAATAAACAATATGACAGAAATTAATTCAAATTCCGCAGCACAAACTCCTGAGGGTCTGATTGCCCGCATGGAGATTTTGCAGCGCAAACTCGCCCTTCTGAATTTTCATTTGAATGACTTGATGACTGAACGTCGTACGATGGAAAATAAAATCTCTGATGCACAGACACGAATTCAGAAAATATTAAATAAATTACCCCAAACAACGGATACTCGACAACTGAATCTGTTAGACAATGGTAATGTGGAGACCTCCTTAGATGAGTAATGACGCTGTCAGAATTGAAGTTGAAATTGCAAGTCAACGCATGATTTTGGCAACCACACCTCAAGATGAAGCAAAATTGAGATCTGCTAGTCAGATGGTGAATGAACAAATTGCAGCGATTACTTCAAGTGGGAACCGCAGTATCGAAAGAGCAGCAATCATGACTGCCCTGAAATTAGCCGGTCAAGTTCAAGAACTTCAAGAACAACTCGCTAGAACTGTCGATCCCGAAGTGGATAGCCTCGTATTACAGCAATTAACCACACAAATTAGTGCAATAGAACAAGAAGTGAATATTGCACTAGAATATCTATCTCTGCCTGGTTCGCCAAGGTCAATAGTTCCTTGAACCGATGCTAACGCATATGGTGCCAAGTATATATTGTGGGCGTGCGCGCCTTGTTACTATAGAGTTCACCTCGAGTGATTCTCTCCCTGGTAATACTGATGTGCCCAAAACGATGTTACCGCACCGACTTGAACTCTCTGGGTTCAGGATGACGACCTAGCGGCCAAGGCGGAGACCCACCTTTTGAAAATACTTCCATGACTACTCTACAAATTTTATCCTTGCTCGTTCTTGGCATGGCTACCGGTGTCATTGCAGGTTTGTTAGGGATCGGTGGGGGTATGATTATGGTACCTTTTCTAAGCTTTATTTTTACTCAAGCACATTTTTCAGAGGAGCACCTTCTCCATATCGCTATCGCAACTTCGATGACTACTATTACCTTCACTTCTCTTTCAAGTGTGCGGGCACAAATGAAAAAGAAGATGATTCATTGGCATATTGTCAAAGCCTTAGTGCCCGGAATTTTGTTTGGGGGCATTGTAGGAGGCAGTGAAGTTTTTAATCTACTCAAAACGCCTTGGCTGACTCTAATATTTGCCAGTTTTCAAATTTTTTCTGCCTACCAAATGTTACTCAATAAAAAGCCGAAGCCAAGTCGGGAATTACCTGGCTTCATCGGTTTATTTAGCGTTGGCACATTGATTGGTTTAATGTCGAGTTTGGTTGGTGCAGGAGGTGCTTTTATTTCTGTCCCATTTATGTTGTGGTGTAACGTGCCCATTCATGCTGCTCTGGCAACCTCCTCAGCCTTAGGATTTCCGATCGCGATCGCAAGTGCTATCGGTTATATTTATGGCGCTTATGACCTTCCCGGGCTTCCAAGCTATTCCTTGGGATATATTTATCTACCAGCACTGATATGTATTTCAATTACGAGTGTACTGTTTGCTCCATTGGGTGTGAAATTGGCACACTCAATGAATACCATGCAACTCAGAAAAACCTTTGCTTTTCTATTGTTGGTGATTGCTAGTTTTATGATTTATAAAAGCTTACATCTTTTTGGCTTTCTATAATAAGAAAAAGTATTACTGGGTTATGTTGAGTAATTAGTTAACTTTCATTGAACAGCTGGAAGTCAATCAAAGCAAAGTACTTCTAATGTTGCACATCTGAAGCTAAATATCTCTATGAAGATATGCAATTTCTCTAAAAGAGTCTTGCTCAGCGATAAACGCATCAACAATCCAAGGGTCAAAATTAGCTCCCCTCTTAGAAATAATCTCTTGTACTGCTTGCTCATGTGTCCAGGCTTTTTTATACACTCGCTCACTAACCAATGCGTCATACATATCCGCTAGAGACATGATCCTAGCTTCCAAGGGAATTGCCACCCCTTCTAATCCGCGAGGGTAACCAGTGCCATCCCATTTCTCATGGTGACCTCCAGCAATCTTAATCGCCTTAGCAATCAAGTCGGAATTAAAATCAAGCTCTACACCTGAAGTATTTAATACCGACTCACCAATCAAAGTATGGGTTTTCATAATGATCCACTCTTCATCCGTAAGAGGGCCATTCTTAAGCAAAATTTTATCCGGAATGCCAATTTTTCCAAGGTCATGTAACGGTGCAGCTTTAAACAATAAATCAACGGATTGATCAGAGAGGCTTTCCGTGTAATACCCATCATTCCTTAGACGCAAGGCTAATATTTTTACGTAATTTTGTGTACGAATAATATGGTTTCCTGTTTCATTATCCCGAGCTTTAGCAAGAGCATTGAGGGACGCCAATAGCTGTAATTCGGATTGTTCCGCTTTTTTATTCGCTAACTCTAGCTTCATTAAATGATTCTGAATATTATTTTTTTGACTCTCAGCACTCACTCTTTCTATCTTATAACCAACAAGTGCTATAAAGGAAAGAACTGTGAAGGCAGTCCAAAACCACCTAACTACCGAAGATAAAAAGGCCTCTTGATATAAGTTGATATTACTTGGTGTATCACTATAAATAAGAATGATCAACCTGAACGCCGTCAAACTCAATTCAGCCATAATTGTGAAAATCAAAAAGATGGGCATCCTTATCTGGTGTTTTTGCAATTGCCTTAATTCAACTAATTGCCATAAAAGGCATAAAGAAATTACCGCACCTATCAAACCGACTCTTTGGGTAAATGTCCCGAATTGCATGAGGTATTGATATACCACTGCAAATAGTACTATCGCTAGTAGAATGAATTTATTAAATTGCTTTGTCAGCGGTTGATGAAGAGATCGATAATATGCTCCTAAATATAAATAACCTCCCACAAATAAGGTATTTGCTGGGTTGAGGAGTCCTATGAAAAGAATTGATGCAATCGCAAAAATAGTAAAACTACATGCTGTCAGAATGAGGGCTAGGAACCAATAGCCCTCAGGCTGGAAAACTTTACTTTGGTCGACTAAGGATTTTCCACCAATAACGATGCCCCACAATATGGTGGCAACAATAGCAAAATAAAGTTCGTTAGCGTATTGCATAAAACGAAGAACATTGCAGTGGATATGCGAAAGAATAGTACAAAACGGATTGAATACAGTTAAAATTAACTACTAATCTACCACAAATCTACTACCTTATTCAAAGTATCGAAATCTTTGCCCATGTTCTGTAAAAAAGGTAGGTAAAAGATTCGATGACTTATTAGAGAATTTAGAGAAAATTAGGCGGGCGTATATTCCTGACGCAAGATATTTTTTTGTACTTTACCCATTGCATTGCGGGGTAACTCAGCCACGACAATGACTTTCTTGGGTACCTTAAAGTTTGCAATTTTACCTTTTAATTCAGCAATAATTTGCGCTGGATCAAGCTCAGCTCCCTTTTTAGGAACCACAACAGCCAATACTGCTTCTCCGAAATCAGGGTGAGGAATACCAATGACAGCACTCTCTTCAACACCATCCATTTCATCAACAAAACTTTCAATTTCCTTTGGATAGATGTTATACCCGCCAGAGATAATCAAATCCTTACTCCTACCGACAATGCACAAGTAATCATCAGGCACCGGTCCTGCAGTAGTACTCCCACCCCAACGCCCTACATCACCGGTCTTAAACCAACCATCCGCAGTGAATTCTTCCTTAGTTTTTTCAGGCATCTGCCAGTAACCTGAAAACACGTTAGGACCTTGAACCTGAACATTACCAACTTCATCAACCCCGCATAATTTAGCGTCATCAGTGATAACTCGAACCTTGACCCCAGGTAGCGGAACTCCAACAGCGCCAGCAACTCGTTTGCCAGAATAGGAGTTTGAAGTCAACATCGCTGTTTCACTCATACCGTAACGTTCTAAAATCGTGTGACCTGTACGAGCAATAAAATCATTAAAGGTTTCCGTTAATAACGGTGCTGAACCAGCAATGAACAAGCGCATATTTGCACATACTTTGGCGTCAAATTTTGGTTCTGCTAAAAGTCTTGTATAAAAGGTTGGAACCCCCATCATTACCGTACTCTGAGGTAAATACTTGAGAAGCTGGGCGATATCTAATTTGGGTAACCAAATCATTTTGCTACCGTTAATTAAGGCGCCATGTGATGCAACAAAAAGTCCGTGAACATGGAAAATTGGTAATGCATGCAATAACACATCCCCTTTTTGCCAGTGCCAGAAATCTTTTAAAACCTTCGCATTACTACTTAGGTTCTTGTGCGACAACATTGCGCCTTTACTCCTACCTGTGGTTCCAGAGGTATATAAAATAGCGGCTAATTCATCATCCTCCTTAGGAACCGTCTCAAATTGATCAGACTGTGCAGCGGCCCGCTCAATCAAAGTACCATCACGATGCTCACCTAAAGTGAATACAAACTCGGTATTCGCCTTAAATGCAATTTGAGAAAACCATGCGAAATTTTTAGGACTACAAATCACAACCCCAGGCTTAGCATTATCCAGAAAATATTCAATTTCGGCGGATTGGTACGCTGTATTTAATGGCAGATAAACCAGTCCAGCTTTAATCGTGGCTAAATATAAAAATAAAGCCTCAGGCGATTTTTCAACCTGCACTGCAACTCTTGAACCCTTAGGAAGATCTAAGGATGACAACAGGTTCGCAAGTTTCGAAGTGGCTTTTTCTAAATCATCCCATGAGTAAAAAAGACCCTCTGGAGTTTCAATCGCACATGCGGATTTATCTTTTGGAAAACCCGTTTCCAATATGGAATATAAATTCATAATTTATTTATTTAATCTAATTTAGCGCCAGATGCTTTTACAACGGCTGCCCATCTTTTAATATCTTCAGAAACAAATTTACCGAAATTATCACCCGTTAAATTCGGAGTTTCTGAACCGTTATTCATCCAAATTTCTTTTAACTCTGGGGAGTTAATTGCTTTGGTGACTTCTGCCGTCATTTTATCAATTATTTCTTTCGGGGTATCTTTTGGGGCCCACAGACCGTACCAAGTACTCACTACATAACCAGGCACTCCTGCTTCTGTCGCAGTAGGAAGATTTGGAAAAGCTGGCACTCTTTTCTCTGAGGCAACAGCTAAAGCTTTAATCTTGCCACTTTTAATATGTTGGGCGGAAGATCCTAAGCCATCAAACATAATGTCTACTTGCCCTGCCATCAGATCTGACAAGGCAGGTCCAGCCCCACGGTAGGGAATATGCGTAATAAATGTTTTAGTTTGCATCTTAAATAGCTCACCAGCTAAATGGTGGGAGCTTCCATTACCAGCACTGGCGTAATTTAGTTTACCTGGATTAACCTTCATGTAGCTAACTAGTCCTTTTAAATCATTAACAGGTAGTTTTGGTGTTACAACAATCACTTGAGGTGGCGCTGCAATCAGCATGATCGGAATAAAACTTTTTTCAATATCGTAATCTAGCTTTGGATAAACAGACGGGGCAATTGCATGATGCGCGGCACCCATGAAAAAATTATAGCCATCAGGTGGGGCCTTAGCAGCAATACTTGCTCCTAATGTCCCACCGGCTCCACCTCGGTTATCAATTACGATTTGCTTACCTAATTGCTTTGTCAATTGTGCAGATAGTGGTCTGGCAAATGCATCTGTTCCACCACCAGCGGGAAACGGAACAATTATATTAATTGGCTTTGATGGCCAGTTAGGATCATTTGCCCAAGAGACTTGACTGAATAAAAAACATACACTTAATGAAAACACTGCTATGAAGGGGATTTTTTTAAGATTACGAATCATAATTTCTTCCTTAAATTTTAAATTTACAGTAATTGACCAACAGGTCTCGAGTAAATAACCTCACCCTGAACAAAGCGTTCGTGAAACTCTTCGATTTTTTCTAAGTCATATAGATAATTCACCATAAGACTTGCGGATTGTTTTAAGCCTTTTTTAGACAAGTCTCCAGCCCAATTAATTCTGTGCAGTTTAGCACCGTTACCTAGGTGGAATTTAGCGACTGCATTACCGCCTTTGCGCACTGTTAGGGTGGTTAAATAATGTGCACATAATTGCATCAAGGCATTTTTCTCTTCCTCGGAAGCAGTCGTTGGATGCCAACCGCTAGAGATTCGTTCAGGCCAAGACTTTTCCTTTAAGTTAAGAACTTGCAAAGCATGATTTATTTTTTCACTCGCCTGAGCAGAAATTGCCGGCTCCCCAACATTGCATCCAGCTATCACCCAATCCATAAAGCCAGGCAATGGGGATAGGGTAACAAAGTTTTTTAAACTTGGAAATTCCTCTTTAAGATAACTTGCAACGCGTTTGATTAAGAAGTTACCTAAGGAAACGCCTTTTAGCCCTGGTTCACAATTACTAATCGAATAAAAAACGGCCGTTTTAAATTGAGCAGGATTAACTGGCTCTGATTTTTTATCGACAAGTGGGCCAATCGCTCCAGAAATTTCAGGAACCAATGCAACTTCCACAAAGATTAGTGGTTCATCTTTTAATTGGGGATGAAAAAATGCAAAGCACCGACGATCAGGTTGAAGACGTCTTCTTAAATCATCCCATCCATCAATTTCATGCACCGCTTCATGCTGAATAATCTTTTCAAGGATCTGGGCTGGTGAATTCCAATCGACCCGGTGCATTTTTAAAAAACCAGGATTAAACCATGAAACAAACAAGTGATGTATGTCGAAATCAAGCGGGTATAACTCAGGCTTTTTACCCAATACTTTAATCAAATGACGTCGCATCACCACAATTTCTTTAGTAGCACCCTCGACCCGATTTATTCTGCGGAGTAACTCCTGTCTTGGTGGTTCGGTCACCTTCGTTAATTGAATTAAATTTTTTGCATTCGGATCTTTTGCATAGTCTTGCGCAACCTTCAGTACTAATTCCGGATTGGGATTAAATTTAGTAGCCAAGGCTTGATAAAAACTAATCTTTTGGTCTTCGCTCAATAATTTATATTGACTTAAAATCTCATTCGCCATACTGACGGAGTTTGCCTCACCTCTTTCAGTAAGTAATTTTGTCGCAGCGTTAATTGCCCGTGAGAGTGAGCGTACTTGAGCTAATTTTTGCAAAATTGCCATTGGTATTTTCTAAAATAGGTGTTGAATTTACAACAAAAGAATCTAATTCAGCCTATCTTACATAAAACTGCAACAATCTAGGAAGTTTTTCTGAATAAGAGATAAATTCCCAACACTATCATCGGTATCGATAACCATTGCCCCATGGATAACCCTAATGACAAGGTCCCTAAAAAGCGATCTGGCTCTCGGGTAAACTCCACTAAAAATCTAAATATGCCATAACCTAAAGCAAAGACACCCGAAGTTTGTCCAGTTTTCCTTGGATACTTTGAATAGAACCAGAGTAATAGACCCAGTAGCACACCTTCACCTGCAAATTGATATAACTGGGATGGATGTCTTAAAAGTTGATCTCCAGCCTGAGGGAAAATCATTCCCCAAGAAACTGTTGTTGGACGCCCCCACAACTCGCCATTAATGAAGTTGCCAATACGACCAAAGGCAAGTCCAAAAGGCACTAAGGGAGCAATCATATCTGCTACCGTAAAAAATTGTAGTCCACGCTTTTTGGCGAACCAAGCAATGGCGATAATGACACCTAAAAAACCTCCATGAAAGGCCATCCCGCCTTGCCATACCTTAAAAATATCAAGTGGGTTAGCAAAGTAATAACTAGGTAGGTAAAAAAAACAATAGCCTAAACGTCCACCTAAAATCACTCCTAAAACAGCATAAAACAGCAGGTCCTCAATATCTTGAGCAATGAATCCTTTTTCCTGCATTTGAGGTTGCTTCACGCGCAAGCGTCCAAGCAACAAATATTGCATAAAGGCCATCAAATACATGAGGCCATACCAATGAACTGCTAAAGGACCTATTTGAATTGCTATCGGGTCAAACTGTGGGTGAATCATCAAGCACCTTTTTGATCAAAATTTTGCAACTCAAGGCCGAGTTCCCGATATTTTTTATATCTCTCTCGTCCTGCTAGTAAGTCTGTATTTTCCATTGAAACCACTTCTACTACACGTTGAAATCGATGGGTAAATGCTTCAATGCGGTCTAAAGAATTTTGTCCTAAATGAATTAATACATCTTTGTGAGGTAATTGATCGATTCGATTTTCATCAGCAAGTTCAACCAAAATAATCGGACACAATTCGGAAGCATCATCATCCAGAAAAGCGTGCGGCAAAAAATCATCCGCACTAAAAGTCCACAACCTCTCATTCAAATCCTGCAAAACTTCCTGCTCTCCAAGCACCACTATCGTCTGAAAAGGCTCATTTTCTGACGATAGTGAAATCACCTTACGGATTAACCGACAAGCATAATGAACTTTGTCTTTAACTTGACTATGAAAATCTACTTTAGCCACAATAAATCTTAATGACGTAATAAATATTCTGTTAACAATGGGACTGGTCTTCCTGTAGCCCCTTTATTAGCTCCTGACTTCCAAGCCGTTCCGGCGATATCCAAATGCGCCCAGGTGTAAGCAGAGGTAAATCTAGCTAAGAAACATGCTGCCGTAACACTTCCAGCGGGACGACCACCGATGTTTGCCATATCAGCAAAATTAGATTTCAACTGCTCTTGATAAGCATCATCTAGTGGCATCGGCCAAACAGTATCTAAAGTCAATTTCCCAACTTCAACTAAATCTCGACTAACCTTCTCGTCTTTCGTGAAAAGCCCAGAATGAACTGAACCTAAAGCAATTACACAAGCTCCCGTCAGAGTGGCAATATCAATCACAGTACGGGGCTTAAATCGCTCCACATAAGTAAGGGCATCACACAAAATCAAACGACCTTCTGCATCAGTATTGAGAATCTCTACGGTTTTTCCAGACATCGTTTTCACAATATCTCCAGGTCTAGTAGCAATCCCTGAGGGCATATTTTCGCAAGTCGGAATCACCCCGATCACGTTCTTTTTAAGTTTCATTTCTGTAATAGCGAGCATCGTGCCAAGTACTGAAGCAGCGCCACACATATCATATTTCATCTCGTCCATACCCTCACCAGGCTTCAGAGAAATTCCGCCCGTATCAAAGGTAATTCCTTTACCAACTAAGACGATGGGGGCTTCTTTTGTAACTCCTCCAAGGTGTTGCATGATAATGAATTTTGGCGGAGTCGCTGATCCTTGGGTAACTGCTAAAAAAGCACCCATTCCAAGTTTCTCTAAATCTTTCTTCTCTAAAACTTGCACCTTCAGCGTGGAATCTTTCCCTAAATTAGTTGCTATTTCTGCCAAATAGGATGGATTACAAACGTTAGGTGGCAAGTTAGCTAAATCTTTAGTCAAGCCCATTCCAAGCGCTATCGCTGCACTGACTTTAATAGCGTCCTTCGTTTGCTTTTCATTTTTACTTGAACAAGCAAATGTAACTGATTTCAAAGCAGGAGAAAAACTATCCGATTTAAATGATTTGAGATGTTCAAAGCGTTGACTAAAGCGATAATAATTTTCCTCAAATAGAAGAATAGAATGGCGAATAAAATCAATCGAGGATGAAGGGAATGCGGCGCTAAAGCCACTATCTAACACCCATAAGCAAGACTGCGCCTGGGTGGTTTGTAAAGCTTTAATAGCTGCCCGACTTGCTTTCAGGAAGTCTTGCAAAATTTTCACATCAGAAACTTCATCCGTTTCAGAAATATCACCTGCACCGACTAATAAAATACGAGGAACTTTAATGCCTTCTGCAATCCAAGACTGTTGTTGATTTAATAATAAAGTCTCACCTAACTTACCTGTAAAGTCGCGCCGTTCCATGGCAAAAGAAATCGCACCATCGAGTGATTCATCTAAATGTTTAAAATGGGGGCCAAGGTTATTGTTTTTTGCCAAATCAATTAATGCAAATGGAATTACAATGCAATCTGCAGTTGTTTGTAATTGCAAGTGCAAGCGATTAGCGCCATCAGCGAAAACTTTAGTATTAAATTTTGTTTGCATACTCTTTTGCCGTTCGTTAAAAGTCATTTAATTAAAATTATATTATCCACTCAATAGCACCATGATTTATGAAAAAGCCTTAAGAAAAGAACTCACCTATACTACGGGCGGTGTTTTTTTGGTTTTAATCACGATCATGATGACCACCTTAGTCATTCGTATCTTAGGTTTCGCTGCAACTGGTTCTGTCAGTCCTAAAGATGTCATCATACTCATTATGTTAGCAATGATTGGTTATATTGCGGTGCTTTTATCTGTATCTATTTTTATTGCCATTATTTTTGTCTTGATTCGCTGGCATAAAGATTCAGAAATGGTAGTTTGGTATGCCAGTGGCTTAAGTCTCAAAAGGCTCTATTACCCAGTATTACGCTTTGCTTTCCCTTGGTTGATCATTATTACTGCCCTGTCACTTTTCATTTGGCCTTGGTCCAACGCAAAAACTACCGAAATTACGCAAAAATTTAAAGGGCGTGATGAAGCCTCAATGATAGTTCCTGGGCAGTTTTTTGAATCAGCCAATTCAGGAAGAGTCTTTTTTGTTGAAAAAATCAATAGTATTTCGAATGAAATTCAAAATGTCTTTGTTACTGACTTTCGTAATCAAAGGCTAACAGTTGCCATGTCGGAGTCAGGTTATATTGAAAACTTACCAGACGGTACTAAAGTGGTAAAAATTTTTAACGGTCGCCGTTATGAAGGTAAGCCAACTGAGGGGGACTTTAAGATCTTGGAGTTTAAACAATATACCGTCGATATTGAAAAGAAGGCACAATCACCCGTTAATTTAAGTTCCAAAGAATCTCCCACTTTAGAGCTACTCAAAACGCATACCCCTATTGCCAATGGGGAGTTATTGTGGCGCATCGGTCTGCCTTTAATGGCTTTGGGGCTAATTTTGATTGCCATCCCCTTAGCCTATGTAAATCCAAGAAGGGGGAATTACATTGCGCTCCTTTATGCGGTTTTGATTTACCTAATTTATAGTAATTTATTAAACATTTCACAAACTTTAGTTTCAGATTCGAAAGAAAGCTTCACGAATGCGGTTTGGCCACTTCATTTATTGGCTTTTATCACTGCTATGCTTCTAGTCAATCACCGCTTAAATCCTTCAATTGTCTGGTGGAAAAGACAAATTCCAGGTGGTAAAAAAATATAATGCTCTCCCTACTTTTTCCTAAAATTTATGAGCAATATTTAGCGAGGCAGATCTATCAGATCTTTGCATTTATTCTTTTTGCCCTTATTACCCTATTTATTTTCTTTGATTACCTCAATGAAATTAATTCCCTAATGGGAAACTACAATAATTATTTGGCGTTTCTTCACATTATTCTCAAGGCGCCAGGTAGATTGGTTGAAATTATCCCAATTGCTGGCTTAATTGGTTCGATCTATGTTTTTGCTCAGATGGCAAGTCAGTCTGAGTTTACGATTTTAAGAATGGCAGGTTTAAATATCCCCAAAGGACTTTGGACCCTTTTTAAAGTTGGCATTCCAATTGTTTTTTTTACTTTGATGTTAAGTGAAGTTGTCGGCCCTTACTGTGACACCAAAGCTGAAGAAATAAGGGCTAATGCGGTGGGCTCTGCAACTGGGCTAAGTTTCAAATCGGGCACTTGGGTAAAAGATAAATTACAAGATCCTGATGGGCCAGGCCCCATTCTGCCGGGTGTGCGCTTTGTGAATGTCAACACGATTAAAAATCGGGCTGAAATCATGGGGATTAGGATGTACGAGTTTGATGAAAATCGTTATTTGATTGTGATCCGAGAAGCTGCTTCAGGAAGTTACGATGAAAGAGGTTTTTGGAATTTGGTGGATGTCACAGAAACACGAGTAAAAGAACAGGTTGGTGCTACCGATTTAGATACCAGCTATAAGGCTAGTTCCATTAAATTACCCACCCAAAGGCTTAAGTCTGAAGTCACGCCTGAAATTCTTTCTGTCTTATCAATTAGCCCTGAAAGAATGTCCATTAGTAGCTTGATTAAATTTACCAATCACCTTCAAGAGAACTTACAAGATAGTAAAAATTACAGTATTGCGCTATGGAAAAAAATCATCTATCCCTTTACTATTTTAGTCATGCTAAGCCTCGCCCTACCATTTGGTTATCTGCATGCGAGATCTGGTGGAATTAGTATTAAAGTGTTTGGTGGGATCATGCTCGGGATGAGCTTTCAATTATTTAATACTTTATTTTCACACTTAGGTTTACTGGCAGACTGGACAGCACCGGTCACGGCCATTATTCCTCCTGCAATTTACTTACTTTTAGGAATCGGCGGTTTATTATGGGTATCTCGACGCTAACAGGAATTATTTATTTTGGGCATGGTGCCAGAGATATTCGGTGGCGCGAGCCCTTTGATCGTTTAAAAGAACTTTGGCAATCTGCTCACCCTAATATACCCTGTGAGTTAGCTTTTTTAGAAATGATGAATCCAAGCTTGGAGGAGGCAATTCAAAGCTTAGTCGATCAAAGTATCCAAAATATCAAAATTATTCCGGTCTTTTTTGGCCAGGGGGGTCATTTACGCAAAGATTTCCCTGTGTTGCTAGATGACGCGAAATTAAAATTCCCAAATATCGAATTAAGCGCTTCTTGCGCTGTCGGTGAAAGTGATTTGATTTTGCAAGCCATCTTGGGCTTCGCTTTCGAGCAAATCGATTGAATGGGTGCGAAGCGCCTCACCAATCACCAAAATAGCAGGAGCGTTTTCACTCAACCATGACTGTGCAACGCCATTCGCTAGCTCTGACAGGGTCGTTCTAAAAATCCGCTCAGCAGGGGTACTAATCGACTCTACAATTACTGCAGGCGTATCAGCAACTTTACCTGCACGCATTAATCCATGAGCGATCGTGGAAGTATCCTTTTTGCCCATGTAGTAAACCATCGTATCTGCTAAGTTTGAAAGAGTAGGATGATTTGAGCTGGGTTCGTCCCCCTCTTCTTTTGCTTTAGCTAGGGTTACAAACGCGACACTGCGCGAAACGCCCCTTAAAGTAAGTGACTGCTCAATACTAGCAGCTGCAGCTAAAGCAGAAGTAATACCTGGCACGATTTCAAAGGGAACGCCATGTTTTCTGAGAGTGGTGATTTCCTCATCTGCACGACCAAAAATCATCGGATCGCCTCCTTTGAGTCGAACAACTAAACCATATTGCTCACTCGCATCCACTAATCGCTTCGAAATAAAAGTTTGCGCAGTAGATAATTTGCCACAACGCTTACCAACGAGTACCAACTTTGCTTGGGGGCAAAGCTCTAACATACTTGGGTCGACCAGAGCATCATAAAAAACAATGTCGGCTTTTGCTAAAATTCTCGCTCCGCGCACCGTTATTAAGTCTGCCGCTCCGGGCCCTGCACCAATTAAATAAACTTTACCCAAGACTTTGCGATCTAAGTCAGTCGAATTTTGCAGAGGAGAGTTAGGAGGGGATATCAAACTAAAATCTCTCGAATCATGCCTGCAGCGACAGTATGGTTGGTACTTTCGTCGATGAGTACAAAGGCGCCCGTCAAAGGATTTTGCATAAAAGTATCCGTCACAATCGGTTTTTGTAAGGTGAGTTGCACTTTTCCAATATCATTCATTTTCATGTGATTCGTTTGTGAACCATGTGACAACGTTTTCACATCAAGCACCGTTTCAATCGATTTGATTTTTGTAAATACCTGATTAGTAGTATGGCGCAGTATATATTTACGAGCAAGGGATAAAGCATCTTGGTCCAACCAACAAATGTCAGCCATAATATTTTTGGCCAAATGTGGCTGGGAAGTTTCAATTGAGCTAGAGTTTATTAGCTCAACAATCATATCGCCTCTTGAAACATCCACATCACGATCCAAACAAATTGTCACTACCTGACCAGCAATTGCTTGCACAGAGCCATTTTCCGAAATATTATTAGCGTGGTCATTCCCAACATGGATTTCAGTCACTTTAGCTTCATGTCCACTTGGCAAAACTTGAATAGTCTGACCTTTTTGTATTTTTCCTGATTCGATTCGACCAAGATAGCCTCTAAAGTCTTCATTTGCACTACCATCCTGCCTAGCAACATATTGCACTGGCAAACGTAAACCGGTCAGGTAGGAATCTTGAGAGATATCTAAGTCTTCTAAATACTCGATAAAAGTTGGGCCAGAGTACCATGGCATTTGATCGCTTCGGGTTACAACGTTATCACCTAATAAGGCTGACATCGGAATTAACTGTATTTCACCGAGAGATAAAGTATTTTTAAGGTCTTGAATAGCCGTTTCAATTTGTTGAAAAACAACTTCATCAAACCCCATTAGATCCATCTTATTGATCGCAAAGATCATGTGACGAATACCTAACAACTTCACTATCGCACTATGTCTTTTCGTCTGATCCAATAATGTTGGGGGTGTAGTCGAAAGATCTACGCGAGTGGCATCGATCAATATTACCGCCACATCGGATTGGGAAGCACCCGTTACTAAATTTCGAGTGTATTGCTCATGACCAGGAGCATCGGCAACAATAAATTTTCTCTTGGCTGTCGCAAAATAACGATATGCGACATCAATTGTAATTCCCTGTTCACGCTCTGCCTCGAGGCCATCCGTTAAAAGGGCTAAGTCAATGGCGGCATCACTCGATGTCACTCTTGCGTATTTCGTCTTAGAGACGGCCAACAACTGGTCTGCTAAGACTACTTTTGAGTCAAACAACATCCTACCAATGAGCGTACTCTTTCCGTCATCTACACTACCCGCGGTAATAAACCTGATTAAACCTTGACTCATTAGAAATATCCTTCTTTTTTACGACGTTCCATCGATGCTTCGCTAGTTTGATCATCCGTTCGTGTAGCACCTCGCTCCGTAATTTCCGACAAGGCAGTTTCGGCAATAATATCGAATAGATTATCCGCCACACTGAGCACTGGACAGGTACAACTGATATCCCCTACAGTACGAAAACGAACCGACAACAGCTCGCTATGATCATTACTTGCTTTGGGTGTTAAGGGAGTCACAGGAAATAATAAGTCACCTCGTCGAACCACTTCACGTTGGTGAGTAAAGTAAATGGTTGGTAAATCTAAATTTTCACGGGCAATGTATTGCCATACATCCAACTCTGTCCAATTAGAAATGGGAAAAACACGCATATTTTCGCCCTTGTGGATTCGGGCATTATAGAGATTCCATAATTCTGGGCGTTGTGCTTTAGGATCCCATTGACCAAACTCATCGCGAAATGAAAAGATGCGTTCCTTGGCCCGCGCTTTTTCTTCATCTCTTCTTGCACCGCCCATCAAGGCATCAAAACCATATTCTTCAATCGCTTCAAGCAAGGTCGTGGCTTGCGCAGCGTTACGAGAATCCGTTTCTTTGCGAAGTTTTACGGTCCCCTTCTTGATCGAGTCTTCCACATGGGCAACGATTAACTTCGCATTCGTCTTTGCGACAATGTCATCTCTAAACTGGATGACCTCTGGATAGTTATGACCGGTATCTACATGGAGTAAAGGGAAAGGGATTTGTATGGGACGAGTGCCAAACTGAAAAGCTTTGCGCGCTAGGTGATACATCACGATCGAATCCTTACCACCTGAAAAGAGTAATGCCGGATTCGCACATTGTGCAGCCACTTCACGAATGATATAAATTGACTCAGCTTCAAGCCAATCTAAGTGTTCATTTTGTAATTGTTGATTCGTCATTATTTTCTATTTCATTTATTTCGTCTTTTACGTGCAAGCCACACTCTTTACTATCCCCTTGCAACCACCACCAACGTCCAGCCCGAATATCCTCACCCTCTTTGACAGGTCGAGTACAAGGTTCACAACCAATACTGGGATAACCTTCAAAATGTAATGGGTGAATTGGTACATTTCGATGGGTTAAGTAAGCCCAAACATCCTCTTCTGAAAAATCAAATAAAGGATTAAATTTCATCATGCTGCGATCTGTATCTTCTTCTTGAAAATCAAGTTCTGACCTAGTTACCGCTTGCCCTCTTCTTTGTCCAGACAACCATGCATCGGCTCCAGATAGAGCTTGATTCAAAGGAATCACCTTACGTGCTCCACAACAGGCCTTTTTCGCAGCTTCAGAATCGTAAAAGCCGTTTAGACCATATTGTGCTAAGAATGTACTAACATCCCCTTCATTTGGAATTACAGACTTAATTTGAATCCCATAGTGAGTTTTTACTTGCTCAACCATTTGCACTGTCACGGCATGGAGTCTACCGGTATTCAAGGTAAAGAATTGAATCGGCAGCGACAAAGCTGCAATGGCGTCAGTTAAGACCATATCTTCAGCGGCTAAGCTCGTTGCAAACTTAACCTGCTGATACTCTGTTGTAATCAACTGTAATCGCTTCGCCAGCTTATCAAATAATTCCTGAATATTTGCTGGTGTTCGTTGAGAAGTTGGAATTTTCCAAAAAACAGGTTTCATGAGATCACAGTCTTTAATTGTGAACGAGCACTACGCCAATCATTTTGCATACTCACGTGATAAATGGAAAACTGTGCCAAGCCAACCTCAATCGATTGATCAGCGCGCAAATCGAAACTATCAAAACCAACTCTAGCCATTTGGATTAGTTGATCGACTAGGACATCACCGATTGCACGAATTTCTTTATCCGCAGTAAAACGTTTGCGTAGTATTGCTGCCGTACTAAATCCTCGACCATCTCTATAAATCGGAAAATCAATCGCTATCAGGGGCCAGACACCTAGTGATTGCTGAATCACATCTGCTTGTAGTTGGACATCATCCTCAACTCCAAACCATACGGCAATATCGCCTGCTTTGATACGCTGGGTCCACTTTGGATTATGCTGTTCAGTAAGCCACATCGTAAATGGCACAATCAGCTTTCCATCTGGTAGGTCCGCGGATAATTGCTCTTTATCAGAGCGGATAACTTGCCAAACATCATCTTGAATGGAGGGTGTTGCCAGCTTTTTATATGAAATAATTTTATGCATGAGTTGATTCCTCATTCACAATATTTTTAACTGGATAAACGCGTTCTTTAAATGGTGTAATTCCAATTCGACTTACAGTGCTAGCAAAAGTTTCAGAAGGCTCACGGTTTTCGACGTAGACATTAATCACATCAGAAATTACATCTGGCATTTGTTCTGCGCCAAATGACGGGCCGATGACCTTACCAATACTGGTTTGGTTTCCTTGAGCACCACCTAGGGTTACTTGATACCATTCTGAACCATCTTTATCAACGCCCAAAATACCAATATTACCAATGTGATGATGACCACAAGAGTTGATACATCCAGAGATGTTGAGAGAGATATCGCCTAAATCAAACAAATAATCCAAATTATCAAAACGCTCTTGGATGGCGCTGGCAATAGGTAAAGATTTAGCATTCGCCAAGGAACAAAAATCACCGCCTGGACAAACAATCATATCAGTCAATAAGCCAATATTTGGAATCACTAAATTTGCCTCTGACGCCTTTTGATACAGTTCAAACAATCTTGACTGTTCAACATCTGCTAGAACTAAGTTTTGTTCATGAGTAACGCGTAACTCACCAAAACTATACTCATCCGCCAAATCAGCAACTTGACGCATTTGCAAACTAGTTGCGTCCCCAGCTGCTGCCGTTCCATGAGGCTTTAACGACAAAGTCACACTCACATAACCTTGCTGCTGATGATGTTTAACGTTTCTTGTTAACCAACGCCCAAAAGATTTTTGTTCTTTTTCGGGGGCTAGCGCAATGAGGGAAGATGAAGTAATTTCTGCAAGCTTTAAATAATTTGGCGCAGAAAAATATTTTGCGACGCGGTTCCACTCCGTTGGTAAAAAGTCTTCACTCGTGTCCTGCCAATCTTGCCATTGTGCTTCTACTTGACGAGTAAACTCTTCAGGACCTAGTGCTTTTACTAAGATTTTAATGCGTGCCTTATAAATATTATCTCTACGACCAAAGCGGTTGTAGACGCGTAAAATAGCTGATAAATAACTAGGTAATTTTGCCCATGGCAGGTCCGTTTTGATCAATGATCCTAATATAGGCGTTCTACCCAAGCCACCACCAACATATACATCAACAAGGATTTCTCCGCTGGCATCTTTTTTAAGTTGTAAACCAACATCATGTGCCAATATTACGGCACGATCATGGTCCGCACCATTAATCGCAATCTTAAATTTTCTTGGTAAAAAGGCAAATTCAGGATGTAAAGTTGACCACTGACGCAACAACTCACAAATAGGTCTTGGATCGACTTGCTCATCTTTGGCAACTCCAGCAAATGGGTCACTTGTAATATTGCGCACGACGTTACCCGAAGTCTGAATTGCGTGCATTTCGACACTGGCTAATTCTGCCAAAATTGCGGGCGATTCTTCGAGAGTCACCCAGTTAAATTGAATATTTTGACGCGTCGTGAAGTGACCATACCCACGGTCGTAACGATCACTGATATCTGCTAATTTCCTGAGTTGGCGACTACTCAACATGCCATATGGTATCGCTACTCTTAACATATAAGCATGGCGCTGCATGTACAAGCCATTTTGCAAACGCAAAGGTTTGAAGTCATCCTCAGCGATTTCGTCTCTTATTCTTCTTTGCACCTGATCTTTAAACTGGTTAACTCGCTCATCGACTAGTTGTTGATCAATCGCGTCATATTGATACATAAATTAAAAATCCTAAATTCTATTAAATAACTAATTTAAAACCAACCAAAGTCAACACGACAGCTAAAGCTGTTCGCGTATATCTCTCTGGCAGTTGTTTTGATAACCTTGCGCCCAACCAAATTGCAGGTATTGAGCCAATCAGTAGTCCACCAAGCAGCATAAAATTCACATTCCCTAACCACCAGTGTCCTAAACCTGCTAACGCTGTTAAGGGAACAGCATAAGCAATATCAGTTCCAGCTACATCGGCAGGCTTTAGCTTTGGATATAACAGCAAAATTCCTGTTGCACCAATTGCTCCAGCACCAATAGATGAAATTGTAACTAATACTCCAATCACGGCACCCAATATGATGGTTGCTATCTGTAAAGAATGCCCCTCAAGTTGGCATTTGGGATGAGAATCTAACCAAACTAGCATTTTTTTTCTAAATACGATGGATAGAGCGGTCAAAATCACTGAAATACCAATCGAAACTTTAATTAATGATTGCCATTGATCGTTCAGAGTACCTACTTGCTTTAAAACTAATAAAGTGAACAATGCGGTCGTTAAACTTCCTAGACACAACAACTTCACAATATTCCAGCGAATATGACCATGCATTCGATGAGCAATCGTGCCAACACCTTTGGTAATGGCGGCAAATGCTAAATCAGTACCGACCGCCACAGAGGGTGAAATACCAAAAATCAAGGTTAATAAAGGCGTCATTAAAGACCCGCCACCTACCCCAGTTAGCCCAACTAAAAGGCCAACAAGTCCTCCAGAAAGGATGTAAGGAATCGTTTGAATGAGAGAATTTTCCATAGACGTCATTCTGACGGCATTTAATTAGATTTACAAATAATATAAAATCGTTTTAATATAACGAAATCAATATAAAGAAAAGGTATTTCTCATGAATCTTCATCAATTTCGGTTCGTCAGAGAAGCAGTTCGTCAAAATTTCAACCTCACGGATGCTGCCAAAGCACTCTTCACATCACAACCAGGGGTCTCTAAGGCAATTTTGGAGCTAGAAGATGAACTAGGGGTGGAGATTTTTCGCCGCCACGGTAAAAGAATCCGTAACTTAACCGAACCGGGTAAAAAAATACTTGAAGCGATTGAACGTATTTTGGGCGATATTGAAAACCTCAAAAAGATTGGTACTGAGTATGCTTCATCAGACCAAGGAAATTTTGTGATTGCAACGACACATACTCAGGCTAGATATGCTTTGCCTAAGGTTATCTCTGAATTTACTAAAAAGTTTCCCAAAGTCAGAGTTAGCATCCAACAAGGAAGCCCCGAACATCTTGCTGAATTAATTTTGCATGATCAAGCGGATATTGCAATTGCTACAGAGGGTTTGAGTAAGGTGCCAGGGATTATTGCTTTGCCAGCCTATCAATGGCAGCATATTGTGGTTGTACCCCATGGCCATCCGTTACTTCAAAAAAAGCCACTTGCTTTAGAAGATTTAGTCCAGTATCCGATTATTACCTATGATGTAGCTTTTGCGGGTCGCAAAAAAATTAATGAAGCGTTTGCCAGAAAAGGGCTAATTCCTGACGTCGTTCTTGAGGCGATTGATGCAGATGTGATCAAAACTTATGTTGAAACGGGTTTAGGGGTTGGTATCGTCGCTGGTGCGGCCTACGATGTGAATCGTGACAAGGATTTAGAGATGTTACCTGCCGGTCACTTATTTGGGACGAATACGACAAAGTTAGCCATTAAAAAGGATGCTTACTTAAGGGCTTATACCTATTTTTTCATTGAACAATTCTCACCTACACTAAATAAAAAATTAGTAGACCAAGCACTCTCGTCCAGTCATAGCATTGAGCAAGAGCCCAATGAATATAGCATTTGAAATACAATAATCTTTTACTAAAACTGTTTGTTTAATAATTCATGTAAAGGCACTAAAGTGAACTCAAAAAAATTCTTGTTAGCAATTTGGCTTTATATGGTGATGAGTGCGTTTTCGATCGCTCAAAACTATCCGAGTAAACCGATTACTTTTATAGTCCCAAATCCTCCGGGTGGCCTAGTTGATACCTCTGGCAGAATTATTGGAGATGCCTTAACTAGTATTTTGCCTCAGCCTAGCATTATTGAAAATAAACCTGGCGGTAGTGGCAATATTGCCTATCAAGCAGTTGCCAGAAGCAATAAAGACGGCTATACCGTGTTAGTGTCTTACTCTGGTTACCATGTATCTAATCCAATTTTGATGGATAAATTACCATGGGATTTACAGTCTTTGACCCCAATTGGTTTAATTACTACGTCCACCAACGTCATTGCAATCCATCCTTCCATACCAGTAAATAATCTAAAAGAATTTATTGCTTATGCCAAAGCGAATCCACAAAAACTGAACTATGCTTCGCAAGGCAATGGATCTGTTTCACACATTGGCACTGAAATTCTGAAGCAAAAGTTAGGGATTGAAATGGTCCATGTACCCTATAAAGGGTCAGGAGCTGCTATGGCAGATGTGTTAGCTGGTCAAGTACAAGTCTTCATGTCTACACCTCCTTCCGTGATGGGCGCAGTGCAAACAGGTAAACTCAAGGCCTTAGCAGTAACGAGTAAAACAAGACACCCGATGTTACCGAATGTCCCAACCATGGCTGAAGCAGGCGGTGGAAACTTTGAGCTTGAATCATGGGTTGCACTATACGTTGCGGCAGGCACGCCTGCAAATGTAATTCAATCTTTGTCTAGTAGCGTTGAGAAGGCCTTAGCTTTACCTGAAACAAAGAAACGTGCTGAACTAGCTGGGATTGAACTGCGTTATTTACCACCAGCTAAGATGACAGAAATGCTTAATAAAGAGATTGTTGAAACTAAAGCAGCAATTAAAGCTGCGAACATTACTCTTGATTGAATCTCAACTTGCTAAGTAAAAATCACTTTTACTTAGCAAGTATCTTGAATAAATATCAATATTTGGATGTTTATTCCGTAATTTAAGCGCCTTAATTCCGTAATTTATTGACGTTTATTCCGTAATTTATTGACATTAATTCCGTAATTTACAGTAAAATACGGTTATGAATCCACAACATTTTTTTGCTCGAGCTATTGAACCTAAGCTTTTAGAGGCTCTTCAGGATACGCCTATTGTGCTTCTTGCAGGACCTAGGCAAGCTGGAAAAACAACCTTAGTAAAGCAAGTTACACAAGAAAAAAAATTACGCTTTCTTACATTGGATGATGAATTAACCCGGTTGTCTGCAAAAGAAGACCCCGAAGGTCTTATTCGCAGTTTAGATTATGTGGTCATTGATGAAATTCAGCGTGCTCCGGAATTGCTATTAGCAATTAAAAAATCAGTCGACGAAGATCGCAGACCAGGCAGATTTTTATTAACTGGCTCGGCTAATATCATGACACTTCCTACCGTCGCTGATTCATTAGCTGGACGAATGGAAACACTTGTTTTGTTACCTCTCTCTCAAAGTGAATTAGGGGGGCAGAAGGAAAATTGGGTTGATCGCCTATTTCTTCAGCAAATTCTGAAAGTTAGAAATCTTGCTATTGGCGAGAGTCTAATAGATCGTGTATTACATGGTGGATTTCCTGAAGCCGTCTCAAGGTCACAAGACCATCGCAGATTGGCATGGTTTAGGCAATACATTGATTCAATCATCCAACGCGATGTGCGTGACATAGCAGAAATTGAAAAATTAGATCAATTACCGAGATTTTTAAGGGGATTAGCGCAAACTGCAGGACAAATTTGTAACTACAGTCAATTAGGCGGACAGGTTGGATTGGATAGTAAAACTGTAGCGAAATACATAGGTATTTTTGAAAAGATGTATCTTTTGCGCAGAATTGAGGTTTTTTCAAATAATCAACTTGGCCGAATTACGAAAACTCCTAAATTACAGTTTATTGACTCTGGTCTTTTAAGTACCTTAATTGGCCTAAATAAACAAGAAGTCCTCATCGATCGAAGCCGTTTTGGTAATGTGCTGGAGAGTTTTGTTTACAGCGAAATACTAAAACATATCACTACTTCAAACGAAGACTATCAAGTAATGTTCTACAGAGATTTAGAAAAAGTAGAAGTCGACTTCGTTCTTGAAAATGCACGTAGTCAAGTAGTTGGAATTGAAGTGAAAGCAACTGCAACAGTCAAAGATACGCATTTAAAAGGTTTAAAAAAGCTTGCCACAATTTGTGGTGAGAATTTTCAAATGGGAGTTTTACTGTATGACGGATCAGAAACTCTGCCAGTTGGAGATCGGATTTGGGCTGTGCCCATATCTAGTCTTTGGGGAGAAGACTAATCTAGATTAATACTGAAACGGTATAAATCTCAAAAACACTAGCTACAATTTTTAAAGCTATAGCTAGTGGCTGTATTAGTTAGCTAAAATCTTTTCAAGCGCAGCATATACAGCTTGACGCTCATTGGTTCCTGCATCCTTTTTAGCTTGTTTCACCTGGTCAATTGTGCAACTATACTTCGTCGCCACATACTGTAACTCATGGTGCTCATCACTGATTGTTTTTGCGTCTTGTGCGTGTGACATAGTGTTCCCTTTCTTGTTAAAAAATAGATAATTTTTTATTTGTAGACTAAATTGATGAAAGACTTATTTCAAAATTGTCATTTTTAGGGTTTTTCCTAATAAAAAAACCGCCAAATAAAAGAGGCGGTTTTTATCTAAAGCAATATTAATTAAAAAATCTGACTAAATAGAAAGAATAGCAGCGCAGATAAACACATTGCTACAGGTAAGGTTAAGAGCCAAGCGAGAGCTAAACTACGAATCGTGCTTGCTTGCATACCTGACCCATTCGCAACCATTGTTCCAGCCATTCCAGAAGATAAAACCTGGGTAGTTGATACCGGTAGACCATAGTGATCAGCTGCAAAAATTGTAGTCATAACAACTAACTCAGCTGAAGCACCCTGACCATATGTTGAAGTCCTGTATAAATCACGCACTCATGTTGTTCAATATCTGAGGGTATTTGAGGTACACCAATGGTTTTTTTAATCTTCCTTAAGTAGCCTTTGCTAGCCATCAATGCCCTATAAGTTGTCCCTACCCTCTTTGCAAGAAGTGAGCTATCAGGTAGTTCACCAATTCGAATAGCCACATCGATACATTGTTCAACAATATCAATAAATCCATCATTCAAATTCAAATCAATTTTCACTTCAGGGTGCTGTGTTAAAAACTGATCAATTAATGGTAATAAAACTTTACGACCATAACCGACTGGGGCTGCTACTCTTAATATACCGATTAGTTGATGCTCACCTTTTTTTAGTGCTAACTCGGCATCTTGTATTTCAGCAACCAAGCGTCTAACTTGTTCAAAGTAACGCTCACCTTCCTCCGTTAGTGAAATAGAGCGTGTAGTACGGCTTAGTAATTGTGTGCCTAAAACTTTTTCTAGGGCCGCAACACTTTTGCTGACGGAGCTTTGGGATGTGCCTTGCTCCTTTGCCACTGCAGAAAAGCTGCCGGCCTCAGCTACGCGAACAAAGGTTTGGATGGCGGATAGTTTGTCCATAATGAATATATTCTAAATAAGAATATATGATAGCTCTATTATCTATCTAGTATTCTTAATTTGAATGAATCAGAATCAATACTTCTTTAATTAAGGAGCTATGATGAAAATCATTCGAGTACCAGTTTATGAACAAGTTAGTCCAGCTAATCAAGCGATATTTGATCAACTTAAAAAAGGGTTATCGTTTGTTCCCAATCTCTATGCTACCTTTGCACACTCAGAGACGGCCTTAGGAACTTACTTGGCCCTGCAAAATGCCAAGAGCTCTTTGCCACCTAAAGCTCGTGAAGTCATTAACTTGGTGGTGAGTCAAGTAAACAATTGTGAATATTGCCTAGCCGCTCATACAGCGTTAGGGAAGATGCTTGGTTTTACAGACGAACAAATCATAGAAATCCGTAAAGGAACAGCGTCATTTGATCAGCGTTTAGATGTTTTGGCAATATTGGTTAAGAATATTGTTGTTGATCGTGGTCACGCTAATCAACTATTCGTTCAGGCTTTCTTCGACGCTGGTTGGAGTGAAGCAAACCTTATTGATGCAATCGTTGTTATTGGAGATAAAGTTATTAGTAACTATTTACATGGCACAACAAAAGTGCCAGTCGATTTTCCAGCGGCACCTGCAATCAGCTAATTTTTTGAATAGGTCTTTTTAGAGGACAGCAACAGTAAAGGAAATCTTATTTTGAAGTTATATGTTTTTGCTACGCCAAATAATCTCAAGCCTGTCATCATGATGGAAGAGCTTGGATTGGAGTACGAATTACTCCCCGTCAATATTCGTCAGGGAGAACAAAAAGTGGATGCGTTTCTAAAGCTCAATCCAAACGCAAAAGTACCTGTTCTAGTTGATCCAGAGGGTAGACGAAATGAATTTGTGTTGACAGAGTCAGCAGCAATTTTGGTTTATTTGGCTGAAAAGTATGGCAAATTCCTGCCAACTACCGTGGAAGAAAAAGCTATTGTATTTGAGCAATTATTCTTTCATGCTTCTGGCATCAGTCCTGCCTTTGGCAACTCAGGATTTTTTCAAAAGTTAGCCTCTGAAAAAGTACCAATGGCTATTGATCGATTTTTTGGTGAGTCGAAACGCTTAACCGGATTGTTAGATGCGCTCTTAGCAAATAAAGAGTTTGTTGCTGGTAATGAATACACCATTGCTGATATGGCACACCTTGGTTGGATGTGGCGAAGTGCTTTTGCTGGAATAAATTTGGTAGACTATCCTCATGTAAAGCGGTGGTATGAACAGATAGCACAACGTCCAGCAGTAAAAGTGGCTATATCCAAATTAGAGGCGTTAGTACCACCACTCGTTTAAGGAGTTTTGATGACAGATATGTATTCTTACGAACCAAAGAATGGCCATGGATTACCACACGATCCTTTTAACGCCATTGTTGGTCCGAGACCGATTGGGTGGATCTCAACAAAAAGTAAGGCGGGTATAGTTAATCTGGCTCCTTATAGCTTCTTTAATGCGTTTAACTATGTCCCACCGATTGTTGGTTTTTCTAGCGTTGGTTATAAAGACACTCTAAGAAATGTTGAAGAGACTGGTGAATTTGTTTGGAACTTGGTTACAACTGATTTGGTAGAAGCCATGAATCAATCGTGTGCTCCTTATCCCCCTGAAGTTAGTGAATTTGATGCAACAGGTCTTGAACAAGCTAAATCTACTTTGGTCATTCCACCCAGAGTTGCTAGATCCAAAGTTGCTTTTGAATGTAAGTGCACTGAAATTGTTCAGCTCAAAGGCATTTCAGGTGAAAAGGTGCAGTCATGGCTAGTGCTTGGCGAAGTTGTCCAGATTCATATCAGCAATTCTTTATTAAAAGAAGGGATTTATGAAACTTCAGAAGCTGGTCATGTTCTTCGAGGCGGTGGACCAGGTGATTACTTCACTATTGGCAAAGAACAACTTTTTAAATTATTTAGACCACAATAATCAATGGAAGGAAGTCTCATCATGGACTATTTGAAATACGCTATGTGGGCCTTACTTTCAGGTAGTCTTATTCCAATCTTAGGAATTATTAATGGCAGACTTGGAAGGACTTTGGGAGTTACACTTCATGCTCCAGTTATCGCATCGTGTGTTGGCCTGCTGTTTTGTTTGTTAGTCAGCTTGGTATTAACCCGATCATTTCCAGATCTTGGTAGGATTTCAGAGGCAAAACCCATAGAGCTGTTAGGTGGATTGATTATGGGTTTTTATATAATCAGTGCGACGATTATTTCGCCGCGTATTGGAGTCGTTAATTTTATAGTCTTCATAGTTGTTGCCCAAATCATTATGTCCGTTGTAATAGATAATTTTGGTTTATTTGGTGCTGCTATGCGTCCAGTTAGCATGTTGAGACTTGTAGGAGTTGGATTGCTGATCTTGGGATTAGTAATAACTCAGTTTACAAATTCCAAAGTGAACTGATAGAAAACGGGTGTCTGATTTCTTAGGGGGATTAGCCGACATAGAAAGGATTCAATATGAAAACATCGACTAACGTTCAAACCCTTATTGGAAGTCTTCAAGGCAACTAATAAACAGCTAGATCTCGGTAAGAAGTAGTTGAAAATTGGATTAAAAATTCCTGTGTCGGTAGTTCTATTCAGTATCAGTCTCCCAATAGGTGTCAAAACATCCTCCGGCTGAATTTTCATGTAGCATAATTTATTTGGTTTGGAGCAATGTCTCAATCTTATGAGTAACCCTAGCCCAGTCGTCAGCTGAAAGGTTTTCGTACTCGTGTGTCGCTTCAACAAATTCAAACTCTATACATGGTGAAAGGACATAACGATGCGGAACTTCTTTCCCGCCATACTCATCATTAGCGCCCTGAATAATCAGAAATGGCTTTTGAATATCTTTGAGACAATTCGTTCTATAACCTTCTTCCCCTTTATCGGGATGCTTGAACGGATATCCAAAACAAATAATTCCATTTATCGTTGGTAAGTTCGCTAAAGCCGAAGCGGTAATACCCCCAGCCGAATTAGATAGGATAAAGATGGATTTATTCTCACCCAGTGTTTGGATGACTTTTCTGATGACTTGGTTTTGGCCATTAATCTGCCTAACAAAGACCCAATGAATAAAATAATTCCACTTGGATGGATGAAAAATCAAGATCAATCCCCTAACGAATCTTAGCGTCCAAACTTTGATTGGTCGCTCTTGTGGACCATGGATTCTATCGAGAAAACTTACTACTTTTTTACTTTTTTCTTCTAAAAACTCACTAATTAATTGAGTTCTCTCTTTGGTCCAGACGAGAAGATATCCATCCAAAATCAGCCTATTCAAAAGCTCTTGAAGGGGGATTGAGTTTTTATGTGAATTGTTTCGTCCAAGGAATAATAAGACCTTGTCAGATTTTAGGGAGCCAAGATAAGAGATGGTTACTCCCTTAAGCTCTAGATAATTGAACTTGGAATCTTTCACTAAGACATTTTATAGCCGAATGAAATTAATCCTCTTGAGTCAGACACCCGCATATGATTAAGGTAAATGTAATCTAGTTGACGAAATTAATTTACCACTAGAATCAAGAAATCATAATGTTTGCTCTTTTAAAGCTTATAGTATTCATGAGAGGGTATTGGAGAAGCCGCTCCAGGCATACCGTCCGATTGAAAACTACCGCCAACAATATGTAGCTCATTCCCCATCATGGCAGCTGCAAAACCATGTCGAGCGACCATTATATGGGGCAAAATTTGCCATGTTTTCGTAGCGGGATCATATGCTTCAAATGCCCAAAACGTCATTTTTCTCTTGGTATCTTGATATTCTCCACCAGTGATATAAATTTTTCCGTTATAAACACCACCACCTACATCACTTCGACTCGTTGGAGCACGCCCGACTAATAGCCAGGTATCGCTGACGGGATCGTACTCTTCAATGACATCGGTCACATCGGAAGCAATGACAAAAACCGCACCAATCCTACCATTAATGGCGTAAATTTTCCCCCCAACTTCTCCAGCAATAAAATGATTTCTTGGGGTTGGCATTGGTGTTCTTGAACGCCATTTATTCGTAGCGGGATCATATTCATCCACATCGCCAATAACAATATGCGTATTTGAACCTCTAGGAATTGGTGTACCAGGGCCATTCTTTGAATTAGACCTTGCACCACCAATCAGATAAATCTTACCTCCGGCAACTACGGCTTGCGCCGCACCCCTTGCTTTAGGCAATGGAGCAATGGCTTTCCATATATCTGTTTCTGGCGTATATTCCCACGCGTTATCCAGAGGCTTCCATTCTTTTTCTGGGTTAGGTTTATTAAAACCACCAAACACGTATAGTTTTCCATTGAGTGGCACTAAAGCAATATGATGAGCTGGCAATGGCATATTTTGGAGTTTGGTCCATGCTTTGGTTGCTTTATCGTACTTATAGCTTAAGCCTTTCGGTGAGAACTCAATGTCATCTAGCCCAGCCATCACATACATCGTATTACCAATAGTTGCACCGACTAATTCACCTGATGCCTCTGGTAAGGGGGGAAGAAATTCCCAATTAGGAGGAGTCTGCGAAAAAGATAAGTTCATCGAGCTCATGGCACCAAGTGCACTAGCCGTTATTAAAAAGCGTCTTCTTGAAAAGTCTTTTGGCATATCTATCTCCCTAATAGGTCAATTGTTGTTTTAATAAGCGTTAACTTTTTTTTACTTCGATACCTTCATTCTTGAGGATTATCGACAACGAAGAAAGACGACGAAGTCCCCAACTTTATTACTTTCAGGATGCCTCATTTTTTGTGTTGAAATTAGAGTAACGTACTCTTTCCTGTCAGTTTTAGTCTTACTTTAGAATAAAACTTGATTGAACACAAGAACCCCCCAATTGGTCGCTTTCATTTTGCTAATGAAAGTAACCCAGTACGCCGAGTTCTCATCCATCGATACGCATATCCAAAAAATGGTTACTCATCAAGTCAACTCTAGTGGCGTCAAATTACAGAACTATCGTATTAGCGTAAGATCGCCGTTCATCGATCAAAGTTTAGAATTCATTGCTAACGTAATTACTGATTGAATTGCCTTCAAGGATTCCATATACTCGCGCTAGGTGAGTAGTCGTTTTGTTCTTCATTATTTCGCGGAAAAATCATTCATAAGGTGCAATATGCAATTAAAAACCCCCAAATGTTTTTGGATCTGTTCATTGATATTTTTCTTGTCTGCTTGCGCCAATTTGTCGAACCAATCAGTACCTAATAGAAGTTTCTTTTACGTGGGTGGCAGTTATGTTGGTAGTCCGGGTAAGGAAATCATGCAAGGACAAATATATGTTGAAAAACTCCAGCCCCAACAAGTTAAACAACCTTATCCATTGGTGTTGATCCACGGTGCAGCACAAACGGCCACCAATTGGATGATGACACCCGATGGTCGAAAGGGGTAGGCTGAGCATTTTCTAGACTTGGGCTATGTGGTCTATATGGTAGACCAACCAGCACGCGGACGGTCGGCATGGCATCCAGACGTGAATGGCAAATTGCGTATGTATACTGCGCCACAAATTGAGCAACTTTTTACGGCGTTAGCCACATTGGGAAATTGGCCTCAGGCAAAACTTCACACTCAATGGCCGGGATCGGGTAAGCGAGGAGACGCAACGTTTGATGCTTTTTATGCAACGCAGGTTGAGTCATTATTAAGTGATGTCGAAACGCAAACTCTAAATCAAGTCGCTGGTGCTGCTTTGCTAGATAAAATTGGCCCGGCTATTTTGTTAACACATTCACAGTCAGGTCCTTTGGGCTGGGTCATTGCGGAGGCTCGTCCGCAAATGATTAAAGGTATTGTTGCCATTGAGCCGTCCGGTCCGCCATTTCATAACAATGCACCAGGTAACCCCAAAGCACGTGCTTGGGGTATAACAGATATTGCTCTTACTTATAAACCTGTCGTAACAGCACCTGAGCAAATCAAAACTCAAGTACAAGTATCACCAGATGGTAAGGATTTGATTGCTTGTACCTTGCAAGCTGATCCGCCACGGCAGTTAGTCAACTTTCAAAAGTTTCCGATTTTAGTGACAGTATCAGAGAGTTCTTATCATGCACCTTACGATCATTGCACCGCAGCGTATTTAAAACAAGCCGGAGCGCAAATCGATTTCATTCGATTACCTGACAGGGGTATTCGCGGTAATGGTCATATGGTTATGCTTGAAAAAAATAATTTAGAAATTGCTGATTTTTTACATCAATGGATGGTTAGTAAGATTAAGTCTTGAGGATTTAAATAACTTCAACACAAAATGGCGTAAATTTCTTTTTCCTTTTGTCTACTAGCGAGAAAGAATACAATAGTTGATGTTTCAGTAGAAAATAGTTCCGTAGTAACGAATTTAGTCGATTTTCATTTAATAGGTTGATTTTAATGACAACAGTTAAACAAGTTATTGAACAAAAAAATAACACTATCATTTCGGTTAGCTCAACAGATACTGTAGAGAAGGTTTTAATACTGATGAGAGATCATCGAGTAAGGGCCATTTTAGTAATTGATGACGGTAATTTAGTTGGTATCGTTTCTCAAGGCGATTGCGCTATAAAAGTGTTATTACCTCACAACAATCCAAAACAGGTTAATGTTTCTAAAATCATGACAGCAAATCCACTGTCTGTCACCCTAACCAACTCGGTCGATGAGTGTATGGCAATTATGGTTCATAAACATATTAGACATTTACCCGTGCTGGAAAAAAATAAAGTAATCGGCGTTATTTCAGTTGGGGATTTAGTAAAAAATATTATTGAACTTCAGGGCAGTCAAATTAAGTTTTTAGAGACCTATATTAAAGGTCATGGCGGTTAGCCTCTGTAAAACAAATGTAGGCGTTTTTGGTACGGTTGATTTGTACCTGATTTTAAGAAAATATAGCCCATTCTGTAATTGGCCTGAAGTTTGTTACAATAAATAAATAATACTAT
>NZ_NTGB01000001.1:1743192-1784444 GCF_003072505.1 Polynucleobacter rarus
GTTTAATTTTTGGATCATTACTTGGCTCCATTCAAGTTAAGTCGCTAGTCTGCAACTTCGTCGATCAAGGCGATTTGTGCACAGATAGAAAGAATGTCCTGCTTTAGGCAGGACATTTTTTTTAGTAGGTGGGAGAGGCTCACACACCAATTCTCTGGATTCTTATCCTTCTCTTAGATTTCCCACTTGTTATTTCATAGCGGATTAAGGAGGGGTAATTGGGTGTTTGATAGAATTAAAAAAACAACAAGGAGATATCATGCTTAGCATTACAAAAAAAGATTTTGTCCTGCAAAGAAAAAACTTCCAACTACAAAATCCATGGAATATATTACGATTAATTGCAGGCGCATTTTTTATACCTCATGCACTAAGTAAGGTAGTGAATGGTGCTCTTAATCCAGGGATTGTTGGTTTTTTTGATAAGGCCGGATTTCACCCGCCAGAATTTTGGGTGACATTAGCATTTCTAGCGGAGATGGTATGTGGTATTGCCCTTATCTTGGGGATATGTACTCGATTTGCCGCACTTGGTGCCGGCTTCACCTTGTTGATTGCTGTATACGCCTTGCAGGTTGTTAAAGGATTTGGTTGGCTTTGGAACTTTGGCGGATATGAATATCCTGTTTTTTGGGCGATTGTCTGTTTCAGTGTATCAATCCATGCGTTCCAGGAACGCCGTTAAGTTTGAGGATGGATTCTGTCCTTGAGGGCTTTATCGTGATGTGATGATTCTTAAGATTTCTTTAGAAATGGATAAGAAATCCATCAAAAAGATATTCAATCAAATATTAAAAAAGAGGCACTCAACAAAGCGGGGTCGACCAGCACAAAAGTTTGGAAAAAGCACTGCGAAATACCCAATCAATCAAAACTTCACTATTGATAACCTTCGCATTGGATTGGAGATCTATGATTTGTACAAAAGTACCAGAGAGGGGGATGAAAAAATGAAGTTATGGGAGATTGGAGTTGAAAAGCGAATATTAGCAGATTCTATGCCGCATCCTAGTGATGACAACGGTGAAAAACTGCTTAAAAGAAATCGCCTAGCGGCTACTGTCAGTAGGTATATAAAGCAAACCGAAAGAAGAATAGAAAATGTCGGTAAGGGAATCTTTCCTTGATGTTGTTTAAAACAACTAAGCTAACTCCACTGCCCTACGCTTCATATCGTCATTTACATCTATATATTTTTGAACGACGCTGAGGTTACGGTGTCCGCTGATTCCCATTATCACGCGAACCCCTACCCCTTTATTTGCCAAGTTAGTTATAAAAGTACGTCTACCACTGTGACTCGAGGCTCCCTGTAGAAAACACCGAGAGTAGAGAAAATGGAAGAACTGGGTCAAAGTGTTCGCAGTGAATCCATCGCTAGTCTTCTTTTGACTATAGAAGAACTTGAGTTGTTTGTTTGAGGGTTTATAAAAGTCTACGTATTTTTGTAGTTCTTTTTTTAGTTTTGTGCTCACAAAGACTATCCTAGCGTCATTAGTTTTTGTATTTTCAGCCCTGAGTCTTATTTCGTCTCGCACTTTATCTTGTTCATCAACTACGTCTTCATAAGTCAAACTGGCTATCTCTCCAACTCGACAGCCAGAATAAAAACTCATTGTTACGAGAGCGCGATTACGAATCGCGTGCTTACGTGTTGCTACGTGGTCTAGTACTTTACGAAGTTCATCATTATTTAATGTCTTTGCTTGCTTTGTCATACTATCTCCCTCAAATATAATGTTTTGTAAGTGTTTAGTATGTTTTCTTATTTGTATTTTTCCTACCTGATTTTGTTGATTTGTGGCTGATTTTTTTCTATTCGTTTTCAATGACTTAAGTCTCCAATAGTCAAATATAAGAAAATATGTATTTTCATACATTTTGATAATAGTTGAGGTAATTAATTCTTAATTGCAGAATTTATTAGACTTGCGTAAAGCTACTTCAAGCTGTTTGAAAAGCCCTAAGCTGCGTTGATATTTAGTTCGTTTTTGTTTATTACTACTAAATTGACTTATCTAATGAGTGAGTTAATTAAGGATTACGTGCCTCAATTTGAGAGGTACGGCAGTATTTCCCATCTTTAGCAATAAAATCTATGAACTTATCATTTCCTGATGTAGTACAAGCAAACGTCCAGACTTCTTTATTAATAATGCTGGCATATTGAGTGCCTAAATCAGCACATCTTTCATACTTTGCTTTTACCTCTGAAACGCTTGTATAACATTCTTGTCCACAACCTTTTAAAAAGAAAACGCTTAATATCAAAGACAAAACTAAAAATAACCGTACATTAAAAATACCCATTAAGTTCCTCATAAATTAACAGTCACTTTTTGCTAAAGTAATCGCATACAAAGGCTTGCGCCTGCTGTCGACATAATAAAAATCAAAAGTAAAGTAGTTAAGTGCTTTTACAAATTCGGAGTTAGCACAATATTGAGATTTTGCTAGCGACTTTGCTTTTTTCTGGATATCTTTTGGTAGAGAAGATGGATCATTAATGACATGAACATATTGAAAATAAACTTTACCTTTGTCTTCTAAGCAAGAGGTAGCTTCAAGCGTTGTTAAGAAATCAATCTTTTTGGGTAGTTGTGCGTTCATCTGCTTAGCCATTGATTGGCAATTATCTAAATTGCTATTAGCGTAAGCATTTACACAAAAAAACAAGGCAAGGAAAATTAAAGTAATTTTTTTCATTTAATAATTTAAATTTGTGTCAATCAGTACTTTGAGTCTTTCATTCTTATTGTAGTCTTCAGGTTTGTAGTAATCAGGTCTGATATACATCATCATATTAAAAAGGTAATACTGTAAGTACTCTTTATTATCAGAATGATTTTTACTTAAATCATTAAACTCTTTGCCAGAAAGCATTCTATAGGTATCAGATGGACTAGAGAAATTGGAGCGTTGATGTTTTCTCAATTGAATATAAGCTTCATTCGCCAATTCAACAAATGCTAACTTGCTATCATTTGTTAGATTTAATTTTTTTTTATAAGCACCACAGATAACACCTAATGTTTCGTTTATTGGTGTTTTGAATATTGAAAAAAATCCCAAAGTAATCCCTTTTTTAATTTTATGTAAAATTTTTAATTACTTGCTTTGCATATGAGCTATTACCGTTTCAAACAAAATAGCATGATCCATTATTTTCAACTTAGTCTAACATTTGGTTAGATTTCAAAGCAATATTTATTAACTTTAAACTTTGACGTAGTCTAGTTAATCAATGCTCCATTTGGTTTGATTCACATTCTAGATTACTTCACTCAAGTGCTTGACAATGTTTACTCGAGTACTACTTTAAATATTTTAGCCAATAATCATCTAACTAAGCGTATCTCCCAACGCTTAGCCTTAATAAATAACGCAACTTTAGTCAGCGTTAAGTGCGATGAAGGGGATTTGTGTATTAGCAAAATCCCAACAATCTATATTCCCTTTTTGTCCTTCTTTTGTGCCGTAATGTAATAAATGTGTTTCTGTTTGAGTTTTTATTGGTGTAATGTAAATATCGTTTTTTTGTTTTGCCTTGTTAACCCAGCAGTGTTTCCATAATACTTTTATATCTTCAGTAGTTAGTACGCTGGGTATATTACCTAAATAAATGTTGTAGTGAAAAGACTTTTGGCGATTCGCTGTCTCTTTTGTGCCTTCAAGTGTTGGTATGAATAATGGTCGATAAAGTTGTGGCTTTCGTTTTGCGCGATTGCCATATAGTTCTCTATTAAAACAATTTAGTGCGTATCTTAGATCTTTGCCTAAATTCGTTTTCATTCTTTCAATATCTTTAGCATCTTTGTGATAAGCGCGGTAAAAACTTTGCGCAACCAAGTAGTGCGTGATGTGATTTTGTTGCTGATTTAAAAAATCTCTAATTATTTCTATTGTCTGTTCCATGCCTTTATTTATGCCGAACATAACAATTCCATAATTATTTATGAAAACATTACATTCGGCTAGGAATCAGGCAAATAAAGGTCGCGAAGGTAAATAAGAGAAATTAAAGTAAAGACTTATTTAACTTTTTGGAGAAAGAAATGAGTACCTTAAACACATTGAAATTAGTAGTCGGCAAACGACATTTAACTGCTAGTCCTGCTGTACATAGAAGAAACAAACTTGTAAATAAGTTACACGAACAATTGGAACTTTGCGAAGCTAAACAAGCTGGCAAGACTTACGCACCCAAGCAATTAAAAACTTATGTAAATCGGCAAACTGGTGAACGCATGACTGTTGAAACTGTCAAGCGTGTGAAAGAATGGTTTTGGACAAATGAAGCTGGCAAGATTAACTTGGCAATCAAGTACGGTGCTAAAACACTAATGCTGAATAAAAAAACTCGAGCCAATTGCATTGAGCTTAATTCGGTTGATGAGTTAATAACAGTATTAAAAGCAATAAAACTAGATGTACTTAATGGTGTGCTTGATGATGCAATTGCAGAAGTTAGTACAGCAACTAAGGCGGGATTTGCCAAATGAATCCACTTCAATTTGATCGCATTGTGCGCATGAGAGAATTAAAGAAGTTAATTGGGTTAAGTAATGCCACAATTTATCGCTACATAAAACGTAACGAATTCCCAAGACCTTTTCAAATATCTGCTAACTGTGTTGGGTGGCGCTTGAGTGTCGTTGAAGACTGGATTAAAGCAAGAGAAAATCAGCGCCCTAGCTAAATAACTGTATGAACAAATATGTATTAACTTTGCGTGTCAGGGGAAGAATTTTAAAAACTGCAGTCTTTGCGGAAAGCCCCCTATATGCGCAGCTAATTTGTGAATACTTGTATGGTATTAACAGTGTGCTAGGAACAGTTGTAAGGGTGGCTAAAGAGGATTTAAGCGTTGAAATTTTGGACGAAGTTGCAGGCTTTCTTAAACCCATTAAACCTCTAACGCCACAACAAGCAAGAATTGATGGTTTAAAAAAACAAAAAGATAACGCGACTAAACAACTTAAAGCTGAACGCGATAGACAGAAGCTGGCCAAAGCACAACAGCAGATTTTTAATTTAAATCGCTAAAAAAATTGTTGCGCAAATTTCACGCAATCCGAGGTTGTTAACCACACCACTTCTAATCTAAGTCACGCTTAAAATCACAAAAAATTGTGGTTAACCTTTAAAAATAAAGCCAATTTATTGTTCTTTAATATGCAACAAGACAGGTATAGCTAGGTTACTTAAGTAATACTTTTCGTTTGACCAAATGATTACTTGCCAACAAACTTGTGTGCCACATCCCTTAGCTTTAAATGTTCGTAATGTTTGTTAATCATGGTGGTACTAGTACCCATATGTTTAGCTAGTTGTATTTCAGTTACGGCACCCCTGACGATCATTTTAGTAGCATAAAAGTGCCTTAAGCTGTACAAGGTTCTTTCGGTATTTGAGTCTTTGTCTTTTAATAAATTCACATTCGGCAAACTTAAGAACCTAGCAAACATTCTTCCATACTTGGACTGTGCGCTGTCTGGTGATAAATCTTCATGCCTAAAGACGAACTTATCGACTTTTTTATTGATTAATTGCTCAAAACTATACTTTCGCAAATCTTCGTCCAAGTCTTTTATGCGTGTTAGGCATTTGGCTACTAAAGTTGGCACATAAATGGTTCTACCTGAGGTTTTACCTTTGACATACATGGTCAACATCACTTGACCATTTACGTTTTCATAACCAATGTGTTGCCATTTCAAGTTCATTGATTCTGTGCCAGCCCTTATGCCAGTATTAGCCAAAATCAAGATGTAGTTATATAAAGTTGTTCTTACTTTTATCTCATTGCCTTGTCTTGCAGTTTGAATCCAATCCCTTAACTTATTTAATATGGTTTTGTATTCCTTTAATAAAAAGCTGGGGCGCCTATCACTGCTGACACCTTTGTTTTCTAGGTGTGGCACTTGGACTTTTGTCATAAAGCCTCTTAATAGTGCTTCGTCAAAAACCCTATTAAAAGCCACATTGTGTGTGTTTATTACAGCTTGGCTAGGTTCAATCGGTTCTTTGCGATTGTGATTCATGCGTTCTTTACGCTGTCGGTCAAAATCAGCCAATGTTGCGTAGTCAATCTTGTCGATGTTGTGACTGCCAAGTAATGGGATGATGTAGCCATTGATAGCTTGTATATAACGCTTGTATGTAACTTTGCCATTGCCACTGTCTAACTCCGCTTGCATACGCTTTATAGCAAGTCTAGCAACCGTTGTTACACGCTTGCTTGTGACAAGCAGACCTTCTCGTTCCAAAACCCTAGCACGTACAATAATTTCCATTGCTTCGCGTTTAGCGTCAGCTAGTTTGGTTTTTTTAGTAGTTGAACGTGTCCACTTGCTGTTAGCTTTGTAGCGCAGTTGCCAATGTGGTGAGCCAGCTCTTTGGTAAAGTGTTGCTTCACCTTCGTGTATGTGAATCGTATGCTCTGCTTTTTTTGGCACAAGTGTCTGTTTTTAAAACAATTTTAAAAATATAACACTTTTCGGTACAGTAGAGCGAGTGATTTTGTGCAACGTTTGTGCAACGTGACTTCATGGTTTAAGTTAGTAAATGCTATTACTATAACCAATGCATTTCATGGTGCCGCGGGTCGGACTCGAACCGACACACTTATTAGGCGGGAGATTTTGATTTTACTGTACATACTAAAGTACTATATAAATGCTGACTCTAAAGCTAACTAAAATCTTTGTGCTTCGTTTTGTGAAATGTAAAAAATGTAAATAATCAACAAAATAAATCAGCTTTCTACTTGATTTTTAAGAAATACACCTATTTATACCCTGGCGGTTTCAAGGTTGAAGTGCAAAAATTGCTGGATGATGCTGCCTCAAAACAAATACCTTACCCAAAATAAGTTTTTAAATTACCATTGACGAAGTCACATTTCCTAAGTAGGATTAAATCCTATCAACTATAGGAAACCCATATGAGGACAACACTTCAATTTAGTATCACCTTACCAAATGAAATGGCGGAAATTGTAAAAAATAAAGTTGCTTCTGGCGAGTATGCAAGTGAAAGCGAAGTCCTAAGAGATGGCATGCGTGCTCTGATGGCTCGTGATAAAGCCATCGATAGTTGGTTATTTCAAACTGTCGTACCCGCCTATGACGCTTTAAAGGAAGATCCTTCAAGGGCACTTTTGCTTGACCAAGTTAGAAAAAGACTAGCCGCTGAACACGAAAAAGCTACGTTAAAAGAGTAAGTCAATTGGTAGTTATTTTTACACCCGAAGCTCAAGAGCAATTGGTTTTACTTTACCAATACATATCAAACGTTGCCTCACCCGAAATCGCTAGTAATTATGTCAATGCAATAGTTGATTATTGCGAAAGTCTAAAAAATTTTCCAGAAAGAGGCAACAAGCGTGATGATGTTCGGCCAGGACTGCGAACTACCCACTACAAAAAACGTGCCTTGATAGCTTTTGCAACTGAACTTAATCGTGTATCAATCATTGGTATATTTTATGGTGGTCAAGATTACGAAACAGATCTCAAGTCTAATTTTGAAGATTAGAAATTTTTCAAAAGTGAATTAGCGCAAACTCATAAACATTCATTCCCCGATTATGGTGAAGAGCCGTGATTTTGTGCAACGATTGTGCAACGTGACTTTATGGTTTAAGTTGGTAATTGCTATTACTATAACCAATGCATTTCATGGTGCCGCGGGTCGGACTCGAACCGACACACTTATTAGGCGGGAGATTTTGAGTCTCCTGTGTCTACCAATTTCACCACCGCGGCATGAAAGAATGAAATTATGCCACGAAAGTGAAATAATTTAAAGAACTTCCACTAGGTAATTAGAGATTTGTATCTCCAATTACCTAAGTTTCCCTTAGCTAGCAAGGCTGAAGGTTTATGGAACTAAAATAATTGATCCTGTGGTTTTACGGTCAGCCATATCTTTTTGTGCTTGGCCAGCTTTTTCAAGCGGATAGCGATCAGTAATTTCAATTTTAATTTGACCTGAAATTACCCTTTGGAAAAGATCAGCTGCGCCTGACTCTAATAGTTGACGATTGAGAACGTAGGTCGTCAAGGTTGGACGCGTTACTTTCAATGAACCTTTCCCAGCTAAGATACCAACGTCTAATGGTGGAACAGGGCCTGAAGCATTACCAAATGTCACCATTAAGCCCCTTGGTGATAAACAGTCAAGTGATTTCATAAAAGTATCTTTACCGATTGAGTCATACACTACCGGCACACCTTTACCACCTGTAATTTCTTTTACACGGGCAACAAAATCTTCCTCTCTGTAAAGAATAGTATGGTCACAACCATGCGCTTTTGCAATGACTGCTTTTTCTGGACTACCCACAGTACCAATCACCGTCGCACCAAGTGCTTTTAACCATTGACAAGCGATCGTTCCAACACCACCAGCGATAGCATGGAAAAGGACAGTATCACCTTTTTGTACTTTAAATGTATCGTTAAGCAGGTATTGCGCTGTTAAACCTTGTAACATCATGGCAGCACCTGTCTCGAAACTAATTGCGTCAGGCAACTTTAAAACGATATCAGCTGGCATGATTCTTGCTTGTGCATAAGAGCCAGATGGTCTGCCAGCATAAGCAACACGATCGCCTACCGCTAAGTGGGTTACACCTGCACCAATTTTTTCTACTACCCCAGCACCCTCTTGACCCATACCACTTGGCATTGGTTGAGGATATAATCCTTCTCTGAAGTAAATATCAAGATAATTGACGCCGATAGCATGATGCTTTACTAAAATCTCGCCTGGGCCAGGTTCGCCGAGTTCTACATCCACGTACTCTAAGACCTCTGGACCGCCTGTCTTAAACATCTTGATTGCTTTAACAGTCATCGTTGACATAATTAATCTCCTTTATTTGGGGTTATTATTGAAAGTGCCTAAAATTAGAATATTAACTATTCTAAATTGTTTTTATTGAAAGGAAGTTTTTATGGCCGGACATTCCAAATGGGCCAATATTCAACACCGCAAGGGTCGTCAGGACGAAAAACGCGGAAAAGTATGGACGAAGTTAATTCGTGAAATAACTGTTGCTGCCAAAATGGGTGGCGGAGATATTGCGAATAATCCACGACTGCGACTTGCCATCGATAAAGCAAAAGATTCCAATATGCCCAGCGATAACGTTAATCGGGCAATCCAAAAAGGAACTGGCTCACTAGAAGGCGTGAGTTACGAAGAAATTCGTTATGAAGGCTATGGACCAAGTGGTGTAGCGGTGATCGTTGATAGCTTGACTGACAATAAAATCAGAACTGTTGCTGAAGTTCGTCATGCCTTTTCTAAAAATGGCGGCAATTTAGGAACCGATGGATGCGTCGGCTATTTATTTAAACATTGTGGAACCATGACTTTTGGTCCGAATGTGGATGAGAATCAGCTAATGGACGCTGCCCTTGAATTAGGTGCAGATGACGTCATCATCAATGATGATGGCTCCAAAGAGGTATTAACAAGTCCTTGGGAATTATCCAACGTCAAAGATCAATTACAAAAGATGGGATTGATACCAGAGTTTTCCGAAGTGACGATGCGCGCTGAAACGGATGTTGAATTATCCGGGGATGTTGCCAGTAGCATGCAAAAACTGCTTGATGCATTAGAAAACCTAGATGATGTTCAAGACGTCTACTCAAACGCCATCTTAGAAGATTAATCCATTCACAAAATATATTTAAATCGTTAAATTTAGTAGGCTTATATGAAAATTTTAGTTGTTGGATCTGGTGGCAGAGAACATGCCCTCGCATGGCATTTAGCTAAATCAGATAAAGTGCAGTTAGTTTTTGTAGCGCCTGGTAATGGCGGTACAGAACACCACTCGAAATTACACGGTATTGAAAACCTGCCGATAACTGACTTGAATGCCTTAGCCGACTTTGCAGAAAAAGAAGAGATAGCGATTACTGTCGTTGGTCCTGAAAAACCTTTGTCAGAGGGGATTGTGGATCTTTTCCGAGCAAGGGGTTTAAAAATATTTGGCCCGACTAAAAAAGCGGCCCAGCTTGAATCTTCAAAAGATTACGCCAAAGCATTTATGCAACGTCACGGTATTCCGACAGCTGAATATGAAACCTTCTCCGAGGTGAAAGCTGCCCACGAATATATCGATAAAAAAGGTGCGCCAATCGTCATTAAAGCAGATGGTCTTGCCGCTGGTAAAGGTGTAGTGGTTGCTATGACCCTAGGGGAAGCTCATCAGGCTGTAGATATGATGCTTTCTGACAATAAACTAGGTGATGCAGGAGCTCGAGTCGTGATCGAAGAGTTTTTGACTGGCGAAGAAGCAAGTTTTATCGTCATGGTTGATGGTAAAAACATTCTTCCTTTAGCTACTAGCCAAGACCATAAGCGCCTTAAAGATCATGACCAAGGGCCTAACACAGGTGGCATGGGTGCATACTCACCGGCTCCCGTTGTGACTCCAGCTTTATATGCCAAAACTTTAAGAGAAATCATCAAACCTACCGTGGCAGGAATGGCTAAAGATGGTATTCCTTACACAGGATTCTTATATGCTGGCCTCATGATTCATCCCGATGGATCGATTAAAACGCTTGAATTTAATTGCCGTATGGGTGATCCAGAAACCCAACCAATTATGGCAAGACTCAAGAGCAACCTCTTGGATGCATTGTTTCATGCAACGGATGGCACCCTTGATCAAGTAGATTTAGATTGGGACTCAAGAGTTGCACTTGGCGTTGTAATGGCGTCTTATAACTACCCAGACACCCCCAGAGTGGGTGATGAAATCACCAATATTCCAGAAGAAGATGCTAATCATGTCGTTTTTCACGCAGGTACTACATTAGAAAATGGCGTTTTAAGGACAAGTGGTGGTAGAGTTTTATGTGTGGTTGGTCTTGATGGCAATGTAAAGGCAGCCCAAACAAGAGCTTACGAGTTTGTAAAGGAAATTCAATTCAATGGTGCGCAATATAGAAATGATATTGGACACTTAGCAATTAAAAAATAACATCATGACAATTGAAATCAGTGAATTAAAAAATTATTTTCGGGGACTGCAAGAAAAAATTGCCAAGACCGTTGGGGATTTTGATGGTAAGCCATTCATTAGTGACGAATGGGTAAAACCTGCCGACAGTCCATTACAAGGTAATGGGCGTTCAATGATTCTTGAAGGCGGTAATGTTCTCGAGCGTGGGGGCGTCGCCTTTTCTCATGTTAGTGGCAAACAACTACCACCCTCTGCGACAGCAATTCGTCCTGAAATTGCAGGTGGAAGCTTCGAAGCCATGGGTGTTTCTCTCGTTTTCCATCCTCTAAATCCAATGATACCGACTGTCCACATGAACATTCGGGTATTTTTAGCAAAAAAAGCGGGGGTTGATCCGGTTTGGTGGTTTGGTGGCGGAATGGATTTAACGCCTTATTATGGCGATGAAGCAGATTGCAGGCATTTTCATCAAACTTGTAAAAACACCCTTGATAAATTTGATCCAAAGTACTACCCCAAATTTAAAGAGCAATGCGATAAATACTTTTATCTACCTCACCGCGCAGAGCCTAGAGGGATTGGTGGCGTGTTTTTCGATGACTTTACGGAACTTGGTTTCGAGAAAAGTTTTGAAATGACCCAGGCCATTGGTAACTCTCTGCTAGATGCTTATTTACCGATTGCCAAAAAACACTATCAAGATCCCTACAGTCCAGAACAAAAGGAGTTTCAGGAATATCGGCGTGGTCGATATACTGAATTCAATCTTGTATTTGACCGAGGAACGCATTTCGGTCTGCAATCAGGCGGACGGACGGAGTCGATTTTGATGTCACTGCCGCCCATCGCTCGGTGGCAGTATCAGCGCCCAATTCCACCTAATTCACCAGAAGATCGTTTAATGAATTACTTTTTGAAACCTAGAGACTGGCTGGCATGATCGGAATTCTAGGGGGAACTTTTGATCCGCCTCATTGGGGGCATATTCGGCTCGCTAAAAACTTTATTGATGCACTTGGACTTACCCAGTTAATTTGGCTTCCAGCGGGTCAACCGTGGCAAAAAAGTAGTTTAATTACTCCTGCGGAACTTCGCTTTCAGATGACTGACGCCGCCGCAATGGATTTAAAAGCGCTTTATGGTGCATCTCCTTGTCCAGCAGAAATTTCAGTTAGCCGGCTTGAATTAGACCGAGTCGGTCCTAGTTACACAATTGATACAGCGCGGGAACTTCGTGATATATATGGTAAAGACCAAGCCATTGTTTGGCTCATGGGAGCAGATTCTTATCAAAATTTACCCTCTTGGAATGATTGGCAAAAGTTGCCAGATTTTCTCCATCTAGCAGTTGCAAGTCGAAGGATCTCACCTAGTAAAGGTCAGGCCTACCTTGACCCTCAGCATCCTGAAACCCTAGATGAGATTATCGCAATTTTTGATCAACGGATGACGCATGATGTGCGTGATCTCAAGGAAAAACCCTTTGGCAAAATATTTTTTGATGAAAGTTTTCATGTTGATTTATCATCAACTCAATTAAGAGAACAACTTCATCGTGACCGGACGAAGGAAAATTTAATGAGCGCCCTTTCTCCAAATGTCCTAGAATGCATCTTCGCTCAAAATATTTACGCAAGCTTTAACTAAAAAAGGATCAACCTTTAGTATGGATTTAAGAAAACTACAAAGAACTGTAATCGACGCACTAGAGGAGGTAAAAGCTTCAGATATTCGTGTTTTTGACACTACCAAACTCACTAACTTGTTTGATCGAGTCGTGATTGCAACTGGTAATAGCAACCGTCAAACTAGGGCTTTAGCCTTTTCTGTTAGTACTGCGGTAAAAGAAAAAGGTGGTGAAGTCATCTCGATAGAAGGCCTAGAAACAGGCGAGTGGGTACTCGTCGATTGTGGTGATGTCGTAGTCCATATTTTACTTCCTGCTATCCGAGTGTATTACCAATTGGAAGGGATGTGGGGTGGTAAACCAGTTCGTGTAAAACTTAACAAGCAATCCGGCCCGACCAGTGGTCCAATGGATTTTGACGACGACGAGGACTAATTGAAGCTGCAGATTATTGCAGTTGGACATAAAATGCCTAGTTGGGTAGAGACCTCTGCTAATGACTACATTAAAAGAATGCCGAAAGACTTCCCCATTGAAGTCAAAGAATTAAAACCTGATCTCTCTCCGATCAAAGAAGGCCTTAAGATTCTTGAGGCTTTACCAAAAAATGCCACGATTGTCGCGATGGATGAAAGAGGTCGCGACATAACAACAATGCAGCTTACCCAATTGATGCAGGATTGGCGTCAGGAGGGGAAAGATGTTGTTTTTTTAATCGGTGGAGCAGACGGACTCTCGCAAGAAGTGAAACAAAAATCCACGAGTTCAATCCGCCTTTCTAGTATGACCTTACCGCATGCCATGGCACGGCTGATCTTGATTGAACAGTTATATCGTGCTTATACTATATTGCAAGGACACCCCTATCATCGTGAATAAAATGTACCTAGCCTCTCAAAGTCCCAGACGCGCTCAAATTCTTCAAGATTTGGGAGTCCAATTCGAAATCCTCTATCCAGATGCGAATGAAGATACAGAGTCTTTAGAAGAAGTCCAGCCCGACGAAATGGGCATCGATTATGTAAAAAGAGTTACGCTTGCTAAGTTAGACGCCTCAGTGAGACGACTATCCCAACGTACAGAGGTTTCTTGGAAGCCGATCTTATGTGCTGATACGACAGTTTGTATGCGTGACCAGCAAACATCCTTACTCAATGTCAGAGATTTGATTCTTGGTAAACCTAAAGATGAGCAGCATGCTTTAGAAATATTAACCCTTTTAAATGGTAAGTTCCATTGGGTTCACACGGCTATAGCAATCCAGACAGACCCTCAAAGCATGCCCGTCATCAAGGTCTCTTCTACCCAAGTACATTTTGCTAATAATTCTCTTGAGCGTCTAGAGTCTTATGTTAAAACCAATGAGCCCATGGGTAAAGCTGGCGCCTACGGCATACAAGGACTAGGCAGTGCTTTAATTGACCGCATTGATGGAAGTTACAGTGGAGTCATGGGATTGCCGATCCATGAAACAACACAACTACTTGACTATGCGCAAATACCATTTATTCTTAGATAATGAGCGAAGAAATATTAATCAACTTTACCCCTCAAGAAACTCGAGTTGCCCTGATTAGTCAGGGCGAGGTGCAGGAGCTCTTGATCGAGCGCGCCCAAAATCGAGGGTACGTGGGAAATATTTACCTAGGTAAAGTAGTACGTGTTTTACCAGGGATGCAATCTGCATTTATTGATATTGGTCTAGATAAATCTGCGTTTATTCATATCGCTGATATTCATGGGAACCATGAACAGCCCATTGAAAAAGTCGTTTTTGATGGTCAGACAATCTTAGTTCAGGTCTTGAAAGACCCTTTAGGGACCAAAGGTGCACGGTTAACAACGAACATTAGTATCGCTGGAAGAAACTTAGTGTATTTGCCAAATGATGAAAAAGATGGGCAAATCGGTATTTCACAAAAAATCACTGAGGAAGAGAATCGTGAAACTCTCAAAAATCGTGTCAAAACGATATTGCCTGGCAGCTTCAAAGGCAGTGTTATTGTTCGCACGAGTGCAGAAGAAGCTAGTGATGAAGATCTGAGGGAAGATTTAAATTACCTGGTCCGGAGTTGGGAAAAAATTCACAGTAATACACTTCGTTTACCAGTCACCTCTATGGTCTATCAAGAGTTAACGCTGATAGAACGAGTCATGCGCGATATTGCCGAAGAAAAAACAACGCAAATTCGTATAGATTCCGCTGAGAATTTTAAAAAATTACGAGAATTTACAAATACATTTATACCAAACATCGTTGATAAAATTGTTCTATATCGTGGTGAACGCCCCTTGTTTGATTTGTTTGACGTAGAAAACGAAATCAACTTAGCACTCAATCGCAGAGTCAATCTCAAATCCGGTGGATATTTGATGATTGATCAAACAGAATCGATGACAACAATTGATGTGAATACTGGAAGCTACATTGGTGCAAAAACATTTGTTGATACGATCTATAAAACAAATTTAGAGGCGGCAAAGGCGATCGCTAGGCAGTTACGTCTTCGTAATTTAGGTGGCATCATCATCGTTGATTTTATCGATATGCATATCGAAGAACATCAAACATTAGTTCTGAACGAATTAAAGAAAAACTTAGAACTAGACCGCGTTAAAACTTCGGTCAGCTCTTTTTCTTCACTCGGTTTAGTCGAAATGACCCGTAAAAGAACCAGAGAATCATTAGCCCACCAACTCTGCCAACCTTGTCCAATTTGCAGCGGAAAAGGTGAAGTCAAAACACCACAAACTATTTGTTACGAAATCTTAAGGGAAATCATTCGGGAACATCGACAATTTAATCCCAAACAATTTCGGATTGTGGCATCCCCAGATGTAATTGATACCTTCCTAGAAGAACAAAGCCAATACTTAGCGGAGCTATGTGAGTTTGTGGGCAAGCCTATTTTACTCTTAGCTGAAGGAAGTTTTTCTCAAGAAAAATACGATATTGTCCTTAGCTAAAACTAGTTAGTCACGACCGGCAAACTGCAGGCGGTGCAAGCTAGAATAAAGGCCATTCAATTCAATCAATTCATGATGGGTACCTAGTTCAACAATTCTGCCGTGCTCCAAAACAACGATGCGATCCGCATTTTCAATTGTCGATAGCCGATGAGCAATGACAAGCGTAGTTCGACCTTGCATGAGAGACTCTAAAGCTTCTTGAACCTGTCTTTCTGACTCAGAATCAAGCGCGGAGGTTGCTTCGTCTAAAATCAAAATCGGTGCATTCTTATAGACGGCCCTTGCAATCGCCATCCGTTGACGTTGACCACCCGATAACCGATTACCGTTATCACCAATTAAGGTATCGATACCTTCTGGCAAATCCCGAATCATCTCGGTCAAGTTCGCTGCAGCAATCGCCTCAGCAACTCTCACGCGGTTAATATCTTGGGCTTGAACCGCCCCATAAGCCACATTCGCAGCAATCGTATCGTTAAATAAAATAACGTCTTGACTCACAAAGCCAATTTGTTTGCGTAAATCATTTAAGCGATAGTGAGAAATCAGTTCTCCATCAAGATAAATACCTCCTTTTGTTGGCTCAAAAAAACGAGGTACAAGATTCACTAAAGTGGTTTTCCCACTTCCTGAAGGTCCAACAAATGCAATGACTTCACCAGGTTGAATACTAAGTTGAATATCCCTTAAAACCTCTCTCGTTTGGTTATCCATCGTAGCCGAGACATTGCTTGAATAGGCAAAAGCGATATCTTTGAATTCAATTTGACCTTTTGCTACAGTCAAAGGAATCGTGTTGTCTTCCAAAAGCTCAACTTCAGCAGGTTGATCAATTAAACCAAAAATCATTTCAGCTGCAATTAAGCCCCTTTGTAAAGGTTGGTTAATGTCGGCTAAATGTTTTAAGGGAGAAATAATCAACAGCATAGCGGTGACAAATGCTGCAAATTCGCCAACCGTAGTCCCCATGGAGCTCGATTGGACAATGGCAATCAGTAAGACCACAGATAGTGCTATCGAAGCAATCAACTGCGTAAGTGGCTGATTTAAGCCCCCAGCGATTGAAGCTTTAATAGCGAAAGCCCTTAACTCTTCAGCCATGATCTTAAATCGTTGCATTTCATAATCTTGACCATTATTTAATTTAACTACTTTGTGACCCGCTGCAGCCTCTTCAACTACGTAAGCCAAGCGACTTGTAAAGTCTTGTTGTTTACGATTGATTAAGCGCAAACGACGATTAATCTGGCTCATAATAAAACCAATCACTGGAAAAATAATAAAAACAACTAGGGTAAGTTTCCAATTCAAATAAAACAGATAAGCCAAAAGTCCAATGACTTGCAAGGAATCTCGCACTAAATTAATAGCTACACTACTTAAAATGCTTAATACGTTGTTTACTTCAAAAACAACCGTATTGATTAAATTAGCTGCGGTACTTTGTAAAAAAAATTCAGTAGATGCTTGTAAGAGTTTTTTGAACATTTGTTCACGTAAAACTAACAAAACATTATTAATGACTCGATTGAGCCAATAGTTAGATAAAAACTGAGCTGCACCACGAATAAATGCAATACCCACTAAAAAGACGGGGACTTGCCATAATTTCTCATCAAAACCCCCAGTAAAGCCACGGTCTAAAAGTGGCTTCATCAAGGCTGGAATGGATGTTTCTGTGGCTGCTACGACTGCCATAGCTAGCAATGCCAAAATAATCATCGATTGAAATGGCTTTAAATAACTCAGAACACGGATAAAAACTTGTTGATTTTCTAGCTTCATAGTACTTATTATCTCAAGTTAATCAATTAAACTCTTAATTAATGAAAACTTCCCCTAATTCTCCAATCGATACTCAGCATTTTAAGAAAATTTTGATTATCGCTACAAGACAAATAGGTGATACTCTCATTACAACACCCTTGATTAAACGCACCCATGAAATTTGGCCAGATGCACAAATCGATTTCCTAGGGTTTAAAAGTGCAATTGGTATTCTAGAGGGTAATCCACATTTACACGAAATTATTGGCTCAAGCCCAAAGCCAAAAATTAAAGAGTACCTACACTTATTAAAAAAAGTTTTTTTTAAGTATGATTTGGCAATTATTACTCAGCCAAGTGATCGCTCCTACTTATATGGCTTATTTGCTGCCACCAAACGAGTCGGTGTAATGCATGTTGGACAGGAAGATCATGGCTGGAAAAAGTGGATAACGCAGTATCAAGTACCGATTAATTATTTTGAACAACATGTTGTAACAGAAAAATTGCGGTTAGTAGATCCCTTTACAAAAGGTAAACAAATCACTCAGGAAATCGTGATTGATGCCCCTAGCAAAGTATCACCATCACTTGTAGCAAACGAAATTGCGCCTAATAGCGTTCTTATTCATCCGAGCCCCCTCAATGCCTATAAAAAATGGCCCTTGTCCCACTGGCTATCTGTCATTGAATTTCTCTCTGATCAGCATATTCCAGTATTGATTAGTGGGGGTGCTGCTAAAGTAGATGTCGACTTGGCACAAGAGATTATCAAAGGACTAAGTCAAAAAGCAAAGGATCAACTAATCAATTTGACTGGTAAAGTGAGTTTCAGTGAGTTAGCCACCTTACTGCGACAAGTAAGGGCTTACGTGGGAGTGGATACCTCTGTGACGCATCTGGCCGCAGCATGTAACACTCCAACCGTTGCACTTTTAGGCGCTACTCCGCCAACCAATTTTGGTCCATGGCCCAACGGCTTTAGCGGTAAACAACCCTACCAAATTAGAGCCCTTTCGCAAACTGTTAGCAATGTGACTATTTTGCAAGGACCCAATGCTTGCGTACCTTGCAGAAAAGCTGGATGCGATGATCACGCAAACAGTCGAAGTTTATGTCTTGAAGAACTAGACTCAACCCGGGTCATTCAAGCACTTCAAAAGATTCTTCAGCTAAATATCAACTAATTAGAAAAGCTGTCGAACACTTATTAATTGGTATAAATAATTTTTAAGTTTGAACGAACGCCTACCTGATGTAATAAATTATTAAATACTTGAATATTTGTGTCATCAGGATACAGTCGCCAATTTTGTGGAAACTCTAATTCACAAACTCCCGTTGTTGAGGTGAGCTCTGCCGTCATACGAAGACCATCATTGAGTTTTTTGCCACCAATAGGTGTCAGTGTTTGTACTTGGTGAAAGAACTTCTCTGACTTTTCGTTGAGTTGTCTTATATTAACTTGCGTTGTCATTGCAAAATGAATGGACTGGGCATAACGTAATCTGGCCATTGCAATATTCATACCTGCTTGCACAATGTGTCGGATGCTACCTGAAAAATTCTCATTAGCAGGTTGCACTTTCGTTTGTACTTTAGCAATCAGTAATTCATCTTCTTTAAAACAATCACGATAGTTTTCAAATACATCTTCAAAGACAGTTAGTTCAAGCTGATCAGTCCCATCATCAATCATCAGTGAATACATCACTCCACTTCTAGTCTTATTTGTTCTTTGCGAAACAATGATTCCAGCGACGAGTTTTTCACCAGAATACATACTGACTTTATTTAAAGGAACGCGAGCAATTTTTCGTACCTCATCAGCGTAGGCGTCAAATAAGTGACCAGAGATACAAAAGCCAAGAGCTAGTTTTTCTTCTTGTAAGCGTTTTTTATCACCCCACTCGGCGGTTTGAACATATTCAGGTTCACTACCCTCTTCTTCGCCAGGCATCTCAAATAAACTAACTTGATTTGCTGATGCAATCGCTTGTTCTGCGGCAGTCATGGCATTGGCCAAAGACTCTAATAAAATCGAGCGACCTTGCACACCATTGGGTGCAATGGCATCAAATGCTCCAGCTCGTATCAACGCTTCGATGGAGCGACGATTAACGACTCGGCGGTCAACCCGCATACAAAAATCAAATAGGTGTGTAAAAGGTTTTTCTTGTCGAGCTCGAACGATTTCTAAAATCGCATTTTCGCCAGTACCTCGCACCGCTCCTAAGCCATACTTAACCTGCATTACTTTTTGGGTTGCATCTTTTGGATCAGGGCGAATCGGTACGAATCGATACTCACCTTGATTAATATCTGGGGGTAATATCTCGACTTGATTCGCCCGCGCATCCTCAAATAAGACACGTACTTTATCCGTATCGTCCATAGCAAGGGATAAGTTAGCTGCCATAAATTCAGCAACATAATGGGCTTTCAACCAAGCCGTATGGTAGGCAAGTAAGGCATAAGCTGCTGCATGAGATTTATTAAATCCATATCCAGCAAAAGCTTCCATGAGTTTAAAGATCTCATCTGCTTTTTCTTGCGTTAAACCATTTTCGATGGCGCCCTTAGCAAAAATCTTACTTTGCTCAGCCATCTCCTCTGGCTTTTTCTTACCCATAGCACGACGTAATAAATCAGCACCTCCCAATGAGTAACCACCAATCACCTGTGCCATTTGCATTACTTGTTCTTGGTAAACCATAATGCCGTAGGTTTCTTCAAGAACAGGTATTACTCGAGGATCCGCATATTCAACTTCTTGACGTAAGTGTTTTCTGGCGATATAGGATGGAATCAAATCCATTGGACCAGGACGATATAAAGCCACTAAGGCGATAATATCTTCGAATCGATCCGGCTTAGCATCTTTAAGCATGCCTTGCATGCCGCGGCTTTCTAACTGAAAAATCGCTACGGTATTTGCAGACTTGAGGACTTCAAAAGCTAAAGGGTCATCTAATGGCACGTTACCAACTCGCCAGTTCGTTAACTCTGGATAAAGTTGATGAATATATTTTTCAGCTAAATCTAAAATCGTTAAGGTAGTTAAACCCAAAAAGTCAAATTTGACTAAGCCAACAGCCTCCACATCATCCTTATCAAATTGACTGATGACACCAGCGCCTTCTTCATTTCCAGATTGTACGTAAAGCGGACAAAAGTCAGTCAGCTTACCTGGGGAAATTAAGACGCCCCCAGCGTGCATACCCACGTTACGCGTAATTCCCTCTAACTGTTGAGCAAGTTCAATCAATTGTCTCGCTTCTTCGTTTTGTTTGTACAAATCATCTAATTCAGGCTTTGCCTTGATTGCTTCAGCAATCGTAATTTGCTGCCCGGGCTTCGCTTCAATTAATTTTGAAATAGCGTCAACAAAGGAATACGGTTGCTCAATCGCGCGACCAACGTCTTTAATCGCACCTCTGGCTGCCATCGTACCAAAGGTAGCAATTTGACTAACTGATTCATGGCCATATTTATCTTTAACGTACTGAATGACTCGATCACGACCTAATTGACAAAAATCGATATCAAAGTCGGGCATCGAAACACGCTCTGGATTTAAGAAGCGTTCGAAGAGTAAGTTATATTCCAATGGATCTAAATCAGTAATACCCAATGAGTACGCAACGAGAGATCCTGCGCCTGATCCCCTACCAGGACCTACCGGTACGCCATTATTCTTTGCCCAGGCAATGAAGTCAGCCACAATTAGGAAATAGCCTGGAAATCCCATTTGCACAATGGTGTTGATTTCAAAATCTAAGCGATCTGAATATTTTGGGTAAACCGAATTTCTTTTTTCCTCATCAGGATACAAATGCAACATCCGTTGTCCAAGACCTTCTCTCGCTAAGGAGCCAAGATACTCTGCAAGAGTCAAATTATTTGGTGTTGGAAAATCGGGTAATTTCGGTTTACCTAGTTGTAAAGATAAATTACAGCGTTTTGCAATTTCGATTGTATTTTCTATCGCACTTGGGAGATCTTCAAACAACTCCAGCATCTGATCTGGACTCTTGAAATATTGCTCAGAAGTAAAACGAACATTACGCTTAGGATTGCCTAGCTTATCCCCATCAGCAATACATACTCTTGTTTCATGTGCTCTAAAATCTTCCTCAAGCATGAACTCAATGGGATGCGTAGCAACGATAGGTAAATTTAGTCGGTTTGCCAAATCTGCGACTTGATGAATATATTTTTCCTCTTTAGCTTGACCAGTTCTTTGAACCTCTAAATAAAAATTATTCGGGAAAATGGTACTCCAAGCTAAGGCAGATTGATCGGCTAGCTCAATTTGATCATTGAGTAACGCGACTCCAACATCCCCATCAACTCCACCTGAAAGACAAATTAACCCTTCTGACAGCAATACTTGACCAGTCTTTTGAAGTGAGGATGTACTATGTAGTGCAAACCAATCAGGATGGACCTCAGGTCTTCCCAACACTTGATTTTCGAGACTAGACTTACTGAGAATTTCACACAAATTCAAATAACCTGTATGGTTCTTTACCAACAATAAAGCTCTGAAGGGTTTCGCAGCATCGGTTGGATTCGTTATCCAAACATCCGCACCAGCAATTGGCTTTACACCTTCTTTACGAGCTGATGAGTAAAATTTAATGAGGCCGAATAAATTGCTCAAATCGGTTAATGCTAAGGCCCCCATTTGATAATTAACAGCTTGTTTTATTGCATCATCTAAACGAACAATTCCATCAACGATAGAATATTCGGAATGAAGGCGTAAATGTATAAATTTTGGATCTGACATCATTCAATTTTAATATGGATTTAACCAATTACCGTGGCAGATTTGCCCCTTCCCCTACGGGGCTTTTACACATTGGATCTTTGGCAACTGCGCTCGCAAGTTGGTTGGATGCCAAAGCATCTAACGGAGTTTGGATAGTAAGAATTGAAGATATAGATACGACCAGAGCACAACCTGATGCCAGCGAAGGAATTCTGAACCAATTAGCCAGATTTGGACTGATCAGCGACGAAAAGGTAATCTTTCAGTCAAATCGAATACCTGTTTATCAACAATACTTAAACTCTCTTCAAGAAAAAGGTGTTATTTATACCTGCGGATGCTCCAGGAAAAAAATACAGAACTACTATGAGGAACTTGGCGAAATCATCTTCCCCCACCAAGAAATAGTTTATCCAGGATTTTGTAGACGTAATCCTCCAAATCATCAAACTCCAGGGGCATTACGTATAAAAATTCCCGACAATACCATAGTGAATCAACAATGGCTCAATAAAGAAGTGGGAGATTTTATATTGCAGAGGGCTGATGGTGTTTTCAGTTACCAGTTAGCAGTGGTCATTGATGATCATTATCAAAATATTACCCATGTTGTGCGTGGAGCAGACTTAGCAACAAATACACCTAGACAAATATGGCTCCAGCAAGTTTTAGAGTTTCACACCCCAACTTATCGACACATCCCTTTAGTTCTGGATCCAACAGGCAATAAACTTTCAAAACAAAATAAAGCAGAGCCTCTATGGCCACAAACAACCGAAGCAATATTAGGAAATTTAGCAAGAATAGCCGAGCATTTAGGCTTAAATCTGCCTTTAGACCAACCCAAAACAATTTCTAGTTGGCTGCATTATGCAGTCAAGGCTTGGCGTGACCAAAAGCGATTAGGCATACCGACTGGTTAGTTAACTCTTCTTTTTATTGCCGAGTAAAGCACCTACAGTTCGAACAGTTGAAGTTGGCTTAGGATTAGAATTCGGGGGGACTGAATCAGCACTTCCTGCAACGGATCCCTGATAAGGAAGATAAAAAAGTGGATCCGCTGATAAATCCCCAGAAACATCAGGGGCTGGAATTTGGATCAAGGGTTTTTTAGTTAACTTCTCAATGTCTTGCAGTAACTTCATTTCCGACGGATCTACTAAAGCAATTGCATCACCTTTAGCTCCTGCTCTACCGGTTCTACCGATACGATGGACATAATCTTCAGCGCTATAAGGGAGTTCATAATTAATCACACAGGGCATACTCGATATATCCAATCCACGAGCTGCTACATCTGTTGCAACGAGAGCATCAATATCGCCTTTTTTAAAGCCATCTAATATGCTCATTCTTTCTAATTGACTTTTATCACCATGAATCGCGGCAGCTTTAATACCTGCGTTTTCAAGCGACTTTGCCAATCTTGAACAGCCAATTTTGCTGTTCGAGAAAATGATGCATTGGTTTGGCAAACCTTGTCTTTTTCTGGCTAGCAATACATTTTTTAAAACTTGTAATTTTTTATCAGTACTGACTTTATGAACTACCTGCGTTACCGTATCAGCAGTCGCATTCTGACGGGACACTTCAATCGTAATTGGATCGATTAAGTAGCTCTGAGCTAATTTTTTAATTTCTGGGGAAAAGGTCGCTGAAAACAATAATGTTTGACGATTTTTCGGAATCAAGGAAAGAATTTTTTGTAAATCAGGTAAAAATCCCATATCAAGCATACGATCTGCTTCATCAAGAATCAAAAATTGGACTTGGCTTAAATTCGCTGTTTTTTGACTAATATGGTCTAAAAGTCTGCCAGGCGTTGCAATCAGAAGCTCTACACCATTTCTCAGCAGTTGAGTTTGAGGGGTAATATCAACTCCACCAAAAACTACAGCTGTCCTAATAGGGGTGTATTTAGAGTATTTAAAAGCATTTTCAGCAACTTGATCACTTAGCTCTCGAGTAGGGGTTAGAACCAAAGCTCTTAAAGGGTGACGCGCTGGTGAGGAGCTCGTATTTGCCATTGGCAAGAGCATTTCGAGTATAGGTAGGACAAAGGCTGCCGTCTTACCAGTGCCAGTCTGAGCAGCACCCATCACATCTCGGCCGGCTAAAACATGAGGAATCGCTTGAGCCTGAATAGGGGTAGGAATGGTATAGCCCTGCTCTTCAACCGCCTTTAAAATCAAATCTGACTTAAGGAAAGAAGAGAAAGTAACTCCAGGGACAACGGCTAAGTCGTTCTCTGGAGTATTCATTTCTGAAGTATTTGGGGGTGTATTTTCTATCACAGCCCTCTATTATGAGGGCAAATGCTTTTTTCAACCTAAAGTTGCAATTCCAGCCTTAGCAATGAGAGCGTCATCTGAGGATTTAACACCTGAAACACCAACCGCACCAATGGTATTTCCGTCAATCACAATATTCACGCCACCTTCTAAAACACCATGTAATACAGGGGTTGCACCTAAAAAGGCAGTACGGCCTTGATTAATAATGTCTTCATATATTTTTGACTCTCTTCTACCCAAAGCAGCCGCTTTGGCTTTTTCTTGAGAAATATAAGTTGTAACAGGAGCGGCACCATCCAAACGTAAAAGGCCTAATAAGTGGCCCCCATCATCAACTACAGAGATGGTTACTGCCCAATTATTATCTTTTGCGAACTGCTGTGAAGCTTGTAAAATTTTTGAAACGTCTTCTTGGGTTAAATACACACGATTTGCTGGCATTAGGATTCTCCATTTAAATTTAAGCTGAATTAAAGTATTTCCTAGTGATTATATTTAGGTTTTTTCATCGAACGATAAATTTTTCCAAAATGGAGATGACATAGGAAAGAAAAGAATATTAAAAACCCCATCAGTACATGTAAAACATGCATTATTTCTCTTGCTTCTAAATTTCCATAATATAAGAAAAATATAGTCACAAAATTAAGTAATAACGCTACGAAAAAAATTAATCCCCACTTCATCTTTTTCCCATCTTTTAAATAATGAAGTGCGTGACCATTCAAACTCATACCAAAGATAATGAATAGTATCTGCCCAGTAATACCGTGAATAACTATCCACTCGCGATACTCGCTTGGAAATCGTTCAAGAATATCCTGATAAAAAAAACTCCAAACGCCTGTTAAGCAACAAACAAATCCAACTGAAAAGGTACTAATTCGTTGAAATTTTTTCATCATACTAAATATACTTTTGAGTTGTCTGCATTCCTTTGGACTAGGTATCCTTTAGCATCCAATATTTCAAAGTAATCAGCACTCGGATTTTGATCAACCGCTAAGGCTTTAGTTAATGCATCAGCCAACATACAACTTTTAGCCGTCACAGTGAACACCTTTTCACCAATGATGGGTATTTGTTGATAAGGATTAATCAGATGTTTAGATTGAACTACTGCCGATTCATCTCTGATTAAACTGGATGAACTAGCAACTGCGATATTTGATAGTTTTCCAAAATCAATTAACTCTGTTTTTTCACCTAACTGACGTAGCAATATTTTCCTTGGCACACTTCCTAAAATTCTTAAATCTCCGCCAGCATTCACAATTGCATTTTCAACGCCGTAACTTTTAAGAAGATTGATTGCTCGATCAACTGCATAACCTTTAGCAATACCACCTAAATCCAATAAAACAGGGTGATGAATTCTGATTGAATGATTTCCCTCCAACTCAATATTTGCGATGGAATAATTACCTAAGAGGTGACTAAACTCTTCCATATGAGGTCGCAATCCCCACCTACTTAATACATGGCCAACTCCACAATCAAAAGCACCTTTCGTTATTTCATGAAGATATTTTGCGGTTTGAAGAACTTCAAATGTCCAAGGATGTATTTCTAAAGAGGGTTTGTTAAGTAAGCTTACAGTTTGATTGATAATTGAAATATCACTACGTGGTTCAAAAATCGACATCAGATAATCCACTCTTTCAATTTCTCTGAATGCAGCCGCAATCACAGACTCTAAATTTAATTTTTTTTTATCTTTAGGGGAATCAGATTCAAAATCAATTTGAATTTCGATAAAAGTTCCCAACAACGGTTTACAACGTATCATGAGATTTTAATTTTTTCAGTAACAGTGAATGAAGTGCCATTAATCGTCTAATGCCATCTGTGACGTGCTTGCATGATAATGTCGCTCCAGAAATATTTTCAATGTCTTCATTGAGCCGAATTTTATGGATTGAATTTTTATCGATAAATTGCTTGCGCCAGCTTAGCTCTCTAATTTGATGCCCGTAGGATTCGTTATATTGAAGAATTTGAACTTCTTTAACATTTCCAAAATGGTCGATTCCTAATCCATAAGTAATCATTTCATGCTTTCCAACTACTTCATCAACAATGAACCAAGATCCATCACCCGCTAACCAAAATTGACTATTAGTTAGTGGATGATGAATTCCAGATATTTTCTTCAGTTGTTTACGAATTTCGGCTGATATCTCAAATTGAACTTTCGAAAAATATTTACCAGGAAACATGACTTGTTTTGCTTCTTCAGCTGACATATATGTTTTTGCAATGACCGTGGGACTCACTCCCCCAAGCAGGGAGAGTGAAATCGTGAGCGGTAATAATGAATTTCTCAAGATGAAAACGCCTTTTTAAAAAGGAACACCAACCTTCAACATATATTCATTTCTTCCGTGGCTATCCCACACCATGCCATCAGAACACTCTGCGTCACCAGGGGCCCAACAATCACCACCGATTTGCGTTCTCATGGCCATCGTTACCCAGAAATCTTTATTTGCATAGTGGATGTTTGGTCCTATGAAATGCGCTCTTTGAGTTTGTGAAGCAAAGCTAAATCCGTCATAATCATTATGAAAACGATATTCAAAACCTAAACTCCAATTAGGTGCAACTCGGTAGGAAAGACCGCCAACGAAGTCTAAAACAATTTCTTCAATTGGTTCTTCATCAAACTTTAGTTTTTCTGCTTCAAAAACTAAATTTCCTACGAGCTGTAAGCGATCATCTAAAAAATTCGATTGGACTATAAGGCGCGTTTCGATTGCGTCTTTTAAACGACCAAAAGTTGGTTCAAAGTAGACTCCAACTCCAACAGGTGATGTCAGGGGATTGGTAATCCGCCAAATTGCTTCTAGCGAAATACCGTCAATACCTTTTGAACTATAACTTGGATCTTCGACGAATGCCCCTGATACGCCATATCCTCCAGTACAGGAACTCAAGGATTCAGAACAAGCATCTGGGTTAGTGTAGTTTTTTGCAGATTGAATGGAGTAAGTGTTTAAGTATCCAGCTAATTGAATATTATCGGTGAGACCATACTCAACCTCTGAGCGTCCTTGCCAGTAATCATAAGTACCAGTGGCATGACCTCTAGTAAGTTGAAGGCGTTGTTCAACCTCCCATTTTCCTTTTGGTTGTAAATCTAAACCGTAAACCCAACCAAAATTACTTTCTCCCGCGTGAACAGCAAACCCAACAATCGTCATCCCGATGATGATGGATTTTATTAACTTTTTACTTTGCATCTTTACCTCGTTTTGAATGAATAAAACACTATATTAATGAGAATGATTCTCATTGGTGTTTTATTAAACGTAGGTTTAAAAGGCCTTTTAAAATTAAGGTTTTTAGAAATAGCCCTTAATGAAGTCGTACAACATGATTAATACACAGCCCAAAATAAGAGCTGGTACCAAGCGACCTTTCTTACTGATCATTAATAAAAAGCAGACAATACAGACAAAAATACGATAAGACATTGATACCTGAGATAACAAACCGACCGGTAACAAAATTAATTTAAAAGTGAGAGCGCCAAGAATCGCATAGGTAACAGCCGATAACCATTTAAAAATTTCACCGTCTTTATCAATTTTTCCTGAGGCTAAGACTCCCAATCCTCGCCAAAAATAAGTTGCTAGAATGACGAAAATTAATGCGCTCCACAATTTGTTTTCAGTAAAAAAAGCATCCATTAATTTTTACTCCTTGAAAACTTCCTGAAGAAAAAATCAATTAAATAAATTAATGAACCAACCCCTACTCCACTAATTAAAAGTGCATTAGAAGGGTAATATTGAAAAAAATAAATACTGGATACCCCTCCAAACACAATCGCCAATTGATTACTGCGAATTGGAACCTCAGTAAAAGACATCAGAAAAAAAAGCGGATTTACGAATAACAATGCATAAGTTACCCAAATTGGTACTGCATCAGAAAGCCAGTATCCAATGAGTGTTGCTGGCAAACTAATCAATAAACAAATCGTCCCAATGCCGACAAAATAGCCATATCGCAATTCGTTTTTAAGCTTTGGAAACTCCAACATACAATAGGTCCAAGCACTCATTGCAACTAAATGAACTGTTAAGAGCCTGGGAGGCTCTTTCAATTCTTTTGGGATTTGGGGAAATAAAGTTAGAGTCATCGTCAGAAAACGAGCTGATGTGATGGCGACTGCAAAGGCTATTGCGCTGGCCGAGGCCCCAACCGATACCATCTCCACAAATACAACCTGACCAGGAAGAGCAAAGACAGATAGAGAAATAAACGTAGCAAAAAATGGATCTAAGCCAACACCATGACTCATTGCTCCAAACCCCATCATACCCGCCACGAGAACCGGCGCAGGCCCTACTAAGCCATTTTTAACACCTAACCAAAATGCACTTCTAAAAGAGGATGTAGACAAACTTTCCGTTTTTGAGTTTTTTAATTCTTCCATGTCGGTATTTTAATGGCTTTTAAGGATTTAAAGCCCAAGCTATATGCTCATCGACTAGTTCTGAAATACAACCATATTGATTTTTTAATAGTTCAGTAATTTTTGATTTTTGACTAACTGAGATTTGCTCACTTCTCAAATAATTACCGAGCGCTACCGATACATTTCTCATCCAACGCTCATACCCAATCCTATAAATTGCACTACCTTGCATTTTGCTATCAAAATCTTCTTTCTTCCAGCCAAATACTTCCTCCAGCGAACTACAATCCAACTGATTTCGCACGTCAAAATCAGCTAAGGTAGAATTTTTAGCAAACTTATTCCAATGACAAACCAATTGGCAGTCATCACAACCATAAACATGGTTTCCCATCAAAGACCTAAGTTCTAAAGGAATAGATCCCGGATGTTCAATCGTTAGGTATGAAATACATCGATTAGCATCAATTTGAAATGGCGCAAGGATTGCTTTGGTTGGGCACAAATCAATGCAGTCTTGGCAGCTGCCACAATGATTAGAGACTGGTTCATCAACAGGTAATGGGATATCAACGAAGATTTCCCCTAAAAAATACATAGAACCTGCTTGGCGATTTAAATTAAGGGTATGTTTACCTCTCCAGCCAAGTCCTGATTTAGTCGCAAGGGCGACCTCTAAAACCGGAGCTGAGTCGACTAAAACACGATACTTTAAGTCAGCAATTTTTTCTTCTAATAACTTAGCAATCACTAAAAGATTTTTTCTTAAGACCTTATGGTAATCTCGGCCTCTTGCATAGACTGAAACGATTGCCTGAGAGGCATCTTTTAATTGAAGAAGCTCTTTGGAACGAAAATCTTCAGTTAAATGATTTACGTTGTTATCGTCTTTAACTCTGGGTAAATAGTCCATTCGAAAACAAATAGATCGAACTACACCCGGTAATAAATCATTAGGGTTAGCTCGCAAATTCGCATGCCGACTCATATAATGCATTTGACCATGGTGACCTTTTCTCAACCATTCTTGAAAATAAGGTACCTCTTGGGTAAGATCCAGGTCGGATATTTTTACGTCGCTAAAACCCAATTCTTTTGCTTGGCCTTTCAGCCAGTGTAAGATTTCAGTGTAATTTTCATTTTCGGATGTCATTAATGCCTATTTTAAGTAATTCCCCGCCACTATATTGGAATACTGAGACTGATTGTGAAAAATCAGCTTTAAACCTTGGCGTATCACTTCAGAGTCACGTTCAAACCCATCCAATCACTCATATTTGGCTTATCGGTGATTTGGGAACTGGAAAAACCACTTTTGTCCGTTACTTACTAAGATCATTTGGCTTTATGGGTAAAGTTAAAAGTCCGACGTATAACCTCTGCGAACCCTACAAAATAATAATTAAGAATCATCCTTATGACTTTCATCACTTTGATTTATATCGAATGAACAGTTCCAGAGAGTGGGAAGAAGCAGGCTTTAAAGATATCCTAACTAATCCTGGTGTGTGTCTCATTGAATGGCCAGAAAAAGCCAATGGTACTCTACCAAAACCAGACCTTATTTATAATCTTATCTATCACAGCGAATCATCCAGAGAAGTAACAATTTCAGCAAGCAGTAAGCACGGCAGCATTTTATTAGAGAGCCTTACAACTTTAAAAGAATGAATCAAGAAAAACGTCATTCACTGTTGAAATTAATCAGCTATTCAGCATTTGTCCCGACTGCCTTAGTTTTAGGGCCAATAGAATTAGCCAAGGGAGCCAGTTTATTGGGTATTCGTATTTGGCCTGCTGAAGAATATACAAGAGTGACTCTTGAAACTGACGAAATCTTAGAAATTAAACATCAATTAATTACCGATCCTAATCGTCTCGTTGTTGATATCCAAGGTCTAGAATTAAATTCAACTATCAAAGATATCGTTGCGAAAGTTCAAAAAAATGATCCTTATATTGCTAGTGTTAGAGTCGGTCAATACCAACCCAAAGTAGTTCGATTAGTCTTTGATTTAAAGGAAGAGATTATTCCGCAGCTCTTTAAATTAGACCCAGTTGGCAATTATAAAAACAGACTAGTATTTGATTTGATTCCTAAATCACCCCCTGATCTAATGACCATCTTTTTAAGAGACAACATGAACCCTCTTGAAGAGGATGACGCAATTGCACAGATCACAAAAGATAAGTTAAGGCAAATCCCTCAGAATCAATTACCAGAAACTTTTGTGGCAATACCTAAATCAACAAAACGTCGATTTACACGCATGATTACGATTGCCATTGATCCCGGTCATGGTGGTGAAGACCCAGGTGCCGTTGGCTCAACGGGCGTCATGGAAAAAGATATTGTCTTATCAATTGGCAAGAAATTAAGAGATTTGTTTGATGATGCCGCTGACTTTAGAACACTACTAACTAGAGATGCAGATTATTTTCTGCCCCTAGGAGCCAGAGTTCAAAAAGCACGTAAAGTACAAGCAGACTTTTTCATATCTATTCATGCAGATGCTTATTTACTTCCACATGCTAAGGGCGCATCCGTATTTGCTTTATCTCAACAAGGAGCTTCATCAACTACCGCAAGGTGGATGGCCAATAAAGAGAATTCTGCTGATTTAATTGGCGGATTAAATATTAAAACAAAAGACGTTGAAGTGGCCAAATTGTTATTGGACATGTCAACTACAGCTCAGATTAAAGACTCTCTAAAACTGGGAAGTTCAATCATCCAAGAGATTGGAAGTTTCGCAAATTTACACAGTAAAAAGGTGGAACAGGCGAGTTTTGCAGTTCTAAAAGCTCCTGATATTCCGTCAATCTTGGTGGAAACGGCTTTTATTAGCAATCCCGAAGAAGAGCAGAAACTAATGAATGAAACTTTTCAATTTCAAATTTCACAAGCTGTCTTTAAAGGGGTGGGGAACTTTTTAATAAAAAATCCCCCTAACTAAAATCGATATTATTGATGGTGGTTTTTTGCAGAATGCCCAATCTTTTCCATAATTGCAAATAAAACACCTGTAACTACAAAGGTAAGGTGCAAACCAATCATCCATCCTAGATTTTCTTTATCAAGATTTTCAATCTCTAAAAATGCAGCTAAAAGATGAACGCCAGATAAGGCAACAATAGAACCAATTAATTTTAATTTTAATCCTGCAAAATCAATTTCTCCCATCCATTTTGGACGATCAAAACTTTTTTCAGCAACACCAATAACAGAAACAAAATTCTCGTAACCTGAAAAAATAATTAGGATCAATAAATTTGCCAATAAAGTCTTGTCTACAATGGATAGAACACCCGTAACAAATTCAGCTTCACCGATAGACCAAAATATTGTTGCGAACTCAGCGAATTCTTTAACGAACTTTATTGCGACTAGTATTAGTGTCAATATCAACATTAGATAAAACAGACTCAAAATCCATCTACTACCAAAAATAATTTTTTCGATAGCATGTTCAATTAAGCCATCTTTATCTTCTGCTGTACTCTTTATCTCAGTGGTTGAATTGTGTAAGTCGCTCATTGTTTGTCTTCTATTTTGATTATAAGTTGTTAATTTATCATAAAAACTTAATATTTTTTTTAAAAAGTTAATTCAAACGCTACAAATTTATTTCAAAAAAATAGGCGATTGTTGAAAAAAGTTGCTATAATCTTCTTTTACCCAAATTGGGGTCGGTAGCTCAGCCGGTAGAGCAGCGGACTTTTAATCCGTTGGTCGCGAGTTCGAATCTCGCCCGACCCACCAAACAAGAGCCATAGCGTCAATGCTGTGGCTTTTTTCTTTTCTAGCGAGCGTAAATTATTTTTACGCTTGCTTACTTTAACCTCACGCTATCCCCACTTTGTTGCATGACATACGCAAAGTTAAACCAATACTCCGCACTAAACCATACATCTAACCCCAACCTCATTTACTTGCGCGATGGCGAAGTTGTTGTGTATCGCCGTAGTGCCAGTCCCCTTTATCAATGTCGCTACAAGTTAGCTGATGGACAGTGGCACAGACAATCAACACGCAAAGCAAGCATAGAGAAAGCTGTTATCGTTGCTTGCTTGCTATATGACGAAGCACGGTTTAGACAGAAGCTGGGTTTAGCACACAAAGCACAAACTTTCGCACAAATAGCGCACGGGACGCTGATAGAACTGCGAGCCCAAATAGACTTAAAGCGTGGCAGAGGTGCGTTAGATAGCTATGTCACTTGTATTGAAAAGTATTTTCTACCCTACTTCGCTGACAAGCGCATGGAAGAGCTTGTTCACAAAGACATTATTGAGTTTGAGGTCTGGCGCAACAGACAAATGAACAAACAGCCCAAAGCATCGACCCTCAACAACTTTGCGAGCGCTTGGAATAGATTGATTAAAACAGCGATTGATAGAGGCTATTTGAGTGAGAACGCAACCATTCCTCGGCTAACTACGCAAGGCATTAAAAGTAATCCTCGACCCGCATTTAACAGAACTGAGATTGATAGCTTGCTTACATACATGAAAACTTGGTGCGTTGGTGGCAGAGTAGGTATAGATAGTGAAATGCGATTATTGCTTCGCGACTACATAGAAATGTTGCTATACACAGGCATCAGGCATGGAACAGAAGCTATGGGCATATGTTGGAACAACATCGAGTGGCATACAGACAAACAAGTGCGCTACTTGCGCTTGTGGGTAGATGGCAAGACGGGTGGTCGTTGGTTGATAGCCAAGCACAAAGCAGTTGAGGTATTAGAGCGATTACACAAGAGACAAACTGACATTTGCAATATTGAGTTTGAAGAGTTATTCAAGACGAGAGTAAAACACAAGTTGTTTCGCATCAGCAACAACTACCAACCGCCCAGTTTAAATGGCACTTTTAGGAGGTTAATGCGTGATTGCGGTTTGTTGAAGAGCAATGAAGGGCAGACAAGAACTTTATACAGCCTGCGACATACCTACGCTACATTTGAACTGTTGGAAAACCACACTGACATTCATACTCTCGCCAAGCAAATGGGCAATAGTGCCGCAATGATTGAACGGCACTACAGCAAATTAACTGCAACAATGGCAGCAGAAAGGTTGGCTTGAATTTTTTTTGTGGGTTATCATACATTATCTAAATAAAAAACATTTTGGTTAAGTAGCGATTACTTACAAATCAGAAAGATATAAAAATGGAGAAAAATATACCAAATTCAACAAAGAGGGCAAGTTACACATACGCATTTAAGCAAATAAATATAGCAATAAAAGCCGCTTTTTATCTAGAAGCTATAACATTGTGCGAAAGCATTATTTCCGATAGGTTGCTTTCGCATCTAAAGGGGGTCGGAGTAAAAAAGCTTAAGCTCAAAACAACACTAGCTGATTTGATTAAAGAGTGGAATAAATTTGACAAAAAAATTATGTGGAAAGAACGTAATGACTTAATTTCTGATTTAGATAATTGGCGAGTATTTAGGAATAAATGTATACATAGCGCCGCAAAGGCTGAGCCTAACTCACCCACTATACCTATAGAAGAATTTGTTTCAAATAGTAAATTATGCTCTGAGCAAGGAAAGAAACTAGCGCGTGATATTTGTGATTGGCATAAAAAAACATTGAAAGAAGCAAAATGAAAACTTTTTTTTACTATATTTTTAAGTCTATCAACTTTTATAGCAAATGCCGAAACAACTAATTTAATAAACAAATGCTCTTGGGTACCACAACAAAATAGAAATTCCACAGAACTTCAGTCATTAAAGAAAATTGAAGAGGCAAATAACCAATCCGAACGCGACAAAGACTACTTACAAGTTACAGAAAAGGGAAGGCTATACTTTCACTCACTACCTGACGAATCTTGTAAAACAGATATTTTTATTGTTAAAGGCGATACTGTTCAAATAATTGATACATATCCAAATACCGATTTCTCTTTTAATAATTCATTTGCCCGCGTGATATATTTTTCTAAGAATATGAAAGGTGATGTCATAGGTTGGGTGAAAATGACAAATTTACGAAGACTCACAGAGTCTGAAAAAAGAAATTAATGAAACAAACACTTATCTAGGATTTTTTAATGAGAAAAATAATTGCTCTTCTCTCTGTAACATTCTTGGCATTTATTTCAGCATGCGACAATAAATCAAATCAGCAACAGTTAGTACTGCTTGCTCCACAGGTTGATGCTAATGTTAATGTTAATGCTAATGCTAGTGAATTTCCAATACCTGCCGAGCAAACAGAGTTTCAAACTACACTCAAAAAGTTTCCCCAAATGCCTGCTAATTTAAGAGGTACGAGAGAAGGTGATGTTTTTGAAGCAGATAAAATAAAATTTTTACAAAAGTGGAATGTAAAAAAGGGCAAAACCGAAGTTGAAGATGCCAACACTAGCATTGAGAATTGGATTTGTATAGCAAATACAAAGCAAGGGGAGACGGCAGCGAATAGCTGTCATCCTGTCAATACAGATAGCAGTCCGCTAACAATGTTGGCTTTTGGGTCAGAAACTAAGCTGCCAGAGGAAAAATGGTACAAAGGTGATGTATTAAAGGTTTCAGGCAATATATTTCAATCAAATTATGGTGATGGTTTCCTTTACCAGTTTTATTTAAATGATGTGGAAATCGAGATTGTTAAAAAGAAATAAGTTTATTAACTCAGGGGATTCAATATGAAAAATGAGAAGTTGATGACTAAATTATTTTTTGTTATTTTTTCGTAGGAGTTATATCTAACAATGTGCTGGCACAAGTAGTTTCGCATTGCTCTGAAAAGGAAAGAGTAGTATTTACTTGTACAACAAATTCTAAAAAAATAATTTCGTTCTGTGCTTCAAGTGACGACAAATACTTACAGTATAGATTTGGTACTTTAGATAAGATTGAACTTTTATATCCAAATCAACTTATTCAACCCAAAGGACTAATAAATGCTGAGGTTGAACCAATGCCACTCAATGATGATGGTACACGTAATGAAAACATAAATTTACAATTCAAAATTAACAGTTTCACATACTCCCTTGATTTTGAAACTGTCAGAAATTATGTAAATATTGGAAAAAAACAGGACATCAGAGAAAACTCTAGCGCTAATTTATTTGTTATGAAAGACGATAAACAAATTGCAAAATTACAATGCGCTAAGAACTCTATTTCTAATGTAACCAAAAATATCTTACGTGATTTTGATGTACTGAATTAATTTTTATAGTTTCCTCAGCTATCAAGCCTGTGCCTTCACTCGGCGCCAAAGTTCGCCTAAACACTTCAAATGTTAATTTTCTGTCCAAAACAAGATACCTGCCTGGCGAACAGTTTTAACATTTATATTGTTTTAATAATTAAAATTACCTAAAAATGTGTCATTGGAAGCGTCAAAAAAATCTACGCTTAAAGTGTGGATTCTATTACTGTTCCATCAGATTCATGTAAAGAGTTCCAACTTTGATTAAAAATATTCACATAGTTATCCTCTATCGTTCGCTGACAGTAACCTAATGCCATACCTGCTTCTAATAGGCTCAATCCTTCATCGTAGTAGGGAACGCTTACGCCAATCACCTTTTCTGTTTCTAAATAGAAAACCTCTACGTCATCTGCAAGACCCTCCAAAGCTGATTCGTAAAGAGTCTTCTGCCACTTCTCTAAATCCTCGTTTGTGACTTTATCGTTTTTTAATTTAAGATTTAGTCGCGCATATTTTGTTTCCATTATTTCCCTTTTATTAAGTTATTAAATAAAACTATAACTTATTCTTCGTGCCAGAAGGTCGTCCTGCTTTGCGTTTATAAGGTGTTGTTGTCGCTTTACTAAAATTCATGTCGGATGGAAATCTACCTCTTCTCTGCTACCAATGACGCACAGCGAACGAGCCTGCTCGCGGCAATGCTAAGCAATTCTTTTCTATCTCCTAATTAATCCTCTAATATCTCGTTTGATTCTGATTCGATAAATGACAGTGCTAAAAAAGTTTTAGGGGATAAGAAACCCAAGTTAATAGCACATGAGTTGTTGGAAAAACTCAAGTGTAGATTTTTTTTACGCTTGAGTTAGTAAGCTAGGCATTTTCAATCAAGGATTCAGCATTTTTTATATAACGGCTAACGGTGGCACTCATTTTGTTTCGTTTTGCTTGGATTGTTTCTTTGGAGTCGGTTGGTAATGGAAGCCAACTTGGGTCACCAAGCTGCAACTCAAAACCAATATCTGCCAAGGCTATCTTTGGGTTGGCTTTGACTCGCTTTTTCCAATATCGATAAATGTCCATTTTGGGTGTATCAACATGGCTCGCCTTTTTTAAGGTTTTGGGACGAGTCTTGTCGGGAAACCTACCTAATGCTGTATTCGCAATCATAGCTTCAGCGTCTCTAATATACCGACTCACAGTGGCACTCATTTTGTTTCGTTTTGCCGTTATTTCTTTTGGTGTGTCCTTGGAAGTCGGCATAAACTTTCTTACAAGTCTTAGTTCGATTCCAATATCAGCCAAAGTTTTCTTTTGGTTTGATTTGATCGACTCTTGCCATGCTTCATAAACGGTTAATGTCTGCTCTAATGCCAACACAATAGGGGTCGAGCAGAACTGATAGAGTGCAGTGCTGACTACCTTTCTTCTTCCTTTTGTTGTTTGATGCTTGTCAAGCAAAAGGAACTTGAATGATTTAAGCAGCTGAGACTTGCTTTCATTGATTGGTATGCGTGCCAATATCAAAGTGGGATTTTCAAGGACTTCGGCACATTTCTCAATATTACTGACTTGAATAATCCAGTTATTCCTTTCCTGCTCACCAAAAAGATAAGCACCTCGTTTTAGTCTTCCCCACCATAGCCTAAACTCCAACTCATACAAGTCACCAAAATCAGCATAGAGACCAGCCAGTTTCCCTTTACCGCCGTTTTGACAACACAGTCGATAATCTTCATTTTTCTGTAAGTATGCCCACCACCAATAATAAGGGGACACTTTACTGTGGCTGATTGGTAGCCTATTCTTCTCACCCCTGCCAAATCTTGGCGACTTGTATTTAAAAGTTCTCACTGAGTTAATAAGATTCACAACAACTCCAACATTTAATATAAACCTATTATGTCATATTACGTTGTAAGTGTTGTTGGTCTTATACTTTAATCATTGATAAACAACAACTTATGTGTTTATCCCTCTTTAAAAATATGAAAAGTTTTTAGTAGTAAAACAAGCGTGGTTTTTTTCGACGCTTGTATGTAGTCATTGTGTAAGCATTAGTGCGAGCACATTTTTATTAACGCCATTTACATATAAAGGAAACATTATGGCTAAGCAAACTGGTAGTAAATCTGTGGTATCTGCTACAACAATCGTTAACAAAGCTGACACGTTGGTAAAACAACGCGAAAGCTTTGAGCAGAATGAATACGCACGCAGTAATCAGCGTTTGTATGAACTTTTAGCAGAAGTTTTGGAGATGTATGAGCAGGCTAGTAGCAATAAAACTGTATTAGCTGAAACAGTGAAACAAATGAAGCACAAGTTAGAGGCTGACAAGGTTCGTGTGCAAACTAACACACTGGCACTGACACTGTTTGTGCGTTATGTTTTTCGCACTGATAGACAACGCAGTATGAACTACAGCAGAACTTTACAAGCGGCGATACAGCAGGAAATAAGTGCAAAGCAGTTAGCGCAGTTTATTGAGGACTGTGGTGGTGTTGAGTCTTGTAAGAAGCAGTTTACTAAGTCGGAGACGGTTGTAGCAAAAGAAACAACTATTGCAAGCAACATGGACGTAGTAGAAGAAACATTAGCAAATGCAGTAGAAAATCCGCTGGCAACTTTTAAGGTTGCAGAAAGTTTTGTAGCAGATACCTATAACAAAGACTTTGTTTTTGTTATTGGCAAAGCTGACAAGCAGGGAAATATTAAGGCACTCGGCACTGTGCCTGCGTATTCGGCAGTTATGACTAAGTGGGCTAAACAGCAGTTAGCGTTGTATTTTAGCAAACAGCAGGAACTTGCTAAAAAGAGCATTAATACGAAACGCAAAGTTTCAGCACTTGCTAACGCAAAGTCTGTTGTAAAAAGCAAAACGCCTACGGAGACAGTAGGCGAGTTGTTGGCTGCTTAACTTAAAAAAGTTGATTTAATAACAGGCTAAGTGTTGGCGCACTTAGCCTACTACATAAGGATATTATAAATGAATACGATTTACAAGTATCGTCCGCAAACAATAAATGAGTTTGTTTTTGCGACACAAGAGTTGGAAACAGAAATAAAACGCTATACACAAGGCAAGTCATTGTTGCCTTTGGTGTTGTATGGCAGATATGGAACTGGTAAGAGTTTGTTGGCAGACTTGATACCCAAAGCAATCGATGGCACAAATGTGATTGTTAACTACGTTAACGCTGAAGATTTAAACAATGCCAATGAGGTGCATAAGAAGTTTTATCGGTCTTCACAGTTTGACAAGCACTTTACTACTAATGGGCAAAAGCTTAACTATACAGTGGTGGAAGAAGTGAACTTTGACCCTAAAGCAAAAGGTGCCTTGCGTGTTTGTTTGGATAAAATGGCGGAAAGAGAGCTGTTTATTTTTACAACGAATGAGATTGAAAAGATAGATGGTGGTTTATTAAGTAGGGCACTAGCACTTGAAGTATTGCCTGCACCGCCAGACCGTTTTCTTTCTCACGCTAAGCAGATTTTGCAAAGTGAGGGAGTTGAGTTAGACGATCGTGTATTGCATGAAGTGTTGCAAACAGTATATGAGAACGATTACGACAATCGTGCTTACTACAAAGCATTAGACGAGATTATTGATGCTTAGTATGGTAAAACGCATTAGAGAAAATCAAAGCGTAGATTTATTTGACGCTTGACATTCGAGCCCGCTTATTCCCTTAAGCGGGCTTTTTTTTATACTAACTCGACAGCTTTACGAAGCATATCGTCGTTAGCATCCACATAGATAGCTGTGGTGGATATTGACTTATGTCCCATTAAGCGCATCAGCACACGCAAGCTTGTTCCCTGACCTGCGATCACTGTAGCGTATGTCCTCCTTCCGCTATGACTACTCGCACCACTAACCCCAGCCTTGCGATACAACCAAAAAAACCATTGAGTCAATGTATTCGCACTAAAACCCTTGGATTTTTCTGTGGCAAACAAAGGCAATGAAGAGTCTTTGACTGAGTAATGCTTCAAGTAAGAGGCTAACTCAATGCGAAGTTTCTCATTGACAAATACTACTCGCCCTTTGTTTCCCTTGGTTTGGTTTGCAGATAAACGTATCTCGCTTTTGACTGAACCATCCTCGTTTCGCACATCACATATTCTCAGTGCGGCAATCTCCCCTACTCGCATCCCACTCCAATAACTTGTCAATAGCATCGCCCTGTTTCGGATTTTGTATTTCTGTTTAGTGCTGATGTAGCGTAAAACCATATCGATTTCTGCTTGATTTAATGTTTTTGCTTGAGCCATTTCCTACCTCCATATAAGATTTTGTTGTTATTAGTATGTTTTCTTATTGGTAAAATTCCTACCTAAATCTGCCAGAAAAAGAGTTTCCAATAATCAATGACTTACAAAGTCATATTGAGCTGTGATAGGATTTTCGTAATATTCTTATGTGGTTGTAGTCAATAACCCACAGTTATAACAAGCCCTACACGCAGTTATTTAAGCGATCTGTAGCTTGCTTATTCACATAGCGAGAAAATCGCTTAATACAAAGGATTTGAGGTGTTGCTATTTAAACTACCCGATTTCAGTTAGTAGTTGTAAATATTTGTAGCGCAATATTTTTACAAAACGTGAAAGAGAAATCAGTGAAGTTTTAATCTAAGTCAGTTATGTATAAGCGAACTCAGTTCGCTTGTGATTTCATTTTTGTAACTTCAATAAAGAGAAATAATATCAAGGATATTAACCCCAAGGTAAAAGATCAGATATTGTTTTTGCTTTTAAAAGTTTTTCACGTGTTGTGTATCTAAGACCCTGTAATTGATTTCCTTTAATACCGTCGTATTTAACAGGTGATATCTCTAGGGCAGGAGTTTTAAAGTTTAGTAAATATTTCCCAGAATCACCGTAAAGTTCAATACTCTCGACTTCAGCTATATGAGTGATTGCTGAAATTGGAGCAGAGCGATAAGCAGCGATATATTTAATTTTAGTAATAGACCCTGCCGCTATTCGGATTGAATACCATCTATTCTCACCGATAAAAACCCTTTCAAAACCTTCTTCCAAAGCTGGAATAACGATGGTGTCGTAAGTTGAAGTTTGAGTTAGAGTAGAGTTATTTGAGATATCAGACTTTGTATTCACTAATATTGTTTTTGGTTTCTCAAGAGCTCTTAAACCTACTAATGGAAGAATTTGTAGAATTTCTTTTAAGAACGAATTTGTAT
>NZ_NTGB01000001.1:1785954-2359596 GCF_003072505.1 Polynucleobacter rarus
CTTTGTATCAGATTTATCTGAGAGACTAAGTATGGGAGCTTGGGGAGAATTTGAATTATCTAACTTACAACGATTAATTTCCTTTGCCCTTGAAATAAGAGCATATTCGAGCCATTGAGCATGCGCTTTATTTAGGCTGTTATTAGTTGAAACAAAAGCTATTCCCCAAGACCAGAATTCTTTATTTTTAGCGTGACTTTCGATTCTATTGCCAATACCATCACCCTCACCTATATAGAGAGTAGGTAAATCATCGTCATCGCTAGGATGACCAACTAAGATATAAATTCCGGGACTACTAAATTCTTTTAAGTTTTTAATGTTTTGCCACTCTTCTCTAGGAAAAGCGATTCCCTGTCCAGTCCAATTCATTCTGTCAATAATCCTAACACCCTCTGGATCACCATTTAGAACATGAATCTTAATTGTGTATGCATCTGCCATTTTGATTAGGATAAAGTAGATATTATTAATATATTACTCTGTTCATTAAGGCAAACTACGTTCGCCTGTGATTTCGCTTGCGCTCATCACATTTTTCTTTTCTTATTTTTATTTGATGATTGATGTTAAGGCTTTCGCTAGATTCTACCTACACTGAGCCTTAAGCAACAGGCTCAGTAGTAGTAAAAGATTCTTTCGCTGAGTTCTTTACTACACCACTATAGGCACAACCAATAAGGTAAGGGCGGTTTTGCTGTCTCCTTTTATGTGCGGCTTTAAAACGCAACAATGACAAAAGCAATAAGTGGCTACCTTTGTCTTGTTTGAAAGTTGCTGTGTAAGCAGTGCTTTCTCGTGACGCTCACAGTCTTATAGACTGTCGTCTTTGTGCTATTTCTATACTTGATTCATATTAACTAGCAAGGCTAATGGCGTCCTGTAAAGGATAGTGAATACAAGTCTCTGCTACCGCCCAGAATTTCCGTCCCTGCGACTCATAGTCCAGTTTTTGGGTGGCATAACGACTGAGTGCCACTGCTCATTTTCGGTAGTGATTGTTGGCAAATACAACTTTCCTATGTTCTATTTGTCTAAGTTATTTATACAAATGATAAGAATACTAATAAAAAACTGGTATTTTATTTGGTGAGATTGGCAATGAGTCTAAAAACTGGTTGTCCTCTCAGCTTGCTCGACTTTATTGTTTTACTAAGCAAACAAAACAAGGAAACACAATGAGCACATTAGCCACACTGAAGTTAACTACTACTAAAAAGCCTTCGCAAGTTCCACAAGTGCTACAACGAAGAAATAAACTAGGCAAGCGCATATGGGAGCAGATTGAGTTAGCACGAGCAGAAGAAAAAGGAGGTCTGTTTGTTGTTAATCGCTTTCGTAGTTATACGGACAAAGACACAGGCATACGCAAGCAAGTTGAAACACAAAAAAGAATTAAGGCTTGGTGGTTTGTGGGGGATAACGGCAAACTGGCACTCGCTATCCGCTATGGTTCAAAAGTATTAGAGTTGGCAAAGGGCAAGTATGCAGTTGAAATCAATACCTCTGCTGAGTTAGTGCCAACACTACAGGTCATTAAGTCTGCAGTTGAAGCTGGAGAGTTAGATACAGCGATAGATTTTGCCGCGAATAAGTTAAGAAGCGGATTTAAAAAATGAAGCAATACAAGTTATGGGTTCGTATTAATCAATCACAGACAGCTTTCACTCTTGTCTATGCAGAAAATGCCTACCTCGCAAAGCAACTGGGCGAGGCTCAATATGGAGTTGGAAATGTATTAGACTACACGGAAGTGAGCTATGGATAAGGTAAATACTGTATGCGTTTCTATGAATTCGTCCTTAAGCCAATCAAACCCAAGCCACCTCTCACCCCAGCGCAAGCTCGCGTTAACTCTCTCAAGCAAACAGTTCAGCGTGACAAGCAACAACTTAAAAATGAGAAAGATCGACAGCGACAACAGCGTGAGGCTGAACAGCAACGCAAGCAACAACAGCAACGCTATAAGTCAGCGTAAAAAGTTTAGAGATGCTGTAGCTAATCGCACAAGTCCGCTTTTGGTAAAACCAGAAATGCTAAAAATACCTCAATTGAAGTGGACCCGGTTTTCTGTACAGTAGTTTAAGCTATGCTCTATCTAAAGGAAAGATATGAGCGAAAGAAAAAAACGGGTTAGCCATACGTCTGATTTCAAAGCGAAAGTTGGGCTTGAGGCGATACGGTCTGATAAGACAATTAATGAGATTGCGCAGCTGTATGAGGTACATCCAGTCCAAGTTGCACAATGGAAAAAAGCCATCTTAGATCAGTGTAAAGTCATCTTTGAGGGTAAGCGTGGTCCAAAGCCTATCTCTGAGCACAGTGAGCCTGATCAGCTCTATAGCCAAATTGGCAAATTAAAGGTAGAACTGGATTGGCTTAAAAAAAAGTCCGGGATCAGCCTACCTTGATCCGTATGTCATGGATTGGCAAAGTTCAAGGGGTCTCAGTGAGTCGCCAATGTGCCTTAGTTAGCGTTGCCCGATCCAGTTTCCATGCTCAGCAAGTTCCAGCCTTGGGGGGTGAAGATGATCTGCGGATCAGTCAGCTGATTGATGAGCAGTACACTAGCCGACCATTTTTTGGTAGTCGACGGATGAAGACTTTTTTGAGGCGGCGTGGCGAGTCAATTGGGCGTAAAAGAGTACAACGATTGATGCGTTTGATGGGACTTGCTGGTATGTCCCCAGGACCAAATACGAGCAAACCACAGCCCGGTCATCGAATCTATCCCTATTTACTGCGAGGAGTCTTGGTGATCAGACCGAATCAAGTCTGGAGTACCGATATCACCTATATTCGATTGACTCAAGGATTTGTCTATTTGGTGGCAGTTATTGATTGGTACTCACGGCAGGTCCTCAGTTGGCGAATTAGCAATACGATGGAGGCCAGTTTTTGTATCGCCTGCTTAGAGGATGCTCTCATCCGGCATGGCAAACCAGAAGTCTTCAATAGTGATCAAGGGGCTCAATTTACCAGCGATGCTTTTACTTCTGTCCTCAAGCGGGAAGAAATTAGTATTAGTATGGACGGAAGAGGCCGAGTCTTTGACAATATTTTTGTCGAACGACTTTGGCGAAGTGTGAAATATGAGGACATTTATTTGCAAAGCTACTCGAATACGAAAGAGTTAAAGCTTGGATTAAAAAGATATTTTGATTTTTATAATGAAGAACGACCTCACCAAGCATTATCCGATAGGACTCCTCAAGAAGTTTATGAATCAGGTCAAGGTGGGGGTGCTTTGATTCTTCAGAAATATCCTGTAGGATTGAAACAAGAAGTGGATTACGGGGCAACGCTGCACAGTTGCAATGCAGTAAAAGTATAGCTTAAACCCAGTTAAAAACTGTCCAGCCTATCGGGTCCACTCTAAATATATGGTTTTTTTGTCAGAAATACTGGATAATAAAATAGACATCAAATCACGCACGACAGGCATAGCAAACATAAGCGTAAAGTATTTTTACGCCGCGTGGGACAAAAGCACAGCACGCACGCACAACTTTGCCCCTACGCTGTATCACTTTGAAAATAGGGTGCGAAACGGTCAATCAGCGTGTCTTTTAATCCGTTGGTCGCGAGTTCGAATCTCGCCCGACCCACCAAGATGTATAAGGCTTTAAGAGCGAAGTGCTTTTAAAGCCTTTTTTCTTTTGGATGTCATGTAAGCACTATGTAAGCAGCAGAGCGGAATTTACCCCTCTTTTACATCGTTTGCCAAACGAAAACAATCTATGCTAACTCTTCCTCCTTAGACACGACAATTGAAAACCCACTAGTTATATATGACTCCTCACAGCAATTCTTAAAGAAAAAGTGAACTATTCCGGCACTTGAGCAAAGTCAGGTCTGCTTGTACCACGCCACTGCCATGCATCACGAGCGGCTTGCAACCATGAAGGTAGCTCGGTCATTCGTCTAGTTTAAATAAAGTGTTCATTGAAAGTATCACTACTCTAAAATTAAAATAATATCGCACATTCATCAAGTGAGATAGAGTATGAGAAACTCAAATTAAAACAATACCCAATGAAGAGAAACTATGGTCACTAACTTAAATCGTCGTCGACTTGTACTTGGGGCTGGCGCCTTTACTGGAATGTCCCTTGTAGGATGCGCTATAGTAAAACCAAACTCCCAAATTTTTGATGCGCATTGTCATATCATTGATACGCGCTACCCCATTATTTCCAACCAAGGATATATCCCTCCATCTTTCACTCTTGAAGAATATAAGGCGCAAACGATGCCTTTAGGCATCACTTCAGGTGCGATAGTTTCTGGCTCTTTTCATGGCAATGACCAAAGTTATTTACGAGCCCTGCTACCTCAACTTGGTCCTCGCTGGGTAGGTATAACGCAAGTTCCATCAGATATTTCAGACACAGAGATTGCCGACCTCACATTAATTAGAGTCAGAGGTCTTCGCTTTAATGTTTTTCGAGGACGTATTGATTCCGTGGACGATATCGTTGCTTTAGCCACACGCGTTCATAACATAGGGCGTTGGCACGCAGAGATCTATGCAGATGCTGCAGCACTAAGACCTCATGTTGCAAAACTGTCTAAACTCCCTCAAATTGTAATTGATCATATGGGAATGACTGAGAAGGGCCTACCGGTAATACTGGATTTAGTGGACTCAGGCGCAAAAATTAAAGTCACCGGATTTGGCCGAGTTAACATGAATGTTCCGAAAGCTCTAGAGCTTATCGCTGCCCGTAATCCAAATGCTTTAATGTTCGGCACCGACCTTCCCTCAACCCGCGCAAAACGCCCTTTTGAACCAGCGGATATTCAATTAGTTAAGGATGTATTAGGCCCGACAGTATCGGAAAAGGTTTTATGGAGTAACGCTGTTAGCCTTTACAGGCCTATGGTTTAAGTTATTAAAAATGGACTTTTGATTTATAAATAACCAATGCAAGGATGTATCTGAATAATCATTTAGAACCAAGTCAAGCGAATAATTTCCACAATGAAATTGCTCAGTTAATAGTGAACTCTTATCAAAAATTAACGAAGAAGAGTCTTATCTTCTCGAATGATCAGCTTAATTTAGGTAGACTTTTGTATGAAGCCCCTTTTGTGGTTCTTGCCCATGATAAGAGTAAAGATCCTATATTCTTTTATGGGAACCTTAAAGCTCAAGAAGTCTTTGAGATGACATGGGGAGAATTAATTTGCTTACCTTCAAGATATTCAGCAGAGTTCGCTGATCAGGCGGCGAGACAATATCTTCTTGATGAAGTTGCTTCAAAGGGTTTTATTGATAATTACTCAGGAACGCGAATATCAAAAACGGGTCGCAAGTTTCAAATCGCAAATGCTACTGTCTGGAACCTCTTCGATAAAGACTCCAATAACATCGGTCAGGCCGCTAGTTTTGCGAACTTTACCTAACATCCTTCAAGGATTGGTTTGATAGCTTAATGTCTTTACAAGCTTAATGAGGCTGGCGCACTAAAACCATGATTGAGCCAACTCTGTAAACATTATTAATTTCACAGCCGTAAGACACGTGCTTAAACAGCCCTTGTGTCTTACGGTTACCTGTTCACGTAGAAGTTACTGATAATTTCTGCAAACAAACTTATTCAATTATTTTTTGGTGACTTAGCAAAGCGCAAATAAGGCAATTTAATATCGAGCTCACCGTACTTGGCTGTAGCTTGCTCGTCATTTAAAGCCAGAGCAACAATCACGTCCTGACCAGGAACCCAGTTTGCTGGAGTTGCCAAAGGTAAGCCATCAGTTATTTGAATCGCATCCAAGGCTCTGAGGATTTCTGCAAAGTTACGTCCAACAGACATTGGGTAAGAGATGGTTAAGCGCACTTTTTTGTCAGGACCAATAATAAATACGGTACGAACAGTAGCACTATGCGCAGGAGTGCGACCATCGGGAAGATAAGCGTCGGCTGGTAACATGTCGTAGAGCTTTGCTACCTGCAAAGAGGTATCGTCGATAATCGGAAAGTCTGCAGGAGCGCCTGCAAATGCAGCGATATCTTTTTTCCACTTTTGATGATCATTTACGCTGTCAACTGAGACACCCATTACTTTGGTATTGCGCTTAGCAAATTCAGGTGCTAATTGAGCAACCGCACCGAACTCGGTGGTACAGACTGGCGTAAAATCTTTTGGGTGAGAAAATAAAATAGCATAGCTATCCCCGATCCAATCATGCAAGGTTAATTCTCCAGCAGTTGAATCAGTAGTAAAGTTTGGTGCAACATCATTAATTCGTAGGGACATTTTGGCTCCTTGTTTAAGTAATTTCTATATTTTAACCTTGAAACTGCCCCCTATTAAACTTTAAATAAGCCGATAATCGAACTTATACCAATAAGATAATTTAGCTCTGATTAATTAGTAACAAGAAAAGGTAGTCGCAATGATTATTAAATGCCCAAATTGTCAGAAATTGAATCGCTTGCCCTGTGACCGTGTAAATGAAAAGCCTATTTGTGGTGCTTGTCAATTTAGCTTACTTTTAGGGCCTATAGAGGTCGATCAAGCTAGTCTTAAAGAAATCATCAATCAAAATAAATTACCCATCATCATTGATTTTTGGGCGCCTTGGTGCGGGCCTTGCAAAATGTTTGCTCCAACCTTCCAAGTTAGCGCCAAAAAACATGGAGAAAAGATTTTGCACGTAAAAATAGATACAGAAGCCAATCCGAGTATTGGCCAACAATATATTATTCGCTCCATTCCTACTCTGGCAATCTTTAAAAATGGCTCTGAGATAGAAAGAATTTCTGGAGCGCTTTCTTCAATACAGCTAGAGCAGCTTGTCTCAAGATTTTATTAATTAATATAAAAAATAAGGCAGTTTATTTTTTATTTCCTATATTTAAAAGTTTCATATAAAATAAAATGGATAACTACAAAAGGAGAAAGAGATGAGTCAAGAACGTGCTATCGAAGCTAGAGATAAAGCCAAAAATCTTTATCGCAACGGGATCATTGCTTTTATTGGTATTTTCACTTTGATATCTGTATGCTTATGGTTTCTTACAAGTATTAACTTTTAAACACGGTAACTTGTTTTAAATAAGCTAGATTGATTTTAAATCTAGTTTAATAAAGGCTTAAAGATGAGTTCTTTATGCCTTTATTGTTTCATCAATTTGCTTTATAAATATTGTTGAATTTGAGTTACTTATTTTTAATAAAGTAAGCAAGTCCCCATGCAACCAAAACCAATAACCAAATAATTTTTGAGTTTTTAATCAAAAATAAGAGTCCCTTATCTTCAAACGATAAAAACTTTTTCTTCTTTGTAAGTGCTTTCTCATTCATCGTATTCTCCCGAGCCTCTAAATTTTTACCCCAGTTACTCATTAATTCATTCAAAAATGTGTCTTGCTTTAAAGCCGTTGGAATAACTTGATATTGGCTTTGTAGCTCGCTTAAGTTCTTTTTAGTTTGTTCTAACTCTCTCTCCAAAAAAATAGCTCTCTGCACTAAAAGATAACTTGCATTGGGCTGCGTAGAAAATGCTTCATTTATCTGTTTTTCTGCAAGAATATCTTTATAGATGATTCGAGTTTGAATCATCTGCCTTAAAAAACCCATTAGTTCGAATGACTCGTTCTCAGTCATAAAGTCCCCTTCAATGATGATTTAATAATTTACAAAAGTAATTCAAGACAACTCTTACTTTTAACTTGTTATTTACTATGGATTTTTTTGATTCATCTCTACTAATAACTATGAATAAAACCCATCAAACTAGTGAAACACAACCCCAATCACATGTTGAATAATTTTAGCATTTCAGACAAAAATATGTAATTAATTATTGACATCTTGAAATGTATAATTTACATTACACATAGGAATGGGTAAATAATTTTTAATAAATACTGTTTATCCATGAATAGCCCACGTGCGGGTTTTGCACGAAAAGATCTTTCCAAAGGAGATTTCAACATGTCAGATCCAAATAAAGTATGGCCTACAGGTCTTACAGAGGCGGAGTCAGAAGAGATTCACAGACACTTAATTCAAGGAACTCAGTTCTTTGGCTTAATTGCTGCGTTAGCTCACTTACTGGCTTATATTTATTCACCTTGGCTCAAATAATCGAAGGGGCACAAAATGATCTACGGAAAATTATGGTGTGTAGTTAAGCCATCTGTTGGTATTCCACTTATTATTACTGCAGTAGCATTTGCATCATTCAATGTTCACCTGCAATTAGTAAACAATACCACTTGGGTTAAAGGCTTTTTACAAGGAAGCGCCCCAGTTGCAGCGGTGGCAAAAGAACCGGCCAAATAGTAGTAACTTGGTTAAAAGAATAAATCAGGATGAATTTCATCCTGATTTGTTCCTAAGTTTAAATAACTATAATTATATAAATGACATCAATGAGCCGAAAATTCATTAGTAATTGGTCTAGGCTTAGTACGCAGTTTTTGCCTTTCGCAGATGCTGCAACTCCAGATGTCCCATTATCGCGCTTACTCCGTTTGTCGCTCTTTCAGGTGTCAGTTGGTATGGCCTTAGTCATGCTAATTGGCACCTTAAATCGAGTTTTAATTGTGGAACTGAAGGTACCTGCATCATTAGTTTCCATCATGATTTCTATTCCCTTAATCTTTGCACCATTTAGAGCCGTTATCGGCTTTAAATCTGATACGCATCGTTCTGCATTAGGCTGGAAAAGGGTTCCCTATATTTGGATGGGAACCTTAGTACAATTTGGCGGTTTTGCCATGATGCCCTTTGGCTTATTGGTGCTATCAGGCGCAGGTCAAGCCAATAATGCTCCCCAATGGATAGGCCAATTAGGTGCGGGTATTGCATTTTTATTTGTTGGTGCTGGTCTGCACACAACCCAAACTGTTGGATTAGCTTTAGCAAATGATTTAGTCCCTCCGGAATCTCAACCTAAAGTAGTTGGGCTTATGTATGTCATGCTACTAATTGGCATGATTGTTAGTGCTATTATTTTTGGTCATCTTCTCAGTGATTTTAGTCCTGGAAGATTGATACAAGTCATTCAAGGCGCAGCAGTGATGACGCTTGTTTTGAATGTTATTGCACTTTGGAAACAAGAGGCAAGAAGACCTGCACATTTATATCCAGCTGAACCTCAAAGTAAAACTTTTAAAGAATCTTGGGATGCCTTTTTAGAAGGTAACTATGCAACGCGTCGTTTAATTGCTGTTGGCCTTGGGACTATTGCATTCTCAATGGAGGACATCCTTCTTGAGCCCTATGGAGGAGATATTTTAAAACTGAGCGTATCACAAACTACTAGCTTAACTGCTGCCTTAGCAGCAGGTGGACTGTTTGGTTTTGCATGGGCTTCGCATATTCTCAGCAAAGGAGCTGATCCATTTAAAATGTCAAGTATAGGGGCCTTAGTAGGTATCCCTGCCTTCTTGGCTGTGATCCTCTCTGGCAATATTGGTGAACCGATTCTCTTTGCCCTAGGTACTCTTTTTATTGGGTTTGGTGCGGGCTTATTTGGTCATGGTACCTTAACTGCAACCATGAATCTTGCTCCAGAAGGACAAAGTGGATTAGCTCTTGGGGCTTGGGGCGCTGTACAGGCCTCCGCTGCAGGTTTAGCAATTACATTGGGAGGCATTATTCGCGATGTTGTAGCAACGAATACCAACTCCTCATTGATGGGTTACAGTACGGTTTACGCAATTGAAATCTGTATGCTGATGATGACAATCCTAACAATGTTGCCCCTCATTAAAGTTCGTAGTGCAAGTAAAACGTAATAATTACGTTGTTTTTCAAGATATCACCGTTTTAAGTCCGTTTATTTTGATGTATGATTTATTGATACTTACCCACCAAGGAGAATAGAATTGAAAATTTACCACTTGTTTCTAATGTTATGGTTTCTAGTTGTGTTTTTTTGGCTTGCTAATTATTTCAATAAAGATAAAACACCAAAAAAATAATTCAATTTTTTACATTGATTTAGGAGATGAATATGGGATCTACTCACATCACAAAATATGTCGGTTTTGCAATTATTGCTGTTGTTGCAATGATCGTTTTTCGCTTATTAATGCCGCAAGGCTCTGTAGGATCTTTCGGTATTTGGGTCGCCGCAATCTTTTTTGGGGTAATCATTGCCGGAATCTTAAGGCTTAACTCGATGAAGAAGAAATAATCTTCCCTTAGACATTAAAGTTTGATAAAAAAAGCACGAATAGTTACTTAAAACTATTCGTGCTTTTTTAATATTTAAATTAAATGATGAATAATTCAGTCTCAAAAAAATCTTGTAATAATTGATCTTTCAATACCTGAGGCATCTAAGCCACAAGCCGCTAACAACACTTGACTATCTCCATGATCAATAAATCGATCTGGCAATCCTAGATGTAGGGTAGGTAAAGCTAATCCAATTTGATTTAGGTACTCTACACAGGCACTTCCTGCACCACCCTGAATAGATCCTTCTTCAATAGTAATAAGTCCGTCATGCGTATTAGCGATTTGTGTCAACATCTCTTCATCAATAGGCTTTACAAAACGCATATCGACAACTGTTAAGTCTAATTTCTCAGCAACCTCCAAACAAGGATGCAATAGAGTTCCGAATGCTAATACTGCAAGGCGCTTACCGGTAAGTTGTGTGGTCATTTTTCTAAGGTTTGCACGTCCCAACGGCAACCCATCTAAACTTGAGCTTACCTCAGCTCCAACACCACTACCTCTCGGATAGCGAACTGCACTTGGATGTTTCGCATAGTAAGCCGTCGATAATAACTGACGACATTCATTCTCATCACTCGGCGTCATGACCAGCATATTTGGTATGCAGCGCAGGTAAGGAATATCATAAACACCGGCATGGGTCGCGCCGTCAGCACCAACTATTCCAGCTCGGTCTAGGGCAAACATAACTGGCAGATCTTGCAATGCTACATCGTGTATGAGCTGATCGTAACCTCGCTGTAAAAAAGTTGAATAAATTGCTAAGACTGGTTTTAAACCTTCACATGCTAAACCAGCTGAAAAAGTAACTGCATGTTGTTCAGCGATACCGACATCAAAATATCTCTTCGGGAAATTTTTCTCAAATTCCACCAATCCTGACCCCTCACGCATCGCTGGCGTTATACCAACTAGCTTATCGTCCACCTTAGCCATATCACAAATCCATTCACCAAAAATTTGCGTAAATGTTTTTTTGCTTACCGTCTTTGAAGGCAAGATTCCAACTTTAGGATCAAACTTTCCTGGCCCATGATATTTGATTGGATCTGCCTCAGCGGGAGCATATCCATTGCCTTTTTTTGTCACGATATGCACAAATTGAGGACCATCTCCTTGTAAGGCTAGTTTTTGGATATTTTGTAGTGTTGGAATTAAGGAATTTAAATCATGACCATCAATTGGGCCAATATAATTGAAACCGAATTCTTCAAATATCGTATTAGGTACGACCATTCCTTTTGCTTGCTCTTCTAGTCGTTTTGCAAATTCGCGTAATTGAGGAACAATAGATAAGACATTACCGACTGCGTTTTTGGTTGTGTCATACAAAGGGCTGCTAATTAATCTTGCAAGGTAACGATTTAAAGCTCCAACCGCTGGTGAGATTGACATATCGTTATCATTTAAAATCACAATCAAGGGTAAATTTCTGGTGACTCCAGCGTGGTTCATCGCTTCAAAAGCCATTCCGCCAGTCATCGCTCCATCACCAATTACAGCTATGGCAACATTCGATTTCTCTTGGATTAAGGCAGCATGAGCCATTGCAGTTGCAGCAGAGATACTCGTTGAAGAATGTGCCGTACCAAAATCATCGTACTTACTCTCAGATCGTTTAGGAAATCCAGAAATTCCCCCCAATTGCCGTATACCAGACATTTGATCACGACGACCAGTCAAAATTTTATGAGGATAACTCTGGTGACCCACATCCCAGACTACTTTGTCTTCTGGGGTATTGAATACGTAATGTAATGCGACAGTTAGTTCGACCGTACCTAAATTTGAAGATAAGTGACCACCTGTTTGAGAAACAGAATCGAGTAAAAATTCTCGAAGTTCATTCGCAATTTGAGGAAGTTGAGTCCTCTTTAATTCTCTTAGATCCGAAGGAGACTGAATAGTTTTCAGTAAATTAGTCATTTTTAACATGTTCAGCCCTTTCGTCCAGTGCTTATAAATATTTTCGATACAATTTTTTGACACTCATCAATACTAAATTCCTCAGCATGATTCAGTGTATGTAAAGATCCGTGTAAAAACTTATTTGATAAAGCACGTGCCAACTCAGCCATTACTTCCATTGGGTCATCGCCACGTTGTATCTTTCTTTTTGCTTTTTCTAATTCAATGTTCTGTAACTCATCACTTCTTTGCTTAAGACTATTAATCAAGGGAACCGAAGAGCGTTGCATAAACCAATGCATAAAGTTTTTAACCTGCAAATCGATGATCATTTCAGCATTTTTTACAGCACCTAACCTTAAATCATTACCCTCTTTGACTACCTGACCTAAATCATCTACCGTATATAAATAGACATCTCTTAAATTACTGATTTCAGGCTCAATATCTCTTGGGACAGCAAGATCAATCATCACCATTGGGGCATAGCGACGTTTCTTGAGGGCGGTATTGACCATACCTAAGCCAATAATAGGCAAGGAACTAGCGGTACAGGAAATCACAATATCAAAATCTGCCATTTTTTCTGGCACTTCAGATAATGGAATAGAGTCGCAAGAATAACCTTGTTCAGAAATATATTTAGCTAAGTCTTCACCCCGCTCAATAGTGCGATTAGCAATAGTGATTGAACGTGGCTTTTTACCTAAAAAGTAAACAGCACATAACTGAATCATTTCACCAGCACCAATAAATAAGATCCTTTGCTTTTCAATATCGCCCAACACACCTTGTGATAAGCGTAAGGCCGCACTAGCCATTGAAACAGCATGAGAGCTGATTTCGGTATTCGTTCGGACATCCTTAGCAACGGCAAAAGTGCGATTAAATAATTGATTGAGATGCAATCCTATCGATCCAGCTTGCTGAGCTGTATAAGCCGCTTTTTTGATTTGACCAAGTATTTGAGTCTCCCCAAGAACCATCGAATCTAAACCACACCCAACTCGAAACACATGCCTAACCGCCTCAGAAGCAACAGAAGTTTTAACGTAATCAAGAATCTCACTTTTTGCAATACCTTGCTGGGATGATAACCAGTCGATTGTTCTAGCCTGAAGTAACCCTGGTGAAATCTGCTGGTCATTTGCAGCACAATAGATTTCTGTTCGATTGCAGGTAGATAAAATTGCTACCTCAGAATTCGTTTCATTATTAAATTGATTCAAATACTGCCTTAGATCAAGGAGCGCATCTGGTAAATTTTCCTCTGAAAATGCCACCTTTTCTCTCACACTAACTGGAGCAATTTGATGTTGGATACCGATAGTTAATAGATTTAACATAATTGAGTTTTATTGAAAAGGTCCATTTAAACGAATTGTTTCTAGATTAAGTAAGATTGCGACGCTAACCCAAACAATGTAGGGCAACATAAACAAACTAGCTTGCCTACTTAATCCCCACGAATACACAATAATTCCCAAAACAGAAGCCCATAAAAATAGCGCCTCAAACAAAGACCAATCAGGACGATGTAATTTAAAGTACAAAACACTCCAGAACAAATTTAAAAACCCATTACTTAAAAACAATATCGAAAGGATTTTTTTTTGAATTTTTGTAGATGATTTACTCCAAGCCAATATCCACGCAAAAAAAGCACATAAAAAAATACTAGTCCAAATGATACCAAAAGCCCAATCAGGTGGTTTCCAGTCTGGATGCTTCAAACTAAAATACCATGGGCTTAAATCAGTTAATAAACCGCCCAACATAATAACCACGAGCAGCCAGGCTCCAGCAGCAATAATATGGGGTTGACGGTAAAAAGAACTGTTCATGAAGTCTTTGCAATTCCTAATAAGTGCCCCATATCTTTAATAAAGATTTTGATGTGAGCCATCGGTTTTTTACGTACTAATTTTTTATTCATGTACGCTTCAAATGTGAGCTTTTGTACGTCTTTGTCTTCACACATTTTCACAAAACTCTCACGCCTTTTATTACTCGTATACCAAAAATGTTGCATGACTCCTAATACAATAAATGGTAAGCGATGTTCTTTCATAAAGCGCTTTCTGGCTAAACGTAATTTACTAACTTCATTGGTAACGAGAAACTCTTCAATCGCTTCACCTGCAAGTTGACCACCTAACATTGCATAATAAATTCCTTCTCCTGAAGCTGGGGCTACAACTCCAGCTGCATCACCAGCCAGGATGACGTTTTTACCGTTATCCCATTTTTTTAGAGGCTTCATGGGCAATGGCGCACCTTCATGACGAACTAATTCTGCATCGGCTAGTCCAATATCTGCACGTAATTTACCAACTGCGTTTCTGAGTGAAAATCCTTTATCAGCACTTCCCGTTCCAATACTTAAAGTATCACCATGAGGAAATACCCATCCATAAAAATCTGGAGAAATATCTTTTTGATATAAAACATCACAACGCGAATCATCATAATCACTATTCGTGACGGCTGGTCTACGAATTATTTCATGGTACGCAAAAACATAATTTGCCTCGGAGCATCCAGGCACTCCAGCAGCTCTTCCTACCCCTGATTTTGCGCCATCTGCGCCAACTACTGCACGTGCATAAACTTCTGATAAAACACCACTACCAATTTCAGCTTTTTCACGAACACGGTAAGTGATTTTTACTAAATCACCCTCTTCCTCAAGGTTAGTAAAATTTCCAACACGCCTTACAGCACCAAATTTTCTTGCTCGTTCACGTAACCATTCGTCAAATTCGCTACGATTAACCATGCCTACAAAGCCATCTTCAATCGGAATATCTACTCTATTGTTTTTTGGTGAAACCATTCTTGCAGAGGTTGCTTTTGCAACTAATAGAGAATCAGGTATTTCATAATCTTTGATCAACCTCGGTGGAATCGCTCCACCACACGGCTTGATTCTGCCATCTCGATCCAACAACAATACTTTCTTCCCTTTTTTCGCTAAGGTTTCAGCAGCTGTTGCTCCTGCGGGTCCACCACCAACCACAACAACGTCAAAAATTTCTTTATTCATATCATCCACCTAATATTTATCGTTGAATATTTTTTGCAAATTTTGCTGAAACCACAAATAACAATGCTTCTAAACTAAATACAAATGAATAAGCACTTGCTGAATCTGTAATTAACCATCTTGCTGCATCACTTGCAACAGCTCCTAGTAAGCCTCCTAAGCCGAAAGCTATGGCCTGTGCTCCACCCCATAAACCAATTCTTACGCCTTCTTTACCTGCACCATCAGCTACGGCTAAGCGCATCATCGAAGCAATCGCTGCAATCGAAAATGCACCATTTGCAACACCTAATAAAAAAACATTGAGCTTGAGTGGCCAACTCGGACCAACTAAACCACCGACACATAAACCTGCCATTGCAATCGCAGAAGCAATACAACCATAAACTGTCCAAAAACTGAGTGAACCAAAATACTTCCTTAAAAAACTACTGCCACAAATAGCGACCATTAACATCCCAACTAATACCCCTGAATGCTGTAATCCAGATAGGCTAGTGGTTTGACCAACTGTGTAATTGAAAACAATGCCAGCAAAAGGCTCAAGGATTAAATCTTGGGAGCTAAAAGCTAACATCGATATAAAAATAAATTGAGTAAAGTGACGTATGTCACGATCCTTCCACATTTCAGCAATTGCTTGTTTAAAAGATAGTTGATCTTTTTTAGCCTCTGGCAAACTTTGGGCATATTTGCTGACTGTCTCTTCTAATCGAAATAAAGAAAGTGTCGTCAATAGAAAAGCAATCATCGAGACAACTCCAGCTATCGTTACCACTTTCAGTGGTGTATAGGGATCAATAAATTTTCCAATCAAAATACTGGTGATGGCAAATCCAAAAATCATCATCAACCATACAATCGTTGCAGCTGCCGCTCGACGTTGGTCATTTACACTTTTTGCTAATAGCGCTAGTAAGGAGGTCCCACTAATACTTACGCCCACTCCAATCATCACAAATGCGAAAAATGATACGATTAATCCAATTACTAAATTTATACCTAAGAGAGCAGTCCCTATTGATGCGGCTACACCGCCCAAAGCTAGTACACCCATTCCTCCAATAATCCATGGAGTTTTTCGCTTACCTTGGTCTGATATGAAGCCCATCTTAGGACGAATAACCTGCACAAAATAATGTAGTGCCACCAGAATTCCGGGGATTAAGGCTGGCAAGCTCAACTCCACTACGATAATTCGATTGAGTGTTGATGTAGTCATTACTACTATTGCGCCAATACAAGTTTGCACTAAGCCTAGTCGAATAATTCCAAACCAACCCAAAGATCCATCCGCCTTTGTTTGCTGATTAATAAGAGTTGTTGTAGGATTTGCGCTGAGCATTTCACACTCCCAATTGACGAATACCGAAAGCAGCAACCATCATGCCACTAACAAATAATGGGACTCCAAAACCGCTATAGAAAATCGCTCTTTCTATTGGTTTGGAAATAAAAAATTTCATGAGTATTATTTGGATCATGATCAACATGAAGACCCCAAGACTATGCCAAGCTTGATCAATCAAATATAAATAAATACAAACGATGACTTGCGGAACCAACATGATGAGGCAAGCAACTTTAGCTGCAGAATCGGCACCTAATTGAACTGGAAGAGATCGAATTCCCATTTTTTTATCGCCCTCAATCGCTTTAAAGTCATTTAAAGTCATGATGCCATGGGCACCAATACTATAAAGTCCAGCAAATAATAAGGATGGATTACTTGGTGTAAGGCTGATAGATAACAGTGCAGCTCCAGTAATCCAAGCCAAGCCCTCATAACTAATCGAGCAAGCTAGATTTCCATACCAGCCATTTTGTTTTAATCGTATGGGCGGCATACTGTAAGCCCACGAAAACGCGAGTGCTAATAAAGTCGCATAAAATCCCCAAGTTCCTAAAAAAGAGCTTACAGCCAATGATAGTAACGACCAAATGATTCCTAAATAAAGTCCCCACCTGCCAGGAATGCGCCCTGACGGAATTGGTCGATTCGGCTCGTTTATAGCATCAACATGCCTATCAAACCAATCGTTTACGGCTTGGCTTGATGCACAGACTAAAGGACCTGTCAAAAGGATACCGAGCAGAATAACTTGCCAATTCTGACTAAAAGCTTGACCTGAACTGATTGCGCCGCAAGTGAATGCCCACATGGGTGGAAACCATGTGATAGGTTTAAGTAACTCTATAAACGCTGGCAATTTCATGTTTGTATTTTTTTATTTACGACAATTGTGTAAATTAAATTTTACACTTAATCTTAAAAAATACCATGAAAATAACTAAGGATTTTCCCTAGTAGTCCTAAAAATTCCTAAAGGAGATTCCTCTTATAAGGATGCAGTTTTTTGCAAACCTTTTGGCATTGAAAAAACTGTATTTTCGACAATACCTGGCAGTGTCTTTACAACTCGCAACCCATAATGGCGAACCACGTCGATAATCTCTTGGGTTAAGTTTTCAGGTGCAGAAGCTCCTGCAGATATACCTACACGCTTTTTATCGAAGAACCATTCAGGCTTCACCTGTAGGGGATCATCGACTAAATAAGCCGGAACGCCCATCTTGGTTGCTAACTCTCTGAGTCGATTTGAATTTGAGCTATTGGCACTTCCAACAACTACCATCACATCCACTAGGGGAATGAGCTCTTTTACTGCATCTTGACGATTTTGAGTAGCGTAACAAATATCTTGTTTTTTAGGCTCTACAATATTGTTAAAACTTGCTTTTAATGCAGTAATAATCTCTTTAGTCTCATCAATGGATAAAGTGGTTTGAGTCACATAAGCAATTTGCTGATCTTGCCCTAAGGGCAACTTGGCAATATCAGCCACTTTTTCAACTAAATAAATATTGTCTTTCACCTGACCCATCGTGCCGTCCACCTCAGGATGGCCATGATGACCGATCATCACAATCGGAATTCCAGCAGCGTGTAATTTTTGAACTTCAACGTGCACTTTATTCACCAAAGGACAGGTTGCATCAAAAATACGCAAGTCTCGTAAGCTGGCTAAATACTTAATTTCTGCTGAGACACCATGTGCGCTAAAAATAAGCGTCGAACCGTCCGGTACCTCAGATAATTCTTCAATGAAGATTGCACCTTCACTACTTAATTCAGCAATCACTCTAGCATTATGGATAATTTGATGACGCACATAAATTGGCGTTCCAAATTGGCGAATCGCCTCTTTCACAATTTGAATCGCTCGGTCCACCCCAGCACAAAATCCCCTAGGTTGAGCAAGCAAAATATCAGCGTCTAAATGTCCCATAATTTACCTTTCTTCGCGAAAGCCCCACTTCCATAAAAATTCAAGTTGAAACGGTATAACCAAAAATAGATGCTCAACAATCGCAAGCGTTAATAGGGTTGCAAGAATGCCGTTAGAAGCCATCTCAAAAGAGGCAGTCCCCTCAGTTAGTACTCCACTCCATAGGGGCACTACAAACAAGCAAGATGCCACTATAGAAATAGGCATCAAGTAATTCATAGAACGACGACGAAAATAGCTTTGTAAATACTTTAAGTGCTTCGGAAGAAAGTTTTCATTCAGGTTCAGTACACCTAAGAAAATATTTAACTTCGCACTTTGCCGCATGAGCCAAAGAATGACAAAAGTCCAAAAGCCAGTTAAGTTATCTGCATTCCAACTACATGCTGCCACACCAATAAACAGTAATAACAAAGCTAACTCATGATGATTTAACGCCTCAAAAGCATATCTAGCACGTGCCCATCCTTTTGCACCATCAGGACAGGCAGTTCTCCTTGAACCCGTAACATATCCTAATAAAAAAGCAATTTCTTGCCAAGCCCAAATTAATAGGGCACAGCAAAAAGCACAATACGCATCTGCAACCGAGGAAGATTGGCTACTAACATTCAAGCCCCAAAATGCCGCAATGAGAATTGCTGTGTTAACCACCATAATCCATTTAAAGCGCATAGGGGATAGACGGTCCAGCCATAAAATAAAGCCCGTACTAAACCACCATACAAAGATAGTAAATAAAAAAGGAAACACAGCACCTTTCATTTAGGGTACTTTCTACCAAACAGGCTTTAAGCGGAAATCTGCTTTTAATTCATTCGGCACAACAGGAATTAAATACAAACTAACAAATGTTGCTCCAGCTTGAATACCTGTACCCAAACGCTTCAATTTTGAGAGGAGGCCAGGCTGTTCTTTATATTCTTCCATCCGATCAGATAAAACTCTTAATTTGTCAAACTTATCCCAAACATTTTGATTATCTAAATCAATTGTGAATGGAAATACCTGCTTGGAGATTTCAGAAGTTAAGTGCAATACTTCTTTGTCATATTGCGTTGGCGACACTCCCAAAGCTTTATGAAACTCCACCCGTGAATGATCTCTAACGTACATGGTTGCATATACGGCAAGTAAAAAGAATCTAATCCAAAGCTTATTTACACCCGATAATAATTTCGGGTCAGAGCGCATCAATACAGCAAACGCTTCGCCATGACGAAATTCATCATTACACCATTTCTCAAACCACAAAAATATCGGGTGAAAGCGAATCTCTGGATTCTGATCCACGATACGGAATATCTTGATATACCTCGCATAACCAATCTTCTCAGATAAGTAGGTTGCATAAAAAATAAACTTTGGCTTAAAAAATGTATATTTTTTAGTTCTCGCTAAAAATCCTAAATCAATACCAACTCCAAAATCTTTTAACCATTGGTTGATAAAACCAGCATGACGACTCTCGTCACGTGCCATATATCCAAAGAGTTCCTTTAGATCAGGGTTTTTAACTTTCTTTTTAATTTCTGCATAAAGTACACAACCAGAGAATTCTGAAGTAATTGAACTAATCATAAAATCCAAAAACTCTTGATAAAGACCATCAGGTAATTTTGAGTAGTCTTTGAGCATATCCTCAGGACGTTGAAAGTGTGACTGATTAGGATCAGATTCAAATTCTTTCATCAATTTATTCCACTCACCCCGCATACTCTCAATATTCATACCATCCATTTCTTCGAAATCAGTGGTATAAAAACGTGGGCTTAAAACCGTATTTTCTAAGGCTTTATCAGTAGAAAGGTTGATTGGAAAATCATTTTTAAATTCCGGAGCTAAGGTATTCATAAGTTATCCTTTTTTTATATAGACTTCTTTTGCAAGTTCAACTCTCTTGCGCGCTGTTGTGAAAATCGTGTCGATGAAAAACTGACTTCGTAAAGCATTGTTATTTCAAAGCGAGAGAATGTCCGAATGAACCATCTCTTCAAACTACTCGCTTTAAAATAAGATGCCTTGCCAGTAACTCTTCTTTTTTGACCATAAGGCAAGTCAACTGGAACTTGATGCAATTGAATCGCGTCGCCAGGTCCGATATCAACACCCTCTAGTTCAACATGGGCGTATAAGTCCTCCCAAGTATTTGACATATCTAATGAATAATTAACTTGTTTGGACATGTTGATTCCTATGAATTATTATTTTTCAAAAATACTTTAAAGCTTTCGACATTTTGCGAACCAAAAGACTCTAATTCAATTTGAGTATTCGTTAATGGGTCTAACAAAACTAGTCTGCCATCATTAAAAGCCATCAAATTGACTGGGTCCTCTTTCCCTAGTCCACGGATCCTTCTTTCACGTGCAACTGTCCTTAAGATTCCTCTAACAAACCCTGCCTCGCCCTGCACTACATCGATAATTTGATTCGTTGTAGCATCAATAACAGTAACCCCACCATCTTCTCTATCCTCAAATTTCAATACTTTTACCTGAACTGGCTGCGCTTTTTGTATTTGATTTTTTTCATCTAAAAATAATGTACTTATAAAATAACCAAACAAGCTGAGCGCGATACAGATCACGAATGCCTTGATCGAAGGTGAGATTTTGATCGAAGGTGAGATTTTGGATTGAAGTTGGTTATTGGACATTAGATTTCTTTAAGTTAGGCTTAAATCGTTTGTAAGTCCAACATTTAAACCCTGTCGCGAACGATTAGGTTGAATTATTGGTGTGTTGGTTGCAACTTGGTTGATTACAATCTGATTTTCAGTTGCCCAGGCCTGTTTGATTAATTCCGCGACTTCTTTAACATTGGCAATATTTCTAAGCATCGGCTCAGGATGATTAAAATTCATTGGTCTAACATGAGGCCATAAATGAAAGTAGGCTATTTTGGTGTCCTGATTAACCTTTAAGGGGATATTTCCATAACCATCTTTTTGGGCTTTAAAGTCTGCACTTACAATTTCTTTAAATGGCAAGTTGAACGATAAAGTTAAAGCCATACCAATTCGCATTACGATGCGGCGGTTTGTAATCGTATAAACTGCAGATTTAGCGGTAAAGAAGGCAAGTGTACCTAGTAATCCGATACTTACGATACTCAGAAAAATCATCCAAGCAGTGGAAATAATCACTGCTTGCAAACTATGCTCTAAAACAACTCCATCATAAATTCGATAAAAAACAAGAAATAAAAAATAAACAATGACGGGGCGAATATAAAATATATCTTTAGCAGTTCTCCAAACATTTGGAGAACCCTGCCAAATTACTTTTTCAGTTTCTGGAAGTTTTTCAGGTAAGCCGTACTCTGCTTCTAGTTCATATTCACGACCATTATTGAGATTTTTTCTCATGCTAATGGCTCCTGACGATCAGGCGTTGCATACAAAGTACCTGCACCATAATAAGCCATCACTTTTTCTTCCTCTAGTAAGGTAATTTGTGAATTACTTTTCGTTTTTGGTACATCGCTAAATTGATGGCTTAATATTGAATTTACTCTAACACCACCCTCTTTAATCAAAGCGAAATTCAAAGGAATCAATACATTGTTACCTGGTGTTAATTCCACTTCAAAATATCGGATCATTGACTCCATATGATCAACCCACAGATTGGTAACCTTGCCAGCCGGTTTCTGATCAGCACCATAAACAGTCATGCCAATCGGATTTTTATCATTTTTATTAACCGAAAAACTTGGTAGTTGTGAGATTGGCATAATTCTTGGTTCACCATGCAAGCCTACATCTGGTACATCAGCACGATTAGCATAAGAACCCGGGCCGACACCTGCAAGTAATGGATTACCTGTCGGTACTAATGGCGCACCATTCATATGATGAGCAGGAACTGCATTCAGCACCTCTGGTGCTGGAGCATTTTTTAATGGAGCTAAATATTCTTGCCCTGATTCCGTCAAAAATGACTTAGATTTAGGCATCATAATCAGGCCCGCTTCATTGCTTATTTTTCCAAAGCGCTCTGACTCAAGAGGAAACCCCTCTCGTTTACTTTCTAAAGTCAAATGAATCACCAACCCAAGAAAAAATACAATAAATATTGTAAAAATGAGTGATGCTACATCCCAACCAGCGGTAATTGCTCCAAATCCTGTCATAACTTTCTCCTATAAAAAATTAGCCTGGTAATTCTGCCAATCCAAACTTCTTGGTTGATACCCTTTGATTGGATTGATAGATTACCAAAGGACCCAATGCGATCAATGTTGCAAAAATTAAATATATTTCAATGTGATATACAAATTGATAACCTGTGGCGGGGTTATTTAAGGCATCTCCTAAAAGTCCCTGCTTTGCTAGATCTGAAATCAAATCGCGAATTAAGCCACCTAATGAAATTGCTATGCCAGAGGCAGTAGTATTTACTGCACCCCAAGCCCCAATAGCCATTCCTGTCATACCAATATTGTCCATTTTCATGGCAATAATTAAAGTACTAATTGAGAATAGACCTGCCCCAAAGCCAATGAAGGTTGCTCCAACTCTAAACATGATGGTTGAATTCATCGGCTCTGCAAAAATGACTGCAGAAAAAGCCAATAAACCAACTAATAAAGCAAAGGCGGCAATCCTGTAGGGTTCCATCCCTTTTGATAACCAACGTGCAGCTAAAGCAAAAGCAAATAAAGCGCCACCTGACATTAACGCAGTCAGCAAACTGGTTTGTGACACGCTTAAGTGAAGAATCTCGCCACCATAAGGTTCTAAAATAATATCTTGCATACTAAATGCCGCAGTACCCAATCCAAGCATCACTAAATAACGCTTTAGTTTTCCTTTGGTAGCAAATTGATTCCAACTTTCTCTAAATTCAGGTCTCTTGATGGCTGGATTTGTTTTATGAGGTTGTCTAGCTTCTTGTTTCCACAAGGCAATAAGATTGAGAAATAAAGTTACTGCAGCAGCAGTTTGAACAACCTGTATTAATTGAATTTGTGTAAAAGGATTTAAGAAAAAACTAAATACGATGCCACTGATGACCATACCAACTAGTAGCATGACATACATCAAAGCAACTACTCTGGGACGAGACTCTTCAGTTGCAATATCTGTGGCGAGTGCAAGTCCTGCAGTTTGTGTGGTCTGCATACCAGCACCAACGAGTAAAAATGCTAGACCACTGGCAATATGACTAAACCAAATCGGCCACTGCGTATCCCCTGATAATAGGATCAAAGCAAAAGGCATAATCGATAAGCCGCCAAATTGTAATAAGGTACCAATCCAAATATAAGGTACTCGTTTCCAACCTAAAACAGAGCGATGTTGATCGGATTTAAAACCAATTAATGCTCTAAAGGGGGCAAACAGTAAAGGTAGGGCAACCATTAATGCAACTAACCAAGCGCTTACACCCATCTCAAGAATCAATACGCGATTTAAGGTGCCGATCAATAGCGTTGCAGCCATTCCAACGGTAACTTGGAATAAAGACAATCGTAAAAGCCGAGACAAAGGTAAGTCATCACTCACCACATCTGCAAATGGGAGTAACTTAGGACTTACGGCAGTCCAGGTTTTTCTATTGACTAAAAATGGAACTTTCATTTTTTAGTGATTTCCATCGTTTGTGATTTATAAAACATACTTGATACTTTTTGGGTGAAAGTGACATCCCAATCTTTTAAATCTTCTGCCTGTTTGATTTCATCTCGAATCTGATTTTCAGCAATCGGCACAATAAAGGGCGAGCGATCTTTTTTGGGGAAAAGCTTGCCAGAGCGAATCATCAGTTCAAGAGCAAACGTACTCGGCGCAAAAGTGAAGATGATTTTATGTTGTGTGTTTTTTGCGAGTTGACCGAGAACAGAGACCTTATCGTTACCTTGATAATGAATCACTGAGTCCATACAAACTACATAATCAAAATAACCAAATTTGGGATCTAACATGTCACCTGCATGAAACTCAACTAAATGCTCTAACCTAGGATCTAGTCTCTCTTTAGCTAAATCAATTAAGGTAGCAGATAGATCAACGGCAATCACGTGTGCGCCTCGTTTAGCTAATTCGACTGCCAAAGCACCAGTTCCACAACCTGCATCCAAAATCCTAGTGCCAGCAAGATTCTCTGGTAAACGACTCAAAAGAATATCTCGGGTTTGATCACGACCAGCCCTTACGGTTGCTCGAATCCCACTGACAGGTGCATCAGAAGTTAACTTTGCCCATGCTTGCGAAGCTGTCCGATCAAAATATTCTTCAAGCTCACTACGTTTTTTTTCGTATCGTATTGTTGTCATCAATCAAATCCTAAAAGATCAAAAATTTCACGGTCTTTCAAACTTTCTGCTTCAATCGGTGGAAGTTCCTCTAGTAAGGAAGCTGCTAATCGTAAATATTCGTTTTGTACTGCTAGGATTTCAGGGGTCTCTTCCATTTCAAAAATAGTGCATTTTTTTAATCTGCTGCGACGAATTGCATCAAGATCAGGAAAGTGAGCCATCGTCTTTAAACCCACGCGTTTATTAAACTTATCAATCTGATCGGTTCCTGCGCTACGGTTAGCAATCACACCGCCTAAACGTACATCGTAGTTTTTAGCTTTGGCAGCAATCGCCTGAACAATTCGGTTCATCGCAAAAATGGAGTCAAAATCATTTGCTGTAACGATTAAGGCACGATCTGCATGTTGTAAAGGAGCAGCAAAGCCGCCGCATACAACGTCGCCAAGAACGTCAAATATCACGACATCTGTATCTTCTAATAAATGATGTTCTTTTAAGAGTTTGACTGTTTGTCCAACTACATAACCACCACAACCAGTTCCGGCAGGAGGACCACCGGCTTCAACGCACATCACACCGTTATAACCCTCGTAGACAAAATCTTCTATCTTGAGTTCTTCTGCATGAAAATCCACTGTCTCTAAAATATCAATCACCGTGGGTACTAATTTACCGGTGAGAGTAAAGGTTGAGTCATGCTTTGGGTCACAACCAATCTGTAATACACGTTTACCAAGCTTTGAAAAAGCAGCCGATAAGTTGGAGGAAGTGGTACTCTTCCCAATTCCACCTTTACCGTAAATGGCAAATACTTTTGCATTTCCAATTTTGATATTAGGGTCAAGGTGCACTTGAACACTACCATCACCATCAGGTGGTTTTGCTGCATTCAATACTGAGATAGGGACTGAAACTGTGTTCATGAAATTGCTACTCCTTGGTAGACGCCTTCGAGTCGATCTTCTAACTCTTCAGCAAATTGTCGCAATTTAGCGAGATCTTGTGCGGATGGATTCCAATACTTCCTTTCGCTTGCTTCAAGCAAACGATTTGCTACTTTGGCCGTGGCGCTTGGATTTAAATCTGCTAAGCGTTCACGCATTACATCATCTAAGACAAAAGTCTCTGTAATTTGTTGATAAACCCATGGCTGAACTTGACCGGTAGTTGCTGACCAACCAAAAGTATTGGTCAAATGGGTTTCAATCTGATGCACACCCTCAAAGCCATGTTGTAAGATGCCCTCATACCATTTTGGATTGAGCATACGTGTTCTAGTTTCTAAGGTTACTTGCTCGTTGAGCGTTCTGACCACTCCCTTACCCGAAGTTTGATCACCGATATAAACTGGCGAATCAACGCCACCCTTTGCATGTTTTACAGCTTGACTGATCCCACCTAAAGTATCAAAGTAGGTATCAATCGTTGTTACACCAAGTTCTACGGAGTCTAAATTCTGGTAAGTGAGTGACACATCAGCAAAAATACCTTCTAGTAACTCAGCCTTCTGTAATTGAGGTTTTCCGCTAACCCCATATGCAAAACCTTTACGCTTCTTATAGGTATTCGATAACTCTTCTTCATCATCCCATTTGCTGTTATCGATCAATAAATTTACGTTTGCACCATAGGTACCGTCTGCATTACCGAAGACGCGTAGTGCAGCTGTCTCCATATCGCAACCCATCCTCGCCATATAATCAAGGGCATGTTTACGCACAAAATTTTGATCAGCAGGTTCGTCAGCTTTAGCTGCTAATAAAGCAGCTTCGGCTAACAACTTAATCTGTAATGGCATGAGATCTCTGAAAATACCAGAGATAGATACAACCACATCAATGCGAGGACGACCTAAAATTTCTAAAGGAATTAATGTAGCGCCAGCTAAACGTCCATAACTATCGAAACGTGGTTGAGCTCCCATTAATGCCAGAACTTGACCAATTGGTGCACCTTCTGTTTTAAGATTATCCGTACCCCATAAGACGATAGCAATCGACTCAGGCAAGACATTTTCTTCAGCCATGTGGCGATCTAAAATACGCTGTGCTTGTTGCGCACCATCTTTCACTGCATACTGACTAGGTATTCTGAAAGGATCAAAACCATGTAAGTTACGCCCCGTTGGCAGTACGTCTAAGTTATGTAATACATCCCCGCCAGGTGCTGGGGGAATATATTTTCCATCCAGCGCATTCATCAGTCCATCTAATTCACTATCCATTTGCATGAACTTATATGCAGTCTGTAAATCCGTAATAATTTTTTCGATATTTTCGATTTTGCCAAGTTTATGCGCAAGAATAATTTCTTGAGGTAAAGATCCTTTAACAATATCCAGGAAGACCTCATCTTCCAGGGTTACTTCGACGCTAAACTTTGCCATACTCTTTAGCATCTCTAAATTTGCACTTAATGTTTTTTTCTTACCAATAACGTGTAAGCCCTCTGGAATCAAGGCATATTCATATGCTAATAACTCTTCACTCAACTTCACTACTTCAGCGCTGATTTGCTTTTGTGTAAGAGCTTCCCAGGAACTTGTGGCTGAGATAATTTCAATACTAGTCGCTTGGGTAAAAATTAACTCGCTAAGTTGTTCACGCTCCACAACATTGGCAAGGTCATGGTCATTTTCTGGTAATAAGCGATAACGTTCTACTGAGGCCTTTAAATCTGCAAGTCCCTTATAAAGACCTGCTTGAGCAATCGGTGGAGTCAAATAACTGATTAATGTTGCACCTGAACGTCTCTTCGCAATGGCACCCTCTGATGGGTTGTTAGACGCATATAAGTAAATATTAGGTAAATCTTTAATAAGACGATCTGGCCAACAATTGCCAGACAAGCCTGTTTGTTTACCAGGCATAAACTCTAAAGCGCCATGAGTCCCAAAATGAAGCGCTGCATGGGCTCCAAAATCTTCTCTTAAATAACGATAGAAAGCTGAGAAAGCGTGTGTAGGCGTAAAACCTTTTTCATATAACAAACGCATTGGATCACCTTCGTATCCAAAGCCCGGTTGAACGGTAAGAAGTACATTACCAAACTGTTTACCTAATACAAAAATTCCAGAACCATCACTTAATTGTTTACCAGGTGCAGGACCCCATTGTTTTTCAATGTCCTTCAACCAGGTCTCACGTTTGACATGGTCATTTGTTGAAATCTTAAAGTGAACATTTGCATCGGTATTAAATTGCTGTGCATTACCGTGCAGGATAGATTCTCTTAATTCGTCGACGCTGGCAGGCATATCTACTTGATAACCATCTTGCTTCATACGTGCCATGGTTTCATAAATGGACTCAAAGACACCTAAATACGCTGCGGTTCCCACTCTTCCCGCATTTGGTGGGAAGTTAAAAATAACAATCGCAACTTTACGATCATGGTGAGATGATTTCTTCAGTGAAATCATCTTATCCATTCTGGCTGCGAGCATATCTACCCGTTCAACACAGGTGAACATATCATTCACATTATTTTTTTCAGTGAAGGTGCATTGACGATGGCAACCTGTACACGTTGTGCCAGGTGCACCAGAACGGCCGCCATAAACCATTGGATTAGTGGCACCATCTAATTCAGGAATAGCCACCATAAGGGTACTTTCCACAGGTAGTAAGCCACGATCGGAACTACCCCAATCAGAAAGATTTTGGAACTCTACTGGATGGGCTGCCATGTACGGTACATCTAGTTTACCTAACACCTCTTCAGCAGCTTTGGCATCATTGTAAGCAGGACCACCAACAAGTGAAAAGCCTGTGAGAGAAATCATGGCATCTACGGTACATTTGCCATTTTTTATTAAGAACTGATCAATCGCAGGGCGTGCATCAAGGCTTGCAGCAAAAATAGGAACGACCTGATATCCTCGCGCTTCAAGTGCCGCAAAGACAGCATCATAGTGCTGTGTATTACCAGCTAAAACATAAGATCTAAGTAGCAAAATACCAATCTTACCTTTTGCCTTGTGATCAGGTACAAGTTTAGGAACTTGATTTAGTTCTTCACTAATACGTCCTTTGAGGCGCGGATGGTAAACTCCAGAATCGGGATACATTACCGGTTCAACAATCTTACCCTTGGCATTTTTAAGTGATGCTCTTGGACCAGCTGCATATTTATGAATGAGAAAACGGACCATATGGTACATATTCTCTTCTGAACCACCCAACCAGTACTGTAGGGTCAAGAAATAATTACGCACATCCTGAGCGGTTCCAGGAATATATTTTAGAATTTTTGGCAAACGACGTAGCATCTTCATTTGCGCAGCACCACCCGTTGTATTCTTCTCTTTAGAGCCACGCATTTTTTTGAGCAATGCAAGTGGTCCACTTGCTGGCTTACTCATATCAAAATCACCGATTTTGGTAAGGGGTACCACTTCTGCCGCAGACATTGCACAGACCATGGCATCACAATGATTGCGACGCGCTTTTAAATCTTCAAGAATAGGTAAAAAGTGGTCTTCCAAAAATAACATCGTAGTGACAACGATATCAGCCTCAGCAATATCTTTTTTACACTCAGCAAGCTTCTCAGGTGCTGTAGCCCAACCAGCTGCCGCATGAATTTTAAAATCCAGATTCGGCATTTCACGTTTTAATGCAAAACTCGCCTTTTCACTTGCACTTAGGAGATGGGTATCCATCGTCACTAAGACAAATTTAAGAGGAGTTTTATTAACGACTGTAATAGGCTTTTGCATCGTAAAGCGTCTCCAAGGTGATCTGCTGCATACCATGCTCAATTGCATACTTTTCTGTATTTCGCCGAGCTTTTCCTCGTACAAAAAATGGAATCTTGCCTAATTCCTTTAAGGCATCTGCAGACCACACCGCTTGATCTACAGAAGATTGTTGAGTTGTAGACTGCTGTTGCGTATCAAACTCTTCTTTTTTATCAGGTTGCTCTTGATCAACTACGGGAACTTCTAATTCAAAATATGGAGCTGCTTCAGTGACCTGATGGGAGGATGCAGACGCCGCTCCAACATGTCCCAAATGTGAGGCAGGGACATTACTATTAAATTCAAAATCTTCTCTAAACATCATGATGAGATGCTCTTCTAGACCCATCATCAGCGGATGAATCCAAGTATCAAAAATAACATTGGCACCTTCGAAGCCCATTTGCGGAGCATATCTAGCTGGGAAATCTTGCACATGCACTGGCGCAGAAATGACGGCACAAGGAACCCCTAAACGCTTGGCAATATGACGTTCCATTTGCGTGCCAAGAACCAGTTCTGGGGAAAGCTCTGCAACTTTTTCTTCAACTTCTAAATAATCATCTGTAATGATGGCTTCTAAACCATATGATTTCGCTGCTTCACGTACATCTTTCGCAAACTCTCTCGAGTAAGTCCCCATCCCAACGACTTGGAAACCCATTTCATCACGAGAAATTCTAGCTGCTGCAATCACATGGGTAGCATCGCCAAAAATAAAGACGCGTTTACCGGTCAAGTAGGTAGAATCAACTGAACGGGCGTACCAGGAAGAATTTGACTTAATTTCTTTTAATACTTTTTCTTCAGAAATGCCCGCTAACTGCGCTACTTCTTTCATGAAATCAATACTTGCATTGACACCAATTGGAACTACTTTAGTAAATGGTTGGCCATACATTCTTGAAAGCCATGAAGCTGTTGTCTGAGCAATTTCTGGGTAAAGAACAACATTAAAATCAGCTTGTGGAATTCGAGTGATGTCACTTGGACTAGCACTTTGAGGAGCAACTACATTAATTTCAATACCTAACATCGTGAGCATTTTGCTCACTTCCTTTATATCGTCACGGTGCCTAAATCCAAGTGCTGTGGGACCTAAAATATTACAACTTGGCTTTTTACCTGCTGCCAATTTTTCTTGACGTTGGCTGATATGAGTAGCTGCTGCTATTTTTGTATCCTGCACGGTTAAGTGGCGGACAATTTGATAAAAAGTCTCAGAAGCACCCCAATTTTCTTTCTTTTGATAAGACGGTAATTCCAAGGGAATGACTGGGATTGGTAAATTTAATGCCTTACTTAAACCACCTGGATCGTCTTGAATCAGCTCGGCAGTGCAAGAAGCACCAACAATCATAGCTTGTGGTTTAAAACGCTCAAAAGATTCTTTAGCAGCGTTTTTAAATAGTTGAGCAGTATCTCCTCCCAAGTCACGCGCTTGAAAGGTTGTATACGTTACAGGAGGTCTTTTGGGGAGACGCTCAATCATTGTGAAAAGTAAATCGGCGTAAGTGTCGCCCTGTGGCGCATGCAATACATAATGCAAATCTGTCATCGCTGTAGCAATCCGCATCGCTCCAACGTGAGGCGGTCCTTCATAGGTCCAAAGAGTTAATTGCATAGGGCCTCCGTATCAAACTGTAGTTTTGCTTTACGACGCAGAGGTCTTGCGAATAACTCGGCCAGATCGGCTGCTTGATCGTAACCATGAATTGGGCTAAACACGAGTTCAATCGCCCATTTTGTTGTGTATCCTTCAGACTCTAGTGGGTTAGCTAAGCCTAAACCACAAACGACCATGTCTGGCTTTGCCAACTTGAGTCGATCTAATTGTTTCTCTACATCTTGCCCCTCAGATAACTGGACATTTTGTGGTAACAAAGCTAATTCTTTTTCTAAAATTTGCTTATGCAAATAAGGTGTGCCTACTTCTGTAAGCTCCATGCCTAACTCACGATTTAAATACCTAGCAAGAGGAATTTCTAACTGCGAGTCTGGGAAGAAGAAAATCTTTTTATTTTGTAAAGTTTCTTTGAGTGGTGCCAAAGCCATTTCAGCTCTTGCTTTTTTCGGCGCTGTCACTTTATCAAATATCTCTTGTGAGACTCCCATCGCAGTTGCAATTGCAGCTAACCATTCAGTTGTTCCCTCGATCCCAAATGGAAATGGGGCACTTAGATGACTAGCTCCACGAGACTCTAGTGCGCGGACTGTATCCCCTAAAAATGGTTGAGCTAAGATAAATTGCGTATTGCTTCCGACCGCTGGAAGTGTTCTTGAGTTGCGTGGTGGGAAAAAGCTAACATTTGTCACACCCATCTCAGTAAAGAGCCTTGCAAACTGATCTTCAACGATATCAGGTAAGCAACCCACAATCATGATGGCTTTTTCTTCAGTTACCGGTAACTGTGGGACAAGCGCATTTAAGCAAGCATCTTCACCTTGGGTAAAGGTTGTTTCGATTCCGCTTCCTGAATAATTCAGAATTCGTACTTGAGGACCAAATTGTTTATCTAAACGACCGGCTGCACGGTGTAAGTCTAATTTAATGACTTCAGATGGGCATGAACCGACAAGGAATAGAAGTTTAATATCTGGACGTCTTGCCAATAATCTTTGAACGACTTTATCTAATTCAGCATTTGCATCGGCAAGCCCTGCAAGATCACGATCATCAATAATTGCTGTTGCAAATCTAGGCTCGGCAAAAATCATCACCCCTGCAGCTGACTGAATGAGATGTGCACAAGTACGTGAACCAACCACCAGAAAAAATGCATCCTGAATCTTACGATGCATCCAAATAATGCCAGTTAATCCACAAAATACTTCACGTTGTCCACGTTCACGGATGACTTCTGGAGGTGTTCCACAACCGGATTGAACTACTGCCTGGATTGGAATAACTGCATTCATGAGGCATAACCTTGTTGAAATATTTCGTTAGTCATTGAGGCTTTGTTTTGCAAAGCCTCATATTCTTTTCGTGCAACTCTTAATTTCCAAATGAATTGAGCAGCATTAATGAAGTAGGCACCATAAGCACACAGGGCTAAAATCATTAAGGCGTTAGGACTCAATATTTGATTCAATAGACAGTAGACGTAACTCAAGTGAAGGAAAATCACGAGCATACTAAAGACGTCTTCCCAAAAAAACGCCTCTGCAAATAAGTACTTATCAAAGACAACCTTTTCCCAGATACAACCAGTAACCATGATTAAAAGGAGCAGAAAGGTCTTTAGCATGATGGAATAGTTGGCATAGTCATAATCTTTTCCGGTCATTAGAAACCTGATAACTAAGGTTATACTTACTAAGAAGACTAAAAATTGCACGGGAGCCAAAACACCTTGAACAAGTGTCCAAACAGATTGATCTCTTTTGATCCTCTGTTCTGGGGTGTAAAGTAACTTACTCTTCTCGTTCATTTCTCTGCCTAATGAATAATATTCAACATCTGTAAACAAAAGTTTACGCCTTATTTATGTTACACAATATAGGGATTTCCCTTATTTGTGTAAAATAAATTAGACATATGTTTAAAAAGCGTGTAAATTTAAATTTACGGTATATCCCCTACTATTTTTTAACACGGAGCAGAGTATGGTTAAGTCTTTTAACGATGTAAAAACCACTCTCCCGGAGAAGGTAATGAGACACACTCAAGATTCAAGCTTTAATCAAGAAGATAGTTGTCTTGAAGATGATCAAAATGAAACTTCAAATATTAAACAACCCATTGATATTTTGATCAAGATGCTAGATCAAGAAATCATTCCAAGACTTCTAGTTAGTCATCAAGCAAACTCACCTCTCGAGGAGTTGGCGACCCCTGGGCTTAGAAAAATTCACACTCCCGAGATTGATTTATTAAGTGGTCTCGCAATGAATGGCTCCCAAGAGTCTTGCATTGAATATATTAAGAAACTCATCTCGAAACAAGTTTCGATAGAGTCTATTTACTTAGACCTTATTCCGATGACAGCAAGAAAGTTGGGAGTTCTATGGGAAGAAGACATTGTTAGCTTTACAGAGGTGACCATTGGCTTGTGGCGCCTGCAACATATTCTTTACGAGCTGACCAAAGATTTTCAGATGAAAAACAGTATGCCCATTGAAAATCTTAACGCCCTATTAATTCCAGCTCCTAAATCTCAGCATACTTTAGGGTTATTTATCGTGGCTGAATTCTTTAGAAAAGCGGGATGGCGGGTTTGGGGAGAACCAAACTTATCTTCAGAAGAAATCAATACTTTAATTTTTTCACAATGGTTTGATGTCATTGGTGTTTCAATTGGCTACGTTGAACAGCTTAAAGATTTAAATGAGATGATTGCTTCTCTTCGCGCCCGATCAATGAATCCAAATGTTTCTTTCATGGTTGGCGGACCACTTTATAATAGTCACCCAGAACTTTTTGATGAAATTGATGCCGATATTAAGTCTGCAGATGCAAACGAAGCAATTAGAATGGCGGAAATTATTGTGGGTAACAAAAAGAATATAGGGTTAAATTAATGAGATCATTGTCTATAAAATATTACAATGATTGTTTACGATTGTTTACACTTTAGATTGAATAAATGAATCCATCCATACCAAACCTTACTAACAATATTGAGTCGATCGATGCCAATGCAGCTGCCGAATTGGTGAGTTATGTCTCAGACACTGTTCTAGTGATGGACCAAGATGGAATCATTGAAAATGTCTTAAACACCCAAACTCCTGGATTTAGTCATTTAAAGCATTTGATTGGAAAATCATGGCTTGAATGTAGCACTTTAGAAAGCCGTAAAAAAGTAGAGTCTCTTTTATCACCCACGGTCAGTGAAAATGCGCAAAAGTGGCGCCAAATTAACTTAAGTGTGCCCAATAATCCAGATCTGCCCTTAATGGTATCTGTCCTTCATCTTAAAAAAGACAATAAGATTTTAGGTATTGGACGAGATTTACGTAGCCTAGCAAACCTTCAACAACGATTGGTTGAAGCCCAACAAGCGATCGAAACGGATTATCTGCGACTTCGATTCGCAGAGGCGCGGTATCGTCAACTGTTTGACCTGAGCGTGAATGCACACATCATTATTGATGGTAGTACTTTCAAAATTATTGAGGCTAATTCTGTTGCCCAAAGCCTTATGACGGATAAGGCTCGGAGGATGGTTGGACGATCTCTCGCAGAATTTATTGATATGAATGACTTTAGTCAATTACAAGAGTTGTTAAATAACTCTAGAAATATCAATACTCCTAAAAAAGCAAATGTGAAATTAGTTAAAAACACAGTCCAAGCTGAAATAACTGTGAACTTCTTAAGAGAAGAAAATCAAACTGTATTTTTAATTAATGTCACTCCATTATCAGAAATCATTCAGGACTTTAAGCTCAATCCAAATAATGAACGCCTAATTAGTGCGATTCAGTTTTCTTCAGATGCGTTTGTAATTACCGATCTGAATGGCAAAATTTATAGTGCTAATCAAACTTTTGCTGAGATGACGCAAGTTGAAAAATCAAGTGATTTGGTTGATGAACCGATTGATAATTGGCTTGGACGCGCAAGCATTGATTTAAGGGTGATTCTTAATAATCTAAAAGATAAAAACTCGATTAAACACTACATTACTAATATTGTGCCTAGCGGTAATGCAACTGGTATTGAGGTAGAAGTCTCAGCTGTCAAAGTTGTCACTGAACAAGAGTCTTATATTGGGTTTAACATTAGGCAAATCAGCCAACGCCTTTCACAGCGTGGACAGGCAACGAGCGATCTTAAACAAACTGCTACAAAGCTAACAGAACTCGTAGGACGAGTTCCGTTGAAAGATATTGTGAGTGAGACTACTGACATGATTGAAAAAATGTGCATTATGTCTGCGCTTGAACTCACCATGAATAATCGTGTTTCTGCATCAGAAATGTTAGGCTTATCCCGTCAAAGTCTTTACATTAAAATGCGCCGTTTTGGTATTACCGATCCAAACGGAACCGAAGATTTGTAACGAAGGCAATGATGCAAGAAACATCATTGTTGTGCCTTGTAAATTACCCCTCAAGCTCAATACCCTGGGGAATCTCTCGCCTAGTCATCGGTAAATATCCATTCAAAAATATTCCAGGTATCAAGTTTGTCAAGGTCCTTGGATGTGGCAAGCATGGTGGCTTTGATTTAAATCCAAGTTTCAACAAGCAAGGTTTACTTTGCGTTTTCGACTCAATGGAACGAGCTAAAGACTTTTTGAATACTTCAAATATTATTGAGAATTATAAAAAACACTCAAGTGAGTTTTTTTCTGTAATGCTCCAAGCATATTCGTCTAAAGGTTCTTGGTCTAAAAACACGCTTCAAATAACGCAAGAAGCTCCGTTAACAGGACCCATCGCAGGAATTACACGTGCCTCGATCAAGTTTTCAAAAGCCCCCGAATTCTGGAGTAAAGCGCCACCTGCGCAAGCGTCTTTAGAACGCGACCCAGGTTGCATTCTTGCCGCAGGTATCGGCGAAGCTCCTTATTTGCGACAAGCCACATTTACGATGTGGGAATCAACTGCAGCAATGGATCAATACGCCCGCAGTGGAGCCCATTTACAAGCTATTCAAACCGCTTATAAAGGTGAGTTCTTTACTGAATCTATGTTTACGAGATTCGTACCAATCGATGCCAAAGGGGTTTGGCGAGGCAAGCACTATGGCTAAGCAAAAAATTATTATTATTGGCGGTGGTATCGCTGGGCTTTCTGCCTGCTTACGTTTGTCTCATCAAGGGTATGACGTTACTCTGCTAGAAAAAGAGCATCATCCTGGAGGGAAAATTCGTACTCTTCAAGCTGGTAATCTGAACATTGATTCTGGCCCAACCGTATTCACGATGCGCTGGGTTTTTGAAGAATTATTTAAAGAATGTGGTGAAGACTTTAGCAGTTTAATTGCCACAACGAAGCTTCCTGTGTTAGCAAGGCATTTTTGGGGTAAAGATCAACTCGATTTATTTGCTGATCAACAATTAAGTGCCCAAGCGATTCGAGATTTCTCTGGAAAAAAACAAGCCGATTTATTTTTAGACTTTTGCCGAGTCAGTCAAAAAGTCTATGACTCACTAGAAAAACCTTATATTCGGGCACGTCGCCCAAGTCTTCCCAGCATGATGAGTCAACTCGGCCTATCTGGCACCAAAACATTGATGGGTATTGGTCCTTTTAAAAATCTTTGGCAATCACTTGAATCGTTTTTTCCAGACCCTCGGCTACAACAACTCTTTGGACGGTACGCCACTTATTGCGGATCATCTCCTTTTTTAGCCCCAGCAACCTTAATGCTCATTGCTCATGTAGAGACGGCTGGCGTTTGGTCAATCAACGGTGGTATGACAGAACTACCAAAAACCATCGCTCAATTAGCCTTGGCTAGGGGAGCTAAAATCCGATACGGAACCCTTGTAAAAAAAATAAAATGTTTAAACCAAAAAGTGTCTCAAGTAGAACTCGACACCGGTGAAATCATCCCTGCGGATGCCATTATTTTCAATGGTGATATTGCTGCACTTTCTAGTGGCCTATTGGGAGGTGAGGTAAGTACGGCAACACCGCCTATCCCCACGGTATCCTCTTTATCTGCAGTGACTTGGTCCGCGAGTATCCCCGCAAATCAATTACCAATCAGTCATCACAATGTTTTCTTTGATGATGACTATCAGAGTGAATTTACAAATATTTTTACTGAAAATAGACTTCCTCAAAAACCAACTGTATATCTATGCGCTCAAAGTCGAACTCATACAGAAAACTTATCATCTCCAACAGAAAAAGTTTTGCTGCTAGTCAATGCGCCAGCAAATGGGGATTCCTCTACCTCTCAAAAGGAAATTGAGTTATGTCAAAACAAGGTCTTTCAACTACTTGGCAAAAGTGGCTTTCAAATCAACCCGCAGTCTTGGGAAATGGTCAGAACAACACCGCAAGATTTTCATCAGCTATTTCCGGCAACCAAGGGAGCGCTGTATGGCATGGCAACCCACGGTTGGATGAGCTCCTTTCAACGGCCCAGTTCAATCTCCAAGATCAAGAATCTATTTTTAGCCGGGGGCAGCGTTCATCCGGGACCGGGAGTACCAATGGCTGCCTTGTCGGGAAGACTGGCGGCCGCAACGCTGATGGATCACCTGCCTTTGACCAAGTAGTCCCCCATGGTGGTTACCTTTGGTGGTATGTCGATGGGATCAGTGATGATGGTCAACATGGCATCACTATTATTGCTTTTATAGGGAGCGTCTTCTCACCCTACTACCTATGGGCCAACCGTAAGGATTTTGCCGACCCCAATAATCACTGCTGTATCAATGTTGCCCTTTATAGCCCTGGTAAAAAGAGATGGACGATGACCGAAAGAGGTAAACGCTTTAATTACCGAGATGCAAGCAACTTTAAAGTAGGACCAAGTGATCTGCATTGGAACGGACAATCTTTAGAAATTAATATCAAAGAACGTGCAGTTCCATTTGGTCAAAAAGTAATCGGTAAAGTGAAGGTGCATCCAGAGCAATTATTTAATTATTCAGTCCCTCTTGATGCGCAGGGTAAGCATCGCTGGGGACCGTTAGCTCCCACATCTCGGGTTGAAGTGGAGTTTACTGAGCCACAACTCAAATGGTCTGGACATGCTTATTTAGATTCGAATGAGGGTGATGAACCCATCAATCGTCCCTTTTTAGAATGGGATTGGGCAAGATCTTTATTAAAAGATGGCAGTACTGCAGTAATGTATGACGTTCGTGAAAAAAATGGTCGTGAATATCTCTTAGCTCTGAAGTTTAATCAAGATGGCAGTATTACAAATTTTGAGCTTGGAAGTCGCCAGGCTCTTCCTAAAACTATGTGGCACATTCAACGTCATATTCGCTCAGATAAAACCAAGGTTGCAGTCATCCAAGATCTTGAAGATACACCTTTTTATAGCCGCTCTATTTTACAAAGCATCTGGCTAGGGGAAGAAGTAAGCTGTATGCATGAAACCTTAAATGTCCCTAGATTTTCTGCAACAATTGTACAAATGATGCTACCTTGGAGAATGCCAAGGCTCACTTAGACAGAGAAGGTTAGTTCATTCGTGCTAAACGATGTCTCTCTGCTTTTTCAAGCGTATTGATAACCCAAACCATACGTTGCTCTAAACTACCGGCATAGTGCGCGTATGGGTCTTCAAATGGCACAGCCTCAACCAAGTATTGAATCTCTTTAATCGGCTCAAGATTGGTTTTCACTTGTTTGACATGAATCATGGCCGATAAAGCCTTCAGCATTAATACCTTTTTACGACCACTCGACACAATCGCGCGTTGAGATACAGAATCTAAATCTTGTTTTTCAATTTGGCGGCCAATTTGTGCATAAACTAACCTTGCACCATAAATAGCAGCCCTACAATCTCTGGGTAATTTTGTAATACCATTTTGTGAGCGTTGATATAAGGTATCCGCCGTTTTTAGTAAGCGGTCCACTACCCGAGCTATTTCAGCGGTAAAAGTAGGATTTTTTAACCAGTCGTCCGGGTTGATACCCTCTTCACGCAACCAATCCTGTGGCAAATACAATCTACCATTACGGGCATCTTCGCCAACATCACGGGCAATATTCGTCAATTGCATGGCTAAACCCAATTCGCAGGCTCGCTCAATTGGTTCATGGTAGCGCGTACCCATAATGAGAGACATCATCGCACCAACAGTCCCTGCAACACGGGCTGCATATTCATAAAGTTCATCAATGGTGTCATATCTGCGCCCCATCTTATCCCACTTAAAGCCTTCCAGTAATGCCTCTAGGAGAGTTTTAGGAATTTTGTATTCAGCAACAACGATTGCAAGGGCTCTATCCGCAGGTACATCCATCGGTTGACCTTGATAAATCAAATCAATCCGTTCTTGTAATGTTTGAATGATACTAATATCATCGCCACCATCATCAACAATATCGTCCATTAATCTACAAAAAGCGTACAAAGCAATGGACGGATTACGAACGCGCTTTGGTAAAACTCTGGAAGCAGCAAAAAATGATTTCGAACCCCCACGCATCAGTTCTTCGCACTGAATCGTATCGGTAGTTGTAGATGATGAGCTATTGGCCATCAAACTTTGATGTTGAAACATCGCGAAGGGATTAATCAGTAATTTAGAAAGCATGGTTGCTCCTTTTTTGAACTGCCGGCATTACGCTCTCCAAAGCTTTTGCCGATGATAAAACGCCAGGAATTCCAGCGCCAGGATGAGTGCTTGCGCCTACCATATATAAACCTTGAATATCTTCACTAATATTATGTGGTCTAAACCAAGCACTTTGCAAGAGCAAAGGTTCAAGCCCAAATGCGGCCCCTTTAAAAGATAAAAGATTATCCTTAAAGTCCTGCGGTGTCATACAAAAAGATTCTGTAATATGCTCACCAAGTCCAGGTAATACTGTTTGTTCTAAATATGCCTGTATCGAAGTACGGTAAGACTCCATTTCAGTTTGCCAGTTGACCCCACTATCAAGATGCGGAACCGGTGATAAAACATAGAAAGTATCATGTCCATTTGGCGCCATTGAAGGATCGGTTGCCGTAGGACGGTGAAGATATAAACTAAAATCTTTTGCCAAATGATGCTTTTTAAAAATATCTGTGAGCAAAGACTCATAACGATCACCGAGCAACATCATATGATGAGGTACCTCAGGGTATTGACGTTTAACCCCAAAATACCAAACAAATAAGCTCATTGAATATCGACCATTTTCGACCTTCTTATTAGTCCAATGTTTTCGATATTTTTCCTCTACTAAATAGCGATAGGTCCAGGCAGAATCGGCATTAGAAACCACGTGGTCGGCATAAAGAATTTGTCCATCCTGAAGAGTAACGCCGGTTACTTTATTGTCAGAAATGTTGATTTTATCTACTTGGCTTTTGTACCGAATTTTTACACCAAGTCCATCTAATAGTTTCGCCATACCGCGGATTAATTCACCGGTACCACCCATGACAGAATGGACTCCCCACTTACGCTCGAGGGAATTAATTAAGGCATACACAGCTGTTACAGAAAAGGGATTGCCACCAATCAATAAGGGATGAAAACTCATCACTTGACGTAATTGGGGATCCTTAAAATATCTTGCAACCAGAGTGTAAATACTCTCCCAAGCTTTCATTTTGATCATACTTGGCAGAGCTTTTAATAGATCAGTAAATTTTGTAAAAGCGACGGCGCTTAAATCCTCAAAGCCAAGCTTGTAACATTTCTCGGCTTCCTTTAAAAATTTTTCATAACCGGGTAAATCACGCGGAGAAAATTTAGCCACTTCTGCTCGCATTTTCTCAGGATCACCGGTGTAATTAAAAATTTTCCCATCATTGAAGCGCACTTGATAAAAAGGATCCATTAAACGCAGATCAATATCATCGCTCATTTTTTTACCGCATAGAGTCCATAATTCTTCCAATAAGAATGGTGCGGTAATAATTGTAGGGCCAGCATCAAAAGTATAGCCATTTCTACGATGAACATAAGCCCGACCACCTGGAGAATCTAATTTTTCAAGAACAGTGACTTCATAACCTTTTACTGCTAATCGGATGGCAGCAGCAAGGCCACCAAAGCCTGAGCCAATTACAATAGCTCTGGAATGTTCTGGATGTGATTGATCTTCATTACTAAGATAAGAAATCTTAAATCGATCAACTTGAGTATCCACTACTGATTCCTTTAAAAAATGGCGCCCTAAGGCGCCATAAAACAGCGCTACAACACCGGTAAATTATTTAGCTGCCAAAGACGTTCCAACCTTCGGAGTCTCTGAATATTGCTTCGCTAAATAAGGATAATCTGCAAGCATACTTTTGCCGTAGAGGGGCTTATTTACTCCCTGATGGCAAGTGGCACAATTAGCTTTAGCCACGTCTCCTAGGCCACCTAAACGATGTGCTGGGAAAGTGGATGACAATGGCTCCATATACGTATTATTAGTATCTTTTACCATTTGAATCGCATACCAAGCCAAACCTCTCTGAGGAGTACTTTGTGACCAATCTGCAAAGCTTCTTGAGTTATGACAATAGGTGCAATTTACTCCTAAAGATTTAGAGAAATGCATCATTAAGCCATACACATGCTCAGTTTCTTGAAGAGAATGAACATTACCATTTGGCAAACCTTCTTTACCCTGAATACGTGCTGGATTACTTTGTAACAAGTATTTAGAGAATGGCTCATTAGTTAAAGATGAATAGGCAACGGAAGCAGCTGGTGCATTCTGGCCATTACGTTGCCCTAAAGCAGGTCCACTAATACCTTGTGGCACTTCTTTAAACCAAACATTTTGTGGAATATTATTACCACGATGGCAAGTGTAACAAGTTACACCCGTTTCTTTAACGTGATCTTTCCAATTTGCATTGATATTTTGATTCATCTGAATCATGCGACGTGCAACTATTTTAGTATATTTAGCATCCTCAGCAAAATTAGCTACATTGTGGCAATAAGAACAACCATCTTGAGGTGCTACCCAACTAGTCATGCTTACCATAAACGTTGTAAATTGGGCTTGGCTTAAGTTGCCAAGTACTTTAACGTTTTTATAAACATCAGCAGCTTTGGGACCGTCTCCTGGAATAGGCCCTGTTGACGGAGGTAATTCATTCAGTTTTGCTTTATCCGCATTAATTCTTGGATTCTGCACGTTAACCATTGCAGTTCCTCTAAAACCACTTTGGTCTCTTTGGAAAGAAGGTCGTTCGCAACCAGATAGAATCAAAGAGGCGCCTAAAAGAGCAACTAGTGATAAATAAATTTTTCTCATTATTTTGCTCCTTGAATTGCTGGTGTAAATGCTGGAGTAGCAATCGAAGGATCGATCATATTGGTTGATGGATAAGAAGGAACCATGCCATGATGCATTGCCCACACGTACCAGTTATCTACAAATGTACCGGTTAACAAAATTCCAATACCACCTGAAATTGGGCACAATACCGCAAACCACCAAGCCCAACGGTGAATGGATTCCATCGTTGCATTAAAGCCCATGGTCCATCTCCAGAAAAGCGCTGCTCGTTCAGAGGCTGTACCACGATCGACAATTTGCTCAATCTCACGTTCACCACCATAACGACCAACCGCTAAAATAGTAGCGCCGTGCATTCCAAATAATAGAACAGAGCCATACAAGAAGAAGATCGATAACATATGAAATGGGTTATAAAACAAATTCCCATAACGAATCGATAATGCCGCTGTCCAGTCTAAGTGCGGGAAAATTCCAAAAGGGACTCCCTCGCTCCAACTGCCCATTAATACTGGACGGAAGAGACCTAAAACAAGATATAACCAAATTGCAGCAGCAAAAGCCCAAGGCACGTGGGTACCCATCCCCAATGCTTTAGCGCGATTATAGGTTCTTAACCACCACAATAAAATCGAAGTTGTTAGGAATAGACCGCAGATATTCCACCAGCCACCTTCACTCAGAGGTGCTAGGCGAAGTCCATATTTAGGAGATGGCGGATCTAATGAAAGCCAAAAGAGTTGTTTAACCATTTGAATTGGATTCCAACCCACTTGTGCAAGCATATTGAAACCAATAATCACAAATGCTGTCATGAAACAGATGAGTGATGCAACCCCTAAACGACCTAAATAGATTGGCCCTAATTGCGCATTTCCAAGCTTACCTAACAGATAACTGAAGCCAATGCCACGACTACGCTCACGCATATCGTATTCATTAATTGGAACACCGTGATTATCCGGTCCAATAACTTGAGTTTGAGTGAATAGATTTTGATAGTCCATATTAATTCTCCGAAATCACATTATTGCCAAATCGGCATATTTAACCACCAAGTCCACCACTCTGGCCAACCTCTGGTCCAGAAAGGGCCGCTAATAATAATACAAACAGCACTCCAAAAAACTGCCGCAACAGCTAGGAATAATCCCACCCGATGAATACCTAAAGTACCAACTGAGTAGCCAATAATGTCTCTGAAAAATGTATCCTCATGTTCTGGGGTTTTAACAGTTTGACCTGCTCCAGGATTAGTTGAGGAGAGAACTAAAGCACCGTGAAGTGATAAGGCAAGCGTAGTTGCAAAGAACAAAGTCACGGCAATCATATGAGCCGGATTGTAATGAAAATGTAAATATTGATAACCCGTATTAGAAACCCAATCCAAGTGACTCATAATGCCGTATGGGAAAGCATGACCCCAAGCACCCATCATGATTGGACGAATCACTTCAAGAGTGAAGTAAGCAAATACAGCCATTAAATAGGTAAAAGGAACATGCAATCCCATTCCTAATTTTCGACAAATTTCAATTTCTCGCAGAGCCCAAGAACCAAAAGCACCTAGTGCGCAAATGGTGATAATTTGCCATAAACCACCCTCCATCATCGGCGCAGTTCCTAGACCATATTTAAGATCGGGAGGAGCAATATTGATTTGCCAAATATTAAATACACCTTGGTGAGCAGCTCCCCAAAGTATCATAGCGGTACCAAGAAAACTAAAAAATAATGTGGTGACACCAAAAAATCCCACATAAAAAGGACCAACCCAGAAATCAAAAAGATCTCCGCCGATTAAAGTTCCACCTCTAACTCGGTACTTTCTCTCAAAATTGAGCATCGCCATGATGTGCTCTCCCATTTATTCAAAATTAAAATACTTAGAATTCGTGCTTGGATGGAGTTTTTAACAACCCCGTCCAAGGCTTGATAATACAAATTACTTTGCTGCGGCAGTACGTGACTGCAAATACTGCTGCTGTGACATACCATCTAACCATTTGTATTGATTTGTACTCAATAAAATCAAATGAATCATTGCGGCTAATGCAAAGAGAAAAACGCCTTGTGCTACCATCGCCCTCAAAGGGTCGTATAGTTTCCAAATTCTCCACATAATGCTTCTCCTAAGTTAAGAAAGACATAAAGCTATAAACACCTGCTTTGGTTGAATCAAAAAGAGATTTACCTCCCTCTGAACCTGGTAGCCAACTACGCCACCCCATCGGCAGAAAAAATGTCAATAAAGTCACCATGAAACAAATGACAAAACATAAAATAAAAATTACTTTGAAAGAGAATGAATCGTTCTCCATAACTTCTGAGATTAATTCTGCTTTTTTTTCCATGATATTTCCTTTATTTTTTTACAACAACATCAACTAAACCAAGGACGCCAAGCCCATACAAGAATATGAGCAACTACTGCGATGGAGGCAAAACCAACCAGTCCTTGCACATAAAATACATGAAACTCTTTTGCTTCATCATCGGTTAAACCAGATACAGATCTGTTTTCACTCATGCTGATAACTCCTAAAAACAAAACTACAGTTACTACACTCACCCCGTGTAGCTTGGGGATATGACGGATAGCCGTCAAATTCTTTACTCATTAATAAATGAGTTTGTGTTCTCATCAATTGACTCCAGCACCTACTGTTGCCTGAATACGGTTTAATAATTCTTCAGTTACGCGGGAAGCACCAGCTAATCTTGCCTCACGTTCCGCACGATCACGTAAACGTTTAGCTGCTGAGATTTGTGTGAGAACAGGTTGATTTGCAACAATCTGATTCAGAATCATTTGAGCCTGTTCATCCCAAGGTAAATTTTCTAATTGACCAGGTTTAGCAAGCGTTGCCTCTACTTTGTCGAGATCAGTCCCTAAAGGAAGAATATGGAATAAGGCATCAAATAAAGCGTTACAGAATTCTTGAATAATGTAAGTTGCTCCTGCATAGCCCATGAACGGCGTACCGGTATGGCGACGGATAATGGCTCCTGGGAAAGATGCTGGGATAAAAGCAGCTCGACCGCCAACTTCAGCAGCGTACATGCGCTCATTAAAACTTCCATATAAAACTAATGGTGTTTTCTTTTGAACAAATTCACGGATTTCTTGATTATTGGTTTTATCGCCAGGTTTTCTTGAAACCGCAAAGTTACAAGGTAAGCCCATTTCATCTTCTAGAAAACTTCTCATTCCTCTGGTATAAGTTTCATTAGCGACAATACCGAAACTTGCAGTACCAAAGAAATCTTGTGTGACGGAACGCCATAAATCCCAAATAGGTTTTAAAGTCGTATGTTTTTCCTTAGCAATAAATGGCTCTGGATCTATACCTAATAACTCGCCTAATTTCCTTAAGAATTGAGTGGTACTATGCATACCAATTGGAGCTTGCAAGTATGGACGTTCAAGATTTTCACATAACAAACGACCAAATTCACGATACATACAAATATTGACATCAGCATCTACTAGATTTGCCACATCAGCTAAATGACTGCTAAGTGGGAATACCATATTAATATCAGCGCCAATACCTTCAACTAGTCGTTTGATTTCTGCTAAATCACTATACATATTGAACATGCCATAGGCTGGGCCAATAATATTGACACGTGGCTTTTCACCTTCTTTACGAACTGGACGCTCTGGAATATGTTTAACACCGTATTCAGTCCATAACCAATACATGGCACGATTCGCACTTTGCCACTGATCTTCATCAATCGTTCTTGGCAAAAATCTAGCAATGTTCATACCGACTGGAGTTACGCCACCACCAATCATTTCGGCAATAGATCCCGTGACGACAACTGACGGCAAATCTGGATCCAATACTTTATGAGCACGCTTCATTGACTCTTCAGTACCTTCACGGCCAAGCTGTTCTTCAGCTAATCCAGTTACAACAATTGGTAACTCATGCGGTGGTAGTGCATCGGTGTAATGTAAAACTGATGTGACTGGTAAATTTTCACAGCCAACCGGTCCATCAATGACTACTTGTAAGCCTTTGATGGCAGTGAATACATATACTGCGCCCCAATATCCGCCAGCGCGATCATGATCTAATATCAACATTAGCCCATCTCCTCAGCTTTACGTTTTTTCATTTCTTTTTCTAAACGACGACGAACATTCGCTTTAAAGTCAGGTCGGTCTAAAGGTACTTCGTCCCAAACACCGGCATTATGGCCTGAGCCAACTTCACTAAAAAAGTCTTCCATTACTTTGAAGCGATGTTTATTAGCAATGGCTGCATTAATGACTTGTGCAAGAGATCCAGCACCAGCTACTCCCATTAAAGGTCGTGCAGAAATTAAATTCGTAAAATACAAAGCAGGTATCGCAAGTTGTTTAGCTTTTTGCACGACTGGCGTTGTACCAATGGCTAAATCAGGGCGGAACTCATCAATGGCTGCCAAGTCATCCTCTAAAGATGCGCGGTACTGAACACGAACACCTTTTGACTCTAACCAATTTTTGTCGTTTTCACTCCAAATCGTTTTAGGACATGCTGTACCTACATAACGTAAATCAGCTCCACTCTCGACTAAGAGGCGTCCCACGAGTAACTCAGATCCTTCGTAACCACTTAAGGTAATTCGACCCTTAATAGGTTTGGCCGATAAAGCACCTTTAATCATTGGTAGAAATTTATTTTGTGAGGCTGCAATGAGATCTGCGGAAATATTGCAAGATTTACCAATTTCTTCAAGCCATGCAGCAGTACCGTCATAACCAATTGGAGCAGAACCCACAATAGTTCTTCCAGCTGCCTGAAACTCGCGAATACTCGCTGTATAAAATGGATGAATCGCTGCTACTGCTGCACAGTCGAGCGCTTGGTATAGCTCGCGCCATTCACGAGTTGGCACAACTGGACCTGCTGCCAGACCCATTGGTTCAAGCATCATGCCAATACCAACCGGATCAACCGGGAACATTTCGCCTAATAATGTAATGGTAGGTTTTTCAGATTTACCTTGACGAGGTGCTGTGACTGGACCTGCCTCGGCTTCACTTCTTGCATACTTCAGCATTGCGCCAGCTAATACATCTTTTGCTTCTGCGTGAGTTGGCACACCAAACCCTGGCACGTCAATCCCAATAATTCGCACACCATTAATTTCTTTTGGTAACAACTGCAAAGGAACTCCACTAGCAGTTGGAACACATAAATTAATAATGACAATGGCGTCATACTTTACAGGATCTGCCTCTAGATAAACCGCCTCTCGAATATCTTCAAATAGCTTGCCTGTAACTAAGCTTTCTGAATTGAACGGTACATAACCCACACTTCTTTTTGCGCCATAAAAGTGTGATGTAAATGTCAGACCATAAACACAACAAGCGGATCCTGACAAAATAGTTGAAGTACGTCGCATTCTAAGACCAACACGTAAGGATCCAAAAGCAGGACACATACTTTGCGGTTGATCATGAGGACCTTTAGGATAATCTTTGGCATAGCGCTGCAGAACTTCTGATTTATTGGCTGCTTTTGCAGCTTCAATCATTTGTTCTGCTCCGGAATGACAACCTATACCATCAGCATTCATTGCTTCCGGATTTTTTAGGATTGGGATTATTTTTTTGTCAGTCATGATTAGGCTTTGTCGTAAATGACTTCGAGTGAATCTTTATGTAATTCAACCTTACCAACCATGTCAAATAGACTTGCTGGCTCAAGCACAACGCTTCGACCCACTTGGTCTCCAGAGAACAAGCCTAATAATTCATCTTGGGACAATGGCTTAGGTCTTACCGGTGGCGCTTTTGCAACGTTCTCTCCGAGCATATCGAATAGACTTGCCCATTCAGTACCTGGTTTACCAATGATTTCGTAATTAGCACTCTTACGACGAATATCTTCATTTGCTGGGATTGCTGAAAGAATTGGAATTCCAGCGCGTTCAGCAAAGGCCGCAGCTTCACCTGTACCGTCATCTTTATTAATAACCATACCGGCGACACCAACGTTTCCTCCAAGCTTACGGAAGTATTCCACCGCAGAGCAAACGTTATTCGCAACATACAAGGATTGCAAATCGTTACTTGCAACCACAATTACCTTTTGGCACATATCGCGGGCAATTGGTAAACCAAAACCTCCGCAGACAACGTCACCTAGGAAATCTAACAGAACATAATCAAAACCCCAATCATGGAATCCTAATTTTTCAAGTGTCTCAAAGCCGTGAATAATACCGCGACCGCCACAACCCCGACCTACTTCAGGCCCACCGAGTTCCATAGCAAAGACACCGTCACGTTTAAAACAAACATCACCGATTTCAACTGACTCTCCAGCTAATTTCTTCTTCGATGAAGTTTCAATAATGGTGGGGCAAGCTTTGCCGCCGAAGAGTAAAGAGGTCGTGTCACTTTTTGGATCACAGCCAATTAATAAGACTTTTTTACCTTGTTGAGCCATCATGTAAGACAGGTTCGCTAAAGTAAAACTCTTACCAATTCCACCCTTACCGTAAATCGCAATAATTTGTGTTTCTTTGGTAACCGGCTTTGTAGAAACTGGATCTGGTTCCACCGCAGCCTCTTTTTTCAAATTCATAAATTGCACAGTTGCTTCTGCAGGTATAGGATTATTCATTACGCTGTTCTCCAATTTAGAGTCATTTTTAAGCATTGCATATCGTTAAATGCAGTGTGATAAGCTGAGCCAGCTTCCTGAGGGTTGCTGGTATGTGTAATCAACCCATCCAATGCCAATTGCTTAGAACGAATGAGTTGATGAACTTCTTCGATATCTTTAGCTTGCCACTGAGCAGCAATGCGCATTTTCATTTCACGCATAAAAGCAGGAGCAAAGTTATAAGATATTGGGCGATCGTAAAATCCGGCAAGGACAATTTCACCTTGTGGACGTAAACGGCTTACTAGTGTGTTAATGATTTCGGAATCACCGCTAGCATCACAAATCACACCATACTGATGAAAATCATCGTCTTTAGGATGAACCACTTTATAGCCCATTGCCCCAGTGGATCGGATCGGGTTTGTCTCCCAAACAATAGGTGTTTTTCCTTTAGCAACAGCAATTCGGGCAAGCAGCCTTCCGACAACACCATGACCAATAATTAAGTCTGGTTGAGCTTGTTCTCTACCTTCTGTTACATGGTAAGCCGTAGCAGCTAACGCAAGAAGGATGCTCTCTGCACCATCATCTTCATCGAGAAGAGTTACTCTTTGAGCAGGAATAACCACATGAGAAGAAGCACCGCCAAACAGACCTTTTACCTCACCATAGCATTTGGCTCCCGGCACAAAAACACGCTGACCAACTTTTAACTTAGCATTTTCGCCAACATGAGTAATGTGGCCTACCGATTCATAACCAGGCACTAATGGATAGCCCATTCCAGGGAATTGGGGCATCAAACCACTCCAGATTAACTTTTCTGTGCCGGTACTAATGCCGCTATATTCCATTTCAACAGCAACATCATCCATACCCAAATCTTCAATTTGTAATTTTTTCAAAGAAACCTGTTTAGGTTGATTGATTACAATTGCCTGAGCTTCCACTTATAGTTCCTGTTAATTTTGATTTACACCTACAATGTAAAATTATTGTTACATTGTTTACTTCATTCTACATCAGTATTTACCCTAAGTAGCAAATTCCTTATTTCTCAGCAACTACAATTTGAGCATTGATTTTCATCATGTTTTTAACTAATTTTGTTCTTTTAAACCCAGCCTCAATTAAAAAATCTTTTATTTCTTGAGAACTTCTCGGCCTTCCTCGACCCATCGCTAACAAATAAAACCCAAAATAAGCCTGCCCCATTGCTGGTAAATCCTCTGTATTTGCCATTGGCTCAGCCACCAAAAGCTTGCCGCCTGAGGGTAATGACTGATAAATAGACCTTAATAACTGCTTTACTCTCGCGTCATCATGATCAAAAATGACTCGTATCAGGGTCACAAGATCTGCACCACTTGGAATCGGATGATTAAAAAAATCACCACCAAAACATTGAACTCGTCCGGCACCCAATGTTTCATCTAATTTTTCTTGGGCTAATTGCGCAACCCCTGGTAAATCGAAGAGTTGAAATTGCAGATGTTTGACACGCTGACTCAAAAGTGAAATAAAGGTGCCTTGGCCACCACCAACGTCTAACAAACACTGATGTTGATTAAAGTTATAAGAATCGATCACTTCGTCAGCCACTAGCGGTAAAGAATCGGACATCAGAGCCGAATACTGAGACACCTTATCTGTATCACTTAAACTCTTTAACTCTTCACTTTGTTCTGTTATGTAGGGCCAATAACTTTCTAGCGCTTTTTCTTTGAGCTCACCACGCAATAAGGCAATCGGATCTCTCATATCCTGATAAAGTGCCCCATGATGCTCAATCATTGACAGCAAGGCTTGATTACCGACGAGAGGAGCTCCGAGTGTTCCCAGAGCAAAACGATTGCCTCTGGTTTCAATTAGTTCCAATGACTGTGCACCGAGTAGTAAGCGCTCCAAGCCCTTGATTGGCATATCTACTTTTTTAGAAAGCTCTTCCAAACTCAAAGGACCATTTGCTAAGTGCTCAAAAAGGCGCACACGCACACAGGCAAGCAATATTTGTGAATACACAAAACCAGCCATGAGGTCAAAGACACCCTTTGCTCTACTCTTAGAAATCGAACTTAAAAATGGGACTTTAGCAACGATTCTTTGGAATTGACGATTCGCGATTAATCGATCTTTTCTGATCAAAATATTATCCAATAAGGAATACTTATCTTTATCAATCGGTAGCATATTCAAGGAAATATTTTCCATTCAACTAAACCGTTGAAGTCTTGTTAGACTTTTGAACCAATTCTTTCTGTACTCTGTCATACAGTGCATTTGGTACCAATCGCTCGGATTCACTGAGGACTAACTTCTTCAACATATCTTGACCTGGACACTCTGGAATTGAGTGTATAGCTCGAGCTACTAGCTCATCAAAGTATTCAACCGCACCATCAAGGCCTAATTGGCGGGTCGCACTAGGACGATCTAACTCTATATCTTTACCAACTGGCTTACCCAAACTTTGCATATCACCAATCACATCACGAATATCATCAGCCACCTGGTATGCCTCTCCTAGGCTATCGCCTAGAGTGGCCCACACGAGAGGATTAGATCCTGCTGCCGAAGCTCCAGCAGAAGTTGCGGCTGAAAATAAAGCTCCTGTTTTAGCTTTTTGATAGGTTCTTAAGTTCACTTTTGGCTCACATTCCCAAGCCTGTCCAGCAATAATGCCGTTAGGAACACCAACACCCTGCGCTACGATTTTCATCACAGGTGCTAAACGATTGAGTGAGTCTTCAGCAGAATGCAGGAGAGCCTCAAATGCCATCACAATCAAAGCATCTCCCGCGAGAACGGCTAAACGTTCGCCGTAAGCCGCATGTACCGAAGGAATCCCTCTGCGCAACTCAGCATTATCAAAGCAAGGTAAATCATCATGCACCAAAGAGCCGCAATGCATTAACTCCAAAGCGACAGCAGCACCCATCGCCAATTTTGGATCATCATTGCCACAGGCAAATGCAACGGCTAAACAGAGTTGCGGACGAATTCTGGCACCGCCTGGAATGACAGCATGTCGAATAGCCTTATTGAGTGACTCTGGCCCACCTTGATTTTCAAAGGACTTTAAAACTTCTTCAAGAGCATGCTCAATAAGCAATTTAGGTGACATGTTGACTCCCCGTAATTTATAATTGCAACAAATGTGTAAATAATATTATTCACTTAATATGTAAACAAATATAGACACATCAATCAGGAAAGTCAATTAATTCAATAAATATTAGGGCAAACCCTAATCTTCAATTGATGATTTCTTTATTAGTAATATGAATTTGATGAAAAAATTTCAAGTAATCTGTCAGATGACAAATAAGACTTAAAAAAAGACCCGCGCAAATGACGATGACCACCGATATCACTCGAGTACCATCAAACTGGCCAAACCGCCAGTACAGTCAGTCCTTGCGACTATCGGGCTTCAATTGGCACTTTCAGTTATGTAAGCATCCAGACCCAAACGCAAAGTCGCTGCTTTTTATTCACGGCACGGGCGCATCAACCCATTCTTGGGCCAATATTTTCAATCACTTTCGGGCGAATTACACCGTTCTGGCGATTGATTTACCTGGACACGGCTTTAGTCGTGGCGCTCAAAAATCTCAATTGCATATCGATGAAATTGCAAAACACTTAAAGCTTTTGCTTGAAACTCTTGAGATACCAACACCAAATATCATCATCGGACATTCCGCAGGTACGAATTGTGCCTTGGCATTAAGCTTGCTTCTCACTAAACCGCCCGAAGCAGTGATTGGTTTTAATCCTTCCTTAGTAAGTCCACCCAGCAGCTTGTTGTTTTTTCTAGGGCCACTAATTAATCCTTTGATGACTTCAGGACTGACGGCAAGCTTTCTTGCCGCGAGCATTCCTAAAACCAATATGATTAACAAATTATTGGATTCGACCAACTCGATACTGAGTGAAGAACAACGCGAACCCTATCGATATTTGTTCAAAGAACAAAGTCATATTTATGGTTCAATGAACTTTATGGCAGCTTCCGATATACCAGTATTACTTACCAAGAGCTCGCTCATTCAAACCCAATTTATTTTTGTAGTCGGCAAACAAGATCTGTGGGTAAAACAATCTGCCCTCATACCAATTTTAGATAAATACTTTCCTGAGGCAACTATCTATCTTGAGGAAGGTGGACATTTATTGCCGGAAGTTAGCACTCATCGATGTATCGAAATCATTGAAAAAACGATTCACCAACTACCTATTTAAAGGAAAAAAATGAGCCTTACTTTAAAATTAATTTGTATCGGACTAGGTGTTTTTGGCCTTGCAATGTTTCTTAGAGCGTATCACTTTGGTAACCAATCCATGGGCAGAATCGGCGAATCTAAAAAGAATAAGTCCTAAAACGCCACTTCAATCAATTAACATTTTTGCCGCTTCGACAACTGAGGCTGATTTACCTTGAGGTAGTGGCAAATAGTGCGCACCAAGCTCACTCGCAATTCTTTGATTCGTTTCTTGGGGTCGCATTGAAGTGTCAATAAATAACATTTGTAATTGCTCCGCTCGCGCTTTTTTAGCACAGGCTAGTGCATCTTGAAAGGCTTGTTCACGCCCTCCCACGCCATCAAGGGTTACGTTTGCTCGACCATCCGTTAAAAGAATTAGTAACGGAGTTTGACCTTTAGACTTTAATTTTTTACCGAATTGTGCGGCATCCTGGATCGCTGCAGCAAGTGGTGTTCCTCCGCCACCTGGCATGCCAGATAATAGACGCTTAGCTCTTACCAGCGACCTCGTGGGGGGCAGAACCAACTCTGCCGCTTTGCCACGGAAAGTAATGAGGGCCACCTGGTCTCTGCGGATATAACATTGAGCGAGGAGTAACTCTACTGCGCCCTTAGCTTCGGATAAACGCTCCATGGCCGATGAACCTGATGCATCCACCACAAAGACCGTAACAGTGCTGGTGCGCTGGACATATTGTTTGAGATAAATATCATCTACCTTAATAATGATCCCTTTAGCAGTTGCCCGCTCTCCTTGCATTTCTAAACGCCGAATTTTTTGCCAAGGACTCGCCGCCTGGATCGTCTTTAAAATGTCGACTTTATGCTTATAACTTGGTCGACCTTTACGAGAAGGCATCGCTTGACCACTCAGTAATCCTTTTTGTAATTGGCCAACTTTTCCTTGAGCGCTTGCATTTGATTTAATCATTTTCTGTTTTTGATCAAACGAATCCAACAAGGTTTGTGACAAAGTGGCTTTGCTTGCTTCAATGATCATCTCCTCTAAATCTTCACGATTTAAGCTTGGAGGCTCTGGCTTGTCTTGATTTCTTTCATCCGTTGACTCTTGTTCAGAGGGGGGTGGCTCAATTGGCGGAGGCGGTAAATCGTTTGGATTGGGTGCCTCATCCGGAGGTGGTTCTTTACTCTCTGGTGGAGACTCTTCTGCTGGATCCTGCTCTAGTTGTTCTTCTTTAGGTTGAGGTAGGCGCGTAATACGATGAGCAAATACTAAGCGAGTTGCCGTCTGAATATCACCCTGTTCAAGGTAATCCCCTCCACGCAATGCTGCAAGAACACGTGCTGCCCGAGCAACATATAAACCTACCCGTAAGGAATCTATTCCAAATGATTGCGCTGCAATCATCATCGCTTCCAACGCTTCAATGGGCACTTCTATTTGCTTAAAATTTGCTCGGATTTGCAAAATATCAATTGGCTCCAAAGCAAACTCACAATGACGATAAGACAGCCCCTCTAAGTTAATCTGAAAGCCTAATCGCTCTTCCAAGCGAGATAATAAATGTTGATCTTCCTCTGTCAGGCTTTCGTCAAAAGCAATCATGCCGAATTGTCCCGTGGTATCAAAAGCTTGGGTCAATAAGGCAGCAGTATGAGATTTCATGCGCTCGGCCATCGGCATGAGGAGTAAACCATCATGGATTTGATCCAAAATTCCCAGTGAGTAGACCTTTTTTTGTTGAGCTAAGGTTTTCAATAAATCTAGCTCGCCAATGAGAGCACCTTCATCTGCATTGCTTGGTACTTTAATGAGCGAGACTTGACCGTTGATCAAATTCTGTAAGCCTTTTAACCATTGATCTCGGACAGGTCCCGCCTGAGATTTGACCCAAATGCCACCAAGTCCTGCTGGGTCGATTGCGACAATTTTTGCAATCAAACAAGCATCAGACCAACGCCTTTGGTCCTGCTCGGAGTCTAGTCTAGACTGCTCCATTTACTTTTGAAATAGTTCTTCTAATGCACGTTCAATACGAACAGTTGAACCTGTATCGTCGAGTGGATCACGTCGCAGTCGATGCCTTAGCGCGTAGGGAGCAATGCGCTTTAGCATCTCTAAATTAGCAATTTTCTTATTCTCAAATGCGCAAATAGCCCTGATGGTGCGCATCATCGTCAGCTCACCGCGCAGACCGTCAGCTCCTAAATGAGCGCATAACTGAGATACCTGAATCAGGATCTCATCATTAACTTGCACCTTTAGAAGTCTTTTACGGGAGGCAATGATTTTTTCTCGTAATTCATTTTGTGCCTCAGACCATTGCTGAATAAAGGCCTCAGGATCACGTTCATATAATTCGCGACGTTTAATGATTTCAATACGGGTCATGACTTCACTCGGAGTCTTCACCTCTACAGATAAGCCAAAACGGTCTAATAGTTGCGGACGTAACTCACCCTCTTCAGGATTACCACTGCCAATTAACACAAATTTTGCTGGGTGACGAATACTCAAGCCGTCACGTTCCACCACGTTTTCGCCGGACGCAGCAACATCAATCAGTAAATCGACTAAATGATCCTCTAATAAATTAACCTCATCAATATATAAATAACCACGATTCGCTTTAGCTAATAACCCACTTTCAAATGACTTCACCCCTTGAGACAAAGCTTTCTCAATATCTAAAGAGCCAACAATACGATCTTCTGTAGCGCCAAGTGGTAAATCTACGACTGGGGCATCAATAGTTTGGGACTTAAATTTTTTACCAGCTGCTTTTAGAGCAGCGCAGTTACTACATAAAACCTTACCCATCGGGTCACAATGGTAGCTGCAACCTTCAACAGCACTCATCGACGGCAGTAAAGCAGCTAGAGACCTAACCATTGTTGACTTACCGGTTCCACGATCTCCAAACACTAGCACTCCACCAATACTTGGATCAATCGTCGAAAGAATCATCGCCAACTTCATTTCTTCTTGGCCAACAATTGCTGTAAATGGAAAATTTAAAGCCATGTTTATTCTCTCTTATATAGCTATTTTTGATTTTTAAAAAGGATTGAATAATCTAACATATATTTTTTTAATGAAAATTCACAAAGCCTAGTACTTTCCCTAAGAATTGAAATTATTGTGTAAATTATAATTGACATAATTGGTGTAATTTAATAAATTTATTACTTAATTCGTTTTTTTGCAAAAGGAAAACGCTTCCGTTTTATTAGCTCATCAAAAATAGATGTTTAGATCTGATCTTTTTCAATTTCAACATCTTCTGAATTGGGCCGAGGAACTTGCAGATTGAAGAAGCTTGAACAAACTAGTTCAAGTCATCATAAAGAGGAGATGATGTGAGTCCATTAATGACTAAAGCAATAGACTTAATATTGCCAAAAAATGTATCTCAAGCTCCTGTTATCGCCCATTTATCCTATCGCAGTAAGGCTTTACAAGTATTTAATGATGATCAGTTAGGCGAACTAGAATTAGCAGCTTCTACTAATAATAAAAAACTTGGTGTTACCGGTATATTTTTATATAACAATGGAGATTTTTTTCAATCCATTGAAGGCCCCCCAGATAAACTGGAGAGCACGTGGGCAAAAATCCTCGCTGATGATCGCCATTCCATCACTGAAATCCAACCTTTAAGCTACTCACCTTATAGGTTGTATTCTGGCTGGAACATGAAGCTATTTAAACAAAAAAATATCTATAAAAGCTCGATTGATTCATACAGCCCTCAAAATAGAACCTCTGACTTATTATTTAATCTTGTAAGAGAAGATATTTGGCCTGCTCTATTAAAGAATCATGAGTTAAATCAGGCTCCAACAGTCCGTGATACTTATGAAATACATCGCCTAGCAAAGCTTTTAATCACTGACCAGTCTGATTTACCTGAACAAATGTTACAAGCTTATTTTCAGAAAAATAACCAGTCCTTAGGTAACTTTTATTCCTTTGTCATCGGTCCTCTAGCATTATATTTAGGAGACCTCAGTTCTGAGGACTTATTTAATGAATTTGAAGTAACGATTGCCCTAAATCGGGCCCTGGTCTTTTTTAGAAAAATACGTCATATCCATTCAGGTTCTTTTATTAGTAATTCACCTAAGGTTACGGTTGCTAACATGCCTGGAGAACAACATATTATTTCAAGCGTGATTGACTATGAAATTCTATGGCAAGCAGGTATGGATGTAACACTCAATTTCTCTAAAACGGATGAACAACTTTTAAGTTATGTACATACCAATAAAATTGATGTTTTAGATCTATCCCAAAGTCCAACTCTTTTTAAAGCAAGTCAGTTAGCGCGTTTAAAAATGCTCATTGGGCATATTTATGATTATTCTTTGAATCCTAAAATCGCCATCATCCTTAAAGGACGTGGATTCTCGAATCTTTCAAAAAATCATGAAAGTTTTGGCGCTGATTTAATTTGTAACGTAACAAATGAACTGAAAAAAAATGTGCTTGATGTCTTTAATCAGTCTCTAACCGTACCTAAACCGATTCAAATCCTCAAGAAATTAAAGACCATCATCCATTAAAAGGTATCGTAAAAATTAACACCTTTCAATAAAGTTTTAGTCTTTCAAGAAATCTTTCAAATAGGGCAAACTTCTTTGAGGATCTTCTTCTTGAGGTAAGTGGCCCATTTCAGGAATTTTTTGCAATCTCGCCTGTGGCATGAGATGAAGATAATCCTGTGCGTTTTGAATCGGAATCATCCCGTCTTGTTCGCCCCAAAGAAGAAGTACTGGGCAATGAATATCCTTTAGGTATAAATTGGGGTCTTTTAAAATAGTCTGACGCATTCTATCTACCATCGCCCGACGGTTGCCTGGCATTAAAGCCAATTCATAATATCGTTCAAACAAAGCTGGGGTTAAAACATTTTTATTAGCATAAGCAAACTCTAAGTTTTGCTTAAACATGAACTGCGGGAATACATATTCGATGAGGTTCATGTATGGAGGCACCGCTGGCGCTTTGTTATACATCATCCCGGGACTTTCAAAGCCATCGGGAGAGATGAGAACAAGCTTTGAGACAAGCTCTGGATTTTTGGCTGTGAAATACCAGGCTATCCGTCCACCAATTGAATTTCCCACCAGATAAATTTTCTTCAGTTTTAACTGATTGATGATTTCTAAAAGAAGTTGGTTCGTTCGATCATCTGAGTAATCCCCTGCCTGATCAGGCCCACTTAAACCAAAGCCAGGTAAGTCAAAGCGGATAACGCGATAGTCTGTATTCAGTTCTTTTGACCACTCTTCCCAAGTATGTAAACTAGCGCCAAAGCCATGAATAAAAACAATTGCAGAACCATTTTTATTTCCTGTATCTTGCAGATGAATCCGATCACCGCCAACGTTGATAAACTGACTATAAGAATTACTATATTTGTGTTCTAAATTTTCTTTATTTAGATCAGTCGTCCAAAGTAATGTAGTCGCTAAAGCCGTCACAAAAAGTAAGAACATAAACAGAATCACCGAAATGCGTAGAACAGTATTCATTAAATTGAACAGAAAAATAAAGAATTGGGTTGATAAATGGCTACTTTTAAACAATAAAAATAATTAAAATAACCCAAATGAAAATTTTTCTTACCGGAACTTCTGGCTTTGTCGGCTCTCATTTACTTCGATTTTTAGAGGATCAAGGCCATCAAGTATTAAGCCATTTCAGGCCACATTACTCAAGTTTGACCTTTGAGCAAAATCATAACATATCCCATATTGACCTATTTGATGAGAATTCATTGGTTGCCGAATTGCGAACGATTGACATAATGATTCATTGTGGTGCATTCGTTGGAACTTGGGGAAAAGAAGAGGATTTCTATCAAAATAATATTTTACTCACTCAGTCCATCATTCGATGTGTCAAAAAAGCAGGCGTGAAACAGTTAATCTATTTAAGTTGTGCTTCAGTGGTCATGAATCAACCCCAGGCCCTTTTAAATATCACAGAATCTCTTACGCTAACTTATATTGATGGTTTGCCTTATTCAAAGTCAAAAGGCATAGCTGAGCAATTGGTTTTAGATGCTGGCAAAAAAGATCTAAAAACGATTGCTCTTCGCCCATCCTTTATATGGGGGCCTGGTGACATTGTGGACCGCCAAATTGGTAAGGCTGCTCAGGCAGGGGAATTTGGTTGGTTTAATCAAGGTGATTATTTATTCTCGACTTGTTATATTGAAAATCTGCATGAGGCCATTTCTAAAGCAATGCAATCAAATCAAACTGGGCAAGCCTATTTCATTTCGGATGGAGAGGCGATTCGTTTTCGATCATTTATGGAAAAAAGATTACAAATTGGTGACTATCCGATTCCAAGCCTTTCATTCCCTAATTGGTTTGCCTGGGCTTTAGCAAGATTCACTGAAAATGGTTGGAAATACTTGCCATTAAAGGGCTCGCCACCAATTACAAGAGAAATGGTAAGACTAACAGGATATCCATTTACTGTCTCAATCGAGAAAGCCCAAGTTGAATTAGGGTATCAGCCTAAATACAGTGTTGAGAAGGCCTTTGTTCATCTTTCAGGGTTAATACCTAATGCATTAATTGTATGAAATAATCTTAGAAGCTTGCAACGAATAATAAAGAAAACATGATGATAGAAAACGATATTTTTTTAAAGGCTTGTAGGTACGAAGAAACAGACAGAACGCCGGTCTGGCTCATGCGACAAGCAGGCAGATACCTACCTGAGTATCAGGCTACACGAGCCAAAGCTGGTAATTTTATGGGGCTAGCTAAAAGTCCTTCCTATGCTGCTGAAGTGACACTTCAACCGCTAGATCGATATGATTTAGATGCAGCTATATTATTCTCAGATATTCTCACTATTCCAGACGCCATGGGATTAGGTTTGAGTTTTGTGAATGGTGAAGGCCCACAATTCGCCAACCCACTCAATACTGAACAAGCCGTTCTAGATTTACAAGTTGCTGATATGGGTCAACTTGATTACGTATTTAACGCTGTCAAAGAAATCAGAAAATCATTGATGCAAAATGGTAAACAGCGTGTACCACTCATCGGATTTTCTGGCAGTCCTTGGACACTTGCTTGTTACATGATTGAAGGTAGCGGTTCAAAAGACTTCTTAAACACGAAGAAAATGTTATACAACCGTCCAGACTTAATGAACCGTATTTTAGATATTAATGTCGAGTCTGTTGCCCAATACCTTGAACTGCAAATCGATGCCGGTGCGCAAGCAGCGATGATCTTCGATACATGGGGTGGCATGCTCAGTAGCGGGGACTATCAGAAATTTTCCTTAGACCCGATGAATAAAATCATCAAACGAATTAAGTCCAATAAGAAATATGAGTCAGTACCAGTGATCATCTTTACCAAAGGCGGTGGAGGTTGGCTACCAGCAATGGCTAATTCTGGGGCAGATGTCATTGGCCTAGACTGGACGATTGAATTGAAACTAGCAAGACAGACTCTTGACCAAACTGGTAAAAAAATTGCTATCCAAGGTAACGTTGATCCGCTTCTTTTACTTGCGAATCCGAAAGAAATTGAGCGAAGAGTGACCGAGAGTATTTCGAATCTTGCTGATGCAAAAGTGAATGGCTCCCACCCACTCAATGGCCATGTATTTAACCTTGGGCATGGCATTAATCAATTGACGCCTCCAGAACATGTACACAGTTTAATTGCGGCGGTCAAAGAGGCCTCGACCCGACTCAGAGGAAAATAATGAATCAGCCAAACACACCTAGCCGTCTAGTTATTGCATCTCGTGAAAGTCGCTTAGCGATGTGGCAGGCAGAGTATTTGCGGGACTGCCTTAAAAATCTTTATCCAGAATGTGACGTACAAATACTTGGCATGACGACAAGGGGTGATCAAATCTTAGATAAGGCCCTCTCCAAAGTTGGTGGAAAAGGTCTTTTTGTTAAAGAACTCGAAACCGCAATGGCGGAAGGTCGTGCAGATTTAGCAGTGCACTCATTAAAAGATGTGCCGATGGTGATGCCAGAGGGATTTGAATTAGCCTGCGTGATGGCTCGGGAAGATGCGCGCGATGCTTTTGTATCTAATCACTTTAAGAGTCTAGAAGAGCTACCTCCAGGTTCTGTTGTGGGAACCTCTAGTCTACGTAGAGAATCCATTTTAAAAGCACGTTTTCCGCATTTAGTGATTGAGCCCCTACGTGGCAATTTGGATACTCGTCTAGGCAAATTAGACAGTGGTATATTTCAAGCCATTATTTTGGCTGCGGCAGGTTTAAAACGCTTAGGCTTGGCAAATCGTATTGCTGCATTTTTACCATTAGATATTTATACTCCCGCACCAAGTCAAGGCGCATTAGGGATTGAAACCTTAAGCAGTAATCCGCAGATTAAAGAGTGGTTAGCGCCTTTGAATGACTTACCTACCTTACTTGCTGTTTCAGGCGAAAGAATGGTTTCTCGCCAACTGGGCGGTTCCTGCGAAGTTCCGCTGGCTGCTTATGCAAGTTGGGAGAATCAACAAATGCACATGCGCTCTTTTGTGGCGAGTGTTGATGGGAGTAAGATTTGTCAGGCAACTGGACAGGCTACTGTCAATAGTGTCGCTGATGCTGAGGCACTCGGCTTAAGTCTTGCTCAAGAATTATTAGCGCAAGGTGCAGAAAAATTCATTAAATCCCCCATCTAATTAATACGGGTAGATTTACTGCTTTCATTAAATCCTAAAGAATAAAAATTTCTTTTTATTCTTTAGGATTTTTTTCGATTAGAATCTTAATATAAAAAAGAGTTAAGCTCAAAAATATTAGGAGACATAATGACTGATCTTTCACAGATCTCATCTGATTTGCCGTTGCTTACGCAATATGTTGCGAACTTTTCTACACAATTAAAATTTTCTGATCTCTCAGAAGAGGTCAATGAACTAGCCAAAAAATCTATCTTAGATGCCGTTGGAGTTTCTCTATCTGGATCTATTTCGGAACCGAATAAAGTACTAGAAAAATATTTACAAAGCCTCAATTGCCAAGGTCCAGCGACTGTCATTGGCTCCAACTTAAAGCTATCGCCAAGGTTTGCGGCTCTTGCCAACGGCACCGCTATGCATGCAGACGACTATGACGACACTTTACAAGCGCAAACGGGTAGATTTCAAGGTATACACCCTACTTCACCAGTACTCGCAGCACTCTTAGCGTATTCAGAAACTACTCAAGTATCCGGTAAACAATTTTTAAAAGCCTTCCAAGTTGGTGTGGAGGTTTCTTGTCGGTTATTTGATGCAACGCATGTTAACCACATTTTGCATGGCTTTCACTCGACAGGAACCTGTGGCATGCTAGGTGCCACAGTAGGTCTAGCTAACTTACAAAATTTCGACAACCAGGCAACTGCAATTGCTCTCGGTATTGCAGCTAGTCAAGCTGGAGGCCTACAAGAAAATTTTGGCACAATGGTAAAACCGTTTCATGCAGGACGCTCTGCTGAAGGGGCCATCGTGTCGGTCGATCTTCAAAAGATCGGCTTTACTGCATCACCTATTATTCTAGAAGCGAAGAGAGGCTTCTTTCAAGCTTTAGGGGGTGGTTATGAAGCCGATCGACTGCTCGGAAAATTAGGTAATCCATGGTCATTTTTAGACCGCGGAATCTGGCTAAAGCCCTACCCAACCGGCAGCCTCGGACATCCTGCAATGACGGCTATGCATGAGTTAGTTCTTGAGCATCATATTCAAGTAAACGACGTACAAAAAATCATCCTCAAAACGAGTCAAAATATTCACCATACTTTATTGCATCATCGGCCTAAAACAGAGCTGCAAGCGAAGTTTAGCCTTGAGTTTTGTTTAGCAGCGCTCCTAGTAGACCGAGCCTGTGGACTCAATCAGTTTCATGATGAATATGTCAATCTTCCTGCTATTCAATCAGCTATTCAACTTATCGAATATACCTACTTCACCCCAGAAGAAGAGAAAAATAATCAACACACAATCGTGACTAGTTTCGTATCGATTGTTCTTAAAAATGGTGAGAGTTACTCGATACGAAAAGATTTTGGGAAAGGCAATAAAGCAAATCCCATGAGTGAAGCTGAAATTACGGATAAATTCAGAGAATGCTCAGAGTATCGCAAATGGGATAGTAAAAAAACAGAAAATGCCATCATGTCTATTCGAAACATTGAGGCTTTAGATGATATGCGCCAATTAACGCAGAGCTTAGGATCATGAAATCAATGCTCCGCAAAATCACTTATGTCATCTTAGGGGCTTTCTATTTATGTTCTTTCTCATATGCTGCTGAACCTTCTAATGATGCAAGCAATTATCCGACAAAGCCTATTCGCTTAATTCTGCCTTTTCCAGCAGGGGGTGGCACTGATAATTTAGCAAGAATTATGGCGCCCAAGTTATATAAGTTACTAGGGCAGCCAGTTATCATTGATAACCGTCCTGGTGCTTCTGGGAATATTGCTACAGAGGCGGTAGCTAAAGCTAACCCTGATGGTTATACCGTTCTCATGGGATATAACACTGCCCTCACTTTTAATCCTTTAATTTTTCAGAATCTCAGTTTTGATATTCAAAAAGACCTCAAACCGGTAACGCTTTTAGCCACCGCAAAATATTTCTTGGTAGTCAATAACTCGGTTCCAGCAAAATCATTAAAAGAGCTCATCACCTTAGCTAAAGAAAAACCTGGACAATTAAATTATTCCTCAGGTGGCAATGGTGGGACATTACATTTAGCTGCTGAACTGTTTAAGTTTAGGACTGGCACTGAAATCACTCATGTGCCTTATAAAGGTGGCGCACCAGCAACGCTCGGGGTTCTCACCGGTGAAGTACAAATGACCGTCGGTAGTGTGACCTCCTTAATGCCTCATATTAAAACGGGTAAGATTCGACCTCTCGCGGTCACTAGCTTAACGCGTTCCAACGTAATGCCAGATGTACCCACCATGAATGAATTAGGCTTAAACGGTTTTAATGTGACGTCTTGGTACGGTCTTTTAGTCCCTAAAAATACTCCCGACGTGATTGTTGCAAAACTAGTCAAAGCGGCTCACGAAGTGATTGAATCTGACGAAGTAAAAGAGTCGATGGCTAAACAAGGATTAGATGTCACTATCGGTTCACCTACTGAATTTGAAGAAATCATCAAAAATGAAACCGCCATGTGGCGTGAACTCAATAAGAAATTAAAAATTACCGCAAATTAATAATCCTAATCATCCCATCTATCTCGAGGATCACAATGAGTCAAAAAATATCTCCCACCATGCTGAAGTTGAGCAAATATATTTCAGCAGCAACTTCCAAACCGATTCCCAAACAGGTTAGCGAAAGAGCTAAATTACATTTAATTGATACCTTTTCTGCCATGATTTCTGGTTCTAGACTAGAGCCTGGTAAAAAAGCCATTGCCTATGTCAAAACATTAGGTGGCAAACCTGAAGCAACTGTTATTGGTACCAAAATTCGCACTAGTATGCAAAACGCTGCTCTAGCAAATGGGATGTTTGGTCACGCCGACGAAACGGACGATACGCACCCACCATCCTTAACCCATCCAGGAACCAGTGTCGTGCCCTCTGCGCTAGCAGTCAGTGAAACGCGTAAATTGTCTGGTGAAGAATTTTTACGTGCAGTCGTACTCGGATACGACATTTGTGCAAGAACTTTATTAACTTTAAAGCCAATGCCTTATTTGCGTTCAGGGCATCATGCTGGTGCGACTGGTCAGGTCTTTGGTGCCTCGGCTGCTGCAGGTGCTCTACTTAAATTGTCTCCACTAGAAGTTCGATACATGCTTTCTTACACGGGTCAACAAACAGCTGGGCTCTACACTATGTTCAGAGATCCAGAACATATTGAAAAGGCGTATGCGATGGGCGGTATGCCAGCGCATAACGGACTGCAATCGGCCTTAATGGTCAAGTCAGGCTGGACTGGTGTAGAAGATATTTTTTCTGGAGAGCGTAACTTTTTCTATACCTTTGCACCAGAGGATTACGAGATTAATGATTTAGTAGACGGCCTCGGTAAACGATTTGAGATGATGCGGGCATCGATTAAGAGATGGCCGATTGGTGGGCCAATTCAAGGACCCATGCACGTCTTAAATGATCTGCTAAAAGAGCATCAATTTAAAGCAGCGGATATAGAAAAAATTATTGCCAAGATGCCTGATAAAGAACTAGAGATTGTCAACAACCGGCCGATGCCTGACATCTCTGTGCAACACTTACTATCGGTGATGGTGATCGATAACAAACTCACTTTTAAATCTGCACATGATTTTGCCAGAATGAAGGATCCACAAATCTTAAAAATGCGCTCTAAAGTGCATGCCGTGGGCGATGAATCGTTAACGGATGTGCAAAGACGTTGGCGCTGTGTCATGGAAGTCCATTTAAAAAATGGCACCGTACTACATGGGCAAACCATGGCAGCAAAAGGTAGTTTTGAAAATCCTTTAAACATTAATGAAGAAAAAGAAAAAGCGATGGATTTAATCGGCCCGATTTTAGGCAAGCCAAGGTCTATAGAGTTGTTAGATTACCTGTGGAACATTGATCAGGTAAAAAACATGGCCTCTATTCAAAAATTTATTACAAAGTAACTCTTAAGGGAGATCGTATGAAATCATTGATTTGTTTATCCATCCTCAGTTTGTCAATTGCAAGTAGCGGAATGTTAAAGGCACAAGAGTATCCATCCAAACCAATCCATATTGTCATCCCCTTTGCGCCCGGTGGTGGCGCTGATGTTTTGATGAGACCGCTCAGCAAAAAACTCAACGAAATTTTAGGTCAACCGATTATTTTAGATAGTAAGCCTGGTGCAAATGGCAATATTGGTGCGCAGTTTACGAGTAAAGCCAATCCGGATGGCTATACCCTATTAGTTGGTAATAGTTCCATTCCTATTAGCGTCAGTTTGTATCGCAACTTGGGTTATGACCCATTAAAAGATCTGACGATGATTAGCTTAATCACTATGGCACCCAGTACCCTGGTAACGAATCCAAGTTACCCAGTAAAAACTGTAAGTGATTTGATAAAACTAGCAAAAGAAAATCCTGGCAAAATTAACTATGGATCTGCTGGTTCAGGAAGTACTCCTCACTTAGGTATGGAGATGCTAGGTTTAGCGACGGGCACGAAGTTTACCCACATTCCATACAAGGGATCTGGTCCCGCTGTAACCGCATTGTTAGGTGGTGAAGTAGATGTATTAATAACAAATACTTCTACCATCATGAGTCAAGTTCAATCCAAAAGACTAAACCCTGTAGCAGTTACAAGTTTACAACGCTCGCCGATCATGCCAAACATACCAACTATTTCTGAGACAGTTCCAAACTTCGAAGTAAAAACTTGGTATGGTTTATTTGGTCCGGCAAATTTACCAAAAGAAATTGTCAATAAATTAAATGCTGCGATCGCTGAGGCAATTCGTAGTCCAGAAATCAAAGAACAACTCATCCGCAGTGGTTATGAACCTGAAACCACTTCACCAGAGGGTTTTAATCAACTGATGAAAGATGACGTTGTTGCGTGGGGTAAAGTTGTAAAAGCTTCAGGTGTTCAGATCGATTAAGACAATTAAAGACTCCAGTACATAACCTACTGGAGTTGTATTTACAAGATCTTAGAAGCCATATAAGCGCGTTGGATTATCCACCATAACTTTTTGGATATTTGTCGGTGTTTGAATCCACTGCGCAATTTGATTCACCAATTCGCCATCATCCGGCATGGGTGTATTGGGCGCCATATTAACGTGTGGCCAATCAAATCCCCAAACGAGTCTGTCTGGTACAGCCTCTACTAAAGCCTGGGCAAACGGCACGATATCACGATAGAACAGTGGATCTTTAGAGGTACGATAAGGTGCAGAGAGTTTAGACCAAGCTTTGCCCGTCTTTAAGAAATCAATTAGCCCTTGAAAGCCTTTGGCTTGCACCCCTTGCTCAATCACTGGTCTGCCCATGTGGTCAATCACCACATCAATCGGAAAATCAGCGAAGGTTTCTCTCAAATTCGGCATCTTTTCAACATCCATCAAAAATTGCGTATGCCAGTTATATTGCTTCACTCTTTCACCTAATTTTTTAGCGGCGTCTAAAGACAGGCCAATTTGATTCACTAAATTACAGCGAAAGCCTCGCACACCACCAAGATGTAAACGCTCGAGCTCCGCATCGGTAATCGATTCATCGACGAGTCCAATTGCTCTAAAACGATCTGGCGCACTCGCAATGACATCGAGTGCTAAAGAGTTATCTTGTCCATAAACATTCGCATGCACAATCACCGCCCGCTCAATGCCTAACTTCTGAATCAGTTGCATATAATCTTCAACACTGACTGCAGGTGGCAAATAAGCTGGATCGTTCATCATGGGATATTTGGTCATATCCCCAAAAAGATGGCAATGACAGTCGGTTGCATTCTTGGGTAGGGTAATTTTCGGTTGAGAAGTTTCTACGCAAGGCATTGGATTTTGAAATGGTGCGGAATTAGACATATAGATATATAGGAAGGATTAAAAAAGAAGTTATTTTTTATAACTGTGGTCTCGGAAATTTAATCAATTGATATTGATGTTTTTTGTTATTGCTTGATTATAAAGACTGCAGAGTCTTCCCTCCTGAATTCTCAAGAAATTGAGTCAATCTTTTTTAAATTCCAATATTTTTCAAACAACAAACCCGCATTTAGGGATTACCCCATATTAAAAAATGAAAAGATGGCGTGTAATATAAATAAATAGAAATATTAAAAAATGAGTGAGACAAACCTTTCATTTAAATAACTTGTGTCATTGAGATATTGAAGTGAAATTATTAAACACCCTATTTGACGCTGCAAACTATTAGTTAATCAGATGGACTAGTTTATCTAGTTGCAAAGTAGTGCTGATTTTTTTGATTTATGAAACAAATGCTCTTACAGGCTTCAACTCTTCTTATGCATAATAAAAACAAACTTCTCCTCTTTATTTCTAGCATCATCTCTTTAGCCATATTTCCATTGCAATCTTTTTCACAAAATGTAAGCTTAGGTGAAAAGGCTTTTAATGAATGCCAGGCTTGCCATAGTCTCGAGCCGGGCGTCAACCTCATTGGGCCTTCTTTAGCTGGGATAGTGAACCGGCAGATTGCGGCGGATGCTAGTTATCGATATTCAAAATCTCTAAAAAATGCTACGGGTAATTGGGATGTCAGTACTTTGAATAAATTCATTGAAAATCCCCAAGCACTCTTTCCAGGCAACAGAATGCCCTACTCTGGCCTTAGTAATGCAGCTGAGCGTAAAGCTTTAATCGACTACCTAATGACTTTTAAACCTTAATTTATATACTACTATGCCAAATTCAACCAATGATCGAAGAGACTTCCTGAAGGGTGCTTTAGTAGGAACTTCTGTTGCCATGACATCAGGTGTTTCAACACAGGCTTTAGCTGCTGACAAACCTCAAGCAATGACAGCTAACACGGACAGTCAGGGATATATTTTTTTCAATCTAGAAGAACAAGAGTGGATTGAACGTTTAGTCAATCACATGATTCCTGCAGATAAGCTCAGCCCTAAAGGGACTGACCTTGGTGTTCATTTTTATATTGACCGCGCCTTAGCTGGCGGCTGGGGCAAAGGTGACAAACTATATCAAGCAGGGCCATGGAAAAAAGGCCTGCCAACTCAAGGATATCAACTGCCGTTAACGCCAGCCAACTTATACAAAGTAGCGATTGAACAGTCGAACCTGTATTGTCAAAAAAAGTATGGCAATAAGTTTTCTAAAATCTCGGCCGCTCAAACAGAAGAATTTCTACTTGATTTAAAAGACGGCAAAGTTTCATTTACTGATGGGCCTCCTGCACAAGTATTTTTCTCCATGCTTTATCAGAATGTGATGGAAGGAATGTTTGCGGATCCAATCTATGGCGGCAATAAAGATAAAGCTGCGTGGAAAATGATTGGTTTTCCAGGCGCGGTTGCAACCCATGCCCAAAATGTAGAGAAATACTTTAATAAACCCTATAAAGCGCCGATTTTTGGTATTGGCGATTTAAGCTAACGGAACAGATCATGTCTACAAAATTAAAAGAAGTTGATGTGGTTATCGTCGGTATGGGCTGGACTGGTGGCATTCTTGCCAAGGAATTATCAGAAACTGGACTCTCAGTTCTAGCTCTTGAGCGTGGTGATTTTAAAACGACCGCAGATGACTATTCATTGCCTAATATTCGAGATGAGTTACGTTATACGATTCGACAAGAACTAATGCAAAACGCGTCTAGAGATACTCTCAGCGCTCGTAATAATCCTAGTCAAGAAGCACTCCCAATGAGAAGGTTAGGTTCATTTCTACCAGGTGAGGGCGTTGGTGGTTCAGCTATTCACTGGAGTGGTGGCACTTGGCGCTGGACGGATATGGATTTTAAAATTCGTTCGATGTATGAAGATCGATATGGTAAAAAATTTATACCCGAGGATATGACGATTCAAGACTGGGGTATCACCTACGCGGAACTGGAGCCTTATTACGATAAATTTGAAAAAGTGGCTGGCGTCTCCGGTAAAGCAGGTAATTTAAATGGCAAAACTCAAGCGGGTGGTAATCCTTTTGAGGGTAGTCGTAAAAATGAATATCCACTACCGCCCTTAAAAACTATTTTATCTGCCAAGATTTTCGAAGAGGTGGCCTCGAATCAGGGATACCATCCTTTTCCACGGCCATCGGCGAATGCTTCCCAAGCTTATACCAATCCTGATGGCGCAAACTTTGGGGCTTGTCAATATTGCGGTTATTGTCAACGTTTTGGTTGCGAGTCCAATGCAAAAGGTGGACCGCAGATGACGGTGATTCCGATTGCGATGAAAAAACCAAACTTTGAATTACGTCTCAACACTTGGGTTACTCAAATTAATAAAGACTCAAACGGTAAAAAAGTAACGGGCGTTACCTACACCAATTTAAAGACTGGGGAAGAGTTTATTCAACCGGCCGCCCTCGTTTTAATGTGTGCCTTTGCCTTTAATAACGTTCACTTGATGCTGCTATCCAAAATTGGTACTCCCTATGACCCGGTCACAGGCAAAGGCTTAATTGGTAAAAATTACGCCTACGATACAGGTGTTGGTGCTGAATTATTTTTTGAAGATAAACACTTTAACCCTTTCATCAATGCTGGGGGTACTAATACTGTCATTGATGATTTCCATGCAAACTGGAATTTTGATCGCTCAGGCCCAGGTTTTGTTGGTGGCTACATTGTCTCAGCGGGACATAATACGAACCTGCCGATTGGGTATCGTCCTGTCCCAAAAGGAACTCCAATGTGGGGAAGTAAATGGAAAGAAGAAACAGCGAAGTGGTATCAAACTGCAATGGGCATTTCTACCCGATCAGGTGTATTACCTCATCGTCATAATTACTATGATCTGGATCCAACCTACAAAAATGCCTTTGGTCAACCTCTGATGCGTTTGACGTTTGACTATCATGAGAACGAATTAAAGATGGATACCCATGGTGCTGGCATTGTTAATCAGATGATCAAAGCGCTCAATCCGACCAAGTTTTCGAATGCCGTTGCGACCAAGCGTTCTTGGAATACCGTCCCCTATCAAAGTACGCACAGTACTGGCGGAACCATTATGGGAACGTCTCCAGCTAACAGTGTCGTCAACAAGTATCAACAAAGTTGGGACTGTCCAAATTTATTTATCTTAGGTGCTAGTGTGTTTGTTCATAACAGTGCTTATCAACCTACTGGCTTAGTGGGAGCCCTTGCTTATTGGACAGCGGATGCGATCAAAAACAAATATCTAAAAAATCCTGACAAATTGATTTCTTGATACATGAAAAGAATAGAGGATTTGATATTAGTTCATTTCCTCTAGAGCTTCTTCTAGATGGTCATACTTTAGAAAATTCTCGCGATGTCGACGGTAAAAAAGCAGTCCCTCAGTAATACTTGCAACGCTAGCGCCCTGCTCCATCAACTGATCCCAAAGATTCCAATCTTCTTGCGGATGGATACCATCTTCAAAGCGTTTCTTATACCCAATTTTTTGACCTAAAGCTGTTTTATACATCATCGAACCGTGATGACGATCTTTACGATCCCAGTAATAATCACCGTGGTGAGGCTTGGTCTCTCCAGGCACTCTAATGAGAATTTCTTCTTTAAGCTCACCAGTGACCAAAATATCATAGGTCACAACATCGGTTGTTGCCTTGGAGAGTAGTTCAATGGCGTCAGATCTAAGCCAGTTATCCGCGCCAATAAAAAGCACATACTCTGTCTCAACACGCATGAGCATCTCATGAAAGTTATCAACTGTTCCTAAATTTTTAGGACGAAGAACAAATTCAACGCCAGGATATAAATAGGGCAAATGACTACAATCTAGAGCGCCATCGTCTACAAACAATATTCTTTCAGGTTTTTTGGTTTGAGATAACAAAGACTCAATACAATGGGCAGCCAAATGGCCATACTTATAGGAAGCAATTACAACAGTTATCATTATTTAGGAGCTTTAGAAAAAATGAAAGAATTTATGTAAATTCACTGAACAGCCTCATCATACGAGGCTCTTGTTACAAATTTACACATAGAAGAAAAATAGTACTTAAGGTAAATTAATCACCCTTCAAGCAATTAACTTCAACTTTCATTCCAAATCTAGGTCAAAGGACTTCAAACTGCAGCTCTTGACCCTTTAATTTTAGGCACCCAGAAAATGGAAACAGCGGCTATTAAACAAAATACACCTGCGCCTATTAATGCTGGATTATAGGTCAAAAGCGTAACTCTCACCAGACCAGCCCCATAAGCTGCCACTGCTGAACCTAGTTGATGTGCAGCAAAAATCCAACCAAATACCATCCCAACGCGCTCTTTACCAAAAGCAGCACCGGCTAATTTAACGGTAGGTGGGACTGTTGCGATCCAATCAAGGCCATAAAACATGGCAAAGACAGATAAGCCGTAAATTGAAAATGTAGAAAATGGAAGCCAAAATAATGAGATGCCGCGCAAGCCGTAGTACCAAAAGAGCAGTTTTCGATTGTCATAACGATCCGACAACCATCCTGAAGTAACGGTACCAACTACATCAAAGATACCCATCATGGCAAGGACAGACGCTGCTGGTAAAGCGTCCATGCCGTTATCGCCACACAAAGTAATGAAATGCGTTTGTACTAGGCCACTAGTACTGAGCCCACAGATAAAAAAAGTACCTGCCAAAATCCAGAATGTTTGTGTTTTAGCAGCGTCCGCTAAAGCAATAAATGGAGTTTTAAAGTTTAAGGCCAAGGTGGGCCCTGACGCTGAATTTGCGGCGTTAGCAGCACTAGGTAATTCACCAAATGATGTCAAGCCAATCTCAGATGGACGATTACTCATCAATAGAATGACTAACAGCGCCATCAGAGCACAACCCACCACAATAGGTAGAACAGAGACTCGCCAGCCGACGTTTTCAATTAACCAAGTGGCAATCGGTAAAAAAAGTAATTGCCCTGTTGCAGTACTAGCTGAAAAGATCCCTAAAACTAGGCCTCTTTTCTTGGTAAACCAACGACTAGAAACAACGGCACCTAAAACTAGTGCGGTCATTCCTGTCCCAACTCCTAACATTACTCCCCACAACACGAATAAATGCCATAGAGCAGTTACTTGAGTTGCCATGGCTAAGCCCAAACCCACCATGAATAAACCACCGCACATGACTTTTTTTAGACCATAGCGCTCCATCAGTAAGGCAGCAAAAGGTCCCATCAAACCAAATAGAAAAAACCGGAGTGCTACAGCTGAGGAAACTTCATCGACACTCCAACCAAACTCAAGATTAAATGATTTCATCATCGCGCCAGGTAAACCTAGGGCAGCAGACATAATTAACATTGTAAAGAAGGTTATTATGGCTACAACAAAACCGTAATGAATACCCCTGCGTTGTAACCAATTTGAAAATGATTTTGCAAACATGAAAAGAGCTTTTTGAATTAGTTAAATGGAGTTGATATCTTGTCCGAAAAGATTGAATCTAGGGACGACTAATAGTACTAACTGCTTGACCTCGCCATATTTTAGCTGATTAGGAGAAAACTTACTTTTCGCCGCATAGGAAGTTAGATACTACAAAGTGCTCTCGTTATAATTGAATCAAAATAATTAAACTCAAAGTATCAGCGTTTAGGAGACGCAAACATGACGACTCATCAAGATAGGTCAGACAACATCGCGCAGAAGCAAAATCTTCAGGCAAATGAATTTTTTTTTGATGTGGCTCAAAATGCCAAATTATTTTATGTCATTGATGACCATACTGATCCATGGATAGATGCAGGGATTGTTATTTTCATTCATGGCTTCACAGAAAGCACTCCGGCATGGCGCAGTTGGGTTCCGCATTTTTCTAGAAATTATCGGGTGCTTCGATTTGACCAAAGAGGATTTGGCTTTTCAGAATCAGTTGATGTAAATTTTGAATATACAACTGAGCTCTTAGTGAGTGATTTAAAAAAACTCATTGAAACTGTCTCCCCCAACAAACCTGTTCATTTAGTGGGCGGTAAAAGTGGCAATATCTGTGCGATTGCAACTGCATTAGCATATCCAGAATTAGTAAAAAGTATCACCATGGTCACTCCAGCGATTAAAGCTCCAGAATCAACAGGCTGGCTAGAGCATATTGACCAACACGGTGTTGAAAGCTGGGCCCGTTGGACCATGGGAGAGAGACTAGGTAGCAAAATGCCAAAAGAAGGAGTTGAGTGGTGGATTCGTTTGATGGGTCAAACTGCAGCAAGCACCACTCATGCTTATCTCAAATGGGTTTCAAATGTGAATTTGGAGCTTGAGTTGCCTCGTGTTACCCAACCTGTATTGATTGTTGGTAATGAATCCAAACGTCGTGGACGAGCTCAGTTTGCAAGTTATGAGAGTGCAATCCCTCATGCCAGATTAGAAATGATTAACGTAGATGGATACCATACAGGTGCGGTAGCACCTGATGAGAGTAGCTTGGTTGTGCGGCAATTTTTAGATCAATTTTCGAAAGATTAATTCGTGGCGATGAAACATGTAATTCGCTTCTTGATATCAGTAATGCTATTGGTCACAAATTTAGCCATTGCTCAATCCTCAAAGGGTGAGTTTCCAGATCATTCGATTCGTCTTGTCGTTCCTTCTGGTGCAGGTGGAGTCACGGATAGTTTAGCCAGACTATTAGCATTAGAACTCAGTCAACAGCTCGGTCAGCAAGTGTTTGTTGATAATCGCCCAGGAGCTAGCGGGATTACGGGCTCTCAATTTGTAGCGACTTCTCCTGCCGATGGATACACCCTGCTAATGGTTTTTCCATCGCATGTAACGAATCCATCCTTATTTTCTAAACTGCCATATGACACCCTAAAGTCCTTTGCACCGATTTCACTCGTCAGTAATGTGTCGATGGTTTTCGTCGTTCCAAAAGACTCCCCAGCTAACTCCATGAATGAGTTCATTACCTACGTAAAAGCTAATTCTAAAAAATTAAATTTTTCTACGGTTGGAGCAGGTAGTCTTGGCCACCTTGGTGCTGAAATGTTTAACGCCATGATTGGCGCTAATATTACCCACATACCTTATAAAGGTAGCCCTCAGGCAATGACTGCACTAATCAGTGGTGAGACCGATATGTATTTGGTGGCATCCGCTAGCAGTGCTGTGCCTTTCATTAAATCGAAGCAAATCAAAATTTTAGGCGTTAGTACCAAAGATCGCCTACCAATATTTCCAGATACGCCCTCCATGACAGAGAGCTTAAAAGGATTTGATGTACAAGGCTGGAATGGGATTTTAGCTCCCGCAGGAACACCACCCAAGATCATTGAAAGGCTGAATAAAGCGATTGTTAAATCAGTAGCCTCGGAAGAATTTACAAAAAAATTGCGCCAAGAAGGAGCTGTAGGATTTACTTCAAGTCCTGCTGAATTTCAAACACTCATCGAAAAAGACATTATCAAATGGGGGAAAGTGATTAAGGATGCCAATATTCACTTAGACTAAATGGGATTGTTATCGTTATCGATAACAGCCCAGGTACTATCGCCTAATTTTTTCACTGCCATCAGGTAAGTCCAGTTGATAGGAACACCACAACTCCAATCATCCGGTCCGTTGTGAATCAAAACATTTACGCTATTTTTATTATCCGCATATAAATGATAGATTTTTCCATGGATGGGATTAAAACTAAATTTAGCACTATGCACCATCTCTGTAGCGTCAAGCCGAGCTTGTAAGGCCTTAGCCTGCTTCATTAATACTTCGGCTTGCTCCATAATGCGGTCATACTCTTGCTTGGCGTTTTGACGAGCAACATTGACTGCTTTATCTTTCTCTTCAAGCACCTTAATCGGGGCGAAAACGGGTGCACCAACTTCCATTGGATACTCAATGCCAGCATGTCTTTGCGGATCTTTGTCCTCGATTTTCATTTTTTAATCCAATTTACGGTATTTTCACAAGTTAAGGGGAAGTTTGCCACAATTTGAAACTCTTCGCCAAAAGCAATCTTTATTTCAGTTGCGTTCAAGGAAGTTTAAACTCTTTGGCAGAGTTCTCGATTTTTCAATACACTAAGGCAATCATCGTTTAATTTAATTCAAAAAAATCAATGAACTCAAATATCACTCTAAATGTTTTAAAGCAACCTATTGTTCCCTGCTCATTTGATCCACTGACTGGTTATTTTAGAGATGGCTGCTGTAAGACCGATGAAAGTGATTTTGGTAGTCACTTAGTATGTGCGGTAGTGACGGAAGAGTTTTTAAGATTTAGTATCCGACGAGGCAATGATCTAACCACACCAAGGCCAGAATATCGCTTTCCAGGACTGCTTGCCGGGGATCAATGGTGCGTTTGTATTAATCGCTGGTTAGAAGCTTTGGAGGCAAACTGTGCACCTAAAATCAAACTTGAAAGTACAAATATCAAGGCTCTCGAAATAGTCTCCTTAGAATTGCTTAAAGAGTACTCTGTCGACTTAGTTGAATGAAACGATTCAATATCTGTCATGCAAAGGGAATCATACTCACATGAGCAGACACAATTCTCCAGATTCCATCAATCTTTAACCAGGTTTGAGTTTGAAAACCGCGAAGTGTTGTATCACTTCTAACAAATTCAACCTGACAAATAGCCGTAGATTGATCAAATGTAATAACTCGCAGATTTTCTAAAGTTCTTGTAAAGTCTGGCGCAGGAATTGATTGTCGGTAGGCAACTAATTCTTTAATCCCCCATTGTCGATCACCAATACCGTACCTCGTTACGCGCTCATCTTGCCAAAAATATTGATTTAACTTTTCAACCTCGTTAGTCATCAAAGCATGTTCGTATTCATGAAAAATCTTTGTGATTTCTGCCACAACTTCGGGAAGATTCACTTGCTGTTCATTAACCATGTTTTAAATATCCTCGCCATCCGCCAAATTCACTAATATCTTTAGCGCCCAGAACACCAATAGGTTCACAAATAAATCCTTTGACGAATCGACCATTCTGCAGTTTTATAGAACCCAAACCCAAAGGTTCTGGAATCTGTTTTAAAAATGCGCCCACTTGATCTAGAGGCATTTGATAGATCTCGACTTCAATTTCTGCCCCATCTTCTTCAACCCTTACTAGTCCTGGCTTTGGTGGGTTGGTATTAGCTAAAGCAAATAATCGATATTCTTTAGCGGTCACAGTTGTTTCAAGCCATTTACATGCACTATTTTGAATTTGGTAATGGAGAGGCATTCCTTTCAAATGCGCTCCAACTACAGCAATCTCAATTGAGGACTTACATGCCAAAGCAGAACTGTGTAATTGATCTACTGGCAACTTGCTTCTTAAATTCTTTCCTAAAAAAAGAGTATTGTCATTTTCTAGAATACTAGCCAACTTCACTAAGGCATGATCAAAACCATTTGGAGCAATTAAAGTAATCCCAAAAGGTAAACCACTATCACTGATAGAAGCCGGGATTGCGATAGCACACAAACCTAATAGATTGACAAAATTGGTATAAGTGCCCAGTTCAGAGTTTCTCAGGATCGGCTCTTCAGCCACCGCATTAATAGTCGGACAGTTTGGAGTTGTAGGTACCACCAACACATCAATTTCACGCCAAATTTCTTGTGTTTTTTTCTTTAAATCTTCTAACTCATATTGTTTTTTAAAGGTTGTAATAGCGTCAAATTGAAGTGCCTTTTCTATCACCTTTTTTACAGTTAGGTCGATCGTATGAGGTTTTGACTTATACAAATCTTCAATCGTAATAAAGCGTTCAGCAACCCAAGGACCTTCATAAAGTAATTGTGCGACCTGTTCAAAAAGCCCCATATTAATTGTGGTCATATTAAATTGTTCATTGATTTTGGCAACCGTATTTTCGAAAGCTTTTTGATACCCTATCTCCCTATCAAGTAAAGGATTTGCCGGGATACCCAACTTAGGAAGACCCTCACCATTTCTAAACCAAGCATTTTGATTCACAAACAACGGTGGAATATTTTGATCCGCCGTTTCTTCAATAATAGATAACACTTTTTCAGCATCAGCAACGGTTAATGAAAAAACAGAAACAACATCAAGTGTTTTACATGCAGGTAAAACACCTTGCATGGGCACTTTACCAGGCGTAGCTTTTAACCCAACAATATTATTTAAGCCCGCAGGAATTCTACCAGAGCCTGCAGTATCTGTTCCTAATGAAAAAGGGACTATTCCTCTGGCTACCATGGAAGCTGAGCCAGAACTTGAACCCCCACTAATGTACCGGGAATCAAAAGTATTTGGCACCGCTCCGAAGGGAGATCTTGTGCCAACTAGACCTGTTGCAAATTGATCCAGATTCGTTTTACCAATTAATATCGCTCCTGCATTCATGAGACGATCGACAACTGTGGCATTTTCTTTTGCAATATAAACAAATTCAGGACAAGCAGCTGTTGTTGCTAGACCTTTTACGTCAATATTGTCTTTAACGACAAAAGGGATCCCATATAAAGGTAAGGATTTATTTTCAGCTTTTTCAAGTTGCTGTAATTGTTTCTCGATAAACCACTCAGGACAACTTAAAATTAATGCCGGATCATGCGGATTCAAACTAGAAATTAATTGAAAGATTAAATCTCTTGGCGTCCGAACTCCATCTTGATAAATTTCAAGCCACTCACCTATCGTATAAGGTTTTTCTGTCAATTTGTCATCCCTTGCAATAAGTTCGATAAAGGAGTAGACCAACCGACAATTCCACCCTGCGCAATAATCATCTCGATGGTAGTTTTTTTAAATTCCGGAAAATAACTGGCGGTTGCATCTTCAATCAATAGACAATCAAAGCCACGATCGTTCGCCTCTCGCATTGTGGTTTGCACACAAACTTCCGTTGTTACTCCTGCAATGACTAATTGCGTAATTCCTCTCTCAATCAAAATTTTTCCTAGATCGGTATTGTAGAAGGCACCCTTTCCAGGCTTATCAATCACAATCTCACCATTTAAAGGTAGTAGGGGTTCAATGATTTCAGAGCCGTACTCTCCGGCAACTAATAAACGCCCCATTGGTCCTGGATCACCAATTTTTGTATCTAAATTTCCTCTACGAATTTTGGCTGGTGGGCAATTACTCAGATCAGGAAGATGGGCTTCTCTAGTATGAATTACAAGACCAGATAACTCTCGCCACATGCAAAGTAACTTTTCTACAGTTGGCACGATATCTTGCAAAATCGAAACATCGTTACCTAATGCTTCACCAAAGCCACCTGATTCAATAAAATCTCGTTGCATATCAATCACCACCAAAGCACAAGACTCCGGTTCTAATTGAAAATCATAGGGTCTCGCTAGAATCTTATTCATATTGATAAGGTTTTTAATCCCTCAATCAACTGCAATGAATTGGCTACGGCTCCAAATACTCCACCTTGCATTTGAATCATCTTTAATGAAGCCAAGTAATTCCCATAATCAGTTGCTCCGGTACAGTCTTCGAGTAACAAACACTCATAACCTCGATCATTTGCATCACGCATAGTGGTATGTACACAAACATCGGTAGTAATGCCGGTCAAAATTAAGTTGCGGATTCCCTTGGTTCGTAAAATTAAATCTAAATCGGTCGCATAAAAAGAACCTTTACCGGGCTTATCTATTACACATTCGCTAGCTAAAGGAGCAAGTTCAGGAATAATTTCCCATCCAGGTTCGCCTCGCACAAGGATTCTTCCGCAGGGGCCCGGATCACCGATGCCAGCGCCAATGTTTTTGGATCTCCATTTTTTGTTTTCAGGTAAATCTGTCAGATCAGGACGATGACCCTCCCTTGTATGGATCACAAAAAGGCCTAACTCACGAACCTCCTTGAGTAAATTTTTGATAGGCTCTATTGGTGCTCTGGTTAAGCTCAAGTCATAACCCATCTTATCGACATAACCGCCAAATCCACAAAAGTCGGTCTGCATATCAATCACAATTAATGCAGTATTTTGAAAAGTTAAGTTGCCATCAAATGGCCATGAATATGGTACTGATTGAATCATTTCACCTCCACTAGATGGATTTATCAAACGAACTTGCGAGAATCGTCAAATATCTTCAGATAAAAACCTCTGATAAATATTTCTAATGAAATTGAGTTTAAATTGGACTGATTGGCTCGAGTCCGCAATTGCACCATAAAATGCAAAGAAGATTCACATTGGTGCATAACTAGTCGAGTACCGTACTTTCAAAATCGAATTACGGCACTTCGTTTTTTTAAGCTAAAAAGCTCTAAATGGCGCTATTAATTATCAACCAGCGTTCGTGCCATCAATTAAGATAAACGCAATTCTTGCCGCTTTACCTGATCGATTTGTCCATGCATGGTTAGTACCTCTTTGAATCAATACATCCCCTGCATTCAGAATGGTTTCTTCTTTCTCTAAAATAGCAGTCATTTGTCCAAAAAGGACAATTGCATAATCCACTGTTTCAGTGATGTGCATGCCTGGATGTTCTCCTTCTTTTAAATCATGGCCAGCATCCTGATAAAGGTGGGCGAACATCGCATCGAGCTGCTTTTTTAACTCGATGGGATCTTTTGGATCGGGTGGATAATCAATAATACGAAGTACTGTGCCATTTTTGGGGGGCATGATGCCCTGATGCGTATGAATATCATCCTCAGCTTTTATGAGCGCAGGACTAGGGCTAGTTCGCCAAATGTTGTTGACTCGGTAGCCTGGTCTTTCTGCGACTTCACGTATGGAAGTGGGTGGTCCATCGCTCACAAAGAATGATTTTCCATTTTCGTCATTTTCTGTCACAACCCGTCTTACTGGTGGGAGATCATTGTGCATCTGCTTATTCCTTATTATTGGGGAGTAATACCAATTTCTTTCACTACTTTTGACCACTTTAGTGACTCTACTTGAAGGTATTTATTAAACTGCTCGACACTACCTCCCACTCCTTCAAAGCCAAGGGTTGCTAATCGATCTTTAAAATCTTCTTGTTGAGAGATTTTATTAATATCACTATTGAGTTTATTAATTAAAGATTGCGGCGTACCTTTTGGCACAAAGACACCGACCCAAGTGTAATCTTCAAATCCAGTAAAACCATATTCAGCAACCGTTGGCACATTCGGTAAAGAGGCAATGCGTTTTGAACTAGTGACAGCGAGTCCTCTTAATTGCCCACCAACAATCAGTTGGCTTGCCGCTGGCACGGCTACGCTGGCAAATTGCACTTCACCAGTTAAGGCCGCATTGACAGCAGGACCAGCTCCTTTGTATGGAATGTGGGCAACCGGCACTTTTGCTAGAACTTTAAATAAATACTCAGCTGAGAGATGAGGGGTAGTTCCATCACCAGGAGATGCATAATTATATTTTCCTGATTTAGAAGCCTCTAACGCATCTTTAAGGTTTTTTTCTTGTAGGCTTGAACCGGCCACAAAAATGTTGGGTGTGGAGGCAACATTGGCAATCCCCACAAAATCTTTTTCTAAGTTATAGCCTGGGTTGATGAACAAGCTTGTATTGACAGCAACTGAACTTGTATTTAAAAGAATCGTGTAACCATCAGGCTTTGATTTTGCAACTTGTGCAGTACCGGTATTACCACTAGCACCCGGTCGATTATCGACAATGACAGCCTGGCCCCAAAGCGTCGTTAACTTTTGGCTGAGTAGTCGCGCAATGATGTCAGTTGGACCACCTGGTGCATATGGGACTACTAATTTAACTGGTCGATCAGGAAACTCCTCTTTAGAGGGGCTTTGTGCAAAGGTGTTACTCATTAGTAACCCACCAAAAACCATCAGGACGGTCAAGGATTTGAGGGGGAGTAGGTTAAATAGGCGAGTCGTGCCCATCGGGTTCATCTGTTTTTTCACTTCTGGTCTCCTAAGCCTTATTGGCATTTTCTTTTATCCTAATCTTCGTTAGGACTAGTTAAATAGTTTAAATCATTTTTTTATTCAGGTTCAATGTGAGCAGCACGAATGACCTTACCCCATTTCAGGGACTCGGCAGCTTGGAACTTCGCTAATCCCTCGGGCGATGATACGACTCTTTCTTCACCATTTTTCATTAATTGGTTTTTCATTTCGCTTGATTCGGCTGCTTTAACAAACATTTCATTGAGTTGTTTTGTGATTTTTTCCGGCGCACCAGCAGGTAAATAAATCGCATTCCAAAATGACATGTCATATCCCTTAACCCCTGCTTCTTCGACTGTTGGAACATTTGGCAAAGAAGCGATGCGAGAAGTACCACTGACTGCAAGAGCCCGTAATTTTCCACCCTGAATCTGTGGAACCGCAGTCGAAGCATCCGCAAACATAAAGTCAAATTGCCCACCTAATAAATCCGTCACTGCCGGAGGGTTACTCTTATAAGGAATATGCATAATATCGATATTTGTAAGTTGTGCCAGTAACTCACTTGCTACTCGACTAGAAGAACTGCCACTGGCAAAATTCACCTTACCAGGATTTTTACGCGCAAGATCCAACAAGTCATTTAATGAGTATATTTTTGATTTGGGGTTAACCACCAAAAACATATATCCTTTAAACAACAAAGCGACTGGGGTAAAGTCTTTGACTGGATCGTAAGGGATTTTTTTGAAGAGATGCTCATTAGCAGCGTGAGTCGTATTAGTCGTATATAAAATAGTGTATCCGTCTGGTGCTGCCTTAGCCACATATTGAGCCGCGATAAAACCACTTGCTCCTGGTTTGGGATCTACGATCACTGGCACTTTATATTCATTACTAATAATTTGTGCCAATGCTCTCGCTTTCTGATCCGTTCCACTACCAACTGTAAAAGGAGTTACTAGGGTAATTGTTTTACTTGGGTAGTTTTGAGCATTAGCGAGTAATTGGCCAAACATAAGAGTGCACAAAAAAACAATCTTAAGTTTTTTTAAAGAGTTGAATGAAAACATCGACATTTTTTGCGATCTCCAATATTAGTTATATTATTTCTAAGAACATAATAATATTAAAAACTCACTATAAGAACTTTTAATCGTATGAAACATACAGAATTTTTAAGAATTGGTGGGGGTGCAGGATTCTCGGATGACCGAATTCCACCCGCCGTAGAACTAGCTGAATTAGGTGATATTGATTATTTAGTATTTGAATGCTTGGCAGAAAGAACGATTGCCAGGGAGCAGCAAACTAAATTACAAAACCCGAGTAAGGGCTATACCCCTAGATTACAGGAAAGAATGGCTGCGGTTTTACCGGCCTGCGTTGCCAAACATATTCGCATTGTTACGAACATGGGGGCTGCCAACCCAGAATCCGCCGCTAACGAAACTAGAAAGTTAGCAAAAGAATTAGGCCTAGGTGATGTTTCTTGTGCAGTGGTAACAGGTGATGATGTTACTGAATTGGTACGCGCTCACCCAGAACTAGAAATCATGGAGAATGGTTTACCCGTGGAGTCCCTACTACCCCAAATGATTGCAAGTAATGCCTATTTGGGTGCTGACGTTATTGTAAAAGCTCTGGAAACTGACGCACAAATCATCATTACTGGTCGTGTAGCGGATCCTTCTCTCTTTTTAGCCCCGATGATGCATGAGTTCAAATGGAGTTATGACGATCTAGAAAGGATCGCTGCAGGCACAGTATGTGGGCACTTACTAGAGTGCGGAGCTCAAGTGAGTGGTGGTAATTTTGCAGATCCTGGCAAAAAAGTAGTTGATCGACTCTCAGAACTTGGTAATCCCTTTGCAGATGTTGCTGCAAATGGTAGTTTTTCCATTAGTAAGGTAGCTGGCAGTGGCGGTCTAGTGAGCGTGGCAACTGTCAAAGAGCAATTATTGTATGAGTTACATGATCCCTCTCATTACATTACCCCTGATTGCGTTTTAGACGTCACGGATTTAGAGTTAATACAACTCGCAAAAGATCGTGTGCAAGTTTTATCAGCGCGTGGCAAACCCAGAACGCCAAGCTATAAAGTGACTGTTGGGTATGATGATGGTTATATTGGAGAGGGCCAAATCTCCTATGCTGGCCCCAACGCTCTAGAAAGAGCAAAATGGGGAGCGCAAATAGTACAGGACAGGCTCAAACAACGTGGTTTTAGCTATTCAGAATTTCGAGTTGATTACATTGGTATGTCGAGTTTGCATGGCTTACCAGAAAATAAAATAGAACCTTATGAAGTAAGACTCCGACTGGTCGTTAGAACACCCAGTAAAACAGCTGCACAAGCGGTTGGTTTTGAATGTAGAGCTCTCCATCTCAATGGACCAACAGGGGCTGGCGGCGGAATTGATCCGCTAGTAAAGTCAGTTTTAGCAGTACAGTCTGTTCTGATCCCTAGGCATTGGATTGATTCAAAAATACAAATAAGGAAAATGGGATCATGATTCGACTACATGACATTGCGCATTCTCGTGCTGGAGACAAAGGAAATACTTCGAACATCTCTGTCATTGCATATGACACTGAAGGTTGGGAAATTATTCAACAACATTTATCAATTGAAGTAGTAAAAGAAGCTTTCGTACACATCACAAATGGGGCGGTATTTCGATATGAGTTACCAAAATTACAGGCGCTTAATTTTGTCATTGAGGGCGCTTTAGGGGGCGGAGTGACAAGATCGTTAGCACAGGATCCACATGGTAAATCACTCAGTAGTTTAATGTTGTCAATTACATTAATGAACAAATAAATCTTCTGAACCCATAGTTCCCAGAGACGATATTGCTAATTATTTAATACCGCAATTTTGGGAAATTGTTGGTGCCACTTTGTAACTTTTTGAAAAGCATTACCAATTTGTAATAATTTTTCCTCGGCAAAGAGATTACCAATAAGTTGCATGCCAATAGGTAAACCACCTTTTGTAAATCCAGCAGGAATACTTAATGCTGGAAGAGACAAATAATTAATACTCTTAGTGTTTTGTGTAACTCGCATTAAATTTAATAATATTTCAGCGGTTGAGCCTTTTGTTGTAGCTTCAATTGACGGCGTTTCAATTTGCAAAGTGGGCACAAGTATTGCGTCACAGTGCGAAAACCAAAGCGATTGAACCGCTTCTTGCACGATCTTACGTTGTTCTTTTGCTTGCTCGTATACGGTTAAGCTTAAGTCTTTACCAAATTCAATCCTCGCTCTGACTTGGTCAGCGTAAGCCATTGGAAATTGCTGTAACCATTTTTTATGAAGTTGAAATGCCTCATACGCTAATACTATACCCATGCTCTGATTAATCATTTGCATGTTAGGGACGTCAACTTCTACCAATTCAATCTTTAAACTTTTAAAAGTTGCTTTCGCCTCTGTCCAACAATTTTCTACACTGGCGTCTAAATTCTCATTGAAGTAAGATCGAGGGATACCAATCTTCAAGCCACTAACGGGAAGGCTAAGATTACTTTCATAATCAATTACTTGTCCAGTCACAACTGTGAGAAGTCTCGCACAATCTCGAACAGATTGAGCCATCGGTCCAACGCAGTCTAAGGATGTGGAAAGCGGGAAGACGCCATCAGCTGGAACCAAGCCATTAGTAGGCTTTAAACCGGTGACACCACACATGGCACTGGGGTGTCGAATAGACCCACCCGTATCAGACCCCATAGAGCCAAACAGAAGTCTTAATGCAACAGCAATCCCAGAACCACTCGAAGATCCGCCAGACACATACAATGGATTCCAAGGATTTTGCCCATGCCCATAATGTTGATTAAAACCCGTTGGACTTAATGCAAACTCGGCCATATGTAATGAGGCCACATTGACTTGACCTGCATTTTCTAGACGCTCATTGACTAAGGAATTGACTGCAGAGATATTGTTTTCTAGGACAGTAGAGCCAACGTGCATCCTTCGATTAGCAACTGCAATTAAATCTTTATGACCCAAAGGTACGCCATGAAGCAAACCTAGTGGTTCATTTTTTTCTTGCTTTTGGTCTAATAATGTTGCTCGGGCTAATGCACTTTCTTCATCTATCGAAAAAACGGCGTTGAATTGTCGTCCAAGCGTTTGCAGACGTCTAATTGATTCTTGAGCTAACTCATAAGCGCTGATCTGCTTTGCACGAATAGCCTGGGCAATACCAACCAAATCAAATTCATTAAAATTTAGCAATTAATGAATTCCTAAGTATCTTTCTAGGGTTTCAGGATGAGCCATTAATTCGCTTGGAGTACCCTGCCACACAACCATCCCTGTTTCTAAAATATATACACGATCAGCGACAGCTAAAGCACTATATAAATTTTGCTCAACCAATAAAATACCAAGTCCCTCTTTTTTGAGAGTCTGCATCACCCCTTCGACTAATTCAACTGTCACAGGTGCTAATCCTTCAGTCGGCTCATCCATCAGTAATATTTTTGGACCCGTCATCAGGGCTCTTGCAATTGCAAGTAGTTGACGTTCGCCACCAGATAACTCATTACCGCGATTTGTCTTACGCTCAGCTAATCGAGAAAAATTTTCAAATACTTTTTCAATACTCCAGGCACCCGGACTCTTTTTGTCTAAAATTTGTAAATGTTCTAAAACGGTAAGGGAGGAGAATAACCTTCTGCCCTGTGGAACATATCCAAGTCCTACTCTAGAGACTTGATAGGGAGCTAACCCCTCTAAGGATTGTCCGTCAATTGAGATTTGACCTTTGGTCTTTTGAGGATTGGAGAGGTTCATCACAGTTCTTACCAAAGAGGTTTTACCCATCCCATTTCTACCTAGAAGTGCAACGATCTCCCCTTCATTAACATACATAGAAATATCATTTAAGACTTGAGCTTCACCATAGGCTGAGCAGACTTGATCAATTTTAAGCATGACGAGGTTTTCCTAAATAAATTTCTTGGACTTGTTTATTTCCTCTTATTTCGTCCGGCTTTCCTTCTACCAAAACAGCGCCTTGATACATACAAATAACTTTATCAACTAAATTGAGGGCCAAATCAATATCATGTTCAATCAACACGATTGCTAAGTCTTTCGGCAAGCTCTTAATCACATCTGACATCACAACTCTTTCTGCGGGAGATAATCCAGCAGCCGGCTCATCTAATAAAAGTACTTTAGGCGAACTAGTCAGTGACATCGCTAATTCCAGTTGTCGCTGCTCTCCGTAAGAGATTTCTTTCACTAACCAATGTCTTTTAGTGAGAAGATGACATCTTTCTAAAACAGACTGAACCAGTTGCTCTTCACTTTGTGGCAGTACCGAAGAACTAAAAAGAGAAAATTTCCTCCTCAATAATCCACGCGCCGCAAGCAATAAATTCTCTTCAATCGTTAATCCAAAGAATAAGTTGGTAATTTGAAATGTTCTTGCAATGCCCAGCTCTGCCCTACGATTTGGTGATGACCTAGTAATGTCCACGCCACCCATGTAGATTGATCCCTGGCCTGGCAGTGTCATCCCAGTGATTGCATTAAAAAGGGAAGTCTTACCAGCACCGTTCGGCCCAAGAATAGCAATCTTATCTCCATTACTTACTTTCATGGAAACATTATTTACTGCTTTAAATGAGCCAAACTGAACAGTTACGTTGGCAACGTCAAGAATCAATTTTTCCATCAACTTTTCTTAATCCCTTGGAATGCTCTAGAGTAAGGAGGCTGTTTTAGGTATTCTTCTGGCTTATATTTCCAAAACTGTGAAACGCTTGGATAGGTTTCGACTGGCACGTTCCAATATTTACCATCAGGACGCTTGGTCACTTTTCTGATGAATACGTCATAAATTGGATTGCCATAAGTATCTAACTTTACTGGTCTACCAAGCGGTGATTCTTGTAACACAACAGATCTAATTGCATCTAAAAACTTAGGTCGATTAGAAATATTGCCAGCAACATTTTTAATCGCCTGAGCGATCCAAATTGCTGCAACATAGTGAGAAAATCCGTAGATAGATGGGAAATGATTGTAAGCAATTAAATATTCCGCAACAAACTTCTGAGTCTGTACGTTTGGTGCCCCCTCAGCAAAGTGTGCAGCAGAGATTAAACCATCCGCTTCGCCACTATTTAAACTTCGGATCACTGATTGATCCGTCGTATTTTGAGCGGCTAATAATGGAATCTTTCCTTTCAAACCAAAGTTCGTCCATTGCTGTAAAAATCTCAAACCGTCCGCCCCTGTTTCCATCACAAAAACGGCGTCAGGTTTAGCAGCCTGAATCTGTGCAAAATAAGGACTGAAATCTTGGGTATTTAATGGGTTCCAAAATTGATTTAATACTTGACCGCCTAGTTCCGTAAATACTTGCACTAAGCCACCACACTGCTCATGACCAAAAGTATAGTCTTGGGAAATAGTAACAATTTTTCTAAATCCCATAGTCTTATAAGCATAGTCACCTAAAGGATGTGAAGTTTGACTCGCGGTATATCCTGCCACACGAATCACATTCGGAATTCTACTGCGTTGGGTTAAATCATCGGCAGCAATTACCGGAATAAAATAAGGAATACCGTTAGTTTTAGCGAACTCAGCTACAGCAAGACCAGTATTCGCAAGTAGATTACCTACTAAAAAATCTACTTGATTTTGCTCTGTTAATTTACGCGCCTTTTGTAAAGCAATATCCGGATTCGAGGCATCATCTTCAACAAAAATTTGGATATCGCGACCAGCAACCTTCTTACCGATTGACTCCCAATACATGGTGAAACCTTCAACAATTTCTTTACCCCCGGCAGCTAATACGCCGGTTAAAGGGGCCATCAAACCAATTTTAATTGGTCCAGTTGTTTGCGCTAAAACCTGTTCAAAGGAACCAAAAACAGATAAACCACTGACTGCAGCGCCTGACTTGATAAAGTTACGACGATCCATAATGACCTCCAAGTTAATATTAAAAAATTTATTTCTTCGAAACTTTTAACTTACCAACAATTCCTTCTGGAATAAAAATCATGGCAAGGACAAACATCAAACCCATCACAAATGACCAGCGTTCAGTGTAGGAACTAATGATATTTTCTAAAGAGATGATGAGCGCTGAACCCACCACTCCACCGAAAACGGTGCCAACACCCCCCATAATTGCCATCAATAAGCCTTTGACTGACTGGGCAAGTGAAACACTGGATGAGCTTACAAAGCTATTAAAAAGCGCATATAAAACCCCTGCAATTCCAGCAATAAATGCTGAAATCACAAAACCGATAATCAAATGAAGCGTAGTGTTGTAACCGAGACTTCGCATTCTTGATTCACTCTCACGAATACCTCTTAGAGTTAAGCCAAAGGGTGATTTAACAAAACGTAAAATTGCAAACCCCACTACTAACAAGACCATAAAACTAAAGTAATAGAAGTGCTCAGGATTTTGTAACCATTCGGGACGAATATTTCCCCGCAAGCCATTTTCACCACCAGTAACTGAAGTCCAGCGCTGACAAACACCCCAAACAATCATCCCTAGTGCCAGTGTTAACAGTAAAAAATAGACGCCACTGGTACGGACTGCCAGCACTGCGAACACGAGTCCCACTAAAGTTGACACACCAATCCCAAGAAGGATAGCAGTATATGGGTCATAGTGATTCGTAATTACACAATAAATTGCAGTGTAGGCAGCAGTACCAAAAATAGCTCCATGACAGAGTGATGTTCTACCAGCATATCCTGCCAAAATATCAATCGATATTGCAAAAATTGAATAAATAAAAGTAAGTGTCATTAAGCTTAAGAAGTATGGGTGTACCAAAGAAGGCAAAATTAAACACAATAAGATGAGCGACAGTATTCCAAATTTAGAGGCAAAGTGCTTTAGTAACATTTTTAAATTGGCTTTCCAAATAATCCGTTAGGTCTAAAAGCAAGTAACAAAGCCATGGGACCAAAAATGACAAAATACGATAATTCAGGAAAGGAGACTTGCCCAAAGGTAGAAAGTAAAGCTACCGTTAAACTCCCAATCGCAGCGCCGATTAAACTGCCTCGACCGCCGATAATTACTACCGCCAAGCTATAAACTAAAATTTCTGAGTCAGCAGTTGGATATAGAGATAAGAAAGCACCACCTAGTGATCCTGCAATTGCAGCTAAAGCCATACCGATCATGAAAGTAACTGTAAATATCTGTCGAATATTGACTCCCAATGCCTCTACTGTCTCTGGATCATCAACCCCTGCTCGTATTAATGCTCCCAGCTTGGTACGATTAATCAGATAATTCAGCCCCAAAAATATCAAAATACCCATAAAAAACACAAATAATCGATATTTTGGATAGGTAATACCGAACAGTTCCATCGGCCCCTGCAGAAACTCTGGTGTTGGAACCGATAAACTATCACCACCGAAAATGACCAAGGATATATCGTTCACCATCAGTGCAATACCAAGGGACATTAAAACTTGCCGAAGCTCAGCACCTTTTGCAAACTTCAATAAAAACTGCTCAAACACCCCCATGATTGCCAAACTAATAATGGATGCACAAATACCTAAAAAGAAACTATTAGTTTGGCTAGTGACCACATATGCCACATAACCGCCCAGTAGATAAAAGGCTCCATGGGCAAGGTTAACAATTCGCATTAATCCAAATACTAAAGTGAAACCACTGCCCACGATAAAAAGTAGTGCTGCAAAAGTGAAAGCGTTTAATAGTTGGAACAGGAAAAATGACATATTGATCGCTTATCTTTACTTAGAGGTTTGGCTATACCAGTTATAAATTTGCTCACCCGTCATATGAACAACACCGGTATGTTTATTGATGTGTTCGTAAACTTTTTTCAAGTAAGCAATACGGAAAGGCTGTCCACTAATATAGGGATGAATAGCAATTGATAAAATTTTTGGTCTTTCTTCAGCTTCTAAATAATATTGATCAAAAGTATCAATACACTTTTGTGTCCAATAAGCTGCCTCATGATGTTGCACTATCATCATTGGGATATCGTTGTTTTCAACTGTGTATGGCAATGTCACTAAGGGACCATTGGCTGTTTTAATAGTGGTTGGTTCATCGTCATAGGGATAATCGCCGATATATTTAACCCCAGCCGCAGCTAATAAATCAGGCGTTTCAAAAGTCTGTGTCAAGCCAGGCCCTAACCATCCAACGGGACGTTTACCAGTGAAAGTCTCAATAGTAGACATTGATTTAGCAATCATTTCTTCTTGATTTTCAACCTTGTGAATCGGCATTTGCTCATAAGAATGTCCCATAAATTCCCAATTTGACTTGAGACATGCTTCTGCCACTCTCGGGTAATCTAAACAAACTCGCGCATTCAATGCTAATGTCGGCGTAATGTTCATCGAATCATACAAGGCCTTAAACCGCCAAAAGCCTACTCGCATTCCATATTCGTGCCAAGCCCAATTGGGTACATCAGGCAATAAGGGCAAGCCAGTTGGGGCTGGGATTACCTGACGGGCCATCGGTCTGGCAATATCCCAAACCTCTAAATTAACAATCGACCAAACAATTACTTTTGCATTGCCTGGGAATTTTAAGGGTGGACGATCAACAATTGCTGAAAATTCAGTGCGCTCACTCGGTGACATTGCCATCTTTTTTCTCCTATTTAATTTAAGTTTTATTTACAAAAATTGTTATAGCCAAGTTTTAGAATTTGATCTACAGAACAATACAAAAAACTAGCTCCTTGATTTTCCCATTTTGCGCAGGTTTGAGGATTACCTGGGATCCCCCAAGACCTTTGTGCTTGATTCAGACTACTGACTACTGCATCAACACTTTGCCATAAAAGCGGGTTGTTTTGATCACCATGAAATCCAAGACTATGTGACAAATCATTCGGTCCAATTAAAAATGCATCCGTGAAAGAGTTGTTAGCTAAAACATTGATATTTTCTACGGCTGGCACAGATTCAATTTGAGCTATTTTGTAAATTTCTCGAGCCTGCGATTTACCAACATAATCCACCACATTATTAATCATCATCATTTGCTCATCTGTCTCAACATGAGGTGAAATCAGTCCATCAATACCACGATCCAAATACCTAATTAACACCTCTGCTTGTAATGACTCACTTCTTAAGACAGCGAACATCCCATGAGAATGAATCGCTCGTACCATTGGCGTGATACTTTCCAGATTGATAGCGGTTCTCTCACAATCGATGAAAACACACTCTGCTCCAGCCCGAGCTAATGAATCGATCACATCAATCGATGCACCACCTGCATTGACCATCCAGAGTAAGTCCTTTGATTGCAGACGCTCTTTAAGTGAGATTACGTTTTTCATGAAATTTTTAACTCAGGTAATTGCATAACTTCTGCAGATGTCATCACGAAACCAAAAGCCGTTTTAATACAAAGTAAAGCAGCGTCATGAAGGCTGGGATGATCCATCGTATCCACACAATCACTCGGCACAATAACGGCATAATCCATGGAGCATGCAGCAGTCACAGTCGATAAGACACAACTATTGGTATTTACACCAGTAATAATTAAGGTATTAATGTTGTGGGTTTTGAGTAAGAACTCAAGGTCAGTCGCAACAAAACAGTTATAACGCTTTTTGGTATCTACGACAAAATCCACATCAAGCTGATAGATTCCTGGCATGATTTCACACCCTGGCATACCAACGAGATTGTGTTTCATGACATTTTTTCTGGGATTATTGGGATCTGCCGCTCGCGTTCTCCAAAATGCATTCATGCTGATTTCTTTGGCATCACGATAGCGTGTTACTAAATGAATGACAGGAATAGCACTTTTTCTTGCCCAGTCCATCAGTGCAATATTTTTATCCACTACGGCCTTAGCCACTTCAGGACTCGCTGGCATGGTAGCAACTGACATATCCAAATGCCCACGATGTAAATCAATACCAACCACCGCTGCTCTAATCTGATCTACCCCAAAATTAATCATAAGTTAGCCTAAATTACGCCGTTAACGGTTGATTTTAAGAGCTTTGCTTGATCGATTCCAAATTGATCGGCTAACCAATCTGCCAAGATTTCTTGACCGATGGTAGGGTTGTCATGCTGACAATGCTCAGCGCCAGTTTCTTCCTCATCTAGCAAGCGAAGTGTACAGTTCACACCCTTAGCTTGGCCATAGTCATATACTTTTTTAGCTTGGGATACGGTTAAGACATCGTGACCACCGTGCATAATTAAATAAGGGCAACGCATATTTTCTAAATGACCATCTAGGGTAAAGGCTTTTGCTTTTTCCATTGAAGATTTCATACTGTCACACCCAAATACCCACTTAATGTGCGTCGCTAGACCATGATCCTCTGCTGCACCACCCCACATGTCGGTAATCGCAAAAACTGCGCCATGAGAAATACAGGCGGCTAAGCGATGTTCGTAACAGGCAGCTCTAGCAGCATAGATACCACCTAGACTAGACCCACAAACTGCAATCTTAGAAACATCGACATCGCTTCTAGTCTCTAAATAATCAATACAGTACCCAATTGGCACTTCAGTATCGGGACGATTGACCAGGCCTTGTCTACGCAATGCACCACCCTGCCCAGGGCCATCAATCATCAATACAGAAATTCCTCTTTGCAAGCAACCATGCGCCTGCATAAACCACATCTCATCTTTAATCGAATCCAAGCCACCCATACAAATTAATACTGGCAACTTATCTCCAGGGAAGGGTGCTCTAACAAAATAAGCAGGTAAAGTTGCTCCATTTTCATAAGGGATCTCAACAATCTCGCCTGGAGGATTCAAATATTTCAAATAACCGTAACTTGATTTTTCCATCAATGTAAAAGTCTCAAGTCTTCTTGGATCTTTGGGTAATAGAAAAAACTCTGCCTGACGATAGTAGTCAGCCGCTCTCTTAAAACAATTAGAGGCAGTAACAATATGGTTTTTAGATTCTGCATCAAGTGCCCGATCAAAGTTTCTATCAGCAATATGCTTCCATTCCTTATGCCAACTTTCATCACTGGTAGGGTCAATTCTAGAAGCTGCTTGAAATACTTCGCTGACTGCTCCGCCACCTTCTTGCGTTTCACCTAAGCCGCGTCGAAACTGATAGGAGAACCAAGGGGAAGCCGGCCAATGATGCCAGCCGTAGGGTTCATAGTGCGCGAGTGGGTTACTAGTGATTTTATCAATTGCATTATCGACATCCAAATTGATTTTCTTTTCGTTACTAACGTCCATTAAAATTTCCCAATTCAAGTTTTATAGAGCATTTGATCATTATGCTTTAAATTTATTGTACGAGGGTTCATTCACATTCATGTTAGCATTGATGAAGGCATCGTTCACCCAAATGGTGCATTCAAAAAATGAGGCTATTTAGAACACTTTCAAAAGAAAATGACGGTGTTCATCGCAAATGATGGATGCATTAAGAAACTCATGGAACTTCTAGAAGCGTTAACTTCATTCTAAATAGATATTGTTCTCACGAACTACTTGCTCATATTTTTTTAATTCTGACTTAAAGAGTTCAGCAAATTGCTCTTGCGAGCTTGGTGCCACAATCACCCCTCTCGCGGTAGCAAGATCCCGAAATTCTTTTTCTTGAATAATTTTAGTAATCTCTAGATTTAACTTACTCACTATAGAACTCGGAGTCCCGGCAGGAACGAAAATCCCTTGCCAGCCATCACAATCAAATCCCGGATATTTTTGGGCAATGGTCGGAACGTTTGGTAAAGCTTCTAAAACTTTACTTCCACCTGTAGCTAAAGGCACTAATTTACCAGCTTTAATTAACTCTAAAGTAGTAGTTGTTGTATCAAAAGCCATTTGAATTTCGCCAGCCATGAGTGCCGTCAACATTTGTCCAGATCCGCGATATTGAATATGGGTTGCGTCGATATTGGCGGCCTTTTTTAACATTGCCATCGCAAGGTGGGGACCAGACCCGTTACCATAAGAGCCGTAATTGAATTTCTTTGGGTTATTTTTAACAACCTCCACGAGCTCCGTTAAATTTTTAGCAGGAAAGTCTGGGGCTACAAGCAAAATATAACTTACCGAAAGTGTTTGCGCTACTGGAATTAAATCTTTCTCCGTATTAAAGGAAAGTTTTTGTACAAAGGGATTAATCGTAATTTGTGAGGCCGTATTTAAGAGCGTATAACCATCTGCAGGAGCTCGCACAGTTGCCTCAGCGGCAATCGTGCCAGCAGCTCCCACTTTGTTTTCAAAAACAAAAGGTTGTTTAAGTACTTTTTGTAGCTTTGCACTAATTGCCCGGCCATACAAATCAACTGAAGATCCCGCAGGATAACCGGTTAGCATTTTCACTGGCCGATTAGGATATTCCTGAGCCATTACTGTATTGATACTAATCCAACACGTCAGGAAAAAAATTAATGAATTTTTATTTATCATTTATTGTTACTCCATTTTGTAAAAAATTAAGTACGAATTACTCTGGCTTCAAGTTATATTTTTGTATTACTCTGCGCCAAATATTAGACTCAGTCTGTGCCATGCGCAGTAAATCTGCTCTTGTCGACCATTGAGGTTCAGCGCCAGAGGCTTTGATTTTTTCATGGGTTGCCTTATTTTCTAAAGTGCGCTTAATTGCATTATTCAAGTCATCAAGAACTACATTAGAGACACTTTTAGAAACGTAAATCGCACTCCAATTATTAAGATTCATCCCCTTGAAACCCATTTCATCGAAAGTTTTCACATTCGGTAGTAAAGGATTGCGCTGAGGCGCAGCAATGCCAATCGCTTTTAAATTACCGGACTGAATATAGGAAAGCACTCCAGGAATATCTCCAAAGAATCCATCAACATGATCCCCCAGTAAATCCGTAATCGCCGGTGCGGCTCCTTTATTAGGTACATGCGTAAAAGTTTTACCGGTGGAATCTTGAAATAAGGAAATAGCCATATGTGGCATGCTGCCAATGCCTGACGAAGTTAAATTTAAACCACCTTTTTTAAGCAGCGAAAGCTTTAAAAAATCATCCACATCCGTAACCGGATTTTTACCATTCACGACTAAAACTTCTTGATTGTTTACAACCAGTGAAACCGGCGCAAAATTTTGTACGTCATAGGTTAGTTTAGGATACAAATTAGGATTAATGGTAATTGCACCAGCCGTAGTTAGCCAGAGAGTTTTACCATCATTTGGTGCATTCAAAACATACTGCGCTGCCACAGCTCCATTGCCGCCGGGTTTGTTTTCAACTAGAACCTGTTGACCTAATTCAATTCCTAATTGTTCAGCTAATTGCCTCGCTAAAGCATCAGATGGACCGCCTGGAGGGAAGGCAATGACGAGTCGTACCATTCCACTTGTTTGAGCTTGAGCTAGATGCTGGAATCCGAAAAGAAATTGGCTGAGAACTAAACAAGTTAAGAAAAATGATTTAGTTATTTTTATATTCATAATTAGCTCACTAATAATTGTTGAACAATATCCATGTCAACCTTTAAGCCTAAGCCGGGTTGGTTAGAAATATTAAAAAATCCATCCTGTGTCAAAACCGATTCACCCAATGGATTCAAGTCCATTTGACAAAAAGTATATTCCAAATAAATCTCTTCTTTCTGCGCTGCAATCAGATGGGCGGTAGCAATTAAGCCAGGCCCCATGTAGGGAGAATGAGGTGCTAGTCGTATAGAGGTATTTTTGATCAGCCCCATTACCCTTAACATTTCAGATACTCCACCGATTTTGGTAACACTAGGCTGTAAATAATCAACGGACTGCTTAGTAATTAAATCGTTAAAATCAGAATAACCCAGAGCATTTTCACCTGCAGCAATTGGAATATTTCCCTTGCGTTTTACAAGAGCTAATCCTTCATGATCTTCTGGAGGCCATACTGGTTCTTCAATCCAAAATAAATTGAGCGGTTCTAATTTTTCACACATCTGCAATGCTTGTTCGGGGCTCCATGGGCAATTCGTATCCACCATTAAATGAATATCTGGGCCAATTGCATCCCTCGCTGCTTTGATTTCGTCAAAACCAGTTTCATGCAATTTAATCGCTTTAAATCCTTGTCGCACTGCTGCAGCTGTATTCTTTGCAACTAGATCAGGATTGTTGTAACGAATCAAACTAGCATAAGCCGGAATCTTAGCTTTAGATTCCGCAGATAAAAGAGTTGCTAGTGACTTATTTTGTTTTTGTGCCTGAATATCCCACAGTGCAGTATCTAAACCAGAAATAGCAAAGATAACTGCACCAGCTCTACCCAGAGGATGGAGCTTTCTACTGATTTCTAACATCAGTTCATCAATTTTGGATTCATCACGACCAATGGCAAGTGGGCTCACTAAGCGTTCGATTACCTCTAAACTAGCTGGCCAAATACTAAAGCCAAAGGACTCTCCCCAGCCAATGAGCCCATCATCGGTTTCAACCCGAATTAACAACATTTCCATTTCTCTCGTCTTACCAGCAAAGATCGGTTTGGGACCACCGATATCAAATGGCAAGCTCAGAGGATAGGCTTTCACCGAACGAATCGCCATCTCATGTCTCCGTATTATTTTGCACCGATGTTGGTGCAATTGCTTGTTTTTGCCTAGTATATACTAGTAAAAAGAGAATAATTTCAAAAATTTTGGAGACGCTTCTAGGCTTATGACAATACGTTTTGCACAAGCAATTCCGGTGAGTATTCCCTATGAAATCGGCGGGCCTAAACCCACTTTTGCGGGTATCCCACGGAAAATGGAGATCTTATTTATCCGTATTGAAACCGATGATGGGCTAGTTGGTTGGGGTGAAGCTTTTGGACTGTCTGTTTGGCCAGCAACTAAGCAAGCTTTTGAGCATTTAATTGCACCACTCATGATTGGGAAAGATGAGACGGATATCCCAACCATCATGAATCAATTACAAAGACAACTCCATATTTTAGGACGAACTGGCCCCGTTACCTATGCATTATCAGGTCTCGATATTGCCCTTTGGGATTTAAAAGGAAAACGTGAAAAGAAGTCTTTAAGCGAATTAATTGGTGGAATGCCACATCAATCCTTTGCTTGTTACGCCAGTTTGATGCGTTACGGCACAATTGATCTCGTCAAGAAAAATACCGAAGATGCCCTCACTAAGGGTTTTAAAGCGATTAAATTACACGAAGTGGGTGTGGACAAAGTGCATGCAGCTCGAGAAGTCATGGGGCTAGATTTACCCTTAATGATAGATGTCAATTGTCCTTGGAGTCTGCAAGAAACGAGGGAGATAATCGATCAACTTCAACCATATCAATTGTACTGGTTAGAAGAACCAATTTGGCCTCCTGAAGACTTTAAAAATCTAGCGAAAATAAAAAGCGAAGGCAAGATGGCGATAGCAGCTGGTGAAAATAATTTAAGCTTAAAACATTTTGAACAAATGCTGGAGTCGGATGCAGTGAACTATATCCAACCAAGTGTGACGAAAATTGGTGGCATTTCTGAAATGTTAAAAATTATCTCGCTTGGAAAATCATTCAATATTCCAGTAATGCCACACTCTCCTTACTTTGGACCTGGCTTATTAGCAACCTTGCATCTCGCAACGCTTTTACCTGAGAAGCCCTTAATTGAATATTCATTTGCTACTCTAGAAAATAATCCTTTAGGTGCTTCAGTCTTAGTTCGAAATGGAGAAATCATGGTTCCGACTGGACCTGGGCTTGGGTATGATCCTGATGAAACGATGATTCGAGCGATGACTATTCAATGATAAATTTATCACTCCTACCTTCGAACCCACTCCAGCAAAATTCTTTTAGTATTAAATCGATTAGCACCTATATCTTTAAAGCACCAGTTAAAAAACCGGTCGTTTCAACTTTAACAACGGTGAACACACGGGTAGCATTATTAGTAAAAGTCGAAGACATTGACGGTATTGTTGGTTGGGGAGAAATTTATGCCACTTTACCCTCTTTTGCAGCCGATCATAAAAGAAACATCGTTCATCAAATTCTATTTCCTTTATTAAAAAAAGAAGTCTTTGAAACACCTCAAGCATGCTGGTCATATTTAGAATCGAAAACGCTAGCCATGCAAATTCAGACAGGAGAATTTGGTCCATTTTCTTCTGCGATTGCTGGCATTGATTGCGCTATTTGGGATCTCCTCGCCAGAAAAAATCATCTACCTCTTGCTGAGTTTTTAGGTGGAGAAAGACGACCTTTACCCGCTTATGCAAGCGGTCTCAATCCTGCCGACGGTCCTGAAGTGGTTGAGCAAAGTCGAGAGTTAGGCTTTACTGCCTTTAAACAAAAAATTGGTTTTGGTGAATCTGTTGATAAAAATAATCTATCCAAAATATCAAGTCATTTACAAAAAGATGAACAACTTTTTGTCGATGTAAATCAAGGTTGGACGATTACTCAAGTTCGACAGATTGCACCGATGTTGAATTCATTCCCACTACATTGGGTTGAAGAACCACTTATAGCAAATGCAAGTGTAGAAGACTGGCTAGAGTGTGCCTCCTTACTCAATGCGCCACTTGCTGGTGGTGAGAATTTACGGGGTGATGATTTTGCAAAGCAAAGTGATTGGTTAAAGGTGATTCAACCTGATGTTGGTAAATGGGGCGGAGTAACCGGCAATTCGATGGTTGCTAAAGCAGCACTCAATCATCAGTTGCGTTATTGTCCTCACTGGCTAGGTAGCGGACTTGGCCTGATGACCTCGGCTCATGTCTTAAGCGCCATTGGGGGAAATGGTTTATTAGAAATGGATGTGAATGAAAATCCATTAAGAGAAATTTTGGCTGAACCTTTTCCCACACTTCAAAACGGTCAGTTGAATCTACCAGACCAAATTGGTATCGGTGTTGTACCTAATTTAGAAAAAGCCAATCCTTGGCTAACCCACTATCAGGAGTCAATCATATGAAATTTCAAGTAGTCAAACAACTATTTATCCTGTGCAATATGATGTTTTTAATGTGTCTCTCGACACTTGCGCAATCTCAAACATTCCCGAATAAACCTGTAAAACTTGTAGTGGGATTTCCTCCTGGTGGCATGGCGGACATTGTTGCTAGAGAATTAGGGGAACGCCTTAGTATAGTTTGGAAACAATCTGTAATCATCGAAAATAAACCCGGTGCCTCAGGAACAATTGCAGCAGATGCTGTTGCTAAAGCGAATCCCGATGGCTACTCCTTACTAGTGATCTTAACTAACCACGTGGTAGTAGCTAGTATTCGACAAAAACTCCCCTATGATTCCTTTAAAGATTTTGCTCCCGTTAGTCTCGTTGGAGACTCCCCACTTGTCTTAATGGCAAATCCGAAGTTACCAGCTAATAATCTAGCGCAGTTGGTCAGTCTAGCCAAATCCAAGCCAGGAATAGTAACTTATTCAACACCAGGTGATGGCTCAATCCACCATCTTTCGCAAGAGTTAATGGACTCAACTTTAGGGATTAAGATGGTCCACGTTCCGTACATAGGTGGTGCACCAGCAATGTTAGATACAATGACAGGCGTTGTTGACCTTAATATCGGCAGCCCTTCTCAGGCAATTCAACAAATCAAAGCAGGTAAATTGAAAGCCATATCTTATTCAGGTTTAAAACGTTCACCACTTTTACCAGAAGTACCAACGGTCGCTGAGACTTTAATTCCAGGATTTCAGGCAGCGCTTTGGGCGGGCGTTTTAGCACCAGCGAAAACTCCGAGAGATCTTATTAATAAAATCCAAAGTGATATTAAAGTGGCTATGAGTGGTCCTGAGATTAAAGACAAAATGGATAAGCTTGGGATTGAAATTATTTCCAGCTCGCCTGAAGAGTTTGATCAGTACTTAAAATCAGAATTTAACAAGTGGAGCAATGTAGCTCGTCAGGCAAATATTAAATCTGAGTAAATCGATCACCTGAAGTATTTTCTACGGAAGCACCTTAACCTAAGCAACTCTATCCTAGATGAAAGGATAGAGTCTTCATTAGCTATTTCTAGCGAACGGATAATTTTGGAAATTTACCAACATCAGCAAAGGTATTAATTTTCCAACTAGCATCTAACAAACGATTCGCATTTTTAATTGGCAGAATTTCATCGACTAAATCATGGAACTTCTCATTTAATTGTGCATTCGTCATTGGCTTTTCAACACTGCCAACAGCGTTTTCTACAAACTGATTTAAAACTTTTCCATCATTAAGAGTAATTGTCAAATCGCCTGATTTTTTAGGAATGTTAGGATCTACTTCCACTTCAATTTTATTTCTTAGTGCAATGGTTTTAGGATCCAAGACAATCGCATCCGAATATTCTTTTTCTCCGGCCTTACCATTTAAGATTGCCACTGCTACGGAGTGGTAAACACTAAACTTACCCTCCAAACCAGTTTGAGGTTGTTTCTTGCCGGTTAATTCGAGCACCATAGGATTCCCCTTTAGCTGGATGCTCTTAATTTGATCTGCTTGCAATTGGTATTTGTTACGTAATTGAATCGCTGCATCAATCGCAGGGTGAATCACAATCCCACAAGCAAAAGGTTTATAAGTATCTAGTGCCGTCTCAAAACGGACTCCTAAATCATCTAGCATCTCATGATAATCACGGTTGACGCTGAGTGAATTCGCCCAACCAATCCGTGATTCAATCGTTTGATTTGAACTCGTGAAGTTGTTCTTTGCTAGCAATGCTGAAAACAAACCACTGGATGCCGAACGGCCTGGATTAAAACTTTTGTTCATCGAGCCAAAAGATTCTCTAAAACCAACTGGCTGAGAAGCTGCTAAACCAATCGCCCAAATCATTTGCTGTTCAGTCAAACCCATTAATCTGCCAACGGCAAGTGCTGCACCGATAGTTGGAGTTGTACCAGAAACATGCCAACCAATTCCGGCGTGACCAGGATGAAGAGCGTTCGAGAGTCGAATCGACATTTCGATTCCTAAGTAGAACGAAGTTAAGAATTCTTTGCCAGAAACAGGACGATATTCAGCATAAGCCAATAATGCACTAGCAATCGGTCCAGCAGCATGGACATTAGTAACTAAGTGGGTATCATCAAAGTCAAACACATGACTTGAAACACCATTAATAAAAGCGGCATTGAGAATATCAAAGCGCTCTTTTCTGCCTAGTATAGTTGCCTGATTAGACTTAGAAACAGGTGCTAAACTTTTAATGGAAATATCAACTGCTTCGTGCCGACAACTTCCTGTTGTCACACCTGAAAAGTTCACAAAGGCCCTTAGACATTCATCAACGATCTTAGTTGGCAGATCCTCATACTTTACATTTAAAGCATATTGAGCCATTCTTCTTGTAGCATTTTGGCCTGGATTCGCATCTGTCTTAACAGCTTGCGCTAAAGAGTCTAAGGGAGCTACTAAGGATGCCCCTAACATTGTTGAAGAAACTTTTAAGAAATTTCTTTTGTTATTACTCATTAATTGATTCATAGTGTCTCCTAAATAATTATTACTTTAATTTAATAGTGATTGAATTCTTTGTAAATTTTTTTCTTCAGCAGGATAAATACCTTCATCTATCATTTGATTCATTTTCGTGACGGCCGTATTCATTGGCGTTGGAACATTGCATTCCAGACCTTTTTTCACAACGTAACCATTAAGATAATCAACCTCTGTACGTCGTCCTTTTGCATGGTCTTGTACAACAGCATTTCTTGAATGAGGTCCAATATGTTTGACGAGGGTCTTGAATAATAATTCCACTGCATCACGGGGTGATCCATCAAAATCACTTTGCTCTAAACCAAACACTGGCTCAATCGTGAATCCCATTTGTTTGGCCACCAAAAAGGTTTCCATGCCTGCGGCTAAAGCAATTTCAAAAAATCCATCCAACAGGACCGCTTCTGAAGATTTCATACCTAGCATCCCAATGGGTCCTTGGGTCATGGAATTGGCAATCAACTTAGACCATTTAGAGCCTAAAATATTACTAGAGACTTCAGGTGTGCCAACATGTGTAAAGATTGCTTTGAGCATTTCTAATCGAGGTGTAAGTTGACCATCCAGTTCACCGAGGCCAATCCAAGTTCCTTGACGGTTGGTATTTCGCTGGACCTTACCCGGTTCAGTAATGGCGGCTGATAGCTCAATGACGCATGGCACATCACGCTCTTTCCCAATGATCGGGGCAACCCATTCATCATTGAAACTATTTTGCACACAGACTAACATTCCATCTGATTTTAAATAGGGTTTAATAAATTGCGTTAACCACATACTATCGTAAGACTTAGCACACAATAAGACGATATCTAACTGAGGATTTAAGGTATAAATTTCATTTAAATGATAAGCCTTTACCGCTTGCTGATGCTCACTTCCAGGCATACGAACAAAGAGTCCATGTTGCTTCATTGCATCCACATGTTCTGGCCACTGATCAATGAGAATGACGTCATATCCAGCTTCCACCAAGTCCAGTCCGATGCTGGCGCCAATTGCCCCTGTGCCTAAAATAGCAATTTTTTGCATTGCAATGTCTCCACTAATTTTTTTGTTTAGAATGTATTAGTAGTATAACTACTTAAATATAACTATTAAGAGACCTATTTTGCAAAATTTCAAACGACTCAATCGGAGTCTATTTTATTGTTTCGCACTTCTTTTGAACCTAGTGTTTGTTTCAAACATCTTAGCGGAAGAAGTTCAGTGGCCTACACGTACTGTAAAAATTATTGGGCCCGCTGCTGGCTCAGGGACTGATTTAACCGTCAGAATCCTAGCAAAGTATCTAACCAAAATTTGGCAGCAACCTGTCATTATTGAAAATAAGCCAGGCGCTGGGGGCTCCATTGGTACTGCCTTTGTAGCTAAATCCGAGCCGGATGGATATACGCTACTGACGCAATCAGCCTCCTATGCGGCGAATCCATCGATTTATAAGAAATTACCCTATGAGCCAAGTAAGAACTTTATCGATATCGATATTTTGGGAATGACTCCTTATGCCCTAGTCGTCAATGCAGAACAGCCGATTAAATCAGTTAAAGACCTCGAGACGATGGCTAAAATCAAGCAATCGAGTATGGCATTTGCCTCTGCAGGAATTGGAAGCTCAACGCATCTTGCAGCTGAGTACCTCAATCAAACCCTTGGGATCAAACTCTTACATATCCCCTATAAAGGATCACCAGACGCAATTGCTGATGTGATGGCTGGCCGGTCAACTTTTTATATGGCTCCTCTTGATGCTGCCATGGGAATGATTAAATCGGGTCGCCTTAGGGTCATTGGTTTGACGAGTAAAAATCGTTTGGAAATCATGCCAGATATACCAACTATTGCGGAACAGGGATATAGTCAGTTTGAGATCAGTCTTTGGGCTGGATTATGGGCACCAACAGGTACACCCTCCGCTATTATTGAAAAAATTAATCGAGATATTGGTGCCGCGATGCTTGACCCTGAAGTAAAAGATGCTTTCCAGAAGGCCGGAATTCAATCTCGTCATATGAGCTTGGAACAAGTAAAGCAATTTGTCAAAGCAGATATTGTTAAATATCAAAAAATTGCTACTGCTGCGGGCATTGAACCACAGTAAAACCTAATAAAAAAGAGTATTTATCAAAAATCATAAAGAGTAATTGCAAATCGATGCAATTACTCTTTTTTATAAACTAGCAGGCACAGATTGTAAGTAAGACCATAAGGCTTCTAATTGGTCTTTACTAAGAACATCCTCCCATGGGGGCATCGCATTTTTTCCGTAAGTGACTGAATCAATAAATCGAATCTTACTATCCCTTGGGAACTTACCTAAATCAAAGCCCCATTGTGGATTTTTCATTTCAGCACCATGACAGGATGAACAATATTGTTGATAAATCTTTTCTCCCAATGCTATCGAGTTTGTATCATCGGCAAGGGCGTTAAGAACAAAGAAAAAACCAAACAATATCAAACTAAATTGTTTTTTAATTTTCATTTTATTATTAATCAATCTTCAATCTTTTAAAGGTAAGGCAAATACAGTAACAGAACCACCCGTTGGAACTTTATCACCAGCAAAACGTTTTGGGTTAGCGCCACCAATTCCTGAAAGAACTGCTACATACTGACGACCTTTATAAGAATATGTGATAGGCGGCGCATTAATTCCTGAGCCAGTTTTAAATTGCCATAATTGCTTACCAGAATCTTGATCCAACGCAATAAATTCGCCGGTTAACTTGCCAGTAAACAACAAGTCACCCTCAGTCGCCAAGACTCCAGCTGAGTTATACATGTCTGTAATCGGCGCACTCCAGACTACTTTGCCACTTACAGGCTCAATAGCTTTAAAAAATCCAAGTGGTTCGCCTGCAGGGGTTTTGAAACTAGATTGAATCCCTGTATAGTCCGACCCTAGATTAAATTGAGGTTTCACATACTTCATATACCTGGCTTGATTCCAAGAGTTTATATACATCAAATTTTTCTTAGGATTAAAGGCGTTTAAAACAGCATTCGTCCCCCGCGATGGAAAAATTTCAACAGTTTCACCATTCATTGCCCGACTTAATACATCTGTTAAAACGGGACGGCCAGTTTTTAAATCGATTTCACTCGCCCAATTTACTTTGACATAGGGCCTAGCTGATATAAGTTTGCCATTGGTACGATCAAGTACGTATAAGAAGCCATTCTTATGCACATTAAATAAGACCTTTCGATCTTCACCATTTATTTTGACATCCGCTAAAACACTTTCGGCAGTAGAGTCATAATCGTAACTATCGTTGGGCACGTATTGATAAAACCAAACTATTTCGCCAGTTTTAGGACGAATCGCTAAGATACTAGATGTGTATAAACTATCTGCACCATCTCGAAAATCTGGATTATAAGGTTCTGCATTACCTGTCCCAATATAAATCAAATCGAGTTGTGGATCATAGTTCGCAGACTGCCAAGTAGAACCTCCGCCATATTTCCATGCGTCAGGTTTATTTTTTGTTGGCCAAGTCTCTGAACCTGGTTCGCCAGGAGCTGGAATCGTATAAGTTCGCCAAAGTTGTTTACCAGTCTCTGGATCAAAGCCACCAATAAAACCACGCGATGTCGTATCACTCCCTCCCATCCCACTAATCAATACTCCATTAGCAATCATGGGGGCAATAACTCCTTTAGTTCCATCCTGCCAGTCAGCAAACTTTGTATTCCAAATTTCCTTACCAGTTTTCATGTCTAATGCCATCAAATGATCATCGACCGATTGACGGAACAGCTTACCGTTATAGATAGTTGCAGATCCGCGCATAATGGCGCCACCGCCTGCCACGCGAAGTGCAGCGCGTTCATATTGAACGGGAGTTCGCCAAATTTGACGCCCTGTTTCTAAATCAAAAGCAAAGGTCCAGTTACCATTAACCACATACATCACACCTTCAAATACGGTTGGTTGAGCATGCTCTCCCATCTCATTACTGACACTTGAGGTCCAAACCGGCTGCAGTTGTTTTACGTTTTGTCTGTTAATTTGCTTTAACGAACTAAACATTTTTAGATCGTATCCTAGTCCAAAATTCACCACATTTTCTGGGTTTTTAGAACCTGTCAGTAAATCTTGATTAGTTTGTGCTCCTGCTAAAAAACTAAGTCCCAACAGGCTTACTAAAAGAACTTTTTTCATGAATCTGTCTCCTATTTTTTACTACTGTGTGAAAATCTAGCTAGCTTTCGCTATTCCTTTTCGTGCATTTACTATCAATTCATTAATACAAAAATTGTTGTACTGCTTTTTGATCAAAATTAAATCCCCAACCAGGCGTTGTTGGCACATTGACAGTGCCATCTGAATTCAAACTTAATTGCTCTTGATATAAAGGTGAGAACCACGGCATAAATTCTACGTAGATTGCATTGGTCATTGTTGCTGCTAAAGGTAATGACATTTGCGTAAATAAATGCGGGGCAATTGCAATATTGGCTGCCTGAGCTAATTGAGCCACTTTCAACAGTTCAGTCGGCCCGCCCATTCTTTGTAAGTCAGGCATCAAAATATCTGCAGATTTTTTCTCCATCATTTCAATCATGCCAAGAGCTGTAAACTCATTTTCACCACTCGCTATGGGCGTATCGAGTGCTGCAGCAATTTGCGCCTCACCATAATGATCATTAAAAATGACTGGCTCTTCAATCCAAGCCAATTGAAACTCTTCTAACTGTCTGCCAAGACGAATTGCATGGGATACCGTTAATTGCTGATTGCAATCAGTCATCAATTCGATCTCATTGCCGATAGCTTGTCTTACTGCTTTGACCCGCGCAACATCATCAGCTATTTTTTTCGAACCAAGGGACATTTTGATTGCTTTAAAACCTTCTTTAACTAAAACTTGCGCCTCGTTTTGTAATTCCGGGATGGATGCAGAAAGTCGCAAACTGCCACTACGGTACATTGGTAGTGTCGTTTTAACTACCCCTAGTAATTGACTCACATTTTGATCAGCATGCTTAGCTTTTAAATCCCATAAAGCGGAATCAATCGCTGATAAAGCAATAGCGCCCACGCCCCTTTGGCCTAAAAATACTAGTTCACGCCAGATCTGAGCAACAAACTCTCCATGCATGCGAATATCACGATCAATAATCAAGCTCTCCAAACTCAGAATCATTTCTCGGATTAAATTTAATCGAACCCCGTTTAAGGTAAAAACCATGCCTTCACCAATATGTTCGTTTGTTCTCAGAGTAATGAGCAAGGCATCAGCAGAGTGAATCACCATTTTGCCACTTGGAATTGGCTTATCAAGGGGAACTTTCACCGCTTGAATTTGTAATGATTTCACTTTCACGATGTGTCCTTAGAAATTATTTATTCAGCTTTGATGTTGGCATCTTTAACTAATTTTCCCCACATCGCAAAATCAGCTTGTAAGAATTCTTTGAACTCATTGTTGTTGCGATAATCAGGAATTAATCCTAACTCTTGCATTTTTTGTTGTATTTGGGGAGTTTGAACAACAGCAGCAAATTCTTTACCTAATTTTTCAGTGATTTCAACAGGAGTTCCTGCCGGTGCAAAAGCACCTTGCCATGTTTCCATTTGATAGCCGGGTACTGCAATATCAGCGATTGGTTTGACACCTGGTAACGCAGGTATTTCAGACTTACTACTCACCCCTAATGCTCTGAGTCGACCACTTTTAATAAATGGACTTGCTACTGGCACAACTTCAAAAGCTAAATCTAATTGACCACCAATCAAATCTGCCATGACTCCAGGTCCCCCTTTATAGGGCACATGCTGCATTGAAGTCCCAGTGAGATGCATGAACACTTCTGCAGATAGATGATGCGCACTTCCTAAACCACTAGTACCATAATTTAAACTACCTGGTTTATTTTTTAATTCTTTGATGACGTCATTAACCGTTTGAAATCGACTATTTGCTGGCACAACCAAAACAGTTGGCCCTCTATCCCATAAAGAAAGGGGCACAAAGTCTTTGATCGGATGATAACCAGAACTCTTCGTTAAGTAATAGTTCGTCGCATTCGTTGTGGTGTTTCCAGCTAGTAATGTATATCCATCTGGTGCAGCTTTCGCCACATATTGAGCTCCGACCATACCAGATACACCAGGTTTATTTTCAATCACTACCCTTTGACCTAATCTTTCAGAAAGTAGGGGCACAATTAAACGTGCAATTGAATCAACTCCCCCACCAGCTGTATAAGGCACAATTAATGTAATAGGTTTTTGAGGAAAAGAAGTGGACTGACTATAGGATGGATTTGCTAAAAAAGTCATCAGACAAACCATGATACTTAAGATAGCAAAAGGAATACCGATAGAATTTCCCGATAAACGATAGTTAAAATCATTTACTCTCATTGCGCGTCCCCAATTATTTATTTTTAATAATGATAACTGAAACTGTGCCCAAAAACGAATTTTGAACTACTAGTTTTATAGGGGCTTACACCGATGATTAGTTACTGGATTCTGAGGGAATATTAAAGTGGCGTCCCTTTACTCCTCGAAGCATTACTTGATTTTTGCCGAGATCTTCTACGACTAACTTTTCGAGATCAGCAACAATATCTTGGCTAACAAAGTTTCTAGGATGCTCAATCTCGTAAAGTTTTTTAACAATAAATGCATTAAGAGATCCCTTTTCGGAATCGGGCCTAGAAATAATGCAACTACCATCGTCAAAAAATTCTACCGTAGACAATTTATCTGAATGCGTTGAGGCGCCCTCAGAGTCACTCGTTAAATGAGCTGCTTGCAGTTCACAATTGAGTAAATAGGCAATGATCGATGTGCTAGCAAGTTGATTTTGGTTTAATTCGGTCCAATCAAAATGGGCCATTGTTGCGCCTTGCATTAAAGACGAATAAGAGAAATTTTTCGTGAAGACGATCTTAGCGCCAGATGAAAGGCACTTAGAAATATCTAATCCTGATTTGAGTTCTAAATTAAAAACTAAATTTCCTTGATGAAATAATTTATTCCACTCCTCTAAACTTTCAGAGTAAGTAGTCTGTTGATACATGAGATCTTGATCGTCAATCACTATTTGAGGCTGGGATAAACCAAGCTCAGTAGCAAGCTTGATAATTTCTCTGACGAAAAGTTCTGGCGAAGAGTTACCATAATTACAAAGAAGTACAACATTGTTCTTCAGGCATTTGGACAATAACTCTTTCGATTTGGTGTCAAACAAGTTTGCCCAAATATTTTCTTGAAAAGTCGTATCGGTTAATTTTGTAAAATCGTAGCTAATAAGATTTTCGAAAACAACAGCGCATGGCAACCCTCTTTCGACCATCTCATTCAATGTTTGAATAAGCGCATCTTTCTGAGTACCTAAAAAGCACTTCGCGTACGTAAGGTTAAGATTTTGCAATGAGTTTCTCCAATTAAAAAATTTTGAACTCATGAATAGTTAATGTAAACTTAATTTATTTGATGAATTATGCGGTTTTACTTATGAATCTTTCTGGTCGATTAATTGATGCCTTTTTAGCACTTGAAGAGACAGGGCGATTTTCGCTTGCGGCTGAACGTTGCCATGTTTCTGCCTCTGCTTTCAGCCAAATGATTAGCAGGCTTGAAGAGAACGTGGGAATCAAACTATTTGATCGTAATACACGTAATGTTTCATTGACCCCAGAGGGGGAAATTTTTTCCATCGGCGTTCATCGGATAGCGAATGAGATGGCAAATATCGTCAGTGAAGTACAGTTTCGAGCATCGAAAAATGCTGGAAAAGTAGCTATTGCCTCACCACCGTCTTTAGCGGCCTCGTGGCTACCCAAGCAACTCGCTGAATTCAGATTGCAATTCCCCGGTATTGAGTTAAAACTTTATGACGTCTTTGCAGACTCGTGCAGTGAGATGATTGCCAATGGAGAGGTTGATTTTGGTTTTAATGCCCATCTTAAATATGAAATTGATTTCGATAAGGAGTTATTTATTAATGAGAGGCTAATTTTAATCTGCCATATTACCGATCCACTGGCTAATCGAACTGCACTTCATTTAGAGGATTTAAGAAACCGTTCCTTTATTTACACTTCAAAAGAAGGTAGTGTGCGACAACAGCTAGAACCATTGATTAAGGATATTAATCTAAAAGATAGTGGATTTGAAGTCTCTCATCTCAACACCATCGCAGGATTAGTGGTGAATCGGTTGGGAATCAGTATCGTAAGTGAATCGGCAATAGCGCTAATCAAACGGCCTGAATTGGTCGCTATCCCATTTCACGACCCTAGAATCATCAGACCTATTTATTTGGTTAAAAAACGTAATCGCAGTCTTTCCTTTGCTGCAAAAGCCCTTTGGGACCAATTACTGCAAAACTCAGATAAGTTATTGGTAAATTGATTCAACGATTATTTTTTCTTGAAGTACGTGTTCATTTCATTTGGACCTCTTCGATTTTTATTTGTTTTAGAATGAACTATAAATAAGATTTAAAAAAATCGGAGACACATCATGGAAAAACCAAAAGGCCCTAATACAGAGCCAGGCTTTCAATTAAACCGTAGGGCATTACTGAAATCAGCTGTTAGTACAGTTGCAATTGGCAGTTCTCTGACCGCAGTAGCCCAAACGAATAGTAATCCGCCCAAGCCCCAACCTATTGCTACACAAGCATCCACCAAAGGATATGTTTTCTTTACGCCTGCGGAGCAAGAGTTTATTGAGGCTGTTGTTGATCATATGATTCCGGCTGATCAGTTCAGCCCTAAAGGGAGCGATCTTGGCGTTAATATTTTTATTGATAGAGCGCTCAATGATGGCTGGGGTAAAGGAGATCGTCTTTACCTAAATGGCCCATGGCAACCTGGAACTCCATTTCAAGGTTATCAATTACCTATGAATCCCGCTGAATTATTTAGGCTAGGCATTGAACAATGTAATCAATACTGTTTGAAAAACCTTCAAAACACTTTCCACTTGTTACCTAAAAATAGTAAGGAAGATGTTTTAAAGAAATTACAAGTCGGTCAAATCACCTTTGCAAACGGCTTATCTGGTACAACATTTTTTGATCTCTTATATCAAACTGTCAATGAAGGATTTTTCTGCGATCCAATTTATGGTGGTAATGCAGATAAGGCGAGCTGGCGAATGCTTGGCTTTCCTGGCGTGATTGCAACCCATGCTATCAATATTGAAACATTCAAAAATAAAAAATATGTATCAAATACTTTAAGTATTTCTGATATCAGTTAATTCGAAGGATTTGAGATGACTAAGAGTTTTCCAGAAGTAGACGTCGTTATTGTGGGGATGGGTTGGTGCGGAGGTATTCTCGCCAAAGAACTATCAGAGTCAGGGATGAAAGTAGTTGGTCTGGAGCGTGGCGCAACCCGAACGGTTGAAAATGATTTTTCCGTACCGCATATTCGTGACGAGTTGGAATATCACGCCCGAACTGGACTCGCACAAAATTTAAAAAAAGAGACTTGGACGGTTCGAAACCAAATTTCTGAAACCGCCTTACCAATGCGAAAATATGGCTCTTTTATACCCGGTGATGGTTTAGGTGGGTCAGGAGTGCATTGGAACGGTCAGACTTGGCGTTGGACCGATATGGAATTTAAAATTAAATCCAATTATGTAGAGCGTTACGGTCAAAAGTTTATCCCAGAAGATATGACTATCCAAGACTGGGGCATTACCTATGCTGAACTGGAGCCTTACTATGATCATTTTGAAAAAATTGCGGCAGTTTCTGGAGTAGCCGGTAATCTTAATGGACAAATAAGAAATGAAGGAAATCCTTTCGAAGCCCCAAGAAAAAACCAATATCCTTTACCGCCACTCAAACAAAGTTTAGCCTGCGACTTATTTACCAAAGCAGCTAAAGATTTGGGATATCATCCTTTCCCGATTGCTACTGCAAACGCCTCAGCAGCTTATAAAAACCCAGATGGCATTCAATTTGGCCAATGCCAATATTGTGGTTTTTGTGAAAAATTTGGTTGTGAATCGAATGCCAAAGGTTCTCCCCTCAATACTGTCATTCCTGTTGCTATGCGCCAGCCCACTTTTGAGTTACGAACCAACAGTTGGGTAACGAAAGTGTTGATGAGTAAGGATAAAAAACAGGCTACCGGCGTCAATTATCTGAATACTGTAACGGGTGAAGAATGCTTTCAGGCTGCGAAAATTGTCATCCTTGCTGCCTTTGGTTTAAATAATACCCAACTGATGCTAACCTCAGGCATTGGGTCAGTCTATGACCCAGTTAGCCAAAAAGGCTTGATTGGTAAAAACTATGCCTATCAAACAGGCGCCAATGCAAACTTATTCTTCAAAGATAAAATCTTTAATCCCTTTATGTCTGCCGGTGGCCTCATCACCGTGATGGATGATTTTCATGCAAACTGGGATTTTGATCGTTCACCACAAAATTTTATTGGCGGTGCAACAATTTGGGGAGGGTTTTTTAATGGCCGTCCTTTAGAGTATCACCCTACTCCTCCTGGCACCCCAAGCTGGGGATCTGCATGGAAAGAGTCGATGGCAACTTGGTATCAAAAGACGATGAGGATTGCAGCGAATGGTAGCGTAATGCCTAATCGTTACAACTATCTTGATTTAGACTCTACTTATAAGAATGCAGCTGGCACCCCACTGATGAGAATGACTTTTGATTACAAACCCAACGAACATCGACTGTCTACTTTTGCGGCGGGCTTAATTGATCAAATAGGTAAGTCTTTAAATCCAACCATGATGACAAAACCAGCACCTAGAGTCACCCCATGGAATGCCGCAGTTTACCAATCAACCCACAATACGGGCGGCACTATCATGGGTACAAATCCTTCCAATAGTGTTGTGAATAAAAACTGTCAGAGTTGGGATTTGCATAATTTATTTATTCTTGGTTCATCCGTTTTCCCGCACAATTCGGCATACAACCCAACAGGCTTGTTAGGTGCTTTGTCTTATCGAACTGCCGATATTATCAAAACAATTTATCAAAAAAACCCCGGAAAACTAATCACTTAAACTGGCTGAAATGTATTTTTACTAGAACATCCCTATTACAAGTAAGCTAGAGATATGTTATTTTAAAAAAATAAATAAAAAACTGGAGACACATAAAAATGAACTCTCACGCAATGGACGCTCGTGAAGTAGATATGCCCAAAAGAGCTTTGCCAGTCATCGATTTAGGGCCATTCTTAAAGGGTGAAGCTGGCGCTCTCGACCAATTAAGCAAAGAATGGCGAGAGGTCTGTGAGAAACTTGGTTTCTTGTGTGTGATCAATCATGGAATACCAGATGAATTAATTGCAGAAATGGAAGCTGCTACGCGTGCATTCCATGCCTTGGCTGATGAAGATAAATTAAAAATCAAAGTGACTGATCATCAAAGGGGATACATTCCCTCTAGAGCTACTATTCTTAAACATTCCAGTTACCAAACGCATACCAAATTAGATACTGTCGAATGTATGGTGGTTGCGACGGATTATCCAACAGACCACCCTGAACTGATCGCTGGAAAACAATTCTATTCAAGAAACCTTTGGCCAGAAAATTTACCGAGTTTTCAACATACTGTAGAAAAGTATATGAGTACAGTACAGGCGCTAGGAATGAAACTTCTTCCCGTTTGGGCTAAATCACTAGACCTTCCTGAAAATTACTTTTTACCTTATTTCACGGAACCCTATAGTTATTTCCGTATTGCAAAATACCCCAAAACAGAGTTTGTGGAAAATCAAGAATTTGGTCTAGGTGCGCATGCTGATACCGGTTTTATGACATTCTTGCCTCCTGCACTTGAACAAGGTTTACAAGTTCTCGATGAAAACAGTCAATGGTTTTGGCCTGTGGTCCCTGAGGGTGCTGTCATCGTCAATACAGGACTTTTCTTATCTCGCTGGACCAATAATCGCTTTAGGGCAACTCCTCATCGCGTTTTACCCCCTAAGCACAATGATCGATATTCTTTTGCTTGCTTTATCAATACGAGCTTAGATGCTGTTGCTTCCTGTTTGCCAACCTGCCAAACGCAGGACAATCCACCGCTCTACCCAGATCAAAGTTATTGGTCTTATTTTCAGTGGTACATGAAAAACACCTATACCCACTATGGCAGTATTTCGGCACCAGAGGATGAAGTTACTTCATAACCTACTTTTTACTTGAATTAGCTTTGCCTTAGGGCAACGCTAATTCGTTCCTGCTTACCTTTTGACACCAGCCATTTGCTCTAGCACCTTACAAACAACTGCTGTATCCTCTTCACCAAAACCTTGATTTAAAGATGAATAATACAGTTGATGAGTAGTATCAAATAAAGGCGTTGGGCAATTTAAATCTGCAGCAAACTTCGAAATAATCGACAAATCTTTCATAAAGGTATTTACCGTAGCTGTCACTTTGTCATACTCGTTATTCACCATCAGAGGTCCACGAATAGCAAACATTTTTGATCCGCCAGCACTGTCCTTGAGTACTTCGTAGACATCATCTAAATTCATACCCGCCTTACTTGCTAGAGCAAAAACTTCTCCAGCGGCAGCATTATGAATACCCACCAATAAATTAGCCAAGTATTTCATTTTGGAACCGTTACCACACTCACCTAGGTAGTAATTAGACTTCGACATACTAGGAAAAATTTCTTTGACCTTTTCAAAGGCATCCTTGTTACCACTAGCAAAAACAATCAGATCACCCGTGATTGCTTGGGCACCAGTACCACTAACGGGACAGTCCATAAAATATTTATTAGCGCCTTGCATGGCTTGATGCATATCCATTTTTAGCGTCAAGGGCATCGTACTCAGCTCCATCACGACATTGGGTAATTGACTTCGACATATTCCATCAGCCCCAGTAAAAACCTCTCTCACAACCTTTTCAGTCGGCAAGGAAGTGAAAAGGTAGGGAGTTGTGTTTGCGACCTCTAAAGGAGACTTCGCTACTTGTCCACCATTCGCCACAAACTGCGCTAAAGCTTCATGTGAAACGTCGTAACCAATGACCTCATGCCCTGCCTTTAATAAATTATTAGAAATTGCACCGCCCATAATGCCTAAGCCAACAAACCCAACCTGTACCTTCTTTTCCATCAACGTCTCCGATATAAATTATTTTTAAAAACTATTCTTATTCCGCTTTGATGTTTAAATCTTTTACCATCTTTTGGTATTTATCTAACTCGGTCTTAATAAAAGCGGTAAATTCCCTAGGCGTAGCAGGTCCTGTCGTTTGGAGTCCTTGAGAATCCATTGTGGCTTTAATACTACTTTCACTCATCGCCACTTTCACTGCCTTATTAATCTTATCGATTAAGGCAGGAGGCATATTCTTCGGCCCCATAATCGAATACCAATTCGTCACATCGAAACCTTGGATACCCACTTCATTAAAGGTAGGTAAATTAGGCAAAGACTGTAATCGATTGGGAGTGGAAATAGCTAAAGCTTTTAACTTGCCAGCCTTCATTTGTTCGAGTAGTGGCGGCATGGTATCAAAATTCATCGAAATTTGATTTGCCATTAAATCAATAATGGCTTGTCCACTTCCCTTGTAGGGAACATGCCGAATATCAATATTAGCAATTTTTCCAAATAAAGCACCTGCTAAATGTTGAGTACTACCAATACCGGAAGAACCATAGGTCATTTCGCCAGGCTTTGTTTTCGCAATACTAATCAACTCTGCTACCGAATTAGCAGGAGTTAATGGGTTAATCGCCAGAATATTTGGCACATATCCAAGATAGGTAATCGCTGAAAAATCCGTTGCTGGATTATAGGGAACTTTACTCAAAACGAAGGGTGCAATTGCGTTCGAATTGGAATGGCCCATTAATAAGTTATAACCATCAGCGGGACTTTTGGCAACAAAATCTGCCGCAATGGTACCAGCAGCGCCCGACCGATTTTCAACGATTACGGGTTGGCCTAAAATTTCACCTAGCTTTGGCGCTAAGGCTCGGGCCACAATATCCGTACCACCGCCAGGAGCAAATCCCACAATCAGATGAATGGGTTTATTGGGATAGTTATTGATATTCTGAGCTAATATCGCTTGGCTTGAAAAAATCAATCCTAAAAATAAAAATTTAAAAACTTTTTTGACTTTAAACCATTGCATGCTCTACCTCACTTCATTAGTTGATCGAGAAAACAGAAGTACTAAAAGACTTTTCTTGCAAATGCATCGCTAGCACCTGAGCTACATGAAGTGCTTGCTTTTCTGAGCCCTCATGGATTTGATGGCGACAACTGACCCCGTTGGCAACCACAATTGCATCGGGTTGATTTCTAATACTTGGCAATAGTGATAACTCTGCCATTTGCTTTGAAACCTCAAGGTGCTCTACTTCATAACCAAAACTACCCGCCATGCCACAACAAGAGGTTTCAATCAATTGCACATTAGCTTTAGGAATGATTGCTAACAAATCCAGGAGTGGCTTGACCGTGTCCATCGCTTTTTGATGGCAATGCCCATGTACTTGGATCGTATTTTTTGCTTCGGTTAGTTTTAAATGTAATCGCCCCTGCTGGTGCTCTTCAAATAAAAACTCTTCAAAAAGTTTTGAACCATTAGCTAATTGGTTTAATTCTTCAGCGTTATAACCAAGACCCATGACTAAATACTCGTCTCTTAAACTCAGCAAACAAGAGGGCTCCAAGCCAACAATTGGAATACCTTGTTGAGTAATCGGCATGAGTACATCTAGCAATTCTTTAGCCGAAGTCTTGGCTTGATCCATCATACCGGTGCTCATAAAGGTTCGACCACAGCAATAATGTCCATTTTCTTTTCTTAATAAATGGACACTAAAACCACCTGCTTTGAGCACTGCGAGAGCAGCCCTAATATTCTGCGATTCGAAGAATCCATTAAAGGTATCAACCCAAAATACAACTGGTTTATGAGCGTTCTTTAATTCTTCTAAACTCGTTAATTCAAACTCTTCTTCAAAGGATCTAGTGAAAGCCGTATCTTTGGTCCAACTTGGTAATTTTCTTTGGGCGGAAATGCCAGTGAACTTTTCAAGCAAATTAGCAATGCCTTGATTTTTATTTCTAAAGTTAAATAGGCTAGGTAATCCTGGGGTATTCGCAATCCAGTGCGCATATTTAGGTAAGGTCCCAATTAAACGGTCTCTTAAGGTATAGCCATGTTTCGCTTTGTATTGATGAGTAAACTCTAGCTTCATTTTCGCCATATCCACACCGGTTGGACACTCTCGTTTACAACCCTTACAGCCGACACATAAATCAAGCGCCTCTTTTACTTCCGCAGTTGCTAAACCTGACTCTTCTAACTGACTAGATAAAGCTAACCTTAAAGTATTTGCTCGTCCGCGTGTGACATGTTTTTCATCTCGAGTAACTCGGTAACTTGGGCACATAGTTCCGGCGTCAAACTTACGACAATGGCCATTGTTGTTGCACATCTCAATTGCTTTTGAGAATCCGTTCGCAGGATCGCCTCCAGATCCGGGAGCTGATGTTTGTTCTGTTAAAGGATTATTTTGTACATTCCAACTAGACCAATCAAAAGCGGTTTGAATTGGAATCACTTTATAACTTGGCGGAAACCGAAATAGACTTTGGTCATCCATTTTTGGGGTATCGATAATTTTTCCGGGATTAAATAAATTAGTTGGATCAAAGTTGTTTTTAATTTTCCGAAACGCTTCATTAATATTTGAGCCAAACTGCCACTGAATCCATTCCCCTCTGGAAATACCATCGCCATGTTCACCGCTAAAAGCCCCTTTATACTTTGCTACTAATTCAGCAGCCTCTTCAGCGATAGCGCGCATTTTTGCAGCGCCATCACGACGCATATCCAGAATCGGTCTGACATGTAATGTACCCACCGAAGCATGTGCATACCATGTGCCTCGCGTTCCATGTTTCGTAAAGACCTCAGTCAATGCATTCGTATACTCAGCCAAATGCTCTAAAGGGACTGCACAATCTTCAATAAAACTAACGGGTTTACCGTCACCCTTCAGACTCATCATAATATTGAGACCAGCTTTACGAACTTCCCAAAGATTCTTTTGGGTTTGGGGATCAATCATTTCCACGACACTACCAGGCATTCCCAAATCCGCCATCAACTCGACGAGTTGATTTAATTGTTGCTTAAGATAAGACAAATCATTGCCAGCAAACTCCACTAATAGAATGGCTTCAGGTGTTGGTGCCTGTGGATCCTTCAGGCCTGTTTCAATGATTTTTTTAAAGGCAGGATTAGTCCTAGCTAAATCAATCATGGTTCGGTCAACTAATTCAACTGCACAAGGCCCTAATTTGACAATATGCTGAGCACTATCCATCGCTTGGTAAAAGCTAGCAAAGTTAATTACTCCAAGTGTTTTTTGTTGTGGCAGCTCGGCAAGCTTTAAGCGCAGTTTTTTAAAATATGCCAGGCTTCCTTCACTTCCGACTAATAAATGCGATAGGTTGACCCGACCATCTTCGGTATAGGGCTTTTCATTTTGATTATGGAAAATATCTAAGTTATATCCAGCAACCCTTCTTAACACCTTCGGCCATTTTTCGACCATTTCAGCATGGTGCTCAAGCGCTAATTGCTGCACAAACTGACCCAATTTAAGGGCTCTACCCGCAGCATCTTGCATCAAGCCAAATGAGCTTACCTTACCATCCGATAACCAAGCATCAATGCCTAAAACATTGTGAACCATGTTGCCATAAGCAATCGATCTGCTGCCGCAAGAATTATTGCCAGCCATCCCCCCGATAGTTGCTTGTCCTGAAGTCGAGACATCGACTGGGAACCAAACCTGATGTTTTTTTAAGGCTTGATTCAGATGATCTAAGACCATACCAGGCTCAACGTCTACATATCCATCAGCTAAATTTAAATCCATTAAATTACGAAAATGCCGAGAATTATCAATAACTAAAGCCGCTCCAGTTGTTTGACCACATTGGCTCGTTCCACCACCTCTGGGTAATATCGGGATGGCAAGTTCTTGAGCGATCTGGATAGCAGCTTGAATATCTTGTGCTGTTTTAGGAATAAAAACAGAGATTGGAATCGTCTGATAAATCGAAGCGTCAGTTGCATAACGACCACGACTTGCTAAATCGGTTAAAACTTCGCCACTTGTGTTTTTTTGCAAGCGGGTCTGAAGTTGTTGTGTAATCTCCATTGTGTCCATTGTATTTAACGCCAAAGTTCTAAGAATTTTACCGAAGACTTGGGGTTGAATGTTATATTTCTAGTATTAATATAATTGAATCATGAATAAAAGTATCTAATAAGAAACACTGATAAGAAAGTTAACTACGATATGCTTAAATTAGACAATCACCCATCAGGTCGCCACTTTTTACATATTCCTGGCCCAAGTCCAGTACCATCAAGGATACTACGAGCGATTAGCTATCAAACTATTGATCACCGAGGTCCAGAGTTTGGGGCATTTGGCTTAGAGTTACTGAAAAAAATTCGACTTCTATTTAAAAGCAATGACCCTGTAATTATTTATCCTGCTTCAGGTACCGGGGCATGGGAAGCTGCCCTTGTGAACACACTCAACCATGGTGATACCGTCCTGATGTATGAGTCAGGACATTTTGCATCACTTTGGCAACGTCTTGCGCAAAGGATGGGGCTCAAAACTGAGTTTATTTCTAAGCCGGGCCTCGCAGGTTGGCGCGGTGGGGTGGATGCGAAAGCAATTGAAGAGCGCCTCAAAGCAGATCCAAACCACATCATTAAAGCCGTTTGTGTCGTACACAATGAAACATCCACAGGCGTCACTTCAGATATCGCTGCAGTCAGAGCTGCAATGAACGCCTCGAATCACCCAGCTCTGCTCATGGTCGATACGATTTCAGGCTTAGGCTCAGCAAATTATGAGCATAGCGCTTGGGGAGTAGACGTTACTGTGAGCGGTTCACAAAAAGGCTTAATGTTGCCACCGGGACTCAGTTTCAATACGATTTCACCGAAAGCGATCACAGCAAGTAAGACCGCCAATCTGCCGAAAGCATTTTGGGCTTGGGATGAAATTTTAGAAGCTAATCAAACAGGCTATTTCCCAACAACCCCTGCTACTAATTTACTGTATGGACTTTCTGAAGCGATTGATATGATTTTAGAAGAGGGGTTAGATAATATTTTTGCTCGCCATCAAAAGTTAGGCCTAGCTTGTCGCGCTGCAGTTGAAGCTTGGGGACTCGAAATTCTTTGTCAAGATCCAAGTGTCTATTCCCCTGTAGTAACTAGTGTCTTAGTACCTGATTCAGTTGATGCCGATGCACTGCGTAAACTTATTCTTGAGAAATATAATTTATCTTTAGGAACAGGTCTTGGCAAACTCAAAGGCAAAGTATTTCGAATTGGCCACTTAGGTGACTGTAATGAACTGTCTCTGCTCGCTGCCCTGTCAGGTTGCGAGATGGGTTTGGCCGCCTATGGTTATTCAATCAAATCAAGTGGCGTTGTTGCTGCACAAAATATTTTACGTTGATTGGTATCGGTTTTATTTAGCTTAATTACTTGAGATAAGTGATTAAGCTAATTTACTAAGCTAAATATGCCCCGCCATTGGCGTGGATAGTTTGACCAGTAATGTATCTTGCCTTGGGGCCGCACAAAAACTCGACTAAATTAGCAACTTCTTCTATTGAACCTCTGCGCCCGAAGAGCGTTTTATTCTTACCGTGATGTTCAGGAGTGCCACTTCCTGCACTCTCGCCGCGAACGGTATCGATCAATCCAGGCACGACACAATTTACTGTAATACCAAACTCACTTAAATCATGCGCAAGCGCCCGAGTTAAACCGATAAGACCCATCTTGGCGGTCACAACATGCGCTCTTTCTTTGGATCCAGTATGCGCAGATAAGCCACCAAAATTAACAATTGAGCCCATTGATGACTCTTTCAAATAAGGCAGAGCTGCCTTTGCACATAAATAAGCGCCGTCCAAAATGGTACCCATGACCTCGCGCCAGTCTTCCCATTCCAACTCTGCAAAAGGAGTATGTCTTCGAAGCGCCGCATTGTTAATCAAGATATCAATTTTCCCAAAAGCCTTAACTGATTCTTCGATTAATTGTTTTGCCCCTTCCACATTACTAATATCAGCGGCAATACCGACTGCTTTGGCGCCAGTCCCAAGTTGATTAATTTCATGGACTAATTCATCCATCTGTTCGCTATGTGAGCGTGCATTAATAACTACCTGAGCACCTTCTTTTGCAAGAGAGATTGCAATTGCTCTACCAATATTTTTAACTGAACCAGTAACAATCGCAACACGGTCTTGCAGTAATTTTGTAGTCATTCTTTATCCAAAAATTAATTATTGCGCTAGTTGAGCGGCTGTTACGGTTGTAGTTCTGCGGATAGCTTTAATTTGCTCCAAAGCTTGCTGAATTTCTGGTAAATTCCAACCACCATAGATGCAATTTGCTTTGAACTTTTGTTCTAAAGTATCGATTGACATGGGTTCATCCTTACCCCCACGAAAATGTCCCTGATAAGCCTCTAATACTTCGCCATTTTTGAGTGTTACTTTTAAATGGCCAATGAATTTTTTTGGATAAGGATTATTAGGATCAATTTTGTAAGAAATTTTATTGGTTAACTCACGAATCTGAGGGTCATGTACAACACTTTCCTCGTAGTCAATCAAACCAGCATCATCCCGAATCATACCAACTGCAATCGCGTAAGGAATACTAAATTTTGCAGCGTAGCCATTGGGTGGATTTCTCTTGTTATTCAGAGGCTCCCACAAGCGGTGCACAATCCCTTCGGCCGTATTACATTCAATACTTTCGATATCCTTTGTTTGCAATCCTTGGGCTACGAGTTTACGAGCGCAATCAATATAAGGGTGAGCCATCGTGCCACAAGCGTAGGGTTTAAATGCCATATCAGCGCAAAGCCATTTAGTTCCCACATCGGCTAACATCTCATCAAAATGATTATCATCTTGGTTGGCAAAAGCATGGAAAAACCCATGCTCCCCTTCAAATAAGGTTCTTGGTCCAGTGAAGCCTTCTTGCGCCAAGCGAGCCGCTCTGTACCCTGAGTGCGCAGCCCAACCAGGGTGCATTCTTTTGGTCCACGTCCCTTCTGCCAAGTACTCGATAATGCCGGAGGCCATACTACCAACAATACCCAAAGCATTTACCCACTGCTCTTTACTCAGTCCAAGAGCACTCGCGACACCTGCCGCAGCACCAATCGCACCAAACACGGCAGTTGGATGAAAGCCTGCTTTATGGACCAGTTTAGGTGCAACTGAACATAGGCGGCACATGACTTCTGAGCCAATTGCAATCCCGCGAGCTAGATCACTGCCAGATAAACCGTGTTGCTCACAGGCAGCCAGAACTGCAGGAACAATGACTGCTCCCGCATGAATCGGCCCCCCCTCAAAGGTGTCATCGTAATCTTCACCATGTGTCGCTGTACCATTCACAAAACATGCTGTAAAAACATTGCCCTTTTGTGCATGACCAATCACGGTACACTGACCGGGCTCAAAAGTTGCGCGAAATGACGCGCCAACATAATCTGCATGCCGAGCAGCCACACATAAACCAGCCACATCGATGATGAGAGAATCAACTAAGATTTGAACTTCTGTTGGTAATTCTTGCGGCATATCAATAAATGCCTGCGCTAAAACTTCAGATACGCTAATTGTAGGTATATTTTTCATCATTATTCCGCAGTAATATTGCTATCTTTAGCTACTTTTGTCCAATGAACAACTTCTTTTGACATGTAATCTTCAAATTGATCAGGTGACATGGGCATTGGCGTTAGAGCCTGTTCGACAAAAAACTTTTTGACATCTGCTTGGGTTAATAATTTATTAACTTCAGAATTAATTTTTTTCTTAATCTCGTCAGGTAACTTAGCAGGTCCCACTAAGCCATACCAAGTTAAACCATCAAAACCATCGAAACCTAATTCTTTAAAAGTCGGTGTATCTGGCAATAATGAGCTACGAGTATTGCCGGTCACTGCTAGTGGGATTAAAGTACCGTTTCGGATATGAGGCATGGCAGCAGATAATCCAGGAAAAATCACTTGAATCGATCCACCGACTGAATCAGTAAATGCCTGACCGATACTTTTATAGGGCACCATTAAGGCAGGCATGGATGCCGCAAATTTAAACTGCTCCATGAGCAAATGATTTAAGGTACCGATTCCAGATGTACCGTAATTCAAAGATTGTTTTTTAGAGTAAGCCACTAATTCTTTGAGATTTTTGACGGGTACACCCTTTGCCACCACAATCACATTTGGCGTACCACCAAACATGGCAATCGGCGTAAAGTCTTTGACTGAGTCATAAATATTTTTCTTTACCGCTGGATTGGTCCCATGGGTCGCAACATAACCAATCATCAGCGTATAACCATCGGCAGGCGCACGCATAGTCATTTTTGCGGCAATGGCACCACCAGCTCCAGCTTGATTGTCAATAATAAAAGACTGGCCCATCGCCTGGCGCATTTTATCGGCCATAAACCGCCCCACAATATCAACTCCACCACCTGTAGCTTGCGGTGCAATTACCTTGACAGGTCGATTAGGATAATCCGTTTGACCAATTGCTAAATTGCTACCAACTAATAATGCGACGGTAAGTAAAATTTGGGGAAGTCTTAGATGTTTCATTATTCTTATTTCATTTCTTTATTGAGGATTGATTCCCGCTATTTTAGCGATGCTTTGATACTTGGTGATTTCTTCTCGCACAAACTTGGTAAAGGCGGTTTGCCCCATAGATTTCACTGTAATTCCAGCCGTATTAAAAGCAGACTTTGTTTCTGGATCATTTAAGACCCTGGTGACATCTTCTTTTAATTTTTTAATGATTGGAGCTGGTGTAGCCATGGGGGCCCATAAGCCAACCCAAAAATTCATTTCAAAATTATTATTTAATTGCTCAGCAATCGTAGGCACCTGTGGCAATCCTTCTACCCTAGTCTTACTAGAAATGCCCAAAGCTCTTAACTTACCCGATTGAATTTGTGGCAAGGCAGTTTCGTAAGGTGCCATTAAATACGTTACACGCCCAGAAATCACATCTTGCATCGCTTCAGGAGTCGATTTATAGGGAATATGGAGCGCTTTGATATTGGTGGTTTGATTCAAATACTCAGAAGCCAAATGGGTTGAGCTACCAACACCTGCTGAACTAAATGTGAAATCACTCGAACGATTTTTAGCTTCTTTAATGAAATCATCCAAAGATTGTATTTTTGATGAACTCGCAGTCACTAGGATATAAGGGCTCGTTGCGATCATATCAATTTCTATTAAACTTTTAGTGACGTCGTAAGGTAAATTTTTGTACACCGCGGGATTAATCACATAGGTTGCTGATTGGGCGAGAAGTGTATAACCATCCGGGGGAGAATTCACAACCGCACTAATTCCTACAGTTCCACCAGCACCGGGTTTGTTTTCGATAATGACCGATTGCTCCCATAATTTATTAAGCGACTTAGCAAGAATCCTAGCGGTAATATCGGTACCAGAGCCAGCACCTGGACCGATAATTTTGACGGTATGATTCGGATAATTCTGTGCATTGGCTATCACAGAGCAAATCAGAAGAGCTAATAAGAAAAAGAATTTTGAAAACATAGCTTATTTTGGTAGTGGCAACCTTACTGCTTCACCAGTCCTTACAGCCAACTCAATGGCGAGAGTAGTTTCTAAATTGATCCGCGCTTGATTTGGTGTCGTATGCATCGTTGGCTGACCAGTAATTAAAGCGTCTAACCAGGAGCGTGTCTCATTACCTAGTGGCCCCCAAAAATCCCCACAAGCCCAATCACCAGCAGTATTACTTCCTAAAAAAGCCATATTCACCTGATGATCAGGAACATAGGCATGTGGCACTCCGCGGTCAGAATACAAAATGTGATCCATGTGATCATCATCAATAATCATAGTGCCTTCAAGGCCTAATAGTTCGAGGCGATCTGACTGACCTAAAGTCGGATATCTCTCTGGTAATGCATAACTGATACCTAAGTTAATCACTGCTCCGTCTGAGAAAGTAATAATTGCCCAGGTCACATCATCAATCGGAAAACCAGCTTCTCTAAAAATACCGGTTTGTCCCCTTGCAATAATCTCCACAGGAGTTGCTTGATCCTCTAAAAGCCAACACATTAAATCAACATAGTACGTCAGCACATCCACCACTGGGGTGGCATGAGGGTCACGCTTTAAAATCGAGAAGGCCTGCGCGCGGGAGTTATAGACCCTTGCCGTGCCACCAATAATTTTCCCAAGACGCTGGTGAAGTACTTGCTCTTTAGCGCGAAGGTAACACTCTTTAAAGCGTCGGCTATAGCCGATATTTAATTTACCATTCGTTCTTTTGAGAACTTCTAAAATCTCATCTGCCTCTTGCAGAGAAAATGAAATGGGTTTTTCTACTAAAACGGGCTTACCGAGTTCAAGCGCTTTTTTGATTGGTGCAGCGTGTAATTGTTCAGGGGTCGATACGATGACTGCATTCACCTCAGGTCTAGAAATGACCTCCTCATTGTTGTCTGAGTAAAAATTGGCGTTACAGGTTTCTGCTAAGGTCTTTGCTTTGTCAAGATTTATATCTGAGATCGCTAAGAATCCAACGGAGGGATGTTTTGCAGCAAGTCTTGCGCGCAGAGTCCCTATTCGTCCAGCGCCAATTACAGCTATTCCTAGAGGCTTATCTGCCACGTTATGTCTCCTATTGTTTTTTTAGATGGTGTGTTTCGTATTATACTTGTCCTCGAGACAAGTAAAAAACGCTTTACTAAAACATCCTAAATTAACTTTATTGGAGCCAAAGCGATGCAGCGTAGCCTATACAAATGGATTTTCTTATCCTTTTTTCTGCTGACACGTTTTATCAGTGCAGTCGAAGCTGCGGATTTCCCAAATAAAAACTTACGCATTATTGTGCCGGTTGCACCTGGTGCAACGAACGATTATCTAGCTAGATCACTTGCTATTGAGCTAGGCAAAGCTTTGGGTCAAACCGTCATTGTCGAAAACAAACCTGGAGCAAATCAAATTATTGGTACGAGTGAGCTCGCTAAAGCAGCACCAGATGGTTATACCATGGCTATGCTAATTAGTTCTCATGTGATTAATCCCTATATTGCCAAATCTTTACCTTATGACTCAAAGAAAGATTTTATTCCGCTCGCAGTCGTCGGGATTATGCCAGGTCTACTAACGGTACATTCCAGTGTGCCGGCAAAAAACTTTCAAGAACTCATCACTTACGCAAAAGCGAATCCTGGGCTACTAGCATACGGTCAACCTGGTGGTTTATCTTCAGGCCATTTAACAATGGAATACCTTAAAAAAGAAGCGAAGATTGACGTCCTTAGTGTTCCTTACAAAGGTGGCGGTCCGGCGCTAGCAGATTTACTGGCGAATCGTTTCCAAGTTTTTATTAATAGTCCGACAGCTACTTTGCCACACATTAAAGCTGGCACACTCAGACCGCTAGCAACCACTGGTTCGAAACGACCTGAAGTGTTCTCAGATATTCCAACCATTGCAGAATCTGGCTATCCTAACATTGTGACTTACGAGTGGTATTGTCTATTTTTACCGGCTAAAACTCCACCAGCAATCGTCAATCAATTGAATGCTGAAATTGTAAAAATCATGAAATCCCCGGAAATGCAAAAAAGACTCTTGGATATTGGCGCAGAATCACGCGACTATAATCCACAACAATTTGCCCAATTTATCGCAAACGAGAGTCAAACTTGGGGTCAAATCATTCAATCATTGAATATTAAACCTGAATAAATTTACTAAAAAGAAAGTCGTCATTTATGTACTCAGAATTAAAAAACAAAGTTGTACTCGTCACTGGTGGTTCAAAGGGTATTGGTTTTGGTATTGCCAGTGCCTTTGCTAAACAAGGCGCTTCTCTGATATTAGTTGCCAGAGATATCGTTTCACTGAACGCTGCTAAAGATGCTCTTGAGAAAGAATTTAATGTGCCAGTCCAAGTACGGGCTGTAAATCTTTCTGAAGAGAAAAACTTATCAGAACTATCTGACTTTTTTCCCAAAGTTGATGTTTTAGTGAACTCAGCAGGCGCGATGGGTCGGGGTAGTTTATTTGATATTGACCCCGTTCAATTTAGAGATGCCTGGGAAGGTAAAGTGATGTCTACTATTTTCCTAACCCGCCATATTTATCCCTTTATGGCAAAAAACGAAAATGGTGGTGTCATCATCAATATTATCGGGATGGCTGCCGAGCGTTTGAACTTTAAATCGATTGGTACTTCAACTGCGAATGCGGCTCTGGTTGCATTTAATAATGCGATTGGTTCTGAAAGCGTCAACGACAATATCCGCGTAGTTGGTATTAGTCCTGGTCTAATTCGTACCTCTAGGACTGAAGGTATTCTGCATCCTAAAAACGAAGTTGACCGTAAGGCTTACGAAAAGGTAGTTAGTAATTTGCCTTTTGGCCGAATGGGCGAACCCTCTGAAGTAGCTGATCTTGCCGTATTTTTAGCATCAAACAGCGGTAAATACATTAGTGGTGAAGTGATTAACATCGATGGTGGCGCAAGATATAGGTACTAAGTTTAAGTGCTCAGTTTAAGTACTCAGTAAAGCACAACTTCATAAAGCACAATTGACCTAACCTAAGAAATAAATTAGGCGATAACGCCTAATTCACTTCCCTTAGTAAATTCACCAATCACTTCGATATATTTAAGGCTATTCGAAACAATACTGGTTCTTCGATGAGTTGTTTTGCCCCTCTTAATTTAACTTACCGATTTTTTTAACGGCATTTACCATGCGAGCCCCATCTTCTTTGGCAAATTTTCTGAACTCTGGCATATCAAGATATTCATAAATCATCCCTCTTTGTTGCATCGCATTTTCCATTTCGCCAGAGTTGGCTACTTCACGGACGGCATCGCGTAATGTTTTAATAATTGGTTCTGGGGTACCTTGAGGTACAAAAAGACCATTCCAAATATTAAATTCTGCATCGTAGCCAGACTCACGGTAGGTAGGTATATTTGGTAATTGCTTGATTCTTCTTGGTCCTGAAACAGCAATTGCGCGCACTTTTCCTGATTGTATTTGCGGGATAGCGACCGACGGAATAGCAGTAGTAATTTCGACTTGATTACCTAGCAACGCCATCATCGATGGACCACCGCCACCAAATGGTACTTGGGTTAATTTGATTCCTGCAGCATGTTCAAACATCACCACAGATAAATGAATCGGTCCAAAATTACCCGAAGAAGAGTAATTAATAGTGTTAGGTTTTTCTTTTGCTGCTTTAACTACATCCGCTAAGGTTTTCCATGGCGAACTAGAGTTAACCAGCATGACCATCGGGTCATTGGAAATCATCGCTACTGGGACTAACTGATCGACTTCATAGAGTGAAGTTTTACCTTGTACTCGTTCAGCATCAGGGGATACCATAATCGAGGATAAACCCATCAAAATGTTGTACCCATCCGGATTTGACTTGGCTACAAATGAATTACCAATCTGACCACCTACTCCAGCCTTAAATATAACGATCAAAGGTTGTTTCAATGGCTTTTGCAAAAGCTCGCTAAGCACTCTTGCATTGGCGTCAGAAGACCCTCCAGGAGGATTCGGTACGATTAAATTAATTGGCCTGTTGGGATATGGATCTTCAGCAAAAGAAGAACTGACGATGAAAGCGCTAAATAAAACGGCAAATAACTTTATTATTTTCATTGATATCTCCTCATTATTTTTTTATATAGTAATTCTGAATCTATAATCAAACAGGGTAGTCACTCAACAACTTTCCAAATCTCAGCTCTAAACTATGCTCAAAAAACTCCATCAATGCAGGTCTAATTGCTACTTCCATCCCCAATAAAAATCAGCTTCTTAACTATTTTGATTCTGATTCAATTTTTGCTTCAGTTACAATGCGGTTGAATTTTCTCATCTCGGATTGGAAATAGCTCTGGAAATCTTCTGGGGTTCCGCCTTTAGGATAAATCCCTTTAGCTTCTAACTTTACTTTAATCTCGGGATCAGTAATCGCTGCTTGGAAAGCTTTATTTAAACGATCAACAATCGGTCTTGGTGTATTGGGCGGAAGAAAAATACCGAACCACGTATCAATCTTAATGCCTGGGTAACCCATTTCACCAACAGTAGGAATATCTGGTGCATCTGGCAAACGATTAGGTGCAGCAACTGCTAAAGGATGTAATCTACCTGCTTTAATTTGTGGTATCGCTAGTGATGTAGTTTGGAATGTTACTTGAGTTTGTCCAGAAATAGCGGCTGTTACAGCCTCTGGAGATGACTTATAAGGGATATGCGATAAATTAATCTTCGCCTCAATATTTAATAATTCGGTTGCTAAATGGCCCATACCACCAACACCCCATGAGGAATAATTAATAGTTCCTGGTGGCTTCGTTTTTACCATCTCAACGAACTCTTTTAAATTATTTGCCTTGACATCAGAATTTGCCAACAAAATTAGATAAACGTTACCTAAATAAATAACAGGAACAAACTTTCTAGGATCATAGTTAGTTTTACGTAAAAATGGGTTGGCAGCAACCGAGGCTGAAGAAAAAATGATTGTATAACCATCAGGCTTTGCATTGAATCCTAAATCTTCCCCTAAAACTCCATTGGCACCAGCCTTATTATCAACAACCATTGGTTGCCCAAGATAGTTCGTCATAAAGGGCTGTATGGTTCTAGCAAACACATCTGAAGTTCCACCCGCCCCCATCGGCACAATCCAAGTAATTGGCCGGTTCGGATAGTTTGCATCCTGAGCATTAACCATAAAAGATTGTGCGGCAAATACGATTGTGATTAGTTGTAATAATCGTTTCATGAGTTGATCTCCAGTGTTATTGAATATTTTCTAATTAGATAAATAATTTAGGAATAAATATCGCTTTTTGCATCAACCATTAATACTAATGGTCGTTTCAGCCATATAGCAGTTTTTAAATAATGGATTTCTATATGCTATTTCAGCACGAAAGACGCAACTCCCACAGGCACCAATAACGGCAACATAAATTTGCTTCAAGCAGGTCTCCTTTAGTACAAATTTTTATTTGATTTCTTTGAAAAGTATATTACAAGCTAGAAGACTTTGGCATATTAATCCCAAAAAACCATCATTAATTTGATCGAATTTTTGCTGCCAATTGAAAAACACTAGTCCAAGCCTGTAAAGAGTTGGTGAAGTTGAACAAAACTACGATTACTGGCGCAAAATGTATGGCGGTATGGATGTAGACCGAGACAAAATAAACAAAAAGCTAGAACTGGAAAATGCCCGTTAAATGAAACTCAGATGCAGATAGATAAGTGTTCATCTCTCTTAGTGATCTATCTATAGTTATTTGGCGAGTAGAGGAATTGAATCATGCCAATTTCTGAGCATGATTCAATTAAACATAAATGTTGACTTGATGATCCTACTTAGTCTTTTCACCTGCCATGACATAAGCCCAAAGGGTAGCGATTTCTTCTTTATTAAAAAGACCTCCCCAGGGAGGCATACCATTTTTACCATTCGTTACCGAATAAAAGAAACGGTTGCGTTGCTCTGGGGGGAATGTTCTTAAATCAAAAGCTCCTTGTGGATCCGCCATCTGGGGACCATGACAGGGCGAGCAATTTTGTGAATAAATTCCCCGACCCTTTTCAATCGACTCTTTAGAAAAAACTTCCTCTTGCGCAAATGCTAAATCTGACAACAGAAAACTTAAACAACTAACTACAAGTATTTTTTTAAAAAACATCTAATCCTTACTCCATTAAAGCAAAAGTCCAAATTGAGCCCATTTTAGGAATATCTGGCAAGCCTCTCAAACCTGAAACAACACCACCAATGCCTGATAACACCGTAATGTATTGTTTGCCATTTTTACTCCAAGTGATTGGATTAGAGTTCACACCTGAAGGTGTTTTAAACTCCCAAACGACCTCTCCTTTATCGGCATCAATGGCAATAACCTCACCAGTATGCTTCCCGGTGAATAATAATCCTCCTCCGGTTGCGATGATTGATGAGCCAATAACCTGACCAACTAAAGGCATCCGCCATTTTGGTTTTGCAGTTAGAGGATCAATTGCCTCAATATGGCCGGCTACTGTATCTGGATTAATCGGAGAATATGAATTTTCAATCCCTTGGTATCTAAAGCCTGGCTTAAACTCAGCAAGCGGTACAAATCGATAATTTGAGTAACCGTGATTGGTCGAAGCGTAAACTAAACCAGTATTAGGATTAAACGCAACGTGTTGCCAATTTTTTGCACCACGCGTACTTGGCCACATCTGAATTTTTTCACCAGCCCTTAACTTTTGCGTTTCCTCTGACTCCACTGGACGCCCAGTTGCCATGTCAACATGCGTTGCCCAATTGACTTTCTCATAAGGCTTAGCGGAAATCAATTTACCATTCGTTCTATCGAGAACATATAAAAATCCATTACGATTCAGTTGCATGACTACTTTACGGTTTTGACCTTCCACCTTAATATCAGCTAATACTAATTCCCAAACTGTATCCCAGTCAAAAACATCATTTGGCACTACCTGATAATGCCAAACAATTTCACCAGTACTTGGACGAATGGCTAAGATCGAAGCAGAATATAAATTATCACCCTTTCGATTAGCCGGATTCCAAGGTCCAGCATTACCAGTTCCCCAATAAGCCAAATCTAATTCAGGATCATAAGAACCAGTAATCCAAGCACTACCGCCACCATTTTTATAGGACTCTGAAGGAATCCAAGTTTCATGACCTTTTTCACCTGGCCCAGGAATCGTCCAACGACGCCATAAATGCTTACCTGTTTCTGGCTCCCAGCCGTCAATAAAGCAACGCACACCAAACTCAGCCCCAGAACAACCGGTCATGAGAACGCCATTGGCAAGAAGTGGAGCTGCAGTTAAAGAATAACCTTCTTTCCATTCTGCAGCCTTTTGCTTCCAAATTTGTTTGCCGGTCTTTTGATCGAGTGCCACAACGTGCGCATCTAAAGTAGTTCTAAAAACCATCCCCTTATAAAGAGCAACCCCTTTATTGGATACACCACAACAGACGACCCTTGGCGTATCTGGATCATAATCAACTGCAGTTCTCCATAATTGTTTGCCAGATACGGCATCAATGGCAATGGTCCACTTGGCATCACTCACATACATGACACCATCATGAATCATTGGTTGGGCTTGTTCGCCTAACTCGTTTTCCATACCGAGACTCCATACTGGCACGAGTTTTTTCACGTTATCTTTATTAATTTGACTCAAGGGACTATAGCGGTTTTGGTTATATCCCATACCATAGGTAAGGACTTCGTCGGTTGAACCTGTTTTTCCGTTAGCGATTAAATCTTGATTGGTCTGCGCGAAGACACTCAAACTGATTGAGCAAACTATCGCAAAAGTAGCAATTATTTTTTTCATCATCGTCTTTCGATTATTTATCCATTAAAGCAAAAACAACTACCGAGCCACCCCTAGGGATATCTTTCAGTTGCGGTCCCATCCTGACAACGTTTACGCCACCAATACCAGACTGCACAGCAATGTATTGTTTGCCATTATGTAAGTAAGTAATTGGTTGGGCATTAATACCCGAGCTTGTTTTATACTCCCACAATTGCTTGCCTGTTTGCATATCGAGTGCCACAAGTTCACCCGTTTCTTTGCCTGTAAACATCAAACCACCCGCAGTTGCTAATACAGCAGAGTAATTAGGAATGTCCATTAAAGGTACACGCCATTTCGCTTTTGCTGTAATCGGATCAATCGCTTCCATATGACCAATCGGCTCTTTAGGATCTCTTGGTGCAGGAGAATTTTGTAAGCCCACATAACGCTGACCAACTTTATATTCAACTGGCTCAAATTTAACTAAGCGTGAGGCATGAGTAGTATTCGTATAAATGAGTCCATCATGAGGATTAAAGGCTGCATGTCCCCAAGTTTTAGCACCCCATTGACCAGGCCATAATTCAATTTGTTCACCTGCACGAACTTTTTTAGACACCCCAGACTCAACAGGACGTCCTGTTTTCATATCCACATGCGTAGCCCAATTAATCTTCTCATAAGGCTTAGCAGATAGTAACTCGCCGTTTCTACGATCAACCACGTACAAGAATCCACCACGTGATAAATGCATAATCACTTTTCTAGTGGTTCCTTTGTAATTAATATCACCAACAATCCATTCCCACACTGCGTCTAAGTCAAACATTTCGTTAGGAACAATTTGGCGGTGCCATTTAATATCTCCTGTTTTGGGATTTAATGCCAGTACAGAAGCTGTATAGAGGTTATCTCCTGGTCTGCCACCTGGCGCCCAAGGACCTGCATTACCGATACCCCAATATACGGTGTCTAAATCAGGGTCGTAAGAACCTGTAATCCAAGTAGAACCACCGCCATGTAAATAAGCGTCACCTTTAGGCCATGTTTCATTACCTTTTTCACCCGGTGCAGGAATCGTATATTTACGCCAAAGTTGCTTACCTGTTTCAGGATCTAGACCATCCAAAAAGCCTCTGACACCAAACTCAGCGCCGGAGATACCGGTAATTAAAACGCCGTTTGCAATCAGAGGAGCAGACGTAATCGTAAAACCTTCCTGCCAATTAGCAATTTTCGTTTTCCAAACTTGTTTACCTGTTTTTTGATCCAAAGCAACCATATGTGCATCTAAAGTGCCACGGAAAACTTTCCCGTTGTAAATTGCCAAACCTTTATTGGTAATACCGCAACAGACAACTCTAGGTGTGGCGGGATCCCAATCTACTTTCGTGCGCCAAATCTGCTGACCAGTTTCGATATTAATTGCAACGGTATACTCTGCATTCACCAGATACATGACACCGTTGTAGACCAAAGGTTGGCCTTGCTCACCATAATTACTGCCGAGAGAAGTACTCCAAACCGGCACTAAGCGTTTAACGGTATCTTTGTTAATTTGTAGTAAATCACTATAGCGTTGTTGGTTGTACCCCATGCCATAAGTTAAAACATTTTCAGCATTCTTCGGGTCATTTCTTAAGTCCTGCAGCGATTGCGAAAAGCTTAAAGGCGCTAAAGTTAATGCAATAATTGCTGTGGCTAATTTCAAGCCACCTTTTAATCCAATGAATTTCATGGATTTGTCTCCTTTTGATTTTTTTGATAACGATGAGATCATTACATTGCACTCATCACCAATTTCGTCTCTTTGGACGTTTTAATTTATAACTTACTTAACTACAAAAACTGATTCAATACTACTTATAAGTAACTGCTTTCTCTTTAGAAAAATCAATCATACCATCACGATTTGGCATTTTTACTTGAGCTAAATTTTGCTGATTTAATTCATAATCTTCACTAATAATGCCGTTCAAAAATAAAATATAAGCACTTACTGCATACACTTCATTATTGGTCAAAGATTTAGGACTTTGCAGTGGCATGGATCTTCTCGTGTAATCAAATAAGGTTGTCGGATGAGGCCAAAAACTGCCTACCGTTCTAACGGGCTTATCCGTACTTAAACTTCCGATTCCACCAACTAGTGCATCAACGGGTTTTCCTTGGCCTTTAACACCATGGCAAGATACGCACTGTGCTTCATACACCTTTGCACCAAGCTTTGCATTACCTGAACCGACTGGCAAGCCAACACCATCTGGACCAATACTAATATCCAGTTTTTTAATTTCAAGCGCAGACATTGGCTGACCTAAATTAGGACTTGCTTGATGTTGGGCTGTTGTGCAAGCAATCATTGATCCTAAAACCAAGACCGACAAAAAGGTTTTTTTATAGATATGCATTTTGTACACTCCCGTCAGCCAGTACTGCCCATGTCACGATGGTATTGTTGTGATAACGTCCATCAACCGCGTTATTCGCTTTATAAGCAGCACGGGTCGGTTGAATATTGCCTCTCTCGTCGATCGCTCTACTTTGCAGGAATGCAGGCTCTCCATTCCAATTCCAAGGTGCTCTAAACCGAACCAAACTAAATGCATGATTTGGACCATCAATCATGGCGTCAAACCAATCTTTACCGCCGTTAGTAGAAATTTCGACTCTAGCAACTTTCCCTGCTCCCGACCAGGCAATACCACTAATTTCATAAAAGCCCTTACTTGGCAGTTTCATCAACCCAGATGGCTTTGTAATAATGGATTTAACACCTAGTTCAAAAGTAAATTGTCTGGCCTTACCATTTGGCAGTGGATCAGTATATTTAGAAGTTTCATCCTTGGTGTGAGTAGGTTCAGCCGTAATTTTTAAACTTCTTAACCACTTCACATTCATATTACCTTCCCAACCAGGAAGGAGTAACCGCATTGGATAACCTTGTTCAGGCCTGATTTTTTCGCCATTTTGATAAAGCGCAATCAAGGCGTTATCCATCGCCTTTTCGATCGGAAAACTACGACTCATCCCAGGAGCATCAGCACCTTCTGCTAGCACCCACTTACCAGAAGGATTAACTCCAGCTTCCCTTAGTAAAACCGATAAAGGAATGCCGGTCCAATCACTACATGAAATGAGGCCATGTAAAGTTCCTGCAGTTGCTTGAACTGGTTTCGGAGCAATAATATTCACAGCACTATTTCCTGCGCATTCGACAAAGTACGTTCTTGAGATCATCGGATATCTCAATAAATTTTCTATCGAAAAATTGAGAGGTCTATCCACCAAACCATGAATACTCAATTGATGTTTCGTTGGATCAATATCTGGAGTACCATTATGGCTGCGGTCAAAATGCAGGCCACTTGGTGTAATGATGCCCTCTAACTTTTCAATCGGCGTCCTTGCTGATCCAGTGCCAGGAGCTAAATCACCATAGGCTTTAGCAATCCCTCTTTTCGTAGTTGCCTCGAATTTAGACGGCTGGCCATATTCATTAAGACCCTTACCAGGGGTTGTCGACCAGGCTGGAAAATCATTTTTAATTGATTCATCTGCCATCACCATCGCTGGAGAACTTGCTAAAGCAAGTAAGCTTGTTTGCATGAACTTTCTTCGGTCGAGTTCACGCTTGGGGTTTTCTGGAAACTTGTGACTATTAGATGAAACGATTGGTTCATCTAATAGATTTTCAGTCAGTGACTGATCCTTATGTGTACTTAATTTTGTAATTTTCATTTTCATTTTCTCGAGTAATTGAATCGTGATTCTCGATGGTTTTTGTTGTCTCCTACAACCGCTACGATACGACATTTAAAAAAACTGTCTATTAGGGTATCTATTTAGACGTGTCAAAATTTATAGACACTTGAGGTAAAAGTAGGCTAAATTGGAGCAATAATAATAAAAATTAATTCAACTCATATCTCATGGAGACCACAATGAAGAAATTGATGTATCTATTACTCGGCTTAAGTACTGTCATAATCTGCACAGTAACGCAAGCTCAAACCCAACAAGAATTAATTGCCGATGGTAATAAAGGTGGAAACACAGATAACGTTTTAACCTATGGAATGGGTTATCACCAACAACGTTTTAGTCCCTTGAAACAAATTACTAAGGCGAATATCAAGAAATTAGTTCCCGTCTGGAGCCACTCGTTAAATAACAACGTTGGTGAACAAGCACAACCGATGGTTTATAACGGAGTAATGTACGTGTCCAACGTACAACAAACCGTTGCGATCGATATTAAAACTGGACGTCAAATTTGGGCAACGCCGATTGATTGGGAAAAAGAAGCTGCAAGAATAGTTTGTTGTGGACTCTCGAATCGCGGAGTTGCCATTTATGATGGTAAGGTTTTTGTAGCCTCACTTGATTCTTATATTAAAGCACTGGACGCTAAAACTGGTAAGCAACTTTGGCGTACAAAAGTGGCCGAGTGGAAAGATGGATATTCGATTACGAGTGCACCAACGGTAGCCAATGGTGTGCTCATGACGGGGATGACTGGTGGAGAGTACGGCGTTCGCGGATTCGTAGCTGGTTATGACCCACAAACTGGCAAAGAGTTATGGAGACGTTTCACGACCGTTGCGCCTGGTGAAAAAGGTAGTGAAACTTGGCCAAATGATAACTCTTATCTGCATGGTGGTGGTTCAACTTGGATTACTGGCTCTTATGATCCTGAACTTGATTTAACTTTCTGGGGAACTGGCAATGGTGGTCCTTGGAATAACACTTGGCGTCCAGGAGATAATTTATATGTTGCTTCGGTTATTGCCATTCGTCCTAAAACAGGCGAACTTGTTTGGCATTATCAATGGACTCCAGCTGAGACCTATGACTTTGATGGCGTCAATGAAAATATCCTAGCTGATATGACTATTTTTGGTCAAAAAAGAAAAGCCTTGTTACATGCTGACCGTAACGGATTTATGTATGTCCTCGATCGTACCAACGGTAAGTTAATCGCCGGTCACGCTTATGTTCCTGTAAATTGGGCAAAACCAACCATTGATCCAAGCTTTGGTAGAGTTGAAGAAACGGATATTGCAGCAAGACTTCGGGCTGGCGAAAAGGTTGAATTACAACCCCGTTGGACAGGTGGTAAAAATTGGTCGCCAATGGCTTATAACCCGAATAAACAAAAAGTTTATTTACCAATGCAAGAAGAAACAGCGATTTATCAGCTGAATAATCAAGCAGCACCAAACTATAAACCAGGTGAGCGCTACATGGGCGCAACGAACTCAACCAAAGAACGTGATCCGAAGTTACCGTGGGGCTACTTTGGTGCCCTCGATCCAGTTTCTGTAAAAGCTGATTGGAGAATTCCTCAAGTTGAATTCCCAATTTGGTCTGGTACTTTAGTAACTGGTGGTGGCATTGTCTTCACTGGCAAAATCTCAGGTGAGTTTGTCGCGATTGATGAAAACACAGGTAAAGTTCTTTGGGAATTCCAGACTGGTTCAGCCATTAATGCACAGCCGATTACTTATACTTTAGGTGGTCGTCAATATGTGACTGTTTTATCTGGTCTTGCTACAGGAACATCTCTTCGCCGCGAAACAGCTGGTAAAGTTCAGCCAGGTGCGGCCGTTTGGACTTTTGCAGTAATGAAAGACTAAATCAATCTAAGGGCCAGTTATTCAACTGGTCCTTATTTTTATTTCATCACAACAATTAATCATGCAGCTCTCAAAACCTTATCACTATGGCTTAATCATTTTGCACTGGATCATTGGTATGGCCATCCTCACGCAATTAGCGCTGGGATACTGGATGACAGAATTACCTAAAACCCCGCCAGGTCTACGTGCTGGTTGGTTTAATGTGCATAAATCAGTTGGTATCACGATTGGCTTATTTATTCTCTTAAGAATTATCTGGCGACTCACGCATCGTCCGCCAGCGTTACCAGAGTTTTTAAAGCCGAATGAAAAGATGCTCGCTAAAGTGGGGCACTTTGCTCTATATATCTCCATGATCTGCGTACCACTCAGTGGATTCTTAGGATCCTCTTTTTCAAAATATCCTATTAAATATTTTGGTATCGAATTACCAAAGTTTTTGATGGCGAATGATGGGCTTAAAGAAATCATGAAAGAAGTTCATGAAATCAGTGTCATCGTTCTACTGACTCTAATTGCGATACATGTTCTTGCAGTTCTTAAACATCTTTTAATCGATAAGAAAAATATCCTGACTCGAATGTGGTTTTAAAGATTATTTAATCGCAACGCCCCAAGGTAGACTTCCAACAGCAATTTCTGTTTCTGCTTCATTCGAATCTAAATTAATTACTGTTACTGAATTACTGCGACCATTGGCTACGAGTAATTTCTTTTGGTCTGGAGTGATGGCCATATTCCATGGTCTTTTACCAACTGGAATCGTTTTGATTAGGCTTTGTTTTTCAATATCCAACAAAGCGACCGTGCCGTCCCCACCATTCGAAACATAAGCAAACTTGCCATTCGGATGAATACTGACTCCATTGCTACGAAGTCCAGTGTTTATAACTGCTTTTACAGTTTTTGTTGATACGTCAATCAGGTAAGTCTTACTCTCGATTTCGCATGCGACAATCACAGTTTTTCCGTCAGGTGTAAAACTGATCCCCCTTGGTCTTTTTCCTACTTGGATTTGGGCAACTTGCTTACGTAATTGAACATCAATTACATCGACCTTATCGGCATCCTCAGCTGAGACATAAATCCATCGATTATCTGGGGACATGACTGCGTGCTCTGGATTTTTACCCTCCACCGGAATCTGACTGTCAGTTTTGAGAGTCTTAACGTCTATTAAAGAAACACTATTACTTTCTTCATTTGCCACTGTAATCCACTGCTCGTCTTTCGAGACATAAAGAGCTTCTGGCGATTTACCCAACGTTGCTTGTTGAATAATTTTTTGGCTTGCGACATCTATTTTTAATAACTGTTCTTTTGTAAACTCAGTAACAAAAATAAATGGGCTATTCGGCGCAGCAAAAATCCCTCGTGGCTTACCGGACAAGTCCATCGTATTGATCACTATATTTTTCTCTAAATCAATCACACTAATGCTTCCTGAACCTTCATTAGAAACAAATGCCAAGGGTGCGGCAAAGGATAAAAAAGAAAAACTAGTGCTTAAAAATAAAGAAGCGATGAGTAGATTTTTTTTCATGAATAATTTTATAAAAAGTATTTAACAGCATTTGTATAAGTCAAAATATACCAAATAATTCCTAACCAAATTAAAGCAATCAGGATTGCACCCCATTTTAATTTCGGTAAGCGCTCTTCTTTCTTGATTAATTCTTTTGCTAAAGCGATGGAATCGTCCATGACATATTGAGGAATAAAGTATAGGCAAACACTAACCATCAATGATACCAAGATTAACTCATCTAAATATCCAAGAACAGGAATAAAGTCAGGAATCAAGTCAATAGGACTTAACACGTATAGAAGGACCACAAAACCTAAAAATTTCATTAACTTAGGCGTATCGGGATTTTTTAATGCAAACCATAAAACATAGATCTTAAACTTACTAAATCGAATAACTTTATTACAGTATTCTTTGAATGCTTGATAAATGCCCATCATGATATTTTTTCGTTAGAATAGATTCAGTTGTATAAATTAAATAAAAAAACATTTTTCTGGAGACACAGATGAACAAATTATTACTCAAAGTAATTCTTAGTATTGGCCTTACTATTTCCGTATTTAGTTCTTGCCTAGTTAATGCGCAAACGAACCCATCACAACGCGTTTTCGAATTAAGAACTTATACCAGTCACGAAAACAGATTAGGCGATGTGGTTGCTCGCTTTAAAAATCATACTACACGATTGTTTGAAAGACATGGCATTACCAATATCGGTTATTGGATTCCAACAGACCAACCGAACACGCTTGTTTATATTGTTGCGCATCCAAGTCGTGAACAAGCCAAAAAAAATTGGGAAGCATTTCAAAAAGATCCAGAATGGATTGCCGCTAGAGAAGCTTCAATGACAAATGGTCCGATTGTTGTAAAAGTACAATCCGTCTTTATGGAGCCAACTGAATTCTCTCCAATTAAATAAAAATTTAACTTTGATACTTCAGTTGTTTTTCTTGAAATTAAATCTTAAGAAATCCAACTGAAGTTTTTGATTTTTTCTATCTTCATCTCTTGAAATTTTATGTTAAATAATACTTTACAGTTGCGCCAATTACTTGCAAAAAATACTTTTTTACACTTACCTTCAGTATGTGATCCACTTCAAGGAAGATTAGTAGAGTCTTTAGGATTTGAAGCCGTATTTATTGGTGGCTACGTATCTGGTGCATCTTCAGCCATCACAGAGCCTTTAATGACGATGACTGAGCAAGTCAAAATGGCACAAGACATTACTGGCAAAGTCAATATCCCTCTCATTGCTGATGCAGGTGCAGGATGGGGCGATTCACTTCATACCATGCGGACAGTCAGTGAGTTTATTCGTGCTGGAGTAGCCGGAATACATATTGAAGATCAGGTATTCCCGAAACGTGCTCACTATCATAAATACGTTGTGCACGGTATTTCTAGAGAAGAGTATATTGAAAAAATTGCATACGCTTGTAAAGAGCGCGATCGACTCGATCCGAACTTTGTCATCATCGCAAGAACCGATACTTGTCGCTCTGCTGGACTTGATGAAGCCGTCTTTCGAATCAATGCAGCTGCAGATGTAGGTGCTGATTTAGGTTTACTTTTTCCAAGAAATTTAGATGATGCCGTTCAAGCACCTAAACGTTGCAAAATCCCGCTCATTTATGTACAAAGTCGTGGCAATCGGGATGGCAGACCGTTATTTACACGTCAAGAATTAATTGATATGGGCTATGTCGCTTGTATTGAAGCACAAGTTGTTTTATGTAGTGCCTTTCATTTCATGAAAAAAATGCTAACGGAACTGCGCGAGACAGGGGAATACAAAGGCTTAACCAATGCAGAATTTGTGACTGCTAGGCAAGACGTTGAAGATATCATTAGTTTGACTGAATTTTACGAAATCGAAGCTAATACAGTGGAAAAAAGACAAGCTAGTTAAAGTTATGGCATTAGAACCAAATGTAGCTCCTCCCATAGTAGATACTTGGGAGCCTAAAAAACCCTTCCCGCATTTGTCATGCGATAGCCACGCTCATATTTTTGGTTCATTAGATCAGTATCCAATGCTGGCTAAAACTCACTTTATTCCGCATCTCAATCCTTTAGCTGATTATGTAAAGATGTTAAAAAAGATTGGTTGCGAGCGAGCCGTTTTAGTTCAGCCTAGTGTTTATGGGCCGAGCAATCTATTAATTGAAGAAGCGCTTGCGTCCAAAACATTTGATTTAAGAGCAGTCGCAGTTGTTAAGCCAGACATCTCTGATCAAGAGTTACTTAGACTACATGATTTAGGGTTTCGTGGCATCCGAATCAATACCGCCTCAGCCACATCCGGCCTAACTCTAAATGACGCAAAATCACTTGCACCACGATTAAAAGAATTGAATTGGCATCTACAATTTTTTATTAATGTGCGCAAACAACCTGAAATTGTTAACGAATTAATTACCTTACCAATTCCTATCGTGATTGATCATTATGGTTGTGTCGATGCATCTCTTGGACAAAATTCAGCAGGTTATCGCGCTTTAATGCGATTATTTTCCTATGAGCATGTTTGGGCAAAATTATCAGCCAATTATTTCTCATCCGCGGACTTTCCATTACATCGCGATGTTGCAAAAGTGGCCCAAGAGATGATGAGAATCATGCCAGATCGACTCGTTTGGGGAACAGATTGGCCGCATGTTAGCGCAAAGGATATGCTGGCTAATGATGGCCACCTTGCTAATTTACTCATCGATTGGACGCAGGACGATAACTTAATTAAAAAAATCTTAGTTGATAATCCAGCCAAACTCTATCAATTTAGCGATCCTGATTAATTCAATACTCTTCTGATTAGACGGTCGCAATTGGTGTAACGGGCGAACCAGCTGCCCCTGGTAAACGCAGTGGTGGCGCTGTTAACAAGAAACGACTACGTTGATGCTCCTTTAAATAATTAGCTAAGTCTGTCAAATACCAAAGTTCTCCTAAATGAATCCCGAGCTTAAATAAGCAGTGTTCATGAATCGGCAACATCGAACCACAATCGCCAATGTGATGTCGTATACCGAGGGTCGATGACGATTCAATGGCAAGATTATCGGAGGCAATTGCAACGAGACCACTATCTGTAATCCATTGCAAAATTTTTGGATCTGCACCGTCTAAGACTGCACAAGCTGTTTTAATGGATGGATCAGGTCCTTTACTAGGACTATTCATAATTAACTCACCAAGTCCAGTGTTCAAGCAAACAATATCTCCCTCTTCTACGATGATATGATCTTTTTTAAAAATATCCTGGAGCATCTCAAAGTTGACATAGACTCTTTCGTACCCAAAGTGTTTTTGGAAATCAATCATGACGCCTCTACCCTGAACCGTTTTCTCCGCCAAGTTCGCAATAGAGAGGTTATATGCCCCTAACTCACCTTGGGTTCCCTGATTGTTCTCATCCACGATTTGCCAACCGTTATAAAAAACTTTCTTTTTAATACCATTCCCGTCCACATCAAATTGAGATCCTTTGTGAGCTAGTGCGTCCCACTGTGTCGAGTATTGGCTATATAACATCACTGCCTCATCTGAACTTACATCGACAATCCGCCCATCAAATTTTTCCATTTCTAAATTAAACACCTTATGTCCATGGCGAAAAACTTGATGAAATTCAGGTGCCTTACGATGATCGTTTAACACCATACCACCGGGCCGATCTAAAGGTAAACTAAGACAAAAAGTAATTCCAGTCAGAACTTCCTTCATCGCACTCAGACGCTTTTCTGGTGTAATCAAGTTGATGCGTCCATATCGATCATCATCACCAAAGTCACCCCAATTTGAGCCCTCAGGTCTAATCTTCCAACGTTGATTCAAGACATACTCCCTATTTGATTTGTTGAAGTTTAGCGTTTAATATTGAAGTAATTATTATTACATTGGAGACGAGATGATTTATAAATTCATCCTTTTATTACTACTGAGTAATTTTTCATTTAATCTGTTCGCCCAGTCTGCAGCCTCGAGCTACCCGAATCGAACCATCAAAGTAATCGTACCTTATGTTGCTGGGGGAGCTGCAGATATTACAGCACGCGTTATTTGTCAGAAACTTTCAGAAAATCTCGGTCAATCCATTGTGGTAGAAAATCAACCTGGTGCAAATGGCATGATCGGAACGGCGATGGTCGCTAAGGCGCCTCCTGATGGCTATACCTTAGTGGTAGCTGCTAGTGGTCCAATCGTCATCGCTCCGGCACTTTACCCACAAATGACTTACGATCCAATGAAGGATTTGGCACCTGTTAGTAACTTAACCGTTTTTCAATATGCTGTTGCTGTTCGCCAAGAATCACCGATTAAAGATATGAAAGACTTGATTAACTTAGCAAAAGCCAATCCAGGCACTTTGAGCTATGGGTCTACCGGCATCGGTGGTGGCGGTCACTTAGCAGGAGTAAGGCTTGAGCAAGTGTCTGGTACAAAATTGATTCATGTGCCTTATAAAGGTGGAGCCGCGATTTGGACTGACCTATTGGGTGGTCAATTGTCATTTACTTTTGAAGCAGTTGTGACAGCCTTACCGATGGTCAAAAGTAATAAAATGAGAGTATTTGCAGTCACTAGTGCTAAAAGAGCAACTAATCTTCCTAATGTGCCAACCTTAGCCGAACTAGGATTCAAGGACTATGACATTAGTCAATTTCAAGGGATGTTTGCACCAGGAAAAACAGATCCAATGATTATTCAGAAGTTACAAACCGAAATCGCTAAAGTAGTAAAAAATCCTGAAATTATTAAGCGATTAGTAAATGATGGTGGTAACGAATTAATTGGTAATACTCCAGAGGAATTTTCAGCTCAAATCAAATCAGAACTTGCTATGTATACAAAGCTCATTAAAGAAAATAGCATTAAAGCGGAGTAAACTTTGTAGTCAGTTCACAGTTCGATGACACTAGGCTCAAATAAATTCTCATCGCCATGAATATCAATAATATGGTAAACGCTGAATTTATAAGCTGTGCCAATAGATACCTCTGGGGGCGTAAACGGGAAGGCAATATTGCCTCCCGTTGAAAGCCTGTTTGGATAACCGTAGTGTAATAAATACTGTTTAGTGGTTCGAACTACTTCAGAGGCTCTTTCTAGAGTTGGTGCTATGCACTCAATCATTAAAAAGACTTCATCTGGCACAGAGGGTTGAATGGGGCGATCTGTGACTCCATTAATGCCATAAATTCTTGGGAAAAGTTGATAGTCCTTCGGAATATCTTCACATACTAATTCTTCAACAATTTTTTCGACTTCACGAAGAATTATTTCATGATTAGCAATGAACTTAGGATCCGCGGCGCCGCATAATAAAACTGCGCGCTCACCAACCTTTGTAGAACCCTCTAACTTAATAGTTTTCTTATTAGACTCAATCCACTTAGCTCCACTAATTCTGCTCGAACGATCAGAAATTTGTTCGTATTTTGCTTCGTGTAAATCAACGTATCCTTCAGGCTCAATGATTAAAAAAGGATCATTTTGTTCATAAAGGCTATGCGCAGCAATCGACATCGGTAATGCCTTACGTTGGGGAGCCATACTTTCTAATTCAAAATACTCTTTATCTAAAGTAGCCAGAATAGAATCTCTTCCACCGGGGGTGCAACATAAAGAAGCACACTCAATTATTTTCGCCATATGGATTGAAAGTCCAATATCAAAACCTAGTAAAACAGGTAAAGCTGAAAAAATAGCCGTGTCACATGCACGCCCAGCAATTAAAATATCAATGTCTAATTCGATGGCTTTTTGAAAATCAGTCAAGCCCATTTGACCAACTAAGTTCGTAGTATTTGCTAACTCCTCCATCGACAAATCGGGCATACCATCTACACCAATAATTTCTTGCCGAAGAATACTTCTTTCTACAATCGATTTAGGTACATCACCAGGAATAACAGCCATTCTGAAAGAAAGTTTGTCTTCTTTCGCTATTTCACGAATGATGTCAATTGTTTGTTCTAAATGCGGCGCAGCACCTGCCGAGCCAGCAGAGCCAATAATCAGTGGGATATCTAGTTTTCTGGCTCCAAGAATCACTTTTCGTAAGTCTCTTTTGGTTGAGGCTCTGGCTGTCGCCATTTGACCACTTCCTAAATAATAGGGTCCTATATCAATGGAACCCATATCGCAACCAATCAAATCAGGACTCTGCTCAAGTCCTCGCTGAAAGGCGGGCGTTGGAATACCGTAACCTAACTGACCTGATGCACCGATAATTTTTAATGGCCGGTATGCTGGTCGGCCTGCAAATTCTTTTATTAACTTTCCTGTAGCACTCATATCAATCTTTATTTTTTATCAATACTATTTAAATAAGCTACTCAATCTCAAGATTAAATAACCGTGCGTGTTGTTGAGCACCGTAAACATCTTTATCACCTGGGTCACCTGCTGTGACTTTTCGTGGGAGACTATATTTAATTGCCATTGAAATGGGATACTGAATTTCTTTAATTTGATCCTCGGGGATGTCATACAGTTCAGAAATGGTCTTTTTACTCAAGCCGTTGCTCGAACATACACGATTGAAGTCTGCTTCATTAGCAAACATAATATCTAAAGTCGTGCATCGTGGACCCGCATTTTTACTTCGAATTACTTTCGCAATATCCATTAGTTTCATAACAACGCATCTCCTTGAATTTTTATTATAGAGGTCATCTTATCACGCTCAATCAAAGAGTAATTACCTCTTTTGCAAGACGATATTCTATCAATATAGTTCTATAACTAAGAGTTCCTATACCTGTAAATTGAACTTTAGTATGATGAAAGAATAATTATTTTTAGGAGTCAAAATGACGCAAATGACAGGCTCACGCTTATTTGCTGAGATGCTCAGAGATTACGATGTAAGCCATGTTTTTTACATCCCAGCAATTATGCTAGGCGGTCTCGCTGAAATGGAAAACATGGGCATCAAACGGATTATGACGCATGGAGAAAAATCAGCTGCTTACATGGCTGATGGCTATGCTAGGGCTAGTGGCAAACCAGGTATCTGCATGTCACAACAAATTGGTGGCTCGAACCTTGCGGCTGGTTTAAGAGACGCTTATATGGCATCTGCACCACTGATTGCTATTACAGGTGGCCCTCCTACTAATGCACATTATAAAAATGGCTATCAAGAAGTAGAAGACTTTAGTCAATTTGATAGTGTGACGAAATTCAATGCACGCATTGACGACATTTCTAGAATGCCTGATTTAATTCGGCAAGCCTTTAGAAGTGCCACTTCAGGTACACCAGGGCCTGTTCATTTACAAATTAAAGGACCGCATGGGCAGATTGCCAATGGCACAAGCGATCTCAATTCACTCACTGAAAAACGATTTTCTAAAATTCCAGCCTTTCGACCAAAAGCTTCAGATGAGGATATTCTACAAACTCTAACCCTTCTCAAGAGCGTTTCAAAGCCTATTATTGTCGCTGGGGGTGGTGTCATTTCCTCTGGAGCGCAACAAGAATTAATTACATTTGCCCAGCTTCTTGGCATTCCTGTGGCCTGTTCTTTAAATGGTAAAGCGGTCATACCAGATAATCACCCTTTAGCCGTTGGTGTCGTTGGCTCCTATTCAAGAGAATGTGCTAACAAAACAGTATGTGAAGCTGATTTAGTATTTTTTATTGGTAGTAAAACAGGTGGACAAACCACGGTTGATTGGGCTGTTCCCCCAACGGGAACCACTGTGATTCAACTTGATATAGAAGGTGTTGAGTTGGGTCGAAACTATCCTAATTCCGTTTCACTCAATGGTGATGCTAAAGTTGTTTTACAACAGATACTCGACCTTTGTGAAAGCAATGGATATTCGAGTTCTACTTTTGCGAACTATACCCCATGGGTCGAGCACACCCAAACTTTAGTAAAGAAATGGCGCGATGATTTTTTTGAATTATTAAATTCGAATCAGACTCCCATTCGACCAGAGCGGATTTGTCAGGCCATTTCAAATAGCCTACCCAAAGATGGTGTTGTGGTATCGGATACGGGACATTCCGGAATGTGGACAGGGGCAATGGTTCAACTGCAACACAGCACTCAATCCTATATTCGCTGTGCAGGATCGATGGGCTGGGGCTTCCCAGGTGCGATGGGGGTGAAATGTGCCTTACCTGATCAAACAGTTGTTTGCTTCACTGGCGATGGTGCTTTTTATTACCATATTGCAGAACTCGAAACAGCTGCGCGTTTCAATATCAACTTGATTGTTGTAGTCAATAATAATGGCGCTCTCAACCAAGAAATACCATTATGGGATAGCGCATACGGTAGTAAGGAAGCCGCTGGTAATGCTGAATTAAAAGCTTTGTGGCAATTTGAAACAATTAATTTTGCCGAATTGGCTCAATCTTTGGGCTGTGTTGGGATTCGAATTACCGATCCAAATCAATTAGAAGAAACATTACAACATGCCTTTACTCTAAATAAACCTGTTGTAATTGATGTGGTCAGTGATGTGAACGCTTTTGCCAAGAAAGCATGGACACCAAAGGATACCTATGGATATTGAAATTTGCTCTCCTGAATTTTTAGAAATTATTGATCCCCACCCTACTTTAGATAATATTGCCCAGGGATTTACCTTTGCAGAGGGACCGGTTTGGGACAAAAGAAATCAACAACTGTTTTTCGTAGACATCATCGGCAGTAAGGTTTGGAAATGGAAACCTGGTGTTGGCAAAGAAATGATTTTGAACCCTTCTGGCCATATGAATGGTATGACCTTTGATTTGCAAGGTCGTTTATTAGTGGCTGGGTGGTGTAATCGTCAAATCCTTCGCTTTGAAGCTGATGGCAGTATTTCAACCGTCGCCTCTCATTATGATGGTAAGAAATTTAATAGTCCCAATGATATTGTTGTCAAATCCGATGGTTCTATTTACTGGACGGACTCAGCTGGTGGACTAGTGATACCAGGCATGGTTGCCCAGGACGTACAACGTTATCTCGATTTTCAAGGCGTTTTTAGACTCTCTCCTGATGGCAAGATTGTTAGTCTTGCGATCGAAGATTGTACTTACCCGAATGGGTTGGCATTTTCTCCAGATGAGAAGTTGCTTTATGTTAACGACACAAAACTTGCTCAGATTAGATCTTTTGAAGCCAGAGCTGATGGCACGATGGGGCCAGGTAAAGTTTTTTATCAACTCTCAGGTGATGAGGATGGTGTTGCTGATGGGATGAAAGTAGATAGCAAAGGAAATGTTTACTGTACTGGGCCAGGTGGGGTTCATGTCATTAGTCCAGCAGGTAAGTTACTTGGCAAATTAAAGATTCATGGTCACTGCACCAACATGGCTTGGGGCGACAGTGATTGGCAGTCTTTATATATTACAACTTTTAATAATGTTTACCGCACACGTTTGAAGGTTGCCGGTATTGAAACTTGGTAGGGGTAAGTCATGAATCGTACTTTTGAAAAAGTAGCAGGGCCTTTTAATAGTAATATCGGTGGCATTCTTTGGTATGAAGGCACCCTCTTATTTAGCTTGATGGAAGAACTACTTCTTCAGCAGTGGCAACCAACAACGAACTCAATTACTACTTTTAGAGCCTATACAGGACGGATGAATGGAATGGCACTAGCGAAGGACGGTAGTATTTTTGTCTGCCAAGAAGGTGGCAGAAGAATCATTCAATTACAACCGAACGGAAGTGCAAATGTCACTGCAACACGTTTTGAAGGATTAATTCATAACCACCCTTATGATTTATCTATTGATTCAAAAAATCGTGTTTGGTTTTCAGATCCTCATAGTGGCACGCAAGCATTTGGTCCACAAATTTTCCCACCGTTATCACATGCTTCGATCATGCGCCTAGAAAAAGACCAAATTGGTCATTGGACAATTCGAAGAATGAGTTTTGATACTGAAAGTCCAAAAGCAATTATCTTATCCGATAATGAAGAAACACTTTACGTTGCTGAAAACCCAACTTCGCTTACAAAGAATAGAGAGTTAAGAGCTTATCCTCTCCTATCCAACGGTGAATTAGGCAAGTTCCGTGTCTTACATAGTTTTGGCCATGATGAAAAAGGAATTCATGGTGGTATTCACGGACTATGCAAAGATGATTCAGGAAATATTTATGCTTGTGCAGGTGATTCAGGGTCGAGTTTACAAGCCGCTATTTATGTCTTTTCAAGCGAAGGCAATCTCATAGAAGGGATTCCTTTTACTCATGGAATCCCGCTGCGAGCGACCTTTGGCAACGATAATGAAAAGGTGCTTTATGTCACAAGTAGCGATCGGTGTATTTATAAAGTTACGATTTAATGAGTACCTTTAAAATCCTAACGTGCACAGTGTGATGAAATAGCAATCGTGCAAGCTTGAGAGCTATGATTACTCCAAGCATGGCGCGTTGCCCTTTGCACCACCGTATCGCCCTCCTGAAGTATTACTTTTTCTTTATCTAAAATAAGAGTAATTTCACCTTTTAGAATGACGCATAAATCTAAAGTTTGTGTCTTTTGTAAATATGGATGTAAGTTTTGATTGACTTGCATCGCATGCTCTGCCCCAACTGATTTGTAATAATTGGCGATTTTCCTTGAGTCAATATTATCTCGCCAAATACTATCAGGGGGAAATTGATAAATATGAAAAATCGAACCACCTTCTAATGGTTCTAATAACTCAGGTGCATCATCAACCCAACTCAGATCATGAATCATGGCTGGACTTGAATTAGTTAACCAGATTTTCTGCCGATAAAAGCCAGGCCTCGCGGGATCTAATAAATGATTTTGCAAATGATCATCTGCTAAGGCGAAGGATTGATCTTGATCGTTATCGATGGTTACAATTCTGCGCACCATTTATAGATCCCCCACCTTCTGCTTACCAACTCCGCCCATCATAATGAATGCCATTAAACTGGTATCAGTTGGATTTGTCCAACCATGCCAGTTAGCGAGTTGTACCACAACATCACCAGGTAACAATTCTCTATGGCCATCGTCAAGAATAAGCGTTCTCTTACCAGTCAACATAACTCCATAATCAATCGTTGCTGATTGATGAACTGGAGAACTATAGGCATTTTGTCCACCCCGATCCCAAGTATGGCCATTTTTTCTTAATGTCGGTGCATGTAAAGGGACTGCAGTTGTATCTTGCGAGGGATCATAATTTGCTGGCTTACTAGCAGATTGCACGATGCGTAAATGTCCACCACTAGCTGGTGGATCAAATGAAAAAGGTAAATTGCCATCATCTCGTGAACCATTAACGATTGCGGGTAATTTTTCATATACCCAAATATCGGTCATCCCAGCACTTGCTGCAATGGTGCCAATATTGACGTTAGGTGCGTAACTATCATAGATAACACCGGATAAGCCTTGCTCATCATTCCCTGTTACTACTCGCCGAATCGGACGCATTTTTAATGTCATAACAAAGTTTTTATTTAATAAGGTTGAATATTGCCAGTTTTGATTACTTCACTAGAACGACTGATATCACTTTTTACAAATTGAGCAAACTCCTCGATTGAACTACCCAAGGGCTCAAAGCCTGCAGCAACTGCTTTAGCTTGTACTTCCTTCTGATGCATTACTTTGACAAACTCTTTATTGAGTTTTTCTATGACGCTTTTGGGCGTTTTAGCTGGCACATGAATTCCATTCCAACCAACAATCGCAAAATTGGGATAACCCTCCTCAGCTACAGTTGGTATTTCTGGTAATACCGAATAACGTTTAGGACTACTTACAGCGATAGCTCGTAGTTGATTTGACCTTATAAATGGCAGTGCAGAAGGAGCTGGCACAAACATACAATTAACTTGTCCACCTAACAAATCGGTTACTCCTGCTGCTGCACTTTTATAAGGTATATGCAAAATATCAATGCCGGCCATTTGCTTTAACATTTCTCCGGCCAAATGCGCAGGTGTACCGTTACCTGAGGAGGCATAATTTAATTTTCCGGGCTGAGTTTTTGATGCGGCAATAAAATCTTTTAGCGATTTAATTGGCGAAGATGAATTAACCACCAAAATAAAAGGTAAGGTTGCTAATAAGCTGACTGGAGCTAAATCATTTTGAAAATCGTAGGGCATTTTTGGTTGTAAAACACTATTGATGGTAAATGATCCTGTACTCAGAAGTAAGGTATAACCATCTGGTACTGACTTTGCAACAGTATCTCCGGCAATGATCCCGCCTGCTGCAGGTCGCGCATCCACCACAACAGCTTGTCCCCAATCCTCTGTAATTTTCTCACCAGTTATCCGCGCAAGACTATCAGGTCCAGGACCCACTATGACACGAAGTGGTTTATCTGGAAAATTTTGCGCTAAAGAAATACTAGAAATTAAGCATAAAAGTAAAGTAACTTTTCTTATGAGGAAATAAATTGGATTAGATATCTCTGCCATACAGTCTCCTTGATATTCTTTACAAATCATATCTTTTTATTGAACAAAGTAAAAAGAACATTTCATTCTGATACATTACTTCTTGTTATAAAGTACGCCATTGAGGTGTTCACCATTCCAATTAGGGCAGACCATCGTAATGAAATCTTCCATGTAATGACGTAAATATTTCCCTCTTCGAACTTGGATAAAAATTGGAATCGATGGGAATAGTCCACCCGCATCCAAAATCATTAAGCCTTTATCACGGTTTTTTGCATATGCAATAGTAGGAATAATTGCAATTCCATGCCCAATATTTACATACGTTTTAATTACATCCGTGTCAGTAGCACTTAATACAAAATTTGGTTTTAACCCATTATTTTCAAAAACTTGCTTTATTCCCGAGCCACCAGCAAGACTGGCATCTAAAGAAATAATTGAATATTGTGCAATTTTCTCAAGTGTTATTTTTTTTAGTTTTACTAATGGATGACCCTCTGGAACAAGGATAGATCGCTCAATGGTTGAATATGGAAATAGAATCAGTTCCTCTGGACTTTCATCAAAGGTAGCACTAATCCCTATATCAGCCTCACCAGAAATAATCCAATTTGCTACTTGATAAGGATCAGATTGTCGAAGGCTAACCGTGACATGCGGATACAGCTCACTAAATTTTTTAATAATTTTCGGTAGTACATAACCTGCGTGCAGGTGAGTCGTAGCAACAACTAATGAGCCCTCGTTTTTAGCCGAAAATTCTTCCCCTATTTTTTTTAAGTTGAGGGCATCACTCAACATTCTTTGGGCGACTGCATAGACTTCCTCGCCGGGCGGAGTCAAACCCAGGATTCGATTCCCTTTACGAACTAACAATAAAACTCCAAGCTCACCTTCTAAGAGCTGGATTTGCTTACTGATTCCAGGTTGAGAGGTAAAAAGTCTCTCAGCTGCTTTCGATACGTTAAATTTCGTTTCAACGACCGCACAAAGATACCTTAATTGCTGTAAATTCATAAAAAGTTATACAGCACTTTGCTTTCTCTAGACTAGACGATTATTTTTAATCGGTAAATCACGAACTGGTTTACCCGTTGCGGCGTAGATAGCGTTGACTACAGCAGGTGCAACCACTGCAATCGTTGGCTCGCCAATACCGCCCCAAATTTTATTGCCCGTCGAATGAATATGAGTTTCAACCTTAGGCATTTCTGCAAGCCTTAATACGCGATAAGTATCAAAGTTCTTTTGTTTTACGCGCCCCCGCTCAATGGTGCATTCTCCCCACATCGCGGCACTCAAACCATAAACAATTGAACCTTCCACCTGCGCTTCAATTTGCCCAGGATTAACAGCGTATCCGCAATCAACGACTAACACTACGCGGTGGACTTTCACTTGGCCTAGCTTATCTACTGATAACTCAACAACTGCCGCAGAATGGGTGCCATAACTCATGAATTGACTAATACCTCTAAAAACACCTTTTGGTAATTTTGTTCCCCAACCTGCTTTTGCAGCTGCCAAGTTCAAAGTAGCTAGTTGCTTTGGGTGATGCGTTAAAGATTTTCTAAACTCATAAGAATCCGCCTTGGCCGCTTTTGCAATTTCTTCAATAAAGGCTTCAACATAAAAAGAGTTTTGTGGAACGTTGACACCGCGCCAAGTACCAACCGGCACATGAGTATTTCTCATGGCCCACTCCACTTTTACATTCGGGGCTTTATAACAAAGTTGTTGATCACTATTTGGATCGCCAAATAGTCCTTGTAACTGAAAATCATCTTTATAACCTGTCATATCTGCACTTGGATTTCGCCAGGCATAAATAGATTGTCCAGAAATGCGAATCTTTAAACTGGTGAGTTGATTTTTTTCATCTAAAGCAGCTGATAACTTTGCTTGAGTAATCGGTCGATATTGGCCGTGGGTCATATCTTCTTCACGGGTCCAAATCATTTTGATGGGCACACCGGGCATTTGCTTAGCGATTTCGACAGCGCTAATGACATAATCTGATACCCGACCTCGCCTACCAAAGCCACCACCTGGATCATAACGATTGACCTTACATTGCTCTAAGGGTAATCCTAAAGTTTTAGACATCGCCAACTGTGCACCTTGAGGATCTTGGGTTGGTACCCAAATTTCTGCCATATCACTACTTACTTTAGCCACACAATTCATCGGCTCCATCGTAGCGTGTGCTAAAAAAGGAGCAGAGTAAGTAGCTTCTACTTTTTTAACGGCTTTGGATAAATCATTCTCTACATTACCTTCATTACGGAATACATAAACGCCCTCATTTGAAGTTAGTCCGTTTTGTAAATAGGCATGAATGACTGAGTCACTAGTTAAACCTAAATTGGATTCATCCCAGGTGACCTTTACTTTTTCACTAGCAACTTTCGCATGCCACCAAGTATCTGCGATGACAGCAAAAGCTTCATTATTAATTTGGATGATTTTTTTGACACCAGCCATTTTGAATGCATCACTTGAATCAAAGGAATTAATCTTCGTACCAAAGACAGGTGCAGAAATATAAATTGCATTTAACATACCCGGTAACTGCACATCAACTGCGTAAACTTTGCTACCGTCGAGCTTGTCTTTCGTATCAAGGCGCTTTACTGGCTTACCAACTATTTTCCAATCACTTGGATTTTTCAGTTGAATCGTTTTTGGATCGGGTGGTGTTAATTTAGTAGCTGCTTGTGCCACTTTTCCATAACTCGTCGTTTTTCCAGAAATAGAATGGCGAATAATCCCGTCGCTTACGGTAAGTTCAGAAACTGGTACCTGCCATTCGTTGGCTGCGGCTTGCAGAAGAACGGCTCTAGCAGTTGCACCACCACGCCTTACGTAATCTTGAGAAAACCTGAGGCCAAAGCTACCAACCGTCAACATGTCACCCCAGATATTTTTTCTACTTAAGTTAGCGTTTGAGGAAACTCTTTCAGTTTTGACCTTTTTCCAATCACAATCTAATTCTTCTGCTACGAGTTGAGCAAGACCTGTGAGAGTACCTTGTCCCATTTCGACCCTAGCAATTCGAATAATGCAGGTATCGTCTGGTTCAACCACTACCCAAGCATTGACCTCGAGAGTCTCTATATCTTTCGCTGAAGTGGTAAAAGGTATCTGAAAACCTAGGGCAAATCCCGTGGTCAGAATCGTTGAATTTTTAATAAATTTTCTACGCGGGAGATCTTTTACTTGAGGCTTTAAATCATGTGATGAAGTCATAAAGATCTCCTAAGCTTGTTTGTCTTTTTTTGCAATTCCGACCGCAGTATGAATTGCTTGCCGAATGCGTTGATAAGTACCACAACGACAGATATTAGTCATTTGATTATCAATATCTTGATCTGTAGGATTAGGCTTATTTTTTAGTAATGCCGCTGCCGCCATAATCTGGCCTGACTGGCAATAACCACATTGCGGGACATCAACCTCAGCCCAGGCTTTTTGTACAGGATGAGTAGCATTTTCTGATAAGCCTTCGATGGTAGTGATTTGATCACCATCTTTAAGCATTGATAATTTGTAGATACAAGAACGCATCAACTGTCCGTTAATATGAACAGAGCAAGCACCACACTGGGCAATTCCACAACCAAATTTAGTACCGGTTAAGCCAATTTGTTCGCGCAAAATCCAAAGCAGTGGAGTATCTGGTTCGGTATTCACCTCGATTACGCGACCATTCACATTTAAACGAGTCATATTTGTCTCCTTATTATCGTTTCAAATGTACCCTGTCTGATCTAACTGGACTATTAGTAGTAGTACTGAGCGTTAGGAAAATCAAGAGTTTTTGCGTAAATTGATTTCATTATTAAGTAGCTTTCACAATCACGGTGCATGGATCAAGAACTATTCCCTTTTTAAAAAAGAAATGCACCGAAATATTATGGTTTACCCTAAAAACTTCTTTGCGTTTCCTTTAGATACAGTAAATTAAAAATCTAACTATTGCTTTACCTCAAACTTTTAAAACTTATTTAAGGAAGAACATGTCAACGTATTTTCGTAAAATTCCAACCCTTCTTTTGACAGCCCTTACTTTGATTGGAATGAATTCAAGCTTCGCTGAAGACATTTCTGACTATCCATCCAAACCCATTCGGTTAATTGTTGGATTTGCAACGGGTGGAATTTCTGATGTCATTGCAAGAGCCTTATCTTCCAAAATTACAGAACAAACTGGACATGCGATTATTGTCGAAAACAAACCTGGTGCTGGAACCACCATTGCAGCAGACTATATTGCTAAATCTGCTCCTGATGGCTATACCATTTTTCTGCAAGATATGACGACTCATGCCATCAATGCTAGCTTATATAAAAAGTTATCCTACGATACGCAAAAAGATTTTTCACCGATTACGCTCGTCGCTTCTACTCCGTTGATGCTCGTCATCAATCCGAGTTTAAAGGTGAATAATCTAAAGGAATTTATTGCTCTAGCCAAAAAACAATCTGATACTTTATCTTATTCATCCTCAGGTAACGGTGCGGTGACTCATCTAGCAGCTGAAACCTTTAATCGGATGGTGGGTATTAACCCAGTCCACGTCCCCTTTAAAGGTAGCTCTCCCTCTACCCAAGCGGTACTTGCTGGTGATGTTGCTTTCTCCTTCTCAAGTATGCCACCCGCAATTACTCTTGTTCAAAGTAAAAAACTGATTGGACTAGGTGTAACGACACTAAAGAGAATTAGTTCAAACCCGGATGTTCCTACGATGGTGGAGGCAGGTTTACCTGGCTATGACTTTGTTTTATATAACGGTATCCTTGGGCCTAAAGGCATGTCACCTGAATTAGTGAAGAAAATCAGTCAAATGTTTGTTAATGCCGTGAATAGTCCAGATATGAAACAAATCTTTTCAAATTTAGGTGCTGACGTCATTACTAATAGTCCTGCCGAGTTTACTCATCTAATGAGTGAAGAAAGCCTTAAAATGGCTAAGGCTGTAAAAATTTCTGGTGCACAAATTGATTAAAAAGGATGTCATGACTTCATTACCGTTATTACCCAAACACACTCGATACGACTACATACCCCTTACAGAGAGAAAAGATTACAGTTGGCCAGGTGGCAAACGCCTTGCTTTCACTATAACCACGAACGTAGAGTGTTTCGCTTTTGGAGCAGGGCTTGGACATGACCCCGCCAAAACTGGAGAGCCACAAACGCATCGAAACTACTCATGGCGTGACTATGGCAATCGAATTGGTATTTGGCGTTTCTTTGAGTTATTTGAGGAACTTGGCATACCGGTCGGTCACAACGTTAATAGTTTATTGTATGAATATGCGCCCCAAATTATGAGTGCGATTCGTGCGCGCGGTGATGAATTTGTAGCGCATGGTCGCACCAACGCAGAAAACTTACGTGGTATGTGGCAGGCTGATGAGCAACGAATTATTCAAGAAGTAGTTGACACCTTCATCAAGCATGAGGGTGTCGCACCTAAAGGTTGGATGGGTGCAGGTGCTTATGAAACATCCTTCACTCCTGACTTACTTAAAGAAGCTGGCTTTCAGTATCTAATGGACTGGCCAATGGATGATCAGCCGATTTGGATCAATACCCGTAGTGGACCGATTCTATCAATCCCTTACCCTATTGAACTCAATGACTCTCAAGTCATTATTCATCGCAAACAAGATGCCACTGATTTTTGTGACATGATTGTCGACCAGTTTGATGAAATGATTGAACAGTGTATTGCCCATCCACTCGTGATGAATATCTCGATTCATCCCTATGTGTTTGGTCAACCCTTTAGACTACGAAATCTTCGTTTGGCCCTAAAGCATTGTTTAGACCATCCCAATATCGACCGTGTTTGGGTAACCAAACCCTGTGATATTTCCGACTATTGTTATAGCTTACCGCCAGGAATTATTCCAGGTAGTTATTAACACTGAAGTACTATAAAAAATCCTGGGTTCACTTTTAGAGCCCAGGTTTACCATCGACTCTCAGAAATTAATCCTCAGGTGGTATGAAGTGTAAACAAGCATCAACTTGCTTGGGATGGAAATTTTCACTTCTTGGTTTTGCACCTAGCTTCGTATCGCAAAGCGTTATTTTTTGCACTTGTGCCGTTGGGATTTGATCAATACCGCATAGTGCTCCGATTAGACCGCCTACTATACAAGCGTTCGTATCGGTATCTCCACCATTCATGAGCGTATGTTTTAAAGCCTCTTCAAAAGAAGCATTAATGGACAAATGATAAAACGCATAAGAAAAAGCAATCTTAATATAACCTTCCTGAGGAAATGCTTTCGGTAAGTTACCATCCAACGCACGCTCCAACCAGCCATTCACTTCCTGATTGGTATTCACCAAATATTCTTGAGCGACTTTTACGGCACCCACATGATCACCTGGCTGGATCATTAGATGACGAATAGCTAATACATAAGCAACGGTGGAATCTTGACAATCCACATTGGGATGCGTCATGCGAACATCCGTCTTGACCATTTTGATGGTGTTTTCCATTGTCATATGAAATGCAGCTACGCCTAATGGTGTTGCGCGCATCAGACAGCCATTGGCCTTTGAATCCATATTAAACTGAAGAGCTCTTTTTTGAAAAGCAGTTGCTAAGCCTTCAATCACGCGTTGCTCTTTATGAACATATAGAGCAGAACTCGTCGCACTGCCGATATCAAAAGGTTTCGAGTCAATCCATGACAAATAGTGATTCGCAACAACATCTGCAATATAAATGCCATGATGTTGGCCTAAAGCTCTTAAGAGGCTTAGGGTTAATTCACCATCGTCTGTTATCTGACCAGCCGCTAGCCTGAATACGCCACCACCATTTAATGCGAGTGCATTGATTACGTCGGCTTCAGTCGGCAGAGTGCTTACATACTTAAATTCCATGACTGAACCAGCTGCATCACCAATTAAAGCACCCTTAATAGCACCCCTGGCTACTTGCATTCTAATACTCATTGACTCTCCAAGTTATTACTATTTTTTGATATGAATAGATGGATTGAATTCTATTTTTTGCTAACTTTAGGGAATCTTTTTTAAACATTTACAAAGTTTGTCATTATCAGATAAAACCACATTCATTTGTTTTAAATTAGGTTCATCTTTTGATACTCTTTTTAGGGTTGATGATGATTAATCATTTTTTATCCTACATTATTTTTTTTATTACATTACTTTTTTATTAGATTATTTTTTTATTAGATTATTTCCATTGAATAGTTGCTTTTATTAGCTGTAGAAGTAATTTTAAGATCTATTAGTATCAAATAATGAGCTTCTATGCAATTAAAAATTAGCATAAAAAGTTTAGGCAAATTTTCAAAAGAGAATCTCTTTTTAAAACAAAAGAGACCCTCTTTCTTTTTATGGAATCACCGTCTAAGGTAAATCGCAATTTACTCCTCTTGTGATTCACTATTCCTTCCTTGGGATGATTTCCTTCTTAAATATGCATGTTTTTCATTCTCAAACATTCTGTTTTCAAAAGGCATTTCATCGCGTTCAGTCGGACGCATCTTCATCGACCTAGAAGAATAGGAAAGTTCTTTACTGGTAACTTCGTAATTACGTTGCTTCACTAATTTTTCAATGTAACTAATTGACTTTTCTAACCAGGGATTATCTTGCGCACGTACTTTTAAATCAGTGATCATCTCTTCAACGCGTTTCCAGTCTCTGCGTTCAACGTATCGGTTAATTTCTTTTTGAATATCGGCGATTTCAATTTCCTGAAAACGTTGAACAACCATCATATTCGTAACAGCTTGTTGATATTCTGAGGGGGTGACCACTTCTAGTTTTGGCAGTTGTACCATGAAAGAGTGTTCAATATCATTTTCATCCATCGCTTTAATGTTGAATACGATATGCTGTCCTTCATCTTGCATCATCACAACTTCACGCATAGGCACTGAGAGGCCTAACCAAACCTCGGTCCCGATAGCAATGGATGGTAAACAATACTGATTTTGTTCATTTTTCACATAATCATTGTGTACTTTTACTCGCAAAAGTTGACTAGAAATACCAACCCTAATGTTTTTCCAAATGATGTGACTCAAATAAGAAAGCTCAGCATCAAAAGACTCTTGTAAGTCCTCCACACGCTGCCCATACCATGCATTTCCTTGCCCAGCATTGGCCATCGCCGTCATCAATGTTTCATTAAAGCCTTCGCCAATACCAACTGTTGTAGTGGTCACACCTGCTATTGCTAAATCCTTTACTTGAGAAGCAATTTGATCCACATCTGTCAAACCTGCATTCGCCTGCCCATCTGACAATAAGATTACTCGACAGACAGATTCCTTACCTGCCAAAGGAGCTAATGTCTCAGCGCCCTTTAACCACCCTCCATGTAAATTGGTACAACCATTTGAAACCACATTATTCAGTCGCATCGGCAATAATGACTTTGCAATGCCGACATTCATTAACTCTAATAATGTCGTAACATAATCATCGTAAATGACTACGGAAATCTTATCTGAATCATGTAATCGGTTGAGTAAGTCAAGTGCGCATTTTTTTGCCTCTTCTAATCGTCGACCAGACATTGAACCGGAGCGATCGATGACTAAAGAGATGGCTAATGGAGTTCTTTTTTCTAGCCCGGTTTCATTTGCACGAATACGTAGCAATATATCCAACGGGTCACGTGAATTGGTTATTACTTCTTTACGAGTGTTGACGATAACGTCAAGAATATTTTGGTTTGCCATTTTTTTAAATTCCTTACTGAGTTTTAAACAGCTTGATGAATGAAATGAAATATCAACTACTTTTTTTAGGTAAAACAATCCCACTTGACCATTTCTAGTCAATTTTTTTATTTCACAATTATTGGTATTACTGGTACTTGTTAATCTGTAAAACGTTTATTTACTTCAAGTTACACAAGGGTTATGGGGATAACGCCTTTACCTACAGCTCATTTTCGCTAGTGTTCTTCATCTGAGATTGTTCATTTTTCATCTCCTGCACTGCGTTGAGTATTCTTTTGCAAAGAATTCTGTTCTATTAATTTGATTCTCTCATCTAAGAGGCTTAATTCTTGAGCCTGCCTCTTTTCCTTTTTTGCCAATTCATTTAACAACTTGATTGAGCCTTCTTGCGAAATCGCTAAGCTTTTATTGATAAAGTTCGAGAATTCCTCAATAGCACTCTGTAATTGTCTGATTGCAAACTGAACATCCATTTGTTGATGCTTCATTTGATCTTTGATTTGCATCAACTTATGATTTATTTCTTGAATCGAGCTTTCAATCGAAGTTAAATGACTAGAACTGATGTCATCTTTTACTTTGTGGCCTTGATTTTCCATTTTCGAAATAATTGCTTTATTTTTTGGCAGGAAGAATGGATCCTCATTCTCATCATCTTCTAAAAAATCTTTTAAAGAGCGCTTAGGACGAATGACGCTTTTTTCGATAGAGTGTGCTGCTGACCGAGATTTTGTGGAAGGGTTTTGATATCCAGCAACCAACAATTCAGCCAAACTCGGTTTATGCTTATTCATTAACATATGCTCTAGTTGATCATTACTCAAAGCTTGAATATAAGGAGCTACTTTAGCCAGAGGATAACCTTGCTCAACCAAAAATCGACTACCTAAAAACTGTAACAGTTGAAGATAGCCATACTCAGCGTCTCGACCAATCCTAGTGGGACGTGTCACTAATCCCTCAGTAACGTAGTACCTAACTAGTCTTTCGTTAATTTTGTCGTGGTCACCGGGCAAAAATAGGCCGTTTGCTGCAATCATGGCAGTACGAGCCAATTCTTCCGAATTACCTATAAACCCTTGATTTGATTTGATAAAATAGCCCATAATTTTTTTAAAATGATTTTTTTGATTAAAGAAATGCAATAAATACAGCGATTAGTGTTATATTGACAGTTAATATTGTCAGTGTCAAGGTTTTTATAGAATATTTTTAAATTATTTTTGTTTTGGCAAATTAGTCCTAACTGGAGAAGAAATGAACCACTCAGTCAATCATCAAGAATTGGAATTGAATCATTTCCTGGAAGCTCAGGATGAGGTATGGTCAGAAGTTCTACTTGAATTAAAGAATGGCAGAAAAGAAACACATTGGATGTGGTTTATCTTTCCGCAACTACTGGGGCTCGGAAAGAGTCCAATGTCTATTAAATATGCAATTAAAAATAATGAGCATGCCAAAGCGTATTGGAATCAACCCATTTTAGGTGCGCGTCTGCGGGAATGCTTTGATTTAGTAGAACAAAGTGGCAAGAAGCCAATTGAGATTTTTGGAGATATTGACACCAAGAAATATAACAGTTGTAAAAAACTATTCAAGCAATTTACTAACAACTAAAACTTTCCATAAAAAAAGGCCTATTGAAAAATAGGCCTTTTAAAATTTACTAATTTAGATTAATAAGTTTTGTAGGATAAATATTTACCAGATAACACCACTTGTACGCGATCACCTTTTGGATCGGGTTCACGTTGAATATCCATTGAAAAATCAATCGCGCTCATAATGCCATCACCAAACTCTTCATGGATGAGCTCTTTAATCGTTGTACCGTAAACACTCACAATTTCATACCAGCGGTAAATGAGCGGATCAGTTGGTACGGCAGTTGGTAAAGAGCCCTTATACGGCACGATTTGTAACCAAGCCATTTCTTCATCTGTCAGTTCAAATAACTTCCCTGCTTCTTCAGCTTGCGCTTTAGTAAAAGTCATTTGACCAAGGCAAGCCGCAGTGACCCACTCCTTAGACTCACCGATTGAAGTAGCGATCTCACTCCACTTCATACCCTTACGAACTTTCGCTTCAATAATTTTTTGTGTAACGACTGCGCGGTCCATGTTTTTCTCCTAAAAAATAAAAATGATTAAGCTGTTACGGTATCAACCCCTGGACGAACCAGTACGGGTTGATAACCATCTAATTCGCCAGTTGCACCTTTGGCCTGTAAATCTTTTGAACGGTTTATTAAAAAATCAACTAAATGATTTCTCATGGGGTAATACATGGGGTCGAGATGTAAATTAGCCCTTTTACGATTTTTTGGTAAGGTATTAATCACAATTTCAGCAATGCGTGCATTGGGACCATTACTCATCAACATAATTTTGTCTGATAACAAAATTGCCTCATCAACATCATGCGTGATCATAAATACTGTTTGAGCTGTCTCACTACAAATTTTGAGCAATTCATCTTGAATCACACCTCGTGTTAGTGCATCTAAGGCACCAAAAGGCTCATCCAATAACAACATTTTTGGCTCAATCGCAAATGCTCGGGCAATACCGACCCTTTGTTTCATACCACCAGATAATTCAGACGGTTTTTTATTTTCAGCATTTACCAGACCAACCATTTCTAAGTATTTTTTTGAATGCTTAGCAATTTTTTCTTTATTCCAATCAGGGTATTTAGATTTCACAGCAAAACAAACATTTTGTAATACTGTCATCCAAGGCATTAAGGCATGACCTTGGAAGACAACGCCGCGTTCTAAGCTAGGACCTTTGATTTCACGGCCAAGCATATAAGAGTAACCACTGGTGGCGTCCTCTAAGCCTGCGAGTACATTCAAAATCGTTGTTTTACCACAGCCTGAGTGGCCAATAATACAAACAAACTCACCACGTTCGATCTCAAAATTAATCCCCTCAAAAACTGGTGGTCCTTCTAATTTATAAGACTTACTGAGGTTCTCAACTGTTAAAAATGATTTTTCAGTCTGCATAAGACACCGCCTTTTGTAATTCTGCGAAGATAACATCAAGAATCATTCCTACGAATCCAATCATGAGAATCGCAAAAATAACACTTGAAAGAGCTAGGTTATTCCATTCATTCCATAAAAAATAACCAATACCAGTTCCACCAACTAACATTTCTGCAGCAACAATAACAAGCCAGGCAATCCCCATAGAAATCCGCATACCCGTCAAGATTGTTGGAGCAGCGGCTGGCAGTATCACTAGAAATGCTTTGCGCAGTGGTGATACTTCTAAAGTCTTCGTTACATTAATGAGTTCCTTACGGACATTCGCTACCCCAAACGCTGTGTTGAGCAACATCGGCCAAATCGAACAAATAAAAATAACAAAAATCCCTGAGATTGAAGAATCCTTGATTGTGTATAAAGCAATCGGCATCCAGGCTAGAGGTGAAATAGGTTTGAAGATTTGAATAAATGGATTAAAGGCCTGATAAATTAACGGCGACATGCCAATGACAAATCCAAAGGGTAGTGCAATTAATACAGCAAGGAAAAAACCTAAACCAACTCTACCTAAAGAATACGCTAACTGAATACCTACACCCTTATCATTGGGGCCGTTATCGTAAAAAGGATGCGAAAGTTGTTTCGCAAATGTTTGACCCATTTGAGTCAGAGTTGGGAACCCTGATTTTGGTACTGAGTCCATACTATTTGCCCCACTACTATTTCCCATTAAAGCCTCGTATTCACTTGTCGATGCAGAGACAGTTGGAGCCGACACTTTTTTTGGCGTTGTAGCTAGATGCCAAACAAAGAGCATGAATAATAAAATCAATACAGAAAGTATCGTTCCCTTTATTTTTATAGAAAGCTTTTTCATTTTTAAATCCTAACCTTAAGCTTTAATGTGTGGAAAAGAATTCAAATAGGCGGCAGGCTGGCTAGGGTCAAATTCCTTACCCATAATCTTCACCTTTTTATAACCTGTTTTTGCCTCTACAGGAATTGCAAGACCCATGTCATTCATGTACTTCTTCGCATCCGTCATCAAAAATACTTTTTCAGAGATATCTTTGTAATTGACATCACCTTTAACATATCCCCAGCGCTGCATTTGGGTTAACATCCAGGTCGCCATGGAGTACCAAGGAATTGGGTTAAAGTCGATTCGATCAGGAACGTTTTGAACATTACCAAGTCCATCAGCAAACTTACCAGTCAATACTTGCATCACAACGGTTTCCGGCTGATTGAGATAATTTGCAGGTGAAATTACTTTAGCAATCAACGGACGATTAGCTGGGTCGCGCGCCATGGTTGAAGCATTCAGTACCGCACGATAAAGAGCTGCAAAGGTATTTGGATTTTTCTTAATAAACTCTTCCGAGGTACCAAAGGCACAGCACGGATGACCGTCCCAAATTTCTTTAGTCAAAATATGAATAAAGCCAATTTCATCATAAACTGCTCTTTGATTAAATGGATCAGGTCCTAAAAAGCCATCAATATTTCCCGCTCTTAAGTTGGCAACCATCTCTGGTGGTGGAGTTACGCGAATTTGAATATCACGATCTGGATCAAGACCCGCTTGTGCAACGTAATAGCGCAACAAGAAGTTATGCATCGAATATTCAAAAGGCACCGCAAATTTCAAACCCTTCCACATTTTTGGGTCACGCTTATCTTTATGCTTATTCGCTAAAGTAATAGCCTGGCCATTCACATTTTGGATGGTTGCAACGCGCATTGGATTAGGGTCAGAGCCTACACCCATGGACATGGAAAGTGGCATTGGTGACAAAAAATGGGAAGCATCATGCTCCTTGTTAATCATCTTGTCACGGATTAAAGCCCATCCAGCGGTTTTATTTAGAGTGACATTCAAACCCTGTTTTTTATAAAAACCTAAGGGATCAGCCATGATTAAAGGCGTTGCACAAGTAATAGCAATGAAGCCAATTTTTAAATCCGTTTTTTCGAGAGGCGATTTTTCTTGCGCCATCGCTTGTAAACTTTCAATCGGTAAAAAGCCAGATAAGGCACTCATGGCACCACCTGTACCAACCGCTTTTAAGAATGCCCGACGACGACTTTCTTGCGGGAATAAGGCTTTTACTAAGCTTGCTTCAACAAAGTCTGCACTCATTTTTTCTTCATCAATAGCTGTAGAAAGCTCACGATTGTGCTCAGCATCGGATGCATGTCTTCCGCAACTACAGTGGTTGCTAAACAATGGGCGCTCTGAGTCGTATGGTCGATAAGTATTCATCAAAACTCCTAAAAGATAGTAAAAATACATTTGTAAAAAGCATCAATATGGTGATTATTCGCTATGAAAAGGCAGTTAAGACGGGATTTTTGCACCAATAACCCACATTGCAATCTGTTTGCACCAAAAAAATCTATCTCGCACCAATTTGGAAAACCGAGGGCAACGAACTGGCTTAAACTCCAAATCACGAATTATTGTTTTTTTAATGATTATTGAATTAAATCAATGACTTTCTGATTGAAAGCTTATCTTTACCATACAAATTATTTCAAAAGCTGATCAACATATTTTTGCCATTAATTAAAATCACCTAAAATTTAGACATAAGAAAAAATAAGGAGACTGAATTGAATACCAAGTACGACTATGTGATTGTTGGCGCTGGGGTAGCAGGATGTGTGTTGGCAGCGAGACTTACTGAAAACCCAAATACTAGAGTACTTTTAATTGAGGCTGGGAAGGATACTCCCCCGGGTGCAGAACCAGAAGATATTTTGGATAACTACCCTACTTCTTATTACAACAAGTCTTACATTTGGCCAAACTTCAAAGTTTCTTGGCGTAAATCCGAAAATGGCCTCACTAATTTTCCGCAGGGCAAAATTATGGGGGGTGGTGGCTCCTTAATGGGCATGGTCTCTTTGCGAGGCACCCCAGCAGATTACTCAGAGTGGGTCGATCAGGGAGCTAAAAATTGGGGCTGGGAAGATGTCCTGCCTTTTTTTAATAAGTTAGAAACTGATATTGATTTTCAAAATGAAATGCATGGCGCAAATGGGCCGATTCCAATTCGCCGCCTACCAAAAGATCAATGGCCACCTCTAACTAAAGCAATTGCAAACTACTCTTTAAAAAATAACTTCCCCCTAATCAGTGATCCGAACGCTGACTTCAGAGATGGTTATGGATCAACGCCCGTTTGTAATACCCCGCATCAACGCGCGTCTACAGCTCTGAGATATATCACACCAACCGTTCGACAACGTGCCAATTTAACGATGCTGCATGAAACCCAAGTGGAGAAAGTCCTCTTTGAAGGTAAAAAAGCGATTGGCGTACTTGCCAATGATGCGAGTGGACAAGTTAGCTATTTCGGTCAAGAAATTTTGGTATCAGGCGGGGGCATCTTCTCACCCGCACTATTAATGCGTTCAGGAATCGGCGATGCGAGCACATTACAACAATTGCAAATTCCTGTTATAGCTCACCGACCTGGTGTTGGTCAAAATTTACAAAACCATCCCATCTTATTTATTGGGTTTCACCTAAAAAAAGATGCTCGCCAAAATCCCTCTTTACGAACTCACCCAAGTGCTAGCTTACGCTTTTCTTCGCAACTTCCAGACTGTCCTCCCGGCGACCTTTATGTCAATGTTCAAAGTAAAACCTCTTGGAATGCCATGGGACTTCAAATCGGTAACTTGGCGCCCTGCGTTTTAAGACCTAAATCGACTGGGCACGTTACGATTCGCAGTCCGTTCGTAAAAGATCATCCATTGACAGAGTTTAATTTCTTAAGCGATCCAACCGATGTAACACGGATGATGATGTCTTTCACCAAAGCTGTAGAAATTTTGGCAGATCAAGAAATCAAAAAGTTGATGGGTACACCGTTTCCGGTTCGGTTTTCTGACCGCTTAAGACAACTGAATGAATATACCCCTCAAAATTCTAAGAAGGCTAATCGTTTAGCTACCTTATTAAACCTCTTTCCGGGAATCAGTGATTTTGTTTTGAGTCGATTAACAGGCGACGCAATTGATTTAGACGCGCTCATCAAAAATCCACAGGATCTTGCGCAACATGTACAAAAAAATATAGCTGGTATGTTTCATCCCGTTGGTTCTTGTCGCATGGGTAATGAGGACGATCTGATGGCAGTGGTCAACTCAGAAGGACAAGTTTACGGCGTGGAAAATCTTCGGGTGATTGATGCTTCAGTCATGCCTAATTTAATTGCAGGTAATACGAATATTCCAACCATTATGGTGGCTGAGAAAATGGCAGACCATATTATCCGAGGCCAACCATAGTAAAACTGTCGATAAAAAAACATGGCGTATTCTTTTTTAAGATTACGCCATGTTTTTATTCATTCTAAATTAACCAACTAAATACTTTTGCGTATTAATTACTTTCTTTCAGCAGTCCTGCCTTACCCATAATGCCTCTGACCACCTCACGACGTTTGTCTAAAAAGGGGACTATATTTTCAGGTGGCATATAGTTCCAACTGGCGTATTGATCTTGCACGAATTTAATAAATTCTGGATCTTTAGCCGCCTGTTCTACTGCTTTCGATAGTTTATTAGCAATATCCTTAGGTAATCCACTTGGAGCGATAATAATATTGAGAGACTCCCACGTCACTGGATACCCCAATTCTTTCATCGTTGGCATTTTTTCATAAGGTGGCGGTGGTGCTGTTTCAGCGAGAGAAGCTAAGAACCGAACTTGACCACCTTCGAGTAATGCACGAGCTGAGCCGAGTCCTGCAACACCTAACTCTGCGTGACCACCACCCACTAATAAGGCAACCGCTGCACCTGCACCAGTGACTGGAATACTAGCCATCTCTAAATTAGCACCCGTTAAAAGAGTTTGAGCACCTACCCACCAACTTTGACCAACTCCAGCAGTAGCTAAATTTATTTTTCCTGGATTAGCTCTTACATAAGTAATGGCCTCTTGAGCAGTTTTGAATTGCACCTGACTTTTATTAGAAGCAATTAAGATAGGGAAAAAGGTGGCATAAGCACCTAAATGAGTGAAACTACGATAATCAAGTGGAGACATTCCTTGCAATTTATTCGTAACAATCGTTGCCGATGCCCAACCAATGGTGTAGCCGTCTGGCTTAGCTTGGTTAATCTCTTTATACCCAATAGCACTTCCGGCTCCAGGTCGATTCACAATCGTAATAGGCTGACCCAAAATTCGTCCAACCCGATCCATTAAAGGTCGTGCTAATACGTCACCATCAGAACCAGCTTCAACTGCCAGAATAAAAGTAATGGGGCGATTGGGATAGTTTTCTTGGGCAAATAGTTGCGAAGACAATCCCAAACATAGGATACCTATTGCTACTTTCAAATTACATAAAACATTTTTCATTGTCTTTCATCTCCTTAAAATTTTTAATAATTATTTTTTCCTACGAACTACTCTCTAAAATCTCTCAACACCTTCATGCTTGAATTACGAAGCAAGTAACTCAAACTCTATTTTCTTCCCTGCATTAATTAATACTTCCATACAAAGATTTTTTAATGTTTCATTAAAACGCACTTCCGGCACCACAATACTGATTGCGCCGAGGGGATAATGATTTTCACCAAGAATCGGTACTGCTAACGCAATCACTCCAACTGAATTCTCACCATAAGAAAATGTCACCCCATTTTCTGTATCTGCTTCGAGACGAGCTTCTAATTCTTTTTTGGTTTTTGCAGTTTTATCCGTATTGGGTTTGATCTTTAGGTTCTTAAGGTAATCATCTCTCTCCAACTCCGGTAAGGCGTGCAATACTGCTTTTCCTGCTGCAGCAGAATATAAGGAAAACTTCACATGAGGAGTCATTCGATAACTGAGGGGATAATTTGCTTCAGCCCCCAAAATTCTCTCAATATGATCTCCTTTAAAAACATAAAATGCTGATGCCTCGAGGGTTTTTTCTGTCATCCAATTTAATTGCGCCTGCGCAATTTGAGGCATTTTTTTGACATTCTCACCCTTTTTAATCAAATCATAAAAAGCGGGTCCTAGTAAATAGGTGTTTTCAGTATGATTTTTTTCTAAGTAGTTTCTATTAATCAAATTCTTAAGTAGCCCCGTTAAGCTACTTTTGGGAATATCTAAGCTGTAGGCAATATCAGTATGGGAGGCGCTATTGCCTCGGCGGCATAGTAACTCGAGCACATCCAACACCCTATCTGCGGATTTAATGGACGAGTTTGATTTTTGTTCTGAGTTAGAAAGCATCGTAACAATGTAAAAAAAATTATTGACTAAAAATATTGACACAAGCTGAATTCTAGTGCTAGAATATAAACAAGTTCACATATAAGAACTAATTATAAAATAATTTATAAATATAAACAAGACAAAATTCAATAATCTGATTGCAAAATCTAAGTTTGAAGGTTGTGGAGGAGACAAATAATGAGACTGAAAAAGTCCTTTTTAATTTTGGGGTTATGTTTGCAGGCGCTACCCGCGTTTGCTGCATACCCTGAAATGCCTATCAATATGGTCGTATCATTTGCCCCTGGAGGTGCGACTGATATCACCGCTAGAATCGTGGCCTTAGCCATGAGTAAAAATCAAAACGGCCCACAAATCATTGTTGAAAACCGTCCAGGCGGAGGTGGCACAGTAGCTACTGGTTACGTCAAAAATGCGAAACCTAACGGTTATACGATTATGTTGACTTCAAGTGTCTACGTTGTCACGCCAAGTCTAAAAAAACCATCGCCCTACGATCCCGTAAAAGACTTTGTTCCTATTTGTGAAATCGGTGATGCACCCAACGTTGCCGTTGTCAAAGCGAATTCTAAGATCAGAAACTTGGCAGATTTAATTGCCATGGCTAAATCAGATCCGGCTTTAGTCAGTTTTGGCAGTCCTGGCGCGGGTACAACTCCTCATCTTGCAGGTGAAGTGTTAAAGATTCGCGCCAAAATTAATATGACCCATATTCCTTATAAAGGAGCAGGTCCTGCCATGACGGACTTAATGGGCGGTCAAACTCAAGTTCTTTTTGGTAGTTTAGCCTCCGTCATTTCTAATATTCAAGCTGGTCAAGTACGAGCAATTGTGCAAACAGGCGATAAACCATGGCCTGATTTACCAAATGTGCCTTTAATGGCAGATGCGGGTATCGAAAATGCTGTGTCTGATACGTTCCAAACTATCTTCGCTCCTGCAGGTACCCCTCCAGAAGCGATCAGTTATTTATCGCAACAATGTTTAACAGCTCTAAAAAGGCCTGAAGTCATTGAGAGTCTTAAGCAGGCTGGTTTAGCAACGACAGCTTTAGATTCAGAAAAAACCCTGGCACGTATCAAACGAGAAGTTCCGTATTGGCGCGAGGTCATTGAAAAAGGTAATATTACTAGCGAATAATTATTTGCTGTATTTACAAGTAATCGTAATCTTAAAGCATACATTTAATTAATCACTCTTCATTCTTCATTAGGAACAATCATGAAAATATGGTGGCAAAGTAGTACCGCGATTCATCGTTTAGATGACTATAGAAATACCTTAACAAAAAATTTAAATGATTTAAAACGTCCAGATGTTGAAGTGCATGTGAACGGTGTGGATGACGGTTCAATGGATCTACATTACAACGCTGTTGTTGCTATTAATAGTTATGGCGTTGGCGGTGTATTGAACAAAATGATGCAAGCCCAAGAGCAAGGTTATGACGCGGTAGCAATCGGCTGTTTTTTAGACCCAGCGATGCAAGAAGCAAGAGAGATTCTACAAATCCCAGTATTAGGCTTAGGTGAAGCAAGTATGCTGATGGCCTGCATGTACGGACATAAGTTTTCTGGGATTGCCTTTCATAAAAAGCAATCACAATACTATGATCGCAAAGCCTTTGAGTATGGCTTAAGCTCCAGACATATTCCGTTTGGTGATTTGGGGATTGACTTTACAGAAGTACAAAAAGCATTCACAAGCCCAGGTCAAATGACAGATAATTTCTTAAAAGAATCTCGTCGTTTAGCAAGCCAAGGTGCTGAAGTAATTTTAGCTGCTTGCGCCACCGTTAACGCAATCATCCGTCGCGAAAATATCACTGAAGTGGACGGCGCGCTGATTATGGACTGTAATGCTGTCCTATTAAAAACGACTGAAGCGATGGCCGATTTAAGCAAGATGGTAGGTTTAAACGCTAGTCGTAAACTACTATATCAATCACCGATCAATGCAGATATTGATCGCTGGAAACAAATCTATGGCTTCCGTTCACAAGCCCAATTAAAACCTTAAATTTATGAGAATCATTAGAACAGCCCTTTTTGCACCGGGCATTAATACCAAAGTCATGGGTAAAGCTGTGGCAAGTCCAGTTGATGCCGTCCTGTTCGATTTAGAGGACTCTGTCGCTCTGGACTCCAAAGCACAAGCCAGACAATTAGTGCGTGAAGCCATTACAGAGTTACACCTCTCTACTAGAGAAGATAAGCCTTATGTCATGGTGAGAACCAATGCGATGGATACAGGCATGCTAGAGGAAGATATCGCACAGATTGCGGTACCAGGCTTAGACATGGTATTCATTCCTAAAGCAGAACAACCTGAGCACATGAAGCAAATAGAACAACAACTTCTGTCCTTAGAAAAAGAACGTGGTATTAATCCGATTGCTATCGGACTTCAGATTGAATCAGCGATTGGGGTTTATAACTGCTACAACATCATCAAAGCTTCTGCAAGAGTTCAACTCACCAGCTTAGGCACTGCCCAGGATGGTGATTTACAAAATGACCTAGGTTGTGGGTGGTCGGTAGATGGCCCAGAAATGCTGTACGCACGCTCTAAAGTTTTACTGGACTCCAAAGCGGCTGGCAATGTAATTAGTATTGACGGCGTCTTTGCTGATTTAAATGATGAAGAAGGCCTCATGACTGAATCTAAAATGTCAGCTAGCCTCGGCTATGTGGGTAGAACCATCATTCATCCGAAACAAATTAGTATCGTTGAGCAAGCTTACGGCATTTCACAGGCAACCCTCGAATATTACCAATTAATCGTTAAAGAATTTGAAATTGCAGAACAAAAAGGTATCGCTGCGATTACGATTAATAATAAATTAGTGGACTATGCAATGTACCGTCAAGCAAAGCGATTAACAGCTAATTCTAAATAAAAAAATAACTATTCCTCTATGAACTTCGCTCTCAGCACCGACCAAGAAAATATCCAGCGTCACCTAACCGATTTATTGACTGATATTTGTACTCCACAGTATGTACAAAATTGCGATGAGCAACAAAAGCCACCCAGAGAAGCATTTGACGCGCTCGCAAAAAATGGCTGGCTAGGCTTGATTGCTCCTGAGTCACTCGGTGGAGCTGGTGGCTCTGCGACTGATTTAGCTGTCATGTTAGATGTTTTAGGCTATCACTTTGAAGAGTTGGGACTGTGGGTATTTAGAAATCTGACCTACGGTTGCTACGCTGTCATGAAACATGGCACTCAGGAACAAATTGACTATCTAGTGCCGAAGGTTATTACAGGCGAGATGTCGTTTTGTTTTGGCTTAACTGAACCCGACTCTGGTTCTGATGCTAGTGCCCTCACTACAAAAGCAACCAAACATGACGATGAGTACATCCTCAATGGTCGCAAAGTGTATACCTCCGGCATGGATATTAGCGACTACTGTTTATTAGTCGCTAGAACTAGTACTTTAGAAAGAAAGCAACAAGGAATCACCACTTTTTTAGTGGATACTAAATTACCTGGCATTGAAGTAAAAAAATTACAAACTTTGGGTCAGCGTTCTATCGGTACCACTGAAGTGCTTTATAGTGACGTACATATTCCGGCTTCATCGATTCTTGGCAAACTAGATCATGGTTGGACTGGTGCAGATGATTACTTGTGTTACGAGCGCTTGTGTTTATCAGCGGCTAGAACTGGTGCGGCCCGCTCCGCTTTTGAAATTGCCTTAGATTATGCAAAAAATCGCGTCCAGTTTGGTAAACCGATTGGCAAATTTCAGGCTGTATCTCATAAGCTTGCCGAAATGAAGTCGATGCTAGATATTGCCCAGACCATGGTATATCGATACGCTTGGTTAATGGAGCAAGGCAAAAATACACGCCAAGATGCTGCGATTTTGAAGCTATACACGAGTGAATCGTATAAATCGATTAGTGATATGTGCCTACAAATTCTTGGTGGTTACGGCTATTGCATGGAATACCCAATGCAACGTTTCTTTAGAGATTCTCGCTTAGCAACCATTGGTGGCGGAACCTCTGAAATTCAAAAAAACATTATCGCAAGTTCACTAGGCCTATAGGAGTAGTCCGTGTCTCAATCTTTGAAGGGTATTCGGATCATCGAGCTAGGCCAGATTATTGCTGGTACTTACGGTGGTCAAATTTTATCGGACCTAGGTGCTGAAGTCATTAAGGTAGAGTCACCAATTGGTGATCTAGGTCGTAATCCATCCGTTGCTCCCTACAAGGGACACAGCGGACTTTTTCTGACTTTTAATCGAAATAAAAAAAGTATCGTCATTGACATGAAAAACCCTGAAGGTCGAGCCACTTTTCTGGATTTGGTAAAGCATGCTGATGTGGTGGTCGACAACTTTAGAGCCGGTGTCATGCAGCGCTTAGGAATTGATTACAGCGTTTTAGCAGCAGTCAATCCGCGTATTATTCATTGCTCTATTACCGGCTTTGGCTCTGAGGGTGACTATAAAGATTATCCAGCTCTCGATATTATTATTCAGGCCATTAGTGGTCATATGGCAATTACGGGAGAACCCAATCGTCCACCTGTTAGGCTTGGTATTCCTTTAGCTGATTTAAGCGGTGGTATTTTTTCAAGCCAAGGTATCCTTGCTGCGCTGTATGAGCGAGAAAAGACGGGGAAAGGTCAACATTTAGAACTGGCCATGTTCGACGCCATGTTAAGTCTTTTAACTTATATGGGAACCATGTGGCTCAATAATGGCGAGTTGCCTAAACCGCCTGGCTCAGGTCATGAATACTCGGTGCCATGGCAAGCTTTTAAAACTAGTGACTCATACGTTGTGATTGCTGCTCGAGAAGAGCGTCACTGGAAAAACTTATGTAAGTCTCTCAAGATTGATGATATAGCGCAAGATCCTCGTTTTCTGACCAATTTCACACGCGTCAAACATCGTGATGAACTCATGGCTCTGATGATACCTATCCTACAAACCGATAGTACTGAAAATTGGATGAAGAAATTCCGTGCTGACGATGTTCCAGCAAGTCCAGTGAATCATTTTGATCAAGCCTTTAATGAACCACCCGCGATTCAAAATGAAGCGGTAATTGAATGTGACCATCCAGCAGTTGGTAAATTTAGGATGCCTGCTTATCCAGTAAAAATGGGGAATAGCAGTGCTATGATCGCAGAGCCAGCGCCCGATCTTGGTCAACATACATCAAGCGTTCTAAAAGAAATTTTATCAATGAGTGATGAGCAAATTACCAATTTAAAAAATTCAGGTGCAATTTATTAATATTTAGTTATAAGGGGATTCAAGTGGTTGGACTTTATTGGGAAGAATGGGAAGTTGGGAAGTCATTTACAACAGCGGCAAGAACAATTACTGAAACAGATGTTGTCAATTTTGCCGGCATATCTGGCGACTACAATCCATTACACATTAACGAAGAGTACTGTAAAAATACGCAATTTGGTACGCGTATTGCGCATGGCCCATTGATTTATGCAGTAGCTGCAGGTCTTTTATTTCAGCTGCATTTATATGACGATACACTCATCGCATTTTTAGGGTTTGAGAGTCTTAAATTTACTAAACCTGTAAAAATTAATGACACGATTTACGCCAAGGTAACCGTCACTGAAGTTTCTGAAACATCCAAACCAGATCGTGGCGTGATGAAACGTGTCTTACAAGTATTTAACCAACGTGATGAAATGGTCCAAGAAGGCATTCAAGCATTCTTAGTCAAACGTAAACCTACTTAAGAAATAATATGACACCAAAAAAAATCGGCTTTGTTGGTCTTGGTCTAATGGGTGGTTGGATGGTAAAACATTTATTAGCCAGTGGTCATACCGTACTGGGCTACGACACCAATGAAGAGAAAATCAATGCGCTCTTAGGTGATAGATTTACTGCTGTAAAGCAACTCTCTGAAATGCCGAAAATGGTGGATGTGATTATTTTCTCACTTCCAACTTCTAAAATTGTTAGTGAAGTCGTGCATCAGGGCCTCCGTTTAATTGAGAACCCTGTTAAAGATCTCGTCCTGATTGATACATCGACAGCTGATCCAAGACTTTCAAAAGAATTAGCAGAAGAAGTATCGAATAGCGGAATGTATTTCTTGGACGCTGCAGTCAGTGGTACAAGTGAGATGTGTAAGGCAAAAGATACTCTTTTTATGGTGGGCGGATCTGAATCACGTTATAAGCAATGGGCGGAGCTTTTTAAAGATATGGGCCGAGAGTCGGTCTTCATGGGCGAGAGCGGAACCGGATCAGCCATTAAACTAGTGGTCAATTTAGTTTTGGCAATTAACCGGATGGGTATGGCTGAAGGTTTAACCTTGGCCAAAATGGCCGGAATTGATCAAGCAAAAGCATTGGAAGTATTAAAGAAATCCGCCGCCTACTCAAAATCTATGGATCAAAAAGGCTCAAGAATGGTAGAGCGTAACTTTTACCCTCCGATCGGTCATTTGTCCACCCACTATAAAGATGTTCAACTCATGGTTTCTTATGCAGGCTCTTTGTACTGTCCAGTACCTGCTATTAGCCTTGCTGCGCAGGCACTTGCTTCAGAAATGTCCAAAGGTCAGCACGACCGAGATAGCTCTGCCATTATTTGCTATTACGATGGTTTAATCACGCCTTCAAAAACATACTAGATTCATCATCAACATCAATATTGAGGATAACTCATGGACCTAAAACCTACTTTAGAAATTCATCATCAAGCAGATTATCCTGGTAGACGGGGAGTAACTGATGGTCAAACCTATCAGCGTCTAGTCGGGTGGCCAGAGGTAAATGAAACTGATCGTGTAAGGTTAGGCAGAGCGACCTATGCCCCAGGCACTTATGAACAACTACACTGGCATCCGATTGAAGCTTGCTATTATGTAATTGCTGGCAGTGCAACAGTAAGAAATGTCGCCGGTGAAGAATATGAAGTACGTCCAGGCTCTATCATTTATGCTCCCCCGGGCATTGCAGGTGCGCATGAATGGGAAGTGAAAGAACATTTAGAAATTTTAGATATTCGTGCATGTAATGAAACCAATCGCAAAATGCAATATACCGTCGACAAAGAAACGATGAGATCGTATATTGACTTGGAAGATATTCATTACCGCGATGCGATTAGTTTTAAATCGCATTACTAATTTGTAGACATCTACCACTTCAGTGGCAACCTCTCAAGCACTGAAGTGAAGCTTATTTCTTCTATGCTCTCTTCTTTAGATAGTGCTGCAAGCCTAAAGCCAGTAAAACATTTCAAGCGACTATAATTAATCTCGTCCCTAATTGGCCCACTTTACTACAGCGAGAACCCGTTGAAAACATTAGTACTCTTTACCAAACTCCCCTATCTCGTTGTTTTTATTTTGGCTCAAAGTCTTCTACTGATCCGCGCTCAAGCGGTTGAACCCACGACTTACCCTAATCAAACTGTCCACGTTACAACTCCCTTTCCACCCGGTGGCGCTGCTGATGTAGTGGTACGTTTAGTTAGTCAAAAATTAACCGAAGAACTAGGCGCTTCTTTTATCGTGGATAACAAACCTGGAGCTGGTGGATCCATTGGTGCCAAGTTCGTTTCACAAAGTTCACCTGATGGCTATAACTTATTAATTACCTCTAGTAGCACCATGTCCATCAATCCACATTTTATGAAAAAGATTGGATATGACCCATTTACTAGCTTTACACCCATTTCGCTAATCGGTTATTCACCTAATGTCTTTGTTGTAACTCCTAATTTGCCATTCAAAAATATCCAAGAGTTTATTGCCGCAGCAAAAGCAAATCCAGGTAAATATAACTTTGCCTCCAACGGCCCCGGCACATCAAGTCATTTAACCGGGGAACTATTTCAGCAGAGTGCTGGTATTGAACTCTTGCACGTGCCATATAAAGGTGCATCCCCAGCTGTAGTTGATGTTGCTGGCGGACAAGTTACTGGACTTTTTGCAGCGTTTGCGAGTGTTGGGCCTTTAGTCAAATCTGGTAAGTTAAAAGCCTTAGGAGTAACCAGTTTAAAAAGAATGGAAATTGCACCCCAAATCCCAACCTTAAATGAATCTGGATTACCAAATTTTGAATCGCTGCAGTGGTGGGCAGTATATGGTCCAGCAAATATGCCAGTCAGTATCCAAAACAAATTAAATGAAGCCGTCAATAAAATCCTCAAACAACCAGAAACAAAAGCGCGCTTTGCCGAAGAATCCATATTCGTTTTAGGCGGCTCTCCTGATGATTTGAAAAACTATTTGCGCAGTGATTACAACAAATGGGGGAAAGTCATCTCTACTGGTAAATTCACTCTCAACTAATTAAGCAATTTATGCAAACTAACTCGATTCCCGTTACAGCCGAACTAGCAAAATTCATCTCTGATTTAACTTGGGACAAAATTCCAAAACATATACAAGAGCTCATGCCTGTCTTGTTGATTGATATTTTTCGGTCAGCCTCTGTCGGAGTAGAACAGTCATGGACCAAAACTATTACAGATACTTTTCAATCCGTTCAATCAAACACGACTAATAGCCCCATTTGGTTTTCTAATAATATGGCAGAAATTACAAAAGCTGCGTTTATTAACGGTACCGCTTGTGGCAGCCTAGACTGGGATGATTCCCATGTGGCAGCCATTATTCATCCGGGTATTTGTATTTGGCCAGCAGCATTAAATGTCGCCTATTTACAAAAATCAACTGGCAAGGAGCTTCTAACAGCCGTTGTTGCGGGGTATGAAACTGCGATTCGGATTGGCATGAGTATTCAACCTGAGCATTCACTTAGAGGTTTTCAAGGCACGCCAACTTGTGGTGCTTTCGGCGCTGCGGCGGCCTGTGCAAAACTACTTAAATTGCCAGAAGAAAAAATCCAAAATGCGCTAGGTATCGCAGCTACCTTTGCCTGTGGTTTGTCACAATTTTTTGTTTCAGGCTCAGATATTAAAAGGTTTCATGCTGGCAAAGCGGCTGCTAATGGTGTGGAGGCAGCCCAACTGGCTCAAGCAGGTTTAACCGGGCCGCACGATGCAATTGAAGGATCTCAGGGATTTGCGAAAGCATTTTCCGATCGTTTTTCTGCCCAAACAGTCGTTGAAGGTTTAGGTAGCTACTTTCCTACCGAGTCCATCTCACTGAAGCCCCATGCGAGCAGTGTGCGTATGCAAGCAGCCATTGAAGCAGCAGCCGTGCTAGCCAGACAAGGTGCCACGATTGATCAAATTGAATCGATTGTGATTGGTGTGCATGGTGCCATGGTTGGTAAACTCACCACGAACACTCCACGTGATTTTCAACAAGCCCAGTTAAGTACACCTTTTGCGGTAGCGATGGCAATCAAACTTGCGCCACAACGCTCTGGGCCATTATCACTTGCTATTAGTGATTACGAACATTGCTTTAATCAAACCGATGTACACGACTTATCGAAAAAAACCATTTGTGTCGTTGATGCAGAAGTTGAAAAAGAAACTACCATGGAGTCCGTCCCTGCTAGAGTTACTTGCACCTTAAAAAATGGCCAAGTGCTAGAGCACTTTATTCAGTTTCCAAAAGGTTGTCCTCAAAATCCAATCACCTTAGAGGAAGTTGCGCTTCGGTTTAAATCGATTGCTACCCCTGCTTTTGGTATTGAAGCCTTAGATACCTGGCTCGAAAGCGCACTAAACCTAAGCCGACTTGAATCAATTGATTCATTATTCTCTCTTAAACTAATCAAGTGAATACCATTAACTCCCCCACTATTCAACTCGCCACTTTCGTAGCAGATACATTTTTTGAAAAATTACCAGAAGATGTTCAAAGCAAACTTCATCTTTTTTATTTAGACTATTTACGCGTCGCTTCAGTTGGAAAAAGGATGCCGTGGAGTCAGTGGGCTGAGAATTTTATTCAAGGTAGTTCGCAGACTGGACAAAGTCCAGTCTTGTTTTCGAATTTAAAACTAGATTCTCAAAGTGCTGCTTTTTTAAATGCTATTTACTCAGGCAGTATTGATGCGGACGATGTTCATGTTGGTTCAATGTTACATCCAGGTTGCGTCGTCTTTTCAGCGGCTCTTGCTATTGGTCAAAGTTTAAATTGCTCTGGTTCACAAATTATGAGCGCAGTTATTTGTGGTTATGAAGCCATGATTCGGATTGGCCTAGGAGTTCAACCCAGTCACTTTAAAAGAGGCTTTCAAAGCACTTCAACTTGCGGCGTTTTGGGAGCTGCAGTAGCTGCTGCGAAATTACTCCATTGGCAGCAAAGTAGAGAAATCCAAATTGAGAAAATTGCTCAAACTCTAGGTATCGCTTCTTCATTTACGGGTGGTTTAGTACAGTTTTTTCACTCTGGCTCTACCGTCAAAAGATTGCATGCCGCGCAAGCATCCAGTTCTGGTGTGCGCGCTGCCTTATTAGTAGAAGCTGGCTTTTCTGGGCCTATGGATATCCTAGAAGGAAAAGATGGTTTTGCTAAAGCATATGCTGATGAGTCTGATCTTGCAAAAGCATTTGCAGGGCTCGGCCAAACATTTGTGGTTCATGAGGTATCCATCAAGCCACACGCATGCAGTGCGCGGGTGCTCTCAGCAATAGAAGCAGCCAAGCTAATCACCGAGGAGATGACGCAGGATCAACTAACAACTCCTCTTAGCTGTTCGGATATTGTCGGGATTACTTTAGGGATTCCGAAAGTGATTCAAGGCAGACTAACGAAAAACGAACCCACTGATCTACAGGCTGCTCAAATGAGCGCACCATTTGCTGTAGCTCTGAGCTTACATCACGCAATTCGCCAATTTAATCCAATCCTCAGTATTATTGATTTCGAAGATGGTCTTGCCAATGAAGAGGTTATTCGTCTAGCAAAAATGGTTCAATGTGAACTAGATGAGGATGTAGAAAAAACAAGTTCAAGTGAATCGGTGAGTGCTAAGTTAACACTTACTTTAGCGAATGGTACAGTGTTTACCAAATTTATCACAGCACCGCAAGGTAGTATTACCCGACCTTACGCTATTGAAGATATGCAGGCTTTACTTAGGACCGAGTTACTCAGTCGGTATGAGCCAACCTTCACTTATGAGATTGTTTCAACTGCCAGTTGTTTCGGCTTAGTAAAAAATAGCCGTACTTTTTTACTGCCGAACTAAGAATTGTTGCCATTTAAAAGTTCAAGCAGAGCAGACAAACTACTGCCTTGATAAGTTGGTAATGGCCCGATTTCTTCAAAAGGTAAATTGGATCGATTTACCCAAAAGACGTCATAGCCAAACCAACTAGCGCCCAGTGCATCCCAAGCATTCGAAGAGACAAAAAGAATCTCTTCTTTTTTGAACGAAAATGCATCAATCAGTAACTGATAACTCTGTGGCGCTGTTTTAAAAAGTTTGACTTCCTCAACCGTGACGACTTGGTCTAGATAAGATTCGAGGCCATTACTTTGTACCACAGTTCGCAGCATCTCGCGACTACCATTTGATAGTATTGCAGTAGCGATCCCTTTTTGATGAAGTTGCTCTAGAACGCTTGAGGCATCTCCAAAAGCCTTTAATCTGGCATATTCGGCCATCAATTGCGCTTCTTTTTGTTCTGTCAGTTCTAACTTCAACCTTTTACAGACATAACGTAAAGCACGAATCGTAATTTCCCAAAAAGGTAAATAGTATTTACTTCCCTGAGGGCTTGGATCACTCATGGTCACTAACCGCGTATATTCAATCTGACGATCGCGCCACATCACAGACAGTACCCCACCCTGCCCTGGAAAAAACTCCTCAGCTAGTTGTCCCATTGAATACACATCAAACAGAGTGCCGTAAGCATCAAATGCCACTAATTTATACATTGGGATTCCCTCAAGTCAGAAAAGGTGTGTCAATCATTTAAGGCTGAGGATTTTTCGAGCCATACTCCAGCGATGTACTTCACTTGGACCATCATAGATTCTGAAAGCTCTCAGATCCTTAAAAATACGCATCACGATTGTTTCACCTGTGACCCCCTGACCGCCCAAGATTTGTACACAACGATCCACCACTCGCCACTGCGCTTCTGAACAAATCGTTTTAGCACGACTCGACTCAAAATTACCTCTTTCACCTTGATCGAGTAACCAGGCAGTATGCCAAATATGTAGTCTTGCAGTTTGTAAATCCATGTTATTGTCAGCCAACATAAAACCAACACCTTCATGCGTGCCCAATACTTGTCCGAAGGCTTGACGATTGCAGGCATACTCGACAGCAATATCATTAGCTCTTCTGGCCTGTCCAAGCCATCTCATGCAATGCGTTAATCTAGCAGGTGCAAGTCGCACTTGAGCATATCGAAAACCTTTACCCACTTCACCTAGTACATTTTCTTTTGGCACGCGTAAGTCTTTGAACTCCACAACAGCGTGTCCGCCAGTAAAGCAGGAGTCTAATGCCTCCATTTGACGAACAACTTTAATCCCAGGCGCACTCATGTCAGACAAGAACATCGTCGCGCTACCGTCTGCCATTTTGGCCATGATGATTGAGAACGAAGCCCCTACAGCACCAGTAATAAACCATTTTGTACCGTTAATCACGTAATCATCACCATCTAACACAGCGGTTGTGTTGAGCATAGATGGATCGGCACCGGCTCCTGGAGCTGGTTCTGTCATCGCAAAACAGGATCTGATTTTGCCTTCAACTAAGGGCTTTAACCAACGTAACTTTTGCTCCGGACTCGCAACTTCTTGGAGCAAATGAATATTACCCTCATCCGGCGCATGAATATTGAGCGCAATCGGCCCTAAAGTTGAATAGCCTGCTTCTTCAAACACAATCGCTTTTTCAACATGACTTAGGGCTAAACAACCATATTCTTTAGCGCCATGCGGGGTAAGTAAGCCTATTTTTTTAGCCTTAGCTATCAATTCATTTTTGAGTTCTTCATGAGGGCCATGTGAGTCTTGACGGGGATCATTTTCCATCGGTATGATTTCTGTTCGGATGAATTCTCTAACTTTCTCCTGCAGAGATTGCAATTCGGGACTCAGTGCAAAGTTCATATCAGCGCCTTTAAAGTAAGATTACTTCTAAATAGTAATCTTCAGTTTGAAATTTAAGTTTACTTATGTATCCATTATTCTAATCATTAATTCAACAAGTGCCAGATATCTCAAAACCAAAAAAAATGATTGATTTAACTCTGTGTTTACTTTTACGATATGATTATTAAGAAATATTATTCTATTGAGACCTATGTATCCATTCCATTATCTTAGACCTACATCCATCCCAGAAGCCCAACAACAAATTCTTCTTGATTCTGAGGCTAAATTTATCGCTGGCGGTATGACCTTGCTTCCTGCTATGAAGCATCGATTAGCCAATCCTAGTCATTTAATTGACATTGGTCATTTGCCAGAATTAGACTGCATTGAAAAAAGAGATGCTTATCTGGTCATTGGCGCTGGAACCAAACATATGACCGTTGCGCGCGATCCATTAGTCAAATCCAATATTGCAGGACTAGCTGAGCTTGCGATCTTGATTGGTGATCCTCAAGTTAGGGCAAGGGGAACATTGGGCGGTTCACTCGCAAATAATGACCCTTCAGCCGACTATCCCGCTGCAGCCCTTGCTCTGAACGCCAACATCGTAACTGATCAAAGAACCATTGCTGTTAAGGACTTTTTCCAAGGACTTTATACAACTTGCTTAAAAGAGGGTGAGTTAATGAAGGAGGTCCAATTCCAAATCCCACTTCAAAGCACCTATGTCAAATTGAAACAAGCCGCTTCCGGTTATGCCTTAGCCGGGGTATTTGTTGCGCAGTATGGCTCGAATGAATTTAATGTAGCAGTCACGGGAGTTGGCAACGGTGTCTTTCGCTGGACTGATGCTGAAAATGCCTTAAGTAAAAATAAAGCAATTCCAGTCTTAAATCATGATCAATTAATGGAAGATATTCATGCTTCTGGTAAATATCGTGCACACATGACAAAAGTTTTACTAGAAAAAGCGCTCACGCAGCTCACCCGATAATTCATTTAGGTTTTTAAATCATGAAAATTACTATTAATGGCACTGTTCAAGATATAGCAGTGAACGATAATACTTTGTTAGTTGATGTCTTAAGGGACCAACTACATTTAACTGGCACCCATGTTGGATGTGATACGAGCCAATGTGGCTGTTGCACCGTGCAAATGAACGGTTCTACCATCAAGTCCTGTACGATACTGGCCCTCCAAGCACAAGATGCGCAAATTACAACGATTGAAGGATTAGCTAATCAAGGTTTACATCCTGTTCAAGAGGCTTTTTCCCAAGAGCATGGACTGCAATGCGGTTTTTGTACACCTGGCATGATCATGAGTACAGTACAACTGCTGAAAGACTTCCCTAATCCAACTGACGATCAAATTATGGCAGGCCTAGCAGGTAATCTTTGCCGTTGTACCGGATATGTCAATATTATTGCCGCTGTCAAATCAGCAGCCAAGAAAATGCAAGGACAATAAACAATGTCAATCGATCACTTACTTCGTAAAGAAGACAAGCGCCTCATTACTGGTCATGGTAAATATTCTGCTGATTGGTATTACGATGGCATGCTTTATGCTTTTATTATCCGCTCACCCTACGCCCATGCAAGCATTGGCGAGATGGACTTCTCTGCGGTTGAATCAGCGCCTGGAGTTATCAAGGTTTTAAGTCATCATGACGTAGATGAAGCGAAGTTTAAAGGACTTCCAACCGGGACTACTGCGCAAAATCCTGATGGCCAAACGCAAAAAATTGCACCGATGCCAATCCTAGCAAAAGACAAAGTGTTGTTCGTCGGTCAACCCGTCGCTATGGTGCTTGCAGATACACTTGAGAATGCTATCAATGCAGCTGAACTAGCCATGATTGATTATGAGGTGTTAGATGCTGTGACGGATTATGCCAGTGCAACCCTAGATGGTGCGCCAGAACTACACGCCATTGCGCCGCATAACCGGTCCATTACTTATATCAATGGCGATCAAGCTAAAGTGGAAGAAGCCTTTAGAAAAGCAGCTTACGTGAGTCACGTTACTGTTCACAGTCAACGTCTGATTGCTAACCCCATGGAGCCAAGAGCTGTTGTGGCAAACTATGACGCTAGGTCTGATATTGTAAAACTCCACGTACCAACGCAAGGCGTTATGGGAATGCATGGTTTCTTGTCCCACATCACAGGACTTGGGGCTGATAAAATTGAAATTGAAACCCACGATGTTGGGGGCTCTTTTGGGATCAGAAGCGGTGCATATAATGAATATGCATTAGCAATACTTGCATCTAAATTATTACAACGTCCGATCAAATGGGTCGGAACTCGCTCAGAAGTGATTTTGTCAGATTGGCATGGCCGTGCATTAGAACTCAATGGCTCGATTGCCATTGACGAAAGTGGTAAGTTTCTCGCTATCAAGTTTGCTGACAAAGTAGATATCGGTGCTTTCAACTGTTACTTTGGATCATTTATTGGGACTAGGAATATCTCCATCACCATGAGCGGGGTATATCAAATACCAGCGTTGGCAATGAGCTCTGAACTTTACTATACGAATACGGTGCCTGTGTCAGCTTATCGTGGTGCTGGCAGACCGGATATTGCCTATGCAATTGAACGTTTGGTTGATCATGCAGCCAACGAGCATGGATTTGATAAAGTTGCTTTACGTAAAAAGAACTTTATTCCTGTTCAAGATTTCCCCTACACCAATGCAGTTGGCACGACGATTGACAGTGGAGATTTTATACAAGTCATGGATAGAGCCTTAGAACTGAGCCAGTACACTAGCTTTGAACAAAGAAGACAAGACTCCGCCAAGCACGGCAAATTACGCGGTATAGGACTTGCTTACTTTATTGAATCCTCCGCCGCGGGGAATGTTGCAAAAGACCAAATTCGTGGTAGCTTCACGAAAGATGGAGAGTTACATATTTTCGGCGTGACAGGTGCATCAGGGCAGGGACACGAAACCTCCTTTACCCAAATTGCTGCCGATACTCTGGGCTATCCTGTTGAAAAAATACAATACACCGCCGGTCAAGCAGATCAGAAGGTCATCGGCAATAGTACTGGTGGTTCCAGAACGCTCTATGGTGCAGGTAGTGCTGTAAAAAATATGTGCCAACAAGTGATTGAAAAATACCAAGCTACTGCAGCTGATCATCTTGGAGTAAGTCCTGATTCATTAAGCTTTGAGGACGGAAAGTGGGTAAGCTCCGCCAAGAATCTATCCGTGACATTTGTTGAAATAATACAAAGTGTCCTTAGAAACCCTGACGTTCAACTTGACGACCTCAGTGTGGTTGGTGAGGCACAATCTGGCTCGACCTACCCGAATGGCTGTCATGTTGCAGAAGTAGAAGTTGATCCGAATACTGGTATTACAGAAATATGTTCCTACACAGCGGTTGATGATACTGGGGTGATTATTTCACCAAAGTTAGTTGAAGGCCAAATTCATGGTGGTGTTGTGCAAGGGATCGGACAAGCCTTTTATGAAAGAACCGTTTATGATGAGTCAGGACAGTTACTCACCGGGTCTTTAATGGATTATGCTTTACCTAAAGCAGGTTGCATTACCAAGTTTACTTGTGATCACATTGAAGTAGCTACCAAGTCCAACCTTCTAGGCGCCAAAGGGGTAGGCGAATCTGGCTGCTCTGGATCACTCCCCTCCTTGTCTAATGCAATGGTGGATGCTCTCAAGATTCGGGGAATTACAAATTTAGACATGCCCTTCACACCGTCAAGGGTTTGGGGCTTGCTGAACGCCCAGTAGTCTTCGTTACCGTTACAAAATGAGCTTCATACTATTTTGTAACGGTATTCTCCATACGAGTCATTTCAACTGATTTAGAAAAGCCTTCCGAGTCACAATTTCGTTTTTAACAAACTCTTGCATTTGATCTACCGATAGGTTCATCGAAGATTGAGCATTTTCTGCCATAAATCTCTTCCACTCAGAAGATTTTTCTACATTAGTAATAGCGGTAGTTAATTTGGTCAACACTTCATTAGAAGTCCCTCTTTTCACCATAATCCCCCGCCAAAGGGACTCGACAATATTGAAACCCTTTTCTTTAAAAGTAGGAACCTTGGGGAAATACAAATCTCTTTTAGCCGTACTCATTGCCAATAATCGAATATCACCATTTTGTATTTGGGCAATGGCAGAACTAGGTGTAATGATCGCTGCGGAGACTTGCCCACCAAGCAGGGACAAAACAACCTGTCCAGCACTTGTGTAAGGTACCCAAGCACCTTTGAAATTAGCTTGTTGTTGAAACTTTGAATAAACCAATTGATTAAATCCTGAATTACCATACCCAGCAATATTTACTTTTTCGGGCTCATTTTTAACAAACTGTAAAAAATCTTCTAAGTTTTTAATCGGGCTGGACTTAACCACGGCTAATGCAGAAGGCTCGGATTGCAAGCCACTGATAAAAATAAAATCATTTTCTGTAAAGGAAGCATTGCCTTCAGCGAGCATAAATGAAGTTGAACCGGTAGCAGTAACGATTGTATAACCGTCAGCCGGTTGGTTCAAAGCATAATTCATAGCCATAATCCCCGTACCACCAGGTTTATTTTCAATAATTACGGGTTGCTTTAGTTCATCACTCAGCATTTTTCCCATCGTACGCGCCATCGTATCTAACGGTCCTCCGGCAGCTGTAGAGGAAATAAAATGGATTGGTTTATCTGGAAATGTAGCGTTTGCATGGCTCATCAAACCAAGTAAAGCGGCAAAGGCAAAAAAATTAAAGAGGTACTTGAGGTTCATTTGCTAATTTCTTTTATGGAAGAAGTTTCTCAATATCCAACCTTGAATAAATTACTTTTTTCTGATTAGGTGACAGTTTTGCTTAGTATACATAGATAGTCGATTTTGACCCAAACAGTTTTGTTATGAAATCAATGTGGCTAACTTAGCCAAAACATCATCCATACATCAACCGAAACACTCTCTAACTTTTTTTACTTTTCATGCGACCAAATTTAATACCCTTGGTTGAACACTGCGTGCCACGCCTACTATTTTTACTCCCACTAGGAGGAATGTAAATCCAGCTACCCAGGCTAAATTTCCGCCCGTTGTAATAGGCAACACTATTGGTGTCTTCGATGACATCCACTCAACGTAAATATTCGAGATGGTGAGTGTATGATTACTGACCAGAAAACATATTGATAAGGTCTATGATTTTTGTAAATTCAATGCTAATTATGTGGAAATAGTATTAGTATTAATAAATTCCCAAACTGATATTTTAATTTTATTTAACTTTATATATAGCTACATTCTTTGGTTTCTTTACCAAAAGCAGCGTAAAGCCCCTTGATTTATCTATGGGGATATAAGCTGCAACACTTGAAAAATCATTGGCAACTGTATAAAATAACAGCATGAAGAAGACGCAACAAACTAATATTCGAGTACTGCGTGAACGGGTAAAAGACAAACATTGCACGCTCCTTAATAACCTGTCGAAAGAGGTAAACCTTGTTTGGAATTATTGCAATGAACTATCTTCTAAGCACACTGATCGCACTGGGCAATTTATGTCCAGCTACACAATGGACAAGTACACCGCTGGTGCTACTAAAGAGGGGTTAAATATTCCCGCATCAACGGTTCAAGCGATTAGCTCTGAGTATTGTGCTCGACGCAAGCAATTTAAGAAACGACGACTAGCCTGGCGTAAGAGTGGCGGTAGCAAGCGCTCTCTCGGTTGGATACCATTTAAGAAGGACTCAATTCATTATCGCAACGGTCAAATCTTTTTTCAAAAGAAACCCATTAGCATTTTTAAGTCTTATGATCTTCAAGACAAAGTCATGAAGTCTGGATCTTTTAGTCAAGATGCTCGTGGACGTTGGTATGTTAATTTAACTGTTGAGGTACAAATTTGCACAAACAATAGCAGCCCTCGTGCCGTTGGCATTGACTTAGGTTTAAAGACCACCGCCGTCACTAGCGATGGGATTCAAATGGTTTCGCAGCGTTATCGAGAGTTGGAAAAGAAATTAGCCGTGGCTCAAAGAGCCAACAAAAATAAGCTCGCCAAAACGATTAGCGCCAAGATCAAAAATCGTCGCAGCAATGATCAACACCAGTTCTCACGGCTTTTAGCCAATAAGTATGGTGCGATTTTTGTAGGAAATATCTCAAGTAGCAAACTCATTAAAACCAAGATGGCTAAGTCTGTGTATGATGCTGGCTGGAGTCAATTTAAGACAATGTTGGAATACAAGTGCCATGAGGCAGGTGTTGTCTTTTTAGAGGTTAATGAGAGCAATACCACCCAAACCTGTTCTTCGTGTGGTGAAAAACCACCGTCGAGGCCGAAAGGTATCGCAGGACTTGGAATAAGACAATGGACTTGCGACTGTTGTGGAGTGATCCACGATAGAGACATCAATGCCAGCAAGAACATTCTCCGTATCGGACTAGATACGCTAGTAGTAGGAGCCTCTAAGCTAAAACAAGAAGGTTTTAAAGAACCCCCTTGCTTTAGCTATGGGGAGTAGTCAGAGATTTGTTTCCATCGATACGTTGATAAATCTATTTTAGATTTAATAACTTACTAACACCAATAGATAAAGAGGCCCCCCCCAATGAAAAGATCTTATAAAGGTTTCATTTTTCTAAATACATTGTTAGCACTTCAATCAGTTCATCATCTGACGTATGCGCAAACTCCCTTACCCGCAGTAGATCCCATCAAGGCAGGTTTTAGTCAAGAGGGGCTAAAAAGGATTGATGGTTTTTTTGCAAGTGAAATCAATGAAAAAAGATTACCCGGTGCAGTTCTAGCGGTAGCTAAAAATGGCAAGCTTGCAATTTATAAGTCTTATGGTTACCAAGATCCTATTACTAAACAGCCTATGCCCAAAAATGCTATTTTTAATTTAGCATCGATGACAAAAGTGATGGCTACGGTAGGCGCACTCACCATGTATGAAGAAGGTAAATTCACTCTGAATGATCCCGTTACAAACTGGTTTGAGCAGTTTAAGGATATCAAAGTGGGTCAAGTAAATCCCGATGGCTCCATCACCACCCAAGCTGTAAAGAAAATGATTACGGTTCAAGATTTGATGCGTCACACCAACGGTCTTACTTATGGCGCTCGGGCAAATACTCCAATCCATAAATTATCCATGCCTAGTTCAGCAACCGCCGCTTTAACTTATGATGGTAATCAATTTATTTCCCAACTAGCAAATACGCCCTTATTGTATGAACCCGGAACAGCTTGGGACTATAGTTTTGGAATTGATGTCCTTGGTCTAATTGAAGAGAAAATTGATGGACAACCTTTAGATAAAGTATTGCAAAACCGTGTTTGGCAAAAACTAAAAATGGTTGATACTGGCTTTAGTATCAAAGATCGTAGTCGTTTAGCTCAACCTTTTGCGAACGACCCACTAACCGGCAAACCTCAGAAAATTGAAGTCGTAGATAAACCAGTTAAATTTGACTGTGCTGGATCTTGTGCGTTTAGTACTGCTGCAGACTATTTACGGTTTGGACAAATGTTGTTAAACCAAGGTGAATTAAATGGCACCAGAGTGTTAAGTCCAAATACTGTCAAACTGATGACCTCAGATCATTTGGGGGAGAATATCAAAAATCAATTGGCTGGCACTGAACCAGGTCGCGCAGGGTATGGCTTTGGATTAGGCGTTGCTGTGAGAAAAGTTAGGGGAGTCGCTGCCACTAATGGCAATATTGGTGACTTCACTTGGAATGGTGCAAATGGCACTCTCTTTTGGGTGGATCCAGTAGAAAACTTAGTGGTTGTAATGATGGCGGCAGCTCCAGGTGAACTTCGTAAAATTTATCGTGAAAAAGTCAGTGCGGTAATTTACGGCGCCTTAGAAAAGTAAGTTGATGGAACTCAACCTTAGCGCCACAGAACTTTATCAACTCAGCTGTGAGTCTAGTGAAATAAAATGTGAGTTTTGTGATACTTTTCAATGTGAAAGTTGGGAAACTTTACCAAGTAGTTTTGTACTTAGTGAATATCCTGTCGTAGGCAATTGTAGGTTTGAAGGCTCTTCAGATATTTGGGAGGAGTATCACCCAGATAAAACCACAATGTGGTCTAATCACGCCCCAATCGCTCTTCGCTACTATCCCTACAATCGCTCGGATGTTGTCCAATGCTCTCATTGCAAGCGAGTCTATTTAAGGTACACGGAGTTCGGTGGATATTATGTAGATCAACGTATTCGATTAGTAAATCCAAGTTTGATCGTATTAGAAGAGGATGCCTCAAGCTAATCCTTGAACTTTTGTGATTTAATAGATGTTTTTCAGGAAAATATATGTCAAATTTAGAAATCATTGAGCAAGTTGTTGGAGAAGGTACTGAAGCGGTTGCTGGTACTCAAGTATGGGTTCATTACACTGGATGGTTGTTTAATGAGTCTGCTGAAAATCAGAAAGGTTCTAAATTTGATAGTTCAGTAGATCGTAAGGAACTCTTTAGTTTTGCCTTGGGTGCCGGTCAAGTGATCCGTGGATGGGATCAAGGCGTTGCTGGGATGAAAATTGGTGGCAAAAGAACTTTAATTATTCCGGCTGAACTCGGCTATGGTGCACGTGGAGCCGGTGGTGTGATTCCGCCGAATGCGACCTTAGTCTTTGATGTTGAATTACACGATGTTAGATAAGTAGTAAAACTAATCTAACAAGTAGATTGAAATAAAAAAACCCAAGAATTTATTTCTTGGGTTTTTTTACACTTCATAAATAACAATCAAAGTGATTGCCTAATTTAGTTTTTTGGAATCGCCATGATTTGACCTTCAGTCATTTGTAGTACCTTGACTGAGCTACCCTTCATTGCTTCTGCGAATTGTGCAAAAGTGCCAGTTGCCATTGGGTTTGAGTTGTAATGCATCGGCAAAACCATTTTCGGTTTAATCCAATTTTTAATTGCATAGGCAGCATCTTCAGGGCCAGTTGTGAAGTTCCCCCCAATCGGAATCAGCACTAAATCAGGTTTATAGTATTCTCCGATAAACTTCATATCGCCAAACAAGCCAGTATCACCCATATGCCAAATTTTGAAGCCGTTCTCGAGTTCAATGATGTAACCAACTGGTTCACCAGCAGGATGTGACTCATTCTTACCCGTTACTGGATTCTTCCAAACAATTAAAGATGAATGTTCAGCTTTTACAGGAGTTACCTTAATTCCAGGCAATGGGCTTTGAGTTCCACTTTTATTAAAACGATGTGTTAACTCGGCTGGAATTTCACCTAGAGTCACTAGAGGTGTAATTAAGTCAGCTGGAGCATACAACTTTGCATTATTTAATTTTGCAATTGCAACTGAATCACCTAAGTGGTCAACGTGACCATGTGTTAATAAAACTAAATCAATCTTACCTAGAGCAGACAAATCTTTCTTAAATTCTGCAGGAGCCTTTGGCCCCCCTAAAATCCATGGATCGATAATGATATTTTGATTTGATAAAGTTTTAATACGATAGCCAGCTTGGCCTAACCAAAGTAATTCAGGTTGATTTTCAGCCAAACTAGGTAATGCTTGTAACCCCAAGAAACCAATCATTGTCAAAACGAGTTTTTTTAATCCAATTTTTTGCATTTTCTTTCCCTTTAAAAATAGTGAAGGTTTACTACGCGAACTATTATGTCATTTAATTCAACTTCAAATTTGAAGATCCGACTAAATCACCCCATTTTTTTCGATCACTTGAAATAGCCTCTTCGAACATTTTTCCAGAACCACTCCAAATGACCATTCCTGCTTGCAAAATCTTTTCTTGTATTTCTTTATTGGCTAAAATCTCATCAATTGTTTTAGCAAGTTTAGCTGTAACCGCTGGGGGCATACCTGCAGGGCCTACCATCCCGGATAAAGAACTAGCATCATAGCCTTTTAATCCAAGTTCATTTAAGGTTGGGTACATACTGCGATTGGGCACGCGAGTGAGACTGGTTGTTGCGTAGGCATTTAACTTACCTTGTTCAACGAAACCAAAGATAGATGGTCCGGAACCTAAGGTGAAATCAACTTCCCCCGCTAATACTGCAACTGCTGCTGGACCAGCACCCTTGTATGGTACGTGGGTCATTTGTGTACCTGTCATTTTGCTGAGTAAGGCCCCAGCTAAATGGGTGCCATTCCCAACCCCTGGAGAACTATAAGAAATTTTCCCAGGATCTGCTTTTGCCTTAGCTATTAAATCATCAAGCGATTTAATCCCTGATTGTGGATTAACTACCAAATAGAAAGGGAATTTAACAATCGGGGCGATATAAGTAAAATCTTTAACTGGATCATAGGGTAGATTCATTAATGCAGCATTCACATCTAAAGCACCTGTTGAGACCATTGATAAAGTGTAACCATCTGGTTTGGATTGCTTTAAAAAACTCATTGCAATGGTACCATTTGCACCTGCTTTATTGTCTACGAAGACTGCGACTTTTAACCGCTCTTCTAAGGCATGGGCAATGATCCGACCAATGCCGTCTACTCCACCACCAGGCGCAAAAGGAATGACTAAGCGAATTGGGCCATTTGGCCAATCCGTGTTTTGCGCACTAACAGAACCAAGAGTAATCAACCCCAAGCCAAGCATCAGCACAGAACGTAAAAAGTGCTTTTTCAAAAGACTTAATTTCATTATTAGTATTCCTATTATTTTTTACTTACCAATCATTTTTAAATGTATTGGGGTTATACAAACTCAACTTTGGCAACGTTACCTGGTTGTACTGTTAATAACAAACCTTCTTCGCGACCTTCACCAGTTGTTAAATTAATGAATCTTCTTGGCACAAATGGAGGAACAGAACATACATCCAATTCATTTAAGTCCACATGGTACTTATCGCCTATTCCCCAAATAACTCTCCACTGGCCTTTGATAGCGACAAACGTTTCATTCGTATCATGGTTGTGGAGCATTGGTCCGTTGCCCGGCGTAGCAGTCACATAAGACATTTGAAAGCCCTCGGAAATTGGAATTGCTGACATGGGATCTTTACCACCCTCAACAATCAGACCAGTTCCAACTACTAAATAGTTTTTTCTGACATGACCGGGAATTAAACTATCTGGATAACGATCTGGTGGATATTTCAATTCACTATGCCTAGCAACTCGTTTTGACATCTGCTCAGGTGTTACATCAATGATTGGCATTTCATATACTTTTTCAGTAGTCATTTTGGTCTCCATTTAGATTCAATTCTTTTGATAAGATAATTAGCTAAACATGTTATGTTCTAATTAAATTAATTATATTTATAGTAGCTAATAAGTTTCGCATTGATTCAACCCGCTAGGGTAAACCATAAGATCTTTTTCAATAATCGCTTGATAATAGAAGTTTCAAATCACTAAATATGCTCCCAATCTCATCCCCTATTGATTTTGTATTAGAAGTAAACCAAAGAAAAGTTCCCTTTTGTTTATGGCTACCTCAGCAACCAAATACCGAATCTACAAAGAAGTTTCCCTTAGTATTAGTAGGACATGGTGGCAGTGGACATAAAAAATCACAACTCGTGCTTAATATCGCCCAAATTTTAGTTGGACAATATCAAATTGCAGTAGCAGCGATTGATGGTCCAGTGCATGGTGACCGTAGAGAGGTTTTCAGTGATGGTCCAATCGTTCGACAAGAATTCAGAGATCTCTGGCAATCGGGAAATAGTGTTGATACCATGGTGGAAGATTGGCAAGCAGCGATTGATCACCTTCTAAAAGAGCCGAGTATTGACTCTGCCAAAATTGCTTGGTACGGAATCTCGATGGGAACTGCCTATGGCTTACCTCTAGTTGCCGTAGATTCTCGTATTAAAGCTTCAGCTTTAGGGATGTGGGGAACTTGTCGCATTCCTAACGAGCGTTTGATTCAAGATGCAAAAAAAACAACGACTCCTGTTTTATTCCAAACAAAACATGACGATGAGATTTTCACAAAAGAAGGGCAACAACACTTGTATGATCTTATTGCAAGTAACCAAAAAGAGTTAAGGTCTTACCCAGGAGGTCATACTGATCCTAAGACCAATCAACTTGAGGATATTGTAGAGTTTCTAACTTCACAATTGAAATAAAAAAAGGTGGGTTAGTGATATGTATTTCTTTATTACCCACAATAAAACGAGTCATTGTCAAACAACCAAAATAGGTATATATTAAGTATATATACAAGGAGTACTTAATGAATAATTCAAATGAAAATATTTTGGTTAAATTTCGTTCGAAAGATACCCAATTTGGCGTTACTAGAGCGACAGTTAAAGCAATCGCAAAAGAGTTAGACATTAATGAAACTCAAGCGATTCATATGGCTTTATCTAAGTTTGCAGCCGATGTATTACCAGCGTATGAAGCAGATGATGGTCCATTAACTGTTAAACAAATTAAATTGTTACGCGATCACGCAGGAAAAAATTTGCCCAAAGGCAAGGTAATGTCACGTAAAGACCTATTTGCATGACTTGGGGTACCCCCTCAATAGGAGACTTTGTTTGGTACTTGTTTCCACAACTGCCGAATTGCAATCCTGGACCTAAACCGCGCCCAGCACTTATAATTGGAGTGGAAGAACGGGAAGATGGGATTCTTGTACGGGTTGTTTACGGGACTTCAAAAAATGTAACCAAACTAAAGATTGGTGAGGTTGCAATCACTAAAGCAAACCACTCTTCGGCTTATGCTCTTGCTGGATTAGCCTACGACACAAAATTTGATTTCAAGGTCATTATTGATGTTCCTTGGACTGATGAATATTTCAAAGTACCTGGCAAAAAATTTCACGGGCATACGCCTAAGCTTGGAACGCTTCATGTAAGTGTTTTTCATGCATTTCAAATCGCTCATCGTTCGGCAGAAAAAAGATAAAAATGTTTTCAACAAAAAATAAAGCAGCTCTCATCACAGGTGCATCATACGGTATAGGCCAGGCAAGCTCTATTGCTTTGGCTCAAGCAGGGTTTGACCTTGTTATCACGGACCTCAATACAGACTCACTGAATCAAACTATTGAAAAGATAAAGGTACATGGCGTTAAAGTACTGCCACTTCCCCTAGATATCACGATTCAAGAAAGTATTGATCAGGCCCTTTTGAAAGCTTTCGAGATCTTTCCCTATCTAAATACCCTAGTCAATAATGCTGGCTTGCCGTCTTTACGAAAATTAGCAATCGACACCTCTCGGTTAGAGTGGGACAACATTATCAATACCAACTTAACTGGTACCTTTTTTATGAGCACTTCATTTGCAAGACAGCTCATCAAAAATAAACAGTCGGGAAGTATTATCCAACTTGCTTCTACCCACGGCTTAGTGGGCTTTCAAGGAGCTAGTACTTATGGTGTTAGTAAGGCAGGAATTATTCATTTAAGTAAAATGCTCGCCATTGAACTTGCTCCTCATCAAATTCGTGTAAATTCGATAGCCCCAGGAACTACCTTTACAGAATCACGAGCACCAAGCTTAGAAGATCCAGTTAGGAAAGCTGAAATGTTAAATCGAGTTCCGCTAGGACGCTTTGCTCAGAGTGATGAAATAGCTGGTGCTGTGGCATACCTCGCAAGTGACCTAGCAAGTTTTATTACTGGACAAACGCTGACTCTCGATGGAGGCTTAACCGTCTACTAAAGATGCCAAATCACCAAACTATTTCGCCTAAAGATTACTTTGCCATTTTTTTAATTGTAGTAATTTGGGGCACTAATTTTGTTGCAATGAAATTCGCACTCGAAGAATTAACACCTTTTCAGTTAGGAGCTTGGCGATTTGTATTTAGTTTAATCCCTTTTATATTTATTTTTAAACCACCCAAAATTGCTTGGCAATGGTTATTGCTCAATGGTTTACTTCAAGGTGTTGGGCAATTCGGATTTTTGTTCGTTGCATTACATATTGGTTTAAGCGCTGCCCTCGCTTCGATGTTATTACAGACCCAAGTATTCTTCACTGCGCTATTTAGTTACTTTATCTTGACTGAAAAACCGAGCAAATCTTTTTTAGTTGGTCTTGGTTTTGCCGCCATCGGTTTAGCGTGCTTTGGACTCAATTATGTTTTCCCGAACAGCGTGAAGGATTTGCAAGTTCCCTTATTAGGAATAGTCCTGTGTTTATGTGGTGCCGTGATGTGGGGTGCTTCTAATATTGCGATTCGAAAAATACATCAAAAGTATCATCGCTTTGATGCCATCAATTTTATTGTTTGGAGTAGTTTTGTTCCGATCGTTACTTTCATATTTTTAAATTGGATATTTTTTCCGGAAAAAAATGTTTCAAGTTGGTTTGCCCACAACCCTAGTACATGGCTTTCTATTATTTATTTAGCTGTTTTTTCCTACCTAGTTGCTTATGCACTTTGGACTCGTTTAATACAAACCTATAGTGCCAATCGAATCTCCCCATTTAGCCTAGGTGTGCCAATGGTTGGACTTCTCAGTGGAATGATCATATTGAGCGAAACCATTTCTCCATGGCAATGGGCTGGTATATTTTTTTGCTTTATTGCCCTAGTGATTACGATGGTAGGGCGAGACGCCATGGCCTTCCTGAAGAAATAAGAATCCTAATAAATCTTCCCTATTACTTTTATTTCGACAACTCCCAAAGGGATGTCACTTCTTTGCTTCTCGCAAAAAACAATGGATCGTCATTATTTCTTGTCTTAGGATGTTTCGGTTGAATATCGACTTTGCTAATGACCTTGAGACCACCCTCATTCATCCATTGAAGTAATTCTTCTCTAGAGCGTAAACCTAAATGTTCTGCAAGATCAGATAAGATTAACCAAGCTCGCCCCTGTTCTGCAAGGTGATCCCTGACCTGTTGTAAAAAACTTTTCAGGAACTTTGATTCAGGATCAAATACAGCACTTTCTATTGGCGAGCTCGGATTTGCTGGTACCCATGGTGGGTTACATACAATCAAATCTGCTTTCATATTCGGAAACAATGCTTGCTGAATCACTTCAACCTGCGCAGCATATCCCAAGTTTTTCATGTTCACAGTAGCACAAGCAATTGCCCTTGAATCGATATCGGTCGCAATAATTTTTTTAATTCCTCTTTTTGCTAAGATTGCACTTAACACGCCAGAACCAACTCCTATATCAAAGGCAAGTTCACATGGACTTGGAAGAGCTTGATGCGCAACTAAATCAAGATACTCTGAGCGGGCTGGAGAAAACACTCCAAAACAAGGCGTCATATTTTGACCAAGGAAAGGAATAAAGATTCCCTTTTTATACCATTCGTACGCACTGATGATAGCAAGTAATCCTCGTAAAGAGATGACGAAATCTTCCGTGGGCTCTTCCAAGATTTGAGAAAATGCCTCTTTAACGTCTTGACCGCGCCTTAGCTGTATCTCAAATGTCTTAGAGATAGGTATCAGTAATTGCCCAAGAATCGTTGCTCTTTTTCTTTGCTCTTCGCGGTGCTGATTAAAAATATCAGCTGGGCTAGTTAGTTTTTTTTCTGAGCCTACACGTTTAGGACGATCAACTCGACGTATTAGCGCTGTAAGGGCTTGCCTTGCATTTTGATAGTCACCTTGCCATAACATAGCATGACCATGCTGAGCTAATTGATGAAGGGTATTAGCAGAAAAGGTATCATCCGCTAAAACCACTTTTTCACTTGGTGGCACCCCAGCCTCTGAAAACCACAATCTTGAGTACGATACCTGATCACGCTCCCAATTGAGTCTCTGACTTAATTTTATCTTCATGGCTCATTATAAATGTCATGAGTGAATTAAGCCTTTTCGCAAATTGCTTTCAATGCACTTTGGTACTCAAGCTCTAAGCGATCCATAATGGCTTGGACTGACGGAATATCGTCAATAGAACCGACGCCTTGGCCAGCACCCCAAATATCTTTCCAGGCTTTTGCCGAATGATCAGATTTTTGATTTAAAGCTTCTCCAATCGATTTTTGCTCTTTTTGGGGAAGTTTTTTTGGATCAAGTCCAGCTTGGGCAATACTCTCTTGCAGATAGTTACCATGAACACCTGTAAAGTAATCGGTATAAATAATATCGGAGCTTTTCGCTCTCACAATTGCTTCTTTATAGTGCTCAGATGCATGAGCCTCTTTACTGGCGATAAAACGTGTTCCCATATAGGCAAAGTCAGCACCCATCGCCCGAGCCGCTAATATATCCGCTCCAGTTGAAATGGAACCTGATAGAGCAATCGGTCCTTTAAAGATGTGTCGGATTTCGTTGACAAGAGCAAATGGGGAGGTTGTACCTGCATGGCCTCCAGCGCCTGCAGCGACTAAAATCAAGCCATCAACCCCTGCTTCTAAAGCTTTTTCCGCATGTCGCAAATTAATCACATCGTGTAAAACAATCCCACCATAACGATGTACTTCATCAATGATTTCTTTTACAGGCGCACGAAGACTAGTAATAAAAATCGGTATTTGATGTTTGACACAGGCTCTGACATCCTGCTCCAATCGTTGATTGGATTGGTGAATAATCTGATTTACTGCAATCGGTCCTACTTTTTTTTCAGGATTGTTTTTTTGAAAAGATTTGATGGAGGATTGAATTTCACTCAGCCACTCATCAAGGAGTTCAGGTGGCCTTGCATTGAGTGCCGGAAAAGAGCCAACAATACCAGAGCAACATTGTGCAATCACGAGTTCTGGATAACTCACCGTAAACATCGGTGCAGCAATAATGGGCAGACTTAAGCCCTGTAATACTTTAGGAATCATTTTATTCGTTTCTTTAATTTGGTCTTAAATGGCGGCGAAGAATTTTTCCGACATTCGACTTCGGTAGTTCGGTTCTGAACTCAATATATCTCGGTCTTTTGTAATTAGTGAAATTCTCTTTACAGAATTCACTAATGATTTGCTCAGTTAATAATGGATCTTTTTTAACAATAAAGACTTTGACAGCTTCACCAGAGTTCTCATCAGGTACACCAATCACCGCACACTCCAAAACACCAGGATGAGTGGCAATAATATCCTCAAGTTCATTAGGATAAACATTGAAACCTGAGACAAGAATCATGTCTTTTTTACGATCAATAATTTTGGTAAAGCCCTTCTCATCCATAATGCCGATGTCACCTGACTTAAAATAACCATCGCTTGTAAGAGCTTTTGCAGTTTCTTCAGGTTTATTCCAGTAACCGGTCATTACTTGAGGACCCCTTATGCAAATTTCTCCAGGTGAGCCGAATGGTACTTCAATGCCATCATCACCAAGAATAACGACTTCTGTACTGGAAACAGGTAAACCCACATTGCCTGTATAGTCTTGATTCAAGGCTAAGTTTACACAGGCCACAGGAGATGTTTCTGTTAATCCATAACCCTCGATAATCGGTTTACCAGTGAATTTTTTCCATTTTTCAGCAACAACCCTTTGAACTGCCATACCTCCACCAACAGTTGCCAGTAATTCTGGTAACTTGACTTCATTAAATTGTGGGTGATTCATCAGAGCATTAAAGAGCGTATTAACCGCAGGGAAAATATGAATCTTCGGATGCTTCATTAAGAATTTGATAAATCCCGGAATATCTTTAGGGTTTGGAACAAATAGTGCAATGCCCCCCCTTGCGCATACACAGAACTCCACAGGCTGTGAGAGCGAAAATATGATAAAGCGGTAAAGCGCACAAAAACACTAATTGTTCACCAAATTTATTTTGCTTTAGAACTGGTTCTAGCCAGGCTTCTATTTGCAAGACATTAACCAGAATATTTTTGTGCGTTAAGATTGTTCCTTTCGAAACGCCCGTAGTTCCCCCTGTATATTGTAAAAAAGCAATATCACTGGGTTCTAGTTGAGTTGGGTGAAAGGTTTTTTTACTACCTATTTCTAGAGCTTGCCTAAAACTAATACTGTTAGGAAGATTCCAAGCTGGAACCATCTTTTTAACATGTCTAACAACAAAATCTACTATTTTTCCTTTGAAACCTATCAATTCACCGAGACTTGTTACGACAACGTGTTGAACATTTGTTTTAGATTGGATAGAAGCAAAGACATGGGCAAAATTTTCTAAAATAATGAGTGCACTTGCACCACTATCATTTAATTGGTACTCGAGTTCTCTTGCAGTGTATTGAGGATTAACATTCACAACCACACAGCCTGCTTTTAGAGCTCCGATCATGGCAATTTGATATTGAAAGACATTAGGCAACATGATTGCTAATCGATCACCCTTTTTGAGACCCAGAGATTGGAGAAAATTACAAATTTGTTTTGAGAGATGATCGAGTTCGTGGTAACTCATCATTTTTCCCATGTATTCAACGACATTTCTTTGCGAATAAGTCGCAAAGACTTCTTCGAACATTGCGTTCAGAGAAGAGTATTTTGAGGAATCAACTTCTGCTGGAATACCGGGGGAATACTGCTCTAGCCAGGGTTTTAGTGTATTCATAAATTCCTATAATGGTATTTCAAGAATTAACTTAACTAACAGTTTCTACCTTTTGAGTACAAGGTTTAGTCAAGCTAAATATTATGAAAATGAATGGATGGATATTTAAAAAAAAGGAATAGTGAAGTTACTTCCTCACTATTCCAGAATGAACTATTAAAACTTATAACCAACGCGAATAACAAAATCCCATGGATTTAAAGTCAGAGTGCCAGTAGTTGTAATTGGAACAGCTACACCTGGACCTACAGGAACTGCTCCCACAAAAGTCACATCAGTTTTCAAAGGTACATAAGAAAAAGATCCATTGATTGACCACTTTTCATCAATGTTATAAATGGCACCCACGTTAAAGATTGGAGCCCATGCAGATGATAGCGACGCTGAAGTTCCAGCTAATGTTTTAACAGTTGCATCTGAAAGGTTCGGAGTTACATCGCTAAAAGAGGTATAAGTCAAGCCTAAACCAACGTAAGGACGAATTGTGTCATTCGGTGCGTTGAACAAATACTTCGCAACTAATGAAGGATTTAATACTTTAGTAGTTGCCGCTGCAGGATGATTTGGAGCACTTGCTGTTGGAGATGATGTGCCAACATCCACTGTCATTTTTGGTGGGATACCAAGCGTCAATTCAGTTGCGATATTGTCTGTCCACATATATAAAGCGCCTAGTGTGACAGTAGTGGAAGAATCAATCGATGCAGTGGCACCATTTAATTGACTTGTAACCGCAGCAGCAACACCTGCACTAGCAGATGTTGTTGTTAAGGGAGAAAGTGAAGCATTTGGAGTTATAAGCGCACCGCCAACATAGCCAACAATATCGCCTGCTTTTTGTGCAAAAGCTTGTGATGAGACGCCTAAAGTTGTTAAAGCTATAGCAGCAATCGCTGATTTTCTGAAAAATGTCATGAATAGTTCCTTAAGTTTTGGTCTATAAAAAAATACTAATTTTCATTCTAGGGTAACAATAATTTAAATTAAATCGGGGTATTCACTTAAAAATAGAACGTTCGTTCTTTTAAGTGGATTAACACCGCTCAAAAATTCCGGCTGCACCCATACCGGTTCCTACACACATCGTCACCATTGCATACTTCAAATTTTTCCGGTGCATCCCATGAATTGCCGTAGCACTTCGAATTGCACCAGTCGCTCCCAAAGGATGGCCTAAAGCGATTGCACCACCCAAGGGATTGATTAATTCAGGGTTAAGCTGTAAATCACGAATAACGGCAAGTGATTGTGCGGCAAAAGCCTCATTTAATTCAATCCAACCTAAATCTTTTAAATCAAGACCTGCAAATTTTAGTGCAAGGGGAATCGCTTCTTTCGGCCCAATCCCCATAATCTCTGGGGGTACTCCTTTAACTGCAAATGAGACAAATCTTGCCAAAGGCTTTAAATTAAACATCTTTAAAGCCCTTTCGCTAACAATTAATAAGGCTCCAGCGCCATCAGAGGTTTGCGAACTATTACCCGCTGTAACACTACCTTTCATCGCAAAGACGGGCTTTAATTTCGCTAAGCCTTCCAAGCTCGTATCTACTCTTGGGCCATCATCTTTACGACACTCTCTCATTGAGATATCCACTTGCCCTGATTCAAGGTTCATCGTACGATGCGCTAATTGAAGCGTCATCATCTCATCATTAAAATCACCATTCGCCTGCGCTAAGAGCGCCTTTTGATGAGAAAGAAGCGCAAACTGATCTTGATCCTCACGGCTCACTTTCCACTGCTGTGCAACTTTCTCAGCGGTTAATCCCATACCATAAGCAATACCAATATTTTCATCTCGAGTAAAAATATCTGGCGAAAATGAAGGGGAGTTTCCTGTCATAGGCACCATACTCATTGACTCAGTCCCCGCTGCAATCATTACATCCGCCTCACCTACTCTAATCCGGTCAGCAGCCATTGCAATGGCATTTAAACCCGAAGAACAAAACCGGTTAATCGTTACACCGCCAACACTTTGTGGCAGTCCTGCAAGTAGCGCACCAATTCTAGCCACATTGAGTCCCTGAGGACCCTCTGGCATCGCACAACCAACAATGACATCCTCTATGGCATTGGGGTCTAAAGTTGGATTCATTGCCACCAATTGTTTGAGAGTTTGGGCCAATAAATCATCAGGGCGTAACTTACTTAATGAACCTCTACCGGATTTACCAATTGGGGTTCTGATGGCACTTACTACATATGCTTGTTGAATATTTGTCATAATTTTTTCCTGTCAGAAAGACCTTAATTAATTTCGGAGTGGTTTACCAGTTTGTAATAAGCTCATGATGCGTTCCATCGTTTTCGGATGTCCCATGAGTTCCACAAAAGCTTGACGTTCTAACTTCAACAACCATTCTTCAGAAACTAAAGTACCCATATCTAGATCACCACCAGTGATGATGCTCGCAATTTTGCCAGCAATCAAAGCATCATGCTCTGAGGCAAAACCACCGTCACGCAAATTAATGACCTGTCCCATAATCGTTGCCGCAACCGAGCGACCACCAACAGATATCAGATGAGGAATAGGTGGTCGATAATCAGCAAATGCCATTGCCTTAACTTGGTTTTTAGCTTGACTCAAGAGTTCAAACACATTGGCTACGATAATATCGTCAGACTTTAAGTAATTCATTTTTACGGCTTCTTGTGCTGAACCAGATACCTTGGCCATCGCTGCATTTTCAAAAGAAAATTTCAAGGCATCTAAATAGTTATTATTAGCGTTCGTCTTAACCATGTTGTGTGCTCTAATGGCAGCCTCTTTTAAGCCACCACCAGCAGGCAACAAACCAACGCCAACTTCAACTAACCCAATATAACTTTCAACAGCAGCAACCCGCTTAGCTGATTGCAAAACTAATTCACAACCACCGCCAAGCGCAATTCCTGACACTGCGCTCACAACTGGCACCGTGGCGTATTTGACTCGCATCATCGTATCTTGAAACATTTTGACAAATGGCTCAATCCCATTGACTCCGTTTTGCATTACCATCGGTAATGCAGCCTCAAGATTTGCCCCCGCAGAAAAAGGCCCGCCAGGGGCACCCAACTTGAGTGAACTAGTCTGCCAAATCACTAAACCTTGGTACTGATTTTCAGCAAGCTTAATTGACTCTTGAATACCCTCAAGAACAATGGGGCTAATTGTATTCATCTTGGACTTGAATGAACAGATCAATACCTCAGAGTTCGGCTCATCCAGCCATGCTCGAACTTCACTATTTTCCCAAATAGTTTTACCAGCAGTTTTGGGATCAATTGCCTGTTCACCAAATAAGGTATCTCGGTAAACTTGTTTTTGGTAAACGGGTAAATTTGATTTTGATACATATTGTGCGTTTAATGCGGACCAAGATCCTGCAGGGCTATGAATCGCCTCTTGCTTTGCAACTTCACTATTAAATACCCATTCTGGAAGAGGCGCGTCGCATAAAGTTTCACCATTATCAATATCTTCCTTAATCCAATTAGCTACTTTTAACCAGCCAGCTTCTTGCCAATCCTCAAAGGGACCTTTTTTCCAACCATAACCCCATTTAATTGCAAAATCGATTTCACGGGCACTTTGTGAGATATCTCCTAAATGAAGCGCAATGTAATGAAATATATCCCGATATATTGCCCATAAAAACTTCGCTTGTGGATCATCGGTTGATCTTAGTAATTCAAGTCTTTCACCGATTGGTTTCTTTAAGATCCTTTCAACTAGTGGAGTCATTTTTCCTTTAGAAAGCACATAAGATTTCGTTGCAAAATCTAAAACATGAATCTCACGACCTACTTTTTGAAAAAAACCACGACCAGTTTTTTGACCTAAACTTCCTTGTTCTAATAAATACTCAACCACCTTTGGCATCTTAAATAGATTGCGAAACGGGTCATTCGGCAAACCGTTTTCCATGGTTTTAATAACATGGGCCATCGTATCAATTCCAACCACATCACTCGTTCTAAAAGTTGCTGATTTCGCTCTACCTAAATTACTACCTGTTAAAGCATCTACCTCATCAAAACTTAAATTGTATTTTTCAGCTTCTTTAAAAATTGCCAGGATTGAAAATACCCCAACACGATTGCCCACAAAATTGGGGGTATCTTTTGCTCGAATCACCCCTTTACCTAATACAGAAGTCATAAAGGTTTCTAATCGATCCACAATGACTGGATTAGTTTGTGCGGTAGGAATCAATTCTAGTAAGTGCATATACCTTGGGGGGTTAAAGAAATGTACTCCACAAAAACGTTCTTTTAAATCATCCGAAAAACCCTTTGATAATTCAGTGATCGATATACCCGAAGTGTTCGTTGCAAAGATTGCAGTTGAGGAAATAAAAGGTGCGACCTTTTCATACAACTGATGTTTCCAATCAAGTCTCTCCGCAATAGCTTCAATAATCAAATCGCAATCTTTTAATAACTCTAAATCTTGATCGTAATTGGCTACCTGAATCAAACTTGCATCATCTTCCACACACAGGGGAGATGGCTTAAGTTTTTTTAATTGGGCAATCGACTTTTCAACAATTTCATTTGGATTAGATTTTCCATCAGTACTTTGTTTTGCCAAGTCAAACAATATAACTGGCACTTTTAAATTAATACAATGTGCAGCAATTTGTGCACCCATTACGCCAGCACCTAAGATGGCAACTTTATTAATTTTTTGTTCACGATTCATTTCAGCACACCTTTTCTTTAAAATAAAGCCTCATCCATACTCATTAAACTTTTTGAACCTGATCTTGCCAACACAAGCAAAGAGGCAGTTTCTGGCAATAATTTAGCAAAATAGAATCTTGCAACATCGAGTTTTGCCTCATAGTATCTGTCATTGCTACCTTTCTGATTTAGGGCAACTCTAGCCATCTTTGCAAATAAGTAGGAGTAAACGAGATGCCCTATGATTCTTAAGTAGGGAACTGCTGCTGCTCCAGCTTCTTCGTGATTGAGCATTGCCTTTAAGCCAATTTCCTTAGTTAGTTTTTCAACCTGTTCAACGAGATCATTCAAGGGATCGATAAATTCCATCATCTCCTTTTTGACTCCTTCTTGCTCGATAAACTCTTTAACAATATCTCCAAATTTTCTTAATTTCGCTCCCATATCTCCGAGAACCTTACGACCTAGTAAGTCCAGAGATTGGATTGTGTTCGTTCCTTCATAAATCATATTGATTCTTGCATCGCGAACAAATTGCTCCATTCCCCACTCTGCAATATATCCGTGACCACCAAACACTTGAAGTCCCTCATTAGTCGCTTCGAATGCATTATCCGTAATAAAGGCCTTAATCACAGGTGTCAATAATGCAATCAAACCTTCTAATTCTTGCTTTCGGTTAGCATCTTGTTCTTGCGCGCACTCATCAATCATCAGAGCGATCCAGTAAGTAAAAGCTCGACCGCCCTCTGCATAGGCTCTTTGCGTCAATAACATTCTTCGTACATCAGGATGAACAATGATCGGATCAGCGGCTAATTTAGGCGCTTGTGGTCCTTTTAAACTTCGCATTTGTAAACGATCTTTAGCATACTGAGCAGAATTTTGATAGGCAACTTCAGTTAAACCAAGGCTTTGCATACCAACCCCTAAGCGGGCTGCATTCATCATGACAAACATAGCCTGAAGTCCTCTATGCGGCTCTCCAAGAAGCGTACCAATCGCGCCATCAAAATTCATCACGCAAGTGGCATTCCCATGAATACCCATCTTATGTTCAAGAGAGCCGCATTCTAGGTGGTTTCTTTGAGTCGAAAGTACTTCATTTTCAATTTGATATTTAGGTACTACAAATAAGGAAATACCCTTTGTTCCCATGGGCGCATCTGGCAACCTTGCAAGTACTAAATGAATAATATTTTCAGCTAAGTCATGCTCACCACTCGATATAAATATTTTAGTACCAGTAATTTTGTATTCGTCATTACTTATTTTTTCAGCTTTTGCTTTAATGAGTCCCAAGTCTGTTCCACAGTGTGGTTCTGTCAAACACATGGTACCGGTCCATTTACCAGAAACTAAGTTCTTGAGATAGCGATTCTTTTGCTCAACAGTGCCGTGTGCATGAAGGCATTCATAGGCGCCGTGAGAGAGTCCAGGATACATTGTCCAAGCCTGATTAGCAGAGTTCAACATTTCGTAAAGCACAGTATTAATGATTTGAGGTAAGGCTTGTCCCCCATAGGCACTGTCGCATGACAAAGTTGGCCAACCCGCTTCAACATAAGCAGCATATGCCTCTTTAAAACCGGTTGGAGTTGTAACAGAGCCATCCTGATTACGAGTACAACCCATCAAATCACCAGCTTGATTAGTAGGTTGTAAAACTTCGGTAGCAAATTTACTTGCTTCTTCTAAAATTTGGTTAATAACATCTTTATCAACATCTTCATATGCTTTAAATTTCTTTAGTTCTGATGACACGTTAAATACTTCATGTAGCACAAATTGCATATCTCGAATTGGTGCGTTATAGCTTGGCATGTGGTTTCCTTTATCTATTTAATGAATAAAAAGTGCTTCGATCACTTTGTTTGCGATTTCTTTGGTTTGACGTATTTTCAAAAATCGTGCGTCATGATGAACGCCTAAGACTACGCTGTAGATTTGGAATAACATTTGCTCAACATTGGTATCTGACTTGAGTTGACCTTCCTCAATCGATTCTTTGATTGCACGACGAATGGCGTTTCGCCAAACTTCAACACTCTTAAATAACTCTTCTCGAATATGACTTGGGCGATCGTCATACTCAATAGCTCCGGAAATAAAAAAGCATCCCGGACTATTTTTATCACTACTGACATCAATCCAATTTCGAATCATTTTTCGTAGACGTGGCAATCCTTTTGGCAAAGATAAGGCAGGCTCGAAAACATCTCTTTCAAACCTTCGGTAATACTCCTTAATCACCTCGATTAATAATTCATCCCTGGAGCCGAAGTGAGCAAATACTCCACTTTTACTCATCTCAACCCGTTCAGCTAAATTACCGATAGTAATGCCCTCAAGACCCTCTTTACCAGCGATCTCAATAGCGCCTTGCAGGATGAATGCTTTCGTTACCGCCCCCTTCGCATAATCAGCAAGGGTAGATTTTTCTGCAGTGACCATTTATAAATCCTCGTATAAAAATAAAACGACCGTTCGTATTTAAGATTACACAAGATTTTCAAATAATGCAATATCTCTACATTTCTATAGGGATATTGCATTTACAAGTTTAAATTTAGTACGTGGAGGAATTTTTGGACGGTAGTCCAGCTTTCATTTCTTTGAGAATGGTTTGTGAACCACTCGTAATCATGCGTACGTCTGAACTGACAGTAACCATGTCAAAGCCCATTTGAACCCTAGCGAGGGCTTGTGGTGATTCAGCATTGTGAATGCCGGCAAACTTATTATGTGCTTTTGCTCTAGAAAGAATATGTTCAACAGCTTGCGCAGCTTTCTGATCCAAGTTATCTAATTTAGGAGTACATCCTAAAGAAAGAGATAAGTCAGCCGGACCAATATAAATTCCATCGAGTCCTTCAACTTGCAAAATGGCATCTAGATTATCAATCGCTTTTGCTGTCTCAATCATTGCTAAACGCAATATCGTTTGATTGGCATAAAGAGGATAGTCATGTCCACCGTACAAAAAAGCTCTGATGGGACCAAAGCTCCTAGAACCCATTGGTGAATAACTTGACCACTCAACTAGTTTTGCTGCTTCATCTGCAGTGTTTACCATCGGGCAAATAATGCCGTAAGCACCCGCATCTAAGGTTTTCATGATATGACTAGCATCCAACCACGGAACCCGAACCATCGGCACCGTCTTCGTGGTTGAAATGGCCTGAAGAATTTGCACCATGGCTTGGTAATCGACCACTCCATGCTGCATATCGACTGTGATGGAATCCCATCCTTGATTTGCCATGATTTCAGCATTAAAACTATTAGAGGTAGCAACCCAACCGTTCACAATCGGTTGATGATTTGCCCACATTTCACGTAAAAGATTTTGTCTCATAATGATCTTTCTTCATTCCGCGAGGAGATTTAACGAGGATATCCTAAACCTGCTTTCACAATCACGGCCTCAGCTTCAGGCGCTCTTAAGAATTTAATCAACTCAATTGCTGCTTGCTCTTGTTTCGAGGCCGTTGTTACAGCTCCAGCAAATGTAAAACCTGGTTGAACTTCTTTAGGAATTGGGCCAACGTAGGTAATACCAGGTACATGTAAAATTTCGCTCACTTGTTGAAAGCCAATTTCATTCTCACCCCTGGCGACCGTTGCCGCCACAGGCTCTCCAGATGGCGGTCCTCTTACCTTCTTACTTTTACCCATCACTTGATCTTCAATACCCAGCTTCTTAAACATTTGGCTAGCGATATAAGTACCACTGCCACTATCTGAATAGCCAATTGATTTTGCTGCTAATAGTGTCTTCCGAAACGCATCGACTGTACTGATATCAGGCTTAGTAGCACCCTCTTTGATTGCCATACCAATTTGTGAAAGTCCCAAAATGGTAACGCTTGATTCTTTAACAAATCCTTTATGCGCTAATTCATGAGCTGCTTCACCATCTAAAATCACAACATCGGCTATCTCACCACGCGCCAATCTCGTAGGAATCGCTTCAGGGGAGTCGCCAATGGAAGGGCCACGAACAGTGATTAATTTATGACCGGTCTTTTTTTCAAAAATAGGTCCCAATTCATGATAAACGCCAAAAAAGCCCGAAGAAATCAGGACCTTAACTTCTGCTGCGTAAGAAAAATTGAAAACGCTCAATGTCAAAGGTAACAAAAGAATGTTCCGAAGCATACGATTAACCATCAAACTGATCTCCTAGTAATTATTTATATTAATACTGTTAGTCTGATAGGAACATAGCACCGATTTCCTACCAAGTACCCTTAGTTTAACCTTTTTATTCCTTAAACATCCCTTTTTCCTTGATGAAGGAAATGATTTCATTCAGCCCTGTTTTCCTTTTTAAATCCGTCATCGTATAAGGTCGATTTGGACGCATTCTTTTGGTATCTTCTTCCATAATATTTAAGTTCGCCCCTACATAAGGAGCTAAGTCGATTTTATTGATCACCAGTAGATCTGATTTAGTAATTCCTGGGCCACCTTTACGTGGGATTTTTTCACCACCAGCAACATCAATCACGTAAATCGTTAGATCAGATAACTCAGGACTAAAAGTCGCAGCAAGATTATCACCACCCGATTCAATAAATACAATATCGGCTTCGGGGAATCTTTCTAACATGCGGTCCACTGCTTCTAAATTAATCGAGGCATCCTCACGGATAGCGGTGTGAGGACAGCCACCCGTCTCAACACCCATGATCCTCTGAGCAGGTAATGCTCCTGAAATCGTAAGTAATCGCTGATCTTCTTTGGTATAAATATCATTTGTAATCGCGACTAAATCAAATTCTTCTGACATGGCTTTACAAAGCATTTCTAGTAAAGTGGTTTTACCAGAGCCAACAGGACCACCAATTCCAATTCGAAGAGGTGGTAATTTCTTTGTTCTTTTATTTGTCATTTTTTAAGACCTAAATAAGCGGGAATATTGACTTTCATGCCTTGCAGACAAGACACTCAGTTGTATTGAGAAAGTGTTAATTGGTTTTTCTTGAAGTGCTATCTTAATGAATATTTCGTCCATCATATCTGAGATAGTGTCCAAAATTGCCAGTAGAGTTTTTTGACCAGCTACTTGTCCAAGTGGTACGGATTTCATGGCAGCCATCACTTGGTTTTCTATCCAAGAGTAAAGATACGTTTGTAATCCCTCTCTTTCAGTCATCCCAGTAATCTGACAGGCATAACTATGGGCGCAAGGGAGGGTGATTTTTTTCACGTCTTTTAAAAGCTTTAACTGCTCATCCGTTCCACGCTCTAATTCTTGCATTAACTTCGCTAAAGACCAACCCATTTGAATCGTTTCAGCTCTAAATTCACTCGTCTCTCTAGATGCCCAAAACCACTGGTTCCAATAGGATATTTTCGCCAAATCTGAGTTTTGCCACCCCTGAAACAAATATACCCAAATAATGGCTTCTGCATTAGCAATTACTGAGTGGAGATTGGTCTGAATCCAATTTTTCGCTGACACCTGATCATGAACCAGACCAATATTGATGGCAGCTTCTAAGCCTTGAGAGTAACTAAACCCGCCAATCGGTAATGCTGGTGAGGCTAAATGCAACATTGCATTGAGAACCTTGGGATTAGGCATCATGGCTTAATTCTTCAATCAATGCGAATGGTCGTGATCGTGGTCATGTGGATGCTCATGATGAGTGTGTTGATGGCTCTCGAATACACTTTGAGCAACAGCGTAATCCTCAGCAAAGCTTTCATCGTGGCCGTGCTTATGACCACCACCATAAGCTCCATGTTCAGGTTCAAATGCTAAGCACTCTTTTGTTACTTCTACTCCTAACTGCTTTAACATATCGGCTAAAACAGGATCTTCCTCTAAGTGCAAATAATTTAGGCCTACTTCAATGGGGATATGACGGTTACCTAGGTGATAAGCAGCTCTCATTAGACTGAGTCGATTAGAAGAGCTCACTTTTAAGATGTTTTCAGGTAACGAACTCACAAGATAAAACTTGCCATCCTCATCAACTAAAACGTCGCCTCCACGCATAACACCCCCACGTGGTAGATTAATTAAAACTTTCTCACCATCTTCAAAAAGGTAACTCTGCCTACTTTTGCTTCGCTCCAAAAAAGGCAAACAAATGATGCGAGCACCCTCCATCAATTTTTTCGCTAACTTCAACTGTTTTAAGTTTTTAGTGATAACTTGCATGTAAACTTTTTAAAACAGGAAATAGCGCTGTGCTAATGGCAGAACTTTTGCTGGCTCACATGTCAAATCGAGGCCATCAGCTAAAACTTGATATGTTTCCGGATCAACTGAAATATTAGGTTGCCAGTCGTTCAGTATCATGTCTGACTTTTTAATATTTCTAGTTGATTTGACAGGTTCTAGGGTTTTCTTAAGACCTAAGGAATGGACTTCAGGATTATCCATCGCACTTTGAGAGACAAAAGTGAGTGAAGTTTTTAATCCACCACCGAAGGCTCCAAACATAGGGCGATAATGCACTGGTTGCGGTGTTGGAATAGATGCATTAGGATCCCCCATCGCTGCAGCTGCAATCATGCCCCCCTTAAGAATGATGCTAGGTTTCACACCAAAAAAGGCCGGCTTCCAAATAACCAAATCTGCTAATTTACCTTTTTCAATCGAACCTACAACATGAGAAATACCATGAGTAATAGCAGGATTAATCGTATATTTAGCGATGTAGCGTTTTACTCTAAAGTTATCAGCGCTTTGATCCGTCGCCAAACTACCTCGCTGCAATTTCATCTTGTGAGCAGTTTGCCAAGTCCGCATGATGACTTCGCCCACTCTACCCATTGCCTGACTATCAGAACTCATCATTGAGAAGGCGCCAAGGTCATGCAAAATATCCTCTGCTGCAATCGTTTCGCGTCGAATCCGACTTTCTGCAAATGCAATATCCTCAGCAATTGATGGATCCAAATGATGACAAACCATCAACATATCTAAATGCTCATCAATGGTATTAACGGTATAAGGCATGGTAGGATTGGTTGAAGAGGGTAAGACATTTGCTAAACCAGCGGCACGAATAATATCTGGCGCATGACCACCTCCAGCTCCCTCAGTATGGAAAGTATGAATCGTACGATCCTTAAATGCAGCAATTGTTGCTTCCACAAATCCTGACTCATTCAATGTGTCCGTATGAATAGCAACCTGCACATCCATCTCATCAGCTACAGTTAAACAGCAGTCAATTGCAGCGGGGGTTGTGCCCCAATCCTCATGTAATTTCAGACCGATTACCCCAGCTTGAACTTGTTCTTTTAATGGTCCAGGTAAGCTTGCATTACCTTTACCTAATAAGCCAATATTCATTGGAAAAGCTTCGATAGCACTGAGCATTGAGTGAATATGCCAAGGGCCAGGCGTGCAGGTAGTGGCAAATGTACCAGTTGCTGGACCGGTGCCGCCACCGATCATTGTCGTGACCCCACTCATGAGAGCTTCTTCAATTTGTTGAGGGCAGATAAAATGAATATGGGAGTCAATGCCACCCGCTGTAATAATCATGCCCTCACCTGCAATGACTTCTGTACCAGGGCCAACTACAATCGTAATACCAGGTTGGATATCTGGATTTCCGGCCTTACCGATACCGCTAATGAACCCATTTTTGATACCGATATCCGCTTTGACAATACCCCAATAATCTAAAATTAAAGCGTTAGTAATAACTGTATCTACACAATCTTTCGTGAGACGTTGACTTTGCCCCATCCCATCGCGAATGACTTTGCCCCCACCAAACTTTACTTCTTCACCATAAATAGTAAAGTCTTTTTCTACTTCAACCCATAAATCGGTATCCGCCAAACGGACATGATCACCAACCGTTGGACCATACATTTCAGCATATGCTTTTCTGGATATTTTGACCATTATAGTTTTCCCATCACTAACCCATTAAATCCAAACACCATTTGATCACCGGCTAATTGCACTAATTGAATAGATTTCTTTTGACCAGGTTCAAAACGAATAGCGGTCCCAGATGCAATATTTAAACGGTAACCTCTCGCTAAATTACGATCAAACTGTAGTGCCGTATTGACCTCAAAAAAATGGAAGTGCGAGCCAACCTGAATGGGTCGATCACCTGCATTTGCAACGACCAAATCTAACACTTTCCTACCAACGTTAATTTCGATGTCTTCACCACTTGCCCTAATCTCTCCTGGAATCATTTGTTCACCTCAAACAGTTTGAATAAGGGCAATGGCACCAATAAAGCCAGAAGCCAAAGTAAAGTAGCGTATAAATTGACTAAATTTCTTAGAGATAAACTTACAGAGTAAAAAACCAATCGAATGAATCACAACAGTAGAGAGAATTAATCCAGAAATAATTGCTGGCTGATTACTCGGCAACTCTAAACCGTGGGCTAAGCCATGAATCAAACCAATACCACCGAAGATGGCTATTAGGAAATTAAAAGAAATCGTTTTATTAAAAATATTGATCACAGATAACAAGATCAAGGTCATGAGTGTTGCTTGATTAATCCAGTTAGTTGCATCATAAATAAAATTAAAACTTGCGCCAGCTACAGCTGCTATCGTAAATCCACTAACAAAAACTATCGGTAATAAGATACCCTTTTTAAGGGTGTAGGAATTCACCATCATGCCAATCACTAACATCGTTAATAAGTGATCCCAACCTAAGATAGGGTGCATGAAAGCACCCATAAAATTCTCACCATGGCCGGGGTGAGCATATATCAAGCCTGAAAATAAAAGACCAGAAGCAAGAATAATAATTTTTTTCATGATTAATCCTATTGAATGGGTTGATGAACTGTAACTAATTTGGTGCCGTCTGGAAAAGTAGCTTCAATTTGAATTTCAGGAATCATTTCTGGAATACCATCCATCACATCCTGTGCTTTTAAAATCGTCGTACCAAAGTGCATCAGCTCAGCAACTGATTTGCCGTCTCTTGCACCCTCCATAATGGCCGCAGAAATAAAGGCAACTGCTTCAGGGTAATTTAATTGAAGACCTCGCGCTTTACGTCTCTCAGCCAATAGGGCTGCTGTAAATATGAGTAATTTATCTTTTTCTCTTGGCGTTAATTCCATGAATCCATTTTTCCTTTAAGTTTTCCAGATACGCAGTGGAGACGCTTGAATACCGGTAATTCTCTCCCTAGCGTATAACCAAATTTGAATAAAACAATTCCTTAAATACTCTACCTCATCTGATAAGCCACGAACAAGAATTAATCCGCATTGTTCGTCGATCTGAATTCTTGTAACTCCAACCCGTAATGTGTCATCCCAACTAAGGAGTTCGGCAATTTCTTCCAGCAACTCTTCGCTAGCTGAGGGCGAACTCAACCACATCGTGCCAAAGACTGGAAAGCCATCTAAACCGCAACTTCCATTATAAAAATCATGTTTCGACTCAAGCAATGTCGACTCTACCCAACACAATTCCTCATTAAAGTAATACTCGATATCGTTTCTTAGAGTAGCATTTTCCCAACTTTCACCTTGCGCAGTTCTTCCTAACTGGGCAATATCCCACCCGATACAACTTGAAGTTTTATCTTGAGAAATGATAATTTGATTATGGGCATTTGAAGAGTTAAAAAAAATATTTTCTTGTGGTAAAAAATCTAAATGGCTGTCAGCTTCAATTTTTATACTGATCTTTTGCGAAGCTTCCTTTTTATTTGCCTTGTACCATTTCGTCGCACCAGGGGTCGTAATCACGGCCTTAGCATCGTTCTCAATATTTAAATCAATAACTAAATGATCTCCACCTGCTATTCCAGCAGGTGGGTGCAAAATGACTGCATGACAAATAGCATCACCCTCGGGATATAAAGACTTTTGCACTAAAAGGGGGCCTGAGTGTTCTTTATGAGATAAAAGAGTTTTGTTTTTCTCGCTAGAAAAAGAAAAATCTAATCTTAACTTTGCATGCCATGCTAATTGTGTTGATTCCGAATCAAGCATATTTTCCATAGAGTCAAGCTTACGATCTTCTACACATTAAACTGAAACTAATTGCCCAATACCATCTTGATCAATCTCAGAGCCATTTCCTTGGGCAATTATTTCTCCCCGACTCATTACAACATATTTGTCAGCAACTTTTTTAATAAAGTCTAAATACTGCTCGATTAATAAGATGGTAATTCCTTGTTCCTTGACTAATTTTACGAGTGTCTCACCAATTTGGGTAATGATATTCGGTTGGATGCCTTCAGTTGGCTCATCCAAAATAATGAGCTTTGGTTCACTCATTAAAGCACGGCCTATAGCCAACTGTTGCTGTTGCCCACCAGATAAATCACCGCCATTGCGGTGCGACATTTCTTTAAGGATAGGGAATAACTCATAAATCATGCCTGGAATTTTTTTTGATGACTTTAAGCTCGCCGCACCTACGAGTAAATTTTCTTCAACGGTCAGTCTAGGGAAAATATCTCGGCCTTGCGGAACATAAGCAATACCATTTGCGACCCGTTCATAAGAAGGCATTTTGATGATCGACTTCCCTTCTAAAAGAATATCTCCAGACTTAATAGGGACCACACCCATGATAGTTTTAGACATGGTGGTTTTACCAACTCCATTACGTCCCATGAGAACAGTTAAGGATTCCTTCGGCACTTCAAACGAGACATCTCTTAGTATGTGACTACCGCCATAGTATTGATTAATTTGTTGTACTTTGAGCATAACTTATCTACCTAAATAGGATTCAATCACAGCAGGATCATTTTTCACTTGATCCATCGTGCCTTGAGCCAAAACGGCCCCTTCGGCAAGCACGGTAACAATACCAGTTTGACCGGAAAGTGCACTTACAAACTCCATATCGTGTTCCACCACCACAATGGAGCAACTACCGCGTAATTGATTTAATAAATCAGCCAATTGCATCGTTTCTTCATCTGTCATCCCTGCAGCTGGCTCGTCTAACAATAATAATTCTGGTTTTTGCATTAACAACATACCAATTTCAAGACGTTGTTTTTGTCCATGAGAAAGTGCTCCTGCCGGAATATAAGCTTCACTTTCAAGGCCGATTTGCAAGAGGGTAAGCTCAATATCTTTAATCGCATTCTGATCTACTTTTGCATTCAAAGCGACTCGCCATGATTTATTTGATTTCCTAGCTAACTCTAGGTTTTCCCAAACTTTTAGATTTTCAAATACAGTTGGTTTTTGAAATTTACGCCCGATGCCGATTTGCGCAATTTGCGGTTCTTTTAATTTTAGTAAATCGATTGTTTGTCCTAAAAAAACTCTGCCGGATACTTGGGCATTTCTTGGGCCAGTTTTACCAGTGATCACGTCCATCATGGTAGTTTTACCAGCGCCATTGGGGCCAATAATACATCTTAATTCGCCACTTAAAATGTCTAAAGTTAAACCTTTAATAGCTTTAAATCCATCGAAGGAAACTACTAAATCTTCAATATATAAAATTTCCCCGTGTGATAAATCAATCTTACCTTTTTCAAGAAAATGTCCAGAGTTTCCCTTTGATTCCCACTCAGGTTGAAAATCCACCTTTTCTTCAGATGTTGTTAATTGAGATGTTTGCATTGTTATTTCTTTAGTATTTTTTCTTTAATGAGCCCAACGACACCATTCGGGATATATAAGGTAACTAAAACAAATAAGCTTCCTAAAATAAATAACCAATATTCCGGGGCCAGTGCAGTGAAAAAAGTTTTAGCCCCATTCACCATAAAAGCACCAATAATCGGTCCGATTAAAGTAGCCCGACCACCTACAGCAACCCACACAGCTAACTCAATAGAATTACTTGGGGACATTTCTCCTGGGTTAATAATTCCGACCTGGGGAACATATAAAGCTCCAGCAATTCCACATAAAAACGCAGAGAATGTCCAAATAAATAACTTGTATCCCAGGGGGTCATAACCGGAAAACATCACGCGACTTTCAGCATCACGGATCGCCATTGTCACCCGACCTAATTTTGATTGCACAATTCGTCTGCAAGCAATAAAACCCAAAACTAGCATGGTAAAACTCATCAAAAATAAGACTACTCTAGTACCAGGGTTGGATATTGAATACCCTAAAATTCTTTTGAAATCCGTAAAGCCATTATTTCCGCCGAAGCCAGTTTCATTTCTAAAAAAGAGTAACATCGCAGCGTAGGTAAATGCCTGAGTAATGATGGAAAGATAAACGCCTTTAATCCGTGATCGGAATGCAAAAAAACCAAATATAAAAGCAATCAATCCAGGAACTATTAAGATCAATAAAATAATCCAGCCAAAATTGTTAGTGCCGTACCAAAACCAAGGTAATTCTTTCCAATCTAGAAAAACCATAAAATCAGGTAACTCAGAATGATATACTCCGTCGGTACCTATCATCCTCATCAAGTACATCCCCATGATGTACCCACCCAAAGAAAAAAATAGGCCATGTCCTAAGCTGAGAATTCCGCAATATCCCCAAACTAAATCCAATGCGAGCGCAGCTAATGCAAAACATAATATCTTTCCAACAAGGGTCAATGAATAGGCAGATAAATGAAAAAAGCTACCCTCTGGAATCAACAAAGAACAAATCGGTACTAAAAGATAAACTAGGCTGGATAGAACTGCTAAAGCAATCCACCATTTTCTATCTAAAATGGGTTCACGCTGGGCAATTTGGAGAGAGAAGGGTTGTTTCATCATTGCTCCGCACTTCTACCCTTGAGGGCAAACATACCTTGGGGACGTTTTTGAATAAACAAAATAATCATTACTAAAACCCCAATTTTTGTTAATACTGCACCAATAAATGGTTCACTAAATTTACTTAAAATACCCAAACCAAAGGCGCCTAGGATAGTTCCTGCAAGTTGACCAACACCACCAAGTACCACTACCATGAAAGAATCAATAATATAAGTTTGACCTAAATCTGGTCCCACATTACCAATTTGAGATAAAGCACATCCACCCAGGCCAGCAATACCAGCACCAAACGCAAAAGCATAACTATCAACCTGACGAGTTCTGACACCTACACAACTTGCCATAGTTCTATTTTGGGTTACAGCTCTAACAAATAATCCCATTCGGGTTTTATTCAAAACGAGCCAAGTAATAAACACTACAAAAAGTGCGAAGAAGAAAATAATTAAGCGGTTATAAGGAATCAATAATCCTGGCAGAATACTTTGCAAAGGCATGAAAGAACCACTCATCCATGACGGATTAGCAACTTCAACGTTTTGCGCGCCAAATAAAAACCTTACCAACTGCATCATTAATAAACTCACACCAAAGGTCGCTAATAAAGTTTCTAAAGGACGTCCATATAAATGTCTCAAAACCAAATACTCTAAAACCAACCCTAAGAACGCAGCTGTTAAAAAAGAAAAAGGGGCTGCAAGTACTAAATAGTATTCAAGGCCACCTGGGAAATGGTTTCTAAAAACAGTTTGCACAATAAAGGTTGCATAAGCGCCAACCATTAAAAATTCACCATGCGCCATATTGATTACACCGATGAGGCCATAGGTAATGGCAAGTCCCATCGCAGCTAGTAATAAAACACTACCTAAACTTAGACCAGTGAAAATATTAGAAACAATCTCGCTACGGGATTTTCTAGATTGATAATCGTGCAAGGCTAATTCGATTGCGACCCTTAAATTTTTATTTGGTTCAACAAATTCTCCTGAGTCATTTTTCTTCAGCAAACTTTTCAGAAATTCTTGCACCTTGTCGGAACTTGAATTACCCATGGTTTGAATCGCTTTTAGTTTTTCTTCTTGCGTGCTTGATGAGTAATCTAGTATTGCGATGAGTTCATTAAACTTGGTAATTAGTTCAGGCTTAGTCTCTTTTTCTTTTGCGCTTTTAACAATTGCAACATTTAATCCTGTCGTATCAGCAATGAGGGCATTAAGCGATTGTTCTCTGACGAGAGTATCTTTTGAAAGAAGCTTGAACTGACTGGCTGAAGTTTCAATATCTGATCTTAAAATATTGTTTAAATTAGGACTTTCTAGGGTAGATTCATCGACGGTAACGATTGTCTGACTAATCGGATCAATATAACCTTCTTTTGTTTTAATAACGACAATTTGTCCGTTACTAAATAAATTTTCATCCTGTAATGCTGCAAGTACTTCAGCAGCTAGCTCAGGGGGAGCTTTAATAATTTTATTAATACTGGTTTGTTTTGCAGCAAACTCTTCTCCAAAGATTAGAACTAAATCTTTTTGAGTTAAATCAACTGCAAAACTATTTCCAATAAATAGACTGGTTACCAAAGTTAAAAGGCATTGCAAAACTCGATATTTCATTATTTATATCCAACTTTTTTCTAAGGTAACCAGGGTATTACATATTTCTTACTGCTTACTTCACCATATCTGGCTTACCTTCATTACCGGCAATGAATGGTGACCATGGTTTAGCTCTGATTGTAGTCGGTGTTTTCCAAACCACGTTAAATTGACCATCAGCTTTCACTTCACCAATCATGACTGGCTTGTAGAGGTGATGGTTATTACCCATTTCTAAAGTAAAGCCACTTGGAGCAACCACTTTTTGTCCATACATCGCTTTACGCACTGCATCAACATCAGTTGTACCTGCTTTTTCAACAGCCGCTTTCCACATCTTCATACCAACAACCGTTGCTTCCATTGGATCGTTTGTAAGCGGTTTGCCAGCTGTTGGCAATGATTTTGCTTTTGCGTAATCAGCCCATTCTTTTTTGAAGGCATCATTTGCAGGATTTTTAACTGACATGAAATAGTTCCATGCTGCTAAGTGACCAACTAGTGGCTTTGTATCGACACCACGTAGTTCCTCTTCACCAACTGAGAAAGCAACCACTGGAACATCTTTAGCTTTTAAGCCAGCATTACCTAATTCTTTGTAGAAAGGTACGTTTGAATCACCATTAATAGTAGAAATCACGGCTGTTTTGCCACCTTGTGAGAATTTCTTGATGTCAGCTACGATGGTTTGATAATCAGAATGTCCAAATGGAGTGTATTTTTCGTCGATATCTTTCTCATCAACACCTTTAGATTTCAAGAATGCGCGCAAAATCTTGTTTGTTGTTCTTGGATATACATAGTCAGTACCCAACAACACGAAACGCTTCGCAGCACCACCTTCTTTACTCATCAAATATTCAACTGCTGGAATTGCCTGTTGATTTGGAGCTGCGCCGGTGTAGAAAACATTCTTAGACATCTCTTCACCTTCGTACTGAACCGGGTAAAATAACAATCCGTTCAATTCTTCGAAAACTGGCAATGCTGATTTACGTGATACAGAAGTCCAGCAGCCAAACACGACAGCTACTTTATCTTTAGTCAATAATTGACGAGTTTTTTCAGCAAATAATGGCCAATTAGAAGCTGGATCAACTACCACGGGCTCAAGTTTACGACCCAAAATTCCACCTGCTTTGTTGATTGCTTCAATTTGCATTAATGCCACATCTTTAAGCGCAGTTTCCGAAATTGCCATTGTTCCAGATAAAGAATGCAAAATACCAACTTTGATGGGTTCTTTGGACTGTGCCAAAGTTAATTGACTAAAGCCAATACTTGTTAATGCAGCAGCTAATGCAGTTAACTTAATTAACGATCTACGATTCATTTGATAATTCCTTTAAAAAAGTTTTAGAAAATCCACAATAAAATTATTTCTCCCTAGGGAAAAACGGCCTACATAGAAAAAGAGTATTTCGAAATTAAATGTTTTTAAATTACAGTTTTATTTTGTTCTTTTGTTCTAGAAATTAATCAGAATGATTCAACAAAATGGTGCAAAAAAAAATGAAAGCACCTCAGTTGTGCTTTCATTTTTTTCTAAATCGAGATTTGTTAGTTGAAACGTTTTAAAAAATATTCAGATTAAATAATTTCTGTTGCGATATTATTTTTTTCGCCTGACATCAATAATCCTATTTCCTCAATATTAGTTTGGCTTACCGGTAGCAATTCTGATAATCTACCATTCGCTATTACCGTCATCTGATCACAAATCATCATTAGTTCTTCCAACTCCTCAGAGATCACTAAAATAGCTACTCCTTGTTGTCTTAAATTTAATAATGCTTGTCGAATTAACATGCTAGCGCCAACATCAACACCCCATGTCGGTTGGGCCACCAACATGAACTTAGGTTGTAAAGAAATTTCACGACCAACAATAAACTTTTGTAAATTTCCACCCGATAAACTGCCTGCAGAAGCATTTTTACCAGTACAAACCACATTAAATTGATCAATGATTTTTTCTGCGAATTGATTAATGACTGATTTACAAATGAAGCCATTACGAACCATGCCATCTTGATAACCGGTTAATAGAGCATTTTCAGCAAGGCTTAAATTTTGCACAGCTCCTCTGCCTAATCGATCTTCAGGTACAAAGCATAAACCTAATGATCTTCTCTTGGCTGGTGATAATTTTCCAACGGGCATACCATTCATATAAATTGATTGGGCATCACCGATCAGTGTCTCGCCGGATAATGCTTGTATGAGTTCTTTTTGGCCATTACCAGAGATGCCAGCAATACCGACAATCTCTCCAGCTCTGACTCGAAGATTAACATCCTTTAACGCTGTTCCAAAAGGATCGCTTGTTTTCAAATCTAGACCCGTTACCTCTAACATTGGCTTTCCAACTTGAGCCGTTTGTAATTGAATCGTTGGTAATTCTGCTCCAATCATTAATGTTGCTAAGGTTTTTGCAGTTTCATTTTTCGGATTAGCGTAACCAGTAACTTTTCCAGATCTTAAAACAGTTGCTGAATCACATAACTGCCGAATTTCTTCTAACTTATGGCTAATGTATAAAATTGAGCATCCCTCTGAAGCTAACTGCCTAATCGTTTTAAATAATATTTGTACTGCCTGAGGTGTTAAAACTGAGGTAGGCTCATCCATAATTAGCAATTTTGGCTTTTGTAGTAAGCATCGAACGATCTCAACTCTCTGACGTTCACCAACCGACATACTATGCAACATTCTGTTTGGATTAATTGGTAATCCATAATATTCGGAAGTTTTCAATACTTCCTCATCAAGGTCTTTTAATGAATATTTTTTATCCATTGAAAGCCATATATTTTCTAAAACAGTTAAAGATTCGAATAATGCGAAGTGTTGAAATATCATGCCAATACCTAACTTTCTAGCGAAAGCTGGATTATTGATTTCTACCTTTTCACCTTCCCAGAAAATACTTCCCTCATCGGGTTTAATCACCCCATAAAGAATTTTCATCAGAGTACTTTTACCTGCTCCATTTTCTCCAAGAATAGCGTGAATCTCGCCGGGTTTTACTTGTAAGGAAATTCCATTGTTCGCTTTGATAAGCGGATAAGACTTAGAAATATTATCAAGAACCAGCCTAAATGATTCTTTACTGTCTTGTTCAAATTTCATCATCGGATTTCCCAAGAATAAATAGCTAATTGAAATAAACACAAATTCTTTACTAACAGATTCAGTTTATCTAGAGATCTAAGTCTTATTTATAAAAATCACTAGTCAAGTACTAATTTGGTGCAAGTTCAATAGAAAAATGTACCAATTTGGATTCTTCTTCTCCTTTTGTCTATTTCAATCCGAGCATAGTAAGAATTATGTAATTCACAAAAATTTCTTACGTCTTATAGGCTTCATGATTAAGTTACAGTTAAAACCACGTACCGAACCAAATCAAAGGATGCAAGTCTATGCACCCTTAATTGCTATTGCTTTGACTCTGCTGTCAGGTTTATTACTGTTTCAATTGTTAGGTGAAAACCCATTTATTGCCTACAAAGCTTTCTTTTTTGACCCCATTAGTGACATTAATGGCATTAGCGAATTATTGTTAAAGGCTTCTCCCTTATGCCTAATTGCCTTGGGTCTGACCATCTGCTATCGAGCAAATATTTGGAATATTGGTGCAGAAGGACAAATGTACATTGGCGGAATTTTTGCGACAGGTATTGCAATTCACTATACAGAGACCCTTGGACACTGGACCCTAATAGTCATGATTTTGGCTAGTGCGTTAGGCGGTGCGATATGGGCAAGTATTACTGCCTTATGTAGAGCTCAATTAAATACTAACGAAATTCTTGTTAGTTTAATGCTGACTTATGTAGCTGATTTAACTATCAAGTTTTTAGTCTACGGTCCATGGAAAGATCCAATGGGCAATAATTTTCCTATTACGATTTCATTTGCTGATGAGGCACTATTCACACCACTAGCATTTCTTGGCTGGTCTTTCTGGGATGGGACAAGAGTAAATACCTCCATCTTTATCACGCTTTTTTTTATACCATTAGTTTGGATATATAACGAAAAATTATTTGCTGGTTTTAAAAATTTAGTGGTGGGTATCGCTCCAGGAGCTGCAAAATATGTAGGCTTCAATGAAAAAAAGATTATCTGGATTGTGTTAGTTTTTAGTGGTTTGATTGCGGGTATTGCTGGAGCGACTGAAGTAGCTGGGCCAATTGGTCAGTTAAACGATAAGTGGACACCAGGGTATGGTTTTACAGCGATTATCGTCGCCACACTTGGACGTTTAAAAGTATCAGGAGTAGTCTTAGCATCACTATTAATGGCATTACTTTATTTGGGTGGAGAATCTGTTCAAGTAACCATGCAGCTCCCAAAATCTGTGAGCCAAGTATTTCAAGGGTTTCTCCTCTTATACCTTTTAGCTTGTGATGTTTTAATCAATTACGAAATCGTCATTTTAAAAAAAATAGGGGCCAAGTATGTTAATTGAGTCCCTCACTCCATTATTAGTCAGTGCCATTGGCGCAGCTATTCCATTACTGTTTGCAGCTTTGGGGGAATTAATTGCGGAAAAAGCTGGTGTCCTCAATTTAGGTCTTGAAGGCACTATTTTAATGGGAGCCTTATCGAGTTTCTTGGCTGTTGCAGAAGGTAGCTCATTGTTTTTAGCCTTATTAATTGGAGTTGCCGTAAGTGTGTTATTTACCTTACTTTTTGCTTTTGTAACGATCAGTTTGCAAGCAAATCAAGTGGCAACTGGGCTATCTTTAACAATACTAGGAGTTGGTCTTTCGGCTGTTATCGGTAAAACCTATGTTGGTTTTTCTGCTGCAAAAAGCTTTGCTCCCGCACCGATTCCTATTTTAAAAGATATCCCCCTGTTAGGACCGTCATTATTCTCTTTAGACTATGTTGCTTATTTTTGTCTCTTTTCTGTAATTGCTATAGCTTGGTTTTTAACCAAATCAAAAGCCGGCTTAGCCTTAAGATCTGTTGGTGAGTCTCCATCAGTGGCAAGATCTTTAGGCTTGCCAGTTACAAAAATACGTTATTTAGCCGTCTTATTTGGCGGCGGCTTTGCTGGTTTAGCAGGAGTTTACTATGCTCTTGCACAATTCAAAGTTTGGCAAGATGGCTTAACCTCTGGCAATGGATGGATTGCTCTTGCCTTAGTTGTATTTGGTACTTGGCGTCCATTTAAAGTTGCTTTAGGAGCCTTACTTTTTGGGAGTGTAACAGTCCTCGGCCTTTACTTTCAATTGGTAGATATCAAGGTATCTGCCTTTGTGTTGGCTAGCTTTCCCTACGTCACAACAATCCTAGTTTTAGTTTATTTATCAATGGATAAAGAAACTATTCGCCGTCACGCCCCAGCGTGGTTAGGAAAACCATTTTTTGATGATCGATAGTGTTTTTTTTATATAAAAGGAGAAGTAAATGAAGCTTTCTAAACGCGTGTTATTAATTTCAGCCTCACTCATGACTTTGGGATTAGCTCAAAGTGTAACTGCTGCAGAACCACTAAAAGCAGCATTTGTATATTTTGGAACACCAGGAGATGCTGGTTGGACATTTGCTCACGACACAGGAGTAAAGTTAGTTAAAAAAGAATTAGGTTCACAAGTCACAACTACGATTGTTGAAAACGTTCCAGAAAGTGCAGATGCAGAGCGCGTCATTCGTGATCTAGCAGCCAAAGGTAATCAATATATTTTTACAACATCATTTGGCTATATGGAACAAACACTCAAAGTTGGCAAGTCATTCCCAAAGGTTGAGTTCTATCACAATACAGGATTCAAGTCATCTGAAAACGTCCATACCTATAACTCAAGAATTTATGAACCAGCCTATCTTGCAGGAATGATTGCAGGCAGAATGACTAAATCCAACACTCTTGGTTTTGTTGCATCCTTCCCCATTCCTGAAGTGGTTCGTAATATTAACTCTTACACAATGGGTGCACGTAGCGTAAATCCTAAAGTAAAAACAAAGGTGATCTGGATTAGTTCATGGTATGACCCAGCAAAAGAACGTCAAGCAGCAGAAACATTAATTGGTCAAGGTGCTGATATGTTGCTACAAAATACGGACTCAACCGCAACTCTACAAACAGCTGCTGAAAAAGGTGTCTATGCATTTGGTTGGAATTCAGATATGTCTGCACTTGCACCTAAAGCACACTTGGCTTCAGTCATTCACAACTGGGGTCCTTACTATGTAAAAACTCTGAAAGCTGCATTGGATGGAAAACCATCTAAAGAAAACGTTTGGGGTGGCATGAAAGATGGTATGGATGGACTTGTGTCATTAAACAGTAATATCCCCGCTTCTGTCAAAAAAGAAGTAGAGGCTAAACAAGCAGATATCATCTCTGGCAAGTTCAAAGTATTTTCAGGACCAATGAAATTACAAGATGGCTCAATGAAGTTAGCTGCAGGTCAATCATTTACTGATCAAGAAATTGATAGCATTAAATTTTATGTTGAAGGTGTAGAAGGTCAGTTACCGAAATAATTTTGGAGTTGACTCCCCGAAGATAGTTTTTATTTTTGGGGAGTTTTTTTTATTTTGTATAGCCTATTAAAAAAGGCTTGAGACTTTTAAAAGTTTCAAGCCTTCTTTCTTTTTTAAGCGTGTTGTTACCTTCGTTCAAATTTTTTCTCACCCATCAAATATGTCGCTTGAATATTACGATCATCCCCAAGAATAATGGCAACAAATAACTCCTCTTCTAGAGTTTGACAAGCATTAATCCTTCTTTCCATTAGTGGTGTAGCTTTTAAATCTAAGACAATAAAATCAGCTTCTTTACCAGGCATAAAGTTGCCAATATGTTGATCTAGTCCGAGTGCCTTAGCTCCAGTAAATGTAGCCAGATTGAATAAATCAAATGCACTCATCACATCTCCTCGCAAATGAGCAACCTCGTAGGCTCGCCCCATGGTTCTGAGCATACTAAAACTCGTACCACCACCAATATCAGTTGCTAGAGAAACTTGAATTTGCTCATTGAGGTAATGTTGCAAATTCATTAAGCCACTACCTAAGAAAAGATTCGAGGATGGACAAAAGGCAATCGAACTTTGCGTAGTATTTAAGCGCTTGATATCGAGTTCATCCAAATAAATACAGTGGGCATAAACTGCATTGGGTCGTAAAAGACCATATTGATCATAAACATCAAGATAACTACGATGCTTTGGAAATAACTCTTTCATCCAAGCGACTTCATCTACATTTTCAGCTAAGTGAGTTTGAATGACCATATCCGGATAAAGACGAGCCAGCTCAGCCGTCTTTTCCAATTGTGCTTCGCTTGAAGTGATGGCAAACCGGGGTGTGATTGCGTATTGTAAACGGCCTTTTAGGTGCCAATTATCGATCAGTTCTAATGCATCTTCAAAGCTTGACTCAGGAGTATCTTGCAAGTAATCAGGACAATTACGATCCATCGCAACTTTACCCGTTATCAATCTAACATTACGCTCAAATGCTTTAGTAAAAAGAGCTTTCGCTGATTCAGAATGAACCGTTCCAAAAACTAAAGCAGTGGTTGTACCATTACGAAGCAGTTCCTCTAAAAAGAATTCACTCGACTGAAGTGCCCAGTCAAGATTTTGATACTTTGCTTCCGACCGAAAAGTAAATCGTTCTAACCAATCCAACAAATCTTTTCCCGGGGAAGCGATGACATCGATTTGAGGGTAATGTATATGTGTATCAACGAAGCCCGGAATGATTAATTTATCACTATAGTCAATGATTGAAATTTCTTCACTCATTATGGGCAATAAGGAACTTAGTGGTCCACATTTCTCAATAATCCCGTCACTAATTAAAAGACCTCCTTGCGCAAAATATTCATACTTGGCTACATTTGCATCAAGCGGATCAAGAAAGTGAAGTATCCTAGCTTTGATTATTTTTTTTGCCATTTGCTACTGACTGCCTGAGTTAAATAATTGACTAGAATTTCTTTCTTTCATCATCATAAATTGATCTTCTTGTAACTCTAATAATGTAGCCATAATCTCTACTGCAATCACAGCTGGACTTTTAGAAAATTGATATTTATTTCCAATGGGGCACATTAAACTATTCACCACCTGCTTACTTAGACCAGTTTCTAATAATCTTTTTTTAAATCGCGCTGATTTTGTTTTTGAACCAATTAACCCTAAAAATCCAAAGAAATCATTTTGGAGAATTTTCTGACAAATCAAGAAATCTAATTGATGACTATGCGTCATTACCAAAAAATAACTCCCTATCGGTGCAGAATTTATTAACTCTAGAAACTCGGGTTGAAAATCAAAATTTACATCTGGATATTCCAACTGATAATCATTGACAGACTTTCCTAAAATTAATTCTCTACTATCGAAGCATCGGACTTGGAAATTCAATGCTGGTAAATTTTTTAATAAATGAGTTGCAACATGTCCTGCTCCAAACAACCATAATTCAGGTGTTGGATGTAGAACCGTCTCATAAAGAAAAGTACCCTGCGGAAATTCAATCAGTCCAGGAAGGACCCTATTTGTTAAATTAGAGTTTTGAACTAAAAGTTGATTTTTTCCAGTTTTTAAATTGAGGACCTTTTGATAGGAGTCAGTTAAAGATCGAGTTTGAAACAACCAATCAATATCAGCGATTGATTCAAATCGTTCCCAAATTAATTGAACAGTTCCTCCACAACACTGGTCTAATTCCACACCAAGTATAAAAGCCTGCAAATAGATTTTTGCATAAAGCTGATTGATGCTGAGAAGCGCAATTTCAATTGCTTTATCTTCTAAGAAACCACCACCAATGGTCCCATATGTTTCAACCGTTCCTGCCCGGTTAAACCATACCAACATGCTGGTACCTTGATCTCTTGGGGTTGAACCCTTCGCCTCAGCAATTACCACTCGCACCACTACGTGATTAGTGAGAATTAGTTGTTTAATACGTTCGAACTCTTTAATCATTATGAGAATTTAAGGCATTTAAGATTGACTCTGGAGTCGCAGGTGCACTCAAGTGTAGGGTACATTCCTGCCCCACCTTTGAACGAATCGCATGTTTAATGGCGTGGAAAACTGAAAATGCCAACATTAGTGGAGGCTCTCCAACTGCTTTTGATTTATAAATTGTATTTTCAATATTTCCTGTTGAAACATATAAATTTGTTTTGGCATGCTTTGGCCAATCTAAGGCAGTTGGAATCTTATAGGTGGATGGTGAATTAGTCATCAGCTTACCCTTCGGATTCCACCATAATTCTTCGGTAGTTAGCCATCCTAGTCCTTGAACAAAACCACCTTCAATTTGGCCTATATCAATTGCAGGATTAATCGATTGACCGACATCATGCAAAATATCTACTTGTAATAGTTTCATTTCACCAGTTAAAGTATCGATAATTACTTCTGAAACAGCCGCCCCATAGGAGAAATAAAAGAAGGGTCTTCCTTTACGCGTTTTTGAATCATAATGAATTTTTGGCGTCGCATAAAACCCCGTCGCAGAGAGAGAAATCCTACCTACATAACATTCTTTAACCGCTTTTTCAAAACTAATGGCTTGAGAACCTAAGAGAACTTCATTGTTTTTAAACTTAATATCAGTTACCGATAATTGATATTTAGAGGCCAAGAACTCTTTCATTCTTGAGATAAGAGTTTGTGCTGCATTTTGAGAGGCCATACCATTCAGATCGGTTCCGGAGGAAGCGGCAGTAGCCGAAGTGTTCGGAATTTTACTTGTATCCGTCGCTGACATTTTGACCACTGAGTAATCCACATTAAACTCATTAGCAACAATTTGTCGAATTTTTGTGTTTAACCCCTGTCCCATTTCTAAGCCACCATGATTCACCAAAATACTGCCATCGGTATAAATGTGTATTAGGGCCCCCGCTTGATTAAAATGCGTAGCCGTAAAAGAAATTCCAAACTTTACTGGGGTTAAAGAAATACCTCTTTTGAAGTGATTGTTTTGTTGATTAAATTTGTTAATTTGTTCGCGTCGCTTTAAATAATGAGAGGACTGCGATAACTGGTCAACTAAATCTTCAATAATGATATCCTCCACCGGCATATCAAAATGGGTCAGCATATTTTTTTTATAAAAATTTTTTTGACGAATTTCAAGTGGGTCTATCTTTAAGTAATCAGCAATGTCTTCGATTGCATACTCAATACAGTACATGCCTTGGGGACCACCAAAGCCTCTAAATGCGGTATTAGATACAGTATTAGTTTTACAGCGATAGGAGATGGCTCTTACATTCGGGATGAAATAACAGTTATCTAAATGAAATAATGCCCTGTCGTTGACTGGGCCAGATAAATCAGCTGAAAAGCCACACCGAGATGCCATCATCACATCAAACGAGAGGATCATTCCATTTGCATCAAAACCAACTTCATAATCAAATTCAAAATCGTGCCGCTTACCTGTGATCGTCATATCCATTTCACGATCTACTCTTAACTTCACTGGAAGCTTTGTTTTTTCTGCTGCCAAAGCGGCAATAATCGCAAACCAGGCTGGCTGGCTCTCTTTACCACCAAATCCGCCACCCATCCTCTTACATTCAATTCGAATCATGGCAGCTGGTTTATTGAGGGCATGAGATACCAAATGCTGTACTTCACTTGGATGTTGGGTAGACGAATAGATGGTTAATTCACCATCTTCCATTGGTATCGCACAAGCAATTTGTCCCTCTAAATAAAAGTGTTCTTGTCCACCTAATTGAATAGAGTTTTTAAGTCGATGAGTAGATGATAAAAAACCCTGCTCAACATTTCCTCTTTCGATTGCAACTGGAGGTAAAACAAAGTTATTTTTTTCAATTGCCTCACGAATATCAAAGATAGGAGTTTCTTCCTCAACTTTCACTCTCGCTAATTGAGCGGCTTGTTTAGCAATCAAATGAGATGTTGCGATTACAGCAAATAAGGGTTGCCCATAAAAATCAATTTGCGACTCTGGAAAAATGGGATCATCCTTAACTGCACCGCCAAAATTATTTTCACCAGGAATATCTGCAGTGGTCAAGACGGTAATAACGCCCGGAAATTCTTTGACTTGAGTTAAATCAAGTTCAAGAATTTTTCCCCTTGCAATTCGGCTTACGCCTAAAGCCACATGCAAGGCGTTGATAGGTAAAGAAATATCATCAACATACTGCGCATTTCCAGAAACGTGCAAATGTGCGCTCTCATGATGTATTTGATGCCCCATCGTACTAACATTGATTACGTCACTCATTAGCTAGACTCTCGCTGATGATTGAGGAAAAATCCTTTAAAGAAAATCTCGTTTGATTCACATCGTTATAAAAACGGATTAATAAATTTTTTGCTACTTGTGATCGATAACCAGCCGTTGCTCTTAAATCCGTTAATGGTTGGAAATCCTGATCAATGAGCTCTATGGCTGCTTGAATGACTGCCTGAGTCAAAGGTTTGTTAGTTAAAAATTTCTCTAACTCAATTGCTCTTTTAGGTATTGCTGCCATCCCTCCATAAGCAATACGAATCGATTGAATATGATCGTTCTCTAAAATGACTTTTGCACCAAAACAAATTGCAGAAATATCTTGCTCATATCTTTTTGACACTTTATAGCTAGCGATTCGATCATTTTTTGTGGGTAAAGGAATTTTTACTGCCTCTACAAACTCTCCAGACAACAGATTTTTTTTCTGATAGCCTAAATAGAAATCTTCAAGATTCATTTCTCTCGTCGATTGTCCTTGCCGAAGCACAATCAAAGCATTAAGAGCTATCATGATAGGCATACTATCGCCAATAGGAGAACCGTTAGCCACGTTCCCACATAGCGTACCTGATTGCCTAATCGGCAAAGAAGCAAAACGTTGATGTAATTCTTTGAGGTCAGGATAATGTTGCACGATCTTCTCATAGGCAGATTCGAGACTTACCCCTGCTCCAATCCAAATAAATTGGCTACCCTCTTTTATTACTTGAAGTTCTTTTACTTGACCAATAAATAATAGGGTATTTAACTGTTTTAAATGTTGTGTAACCCACAATCCTACGTCAGTTGCACCCGCGAGGATTTGATAATCTGGGTTTGCTGCATATATATTTGCAAATGTTTCTAAATCACTCGGTGCTATGAATTTTTCTGTGACTAAATCCGGCTGTAGCTCTAAATTGATTTGTTGTTGCAAACGATGCTCAGAAAATGCATCTTCTCGGCTAAAACGGCTAGGCTCATCCAAGGTCATCATTTGCATCCCAGCTTCAATAATTGGTCGATATCCAGTACATCGACATAGATTGCCAGAAATCGCATTGATCACATCAGATTCATTAGTATTTGTTGATGCTTGATCTAAATAATGAGCTAATAGGGAGATAACAAAACCAGGTGTACAAAATCCACATTGAGATCCATGACAAGTTACCATAGCTTGTTGAACTGGATGCAGTTCCTGCAGGGAACTCGAAATATATTTAGCGGTATAGAGTGATTTTTTATGTAATGTTGGTACAAACTTAATACAGGAGTTAATCGGTTTATAAACCAATTCCCCCTCCTTTGTCTCTGCCTGAAGTACCATGCAAGCTCCACAGTCCCCCTCACCACAGCCTTCTTTAACACTCGTATTATTTTTTTTTAAACGAATAAAATCTAACAAAGTTTCTTGTTGATTTTCTATCGGAATTTGAATTAATTCGTCATCTAAATAGAATTGAACTGTTCGGTTTGAGTTAGGAATCATGTATGCCCTGAACTGAATAACCAACAAGTGGATATTTCACTTGTTGGTTATGAACTATTAAACCACTTAAAACTTCATACGATTAAAACTTCATTCTAATACCAGCACCATAAACATATCCAGTACCAGATGTGTTTGAGGCACTTGTGTAACCATAGTTTACATAAGCATCAGTCTTGTCATCTAATGGATAGTCATACCCAACAACTGTTTCGTTCACAGTTGAAGATACACCACCCAATGCGGGATTTAATGCTACTAGGTTTGATGAATAGTTTGTGTTTGCGTATTCAATCAAGATTTTGCCTGGACCAGCAGGAATCTTTGTACTGACTTGGAATGTCTTTGACTCTGTACCAGCACTTGACTGCTTAGCATCTTGGTAAGTCATAAATACTTTAGCCATACCAAAATCATAAGAAGCACCTCCCATGTAAGCTTGGGCTGAATTATGTCCAACTGTGAAAATGTCCATGCCAATTTCGCTATTACCAATTGGCATTACTTGTGTATTGGAGTAATAAGCAGTTAAGGCTAAAGGGCCGTCAAAGTACAAGACGTTTGCACCATAGTTATTACCGCTTGAAGTACCACTATTAGGTGCATAGTGCAAGTTAATTTCTGCGTTACCAAATTTTGGCAATGTATAAATAATTTGACGATCCCATGCTGTATCACCGTATAAGCCGTTTGCAGTACTGTTACTAATATTCTGTGACGGTGTATTAAAGTTAAAATACATTGCATGCCAAAGTGGACCATATCCAGCTGAATCACCATAGGCATTAAATAAAATCGTTGGCAAGAAGTGTGGAGCAATATCACGACCGATAGTTACTTTACCAAAGTCGCCAGCTAAAGAGCCACTAGCGTTACGTGTAAATAAATTTGGTCCAATATAGTTACCCTGTGTTAAATCCAAGAAGGCTGAAGCACTGAAACCAGCAGTCAAACCAGTACTTCCAACTGCACGCTCACCTTTAATACCAAAATACGAAGTAGTCATTGCACCACTTGTTGGTGTTAAATTTGAAGTTGTTCCAGATACTGGCGCTTTGCTTGCCTGTAATGATAAATCGGCTAATCCAAATACTGATAATCCATCTACGACTTTTACATCAGCATGGGCGCTTGAAGCTGCAAAAGCACCGACTAGCGCTAATGCTATAGCTGTTTTCTTACCTAAAAATTGGTGTTGCATACAAGTTTCTCCCTAAAAAATTAAAAAATATCTACCCTAAAATTTGAGCAGTAATAATCTGCACAATTTAATAATGAACTTTAAAAAAAGTTATACTTCGCTCATCTGTTCCAAATAAGTGCTAACTAATCATGTCTTGCACCAAAATATGTCAACTTCATTACAAAATATTTTTAATATTTTTTTCATATTAATTTTTGAAATATTCTTATTAGTAATTTATTTCTTTTATTCATGCTAAAAACTCTGCTATGACTTACCCCTTCGATCAGTTACAAAATGATTGGCACCCAATTGCGATTGAGTCCACACTTCTTATCAATGTGCTTACCCCTATCACTCTATTGGGTCAATCGCTTGTTTTATGGCGTGATGAACAACAACAATTTCATTTATGGTTGGATCAATGTCCTCATCGTGGCATGAAGTTATCACTGGGCACAATTGAAAATAATCATCTCATTTGTCCTTATCATGGGTGGCAATTTAATACGACTGGGAAATGTAGTTTCATTCCAGCCTTACCCCATTTATTAGATGCCAATTTAAAAGCGCAAGTTAAAAAATTTCAAGTGCAAGTTAAATATGGTTTAGTTTGGGCATGTTTAGGAGATCCTGCATCTGATCTCTTTTTATTTCCAGAGTTTGATATTACAAAGCGCCGAATTGTTTTTTGTGGTCCCTACGACATCAATACCAGTGGGCCACGCATTATTGAAAATTTCCTAGATATGGCACATTTCCCATTTGTCCATGAAGGAACACTCGGTGACAAAAACCACATGGACATCCTTGATTATTTAGTAGAAGAATTTTCGGATGATATTTATGGTCATGTAGTACGTGCAACGCAATGTTTTTCTTGGCAGCCTCAATCTAGTAAAAAATCAGATCAAGCAGAATTAATAGAATATGCTTACCGCGTAGTACACCCTTTTTCAGCCATATTGAATAAAAAAAATAATGACTCCAAATCTAATCCCGGAGGATTGGATGATGCAATTAGTCTTCATCTCCAACCAATCGAACCCACAACCACAAGGGCTTGGATCATCATGGCCTTGAGAGATTTTGAGCACTCCGATCAAGAGTTACGAGAATTCCAAGATTTTATTTTTTTACAAGATAAATCAATTCTTGAAAATCAAATTCCAAAATTATTACCACTACAGCCTGAAACAGAAGTTTCAGTGGTCAGTGATCGGCTTTCCATCGCCTATCGCAAATACCTACGGACGAATAACTTACAATATGGTGTAATGAACTCTTCAATTATTTAAACTCTTTATCTTCTTCACTTTAAAACTATGTCAGTCTCTAATCCTTATCAAAACGAAGTTATTATTTCTTGGACTGAAATTCATCGAGACGCACGTTTTTTATCACATCTACTACTGGCAAAGGGGCCTTGGAAAGGTATTATTGCGATTACTAAAGGTGGTCTCATCCCCGCAGCATTAATTGCTCGTGAATTAAATATCAAGCTCATCGACACAGTATGTATCTCTAGTTATGATGGCAACACTGACGGCGCCGCCCAAAATCAAAAAGAATTAGAAGTGATCAAAATGATCGAAGGGGACGGCGATGGTTTTTTACTAATTGATGATTTAGTGGATACCGGTAAAACAGCTAAGTTCATTCGAGAAAAATTACCTAAAGCGTATTTCAGTACTTTATATGCTAAACCTGAAGGTAAACCTTTAGTAGATTTATACGTCAAAGAATTCGCACAATCGGAATGGATCTTTTTCCCATGGGATATTGAATATCAATTTTCAATTCCAATTCATCATAGGCCGAAAATCGAACCAAAAGCTTAAATAGCTGACTAGTTTGTCATTAGCTGTTGACTGAGCTCAATATGATGGGCTATGTGCTTTTGTAAATCAAGATTGAGAATCTCGCCATTCTTTACCCGAACCTTGCCATGAATCATACTGAAGTCGACTTGACTCGGCGGTGAAAATACAATGGCTGCAACGGGGTCAATACAGCCGGCAAAACTAAGTTGCTCTTGCTTGAAACCAATCATATCGGCAGCCATTCCCACTTGGAGAGAACCAATATCATTTCTCCCCAGTACTTGTGCGCCGCCAACCGTTGCCATCCTTAAGGCTTGTCTTGCATTCATGGCTTGAGGATCATTATTCGCAACGCGCTGTAATAACATCGCCTGCCTTACCTCTTGTATGAGGTTCCCAGAGTCATTGGACGCTGAACCGTCAACCCCAAGCCCCACAGGAACCCCTGCATTGAGCATTTGACGCACAGGAGCAATCCCTGAGGCTAAGCGCATATTTGAACTTGGGCAATGACATACACCCGTTTTAGTTCGTCCAAATAACTGAATCCCAGAGTCGTCTAAATGAACGCAGTGCGCATGCCAGACATCATCCCCCACCCAGCCAAGACTTTCTGCATATTGAGCTGGTGTTTGATTGAATTTTTCTTTTGAATATAAAACATCATTCATGTTCTCAGCGAGATGAGTATGTAACCTGACGCCATAATGTCTGGCTAAAAGTGCAGACTCCCTCATCAGGTTTTCTGAAACTGAAAAAGGGGAACAGGGAGCAACAACGATATGCAACATGGAATACTTTGAGGAGTCATGCCACCGTTCTATCAATCGTTGAGTATCTTTTAAAATAAACTTCTCATCTTCAACCAGCGCATCAGGCGGCAGGCCCCCTAAACTTTCACCAACACTCATCGATCCGCGCGCCGCGTGAAAGCGAATCCCGATGAATTGGGCTGCGCTAATTTCATCTTCTAAGACCGATCCATTAGGGAATAGATATAAGTGATCACTCGTTGTCGTACAACCAGACAACATGAGTTCAGCCATTGCGGTAAGGGCTGAGACATTAATCATCTCTGGTGTAATTTTTCCCCAGATTGGATAGAGTGTTTTTAACCAGCCAAATAACTCTGCGTCCTGAGCCTGTGGAACTGCCCTCGTCAAAGACTGGAACATATGATGATGGGTATTAATGAAGCCAGGTAAAACAACATATCCTCGCATATCAATTTTTTCAGCATTCTCAAGATACTCCCTCGGAATTTCAGAGGTCCTACCAATCCAATTGATATGATGGTCCTCAATATAGATAGCAGCATCCTTCAATTCGGAAGACTGCGTATCCATAGTGACTAAATGGGAAATATTGAAGAGTAATTGTTGATTACTTTTTGACATAGGATAAGCCGTTTTTATCAAGCAAAAGATGGTTTAAGCTTTTGAGGTTTAGTTACTTAGAAGCCACTCTTCTTTAAATTATTCAATGAACTCGATAACAACAATCTTTCTGCTACAGAGTTCATTTTCAATAACTAACAATTAACTACGATGTGCCCAAGCGGTCTTTTTGCGTTCGATCACAGCAAACAGCTCATACATACTCATTGCCATGACACCAATGGAAACAAGACCAGCAAAAGCGAGTGGTAACCGCATCGAGGATCCCGCTGAAATTAATAAATAACCAATTCCTTCGTTGGAGGCACTCATCTCAGACACAGGTGTACCAACAAACGCTAAGGTAATAGCCACTTTTAAACTAGCGAAGAAAAAAGGCAGGCACCTTGGCATACCAATCTTAATAATGATGTCCCTCTTACTGGCTCCTAAAACTCTCAACACGTCTTCAAGTTCTGGTTCAATAGTTGCAAGCGCTGTTGCAATGTTGACCATAATAGGGAAAAAGCTAATTAAAAAAGCTGTCAAAATCGCTGGTCCAGCGCCAATACCAAACCAGACAACCAGAATCGGTACGAAGGCTGCCTTGGGCAGTGCATTAAAAGCAGTCATGATGGGATAGAGGGCGTCATAAGCAAACTTTGACGAACCAATCAGGAAACCCAACAATACTCCAACAACTATTGAAATGCCAAAGCCAACCATTGTTGTCCAAAACGTCACCCATGAGTGTTTTAAGATTTCTAACCTAAACTCAAAAAGGTTTTGACCAATTTGAATTGGGCTTGGGAAGATAAATTCACTGACCTTGAAGACTGAACAGATGAGTTGCCAAATTACTAGTAATGCAATAAACAATACTAGCGCTGCATTTTTTTCTAGGATATTTTTCTTTTTCATTTGCCGGACCTTATTGAACCAATGTGTCCTCTGAGTTCATGCACAATACTTGTAAATGCTTCCGTGTAGGTGATTTCTAAATCCCTTGGACGAGGCAAATCAATTTCTCTTTTAAAGACAATCTTTCCCGGACTTTTACTCATCACATAGACTGTATCAGCTAAGTAAACGGCTTCTCTTAAGTCATGGGTTACCAAGATGACATTAAATTTTTGCTCAGTCCATAAATCTTTCAGAATATTCCAAAGCTCTTCACGGGTAAAAGCATCTAAAGCACCAAATGGCTCATCAAGCAATAGCATCTTCGGTTGATGAATTAGCGCTCGACAAATACTGGCACGTTGTTGCATACCACCAGAAAGTTCCCAAGGAAATTTATCCGCATAACCTTTTAGACCAACACTTTCTAGAAGCTTAAGGGCTCTCTCAATGTACTCACCCTTTTTTTTACGAAAATCAAATCGAAATGGCTCAACGATTTCTAAGGGTAGGAGAATATTATCGAGTGTTGTGCGCCAAGGTAGTAGGGTTGGAGCCTGAAAGGCCATTCCACTAAAACTCAAAGGACCATTGACCTGATTACCACCAACCGTAATCATTCCTCGACTTGGTTTTTGTAAGCCCGTTGTCAACTTCATGAAAGTCGACTTACCGCACCCTGATGGGCCTACGATAGCAATAAACCCACCCGCATGAACTTCTAATGAAATATTTTCTACGGCAAACTTCCCTTGGGCCGGCAAATCTCCGTACCCATGAGAAACGTCATCAAATTTTATAAAGGAATCAGACATTATTTTGGTAATACTGTTTTAAGGCTTGCTAAGGGAAGGAAAGAACCATCCCAAACTAGATCAGGATTTACTCTGGTCTTGGTTTTATAGATATCTGAAACTTGGGAAGCCATTAATGCTAATCGCGGTAAGGATAAAGTACCGAAACCTTCTGCCTTTGCATCCGCTGTCACAACAGCATCTTTAATCGCAAGTCTTAAGCGACGTTTTTCAAGATCCACATTAATAATGCCATCTTTTTGTTTGACATACTGAATAGCATCATCTGGATTTGCAATCACCTCTTTTGCACCCTTTGTAAACGCCTCAAGGAACGCTTTAATTGCAGCAGGATTTTCTTTGATTAATTTTGGTGAAACAATAATTGCATTACCGTAAAGTTTGACACCATTTTTTGCGTATGGGAAATCAATAATATCTTCAGGCTTCACTCCTCTGGCCTCAAGATTCAGAATAGATGTAAAACCAAAACCTGTAATCGCATCGAGATCACCTTTAACCAGCATAGTTTCTCGTAATGCAGGGTCCATACTAGTCCAGTTCACTGGACCTAATTTATTGGCATCTTGGAAAAGCTGGAATGATCTTCTGCCAGCATCAAAAACTGGTGCGCCTAATCTTTTACCTGTTAAATCAGAAATCTTCTTAACATTCGATCCCTTAATCGTAATAACAGAAGCCGGGGTATTGTTATAGACAACCATTACAGCTACTGGTTTGTTGGGTGCGTCAGGATTGTTACCATAAAACTCCATGAGCGCAGCCATATCAGCAAAACCGATATCGTAAGAACCCGAGGCAACCCGGTTCACAGCATTTCCTGAACCATTACCTGCATCGATACTGACATCTAAACCAGCTTGCTTAAAGTATCCTTTGGCTGCGGGCTGCAAAAACAATGCTGCAGGGCCTTCAAAGCGCCAGTCCAACTGAAACTTGATGGGGGTTTGAGCAAAAGAATTACCTGAATAAGCGATTGTTAAAACAAGCAGCAAGCGCTTTAAAAATTGAAAATTGATCGACATGGTTCGTCCTGTATTAATTAAGCTTGTTAAAAAAATTAGTTTTACGCATCAGATTAAACTTTATATGAATGCTGTATTCATATGATGTAAAAATACTTAAACAACACGCATCTTACCCAACATGGTGCAAATAATCTTCTACATCTATGACTTATAAGCCCTCATAAACCTCTAATCGAAATTTAGCAATTTTATAAATTTGCTGCAGACACTCCAAAAATTCTACTGATTTTTCGTTATCCTGTCGCTTTGAGAAATTTTCAATAATGCTCTGCCGATTGTGTCCTTTAACCGCCAAAATAAATGGGAAGCCAAACTTCAATTGATATTTTGCGTTCAGCGATTGAAGAAGTTCATACTCTTGTGCAGAGCATTGATCCAAACCAGCACCGCTCTGTTCATTCAGAGAGTGCTCGGTAAGTTCCTTTTTAATCGCGGCTTTACCAGCCAGCTCTGGATGAGCGCAAATTAACTTGAGTTGCATTTCATGACTAGCCTGACTGACTATGGCAACCATTTTTTCATGCAAATCTGTCATCGAAATAAAAGGCATCATCGAAAATGCTTGCTCTGCAACCCAAGGACTATGTTCAAAAATCCCACTAAAGGCATCCAGAAACTCATGTTTACTAAATTGATTAATTTGGTCTATTTTCATTATTTAACGATTCAAAACTTTACTTCGAATTAAAGAGGTTAGGCAGGATGATGTTGGTACCAATGATGAGCAATATCAATCCGACGACAAACCCAAACATCTTCCTTCTGGGCGATATAGTCCAAAAACTTTTGTAAGGCGATAAATCTTCCTGGACGCCCCAGAATCCGACAGTGCATCCCGATTGATAGCATTTTTGGTTGATTTTGGCCATTAGGATCACCTTCGGCGTACAACACATCAAAACTATCTTTTAAATATTGATAAAAGTGATCTGCCGTATTGAATCCTTGAGGAGAGGCAAAGCGCATATCATTAGAATCTAATGTGTATGGAATAATCAGATGATCTTTCTCGGTCCCATCACTCGTTGTTTGTTTTGTCCAAAAGGGTAAATCATCACCATAATAATCTGAGTCGTAAAGATACCCACCCTGCTCAACTAACAATGCCCTTGTATTGGGAGAATCTCGACCGGTATACCAACCTAATGGAGCGACCCCAGTAATTTCTTTAATCTTTTCGGTGGCCAAACGCATATGTTCTCGTTCGGTATCCAGATCGATATCTTGATAATGAATCCAACGCCATCCATGACTAACGATTTCATGGCCAAGATCAACGAATGTCTTCGCTAGCTCGGGATGCCGTTCAAGCGCCATTCCAATACCAAAGACAGTAAGGTTTAAATTTCTTTTTTTAAACTCATTCAATATGCGCCAGACTCCTGCTCTAGAGCCGTATTCATAAATGGACTCCATCGAAAGATGTCTAGCCTCAAAGGCTGCAGCGCCGATAATTTCAGACAAAAACTGTTCAGAAGCTTTGTCACCATGTAATACCGAGTTTTCACCACCCTCTTCATAATTGAGAACAAATTGAACGGCTATTCTGGCGCCATTCGGCCATTTTGGGTGGATTGGCTGGTTGCCATAACCAATTAAATTTCGGGGATAATAATCACTCATATTTACTTTTTTAAACTTAATTATTACGTTGATATGCCAAAATGATAACTATTAATTATCATTTTTAAAAGAAATTAAAAAAAACATTCACACTATTTTGGTGCTGAACTATTTCCTCGAAACTTTTTGTTTTGAGTAATAATATGCTTAATCATTAATTAATTGGGCTATAAGATGGGCAGGTTAACTACACACGTTCTAGATACCGCACAAGGCATCCCAGGAAAGTCCATTAGTGTTAATTTATATTTTAAAACTGGCGAGACTCAAAAGTTAATTGCAACAAAAATAACGAATGATGACGGCAGGTGTGATGGCCCATTAATTGAAGGTAATGACTTTACTGCAGGGGAATATGTTTTGGAGTTTGATGTTGGCCAATATTTCAAAAATTCTTCATTAAAAATTACTGAACCTCATTTTTTAAATAAAGTATTGATTCAGTTTTATGCAGCCGATGCAAATACGCATTATCACGTTCCATTATTGGTAACACCTTGGAGTTACTCAACTTATAGAGGCTCATGATTATTTGACTAGTTAAATTATCGGTCGTCGCGGAAAAGTCCAAATATATTGGCACGACCCACTACATCTGCAGTCCCGCCGTGGCAGATGATATTGTTTAATTTAGTAGGAATTTTTCATGGAATATTTATTTCCTTTTTTCATCGATAGTCTGAACCTCATTTTAAGAGGCACCCACCTAGTTGTTGGAATCGCTTGGATTGGCGCATCTTTTTACTTTGTTTGGCTGGATAACAGCCTTCACCCACCCAAAGAGGCTGCACTAAAAGAATTGGGAGTGAGTGGAGAATTATGGGCAGTCCATGGGGGTGGTTTTTACAACCCTCAAAAATATGCCATTGCCCCTAAACTGATCCCTAACAATCTCCATTGGTTTTACTGGGAGGCTTACTCAACATGGTTAAGTGGTATTGCCCTTTTTACTGTTAGTTATTTGGCGAATGCTAGCGTGATGTTGGTCGACGCAAGAGTTGCTGATATTTCGGGTAATGTTGCCATTGCCGCCGCACTTGCCTATTTAACGGTTGGTTGGTTAATTTATAACCAATTGTGTAAATTTTTTGGTGTAGGTCCTAAGGCGGATAAAAAAGTTGCGATTTGTATATTTATTTATATCATCATCGCAACTTGGATAGCTTGTCATGTTTTTTCAGGTAGAGCCGCCTTTTTAATGACTGGAGCCATGATGGCAACCATCATGGCGGCCAATGTATTTTTCTGGATTATTCCAGGTCAGAAAAAAGTAATCGCTTCCATCAAAGCCGGCGAGGCCGCTGATCCAGTTCACGGCATGATTGGGAAGCAACGAAGTGTCCACAATACGTTTTTTACACTGCCCGTTTTGTTTTGTATGATTTCTAATCACTACAGCATGACCTATCAGGCAAAAGATAATTGGTTAGTACTGGTGATGATCATGACTAGCGGTGCTTTGATCCGTTATTTTTTTGTTTCTAGGCACAAAAATAAACCACATTACCCAAGTCTTATCATCAGTATCGTATTGCTAATTCTATGCTTTTGGAAGATTGCTCCTGATCGCCCAGTGAAAACAGTTGTATTAACACCTCCGACAATTGAAAAAGTGGAAGCTATCATTCAGGAGCGCTGTGTAGTTTGTCATAATAATCAAATCGCTAACAAAAATATTCGTTTAAATGAGCGTCAATTAATCGAAGATCAAGCGGCGCTAATTCATCAACAAGTAGTAGTAAGCAAGATTATGCCGATGGGAAATGCAACGAACATCACGGATGAAGAAAGAAACTTGATTGATTTATGGTTTCAATCAAGATCTAAATAACTTATTGAGAGAACATGATGGCAATTCAACTAGATATCAACGCACCTGAATTTACTAGGCAACATTTAAATCTCGCCGATTTGCGCTTAGGAGCAAAGCCTGTTATTTGTTCCGATGAGTTTTTTGGTCCATTAGAAAGAATGTTAAACCCTGAACCAGCCGTTTTTATTCCTGGCAAATATGATGACCACGGTAAATGGATGGATGGATGGGAAACAAGGCGCAAAAGATCTGTTGGTGAAGATTGGGCCATCATTCAGCTCGCTCGTCCTGGAAAAATTATCGGCTTTGATGTGGATACTAGTCACTTCACCGGGAATTATGCTCCTGCAGTTTCTATTAAGGGATGCTTTGCTAATGACCCAAATCACAGCAATACTGAATGGTTTGAAATATTAACTCCAAAAAATTTATCCCCAAATCAACACCACTACTTTGAAATACCTGTAACAACTAAAATGAACCATTTAAAAGTTACTATTTTTCCAGATGGTGGTATTGCACGTTTAAAAGTTTATGGTGATGCTGAAATCGATTGGAGCACAGTCAACCCAAATGAGGAGATTGATTTCGCAGCCGCAGAAAATGGTGCAAGAATTGTTGCAGTTAATAATCAACATTTTGGCTTGGCAAGTAATATGTTGATGCCTGGTCGTGGACAAAACATGGGTGACGGTTGGGAAACCAGAAGAAGACGCGAACCCGGTAACGACTGGTGCGTCATACAACTAGCAAGACCTGCAGTGATTGATCGAATTGAAGTGGATACTTGTCACTTCAAAGGAAACTACCCAGATCGTTTTTCATTACAAGCAAATATGGTTCAAATAGGCACAGATAGCTCTCTCGTTACTCAATGTATGTTTTGGCCAACTTTGGTCGAAGAACAAAAGCTAGAAATGCATAAACAACATTATTATGCTCAAGAAATTCTCCCCTTAGGTAAAGTAAGCCATGTAAGGCTCAATATCTTTCCTGATGGTGGTGTTTCACGTTTAAGGCTATGGGGTAAATTAAAGTGAAATCGATTAACTCAATTCCACTCAATCACCAAAATTTTGAACGTTTTGGTGATTTTCTGACCTTAGAAGACGCCAATCATTTCAAAATCAACGGTGGTTCTACCGATCGTTTTCACGCCCTATCTCAAGTGGATACCAGCACTCAAGATGGTAAAACAATTATCAGTATGTTTCGAGGTCAGGCTTTTCATTTGCCGTTTGCGCTGAAGGTGATGGAAAGACATCCACTAGGTTCGCAAACGTTTATTCCTTTAAATCCAAGTTTAGGACAACGTTATTTAATTGTTGTTGCTCCGGCGGAATGCGAGAGTGAGGAAGAAATCATCAATAATCTGAGCGCTTTTATCGCTCAAGGATTTGAGGGTGTAACCTATAAAAAGGGAGTTTGGCATCACCCTTTGATAAGTTTGGATCAGATTAATGATTTTATCGTGGTTGATCGATCAGGTCCTGGCAATAACTGTGATGAAATTCCTATCAGCTCTTCAGTCGTCATTGACAATTAAAGCTCAGTCATTGCAGTTAATTACTCTTCAATTTCAATATCTTTGAAGTGGCCCATCTTTTCTTCTTTGGTTAATCGATAATTGGAGTTGAATGGAGATTGACCAACATGCAAAGGAATTCGGTCTTCAATAATGAAGCCGTACTCAATCAAGGATTCTATTTTTTTGGGATTATTCGTAATTAAACGCAAAGAAGTAACGCCCAAATCTAGGAGCAGTTGGGCTGTATCTCTATAGTCTCTGGCGTCAACATCAAAACCTAACATGATATTAGCCTCGACCGTATCGGCACCATTTTCTTGTAATTTGTAAGCTTTGACTTTATTCAGAAGGCCAATACCCCGACCCTCTTCACGATGATAAAGAATCACCCCACGACCCTCCTGAGCGATCATTTTCATCGCCTCATTGAGCTGTGGACCACAATCGCAACGCAAGCTATGAAAGACATCACCCGTGAGGCATTCTGAATGGAGTCGAGTTAGGACAGGTTCACCATTTTGAACGTCCCCCATCACAAGTGCCACATTTTCGTTACCGGGTTGTCCGTTGTCTCTAACATATAACTGAAAGAGCCCATACTCGGTTGGGAGTGAACAATTCACTATTTCAATATTTTTCATTGACTAGATTTTAAACTAATCACAGCAATAATTCAGAAAGCATCTACAAAAGACATTTGCGGATTAAATGACCTTTATTGAGTTTAAATAGCTTGTAGTTGGTTAAAGCTGCAAATTTCTGAGCCAATCTAGTCCTATTGACGTGTCATTGGCGGTATTTTTGATTTTAGGACGATATTCACAACCAATGTATCCCTCATAACCAAGGCTCTTAATCAATGAAAACAAATAAGGGTAGTTAATTTCACCGATATTAGGTTCAAAACGCTCTGGCACCCCAGCAATCTGTATATGACTCACAAGTCCGGTTGGTAAATACTGTTTTATTTTCATGGCTAAATCACCTTCCATGATTTGACAATGATATAAATCAAGTTGAACCCGTAAATTGTCAGCACCGATGGATTTAACGATCTCATGAGCTTGTGCTTGGTAATTCAAAAAGTAATTCGGCATATCTCTAGTATTAATTGGTTCAATTAATACTAAAGTTCCAGTTGATTTGGCTTGCTCTGTTGCCCAAAGTATATTCTTACAATACGTTTCTAACAAAACAGCATAATCAACCCCTGCCGGTTTGATACCAGCTAGAACATGAATCTGTTGGCAATCTAACTTAGCTGCGTAATTTAGCGCTTCCAAAAAGCCTTCTCGAAACTCTTGTTCGCGGCCAGGTATGCACGCTATCCCTTTTTCACCATTGGCAAAATCACCCCCCTTAGCATTAAATAGAACAAGTTTTAATTGATTCGACTTTAATTGACTTGCCAAAACCTCCGGCGAATAATCATAAGGTAATAAAATTTCAACCCCGTTAAATCCATCTTGAGCCGCCGCAGAAAAGCGGTCCAGAAAATCAAATTCTGTATACATCATGGTTAAATTCGCTGCAAATTGGAACATGTTTTAACCTCATTTTTCATTGGTTGAGATGGATTTATCTAATTTAATAAATTAAATTGCTAAACTAATAATTAATAGAATATCAAATAACCAGGAGAACTAAATGAATCACCCAGTCTTAGCCTTTGAAGAAAAACGTCGCATCGCCATGGAAGCTGCAGATCAATCAGCATTTAGCGCCCTTTGCGATCCATCCATGATTTATCGTCACGGCTCAGGAGTAGAAGATACGCTAGAAACTTACCTAGAGAAGTTCGAAAAGAAATTAGTAAAATACTCCAATGTGGTTTTTTCAAATCCAAGAGTAATTATCTCTACAAACGGTAATCAACAAGTCGCATTGATTATGGGTAATATGCAAGCTGATGTAATGCGTATCGACCAACCAGATAAGATCAGTAGTCACTATCAATCTACTTGGATTGCTGAGGGTAATGATTGGAAACTCTTGGCGGTACATGGTGCCCCAGCAGCAAAGAAATAAGTAATTTTTATTAAATGCTTGTGGTTTAAATTAAGAAAAAATCGTCAGTTTTTCATTAGGAAAGAATATGGTAATTGAATCTATCGGTGTGATTGGTGCGGGTATTATGGGCAATGGAATTACTCAGGTCCTAGCCGCAAGTGGACTGCAGGTGATAATGATTGACATCAATCAAGCCGCCATTGATAAAGGCATGCAAAGTATTTCTTCTAGTTTTGATCGTTTAGTCAAAAAAGAAAAAATGACTGCTGACGATAAAGCTGCTGCGCTGGCAAGAATTAAGCCTTCGCTCGATTATGCAGATCTAAAAGGTTTACACCTTGTGATTGAAGCTGCAACTGAAAACAAACCCATCAAAGAAAAAATTCTGAAGCAAATTGATGGGGTTTGTGATGCTCACACCATCATCGCATCTAATACGTCTTCCCTTTCCGTTACCCAATTAGCTTCAAATATTTCCAATCCATCGCGTGTTATCGGGATGCATTTTTTTAATCCTGTACCCTTGATGTCATTAGTTGAAATCATCCGTGGTTTACAAACTGACGACGCAACACATCAAAGTATTCATGACTTAGCTCTCCGTTTAGGCAAGACGCCTATTACCGTGAAAAATGCACCTGGGTTCGTAGTTAACCGAATTTTAGTCCCCATGATTAATGAGGCATTTTTTGTTTTAGGCGAAGGCTTAGCCAGTGCTGAAGATATTGATAATGGCATGAAGTTAGGTTGTAACCAACCGATTGGCCCCCTAGCTCTTGCGGACTTAATTGGTCTTGATACTTGTCTTGCGATTATGGAAGTCTATTTTAATAACTTTAATGACTCCAAATACCGCCCTTGCCCATTACTCAGAGAAATGGTCGATGCCGGTTACTTAGGACGTAAAACGGGACGTGGTGTTTATCAATACTAAAAAAGTATTGGTCACACCCAAGCCGTTCGTTTAATCTGTTGAAATTTTGAGGGGATGCCTAAAACTAGAGGCGCACCCTCATTTTTTTGGCAAATCCTTGCAGAAAAAACCTTCCGCAGAATCACGAAGTGGCGCGGTCTATGGAGGCCGCCCCTACAACTGACGCTCTTTAATAGGTGGACGCCTCACACTCCAAGCCTTGCAGAAGTGTTTGACGGTAGCCTTGGCCCCATGCAAGCTCAGTGAACCCAACAGATCGCCCTTGGTGTAAGGCGGATTTGTCAAGTCGGAAACGGCTTTTTCCAACGCCTCGGACACCCGATCCTGGGCCGATTGGAACAACAGATCGACGAAGGCGCCAGGACGTATCACTTCGATGCCAAGCCCCGCCATGTCTTTGGCCGCCAAGTGTTTGACGTTGCTGGACACCAGAAAAATCCTATCGGAGACCATCCCCTCGCAAGCCAATAGGTGGCGCATTAATATCGCCGCTTGCGCGACGTGGATGTCACCCTTGTTGACTGCGGTTGGAACCTGTTTCGCGATGTGATTGGCGCCATAACCAATCAGCCTGTATTCGTCGCCAACGGCATTGCGGTAAGCGTTCAACCTTTTTTCGGCTTTGCACTTGTCGTCGGCATGGGGAGAGGCCGCCTTATAGGCTTTAAGTTCTGCGCCCTTGAGCCTTTTGACCACTTGCGCCCAATTCCGCAGAAACTCCGTTTCGATGTCAACGGTCCAGCGCGGGAAATAGAGGTCGCGAAGATCAAACAGTACATCGGACAGTCTGGGCGGCAGAAGCGCGTTCGCATCCAGTATGGCGTAGGTAGAACCCGTCGGCGTTAGCGGATGATCAGGCACGACCGCGGCCCGGCGCGGCGATTTCGACGTAGACCGATTCTGCGATGGCATACATACCAGCCTCCCTTGCTGCAGCCTTGTAGTCGGAAGAGCCTGGCATAGTAGCCTTCCCATGCTTACTCAACCATGCCCTAACGGAGGACTCTGGCACTCGGCGATGCCCCTTGGGTGTCGCCGAGGCCCCTTCGAGTTCTCCTGCATCGATAAGCATCGCCACATAAGGGCGGCTCTTCATCATCATCTGAGCGGCTTGCTCAGTAGAGAGCAATCGGTCTTCCGGCCCGGATTGGCGCCCATACGCGAGGAGCTCGTTGACCTCCAAGATGTGCAACTGGATTTGCTTGCGCGCCATCCTGCCATGTTCGTCACGGGCGTCGAGCACGTCATGCAAGGCCTTTGATAAGGTTGCTTTGTCCAAAGTGCCATTGGGGATTTTTTCGGCGATCAACTCCGCTACTTGGCTCAGCATGTCCAGTCCAACCAAGGCGGAACTGGAACGGTTGGTCTTTTTAAGAGTGGAGTGCATAGGCGTTGACCTTATTTCGATTTGTTTTTCGATTATATTCGAAATTCGAAAAACTTCAACCCCACCCCCGACTTTTGTGGGGAACTTTGGCCGGACAGGGAGGACATAGCCCCTCCTTGGAGGCCCTTTGCGGTCAGGGCGAAGTCCGTTCATTTTTCAACAGATTAACGATCCGACCAAATCAGGTCTATTAGGAGATCCGATTCGTTGGAGACGGTGCTATGGATAGGCCTGTACCAAGCGGGCGTAGTCAAAGACCGTCCATAGCCAGGTGAGGAAGCGAAAGGTGGCAGCCCAGCCAGCATCGAACCCTTTGCCCAGGCATCGACCTTAGCCGGGCAAGTCTCAGGGTCGAGGTTGATCCATGTGCGGACCCCGGGTCGCTGGCTGTGGAAGATTTCTTTCGCAGAAATGGTTCTGTCAAATCATCAGAGCACATGGCCCCTGAAATTTCAATAGATTAAGCGAACGGCTTGGTTCACACCACACCTTTTTTCACAGGTAGTTAAGCTTGTGACTTGGTGAATTGCAAGCGTAACGCATTACCAATCACTGAAACTGAACTCAAGCTCATCGCGAGTGCTGCGATCATCGGTGAAAGTAAGACTCCCGTTATAGGGTAGAACACACCTGCGGCGATAGTAATACCTACAGCGTTATAAAACAATGAAAAAAGCAAATTCTGCTTCATATTGTTCACTGTTTGGTGCGAAATATTGATAGCTGTCGCAATACCACGAAGATCACCTTTCACCAAGGTAATCTGCGCACTATTCATGGCTACATCTGTACCTGTGCCCATAGCAATTCCAATATCCGCCTGCGCAAGGGCCGGGGCATCATTAATACCGTCGCCTGCCATGGCGACAATCAAACCTTCTTCTTGAAATTTTTTCACAAGTGCTAATTTATCAGCCGGCTTGTACTCACCGTAAACTTCATCAATACCGAGTTGAAGACCAATTGCCTTTGCAGTTGTTAAGCCATCTCCAGTAGCCATCACAATTTTCAAACCAGACGCTTTTAATCTTTTTAATGCTTCTGAGGTAGTCGATTTAATAGCATCATTTACAACCAGTAATCCTTTTAACTCATGATCAATCGCAAGATAGATTGAACTTGCTCCATTCTCTCGATAAAACTCTGCTTTTAGTTGAAGGGCTTCTATAGATATGCCTAACTGATTCATGAAGGCAGTATTGCCGAGACTAATCATTTGACTCTCTATTTGGCCTTGAACACCTATACCAGTTTGTGACTGGAAATTCTCAACTTTATCCAAAACTAAGTTTTGTTTTTTAGCGGCAGTCACAATGGCCGCAGCCAGAGGATGTTCACTAGCTTGATCTATACTCGCCGCAATTCTCAAGACTTCCAAATTGCTAACATTATTGATACCAATTGCTTCCACAAAAGTGGGATGACCCTCAGTTAAAGTACCCGTTTTATCCACAATGAGGGTATCTACTTTCTTAAGGTTTTCAATTGCCTGAGCGTCCCGAAATAATATTCCCTGAGTAGCCGCCTTGCCTGTTGCCACCATAATTGACATGGGGGTAGCTAGACCCAAGGCGCAAGGGCACGCGATAATCATGACAGATACTGCATTAATGAGTCCAAATACCCAACTTGGATTTGGTCCAAAGAACCCCCAAATGAAGAAGGTGAGAACTGCTATTGAAACCACAGAGACAACAAAATATGAAGAGACTTGGTCCGCCATTCTTTGCATCGGCGCCTTAGAACGCTGGGCAAGTGCCACCATTTGTATCACTTGGGAAAGTACTGTCGCTGAGCCGACTTTTTCAGCACGCATGATTAAAGCACCGCTTGCATTCATCGTCGCGCCAATTAATGCATCTCCGGTACTTTTTGTCACTGGTATTGGCTCACCCGTTAACATCGATTCATCAACTGAACTGGAACCACTCACCACCACGCCGTCAACTGGGACTTTTTCACCAGGACGAATACGAAGAATATCACCCACCACGACATCATTTAAATCAATATCTTCCTCAATACCGTCTGAATGAATAATTCTTGCTTGTTTAGGTGCCAACCCTAGTAATGATTTAATCGCTGCAGAAGTTTTAGAGCGTGCCTTCAACTCTAAAATTTGACCTAATAAAGTTAAAGAAATAATCACAACAGACGCTTCAAAATAGACTGATACGCGCCCCATCGAAATAAAAGATTGTGGAAAAATTTCTGGGGCAATCGTTGCAACAGCACTATAAATATAAGCAGTACCCGTCCCAGCGCTAATCAGGGTCCACATATTAGGACTACGATTGATGATTGAATTCCACCCCTGAACGAAAAATGGTAATCCCGCCCATAAAACAACTGGGGTTGCTAACAAAAATTCTACCCAAGACTGTTGGCTCATTTCTAACAAATGTAACTGATGACCAAACATGGCTAATACAAAAACAATAAGGGTTAGGGGTAATGAGTACCAAAAGCGCTTAAGAAAATCAATTAACTCGGGACTTTCTTCCTCGTCTAAATCAGGAATCATTGCTTCTAGTGCCATGCCGCATTTTGGACAACTACCAGGATGGTCTTGAATGACCTCTGGATGCATTGGGCAGGTATAGATCGAACCAGCAACGACAGGAATCTCTTTTTGAGTTTCTGGGTGAAGATAGGTGGAGGGAGATTTTAAAAATTTTGTGCAACATCCTGCACTACAAAAATAGTAAGGCTTACCTTCAAACATCGTATGATGCTTTGATTGCTCGCTGGTTTTCATGCCACAGACTAAATCTCTTAAATCTATATTTAAATTCTGTTCATTCGGTTGGTTTGAAGTCATATAGAAATCCTAGAAGCTAATTTTTTATGTTGCACAGTCAACACGAAAAAGACTTGATCTTTCAATGTACACCCTATTTTAATAAATGTGTATTTTAGTGAATTCAATTGCGTAATGCTGGAAATCGTAATCATATTATTTTTTAAATTAGGTACATAATGAAAGAGTACTTTTAATCTTTTTAATAATAATTTTAAATTTCAGATCCTAAACTACGAGAGTCAAAGTGCTGACAATGCAAAGTCGATTTAAAGCTTTAATTCTTCGAATCAAAGAACATCCTTTAGCAAAATTTGGGCCTGGACTTGTAACCGGTGTTGCTGACGACGATCCAAGTGGAATTGTCACCTACTCTCAAGCCGGTGCTCAATTTGGCTTTAATATGCTCTGGACTATCCCACTCACCTTTCCTTTGATGGTCGGCATACAGGTGGTTTGTGCAAGGCTAGGGAGAGTTACCGGAAAGGGACTAGCGGCGAATATTAAAACCCATTTCCCACCCGTTATACTATGGCTAGTCGTTAGCCTCTTAGTGATCGCGAACACATTAAATATCGCGGCAGATGTGGCGGCAATGGGTGAGGTGGCTGAATTAGTATTAGGTTTCAATCGACATCTCATGGCAGTCGCCTTTGCATTTTTGACGATTTTCTTACAGGTTTTCATTCCTTATCACCGCTATGTGATGTACTTAAAGTGGCTCACTTTATCTTTAATTTCCTATGCGTTAATTCTCTTTGTAGTTCATATTGATTGGTCAGAGGCGTTAAGAAAGACCGTTTTTCCCGAGTTCGAATGGAATGCCGGCGCTGCGGCAATAATTGTTGGTATTTTTGGTACAACCATCAGTCCCTACTTGTTTTTTTGGCAAGCTTCCCAAGAGGTAGAAGATATGAACCAGTCAGGCGGTGGGCCACTGGTATCCGATACAAGCACAGCGCAATTAGAGCTCAAACGCATTTCTTGGGATACCTGGTCTGGCATGTTCTACTCGAATGTTTCCGCTTACTTTATTGTGTTGGCGACTGGTGCCACCTTGTTTGCTGCTGGTATACATGATATTCAAACTGCTGCTCAAGCAGCCATGGCGCTTCGTCCCTTAGCTGGCGACTTTGCATTTGAATTATTCGCAATCGGTATGCTAGGGGTTGGACTAATAGGTATACCAGTTTTAGCAGGCTCTGCATCCTATGCCTTATCAGAACTCATGGGATGGTCTTGGGGCTTAGAAAAAAATTGGCGTGAAGCACCAGGCTTTTATATAACCATTACCTTATGTGTTGGGGCAGCGATCTTTTTACAGTATTTATCCATTAGTCCGATGAAAGCTTTGGTATGGAGCGCGATCACCAATGGCATTATTGCAGTACCTTTAATGTTGGTGATTATGATTTTATCTGCGAATAAAAAAGTAATGGGCGTGTTATCTTTACCGTGGCATATTAGTTTTCTGGGTTGGCTTGCAACTTTCATCATGTTATTGGCAGTCGCTCTGATGTTTCTTCAATTTTAGGTAAAAGCAAAAGCTAACATCGCTGGATCATCTAAAAAGGAATAGGTCAAAAATATACTGAACCGGTAGAGTATTGGAGTTATTTTTTGTATGATTGGCTGCATTATTTTAGAGATTTTGATTGTTCCAAAGTAGCGCATCCATTGCTAGGATTCCATAACTAATACCACCATCAATCATTTCAAGTTGATCATTTGCGAATCTGGCACCTAAGGCAATAAACAAGGGTAAGAAATGTTCTTCTGTTGGATGAGCTCTTAAGGCATTTGGTGCACATTGTCGATAATTCAAAAGTTCTTCGAGTCTGTCCTCAACAATAGCCGTATTAACCCAAGCGGAAAACTCCTTCACATAGGGCAAATCACCTTGTGAACCCAGTCTTAAGTCGCTTAAATTATGAGTCATACTACCTGAGCAAAGAAGCAAAACTCCCTCTGATCGCAAACCAGCAATTGCTTGCCCTAAATGGTAAGAATCACGCGAATCAAAAGAATGGGGTAGAGATACTTGAAACACTGGTAAATTTGCCTCAGGTAATAGGTGCATGAGTGGCGTCCAAGCACCATGATCCAAGCCCCGTGTATTATTTTCATGAACTTGAAAACCCGCTTGTTTTAAAACATCTAACACGTGCGATGCGACTGAAGGGCTTCCAAGCGCTGGATAATTTAATTCGTACAGAGGCTTAGGGAACCCATAAAAATCATGAATTGTTTCTGGCTTAGCAGTTGTCATGACTTCCAAGACGTCTGTCTGCCAATGTGGAGAAACAACCAAAATGGCGTTGATATTAGTGAGGCTCTTCCCAATCATATTTAATTCTTGCCCAAGCACTCCTGGTTCCAATGCAAAGGTAGGTGCACCGTGTGAAATAAATGATAGTGGCGCAATTGGTAAAGGCATATTGGTCTCTTTCTAAATAAAACTTGAAATAGTTAGCTCTTGATTACTTTAACTAAGGCATTAAACTCTTCAATCCTGGCCGTAGATGGTCTAGCAATCAAGGCAATTTTTCGCTTCGGCGTTGGGATTGCTAGTGGTCTGGCAATTAACTGCGTATTACTTAACAATCCTGAATGTACTGCCATTTTAGGCAATAAGGCAATTCCTAAACCCGACTCCACCATTTGTACTAATGTCAATAAACTGGTCGCCTCAATGCCATTATGGCTCACAAGTTCACTTCTACGACAAGCTTTTAAGGTGTGTTCCCGAATACAGTGACCGTCCTCGAGTAATAAAATACGATCACTCATCTGATGGCTTAAATGGAGATCTTTCTTGTTAAAGATCGGATCGCCCTCTTTCGCAATTAACCAAAACTCATCATCGAACAGCTCTTTGACTAAAAATCCCTCGGTATCATAAGGTAGGGCAATCAATGCAAAATCCAGTTCATGTCGATCTAATTTATTTATTAAATTTCCTGATAAGTCTTCTCTTAAGGCAATTTGTAAATCAGGGTATTGTTCCCTCATTTTCGGCATCAGAGTTGGTAATATGAAAGGGGCTATGGTTGGGATGACGCCGAGTTTAATCACACCAACCATGGAACCAGCATAACTATCGACAAAATCAACTAAATCATCAGCTTGCGCTAGCAGACGTTCTGCTCGATCGATCACTTCTTGACCGATTGGGGTAATCGAGACAGTTTGTTTATCTCTTTCAACTAACTGTACCCCTAAAGTAGTTTCAAGTTCTTTCAAACCTGCACTTAAAGTGGATTGACCAACAAAGCAAAGTGCAGCTGCCTCAGTAAAACTAAGGGTTTTATTTAACGCCTGTAAATAGCGTAACTGCTTGATAGTTGGTATTGCAGCCATGAATTTCCTCTTTATCAATAAAATCGATTAACAAGATCAATTTTATTCAATTTACAACTATTCGACAATACTACACAATAGCATCTGTCGTAACCCACTTTAATTTTATTATAGGAAAAACCATGTCACTTATTAATACACAAGTAGCACCATTTAAAAACCAAGCTTTTCACAATGGCAAGTTCATTACAGTAACAGAAGAGTCCCTCAAAGGAAAATGGTCAGTATTTATTTTCATGCCTGCAGCTTTCACATTTAACTGCCCAACTGAAATTGAAGATGCTGCTAATAGCTATGCTGCTTTCCAAAAAGCAGGTACAGAAGTTTACATCATTACAACTGATACACAGTTCTCACACAAAGTATGGCACGAAACTTCACCAGCAGTTGGCAAAGCACAATTCCCACTCGTTGGCGATCCAACACATGCTTTAACACGCGCTTTCGGTGTTCATATTGAAGAAGAAGGTTTAGCACTCCGCGGAACATTCATCATCAATCCAGAGGGCATGATTAAGACTGCTGAGATTCATTCCAATGAAATCGCTCGTGATGTATCAGAGACATTACGTAAATTACAAGCTGCTCAATATACTGCTGCTCACCCAGGTGAAGTATGTCCAGCTAAATGGAAAGAAGGCGCACAGACTTTGACTCCATCTTTAGACTTAGTTGGAAAAATCTAATTAATTAGATTCAACATAGACTCTCTTCGGAGAGTCTATTGGAGAGAAAGCGATTCTGTCCAATGGACTCACTTAAGGAATTAACTCAATTCACTCGTATTCATTTATTTTAAATAAAGGAAACATCATGTTAGATAACAACATAAAAGCGCAATTAAAAGGGTATTTTGAAAGAATCGTACAACCCATCGTCTTGACCGCCACATTAGATGACTCATCCGTCTCATCTGAAATGTTGACACTACTTAACGAAGTTGCTGAGCAGTCTGAAAAAATTACTGTCCAGACCAACGGCTCTGCACAAAAGGTGCCTAGTTTTACCGTAGGTAAGGTTGGTGATGAAGCACGTATTACCTTTGCTGGTTTGCCAATGGGTCATGAAATGACTTCATTTATCTTGGCAATCTTACAAGCCAGTGGTTACCCACCAAAGGTAGAAGCTGACATCATTGAACGTATTCGTCATATGAGTGGCAAATTAAAATTTGAGACCTTTATCTCTCTTTCATGCCACAACTGTCCAGACGTAGTACAAGCCCTCAATCTCATGGCAGCACTGAATCCAGATATCGAACACGTCATGATTGATGGAGCCATTTATCAGGACTTGGTAAATGAACACCAGATCATGGCAGTACCGACAGTCATGCTGAACGGTGAAAACTTTGGACAAGGTCGGATGACTGTTGAAGAGATTATTGCTAAACTCGACACAAGTAGCCCTGAGAAAGATGCACAGAAATTAAACGCTAAAGAAGCGTTTGATGTGCTCATCATTGGTGGTGGTCCTGCAGGAGCGTCAGCATCCATCTACGCTGCTCGTAAAGGAATTCGTACAGGTATATTAGCGGAGCGTTTTGGTGGCCAGGTCATGGATACTCTCGGGATTGAAAACTTTATTTCTGTAAAAGAAACTGAAGGACCTAAGTTAGTCCAAGCCTTAGAGCAACACGTCAAAGAATATGAAGTGGATGTCATGAATTTGCAACGCGCGACTGCACTAAATAAAACCAACAACGGCTTTGAAGTAACGATCGCAAATGGGGCCGTCTTAAAATCCAAATCGGTCATCATCAGTACTGGTGCACGTTGGAGAGAAATGAATGTGCCTGGTGAACAGGAATATAGGAACAAAGGGGTTGCATATTGCCCGCACTGTGATGGTCCTTTATTTAAAGGTAAGCGTGTATCTGTCATCGGCGGTGGTAACTCTGGTGTAGAAGCTGCGATCGATTTGGCAGGTGTAGTGAGTCATGTCACCTTGATTGAGTTTGATACAAAGTTGCGTGCTGATGCTGTCTTGCAGAAAAAACTCTTTAGCTTAGCTAACGTCACGGTGATTACGAATGCACTAAGTAAAGAAGTATTGGGTGATGGCCAAAAAGTGAATGGTTTACGTTATGAAGACCGTGCAACAAAAGAAGAAAAAGTCATTACACTTGAAGGTATCTTTGTGCAAATTGGTCTTTTACCAAATACTGATTGGCTCAAAGGTACAGTTGAATTGTCTCCTCGTGGCGAAATTATGATTGATCCAAAAGGTGAGACATCTCTTCCTGGTGTTTTTGCAGCGGGTGACTGTACGACTATCCCATTTAAGCAAATTATCATTGCGATGGGCGAAGGAGCTAAGGCATCTTTATCAGCATTTGATTTCCTCATTCGCTCACCTATAGAAGTACCAGCAGAAAAAATTGCAGCGTAATCGAGTCTTCAAAGCATCAAGTTAGAAAAAACTCTCAATTCAGTTGATGGATTGAGAGTTTTTTAGATTAACTCACTAATTTGAATCAGATTTTGATCCGGATCGCGGACTTGACAGCCTCCCCGCCTGAAAGGACGGAGATTCCTACTGCGCTCTCGCTGCTAGAGCTTGAGTCACTTCGGCGGGCTCCTGCTTCACAGAGTGGTCTGACTGCACCTACTCTCCACAGGCTAAAAAACGATGTCCTCGCTCTAAAATATTGATTGAACCCACCAGATCGGCGTGATTCTCATCGCCACACTCTACGCACTCGAACTTGGCTTGCGTCTTGCGATTGTCTTTCGATAGATGACCACAACCCGTGCAGATGCGGCTGGTGCTGTGCGGTGGCACGGCTAGCAAAATACCTCCTCGCCAAGTCATCTTGTACTCAAGTTGCCACCTAAATTCACCCCACCCCTGAGCACGCTTAGAGAAAAAGTTTATATAGGCGCGCTCTAGGTCTTTCAGGGTTTGCTGTAAGGCTTGACTTGGGGACTCTTTCAGTCAGGAAAGATTCGGATCTTGCTTCCCCAGCGGAAGTAGGTTTGCTAAGACGGTATAGCTGAATCTAATGGTTGGGTCAGAAGCGTACTTAGAAAGGTCTAGGACAGACAGGATGTCCGTGCTATTCATCCTCGCCTTGAACGACGAGGTTTTCCGCACGATTAGATAAATTAATTAGATAAATTAAAAAGACCCTCCGAATTGATCGGATGGTCTTTACAGAACAAATCTGTTATTTAGTAGGTACTACCGTAGCTTTTTTCATCAGCTCAGAAATAGCCTCTTGCTTACGGCGATTAAGGATTGACTGAGAGATAATATTTTTCGACTCTTCAAAAGTAGGTAATTTAAATTTACGCATATCATCTTGTCTGACAATATGCCATCCCAAGTTGCTTCGAACTGCTTTCGTTGCAACTTTTCCTTTAGTAAGACCAATTACGGTATCACCTAGTGGGGGGACGAGCTGATCGGGTAATATCCAATTAGGTATTTCTCCGCCATTCGCTGCACTTTGTTTGTCCAAAGATTTCTCTTTGGCAAGCTGATTAAAATTGGACCCACTATTGAGCTTAGCAATCACATCATTTGCGTCAGACTCGGAACCCAAAATAATTTGTGAGATTTTGTATTCGTTAGAGTTTTTACCCTCTTTAGTGATCGCAGCCTGACGATCATATTCAGCTCTGATTTCAGTATCAGTAATTGGATGGGCTTTCATAAATTCTGCAAACCATAAATCAATTAGGATGTTTTGGTTAGCAATTTTTATGCGGGATTCATTATCACCTCGTTTTTCAAGATTATTCTTTTTAACATCTTGCAAAATTGCCTCACGAATAACGAGATCATTCAGAATCGCATTGCGTAGATCTGGTGAATCTTTAGCTCCCGAAGCCTCAGCTGTTTTGACCATCAACTCCAAATCTTTATTTAATACTTTGACGCCATTAACTGTCGCAACTACCCCAGAATTCGATTGAGATTGGGCATAAACACCACTAGAGACTAGCATAGCCAAAATGCTAATTAGAATATTTTGCTGAATTTTCATTATTACCTTTTTATAAAATTTTAAATACTATACTGCTTCAATAAGTCAGTCGGATGATGACAAACTTTTTTAATCTTCTTTCATATTAGTAGCTTTAACAATCGCACTTAATCTTGCTCTTTCTTCGTCAATAAACTTCACGAAGGACGCCCGATTACCTCCAATTGGCTCAATTCCTTGAGCAATCAATCGATCTTTAATTTCAGGTCTTTTCAGTGCCTTATTTAAAGCATCGTTCATCTTGTCTAAAACTTCAACTGGTGTGCCAGCTGGAGCAAGTAAGCCTGCCCAGTGACCAATAAAAATATTAGGGTAACCCAACTCTTTGGCCGTTGGCACATCTTTTAGTGCAGAGATTCTGGTATTCCAAGTGGAGGCGATAGGACGCAACTTATTCCCCAAAATTTGTGGAATAACTACTACGCTAGCTTCTGATGTCGCATCGGTCTGATGACCCACTACCGCAACCATGCCTTCAGAGCCACTTTTATAAGGGATGATATCGAACTTACCACCCCCACTAATTTTTAGCATTTCGGCGACGAAATGAGGTGTGCTTCCGGTGCCTGCAGTAGAAAAATTGAGGCCTTGCCCTTTTTTAGATGCTTCGAATAAATCTTTCAAATTCTTAATAGGGGAGTCTGCAGCCACCACAATTACAGATGGACTTACCGCAATCATGCCAATTGGGGTTAAGTCAGAATCTTTATAGGGCATTTTGGATTTGATCAAACTATTGGTGACCAAACCTGCTGCAGCAACAAGAAATGTATAACCATCAGGTGCGGCTTTTGCTACAAAATCAGCCCCTAAAGTTGCCCCCGCACCAGGTTTATTCTCAATCACGACGCTTTGCCCCAACTCTTTGGACATCCCTTCTGCTGCTGCGCGCGCAACCAAATCATTAGCTCCGCCGGGACCAAATGGCACAACAATTTTAATAGTCCGATTTGGCCAAGCCTGGGCAAAAGCACTTTGGTAAGTTAAAGACGTGATTGTTAAAAATGCTATCAACCCTGATTTTACAAAACGAGTGCTTAAATTAGTGCCTAACTGATTGATTGCTTGCATGATGATTCCTTAAAATTTGATGGCAAAAATTAATTTACTTTATTTCTCATAATATCAAGTGCCAAAGCCTGTCCTACTTTAATGCCGTCAACACCTGCCGATAAAATTCCACCGGCATATCCGGCTCCCTCACCAGCAGGGTAAAGACCTCGTACATTCAGAGACTGAAAATCTACACCGCGCGTGATTCGCAGTGGGGCAGAGGTTCTCGTCTCAACACCTGTCAACACTGCATCATTCATCGAAAAACCAGGTATTTTTTGATTAAAATGGGGCAATGCATCTTGGATAGCTAAAATTGCATAATCTGGTAAACATTGCGTTAAATCGGTTAAGTGAACACCGGGTTTATAGGATGGTAATACACTTCTGAACTCTTGAGATACCTGCCCTTTTAAAAAATCTCCAACCAGTGAACCTGGTGCCTCGTAATTAGATCCCCCCATGACAAACGCTTTTGACTCAATTGAGCGCTGAAACTCTATTCCAGCAAGCGGCCCACCTGGATAGTCTTCTGGACTAATACCGACCACAATCGCCGCGTTAGCGTTGCGTTCATTTCTGGAGTATTGACTCATACCATTTGTGACAACTCGATTTGGCTCTGAGGTGGCAGCAACTACGGTGCCACCAGGACACATGCAAAAACTATAGACAGAGCGACCATTTTTAGCATGATGTACCAGTTTATAGTCAGCCGCGCCAACAATTGCATTACCAGCGTGTGGACCTAAGCGTGCACGATCAATCACCGACTGAGGATGCTCAATCCTAAACCCAATAGAAAACGGCTTTTGCTCTAAATAAACACCAGCACTGTGCAATGCTGCAAAGGTATCTCGTGAACTATGACCTAGGGCTAAAATTGCCCTTTTCGTGGCAATCGTTTGACCATTTTCTAATCGGAGGCCTTCCAACTTTCCGTTTTCAATTAAAAATTCGCTTACTTTGCTTGAGAACCTGACTTCTCCACCTAAGGCAATAATTTCCTCTCGCATCCGCTCCACCACGCCGACCAGTCGGAAAGTACCGATATGTGGCTTGGCTACATATTCAATTTCAGCCGGAGCGCCAGCTTTGATAAATTCAGCAATAACTTTGCGACCTAAAAATTGGGGATCTTTGATTTGACTATATAACTTACCATCTGAAAAAAGGCCGGCTCCACCTTCTCCGTACTGAACATTTGACTCAGGATTGAGAACATTTTTACGCCATAAACCCCATGTATCTTGGGTTCTTTCCCGTACCGCTTTACCTCTCTCAAGCACGATGGGCTTAAAGCCCATTTGGGCTAAAACTAAGGCGGCAAAAAGGCCGCAAGGTCCCAAACCAATGACTACTGGACGCTCATCAAATAACGCAGGCGCTTTGGCAACAAAATGGTATGCGGTATCAGGAGCTGGTCTAATATGTCCATCAAAAGACCACTGGGCTAACACAGCATCCTCATCCTTGACGGAGACATGTACGGTGTAGATTAAAGCAAGATCTACATTTTTACGCGCATCAACACTACGCTTAAAAATTTCAAAGCGAATTAACTCATTTGTGGAAATTTTAAGACGATCAAGAATCACTTGTTCAAGTGCTTGTGGCACATGATTGATCGGCAACCGTAATTCAGTAATTTGAATCATTTTTTAGTCAGAAATTAAATTATGTCAATTATCCACTGATTAGGCAGTTTGTTTTGAGTTGGCGTTCTACCTATTTCGTTTTAATTCAGCTAAAATTAAACAAAAGATTAAAAAAATCATCACCTCAGGAGACAAGTTTGCTTTTAAAGTTACTAAATCATTCTCAAATCAACATCCGAGCAAAATTTTTGTCATGGGGTTTGATGACCCTCCTTACCACGTTACCAGCCTTATCTTATAGTCAAGTCGATAATTATCCGAATCGTCAGATCAATATTTCTCAGTTCGAATTTGCCAAATTTTATCAAGCAGAAATTGTAAGATATGAAAAAGAAACAAACTTGAAAGATTCTGATTAATATGTCTAATTTACAAATTGCAGGAAACGATAGCGTAGAGCAAGTCCTCCAAAAAACAACGATTGCCAGAGCATGGCTCGATGTTTCACCAGCGGACTTAACGGCGGTTGAACCGAAGTTTGTACTGCGCGTTAGCGCTCACATTCCCGGTAGTTCTCCAGCCGTAGTCGATGTGTTTGAGCCCGCCTTTAAACGTCTTCATCAAATGACTGATGGGGCAATTCAAGTTAAAGCTTTTTGGGGTGGTAGTTTACATAAAGAACGAGAAGGAATTGAAGCTCTCAAAGCAGGGATTACGGATATGTGCCCTGTCTACTCAGCTTGGGATGCAACGATGTTTCCTGCCGCGCAAGCACTGAGCTTGCCCTTCATTTTTGATAGTGCAGAAGGTGCAACGGCTGTTTCTGAAGCTCTCTATCACAAACACTTTAGGAAAGATTTCGAAGGTCAAGGGGTGTTAATGGGACGTATGGTTGCCACGAGTGAGTACAACTTATTTAGTCGTGAGCCCATTCGTACCTTAGCTGATATTGCCGGAAAAAAAATTGCTTGTAGTAACGGGGTTGAATCCGATTTATTTTCTGCCTTAGGCGCCATACCTGTGGGTTGTAGTACTCCCGAAGGAAAAAAGGCTTACGAAAGCAATGAAGTTTTTGCTATCTCTATTTCGGATAGCGCGGCCCACACTGTAGGCCTTTACAAGCATGCGAATTATCGTACCAGTGCTAATTTAGTAAGAGTGAATTTAGAGTACGGCTTGTCGCCCAGTTTTTACGCGCAGTTACCGGAAGATTTAAAGATCATTCTGAATGAATGGCTAAGAGGTTTAGCTCAGGCAGGCGCGCAATTATTTTATGGTCTAGCTGGTGCTCGGGGATGTGAAGCCTTTATTCAAAACGGTATGGAATTTATTTCTTTGACTCCGGAAGAGCAAACTCTTTGGCGTGATCGTGTTGCGCCAGTCAAGCAACAATTAATTGATCAATTAAATGACCAAGGTTATAACGGAGATGAAATTGTTGAAGATATTTTGCAATGGGCAAAGCACTATGCTGAATTTACTTCGGATGAATTAATGCAAGAATCTTTAGACAATCCTTTTATGGATTTACTACCATGAGCACTTCTTCTCAATCCGTTGGGGTAATTGGTCTTGGCCTCATGGGGCAAGCCTTAGTCAGAAGACTAGACGCGGCTGGAGTGCCTCTTTTAGGCTTTGATGTGGATCTTAACCGGTGTACTGAATTTGGGGCAGACCGCATACGAACAATTGCAGGTCTTGGAACTTCGTGTCGCGTCATTTTTTTGGCTGTATTTAATACTAAACAGGTTGAAGCCACATTACTTGGGCCGGACGGCCTACTTAAAGATCAACCGAAAGAGCCGATTAGTGTCATTTGTACCAGTACCTGTGACCCAGATGAAATTAAAAAAATTGCAAAATCTTTTACAGATCTCGGTCATCATTTTTTAGAGTTACCAATTTCTGGTACCAGTTTACAACTCGCTCGTGGCGATGCGCTGGGACTAATGGGCGGTATTGAGTCGCAATTCGAAGCAGTGAGCGAACTATTAGATATCGTTACACCGAAGCGACAACATATTGGTGAGGTGGGTGATGCGGGTAAAGCAAAACTAGCCATCAATTTAGTGCTGGGCTTACACCGCGCATCCATGGCAGAAGGCTTAGTATTTGGTCAACAATTAGGATTAGATCCAGCAAAGTTATTAGCAACACTACAACTATCTGCTGCAGCATCAAGTGTCATGGCAGTCAAGGGTAACTTAATGGTCAATCGCCAATACGAAAATCCACAAAGCAAAGTCGATCAAAGTTTAAAAGACTTTCACTTAATTCAAGACCTCGCTGATGCCAAAGGGCAGCATCTTCCACTTGCTCAGCGCTATATCGAATTACTCGAAACAGAATCAGCGAATGGCAATGGTCACTTAGATAACGCCATTATTTTTGAAGCCATCTTAAAGAATAGTTTAGTCAAACCTTAAATAGTCCTTAACCTAGAAAATACCCCTATGAACACAAGTACATTGCCACCACTAATCATTAAAAAAGTTGAAGCTTTCGGAGTGTGTTTACCGATGATCAAACCGGTCCTCATGGCTGGGGTTGAGTTACGCGAAGCAGAAACAATGCTGGTTCGGATTGAGGCTGAAAACGGTTTAGTCGGCTGGGGAGAAACCACCTCTGCACCCAGTCATGGTGGTTCGACCTTAGAGGAGCTTTTAAGTACCTTTAATGGCTCATTAAAAGATCGGCTCCCTGGTAAAAACGCTCTCGATTTATCCGGTATTACAAAGTCCCTTTTCTCCTTTGTAAAGCAAGGTAAGAGCGCGATTGCAGCAATTGATATTGCCCTATATGATTTGGTTGGGCGTTACTTACAAGTACCAATCCACGTTTTGATTGGTGGTAAGCAACGTGACCATGCAGTGCCGTTGTGGTTGATTGGCAATAAGAGTGTTGAAAAAGATATTATCGAAACAGGCAAGATGATTGACCAGGGATATCGATTTTTTAAATTAAAGTTAGGTGTTAAATCGTTAGCTGATGATATTCTTCTCACCAACACTCTGCGTAAAGAATTTGGTAATGACATTCAGTATTGTGGCGATGCCAATATGGGCATGAATCTTGAGCAAGCCTCCACTTATGTGTTGGGTGTAAAAGATGCCAACTTATCTTATTTTGAACAGCCCCTGCACAAAAATGCCATGGATGATTTGCAAAAACTGATTGCTTTAAGTCCTGTCAAGATCGGTTTAGATGAATCAGTGACGGATATGGCTGCCGTGATGGCACATCTGCCTTTAGGGATTGCCGGCGTATCTCTAAAAACTTTAAAGTTCGGTGGCATCAGTGGCTTAATGGCAGCTGGACATGCCTGCGCGGCCTTGGGTTTAGAACTAAACTTAGCCGGAAAACTAGCTGAGTCCAGTATCGCTTCGGCTGCTTTATTACATCTTAGCGCTGCGCTCCCTCATGTTCGTTGGGGTGTCAGTCCAAGTCATCTATCATTAGCGCAAGACATTGTGCAAACGCCAATCCAAACTATCAATGGCTTATTACCGATTCCGGATAAAGCTGGACTGGGAATTGAAGTAGATGAAGATTTAGTAAGAAAATATCAAATGCAGTAAAGAAATTATTAACCAAAGAGTTTTAACCTAAGAGACTGAGTAAAAAATGATTAATGCAGCATTAGTAGGAATGGGCTGGTGGGGTAAAAATATTGCCACTGCAGTACAAAATAAAAGTACAGAAATTCGCTTTAGTTTAGGAATCACGAAAGAAGTAGAAGAAACTCGTGCGTTTGCCAATCAACAAGGCATGGCTTTGGCAAGCGACTTATCGGATGCTCTGCAAAATCCAGAAATTAAGGCCGTGGTCTTAGCAACTCCACACTCCTTACATGCTGAGCAAATCGTTGCAGCAGCCAATGCTGGTAAACATATTTTTTGTGAAAAACCATTAACCTTAACTTTTAATGAAGCGAAGTCTGCCATAGCAGCCTGCCAACAAAACAATGTTGTGCTGGCTGTTGGACAAAATAAACACTTCTGGCCTTCCATGGCGAAGTTAAGAGAACTTGTAAAAAGTGGCATTTTAGGTGATGTGTTGCACATTGAAGGTCATTACAGTAACGAACACTCTACAAAATTCTTTTCTGATTGGCGTGAGTCTCCTTATGAATCTCCTGCTGGTGGTCTCACCGGTACAGGGATCCATATGATTGAAGCATTTGTGAACATTATTGGCCCTGCACAATCTGTCACTGCGATGGTGTGTAGTCAGCGTAAGGGACACGATCCAAGAGATTCAACGACTGTTACCGTTAAATTCAATAATGGCTTAAGTGGTTATTTTGCAATGGTGCGAGCAACCCCCATTTTTTGGCGTGTACATGTTTTTGGCGATCAAGCTTCGATTGAAGCCCTTGGTGAAAATGAGGTTGTTGTCCGTTATAAAGGCGGTCGTGTTGAGCGTTTTGTCATGCCACCACTCGACTCCATTCGGGCCGAGTTAGACGCCTTTAGTTTAGCAATTCCAAATCAATTCCATTCTGGTATTGATGCAACTAGAGTGCCAACTCCATATCCGATTTCTCCATTACAAATGGAACAAACCATTGCAATGTTTGAATCCATCGTTTTATCTGTTAACAATGAACAAACCGTTAAGGTTCCGCAATGAAAAAGTCCTTTGCTATTGCATTTACTCTGTTTCTAAATCTTTTGTGTGTATTTACTGCTCAAGCAGAAGACCCATATCCTAGTTCTTCGATCTCTTTAATTGTGGCGAATCCTCCAGGTGGAGCAGCTGACTTAAATGCACGCATCTTGGCAGAACCTTTAGGTACTGTTTTAAAACAAGCGATTGTGGTTCAGAATAAACCCGGAATTGGTGGTGCCCTTGGTACCGCTTATGTAGCTAATGCAAAACCCAATGGTTACACCTTAGCAATGTCACTCTCTTCTGTGGTGGTTCACCCAGAGGCAGAGCGTATTTCTGGCAGAAAACCACAATACGAACTGAATCAACTCGAGCCGATTGCGTTGATTTCAAGTGATCCAATGATTATTCTCGTAAAAACAGAATCGCCATTTAAAACTTTGGAAGATTTAATCAAAGCAGCCAAAGCAGAACCAGGTAAATACAACTACTCCTCTTCCGGTAATTTTGGACCGATTCATCTTTCAGTTGAAATGTTAGCGTATCAAGCTGGCGTGAAGTTTACCCAAGTTCCCTTCGGTGGTGGTGGCCCGTCACTTTTAGCACTGCTAGGTGGTCAAGTTGATTTTACGACCGCAGCTCCAGGTGTTGCCGCTGCACAAATCGCTTCTGGAAAAGTTCGTCCTTTAGCCGTTTCGAGTGCAAAACGTATTTCAGCATTTCCGGATGTCCCAAGTTATCGTGAGGCTGGATATGATGCTCAGTACTATATTTGGGCGGGTATTTATGCACCAAAAGGAACTCCTGTGCCAATCATCATGACACTCAGAAATGCTTTAAAGGAAGCCGTAAAGAGTCCTCAATTTACTTCTGGTTTCCAAAAACAAAACATCATCATGGACTATCGTGATGCGCCAGAATTTGAAAAGTTTGCCCAAGAAGACGGTAAAAGAATGTTAACTTTACTGAAAGCTATTGGTAAGATTGATTAATTGATTTCTGCTTATTTTTAGGTAACTTCATTCTAAGTAATTGCAAGTTCCATGATGTGTTATTGACAGCTAATCTAGGTCAATGTACATTAAATCCTTGGAATGAGGTGACCGATGAAGTGGGATGTTATTGAAGTAAAGAAGATTGCGCCGCTTGTCTTACAAGTGAAGTTTCAGGATGGCACTATTGGTAAAGTTAGATTTGAAAACAGTCATTTAACAGGTGTTTTCGAGGCACTAAAGAACCCAGCCATCTTTGATCAAGTTCACATTCATAATGGGGCTGTTGCTTGGCCAGGAGATATCGATCTAGCTCCAGATACAATGTACGCTCAAATCCAATCTCATGGCGAATGGATTTTGCGCTGAACTTTTTAGACTAATCAATTTTAGGCAACTTCTGCAATAGAGCTGCCTAAAATATCCACGAGTTTTGTAATTTCAGCTTCAGTCGAAATAAAGGGTGGGCAAACTGCGATCGTGTCACCCGAAATCCGCACTAAAGCCCCCTTCTCTAAACATTTCTCCAGTACTTGCATGCCTCTTTTGCCTGGCTCTTTAGCGTTCGGCTCAATATCGATAGCTGCAGCTAAACCAATATTACGAATATCTAAAATCTTACTTTGCCCTTTTAAGCCATGAATAGCTTGCTCAAGCGCAGGCTCTAGTGTCTTACTCCGATTTACTAGATCATCACTCTCGAAAATATCTAATACCGCATGGCCTGCCGCAATAGCCATTGGGTGACCTGAGTAGGTGTAGCCATGGAAAAACTCAATGAACTGTTCTTGACCGCCGCTATTCATTAAGGTCTCATAGATATCATCCCGCACAATCACACCACCTAAAGGTATGACACCGTTGGTGATTGCTTTAGCAAAAGTAATCATATCGGGTACCACCCCAAATCGATCAGCAGCAAAAGGTGTACCTAAACGCCCAAAGCCTGTAATCACTTCATCAAATATCAATAAAATGCCGTGTTTTGTACAAATCTCACGAATTCTTTGCAGATACCCTTGTGGGGGCACAAGCACTCCAGTTGAGCCTTGCATGGGTTCTAAGATGACCGCCGCAATGGTACTCGCCTCATGCAAAGCAACCAGTCTTTCTAGTTCTTCAGCTAAATGGGCACCCCACGTTGGTTGCCCTTTTGAAAAGGCCATTTGCGATAAGTTATAAGTATGCGGCAAATGGTCTACACCGTTCATCATCATCGTTGCAAACATTTTTCGATTAGCGACAATACCGCCGACCGAGATTCCACCGATACCGACCCCATGATAGGCGCGTTCACGACCGATGCAACGAAACCGACCGCCTTGACCTAAAACTTTATGATAGCCAATGGCAATTTTTAAGGCCGTATCCACCGCTTCCGAGCCGGAGTTCGTAAAGAATACTTTACCAAGCCCAGTTGGAGCCATCTTAGCAATCCTAGAAGCAAGGGTAAACGTATTAGGGCTAGCGATTTGAAAAGCAGTACAGTAATCCATCGTCTCAAATTGCTGTTGCAAAGCTTTGCCAATTCGAGGATCGCCATGTCCTAAGGGCGAGCACCATAAACCTGAGATACCGTCAAAAATTTGATGGCCTTGGGTATCAAAATAATAAGCACCCTTGGCAGAGGCCATGAGTTTAGGGGTCTTCTTAAAATAACGGTTGGGAGTGTACGGCAACCAATAAGCAGACATATCCAGCTCTTGCGCTGGTAACCGAGAGTCATTGCTCATAAATTCCCCTAATCGAAAACGAAGTGTAACTAATTGTTTAAAAATCGAACACTTTTAGTATATTCGCTTTCTCATTCTTGTTAGCCTAAATAGCCGTTGATTTTACAAGGAAACTAGGTATCTTAAAAAAGATCTAGATTACTGAATAATATTTTTTGCTCTCAATTCACTGAGTTCTGTATCACTCAGTTGTAAATATTTTTTTAGAATCTCATCAGTGTGTTGTCCAAGCATCGGCGGCGCGGATCTAACACTGGTTGGTGTTTGATGCATTTTTAAAGGCGTACCTAAACTCTTAAAACTACCAATTTTTTCATGAGCAATATCTACGACCATTTCTTTGACCTGAGCATGTTCACTACTCAAGGCTTCAGCAACCGTATTCACAGCACCGACCGGAATACCATTTTTTCTTAAGGTCGAAATAATATCTTTGGATTGCATCGTTTTAAATGACTCAGCAACGAGTCCATCAACGATTTCACGGTGTTGAACTCTAGCTGTATTGGTTCTAAAGCGCTCATCTTGAGCCCATTCTGGATGACCTAAAACTTCTGCTAATTTAGCAAACTGACCGTCATTACCAACCGCTAAAGCAATCATCTTATCGGCCGCTGGAAAGGTAGTATACGGAACAATGGTTGGATGTCCATTCCCAAATCTTCTCGCATCTCGACCAGTAGCCAAGTGACTACTACCAACATTTGCTAAGAGCGCTGTTGAGGTATCAAACAAACTCACTTCGACGTGTTGCCCTTTGCCAGTTCTATATCTTGCTAATAAGGCTGCTTGCACAGCGTTACAGGCCATCATACCTGTCGCCAAATCTACAATCGCAACGCCGTACTTACTAGGTACACCACCCTCTTCACCACAAATACTCATCAGACCCGACTCAGCTTGCAAAATAAAGTCATATCCAGGCAAGTGTGAAAGTGGACCGTAGGTACCATAACCAGTGATCGAGCAACGAACTACTTTTGATGCATGGGTCTCAAACCATTGACTGTCAAAGCCCCATTTTTCGAGCGTGCCATTTTTAAAATTTTCAACAACAACATCAAACTGCGGAATCAATTTTGCGAGAAGTGCTTTACCTTCTGCTGATCCAAAATGAATACTTAAACCTGTTTTATTTCTATTTGCGCCTAAAAAATAAGCCGACTCACCTTCCAAAAAAGGCGGCCCCCAACCTCGGGTGTCATCACCCGAGCCTGGAGATTCAACTTTTACTACCTCCGCACCTAAATCCCCTAGTAGCATGCCACACCAGGGTCCAGCTAGCACTCGACTTAAATCAAGTACTTTAAAGCCTGAGAGAGCACCTTCAGGGAGTTGGTTTTGTGAAGTAGTAGAAGTCATATCGATCAATCCTTAATCACGCATATCAGGAGGTGCATTGAGGTTCTTATGGAAACCATCCATGTAATCCGCTAAAGCCGCTTTATTTGCCATACGGAATTTCTGGAAGTCAGGCTTACGACCTTCTAAGAAGGCATTCATACCTTCTAAGCTCTCTTCAGAGCCCCATACGTAAGCGAGTAATTCCATACCATGCTGCCATGATGCATACAACTGATCTGATTCAAAGTTCAAACTCTTCTTCGTCATACGAATCGTTTGTGAACTATTGCTCTTAATGTTTTCACACCAAGCTAAAGTCTCTTCCATTAACTTGTCTTCTGGAACACATTTATTGATCAAACCAATGCGCTCTGCTTCTTTTGCATCAAAACGTTTTGCTAAGAAAATCATTTCTCTAGCGATCCGCTCACCAACGATTCTTGGTAGGTACTGTGTTGCACCGACGGTTGGACAAGCACCAACTTTTGCACCTGTTTGACCTAAAACTGATTTTTCTGAAGCAATTACCAAGTCACACCAAAGCGCGAGTTCATGTCCACCACCTACGCACCAACCGTTTACCATAGCGATCGCTGGAATCGGTACACCGCGAATAGCCATAGCTAAACCAAGCATACGATCATTCCACATAGATCCATTCGTGAAAGTTAAACGCTTCATTGCATAAAAGTCACCACCGGCTGAGAAAGCACGATCGCCAGCACCACGGAAAACGATACATGCAATTGAAGGATCTTCTCTTGTTGATTTAACTGCTTCAATCATTTCATCCAAAGTTTGCTCTCTGAATGCGTTCAATACGCGTGGACGATTAATCGTAATCCAAGCTACTTGATCTTTTACCTCAAACAAAATATCTTTAAAGTTCTTACCTTGATCTACTGACATACTTTCTCCTAGTTATATAAATGAATGCAAATTTTATAATTCGTCTGGCTCTACTTGTAAAACATTAAAGGCTGCTTTGAGTCTTGCGTTATATTTTTTACGCATTTGGGCAATTTCCTCATCGCTCCAAGTTCTAAATCCTTCTTTGGATTTCATGCCATATTTTCCTTCTTCGATCAACTTTGCCATGCAAGGTTGCAATTCCTTGACGTTGTATAAATCTGGCCAAATTTCGACAGAAGCACCTGCCATCCCCTCCCAACCACTAATTTCTTTTTGTGTCATTGGTCCTACTGCTGCGTAGCGGAATCCAAAACTATACCGAACGGCGGCATCCACATCATCTGGCGTAGCAATCCCAGCGTCAACGAGAGATAAAGCTTCACGCATGAGAGCGTGTTGAATACGATTTGCTAAAAAGCCTGGAATATCTTTTTTCACTAAAACAGGTTTTTTACCAGCGGCGCGGTACATTTCACAAACTTGTTCGCCAATTGCTGGATCCGACTTTTCACCTAGCACGACTTCCACTAGAGGTACGATGTGAGCAGGCATAAAATAATGGGCGTTTAACATCCGATTTGCGGTAGGCAAACCTGCTGAAATTTTTGAGATCGGAAAGCCAGAACTATTACTTCCAATGGGAATATGCGGAGGAACCTGCTGATCCAGCATAGCAAAAACCTTCTGCTTTAAGGCCATATCTTCACTGACGGTCTCAATCACCCAAACCACCTCGTCCCAGTCCGACCATGTTGTCATTTCACCGGTGATGACCTGTGCGCCAGAATCTTGCCAATTCGGATTAATTGTTGCTGTAAGTTGCTCAATTTCATTTACAAACTCATCAGCCCGAGATTTACTACGACCCAATAGAATGACGCTCATATTGGTTGCTAAAAAGCCAGCCGCAATGCCTACAGCCATAATGCCAGTGCCAACGACTACCACTTTTTTCATGAATAATCCCTAACTATAAACAACTTGTACTAACAAGTTAAAATAAGTAACCTAAAATTGATGTGCGTAAATGAACAATTAAACAAGTATATACTATCGTCTAAATTGAAATAAAAAAAATAATTTATCAATCTAATAAAATTTTTATCAACCTGTCACAACAAGTTAGGAAAAAAAATGATTAACCCATTTAAGCCCGTAGAACTGATTAAAACTGAAGTTTTTATGTCTATGCCTGCAAAATTTAGGAATGCTAAACCAACTTCATGGGCTATTCCGAATCGTCAGGGTGCAGAAATTGAATGCTTCTTGGAAGGTCCTTCCTTTGATAGAGAAGGTAATTTATGGTTTACCGATATTCCTTACGGCCGTATTTTCCGTATTTCTACTAAAGGCGAATGGGAACTCATTACTCAGTACGATGGATGGCCAAATGGTTTGAAGTTTCATAAAGACGGACGTGCGTTCATTTGCGATTACAAAATGGGCTTGCTTGAGTTAGACACCAAGACAGGTAACATCACGACGATTCTCGGCTCGATGTACAGCGAGTCCTTTAAAGGTTTGAATGACTTGCACTTTGCTTCAAATGGAGACTTGTACTTTACCGATCAAGGTCAAACAGGTATCGTTGATCCAACTGGTCGCGTCTTTAGATTGACGGCAAGTGGACAATTAGATCGCTTGGCGATTAACGTACCAAGTCCAAACGGTATTACTCTGAACACTTCAGAGAAGCACGTTTTTGTAGCAGTCACACGTGCACAACAAATTTGGCGCTTACCTTTAATGGCCGACGGTTCAGTTTCTAAAACAGGCGTTGCTATTCAATTGTCTGGCGGCGCTGCTGGTCCTGACGGGATTGAAATGGACTCTGAAAACGGCCTGTTAGTTTGCCATTTAGGAGTTGGTGTTTGGCGTTTTGATAACAATATGTTGCCAACTCACCTCATTTATTCAGAAAACAAACATCATCACCATTTAGCCAATATTGCTTGCAGTCCTGATGGTCAGGATTTATACATTACTGAATCAATGTCTGGTGATATTTTGAAGGCAAAATTACCTGTTCCAGGTAAAAAAGTTTTCGGTTTAAGTTAATTAATCCATCTTATTTAATTAGTAGCTTAGAAAAATTAAAAAGATGGAAAATTCCAAACGTCCTGTACTGTATAAAAATGTTTCGAAAGACTTACTTTCAAAAATACAGTCAGGTGTTTGGGCGGTAGGAGACAATCTACCCTCTGAAGCGCAGTTATGTGAAATGCTCAAGGTTAGTCGGCAGACAATCCGTCATGCCTTACAACACCTTTCTGAAGCTGGCTATATCCATCGGCGACAAGGTGCTGCGACAAGAGTAATTTCAACCTCATCACCTAGAAAATTTAGTCAAAGCTTCAATTCTCTTGGCGAAATTTTAAACTATCCGCGTAATACCTACCGTAAGAATCACATTGAAGAATATGTTGAATGTGATGTGCAATTACAAAAATTATTGGACGCCCCCATCGGCTCAGCTTGGTATCACATTGGAGCAGTTCGACTAGAAGAAGATTCTGATTTACGATTAGCATGGACTGATATATATATACTTCAACAATTTGCCAAATTGACCCAAAACAAAAACCACGGTCAACATATGGTTTACGCCCAAATTGAAGAGGAATATGGGGTTAGCATGGCTAAAGCGGATGTAGAAATTTATGCCTCGACATTTACTAAGCAACCTGCTGACTTATTAGGTGTAGAAGTCGGATCGCCTTGCTTAGTTGTCGTCAGAAAGTATTATGATAAAGATGGTCAACCATTTGAAGTATCAGTAACACAGCATCCTGAACATCGATATACGTTTAAGATGAGTCTGAGAAGTTCCAATCTGGAAAATAACTAATTAAACAAAAACCTGGAGATACTTTATGTCAATCATTGAGTCTGTAGAAGTCATTAATGTAGCTATCCCCCTTGATAAGGTAACTTCTTTCTCAACCAGAACAGTTTCTGAGAGACATTATTGCTTAGTTAAAGTCAGAAATAAAGAAGGTCTCGAGGGCATTGGGTTTTGCTATGTCGGCAGTGGTGCTGGCTCAATAGCGCGGGTTGCGGTAGAAGAACTATTGGCTCCCAAATTAATTGGTCAAAATAGTCATCGCTCTGAAGGACTTTGGCAGGAAATGTACGCAGAGGCAATTCTGCAGGGACGCTCAGGCTCAGTTATGCGTGGCATATCTATTTTGGATAATGCTTTATGGGATCTCAATGCTCAAGCAGCAAAACTACCACTACATGAATACCTAGGTGCCGTTACCTTAGACAAGGTTCCTGCCTACGCAAGTGGCGGCTATTATGTCGATGGAAAAACGCCGAGTCACCTTGCCAAAGAAATGGAGAATTATGTTTCTCTTGGCTTTAAAGCAGTCAAGATGAAAACAGGTCGCTTGTCGCCTGCCGAAGAAGAAGAGCGTTTAGCAGCAGTGCGAGACGCCGTCGGTGAAGATATTTTAGTCACGATGGATGCTAATAATGCTTGGGCAGATTTACCTACTGCCATGGAATATATTAAACGCTTTGAAGAGTACAACCCTTATTGGATTGAAGAGCCCTTCTCACCAGATGCGATTGATTTACATGCAAGACTGGCCGCTAGAACTTCGATTACGGTTGCTACCGGAGAAATTGAAGTAGGTCGTTGGCGTTTTCGGGAACTGATTGAAGCGGGTGGCTGTGAAATACTACAAACGGACGCAGCAGTTTGTGGCGGTATTAGTGAATGGCGCAGAATTGCGGCTTACGCTAGCGCCAAAGGAATTACAGTGAGTCCTCACTGGTTTCACGACTTGCATGCCCCCCTCGTGGCAGCCACACCGAATGCACGATTTGTAGAATACTTTACGGACGACCAAGTTCTCAACTTCAGACGCCTCATCAATCGTCAATTAGACTTTAAAAATGGTGATTTAATGCTGCATCAATCCCCAGGTTTAGGCTTTCATTTTGATGAAGCAGAAATCAAAAAATATAGTAACGGACAAACATGGAGAACAATTAAATGAGTCACATCATTACAGCGCAGCAAGCAGAGGAATTCATCACACGCGTCTATGTAGGACTAGGTATGCCTAGTGCAGACGCCAAAATCATTGCTGAATTAATGGTCACAGCCGATTTATCCGGTGCAGATGGACACGGTATTTTTAGATTACCACAATATTCAAAACGCATTGTCGAAGGCGGAATTAATTTACATCCACAAATGAAGTTATTAAAGGATGCACCGTCCATCGCACTATTACATGGCGATAACGCCATGGGTCACCTCATCATGCATCGTTGTACTGAACTCGCCATCGAAAAAGCCAAGAAAAATGGTATTGGTTGGGTCGGTTGCTGCTATGGTAACCATGCCGGTGCTGGTTCCATGTACACCAATTTAGTTGCAGAGGCTGGTTTAGTAGGCATGTATTTAGCAGTTGGTAGTGCTAATCACATGGCACCTTGGGGTGGGATTGATATGTTACTTTCAACCAACCCAATTGCTATTTCGGTACCAATGGGTGCAGGCAAACCCCCTGTACTGCTAGACATGGCAACCACTGTTGCGGCATATGGCAAAGTAAAAATGAAAGCCCAACAAGGTGAAGAAATGCCAGTGGGCTGGATGATTGATAAACAAGGTCAACCTCTCACGGATCCAAACCGCTCTCATGAAGGAATGTTAGTTCCGATTGGTGAATATAAGGGTTATGGTTTGTCCCTCATGATTGCCCTTCTCGCCGGTTGTATGAACGGCGCAGCGGTAGGTTCTGAATTAGTTGACTTTAACGCGGACTCCAAAGCGGTCACGAATACTGGACAGACAATCATAGCAATCAACCCAGACTTTTTAGGTGGCACAGAACATTTGATTAGTGATGCAAATCGTCTAGTCGGAGAAATCAAGGATTCGAAAAAGCTGCCTGGTGTTACAGAAATTCGGGTACCAGGCGACGGCATTGCTAAATCAAAAGCAAAACGCACAGTAGAGGGTATTCCGATTCCGGATAACCTTTTTACTGCTTTACAAGCAACGGCTAAGCTTGCTGGTGTTGCTCCTCTTGAAGAATAAAAATGCAGAATAATAACCTTCGTAGCAAATCTAGCCTTTTGAAAAAATTACTCTTAGTCAATGTAGTACTGAGTTGCATTTTTTCTGGTGCTGTGATGGCGCAATCCAATTACCCTAATCGAACTATTCAAATAACCATGCCGCTTCAGGCAGGTTCTGCAGTGGATGTTCTGATGCGTCCATTTGCCCAGAAAATATCTGAATCACTCGGCCAACCTCTCATTATCGAAAATATTACCGGTGGTGCTGGCTTGATTGGCGCCAACAAAGTTGCCCAAGCAACACCAGACGGTTATGTCATTGGGGCCTTTAACGACAGTATCTTAAATATGGTGCCAAACCTTTATAAAAAGGTTGACTATGACCCACTTACCAGTTTTACAGGAATTTCTCAAATAGCTGGTATTACCTTCGTGTTGGTAGCAAATCCTAATTTCAAACCCAATACGATTAAGCAACTAGTTGAATATGCCAAAGCAAACCCTGGTAAATTGGACTATGCTTCTGGGGGTAACGGCTCACCTCAGCATATTGGCATGGAAATGTTGAGACAAATGACGGGCGCTCCCCTCGTTCATATTCCTTACAAAGGTGCAGCAGCACCGGTGACAGATGTAATGGCCGGACAAGTTCCTATAATGATTAGCGCTCTCGCCGTGGTATTACCTCACATTAAAGCTGGCAAACTCAAAGCAATTGCGATTACTAGTTCGAAAAGATCGCAACTTTTACCCGATGTACCAACCGTCGCTGAAACAGTTCCAGGGTATGAATTAATGGCTTGGGCTGCTTTAGTTGCCCCGAAAGGTACACCGAATGAAGTGGTTAATAAAATCAATGATGCGATCACGCAAGTATTAAAAGATCCAAAAGTGAAAGAACAAATCATTGCGCAAGGATTTGAACTGGTACCAACGGGTCAAGCCGCTTTTAATAAGGCAAATAAAGATGGGTTTTACCGGATGAGAAAGATTATCAAAGATGGTGGCATTAGTTTAGACTAGGCATGATCTAAAAATTACTTTTTAAAAACAGTTTTATTTTTCAACATAGAGATGGTTATGACGAATCAATTGATGAATCGCGTATTACTAGGATTGCTGATTAGCTTAGGCATGAGTTTTCAATTACAAGCTAATGAGAACAAAACTATTCGCGCCTATGTTGGATATGTAGCAGGTAGTTCAACTGACATTGCAGCTCGAATCGTTGGGCAAGCACTCGGAGATGAACTCAAACAAAACGTCATCGTTGAAAATCGCGGCGGTGCGGCAGGCAATATTGCAGCAGATGCAACGGCAAAAAGTGCGGGGGATGGCAGCACCATCTTGGTCGCACAAAATGGACTTGCTATCAGTGTTGCTTTAAATAACAATTTGCCTTTTAACGGCACAAAAGATTTAATTCCAATTGCTGGTTTTGCTGCTACGCCCCACATCTTAGTCGTGGGAGCCAACTCCCCCTATAAAAACGTTGCAGATATTATTGCAGCGGCAAAAAAAGAACCTGGTAAGTTAACCTATGCCTCGTCAGGCATTGGTAACTCTGACCATATGGCGGGGGAAATGTTTGGTGTTCTCTCTGGAATTAGCGCCATTCACGTCCCCTATAAAGGTGGCGCCCCCGCATCCACAGATACGATTGGTGGGCAAATTGATTATTATTTCGCCGGCATGCCAGTTGGGCTTGCGCAATATAAAGGTGGTAGGATGCGGGCTCTAGCGGTGACCAGTAAAGAACGTTTTTCAGGCGCTCCTGAAGTACCAACCATGCTAGAGGCTGGCGTGAAAGATTATGAAATCACCTTATGGCAAGGTATCTTTATGCCAGCAGGAACGCCGATTGAAATTCAAAAGAGGATTAGTGAAGCAACCTTAAAGGTACTCGGTCAGCAGAGTGTCAAAGACAGTTTCACTAAGGCAGGTATTCAAATGGCGCCGCTGAATCAAGATGACTTTAAGAAATTATTTTTATCGGATATTAATCGTTGGAAAGATATCGCTAAAAAATCGAATATCAAATTAAATTAAGAATCAATTTTAATGAGTCAAAGGAGATGTAGATGAAGAAAATAAGTATTTCGTGCATTCTAATAGCGTCACTGACTATTACTTCATTCTTCGCTCATGCTCAAGATGCAAAGAATTTTCCGAGCAAACCCGTCCATTTAATCATTGGGTTTGCCGCAGGTGGAGGATCTGATTCGACAGCTAGAGTTTTGGCTCCAAAATTACAAGAAATGTTAGGTCAAACTGTCATTATCGATAACAAGCCCGGTGCTGGTGGAAACCTTGCTAGTGACTTTTTATTGAAGCTTCCTCCTGACGGCTATAACATTGCTCTCACGACAATTGGTTCTTTAGCGATTAATCCGCATATGCCTGGCGGGACGAACTTCAACCCTCTGAAAGACTTTACTTTCTTATCACAAGGCGTCGTGTTTCCGAATGTACTAGTGGTTAAAGCAGATTCGCCAATTAAAACTTTGAAAGATTTTGTTGAAACCGGTAAAAAATCTGGCAGCTTTATTACCTTTGGCTCATCGGGTCAAGGCAGTACCGGGCATCTTGCTGGGGAGCTTTTAAAAGTTCGTTCTGGTATGAATGGTCAACATGTGAACTACAAAGGTGGAGGTCCTGCAATGAATGACCTCCTTGGTGGCAATATTGTGGCCATTTTTGCTAGTACGCCCACCGCAATTCCTTTTATTGAAGCTGGCAGACTTCGCGCCCTTGCGACTACGGGAGTGAAAAGAGCAGACTCTTTACCGAATATTCCTACGATTGCAGAGCAAGGATATCCAGGGTATCAAGCACAAAATTGGTATGCCTTCATTGGCCCAGCAAAGATTCCAGCTGAGATACAGAACAAATTGAATCAAGCAATTGTGGCAACGCTCAAAGATCCTGGTACAGCGGAAAAACTTCGAAATATCGGAGTTGAACCGGCACCATCCACCCCAAATGAACTCGCTGAATATACCAAGTCAGAGTATGAAACTTGGGGCAAGATCATCAAGACGATTCAATGGGAAAAATAATTCCATAACAAAGGCTTAAATATGGGTTCCACTATTTCAGAAAAAATCTTAGCTGCACATGCAGGCGTCAGTGAAGTCAAGGCAGGACAAGTCGTGGTCTGCAATGTTGACTTTGCGATGGTGACTGACACGCGGGCGGGCAACGCATTTCAAGTCATGAAAAAATTAGACAAGCCCGCTTTAGGCTTTGCTAAAAATACTGCCATGGTTTTAGATCACTACTCTCCCCCACCTCACGAGGAAGCAGCCCAAACCCATCAATCAATGCGCAACTTCTCAAAGCAAGCTGGTACGCATTTGTATGATATTGGTGATGGCATTTGTCATCAAGTACTGCCAGAAGGTGGTCATTTAACAAGTGGCAATTTAATCGTTGGCACAGATACGCACTCGACGACTTACGGCGCATTTAACGCCTTTGGAACAGGGATTGAAGGTAGCGATGTTGTGGGCGTTATGACCAGTGGCAAAATCTGGTTAAGGGCTCCTCAAACAGTGAAGGTTCATCTTGATGGCCAGTTGCAGCCGGGTGTGTGGGCAAAAGATATTACTTTAACGATGTTAGGTAAATTCAAAGCCGAGGGCCTCAATTACAAAGCGATCGAATATGTTGGCACTGCTGTGAGTGCGATGGATATTGATGATCGCATGACCTTGTGTAATCATGCCGCCGAGTTAGGGGCTAAAGCTGCTATTCTTGAGGCGGATGAAAAAACGATTAATTGGTTAAATGCCCACGGGGCCAAAACACCACAACCAGTTTTTGCGGATGCGGATGCGCGCTATGAACAAGAAATCCGAATCAATGTCAGTGACCTGATACCACAAGTTGCCAGAAAACATGCCGTAGATGATATTGTCGGTGTCAACGAAATTACCCAACAAAAAATTCAATTCGCCCTCATTGGTACCTGTACGAATGGACGACTAGATGACATTCGCCAAGCTGCTGCTATTTTAAAAGGCAAGAAACTTGCTCCTGGTGTGCGCATGATTATTACTCCAGCTTCTCGTCAAATCTATTTAGCCGCCCTTCGCGAGGGCTTGATTGAGATTTTCAGTATGGCTGGCGCGTCCTTTGAATCTGCCGGCTGTGGGACTTGTGTAGGCATTACCAACCATTTAGTACCTGGTGATCATGAAGTGGTGATTTCGACCGCTAATCGCAATTTTAAAGGTCGACTCGTCAATCCGAATGCAGATATTTGGCTCGGCTCAGCCGCAACTGTTGCAGCCTCCGCTTTAACTGGCTATATTACTGACCCAAGAACCATTGATGGTGGGACATGGAGGGCTGTAGCGTGAACAACATTATTGGTCAAGCTTTCAAATTAGGGGACGATGTCAATACTGACATCAATTGTTCAAGTAAATATGCGCCAGGTAAAGATAGTCAATTTATCAGTACGATTGCTTTTGAGCAATTGAACCCTGGATTTAGTCAACGGCTAAAACAAGCTCAAGGTGGCATCATTGTGGCGGGTGAGCATTTTGGTATCAACTCCTCACGCGAACAAGCCATTGCCGTCTTACACCTCATGCAAGTTCGCTGTATCTTGGCCCCCTCTTTTGGACGCCAGTTTTTCAGAAATGCCATTAATAATGGCTTGGCCATTTTGGAATGTGACACTAGTCAAATTTCAGATGGCGCAAATTTAAATATTGATTTACTAACTGGTTTAGTACAGGTTGAGTCCAAGCAGACAATTCAAGCAAGTCTACTACCGAAAGAAGTATTAAAAATCATTTCGATGGGTGGTCTAATTCCATTCCTCAATCAACATCCCGACTGGAATTTTCAAGCGTGACAAAATCTACTGCTCTACAAAAAAGACAACAATTACGCCAGTTAATCGCGCAAGACCAAACCTTAATTGCGCCAGGTATTTATGATGGTTACGGTGCTAAGTTAGTTGAAAACGCAGGGTTTGCTGCCGCTTATATGACCGGCAACGGTGTCTCAGCCTCTTTGCTTGGTCGTCCAGATATTGGGCAGGTAGATTTAACGCTCATGACAGATCACGCCAGACGCGTAGCCCACAGTATTAATGTGCCCTTAATTTGCGATGCTGACACAGGCTATGGTGGGGTATTTAATATTCAACGCACAATTGAAGAGTTTGAAGCTTCAGGAGTCAGCGCGATTCATATCGAGGATCAAATTTTCCCAAAACGCTGCGCGCAATTTGAAGGCGCTCGAAAAGTGCTAGATCGAAAGGAAGCTGTTTCGCAAATACAGGCGGCAGTAGCTAGCCGAGTCGATTCCAGTTTCATGATCATTGCGAGAACGGATTGTGCTGAGAGTTTGGGATTAGAGGAAGCAATTCTGAGGGCGAAAATTTTTATTGCTGAAGGTGCTGACGCCGTTTTTGTCGAATTAAAACCCCATCCTGATGCATTAGCAAAAATTGCCAGTGTCAAAGCAGAGGTCAATGCAACCTGTTTGTATAACCTCGATGTGGGTGGACCCATCTCCCAATTAAAAACAGCCGATATGAAAGCCTTAGGCATCGACATTGGCATTCGTCCTAGTCTGGCAAGAGGTGTATTTGGTTTTGCGATGTCACAAGCTTTAAACAGTCTAAAAGAAAATGATAATTTGCAGTCTATCCAAAATCAAATATGGAGTGGCAAAGAATACAATGCAGCGCTCGGACTTGCCGCCTTGGAAGACTGGGAAAAGAAATTCACTTAAATCCTCAAGGGTAAAAGTCAGTATTGAAGCACCAATGTTGTGCATTTAATCTCATTAAAATTTTCAAATTTAATTCAATCTTATCAATAGCTTGAATTCAAGATCAAGCTTGATCTTGAACAAATGAGGCGACCGAAAGCCTTGCCCCAAATTGTGGTTTCTGCACCATTAAAGTTCCCTTCAGTAACATCTCCCCCTTTGGTTCTTCTATATTGAAGACAAGACTTATGGAGGAATCATGGCAAACATCGACACTAAAACCCTTTCATCAAATACCCTCACATCAATCACTAAACCAGAACCTGATTCTAGTCGCCGTAAACTGATTCAAACCATTGGCGCTGCTAGTATTTACTCTCTGGTTGATCCTCTAGTTAAATCCGGTGCTTGGGCCGCAGGGTCGGACGCTCCAGAAAAAACAGATGTCAAGATTAGTTTTATTGCTTTGACCGATTGCTCCTCCGTAGTAATGGCCAATCATCTCGGTCTTGATAAAAAATACGGTATCAAAATTATTCCGACCAAAGAAGCCTCTTGGGCTGCGATTCGTGATAAGTTAATTAATGGTGAAAACGATTTATCCCACATTCTTTATGGACTAGTTTATGGTCTTCAAATGGGTATCGGGGGACAACAAAAGGACATGTCTGTTCTCATGTCAATTAACCATAATGGCCAAGCAATCACTCTATCCAAAGCACTCTACCAAAAAGGAGTGACTGATGGTGCGAGCTTAAAAGCCCTTATGGATAAAGAGAAACGCGATTACACCTTTGCCCAAACCTTTCCCACGGGAACTCATGCAATGTGGCTTTATTATTGGTTAGCCAATTACGGCATTAACCCATTTAAAGATGCCAAAATTATCACTGTGCCGCCACCACAAATGGTTGCCAACATGCGCAGTGGCAACATGGATGGTTATTGCGTGGGTGAGCCTTGGAACGCCCGAGCAATTATCGACGGCGTTGGTTTTACGGCAACAACAACGCAAGCCATTTGGCAAGACCATCCAGAAAAAGCTCTAGGTGCAACTGCAGAATTTACTAAGCGTTATCCCAACACCTGTAGAGCCGTCGCATCAGCCATTTTAGAAGCTGGTAAATACATCGATTCATCGGTAACTAGCAAACATGCAACTGCTGAGGTCGTCTCAGCTCCCTCCTTTGTTAATACCGACATTAATGTGATTCAAGACCGTATGATGGGACGCTACAACAATGGTATTGGCAAGTCTTGGGATGATCCCAATGCGATGAAGTTTTATAACGATGGTATGGTGAATTACCCCTATTTATCTGACGGCATGTGGTTCTTAACGCAACATAAACGTTGGGGTTTATTAAAAGATCACCCTGATTATCTTGGTGTGGCCAAAAAAGTGACCAATATAGCAGTTTACAAAGACGCTGCCACAGCCACTAAAACACCTTTACCAAAGAGCGAGATGCGCTCTAGTAAATTATTTGACGGCGTTACTTGGAATGGTACTAACCCTGCTGCCTATGCAGATAGCTTCAAGGTTAAGGCATGAGAAAGCAAAAACTTGTCTTAATTGGTAATGGGATGGCGGGTGTAAGATCGATTGAAGAATTACTCAAATTGGATTCTGATCTGTACGATATTACGATTTTTGGTGCTGAGCCCCATCCCAATTACAACCGCATCTTACTTTCACCGGTCTTAGCCGGTGAGCAAACGCTTGAACAAATCGTCCTAAATGACTTGGACTGGTATCAAAGCAATGGCATTCATCTTCATCTCAATAAAAAGGTTGTGAAGATTGATCGTAAAGAGCGAACTGTTACGACGGATGACGGTATTGTCGAAAGTTACGACAAATTATTACTAGCAACTGGTTCGATGCCTTTTATTTTGCCTGTGCCTGGCAACAATTTACCGGGTGTGATTGCTTACCGCGATATTAAAGATACGAACGAGATGATTGATGTGGCGACGCGTTATAAAAATGCTGTCGTGATTGGTGGTGGCTTATTAGGTTTAGAGGCAGCAAACGGTTTAGCCCTCAGAGGAATGAGTGTCACAGTCATTCACTTAGCATCCTGGTTAATGGAACGGCAATTAGATCAAGTAGCAGCTGATTTATTACAAAGCTCTTTAGAAGAAAAAGGCTTGAGATTTTTACTCAGCACGTCTACCGAAGCGATTTTACCGAATGCTGCAGGTGATCGAGTTGGCTCCATACGTTTTAAGGGTGGCCTAGAAATACCGGCTGACCTCGTTGTGATGGCTGCAGGTATTAAGCCCAATACAGCCTTAGCAGAGTCTGCTGGACTTTACTGTAACCGCGGGATTGTCGTCAATGACACGATGCAAACTTTTGATCCAAGAGTCTATGCAGTAGGTGAATGCGCCAATCATCGCGGGATTGCTTATGGCTTAGTGGCACCCTTATTTGAGCAAGCTAAAGTTTGTGCGAATCATTTAGCTGAAATTGGTATTAGTGTTTATAACGGCTCGGTAACTTCTACCAAATTGAAAGTGACCGGCGTAGACCTTTTTTCTACCGGTAAATTTATGGGGGGTGAAGGTACTGAAGAAATTACCCTAGCTGACCCCATTGGCGGGGTTTACAAGAAGCTTGTAATTCAAGATGATCGTTTGGTTGGTGCTTGTATGTTTGGTGATACGAGCGATAGTACATGGTACTTTAAGCTCATGCGAGATGCAAAAAACATCTCTGAAATTCGTGACTCCTTAATGTTTGGTGAGTCGAACATTGGTGATGTTGGACATCAAGGACATAATAAGATCGCTGGCATGAATGATGCCGATGAAGTTTGTGGTTGTAATGGTATTTCTAAAGGGGCTATTGTTAAAGCAATTCGTGAACAAGGCTTATTCACACTCGATGAAGTTAAAAAATGTACAAAAGCGAGTAGTTCTTGTGGATCTTGTACTGGCTTAGTAGAGCAAGTACTCATGAATGTTTTAGGTACTGATTATTCGGCTACTCCACGTAAAAAATCCATCTGTGGCTGCTCAGAACACTCCCATGAGGAAATTAGAGAGGCAATCCGTTCTAAACATCTGATTTCACAAGACCAGGTTCGTGCTGAACTCGCTTGGCGCACACCCAATGGTTGCGCTACTTGTAGACCAGCACTGAACTATTATTTGATTTCAACTTGGCCTCACGAAGCCCAAGATGATCCACAGTCACGTTTTATCAACGAACGCGCTCATGCAAATATTCAGAAAGATGGCACGTATTCGGTTATACCGAGGATGTTTGGTGGCTTGACAACTCCTGCTGAACTGCGTCGAATTGCGGATGTTGCAGAAAAATATAAAGTGCCAACCGTCAAAGTTACTGGCGGTCAGCGGATTGATTTACTGGGTATCAAAAAAGATGATTTACCAGCTGTTTGGAAAGAATTGGATATGCCCTCAGGTCATGCCTACGGTAAATCGATTCGAACTGTCAAAACCTGTGTTGGTGATGAACATTGTCGTTTTGGCACTCAATCCTCCATGAAAATGGGTGTCGATTTAGAGCGAATGTTATTTGGCATGTACGCTCCCCACAAAGTCAAACTAGCAGTCTCAGGCTGCCCGAGAAATTGCGCAGAAGCAGGCATCAAAGACGTTGGTATTATTGGCGTTGATTCTGGTTGGGAACTTTACATCGGAGGCAACGGCGGCATTAAAACGGAAGTGGCTGAATTCCTATGTAAGGTAAAAACAGATGAGGAAGTCCGTGAGTACTCAGGTGCTTTCCTACAACTCTACCGCGAAGAAGCTTGGTATTTAGACCGTACTGTGCATTATTTAGCCCGCGTGGGTATGGAATATATCAAACAAAAAATTGTTGAGGATACTCAAAGTCGCAAAGCACTTTATGAACGACTACTATTTGACTTAAAAGATGCTCCAGATCCTTGGAAAGATTTTGAACGAGCTGGGGTTGATATTCGTCAATTTAAATCCATTCCGATTATTGAGGAAAATCATGCCAAATAATGTGGATAGTGTATTGTGGAAAAAAATTCTGCCTGTCGAAGATATCCCAGTAATGGGGGCAAGAGTATTACAAGCTGAAGTGGGACCAATCGCCATCTTTAGAAATGCCCAAGATGAAGTCTTTGCCATCTTAGATGAATGCCCTCATAAAGGCGGTCCTTTATCGCAAGGGATTGTTCATGGTAAAAGTGTGACCTGTCCCCTGCATGCTTGGAATATTGATTTATCAACTGGTTGTGCGCTAGAACCGGACGTTGGTTGTGCAAAGGCATTCATGCTCAAAGTCGATGCGGGAAACGTTTATCTCAATTTAGAAGAAATCAAAGCACCTCATGCCTGAAGTTAAAAGCACCTGCTGCTATTGTGGGGTAGGTTGTGGTGTCATCATTGAAACCACCGAAAATCAAGCTGGCAAATTAGAAGTCAGTGGCGTGCGGGGAGACCCAAATCATCCTGCAAACTTTGGAAAGTTGTGTAGTAAAGGTTCTACTCTTCATCTCACCGCAAATCCAGTTTTACAACAACAAGCACGCCTTGGTTTTCCGGCGATTCGAAAAAGTAGAACTAGTGATCCGACCCCTGTAAATTGGTCGGAAGCAATCGAAACGATTGCCACACGCTTTGCACAAATCATTGAGAAGTTCGGGCCAGACTCGGTTGGCATCTATGTTTCGGGTCAACTATTAACTGAAGATTACTACATCTTTAACAAGCTCATGAAAGGTCTAATTGGTTCGAATAATATTGATACCAACTCCAGACTTTGTATGTCTAGTGCAGTCGCAGGTTACAAACAAACTCTGGGTATGGATGCCCCTCCTTGTTCTTATGAGGATATCGAACTCGCCTCAACTCTTTTTATCACAGGCTCTAATACGGCTTTTGCGCATCCAATCCTCTATCGTCGCTTAGAGGCTGCTCGTCAAGCTCGCCCTGATATGAAAGTAATTGTCGTTGATCCCAGAAGAACGGATACAGCGAAAGAGGCGGATCTTCACTTACAGATTCAACCGGGTACTGATGTTGCTTTATATCATGGCATGCTTTACATCATGCTCTGGGAAAAATGGCTTAATGAATCTTATATTGCCTCTTTCACGACCGGCTTTGATGAACTAAAAAATATTGTCAGGGACTTTACCCCAAAAGCGGTTGCAGGTATTTGTGGGATTGCCGAAAAAGATCTATATCAAGCTACAGAGTGGTTTGCAAAATCTCCTGCTAGCTTGTCATTGTATTGCCAGGGTCTCAATCAGTCTTCTTCAGGCACCGCTAAAAATGCAGCGCTCATTAATCTCCACCTGGCGACAGGTCAGATTGGCAAACCTGGCGCTGGACCTTTTTCCTTAACTGGTCAACCTAATGCCATGGGTGGACGTGAAGTAGGTGGTCTTGCGAATTTACTATCAGCACACAGGGATTTAAGTAACCCTGATCACCGCAGTGAAGTAGCCAATTTATGGGGTGTTCAACAAGTACCTGATAAGCCTGGACTCTCGGCGATTCCAATGTTCGAAGCCCTGCGCACAAGAGACTTAAAGGCGATTTGGATTGTCTGTACGAATCCGGCTCAGTCCATGCCAAACCTGAATGCGGTGCATGAAGGTTTAGAGAATGCTGAGTTTGTAGTGGTCCAAGAGGCCTATGCGAATACTGCCACAACCCTCTATGCGGATGTGCTTTTACCAGCAACCTCATGGGCCGAGAAAATTGGTACTGTGACGAATTCAGAACGTACGATTTCTAAAGTAAATCCAGCGATTGATGCTTTTGAATCAGCTAAACACGATTGGGAGATTGCTTTAGAGATTGCCCTTGCTCTCGAAAAGTTATTACCAAACAATAAAAAAGATGGCGTCTCTAGTTTATTTCCTTACGCTACTGCTGAAGATATTTGGAATGAACACCGCAGAACGACAGAGGGGCGCGACTTAGATATTACGGGTCTCAGTTATCAGATTTTAGAGAATCACGGACCGCAACAATGGCCAATGCCAAAGGGTGCTACGCATGGGAAAAAGCGCTTATATGAGGACGGTATTTTTCCAACCAAAGACCAAAAGGCGCATTTTGTAGCAACCCCTTATAAAGCCACGGCCGAAAAAGTAGATGCCCGCTATCCATTTGCATTAAACACCGGAAGACTTCGGGACCAATGGCACGGCATGAGTAGAACAGGAACCTTAGGCACTCTTTTTGCTCATGCACCAGAACCAAGTATTGAAATTTCTCCGAAAGACGCTAGCAGAATGTTACTGACGAATGGTGATCTTGTTCACGTCACGAGTCGGCGTGGTAGCGAAATATTTCCCGTCAAAATTTCTGAAGATATAGCGAACTCACAAGCCTTTATTGCAATGCATTGGGGCTCGGAATTTATTTCAGGTTCAGCGAGTAAAAATCCTGGACGCGGTGTCAATGGCCTTACTAATCATCAAATAGATCCCATCTCTGGTCAGCCGGAGTTAAAACATGCTGCAATTAAAATTTTGCCGGCCAACTTACCTTGGCAATTAGTTGCTTTTGGTTTATTTCCGAAAAATGAGGCTTTTACGATTCAAAACTCTCTACGTAAACTCTTACCTCAATTTGGATCCGCCTACTGCGTCCTATTTGGTAGAGAACAAGATAGTTCACAAATTGGTGTCTCTTTTAAAGCAGCCCACGATGAAGATCCAACGAATGATCAAGATTCTACCGCTTCAAAGGCGATTAAAGAGGTGATGAGACTTTTTAAATTAGATGAATCCTCCTTAGATCCAGTATTGCGTTATTCTGACAATCGCAGGGGAGTTGTGCGCCTTGTGCGCGCTAAAGAAAAGGTACTCTCTGCGATGCTAACAGGGCCGATTGACAGTCTACCTAGTACCGTTTGGCTCAGGCAATATGTTGAACAGGGTTTTGATGCCAAACTACTAGGACGATCCTTGTTAGTCCCTTTTAGTAAGCCTCCTTTAGAGTTAAAAGCTAGTAGTAAAGCAATCTGTAATTGTTTCAATGTCAAAGAAGATACGATCAACGCCTTATTAAGCGCATGCCATCCACCCCTCGCTTCAGTTGAAGACGGCATGACCATGCTGCAAGATAAAACACAGTGCGGTACTAATTGTGGATCTTGCAAACCGGAAGTGAAACAATTAATCGTAAAATATTTTCAAGCGCAACCGGTGGCATAATCCACTCATGAGTATTTCATCCTATTTGAAAATTATTGGTAGAGGTAGCAAAGGTTCTGGCGATTTAAGTCGTGAACAAGCGCACGAAGTTTTTTCTAAAATACTCGCAAGCGAAGTCAGCGATCTTGAGCTCGGTGCATTTTGCATTGCCATGCGTATCAAGGGCGAAACCGTATCTGAATTATTAGGCTTCATGGATGCGGTAGAACCGCATCTCATTTCCTTAGATACCAGCTCAAAACCGACCATTATTTTGCCTAGTTATAACGGTGCTCGTAAGCAACTCAATTTAACACCCTTATTAGCAGGATTATTCGTAGCCAAAGGCTTTCAAGTCATTGTTCAAGGGGTTATTGAAGATCCTACCCGGGTCACTAGTCATGCCATTTTTGAACATTTAAACTGGCCCATATTAGAAAATTCAGATCAATTCGCTCAACTCAGCGCGCTCAACTTACCGATTTTTTGTCCTTTAAAGGTACTCTCACCTGATTTACAACGCATGTTAGATTTACGACTGCAAATTGGCTTACGTAACTCTGCCCATGTCTTGGCGAAATTAATCAATCCATTTAAAAAAACAGCTTGGCAGATCTCTAACTATACGCACCCTGAGTATCCGGAAAAGTTAAAAGAGTATTTTTTAGCAAGTGCCTCAAATGCGATTTTAATGAGGGGTAATGAAGGGGAACCGACTGCTTCATACCAACGACTACCTGAAATGCATTTTTTATATGCCAATCAATCAACCAGTAGTTCGAATGAGGAGCGCTTCGACTTTGTTCCCCCATTTGAAGAAATCAATGCTGAGGCAACTGCTAATTGGACTTTACAAATGTTAAATAATCCAAGCTCTGGCCCGATGTCTTTGATCCGACAAGCAGAACTCATTGCCGATCACGTCAGTCATTTAGTGAAGTCTTAAATCCCGGTTTTTAAACTACCTCTGTAACTAAGAGAAAAATCGATCCTGAATGGATTTTTCTATTCCTTGGTGATCAAGGCCAAGCTGAGACATTAATTTAGCAACATCACCATGATCAATAAATTGGTCTGGTAAGCCCATTTGAAGAAGATTGACTTGGATATTTTGACGATTAAAAAATTCTTGAACGGCACTACCGGCTCCACCCGCAATCACACCATCCTCAATCGTCACAAAGCCACGATGCGAAAGGGTTAACTCTTTGAGTAATTCTTCGTCTAGAGGTTTTACAAAGCGCATATCCACTAATGTTAAATCCAATGATTCACAAATAGGAATACATGCTTGTAATAACGTACCAAAAGCAAGAATTGCCAACTTTTGACCGCTCTCTTGATTAGAAGTTCTTCGGATTACTGCTTTGCCGATTGGCAAAGGTTCAAGACTTTCTGTGATGTGAACACCTGTGCCAGTCCCCCTAGGATAACGGACTGCACTAGGGTGCTCCGTTGCAAAAGCGGTATTGAGAAGAAGCCTTGTTTCATTTTCATCACTTGGTGTCATGAGTACCATATTGGGTACACATCTCAAATAAGCAATATCAAATGAACCAGCATGCGTGGCGCCATCAGCGCCGACTAAGCCCGCGCGGTCAATCGCAAAGACTACTGGCAAATCTTGCAAAGCAATGTCATGAATCAGCTGATCATAGCCTCTTTGTAAAAATGTTGAGTAAATCGCAACCACTGGTTTCAAAGCTTCACAGGCAAGACCGCCCGCAAAAGTCACCGCATGCTGTTCAGCAATCCCAACATCGTGATACCGAGTAGGAAACTGTTTTTGAAAACCACCCATTCCTGAGCCTTCACACATCGCAGGTGTGATGCCAATTAAGCGTTCATCCGCCTGTGCCATATCACAGAGCCACTGACCAAATACCTGGGTAAAGCTTGGTTTAGTTACTGCCCCTGCCGGCGCTTTAACGATACCAATCGATGGATCGAATTTACTTGGCCCGTGATAAAGAATCGGATTCGCCTCAGCAAAAGGATAACCTTTACCTTTTTTTGTCACTACATGTAAAAACTGTGGACCATCGCCCTCTAGGGACATCCGTTTGATATTTTCAAGAGTGGGTACGAGTGAGTCTAAATCATGACCATCAATCGGTCCAATGTAATTAAAGCCAAACTCTTCAAAAATATTCGCAGGCACGAGCATGCCCTTCGCTTGTGCTTCTAAGCGTTTGGCAAATTCTTTGAGTGGTGGCACGATTGACAATACATTACCAACCCCATTTTTTGTCGCTTCATAAAAAGGACTACTAATTAAACGAGCTAAATAGCGATTCAGCGCACCCACCGCAGGTGAAATCGACATATCATTATCATTGAGTACCACCACTAAAGGCAAAGTTCGGTTGGTGCCAGCATGGTTCATTGCCTCAAAGGCCATCCCACCAGTCATAGCACTATCACCAATAATGGCTACTGCAACGCGCCGTTCTTTTTTCAGTTGAGAGGCATAAGCCATGCCAGCTGTGGCTGAGATACTCGTTGAGGAGTGCGCTGTTCCAAAAGCATCATATTCACTTTCGGATCGTTTTGGAAAACCAGAAATGCCCCCAAATTGACGCAAATGTGCCATTTGCTCACGGCGACCCGTCAAAATTTTATGCGCATAACTTTGATGTCCCACATCCCAAACCAAACGATCATCAGGCGTATCAAATACATAATGCAAGGCAACGGCAAGTTCAACTGTCCCCAGATTAGAAGATAAATGTCCACCAGTTGAAGCTACCGATTCAAGAATATATTGCCTTAACTCATGAGCCAGTGAAGGTAAATCAGACCGGGTAAGTTTACGAAGTTCGTGGGGGAATTGAATGAAATTAAGTGGAATTGTCATGAAGAAAGAATACTTAAATTTTAGTGCTTACGCTGATTTGCCATAAAGATTTGTGTCAACATCTTTTGATACTCTTCCATAGACTGCTCATCAGACTGATGTAAAGAATGTAAAGACCCATGCATGAACTTATTAGCAAGCCCTCGGGCAAGTTCTGTCATGACCTTTAGAGGATCTTCTCCACGGATGAGTCGTTTTTTTGCTTTTTCAATCTCGATTTGCTGGAGTGCTTCACTTTTTTCAATCAAACTATTGATGAAAGGCACATTGGAGCGTTGATGTAACCAATGCATAAAGTGGTTTACTTGGGTATCGATGATTTCTTCAGCACTCTTAACCGCCTTGGATCGAAACTGCATACCCTCTTTAACAATCTCACCCAAATCATCTACGGTATATAAATAAATATCCTGAAGACGATTAATTTCTGGTTCAAAATCACGTGGCACCGCTAAATCAACTAATACCATAGGTTGACGTTTACGTAGATTTAAAGCTGTCGTGACCATGCCTAGGCCAATGATCGGTAAGGTGCTAGAGGTACAAGACACAATAATGTCGAACTCATGTAAACGCTTAGGAACTTCTGCAAGTGGTAAAAACACCCCTTGATGGCCTTGATTATTGAGCGTCTGCACCAAAGCTTGAGCACGTTGTGGAGTCCGATTGGAGATCGTAATGGATTTAGGTAACTTCGCCGAAAAGTGCGTCGCGCACAAATTAATCATCTCGCCGGCACCAATAAACAATACCCGTTGATTTTCAATCGGGCCTAGCACACGGGAACTTAACTTTACGGCAGCACTTGCCAAAGAAATTGCATGGGTACTAATTTCCGTGGTCGCCCTAACCTCTTTGGCAACAGAGAAGGTTTTATTAAACAATTGATTTAGATAAGTACTAATCGAACCTGCTTTTTGAGCTTCGGCAGCTGCCTGCTTCATCTGACCCAAAATCTGCGTTTCGCCAAGCACCATCGAATCTAAACCACAACCAACTCGGAATACATGTCTGACTGCCTCTGAAGCAACGGTTGTCTGCACATAAGGCATTAAATCTTTAACTGATAATTTTTTCTGGGATGCTAGCCAATCTAAGGTCTTGGCCTGAATCTGATTTTCGGAGATGTGTTGATCATTTGCCGCACAATAAACCTCCATACGGTTACAGGTCGATAAAATAGCGACCTCAGATGATGAATCTGAAGTGTGGTTTAAATAATTTTTTAAATCAGCTAAAGCATCTTGCATAGTGTCCGGCGCAAGGGCGACTTTTTCCCGAACATCTACCGGAGCAATCTGGTGATTAATACCGATGGTAAGAAGGTTCACACCTTCCTCCAAACACAGCGCGGTAAATTATGTTGATCAAGATTCATAAAAAAGGGCCAAACTTCCTCTGATTAACGATTCAAATCGTTACAAATAAGTTGCATCTCTAGCTAGAGAATTAGTGGGATACTGAATTTTATCCCATTTTTAGGCTTTTAACCGTATTATGAACTCGTTCTTGCGGGAAAGTGAGCTTGCATTCACTTTTGAAAAACTATTGAGAGGAAGTATACCAAAGGGGTATTTCAACAATAGTGAATACGTTCACAACACTGATAATCGTTAAGGTTATACTTGACTCTATGCCTGAAAGCCTTTTAAACACTTCCCATAAAAGACGATTTAAGGAAATATTCGCTTTAAAAGTAAGTTCATTGCGTATTTTCTTGCGTCCATCATATGTCCAACTCTAATTTATCCCTCATACCCAAAGATTGGCCCAACCGTAACTTGAGTACGAGTATTTTAGTAAATCATATCCAATGGCATGTACAAATCCATCGACACCTCGACCCTGAGGCGAAAACTATCTTATTGATTCATGGGGCGGGAGCTAGTTCCCACTCTTGGGAAAATATCTTGCCCAATTTAATGCAAGAATTTACAGTCATTGCTCCCGACTTACCAGGGCACGGCTTTACTACTGGGTATGATCAAAATTTATTAAAGATCGATGATATTGCATTCGACCTGCATTTATTAATCGAAGAGTTGGGCATTCCTAGTCCTAATATCTTCATTGGTCATTCGGCTGGAGCGAACATTTGCCTGGCTTTAAGCCTGCTTTGTGAGAGTGAACCTGACTTACTCATTGGGATGAACCCTGCCCTAGTCCCTCCACCCAATGCATATAAAATATTTTTAGGTCCATTAATTAATCCAATTGCGACTTCATCATTCATGGCCCATTTTTTGGCGAGTACCCTCAGATTATCGGGTGCTATCGATAAAATACTTGATTCGACCAATTCAGAATTAACTTCTCTGCAAAGATCGCGCTATAAAACTCTATTTAGTGAATCGAATCATATTAATAGTGCTTTAAGTTTCGTCGCCGCCATTGATATTCCTAAACTTTTAAAACAAAGTAGCAAAATTCACAGTCATTTGGCATTCGTACTTGCTAAACAGGACTCTTGGATTCAAATCGCATCTGTCAAGTCGGTGATTAAAGAGTATTATCCCAAAGCCTTGATTTATGAAGAAGAAGGTGGTCATTTGTTTCACGAAGCAAATCCCCTTAGGGCTCTAGAAATTATTCATACTACAATTCAAAATGTTTATTTTGATATTAAAGTGTCCAACTAAATTTCATGCTTAGTGCTATCAATATTTCTTGTCAAAGAGGTCGCCAAATGCTTTGGAAAGACCTTAGCTTGGAAACTGCGCCTGGCACGATCACTTTTATTCGAGGTGCAAATGGGCAAGGTAAATCCTCTTTGCTGAGAATTTTAGCGGGGCTTAGCACTCCTTATGAGGGCCAAGTTCTTTGGCAAGGTGAGCTTTTGAAAAAAAATCTTGATGATTTTCATCGCTCAATCAGCTATTTTGGTCATACCATTCCTCTGAAAGGGGACCTTAGTGCGATCAATAATCTAAGTTACCTCATGCAGATTCATGGTTTAAGTTATAGCAATGATGTTATTGAGCAAGCACTACTTGATTGGGGCCTACCAGCTAGAACCATTCACCTACCCGCTAAACTGCTTTCTCAAGGTCAAAAACAGCGAGTTTGCTTGGCCCAACTTCATTTAAGTCAAAGTGTAGTATGGATTCTTGACGAACCTTTTAATGGTTTAGATTTGAGCGGGTCGAATTTATTGTTAACTGCCTTTGCTAAACATTTAAGCCAACAAGGTAGTATCGTATTAACCAGCCACCTCCATTCGAGTTTACGCTTACCCAATTCCCCTCTGCAAGACTGTGCAGAGTCAATTATCGAATTGCAAGGGGTATAAAAATGACAACTCAAAGTAATTCCACTACCAAGACTAGTAGTTCAAACTTTGTAATTCTTTATTCAGTCTTTAAAAGGGATATAGGGCTTGCCCTAACTCGAAAAACCGATACGCTAGGCGCAATTTTTTTCTTTGCCTTAGTAGTGAGTCTTTTTCCTTTAGGAATTGGTTCTGAACCCAACCTTCTGCGCCAAATTGCGCCAGGGGTGATCTGGGTTAGTGCCCTTTTGGCAAGTATGCTTTCAACCAATCGCTTATTTAACGACGACTATCAAGATGGCATTTTGGAGCAGTTATTATTGTCCCCTTGCCCCTTAGAGTTGATTGTCTTCACCAAGATATTGGCGCATTGGTGTTGTACTGGTCTAATTTTATTGATTGTTTCTCCAATCTTAGCTATCCAATTTGATATGACCACTGAAACGATTAAGGTATTAATGATGGGTCTTGCCATTGGCACGCCTATTTTAAGTTGTATAGGCGCAATTGGCTCTGCCCTCACTTTAGGTCTAAAAAGCTCAGGGGCTCTTATTTCCCTCTTAGCTTTACCACTCTTGATTCCGGTCTTAATTCTTGGGACTTTGGCTGTCGGTGCGGTGGGCTCGAATGTATCTTTTTCGGTATACTTGAATCTATTAGCAGCGCTGTGTGTGTTATCCATTTTTTTTGGTCCCATTGCAAGTGCTGCCGGTCTAAGAATTGCCTTGGACTAGCCAAATAATTTGACAACATAATGGACAATTCGCATTTAAGCAGTTCTCAACCGACTAAAAAAATCAACTGGTTTGCATTTTCTGCTCCCAGTCGCTTTTATGCCTTGACTCAAAAAATAATCCCTTTATGTTGGTTTATGGCTCTAAGCTTTGGTATTGCTGGTCTAGTGATTGGGCTGCTATATGCCCCAACAGATGCTACTCAAGGGGATTCTTACCGAATTATTTTCATTCATGTACCGTCCGCATGGATGTCAATGGTCCTCTATACAGCAATGGCCTTTTGGGCGGCAATCGGTTTAATTTTTAACGCCAGACTGGCTTATCGACTTTCTATTTCAATTGCTCCAACTGGCGCTTTAATGACTTTTATTGCATTATGGACTGGCGCGTTATGGGGAAAACCTACTTGGGGGACCTGGTGGGTGTGGGATGCGCGGCTGACTACCGAGTTGATTCTATTATTTTTGTATATTGGCTACATTAGCCTTTACCAAGCGATTGATGATGAACGCAAAGCAGCTAAAGCAGCGTCATTGCTGGCTATCATTGGCGTCGTCAACGTACCGATTATTTATTTTTCAGTGAAATGGTGGAATACCCTACATCAAGGTGCCACCATCACCATGACCAAAGCTCCCAGTATGGAAAGTTCCATGTTACTGGCGCTCTTACTCATGACAGTGGCTTTTTGGGCCTACGCTTTTGCTGCAGTCTTTACTAGAACCAATCAAACATCCCTCATTGAGGATCATCATGCTGATTGGGTTAAAGCAGTTTTAACTCCTTCGAAAGCTTCATCATGATTTGGGGATCTTTTTCAGAATTTATTAGTATGCGAGGATATGCCCTTTATGTTTGGGGGTCTTTTGGGATGACTGCACTCTTGATGGCCTGGGAAGTTCTACAATTGCGTAAGAAAAAACGAGAACTCCATTTAGGGCGCGATGTATGAAACCACGGAACAAACGTATATTATTGATTTTGATAGGACTAGTGGCTCTTGGAGTCGCTGCGTTTTTTGTGTTGCGTGCTTTTAATGAAAATTTAGTTTTTTTCTACACTCCATCCCAAATCGCCAATCATGAAGCACCGACGAATAAAAGTTTTCGTATTGGTGGCATGGTCGTTGAGAACAGCTTGCAGCGTGAACCCGGTGGCTTGGAAGTGAAGTTTATTGTTACTGATACCGCACAATCCGTTCCTGTGCAATACGCTGGGATCTTGCCTGACCTTTTCAAAGAAGGTAAAGGCGTGGTGGCTGAAGGGCGGTTAAATGCACAAGGCGTCTTTGTAGCATCCCAAGTCTTAGCAAAGCATGATGAAAACTATATGCCTCCTGAGGCGAAAGATGCAGTAAAAGCTGCACAAGAAAATCAAAATAATTTAGCTAAGACTCTGCAAAACACGGACCCGAAAAAATGATTCCAGAAATTGGCCACTTAGCGCTCATTATTGCCCTCGTCGCATCACTCATTCAATGTGTATTACCAATGTGGGGTGCACATACCAACCAAACCCAATTAATGCAAGTGGCTCGACCAACAGCTTATACCCAATTATTTTTTGTGATCATTGCGTTTGTTGCTCTCATGACTTCTTTTATCAATAAAGATTTCTCCGTGATTAATGTGGTCCAAAACTCCAATGCGGATTTACCAACCATTTACCGGATTTGTGCTACATGGGGTAGTCACGAAGGATCTATCTTACTTTGGGGCTTGATGCTTGCTCTATGGAGCAGTGCTGTTGCTCGCTTTTCAAAACATTTAACCCTACCCATCTTAGCCAGAACTTTAGGTGTATTAGGATTTATTAGTTTTGGCACCATCTTATTTACACTGATTACTTCGAATCCTTTCCTAAGAATGATTCCTGCAGCCAGCAACGGGACTGATCTCAATCCTCTTCTGCAAGACCCAGGAATGATTATCCATCCGCCGATGTTATACATGGGTTATGTTGGTACCTCAGTAGTGTTTTCGCTAGCTATTGCTGCCTTGCTTTCCGGTAAATTAGATACCGCTTGGGCTAGATGGTCAAGACCTTGGATTACGGTTGCTTGGTGTTTTCTAACAATCGGTATTGCACTGGGAAGTGGTTGGGCTTATTACGAATTAGGCTGGGGTGGTTGGTGGTTTTGGGACCCTGTCGAAAATGCCTCTTTTATGCCATGGTTGCTCGGTACAGCTTTGATCCATTCACTTGCTGTTACTGAAAAACGCGGTGGCTTTAAGATGTGGACGGCCCTGTTGGCAATCTTGACATTTTCCATGTCATTGCTAGGAACTTTTTTGGTTCGTTCCGGTGTGATTACTTCAGTTCATGCCTTTGCAACAGATCCAGAACGAGGTATTTTCATCCTCATTTTCTTGGCTATTTTAATCGGTGGTTCTCTAACGCTTTTCTCCATCAGAGCACCCAAAGCGGTTGCTGGTGAGGAGTTTGATCTAGTTTCCAAAGATTCGATGTTGCTGACCAATAATATTCTTTTGCTGGTAGCTGCTGCTGCCGTCTTACTTGGCACTCTTTATCCCCTCATCTTGGAAGCATTAGGTCTGGGCAAATTATCTGTTGGTAAACCTTATTTTGATGCTGTCTTTGTACCATTGATGACTCCTGCTCTTTTTCTAATGGGCGTTGGGCCAATCACTCGTTGGCGTAGTGCAAAACCAATCGACCTAGTGACACAGTTAAGGTGGGCGCTTGGAGCAACGGTTGTTAGTGCAGTCTTTACGCCTTTTGTGCTGCGGAGTTGGACTCCTGGCATTGGCTTTGGCCTGTTTTTGGCAATCTGGATTACAACAGCCAGTTTAGTCAACCTATTCAACCGGATCAAATCTCATCCTGCTAATGCAATTTCGGCACTTCGTGCTCAAAGTGCCAGTTACTATGGGATGTTAATTGCACATATTGGTGTGGCAGTCTTTATCTTTGGCGTCACGATGGTCAATGGCTTTGAGGAAGAAAAAGATCTAAGAATGTCGGCTGGTACTTCAAACTCCTTGGCGGGTTATGATTTTGTTCTTAATAATATTCAACAAGTCCAAGGTGAAAATTATGTTGCCGCCCAGGCAACCATTACGGTCACAAAAGATAATCAATTCGTTACAGTAATGAAGCCTGAAAAGAGAAAATACTTTTCCTCACAAATGCTAATGACTGAGGCAGCGATTCACACTAGTTTCACTGGTGACTTATATATCTCAATGGCAGAAGCTATTAGTAACACTGAGTGGGGGGTCAAAATTCAATTTAAACCCTTCATCAATTGGATTTGGGGTGGTGCATTCCTAATTGCCTTAGGTGGTTTTTTTGCAGTCATGGATAAAAAATATCGCTTTAAAAAAAATAAGTCTCTATGAAACGTTTACCCCTCATCATTTTCGCTATTCTTGTCGTCTTTTTAGTAATAGGTCTTACGCTCAAGCCTAAAGAAATACCATCGCCCTTTATTGGCAAACCAGCTCCTGCTTTTGAATTAAGTATTCTTAGTCAAACTGAGCGCTTTGAACCAAAATCAATGCTTGGTCGTGTTTGGTTATTAAACGTATGGGCTTCATGGTGTACTTCTTGTCGTGAAGAGCATCCACTATTAATCGAGTTTAGTAAACAAAAACTCGTTCCAATCATTGGACTGAACTATAAAGATAAAGATCCTGAAGCTATCAAATGGCTAAATGATCTTGGTAATCCTTATGATTTTTCAGTGGTAGATGCAAAAGGTAAAGTTGGAATTGATTATGGGGTTTACGGCGTTCCAGAAACTTTTGTCATTGATAAGTCTGGCAAAATTGTTCATAAGCACATTGGCCCTTTAACACCTGAGGCGTTGAACAAGGATATATTGCCTTTACTTAAAAAGCTAAACTCATAATATGCATCACAAGAAATTGACTATTCAAAACTGGCCTCATGGTTTTTTTCGGAGCGTCTTGTTTATTCTCACTCTAAGCAGTCTGGGTCTATTAGCGGTCAATGCTGATGCGCAATCAAATATAGCGCAACCTCTTGCGAAAGATCCTGCTCTAGAAGCAAGGGTGATGGATATTGCGAAAGATTTACGTTGTTTAGTCTGTCAAAATGAAACGATCGCTGGTTCGCACGCTGACTTAGCAATCGATTTGCGTAATCAAATTCAAGATCAACTCGAAGCTGGGAAATCTAAAAACGAGATCATGCAATATATGGTGGATCGTTATGGCGACTTTATCTTGTTCAAGCCCCCAGTTAAATCATCTACTCTTGTTTTATGGTTAGGTCCCTTCTTACTTTTGCTTCTCGGGATGTGGACGCTTTGGCGTTTTATTAAAAAGCAATCTAAAACAAAAAAAGTGACAGTTTTTTCTGATCAAGATTTATCCCAAGCACGAGCAATGCTCGAATCTAAAGATTATTTAAAGAAAGATGCCGAGTGATTCTATTTTTAATCATTGCAGTTGTTCTTATTGGTATTGGCACCACTCTACTCATATTGCCTTTTTTTAGAAGCGCTAAGCAGAATTCAAGCTCTAACGAATTACCTCAATCACAAACAAGTCTTTCTATCCTGCAAGAAAATTTATCTCAACTAAAAGTTGAGCATCAGATGGGGCATGTAACAGATGAAGACTTTGCTAAACAACAGGAAGAGCTTGAAAAGCGTGCCTTAGACGAGGTCCTATCTGACGCTCAGCAAAATATCGCTATAGAAAATAACTTTGTGAAAAAATTACCTCTTTTTCTGGCAATTTTTATTCCCTTAGCAGTTGTAGGTTTGTATTTTATTACCGGTAATCCAAATGCAATTAACCCTCCAGCCGATCCCCAAGAACAACAAATTTTGCAGATGGCAAAACAGTTAGAGGATCGATTAAAAACGGACCCAAACAATGCTCAAGGGTGGGTCTTTTTAGCGAGAACTTATGGTGCACTGAATCGTCTAACAGATGCAAAAAATGCCTTTAATAAAGCTCTTTCTTTAGATCCTAAAAATAGTGATACCTTAGCTGATTTAGCAGACTTAGTTGCTTATGAAAATAAGTCAATGAATGGACAAGCCCTAGATTTAATCGATCAATCTCTTGCTGCCAATCCCAAGAATCCGAAAGCACTCGCCCTCAAAGGTACAGCAGCTTTTGAAAAAGGCGATTATGCTAGCGCAATTAAAAATTGGGAGTTGGCAATACCGAACCTAGGCCCCAGTGAGGCTGCATTTGCTCAAGGCTTAAATGCAAGTATCGCGGAAGCGAAAAATCTTTTAAAGCCAAATCAAGTAGTCGCCACCAACCCTGCACTGACCATTTCTGGAAAAGTAATGATTACCCCAGGTCTCCAAGGTCAAGTCAGCCCTACCGATATTGTGTTTATTTACGCTAAAGCAATTGAGGGTCCAAAACTGCCTCTTGCGATTATAAAATCTACTGCAGGTCAACTGCCGACTAGTTTCGTCCTTTCCGATGCGCAGTCAATGTCCCCACAATTTAAGTTGAGTCAATTTAAAGAGGTCAGTCTGACTGCCAGAATTTCTAAATCAGGTAACGCTATACCTGAGAAGGGGGACCTCATTGGTTTCATTCCTAAGCTAAAAATTGGTGAAAAAAATATACAACTCATCATTCAGGATATTCAACCATAGGATAAAAGGTAATGCTAACGTTCTAAACCATTAGAGAGTTTTAGAGTTCAGATCCTAAAGGGAGGTTTATAATCTACTGCATCCTCTTCAACAAAGAACTAAGCAATGACAAATACTTTAGACGTACCCAAGTTTTTTAATAAAAACTTATTCTTGCTGATTCTTTGTCAAGGCCTGTATTTAACCAACAATGTCACCTTTATAGCAGTTAATGGACTAGTCGGCATGAGTCTAACTCCGATTCCTTGGTTGGCCACATTGCCTTTGATGGCGTATGTCGTAGGTGCCGCTTTAGCTACCTCACTGGTGGCAAAAGTACAAAATCACTTTGGTCGCAAGACCTCTTTTCAGATTGCTCTTGCTGTTGCCTCAGGTTCTACAGGCCTCTGTGCATATGCGGCTTATAGTCAGAATTTTTGGTTACTCGTTTTAGGTACTGCAATCGCTGGCTATTACAGTGCAAACGGACTTCTTTATCGCTTTGTTGCTCCTGAACTCACCCATTCAAGCTTTCGTGAACGCGCAGTTTCACTAGTATTAGCAGGAGGAGTGATTGGTGCGGTAGTGGGTCCTAATATGACGAATTGGACAAAAAATCTCTTTCCTACTCCCTTTTTAGGACCCTATCTGATTTTGTCACTAGCAGGTCTTCTTGGGATTTTTATCATGCATTTCATTGATTTCCCCAAAGAGGTTAAGACCGATAAAAATACCAATACTGGAAGATCGGTGAAAGAGATTATTTTTCAACCAGTATTTGTGGTCGTGCTCATCTGTAGTGCTTTAAGTTATGGTGTCATGAATTTACTCATGGCAGGAACACCACTTGCTATGGAAATTTGCAAATTTCCATTTTCTGATACAGCCATTGTTTTAGAGTGGCATGTGATTGGTATGTTTGCTCCTGGATTTTTTACTGGTAACCTGATTAAGAAATTTAGTTCGCAAATGATAATGAGGGTCGGTGTTTTCTTGATTTTTGTCAGCATTGGTATTTTGCAACTAGGTAGCGGCTTCTACCATTTTCTTTTTGCACTAGCATTGCTTGGTCTTGGTTGGAATTTTGTCTTTACCGCTGCCACAACACTGGCTATTACTTCCTACCGTCCGGAAGAAAAAAATAAGGCACAAGCCATTGTCAACTTCTTTGTATTTGGCACAATGGCTTTTAGTTCTATTGGCTCAGGTGCCATTATTATTTCCGGTGGTTGGAATATCCTTACTATGGGTTCACTCATTCCCACTACTGTAATGGCTCTAGCTCTTGTTTATTTATATTTTCATCAAAGAAAAAACACTCCAGCAATCGCTTAATTTGCAAACTGTCTTGCAATACTATGATGACAATAGGCTTATTTTCTCATCTCAGAAGATCGTTCATGAGAAAATAGTCTTTTAAGATTTTAAGATTGTTTCCATGAAGCCCAGAACCACCGTAGATATGGCACAGGTTCATACATTTGATGAAATCATCGATGTACGAACCCCGGCAGAGTTTGCCTTGGATCATATTCCTGGTTCCATTAACCGCCCCGTATTAAGTGACGATGAGCGCGTAGTAGTTGGGACCATCCATCATCAAGAATCGCCCTTTGCGGCTAAAAAAGTAGGCTCCACCCTCATTGCAAGAAGAATCGCTGCCCATATCGAGGAGGATTTTTATACGCGTCCAAAAAACTGGCGTCCACTGATTTACTGTTGGCGGGGTGGCAAACGCAGTAATGCGATGGGATATATTCTTCGAGAAATTGGGTGGCAAGCCCATGTATTAGAAGGTGGATACAAAGCCTATCGTAGTCATGTACTAGCCAGATTATGTGACTTACCCAATGACTTTAATTATCGGGTGGTGACAGGCTCTACAGGGAGTGGTAAGAGTCGTATTTTGGAGACCTTACATGAACTTGGTGAACAAGTCTTAGACTTGGAACAAATTGCTAACCACAAAGGTTCAGTTCTGGGCAATATGCCGGACTCAAATCAACCAAGTCAAAAATACTTTGAGAGTTATGTCCTTGATCAATTAGAAAACTTTGATAAGACTCGGGTTGTATTTATTGAAGCCGAAAGTAAAAAAATAGGCAACATTCAAGTACCAGATACCTTATTGGAAAGATTTCGTCAAAGTGAGTGTGTCAGAATTGAAGCAAGTACCGATGCGCGAGTAGAGTTTCTCATTAGAGACTATGACTACCTGATTAATAACCCCAATCAACTTATTCAGAAATTATCTTTTTTAAAGGAGTTACATGGGCATGAGGTGTTAGATCGTTGGACGCATTGGATTAACAATCATGCTTGGCAAGATTTAATTAGAGATTTACTTGTGAGGCACTATGACAGACTCTATGAGCGCTCTCAAGGAAAAAACTTTAGCCAGTATATGGACGCACCTAAAATTGAAGTCGATGATCTCAGTCCAGCTTCCATCCACCTTATCGCTACAGAAATTCAGAAAAGATTCTCTTAATTATTCAAGTATCTAAGTAAAAACGCTGATTGTTTTAAATGATTTCCGGAGTATCCTTTAATTTATAACCCATAATTAAAGGAGACAAGATTGAAAACTTTTATTAAATTAGCCTTTTGCAGTTTAGTTGCATTGGGTTCTGTCAGTGGCACTTTGTCCAGTGCAGCAGATCATCCATTACCTCCTGGGGTCATGAATGTTCCACCAGATAAGATTAAGTGGGAAAAAACTCCTTCAGGTCGTGAGCAAGCCTTCCTCATGGGCAATCCTAATAAACCAGGTCCTTATCTCTACTTGGTTAAATGGACTCCATTTGATAAAGCCTATGCCCATAAACATCCTGAAGACCGCTATGGCATGGTGATTTCTGGATTGCATTACATTGGCTATGACACCAAGTTTGATGAGTCAAAGTTACACGCACATCCAGTCGGTAGTTACTTTACTGAGCCAGCTAATACTGCTCACTTTGGTAAAACGAATGCTGAAGGTGCAATCCTGCTTTTCTACGGCATTGGACCAACAGGCAGCACACCATTAGAGAAAGATCCTAGAGACACGAAATAAATATTTAATGTTTGAAATGTAAAAAAGCCATTTTTATGAAATGGCTTTTTTATTACTTCTACTTGAACAGCTTGGCGTGAAGATTTACTGTGCCAAGTACAACTGAATCAGTCCTTGTGTACCATCTTTACTATGACCTTCAGCTGCAATTTGATCATATAACTTTTTAGCTTGAATCAAACCAGGCAACTCTAGTTGCATAGCCTGTGCTTCACTCAAAGCAATGGTTAAATCTTTAATGAAGTGTTCAATATAAAAGCCAGGAGCATAATCACCGGCAATCATCTTTGGTCCAAGGACGTTGAGCTGAAAGCCTGAGGCAGCGCCACCCCCAATGGATTGCATCACACTACTTGGATCTAAGCCGACTTTTTTCGCATAAGCAATGCCTTCAGACACGCCCATAATCGTTGAGGCAATCACAATCTGATTACACATCTTGGTATGTTGACCCATACCAGGACCGCCCTGTAAAACGATGCTTGCACCCATTAACTTGAGAACTGGTAAAGCATGCTCAAAAGTAGTCTTATCACCACCAACCATAATCGTTAATTTGGCATCCCTAGCACCAATATCCCCACCAGAAACTGGTGCATCAATAGCAGCTAATCCTTTAGCCGTTGCAGCTTCACTAATCGCTCTAGCAAGCGATGGGCTTGAAGTTGTCATATCAATGAGAATAGTTCCAGGCTGGGCGTTGTTTAGAATCCCCGCCTCCCCCATATAAACTTCTTCAACATCAGATGGGAAACCCACCATCGTGATGACCAAATCAGAGTTCGCGGCAACAGCACCTGGCGTATCAAACCACTTTGCACCCTTGGCAACAATCGCATCCGTTTTTGCTTTAGTACGGTTATACACATTCACCGCATAACCACTCGCAAGAATATGACCGGCCATACTTTGACCCATAATACCCACGCCAATAAAACCAACCGATTTAATTTCTTTTAAATTTGTCATTCATTTTCCTAAGTGAGTTTTTAATATTTGGTTGTTAGTTTAACTAAAATTAAATCTAATACGAAGAGTATGCTTTAACAATATACGCATACTAACTATATTAGATGACATTAAATTCTAGGCGGATGCTTTGACAATCAGCATTTACTAACACTTATTTAGTGTTATTCACAAAATCCACCAATTTTTTATCCGCTTTAATCATTTTCATATACTGATCTGTAATGAAATCAGAAGGAGATGGGGCAACTTCTAATGCTTTTTTATTTTTTAAGAAATCACTATACTCTTGAAACCAAAAGTCCATTTGAGAAGTACCACTTTTACTACGGTCCATCAGCGATATTTGTTTTTCTAAATTAAAGGTAGGACGAGTATCAAATTCTCGGACCAAAAATTTATCGCTAACAGTTACACCACCTACATCATAGAATTGACTCATTAATTCTAATGCTTCAGATGGATGGGCATGCATCCAATTCCAAGCGCGCAAATAAATTGCAAGAAATTTAGCAACGTTTTCGGGATTCTGTTTCGCATACTCATCGCGAACGATTAAAGCACCCAAAACTGTCACACCACTATCTTTGGCAGAACAAATCACCTGGGTATTGGATCTTTCTTCGAGAGTATAGATATTCGGTGCCCATAAACCACCGAATTCAGCAGTACCTGAAGCGATGCTGTTCATGATTTCACCCTGAGTGCCAAGTTTAATATTCACATCAGATATTGATAAACCGTAATGTTTCAAACAAGAGGAGACCGTAAACTCACCGGTAGATAGATTTGTCAACAAAATAGTCTTACCTTTGATAAAGCCTGGGTTACTTTTGAAAGCGACAGCAGAACTTTTACTTGCCACAATCGTATTGGCTTGAGATTCGTCATTGGTAATTCCAATAGTTTTAACGCCGAATTTTGAATAACCTACAACCGAAACGAGAGAGCCAGCTCCACCGACATCCCAGGCTTTAGAAGATGCTCCATTGATTAAAGGCACCCCTCCAGGATAGGTTTTCAATTCAGGTTTTAAACCTAACTCTGACCACCAATCACGATCTGTAGCAATAAAAAAAGGCAAAGACCAATAAAGTGCAGGAATATAACTGACCTTAATTACCGTTAAGTTTTTTTTGGGTTTTGCCTCTGCGAAAGGACTTAAGCCCAACAAGGCTGATATGATACCAAATGAGATGATCTGCAGTAAATAACGCTGGGATTTCATGGTGAGCAATTTTCTTTCAATGATTTAAATGCAGGCCTATCACAATGTATGGACTAGATGTTCATCATTAACATCTAAATTAATTCAATTATAGGGAAATTAATTAATTAGAGTAAATATAAACTCCAAAAACCGAATAAATGTTTTATATAATCAGAGGAATTAATATAAAAATCATTATCTAATCTATTTAGGATATCAATGAAGAAAAAAATCAAGCCTATTCAAGACATTAAATTTAATATCTGGATATTAGCCGGATTGATTTTAGTTGCATTATTAATTTCAGGTTTTGTAGGTATTTCTCAATACAAGAAATCCACGAATCATTTAATCCAGTTAACGGATAGCCGTGGCAAACAATTTGAGACTCTTTTTGATGAGTTGAAAAAAGCACGATTTAGATCTATGGGAATTGGGACTGACATGCTACTTGTCAGTAAAAAACTTAATAATCGTTTTTTCGAGCGAGATCGAAAAGGTCTTGCTGAAATCATTGATCCTGTTGCCGAGTATATTGAAAAAAAACATAGCATTGAACAAATCAACTTTTATATTCCTCCAGGCCTGCTTTTTTATCGTGCGCTCAATCCTGAACTTGGCTTGATTGACCTCACCCAAATTCGGCCATCCCTAGTGCAAGCGGTTCAAAACCAGCAACGTTTAATGGCGGTAGAAAATGGTATAGGAGGTCTGTTAGGGATTCGCGCTTTGGTTCCCATATTTCATGAAGATAAATATGTCGGGACCATTGAAATGGTTTCTAATTTCAACATACCTCTTGGTGCAGCGGCGAAAGCCACTAATCTCAAATGGGCATTGAGTATGTCCCAATCGGTTGCTACTCGAGCCCAAAAACCGCAAGATGAAAAAAATGATGTCTTAAAAGAGGATGAAGTTTATTATGATTTTTCTGACCCTATAGCCCATGATTTAATTCTCAATGCAGATTTTGATCCAAGATCTAAAGGGTATGCAATATTAAAGTCAGGAGATAGAAAAATTTATCTACGTACTGTTAAAGTTTTAGATTTTACAGGTACTCCAACTGTTACGATTGCCTTAATTGATGATCTCACAGACTCCTTTCAGGATGCACTACTGGACGCCTTGATTCATGCAGGCATAGCATTTATTGTCTTGATTTTGGCTTTTAATTTTGTTTATTTTAAATTTGAAATCTTTAAATCTGCTCTTTTTGGATCAATTGGCATTGAACGCAATCAAATGAAATCCCAACTAGAGATGGGACAACTTGCACTTGAAAAAGTAAAAGACCTTGAGAATACGAAACGCCGTTTTTTTGGTAACTTAATGATGGCAATTCATCAACCCCTCATCTCGATATCTGGTCAAATAGCCAATGCTAAAGCATCTTTGATCCAGTCACAATCATCATCCAACGATCTGCGTGTGCTCGATGCAGCGCTTTCCCAAACGAATGGACTTTCAAAATTAGTTGGTGATTTTCAACGGATTGAACTTTTCAGAGAAGAACTGGTCAATGCAAAAGTAGTCAAAACATCCATTGCTGAGGTACTTTCTGCTTTGGCAAAAGACATTGCCTTTTATCATCGCTTCCCACAATTTAAAGTCCATGTTCATTCTGCAGCACATGTACCTGATGCTCAAGTTGATGCCTCGCTATTGAGCCTAGCTATTATGAATCTGGTTGAATATGCAGCTTCTCTGACTGTTCAAGGAGATGTTCAGATATCCTCTGAAATCGATGACGAACATTGGCTGAATATTCGAATTCAAGGGTCTGCTTTTGAATACAGTGAAATCCCTAATCTAGCTCTTTTAGATGAAGCCAAGCAGTTTATGATTCGTCTCAATCAAGGAGCCGGTAAGATCGATGCAAGAGATGCGAGCTTAGTTGGAATTATTCTAACCCGAAATATCGTTGAATATTTTGGTGGCTCATTATCTATTTATGAAGAAAAGCCCTTTGGTTTCCTCATTCAGTTACCAACAGTAGCCTAAAAAATAAGAGCCTACTCAATGAAGAAAATCTATCGTAACTTAATCCTCGTCATCATTACCCTCTTTATTCTGAGTAAGTTATATGAAGGGTTTATAGGTCCTATCGCCTTTGTGACAGGAATTCCTGATGAGACAATTTGGCAAGTGATTGCTGCTACTTATACTTTTTTCATCTTTTTACTCATTGCAGTCATCGTGCAAAATGAGTTCGTCCATGGCTACTTAGAGCGAGTTACGCAAACGAAAATTCCGTTTTTAATTGGCAATGTAGTAACCGGGTTTGTCTTGTCAGTCGGCATATGTATCATCTTGTCTCTCGTATTTGACCAAAGTATCTCAACACTATTAGCGACACTTGCTGGTTCATTAGCTTTATTAGGTTTTGCTCTGAAAGATTATGCTGTGGCCTTGGTTACCGGTCTTGTTCTAAATGTTGAGAAAAGTTTTAAAGTAGGCGATGAGGTAAGTATCGACGGTATGGAGGGAACTGTTTCACAAATTACCTGGAGAAATACGGTTCTCACAACATCCACTGGGGCAACCATCTTTATCCCCAATGTCTCTATTTTTTCCACCAATATTACTAATTTCGATTTACCTAACTCAAATTCACTACGGTCCGTTGAAGTCGTTATCGATTACGATATTTCGGTTGAAAGTGTAGAGCGTATCTTGTATGCAGCAGTATTGAGTTCAAAGGGCCCAAAATTTGTGGGTACCCCAAGTGTATTTGCAAGAAAGTTACTATCCAATGGAATACTCTATGAAGTCCAATTTACCATTGCAGATAATCGAGATGGTTTAAATTCTGAACATGCTGTCATTCGTAGTATCTTAGACTGTATGCGTAAATCAGATATCACAGTCTCGAACCGATCTTCCGACCTTTTATACCTTGTACAACAGGTCAAATTATTTAATCAATTCAGTAATGAACAATGTTTAACTGTCACTAAGTATTTATTGGAAAGAAGATACGCTCCCCTTGCAACCATCGTACATTTTTCCGAAGTAAGAAATTCCCTCTTTATCATTGCAGAGGGTATAGTGAAATGCACCATGATTGACTCAGAAGATCAACTGATTAATCAGAATTACATTACAACGGAATTCTTTGGCACTGATGCACTTTTTGCCGGTATGCCACAAAAAATAAATGCTGTTTCACAATCTGATGTATTGATCTATGAAATTACTCAAGAAGCACTCCAAAGTATCTTCGCTAAAATGCCAGAACTCAAAGAAGCCTTTGCTAAAAATCTAGCCCTCATCCAATGGAAGGCTTTAAACCGAAACCGCTATGAAGATACGATAAAACCAGAAGAATTAGAACCATTAGAAAATTTCTATTCTGGACAAATCTATGCTAACTATGGGCAGAGTACGCCATTGATGTAAAAGACGACTTTAAAAGATCAATAAAAAAAACCGGCTTTCACCGGTTTTCTATCAAAGCACCAACCATCATTGAGAATTCAACTCTTTCCTAATGCTTGGGGATTCTCACTTTCGAAATGCTAATTAAACGTTCCAACGTGGCATCAATTTAGCTGCGTTACCGCGTGTAATCAAATTCATGTCTTGTTGATTAAATCCATAAGCCAAGAGACCCTTGATATTATCTTCACTGGTCCGGTACGGATAATCAGATCCAAATAACACTTTATCCTTCGTTACTAAAGCGAGCAATGATGGTAAGGCATAACCATTGGAAGCCCATGCTGTATCGTAATAAAAACGTTGTAATTCATGCATTACACCGTTCGGTACCCGCTCTGCCAATTTTTTATCAATCACTGGCATTTTTTGTAAACGCTCTGTGAGGAACGGTAAAGTACCACCAGCGTGTGAGAAGATAAACTTAATATCTTGACACTTAGCAGCAGTACCAGAGAATACGATATTGACAATTGTTCTCGTTGTATCCGTACCATATTCAACCACGGTTGGTGGGGTATCCGGTAATAAGTTATTACAGCAATTCGCTGAAGTAGGATGGGTATATAAAATTGCTTTACGACGATTGAGCTCTTCCATCACTGGCGCAAAAGAAGGATGACCTAACCATTTATCGCCATAGCTCGTTAATAAGCCAATACCATCTGCTTTTAAGACGTCCATTGAATATTCAATTTCACGCAAGGCGTCATCCATATTTTGCATTGGCAACATTGCAAAGGAGCCAAAGCGACCTTTATGATCACCAGCCACTTTTGCAGCGTATTCATTATTTTCACGAGCAATTTTTTTCGCCATCGCTGGATCTAAAAAGCTGACTTGCGGTGTAGTTGCAGAAAGAATCGAAGTTTTGGTACCGGCAGCGTCCATATCATCGATGGTATTTTTCACAGACCAATCAAGTGCAGGCTTTTGTGCCAACTTTTTGGACACCATTTCAGCGACCAAGGTAGGCGCAAAAAAGTGATGATGCGTATCAATCTTGTCGCGATTACCAATCACCGCGGAATTAGCTTGCGCATTTGCCGTAGTTGGTAAAACGGTTGCCGCACCTAAGCCGGCTAAGCTACTTAAAAAATTTCTGCGGGAAACGCCGCAAGAACAGTATAAGTTTTTCATTTTTTATCCTTTAAGGTTTTTTCCAGCCAGATTGTTCTAATATGCGTAATTCCCAAGGAATAATCACTTTAGAAAAAATATTTGCATCGGTCCATCCTTTTACTTCGCGTCCCAAATGACCCCCTTTTGGATTAATCCAAAAATCTTTCGGTACATCACCCGCCTCCATTAACCTCTTGACATCATCTAAAGGGACTTGAGTATCATTTGCTCCCGCTAAAATTAACATCTGTGTTGTTGGACGCTGCAATAGGTTTTGATCTTTTAAAGACATTTTTGGCACATAGGCTAATAATTGCTCTAAATTAGTAACACCCTCATAAACATTAATGCTGGCGGGTAAGTAATCAAATAAATACTCTGGCGTACTCAGTTTCTTTTCAACAAACTTTGAATCAAACGTTGAGTGAACTGGTGGAGATTGAGCCACTGAGGCTAATAAACGATCTTTTTCGAGAATGCCCATTTTCGTTGCCCAGTAGGCCCCAAAGCTCACCCCTGAGAAAATAATCCGTTTCTGGTCAATCTCGGGACGGGTCTGTAAATAATCTAGGGCGACAGAGAACATTCTTTCGGCTGTTGGGCTTACTTTTAAAGGTGCTTGACCAGTGCCTGGACCGTCTACGACAAAAATACCAACCCCATGTTGCAAGATTTGGCTATAGCTATCCGCCACTGTCTCTTTACGACTATCTAGGCCGCTAACTGCAAAAATCAAGGGGACTTTTTGATTAGCACTGGCACCTTTTGGCAGTCGCATGTAACCAACGATTTGCTTACCTTCAAAAGGAATTTTAACCACTTCCAGTGGAATGTCGAAACTTTGGGCATATTTCAAATAAGCGTCTAGCGCCTTTTGATAAGCGACTTCTTTACCTGGTGAAGTTGGTGCTGGCCATTGACCAAAGAAATATAAACGCCAAGCCTTTTTATACAAAGCCCCTGCTTGCTCTTTATTGGTTGCAGCCTTAGCCTGTTGCATATATTTATCAGCGACTTGACTCCAAGCTGCTCCCCACTCATCGGGATTTCTGGTTTTAATAAGTCCGAGGGCTTCCTTGACATCTGGCACTTCCATATTCAAAAGGGGATATGCGCCACCATTTTCAGCACGATGTAAGGCCTCTTGTTTGATTTCCTCGATATTGCGATCTTTCACTTGGGCTGATGCCTGAACTGAAAAACCGACTAGGGCAATCATCAAATACTTGATGAGAAATTTGCTCATTATTGTCTCTATTAGGATATTTTTATAAAAAACTTCTTGTATAAATATACCTTGATTTACGCTGATTTAATTAAAAAATCAGAGTAAATCCTAATAAGAATCGTCCAAATTGAGAGACTTTTTGGAGAAACACTCTTTTCAAATAGAGTTTAGCAATCTTTGAGCTAGTAAAAAAACGGGGCGATCAATCATTTTGCCATCGAGCTGAACCGCACCACCCTGGGCTTTTTCAAAAGCTTCAACAATACTTCGTGCTCTTAATACTTCATCCTGACTTGGCTGAAAAAATTGCAGTGTTGTCGGAATCTGTTTAGGATGCAAACATAGCTTTCCAAGAAACCCAATACCACGTGCACGTTTTAAATCTGCCAGAAGCTGCGCCTCATTTTGCAAATCAACCGTCACACCGTCAATCGGCGGAGCAAGATCGAACAAGCGACTTAGTACCGTCATTTGGAACCGCAGTCCTTGCAATTCGGACTCACTGCTGTCACAACGTAAACCTAGGTCTGCTTGTAAATCAATATTCCCCAAAGTTAGTCGAATTGTTTTGGAATGAGCTGCAATAGAACGAAGTTGATCGATTCCTTTAGCAGACTCAATCATTGGGATAATGTAACTGTCTGAGGACAAGTAAGTACTAATTAAATCAAGCTGATCGCTTGACTCTGTTTTTGGATGAATTAAAGCCTTTAAAGGTAAGGTCTTAATTAAGTCTAGGTCTAAGGCAGCTTGATCGGTACTGAGGCTATTCATCCGAAGCAGAATTCGATCACCAAATTTTTCAAAAAGGGGAACTAAATGTTGAATAATAGATTGCCTTGCTGCTGGTTTATCAATGAGGCCCACGGCATCTTCTAAATCAACAATAATATGAGCACCTGTCTCAAGCGCTTTGATAAAGCGCTCAGGCCGATTGGCTGGAACAAATAAAAATGCTTTTGCTAGACCACTAGTTGAATTTGCTTTATCTTGACTCATATCAATTTTCCAATCTTTGTCAGCGTTTCAATTTGCCATAGTTGAACAATTAATGTACGCATTTCCACTTCAGTTGCCGCTTTACTAAATAAGGCAAGACGAATGGCTTTCTCTTCAATTTCTGATCTAGATAGTGTGTTATCCGGATCACCCTTTGGATCATCGACTCGACCTGAATAAGTCTTGCCATCCTGCGTCATCACTGTGACCTTACCAATCCACTTACGCGGATAAGCCTGATCAACTTCTGGGTCTAAAACCATCTCCACTTTCTGACAGAATGCTTGAATGTCTTCACTAGAAAAAGAGGACTCAAACTCATTCAAACCTGCATAGCCAAATCGTGCTGCTAAAGCCAATACGGTTCCCATCGAAAATTTAGATTGATGAACGGTTTTTGGATCTATTACCGGACCCAGCACATCAATCGCGCCCTGATGCACATGCGTAATTACTCTAGCAATTTGATCAATTTTTAATTGGTTATCTTGCATTACTTTTAATAAGGCGTCTGCAGCAGGATGCGTATGTCGGCAAGAAGCGTGGTACTTAAATGAGGTTTCCTCAGTAGCAAAGCGAGTTCCTAAACCTGCAGTAAGCTTTGTTACATCTGCATCAGTTGACATCCCCGCGGCCATACCTTGTGGGCCTTCTAAAATATGTTTAGCCCCAGTAAAACCGTCTTTTGCTAAATAAGCTGACATCAATCCAGTACTTGCAGCGTGGGAGGTGTGCAACTGTTTCGAATCAGCCGCGTCACGCAAAAACTCCCATAAGCCAGCAGCCTGCGTTCCTGCTGAGCCAAAGGCATGTAACATTTGTTCAGGGGTTAAATGCAACAAACGACCAACGGCTGCTGCCGCAGCTAAACTTCCGGCAGTTCCTGTGGTGTGAAAAATCTTATAGTGTGACCTGCCTAAAAATTCACCAACTCGAATCCCTACTTCATAACCAGCAACACAGGCTGTTAAAAACTCTTGGCCACTTGCACCGATGGCTTGAGCAACTGCCAGCGCGGGCGAGAAAACTACCGTAGCTGGATGAAAAACAGAGGCATTATGCACATCATCCTGCTCGACCACATGCGAAGCTGCCGCGTTTACCATCGCCGCAAACATTGGGGAGGAGAAAGTGCGATGAATTAATATTTCAGCGCCGCCGGGATAAGCTTGATTCTGCACTGGAGTCATTTGAGCAGTGAATTTCGCGACACTTTCAACTGCACGAGCCCCCTTACCAGCTAGTGCTGATCCCACCCAATCTACAAGTAAGTCTTCCGTTTTACGAATGACTCTGGTTGGGATATCTGAAAACTGGAGATTGGCGGCATATTGCGCTAAAACTTGTGATGGAAAATCTGTCTGTATTGTCATAATATTTAGTTCGAAATAAAAATTAAATCAAGGCTTTTGCTGGCACCTAAATCTGGGTCGAAGACTTACCAAGAAACAGTTGAACCTAACAAGACTGTCGCAAAAATTCGGTAAATTTTTCTTCATCTAAATTATCCTTAATTATTAGAACAATCCACTTACCTAATTCATAATCATCAAACTTAGGCGAATAGTTGTGAGTAAGTAAGATCAAATGCACTATCGCTGCAGCAGTTCTTTTATTTGCATCGTTAAAACAATGTGCTTTAGCTATAAATATTCCTGCACACGCAGCATATTGAAAAACATCGTTCATTAATCCATAATCAATGCGATTTTGTAATCGAGATAAAACACCTGATAGGGATTTATCTCCAGCTAAACCTTGCAGTTCATTAGGCCCAATGACACTGTCGTGGATTTCGATTACATCAGACTCATCTAATAAATTAAAATGCAATTATTTATCCTTAAGATACTCAATCACATGGTTAATCTTAGGTAATCCATTTTTTATGTAGTTACGCAACTTTTCTTTACCTAAAGGAGATGTTGAAATGTCAGCTACAGCTCCAACAGGCACAAGATATGCAACAACTTCATTCCGATTAAGAATTGCTGTTGGTTCATTTCCTGATTTAGCCAAAACCTTTCCAGGCTCCCTAAATTCTGTTAAAGAAGCAATATTGCGTGTCAGCAACTTTTCCATACTTACTCCTCACTATTTTAATATATATATTAACATGCATTTAAATACACACTTAAAATAGGGTAAAACTAAAAAATTAAATAGCTTTTGAGTCTCGCATCTCTTTGATTTGCTCTGAACTAAACCCCAATTCTGTCAAGATTTGCTCAGTATGTTCACCAATTGCCGGAATTGGATCCATCCGGTATTCAAAAGCACTATTCTTTCCTGGGGGTAATAAAGCAGGAATATCTCCAACCGGAGAGCCTACTGCTTGCCAACGATTACGCGCCTTTAACTGCTCGTGATTCCACAGTCCAGCCATATCATTCATTCTGGCATTGGCAATTTGAGCAACATCTAAACGTTCTTCTACTTGGGCAATTGTTAAAGCTGAAAAGCTTTGATCAATGATTGCTTTCAAAGCATTTCTATTTTCATTACGCTGCGAATTGTTTGAGAATCTAGGATCCTGTGCAAGCTCCTGTTGGAACAATACCTTTTCACAAAAAACTTGCCACTCGCGTTCATTTTGTAAACCCAACATGACCGTATCGTTTTTACCAACTGGGAATGGTCCATAAGGATAAATCGTGGCGTGCGACGCCCCGTTTCTAGGGGGTGGTGAAGCATCTTGATAGGCATAATACAGTGGGAAACCCATCCATTCGCTTAAGGACTCTAGCATTGAAACATCAATATGTGAGCCTTCTTGAGTTTGATTACGTAATAGCAATGCTGACAGAATGTTCGTATAAGCATACATACCAGCAGAAATATCAGCAATCGAATTACCAGCCTTCGAAGGAGTTTCTTGAGTTCCTGTTACGGATAAAAAACCCGCTTCACTTTGGATTAATAAATCATAAGCCTTCTTATCCCGGAATGGACCGTCATTACCGTAACCTGAAATATCACAAACAATCAAACGTGGATTGATTGTTTTTAAGTTCTCATAGCCTAGGCCTAACCGACTAGCAGCACCTGGCGCTAGGTTTTGAATAAATACATCCGCAGTTTTCAGCAAGGTCATTATTGCCTGCAAGGCTAGGGGCTGTTTAATGTCTAAAGTCAAACTCTCTTTAGAACGATTCGTCCAAACAAAGTGAGAGGACATACCTGCAACACGCTGGTCATAATTTCTGGCAAAGTCCCCAACTTCAGGGCGCTCTACCTTAATCACGCGCGCTCCTAAATCTGCTAATTGTCGGGAACAAAATGGCGCTGCGATGGCGTGCTCCATCGAAACCACCGTAATACCTGATAAAGGTTTCATGGTTAAAAGGATCTTGGTAAGCCGAGGATGTGTTCTGCGACGTAAGAATAAATCAAGTTGGTAGAAATCGGGGCAACTTGATAGAGTCTTGTTTCACGAAATTTGCGCTCAATGTCATATTCGCAAGCAAAACCAAATCCACCATGTGTTTGAAGACAAACGTTAGCTGCTTCCCAGGACGCTTTAGCTGCGAGATATTTGGCCATGTTGGCTTCTGCGCCGCACGGTAAGTTGTTATCAAATAACTCACAAGCTCTGAACCGCATTAAATTAGCAGCTTCAGTTTCAATATAACTATCCGCTATTGGGAATTGAACCCCTTGATTTTTACCAATCGGACGATCAAAGACCACTCGCTCATTGGCATAGTTGCGCGCACGATTCACAAACCAGTAGGCATCACCTATACACTCAGCAGCAATCAAAGCTCTTTCTGCATTCAAACCATCCAGAATATATTTAAAGCCCATCCCTTCGACACCAATGAGGTTTTCGGCAGGGATTTCTAAATTGTCAAAAAACACTTCATTCGTTTCATGGTTCACCATGTTTAAGATTGGTGAAATACTCATACCACTGGCGAGAGCCTCGGCAATATTAACGATAAAAATAGACATCCCTTCTGATTTTTTCTTCACTTCTGCTAGGGGAGTGGTTCTAGCTAAAAGAATCATTAAATCAGAATGCTGAATTCTAGAAATCCATACCTTTTGGCCATTCACAACATACTTATCACCCTTTTTGACTGCAGTGGTTTTCAGTTTTGTAGTGTCCGTGCCAGTACTTGGTTCAGTCACCGCCATGGATTGCAAACGTAATTCCCCTGTGGCAATTTTAGGTAAATACAACTGCTTTTGCACTTCTGAACCATGGCGCAAAAGTGTGCCCATGTTATACATTTGGCCATGACAAGAGCCAGCATTACCGCCTGCCAAATTAATCTCTTCCATAATCACGGAGGCCTCACATAGCCCGAGACCAGATCCGCCGTACTCTGTTGGAATGAGTGCAGATAACCAACCTGCTTTGGTTAAAGCATCGACGAAGGCTTCTGGATAGCCGCGAGCTTCATCTACTTTTTGCCAGTATTGTGAATCAAAACTACCGCATAAATCTCTTAAAGCTTCACGTAACTCTTGATACTGATCTGCTGCTGGAATCATCATTGTCATATTATTCAGTCAATTAAATATTAGTAAAAGTTGCACGACCTTGCATCGTGAGCCAACCCTCATGGTCTTTGGCCCATAAATCAGCTGTTGAACTTGCCGCATCGACCTTGCCACAAACAAAGAAGTGATTAATATCAAAGGTCGGACGCAGGGCTTTGAATTCAAAAGTAAGTAGTTTTTTATCAGGGAATTGCAAACGGAATTGATCAACTAGCATAGTTGAAATTAATGGGCCATGGACAATAAGGCCTGGATATCCCTCAACTTCCGTCACATATTTACGGTCGTAATGAATTCGGTGACCATTAAATGTGATTGCAGAATATCTAAATAACAGCACTGGAGAAGGATCAATTCGGACTTCCCAGTCTGCATCACTTGGCGCTAAACTAGGTTTTGGGGGAACATCTGTTGGATTTGCTAAAGGGCGATAAACAATATCGTGTTCCTCAGTCAAGGCTAAACCTTGAGAGCCATGTAATTCATGATGAACCTCAACAAAGACCAAATCTCCCGTACGCCCTGATTTATGGGTAACGGACTTTACTTCTGAGTGACGGGTAATTTCTTGGCCCAGTTGAATTTCCTGATGCCAGGTATAACGACCACCCGCCCACATTCTTCGCGGCAGAGGGACTGGCGGTAAAAATCCGCCACGCTGTGGGTGACCATCTGGGCCGATTTCAGATTGCTTAGCCATGGGCAAAAAGTAGAGCCAATGCCACAACTCTGGTAGTCGATCACCTAAAACTGGGTCCCTATCTTTGCGGTCTAAGGTAGCAATAAGTGCTTTTACAGGGGCTAAGGTCATTTGATCGGTAAAAGACTCTTTACTACCGATCCATTTTTTTAAGTGCTCTATATCCAGTATTGTCATGATTTTATGATGTTTATCTGCTAGTCAAACAAGAAGTCATTTTAACCTTTTGATTAACTCCTTGTTTAAAAGTCATAATTGTTACAACTTAATTAAAGATTAATGTTAATTTGATGATAAGTAGGCCTAAAAGTGTTAATATTTATCACGTTTTTCATCATTGTAAAAATCCCCATTGGAGTAATTATGAAATCATTTATTAAATTAATCAGCTTGACAGCATTGATTGGGTTAAGTTCAATCACCCAGGCTCAACAATACCCAACTAGACCAATTACTCTAGTGGTTCCTTTTGCAGCTGGTGGTCCTACCGATGTGGCAGCTCGTATGATTTCAATTCCGATGGGCAAATCATTAGGTCAAACGGTGATTGTTGAAAACACAGTTGGTGCTGGTGGTACTGTCGCGACGCAACGTGTTGCGAGAGCAAATCCCGATGGATACACGATTTTTATCCATCACATGGGTATGGCAACAGCACCTGCGCTTTACAGAAAACTCCCTTTTGATCCGTTAAAAGACTTTGAATACATTGGCCAAGTGATTGATGTGCCAATGACTATGTTAGGTCGTAAAGATTTCCCTGCGAACAATTTACAAGAAATGATTGCATACGTCAAAGCACACAAAGATAAGATTTCGCTGGCAAATGCTGGTCTAGGTGCAGTGTCTCATTTGTGCGGTATGTTATTTCAGTCAGCGATTGGTGTTGAACTCAATACTATTCCTTACAAAGGCACTGGTCCAGCCTTGAATGATTTAATGGGTGGTCAGGTTGATTTACTTTGCGACCAAACGACTCAAACAGTACCTTTGATTAAAGAGGGTCGCGTGAAAATTTTTGGCGTCACTACCATGAAGCGTTTAAGTGCACTCCCAAATGTACCAACCATGGATGAACAGGGTCTCAAAGGATTTGAAGTGAAAGTTTGGCATGGTATCTATGCGCCAAAAGGAACTCCTCCAGCAATTGTAGAAAAAATCAATGCGGCTCTTCGTTCTGCTCTTCAAGATCCAGCTGTTAAACAAAGAATGGTTGATTTAAGTGTGGAAATTCCAAGTATGGATAAAGTTTCCCCACAGGGTTTACAAACTCACCTCGAAGCTGAAATTCAAAAATGGGGTCCTGTTATCCGTAAAGCAGGTATTTACGCTGATTAACCTTAGTTTAATTAGTTAGGCAAGAAGGACTGAATGTTTTCAGTCCTTTTTTTTGCCCCATAGTAGTGCTTTTATAAAGTTTTAGAATTTATTCTTTTTAATGTAATCAAGTCTTACGGATAATAGTATTTCAATGGATGTTACAAAAAGGAATAAATCATGGCAACAATTAATTTTATTGGTGGTGAAAAAGGTGGAGTTGGTAAATCCGTTACTGCTCGTTTATTAGCGCAGTACTATATCGATCATGAAATGGACTTTCAGGGTTTTGATACTGACCGATCACATCAATCTTTTAAGCGTTTTTATGAGGGTTTCGCTTCGAATGTTTTGGTAGATAGCTTTGAAGGCCTAGATCAAATTATCGACACTTTAGAAAGCAATCCAAATGCTAATTTAATTGTTGACTTGGCAGCCCAAACCTCAGCACCGCTAGCATTATGGATTAAAGAGGCTAATTTGTTGGATTTACTCCAGAGTATGGGTGTTGTTGTTAATTTTTGGCACGTCATGGATGACGGTAAAGACTCAGTTGAATTACTTGCTAAATTAACTAATTCATACGGCATAGGTCCCAATTATATTTTGGTTCAGAATAAAGGCCGCGGTGTTAATTTTAATATTTTGCATCAGTCAGATTCATTAAAAAATGCCATCACTCTTGGTGCTCTATTAGTTGAAATACCAAAATTATATGAGTCTACTATGCGTAAAATTGATGAGTCGAACATGAGTTTTTGGCGCGCATTGAATCATCAAAATGCTACAGGTGCATTGAGTTTAATTGATCGTCAACGCGTCAAAATCTGGCTTAAGGCTTGCTATGAAGTATTAGGGGGCTTACCTATTCATACTGAAAAACCTAAAACTACGGAAACTGAGTTGGATACTAACCAAGATCAGGAAATAGCACCTCAGTAAAACCAAAGCGGGTAAAGTCTTTTACTCGCATTGGAAACAAGTAACCAAATAAATGGTCACACTCATGCTGTACCACTCTGGCATGAAAGCCAGAAACTTGGCGATCAATAATTTGTCCCTTTTCATCTAGTCCTTGGTATCGTATTTTTTGATACCGAGGAACTACACCTCGAAGTCCAGGAACGGATAAACATCCCTCCCAACCCTCTTCGAGTTCAGTGCTAAGTGGTGTAATTATTGGATTAATTAAGATGGTTTGTGGGACCGGTTCAGCATTCGGATAACGGGAACTTTTCTCAAAGCCAAACACCACTATTTGTAAATCAATCCCGATTTGTGGAGCAGCCAAACCAGCTCCATTAGCTGCGGCCATTGTTTCTAAAAGATCCTGAATAATCAATTGAATCTCTGGTGTTGAAATTTTGGTAACGTCTACAGTTGTCGCTTTTTTTAAAAGGCGGGGATCACCCATCTTCAAAATTGAACGAATAATCATAATTATATTGGTTCCTTTCCAGACCAAACCGCTTTTAGATTATCAAAGAGCCATGGATCGATTCTTGAACGACAATCAATCAAGGTTTCTTCTTTAAATGTTTGAATTTTTTCAATCACTTTTTCAGCATTTTTTACCATACAAACACTCTTACCAAATTCAATTAATGATTTAGTCGTAGGATAGCTTTTAGTCTTAAACATATTTAAAGCCATTGTATGATCTACCTTAGTTGAACCTGTCTTAGGATGATCTATTTTATAAATCATGGTTGAAACCACATCATAAAGTGGGGATAGTTTTACATCCCCGTTTGGAGTGTCATAAATTAATGAGAAATTCTTCAAATGTGCATCACCATTACGTAATAAAACAGACAAAGCAATGTAATCAAAAAAGCGAGCTTTGCTCTCAACAGAGTTTTTTCCACAGAATGCATCGATTACTTTTGCAATAATCTCATAACTGCTTTGGTACTTTTCTTCTGGAGAATTCCCAGTTAAAACTGCCATATCTTCCAATCCTAATCTTTGGCCATTTTCTTCGATATCAAATCGTTCCATGATGAAAAGACCGCCATCTTTAGATAACCAAAATGGAGGGACTCTCATACCTGCTCTTCTAGCCACTTCCATACACATGAATTCATTTTGTGCCAAAAATGGATAATCTTCTCCAGCTGCTTTAACAATCAAGGATGATGTTATTAAAGATGATTTTTCACTAACATTCCCAATTGACTCCGGAATCATCACTTTGGGTTGAAAACCTGAAACGCCTGAATCAAAATATAAATCAGCCAAGAAATTAAACAACTCTTCTGAGGTCTGAGATTGAATAAGTTCTTCTTTACTTACCTGCGCCTTTGCCCGAGATATAGGCTCATTAGGGTCAACATATGTCAGCCTACCAATTTGATTTGCTCCAGTAATCTTTAGTAATGCCATATCATCTAGAACACCAAACTTAGCAAAACGTTGCTTAATAGTTTCCAACAAATAACCTTCTGGCCGATTCATCTGAAAAACAGAAAATAAGCCCCCGTTGTCATAACTTCTTGCTCTAATCGGCATCACTAAAGAAACTTCCGCATCTCGGTTGGTCGTTTCATAATTAAATACAAAGCGAGACTCTTTATTCAGCGACCCAGCGTGGCCTTGTGGTGTGCCAACATGGAGTTTTTTTATTTTAGTGATCTTCATTGAAGGCTTCATTCAAATTATCATAATCAACTCGCCTATCATTAATTGCCAGTGTCTTACCCAGAGCAGCAACTGCTTGGATTAAAGTATTCGCATCCACTTGAGCGCCCGATTCTAACTTGATGATTGTTTCACGCCTTAATCCTGCATTGATGGCAACTTGAGCTTGGGTAAGACCAACCGCTTTCCGCTCTTTGCGAAACATCTGCCCAAAGGTTTTTAGATCTAAAATTATGTTATTCATAAATAACATATTAGCAGATTTAGTCATAATTTGTTATCTTTAAATAACCTTTAATGACGGTTTAAGTCAACAAGTGATTCAACTTTTGCTTTAGATCTCCTTGCACCAGCAAAGTTCGGGGATTTCAATCTTGCATCAACTACCTTTATTGCGCGGAATGTGGGAAGTAATCGGTACAGTTAAAAAATCAAAATCCACCCCTTGATCTGCTTGGTTCACCTCATCTAAAAATAGTTTCAGGTACCCCCTCGTGGCACTTGGCTCTTGTATTGGGTTGTCTAACATCCGTTGATTTAATTCTTGATCACTAATTAAAAGTTCAATTAGTCGATTTTTTACGCTTAAGCGTATTTGGTCCCCGTTCTGAACATGGGCCAAAGGACCACCAATCGCTGATTCAGGGGTCACATGTAAAACGATTGTTCCGAATGCAGTTCCGCTCATTCTGCCATCGGAGATGCGCACCATATCTTTTACACCTTGTTTGGCTAACTTTTTTGGAATCGGCAAATACCCTGCTTCAGGCATCCCTGGGGCACCTTTAGGGCCGATATTTTTTAACACCAAAATATCATCAGCCTTTACATCTAATTCCGGATCATCAATCCGGGTCGCTAAATCTTGCGCATTTTCAAAAACAACTGCTCGACCGGTATGTTCCATCAAGCTAGCTTGGGCAGCGGATTGTTTGATAATGGCACCAGCTGGAGCTAAATTACCCCTTAACACGGCAATACCGCCTTGCGGATAAATAGGTTTATCTAGTGACTTGACTACTTCTTGGGGATAAGAGGGGCCGTAAGAATCAATCACTTGCCCTAAAGTTTGACCAGTAACAGTAAGGACGTCCAAATTCAATAAAGGCTTTAGTGTGCGCAGTAAAGTCGGCATCCCACCAGCAGCATCAAAATCTTCCATGTAATGCTGACCGGACGGTTTTAAATCAATCAAGACAGGAGTAGATTGCCCCATAGCGTGAAAGGCTTCTAAATCGATAGCTACTCCCATGCGCCCTGCAATCGCAGCTAAATGAACTAAGCCATTAGTGGAGCCGCCCGTTGCTAACAAGACTCTTAAAGCATTTTCAAAAGCAGCTGGTGTGAGGATTTTATCAATCGTTAAGCGTTCTTTTGCGATCTTCACAGCTTGCTCACCCGTTTGTTCAGCAATACGCATTCTTTGGGCTGTCACTGCTGGTGGACTTGCACCACCGGGTACTGTCATCCCTAAAGCTTCGGCAATACAAGCCATCGTACTTGCTGTTCCCATTACAGAACAAGTACCGACACTGGGTACTAACTGTTCATTGATCTCATCAGTTTCTGCTAGATCAATTTCACCCGCTCTAAATTTTGCCCAGTATCTTCTACAGTCAGTACAGGCGCCTACCCGCTCCCCTCGATGAGACCCGGTTAACATCGATCCAGTAATGAGTTGAATTGCGGGAACACCAGCACTTGCTGCCCCCATTAACTGCGCAGGCACGGTTTTATCACAGCCACCGATTAAAACAATCGCATCCATTGGTTGCGCTTTAATCATCTCCTCGGTTTCCATGGACATGAGATTACGCAAATACATACTCGTTGGATTTGCAAAACTCTCGTGAATCGAAATCGTTGGAAAATCCATGGGCAAACCGCCTGCCATTAAAACACCGCGTTTCACCGCCTCAATCAGTTGTGGCATATTGCCATGACAAGGGTTGTAGGAACTACCGGTATTGGTAATCCCGATCACCGGACGATCTAGTGCTTTGTCACTAAATCCAGCGCCTTTGATAAAAGCTTTTCTTAAGAAAAGTGAAAACGCTTGGTCTCCATAAGAAGTAAGACCCTTATTTAAACCAATAGCTGCTATTTCATCTTTATTATTTTTAGGATTTGTCATTTTTCTCGTCAATGTTTAATTAGTAAATTAAAAGACTTCTGGGACTTTATAAGGAGTGAGATCAAACTCAACGTAATCTTTCATCGCTTGTCGTTTGGGCAACTTCGTACTTTCAAAGGGTAAATCTTGATACGGAATTAGGCTTAATAAGTGCTTAATGAGATTCAGTTGACCGCGCTTCTTGTCATTAAAATCGACCACATGCCAAGGCGCCCACTCTGTATGGGTCCGTTTGATCATTTCATCCCTCGCTCTTGAATAATCAAACCAGTGGCTAATGGATTTACCATCAATTGCGGATAGTTTCCAGTTTTTACTAGCATCGCGGTAACGATCTTCCAATCTTTTCTTTTGCTCCTCTGCTCCCACATCTAGATAATATTTAATCAAAATAATGCCAGATTCAACTAAATATTTTTCAAGCACAGGCATCTGCGTTAAAAACTCTTCCGTTTCGTGTGGTTTGCAAAAACCTAAGACTTTTTCAACGCCTGCACGGTTATACCAACTTCGATCAAAGATAACCACTTCCCCTGCTGTAGGCATCAAGGACAAATACCTCTGCATATAGATCTGTCCCTTTTCGCGATCATTAGGAATTGGTAGAGCAAACACGCGAAAGGTCCTAGTGCTAACTCGGTCAGTAACCGCCTTAATAATGCCGCCCTTACCTGCGGCGTCTCGACCTTCAAATAAGATACAAACTTTTAAGCGTTTGGCCGTGACCCAACGCTCCAACTTCACTAGCTCATCTTGCAATGTTCTCATTTCGCTTTCGAAATGAGAACTTGTTAAGACATTTAAACCATAATGATTTTCTGAAAGTTCAGACTTCTCTAGATCTTTAGACTTAGCCATTATTTTTCCTAACAGATTAGGTGAAAAATTAACTCAATTCAAGATTGAATTGAGTTAATAATCTCATGTTACCTGTCGCTTGGAAAGCGAGGAAGTTTTTTACTAGGATCACTAATTTGATGGTTAGCCATATTGAGCTCCATCGCAAGAAGTGAGTAATAGCCAACGATACCAGTCAAGTCAATCGCCCCTTTTTTACCCCAGCGCTTTTCAACTGCAAGATAAGTCGGATCAGAAACTCGTTTATTTTGCAATAATTCATAAGCAAAGTTATACGCCATCGTCTCATCTTCGCTCATTTTTGTCGGACGTCTACCGTCCCGAATCGCATCAATGATTTCTTCACTAATTTTTTCGCGAAGGGCAATAGGGGCGTGGATAAACCATTCATAGTCTTGCGTGAAATGCCTTGCAGTCAGCAAAATAATCATTTCGCTAAGTTGATTGCCGAGAGCTGAACGATAGCGTAAATACAGTCCCATATTGCTCGCATTCGTTAACATTTCTGGACTGTGAAGTAAGACTAAAAAAGGGCCCGTTAAGGGGGCTTTACGACTTTGAAAAAAATCTTCAGCCGCTTTTTTTTGTTCTGCAGTAAGCTCACTAGGCTGGACAGGCTCAATTCTTGACTGAGCACCGCAAGATAAACTCAAAACCATCAAAGCCGAAGCAATGAGACTGCTTTTGATAAAAAACTTCATTATTTTTCCTTTTTAAAAGAATGAATATTAAATCGCACTAACTTTCAATTACATTTTGCTCAATGCGTTTTGGTAATGTCTCAGATCCACTAAAGGAGTTGGATCTAATGGTTTAGCTTTTTCAAATGCTGCACGGATTTCTAATAAATTCTTAAAGCCAGCTTCAGAAAATTTTGCATCTTTGTCTAAGCCAAATCCAGTCGTTACTAGAGTTTGATAAGAGGCTTCGATAATCTCTGGTGGTTGCTTCATATTTTTTTGCAAAATACTGATGACTTCATTTTTGTTCTTTGGATCAAGGCCGAACCGAACAGCTTTTACCCAAGCAGTAATGTATTTTTCAACTGTTTGACGATGACTATCAATCCAAGGTCTTAAAGCAAACATGCCTTGACCTTGATAAGGCCCTACAAAATCAACCATTCGGCCAAGGCTATGTAAGCCTGCTTTTTTAGCTTCAAAAGAAAACGGTGGATTCAGTGTTGAGGCGCCGCTATCTTCAGGATTTTTCAACATTTCTTCTAAGCGCAGACCTGTGCGGCCAACTATTTTTAAACTAAATTCAGATTCCTTAACGCCGGCGAGACTCAAAGCACGAATCGCTTGTAAAGCATAAGCAGTATTAGGAGCGTCTACTAAAAGCTTTTTACCACGCATATCCTGCATCGTTTTAATATTGGGTTGAACAAATAGTTCATTCATACTGCTATCACCACCCATCAAAATAACGGAGGGGCTGCCTGTCTGCACCACAATTGCTACCGAATTATCAACGGCTGAATGAGCAATTTGAAACTTACCATTGATTAATCCATTTCGTAAATCATCAGAATTCATGGTTAAGGTGACATTAATATCTAAGCCTTGCTCAAGAAAAAAACCTCTCTCCTGAGCAACCCATAAAGGTAAATTTTGTGCTCCAGGGAATACAGTAATCTTCAGCGCTTCAAGACTTTGATTTTGAGCATGAACAATTTGTCCAAAAAAAAGTGAAATAACCAATGTAATTCCACCGATAAAGCCTCTTAAAAATAAAGCTGATTGCATACTGTCCCTTATGTTGAATGATTCGTTAAATGATACATCACTAAACTTGGATTCAAAAGTGTCAAGTTGTATACTAGTGTTATTCTAAGACTAATAATTTCTATCTAAATACTATGAGACAGACATCAGCCGGTAAAGCATTCAAAGACGCTCTTCATATAGAAACTCCACTTCAAATTATTGGCGCGATTAATGCTAATCACGCCCTACTCGCTCAAAAAGCAGGTTACAAAGCAATTTATCTCTCCGGCGGAGGCGTTTCAGCTGGTTCCTTAGGTCTGCCTGATTTAGGGATTTCTCAGTTGGAAGATGTTCTGATTGACGCAAGACGCATCACGGATGTTTGTGATTTGCCATTGCTCGTAGATATTGATACCGGGTTTGGTTCTTCAGCTTTTAATATTGCACGTACGATTCGCTCTCTTGAAAAAGTGGGCGTTGCAGCCGTGCATATGGAAGATCAAGTGGGCGCTAAACGTTGTGGTCATCGACCAAATAAAGAACTTGTCACAACGTCAGAAATGGTAGACCGCATTAAAGCTGCAGTTGACGCCCGTACCGACCCCGATTTTATTGTGATGGCAAGAACCGATGCGATTGCTTCTGAAGGATTAGATGCTGCAATTGAGCGCTCACAACGCTATGTTGAGGGTGGGGCTGATATGATTTTTGCAGAGGCTGTAACCAACCTCGTTGACTTTGCAAAATTCAAAGCAGCTACGAAGGTTCCTGTTTTAGCCAATATTACAGAATTTGGCAAAACCCCCATATTTACCCTCGAAGAGTTAAGATCAGTTGGAGTTGATATCGCTTTGTACCCCTTATCCGCTTTTAGGGCAATGAACAAAGCAGCTGATAATGTCTATCGCACCATTCGTGCGCAGGGGACTCAACAAACATTGATAGAGCAAATGCAAACACGTGAAGAACTTTACGCGAGCATCAACTATCATGCTTTCGAGCAAAAGTTAGATTCTATGTTTAAAAAGGACTAAGTACATGTTGCCCGAAAAAATTCCAGCCATATTTATGCGCGGTGGAACAAGTAAGGCTCTCATGTTTCATCGAAAAGACTTACCTGATCAGCCCTCTTGGGATCAATTATTTTTATCCTTGTTGGGTAGTCCAGATCCTTACATGAGACAGTTAAACGGGATGGGTGGTGGCGTTTCTTCCTTATCCAAGGTTGCCGTCCTTGAAAAATCAAATCGCCCTGATGCTGATATTGATTACACTTTTGGTCAGGTCATGATCAATGAAAAAAAAGTAGATTACAGCGGTAACTGTGGCAATATTTCCTCAGCAGTAGGTCCCTTTGCTGTGTCTGAGGGTCTTGTCAAGGCAGTAGAAGGTGAAAACACAATTCGTATTTTTAACACCAATACTAAAAAAATTATTCATAGTGTTTTTGAAGTTCGAAATGGTAAGCCCTTAGTGATTGGTGATCTAGAAATTCCTGGTGTAGCAGGAACAAATGCACCCATTCGTTTGGATTTTTTAAATCCTGGTGGTGCAACAACGGGTAAATTATTACCTACTGGAAACCTCACTGACACTTTAGAAATAACTGGGATTGGCTCAATTCGAGTCACGATGATTGACGCTGCCAATGCTTGTGTATTTGTACAAGCAAAAGATATTGGTTTACGCGGAGATGAATTTCCTAATGAGTTAAATCAACGCCCCGAGATTCTTGATCTTTTGCAAGAAATTCGTCTCCAAGCTTCGGTAAAAATGGGAATTAGTAAAAACATAAGTGAAGCTTCTCAAATTAAATCCGTACCCTATGTAGGTTTTGTAAGTCCTGCAAAAAACAGTTCAACAATTAGTAATAGTCCAATTGATGGCGCAAAAATTGACCTGATAGCGAGAGCTATTTCTAATGGCCAACCCCACCTTGCCTTACCCTTAACCGTTTCCTTATGTCTTGGTGTTGCAGCCAAAATGCCCGGCAGTATCGTCGCAGATGTCCTACAGAATCAAAAAACTCAAACTGAAGAAACAGGGCAGGCAATTCGCATTGGTATGCCGTCTGGCATTTTGACAGTTGGTGCGCAGGTGAGTAACACCACTGCAGGGTGGGTTGCCCAAAAAGGTAGCTTTTATAGAACAGCGCGACGTTTATTTGAAGGCTTTGTTTATCCTCAAGTCGATATGGATAACCCTTAAAATGCTCAATCTGAACTTTCTTAAGCATTTCTTCATTATTAGCCTAACCATAATTAGTTCTAGTTACCTGCCCAGCTTTGCCGTAGAGTATCCTAGTAAACCCATCAAAATGATTGTTCCTTTCGCACCCGGTGGCGGTAATGATGCCATCGGACGCGTAATAGCAAAAAATCTGGGTGAGCTACTTGGGCAAACGGTGATTGTTGATAATAAGGCGGGTGCTGGGGGACGACTTGGTGTAGAAAGTGGCGTTAAAGCGGATGCTGATGGTTATACGATCCTTTTGATCTCGAATAGTTATGCAGCAAACCCGAGTCTTTTTAAAATCAACTTTGATCCCATTAAAGACATTACACCCATTGGCCTCATCGCTAAAACTCCTTTACTGCTTGCGGTAAGAAAAGATTTACCAGTCAATTCGGTTAATGAACTCATTCAATATGCAAAAGCAAATCCAGGTAAATTGTCTTATGCGTCCTCGGGACAAGGTGGGATTTCGCACTTATCTACTGAACTTTTTTTGAAACAAGCTGGCATTCAAATGATGCATATTCCTTACAAGGGAACTGCTCCCGCAATTACTGATATTGTGGGCGGCGTCACTGATGTTTTCTTTAGTACTACCGGCGCAGCACTACCCTATTTACAAGCTAAAAAACTGAAGGTAATTGCTGTATCTACTAATACACGCAGTGCTGTCGAGCCCCAGATTCCAACTGTTGCCGAGTCAGGTTTACCAGGCTACGGAGTAACCGTATGGTACGCCTTAGTAGGTCCTAAAAATTTACCGCCTGAGATTTTAAAAAAACTAAATCTCGCTTTAACAGCAGCTGTAGTAGATAAAAAAACTCTTGAATTATTTAAGGCAACTGGAGATGTGGCTTCTCCTAGTAGTCCTGACGAGTTACAGTCGATTATTTTTGATGAGGTCAATCTCTGGAAAAAAGTAGTATCAGAAGCTCAAATCAAAGTTGACTCAGCGCAGTAAAAGAAATCGTAGTAAAAGAAATATTAACTAGAAGAAAACGAAACAAATATGCAAACAAAAATACCTTGTGTCATTATGCGTGGCGGTACATCACGCGGTCCTTTTTTTAACACAAAAGACCTACCTAAAGATATCGCTAAAAGAGATGAAGTTCTATTAGCAGTCATGGGCTCGCCACATGAATATCAAGTGGACGGTATTGGTGGTGGGACACCCTTCACTAGTAAGGTCGCCATGATTAGTAAATCAGAGCGTCCTGGTATTGATGTGGACTATTTATTTGCTCAAGTTATTGTGAATGAAAAGATAGTTGATACCAAACCCAATTGTGGCAATATGCTTGGCGCAGTAGGTCCATTTGCGATTGAACAAGGATTAATTCCGGCCACTGAAGGCACAACTTTAGTGACTATCTATAACGTCAATACTGGCGCAGTAGTAGAAGCGATCGTCCAAACACCAGGAGGTGTTGTCAACTATGCAGGCAATGTCAGTATTGACGGCGTCCCTGGCACTGCAGCCCCCATCCTACTTAATTTTAAAAGTGCAATTGGCTCAGTGACGGGTAAGTTATTACCGACTGGTAATGTGGTCGATATGATCGACGGGGTTGCGGTCAGTTGTATTGATGTAGCCATGCCTATGATTCATATTCATGCAAAGGATTTAGGTAAAACTGGTCATGAAACTCCTGCTGAACTGGATGGTGATAAAGCGTTTATGGCGCGCATGGAAGCTATCCGACTCAAAGCTGGCTTACTTATGGGGCTCGGTGACGTATCAAAAATGGTAGTCCCTAAAGTAGGCCTCTTGTCAGTCCCCGAGCATGGTGGCACGATTACTTCTAGATATTTTGTACCCTACTCTTGTCATAAAGCGCATGCTGTCACAGGTGCGGTATGTGTAGCATCTGCTTGTGCGATTCCAGGCACAGTAGCATCTATTTTGTCAGGTGTTTCGGCTCATGGCCCGCAAGGCATGATCGACATCGAACATCCTTCTGGAAAAATCACAATTGATTTGGATGCTGATTTCACTATCCAAGAACCCCTCATGAGGAGAGCTGCCTTAGTTCGAACAGCAAGACTCGTTATGGAAGGTAATTTACTCGTACCATCGGGTATTCTTTAATTAAGGAAAATTATGCATACAGAGTTAATCACCATTAAAACAGACACTCTTTCTTTAGAGGGCGTTTTCTATACCCCTGAAGGTCCTATTAAAAATGCCATTATTTATTTCCATGGCAATACGATGAATTTTTACACAGGAGGAGCAAGATTTTTACCGCCTACCTTGACACAATCAGGATATGCTTTTTTAGCCTTTAATCGTCGCGGACATGATGTTTTGTCAACACGCAACAGTCGTATCGCTGAAGGTGGTGCATTTCAGACTGTCGCAGAATCACTGAGCGATCACGAATACGCGGCAAAGTGGCTAGCAGAAAAGGGTTTTGAAAATCCGATTGTGATGGGTCATAGTTATGGTGGTATGTTGGCGACAAGGTTTGTCGCTGATCACCCCAATACGCCGGCATTAGTTCTCCTGTCCGCAGGTAAAGGTGGTCGTGACCAAGATCAAGTCCCTGGTACGGAGAAGCTCTTTTCGATGGACAAGGGCCCTGAGCTAATAAAGCAAGCTAATGAACTCGTTGCTCTTGGCAAACCCAAAGATTTAATGTTGATGCCAGGTTGGTGGTATGTTATCTCCGCAGAAAGCTACTTAGATCGTCTGCAAAATGTGCCAGATACCATTGCTTTAGCAGCAAAAATCCATTGTCCAGTACTAGCAATCAGAGGGGATATGGAAGATGTGCATCGATATCCAGCTGAAGATTTTGCCAAAGCCTGTGCTGGAAATTGTGATGTAGAAATCATTGAAAATTGTGATCACTTTTACAACCAACAAGAAGATGTTGTTGCTAATTTGATTGATCAATGGCTGCAAAATCAACTGAAATAAAGAACTTAGCAGAATCCTTCAACTTGAATAATTTAGAAGATTGGAAACATCATGACGCAACTAATCAGCAATCAAAATAGCTTCGATTCACTCTCTAGCAAATGGCTTTTCCTAAAAGCAAGTTTGTTAGCCTTAACTTCTAGTCTTTTATTTATTAACCTTAGTCACGCACAATCCACTGCTAGCGAATCTGTTCCTCATTACAATCCCAAAGCAAATTTCGAAATAAAAATTACAGAAATACCATACCGCACCAACGCAAGTGGCAGAGTACTGAAGGCACGGATTTATGAACCGGTTGGTAAGGGTCCGTTTCCGACAATGGTTGATTTTCATGGTGGTGCTTGGAATAATAAAGATCGCTTTGCTGAAGAACCGATGGATCGGGCAATTGCCAAAAGTGGCGTCTTAGTCGTAGCAGTTGATTTAACCTTAGCAGGTGATGCACCTTATCCAGCGAATGTGCAAGATGCAAGTTATGCCATTCGGTGGGTTAAACATCATGCACCTCAGTGGCATGGTGATTCTAAAAAAATTGGTATTTACGGCAGTTCCAGTGGCGGACACGTTGCTCAACTATTAGCTTTAAGGCCAAATGATCCTCGTTATAACGCCATCGTTTTAGAGCAAAACCCCAAAATTGATACCAGCATCGCCTACGTTGCAACGCGCTCGCCGATTAGTGATCCATTTGGTCGATTTGCCAATGCAACCCGTTTGAAAAGGGATCGGATGATTAATAATCATTACACCTATTTCAAACCATTTGAAACCATTCATGAAGCCAATCCGCAAGAAATCTTAGACCGTAATGAGCCTCACGGTAAACTCCCTCCCTTCCTTCTCATGTATGGTGATTTAGACGATAACGTCTTGCCAGTTTTACAGGAGAAGTTTACCGCAGCGTATCGCCGGGCAGGTGGGGAAATTCAACTGCGTGAGTTTAAAGACAGTGAGCATGAATGGGTTGCTAAAGAAAGTGCCCAAACTGATCTAGCTCGTGCAACGGTAAAAGCCTTTATTGCAAAACAATATCCAAGGTAAGTTTCCTCGTTAATCCCTATGTGATTTTTTGAAAAAATAGGTATATTGAAAGAACTAATCTTTAAATTAAGGACTAAAGAATGCATTTTCCAAAATGGCTAATCGGCTCACTACTACTTTTAAATATTGGTACGCATAGTAATTTAGTTAGTGCCCAAGAAAAATTTCCAAATCGACCAATTCGATTTGTGATTCCCTTTCCTGCCGCGGGAGCTACCGATAATATTGCCCGGCCACTTGCAGCGGAACTCGCTAATAGTGCTGGTTGGAATGTCATCATCGAAAATAAGCCCGGCGCTGGTGCAAATATTGGCGCTGACTTTGTTGCTAAGTCACCTGCCGATGGTTACACCTGGTTAATGGCCTCTGTTGGCACCCATGGTATTAATCCGCCACTGTATAACCAAGGTAATTACCGCCTGCCCTTTGATCCAGTAGCCGATTTCAGAGCCATCACTTTAGTGGCAGAGTTGCCCAATGTACTCGTTGTTAATCCTGATTTTGCAGAAAAACATAAGATTAATAACGTCAAGGATTTGATAGCTTACGCCAAGGCTAATCCAGGCAAAGTCAACATGGCTTCAAGTGGTAGTGGCACTTCCATCCATATGGCTGGTGAGCTCTTTAAAAGTATGACGAAAACCTACATGTTGCATTTACCTTATAAGGGTAGTAGCCCAGCGCTAACGGATCTCATGGCGGGTAATACCGATATCATGTTTGATAATTTACCTTCTTCGATTAATTTTATTCGCGCAGGCAAGTTAAAACCCCTCGCAGTGACGAGTGCAAAGCGCTCACCACTCTTTCCAGATTTACCAACGATTGCTGAAGCTGGCGACCTACCAGGTTATGAGGCCACCTCTTGGTTCGGTGTAGTGATTCCGGCCAAAACGCCTAAAGATGTTGCTGACCGAATTTCTGCAGAAGTCATTAAAGCTGTTAAGAGCCAAAGTGTGAAAGAAAAATTCTCTGCGATGGGCGCAAATCCAGTAGGAAATACGAATGAACAATTTAGCGACTACATTAAAAACGAAATCGCTAAATGGACAAAAGTTGTTAAAGACTCTGGTGCAAAAGTAGAGTAATCAAAACATTCCAACTAAAACATTACCAATGATTAAAGCTCTTGTAATGTTTTGGTTGGCGTAATGGCATTCGGTTCAGTAATCAGTTCAATCAAAGCACCCTGGCCGTGTGCAATCGCATCCTGTAAGGCTGGGAAAAACTCCTCAGTCTTCGTTACTCGGTAACCCTGCATATCAAAACTTTTTGCTAGTAAGACAAAATCAGGATTCGTTAAGAAGGTGCCAGAGACGCGTTGCTTGTATTCTCGCTCTTGATGCATCCGGATAGTACCGTACATCCCGTTATTGAGAATAATCACAATCGGTTTTGCTTGATACTTCATACCCGTTGCGAGTTCCTGAATATTCATCATGACATCCCCATCACCAGCAATACAGACGACAGTTCGGTCTGGCATCGCAATTTTCGCCACAATGGCGGCAGGTAAACCATAACCCATCGAACCATTAGCTGGGGCTAATTGTGTTTTAAATCCGCTATATGAATAATAACGATGTAACCAAGTCGTAAAGTTTCCGGCACCATTGGTGATGATGGTATCTTTTGGTAAAACCTCATTCAGTCTTGTGAAAATTTCAGCTAATTGAATATTCCCGACGATGGGTAGTGGTACTTGAAAAGCCTCTTGATCACGACGAGCCTGTACATACCACTCCGTATTTTTTTGGAGTTTCAAATTAGCAGCTATTAAGTGTTTTACAAAATGGGTTGGAGCACAATTGAGGGCCACAGTCGGTTGATAAACAAAGCCTAACTCATTTGCTCCAGGATGCACATGGATCATCGCTTGTTTTGGCTGAGGCACTGTAAACAGGGTATAGCCTAGTGTGGTGATCTCGCCTAATCGATCACCAATCACTAAAACTACATCCGCATCCGTAACCCGCTGTACCAATTTGGGATTAATACCAAGTCCTAAAAATCCAGCGTAGGCAGGGCTTTCATTATCGATTAAATCTTGATAACGAAAAGAGCTAACAACTGGAATTTGCTGATCTTCAGCAAAGCGCTGAAGATCAGCACAACTACTAGCGTCCCAAGAACTTCCGCCTAGAACAATGATCGGATTTTTAGCCTTCTCAAGTAATTCTTGTGCATGTGCAAATGCATCGATATCCACACCTGGCTGAACCCGGTGAGCTTGCTGTGAAACGTGATCAGGTCCTAGGCTTGACAAAATATCCTCAGGCAGGGCTAACACGACGGGTCCCATACGTCCTGACTGCGCCAAATGAAATGCTTTAGAGACGTATTCATTGATACGGTCTACTCGATCAATGCTACCGACCCATTTAGCGCATTGGCTATAGGTTTGCCGAAAATCCATTTCTTGAAAGGCTTCTCGTTCAATCATCTCTGAGCTAACTTGACCGACAAAAACGACCATTGGGGTTGAGTCTTGATATGCCGTATGGACTCCTACCATCGCATTGGATGCACCAGGTCCACGAGTTACCATCAGAACACCGACCTTACCTGTCAATTTAGCGTAAGCATCCGCCATATAAGCCGCACCGCCCTCTTGCCGGCAGGTGACAAATTCGATTTGATTCTGTTGGTCATACAAACCATCAAGCAGCGCTAAAAAACTCTCGCCAGGCACTCCAAAGGCATATTCAACTCCTTGGCTTGCTAATGCATTGGCTAAAATCTTTCCACCATGAATCTCAGGCTTATTTGGCATATCAGTCTCATTCATTATTAAATTCGTTTAAAGTATTGTTAAATTCAATTCTAAAGTTATTTTTATTTCGCAGGATCATTTTTCAAAGGGCAGAACATGCGTTGGTTACAGTTTTCAGTGAATAATAAAATCCAAAGTGGCTATTTAGTAGGTGAACAAATTCATGCTATCCAAGGCAATTTTTTAGATGAGTGGCAAGATACAGGTGAAACCTATCCCTTATCGGCTGTAAAAATTGAGATTCCAATTATCCCCAGAACCTTTTATGCAGCTGGATTTAATTACGCAATTCACGTGGCAGAAATTGCCAAAGCTATGGGTGAGAAACCTAATTTACCAACTAGTGCCGACATTGGATATCGTGCCAATAATGCCTTAATTGCCCATGATGAAGATGTCATTATTCCGGCTGATGCGACAGAACAAGTTCAATATGAAGGTGAAATCGTTTATGTCATCGGCAAAAAAGTTAAAAATGTATCGCCTGAACAAGCTTTAGATTGTGTCTTCGGCTATACCATTGGTAACGATGTCAGTGAACGATCTTGGCAAAAAACAGATCGAACTTTTTTTAGATGTAAAAACACGGATACTTTTAAGCCAATGGGCCCGTGGATTGAAACAGATTTTGATATTGATACTGCGACAACGACCATTCGGGTCAATGGTAAAGAAGAAATCCAATTTGCTACCAAAGAGATGATTTTTAACTTTGCCGAATTCCTAAGTAGAGCAAGTCAGTACATCACCTTTTACCCCGGCGACGTGATGTGGATGGGTACCGAAGGTACCTCACCCAACTTAGTTCATAACGACGTTGTAGAAATTGAAATTAGCGGCCTGGGTGTTTTACGCAATCGTTTCATTAAAGAAGGCCAATAATTATTTAGGCTTAACTATTCAAGCTTAACTATTCAGGTTTAATATTCTTTTCGCGAATTACTTTAGCCCAAAGCTCTTTCTCGTCGACCATATTTTGACTGAACTGACTTGGGGTGTTAGCAACGAGATCGCTACCACCCTTTAGCACCATCGAACTCACCTCAGGGGAATTCATAATCCGAATCACCTCTGTACTGAGTTTGGCTAGAATATCCTTGGGTAAATTGGGTGGACCGAGCAGCCCTAGCCAAATATAAGCGGCCATATCCTGCAAGCCCATCTCCCCCATGGTTGGGACACTTGGAGCGGCAGTCGATCTTTTATCAGAGAAGAGTGCTAAGCCTTGCATCTTACCGGCATTCACCATTCCTTGAGAGTTCCCAACACTATCGCAGAACATTTGTGTCTCACCAGCGATTAAAGCAGCTTGCGCTGGCGCTGCTCCTTTGTATGGTACGTGCACAACACTCGTTCCTGCAGCACTATTAAAAAGCTCACAGGCCAAGTGACCCCCACTCCCAATACCCACACTAGAGTAATTTAACTTGCCCGGATTGCTCTTGGCATACTGAATAAACTCAGGCAAAGTCTTGAGTCCCAAGCCAGGATTAACCAGTAAATACATCGGATACTTAAGAACCATCGAAATAGGTGAAAAATCTTTCACTGAATCATAAGAGATGGGTTGGCGCAGTAATGGACTAATGACATGCGCACTGTTGGATGTAAAAAGGAGGGTATAGCCATCTGCTGGTGCATTCATTACAGCTAAGCTTCCAGGCAAACCTGTACCGCCAGCTTTATTTTCGACTAATACCGGTTGTTTAAAAGACTCTGACATTTTTGCAGCAAGCAGTCTGGCGTAATTATCTGTTGGCCCCCCTGGCGGAAAAGGCACAATCATTTTGATTGGACGCGTTGGATAATTAGTTTGGGCAAAACCCTTCGGAATCAAGATCAAGAGTAAACCGATAATTAACCAATAAATGATGTTTTTAAACCATTCATTCTTATGCATTTTGTCTCCTTTTTTATTGAATCCTAATCGAAAAGGAATATCAACGCAATCCGTAAGAACCTTAGTCAGATTGAAGATGATTTACACCCGGAAGAATATTGGTTATTCCCTAAACTGCCATTAAAATAGAGTCTCATATAAAAATAAAGAGACAAACATGTGGTTTAACTTTCGTAATGCATTATTCCTTTTAGGATTTGGGCTCAGTGCCCTTACCTCCCACCTCGCTTTTGCTCAGTATCCTAATCGCACAATTAAAATTGTTGTGCCCTATCCTGCTGGTGGTGGCTCAGATACGATTTCTAGACCATTGGCACAAAAATTAACGGCTGAACTGGGTCAATCCGTCATCGTTGACAACAAAGGTGGAGCAGGGGGCAGTATTGCGATGGAGTATGTGGCAAAGTCTGCTCCGGATGGTTACACCCTGATTCTTGGCTTAACTCCCCAACTCGCAGCAAATGTCAGCTTATTTGAAAAAATTCCTTACGATGTTCAAAAGGATTTCACACCCATCACCCTATTAGCGGATGGACCCTATCTCTTGGTAGTCAACCCCAATGTTCCTGTAAAAAATGTAGCAGAACTGATTGCCCTGGCTAAAGCAAAGCCACTCGAACTTAATTATGCAACTTCAGGTAATGGCAGTGGTGCACACCTGGCAGCTGAGTTACTCATGAGCTTAACCCAAATTAAGATGGTCCACGCCCCTTATAAAGGGGGTGCACAAGCTCTATCTGATGTTTTAGCTGGTCATGTTCAAGTACTATTTACCCCACCAGTGAGTGCGACTCAACATATTCAAAGTGGTAAATTAAGAGCATTAGCTGTTACAGGTTCGCACCGCTCTGCAGGACTGCCGAATATTCCTACTTTATCTGAGGCTGGCGTCCCTGGTTATAACTCGGGAGTTTGGTACGGCGTCATGGCTCCAGCAGGCACCCCAAAAGAAGTCATAACTAGACTTAATCAAGCCTTTATAAAAATCTTAAAACAACCTGACTTTACTGCATTGCTAGTATCCAGTGGGATTGACCCAATCGGTAGTTCTCCGGAAGAGCTAACACAATTTATTAATAAGGAAACACTTAAATGGTCGAAAATCATCAAAGCAGCGGACATCAAAGTCCAATGAGTCCCATTTGCCCTTGGTATTCTCTTGGTTATATTATTCCCCACAAATATACCGATTTAGATGCTTACCAATTTTACAAAGTTGCACCCGAAGGGATGCTACTCGTGACGACAGGTCTTAATTTAGCGGAATATACTTTAGCCTCCGTTGAGGATCAAATGCCGGATTTTTATCAAGCTTTGGATCTTTTGGCTAAAAGGCCGGTTGATCGTATCTCTTTAAGTGGTGTACCAGTTGCCGCTGCACTTGGCCGTGAGCGGATGCTTAAGTTACTTGAGGAGGGTTCCCAACGCACTGGTCTAGTCTGTGACACCGATTTAGAAGCGCATATTGCCACCCTTCATCACCTTGGTGTGACAAAAATTGCCATTGCTTCAAGATGGTCAGACGCTGTTAATGAAGGCTTAACTGAATATTTACGCCAAGCAGGTATTACTGTTTTGGCGATTCGCTCAAAAGGCCGCTCTCTCGCTCAGAATAAATCAGCTAGTGCGCTAGCAGATCATGAATTAGCCATTGCACTCGGTACTGAAGTGATGACCGCCGCGCCAGAGGCACAGGCTCTGTTAATGCCAGGTGGCTTATGGTTTGCTATACATGCTGTAAAAGTATTAGAAGATCGATTTAATAAACCGGTATTACTTAACATTTTGAGTACAACTGCAAGTGCAATGCGTGCTTATGAGAAGTCTTCCGGTTTAACTGCGCCCAAAGCCGACCCTAGGTGGGGGAAAGTTTTATCGAATATTTAAGTCTAAATATTATGCTAGAGTGAGATTTCGTTGAAAGAAGAAATCCTTGAAGCCATCACTCATTCTAAAAATACATCGTGCGGCCATTCTTTCAGTGATTGAGACCAATAATGCATCCAATGCATGTGTTTTCGGCTCGGTGGTCCATGGAGATGATCATGAAGATAGTGACTTAGATATATTGGTTGATCCGACGTCAAACACTAGTTTGATGGATATCGCCAAAATTCAAGTTGAGCTAGAAAAGCTCTTAGGTATTTCGGTAGATGTGCTGACTCCGAAGGAATTACCCGAAAAGTTCAGAAATTCCGTCTTGGCTGAAGCCGTGCCTTTGTAAAAAGAGCACTCCGAAACTCAGAATTCTTAAGTTATCTCTTTGCAGCCATTGAGCACAAATGAAAATAGAGCTTTTTAGTCAAACAAACGATTAAATTCTGTTGTATCCTATGCTCTGATTTTTAAACATTTTTTTAATCTTTTGGAGAACCATAATGAAATTAAAATTAATCGCTATTTCTTCGATTGTTACTGCAACAGTATTGACTGCAACCATCGTAAACGCTCAATTTGCTAAACCTGAAGCCGCTATTAAATATCGCAAAGCTGCATTAACAGTAATGGGTACGCACTTTGCAAGAATTGGTGCAGTTGCTAAGGGTGAAGTTCCATATAACAAAGAAGAAGTTGCTAAAAATGCTGCCATCGTTTCTTCTATGTCACATTTGCCATGGCAAGGTTTTGGTCCTGGTACGGAAGGTGGAGATGCCCTACCGTCAGTTTGGTCCGACTCAGCAAAATTTACTAATCTTTCTGAGAAGTTAACTGCGGCTACTGCAGCGCTTAATACTGCGGCACAAAGCGGCGACTTAGATGCGATTAAAAAAGCAGTTGGTGCTACAGGTCAAGCCTGTAAAGCATGTCATGATGATTTCAAGAAAAAAGGTTAATTGAAATCAGCTTGTGACTTCGAATGGGGTGAGTCAGAAATTACTTTTTAATGACTAAAATGTAAAAGCTCACTCCAATCACTAGCAGTATTAAAAGTGCCAACCCACGAACTCCCCAATGATCTTTTGAGGGAATTAAATCGGTTGGCGTAGTTGTTTCTTCAGAAACATCCTTATCACCAGTCAGCATCGGTTGAATTAAGTTTTCCTTCTTTACTTTTTGATAGTAAAAAATGGCTGCAAAATGAAGGCCTACAAGAGCGTAGATCAAATTCGAATTGACTTCATGTACCCCAGTTAAGAAGCTTGCAACTGTTGAAGAAACCAAATGCGATAAGGGACCTTGAAAAATAATTTCGTCATCCGTAAATAAACCCGTCGTTGCTTGTAAAAGGATAATGAATAATATGGCAATGACTGAAAGTGCCCCTAATGGGTTATGGCCCAATTGATCATAAACAGGGTGCTTGATAAAGGCTTTGACTTGCGCAATGCTCGGTACAAAACTTGAGAAACGCGCATGTTGTGGCCCAACAAAACCCCAGATTATCCGAAAAGTGACTAAAACAAAGGCTGCATAACCGAACTTGGCATGCAACTCCGTTTCATCGAGATTGATGGTAATCAACGCACCAATAATCACGATGGCAAATAACCAGTGAAACACTCTTGTAGGTAAATCCCAAACCCGAATTTTTTTCAACATATTAGCTTTGCTTTGTTTATAGTGAACAAGCTTAATTATAAGTACCAGCAAGGAAATCTGTCTTCAATTCGAACATTTTCAGCGAATTAATCAATTATTTTTGCAAAGTATCATCATTATTCTCTCAGCATCCTTTAAATAGCCTCCATGAAACTCCATTGAAACGTCACTTGCAAACTTTTTATGTAAAAATACTTAACATTGAGTTTAATATCATGTATTCAAAATCCAATATCCGAACGCGAATGTGGTGTTACTTTGAGCTTTTTATCCCCTGAATTTGCCTACCTAGCCCTGATTTTTTTCCCAATCTATTGGCTACTATCAGCTCGTCCAACTGTTCAAAAAGTCTTTTTACTAATTGCTAGTTACAGTCTTTACGCAACATGGTCCTATAAAACAGCTCTTTTTTTAGGCGCCTATAGTTCCGTTGTTTGGCTTCTAGGTATTTGGGTTCGAACAGGCCTCAATCCTGCCAAAAAAATGAAGCTCTCAATTAGCTTTATTTTTGCTCTATCGCTACTTTTTGTGACCAAGTATTACGAATTTTTTAGGGAGTTACTAACCCAACTCCTAACCCAAGTCGGATTACCGTTCTTTTTGCCTGCGGTTGATGTCATCGTCCCCGTTGGAATTTCTTTTTTCACCTTCCAAGCTATTACTTATTTGCTCTGGGAATACCAAGCAAAAGTGAAGGTTTCTTTTTTAGATCTCCTCTTGTATCTATCTTTCTGGCCGACACTTTTTGCCGGTCCAATTATTCGCGCCAAAGACTTTCATGAACAGCTATACAGCCAAAACTTTGGCAAACCCATGGCATCATCAAAAGCAATTTATTTTATTTTCTTGGGACTTTTTCAAAAAATGGTTCTGGCGACTTGGTTGGCGAATCACTATGTCGACGCAGTTTTTAAGTATCCTGAGGAGTTTTTAGCGGTCGATACCTTACACGGCATTTTGGCGTACACCTTACAAATATTTTTTGACTTCTCAGGTTACACCTTGATTGTTACTGGATTTGGATTATTACTTGGCTTTACATTACCTCTCAACTTTGCTCAACCCTACTTATCTCATAATTTAAAAGAATTTTGGCAACGTTGGCATATTTCCCTTTCCAGTTTTATTAGAGATTTTGTTTATATCCCTATGGGGGGTAATCGACGTGGATTTGCTTGGTCACAAGTGAATATTTTTATAGCCATGCTTATCAGTGGCATTTGGCATGGGGCAGGATTGGGATTTTTACTTTGGGGTGTGATTCACGGGGTAGGCTTAGTGGGCTCAAATCTCTTACGTCGCTATGTTCCTTTGCGCTTACCCGCTTTTTGTGGGCAAATACTCACTTTCTTATTTGTTGCCTTTGCTTGGGTATTCTTTAAAGTATCCTCGATGGAAAGTGCTCTTCGTTTACTAGAAAGATTGTCAGCACCCTTGGGTGAATTCAACTTATCATGGGTTTACTTATGGACATTCACCCTGTTATTTTTTCTACTCAGTAAATATGCGAATTGGTTTGAGAGCCAAATGATCAATTGGATTAGTCGACTTAACTTGTGGCTATTAATTCCAATCTTGTGTTTAATTGGATACATCATCATCGAGCTTTCTCCCCCAGGAATTCCCTCTTTTATTTATTATCAGTTCTGATGCCTAGACACTTTTCGCCTCTTCGCTTATTTGTCTTATTTGCACTTGTCATTCTGACAAACACTGTTTTATGGTTAGACTCACTGGATAATTACTTCAATAATCAAAAGCATATTCTCATAAGTAGTATCGTGCCTAATTGGTTATTCACTCCCTCTCAACGATTACATTTAAAAACACAATCTGCTGACTTATTCGGCAAAATGAGCCTTATACCCAACAAAAGTAAATCGGCGGAACCAACTGTCGAGTATGTTTTAAAAATAGACAATACTCCATTCAATTCATCACCCAAAGTGCTATTTGCTGGTGATTCTTTGATGCAAGGAGTGGCTCCTATTGCCATCGCTGATTTAAAAAAAGCTTATCCAAACGGTAAATTTATTGATCTGTCTCAACAAAGTACCGGCTTAACGGTTCGTAGATATTTTGACTGGCCTAAGAAAATTGAAGAGGAGAGTCTGAAACAAGGATTTAACGTTGTCGTCATTTTCCTTGGTGCAAATGATCCTTGGGATATCTATGAAAATAAAAAACACATCGTGTTTCCCTCCAGCGAGTGGCAAGAACTTTATCGACAACGAGTGAATGAAGTTCTATTATTTGCCAAAGAGCACCAAATTCATGTTATCTGGGTTGGTTTACCCAATATGGAAGTTGATCGTATTAAGACTGGCGCCCTCTTGCAAAACAGTGTCTTTCAATCGGAAACGCAAAAATATGGCTTTGACTTCATATCGACCGAAGAAATTCTGGGAGCGATCGATGCTCCTTTTACAAAATATCTACAAGATCCTGTGAAAGGTTCTATCCTAGTTAGAGCAAATGACGGCATACACTTTACACCCTATGGCTATCGTTTAGTTAGTACTCAAGTAATTAAAACTTTAAAGGAAAAGTTCTAATGGGTTTGCGTCTAGTCCTCTTCTTTATTTTTAAGTTCTTTTTAATACTTCATCCGAGCGCTGTCTTGGCGCAACTCAGTTTAAATTTTAACAATACAGAGCTTGCGCCAGAACCCTTCATTTGCCCTGGTCAAAAATCAATTAAAGCCAAACCCTCTTCACCAAGTAATGAAGAAGAGTTGGGGCTGCCCAGCTTAGATTTACTCAGTACAGCTCTGGCCACTTACCCGCATCAAACGATAGAAAATACCACTCAAAGTACCCCCTTACGGTTCGCTAAAGATCTCAAACAACCCATCAAAGTTGGTCTTTGGGGAGACAGTCATTTGGCGGCAAATTTCTTTTCTGAAGAATTAATCAAATCAATTGGTATAACCAAAGAGGATACTTTGCCTTCTTTTTTTGCGGCGAATATTGGACGGGCCGGTGTGCGACTCCCCCTGCGTAAATCTTGCTTAGGAGGTGGTTGGAAATATAGCTATGCTTACAATGCTACCCCTCAAAACTCTTCCAACGCGGTGATGTCAAATGGTTTTCCGATCGGGATGATCCGTATGCAGGCAAAAAATCAGGACAGTTACCTTTGGCTCGACTTTCGAACGCAGGCACTGAGTATGCCTGCAATGCAATCCCTCGAAATCTTGCTCGACCCCGTTGGAACAGATGAGCAGACAATTTTAGGTATTACCCTAGATGAGGGTATCGCAGAGAATAGAGTTGAGGTAGGCCGTCTATCCAAGCTTAGTATCAATGCCGACTTTCCTTTTTCAACGATGAAGATCAGGTTGATTCGAGGGTCTCTGAGTCTAGATGGTTTCATTCCACACTATACAAAAACCCCGAAAATAAACATTGATAACTTAGCTATTCCCGGCTCGACGGCGAAGTCTTGGACAAATTTATCAACAGCAAATGGCGAAATCCCACCCTATGATTTGGTCATTCTGGCTTACGGCACTAATGAAGGAAACAATCCCAAATTTGACAGTACAACTTATCAAGCAGATCTTCAACTAGGACTAACTAATTTTCGGCGAATCTATCCAAACACTGCTTGCGTTCTACTTGGTCCTACTGATCGAGGTATTTTAGTGCCAAGTAATAAGCACTTAAAAAAAGGGGTAAAGCCCAAGCCGATTCCTGATTTGTTGAAGTACTCGAAAGTCCATGCAACTATTTCGAGCATTCAAGAACGTGAAGCTAGCATTGCAGGTTGTGCTTTTTGGGATTGGCAAAAGGCGATGGGTGGGATGGGATCTGCTTACACTTGGGCCTTCGAAAAGCCTCCTTTGATGAGCAAGGATTTGATTCATTTGACCATCCCCGGTTATCAAAGAAGTGCGCGCCAATTTAGTAGTGACTTTCTTCTAAAAAGTCTCATTAATCCTTAGACTTTAACCTTTTCGCGCACTTCAGGTACGAAGATTTCATCAATGGCCATTTTTCGCGACGTAATACCATGCTCATAGGCGTATTGAGTAAAGGCCTCTAAAGTACTAGCATTTTCATTAAAGCCATAAGGCCAAAAATCTTTACCTAAAATCGCTTGAGAAGCGTGTGCATAATCTGCTGCCCAAGGGATTGGATAATAGGAAGCAGTAATGTCAGCAGCTCGCTCTAAACTACGATCTTTGGCTAATTCAAAAGCATTCATTAAACTCCTAGCAATCCAAGGATTCGCTTCATACACCGTCCGTTTAATGGCTATCACATGCATGATTGGAAAAATCTGGGTACGTTGCCAGTATTCCTGCTCCACCTCGCGGTAATTCGTAAACAAGCGCTTCACCACCTCTGGATGATGGATAAAAGCATCCGGTGCGCGAGCAGACAAGGCGGCATCGATTTCCCCGCTGAGTAACATTTGTGAAATACTTTTATCCGGACAGGCGGTGTAACGAATGCCTGCTGGCAGGTTGAGTTTCACTTTTTCGCGACGACCAGCATCATTGACCCCTGCTTGAAACCATTCAATCGAGGTTAGGTCAACCCCATATTCATGCGCTAACATCCCTCTTGAGTAAATCGAAGCGGTCTGAGCCCATTCTGGAATCCCGATTTTTTTACCGGCTAAATCTTTTGGCGTTTTAATGTCACCATCTTGTCTGACATAGATGGATGAATGTCTAAATGCTCTAGAGGGAAAGACCGGAATTAATACAAGCCAAGGATTAGGTTGTGAAACCATGGCCAATGCTTTTGCAAAGGAGACTTCAGACACATCAAACTCTTGAAACTTAATAAACCGAAAAAACATTTCCTCAGTAGGAACATTGATTGGGCGAACTTCGATACCGTCAGGAACCACTCTACCTGTTGTTAAATCACGCATGTGATCATAATCTCCGACTGCTATCGATAAAGGTAAATTGGCCAAGAGCTGCTCCTAGTGATGTTTGAAATAGTTATTTAATTGAGTTTTAAATTTAATTTTTTGATGATCGTACTGTACTTGAGCTGATCTTTTTTGATTAAATTAGTAAACTCTTCCTGAGTAGTAATGAGTGGCTCAATCCCGCCGGCTTTAGCGAGAGTCTCAATCATTTCTGGATCAGTTAGTGCCTTATTGACTTCTTGTCGTAACTTCGCAACCACTGCATCAGGAGTATCTTTTGGGGCAAACAAACCAATCCAAATTGTGTTGTCAAAGCCTGGATAGGATTCAGCAATGGTAGGCACTTCCGGTAAATCCTTAGACCGTTTTAAACCAGAAACGGCAATGGCTTTGAGTTTGCCTGAGCGAATCAAATTCGCATTAGATGTACCCGAAAACATGGCAATACTTTCTCCGCCAATCGTAGCAGTAGTGGCTTCTACGCCACCTTTATAAGGTACGTGTAACAAATCAATATCAGCCCGGGCTTTAAGCATTTCCATCGTTAAATGGTGTTGACTACCATTACCGCCAGAAGCATAGGCCGCGATAGGATTTGCTTTTTTGGCATAGTCCACAAACTCAGCTAAATTCTTCACTGGTAATTTACTATTAACGGCTAAAACAAATTGATTACTCGCAAGGGTTGCAACTTGGCGAAATTCATTATTCGCATTCACTGATTTGGAATATAGGTAGGGATTAATCACAAATAAACTATCCATCCCAATCAGCAATGTATATCCGTCAGCCGGCGAGTGGGAAACGACATCGGCAGCAATATTGCCGTTGGAACCTACTTTGTTTTCGACAAAGACAGATAAGCCCAATTGATTACTCAATCGATTGGCTAGGGCTCGAGCAACTAAATCAGGAGCGCCGCCTGGCGGAATCGGCGAAACTAAACGAATCGACTTATTCGGATAATTACTTGAGTTTGTATTCGAACTAGTTTGGCTAAAAACTAAACTCGAAAAAAGAATCAACCCACCGCCTATTAACAATTTAGAGGCGTGCTTTAAACCCTGCATGCGAATTTTTTGAATCATGACTGAAAGAAATTGGAAGTTTAAAATTTACTCAGGTTTAATATTCGCAGACTTGACTAACTTACCAAACTTAACTAAATCCTTTTTAATCAAATTGCCAAGTTCATAAGGATTGCCATCATAAGCTTCTACACCTGCATTCGATAAATTCTCTCGAACAGCAGGATCAGCCAATATCTTGGTCACTTCAGTTTGCCATTTTTTTACTATTTCTGGTGGCAAGTTTGCTGGTCCCATCAGTGCATACCAAATAGAGTCATCAATCGACTTGAAGCCTTGTTCTGAGAAAGTTAATGACTGTGGCATTAAGTTATAGCGCTTAGCAGTTGAGATACCAATCGATTGTAGACGTCCGGTCTTCACATATTGCGAAACCAAGTTAGCACTTACTACTGCCAACTGAACTTGACCACCGACCACATCAGTTACAGCAGGTGCGCAACCTTTATAAACAATATGATTAGCTTTAACGCCAGTTTCAAACTTCACCATTTCCATCAAAATATGCTGTGGCGAACCGATACCACAGGAACCATAATTAAGAACATCAGGATTTGCTTTAGAAAAGGCAACTAAATCTTTTAGGTTTTTAATTTTAGAAGCCTCACTTGCCACAATGGACATTGGTGTGAGACCAAGCACCATAATAGGTGTTAAATCCTTTTCTGGATCGTAACTTAACTTACCAGAAACTGCGGCACTGCCCACCATAGTGGAGTTTTGCATGACTAAGGTATAACCATCACTTGGCGAATGAACCACCATTTCCGTACCAATATTACCCGATGCGCCAGGCCGATTTTCAATCGCAATCCCTTGCCCCCAAAGCACCTGTAGTTTAGCGCCAATAGCTCTAGCCAAAATATCCGAACCACCACCTGTCGCATAAGGCACAATCATTTTAATAGGTCGATTTGGATAGTTGCTTTGAGCCTGCGCAATGCTACCAACGAAGCAAACTGCGCCAATCAACAAAGTTAAACCATTTTTAACATAATTGGTAAGCATTTGTATTAACCCTTTAATGAAGTTTATTCAATTTGATCAGCTACTTGACCAACCCAAAGATCCCAGGCACGTTTAATTTGACCTTCATTTGTCACCATCGCATTATGAGCTTCTTTTTCATGCAAATAAGTGATTGGCGCGTTCATTCCCATCGCGGTTAATTGTAGTTTTGCGTTTGACTCTGCGTAGTACGAGCGAAACACTGCAACCTCAACACTAGGAGCCACAATCGTTGCTCCATGACCTCTCATCAATACACAATTAAAACCACCAAGAGACTTGGCTAAAGCTTCACCAAGATACTTATCTCGGATAAGCAAATCATTATCTTCACCGACTGCATCACGGATCTCAAATAGGGCTGTACCACCTCCCAAAAATCCACTCATATGATAGATAGGCTTTAGTTGAGTGCCCGTTACACCAAATGGAATCACACTCGCTGAATGGCTGTGCACGATAGACATCACATCTGGACGACTACGATAAATTTCGCTATGGATAAAACGCTCTAAGTAGGAGCGTTTATCAGTCGGATTGACAATATCCCCATTTAAATCCAAACAGAGAATATCATCTTTTGTGACGCGGCCGGGTGCACGATTGGCCGAGAGTAAGAAATGTTCTGGGGAGTTATCTAAACGACAGCTAATGTGTCCAAAACCGTCTAAAACTCCGAGATGATACAAAATACGATTACCTAAAACGACTTTTTCGACGAGATCGGGATTAACTGGAATTGCCATTTGATTTTCCTCTTAATTTATTGCCACTTCTTGGAAATCATCACAAAAGACCTGTCTCCAAACAATGGGCATTCGAATTTATACTAGATTTAAAATAGTTATTTATCATATCATTTTAATGATTTGATTCTAGTCATTATTATTTCTATATTTACTATACAAATCATCGAGACAGCGTATGCAAAAGAATCATCCAGCCGTATTAATTGTCGGTGCGGGTCCAGTTGGACTGGCTAGTGCCATTGAGTTAGGTCGACGTGGAATTGAATGTTTAGTCATTGAGCGCAATGAGCGGGTTGGTTATGCGCCACGTGCCAAAACCACGAATGCCAGAACGAGAGAGCATTTTCGTCGTTGGGGCATTGCTGATCAATTACGCAAAGCCTCCCCTTTAGGTCTTAACTATCCATCGAACGTCGTTTTCTGTACCCGTTTATCTGGTTATGAGTTGATGCGGTTTGAGAACTCATTTTATTGTGCCCCTGGACGTAACCCTTTGTACTCAGAACATTCGCAGTGGATTCCGCAATATACCGTTGAGGAAGTCATGCGGGCTTATGCCTTAACTTTGCCTAGCGTGAAGATTCTATTTAATACAGAGTTACTAGAAGTACAAAATACCCCACAACATGTCCTTGCTTCGTATAAAAATCGCCAATCTGGAGATATTACGCAAATTCAATGCGCTTATTTAATTGGTGCCGATGGTTCTCGCTCGAAAGTCAGAGAAGTGATTGATGCCAAAATGGAAGGCCAACAAGGTTTATCCAAAAATTACAATATTGTGTTTAGTGCCCCTGGTTTGGATAAGGCGCATGAGCTTGGACCAGCTATTATGTATTGGCAAGTGAACCCAGAGGCTCCCGGCTTAATTGGGCCGATGGATCGTGATCGTTGGTTCTTTATGCCAACTGGGGTCGATAAAGATGCAAAATTTGATTTGAACGGCGCTACAGAGCTGATTAAAAAATCGACTGGTATTGACCTACCTTACGAAGTGCTCTCCTCGGACGAATGGATTGCTAGCAGACTCATTGCCACTCACTATAGCAAAGGAAGAATATTTTTAGCGGGTGATGCTTGTCACTTACATCCACCTTTTGGTGGTTACGGCATGAATATGGGGATTGCTGACGGTGTTGACCTTGGTTGGAAAATTGCTGCCAATCTGCAGGGTTGGGGTGGAACAGAACTGCTTAATAGTTACGAATTAGAGCGCCGACCAGTGCATGACTTAGTGATGAACGAAGCAGTTGTCAACCACGCCGTTCTTGGTAATCAGTTGTGGCGCGAAGGACTTGAAGATAATGACGCAAACGGTGAAACCCTAAGACAACAAATTGGTCAACAAATTGAGCGTTCTAAAATGCGCGAATTTACGACCTTAGGTGTAATTCTTGGATATCGTTACGAACATTCACCGGTAATGTTGTATGACGGTCAACCCTACCCTGAGAATGATTTCATCAATTATGTTCCGTCCTCGCGCGCTGGTTGTCTAGCCCCTCATGCTTGGCTACACGACGGATCTTCTCTATACGATCATTTTGGCATGGGCTTTACATTGTTGTTCTCCGATCAAAATTCTCATCCGGCAGCTGAGTCCTTAATTATTGCGGCCCAGGAACTGAGAATTCCATTAAAAGTTATTCATCCGACCGAATCAGCCATTGGACAGCTGTATCCAAAACGCTTTACTTTGATTCGCCCCGATCAGCATGTCGCTTGGACTGGTGATGAGATAGCAAATGATGCTAAAGTATTCCTATATAAAATCAGTGGTCAACATTAAAGATTAGTACATCATCTCTCTTTTGGAGGAGGCAAACATGAATTTTTTTATAAAAACAGCTTTATTTTTTAGCTTCATTGCTAGCACTCTTACTGCTCAGGCGCAAAACTATCCCGATAAACCGATTCGGATTGTGACTTCATTCTCTGCTGGCAGCGGCCCTGATGCCCTCATGCGTAATGTGGGGGATAAAATGGGAAAACAAGTTGGTCAAGCCATCATTATGGATAATCGTCCTGGTGCCAATGGCTGGCTTGCGGTTGATGCAGTGAAAAAATCAGCTGCCGATGGTTATACCTTTTTACAAGTCGACAACACCCATGTTTCCTTACAACAGCATTTATTTAAAAAAATGCCCTTTGATTTTAATAAGGACTTTGAACCAGCAGCCCCTCTGTATTGGACCAATTTCTTTATCGTTGTTCCTGCGAACTCTAAGTGGAATACCGTCGGCGATCTCGTCGCTGCTGCTAAAGAAAAAAGTGGTGCTTTGACATTTGCTTCTTGGGGTGTGGGTAGTGCTGGTCACGTTGGTGCCGCAATGTTTGAAGCGGAAATTGGCGCCCAAATGAACCATGTTCCCTACAAGGATTTACCTTCTGTCTATAACGCCGTTGCGAACGGTGAAGTCGACTGGGCCTTTGGTACTGCTGCCTCAGCTGGCCCTCTTTTCCGTGCCAAAAAAGTGAAATTTTTGGGTATCGCTGCTCCTAAGCGCTTAACTGGCTATCTCGATATCCCTACCGTATCTGAAGCGGGTGGACCGAAGAATTTCGAACTCAAAACATGGGTGGCAATCTACGCTTTAAGGGGAACTCCTAAAGCGGCCATCGATAAATTTCATCAAGAAACGTTGATTGCTCTCAAAGATCCAGATGTGCAAAAGAATATGGCAACTTTTGGCTTTGAACCTTGGTTAACAACTCCTTCTGAAGTGACAAAAGATGCTGAACTCCAATCAAAGAAATTTGAAGTCATCGTTAAACAAGCAAAAATGTCGATTGACTAATCGTATCTGGGAAAGCTTCTTATGAAAAATTACCCTCTTTGGAGATTAAGATCTTCCTCGATTGTTTGCGGAATTGTGGCTACCGTTATTGCGACATTTTCTTTTACAGGTCATGCTCAAACAGATGTGCAAAACTATCCGAGTAGACCCGTTACCTTAGTGGTGCCTTTTACCTCAGGCAGTGGTAGCGATACGATTGCTCGTATTATTAGCCCTAAATTATCGGAGCGCTGGAAACAAGCTGTGATTGTGGAGAATCGACCTGGTGCGAGTGGTAACTTAGGAACAGATAAGGTGGCAAAAGCGCCCCCAGACGGACTGACCTTATTAATGGCGATTGATACGATTACGATGACGCCGTCCATTTATAAATCCTTACCCTATGATCCGATCCGTGATTTAGCACCGATTGCTAGATTAGCAACCTCCAGTTATGGCTTAGCGATTAATAATGACGTGCCAGCTAAAGACTTAAATAGTTTATTTGCCTTGATTAAAAGTAAGCCAGGCAAAATGAATTATGGGACACCAGGTAGCGGGACACCACACCATTTGTCGATGGAGTTACTCAAAAATCTGAAGGGCTTAGATTTGGTCCACGTTCCTTATAAAGGTCTGTCTGGAGCTCAAACGGATCTGATTGGTGGTCAAGTACAAGTCATGATTGCGACCTTTAACTCGCTATTACCTTTTGCAAAGGCAGGCAAGATAAAAATGTTAGCCGTTACTGGTTCTAAGCGCTCAGAGTTATTGCCTGAAATCCCAACTTTTGTAGAACAAGGTATCCCTGAATTTGAAAATCTATTCCCTTGGTATGGGCTCTTAGCTCCTGCTGGAACCCCTAAAGAAATTCAAAATAAATTATATAAAGACTTTACAGAAGTCATGGAACTAGATGACGTGAAAAAACAATTAAAAGAACAAGGTATTTTCGTCAATCTAATGAATGCTGATCAGCTGAGTACCTTGATGAAATCCGATATGCAACGCTGGAAGAATGTTGTAACGCAAGCGCATATTACCCAAGACTAAAAAAGATAATTTATGGACATGAATCAACCTTGTATTGATATTTACAACCACGTCATGCCTCTGAAATATTTAGAGGAAATGAAAGTTCATAGTAGTGACCCTGGTCTTGCTAAGCGCATGAGCAGCTTAAAACTACTCTGGGATATTCCTGCTCGTGTAGAAATGTTAAAAAAATGGCCTCAGGTCAAACAGATTCTTTCACTTGCCGTTCCCTCACCAGACATGTTAGGTGGCCCAGATTTATCTCCTAAGCTCGCTAGAATTGCCAACGAGGGAATGTATGAGATGTGTCAAACTTGGCCTGATCAGTTCCCTAGTTTTGTGGCCAGTCTACCTATGAATAACCCAGCGGCTGCAATCGAAGAAATGGACTTTGCAATTAATCAGATGGGGGCTGTTGGAGTGCAAATTTTAACCAGCGTCAATGGTCGGGCAATTGATAATCCTGAGTTCTTGCCAATTTTTGAGCGCATGACAAATCATTATCAGTTACCTATTTGGATGCATCCTATTCGGCTGGCAAACAAGCCTGATTATGTTGATGAAGAAAAATCGAAATATGAGTTCTGGCAGGTATTAGGTTGGCCTGTTGAAACGAGTCTAGCTATGACACGTATGGTTTTTTCGGGCTTGTTCGATAAGGTTCCAAACCTAAAATTAATCACCCATCACTGCGGTGGCATGCTACCTTATTTCGGTGGTCGAGCTGAAACACTTTGGGCACAGTTAGGCGCAAGAAGTGCAGATGGTGCAGAAAAAGATGTTTTAAAAAATTTAAAAAAAGCCCCAATTGATTACTTCAAGATGTTTTATGGCGACACCGTTCTTGGCGGTTCTGCGTCGGCGCTGCGATGTGGCTTGGACTTTTTTGGTAGCGAACATGTGGTGTTTGCTAGCGACTGTCCTTTTGATCCTGAAGGTGGCGAGATGTACATTCGTGAAGGTATTAAATCCGTATTTTCAGTAGGACTTTCTCCTGAAGATATTCACAAAGTATGCTGTGGTAACGCAGCAGGACTCATGAAACAAGACTACTTCAAATAATCCTCACTAATAAATTAAAAGAAATCGGAAAGAATATGTTGATTACAGCAAACGGCATTCAAATGCATTACGAGATTGACGGCAATCCAAATCGTCCATGGCTCACTATGGTCACAGGCATCACTAACGATACAACGATGTGGGTAGATCAAGTCGCTGCGTTAAAAGATGATTTTCAGATCCTCAGATATGACCTCAGGGGACAGGGTAAAACCGCTGCGACTCCAGCTCCTTACTCGATTGAACTCCTCAGCGCAGATTTAATTGCACTGTGGGATGCATTAGGTATTCAAAAAAGCCATTTAACTGGATTAGGTCTTGGCGCCTCGATTGCTTTAGCGATGGGAATCAATCATTCGGATCGTTTATTGAGTCTACTGCCTTGCTGTTGCAGGTCAAAAATGGTGCCAGAGTTTGCCGCGATGTGGCATCAATTAATGGATACAGTTAAACAAGGTGGGATTGAAGCGATTGTCGAAAACACTGCCCAACGTTGGTTTTCAGAATCATTCAAACAAGCTTATCCAGAAAAATTAGAAGCGGTTAGACAGATGATTCGTGGCACGAGTACCGAAGGTTATCTAGGGGTCGTCAGTGCCTTTGTAGGTCTTGATGTAGAAAGTCAACTCGGGAAAATCAAAGTTCCTACTATGTTAATGGGTGGTGCTGAGGATAGAGTGGGTGGTCCTGAACCAATCATGAGAGCTATTGCAGAGCAAATACCAAATGCTTACTACACACCAGTGCCTGGGGCTGCGCATATTGCGAATTTACAAAACCCAGCAGGATTTAATGAAATTATGAAGGGCTTTTTACTTAAAGTGTCGCAAAGCGCCTAAGGTAGAAAAAGTAAATAAGTTATCAAAGAACGATTCAACAAAATAATGGAGACAGCATGATCAAACAGCGACTATTACAAAAGAGTTTATTAATCAGCCTTACAGGACTGATGATGTTCTGCTCACTTCCTGGTATTGCACAAAACTATCCCAATAAGGTCGTCAAAATCATTGAACCAGCTGGACCAGGCAGTGCTGTGGATAATGCTGCTAGAGATTTAATACCTGGCCTATCCGAACTATTTGGTCAGCAAATTATTATTGATAACAAACCTGGCGCGAATAGTGCAATAGGCGCTGCTGAAGCGGCGCGGGCTCCTGCTGATGGATATACCTTATTCCATGGTAATGTAAATAACGCTCTGAATGATCTATTAACAAAGAATACTTGTTGTAAATTGGGTGATGCTTTAGAGCCAGTGACACGAGTTGTCAGTGTGCCGTTAGTGATGGTGGTGCATCCATCGCTAGGTGTAAATAATTTAAAAGAATTTCTCGCTCTTGCTAAATCAGATCCACAGAAAATTACTTCAGCTTCTGGCGGCGCCGGTTCCATTACTCAACTCTTGGGTGAGCTTACCAAATCAAGAGCTGGTATCAAAATGACAGAAATCCCTTACAAAGCAATTGGTGCTGAAATGCCTGATTTATTGGGTGGACATGTGATGGTTGCTTATTTAGCTCCCGTAGTCATTGCTCAGCATATTAAAAGTGGCAAATTAAAAGCTTTAGGTGTTGCAGGTTCTAAGCGTATTAATATTCTTTCTGACGTACCAACTCTCGCTGAAGCTGGCTTAACAGGTGTAGAAGCTTCTGGTTGGAATGGTATTTTCGTACCTAAAGGCACACCTGCGGCCGTGGTTACGAAGTTATTTACTGACTTAAATAAAGTAATGAGTACGGATGCCTATAAAGCTCAGGCAGCTACTTATGGCTATGACATCGGTAGTGAGAGTCCAGAAAGCTTTAAACAGTTTGTGCGTAGTGAAGTCACAAAATGGGACAAAGTGATTAAAGATGCCAATATTAAAATTGAATAAATTGATCATTGCCTTATTAAATATCTTGATAGAAAGTAATCGAAATGCCTTACGCTGATATTCGTGGTGTACAAATTTTTTATGAAGTGCTTGGTACTGAGGGCCCTTGGTTAGCTTTAAATTCTGGCGGACGTAATAGCCATCAAGAGATGGTTTTATTTGCCCAAACGATTGCGAAGCATGGCTATCGGGTGGTGGTACATGACCGCAGAAATCTTGGCGCCTCCCAAATGCTATATGAGGGTGACGAAGGAGAAGAGGAAATTTGGGCAGATGATTTATATCTACTAATGAAAAGCTTAGGTGCTCTGCCTGCATTTTTCAGTGGCTCCTCCGCAGGTGCAAGACTTTGTATGCTGGTAAAACGTAGACACCCCGAAGCTGTGCGTGGTTTACTTTTAATGCGTGTTACGGGTGGAGAGTTTGCTGCCGGACGGTTACCCAATATGTATTATTTGCAATACATTAATGCAGTGAAAGAAGGCGGCATGGCTGGCCTATGTGAAACACTGCCTTATCAAGATCGCTTAGCCCTTAATCCTGCAAACCGCGACTACTTAATGAAAATGGATCCCCAGGTTTACATTGCACAAATGGAACATTGGTTAGGAAAATTCTTACTAGGTCCAAGAAGCCCAGTGATGGGGATGGAGAATGCTGAATTAGAAGCTTATCAATTACCAGTCTTAGTGATTCCGGGCAATGATAAAACCCACGCTAGTGTCAACGGACTAGCTGCTGCAGAATTAATCCCGAATAGTGAGTTATTTCAGTTGCCGATAGAAGATCAAGATATTGATTTAATCCATTTCCCGATGTGGAAGGACTACTACCCGCAGATGGCAGATAAGTTTCACGAGTTCATGCAAAAAAATCTATAAAAGTATCTGGAGATTACTTTTTCTCGTAACTGAGAAGAAGTAATTTACCGGAAAATTTACCGGCAAAAAAAATTAAAAAATAAGTCTTTTTATTTTCTTAAATTACTGTTAATATTGGATATTATTTAATTTTTTACTGGCATTTTTACCGGCAAAAATGAATCAAAATTCATCTTTTCATTATTCAAAAATACATCAATTTGAGCCTTTGTTGCCCCAAACGAAGCTTGAAATACTGCGTACGCAGGCTGACGAACTTATCCAAAAATCTGCCCGCTTAGGTAATGGTATTCATTTCACTACAATTGCATCCATTCAAGAACTAGTTCGCTCGATGAACTCCTATTATTCGAATCGTATCGAAGGCCAAAGCACTCATCCAGCAAATATTGAGCGTGCGTTGGTAAAGGACTTTTCTGATCAGCCAAACACTGCAAAACTTCAAAGAATCGCCATCGCATATATTGATGCTGAGAAAGAACTTGAAAAATTTTCTTCTTTTGGATTAGATACCACTCTTCAATCCACTGTTTTAGTGAATGCTCACCAAGCTTTGTATAGTCGCCTTGTAACTCAAGATAGAACCACTTCTGATGGCAGAATTATTGAGCCCGGCCATATTCGGCATGAAGATGTCATCGTTGGTAACCATGAACCACCGATTTGGAGTAGCGTTCCTCATTTTTTAGAAAGAATGGATCAAGTTTACGCAAAATCAGGCAACTTTCAGCAAGGTGTCATTTCAATTGCTTGTGAACACCAACGGGCGATGTGGGTTCATCCTTTCTTGGATGGTAACGGCAGGGCTGTACGTTTACAAACCCATTTAGCTTTGCTTCCCTTAACAAAAGGACTGTGGTCAATGAACCGAGGACTTGCTCGCAATCGTGACTCCTATTATGCATACCTTTCAGCCGCTGACTCTCCTAGACAAGGTGACCTCGATGGTAGAGGTAATTTAAGTGAAAAAGCTCTATGGGAATGGTGCGATTGGTTTCTAAAAATCGCTAACGACCAAGTAAGTTTCATGGAAAAAATGCTCGATCTAAGTAATATGAAAAATCATATTGAGGCACTTATCATTTATTGGTCGACACAAGATAAATTGATTCGTAGAGAAGCAATCATGCCTCTCTACCATCTCTTCATAGCTGGACCTTTGAAAAGAGGAGAATTTTTACAGATGACGGGGTTGGGTGAACGTTCTGCAAGGTCATTACTATCGCGCTTGATTGATACCGGATTAGTGAAAAGTAAGAACCATAAATCCCCTGTCCAATTTGCATTTCCATTGAGCGCCTTACAGTTTCTAATGCCTAATCTCTATCCTGAGGCAGCAACCACAAATGATGAGTAGTTGATAATTCCCTGGCAGTTCTCAAACATTAGTTCTAGTACTGATGTCAAAATCTATTTTAAAACCCTTAATTTAAATAAGATATTACACTTGTTACACTTATTTCAGTTAATATTGCTTGATAAGCATTTTTCTTTTTACCAAGGGTGCAACATGACAAAAATTATCGACAAACACTTTAATAATGAATTTCTCAATAAAAAGGAGTCTGATTTAGCAAGAACTGCACAACAAAGCATCTTAGCTGCTCTAAATCATTCCGGCCCAGATAAATTAGCCTTACTCAATAAGGATCAATTTGTCATCACTGATGAAACCCCAATTTTAAGATTACCTCCAAAAATACTTCAATTGATTGCTTATACTCTAGGCGCTTTAGCGGAGGGACAAAGGTTCTTACTAATCCCTCAAAGTCGAGAGCTTACAACCGCAGAGGCTGCAAGTATATTAAATGTTTCACGACCATTTTTAACAAAGTTACTTAAAGAAGGGAAAATTCCATTCTCAACAGTAGGGTCTCATCGCAGAGTGAATAGTGACGATTTATTAAACTATAAGGAGAAGATGAAAGAAATTCAAAATAATGCGATGCAAGATTTAATCAACCAGTCCCAAGAGTTAGGCCTAAATTAGAGATGGTTTTTAGAACAAGATTTACTGCTTTATTAGATGCTTGTGTTCTTTATCCAGTAACGATCGCTAATTTACTAATTGAGTTTGCATGGCAGGAAGCCTATTCAGCAAGATGGACTAAACATATTGATGATGAATGGACTAGATCACTTCTTCGAGATCGACCCGATATTTCTTTGAATAAAGTTAAATTCCGCTTACTTAAAATGCACCAAGCAATTCCTGATTGGGAAATTAAAAAATCAAGCTACCAAAAATTGATATCCTCGTTACAACTTCCAGACCCTGATGATCGGCATGTCTTAGCTGCTGCAATAGCCGGGGATGTTGACTTTATATTAACAAAAAACATTAAAGATTTTCCTTCTAAAACCTTGGAGAAATACGGTATAAAGACTCTACATCCCGACGACTTTGTGATGCTTTAATTATCTTTAGAGCCTCTGAAAGCTCTTGAAATTATGGAATGTTTAAGAAAAAGAAATTCAAATCCCCAAATAAGCAAGATTGAATTTATAGATTCCATGAAAAAAGTAGGATTGCCAAAAACTGCTGATCATTTACTAAGATTAATTTAACGGATTTAAAGTTCTTAAAACAGATACTTTGTATAATTTTTTACAATTAAATAAATAAGACTTAACATTAAAGGAATAACGATTATGCGCACATCCACATCTTTATTATTTGCTTTACTTCTTTCACTTGGACTTATCGCCTGTTCTCCCTCCAAGAATAATCAAGCTATAGATTTCAATAAAGCGAAATGGGTTGACTTGTCGCACTCATATGATGAATCCACTCTTTATTGGCCCAATAATGTCAAAGGCTTTGAGCATACTGAGGAATTTAAAGGGCAAACTCCTGGTAACTTTTTTTACTCTTCTTATACCATTAGTACTCCAGAACATGGTGGCACGCATTTAGATGCGCCCATTCATTTTGCAGAAAAAGGCTAGACAGTCGATCAAATTCCTCTCGATTCTCTAACTGGTTATGCCGTAGTAATTAACGTCAGTGCCAAGACTCAAAATAATCCTGATTACCTGATTAGCCCTCAAGACTTGATTGATTGGGAAACAGCAAATGGCCAAATTCCGAAGGGTAGTATTGTTTTATTTAATACTGGATACGCAAAGTTTTACCCTAACAGAAAAGAATATTTCGGCACTGATAAAAAGGGTATGGAAGCTATTCCAGAACTACACTTTCCGGGGATTTCAGCCCAGGCAAGTACTTGGCTGGTAGAAAATCGCTTACCAAAATCCGTCGGCATTGATACAGCAAGTATTGATTATGGACAGTCGAAGGATTTTCAAACTCACCGCATATTACTTGGCAATAATATTTCTGGATTTGAAAATTTAACTAATCTCGATTCTATCCCTGTAAAAGGAGCTTACATCGTAGCTTTACCCATGAAAATTGCTGGTGGTAGCGGAGGACCTTTGCGAATTGTGGCTGCCATTCGACAAGATTGATATGTATAAAAAAAGCTCCTAAAATTAGGAGCTTCAATAAAAAGCAAGGATTTACCAAGCAGGATTGAGTCCATACTTTTTAATAATCGGCACTGCTTTAGGTGTTCTTAAAAAATCCATCCAGGCCAATACCAAATCTTTACTCTTCGGAGTATCCATCAGTACAAATGAAAAAATGGTTGTACTGTTTAGTTCTGCCGGTAATGGTCCAGCATAATCTATTTTCGGCACAGATAATATTTCAGGAATTTGTTGTAAGGCAAGCTCAATTTCACCACGCTCAACCAATGCGCCAACTGGCTCACCTTGCACAATTTTCAATTTTGGTTTTAAGGCTTCAGCAATACCCATGCGATCAAATAAAGCTGCCAAATAAACACCGCTCGGGCCAGTTGAATAACCGACAGATTTAGCATTCAGTAAGGCTTCTTTGGTGGACTGTGCAGTACTTAAATCAGGCTTTTTGGAGCCTTTTGGAATTCCGACACCGATTGCTGACTTCACATAATCTTGTCTTGTGCCATTCAGTAGTTTGCCTTCTTTCATGAGTTGTTCAACGTTGGTTGAAGACATAATCACTAGGTCAAATTTTTCACCCGCTTTCAAGCGATTCATTATTTCTACGGTTGGTAACCACAGTGTATTAATTTTTTTACCAGTAATTTTTTCAAACTCTGGTTGCATTTCTAAGTATGCATCTTTAAAGGCAACCGATGCCATTACATTGAGATCAGCTGCCATGATGGTTTGTGAAAGAGTTCCGAGTAAACAAAAACTCAAGGCACTTAGTAATTTGAAAATTCGATGTGACATATTGATCTCCCATATATTTATGAATTGAACGCGATGTTAATGCCCTACATGTAATGCATTTAGAAGTCTTGAAACCATGTTGTAAGCAGCGATTGTAGTCACTACCTCCAATACTTCTTGATCGTTATAACTCGCGCGAATAGGCTCAAACACCTCATCAGGAACCTGAATTTGCAGTGTCATCTCTTCCGTTAAACGTAGAACTGCCATTTCTAGATCAGTGAAAATTGACGGGATTTGTGCAAAAGTCGGTGCCTTTAGAGCGTCGAGTTGTTCGTTAGAAACTCCGGCTTTTAAGGCATGTGGCACATGCGCATCAAATTCATAAGGCGCACGGTTAATAATAGCAACGCGCAAGATAATCATTTCACGGATTGATGCTGGTAGTGAATTTTTATTACGAATCGCGGTTAATAAAGTCTCCCAACCATGAGCAATAGCTGGGCTATTGAGCAAAGTTTGGTAAAGGGGCGAGATTCTGCCTCTTTCTTTTAAGATATTCGCTTCGATTTCAGCTAGTTCAGGACGACTACCTGGTTCAACTGGTGAGATTCTTTTTTGCATGTCTACAACCCTTAAAATTCATCTTCTCATTAAAAGTAACCACTCACTCAAATATGTTTACTCTGGCTTAATATTTTTCGCTTTGATCAATTTAGTCCATTTAGTAATATCTGATTTCATAATCGTATCTAGTTCTTCAGGGCTAGATCCAACGGGTTCTGCACCAGAGGCTAAGAGCTTTGATTTGGTTGCTTCATTGGCTAATGCTTTTTTCATCGCCGCATTGATTCGATCAATTTCTGCTTTGGGAGTACCAGCCTTGGCAAATAAAGCATACCAATTGTTGGAGTCCACACCCGGGATCCCCAATTCTGCGAAGGTTTTGACATCTGGCAAAACGCTACTGCGCTTCGGTGCTGCAATACCGATTACTTTTAATTTACCCGACTTGATGTAAGAAATTAAACCAGGTATATCGCCAAAGAAACCGTCTACATGTCCACCCATTACATCGGTAATTGCGGGAGCAGCACCTTTGTAAGGGATGTGTAAGAAACGTCCCTTAGTAGAGTCCGCTAACTGCTCCATCGCTAAATGGGGCACACTACCTGTACCAGATGATGCCATTGTCACGTCGCGTTGCTTAGCTAGCGCTACGAATTCCACACCATTATTGGCAGGATTGGCCGGATTGACGACAAGGGCTTCAACGTTATTCACGACCAAAGAAATAGCCGCTAAATCTTTTAAAGGGTTATAGGGAAGTTTTTCGTATAGGCCAGGATTAATTACAACGGCACCCGCACTGGTAAACCATAACACTTTGCCGTCTGCTGGGTTGGCACCCAAATACTCAGCAGCGATTGCCCCATTCGCACCCGGTTTGTTTTCAATAATAATTTGCACGCCTAGCTCTTTACCGAGTGGTTCTGCAACAGTCCTAGCCACAAAATCAACGGGACCGCCCGGTGGGAAGGCAACGAGCATCTTGATGGAGTTCGTTTGTGCAAAAGAACTTGAAGAGAAAACTGCTACAGCACACAAACCAAATTGAACTAGTTTTTTATTGAGTATTTTTTTATCAAGTATTCGTTTCATTATTTTTCCTTAGTCGCAACGTGCAGACATACCACCATCAATCACAATTTCTGTGCCCGTAATAAATCTAGATTCATCTGAAGCTAGAAATACTGCTGCATTAGCAGTATCCCGTCCATCGCCCATAAATGGCAAAGGGATTCTAGACTGACGCTGTGCGAGAAGTGCTTGTACATCGCCGCCCGCTCTCTGACCTGCTAAACGTGTCTCTACCATTGGGGTGTGCAATTGACCTGGCACAATGGTGTTGACCCGAATATTTTGTTTGGCGTATTGCACTGCGACGACTTTCGAGAGTTGAATCACGCCAGCCTTCGTGGCAGCATAGGCAACCTGTGCTGCCCCGGTCCAACGCATACCAGAGGTAGATGCCATATTAATAATCGATCCTGAGTTGGCAGCAACCATGTGTGGCAAGACATATTTACAAGTTAAAAAGACACTCTTTAAGTTGTAATCTACTTGCGTATCCCAAACTTCCTCAGGCATTTCGACTGGACCACCTTTTGCTGAACCACCTACGTTATTCATTAAAATATCAATCTTGCCATAAGTAGCGATACATTCCTTTACCATTTGCTCAATCGAAGCTGATTTTAAAATATCCACAATACCTGTCTTAATTCTTGGGGCTAAATCACCAGCTAGTTTTAAGGTCTCATCTAATCTAGATTGATCAATATCTGTTGCAAAAACGAGTGCGCCCTCTTCTGCAAATCGGATTGCGCTCGCACGACCATTGCCCCAGCCTGGACCCACTGAACCTGCGCCAGTAATTAATGCTACTTTGCCTGCTAATCTTCCTGTACTCATTATTTTTTCTTTTAAAGTTAATTTAAATGGAATCTGCTTTAGTTACAAATTTTTAATTAGAAGCGCCGAAGCCATAAAACTGCTCGGGATTTTTAACCATTATATGCTCGATTTTTTCTGCATTATCGGCAATTCGAGCAATGGAATTTACGAGTACTGCGTCGTCTGGAATATGGTGATGATTAGGGTGTGGCCAGTCCGTTCCCCAAACACAACGATCAGTAAACTCATCCACTAAAGTTTTGGCAAAAGGGATACCGTCTTCGTATGGTGGAACCTTTGAAATACGATCTAAGCCACTTACTTTCATGTGAAATTTCGGATCTTTCATTAGTTGCAGTAACCCTTGGAAATCGGGATGATTAACTCCCAAACTCGCATCTACCCGGCCCATATGATCAATCATGACGGGCACAGCCGATTTTTTTAACTCACTACTCAATGAATGCACGAGGCTTGGCTCAAAATGAATTTGTAGGTGCATCCCTAAAGGTTCAAGACGGTGCGTTAATGCCAAAATATCTTCCATCGAATCTTTGGTTTTTAAGTGCGCCATAAAATTAAAACGAACACCTCGAAAACCCTGCTTGTATAGTTTCTTTAGCTCTTCCGTACTAATTACTGCGGGTGCTAAGGCCACACCTAAATAGTCATTTGGTCTTGCTGCTATAGCATCAGCCGTTGCGGAATTATCATAGCCATGAAATGCAGTTTGTACGATCACGCCGCGGTCAATACCTAAACGATGATGTAAGTCAAAGAGTTGATCTTTGGTAGCATCGACCGGTGTGAAATTACGCGTTTCAACGTATGGAAAAACATTGGCTGGTCCAAAGATATGAAAGTGGGAATCACAGGCTCCAGCAGGTAACTTCAAGCTAACTGGTGAGATGTCGTCTAAGTAAGTTTTAATTAATTCTGTCATGATGATAATTAGTCCATTGAGTTAATTAAGATAGATAAGTTTGGATGCGCAGTAACATCTCCTGTGCATCGTTTAAACCATTCATTCTTGAAGCACCCCCTAAGTGCGGTGTTACTAATACTTGAGGAAATTGTAATAAAGGGTCATCTTCTGCTGCCGGCTCTTGGCGCATCACATCGAGTCCGACTCCTGCTATACGACCAGTTTGTAAAACTTCAATTAAATCTTTTTCATTCACGATTTGAGCGCGAGAAGTATTAATTAAAAATGAACCATGGGGCATCAACTCTAAAAGCTTTTTATTGACAAGCCCAGTCGTTTCTTCGTTAAAAGGAATGTGTACACTCACAAAGTCATTTTCTGCAAATAGCGCTTCTACATCTAAATACTGAAGTCGTAAGCTTTCTTCTATTGAGGTCGGCAAACGCGATCTTTTATGATAAGAAACTTGCATACCAAAAGCATTCGCTAAGGGAGCTACTTCATAGCCAATTTCACCCAAACCAAGAAGACCTAATCGCATACCTGAAATCGTTTTCAACTGAGGAATACGACCAAAATTAGCACCCGCAGTATGTCTCTTGTCATAAGGTCGAAGGGGATAACCTGCTTGCGCTAAGCGATCGGTCGTGACTAGCCCGCTAATCAGAGGCATTCTTTTTGCCATCGATAATAGTAAGGTCATCGTATGTTCAGCCATCGCAATATTCGTTCTTCTGCGCAGCGTCAAAACCTCAATGCCGCGCTCAGCACAGGCTTTAGCATCAACATTAAAATGTAATTGACCAAAATTTTGAACTATTTTTAGGCGCTTAGCCAAGTCTAATTCAGCCACTCCAACGTTTGAACTCTCCACAATCAGGACATCCGTATCCGGCAAATGACTACGCATTTCTTCTTCAGTTTGGAACAAGACAATTTGCGCAGGATATAGTTTCGGTAAAAGAGTCCTCATTTGCTCTAACCAACCCTGAAAGTCAGATTGATCAGTAGAATTAAAATCAGCAAAGGCTGCGATTCGCTCAGTAGAGCAACTAGGATCTAAGAGAACCTGCATTAAGCGCAGAATTCGGTCCTCTTCAACTAATATTTTAAGCATGACTTAACCTTTATTTTTAATCTCTAACAACTTCATCCAATCGCGAAGTTTCATAGACGGTTGATCAATGCCCTCTAGGATTGTCTGAATTTGACTAGATTCACAATATAAGCTTAAACAATCTTGGAATTTATTTTGCAGCTCGAGGCTACTCGCAGGATTTTTTGGTGAACCTTTGTGAATAGGTACCGTTTCACTAATGACTCGGCCATCATGCAAGTGCATCGTAATAGTTACCGGTTGATCAAAAGGCGCTTTACGAACTGCCGGAACATCCTCTGATAAATGCGCTGGCACCACTACTTCGATACGCTCAATCAATTCTTTCACGTCAGCTCTTGTTACTGCTTCATCCGTGAAAGAATTTAAGACGGGTCGCTCGTCAACCAGGCTCGTCGCAATACAGTACTCTAAGGAAGCTTTTGCTTGTAAGCCGTTCACCGGACGCGTATGAATAAGCGTTCTTGGATACAGAAAACTCACTTCTGCCACGATTTTTTTCACATCGCTCAGTTTGACGCCAAACTTTTCTTTTAAGAGTAAGACGCCGTCAACCGCAAATAGTGGAGGGCGACCACAAGGATATAACTTAAAAGTTGGACCAGGTTTGACAATAAAAAAAGGAGCTCCCCACTCTGGCAAGTTCTCTTTTAATAAATCATTATTCCAATCTTTAGCAAAGACATCGCCAAAACTCATTTTTCCATCAAATATCTCAGGGTCCCCGGTAAATCCTAATTTGGCTAATTGAGCGGCTTTAAGACCATTGCTTGCGGCAATACCACTATGCATCGACATCGTCATGGTGCCAAAGTTACGCCTTACACCACTTGCTTGAGAAGCATTAATACCAAAGGCATAGGCCATTTGTTCAGGCGTTAATTTCAATAAATATCCAGCGGCAGCAACTGCGGCCAAACTACCCTGAGTGCAGGTTGCGTGCCAGCCATTTTCATAATGGGTTGGATTTAAGATGGTACCAAATCGACATTCGACTTCGTAGCCAATCACAAATGCTTTTAATGCTTCCTCAATACTCGCATCTGCTATTTCAGCAGCTGCTAAAACAGCTGGCAGTAAAGGTCCTGACGGATGGCCACGCATTTCTGCTTGATTGTCGTCAAAGAGTTGCAAACTAATCATCGTGCCATTAATGAGTGCAATATCAGCAGCTCTACCAGACTTACCGTAACCAATTAAAGTGCAATCAGCCTTGCCAGCATCACCATCAAGGTAAAGAGATTTAAGGATTTCAATTGGTTTTTCTTGATAGGCTGTATAGGCACAGGCAATACTATCAATCATGCAGTTTTTTGCAGCTTCGAGTTCGCGGCTAGTGATTTTGGAAGGAAGGCCTTCTAGGCATTGTCTTACGAGTTCTTGGGTAATTGTCATTGTGGATATATTTAGTTTGCTTGAAGATTGCTAGATTTAACAACTTTGGACCAACGATCGACTTCACGTTTTACGAACTGAGCAAATTGTTCAGGGGTTTGATTTGGTACTGGTTCAAAACCGGATTTAAATAAATTCTTTTTTACATCTGATGATTGCAAAATGGCTTGTACATCTTGACTGATTTGTTGAACAAGCTCTTTAGACGTTCCAGCTGGGGCAAAAAGACCATACCAATTACCGAGTTCAAATCCTGGAAGTGTTTTAGCAATCGGCGGCACGTTCGGCAATATGGCAATATTGTCAGAACTCGTAACAGCTAGAGCAATGAGTTTTCCTGACTGGAGATAAGGCAGAGCCCCTGTTGTGCCTGACATAAATGCCTGAACCTGATTACTCATTAAATCTGTTAAAGCTGGGGAAGCTCCCTTGTAGGGTACATGTAACATTTTTAAACCAGCTGTTTGATTTAATAATTCCATCGATAAATGACTGGCAGTACCAACCCCTGCAGAACCAAAATTCATCTTGCCAGGATTCGCTTTAACCAACCGAATAAACTCTTGTAGATTATTAACGCCAAGACTCGGCGATACAACTAATACATTCGAAGAATTAGCGACGAGGGCGATCGGTGTTAAATCTTTTAGAGGATCAAATTTAAGATTATTTAAACTTGGGTTTACCGCCACCACGCCCATCGAAGTTAAAAGTAGGGTGTACCCATCTGCAGGAGCTTTAGCAACTATTTCAGCGCCAATACTGCCATTTGCTCCTGAACGATTGTCATTAATGACTGACTCGCCCCATTTAGAAGATAAATAATGAGAAAGTTCTCTTGCTACCAAATCTGCTGGACCGGCAGGTGCGTGTGGAATCACAAATCGAACTGTCCGGTTTGGATAGTTATCCTTTGCTTGGACCATACCAATTGTTATCGTAAAGGCGCTTAAATAAGCGCCAATAACTACCAATACCCGCTTGAAATGGGTAGAACTCAAATTGCATCTCCTCTATTTTATTTGTTAATTATTTTACTATTTCAGGCTTTGGATCATGGGCATGTTGTTCTATTAAATCTTTTAAATCCATTTTTCGCAGGGTTGGAGCAAAAAAATAAGTTACGGCAGCGACTACAACTGTGACAGCACCGCCAAAGGCAATCGAAGGAATCAGACCCATTAAACTTGCAGCAACACCGGACTCAAGTGCGCCTAACTCATTCGAAGAACCTACAAAAATCCCATTAATCGCACTCACTCTGCCCCGCATTTGATCAGGGGTTGTTAACTGAAATACCGCGGAGCGAACCACTACTGAAATAGAATCAAAAAATCCAGTCAAGAATAAGAAAACTACGCTGAGAAAGAGCGTTTCACTCAGACTAAAGGCTATGATAGAAAAGCCAAAACCTGCTACTGCGGCAATCATGTATTTGCCTGAATATTTTAAGATCGGATGCCGAGCCAGATAAAAACCCGTTAACATCGAGCCAATTGCGGGCGCGGCACGTAAAATTCCTAAAGCCTCTGGTCCAGCATGAAGTACCTCTTTGACAAAGGCTGGCAGCATCGACACAGCGCCACCAAAGAGGACAGCCATCATATCCAGCGACATCGTGGTGAGTAGTAAATGATGATTTTTTACATAACTTAAACCAATCTTTAAGCTTTTAAAAAATTGATTTTTATGTTCCATACTGACATGTTTCTTCTCATCAATCAGCACAATGGCATACATGCCAAAAACGGCTACAACACCAGAAATAAAATACGTCCACTCTAGCCCAATCAACCCAATTAATATACCGGCGATAGCTGGACCGCTTACCACGCAGGCTTGAAAAGCAGATGATGCGTATGCAGAGTATTTAGGCGTTTCTTCGCGTGGAATTAACTCACCAAATAGAGACTGATAAGATGGTCTTAATAAAGCTCTCCCAATACCTAAAAAAGCTACCCCAAGATAAATGAGGGCGCTCGCTGGTTGTAAATAATCCATCGCAACAAACATCAGAAACACGCCAACTATCACATGCAAAAGGCAGGCTAAAAAAGCAATGAGTTTGCGAGAGTAGTAGTCAACCGCATGCCCCGCATAGAGTGCAAACAAAAAATAAGGGACAAGTTCAGCAAGCCCAACTAAGCCAAGTGAAACCACATCATTGGTAATTTCAAAGATATGCCAACCCACTGCCACCATCATCATTTGATAACTAATGGTTGAGGCAATACGATAGATTAATAAGTCTCTAAATGTTTTATTGGTTGATTTTTTTGATTGCATAGAAGCATTTTAAGCGAAGCTCAATCTGTGATTGAACTTCGCTATTTTACAGTTGACATCTTTCAATTGTTTGAAAGAGTAGAGCCACTTATATTATTAATCATTAGTGCGTTGAAACAACTTCAGAGCCATCCGGTGTATCACCCTGTGAGGCTTCTTTTAATTGGGTATGGTGATCTGCCGCTAAAAAATAATACATCGCAGGTACCACAAACAAAGTAAAGAAGGTACCAAGCGATAGACCAGTAAAGATCACTTTGCCCATCGAACTAGTACCAGCAGCTCCTGCTCCGGAAGCTAATACTAATGGAATCACCCCAAATACCATCGCAGCCGTCGTCATTAAAATTGGTCTTAAACGAATACTAGTCGCTTCGATAATGGCCTCAAGTTTTGAACGACCTTCTGCTTGCAAATGATTAGCAAAGTCTACAATCAAAATTCCGTGTTTACTGATTAACCCAACCAGGGTCACCAGACCGACTTTGGTATAGATGTTAATGCTTGTCCAGCCTAAATTAATGAAAATTAAGGCGCCAAAAATGGCCATTGGTACTGAGACTAAAACCACAATCGGGTCGCGGAAACTATTGTACTGCGCAGCAAGCACTAAGAATACGATCGCAATGGAGAACAGCATAATCCCCACAAAGCCACCGGACTCTTGCACAGATTGACGAGTTGGACCTGAGTAATCGACTGAATAACCCGTGGGCGCTACCTCGTAAATCGTTTTCGTTACAAAATCAATTATTTCACCTTCAGAGACTGTCGGTAAAAATGCTCCGACCAGTTGTGCTGAATTCAGCTGTTGGAAGTGATTAATTGAGGTAGGAATGACCTTATGAACAATCTTAGCGATACTTCTGACCTGAATCAAATCACCTTTCAGGGTACGGATGGTTTGATTTAAAATCTGATCGGTATTCAAACGATTCACCTGTAAGACCTGCGGAATTACTCGGTATGAACGACCCGCTGCGGCAAAATAATTGACGTATCCACCAGACATTGCAATCGACAATTCATTCGCTACATCTTGCTGGGTCATGCCTAAAGCAGCAATTTTGTCTTTGTCTACTTCTAAGATATCTTGTGGTTTGTTAATTTTTAAATCACTATCAACGAAGAAGAACAGGCCACTTTTATAGAGTTTTTCAACTACCTTTTGGGTAACTTCGTTTAAGTTCTCATAGGGCTCAGTCGTTTTAATAATCATTTGCAGTGGTGCGCCAGTTGCGCCTGGAAGCGCTGGCATATGGAAGGCTTGCGCCCGAATACCAGCAACACTTGCAAATTTTTGCTGAAGTTCTTTTTGGACCGTTAGAGAATCTTTCGAACGCTCATCCCAATCCTTTAACAGAACACCACCAAAACCGCTATTGGCAAACGTTAACTGGAACATTTGCATAAATTCTTTTTCTTTTGAAGAGATTTCAAACAATTGATTTGCGTAGGTTTGCATTTGGTTCACGGTAGCGTTAGGTGGACCTGTCATACTCAAATAAATTAAGCCACGATCTTCAGTTGGTGCTAATTCGGTTTTTGCAGTCGAAAATAAATAGCCCAAAGAGAGGAGAATCAAAGCACCCATAATGACTAAAACTTGCCATGTAGTCAGTAAGCTTCTTAAGCGTACACGGAACCCATTTTCTAACTTCAAGAACAGACCATCAATTGTTCTTAAGAACTTGCTCGGATTATGGTCATGCTTGAGTAATCTAGAACACATCATCGGCGACAAGGTCAGCGCAACAATCCCAGAAATCACCACAGAACCCGCTAAGGTAAAGACGAACTCGGAGAACAATGCGCCGGTAATCCCTTTTTGAAAGCCAATCGGAATAAACACTACGACGAGGACGATGGTCATGGCAAAAATCGGCACACCTAACTCGCGAGCAGACAAAAGGGCTGCCTCCATGGGTGATTTACCATCTTTTAAATGGCGATCAACGTTCTCCACCACAATAATCGCATCATCAACAACTAAACCAATCGCCAGAACGAAGGCTAACAAAGTTAAAAGGTTTAAAGAATAACCAAGGGCCGACATCACAATAAAGGTACCAATTAATGAGAGTGGCATCGCAACAATCGGAATTACAATCGCTCTAAAGCTACCCATAAAGAGGAAAATGACGACCGTCACAATCACAAGAGCTTCAATAATCGTATGCTCTACTTGTTTAATCGATGCGGTAATTGACTTCGTGGAGTCATACACAATTTGACCTTTGACGCCCTCTGGTAGATCTTTAACTAGACCAGGAAACACTTCTCGCACATTTTTTGCAACATCAAGCACATTCGCATTGGGAGCGGCATTGATACCAATAAAAATAGATTGTTTACCACTAAACTGCACATTGACACTGTAATCTTCAGAGCCTAAGGTCACAGTAGCAATTTGATTGAGGCGAACAATGTCAGTGCCATTAGCCTTGATAACAAGAGAATTAAAATCCTCAAGCTTTTGTAAATCGGTATTCGCTTTTAAATCGATACTAACCATATCGCCCTTGGTGGTACCAACGGCTGACAAATAGTTATTACTAGCTAGTGCTTTATAAACATCACCGGCACTCACATTTAAGCCGGCCATCTTATCTTGGTCTAACCAAGCTCTAATCGCAAATTTACGACCACCCAAGATTTCAGCATTTTGTACACCTTCCACTGCATCCAGCTTTGGCTTGACAACGCGTAATAAATAATCAGTTAGGCTATTTGATTCAAAATTTTCACTATTAAATCCCATATACATCGCCGCTAGAGATTGTCCTGTCTTAATGTCCATGACAGAAGCTTGTGCTTGCGGTGGTAATTGATTCTTGACAGAAGTAATCTTAGTTGTAATATTGGCTAATGCGGCGTTGGCATCGTAGTTCAACTTCAATGTTGCAATAATGGTTGATAGGCCATTAACACTAGTTGAAGATAGAAAGTCAATCCCTTGAACCTGCGCAATTGCACCTTCTAGTGGCTGTGTAATAAAACCAGCAATCGTTTGTGGGTCAGCGCCGTAATAAGCTGTCGTGATTGTGATGGTTGAGTTTTGCGTTTTTGGATATTCACTAAATGGTAAGCTAGTAAAAGACTTATACCCTAACAAGATAATCAAAAAAGTTACCACTAAAGCCATTACTGGTTTTTTAATAAAAACGTCGGTGAAATTCATACTTTGACTCTTTTCTTACAATTCAACAATTTAGCAAAATAACAAAGCATTATTTTTCCTGCGGAGTTGGGTTGATATTATTTGCAGGGATTACGCTATTGTTAATAATGAGCGGTGTTCCTGTATTTAATTTCAACTGTCCTGAAGTAACCACTTCAGCCCCTTCAGCAAGACCACTCAAGATGGCAACTTGATCGCCACGTGTAGGTCCTGTAGTAACTAATACTTGTTGGGCAATGAGCTTAGGGGCTGTATCTTTAGCATCTTTATCCTTCGAAGCATCGCTGCCTGGAGTTGCCTCAGAGCGCTTTACCACATAAACCATCGAACCATAAGGGTTATAAGCTATAGAAGTATTAGGGATAGTGATGTATTTAACTTTTTCTCCAGATTCAATTTGAACGTTGGTAAACATGCCTGGGAAAAGTTTTTTGTCAGAATTACTAACTAAAGCTTCAATTTGAATATTTCTAGAATTGGGGTCCACCTTAGGGCTAATTGCTGTGATTTTGCCCGTGAAGTTTTTATTAATCCCCTCAGCCTTCACATTGATAACTTGTCCAACCTTAATGCTTTCTGAAGTAGTTTGAGCCAAAGTGAAGTCAATAAAGACAGGATCAACTGTTTGAATCGTAAAAAGTTTATCGCCCGTATTAATATACTGACCAGGATTGATTGAAACAATGCCCACTTTGCCAGCAAATGGGGCACGTAAATTTTTCTTCTCAACAAGTGCAGTTTGTTGGGCAACTTGTGCTAATTTTGCTTTGTAATCAGCTTGGCTAGAATCAAAAGCATTTTTGCTAATTGCATTGATTTCTAACTGTGCACGATCACGTTCATTAATCACCCTGGCTAATTCAGCTTGGGCTTGTAGTGCTTGCAATTGAGCACGATCAGCATCTTGTGAGAGCTCAATCAGTAAATCGCCTTTTTTTACTTCTTGACCCGATTTAACCAATACTTCTTTAACTAGGCCAGTAACCTCAGTTCCCAACTCAACACCACGAAACGCTCTCACATTACCAACAGTAGTTAATTGAGGCTGCCAAACTAAAGACTCGGCTTTAGTTGAACTCACTGTTTGTGGAGGAATACCTGCCCCAGCAATGTATTTTTTAATCATGATGCCTTTAAAGACGTTAAAGGCAATAATGAGGCCCATCAAAACACCAACGCTAACCAGCATAATGATCATTCTTTTACGCATTGGTGACTTTGAAGAGTTTTTTGAACTAGAGTCAGTCGTTGTAGTAGTCATATTCATAATCTTTTCACTTCAATAATTGCGTTTGAGAAATTTGGGAATTAGTTTGCCCGTTAACACGTAAGGATGCTGGTCCTGCACGATCCCACCAACCTCCGCCTAAAGCGGCATAGAGAGCTGCAGAATAGGCGAAACGATCGGCCTGAGCATTAATGAGATTAATTTTTGCTTGTTGGTACTGGGTTTGAGAATTTAAGACCGCTAAGTAGTTAGCAGTACCAAAACGATATTGCTGTTCGACTAAACGCAGATTGATCCCAGCATTTTTTTCTGCAGCAGCGCTTGCTTGTAAATTCCTAGCAGAAACCTCTAATGCTTTTAAGGAATTCGATACCTCTGTAAATGCATTGGTAACCACTGCTTCATAGTTGAGAGCAGCTTGGTCATAATTAGCCTTTGCTGCACGACGAGAAGCAACTAAAGCGCCTCCTTGGAAGAGTGGCTGAGTAAGTCCAGCGCCTAAGGTCCAAATTGTCGCCTGTGGGCCAAACAACATATCGGTCAACAAGGCACTAGTACCTAGGCCTGCTGTTAAATTGATTTGGGGTAATAAATTGGCTGTTGCCACACCAAATTGAGCGTTCGTTGATTTAACTAAAGCTTCAGCCGCTAATATGTCCGGACGTTGCGCGACTAAATTAGAGGGTACTAAATCAGGAATTTGCTTTGGTAATTGTAGGCTTTTTAAATCCAAGCGTTTCGCTATAACAGTTCCAGGATATCCACCCAATAAGGCAGCTAACTGATTTTGCGTAATCGCTAGATTTTTTTCAAAAGTAAGTAATTGGCTTTGGGTATTAGCCACTAAGGTATTTTGTGAACTCACATCAATTTGTGAAACAGCACCGATTTCAAACTGTTTAGCCACTAACTTAGCAAAATCTTGTTGTGATTCCAGAATTTTTGCAAGCGCATCATACTGCTCTCGTTGAGATGCTTCACGAATCGCAGTAGCAACCACATTGGAGGTCAAACTTAAATAAGCACCTTCTAATTGGTACTTTTGAAAATCAGCTTGCGCTAAAGCACTTTCTATTTGACGACGGACGCCACCTGTTAAGTCAAGGCGATAGCTGACGTTTACCCCAGCTCCATACAGGTTATAGGTATTATTGTTACCACTAGTTTGTCCATAAGTAGCAGGCGGGTAAGAATTACGAGACACATTACCTGTTGCTGAAATGGCAGGAAACAAGGCGCCGTATTGGGCATTTGCGTTTTCTTGAGCCGCTAAAAGACTTCGGTCTGCAGCTGCTAAGCTTGGATTTTTTTCTAAGGCGACTTGAACTAACTGATTTAAAGCATCCGATTGAAACTCACTCCACCACTGAGAAGGAACTAAAAGTGTGGGTTCAATCCGTTGTGCCGATCCACCAGCGGTGTTAGGCACACTGGTTAATTCACGGGAAGTTGCTTTGGCATCTAGGGAAGAAAAGCTAGGCAGCGCTGGAGACTGATAATCTGGACCAGCAGCACATGCGCTGAGTAGCACTGATATCGTACCCAAAATGGCTGTAGACCTAACAGAAATAACAGTTTTTTTGATCATGTATGAAATTAGGTATTTTTAGTATTGCAATGAAATTAAACGTCATCATATCATTTTGACGTGAAATCTGATGGTGAGATGGTATTTTCACTTCTTCTTATCGATAGTACTAGGGATTGGTTTTTTTGCCGGATTTTTCACTACATTGGTGCTAATTTGCGCTAAATCTCCTTCTAGTTGAGAAAAAATCTTTCCTAGTGCTATTTCTTGTGCAATTAAAATATCTCGACTTTCGACTCGATTCAGAATCGGTTCTGAGGCCATATAGGTTTTTCTGAGTACGATAGGATTTTCAAGATCTAAATTGGTAGTTAATAAGTAGTTAATCCTAATTACTACTTTAGGCTCTTTACGAATATCGATGAACAACTCCTCTACGTTACCCTGTAAAACATAATTGGCAAACAGGTTATTGTTGTTGGTGTTCACAAATTGAAAGATACCCGACTCTTCCAACCATTGACGGGTTGCGGTCGTAATCATTTCACCAGGCATCGAAATGTATTCGTTATAAAAATCTTTCTGAAATCTTGCCTCATCGACCATAAAAACCCAAGATTTGGTATCAAATGGCGAAACAACTGAAATATTGCCTTGCGTAATCCAGAAGTTAGCTTTTGTAGAACTGACTTCTGCAGTGCGAGTTGGTAATAAACGCCATTGCTTTACTTCATCAATAGGTTTAGTAATACTGCAAGCACTGAGTACTAAAACGGTGCAACATGATAAGAGTTTGATGATATTCATTTTGATGTCTCAATAGCAGAATTAACGCCAGAATTAACATTTGAAGGTATTTGAATTTTCGCAGGTACCGGCCCTAAAATGGCACCCGATGGATTTCTGCTTAATTGGCGGGATAGATCGTTCAGTTGTTCTGCCATGATTTTGAGTTGATTCAATGTCATTTGCGTATCATTGTCACCGCTACTTAATCGATTTCGAACCAAAAGAGCAGAGTCAGCTGTGTGTTTGATGACATTACCAATCTCAGGATTGCTAGATAACTTGTTGACACTTACCAACAAGTTATCTAACTCAGTAACCGTGGCAATTAAGCCTGGATTTTTTTTATTGTCGCCCGCAATTAATAGATTCATATTACTAATTAATGTTTCTAATTGCTGCTTCGTCTCATCTAAATTAAGGTTATCGACTGCATTGATCGCTTTTTGAACTGCACCTATTACCATATCTGTTTGGGTAGGCAAGGACGGGATAACTGGATTAATTGGTCGCCACTCATAAACAAGCGCTGGATAATTTGCGATGTCTTTAATGACGTTGAGTTCAATGTAATTAACTCCTGTCAAACCTTGACTCTTCATTTGAGTTCGCAAATCTTTGGCAATTAAATCTTCGATATCACTTTCTTTGATTTGCTCTTCTTCAAGCTCCATGCGCACCACCACATAATCATGGCGACTTAATTGTGCTAATTTAACTTCGTATAAAGCACTCGATAATTGAATTGATTTCACTTTGCCAACGCGTACCCCTCGGTAACGCACCGATGCTCCAACATCTAGGCCAGTAACTGATCCTTCCACATAAGTTTCAACTACATAGGTTTTATTAAATAACTTTCCGGAACTAAAAACCACAGTTAGTACAATCGCCAGAAAAATTCCAACTAATACAAAAAGTCCCAGTCGATAATAAGCTGCATTAGGATTTTTCATTTGAGATTACCCATTTCACGATTAAAAAATTTGCGCACCCGAGGGTCACGACTTTCAAGTTTTAATTGCCTTGGATCTCCTCTGGCAATAATGCTCTGCGACGCTTTGTCCAGCATAATAATATGGTCTGCAATGGCTTCAATACTAGCAAGCTCATGCGTCACGATGACAAAGGTAATACCTAAATTTTTCGATAAATCAGTAATTGTTTGATCCAGCTCAGCAGATGTAACGGGGTCCAAACCAGCAGATGGCTCATCTAAAAATAGGATTTTAGGATCTAAGGCCATGGCCCTTGCGATGGCTGCTCTTTTTTGCATACCGCCACTAATTTCATTTGGCATAAAATGCTCGTAGGGCAATAAACCAACTAAGTCCAATTTGCATCTAGCAATCAAAGTAATCGCATCATCATCTAGGGTGCAATACTCTTGCATCATCAACTTAATGTTATCAATCAGACTCATCGAACCAAATAAGGCGCCCTGTTGGTACATGACGCCAAAGTGAGTCATGATCTCTTGCAATTCCTCACCGGTGGCTTTAGTAATATCAACTCCGTCGATAAATATCTCACCAGCAATAGGTTGATAAAGCCCAAAGAGATTTTTGAGTAAACTCGATTTGCCGCATCCTGATCCACCTAAAATAACAAAAATCTCACCTTCTTTGACTTGAAAGTTCAGATTTTTAGACAATATGTTTGACCCATAACCGACAGTAAGATCTTTAACTTCTAGTACGCTCATCAAAAACCTGTCTTTGTAGAAATATAGGCAAAGATACCGTCAACCACGACGATCATCACAATACTACTCACCACCGCTCTTGTCGTAGCAATGCCAACTGCAGCAGCTCCAGTACCGGTTTGCATGCCACGCATACAACCAACCCCTGAAATAACAATTCCGAACAAAATAGATTTCAATAATCCTGAAAAAATATCGTTGAGATGAATAGTATTTAAAAGGCCGTTATAAGATGCAATAAATGGTATTTTATATGCCGTCATGGTGAAGCATACCGCGAAAACACTGATTAAATTAGCAAAAATAGTCAAAATGGGTGCAACTAATATGCCAGCAAGCACTCGAGGAATTACTAAAAACCGCATGGGATTGAGGCCCGCAGTGGTTAATGCATCCACTTCATTGTTGACTTTCATGGTGCCGATCTCAGCCGCGAAAGCAGCCGATGACCTACCAGCTAACAAAATAGCAGTAATGAGTGGACCTAGTTCTCGAAAAATCCCCAAGGAGACGATAGGCGCCACAAATGATTGAGCGCCGAATTGACGCATTCCGACTGCGGACTGAAACGCCAAGATCACCCCAATTAAAAAAGATACTAAGGCGATGATGGGTATGGCAGCAATACCGGCCTGCACTGCCGCGACCACAAAGTCCTGCCAACGTACCTTCTCTAGATTACTAATTGCCCAAACCAAATCAGACAGTAATCGACCGATAAAGGTGATCAATAATTTCGCATCTTCCAAAATATTTGCTGTAGTTTTACCTAAACTAACAATAAAACCATCATTGCTTGGTGCAGTGTCTTTTGGGAAAAATTTTTCAATCGGTTCAAATTGTTTTAATAGTGGCTGAAATCGTTCTGCTAGACCAACAATTTTTATTTCTCTTTGCGCCTTTACTTGAGCGTGTTGCACATCAATCAAAAAAGCAACGCCAGCGCCGTCTAGATAGGTCACTTTAGACGCATCAATCTCTAAATGTTGAGATGTTGCGGAAAGTTGTAACCATTCATCTTGAGCGTTACGAATCTTTCGCCAACAATCTTGAAGAGCATGAATATTGAGAATACCTTGTAGCTCTAACTTCGCTAAAGCGGGACTGTAAAGATGCCAAGTTGCATTAGAAGATTGATTTTTTGTTTTTAGCATACTTCTATCAAGATTTGCTGACTAGGTTATCAATATGTCATTTAAAGAGAACAAGTCGATTTATTAGTAAACAATAATCCGAATAATGACTTGCTAAGCATTCATCTTAACATTTCAAATTTTAATCGCGGCAGATTAAAACCTTATTAATAGAGGTAAGTGCCTCAGTAATGCAAAACAGATTTGATTTTTGGGTATTACTCCCAAAGTTCAAATCTGTTTAAGCTACAAACTACCTAAAAAGAAGAAAGGTTCTCTTTATTTTTTAGGAATAACCGGGCATAACAAGTAGGACTGATGCGCCCCACCAGTGTGTAAGGTTACTTGACCATCAAAAATCTCAGGCGGACGATCTTTTGGATGGTTGTGCGTGAATGGGCCAACTCCAGTAAATGGGTGTTTCATATTCGACAATTTAGCACCGGTTGCACCAGGATAGACATAATCTTTACCACGCACTGTTAAACCAATTCGATAACCTGCTGGAATAACGATACAAGTTGGCAAAATCTCAATATCTAACTCATAAATCTCACCTGGAGTGAGCATTTCGCGCTTCAAGTGTGGATGATAAGGGCGATAGGGTTTAGATTTCTCTGCATCCAAGGCGCGGTGCGAAGCTCTTAACCAACCTTGCGCTACCGGTGTATTCGGATCCAGCGCACCTTGGAAAGTCACTTCCTTCATATTGGCATCAAACAAACGCATAATGATGAACATATCCGCATCTTGCGTACTGGAAGAGACAAATAATTTTGCGGCAAGTTGACCGGTAATTTCCATGTCTTGATCAGATGGTTGCGTCAAAAAGGTTAAACCTTCAGACAAACCCCGGTACGAAACTTGGGCTGCGGTTTGAGGTGCACTCGTCTGTAAAGTCTGATTGCTTGCATCAAGGTACATATTAGTCCACTGCGTACTAGCGAGTGGCCAAGAAGTTTCGGCACGAGGGACAAACTTCTCTCCCGGATGTCTTACTTGTAAAAAGACTTTTGGTTGGCTTGGCCAATCGTTTTGAACACCTTTTAAGAAGTAATCAAAAAAGCGTTTTTGTAAGCTACGACCATAATCCGTATAAAAATGGGTCCAATGCTCGATACCGTGCATTTCTAACCATTTATCTTCTGAGGCTGCGTTCAAGAAGCCTTCTACGTTACCCCTGGTGTGCAATCCTTGTCCACCCCAGTTGCCTGCGGATAGTAACGGTACCTTGATTTTGCTGTAGTCAGGCGTGCGGCTTTTCCAAAACTCATCATCAAATTCATGTTCAAAAGTGAGTCCACCAAAATCAAAACGATTTGCGCCAAGCTCTTCAGTTGTTAGGGTTTCAGGGCCAGAGACCCAATCACCAGTTAATTTACTACGGTAACCATTTTTACCTAAACCATACTGTACTGACTTCACCTGCATGTCGTACCAATTTTCGATAAAGTTGCAAAGAATACCGCCATGATGTGATAAATCGCGATAAAAGTCGTTCGCACCTTCCCAAATACAAATTCCGGCTAAGTGCTTTGGTTGCAATGCGGCAACTTGCCACTGGTTCATACCGTAATACGAGATACCATTAATCCCGACTTTACCGTTGGACCATGGTTGTACTCCTGCCCAGTCGATACAAGTTGCAAAGTCTTGCGCTTCGCGAGCACTCCAAAGTTCTACATAACCAGGCGATCTGCCACAACCCCGTGAATCGACCCGAATACAGATATAGCCATCGGGTACCCATTTTTCTGGATCCACGACTTCCCAAGATTGAAATTGATTAGTTGAACCATCACCCACTTCAGGAAAGGTTTCAATCATTCGATCCCAGCAGGTTTTATAAAGCTGTTCAAAATGGAGGTATTTTGCATAGGGACCATAAGTGATAATCACGGGATACTTACCATCCGCAATGGGACGGAAAATATCGGCACGCACTTCAATGCCGTCATCCATGCGAATAGGCACATCCCAATCAACCTTCATACCTGCTCGAATTTCTGTTTTAAAACTCATTACATCTCCTTGTTTATTGTTTATTTTTTATTTTCTTTAGAATTTGATTTTAATCAATAGTAAAAAAAAACCGGAAAAATCATTCAGCGATTTTCCCGGATTGATTAACTTACTAATTTAGAAAAAACTTTGTACTTTAAATAACTGCGCTGCATTTAATCCTAAAATTTGCGCCTTCTCTTTATTTGAGAGTGGTGTATTCAAAATGTGTGTAATAGGGTCATCATTCCAAGGAATTGGTTGATCTGTACCAATCATGACTTGGCTAGCCCCAACTTCTGCAACTAAATGGCGTAACCCTTCTGGAGTAAAGAGTAATGAGTCAAAATAAATCTGCTTCAGGTATTCCGTTGGCTTTTTCTTGAGCACAATATTTGGATTACAGTTAGTTGGTGAGATGAAGCAAGTCACATCCATCCGAGGTGCGTAGGATCCTAAGAATCCTCCGCCATGCGGGGCAAGAATCTTTAAATTTGGAAACTTATCTAAAGTACCATCAAAAATTAAGTGCTCTAAAGCAATCGTTGTATCAAGCGGATTGCCAATCGTATTTGATAACCAACCATTACCTTTGAAACGATTTGCTAATTGAGGGGTACTTTGTGGGTGCATAAATAACACTGCACCGAGTTCTTCTGCCTTCGCCAAAACCGGCTCAAACATCGGGTCAGAAAAATCTGTTTCCAACATTTTTGCCTGAATCGCTGCACCTTTCATCCCCGGCATTTTCATGAGTGCTTCGAGTTGTTTAACAGCTAAGTCTGGAAATTGCATAGCGATGCAACCAAAAGCAGCAAATCTTCCAGGATGAGCTAAGCAAAGAGCTGTTAAATTTTCGTTATTAATCCGGCAAATCTCGGTCGCGATTTCTCTTGATTTGTTATACCAAAAGACGTTGACGGATAATATCTGCATATCAATACCCATCGCATCCATCGTATCGAGGCGATACTGTACGGCCTCACGATTACTCATTGGGATGTAGTGTTGTGGGCCACCTTTGACAGAAGCATTAATATTGGCTCCTTCACCGGCTAAAGCGACTGCTTCAGGGAAAAAACAGTGAGCATGAGTATCTATCGTCGTAATACGTCTACCGTCAATGTAAGTAGGCTTGCGCTTATTACCCATATTAGGATGACGATAGTTGTTTTTAGGATCATTACCAGCATCTTTGGTGATGGCCACTAAGCGTTTTTGCTCTTCCGTTAAGGGGTATTGGGCAAAGGCGCTATCTAACATCGCGCAGGAACAAAAAGAGATGCCTGAAAAAACAGAATTTTTAAGAAATGAACGTCTTGATGTCATGTTGTCTCCATGATAGTTATAGTTAGTAATGCAAAAGTTTTACTCAAACCATCTTAATCAATTCAATATAAGGTGATATAGGGGTTTTTACTCAGTTTAAAAAAATAGAATCATCCTAGTTTTCAGTCTTCCGGCATAATCATGCCGCCTTCCGGTACTTGCAGACGAATCGCATTCAGAATCATTGATACAAAACCAAAATAACCCGCTGTCGCTAGAATATCTAGCACTGTGATTTCACCAAAGCGAGACTTCGCTTTATCAAACGTTGGATCAGTGATTTCACCATCGTTCAGTAACTCAGTCACAAAATCAAACACGATCGTTTCATCTTCAGTGAGTCCCTCTGGACGCTGACGTCGACCAATCGCCTCAATTTTGTCATCCGCAAAACCAAGTCCTTTGAGAATCATGCCATGCGCATGCCACTCGTATCTTGCTTTAAAAAATCTCGCTACCATCAAAATCATCATTTCTCGGATTGTGTCTGGCAAACTACTCTCAAAGCGGACACTGTCCCCTAATTGACTGACCCGATCGGCGAGTGTTGGATTACGCAGGAGCGCCCCGAAAGGTCCACGAATCCCTTTACGCGGTCCATTAACGAGTTTGTCATAAACAACTTTTTGTTCTGGTGATAAAGATTCAACCGGTAAGTGTGGAAATCTAGGTGTTGTATTTGTCATGTGTTGAACTTTCGTTTTTCATTTAAGAGGGTTGAATATTTAATTTCTGTAATATCTCGGAATATCTTTTGACATCTTCTCGAAGTAGTTTTGCCATCTGCTCTGGTGTACCACCATCCGGTACATAGCCTGCTACGGAGTTTGTTAGAGTTTGTTTTAGTGTTGGTTGTTGAAGAACTTTTGTGAATTCCTTATTCAAGCGCTCAACAATGGGTTTCGGTAAATTAGCGGGACCAAACAACCCCATCCAAGTCCCCTGAAATACCATATCTTTAATGCCAACTTCTGCCATCGTCGGCGTATCGGGTAACTCTGGAAGCCGTTTTTCGCCAGTAAAACCAATCGCACGTAACTTACCACTTCGAATAAATGGCATCACAATCCCAGGTGGCATGATTGCAACTTGTACTTCTCCTCCAACTAATGCGTTTAAGGAAGGCGCACTGCCTTTGTAGGGCACATGCAACATATGGGTACCTGTCTTTTGGTTAAACAGTTCACTAGCAATATGAATCGTGTTGCCAACTCCAGGAGAACTATAGGCAACGGATTGATTCGATTTTTTTTCGTAAGCAATAAATTCTTGCACTGTTTTCACCGGCAGAGAAGGGTGGACTACCATGACAAAACCAACACCTTGCATGATGCAGGTAATCGGTGTGAAATCTTTTAAAACATCATATTTAATATCTTTATAGATACTAGGATTGAGTGCAAAAGAAGCTGTCACTGCTAGTAATGTGTAACCATCAGGGTTTGCTTTAGCAACCAAATCACTACCAATCATGCCATTGGCACCGGCACGATTATCAATCAAGATTGTTTGACCAAGATTTTCAAGTAAGGCTTGGCTTATCGGCCTCAGAGCAACGTCGAGCGTACCGCCAGCGGCAAATGGCACAATCACCTTAATCGGCTGAGATGGGTATTTACTGATATCTGATTGGGCGTTGGCATTCAGCAATGGGTAGCCAAGGGCTAAAGCGCTGGCGCGCAGAACGCCCCGTCGTAATCGAAAATTCGGCATTTATTGCCCCTCTGGTTCAACACCAATGGTAAATTTCCAGCCCATACTTTGTAACTTCTCAACCATGCCTTGGCCATATTTTTGAGCAATATTCTCAGCAGTTTGTGGCACACGATCGACATCATCAAATTCTTCGCGCTTACCCTGAATGATGACCATTAAATGGGCATCTTCATTTGATCGGTTAATAAACCGTCTCGTGACACCCTTAGGCATCGCTACTAAATCTAAGTGCTCAAGAATAATGGACTCTTCACCGAAATCACCCCACTGAATTTCCCAACGACCAGTAAGCGCCATGAAGGTTTCTTCCGTGTTGTAATGCACGTGTAACCCAGGACCTTGATTTGGTGGACAGGTAGCAATCCCTAAACGAAACACGCCCGCTTCACCACCCGTCACAGCTGGCTTCGGAGATAGTTGACCTGGCAGAGGACCCGGTGACATTACATTACGCGTGGTCTTTGCCATAATCATTTCTAATACTTCTGGCGGGATACCCTTTTCTTCTAAGTGGTGTTTTTTGACAGGCACGATTTCATTAAAGCGTGCAATTTGTTTTTTCATTTCTTCTTGGGTTGGGGTCCATCTTTGCATATCTTTGTCTCCTCAATTTTGATGTTTTTTATTTTTACTACTGGTATTTATTGAATTTCAATCAACTACCCTTACTACTAAAAAATTGCTTCATGACTTGTACGCTCTCTTTTAACGCGTCGAGTGCCGGTTGCAGACTTCCAGTCCACATTAAAAAACCATGCGGCAAGTTAGGGTAAGTAACCATTTGTGCATCAACTCCAATCGCATCTAATTGGTCAGCTAATTTTTGAGTATCAGTAATCAGTGGATCATCAGCCCCGACACCTTGCCAAATGGGTGGCAAACCTGCAACACTCGCCAAAAGTGGCGTTGCTGCTTGATCGTCTAAGGCTCTACTCGGCCCTAAATACTGTTTCCATACCCACTGTGAGTATTCTCTGGCTTTAGGTTTAAAACCACCCGCATTACTGTAGAACAAAATCAAGCCAGCTAACTCATTCTTCTTTTGATCTCGCAGTGCTTGAGCAGTGCTGAGTGCAATCGTTGCTCCAGCAGACTCGCCAAATAAGACCGGTTGACCATGAATGCCCAGGCTCGTCTGTTGTGCCTTTAAGTATTCCACGACAGCAATCACTTCATTACGCTGTACTGGAAAGTGAAAATCTGGCGCGCGGCGATAATCAATGCCACATACTACACAACCACTTTCAAGCGCTAAGGTGCGCATAGTGCGGGCGTGAGAGTCGAGTGACCCAGCCCAAAATCCTGCGCCGCGAATAAAGATTAAATAATTGCTAGGTGCCCCCAAAGATGGATAGACTAATCGAATTGGAATATCCCCGACGGGTCCCGCAATGAATCGGTCCTCAATTTTCGCCACTTCTGGCAAATTTTGATTGAGTGTCTTGAAATACTCGTCTTGCTGCAAACGAGCTTGGTCAAGCGGTTGAGTAAGCGGATCAGCTGACTTCACACCAGTTAACGCTTGGGCATTTGCTGCCTCTTTATAAGTCGTAAACATAAGTCTCCATTTTTAAAATACTTTTTAACAAACGACTACATCATCTTTAGTTGTTAATAGTTTGCATCAGACTAAAGAGTTGATTCTGCCCTTCAAAACCAATTCCGGGTCGATCCGACAAATTGATAAAACCTTCCGTCACAATCGAATCATCCGCAAACCCAGCAAATGCTCCAAACACATCTGGATATGCTTCGCACCCACCTAGACCAAAGCCAGCAACAATAGCAAGAGTCATTAAATTACCACCGTGGGGGAAAACTTGAGATCTGGCCCATTTTCTTTCAGCCATCATTTCTAAAGTTCTAGAAAACTGGGTAATACCGTAGGACTGAGGCACATCAATTTGGATAATATCCCGATCACTGCGCAGACCACCAAACTGAATCAAATTACGTATATCTTGGGTCGAAAATAAGTTTTCTGCTGTCGCAATCGGGGCTTCATAAAAACCACATAACTCTGCCAATAGCGCATAGTCTAGTGGATCAGTTGGCTCTTCTAACCAACGTAGACCATAAGGAGCAAGCGCTTTAGTATAAGTAAGCGCACTCTCACGTTGCCAAGCTGCATTGGCATCCACAGCAATACTATTGGCTGAACCCATTACTTCAATTGCGGCATCTAATCTTAATAAATCCTCTTTGAGTGGAGCGCCACCGACTTTTACTTTCATGACGGTATAGCCTTCATCTTTACGACGCTGGATTTCTTCTTTTAGCTCAGGTATTCCTTTACCAGGCGCGTACCAACCACCACCAACATAACAAGGCACTTTGGTCGGAATCTTACCTTGATTAAAGCGCTCAGCTAAAACAGCGTACAGGGGCTTATCAGCAACCTTAGCCACTAAATCCCAAACGGCTACTTCGATCGTACCGATTGGCACAGATCGTTCAGAATGTCCGCCTGGTTTTTCACGTAGCATCATTCTGGCAAAAATTTTCGCTGGATCAAAGTTCACGCCACTAGCGTCCAATAACTCATCCGGACTAGCGCTTAAAATTCTAGGGATTAAACGGGAGCGCATTTGTGCGCCGCAGGCATAACGTCCAGTTGAATTGAATGCATACCCAATTAAAGGTTTGCCATTGCGCATCACGTCAGAAATAACTGCCACCACAGAAGTTGTCATTTCACTAAAGTCAAAGACGGAATTACGTAAGGAGGACTTTAAAGGAATGGCAATTTCTCGAATATCGACTATCTTCATAAAACTCTTCTTAATTCAATGGATCAGATGAATATTTGATAAAACCAGGGCGTTGTTTCACTTCTTGGTACCAGCGATCCACATTCGGAAAACTTGGTCGCTCAATTGGTATATTGAACCAACGATAGGCAACTAACGCAACTGGAATATCTGCTAACGTAAATTGATCACAGGCCACATATTTGAATTTACCAAGTTGCTCTTCCAAAATAGTTAGGACCTTAATCATGAGTTGGCGCGCGTTTTCAAGTTCTTGAGGATTACGCTCCGCCAGAGGTGTTCTCACATAGCCCCAAAATAATGTTCTCATTGGTGGCCAGCAGACGGTGTTGTACCAGTCATGCCACTGTTCAATCTTCGCCTGAATCAAAGGATCTGTCGGAAACACTTGCCCACTTGTGTCATGCTTTTTAGCCAAGTAACGCATAATAGTATGGGACTCCCAAAGGATGAACCCATTGTCATCAATCATGGGCACTAAGCCATTGGGATTTTTTTGTAAATAATCGGCCGATTTATTCACGCCGAATTGCAAACCCGCATCAATACGTTGAAATGGAATCGCAAGTTCTTCATTAGTCCATAAAACTTTTTGGACATTTATTGAGTTCAGACGCCCCCAAAGGATTAATTCATCCATTTATATCTCCATATTTGTTATTTATACTAATATGATAGACGATATAGAAGAGTATTTACTATTTTTAGGAGCTTCAGATGATCTTTCGAGTGCAGGGTATAAAAAAAATATTACCCTTAGTTTTTTTTCAATTATTTTGGTTGATTCCAACGACTGCCCAAAGCCAATCTGCAAGTTCTAACTCCGTAAGCTATCCAGATAAAGTGGTTCGAATTATTGTGCCATTTGCGCCTGGTGGTCCCTCAGATATTATTGCTAGGCTCCTCTCCCAAAAACTCTCCGAAAACTCTGGTAAATCCTTTATTGTCGAAAACAAACCCGGTGGTGCCGCCAATATCGGCGCTGCACAAGTTGCTAAATCAGCACCCGATGGTTATACCTTATTACTCATGAGTAGTGCCTACGTCATCAACCCATCTTTGTATGAAAATCCAGGCTTTCATCCATTAAAAGATTTTGCACCCGTAGCAATGCCTGTCAGTTCACCGAATGTGCTCGTTGCAAGCCCTGATTTTGCTGCGAAAAACTTTAAAGATTTCATCGCATTTGCCAAAGCCAATCCAGGCAAGATTGATTATGCAACTCCTGGCAATGGAACTGGTCCGCACCTCAGTATGGAATTATTAAAGATTCGTGGCAACTTGGATATGAAACACATTCCATACAACGGTGGTGGTCCTGCTTTGCAAGCGGTATTGGGTCATCAGGTACCTGTCGGATTTTCTGCATTGCCGCCAGCCATGGCACAGATCAATGCAGGCAAACTCATTCCCCTAGCGATTACGAGTAAAGTACGTTTTACAAGCATCCCGAATGTACCAACCATTAGTGAAGCTGGCTTTCCTGAGTTTGAAGGCGATACCCAGCAATTTATATCCGCTCCCGCAGGTACTCCAAAAGCCATTGTGAATTACCTGAATCAGGAAATTACAAAGATTGTGCAAGAGCCAGTGATGCGCGAAAAACTAGTTGGTTTAGGCTATATTATTCTTACTCCAACACCTGAACAAACAACCCAGATTATTCAACAAGAAGTGGATAAGTGGGCTAAGGTGGTCAAAGTAGGTAATATCAAACCTGATTAAGTCATTGTAAAACTGGACTAGTCTATTTACTTAAATCTAAAGAGGTAATTCATGACGCAACGATATTCTTTCAGTCTGCGATTGATGCATTGGCTTTCTGCCGCGTTAATCATCGGATTGCTTATCTTGGGCTTTTGGATGACTAGTCGCTCAGATGCCGATCTATGGGATGAACTAACAAATACTCTGTACGCTTGGCATAAATTCATTGGTTTTTTGGTTCTAATGATTACGGGTGTGCGTCTTCTAACCAAATCAATTTCGAAAAGACCGCCCTACCCTGAAGACTTTTCTCCTATTCAAATACTATTAGCCAAGTCAGTACAAAGCTCTTTGTACTTGTTATTGTTTCTGGCACCCCTCTTTGGCTGGGCTGGGGTTACTGCTTATCCGGCGCTGATCACAATTGGTGATTACTATCTACCTGGCATGCCTGGCATTCCCAAAGATGAAGCTTTGGCTAAACAATTATTTGAGATCCACGGCTATCTTGTTTTTGTTCTCATTGGCATTACCTTAGGACATATCACTGTTGGACTCGGCCACTTGTGGTTGAAAAAAGATGAGATATTTGAGCGTATTTGGTTTAGACGCTAAGATTATTTTTGCAGGGTTTTACGCATCAGAATCCGATGTAGTGCAAAATTCCTCCCTCAAACAAATTGCCTGACCTTATGGTAAATTGTGCAGTGCGTAGTTTGCTTAGTAAAATCCGTAAATAAGGTCTTCCGATAGTGTTCTCAACCCAGCTTGCGTCATCTCCTCCTGCTAGTAACCTATCGCTCCAGAAACAACAAGAGTGGGATGAATTTTTAGTCAATTTTTTTGGCAATGGGCCGCTATCTATCTCACCCTTACAAGCTATTTTTGAGCCCTTACGCAACCCAACTTTAGATGACATGGTCGTAGTAGGTCAAATCGGCCAAACTTTGGATGGTCGAATTGCAACGGTTACGGGTCAATCAAGATATGTGAATGGCCTGACGGGTTTAACCCACCTTCATCAGTTAAGGGCACTAGTTGATGCGGTTGTCATTGGAGTTGGCACAGCGCTAGCAGATGATCCCCAACTTACGGTTAGACAAATCAAAGGGAGAAATCCTGCTCGTGTGGTGATTGATCCAAGAGCACGTCTTTCGCATCAGCACTTGGTTTGGCAAGATGATGGGGTGAAAAAAATATGGATTGTTGCAGAAGGCGTTACGGCAAGCCCACCTCCGCAAGTTGAATTAATTATGCTTCCCGCAGTAAGTGGCGCAATTGATCCTGCCTTAATATTAAAAAGCTTGAATTTGCACTCACTCAAACGCGTTTTAATTGAGGGTGGCGCTGAAACTGTTTCACGTTTTATAGTAGCAAAATGCCTTGATCGCCTGCACTTAATAGTGGCGCCTATTATTATGGGGTCAGGTCGACTCAGTTTTAATCTACCCCCCATTGAGCATATGGATCAAGCCTTAAGGCTAGCAATACAAACACACCAACTCGGCAATGATGTTGTTTTCGATTGCGATTTACAAACTCAAAGAGTTGCGCTCAATACTAAATAAGATGAGTCAGCACAGTAGCAAATAGCTGTGATGCATGATCCCAAGTTGGTTGCTTTATTGCTGCTTGTAATGCGCCGTCAGACAAGCGGGATCGATATGAAGAATCTTGTATTAAAGTTTTTAAGGCAGCAGTTAAATTGGGAATATCGCCTGGCGGAACCAGTAAGCTGGCTTCCGGTGGTACAGTATCTGGTATTGCACCCCCGGTTGTTGCAATAATCGGTAAGCCATAACTCATTGCCTCGGCATACACCATACCGTAGCCTTCAAAAAGAGATGGCAATACAAATACATCCGCATTGGCATACAGTACATCTAATTCTTGATTACTCACTGCGCCAAGAATCTTAACCCGCTCCTCTAATTGAAAACGCTGAATGTCCATCATCAAACGTTCATAGGCTGCAGTATTCCGTGAGGTGTCACCGGCAATCGTAAGAGTCCACTGTAAATCAAGCAAGGGTGCGAGTGCCGCCATTAAATAATCAAAGCCCTTACGCGGAATAATGGATCCAACCGAAAGTAAATGAACTGGCTCAAGGTGATCTGAATTTTTTTGTATCTTTATTGGCTGAAAAGGATTGCGATTTGTTCCAGGCAAAACTACATCGATGATTTTTGGAGTAATACCAAAGTGTTCACTTAAATCACGACCCGTGGCCGGACTAGTCACAATCACTTGATTAACTTGCTGCAACGCTTGCGTCTCGCTTAGCATCAATGACTTTATTTCTACTTCAGTTAATCCCAACTCAAACGCTAAGGGGTGGTGGATTAATGCAATCAGGGGATGTCGCTTTGCAAGCTCAGCAGCAAGATTAGGAAGAACCCCTAAAGCTAATCCATCGATTACCATCGGTACGCCTTCAGGGAGCTTCATTAAACTGCTTTTTGCAAACGCTACTTGGCCATCCGTCGGGAAAGGATAACCTTCCCCGAGACTGATTAACTGAATTTGCCAACCAAGTTGCTTAAGTCCCTCAATTATTTTCCGGTCATAGGCATAACCACCTGTAGGGGTATTTAAGTCGCCTGGATAAACAAAAATCAGCTGCGGCATGTCGCTAATTTGAAGCTTAATGAATCGCTGCCTCGTACCAAGCACGCGCAACATGGGATTCAGAAATCGTTACTCGAATGGCGTGTAATTCAGAACCATTACGACCTAAGCCTTTTGCACGCGCTGCTGCTGCAAGTTGATCAAAAATGTACTTCGTCAAAAACTCCGTCGTCGTATTCACTCCCTTGAACTCAGGACGGTCGTCTAAATTACAGTAATTAATCGGCTTTAGAGTTGCCTTTAAAACATCCAGTGCTAAGCCAATGTCGATCACAATGCCATTTTCATCAAGTTCTTTAGAAATAAAAGCGGCGTCAACCACAAAGGTTGCGCCGTGCAAAGCTTGTGCGGGTCCAAATACTTCACCGCGAAATGAGTGGGCAATCATAATGTGATCGCGTACTTCAACTGTAAACATAGTAGTTCCTTAAGGATAACGAATTAAACAGCACAACGCAGTACTGCGCGTACCAAGAAGATCGGGTAATCGATCGGGTAAATCAGAAAAATGAACGGCAGGTTCAAGCAAAACATCCAGTCTTGGATCATGTAACATGTTGATGGCGGCTTGTAATCTGCGTCGATGAGTCCAGCGGGGGCGATGTGAGGCAGCAACATGACCAACCTGACTCGACTGTAAGCGAATTTGACGACTATGAAACGCACCCCCAAGTGGCGCTTGAACTTGACGATCGCCATACCAACTCATCTCAAGCACGGTTGCCTCGTCGCCAGCAGCCATCATCGCCGTTGCGAGTCCGGCAGCACTTGCACTGCAATGAAATACTACATCGCAATCGGACGGCGCCGCCTCCGGTAGAGAAAAATTGACGCCTAATTGTCTTGCAATCGTTGCTCGCTCAGGGTTGATATCAACCAAAGTGACTTCAGCGCTAGGCAAGTGCCCACATAAATAAGCAATCAAACAACCCACTACACCACCACCAACGACCACAATTCGATCACCGGGACCGGGTGTGGCGTCCCACACTGCATTGAGGGCTGTTTCCATATTCGCTGCTAAAACAGCGCGCTCAGAACTCACTTTTTCCGGCAACAGGACTACATTTTGCATATCTGCTTGATACAAAGTTTGATGGGGTTGCAGGGCAAAAACCCGTTGACCAAGCCACTCAGTAGGACCCTCTTCGACCAGACCTACATTTGAGTAACCGTACTTTACTGGAAATGGAAATGTGCCACCCATCCAGGGGGCTGCCATGCGGGAATATTCCGACTCTGGTACGAGCCCACGATAAATTAAAGATTCAGTACCACGACTAAGAGACCCAAAAAGAGCACGGACACGCAGAAATTGATGAGGTAATGGCGCAAGAGATTCGGAGCGAATTTCAGCACATTCCGGGGCAACATACCAAAGAGACTGACTTAGGATTGCATTCGAAGAAGTGGCTGCATTGTGTGGCACAAAAAATCCTAAGTGATAAGTGAAAAACTTCGAGCTACTCTATACTATTGAGGCATTTTGCATATTATAAGTTAGCTAGAGTGAATAATTTGAATCCTCCTACAAAAATAGTCTCTGATTCAGCCATCACTCTAAGACGAGTAATTTTTTCTACTTTATCGCTAACGACTGCATTTTTAATGTTGTTTCTAGTTCATAAAAGCTTGGCACTAGATACTCCACTCATGGTGCACTTCCTATTTTTAGGGCTCTTTGCCTTAATCTTGCCTTGGATGGTAGTTGGTTTTTGGAATGCCATTATCGGACTCTTGCTTTGCCAATGTTTCAAAGATCCAACTAAAATTATTTTGCCAGCAAGTATGCGTGAGCAGGACACTGCCCCACTGTCATATTCCACGGCCATTCTTCTGTGTGTACGAAATGAATCCGTAGAGCGATTAATTCGGAATCTCCAGGTGATGCTTGATGGTTTAGTGAATGATCAACTTGGTCCTTTTTTTCATATCTACATACTCAGCGATACCAATGAGGAAACCATTGCAATTGAAGAGCGCACCAACTTTGATGGACTTTGCAAAAAGTACCATGAGCAGGTCAAAATCACTTATCGCTGCAGAGAAGATAATGCTGGTTATAAAGCAGGCAACATTGCTGATTTTTGCCAGCGTTGGGGTAAGAATCATGACTTTGCTTTAGTACTAGATGCTGATAGTTTTATGACTAGTCGCGCTATCACTCGACTAGTTCGTATGATGCAAGCAAATCCGCGTTTAGGCATTCTTCAGGGCTTAGTGATTGGCTTACCCTCTAGTAGTCCATTTACACGCTTATTCCAATACGGTATGCGTCTTGGCATGCGCTCCTTCACGATGGGCTCGGCCTGGTGGCAAGCAGACTGCGGACCCTACTGGGGCCATAATGCTCTGATCCGACTAGCACCATTCATGTCGTTCTGTGAGTTACCAACTTTAAAAAGTCGATCTGGCGAACCAAAACCGATTCTTAGTCATGACTTGATTGAAGCAGTTCTAATGCGTCGTGCTGGCTATGAGGTCAGAATTTATCCACAAGAAGATGCTAGCTGGGAAGAAAACCCTCCCACCTTAACGGAATATATTCGTCGTGATTTACGTTGGTGCGAAGGGAATTTACAGTATTTTAAATTACTCAATTTACCGAATCTTTTGCCCGTAAATCGTATCCAGTTAGTGTTGGCAATCACGATGTTTTTTGGATCACCGGCATGGATTGCCATGATTCTACTTTGTACCGTTGCTATTAGCTTAAGTACAACGCCTGCTAATCTGATTAATGAAAATTATTTTTTTACCTTACTAGTAGTTACCTTAATGATGTGGTATTTGCCTAAAACGACTGGTGCCCTGGATGTGCTTTTGCGTACCTCGAAAAGTAAAGACTTTGGGGGACGATGGCGCTTTACGATCAGCCTATTATTAGAGATGGTTTTTTCCTTGCTGATGACACCTATTACTTGGCTCAATCATACAATGTTCATTACGCGTTTGGTCTTTGGGAAAAAGGGAGGTTGGTCTGCACATGCGCGGGACGATCATTCAATTTCTATATTAGATGCACTCCACCAATTTTGGCCTCACACCGTTCTTGGTGTTGTTCTAACAAGTATGTTGTATTTTACGCACCCAGCGACGCTTATCTACGGTTTGCTTTTCTTTGGCGGCCTCTTATTTGCAGCACCTTTAGTTGTGCTCACCTCTCAGCCGTGGCTTGGTCGTTTTATGATGCGTCGTCAACTTTTATCTTTACCTGAAGAAATTGCGCCCCCTATCGATTTACTTCCCTTGCAACTTAACGCCCTTCAATTAGATTTGCCTCAGCTAAAAAATACGTAATGAGCTTTTTTAACATTTACTATCGTGCGCTAAAGTTATTGGGCCCAGACCAGCGTCTCGGTTGGTTACTAGCATTTGCAAATATGGTAATGGCATGCGCACTTTTCGCTGAACCTATTTTATTTGGGAAGGTCATTGATGTTTTAACTCGGACTCCTAACGCCTCTTTAACAGCAACTTGGGATTCCGTTGCGCCTCTTCTCATTATATGGATTGGCTTTGGTCTTTTTACAATTGCTGGCTCAACAGGCATTGCTTTATTTTCCGATCGACTAGCGCACCACAGACGACATACCGTATTAAGAGAATATGTTGAACACGTGTTGCATTTACCTTTAGCGCAACAAGCAAGAACGCACTCTGGACGGTTAATGAAAATTATGCTGCAGGGTACTGATACTCTTTGGTGGCTTTGGCTGAGTTTTTTTCGAGAGAACCTTGGGGCAATTGTTTCGCTCATTATTTTGGTGCCGGTCGCACTCTATATTAATTGGCGGCTCGCATGTGTTCTCATCATACTGTGTCTTGTATTTGGATTTTTAACCCATTTTATTTTACGTAAAACTCAAGCCCTTCAACTACAAATTGAAAGCAACCATTCTGATTTAGCTGAACTCACCTCAGATACGCTGAGCAATATTGCTTTAGTTCAAAGTTTTGCGCGTATTCAGATTGAACTTAAGTCGATCAAAAAAATTAGCCAGCGCGTTTTAGGGGCCCAATTTCCAGTACTTTACTGGTGGGCAGTTGTGACAGTTCTCACACGCTCAGCGACCACTATTAGCGTTTTATGTATTATCGCTCTTGGTGTTTGGTTGTTTACTCAATCTTTGATCACGATGGGTGAAATCGTCTCCTTTGTGGCCTTTGCTGGCATCATTATTAGTCGCCTTGAGCAGGTCATCGCATTTGCAAACAAGCTAGCGACCGACGCACCACGCTTAAGAGAATTCTTTGACGTTCTCGATACGAATCCAGAAATTAAAGATCGTCAAGATGCTATCGATCCTGGACGTGTCGTAGGCTTGGTTGAATTTCATCAAGTCAGCTTTTCTTACAATTCGCAACAAAAAGCCGTTGATCATTTGAGCTTTGCTATTAAATCAGGCGAAACGATTGCTTTGGTAGGTGCTTCAGGGGCTGGAAAATCTACAGCACTTAGCCTACTTTATCGGGCTTTCGATCCCCAGTCTGGTTTTATTACGATTGATGGAATCGATATTCGGGACTTGCAGCTAAGTGCACTACGACGTAATATTGGCGTTGTCTTTCAAGAACCACTCTTATTTAATCGCTCAATCGCAGATAACATCAGAATAGGATCTCCAGATGCGAGTGATGATGAAGTCCGAGAAGCTTGTATTCGAGCACAAGCATTACATTTTATTGAGCGTCAACCTGAAGGCTTTAATACACTTATTGGTGAGCGTGGTAGAACCCTCTCCGGGGGCGAGCGTCAGCGCTTATCAATCGCTCGTGTACTATTAAAAGATGCTCCTATTTTAATTTTGGATGAAGCGACTAGCGCCCTAGATACTTCCACCGAAGAAAGTTTACTGGATGCTTTAGCAGAAGTTATGCACTCGCGTAGTACGCTAGTGATTGCGCATCGATTAAGTACTATACGGCAAGCGAATCATATTTTAGTGATGGATGCCGGCAAGGTCATTGAATCTGGCAGCTTCGAGAGGCTATATCAACAGGGCGGACGTTTTACTGAAATCATGCGACAACAATATGGTCTCGTGGCTGAAATGAATAAGTTAATTAAATAAATATGAAGCGAATGGATAATTCATGAGTGGTTTTTCAGCTGACTGGCTTAGTTTACGTGAACCTGTAGACCATCGATCACGTAATCTTGACCTACAAGCCCAAGTACTTAACTATCTTGAGAAAATCAAAACTTTATATCCTGGTTCGGTCCATATTACTGATTTAGGTTCTGGTACCGGCTCTAATTTACGCGCTTTAGCACCACACATCAACTCGGTTCAATATTGGACTTTAGTCGATTATGATTTAACACTTTTGAATGTTGCTCGCTCTACCCTTCTTGCTTGGGCTGATCGCGAAATAAATATGCCTACTGATGAATCATCTGTGAATCTCTTAGATACCATCAAACCAATATCAATACTCAAAGAGAATAAAACAATTGTCGTAAAGTTTAAATATGTCGACTTATTCAATGACTATCAAGCAATTCTGAATGAACCTGCTGATCTGATTACTGCGGCGGCTTTCTTTGACCTTGTAGCGCAACCTTGGCTTACCCAATTTTGTGCCCATTTATCAAAGCCCCTCTATACGGTACTTACTTATGACGGCGTAGAAAAGTGGAGTCCTGCCCAAGTCATTGACGCTGAAATTTTGAAGGCTTTTCATGAACATCAACGAACCGATAAAGGTTTTGGTTCTGCCTTGGGACCAGCAGCTACGCAATGTCTAGAAAACTTACTACGTGCGCAACAATTCACTACAGTTTGTGCTCCTAGTCCTTGGGTTTTAGATCACCAAGATCAAGCTTTAATTGAACAGTTAGCCATTGGTAGTGCTAAGGCAGTGAGAGAAATAGGCTCTGTATCACAGACTTCAGTCAATCAGTGGGAGCAGAGTAGGATACAAGCAGATCAGTGCGAAATCGGGCATATCGATTTTTTTTCCTACAAAGCTTAAAAACCTAAAAGTTAATAAATAGTTATTCGATGAAAATAACAGGTATTACTTAAAGCAATCCTAAATCGAATCTTTTAGGTGTAGGGTTTTTATTATCCAACATTACTCTTGATGGTCATCAAATTCTTGTTTTGAAAAATTCCATTGATTCCTAATTACTTTTACTGTTTTTGAACTTAAAGTTGGCTTTGTTTTTAACTCTTTTTCAAACCCTGGCAAAGTAGTTTTTATCAAACGAGACTTTTTTAGACTTTCAAATCCTTCAATAATTTCATTACACAAGTTGCGTTTAGTCATCTGCACGATCCGATTCCTTTTTTAGTAATTTTGTCATGAACTCCAAACAAACATTATTAAGATAATTAATGATTGTTTTTATTTGGAATTCCACTTGTGTAGCAGTCGCTCCTTTATCTTTTGAATTTCTCTTGGGGAGTTAGCTAAAGTTTTCGCTACCATGATAGCTATCTTATTCTGACGTTGAATTGGCCAATATTGTCTCCCATCTTTTCCCATATCCCAAGTATTACTGACTTGATTTTCAGGAATTGTCAGGTAACTATCTAGATCAGAAAATGGCGTTTGACTGATAGCAGTCCGCTCGTGACAACGCCAACGAGTTTGTGATTCCAAAGATGGGGGTTTTTCTTAGACTTCTACTCATATTTTTCCTTACAAATTTAAATATTACATAATTTAAATAGGCAGGTTATCGACATGGTTATTTATCCCAAATTAGACTTTGTATCGAGAATTAATTTCCGTTAGTTTTTGAACAACTCTTATTTCTCCTTAATCCAATAAATTTTATTCTTCATTTAACCTTATGTTTTATATCAAAAAAATTATACTAATATTGTCCGATATTTGTATATAATTTAAAGACTATGAATACATTAGTTAATCATAAAACAACTATTAATAAGCTGATTACTCGGCGGATTAACCGTAGCCAAGCCGATAAGGTTTGGACAGCGAGAGATTTTCTCGATTTAGGCAGTCGTAGTGCAGTAGATAAAACCTTACAGCGTCTAACTAATAAGGGTGACTTGCGTCGTATCGATCACGGCTTATATGATCGTCCGCGTGTTAATCCTTTAACTGGAAAAATCGTTCAGCCCAACTATCAAAATGTAATCTGGGCCATTTCTAGGCGTGATAGTGCGCGTATGCTAATTGATGGAATGACAGCGGCCAATGATCTAGGTCTAACCAATGCTATTCCTGGTAAGGTTATTGTGCACACCGATACCCGTATAAAGCCTATTCAAATTGGAAATCTCACAATTCAGTTCAAACTGACATCACCTAGCAGGCTTATTTGGGCGGATCGACCTGCAATGCGGTTAGTTCAGGCCCTTCACTGGCTCAAGGATAGTATTAAAGAAAAAAATTCCACTACTCAGGCTGAGATTAAAGCAAGCATATTCAAGATTCTTAATGACCCTAAAGCTGGTGCAAGCATTCAGCGGGATCTAAAAAAGAATCTGTCAAACTTACCAACTTGGATGCATCCTTTTCTTAAGGATCTTTCTAAAGATCTATCCCAAATACCTAACGCTCAACAAACCGATGAAAGATGAGTAGCAATTTACTTAAAATTCTTGAGGCTCTTACTCTTGTGCTTTGATATTAAGTAATTTCAATCTCTCGGCATATCTAGTTTGCTCAGATTCTACAAAGGCTTTGAAATGATCTGGACTATCAATCACTGGGTCTAAACCAATTTGAACAATACTATCTTTTACTGATTTATTTTCAAGAGCCTGTTGAATCAGTTGTTGAATTTTATTGACCGTATCGGGTGGTGTTCCAGCGGTTGTAAATAAACCAAACCAGCCACCATCAATTTCAAAGTTAGGAAACCCTTGTTCTGCAATGGTGGGAACATCTGGTAGAAAAGATGCCCGTTTTAGACCAGTGTAAGCAATCGCCTTAAATCTTCCATCCTTAATGTAGGGAAGCACGGATGGTGGCGTCGTAATTAATACTTGAATTTGTTCGCCCAAAAGAGCAGTCGTCGCAGGACCAGCCCCCTTATAAGGAATATGGGTCATATCTAAACCCATTTTCTGATTAAAGTATTCACTCGAAATATGTAAATGATTACCATTGCCTGGACTTCCGTAAGAGACTTTATTTTTGGGATCCTTGGCAAATTTCAAGAAATCATTCAGATTTTTATAGGATGATTTTGCATTGACCACTACCAGCAGTGCTTCGACATTCCCAAGATTAGTCACTGGGATTAAGTCCTTTTTTAAATCAAAAGGTAGTTTCTTATAGTAACTAGGATTCACCACAATTGATGATGAAGTAACTAAGAGCGTATATCCATCCGGTTTAGATTTGACGACTAAATCAGTACCAATAATACCGTTTGCACCGGGGTGGTTTTCAGTATAAAAAGATTGATTATTTTTTAAGGTTAATTCTTTTGCCAAAATCCGAGCTAATGAATCGGGTGTACCAGTTTCAAAGGGAACAACCATTTTTATAGTTTTAGCTGGGTAGTTTTGTGCCCAAGCAAATGGGACGATCAAACAAAGTAGCAAGCTAGTTATAAGCGTTTTCATGGTAATCACTTCGTTGAATTTTCTATTGGCGTTGGGATGACATCTTTGGTAGCGCCCTTCCAACCATGTTCGCTAATATCTACGACAACTCCATTGGGATCAAAGTATTTGACTTCATAAAATCCGCCGTCATGTCTGACATCCCCCATCCAATAGGTAGCACCATTTTTTTCTAGCGATTTTCTGGTTTGACTGACATCATCTACCCAAAATCCTAAATGATGAATCCCCACAAAGTTAGCGCCCCGCTCACCTGCAGAAGTATCATTTTTATACTTCAGTAAGGCCAAATTTACCGTGCCATCACTCAAGTAAACTCCTTTCGCATTTTCCCAATCAGTGCCACCCACTCTTTTCATATCAAAAGTGTCTATATAAAATTGAGCGGCGGATTCAGGGTCCTCAACTGTCAGAGTAATGTGTCGAAGTTTAGCCATTTTTGTCTCCATATTTTTAAGAATTCAATTATTCTTTAAAAACATCTTACAACATACCTTCAACGGTGTCTTATACAGCCGTTCAATCTACTTGTACATTTTCGTCCTTGTTAACTTTTGCATAGGATGGAATCGCATCTATCTATTGAGGAGATAGGTTGGGAAATATTTCATATGATGTTGGAAGTGGCTAGCGGTCACAAGAAAAAATTTGCAGAGCAATGGAATGTGCATAATGCAATTTCTTTATTCAAGTCTGCTCCGGCAACCTAAATTAAGCGCCTACAAACTTGGTATCATCTTTAAGGTTTGTAATTAAATTTTTGAAGCTAAATAAGATGCCCGATATGATCTTATTTAGCTCTTGCCACTAAACGCAGTTGATACCCTTCAAAATCACCTTAGGCTATTTAAGTTGATCTGCTACTTTATCTAAAGCAGCTTTTGCACAAGCTTCATCTTTATCACCGCCAGGTGCGCCAGAGATCCCTATACCGCCAATTGTTTCATCACCAAACTTAATAGGTAATCCTCCTTGATTAGCGATAATATTACTTAGATGGATTAAGGCAAAGCTTGGGTCATTTTTTAAGCGAGTCACAATCTCACCGGATGGCACACGAAAGGTTCGCGCTGTATAAGCTTTTCTGAAACTATTTTCAACTGTATGCATTCCAGTATCATCACCACGCACTTGAACAATGATTTCTCCACTCCTGCCAACTACACTGACTGATATTCCATAACCATTACTTTTACAAGTAGCAATTGCCGTCTGAGCCATCGTCATGGCAATTGAAGCGGGATATCTTTATGGTTCAGAAGCTGAGCCTGCGAACTGGCAACAAGCATGAATCCTACACATGACACAACTGATTGAGTTAGTAATTTTGAAAACTTTTTCATCTTTATCTCCATTATGTTAATTTATCCCATCCTAAGCTCCTCTTCCTATTTTCGTAAGAGGAGTAAACCCTGAGACGATTGTTTCAAGGTAATTTAGTAGGACTTAAACAACTAAGTCCTATTAAATGAATTACTCATAACACTTAATTTATTCGATGAAGTGTTATGAATCAACAGCCTTACTACTTGCTTCAAATGCTGCCACCGTGTTTAAAATCTCGGCAGGAGAAATCAGGTAATCCGTTTTATTTTCGATTGCTCGTGCAAAGGCCTCAAGTTGAAACTGTAAGGCATTAATCGGGGCAAATTCTTTGACGACCGCCTCTTTACCTGACATGCTCTGAATACTTTGCAATGGTCCCCGAGCTTCGATGTTGCCCTGTTGGCCAAACACATGCACACGCCAAAATACTGGTGACGGCCTTGGCGAAGATAGAAGTCCTGTTGCACCCGATTCAAAATCGACTAGTAAGGCCAGAGTATCCATCGTGCCGCCATCCATTTGACGATAAATACCTTCGACGGATTTGATAGGGCCCATTAAGTTCGTAAAAGCGTCCACGATATGAATGCCGGTTGCTGTTAAATTTCCACCAGGTACATTTTCTGGTAGATCACGCCAAGAGGTTTGGAAGTTTTTTAAATTCTCATTGGTAAAGATCCCCTCAATATGGCTCAATTTACCAAGCTCCCCCGACCTAACAACCTGTTGCACATGTTGCATCGATGGCCAAAAGCGCTTATCGTGACCAACTCCCAACAAGACCTGATGCTCTTGGCAAACTGCTACTGCCCGCTGGGCTTCCTCTAAATTCAATGCCAGTGGCTTTTCACAAAAAACTGCTTTCCCCGCTTTTGCGGCGGCAGTTATTTGAGGTAGGTGTAAAAGATGAGGAGTTGCCAAGACAATCATCTCAATTGAGGGATCAAGTAAGACTTCATTTGGATCAGCGGTGACCTCTAAATGCTTTTCCTTTGCAAAATCTAAATGCTTGGAGGGGTTCGTAACGACTGCTTTTTTAAAGCGAACGACTTCACTGTGCTCAACGGCATTAACAAGATTTCGACCCCATCGACCTAAACCAAAAATAGCTGCATTGATCATTACGGTTTTCCTACAAAGCCAGTAATAGCCTCGATATTTTTAATTGCCGCCACATGATCCAATAAACGTTGTGCCGTTTTGGACATCGCCAAATCGACTAACTTACCGTCGACCGTTGTACTTGCAACACCACGAGTGAGAGCTTCTTCATACGCGCTCACTACCCTTGAGTAATACTCTATTTGAGCAGCAGTTGGCGTGTAGATATTATTCGCATCCTCAATTTGATTGGGGTGAATCACAGTACGACCACGATAGCCTAAACGCTTAGACAGTTGTGTATCACTTCTGAATCCCTCTGGATCTTTCACATTCGCAAACACACCGTCTAGTGGGCAATCAAAATTTGCAGCTCTGGCAGACACTAAAGAGAACTGGCGAACAAACATCATCTCAGGACCAGGACTTGTCCAAGTAGCGCCAAGTGAGACATTCATATCGCCGTCTTCACCGCCACCATAAATCATGGTCTGAATCCGCTTGCTACTCGTCATAATCGCTCTTGAGTCGAGTACACCACCGGCACTTTCCATCATGATAATAATAGCTGTTGATCCCACACTCAAACCACGCCGAATCTCATAACTTGCGATCATCTGATCGACTGTATTGATATCTGCTACCGAGTCCATCTTGGGCACAATCAAACCTGTGAGCCCAGGCGCACCAATGAGAGCGTCGATATCTTCATGAAAAAATCCAGTAGATAAGCTATTCACTCGCACCCAACTACGATCGCCTCTGACTTTCGGCATGACGTCTAAGGTCATTTGTCTAGCATTTTGTTTTTCTGGATCAGGGACCGTATCTTCTAAATCAAAAATAAAACCGTCTGCTGGCAGAGAATCTAATTTATTCAACATCCGTTCTTGATTTGCTGGAACGAAGAGGAGGCTGCGCCAAATTTTCATAAGAGAAGCTTTCTAATAAGGTGTTTTTAAAAAATTAATTGATAGGTTTGTGAAGTAACACTACGCCTTGATCCGCATAGCTCTGGATTTGTTCTGGGGTATAACCTAGTCCTTGTAATATTTGGGCAGAATGCTCACCCAAGCTTGGTGCATGTAATCTGATGGTTGGACTTCCTTCCTCGAACAATACTGGATTACGTACTGCTTTCATTTTGCCCATTACAGGATGCTCTATATCGACGGCGACCTTACGGTCGATGATATGTGGATCTTCAAAAACTTCTTTGATGTTATGCATCCGCGAACAAGGCACGCCAGCTTGCATCAATAGGGCTTCTAATTCATGTGAGGATCTTTGGGATACCGCAGGTTCCACAATAGCGAGTAAATGAGCTTCATTTTGTTTACGTAATACATAGCTAGAAAAGCGTTGATCAGTCAGATGATCACCAAGATCTAAGGCCAACATAAAACGTTTAAACAGTTCATCATTCGGTGTCCCAATTGCTAGGTACTCTTTATCAATCGTCTCAAATAATTGATAAGGCGTATTTAATCGATGTTGATTGCCTAACCTTTCTGGCACATCATTGGTGGCTAAATAATAAGCTGTTTCCCAAGCTGCAGCTGCGATCGAGGCTTCGACCAAAGAGACATCAGCCACTTTACCGCCACGACCTTTTAAAACGCTAATCAGGCCACTCAGTGCAGCGTAGGTTGCAAAGAGGGCACCAAAAATATCCGCCGTCTGAATCCCCGGTCGCATCGGCATTTCGCCTGGTGCACCTGTAACAGATAGCGTCCCAGAAAAAGCCTCCACAATAAGATTCACTCCGGCGCGTTTACGATGAGGCCCTGTTTGTCCAAAGCCAGAGGCTGATACATAGACAATATTTGGGTTAATGGCTTTTAAATCGGCCGCCCCTAAGCCTAACTTCTCTAAAACACCTGGTCGATTATTTTCTAAAAAAACATCGGATTCTTTCACTAATTTTTTTAAAATCTCAATCGCCTCAGGTTGTTTTAAATCTAAGACCAAACTTTGTTTATTGCGATTTAAGGCAGCAAAGCTCGCACTTTGACCGTTGACCATCGGTGGCATCGCCCGAGTTTGATCGCCGTTTTTGGGTCTTTCCACCTTAATTACATCAGCCCCCATATCGCCAAGTAACATGCCACAAAATGGGCCAGCAATAAAATTGCCAAGTTCGATAACTTTAATTCCTTCTAACGGTAATGACATATTTTTTCTTTATTTTTATTCAGTAAATTTAATATTTGCAGCTAAACGTTTATTGAGTTCAATTTCATTAGCAATCACTTTTGCAAACTCTTCTGGAGTAGAACCAACCACCTCAAACCCTTGGTCAAAAAATGCCTTTTTCGTTTCTGGTTGTTCTAATACTTTGGCAATATCTAAACGCATTTTGTTCACAATTTCTTTTGGCACACCTGCTGGGTACCAGTAACCATAAAACGGAATATAAGCAAAATCTTTGAGTCCTGCTTCATCTGCGGTAGGCACGTCTGGTAATTCTGACCACCTTTTCTTCGCAGTAATCGCTAAGGCTCTAATCTTGCCGGATTTAATATAAGTAGAAAGACCAGTACCTGGGCCTAAAACAAAATCAATTCGTCCCGCCATCAGTTCAGTAATCGCTTGACCAACGCCTTTAAATGGAATGTGTTGTGTTTTAATACCGGCACTCGTATTGAAATACTCTCCCGCAAATTGCATCACATTCCCAATACCACCCGAACCGAAATTATATTTATTGGGATTCGCTTTCGCATCAGCAATAAACTCCATTAGGTTCTTAGCTGGCAAATCGTTACGCACAGCGATAATAAAACCAACGCTATTTGCAATTTGGGTAATGGGTTGTAAATCTTTGATAGGATCATAGGGTAAGGATTTGCTTACAACCGGCAAACTTGCGTGACTGGATGAGGTGTTCAGAATGGTATAGCCATCTGGTGCCGCTTTGGCTACCATATCAGTGCCGATAGCACCCCCAGCACCAGGACGATTATCAATAATCATCGTTTGACCCAGTGCCGGTTGTAATTTTTGATCCAAATATCGACCGATAAAATCCATCGGCCCACCTGCTACATAGGGAACTACTACCCGAATAGTTCGATTTGGAAAATCTTTAATGGCTGCAGCATTCGGCGTTGAACTAGACTGAGCATAGGCAGTTTGGCCCACTAAGACTAGGGCTGCAATGAACAATTTGGATGCGGAAAAAGGATGAGTGGCCATGTAATTTAATGTCTCCATTTGTTATGCTTGCCATTAGATTTAGGAAACCTCATGAAAAGCAAAATTTTTAATTAATTTCTGATGAGTTTTTCTTCAAACCAATTCCACATATCTGCGACCACTAGGGTTAAATAGTCTCTTTGGCAATGTTGTGAACCGCCTTCTTCCGCTGTATACACTCTGAAAGTTTTATCTTTCGAACCACAAGCATCAAATTGTTTTTGCGCGTCAGATAAAGGTATTTGTTCATCCTCAGCACCGTGCACTAGTAAAAATGGACAGGTCATTTCTTGCATCACACCGTCTAAAGTGAATGGCTTTAGGACCTCTAATGATTGTTCTAAAGTGTCCACGCCTAAAATCCAATTAATGTGATGACCCGGTACGGATAAGGAGGTTTTAAACTGTGCTTCAATCCGCCCTTTCCAAGTTTGGTAGTAATCCCACTGTGCACCCCAAGCAATACAAGCTTTATAACGCGTATCTTTCGCAGCACACCTTGGTGCGTAATAACCACCCAGACTAATCGCCACAATCCCAATTTTGTCCGCATTGACATCTGAGCGAGTTTCTAGATAATCAATACAAGCACTACCGGCGACTTCATAGTCATAACGTAAATATTTTTGTCTAAACCGAATCGCTTCACCTGTTCCAGGGCCGTCCATAATTAATACGGAGAAGCCGCGTTTAATCAGGTCTGGAACACCGCGCATAAACTGAATTTCTTTAGTAACGTCAAGACCATCAAAATACACAATACAAGGATTTTTTTCAGTTGTGCTGTGTTCTGCATGCACGAAATAGCCTGGCAAACTGCCGTCTTCGTAAGGCACTTCCACAATTTCGATACGGTAGTCGGTATGTTTAATAAACTCTCTAAAACAATCAATCCCACGCTGAAAAATATCTAAAGCGCGCTCATCTTTCGGCGTTCTAAAGCGTTCAGCCATATGATAATAATTAGCAGCACGCTGATAAGCATGGGCAGCTGAATAGTGATAATTCTTGCTAGCGAATTGCTCTGCATAAGCTCTCACACCATCAGCCACTTCAGTCACAGCTGTAAACCATGCCTCATCATCGTCAGCAGATTTGCCTTTTAATTTGGTACCAATTTTGTGTAACTCCCCAATTTCAGAGCCGCCGTAAGGAGCCGCGCTGAGCATATTGATAAAGGCAGCTGACCAGCGATAGTTGCCAGGAAAATACATAAAATAAGGAGGATCTTTTTTTTCTGACATGTTCAATTCCTTTTAAATTAAAGAGTTCATTCGTGAATATTGGCAACTTTTGCAAGTTCAGTATTTCTGTTTAAATCTTGTTGTAAGAAGTTTCTAAAACCTTCCGGAGTGATATTTCCTGGCTCATGTCCCTGACCAGTAAATAACTCTTGGTTTTCTTTTAATGCCATCTTTTGTGACAAAACTTCATAAATTTTTTGGGTAATTGCGCTCGGTGTTCCCTTAGGAGCAAGAATGCCGTTCCAGTTATAGCTTGAATAATTAGGCAGACCTTGCTCTGCCACTAAGGGCAAATCAGGCATTACAGTAGACCGTTTATCAGCAGTAGCGCCAATGGCAACTAACTTGCCTTGCTTTACATAGGTAGTGCAACCTGCTAATTGTGTAATTGCAATTTGGATATGACCAGCAATTAAATCATTGAGATACTGTGAAGTTCCCTTATAAGGAATATGATTCATGCTAATACCAGCTTGATAATTAAAGCGCTCCATCCCCAAATGACCAACCGTCCCAACACCTGGTGAGCCATAATTGACCTTACCTGGATTCGCTTTTACATAGGCAATAAATTCTTTGACATTTTTTGCTGGCACAGAAGGATGAACGGTAAGACAACTAGCAGTTCTGGCAATCAGCATAATCGGCACAAAGTCTGTCATGGTCTGATAAGGCATTTGCGATTTAATGCCTGGAGCCACAGTCAATGGTCCGGGATTGCCGGCCAGTAAGGTATAGCCATCTGCTGGGCTCTTCGCGACCTTATCCGTTCCCGTCACACCTCCTGCCCCAGCTATATTTTCAACAATAAAGGCTTGTCCTAAAGCATTACTTAATTGCTCTGCCGCCCACCTGGCTTGTACATCGGTAGGCCCACCTGCTGTAAAAGGCACGATAATTTTCACTGGCCGATTCGGGTAGTTCAAAGACGAATTGGATTGTGCAAGAGCAGTTTGCCAAAGACCCATGACACCTAAGGCCATCAATAAGCCCAGATAATTACTCAACCGGGTGTTGTGATGCTTTATTACCAACCATTTTGGTAGGACTTTAATTTGGAATAGAGATGGTAATTTCATGAGGATGATTTTTACTCGCTACCTAATCTAATTTGATATTCGCTTGCTTGACTACTTTGACATAGGTATCGACTTCGCTTTTCATAAACTTACCGAAATCCTCAGAACTATTGCCAATAGGGGTGGCTAATGCCTGCGCAAATCGGTCCTTTACCTCTTGTGATTGCAATGCTTTCGCAGCAGCTTGTTGTAACTTTGCTACGATTGGTTTTGGTGTAGCGGCTGGCGCTAACAAGCTCCACCAGGCAACCGGTTTAAAGTCTGGATAACCCGCCTCAGCAAAGGTCGGAATATCCGCGAGAACACCATCACCTCTTTTTTCTAAACCAATAGCAATCGCCTTTACTTGTTTTGATTTAATAAAAGGCATTGAAGAGGGCAAAGTATCAATGAAACAGTCGACCTGACCACCAATTAAATCAGTCATCGCAGGCGCACTGCCTTTGTAAGGTACATGAATCATTTTAATATTCGCAATGGTACTAAACCATTCTGTTACGAGCTGAGCAAAACTACCAACGCCATAACTAGCAAAGGTTAAAGGTTTTGTTTTTTCTCTACTTTTAGCAAGAGCTACAAACTCTTCCAGCGTATTGACGCCTAATTTGGGATTGATTAAAAAGGCCAAATAGGTATCTGCTACTCGCGTAATAGGAGCAAAATCTTTTAAAGGGTCATATGGAATTTTAGGATTCAAGGCATAGTTTGTTGCAATGGTGCCAGTCGTGGCAAACACAATCGTATACCCATCAGGTGCGGATCTTGCCACGTAATCCATCGCAATCATGCCAGAGGCGCCTGGTTTGTTATCGATGATTACGGGTTGACCTAAGAATTCAGAAAACTTTTGCTCAAGTGGTCTAGCAATAGCGTCCGATCCGCCGCCTGCCGCTGTTGTCACAACCAGTCGGACAGGCTTATTCGGGAAGTTCGTAATAGCATCTTGCGCAAATGACAAATGAACGAAAAGACCCAGTACTAACATCAATATACGCTGCATGCTTTACTCACTTTCTTAAAAAATGAACAACCTCATCATTAAACTTTTGGAATAATTGGTAAGTACAAGAATGACTCATATTTACCCCCTGTGTAAATCGTATTAGTACCCGTGTTGTAATCCGCGTGGTAGTGTAAATAGCCACTACTACCTATTCCGTCTCTAGGCTGAACATCAAGGCGTAATTGATGACCTTTGGCGAAGACCATTGAGGTTGGCCAAATTTCAACTTGGACTTGGACGATTTCACCTGGCGTTAAACGCAGGCGTCTTTGATGACGGTGGTAAGGACGATAAGGTAATGATTTTTCAACATCAAGTTCCCGATGGGAAACACGTAGCCAGCCTTTTGCAACCGGTACAGGAGTTCCTTGTTGGCCAGTTTCTAATAGTTCTTTACCATTTTCATCAAAGTGACGAATCGTCAAGAAGAGATCCATATCTTCAGAAGAACTCGATACCCACAAGGTAGCACTTAAAGGGCCAGTGATTTCTACATCTTCAGTCATTGGGGGCGTAAAAAATGAAACGCCCATATCAGGCTTAATTCCACCCCCCATCACTTGCGATGAAGCGGCAGAAGTAGAACCCATTGATCCCATACCAGTTGCAGCGTAAGAACATTGTGCTTCTACGCTTGGATTAGTTTGGGTCAAGTCACCTTTGAGAGGGACAGCTGCAGGGTTCACACCTTGCAAATCTAAATACCATTTAGTCCACTGCGTTCTAGCAATTGGCCATTCATTTTCATTACGCCATACAACTTTATCGCCACCATGACGAATCGCTAATTTCACCGGCGGCTCTTGCATCACACCATTATCGATTCCTTTTAACCAATAATCTAAAAAGCGCATTTGATCAGCGCGGCCATCTGCGGTATAAAACGGATGGACATGCGAGCCACTTTGCATTCTTAGCTTTTTGTTTGGATTGGAGCTCATCATATAGGCTTCGGTATTGCCTCGTAAGTGCAGACCCATACCTGTCCAGTTACCAACTGAATAAAAAGGAACCTTAATCTTTTCCCAGTCTGCTTGAGCCCCACTGAGCGCACCGCTATCTAAGTTGTTACCTAACCAAGTCGCTAAAACATTACGCTCCCATGGATTAGTAACCGTTTCTGATGCACGGCCGAGATGATGGTGTAATAAATGTGCAGTAAACCAATTCGTCATGAAGACATTTAAGATACCGCCATGATACAAAGCATCACGATAAATATCAGCAAAGCCTTCCCACGGAATAATTGCTTTAAGAGAAGGTGGTTGGTGGTTGGCGACAAACCACTGATTAATCGCGTAATAAGAAATGCCTAACAAACCAACATTGCCATTACACCAAGGCTGCTTCGCTGCCCATTCAATCGCGTCATAGTAATCGATCGACTCTGCCATTGACCAAGGATCACATTGTCCTTGTGATTTACCAGATCCTCTACCGTCTACTCTTACACTAACATATCCCTCTGGTATCCAAATTTCTGGGTTGACTGTTTCCCAGTTCATAAACTCATTGCCAGTCTCTTCAAGGCTGGGTGGCGTCACCCACAATTTATCTTTTTGATACGGGCCTAAATTAAGAATCGCAGGATATTTACCTTCCCCTTTAGGGCGAAAAACATCCGCTTTTAATAAAGCGCCGTCGCGCATGGCGACGTCTACATTTTTTTCTAATAAAAAATGGGGGTGTTCTTGTAATTCGTATTGAGTAGTTGTCATATTCTTGATCTTATTTTTTAGGGATAACAGGTAATAGTAGGTAAGGTTTCATTTCATTTGAAAAATGAAGGGTATTTACGCCACCAAAAATGTCCGCTGGACGATCCTTAGGGTTGCGATGTAAGAAAGGACCTACACCTTTCATCGGATAGGGAGCGTGAGCAACACCTGCATCAGTGCCGTCATATTCGTAATCTTTACCACGCACGTTTAAACCCAGTTGATAGCCTGCTGGAATCACAATACTTGTTGGCCAAATTTCTACATCTAACTCGACGGGTTGATTTGGTGTTAGTGGCCAGTCTTCGTCATGGGTATGCCATGGACGATAGGGTTTTGATTTGTTGGGGTCTGTTTTACGATGCGAAGCTCTTAACCAGCCTAAACCGATTGGTGTGCGTGGATCATTAGAGCCAATAAATGCTACTTCTTTACCAGTCGGATCATAAAGTCTTAATGCTAAGAAAATATCCGCATCATTCGTCTCTGAGGACAACCAAATTTTAGCGGCAACTGGTCCAGTAATTTCGACGTCCTGAGTCTGAACTGGTGTCAAAAAGGTAATACCGTCACCTTGTGTGTCGAAAGACATTTGTGCAGTAGCTGCTTGCACCACTGGATTGATTTGCATCGCAGCTGGGTCTAAATAATAAGGGGTCCACTGAGTGCGAGCAAGTGGCCATTCATTTTCGGCACGTAATTCAAACTTTTCACCCGGTGAACGAATGTTGAGAGAAACCTTAGGTTGCTTATCCCAACCAGAATTTTCACCTTTGAGGAAATGTGCAAAAAACTGTCTTTGTAAACCAGCACCGTAACGACTATAGAAGTGGGTGAAATGCGTATCACCGTGAACTTCTAACCATTTTTGGGAACTTCCTGCAGCGAGGTAGCCTTCAAAGTTTCCGCGCGTATGTAATCCTTGTCCACCCCAATTGGCAGCTGATAATAAGGGGACATCAATTTTTGAAAAATCAGGTGAGCGTGATACATAAAATTCGTCCATCCACTCATGATTTAAAGCTTGCATATCTGGGTCAGCACGATTTGCAGTCAGTTCTTCAGCGCTTAAAGTTTCTGGCCCACAAACTGTATCCCCGGTCACAAAACTTCTAGCTCCACGGTCACCTACTCCGTGTTGCACACTGACAACTTGCCTAGGAAACCAATCTCCCAAGAAGTCACTTAAGATACCACCGTGACGACATAGTTCACGATAAAAATCAGAAGAACCTTCCCAAATACATAAGGCAGCTAAATGTTTTGGCTTGGTAGCTGCAACGGTCCATTGATTCATCGCGTAATAAGAAATACCGTTCACGCCAACCTTACCATTTGACCAATTTTGTGTACCAGCCCATTCAATACACTCATGAAAATCTTCGGTCTCTAGAGGAGACCAACAATCAATTACACCCGGTGATCTACCAGCGCCTCTAGAGTCAACGCGCACACAAGCGTATCCATCCGGTACCCAAACTTCAGGATCAACGAGTTCCCAATTTTGATATTTATTTGAGGTATCTGTCAAAATTTCCGGTACTGCTTCTTCTAATCTAGTCCACTGACTTTTATAGCCCGTTCTAAAATCAAGTCCTTTTGCATAAGGTCCGTAAGTAATAATGACGGGATGCTTACCCTCGCCAATCGGTCTAAAGACATCAGCTCTCAAAACTGTTCCGTCTTTCATCAAAATAGGCGCATCCCAATCAATTTGCATGCCGTCACGAATTTCGCTTTTCATCAAGTCCATAAGTTATCTTTCTAAGAGGTAATAGTAATTTTTATCGAATCATTTAATTGTTAATAGCATCGCCCATTTGCGCGACTAAGCCTTTCCACTTCACACGATCTTTGACTAAAAAAGCGGTGAATTCATTCGGTGGAATTTTTGCAACTTCAAAACCATTGAAGTCAATGACTTTAGAAATGTATTCATCAGAATGAACAATTTCCCAAATATTTTTGGCCAAGAGATTGGTCACTTCCACGGGTGTTTTTGCTGGCGCCACAATCCCAAACCAACCACGTGATTCGTAGTTCGGAAAACCAATCTCAGCAAAGGTTGGCACATCTGGTAATGATTTATTTCGCTCAGGGCCAGCAACGGCGAGCGGCCGAATCTTGCCCGCTTTAATAAAAGATAAAGGGCCAGCAACCGTTGACATCATGACTTGTACATTACCAGCTACTAAATCCGTAATCGCAGGCGGGGCACCTGTATAAGGGACATGGGTCATTTTAATATTGAGTACACGACTCAATGACTCAAGAGCGACGTGGGTTTGACTTCCCATCCCAATCGAAGCATAGACTACTGAGTTAGGAGCTTTCGCTGCAATCGTTTGCAACTCTTGTACAGATTTTGCTGGGAAGCTAGTACCGACAAACAACAATTGGCTCAACTGCGCAACCATGGTCACACCAGCAAAGTCTTTGGCAGGGTCATACGGTAAACTTTTTTGCGTCGCAGGGGCGAGCGACATCCCCGCATCACTAGCAAATAATAATGTGTATCCGTCTGGATTAGACTTCGCAACAAACTGTGAAGCAATCGCGGCGTTTGCTCCTGGTTTATTTTCCACAATCACTGCTGTGCCTAATCTCTTGCTGAGAGATTCAGCTAAAGGTCTTGCTAATGCGTCAGCTGGGCCGCCTGCATTAAACGGCACAATGATTTTAATTACACGGTTTGGGAAGTTGGCTGAGCTTGCTTCACTTTGTGCTTGAGCATTGATAACAAACAACTGACTCAATGCAAGTAGCAATATTGATGGTAAATATTTTTTGGTCAAACACTTCATTATTTCGCCTCTAGTCCAATTGCTTTAACAATCGCACCATAACGTTCATAGTCTTTGCGATTGAGTTGATCAAAATATTCTGCTGATTCCGTCACACCAATCAGTCCATAACTAGGTAATTTTTCTTGAACTTCTGGTGACTTCATCGCTGCATTAATAGCTTGGTTTAAGCGATTCACGATGGCCATAGGTGTTTTGGCAGGGGCCACAAAACCAAACCAACCATTCACCACGAAGCCAGGAACAGCATCGCTCAGTAAACTCACACCAGGCCACTGCTCAACTTTAGTTGAGTTCGTAATCGCTACGATACGAATCTTTTCGCCTTTGGCAAGTCCTGCAAAACCAGAAATTCCATCAGCCCCGGCCATAATGGCACCCGAGACTAAATCACTCGCTATATTCGCAGTCCCCTTGTACGGAACGTGCGTGTATTCAAACTTGGCTTGACGCCTAAAGTCTTCAAACCAAAGGTGCGCAAAGCCACCTTCACCTGTGGTTCCTACCGTTAATCGTCCCGGATTAGCACGCGCCCAAGTTACCATCTCAGATAGTGTCTTAAACGGGGCCGTTAAAGAACCCGCTAAGGCGTTATAGTTCCAAGCAGAAACTGCCACCGGAATAAAATCACGCAAGACATCGTATGGTAAATTTTTAATAGTATGCGGTTGGACCACCATCGGGCCGCCTTGTGAGGCACCAAAGGTATACCCGTCCGGATTGGCTCTCGCGATAGCGGCCATCCCAATTTGAGCGTAAGCCCCACCGATATTTTCAATATAAACGCTTTGCCCTAAGTCTTGTGACATCTTGGTTTGGACAAATCTGGCCACAATATCAAGAGTATTTCCAGGAGGAAATGGCACAATCAATTTAATTGGTTTATTCGGCCAATTGGGCGGTAAGGGTGCAAGGTTTTGGCTTGGAGTCTGACCAAAAGATTCTGGGACTCCATAGCTTGCAGCAAGCGTTGCCACACCCAATTTCATACCGAAATGGAGTGCGGAACGACGTTCTTGATCAATGTTGATCAATTCTTCAATTGTCTTGCTTATCACACATGCCTCTCTATTTTTTGGTCTGTACTACTTTGTGTGTTTACTACTATTGTCGATTTTCTTTACATCAATTTACAGCTTAAAAATAGGCCTGCCCCCTACCAACTGTTGGCTCCCATTCGTTATCGCACCAAGGACCGTCACCCTGTTCTTTGATATAAGCAATTTTCCCTTCCTCAGTTGGCTTATTGGTGCCATTGAAGAAACCTTGTAACCAATCAAAGACGTAGTCATGACAATCCATACCGCCTAGGTTTGAAATACTCCATAGCGGGTGATATTGGTTTTCAAAAACCCACATTTCTTTTGGCACTTTTAAATCTTCAAAGGCTTCAACCGCTTCTTCTAATGGGCATAATGGATCAAACTCACCAGTGACTAACAAGGTTGGGCACTTAATTTTGTCCAAATGGCCGCGTACGGTCATGTTCTTTGCGACTTCTTCATCAAAGCGCTCTTCATCGTCATAGCCGGCCATATACATAAACATTTGTTTAAAGCGCGGTGAGGAGACGGTGAAAATGGTATTGTTCGGATTAAAACAGGCTACAGAAGAAACTACTACTGCAGCGCGGTGGTCATAGCTCGACAAGCGAAGTGACCAGTAACTTCCCATACTGATACCGTAAATCGCAATCTTATCGCCATCAATTTCAGGGCGCGTTTTGAGGTAAGAAATAACAGCAGCACCAGCGCGTTCGTAGTTATCACCCACCGCACGGATTTTTTGAATATTGGAATTACCTTGACCAGGGCCGTCCATCGCTAGGACATGAAAGCCTCTTTCAATGCCGATGTTATGGTAAGCCTTTGGAAATACTTCTTTAGTTTGATCCATCCCAGGTACATAAATAACCACTGGCGCTTTACGGCGATCGGGTAACAAATGTAACAAGCAGGAAATCGTTTTACCATCGTCAAACTCTACTTCGACGCGTTCAATCGGGTAAGGCGCTGACTTGGTCCGCAAATCAACCATTTCAGATAACTTGCCATACAAATATTGCTTAACAGGATGGTCATCAAAATAGATGGGGTGCTGCGCCATACGATACGCTTCAATCGCATGATCAAAGTGATAAGTCGCTGAAGAATGTGCACCACGTTCTTGAGCGAGTTTGGCGAGGCGCTCATGACGCTCACCTGCTTCACGCCAAATTTTTGGGTACATCCGGTAGTTACGAGCGCGCTTACCCGTTGGTACTTCAGCATCATCTCTTTCGAAATTTTGTACGCGACCACGCATATTGAGGGCGAGATCCAGCATCCATTGCTGATTATCTCGCTCGGTTCTGAGCTTTTTAATCATTTTGTCCCCACAGTTTTAATAAAATCTTTTATAGTTTGTACTACATTTTGAAATATTTATAAAAGACTTGTCAAGGTCTAATTTGGAGACTCCCGTTATGAAACGCATTAAAACAGTATGTTTATCAAGCTTTTTTCTACATAAATTTTTATTATTAAGCACTGTAATCTTGAGTGTTTTCGGTGGCTTAAGCGTCAATAGCTGGGCACAAGAATTTCCGAATCGTCCGATTAAATTTATTGTTCCTTTAGCACCGGGCGGAGCAACCGATACCGTTACCCGAATTGTGGCTAAACAAGTTTCACAAATTTTAAATAATCCGGTGATTGTTGAAAATCGGATTGGTGCGGGTGGGCTAATTGCAATGGAGTCTATGACGAAAGTTCCAGCAGATGGATATACCTTATTTGTCGGAAATTTATCAACTAATGCGCTCAATCAAACAGTGTTTGAGAAGAAAATGAAGTTCAAGCCTGAAGATGAGTTAACTGGTGTCTCGATTCTGGCAACTATTCCGCATATTTTAGTGAGTTCAGCTAAATTCGAACCCAAAACTTTTGCTGAGGCGATTACTTTTATTAAAAATCATCCACAAAAAGTCAACCACGCGTCACCTGGAGTTGGTTCTTACTCGATGATTGATATGGTCACCCTCGAAAAAGCGGCAGGCTTAAATATGACGCATGTACCTTATAACGGCGGAGTTGGACAATTTTTAATTCCGATGATTAGTAATGATGTACAAATCGCATTTATTAACGCCTCATCCGTCATCGAAATGATTCGGGCTGGCAACTTACGTGCTCTCGCTGTCACGACTGACAAGCGCTTGGCCGAGTTACCTAATACCCCAACTATGAGCGAAGTCGGTTACCCAGGTATCGGCACGAATGCGTGGCAAGGTTTGTTTGCCCCGAAAAAAACGCCACCAGCGGTAGTTGCTAAAATACACGCAGCCGTTGTAGAAGCTTTAAAATCAGAGGAAGTAAAAGATGCCTTTAAGAAGCAGTTAATAATTCCGGTAAGTAGCAATTCTCCGGAAGACTTTAATCTCTTTTTAAAGTCTGAAGTAACACGCTGGGCAAATATCGTCAAATCCATTCAATTACAAGTAGACTAGGGAATTTCATGAGTACAAGTAACAACGCTGCAAACGATTTAGAGCAATTATTAGATAAATTACGTATCCGCGAAGTAATCGAAAACTGGGTCGTATTTCGTGACTCCGGTAAATGGGAAGAGTTTAAGTCCGTTTGGCATAGCGATGGTGTGATGATGGCTACCTGGTTTCAAGGTCCGTTTGAAGAATTTATTAAAGTATCAATTGAGGGTTGGAATAAAGGCGTTAGCATTTTGCATTTCTTGGGTGGTAATTCTGTAGAATTATCTGCATCAGGAACGCGCGCTATTTCACAAACCAAAATGACAATTACTCAACGTGGTTTAGTTGATGGTTTTGAGTGTGACGTGGTTTGTACGGGAAGATTTTATGACTTCATGGAAAAACGTGAAGGCCGTTGGGGCGTGGTACTACGTCAACCAATTTATGAAAAAGATCGTATTAATCCACTAGATCCAAGTGCTAACTTTAAACTCGACCAAACATTACTGCAAAGCTTTCCTGAAGGCTATCGTCACTTGGCTTATATCCAAACGAAGCTTGGCTTTAAAGTAAAAGAAGATATGCCCCAATTAAAGGGTGCTGCGGTTGAAGCTCTTTATCAGCGCGGGCGTGATTGGTTAAATCATGCTTAAGGCCAAAGTGAATCTTGTCATCACTGCGTTGTTGACCACTTTGGGGCTTTTAATCGCTCCAATGAGCTCAGCGCAAAACGTTTCTGACAAACCACTGCGTATCATCGTACCTCAACCACCTGGTGGTGGTTTTGATTTTGTTGGTCGTGTTCTAGCCGATAAGATGGCTCCCCTAATTGGTCAATCGATTATGGTGGAAAACAAAACTGGCGCAGGAACAGTGGTTGGGACAGATTATGTGGCAAAACTTCCGGCCGATGGATCAACGGCTTTAGTAGGTTCGATTTCTAATATCGTCATGAATCCATGGCTCTATAAAAACCTTCCTTACGATCCGATTAAGGATTTTGAGCCAGTTGGATTTGCAATCAGCTATAGCTACACACTCATTGGTCGTAAGGGTTTGCCGTTTAATACCCTACAAGGCTTAATCCAATATGCCAAAGAGAATCCAGGTAAGCTCACTTATGCTTCAGGTGGTAACGGTACAGGTCAACACGTCTTGCCAGCAGCATTATGGAATAAAGCTGGTGTTGATTTAGTTCACGTTCCTTATCGGGGCGCTCAACCAGCCTATACCGACCTATTAGGTGGTCGGGTTGACTTATTTTTTGACTTAGCACCAACCGCAAGACCGCATATTGAAGCTGGTAGCGTGGTCACCCTAGCAACCTCAGGAGCGAAACGCAATCCGAACCTACCAAACGTTCCGACCATCATTGAAACGGGAGTTGCTAACGTTGAACTTGAATCTTGGTTTGGTTTATTTTTGCCCGCTAAAACACCTCCAGCAGCAATCAATGCGTGGCGTAGTGCAATGACGAAAGCCGCTAACCAAGCTGAAGTCAAAGAGCGTTTTGAAAAAGCAGGGGGGCATCCTACCTCACCTAGCGCGGAAGAAGTGAAAGCTATCATTGCCAAAGACTATGTGCGTTGGAAAAACCTGATTGCTGATGCAAATGTAAAAGCTGACTAAAGTAACTCACTTTTTTCATCGAAGTAATCATTAAAAGCAGAGAAGATTTTAGATTTTCTCTGCTTTATTCTTTTTAATCCCACGTTGACAGCAGTAGTATTAGTAAATTTAATTGACTTCAATTTTGCTAAAATCAAAGCATTACTTTATAAGGCTTAATCATGTCCAAACCATTGCTCCCTTATCACGATATTCGGGTTGTTGAATTTACACATATGGTGATGGGTCCTACTTGCGGCATGGTGCTCGCTGATTTAGGCGCTGATGTGATCAAAGTCGAGCCGATTGAGGGTGATAAAACGCGTGAGCTATTAGGCTCTGGCGCAGGATTTTTCCCGATGTTTAATCGGAATAAAAAAAGTATTTCGGTAAATTTAAAAACACCTGAAGGCAAGAAGGTGGTTGAAGATCTGATTGCTACAGCGGACGTCGTGATCGAAAATTTTAAAACGGGCACCATGAAAAAGCTAGGCCTTGATTATGAGACCCTGTCTAAAAAACACCCTCGCTTAATTTATGTCACGAATAAAGGATTTTTACCTGGCCCGTATGATCATCGCACCGCGCTAGATGAAGTCGTTCAAATGATGGGTGGCCTGGCATATATGACAGGACCGAAAGGAATGCCTCTACGTGCTGGGACCTCAGTCAATGACATGATGGGTGGTATTTTTGGGGCAATTGGTGTGATGGCCGCCCTTCGCAATCGTGATCGAACCGGACTTGGTGAAGAGATTCAGACTGGTTTATTTGAGAATAATGTCTTCTTAGTCGGACAACATATGTTGCAATATGCTGTTACTGGCAAAGCAGCAGACCCAATGCCAAATCGCCTTTCTTCGTGGAGCATTTACGATATTTTTGAAGTAAAAAATCAAGAACAGATTTTCTTGGGTGTTGTTACCGATACCCAATGGGAAATTTTTTGCCGCGTATTTGGTTGGACAGATCTGCAGGCTGATACAAGGTACGCAACGAATAATCTCAGAGTAACAAACCGAGCAACATTAATCCCTGAATTAAGAGCAAGATTTGTGGATGTTGCTGCAGTAGATATTGCCAAAATCTTTGAAGATAATGGCTTACCTTACGCACCCATCACGAAACCTCAAGAACTGTTTAATGATCCTCATCTCTTAGCAACGGGTGGTATCGCTAAGATTGAAATACCGAATGGTATAAATTCAGGATCTGTTACTCACACGCCTTTATTGCCCTTAACCATTGGTGGACAACGCTTAGGGATTCGGTTGGATCCGCCCTATCAGGGAGCGCACACCAAAGAGATTTTGTCTGAACTGGGTTTGTCACAAGCCACTATTGATGAATTGATTGCCAAAGGCATTATGGTGGCAAGTGATAAATAGTAAAACAGAAATAGACCGAAGTGCTTTAGCTAAAATGGTCATTCAATTACTTGATCATTGGAACTTGCCTACCGAGGATCAGCTTACATTGCTGGGTCTCCCCCCAACTAATAAATCTGCCCTCAATCGGTATCGCCAAGGAGAACCAATTGGTGTTGAGGTGGATCAATATGCTCGGGTTGGTCACCTTCTGACAATCCATAAAAGTCTAAGAATTTTGTTCCCGAACAATAAGGCTGATCTTTATGGTTGGATTAAATCGAAGAATAAAACCTTTGAAAACCTAACTCCCGTCGAAATAATTAAAGAATTTGGGTTTACAGGATTACTAATGGTTCGCTCTTACTTAGAACTTAAAGTCGGTAAGATTTAAAAGTCTATTAAATAATTAAGAAACTTAACCAGCATCAAAAGTCATAGAGCAATGCTGGTGTATCCACTAAAACTTGTTGTAAAAGTTCAGGTGTATTTAGTACTTCACCCAGCAAATTCAAGAGATGACCATCATTCGGTAATTTCTCTTGATCAAAGTAATTAATGTGAGGCCAATCGGTACCCCATACTAATTGCTTTGGGTTGGCGTCAACAAGAGCTTGCATGAATGGTAGGGCGTCAATAAAACCTTTTGAGGCGGTCCCGATTCGATCAGCCCCAGAAATCTTACAATAAGCTTGACCAGTTTTTAGCAAGTCGCATAAAAATAAAAAGCCTGGATCAGTAATCCCTCTAGCCGTTTCCATCCGTCCCATATGATCCACGATCAACGGAAGTTGTAGGGCCGATAAACGAGGCATCAAACGAGGTAAATCTGGCGCATAAATCCAAATTTGCGCATGCCAGCCACGACTTCGCATCCGCGGTGCTAAAGCTTCTAAGGTTTCAAGGCCAATGCCGTTGCGATACATCGCGTGACCACCAACTTGTAATAAGTTGACTCTCACTCCTCTAACACCTAAAGCATGCATCTGATCTAATTCGGCGTCCGTAATATTAGGATCCGGAACCACCACGCCACGTAGACGATCAGGATAAGCTTTGAGCGCGTCTAAGGTTGAACCATTATTCGTACCACAAACACTTGCGGTCACGACAACGCCTCTGGTTAAACCAAGGTGATCTAAATGCGCCACAAATTGCTCAGGCAAAAACTCTGCAGCAGGGGTGTAACTGCGATCATCCGCTAAAGGATATTTAGCATATGGGCCAAACGTATGAACGTGACTATCGCAGGCAAGTTTCGGTATTTGTAAAGTTACGGGTTGATACGCAGATAGTGGGATGGCCGGTAAACATACTTTAGTCATTATTACTCCGCTTTAATTTTTCCAGAAAGGGCTAGTTTTTTTGAGTTGGCTGATTCTTTAGCAATCATTTCTTGCCAGGCAGCAGGACTTGAATACAGCGCAGTACTGCCGATCGATTTCATTCTTTTTAAGAAATCTTCTTCTTTAGTTACTTGGCCAATTGCCGCATTGAGTTTTTGAATAATTTCAGGTGGTGTGCCACTCGGCGCTAAGATGCCCGTAGTAGTTCCCATCTCTAAATCAATTTGCGTTTGCTCAACCAAGGTTGGAACGTCTGGAAAGTTACCATCACGGTTTCTCGCGAGTACAGCGAGTACTTTTAATTGACCGCCATCGATAAACGGCTTTGAGCTGGTAATTTGATCCACTACAAAATCTAACTGGCCTCCAATTAAATCAGTTAATGCAGGCGCTGATCCTTTGTAGGGAATCACATTAAATTGCAATTTTGCCACTTCTTCGATATTCAGAATCGACATATGATTAGAAGTACCAGGACCGGAATGGCCAACACTGACTTTGCCAGGTGACTTCGTTGCCATGGCAATCAAATCTTTAGCTGAGTTAAATCGTGTGTCATTTTTACGAACCACAATCATTAGTGGAGAAAAAGCAACCGCACTAATCGGTGCAAAGTTTTCTAATTGATAGCTGGTCTTGATTAAATGCGGCAGAGTACCGATGGTATTGGTGGTTGCCACAATTAAGGTATAACCATCCGCAGGAGCTTTTGCAACATAGCTACTAGCAATCGCACCACCCGCCCCAGCACGGTTCTCAACCACGACCGACTGTCCTAAAATTTTGGATAACCCAGGGGCTATGGTTCGACCAATAATATCTAAATTACCGCCTGGTGCAAACGGAATTTCTAAGTTAATACTTTTATTTGGATAGCTACTATTGGCAGTTTGTGTAAAGCCTAAACTTGGTATGAGACAGATGCCTAAAACAGCAATGAGTAGGCTTTTTATGTTGAATTTGCTATCGAAATACTTCTGCAGCAGCTGACTGATTTGCATACGATCTCCCTCTTTATTTTTTTAGTATCAGATTAAAACGGACAAGCTCACGAAGCATGAACTTGTCACAATAAAAGGCGACTTCCGACTACTCTCTAAAACTCGAATCCATCCGATCTAAGAAACGCAGCATTCCAGGCCACTCCATCACCCCGTATGGACGACGGGTTTTTGGTTGATAGTTCATATAGGTTTCGTCTAGTACTTTCTGCGATACTTTTTGTAATGGGGAATTACAAGCCATTGCAGCTAACTGCGCTTTACAAGACAGTTCTAAGCGGTGCATCCAATTAAACGCCTCACCAACAGTCGCGCCACAAGTAAGTAAGCCATGATTGCGCAAAATTAAGGCTTCAGAATCCCCTAAATCTTTCACTAAGCTTTCTTGCTCATCGAGGTTGAGTACTACGCCCATATAGTCGTGATAACTAATTTTCAAAAAACGCATAGAGGTTTGGTTCAAAGGAAGTAAACCCATCTCTAATGAAGAAATCGCCATACCAGGCCAACTGTGGGTATGAATCACGCAATTGACTTCTGGGCGCGCTTTATGAATCGCGCTATGCAAAATGTAACCCGGAATATTAATCCCATACTGCAAATCACCAAAATCTGGTTTAGTTAAGATCTTTCCTTCATGATCAATTTTATATAAAGAAGAAGCTGTCATTTCTTCATACATCAAGCCATACGCATTGGTTAAAAAAGCATCTTCTTCACCCGGCACTCGCAGAGTAATATGATTGGCCATCATGTCAGACATGCCGTAATGCGCCACAAGTCGGTAACAGGCAGCGAGATTCACGCGTGCCTCCCATTCCTGCGGACTTACCTCATCCTTGAGAGAGCGCACATATAATTTTCCGTTGGTATTTGTTGTCATTGATGTCTCCTTTTCTAATTACTTGTTATCATATTTGATTATTGATCTATTCTACTTTTCAAAAACAGCAACCGCGTCCACTGCAGTAACGCCGTGCCCTAGTGCGTGCATTAAGATGGGATTCACCTCTGCCTCTAGAAGAGTATGGCGATAGCTTTGAGCCATTTTTACAAAACCTTGTACGACCTTTACTAATGCAGGTATATCTAGGGGCTCAATCCCCCTAAAACCGTTCATGAGTGGCCAAATCGTGAGTGACTGCAACATCTGCAGTACAACTTCTTCATTGATTCCCACTTGTGCATCACTCGGTAGTAAATAGACGGTGGAGTCATTAAAAACCTCAGCCGTAATACCGCCTGAACCAATGATCAATACCAATCCTAAAATATCTCTCTTCACGCCGATGAATAGCTCTAAATCTTTAGGTAACATCTCTTGGATTAAAAATTCTTCAATCCGAATCCCCGTTTTAGCTAATACATTCTTGCGCATTTTCTCTAGTTCAGCACCCACTTGGATACCTCGTAAATTCATGACAACCCCGCCCACATCAGTTTTATGAGTAATCTGATCACTCAATATTTTTAGGACTAAGGGCTTTTTGACTTCCGCTTCAAAGATGGTAGCTTGTAAGCTCGTAGTGATTACTTTCTCACGCGCCATGGGCATGCCAAACTTAGCAAATAATGCTTTGGCATCATGTTCATTCAGCGTTCCTTTGAATTCACCTAATGCTTGTGTTTCTTGATCTAAAGTAAACGGTTCTGTTAGTTCAATAGTACTAATATTTGTCTGCTCCAACTGGGAAATTTGCCATAGCGCTTTTAGGCCACGAGCACAGCCTTCTGGGGCAGCAAAAGCTGGAATACCTTGCCGAATAAAAGTCGAAACAAGTTGTGGAGCATACGGCGAGATATAAGCAAAGATCGGCTTATTGGAGTCCCCCATACCTTCACGGATCGCACCAGCCATCAAGTCAGGCATCGCTAAAGCAGAAGAGCCAACCACCACCACAATCGCATCATAATCATCTGAGGCAAGCAGAGTAGCAATGATTTTCTTCAGTAATTCAGGCTTTAACCCTGCAAGAGTTACATCAATTGGGTTATTGCCCAAATCAATCGGTAAGTTTTCGTCGAGCGTGCGTAAGGTTTGAGCAGTCACTTCATTGGGCAAGGGCATTTCAAAATTCATTAAGCCCAAATTATCGGCAATCAGCGTCGCCGCACCGCCACTAGATGTAAGGATAGCAATACGATTATTTTTTAGTCGCTTACCATTTTGGATTGAAACTGGAAAATCAATTAAGTCAGAAAAATAATCAGCACGTAATACCTGATTTTGTTTAAAGAATTGATCGTAGACGCGGTCTTCACCAGCCATGGCACCAGTATGGGAAGCAGCTGAACGCGCACCACTCTCTGATTTACCAATTTTATAAACAATCAGTGTCTTGCCAGCAAGTCTTGCTTTTTTGGCTGCTAACTCAAATTTAGCAGGATGACGCACACCCTCTAAATACAAAAGAATAATCTTCGTCGACTCATCTTCACTAAGATAGTCGACCATATCAGCCACATCTAAGTCTGCTTCATTACTGGTTGCAACTAATTTAGATAAACCTAAACCACTACCAGCAGCACGCGACAATATCGAACCAACAATACCGCCACTTTGCGACACAATGGCAACTGGGCCAGCATGTAAGTTTTCAATTTCTAGAGCTGAACTTGCAGAGAGAGCAATGTTATCGGTCAAGTTCATAAGCCCAATCGTATTAGGTCCCAAGAGGCGCATATTTCCACGTGCTTCTAACAATTGTTGTTGCAGAAGTTGACCTTCCTCACCTAGCTCAGCAAAACCGCTCGCTAAAACGATCGCCGCTTTACAGCCCTTGTCCGCTAATTCTTTGACAGCATGAATACTATTTTTGGCCCCTAATAAAATGATGGCCATATCGGGGACATTCGGTATCGAAGCAATGTCTGGATAACAAGGTTTACCCAGCATTTCTGGATAACGTGGATTCACAAAATAAATCTCGCCACTAAAATTTCTCTTAATGAGATAAGCGCCAGGCAGACCTGAAGTTTTGGTAGGATCTGCTGAAGCACCAATAATAGCAACTGAGTTGGGTTTAAATAATGAGTCCAAAGAGTTCATTCTGTAATCCTTTATAAATGAGGCCATGTTAAATAGCCTTGTGCTACGTATTATTTTTTCGCTACTTGACTACGCTCTAAAAATGAGGCAACTGCATCATGGTGATCTTGCGTTGTGTAACATAAGCCTTGCGCAAGACTTCCCTGACTAAAAATCTGTTCCGCTTGCGATTCATAGGTTCGGTTGATAATACCTTTCGTGAGCGCAATGGCCGCTTCCGAGCCAACACTTAATTCTTTGGCCCAACTCACAGCCTGCGTTAATAAGTCCTGATGAGGTACTAGGCGATCAGCAATCCCTAAATCTAAAGCTTCAGTGGCAGGTACTTTTTTACCGGTAAATAAGAGTTCTTTTGCCTTGGCTAAACTGACCCGTCTCGGTAAAAAATACATCCCACCACCGTCGGGTATGATACCTCGCAGAATATACGACCAAGCAAATAAGGCGGAGTCAGCAGCCATCACAAAGTCACAAGAAAGTGCTAAATCAGCGCCGAGTCCCATGGCTGGACCATTCACAGCTGCAATGGTTGGTTTAGGCATATTCATCAGCGCACTCACAGTTGAGCCAACATATTGCTGGCGTGTCCAACCGTTAAAACCCATTTCACCAACCGGAGCATTCATTCTTTGTTTCATACCATTAATGTCACCACCAGCACAGAAGCCTTTACCAGCTCCAGTGACAACGAGTGCGCGGACATTGCGGTCATAGGTAATTTGATTTAACAAATCCAGATACTGCGCGCGCATGGCATCCGAAAATGCATTCATTTTTTCTGGTCGATTCAGGGTGAGAATGCCGATATTGTCCTCAACCGTAAATAAGACTTCGGGTTGTTTAGCTTCTGATGACTGCAATTTCACTTCCATTATTTTTTCCTAATTGAATGTTACTTAATCTAATTTAATTTTGGCGTTTTGAATAATTTTCTGCCAACGCGCTTCTTCATTTGCCACATATTGACCAAAACTTTCTGGGCTACCTGGTTTGGCCATGAGTCCCTCATCAGCAAGACGGGTAGAGAAATAACTAGTTTTAGTCGATTGTAAAACCGCTTTATTTAAACGATCGACAATCTCTTTGGGCGTTCCTACGGGAGCAAAGATTCCGTACCAACTTTCCATATAGTAATCTTTGACGCCTGCTTCAATCATGGTCGGAGTTTTAGGCCACCCAGCAGATCGCTCTTTGGTAGTAACAGCAAGAGCTCTTAATTTACCAGCCCCGACCAAATTCGCTGCAGCTGAAGCAGTTGCAAAACTCATGCTAACTTGGCCACCGAGTAGATCCGTAATCGCTTGACTAGCCCCCTTGTAGGGGATGTGGACCATCTCCACTTGCGCCAAACTCGTAAAGAGTTCACCTGCTAAATGGGCAGAGGTACCATTACCCTGCGAAGCATAAGTTAATTTACCCGGATTTTTCTTTGCATAAGCAATCACATCTGCAATGGATTTAAATTCACTATTGGGTAAGACAACGAGTACGTTAGGAGAGTTCCCAACCATCGCCACTGGAATTAAATCGCGACTAGCGACATAGGGCATATTTTTAATCAAACTAGGATTAACTGCTTGGGCAAAGGTCGCCACAATCAAGGTATAGCCGTCTGGTGCACTTTTCACCACATAATCTGTACCAATTACCGTACCCGCGCCAGGCTTATTTTCGACAACGACGGATTGGTTTAAATCACGACTCATCCCCTCCGCCACTGTTCTTGCAACTAAATCAGTACCACCGCCGGGTGAAAAAGGCACAATTAATTTAATTGGCTTTTCGGGATAAGTCGCACTCACTGAAAATGAAAACCCAAGGCCAATGACTAACAAAATCTGTAATAAAAGAGTAGAGCGTTTCGTAGAAGTGACACTATAAAAATTTATCATCATTGCAATCTCCAGTGAGAACTTAAGTTTGCAACAAGATGATTCTCTCCTTCCCAAATCAGTGTACTTAAATCACGCACTGCTATCTCTCCAACGCGAGTCGTTGATAGTTCTTGAAATTTTTCATTGAGTTCAGCATCGGTCAGTGGATCATCGGGATCACCGTGACGTGTTTGTTGGTGATGCTCAAATATCTCTCCTGAGTTCATTTCAATCCGAACTTTTGCACTCCGTACTTTCGGGAATAAGCTAGTAATTAGTGGGTCAACTTGATAAGAAATTTTGTCTTCTAATTGCTGGATCTTGTCATTGCCTAACTGCTCCTGGGCAAAGGCTTTTTCGCGCACAGCGCCTAAAATCATGCCGCAAGCCACCGTATGAGTCAGACTAAATTTTGCTTCAAAGGGAGTCTGTGGATGACGATAGGCACACACATCGGCAGAAGCTTGATAAACCAAGAGTTCAATCTTTTTCACTGCGTTGGTATCGATTTGATGAAGACGCGTGAGGTACTGCGCACCATCAATTGCTGGAAAAGTATGACCACAACATCCGTGATTTTTAAATGTCATTTGCGTGATATTAAAAACTTTACCGAGACCATTCAGGACATCAGCCCAACGCGGGTTTTGTGACATCGCAGCACCAAATCCAGCATCACCTTCTAAGATATCGGGAGTTCCAGTCATACCCGCTAGTGCACAGTAAGCAGCATTTAAGCCTACTTCTGCAGCATGTCCTGCATGCAATGGCTTGGTCATTGAGTCACTGCGAAAGGCTTGTTGTAAACCACTAGCAAAGGTTCCAGCAGTAGCTAGGGCATTCATTGACTGCTCTGCAGTAAGCCCTAATAAACTACTACAAGCAGCTGCCGCACCAAAAACTCCAACGGTACCTGTCGTATGAAAATATTTGTAATGACTAGGCTGTATCACTTCGGCAATACGTGTTGAGACTTCGTAGCCAATGACAACCGCTTTGAGTAAAGCGTCAAGGCTCAGGCCTTGTTGGGTGGCACAAACCCAAGCTGCAGAAATAGTCGGACAAGCTGGATGGTATGCGCCGTTACGGTAGATATCATCAAACTCAGCAATATGGGCGATGGAGCCATTTAAAAAAGCAGCGGCTCTGGGCGTGGTTTTTAAATCCGTACCGGCAACTGCACAGTTACCAAAACCAAATTCAGGTTGATAAGCGGCAATCAACTTTTGGGCTACATCACTATTCGAGCCGGCAATCAAGGCTCCTTGCCAATCAAGTAGTGCGCGTCTGGCTGCATGCAAAACATCTGCTGCTAACGGCTGTGAAGACGCTGTTTCAATATATTCACCAAAGCTGGTTAACAAAGTTTTCATCTTGCCCTTAAATTTATCTGATTGAACTCATTTATTCTGGTTTTGCACCAGAGGATCTGACAATAGGTGCCCAAGTTTCATATTCATTACGTACAAATTTAGTAAATTCTGTAACATTCATGGCAATCGGTTCGGCTCCCTCGTTAATGAGTTTATCTTTTGTCTTTTTGGACATTAGAATCTCGACGATTTGTTGATTTAGCACCTTCACATTTTCTGCAGAAGTTCCGTGTGGTGCAAAGACACCAAACCAAGAACCTGCGGCCATATTGATGCCGGACTCCAACATCGTAGGCACTTCTGGTAAGGTGACATAACGTTTTTTAATCGAAATACCAATGGCTCTGACCTGACCACCTTTAATTAAGGCGGCAACTGAGGGTAAGGTCGCAAACATATAATCAAGGCGTCCTGCAATAAGGTCTCGCACCGCTTCAGCACCTTTGTAAGGAATGTGGGTAGCATTAATTCCACTTTGTTGACTAAACATAAAACCCGTCATATGTGAGGCAGTGCCAATGCCGGTTGAGCCGTAATTGACTTTACCTAAATTCGCCCGACCAAAGTCAATCAACTCTTTGACTGTGTTGATTTTTGAACTAGATGGCACAATCAACACATTCGGTACTTCAGCAAGTAATGCCACTGGATCTAAATCCGTTAATGGATTAACAGCCAAGTTTTTAAATAAAGTAGGATTAACTGAAATAGGACCACTCGAATTAACGAGTAAGGTATATCCATCAGGAGCTGACTTACCAACAATCTCTGTACCCAAGTTCCCCGCTGCACCTGGTCTATTTTCGACAATGACCGGAACTTTCAAACGCTGGGTTAATTGATTAGCCACTTCTCGAGCCAAAATATCGGTTGTACCCCCTGCTGTAAAGGAAACAATCATTTTGATAGGACGATTAGGATAGGTGTCTGATTGCGCACTAGCCATGTTTTGTAAACCGATCGAACTGAGGCATAAGAGGCTTAATGAAATCACTTTCAGTGATTGAATTTTTAACTGGGTAAGTTGTAATAGCGTAAGTTTTAGCATATTCAATCCGATTCGTTATTAGAGTGTGTAGTTATTAAGCTTTTGCTTTAGGTGGTCTTTGATCAAAGCGCATTTCTAAAACTTCTTCTGCAATCCGGTTTTTAAGAATTTCAATCGAGCCGCCTGCAATCATCCAGCCTCGCGTTCTTCGAACGCAATATTCCACCAGATTTTCTTGACTATATCCTGAGGCACCCATAATTTGCAAAGCTTCATTCGCAACGTTAAAACCCGTTTCATTACAAATGAGTTTTGCCATCGCTGTTTCATAAGGAGATGGCAAGCCACTATCAGCGTTTAGCGCTGCTTTATAAAGTAGCAACTGAGCTGCTTCTAATTTGGTTGCCATTTCTGCAAACTTCCACTGGATACCCTGAAATTCAGCAATTTTTCTAGAAAACTGAGTACGGTTTTTAGCATATTCCTTTGCTTGTAAAAAGGCATAACGGCCTAGTGCAAGAGAACGTGATGCATTACCAATGCGCTCGACATTGAAACCACTAATTTGCTTTTTAAAACCACCGGGTCCTAGTAAAACATTTCTATCTGGAACAAAACAGTCTGCAAAATACAATTGTGACCAACGCTCACCACTCATAAAGCTGGATGGTTGCCCAATCTCAAAGCCTGGAGTATCCCGCTCGATTAACATTGAACCGATGCCGTCAAGACCTGGGCCATATCTCAAGTAAATCAAGAATACCTTGGCATCTGGACTGTGTGTTGAAAAGACTTTGCTACCATTCACTAAGTAACCACCCTCTATTTTTTTGGCATTGGTGGTGAGTTCAGTCACAGCTGAACCAGCATCTGGTTCAGTCATTCCCAAAGAAATCACCGCTTTACCAGCTAACAAATCAGGTAAATATCGTTCCTTTTGATCTTCGGTAGCGTACTCAGCAAAACTACGTATTGGGCCAAAGTTGCCTGCTTGCACAATATCAGCACTCTTAGGGCAATATAAGGCGATGGTTTGAATGGCAATGACGGCATCCATCAGCGTTCCGCCCATACCCCCATCGGCTTCTTTAAGGGTAATGCCCAAAAGGCCTTGCTGACTGAGTAACTCTGCAATTTCCCAAGGATAATCAGGACTATGATTTCTGGAAAGAGCTCCTGGTGCTAATTTATCTTTGCCTAATTTATGTAATGCATCAGCAAAAGCAATTTGTTCTGAGGAAAGGTGAAAATCCATGCGTGTCTGCCTTTGTTATTGTTTATTGATTATTCAGTATTTTAACAAGACTGAAAGTTATCATTTCTTTGTTTTGAAGAACGAAAGTTTTGAATTATTTTGAGTTATTTTGAGTTATTGAGGATTGTGATTTTTTAATTCTATTTATCTTGGCTGTTCAATTTGAATCCCAAACTCGAATATCAGTGGCAAGATTGTTAAAAGTCCATTGAAAATACCAAATAGTTTATTTAATTATTTTAAAATAAACTATTAGTTTATAAATATATATATTTTTAAACCATCTTCTTGCCTTAGTTTATTTAATTTTTTATAATTAAACTATGAGTTTAAATAATTCAAAAAAAATAAACCACTTAATGCATGATTGGCCACCCGGCACGATCTATCTATCATCTTGGCTTAAACAAATAGGTATATCAGGGCAACTGACTAATCGATATAAAAAAAGTGGTTGGTTAGAGTCTATAGGAAGTGGTGCAGTCAAACGCATGGGTGACGAAGTTAGTTACCAAGGCGCTTTGTACGCCCTTCAGAGGCAGGGACAATCATCCATCCACGTTGGTGGCAAGTCAGCTTTAGAGCTACAAGGTAGATTACATTTTTTAAATCTTAATGCTAATTCAGTCTCTCTTTTTGGAGAGTGGACAGAGCATCTACCAAAATGGTTTTCAAATACAAATTGGGGTATTTCTATCGAGCATCACCGGACGTCATTTTTACCCAGTCAACTAGAACTTTTGGATTTCGAAATTAAAAATTTTTCTATCAAAATATCTAGCCCTTTAAGAGCAATTTTTGAGTGTTTATATCTTACTCCGAATAAACAAGATTTGATGGAATGCTATGAACTTTTAGAGGGTCTCAACAATATTCAACCTATGCAAGTTCAAACATTTTTAGAGTCTTGTGAATCGATCAAAGTTAAAAGGCTTTTTCTCTTTATGGCAGAAAAAATTGGGCATGCTTGGTTTAAATACCTAGATTTAAAAGGGGTAAATTTAGGCAGTGGGAAGAGGAGTATTATTTCAGATGGGCATTTCGATTCAAAGTATCTCATCACCATACCAAAGGAACTCGCATAATTAAAAAGAATTATCAAAATCAAGTTGAATTGTTACTGGATGTTCTTCCTTTTGTGGCTCAAGAAGAATGTTTTGCTCTACATGGCGGTACTGCAATTAATCTTTTCATTAGAAATATTCCAAGACTTTCTGTTGATATTGATTTGACCTATTGCAAGGTTGAAAACCGAGAAGAAAGTCTCTTAGGAATTTACAACGGATTACAAAGAATTAAAAATAAGATTGAAAAGATTTCAGATATTACTGTTCAACATCAAGTTAATAACTTTAAATTAATTGCTTCTTCTCAAAAAGCTCAAATTAAGATTGAAGTCAATCCAGTGGGCCGTGGTTTAATTGCACCCACGCAAAAATTACCTCTTTGCGAGAAAGCACAAGTTGAGTTCAATCGATTTGTAGAAGTCAATGTTGTTTCGACTGGTCAACTTTATGGCGGGAAAATTTGTGCTGCATTAGATCGACAACATCCAAGAGATTTATTTGATGTTAAATATTTATTAGACAATGACGGCTTTACTCCTGAGATAAAACAAGGTTTTTTGTACGGCTTACTTTCAAGTAGCGCACCGATTAATGAAGTTTTATTACCAAATCTCTTAGATCAAAGAAATGCTCTGGATAACCAATTTGAGGGAATGAGTTCTGTTTTTTTTACCTATGAGGACTTTTTAAGTACCCGAGAATTACTGTTGAGCACAATAAATGAAGTACTTACATTGGAGGATTGACAGTTTTTATACAGTGTAAAAAGCTTAACCCCAAATTGGAACCTCTATGCATTTAATGATTTCCCATCAATTAAGTGGAAGATACAAAACCTAAAAAAACTTAAGTCTGAAAATCCCAAAAAGTATGGACAGCAGCTTGATCAATTAAAAATTAAACTTGGTATTTAATTTCACTAAAAATATTCCTCATCATTCAATTTGAGCACTTTATTATTCATGCGAAAATAAACCCATAAATATTTATGGCTTAAGAATTAATTTTTACTAATGTTTACCCTATTTACGGCTTATTATGAAAATCATTATTCCTGAAGATTACCAAGACTGCGTCCGTCATCTCAATTGCTTTTCTTTATTAAAAGACCATGAAGTAATCATCCTTAATGAACCCCTTAAGACTTTAGATGAAAGAGTTGCAGCTCTGGCATCGGCAGATGCTTTAGTTCTGATTCGTGAACGTACACGAATGACAAAAGAATTGATTGATAAGCTACCTAATCTCAAACTGATTTCACAAGTCGGTAAAGCGAATTCGCATATTGATTTAGCTGCTTGTAAAGCTGCTGGTATTGCCATTGGAGAAGGTGAAGGATCTGGCGCAGCTACCGCTGAATTAACGATTGCTTTGATACTTGCTGCCAAGAGAAATCTAGTATCTGAAGTAAACCGTCTCAAAAGTGGTCAATGGCAAGGTTCTATTGGCGAACAGATTCGGGGTAAAACGGTTGGTATCTTAGGACTTGGGAAAATTGGTACGCAAGTTGCAAAAATTATGGCAGCCTTTGGGGCGCATATTTTAGTTTGGGGCAGAGAAGGATCCTTGCAGCAAGCTGCTTCACTAGGCTATGAGAGTGCCAAAAGTCGTGAAGATTTTTTCAGTCGATCAGATATTTTGACTGTACACATCCGCTCAAACGCTCAAACCCGTGGCATGATCAAAGCAACTGATCTAGCGCTAATGAAACCAACTAGCCTTTTCGTAAATACCAGTAGAGCAGAACTCATCGAACCAGGCGCTTTAGTTGAGGCACTCAAAAATAATCGTCCTGGTTTTGCTGCAATCGACGTTTATGAACAAGAGTTAGAACCTGTTTTAGATGCAAAACATCCATTACTCCATTTACCAAATACTCTATGCACTCCGCATTTAGGTTATGTAGAAAAAGATAACTACGAGGCGTATTTGGGGACTGCTTTTGAGAATATTCTTAAATACGTGGATGGTCAAACTAATCACTTAAAAGATTTAAGTGGTTTTTAAATATCTAAAAGGTTAATAATCAATCTTCTTTATTAATTAAACGACTTAATGATGCAGGGCTATCGCTCACTATCATCGAGGTCTTTGTAATTTTTTGATTATTCATGGCCTTTTGAATTTGCCAAGCATTCACTTTTTTCATTGCCACCGCAGTGACTTCTTTAAATAAACCTTGTTCATACAGCCATTCATCAAAAGCTGACCCAATATGTTTTGATTTCATTTAACCCATAACACTTTCCAAAATTTCATCAAGTTATAAAGCACTATTTTAGTGCATAACGCACCGATTTAAGTTTTTAATTCCCTATAATGATGCAATTAGATCAAAGGGATGAGTACATGGAAAACTTAAAAACAGGCAGTGATACTTTATTCATATTACTAGGTGCCATCATGGTGCTTGCTATGCATGCAGGCTTTGCATTTCTAGAATTGGGAACTGTTCGTAAAAAGAATCAAGTCAATGCATTGATGAAAATCTTGGTTGATTTTTCAATATCAACCATCGCTTATTTCTTCATTGGATATAGCATTGCTTATGGTGTAGATTTTTTCTCAAGCACAGAAATTTTAGCGCAGAAAAATGGTTTCGAACTCGTGAAGTTTTTCTTTTTGCTGACTTTTGCAGCAGCGATTCCAGCCATTATTTCAGGTGGTATTGCGGAGAGAGCTAAATTTAATCCTCAGTTAATCGCAACCTTTATTTTGGTGGGATTTTTATATCCTTTCTTTGAAGGTATTGCCTGGAATCAACATTACGGCATTCAAGCGTGGATCAAAGAATTTACTGGCGAAGAGTTTCATGACTTTGCAGGCTCGGTAGTTGTGCACGCTGTTGGTGGCTGGATTGCTTTACCAGCAATCATTCTTCTCGGCGCGCGTCGTGGTCGTTATAACAAAGATGGACAAGTATCAGCGCATCCACCTTCAAGCATTCCCTTCCTTGCATTAGGCGCATGGACTTTAGCAGTTGGTTGGTTTGGTTTTAATGTGATGAGCGCACAAACGATTGATAAAGTAAGCGGCCTAGTAGCCATGAATTCACTCATGGCCATGGTAGGCGGAACTTTAGCTGCTTGGGTAGTAGGTAAAAATGATCCTGGCTTTACTTATAACGGTCCTTTAGCTGGTTTAGTAGCGGTGTGTGCTGGATCTGATTTAATGCATCCACTCGGCGCTTTATTTGTTGGACTATTTGCAGGTGGCCTATTTGTTTACATGTTCACCTTAGTACAAAATCGCTGGAAGATTGATGATGTTCTTGGTGTATGGCCCTTGCATGGTCTATGTGGCCTTTGGGGTGGTTTGGCTGCAGGAATATTTGGGACCACTGCACTCGGTGGAATGGGTGGTGTGACCTTTACTGGACAACTAATTGGTAGCTTACTAGGCGTAGTCATTGCACTCACTGGTGGAGTGATTGTCTATGGTGCACTAAAAGTATTCCTCGGTATTCGTCTGTCACAAGAAGAAGAGTTTGAAGGCGCTGACTTAAGCGTACACCGGATTGCATCAACACCGGATCGTGAATCAAACTGGTAAGTTTTTTGAGGTATCTAGCGTAAATATTTAATTATTTGCGCTAGATTATCTTTTTTAAGCTTTGCATTACCTAGCCTCATTATCACCAATTAATCCATTGCTAAAAGAATAATAGAAATTTTTAGCAATCGAAAAACAAGATCATCGAATCTCTATTACTTCTTTAGAGTTTAAATGGTAAAGTTGCTAAATCGTTGTTCAAGTTCACTCTTCTGAAGTTTGAACTTCGAAGCGTTTCTTAACTTCAAACTATTCAAATTCCTCAACTTCCATTTGATAGCAGGCATTTCTTGTAGATGATTGAATGGCATAAGTGACCAATCAGGATTCCCTGTAACTAATGATAGTAAAAAACTTTTATGGCTGGTCGTCAATGCCTGAGGGAGTTCACCCATAAGTTTATTCTGAGTATTTTTCAACGCTTCTAAGCTAATTGGTTCTGAGGTCATCCCAACGAATTCATTTTTAAAAGTCTCTTCCATGGGTTGAATGTTCGAAAACAAAACCTCATGAACTGGTCTGTTATGGCCAGCCAAATAGGCAACAAAACAATCTAAAATTTCTAAAGTTAATCCGTGACTCTCATACATTTTTAGCACATCGAATAAATCACGCGGATGCTGTCTGTCCATCGCTGCAACCAATTTACTTCCATACAATTCAGATGGAGAAAGAATTGGTAGTTGGATATTTCTTGAAAATAATTCTTGAGTTTTTGTCGATAGGCCAAGAGTTTGTATTGGAAGTACCGTTCCTCGAAAAACAAAATTAACCTCTATTTTGACTTCTGCCACTGGGCTAGATATGATAATTTTTACTTCATCGCCACTATTTATTTTTCTAATCTTTGCTAAATAACCCATTCCTATGATAGTTGACTCAATGCGCTTGAGTTCTTGGGAAATTTCATCAAGTGCAGTTTCTCGATCTGTCTTGTGATCAAGAAATACAACATCTATATCAACTGACAACCTCGGTAGATCCTGGACGAACAGATTCAGCGCTGTTCCACCTTTCATCGCAAATCTAGAAGTTTGGAATACTGTGGGCGCAATATCCAATAACAAGTTAACAGTTTGTACGTAAGTTGCGTTCATTTTTTTAAACGAATAATTTTTTTATCACGGGTAACAGCAATCCAACGACTTGAACTACCGAGTCGATCATTGTGTATTTTTGCAATTTCTAACCAAGGTAACTCAAGGTCTTCTGCGACAATTTTTGCCAATCTAACAACTTTAACTCTCGTTGAATGGGCTAATAAGGTTTCTAAAATTTCGGGACGTAATTGATGAACACTTTCTGCTAAATTCATTGTCTCTTCCAGCGATTGAAGTTTACCTGTATCGCTGAAAAGTTCCAAAATTGCCCTTTCAGGAACAGACACCATGACTTTTTGATTTCCTCCCGGCAAAGGTGCAAGACCAAATCCCTTGGGTAATTTGTTGTCAAAGATATTTGTGGACTGATAGGTAACATTAAAGTGCTCCGTAAACCACTTCGGTAGTTGCCCGGCTTTATTTCCCCAAAGATTTATCCTCTCTTGAAACGCTAGATTGTGACGAGTTCCACGCCAAGCTAACGCTGTTTTTCCACCGACATGTAATTCTGGAACGTCAAGCGCAAGAAGCGTTAAAGCTTTATTCATATCTAGTTTTGCATTTGGTACCTGATAGACGCCTCTACCCAGTCTTTTAAGCCAGCCTGCATGAGCTAGTCGAGTTGCTGCGGACGGATGTAGTCCCATAGCCTGCAAGTCACTTGCGCTATAGGGCGTATCCCAGTCAAGTTTACTCAATAGGGATTTGATTGAAATATTTTCTGAAAATCGCATTTGAAGATAACTATCGCAAATATTTCAAACAAATGCAACCCTAAAAAAAGAAATTGTTTGAAATATTTCCTTAAAACCTACTTTAAAGCTTATTTCTTGAATTATTTCAAACAAGTAATTGTGTTGTAAGTTACAAGATTTCTAAGGCCTCTGAAAAGAGGCCTAGAGCTTACATACAATCATGTTATTCAGACATAGATTCAAGCAATTGTTTTTTCATTACTCTGAGCCAACACTCATTTTCTTACCCAAACGTACTTCAACTGCATTCTTAAGTAAAGATGCTGAGCGATAAATACCGTGGGCAAATTTACCGTAAGGCATCATCAAGAAAAAGCCCATGACAAAGCCCAAATGCAAGGCTAACAAAATCCCCATATATTGCGTTTCGCGCAGAGCTAATAAACCAAGACCTGTAACACTGATCATCAAGAGTAACGCGATAAATCCGCGGTCCATGGGCTTTTGCGCAGCATCACCGTGAAGTGGATGGCGTTTAAGATTGAGATAAAGAAGTCCAACAGGACCGACGATTAAACCAATACCGCCAAGCGTCCCAAGGATCACCGGCAAACTTGTGTAAGAATACGGCGCTTCCCAACCTAATAAATAATGAAATAAAGTGGCAACACTGGTCGCAGCAAAACACAACATAAAACCATAGAAAGTGGCATGGTGCAAATGTCTACGCGCTAGTGAGAAAGCATCATCGGACTCGTTACAACCCGCTTGATGACCACCACCTAAATTCTTCAGCGTCAAAGTATCACGCAGTGCATCTACCGTTGCTTTTGGTGGGATTGGATCGGTGGAGATTTCTCCCCAAAAGTTCTTCACTCCCATCCCCAAACAAAATACCATCGCAACAAAAACAACACCAAAGGTCAGTGCTAAGGTATTGTGCGGGAAGATTGCATAAAAGTTACCGTCAGGTGAGCTAGTCCACAAACTTTGATTGACTTGCATGAGTGCAATTAAAAAAATCCCAATCGCAATTGATATAATTAAAGACAAAGATAATCCAGCCTTTTTGTACAGGACTCCGAGGGGTCTTGGCCAAGCAAATTCGGTATAGGTTTCTAAGCGAACCTTCGCCATGGCTTGCGGAATATTGACCCCAAATTCATTTGGGGGAGCATATTGACAGGCGTGTAAACAAGCACCGCAGTTATGGCACAAATTGGCCATAAAGTGAATGTCTTTTACATCAAAATCAAGCCGTCTCGTCATGGACTGAAAGGTTGCACAAAAGCCTTCGCAATATCTACAGGCATTACATATCTGTAATACACGATGCACTTCTGCTACGTTTTCACTACCCTGTGCAAGTCTTGAAGCTTCTGCGATCAATCCGCCTAAGTTCGGACTGGTTGACGTTGGGTTACTCTGCACTTGCATATTCATCCTCTTTATTAATTGCTAGGTTTAATGCACGCGCCGCACTTTGACCTGCCATCCTACCAAAAATTGTTCCGATCGACATACCAATACCAGCGGTATACCCTTTACCGAGTACATTACCTGCCACGATTTCTCCAGCCGCAAATAAATTCGAGCTAGGTTTACCATCGAAGAATACCGCGACCGTTTCATCCGTCTTTAAACCTAGATAAGTAAAAGTAATACCTGGGCGAAGCGGATAGGCGTAGAAAGGTCCTTGATCAATTGGCAATGCCCAGTGCGTCTTTTCAGGATTAGCACCTTCAGTATGGCAATCATCCAAGACATTATGATCAAAAGTGCCTACTTTACAAGCCTTGTTATATTCATCAATCGTGGCTCTCAAGACGACTGGATCTAAATTTATTTGCGCGGCAATTTCTTCAATTGAATTACCCTTGATTGCTGGAAAGACCGGCGGCATAAAACGACCAATGGCTTTCGAATCAATAATAGAATAGGCAATTTGGCCTTGTTGAAGAGCAACTAAACGTCCCCAAATAGCATAACGCTTCGGCCAAAAATCTTCACCCTCATCATAAAAACGTTTAGCGAATTGATTGACTACCACGCCCAAAGAGACACAATCTAAACGGGTACAAATACCGCCATCATACAAAGGTGAGCGTGCATCAATCGCTACGCAGTGTCCCTGTGTTGGATCACCAATCGAATCAGCACCAGCATCAAGCAAGAACTTGAGAATATCGCCGCGATTAAATTTCGTGCCACGGATTAAGAAATTATCGGCCGGCCACTCGCCATTTGGGTTTTGGCCCCAGGCTTCACGCAACCATTCACGATTTGACTCAAAACCACCACAGGCGAGAACACAGACCTTCGCTTCAATGCGCTCGCCACTTTCTAAAATAACTGCTTTAAACTCTGTGCCATCTAAATCAATCGACTTCACAGGGGATTGATAACGAATCTGAATACCTAACTTTTCTGCGCTACGATAAAAAGCGTTTACGAGGGCTTTGCCACCACCCAAAAAGAAGGCATTGGTTCTCGCTACATGCAAAGTACCTGATAAAGAAGCCTGAAAATGTACACCATGCTTTTTCATCCAAGGTCGCACAGTAGCGGTCCCTCTAATGATGATGCGTGCCAACTTTTCATTGGTCAAGCCACCCGTTACTTTTAATAAATCTTGCCAGTATTCTTCTTCAGGATAAGCTTCAACTAGAACGTCTTGCGGGGCATCATGCATACAACGTAAATTACGAGTGTGCACCGAATTACCACCGCGCCACTCCGGCGGTGCTGATTCTAAGAGCATTACCGAGGCGCCCGCTTCTCTTGCGGTAATTGCAGCACAAAGTGCTGCATTACCACCACCCACCACTAGAACATCAACCATAATTCTTCCGTGTTGTATTTACTTTATTAATCAATTGATTAATTTTAACATTTAACGGATAAACGATTTTTTAGCGATTTATTTTTTGAGAGTGGCTATTTTGAGTTATTTGGTATCGTGCGGATGATCATGGTCGTGATCATGGGAATGAGGGTGATCATGGGGGTGTTGATGGGTGGGATCCACCCAATAAACATTCTCTGGAACTTCGACAGGAGGGATATCTAAATTCACCACCACTGCATCATTATCACTTCTAACTAGCACGCACTCTAAACTCTCATCTGTGCTGGCATTGATTTCTTGGTGAGGCACATAAGGCGGTACGTAAATAAAATCCCCAGCACTTGCTTCTGCGGTGAACTGTAACTGATCGCCCCAGCGCATTCTGGCTTTTCCCTTCACAATATAGATGACACTTTCCAACGCACCGTGATGATGGGCGCCAGTTTTGGCATTCGGATGAATCGTGACAGTGCCGGCCCATAATTTTTGTGCGCCAACGCGGGCTAAGTTAATCGCAGCAGCACGATTCATACCTGGGGTTTGAGCAGTATTGGTATCAAGTTGATTACCAGGTACCACGCGCACACCGTCATGTTTCCAATCGGTTTCAGCAGGAGTTTCGTTATTTATTGTCGTCATGTTGGAAAAGCCTTCAATCGATAGTCATTATGTAAATAGAATATCATCAAACTAATTTCATTTCTAATCGTTGTAAGAATTTATGCTTTATATCCATCTACTTACTATAGCTCTCCTCTCAATAGCTGTTGGAACTTTATTCTTCTGGGATAAGTTGCTTACTACAACAACTACCAAACCGGATCTACATCAATCCACTTTATCGAAGAATCATTTGCAATCCTTGGATGGTTTACGAGGATTATTAGCCAGCTTTGTATTTTTGCATCACGCAATGATTTGGTACTTTTACATTCAAAACGGTGTTTGGCAAAGTCCTCCGACTTATCTCTTTTATTACTTTGGGACTGGATCGGTTTTGTTTTTTTTCATGATTACCGCCTTCTTATTTTTTTCTAAAATTACCAGCAATGCCAACTCTAAAGATTTTGATTGGCTACGTTTGTATGTGTCACGTTTTTTAAGAATCGCCCCCCTCTATCTTTTTGCTGTTTTCATGATGTTTGGTTTTGTCGCTTATGAGACCAACTTCACCTTAATAGACGAAATTTCTGAACTTCGAGAAAACGCTATTCATTGGCTATTTTTTGGTTTACTAAGCTTACAAGAGTTAAATGGCGTCGATGCGATGAGGATTTTTGCAGGAGTCGTTTGGACTTTACCTTATGAATGGTGCTTTTACTTTTTATTACCTATTTGGGGTCTACTTTATCGTATCAAAGTACCTAAGGTGTTTTATTTAATAATAATTCTTGGCATCATTTTGGCAGGTAAAAATCGTATTTATTTACCATTTTTTTTAGGCATGCTCAGCGTTTATTTATATCAATTGAGATTCGTTCAATCTTTCGCTAATCACCCCATTGCTAGTCTTGTCATCATTACGAGTTGTTCATTACCAATCTTATTATCCCTAAATCCCTTAGATTGGGAAGCGCAACTATGTTTATTCACCGCTTTTACCTTAATCGTTGCTGGTAATGACTTATTCGGCTTATTATCTGCTCGCCCAATGCGGCGTTTAGGAGATATTTCATTCAGTATTTATCTCTTACACCCATTGGTTCTCTATTGCACCATGAAATTTATCATTGGTATGGATCGCGCACAACAACTCAGTCCCTCCGAATACATTGGCGTTATTTTCATTATTACTCCGATCTTAATCACTATATGTTGTTTTACTTTTAGATGGATTGAAAGTCCAGCGATAGCTAGTGTGAATCTTTGGACTCAAAAAATTAGGGGATTTAAACAGTTAATCTTCAAAAAGCAGTAATATTCCCTATTGCAAATCTTCGCTAGTTCGATTCAGATAGAAGTGTCTTTTTTCCATCCTTATTTAAGAGGTTTCCGTGCTTAAAAATATATTGACGTCCGTTGCTGTCTCCATTCTCCTTCTAAACAGCACTCCTCTATTTGCACAAAATAATGATGATAAAAGTTGGCCCAATAAACCCATTCGCTGGGTTGTACCTTATGCGCCTGGTGGGCTTAGTGATACATCGACCCGAATTATTACAAAAAAAATTGCTGAAAATACCGGTTGGACCATCATCATTGACAACAAACCTGGTGCCAATGCTTTGATTGGTTCGGAGTTTGTAGCTAAATCACAGCCCGATGGTTACAACTTCGTCACCGTGCTTGCTGCCCACTCGGTAAACCCTACTCTTTACGCTGGTAATCTTAATTTCGATCCTTTAAAAAGTCTCACGCCGGTGAGTTTGATTGGAATTACACCTTTATTAATTACCGTCAATAACAATCTACCGGTGAAGGATGTCAAAGAATTAATTGCTTATGCCAAAGCCAATCCTGGCAAAATTACCTACGGCTCATCCGGTATTGGTGCAGCGGCGCATATGGCAACCGAACTCCTCAAATTAACGGCAGATATAGATATGGTGCATGCCCCTTACAAAGGATCCGCTTTAGCCTTACAAGATTTAATTGGAAATAATATTCAGGTATTCATCGATACAGCACCAACTCTCATGCCCCAGGTTCGTAATGGCCGTATTAGAGCGATTGCGGTGATGTCAAATAAACGTATTCCTGGAGCTAGTGAAGTTCCTACAATGATTGAGGCTGGTGGTCCGGATATTGAGTCCTCTACTTGGTCGATGATTCTCACTACCGCGGGAACTCCGAGAGAGATTGTGCAACGCGTTGCTCTCGAAACTCAGAAAGCGGTGAACTCTCCAGATATTAAAGCGCGCTTTGATGCACTCGGCCTCGAAGGTGTAGGGAGCAATCCAACAGACACGGCTAAATTTTTAAATGATGAAGTGATAAAAATGGCTAAGATCATCAAATCAAAAAACATTAAGCCAGAATAATATTTTACACTGCCTATCCTTCCTTCCCTATGAATGTGCCGATGCTACTGAGTGAGGTCTTTTGAATTCACTGATTGATTACATAAATCAGCTAAACTATTTCAATGAATACAGCCTCTACTCCTCCAGCAGTTCCGCCAGCCACGCCAACAAAACTCTCACTCAACGCACTCAAAATCCCAGGATTTCGGTGGCATTTGCTGACCTTTATGCTCGTCATGATGGCGGACAATGTGGAGCATGTCATCAGTTATTGGATGATTTTTCAGAAATTTCATTCCCCAGAATTAGCCGGATTTGCTGTCTTTTCACACTGGCTGCCCTTTTTATTGTTCTCTGTTCCCGCAGGGGCCCTAGCCGATCGTTTCGATCCGAGAAGACTCATTCAAATTGGGGTCTGCTTATTTATTATTTGCTCAGCTGGTTGGGCTTATTTATTTATTACCGACACCGTCGAAGTATGGAGTGCCATGACACTCCTCGTTTTGCACGGCTTTTCTGGAGTATTTTGGCTCATCATCAGTCAAATTTTGTTGTATGACATTGTGGATACTCAAACTCTGCCCAGTGCCATCCGAATTCTTGCGACAGGCCGTTACTTAGGATTATTAATCGGTCCTGCGGTTGGTGGTTTTCTGATGCTGACAGCTGGCCCTAAATATGGACTTTTGTGGAATATCTTGATTTATTTACCGGCTTTGATTTGGCTAATGAGTGCCCCTTATGGTCCAAAATATCGTACAGGTGAGCCCCCCATGAAAAGAGCGGTTAAAGGTCTCTCCGATATTATTCAAACGATTAAAGATGTGAAGCCAATCAAGCCGATTGCCGTCATGATCTTATTATGTTCATTTACATCCTTGCTGGTCGGTAATAGCTATCAGTCTCAAATGCCTGGCTTTGCAGAAGGTCTTGGGCATGGTGACCCAGGCGTTTTATATAGTCTGTTACTTGCTGCTGACGCTGGTGGCGCACTCTTTGCTGGTATCTTATCAGAGAGTCGTGGCTTGTTAAAACCTCATCCTAGAACGGCACTTTTACTTGCTTTAGCGTGGTGTGCCACCTTGTTCAGTTTTGCAGTCAACGGCAATTACGTCTTTGCAATCCTATTACTCTTTATGTGTGGTTTTTTTGAATTGTCATTTAACTCCATGGCCCAGTCGATTGTGCAAACCAATGCACCGATGGCGCTGCGTGGTCGCGTGATTGGTTTGTATAACATGGCCTCCATGGGACTGCGCATTGGTTCTGGTGTGACAGTTGGCGTGGTAGGGGGTTGGATTGGTATCCATTTCTCCTTGGGTTTAGCAACCTTATCTTTGATGGCTGTGATTATTTACTTACTTTATCGCAACAAACTATTTAGTGCCATGACTCCTAAGCCATAAGCTTCGTCAAACTTCAGTAACCATCATTCGTTCAGACGCTTAACTAATTACTTTACTGAGTATTTAACTCAGTAATTAACTAAGTACGTTTGGGCGCTGTTGTAAGTAAGGGGTTACTTGTTGCCAAGCATAGCCTAACTGTAGCAAAGCTAATTCACCTTGCGGTTTGCCAATTAACTGCAAGCCAATCGGTAAGCCCTTAAAGGTGCCAGCCGGAATCGCCAGTACTGGCAAGCCAGCCATCGTGGGACCTATTACCACTTCCATCCAACGGTGATAGGTATCCATCGCACAGCCGGCGATATTTTTAGGCCAGTCCATTTGCGCGTCAAATGGCATTACTTGGGACGCGGGTAATAGTAAGTAATCATGACTTTCAAATAATTGCATCATCGCCTTGTACCAGGCAGAGCGCTTTACCGAAGCGGCGTAAACATCTTGCGCTGAATACTTTTGAGACTGTTCAATTTCCCATATTGCTTCTGGTTTCATCTGCCCGCGATTCGGTTCTACTTGATATAGACTACCGAGTTTTCCACCCGCAATAAAAGGCCTTATTACTGACCAACATTCCCACAACTGCTCTAAAGAATAATTCACCTTAGCTGGCACAACTTCAACTTGAAGATCCTTGAAGTATGAAAATGAGGCTTCTAGCGCATCCAGCAATCCCTCTTCCATTGGTAGATAATTCTGATAGTCGCCTAACCAGGCAATTTTTTTACCCTTCAGCACAGCGTCCAAATTCTGGTTAAAGGTGGTCGGATCTTCATTTAAAGATAAAGGGGCACGGGCATCATAACCCGCTTGAACGGATAACAACATCGCTAAATCTTGAACATTACGCGCCATGGGTCCTTCAGTAGAAAAATGATCGTAAAAGAGCTCCGGGCTTTGGGCTGGGACTCTGCCTCTAGAAGGCCGCAGTCCATAAACATTATTCCAAGCGGCTGGGTTGCGAAGTGAACCACCAAAATCACTACCGTCAGCTAGTGGCAACATATTTAACGCCAAACTCACTGCGGCTCCGCCACTACTACCGCCTGCTGACTTACTCAAATCATAGGCATTCAGCGTTGTACCAAAGACCTGATTGTAAGTATGAGAACCTAAACCAAACTCTGGGACATTGGTTTTACCAATGAGGATGGCGCCACTACGCCGCAAACGCTCCACCATAATGGAGTCTGGCAATTGCGTTTGATTTTTTAATAGAGGCGAGCCCAAAGTCGTCGCAATTCCGTAGGTCGCTGTTAAATCTTTCGGAGCCATGGGCAGTCCATGCAATACACCATGGTATTGACCACGGGCTAACTCTTGATCTTTTTCTTGAGCTTGTCGCAATAAATCTTCTTCTGCCACCATCGAAACGATAGCATTGAATTTTGGATTAAACGCTTGAATCTGCGCTAGATAGGCCTGCATGACCTCAAGGCAAGAAATAGACTTATTCGCAATTTGCGCCGAAAGAACTTTTGCACTGAGTTGAGTAAGGGAATGTATAGACATAAATGGTAGGTCGAATGCAGTTAATTGAATGAAATTCTTATCATTTTTAACATAATTATTGATAAACATTAAAATAGAGCTACAAATATATCTCCTTAATTCCAAATTGAACCCAAACCATCACCCCTCAACCAACGTTACTAAACAAGAGCGTTGGTGGATGCCATTAAAATACCAAGTATTTTTTATGCTTTGGTTGGCTTGGATGACGTCCAATATTTGTATGTGGATGAATGATGTAGCCGCTTCTTGGATGATGACCTCATTGTCTAGTTCGCCAACTTTAGTCGCCTTAATCCAAACTGCATCAAACTTACCAGTCTTCCTATTAGGTATTCCAAGTGGTGCATTTGCTGATATTTTTAACCGAAAAAAATATTTTGTAATCACCCAAATTTGGATTGCTCTGAACGCAGCTTTGCTGTGTTTTTTAACCTTCACGAATTCTTTAAATGCTTCATTACTGCTTTTTTTAACATTCACCAATGGTATTGGACTAGCAATGCGTTGGCCCGTTTTTGCCGCGATTGTGCCAGATCTAGTTCGCCGAGAGCAGTTACCGGCCGCCCTCGCACTCAATGCAGTAGCGATGAACGCTTCTCGGATTATTGGGCCTTTAATGGCGGGTGCTTTAATTGCTAGTGCTGGCACCGAATACGTCTTTGCCCTTAATATGATTCTGTCTTTAGGGTGTACCGTTTTAATTATGCGCTGGAAATATCAAGCGAATATTTCATCATTACCGGGTGAGCGTTTTTTTGGGGCGATGCGGGTAGGTATCCAGTACGTTAGATCCTCCATGAGGATGAAGGCTGTGCTGATTCGTATTTTTTTATTTTTTGTGCAATCCTCAGCGCTTCTCGCTTTGTTACCAGTGATTGCAAAAGATCACTTTAACGGCAATGCCCAAACCTTTACGATCATGCTCTCTTGTTTAGGCATCGGGGCGATTTTATCCGCTTCCCAACTACCAAAACTGCGGCATCGTTATGACCGTAATCAATTGGTTTCTTTTGGTCAGATTCTGCAAGCATTAACCTCCATTGGCGTTGTATTAGCTCCCAATGTTTGGTTTTCTGCGCCAATTATGATGCTCAGTGGCGCTTCTTGGATTATTACCGCCAACTCGATATCGATTTCTGCTCAGTTAGCTTTGCCGAGTTGGATTCGCGCACGAGGTATGTCTATTTTCCAAATGGCTCTCATGGGAGGTAGTGCTTTAGGAGCAGGACTTTGGGGCTATCTCGCTGAACATACCTCTGTTACCACTGCTGTCATTACTGGTTCTGTGGTGGGTATTATCTCTGTCTTATTTTCCAATCACTTGAAGTTAGAAGGTGGTTCAGAAGAAGACCTCACTCCCGTTTGTCCAATTGAACACCCCATGCCTGATCGTGATATTGACCATGATGTTGGACCAGTCATGATTTCTGTCGAGTACCAAATCGATCCAAAACAAATGTTTGAGTTTCAAATCGTGATGAAAAAGGCAAGAGATGCTCGCTTACGCCAAGGTGCTGTTTCCTGGAGCTTTTTTGAAGATGCCGAACAAGAGGGCAAGTGTCTTGAGTATTTTATTTTTGAAACCTGGGCAGATTACTTAAGGCGCTTTGACCGTTTCACGACCAATGACCTCAATTTACAAGAAGAACGATTTGCCTTTCATTTGGGCAATAAGCCCCCTATAGTTACTCGTCGCGTTGCCGCCCCACTTCATCAATAATCGGTCTTCGGCTTATTGGAGTGGTTGATAGTCTGAGTCGTTAAGTTGGCTAACTGCCGATCTTGCCAATCCTCACTTTGCTCTAAATGCTGAAGGACCCCAGCTTGGTCCTGCTTCTCTCGATTTTGACTCACTTTATACTTGCCAACTAATTCATCAACCGTAATTTCTAGGCCACACAAAACGCGCATCATGCCGTCCGTATAATCCTCGGGCGCATCGGTCATTTCCCAAGTAGAGTTTCTCCTCGATTCTTGTTGATTGGTAAGGTTTGTTAAATGATGTGTTAACCAATCTTTGTCCTCTTGCAACTTGAGTCTACCCTTTGCATGCACAACCGCATAATTCCAAGTAGGAACCACCTTGCCATGTTCGAGTTTAGACGGGTACCAACTTGGAGTAATGTAAGCATCTGGCCCCTGAAAAGCAATCAGTACCGGTAAGTCTTGAGAATTAACTGGATCCTTTAACCACGCCTGCACTTGCGCATACAAGGGATTTACTTTGGGTATGTGGGCTTGCAGGCAGTTACTTGCAATGTCAAAGTAAAAAGGTAAATGATTCATTTGCGGTATGCCACCAATCGCAGTTGCTAGCGTACCAAAAGGATACTTTAGAATATGGGCTTGTAATAGCCCCATATCCTTTTGCGCAAAAAGTTTAGGTAGGTACATGATTCAATTTATTTCTCTGGAAACGGTAGCGGTTTGCCTTCCGGAATCGGCTCTTCACCAAGGCTGAGTAACATCGCGACCGTCACATAGGTGCCCGTGACGGCGATTAAATCGACTAATTGTTGCTCACCTAGAATTTCCTTTGCTTGTGCAAATAAGGCATCGCTAATTTGATGATCGGCGCACATCTGCATACAAACATCGTAAGCAATTGCCTCGTCTGCTTGCATATTTCTTGGGCGTATATTCGCTTTCAAGTCATCTGCGACTGACTGGGCTAGGCCCGCCTTTAAGGCCAATGGATAATGGGCGTACCATTCAACTTGAGAAGTCCAAAGCCTAGCCTGAATCAATATTGCAAATTCATTAATCCGTGTCGATAAAGATGAGTTAAAGCGTAGATAATCCAATAAACTTTTCATCCGCTGAGCAAATACTGGACTTCTCAACATGACGTTATAGGGTCCGCCTAAACCCACACTCGAGATAGCTAAAATTTCTTTACCTAGATCCCGTGCAGCGGGGTCAAGTTGTTCAAGAGTAATTTGGGGAAATCGTTTTGGTTGGCTCATTGTATTATTCTTCATTTTTTCATTGATATCAGTCTATCTTATCAAAAGAAACCAGCGTGACTTTAACCACCTCTCAAGAACTCCTAGTTATTACCCATAGTCTCAACTCATAGCCACTTAATTTTCTTAAAGCGCCAAAACAACAAAGAGCACCCACCAAAAATAGTGAATAATGCCATTGGATAGCCAAATTGCCATTGCAGTTCTGGCATCTTTTCAAAGTTCATCCCCCAAATACCTGCAAAACTGGTAGCGAGTCCAAAAATCCCCGCCCACGCCGCTAAGCGCTTGGTAATCTCACCTTCATCAATGGTCACTAAGGATAAATTCACCTGCACAGTCATTGAAATCGAATCTTCAATGGATTCTAATAAATCAATGATCCTTGCTAAGTGATCATTTAGATCTCTGAAGTATTCATTTAAATGCGCCTGTGCAAGAACCACTGGGATTCTGCCACCATTAAAGTGCCCAAATTTTTCTCTGAGCGGCACGCATGCGTGCTTCAAAGTAGAAACCTTTTGTTTTAAGTAATAAAGTCGTTCAATATTTTGGCGGCCTTTACTTTTTATAAAGATATCTGCTTCAATCTCTTCCAATTCTGACTGCAAATCTTCCTGCACTTCAAAGTATTCGTCGACAACATAATCTACTAAGGCGTACAAAACATAAGCGGGCCCTAGGGCAAGTAAATGGGGGTCTTGTTCACACCTAGCGCGAACTCCCAAGAGTGGTTTATCACTGCGGGAACGAATAGAAAGAATAAAGTTGGGCCCTGTAAAAATATCTAACTCACCTACTTTTAAACTCTGATTCGCTTGCATCGTAACCATTTGTACTACTGAAAAAATCACATCACCATATTCTTCTGTTTTAGGGCGTTGATGACCATGCAGCACGTCTAGAATAGCCAAATCATGTAAATTAAACTCCTCTTGCATCACAGAAAGTTCTTCTGCATTGGGTTCAAATAGCGCAACCCAAACAAAAACTCCAGGTTTTGCTAAATAATCACTGATTTGATCAATTGGCATTTCTGCAATTTTGTAACCCTTTTCATATGCAACGCAATTTATTAACATGAAAGCCCCTTTGAATTCAATTATTCAGAGTTTAACTAATAATTAAGATGATTTTTTTAGACTTATCGATTTTTTTATGAATCTGATCTAAATATTCCTAGATAAGGCGAATAAAGTCGTAGTCATTCACAAAAAAAAGAGAGTCCATTATGTGGACTCCCTTTAGATAAAGACTAGGCTAAAGTTAGAATTACTTCGAACCCAGGCCAGTATTTAAATTCAAATCAGTGATTACGCCTTTGCAGCGAATGCACTACACCAGCCTTTGCTAGAAACTTGCTTACCAGCGAAAATTTGACATCCACCAGCAGCAGATCCAGCAGCGCCTTTATACAATGCGCAGCCGCCACAAACTTGAGTAGCAACGTGTTTTGGATATTTTGCTTTATCAACTTTAGTACTATCCGCTTTATAACCAAGTCCTACAGCTTGGGGATCTGTTTCAGCGACCATTGGATCAGCAGCGAATGTTTGACCTGCTGTAGCAGCAGCTAAACCAGTTGCAGACAAAATAATAAATTGGCGACGACTTGCTTTCATTAGAGTTCCCTTTCAGATTTAAATTAGACAACAATGTAAGGATAATAGAAATATTTAACTCTGTTTTTTTAATCGTAACCATTTGATTTAAATAGACTTTTAAATGATAATGATTCTCAATTAATTTTAGATGAGTGTAAACCCTTGCTTCAGGGATTTTCATCCCTGATAAACTCAAACTCTACTCAATGAAGTTCGGCTTATTTATAGCGACTGCCGAGGAAAGATAGGAATTCACGACGCAAGTTAAAGTCTTTCAAAAAGAGGCCTCGCATGACACTGTTGAGCATTTTTGATTCGGCATCCTTCACACCACGCCACTGCATACAGAAATGATCTGCATCCATCACCACTGCTAAACCAATTGGCTTAATTTTTTCTTCTAAAAGATCTGCCAACTGAATCACTGCTTCTTCCTGAATTTGTGGGCGACTCATAATCCATTCTGCAGTACGAGAATACTTAGACAAACCGATCAAATTACTCTCTTTGTTCGGCAATACCCCAATCCAAACTTTACCCATGATTGGGCACAAATGATGGGAACAGGCGCTTCTGACGGTAATCGGGCCGATGACCATTAATTCATTGAGATGTGAGACATTTGGGAATTCGGTAATCGGTGGCATTTCTTGATAACGCCCTGCAAAGACTTCTTTCAAAAACATTTTCGCGACTCGTCTTGCGGTATCTTGGGTGTTATGGTCACTTACGGTGTCAATCACTAAACTCTCCAAAACACCCTTCATTTTTTCTGCAACCTCAGCCAACAGAAGGTCTTGATCACCAGGCTCTAGAAATTCGGCAATATTATCATTCGCATGAAACCGTTGTTTTGCTTTTAATAACTTTTCTCGGATTTTTACAGATACTGGCACACCAATTGATTCTTTAGTTGACTCTTTAGCTGACACTTTAGTTAATGCTTTAGATGGTGCTTTTTTGCTTGATTTTGTCGTCATATTGTTTAAATTTTGTTTATTAACTTGCAATTAACAAGCCCTTGCTTTTGGCTCATCGGATATTACTCAGTCTTTTCTTCCTAGTATTCTGCTGAGTTATGACTTTATCAGTAATTGAAGAATCTTTCAGAGCAAGACAAAAACTCACTAATGAGACCCTAAAGAGTTCTGAAATAGAACATAAAGCCTCATTTTTTAGAGCCAATCTTCGACTCTGTGCCATTGAGTAAATTCATGATATTTTTGCGATGACGCAAAGTGAGCAATACTCCAACCAACAAAATAGCAGTACAAATCGGTGCAAAACCAAATAATAATGCGGCGTAAAACGGCGCAAAGACTGCTGCTGCGAGGGCAGCTAGGGAAGAATACCGAAAGAAAAACGCAATAATCAACCAGGTTGATAGTGTCGCTATACCTAAAATAAAGTTCACACCGAATAAAATGCCACAGGCAGTAGCAACTCCTTTACCGCCTTTAAAACCATAAAAAATTGGATAAAGATGCCCAACAAATACGGCCACAATGACTGCTGGTAAAGCCCAATCTGCTTGTGAACTATTTTGTAAAAAATAACGAGCAAGGACGACTGCAACGAGTCCTTTTAATGAGTCACCCAATAAAGTCAGGATGGCGGCTTTTTTATTACCGGTTCTTAAAACATTGGTTGCCCCTGGATTGCCGGAGCCATAACTATGTGGATCTGGCAATTGCATACATTTACTAACGACGACTGCGAAGGAAATAGAGCCGAGCAAATAAGCCCCTAAAATTAAGGCGGCGGATAAAAACAATGTTTGCATTTCTGTTGTCATAAAAACTACCCTCTTGGGTGGTGATGTTGATGAATATTTTTAAGTCTCTCTCGTGCCACATGAGTATAAATTTGCGTAGTAGAAATATCGGCATGACCTAATAATAACTGTACTACCCGTAAATCAGCACCGTGATTTAATAAATGGGTAGCAAAAGCATGTCTTAGGGTATGAGGCGATAGGTGGCCTTCGATGCCAGCGATAATGGCATAACGCTTAATCATGTACCAAAATGCTTGACGAGATAGATGCTCCCCAGTGTATCTCCCTACAAATAAATAGTCACTGGTTTGATTACCTAAGATACTGGCTCGCGCCTCGTCTACATATCGTTGAATCCAATGCGCTGCTTGTGCGCCAAACGGCACTAAACGTTCTTTATTACCTTTACCACTCAAAATATGTAAGACCCCTTCGCCTAACCTTAGATGTAGAAATTTAATCATAATAATTTCTGAGACACGCAGTCCACTGGCATACATCAGCTCTAACATCGCACGATCACGCAATCCCAATGGCTCTTCCACATTAGGGGCAAGTAATAAATTTTCAATTTGCTTTTCTGACAGACTCACTGGTAAACGCATGAGTTGTTTGGCTTGACGAAGATATAGACAAGGATCGTCTGTTAACTTATTTTGGCGAATACAAAACCTGAAAAAACGTTTAAATACCGTTAAACGACGATTAGCGGAACTTGCTTTGTCCGCCCGTTTAGCTGCCATAAAAGCAGTGATCTCGACCTGAGTCGTTTCTAGAATCGACTTTTGATAAGTCGTATTCAGCCAGTTGGCAAAAATCTCCAAATCGCTTCGATACGCGTCTAAGGTATTTTTAGACAAGCCATTTTCTAACCACAAGGAATCAATGAAATAAGATATCTCATCCAGACTATGCCTTAAAATGATTGAATGATCATTTTTAGTTGAAATGGATGGATGGATTGCTTCGTTAGTCATCACCGCGGTATTTTCAAATTGAACTTAAAAATAAACAAAAAAATTAAATAACTAGACTTAAATAGACTGCACGAACCCTTTTTTGGGCGAGCAGTCCAACCGATGAAATCTCTTGAATACTGCCCTTATTTTACTTCCTGATTTTATTCTCATGATCTTTGCTTGGGGATTAAATCGTTTTACATTTCTCAATCGTGAAATATGGGTTGCGCTTGAAAAAATTGTGTATTGGATTTTATTTCCAGCCCTTTTAGTTTCTTCAGCTAGTCGCGCAAAATTAGTATGGGCAGACAATGTCTCCATGTTATTACTGTTAGCGGTTGGCATGATGCTCATGGCCTTCTTAGCCTATAGTGCCAAATGGCTTTGGCACCCCGATCCGGTGAGTCATCATTCAGGGATTCAGACATCTTTTAGGTTTAATACCTTTATTGCCTTTGCAGTCGCTCTTCGCCTAGGTGGGGAAGAAGGTCTTGCGTTGATGGCTATCGCAGTGGCAAGTCTTGTGCCTCTCTCCAATGCCTTATCGATTATTTCTTTATCCAGAAATTCGCAAAACAATGTATTGATGGAACTCATCAAAAATCCGTTCGTGATTGCTACCGTATTAGGTTTACTCATCAACCTAACCCATTTTCCCTTACCCGATTTTATTCACTCGAATTTGCAACGCATGGGGAGCGCATCAATTACGATTGGTTTGATGACGGTAGGCGCTAGTTTAGGATGGGTTAGTGCTAAAAAAGAGATGGCTCTTGTCTTCTTTTGGACATTTTTGAAATTAATCATCTTTCCATTATTTATTTTTACCGTCGGTAACTATGTTTTGCACCTGCCAAAACCTCAACTCACCACCGCAGTTTTAATTGCGAGCGTTCCAACCGCCACGAGTGCTTTTGTGATGGCAACCCGGATGGGGGGTAATGGCCCAATCGTCTCAGTGACGATTTCACTGATGACGATTGGTGCGGCCTTCACTATGCCATTTTGGATTGCTTTATTGCAGTCTTCTTAGCTGAGTTGTTTGGCCTAACTGCTAAGGGGTAAAGTTAGTCCCTGAAATTATTGAAATTTAGAGGTGATTCAGGCACATCCTTACGCAGCAAAGCTATGGTAGCTTGCAAGTCATCGCGTTTTGCGCCAGTAACTCTGACAGCATCGCCTTGAATACTGGCTTGTACTTTAATTTTGCTATCTTTAATAATACGAACAATTTTCTTAGCTAAATCACCGTTGATCCCTTTTTGGATGTCAATGAATTGTTTGACCTTGTCGCCTGAGATCTTTTCTTTCTTACCGTCGGTTAAAAAGCGCACGTCGACATTGCGTTTCGCCATTTTGTTCAATAAGACGTCTTTTACCTGCGCGATTTTGAAATCATCATCAGCAAACATGGTTAATTGCTGTTCTTTCATCTCAACTCTTGCATCAGAACCCTTAAAGTCGAAGCGCGTACTAATTTCTTTATTTGCTTGTTCTAAAGCGTTTTTTACTTCAATCATATCTGGCTCGCAGACCACATCAAAAGAGGGCATTAAATTCTCCTATTCATCATTTAATAAGTAATAATATCCTCCTGTGAACATTCAATCCAATTTTTCTCTTCAAAAACTAAATTCTTTTGGTTTTTTATCCCATGCTGAATATTTTGTCAGCGTGGAGAATGAGCACGACTTGCTGAATGCCATTGAATTTGCCAATCAGAAAAAAATGCCGTGGCAGGTCCTTGGGAGCGGCAGTAATGTCGTTTTACAGGATTTTTTACCGGGCCTGACTATTCATATGGCTATCTTCGGTAAAAAACTCGTCTCTGAGTCAGCGACGCATTTTTATATCGATTGTGGGGCGGGTGAAAATTGGCATGAATTTGTAAAGTGGACGATAGAAGAGGGTTATCCTGGCCTAGAAAATTTAGCATTGATTCCAGGGACCACGGGAGCTGCTCCCATTCAAAATATCGGTGCTTACGGTGCCGAAGCAGCTTCCATGATTGATTCCGTTGAGGTCCTAGATACCAAGTTAGTTCTTGAAACCCAAGCAAATACTGAAGTTGATCTCAATATCCAACAAAATTGGCAAGTTATTCCTAAAGAAGAATGTGCATTTGCTTACCGTGATAGCATTTTTAAACGTGACCTACAAGCTTATGTAGTTACCCAAGTGCGTTTCGCTATTCCCAAAAAGTGGCAAGCTAACTTAAGTTATGCAGAACTGGCGAACTACTTTTTAGACAATAAGTCTCCTTCTGCCCAAGATATTTTTGACGCGGTAGTTATGATTCGCTCAAAAAAGTTACCCGATCCAGCACTACTTGGTAATGCGGGTAGTTTTTTCCATAACCCGATCGTTGATTTGGCAACCTACACCCAGTTAAAAGAGAAATTTACAGGTCTAGTTAGCTATCCTGCCCCAGACCTTTTAGGTGAAAAACAGTTTAAATTAGCAGCCGGCTGGTTAATTGATCAATGCGGCCTAAAAGGTTACAGAGTTGGCGATTGCGGGGTTTATGAAAAACAAGCATTAGTCCTTGTGAATCATGGGACTGCAAAAGGATCTGAAATGTTGGCATTAGCAAATCACATCAAACAGACGGTTTTAGAAAAATTTGGCGTAACTCTGAGTCAAGAACCAAATAATTTACCTTGAATTAAAATCCTTCATTTTTTGAACTAACTTATGGACACTGGTCATTGGATTTTCATTTTCAATATAATCCTGATTTTCTAACCAAATTGCATTTTGTAATGCAATATCCACTTTTTCCATTAGTTCAAGCATCAACAAATAATCACATTTTCTATAGTGTTGGATGTATTGATTTTTAGTTAATAATTCAATTATTTCACGTGATGACTTAAATGCCATATCTGTTCTTTTATAATGCAACAAAATCCAAAACTCAAAACAGGGAACACTGACTGCTTCATAAATAGGTATCGACATTTTTTTCTGGCTCGATAATTTTTTAATTTTAGCTCTTGCAGAGTCAAATGATTGGTGCTGATCTTTGTCAAATACGCAAAATATGATCTCAAATCCATCGTCTTGATGTTGTAATTCTTCGGCTTTTTTAACGAGATTAATTGGTGCAGAATCTTTTTTGTTATTGGCGATAACAATCTGAGTGGTTTTTAAATTTAATTGGCTTCTCAAGCTTTTAAAGTAAATTTCTTCTGTTATTCCCTCACATACGATGAGCATCGCCGGTGAGGACTCTCGAATACTATCTTTTCTTTTAAATCCCTTACTTTTACGAACAACCGAAATTCTTTTTTGCGGCACTAAAATTCCCTAACAAATGGTATTGCGCCGTATCTTCCCTTCAGATAACCACGTTCAATTACTTCATCTTTTCTCGGCTTGTATTCCAATAAAGAATACAGCTCAGTTGCTTTATTAGAATTTTTCTCAACAAACCAAATCTGATCACGCCTCAATAAATTGGTATCTAGTAAATTAGTATCATGTGTTGTGAAAACGAGCTGGGCATTATTGATATTTTTTGAACTATGAAATAAACCCACTAAAAATTTACTAATAAAGGGGTGTAGGCTACTTTCTAATTCATCGACTAGAAGGGTTGCCCCCCCCTCCAAAGATTTAATCCATCCACCAGTTAAGTGAAATAACTTTTTAGTTCCCTCTGACTCATCCTCTAGTGAAAAATGAACAGTAGAGTCATTATTTGTAATGTGATCAGTAAGAATACTCATCAAAAGCGAACCAAGGCCCTCGGGAGGATTAAAGCCACCGGACAGATTTGTTCTTGATGAAAATGTCAAAGGGTTACGCATCGATCCTTGAGCATTTGGTGCTTGTTGATCATCTTCCTGAATTCTAATTCCATCGATACCAATATCTGCTGCTTTTAAATAATCTAATATCTTACCCTCTTGGTTTAATTTGATTAAATCAATACTTAAATGAGGGTCAATTGCTACCCCAGACGCAAGTACAATTAACTTATTCACAATCCAATTAAATGCAGGCTTTAACTGCGCGTTATTCAATTGAATAGCGGTAGAAAAAAAGAGTGCATTACCTCTCGTAAACTCACTCCACACCTTTTTCTCAGCCTTATCCCCTTTAAACTTCGTGCCAAACCACCAATCATATTTTTTTGAAACAGGGTTTAACTCTCTCTCAAACCATCTTTGTGGACGATTGTTCGGATAGGCCACGAGCCATTCTTTGTAAATTAACTGGGACGTTGCAGATACAAAATACTCATACTTCACACCATCATCTGCCACAAAGACGATGTTCAATTCTGTCGGTGCATGGGTCGAATCTTTATCTAACAGAAAGGGTACAATTCCTGAAATTTGCACACCTTCTTGAGAAGATGCCGTGTGTATTATTAACCATTGAAGCAACGAAATCGCTTTCATTAAGTTACTCTTCCCAGCGGCATTTGGCCCATAAATTGCAGCAGACCTTAAAAGTCTATCTTGATTACCATCACAATGAATCACATTTTTTTGCTCATGATCATTTCCAACCCCTGCTACTAAACTGAGGGTTTGTTTGCCTAAAATAGAGCGATAGTTTGTTACGCTAAATTCAATTAACATACCCATTCCATTAATTTAGTTTCAATATTTACGATTTTTCCACGTAATTCACATATTAATTTAACATATCAATCATTTTGCGTCATTTATTTTTTGAAATAACCTTGGTAATTTAACCTAAACGTGAGTGCCTTTAGAAACAAAAAGGGATTGTCGAAGTTCATCGACAATCCCTTTTTGCTACTATTTTTTTCTTCTGTGACTTTAGGTTTGCATCTACTATTTCAGGTCAAACCAAACAAGTCACCACTACACTTAACTTTAATTAAGCAAAGTTTGCTGCAACAAAATCCCAGTTCACGAGATTCCAAAATGACTCAACATATTTTGGACGTGCATTACGGTAGTCAACATAATAAGCATGTTCCCAAACGTCACATGTTAGCAATGCTTTTGCATCGGTTGTGAGTGGTGTAGCAGCGTTGCTAGTTGAAACTAAATCTAAAGAACCATCTGCTTTTTTCACTAACCAAGCCCAACCTGAACCAAAAGTACCAACAGCACATTTAGTAAATTCTTCTTTGAATTTGTCAAATGAACCCCATTTAGCATTGATTGCATCAGCTAAGGCACCAGTTGGAGCACCGCTACCAGTTGGAGTTAAACCCATCCAGTAAAAAGTGTGGTTCCAAACTTGAGCTGCATTGTTGAAAACACCACCAGATGATTTCTTAACAATTTCTTCTAAACTCATGTTTTCAAACTCAGTACCTTTTTGGAGGTTATTGAGGTTGGTTACATAAGTTTGGTGATGCTTACCATAGTGAAACTCTAAAGTTTCTTTTGAAATATGGGGTGCTAAAGCGTCTAAAGCATAAGGTAATTGCGGTAATGCGTGTTCCATGACATCTCCTAGGGTTATTTAAGTCAAATTTCAAAATTCCATCAATTCGTTGTATTAAGATTGTAAGACGATTTCTTGACAGTTTCATAAACCGCTTCACTTTTTTGGTTAATAACTGATTTGTATCAACTATTTTTGGTTGCGACTTTAATCTCAGTCATTTGAACTTGCGCACTTCCCAGTGCCATTTCAATAGTGTATTGGTGTTTTACTTTTAACTGCTGCGGATTACTCAAGGGTTTCCCATCTTCTAATACCAAGGAGTATCCCCGTTCCAAAGTTCGGTTGGGACTGAGTGTTTCTAATTGCATTTTTAAGTATTGTGATTTCGATAACTCCCTTTGATACCGCCCTTGCATCGTTAATTGAATACGATGTTGGTATTTTTCAAGAACTTGATATTCATTTTTAAGGCGTTTGGCTGGAGTAATCGCATCAAGTCGAGTTTGCAAATAGCTTAGCTGCTGTTTTGAGGATCGCAATTTTTCGACGAGTGCTCGGTTCAAACGGTTATTCAGAAGGACCTGTTGTTGACGCATTTGCTCAGGATTAGGAATTGCGTGGTTCAGTCGTAAGACGAGATGGTCTAGGCGTTGCGCCTCAGATTCTAGCCGCGTTTTTGCCATCCGATGGATCCGATTACTTACATTTTCTAAGTTTCTGAGAAGTTCTAAACCGTCAGGTGCTGCCATTTCCGCAGCCGCCGTCGGTGTAGGTGCCCGCAGATCCGCTACAAAGTCAGCAATCGTAAAGTCCGTTTCGTGGCCAACCCCTGAAATAATAGGAATTGTACTTTTGGCAATGAGTCGCGCTAGGGTCTCATCATTAAACGCCCATAAATCTTCAATACTGCCACCCCCTCTAACTAGCAGAATGACATCTACCTCATTAGCAGTTTGTGCTCGTTGTAAGGCCTTGATGAGATTTGCTGGGGCTTCACTACCCTGCACTAAGCTAGGATACAAAACAATGGGGATAAAACTTGCGCGTCGTTCTAGGGTGGTTAAAACATCTTTCAGGGCTGCTGCCTGGCTTGAAGTAATAATCCCAATTGCTCGAGGAATTTTAGGGATTGGTTTTTTGTTGCTTGGACTAAATAGTCCCTCCAACTCTAATTTTTGCTTTAACTTTAAAAAAGATTCAAATAAGACTCCAGCGCCCGCTTTACGCATGACCTGAACATTGAGGTTAATTTCACCCCGAGGAGCATAAAAATTGACTTGGGCTCCGATTTCAATTTGGTCACCATCCTTTGGCGTGAAATCGACGCTAGTATTGCGCCCCCGAAACATCACACCATTAATCTGACCTGATTCATCCTTTAATTTAAAATACCAGTGCCCACTCGGATAGCTTTTGAAATTGGATAACTCCCCCTTAACCCATACAGTATCAAAATTTGACGAAATAAAGTCAGATAATAATTGGTTAAATTCGCCAACACTCAGGATTTTGTTACTATTTTCCATGCTTTTTACCAAGCAATCTAATATTTAAAAGGGTTTGAAGGGAATAAATGTCCACAGGCTTAATCACAGGTTCGTTGTCAAGGATAAATTAATACTAAAAATTAGGATAAATCACATAAGTCATTGTATTTAAAGCATTTTACATCCATATTATGATAAACCCTAACAGGAATATTTTGACAATTCAACAAATAAATTTTTTATTTCAAATAGTTTTGCACAGGGTTATCCACAGGCAAATCATGTAAAGTATCGATATGTTAACAATTATTCTCGCAACTGGCTGGCCAATCTGGCCTCTTCTCTTTATTTCCATTATAGGTCTTGCAATTTTGCTTGAGCGTACCTGGTTTTTACGAAAAAATCGGATTTCACCAAAGATTGCATTGGAGCAAGCGCTTACTTTGTCAATTGAACTTCAAGCTTCAAACCACTTGACTTCGTCCCGTATCTCGGAACTTAGGGCAAATTCGATCTTAGGAAAAATATTGTCTGCTGGTTTGAATTCAATTTCTCTTGGCCAAGATCAATTACAGTGTCTTGAAGCCATGCGCGAAATCGCTAGCCCCTGTTTCAAGGAACTCAATAAGTACCTGAATGCTTTAGCTACCATTGCCACTTTAGCACCTTTAATGGGTTTGTTTGGGACGGTTTTAGGCATGATTGAAATTTTCGCTAGCCAAGGGGGTACCAGCAACCCAACCCAACTTGCTCAGGGTATTTCGATGGCTCTATACAATACCGCCTTTGGTTTACTGATTGCGATCCCTGCCATTGCTGGTTGGCGTTTTTTACGCGGCATGGCCAATAACCGCCAAGACGAGTTAAACGAGGCGACCAGATTATTCATTAAAGCCAATTTTGGCCATTAAAGAAATAAGATAAGAGTCCAGCTTGTTATCCCATCGACCATTACTTGATTCTACGCCAGGGCAAACTGACGAAGCTTCTCTATTGCAGACTCCGCCTGAAATCAATTTAATCCCATTTATTGATGTTTTATTGGTGATCTTAATTTTTTTAATGATTTCGACTACGTTTACCCAGTATCAACAACTGTCGATTAATTTGCCAACCGCCCAAGGTGTCTCGAGTAGTCCCGTCATGAAAGAAATGAAGATTGCCATTAGCAAAGAAGGTCGCTATGCCATCAATGGGGTGACGGTAGATATCGATCAGTTGGGCTCGAAAATGAATCAACTTGCCAAGCAATGGGATCTGTCACAAAACACAGAGTCAAGCGCCTTAGGTGCGCCAGAGAGAAGCAATGGCAGAATAGTGATATCAGCCGATGCGAAAGCATCCCACCAATCTGTCATGTTTGTTCTAGAATTAGCAGGTCAAGCTAATATTACGCAAGTGGTATTTGCGACGCAGGATTTGAATCCTGCGAAATCCAAGAAGTAATCGAACCTTAATCTGCTGAAAGTTTTCAATTTATTCATTATGAATCTTCACGCACCTCGCTTTTGGGAAACAGTCAATTTACTCAGTTGGCTTTTATTACCACTTGCCTGTCTTTATGGACTGATTATTTGGTGCCGAAAGCTAGCCTATCAAGTAGGACTTTTTTCCACTACAACTCTGCCCGTGCCAATCATTATTGTCGGCAATATTCGTATTGGCGGCACAGGTAAAACGCCCATCGTCATTGCTTTGTCTAAAGCACTCCACTTTTATGGGTTTCAACCTGGGGTAATCGCAAGAGCTTACCGCGCTCAAAATGATCAAGATGACAGTAGTCAAGAAGTCCTCAACTCCCATTCTGCGCAGGAAGTAGGTGATGAGCCGGCCTTGATTGCCCAGCAATTATCAGCCCTCAAGATCCCTATATGGGTGGGGAAAAAACGAGCCCAAACAGCACTCAGTTTACTTAAAAAGCACCCGCAGTGTAATGTTCTGATTAGTGATGACGGCTTGCAACATTATGCTTTGGGCAGAAAATGTGCCCGAGAAGGTGGGCGAGATATCGAAATCTTGATTCAGGATGCACGTGGGAGTGGCAATGGTTTTTTATTACCAGCAGGTCCACTTCGTGAGGGGACGACTAGAGCTAGAGATCTCACTCTCGAACTCGTTCCACAAGGTGCTCAACAGTATGATGGGAAACTCTATACGGGGAGTCTTTCTCCCATCTTCGATCCCAAGCTTCCTCAGATGGTATCTTGCGAAATGGGACTAGCTTATCCTTTGCACCCTAGAAGCACTGACGCGATAAACGTAGATATTGTCCCAAAGTCACTCCATCAATTAGCCGGCTGGATGGCAACTCATCATCCAGATAAAAGGGTTGCTGCAATTGCTGGCATTGCCTTTCCGGAAAAATTTTTTGGCCCATTAAGAGCCTTTTTCCCAGACCTAAAAGGGGTGGGACTACCCGATCATGCCGATTTCAAATCGAATCCATTTAGCCAATTCCCCACCGACATCTACCCACTAGTTTTAATTACCGAGAAAGATGCCGTAAAATGTAATACTTGGAATGATTCTCGGGTTTGGGTAGTTCCTCTTGAGGCAACCCTGAGTGATACCCTTTTAAAGTGGATAACAACTCAGATAAGTCGAAATCATTAACACCCTCTAGGAAAGAGTAAAGTGATGGAAAAACGTTTCTTAAGCATTCTAGTTTGTCCGAACTGTAAGGGATCATTGCGCTTTGATGAGAGTAACTCAGAATTAATTTGTGATCTCGATAAACTAGCCTATCCAGTAAAAGATAACATCCCAGTCATGCTAATCGATCAAGCACGACAAATTGCTCCTAGCTTGTCCTAAGCTTTTTTAAAAGTTTCATTTTTAGCGCTTTTTCATCTTCATGCCTAATTCATTTCGTGTCATCATCCCAGCTCGTATGGCATCTACCCGATTGCCAAATAAGCCGCTCGCAGATATTGGCGGCGCCCCCATGGTCATTCGAGTTGCACAGCAAGCGCAAAAAAGCTTAGCAAAGAGCATTGTGATTGCAACTGATTCAGTTGAGATCGAAAGCGCCTGTCGTGATTTCCCGTTTGAAGTCATCTTAACGAAACCAACGCACCCAACAGGAACAGATCGTTTAAGTGAAGTCGTGGCTTTACTAGGGCTCGCAGATGACGAGATTGTAGTCAACGTGCAAGGCGATGAGCCTTTCATCCCGCCTGAACTGATTAATCTAGTGGCGCATTCATTACAGAGTCATCCTCAGTGTGCCATTGCGACTGCTGGGGTACCCATTACAGATATAATTGAAATTAACAATCCCAATGTTGTAAAAATCGTACGAAACCATAAAGGTGAAGCCTTATATTTTTCTAGGGCTGCTATTCCCTTTCAACGTGATGAAAATACCGTTGCAGATTCAGTGAGGTGCCTTCGTCATATTGGGATTTATGCTTATCAGGCGCACTTTCTAAAGGCTTTTGCCCAATTAGCCCCTGCCCCGATTGAACAGTGGGAAGCGTTAGAGCAACTGAGGGCTTTGTGGTATGGTTATTCGATTGCTGTAGAAATTTCAGCACAGATGCCTCCTCTCGGTGTAGATACCTATGAGGATTTGGAAAAAGCTCGACTAGAATGGAGCAATATTAGGAAGTTTTCTAATTAATACGGTCATTTTTGCAATCAAAGAGGAATTAACATGAGATTAATTTTGTTAGGTGCCCCCGGTGCAGGTAAGGGAACGCAAGCAAAGTTTATTTGCGAGAAGTTTGGTATTCCCCAAATTTCAACAGGAGATATGCTTCGTGCTGCGGTCAAAGCGGGAACGCCGATGGGTATTGCTGCAAAAAAGGTAATGGACTCAGGTGGACTAGTTTCCGACGATATCATCATTGGACTTGTTAAAGATCGCCTTACGCAGCCCGATTGTATTAATGGTTACCTATTTGATGGCTTTCCTAGAACGATTCCTCAGGCTCAAGCGATGAAGGATGCTAGCGTGCCGATTGATTATGTGCTTGAAATTGATGTACCGTTTGAGGCAATTATTGAACGCATGAGTGGTCGTCGTGTTCACATCGCTTCTGGCAGAACTTACCATACCCGTTTTAATCCGCCTAAAGTTGAAAATATTGATGACGAAACAGGTGAAGAACTCATTCAGCGGGAAGATGACAAAGAAACCACGGTTCGTAAGCGCCTTGAGGTCTATGATCAGCAAACCAAACCATTGGTTGAATATTATTCCACTTGGGCTAAAAATGGCGATTCTTCTGCCCAGATTTCTCCGCCAAATTATCGCCAGATATCTGGCACGGGATCAGTCGAAGAGATTACAACTAAAGTTTTTAACGCACTAGCTTAATTTAATGAAAAAATTCCTATTCATCTTTGGGTTGCTCTTAAGCTGTTTCAGTCAGATAAATGCTCAAGACCTAAGCCTTGCTCCGCCTAGTTACGGAGTCTCATCCCGTTCCGAAATTTACTCAATTCCGAGTTTAACCATTAGCGACTCTCAGTTTTTACAAGGGGATAGCCAGGGCAAGGCTGTAACAGTTGGCGGTATTTTGCGTTATCCACCCAATCCAACGAAGATTTCTAGTAAGTTACCCGTGGTCGTTTTGGTTCATGGCTCGAGTGGCATAGGTGCTAATCTAGATTACTGGTCAAATACTTTTTTAGCGCAGGGTTATGCCACCTTTAATTTAGATAGTTTCACTGGTAGAGGACTCAAAGTACTAGGCCCCAATCAAGCCCAGTTAGGTCGCCTGAACATGATTCTGGACACCTATCGTATCCTTGATATTTTAAAATCCAATCCACAAATTGATTCTAAAAAAATAGTTCTGATGGGATTTTCTCGCGGTGGTCAAGCCACACTCTTTGCGAGCAATAAGCGTTTTCATCAACTATGGAATCAAAGTGGTATCGAATTTGCGGCTTACATCCCTTTTTATGCTGATTGCTCAACGCAATATATCGGCGACAATACCACTACTGGTAAACCGATTCGACTGCACCACGGCATTGCTGATGATTACAACCCAGTCACCTCTTGTCGGACCTATGTTGAACGTTTAAAAGCAAATAATCAAGACGTCCAGTTAAACGAGTACCCATTCGGCCCCCATGCCTTTGACTCCCCGATTGGAAAAAATCCTCCCGTACCATCGACTAATGCCCAAACGGTCAGGAATTGTGTAATTAAAGAAGAATCGCCTGGACAACTCATCAACGCAGCGACGGGTAAATTATTTCAATATACCGATGCTTGCGTTGAAAGAAATCCAAATGTAGGATCAGACGTTGAGGCAACAAAAATTGCTAAGCAAAAAATTGCTCAGTTTTTGGAAGGCTTATTTAGTAAGAATTAACGCAACTCTTTGAGGGCGGACTCAAAGGATTCGATATCCTCGAAACTTCGATAAACCGAAGCGAAACGGATGTAAGCAACTTTGTCGAGTTTTTTAAGTTCCCGCATGACAAGCTCACCTACACGAGAAGTAGGTATTTCTTTTTCACCCAAACTAATGACCTTCTCTTCCAACTGCGCAATTGCAGCCTCTAAGGCTTCTGAGGAGACTGGCCGCTTACGCAGTGCTAGGCGCATTGAACTCAAAATTTTATCGCGACTGTACTCCACACGACTACCATCTTTTTTGACTAAGGTTGGCATAGTCAGTTCAATACGCTCATAGGTCGTAAAGCGTTTGTCGCACTTTTCGCAACGTCGTCTACGACGAACTGCCCGACCGTCCTCTGAAACTCGAGAATCGACTACTTGGGTCTCTTCATTAGGACAGAATGGGCAGTGCATTAGATTAAATTATGCTCCGTAGACAGGGAAACGCTTGGTGAGTGCTTCAACTTCAGAGCGTACTCGGTTAATCGTTTCAGTACTTTGCGGTTGATCTAATATGTCAGCAATCCAGTTACCAACTTGAACTGCTTCTGGCACTTTGAAGCCACGCGTCGTCATTGCTGGGGAGCCTAACCGAATACCACTTGTGACAAATGGCTTTTCTGGATCATTCGGTATCGCATTTTTGTTCACCGTAATATGCGCGAGTCCTAAAATACGCTCTGCTTCTTTACCAGTAATATTTTTAGCGCGTAAATCAACTAACATCACATGGGACTGTGTTTTTCCAGAAACAATCCGTAAACCTCTTTGGACCAAAGTCTTCGCCAGCGCGTCAGCGTTATCTAACACTTGTTGCTGATAGACCTTAAAGTCTGGTTGTTGCGCTTCCAAAAATGCTACCGCTTTTGCTGCAATCACGTGCATTAAAGGACCACCCTGTAAACCAGGGAAAATCGCTGAGTTAATGGCTTTTTCGTGTTCCGCTTTCATGAGGATGATGCCGCCTCTTGGACCGCGTAAACTCTTGTGCGTAGTGGAAGTAACGACATCCGCATAGGGTACTGGATTGGGATAAAGTCCAGCAGCAATTAAGCCTGAATAATGCGCCATGTCGACGAGGAAAATCGCACCAACTGCTTTAGCTACTTTAGCAAAACGCTCAAAATCAATATGTAGAGAATAAGCAGAAGCACCCGCAATAATCAATTTTGGCTTGTGTTCATGAGCAAGACGCTCCATCGCGTCATAGTCAATTTCTTCCTGAGCGTTTAAGCCGTAAGGAACGCTATTAAACCATTTACCGCTCATATTGAGAGCCATACCATGGGTTAAATGCCCGCCCTCTGCCAAACTCATACCTAAAATCGTATCACCTGGTTTTAAGAAGGCTAAAAACACCGCTTCATTGGCCGAAGCACCGCAATGGGGTTGTACGTTAGCAGCATCAGCACCGTATAGAGCTTTGAGGCGATCAATCGCTAATTGCTCGGCAATATCGACGAACTCACAACCACCATAGTAACGCTTGCCTGGATAGCCTTCAGCATATTTATTAGTTAATTGCGAACCTTGCGCTTCTAAAACAGCAGGTGAAGTATAGTTTTCGGAGGCAATTAACTCGATATGTGCTTCTTGGCGACCATTTTCTGATTGGATTGCTGCCCAAAGCGCAGGATCAGTTTTGGCTAGGTTGTGACTTCTTTCGAACATGTTTGGGTTCCTTGGAGGTTTAAGCTAAAATCAGTGGTGAAGAACATGATAAAACTTTTTAGTTCCGCACCAAAAGACCTTTATTTTAGTGGTTTTTCGATAAAGTAAAATATTTCAGTGATTTTTAATCTGGATTGCCTAAAATGTTTAGTAGTGGTTCTTTGTTCAACATGCCTCAAAATGTATACAAAGCGTTTCTTTTTTAAAAAATATTACTCTCTGTAAGATTCCCTATGCCGCAACAAGAAGATTTATCCATTATCAGTCTCGTCATGCATGCCAGTATTGTGGTGCAACTCATTCTTATCCTGTTGGTCAGTTTATCAATTGGCTCTTGGTCCATTATTTTTCGTAAGGGCATTTCCTTAGGTGCCGTGCGCCGCGAAACGGAAGCTTTTGAAAAAGACTTTTGGTCGGGTGGCGATTTAAGTACATTACTTGAAGCTGCCCAAAGAAATCAGGGCAAGCATGCCAACTCTTTACAAAGAATTTTTCAAGCAGGGATGCAAGAGTTTTTAAAAGGCAAGGATATTGATCCTGCAAGACGTGCCATGAAAGCGGCCTATCAGCGTGAAATGGATGCCTTAGAGGCCAATCTGCCTTTTTTAGCTTCAGTCGGATCAGTCTCCCCTTACATTGGTTTATTTGGTACAGTTTGGGGCATCATGAATTCGTTTAGAGGTCTGGCCAACGTGCAACAAGCCACTTTAGCTAGTGTTGCTCCGGGTATTGCGGAGGCTTTAGTAGCCACCGCCATTGGTTTATTTGCGGCGATTCCTGCAGTTGTTTTCTACAATCGCAGTGCCTCCGATGTTGACCGTTTAGCAATTCGGTTTGAGACCTTTATCGAAGAGTTTACTAACATCCTTCAGCGACAATCGAATGGCAAGTATTCAGCGTAGTTCAAGAGGCGGCAAACGCCGCGCAATGTCCGATATCAATGTCGTACCTTATATCGATGTGATGTTGGTATTGCTCGTGATCTTCATGGTCACAGCACCTTTTGTAAATCCAGGGGTAGTGAATTTACCTACTGTCGGTGGGGCAAAGGTACAAGCACTTCCGCCCATTTTTCTTAATATTAATGAGCGTGAAGAAATTAAGATTAATGAAAACGGTCAAGCGACTAAAACTTTGAATAAAGCTCAATTAGGTGCTTTTGCAAGAGAGCTGGCCGATAAAAATCCAGATCAACCAATGGTGATTGCCGCTGATAAATCAATTAAATATGAGGTGGTGATGGATGTCATGTCAAGCCTCAAAGAAAATGGCGTTAAACGCGTTGGCCTCGCTGTAAAAGGTAAATAATTGATTTTGAAGAAACTTCTAGATCATGCTTGCAGCTAACCGAACGACCTTCCCAATCCGCGGCTGGAAGCAACCTGAACCCGGGGGCAAAAAGGCCCTCTTACTGAGTTTGGCAGCCCACAGCCTTCTCGTTTTAATGTTCACGGTTGGTTTGAATTGGCGTACTAGCTCAACTCCAGCTGGTGTCGAAGTCGAATTATGGGACGCCCCAGTTCCAACTCGACAAATTGAACCTGAGCCGGTAGTTGAGAAGCCGGTCATTAACAATGATGAAAAAGCAGAGATTGTTACCAAAAAGAAAAAAGAAGAGCCAAAACCGGAAAAACCTAAAGTAGAAAAAAAACCAACAACACCCCCTCTCACTTATAAACCGATCGAAAAACCCAAGCCAAAACCGGAACCACCGAAGGTTGAGCCACCAAAAGTAAAAGAGTCGACTAAAACAAAACCAACTACGGATCCAGTCAAGGAGGCAAAAGAGGCGAAGGCCAAAGCCGATGCTGAAAAAGATCGCTTGGACCGGATTGAGAAACTAAGGGCTCAGGCTGGCTCAGAAGGTGGTGGCAGTGGCGGCATGGTGGGCTCAGGGGTCGGCACTGGTGGAAACGATTCCCCAGGTTTTGCTGAGAAGGTTATAAAATTTATAAAGCCCAAAATTACTTTTAACCCAGCGGGCGTAGTTGGCAATCCGGCCGTCACGATTCAAGTGGATCTCGCACCGGACGGCAGAATCATTAAACAAAAATTAGTCAAATCTAGCGGTTTGTCGGAGTGGGATAATGCCATCTTGCGCACTCTAGAGCTAGCAGGGTCTCTCCCGAAAGATGATAACGGCTCGGTACCTAGACAAATCACATTAATTTTTAGGCCAAAAGACTGATTTTTTCGCGTGTTCAGTTCGGAAAACTGCTCTCATCATAAAACCCCGCCTTTTTCACTCCTTTTTCTTAGAAGACAGTTAAAATAGACTCTAAATGCTTGCCATGAGAGTTCAAGCTAAGATAAAGAAGTTATTAGCAATAAGAAAAAAGTGTAAAAAGAGAGGGTTGGTTCGATGCCGTTATTCAAGTCGAAGTATTATTTTAGGAAAGCCATGCGCGCTTTATTTAATCGACTCTGTTTGCTTACCTTAATTGGTATCTCTTCTTCTAGCTTTGCACAAATGCAAATCGAAATTTCTGGGGTTGGACAGTCCCTATTTCCAATCGCAGTGACGAGCTTTATGGCTGAGAATAATCTGCCTGCCAAAGTTACAGATGTAGTCCGATCCGATTTAGCCAATACTGGTAAATTTTTTAATATTGACCCAGGCAGTACCGTCCAAGGTATTTCAGAAAATCCAGATTTATCTTTTTGGACCGCAAGGCGTGCCCAAGCTCTTGCGATTGGTGATGTCAAACCTTTACCTGGTGGCATGTTTGAAATTACTTACCGACTCTTTGATACGGTAAAAAAAGAATCTCTAGGCGGCACTACCGTACAAGTAAGTAATCAGGAATTACGCCGAGCTGGTCATGCGATTGCGGATGATATCGTTCAGCGCTTAACTGGTGAGCGTGGTATTTTCTCTACCCGCCTTTCCTACATTACAAAAAACAATAAACAGTTCCAGTTAATGATTTCCGATTCAGATGGTCAAAACTCCAAAGTGGCTCTGACTAGTATTGAGCCTATTATTTCTCCAGTATGGTCACCCGATGGAAAAAATGTTGCTTATGTTTCTTTTGAAACAAAAAAACCAGTAGTTTATGTGCACGAATTAGCTACAGGTAAACGTATTGTTTTAGCGAATCAAAAAGGCAATAACAGCGCGCCGGCTTGGTCTCCAGACGGATCGAAACTTGCCATTTCCCTATCACGTGATGGTAATACCCAAATTTATAGCCTCAATGCAAATGGCTCTAATTTAAAACGTCTGACAGTAGGCTCTGCCGTCGATACAGAACCCCAATGGTCAAGAGATGGAAAATCAATTTATTTCACGAGTGATCGTGGTGGTTCGCCGCAAATTTACCGGATGAGTAGTGATGGTGAAGTATTAGGTAACGCGAGTCGAGTGACTTTTAAACATAGTTATGCAACGAGTCCTAGAATTTCTCCTGATGGAAGGTATTTGGCCTACATTGCCAGGGCTGGTGGGTATAAATTACAATTACTCGACTTAAAAACAGGGGATGTCTTAGGACTTACCCAAACAAATTATGATGAGACACCTTCTTTTGCAGCCAATGGAAAATTTATTTTGTATGCTACTCGAATCGGTAGTCGCAATGTCTTAGCCGCTGTCTCGATTGATGGCTCCGTGAAACAAACCTTAAGTATTCCAGGCTCAGATGTTAGGGAGCCTGCTTGGGGTCCATTTATGAACTAAGCTTTTACCAAACAACACCAAATACAATAATTGCACCTTTTAACCCAGTATTTCTTTTTGTAATAAACCACTTTTTAAGGACTCTGATATGTCGACAAATTTCTTTTTCAACAATCAAACAATGTTGCGTCGTTTTAGTTTGTTTGCCCTCGCACTGATTACAGTTGGTCTGACTGCTTGCTCCTCAGGTGTGAAATTAGATGATGTAGATGAAAATGCAAAAAGTGGTAACAACAGTTCTGGCAGCGTTGACAGTAAATTTGCTAATCAACCTTGGAATGATCCAAAAAGTCCAATTTATAACAAGAGCTTTTATTTCGATTTCGACAGCTACACAGTAAAAAGTTCTGATCAGGCGCTAATCGATGCACACGCTAAGTTTTTAAAAGCGAATAAAAATTATCGCATTTCAATCCAAGGCAATACCGATGATTCTGGAACAAGTGAATATAACTTAGCTTTAGGACAAAAACGCTCTGAAGCAGTTCGTAAAATGTTGAGTTTACTCGGTGTGCCAGATGCCCAAATGGAAGCTGTCAGTTTCGGTAAAGAGAAACCAAAATCACCGAATACTGATGAAGCGGGTCGTGCAGATAATCGTCGTGCGGACATCGCCTATCAATGAGCCAAATGATTCCTCTCCAACTTACTCGGGTTTTAGCTTTCGCTGCGCTGAGTGCCTTGGCTTGCCAAAGTTCTCATGCCGCTATCTTTGAGGACAGTGATGCCCGTAAGCAGATTAATGTACTCACTGATTCCACAAAAAATAATCAAAAAGCGATTTTTGAATTAACTAATTCTTTTGAACGCTCTGTTCAGGAAAATGCAAAATTGCGTGGCCGAATTGAGGAACTTGAGAGAGTGGTAGATGATCAAAAAAGTATTTTAAAAATTTACTACAGTGAGTTGAATGATCGTATCAATGATCAGAATGCTCGTCTAAAACTTATTGAGCCTGTCAAAATTGAAGTTGAGGGTGTTACAGGGAAAATTCAGCCTGCCGAAAAAGAATTGTACGATCAGGCCTTACTCGAATTTAAAGAGGGCAATCCTGTAAAAGCGGAAGGGCTTTTAAGCCAATTTATTACGGCATATCCCAATAGCCCTTATTGGCCAGTTGCACAATATTGGCTCTCGGTTAGCAAATACGCTAGCAAAGACTTCAAAGGGGCAATTGCGGCAGGTAATGCTCTGATTAAAGCTTTTCCAGATCATCCACGTGTTCCACAAGCACTGTTAAATATCGCTAACTGTCTTTTAGAGTCAAATCAAAAGACAGAGGGTAGAAAAACTTTAGAGCTATTAATTAAAAGTTTCCCAGACAGTAAATCAGCAGAAACGGCTCGGTTAACCCTGAGTAAAGTCAAGTAACTAAAGATTTTAAAAAGTTACGATTAAATATGGATGTTTTAAAACAATTTGAAAGATTTGCCCCGAAGAAAAAAGGTGCTCCAGCGGTTCTGTTACTCTCTGGTGGCCTGGACTCTGCGACCCTACTCGCACTCATTAAAACTCTGGGTTATACGCCCTATGCGCTTTCTGTTCGTTATGGTCAAACCCACTCTTCTGAACTAGACGCTGCCGTCAATGTAGCAAAAGCTTATGGCGCTTTTCAGCATGAAATCATTGAGTTAGATTTACGGCGTTTTGGGGGTTCAGCGCTCACTGATTCTGAAATCGAGATTCCAATCAACGGTAAGGCAAATCCGCACCCTGAAAATGTCGGCGAAATTCCAGTAACTTACGTACCGGCTAGAAATACTATTCTTTTATCTTGCGCGCTCGGTTGGATGGAAGCTCTGGGTGGACAGGATATTTTCTTTGGCGCTAATGCTGTAGATTACTCGGGCTATCCGGATTGCCGCCCCGCTTACGTGCAATCATTTGAAGCAATGGCGAATTTGGCTACTCGGATCGGCGTTGAAGAGCACTCCATCCGAGTACATGCACCCATTATTGATTTGCATAAATCAGAAATTATTCGATTAGGTATGGCTCTCGGCGTCGATTACGCCAAGACCGTGTCCTGTTACCAGGCCAATGCCCAGGGTCAAGCGTGTGGCATTTGTGAATCATGCCGCTTACGAAAACTAGGGTTTAGTGAAGCGGGTTTATCTGATCCAACGGTCTATCAAAGCAATACTTGATTCTGAACGATAAATCGTCTTAAAAAGTAATGATGTCAGACTGCTCTGACCTCATTTTAAGATAAGTCTGACGCGCATAACCCCTATCTACAGAGCGTACATCGTCTTTAATAGTATCCATGAACCATGGATTTATTCTGATCGAACTTCTCACTGCCCTAGTTATTATTTCCTTTTGTTTGGGGGCGGGTATCAATTATTTATATACTAGTCATCAACATCATCAAGAGCTCTATGGCAGGTTTACCAAACATTTAGAACAGGTCTCTAGTGAAGAAATCCGCTTAAAAGGATTTCATCTCAACAAAAGGGGGTCACGATGAATTTGGTTGAACTCATGCTGAGCATTAGTCTTTTAACGATTGTTTTAGCAGGCTTAACCCATGCTGTACCAGTTCTACAAAAGAACATGGATGATGGGAGGGCCTTAAGAGAGGAAGTCGCTCAAGTTGAACAAGTTTTACAAATCATTACACGTAGCATCCAACAAGCGGGTTTTGAAGATATTATCAAGGGTCAATCTTCAAACTCACGGTCTCAAAAACCTCCCTTAGTTGGCATACAGGTTTTTCAACAAGCTACCTTAACGACCGATAAAGTTGGCAAAACATCAACTCAGCAATCCTATCTTGCTGGGCGGCGCCAAACAGATGCCATACTCATCCAACATGAAACCTATGGTCACTTTGATTGTGTTGGTAGAAAAATTACCGATAAAAGGACCCACCAAGGTTTGTCTAGAATTGGATTTTTTGTCCAATTCCGAGGGAATAAAGGGAATGCAATTGGAACCTTAATGTGCCAGAGTTTGACCAACAATGGTCAAGTACAAAATGATGGTATTTTGACTGGGGTAAATGACTTTCTCATTTACTTAGAAGACGATGTAGTGATCGTTGAATTAACGATGCAGTCATCACGTCAATACCATAAGTCCATCGCTCTTCAAAATCAGATATCGCTTTGATTTGAATTTATGAATAGAGCTAAAGGAAAAAATGCTGGTTTTATTTTACCTATTACCCTGGGATTGATTAGTTTGGTTGGTCTTTGGGGAACTATTCTCATCGAGCAAATGCATCGTCAATCAGATCAATTAGCCAAGTCTTGGCAAGAAAAATTTATATTTTATAAAGCACAGGAGCATTTGGGACAGTGTCTTGGCATCGTGGGTTTGCAAGAGCTACCAACGCAACGATGGGGTCAATGTTGCCATGTTGAAGCAATGACGAATCCAACTAGTACTAAAACCAGTACTAAATCCTCTAAGCTTGCTCTTCAAAAAAGTTACCGTGTTTCTGTTCATCACGAACTGATTCACCCCATCAGTAACCAGATTTTAGGCTCCTCCCGATTACAAGCAGTTGTCACCCTCTCACCAACCAATCAAGCGATTTCTAAACTGTCTTGGCGTGAGATATTCGACTTGCATTGGGAACAAGAATTAAATGCCCTTCAACCAAAAACAAACTATATTTGGGGTCAACTACCAGCATGCAAACATCCTCTTCCAACAAATTAATCAAAGGTTTTACTTTGATTGAAGCCGTTACAGTGATAGGGCTTGTAGCGATTTTTTTACTTTTTGCCTCGCACATATCGACATCTGTTTTTAGTACCTATCAGGCTAGAAATGAAGTCTACTCAACTGCTCACGCATTGATGTTGGATGCGCAGCGTATCCGTACTTTAGCCCGCGCCCACAAAACCACAATCAGCATCATGCCCATTTGTAATAACTCGTGGGAGTCTGGCTGGGTTGCTTTTTATAATCCAGAGATGCGATTTGAGACCGAGGCGATTACAAAACCCCTCTGGAAAAAAGAAATCTCCTCTCAAGTGACAACAATCCGACCTAGGCAAAGTGCTCCTGTCAGCGGCACTCAATTTTCTGATATCAGTATCAAATCCTACCCACACCCTAGATGTCCAAATGCAAGTATTACCTCAGAGTCGGGTGAAAAACTTCGCCATTTGAGTTTTAATGCCCTAGGAGCTGCCCAAACCAAAAATGGTGGCTTTGTGGCGAATCGTATCGTGTTTTGGAGTAAGATTTATCCCAATATTGAATACCATTTAGTTTTAGGTGATAGTGGAAGGCTTCGATTATGTAAGCCTGAAGCAATCAATCCGAAGTGTACTCTCTCGCTGTAAAATGTCATTTTGAAGATTTTGTCAGGTTTGTCACCTTTAAATTGATTTTTTCTAAACTATACTTGCTGAGAAAGTTTAGAATTCTGTATTGATACCAAAGCCACTTTCGGTTTACCTATTTTTAAAATCCGAAAAGCCCCGATAAAGACCACTATGTTTAATCCGCAAGATTATTTTTTTATGAACCAGGCCCTTTTAGAGGCCAAGAAGGCGCTTTGGATTACTGATCCTAACCCGCGGGTTGGTTGTGTGCTTGTCAAAGAGCATCAAATCATCGGTGCTGGTTTTACCCAACAAGTGGGATCTCATCACGCTGAGGTGATGGCGATTCGGAACGCGCGTGAACGAGGTTTTGATACCCTTGGTGCAACTGCTTATGTCACCTTAGAGCCTTGTTGTCATTTTGGCAAAACACCACCCTGTGTTGATGCAATTATTGTGGCAGGCATCAAAAAAGTATTCATTTGTTCTACCGATCCTAATCCTTTTGTTTTAGGCAAAGGGATTGAACGCTTAAAAGAACATCAGATTGAAGTTCATACGGGTCTTCTAGCCGAACAATCGATGGCACTGAACCCTGGCTTTATGAAACGTATGCAAACTGGCATGCCTTGGGTTCGACTTAAAATTGCATCGAGTCTAGACGGTATTACTGCGCTACCCAATGGTAAAAGCCAATGGATTACCAGTGCACAAGCTAGATTAGATGGTCATCGCTTTCGGGCTCAAGCTAGCGTGATCCTTACCGGTTTTGGTACTGTACTTGCCGATGACCCTGAATTAACGGTGCGAGGTTTGAATGTCACCCGTCAGCCATTAAAAGCTATTATTGACTCTAAATTAGAGATTTCTCCCTCCGCGAAAGTTCTATCGTCAGGGGATGCGGTGATTTTTTGTTCAATTAACGATACAGATAAGATGAATGCCTTATTTTTAGCTCATCCCCATCTGAAAATTATTCCCATCCCAAATGAAGCTGGCAAAGTTGATTTAGCCGCTGCCTTAAAATACCTTGCTGATCAATTTCATGCCAATGAAGTTCATGTTGAAGCTGGGTTTAAACTCAATGGTTCTTTGCTCCGCGAAGAATGTGTAGATGAGATACTGCTCTACCAAGCACCTGTTTTATTAGGGAAAGGCTTAGGTCTAGCCAATTTAAGCGCTATCGACCATCTAACAGATGCTTCGCGCTGGCGAGTCATTGAGCGATCTAATGTAGGGATTGATCAGCGCATTCGGTTGGTTCGGGAATAGTTTACAATCCCTTCACTTTTAACTGGATAGATATCCGTTCTGATTAGAACAAACTACGTCAATTAGAGGATAATAGAGGCATGTTTACTGGAATTATTGCTGCTGTCGGAAATATTGTATCTGTGCGACCCCATGGAGATGGGTATCGCTTGAAAATTGATGCGCAAAGCTTAGATCTTTCGGACGTTTTTTTGGGTGATAGTATCGCTATACAAGGTGCTTGTATGACGGTGGTAGAACTTCATCCCACAGAAAAGTCATTTGAAATTGATATTTCAAAAGAATCCATCCAAAAAACCATCGGACTAAATCAATTAGGACCGGTCAATTTAGAAAAAGCATTACGCTTAAATGATCGCTTAGGTGGTCATCTCGTTAGTGGGCATGTCGACGGAATTGGGCGTGTTGCCATTTTTGAAGTTGTTGCCTCCGATAAAGAAAACACTTCACCTTCTAGTGATCTTGAAAATACAAATAACACATCGTGGCATCTTGCCATTGATGCTCCAATGTTTCTTGCTAAGTATTTTGCCTATAAAGGCTCGATTGTGGTGAACGGTACTTCACTCACTGTGAACTTGGTTGAGGATTTAGAGATTAACGATCAGGCTTTTTGTAGAGTTCATATCAACCTAATCCCGCACACACTTGAACATACCACCTTGCAGTACTTAAAAGTTGGTTTTGATGTCAACCTTGAAGTAGATTTGATTGCTAGATATGTCGAAAGAATGTTAAGCAGCTCTGGAATCGCCCTGAAGTAACCGAACCTTAAAAAGAAGATATGACTAATTTTTCAAACCACCTTAGTTCAACCGAAGAAATCATTGAAGATATCCGTAATGGAAAAATGGTGATTTTGGTGGATGAAGAGGATCGCGAAAACGAAGGTGATCTAGTCATGGCTGCAGAACACGTTACTGCAGAGGCGATTAACTTTATGGCAAAGTTTGGTCGTGGCTTAATTTGCTTGACCCTCACGAAAGAGCGCTGTGAACAATTGCGCCTTCCCCTGATGGTAAGAGATAACGGTGCCTCAATGGGTACCAACTTTACGGTATCGATTGAAGCAGCAACTGGTGTCACAACGGGTATTTCTGCGGCTGATAGAGCACATACAGTGAGAACTGCTGTTACAAAACATGCTAAACCAACTGATTTAGTTCAGCCAGGTCATATTTTTCCTTTAATGGCACAACCAGGTGGTGTTTTAATTCGTTCTGGTCATACTGAAGCGGGTTGCGATTTAGCAGCCATGGCTGGCTGTGTTACGGCAGCTTCCGTCATCTGCGAAATCATGAAAGATGACGGCACGATGGCACGTTTGCCTGATTTGATTGAATTTGCTAAAGAGCATCAACTGAAGATCGGTACGATTGTCGATTTAATTAAATATCGTAGTCAAAATGAAAGTATGGTCAAACGTGTTGGTCAAAAAACACTCCAAACTATTTGGGGTGAATTTAAATCCACTCTTTACCAAGACTTATCTAGCAATAATTACCATTTAGCCTTAACCAAAGGTAGTCCCACACCGAGTAAAGTCACTTTAGTGCGAGTTCATGAACCAGCGATTTTGTTAGATGTCCTTGCCCAGACTTCTAAGTACCACTCTTGGTCACTCGACGCCGCCATGAAAAAGATTTCGGATGCTGAAAGTGGCGTAGCTGTTTTACTCAATGTATCTTCCCATAAAACCTCTTTTCATCAATGGACTGAAGAGTTTGTCGATCCCCTACCAGATGATCAGACCGGTCCTGCAATTCGGAAAGTGGATTTTAGAACCTACGGTATCGGTGCTCAAATCTTAAAAGATCAAGGCGTAGGTAAGATGGAATTATTAGCAAAACCGGGGCCAATTTCAGGAATGTCTGCTTATCAATTAGAAGTAGTTGGTTATTCGGTGCCAACCAATTAAAATAGATTCCTATTTTTGTAAATTGCTTTAAAACAGAATTTTTTACCACCTAACGGAGATATTCCATGACTGACACGACCTTGCAAGAGAATATTCCAACGCAGTTAAATGAAGTTGACTTTTTAGAACCCAATTTAGAGGGCTCTGAGTTACGTATTGCAATCGTTCAAGCCAGGTTTAATGAAGGTATATGCCGCGAACTTACTTCCAGTTGCGTTAAAGAATTGGTTCGTTTAGGTGTATCTACAGATGATATTTTATTAACAACGGTTCCTGGTGCTTTAGAAATTCCACTAGCACTACAAAAATTAGCTGAATCAAGCGAATTTGATGCCTTAATCGCTCTTGGAGCGGTAATTCGTGGTGAAACCTACCACTTTGAACTAGTTTCTAATGAATCTGGTGCCGGTATTACTAGAGTTGGTTTAGATTTAGGTATTCCAATTGCCAATGGCATTTTGACTTGTGATACTGATGAGCAAGCTTTAGCAAGAGTTCATCAAAAAGGTGCGGATTGTGCTTTAGCTGCTGTAGAAATGGCGAATTTCTGCCTGATTCTTCAGGAAGGGGAAGATGCATAATCCTTATTTGACGCAAGCTCATAAATTAGTCTCCTCGACACAGGTTAAACGCTCTTTAACGCCGCGTAGACGCGCTCGTGAGTATGCCCTACAAGGTATTTATCAATGGTTAGTGGTACGCTCCTCTGGTAGTGTACCGAATCAATCTTCGATTGAGCGTCAATTGGCTGAAGATCCTGGCTTTAAAAAAGCGCAGGATGAACTCTTTTACACTCTCTTTGATGGTGTTTGCACGAATTTAGAAGCATTAGAGGCAGAAATTCTGAAACATATTGATCGTCCTGTGGATGAACTTTCACCTGTTGAGTTTTCTACTTTATTAATTGGTGCTTTTGAGCTGAAGTTTGATTTATCAACTCCGTACAAAGTGGCAATTAACGAAGCGGTAGAACTTGCTAAGACTTTTGGTGGTACAGACGGTCACAAGTATGTTAACGGCGTATTGGATAAGTTGGCCAAAGACTTACGTGCCCTCGAGATTAATAGCTAATCTTTTTCCTTTATATCTTCTAGGAATCTGTAGCGTTCATTCCTAGGAACTTTAATAGCCCTTGGGACTGATTTTGCTGTGATTTAGTACTATCAGCTGACTCTATATCATTATTATCCTGCGGATTTGACCCACCAAGATAGCTTGTCAAAAAGTTGCGTTCATTGAGGACCTTCACTGCATAACCGCCATCACCGTTAGTAGAGGCGCCAACATAGGAACGCAGTCCTCCAGAGAGGCTTCCTGCTTGGGCAATGAGGTACTTCAAGATGTAAGCACCTACCCGAATGTTTGCTTCTGGCTTAAACGCCGCCTCCACTCCGCCGTAAGGAATAAATTTATTGGCATGAACGCTCGTCATCACTTGCATTAAACCTTGAGCACCTACTGGACTTTGAACTGTCGCTTTAAAATTAGACTCAATCGCCATCACTGCAATAATTAAGACGGGATCAATACTGACCTCCTTACCAACGATGACCGCATGGGACACATAGCTTTTAAGGGTTTGCAAATCAACTTTATACTTCTCAGCCATTAAGCTAGCAATCTTTGCTTGATTCTGAGGTGAATCGAGTAAACGAGAGTCTAGTGCCTGAGGATCTATCTTGCCATTACTAATTTGATTTGCGAGTGGTGCAATCGATGGCACGGGCAGATGTTGCACGCTTGGCTCAACTAAGCTTAATTTGCCATTACCTCTACCGGGATAGGAAAATATCACAGGACGCATGCCTGATTCCTCAGGCTGGCTTAAATCGAAAGCATCAGCGGATTTAAATTCATCAATCAAGTTGATTTGACGCAATAGATCATTTCTGAGTGGTTCATTCACAGCGATACCGGTTATCAGAAAAACTGTAACAACGGCCGAGGTCTGAATCCATTTATTGGATTGAATAACGGAGTATAAATTTTTTGGTAAATATTTTTTCAATGCATTATTGCTAACGAGGTTTTCTTTAAATGCGTTCAAACGATCGCGTCTTGCCTGCGACCTTGCTTTAGCAGCTGCCTGCTCATGAAGTTTGAACAAAGATTTTTTCATTAACTCTTTACTAGTTATAAACAGAAGTTCATGTTAGGGAAGTCTTTATATCAAGTCAAGCATAAAGAACTTATAAGTTATACAGTAAAGTTATTGAATTTGCCCATTTGGGTACGATGTTTATGACCACTAACTACTATTTATCGGGAATTCAAAGTAAAGATAATGTTAGTGGGCACTAATTTTATTATCTGAAATGATTCCTGTTTTTACTCTTTTCTCTTATTTTTCTCATATTATGGAAAGAAAAATGATTCAACATATTGACTTGTAATGTAAAAAAAATAATTTATGTCTTTAAATTCATCAATTTGACTTCAAAATACTCTACATCTTGTGTTACAAATCAAGAAATCAAACAGGATTAAAGCTTGATAAACATTAAATCCCAGACACCATGCCCAAGTTTCAGGCCTCGGTTCTCGAACTTGGTAATAGGACGATAATCTGGTCGGATGGCAAACCCTAACACTTCACGACCATCTTCTAGTTTCACAGTGTTTGTGGAGGTATTTTTAATTTGTGGATGCTGGGTAAGTACATCTAACATTTGAAAGGCATACTCTTCCCAATCGGTTGCCATATGAATGTATGCGCCGCTTTTGAGTTTAGGTAATATTTTTTCAAGAAAATCCGGTTGAACTAAACGGCGCTTGTTGTGTTTTTTCTTATGCCACGGATCAGGAAAAAACAAATGAAAGCCATCTAAGGAGTTATCAGCCAACATATATTCAACGACTTCCACCGCATCGTGCCGAATAATCCGGATATTCTGTAAGCTCAATTCACCAATTTGCTTGAGCAATGCCCCAACGCCAGGTTCATGGACCTCAATCGCTAAAAAGTGATCGTTAGGCCGAATCTTCGCAATGTGAGCGGTCGTTTCACCCATTCCAAAACCAATTTCTAAGATATGATTTTTAGAACTGTCACCAAAAGCAGCTTGAAGTTGTAATGGTTCTTTACTAAAAGGAATTAAAAATTGTGGGCCTAACTCGTCAATGGCTTTTTGTTGACCGGAAGTAGTCCTGCCAGCTCGCATCACAAAAGACTTAATGCGCCTAGGCCAAAGCGAAACGGCTGATGTGGAAACGCTGTCTTGATCAGTACTTTCTATAGAAGGAGTAGATAACTCTTCTGTTTTTACTATTGTCATGTTTTGTTAGTTACCTCAAACAGCTAGGATGAAATCCTCAAGCCGTCCAATTTACTATACCTAAGGCTGATGTGGCAAGAACAATGACGCCAAATACAATGCGGTACCATGCAAAGGGTTTGAAATTGTGATGGCTTACATATTTAATCAACCAACGCACACAAAAAAAGGCCGAAATAAAAGCAGCTACAAAGCCCACGGCGAGAACTGGGCCAAAACTAGACCAATCCATATTGCCAATGTCTTGCCTTAATTTGTAGATTTCGTAAATCGTTGCTCCAGCAATGACCGGAATCGCCAGAAAAAAGGAAAACTCGGTTGCGACCTGCCTTGGTAGTCCCAATAACATCCCACCAATAATCGTCGCTCCTGATCTAGAAGTTCCAGGAATAAGAGCCGCACACTGGGCAAGACCGACCTTAATGGCATCTTTCGTACTTAAATCTTCAACATGCTCAATGCTACGAATAATGACTTTTTGGTTCTTTTGTTTAGCTAACTCTAATTTCTCAGCCCATAAAATAATGAAGCCACCAACAATAAAAGCAGTGGCTACAGGAATCGGCGCAAATAAATGAGCTTTAATCATTTTGCCAAATACCAAGGCTAATGTGATGGCAGGTATCGAGGCAATCACAATATTAAGCGCAAAACGATTGGATAAAGGTCTTCTACCAAGGCCAGAAATAACACTGGCAATCTTCGTTCTGAACTCCCAACATACCGCTAAGATAGCGCCTAACTGGATAATCACTTCAAAGGCTTTGCCTTTTTCGTCATTAAAACTGAGTAAATGTCCCGCTAAGATGAGATGACCGGTACTTGAAATGGGTAAAAACTCCGTTAATCCTTCAACCACGCCAAGGATCAGCGCTTTGCCTAACAATATAAAGTCCAAGTCCATTTCAATTCCTAATTTATTTGACTATCTATTTGAAGAGTCATTGGTTCAACAATCAGTCAGTATTCCATTCAAGGCGAATCAGTACAACTTTGGAAAATCTCTCAGTACTTCACTTAACACACTTGACCATTTATTTTAAACGGACTGTTTTACATCTTCCTCGTACTCAAGCTGAAATAGGTGCAAAAGTATTAAAAATATGATTTGTCTATTCGTAACGAAGAGCTGCAATCGGTTGCATTTGGGCAGCCGTCTTAGCGGGGTAATAACCAAAGAAAATACCAATGGTGGCTGAAAAGCCCACTGCTAACACAATAGAGAGCAACGATAAGCTGATATTCCAACTTGCCAACCAAGCCACCAACAAAGAAATACCAACGCCTAATAAAACGCCAATCCCCCCACCAATCGTGGAAAGCGTCATTGCCTCCACCAAAAATTGGGTCATGATATCTTTACTTCTTGCGCCCACCGCCAAGCGCAGTCCAATTTCACGGGTTCTTTCTGTTACGGAGACGAGCATAATATTCATGATGCCGATTCCCCCAACCAAAAGACTGACAGAAGCGACTGCGGCGAGTAACATCGACATCACACGACTCGCAGCTTCTTGGGTTTTTAAAATCTCGGAGAGATTTCTGACTTGGAAGTCATTTTCCATCGTTGGTCGAATACGGTGACGTTGACGGAGTAGATCTGTCACTCGGTCTTCTACATATTTGGTATCAGCGCCATTATTGGCTTTTACTAAAATAGTTCCGACCCTGGCAATCCGGCCTCGAGGCTCACCAAATAATCTATTTCGTCCTGTTGTTAGGGGTACAAAGATCACATCATCTTGGTCTTGCCCCATACCACTTTGACCTTTACCATCGGCAACTCCAATGATTTCAAAAGGAATTCCTCGAATCCGCACCACTTCACCAATCGGGGTATCTTCACCAAATAGTTGAGATGCGACGGTCTTACCAATGATGGCTACTTTACCAAAGCGCGATATTTCTCCTTGGTCGAAAAACCGGCCCTCAGTCAAATTCCACTCACGTGCTTCGAAATAATCGTTATAAACCCCGTTAATAGAAGTAGCCCAGTTCGTGTTGCCATAAACCACTTGAGCGTTACCCCTCGATACAGGAGCGGCCACTTGAACTTCTGGGATCTCCATTTGGATGGCCTTGTAATCCGATTCCGTTAAGGTTTGAGCATTGCCCAGGCCTAGTCTTGCGCCTGACTGAATCACGGAGCCAGGAATCACAATCAAGAGATTTGAACCAAGGCTCGCAATTTGCTCTTGTACCCGTTGTTGTGCACCACCACCAATCGCAATCATGGCAATCACAGCAGCTACCCCAATCACAATCCCCAGCATCGTGAGGACAGAACGTAACTTATTGACCCGAAGTGCTTGTAAAGCAATTAATAAGTTAACGGAATTTGACATGTGCTTGGATCTTTAAAGTACTGAAGGAACATCGGGAGAAATAACGGATTGAGCGGTATTGACGGGGGGTATTACTTCGAGTTGAGTTTGGTGTTGATGTTGATGCTGATGTTGATGCTTAATCTCAATGATTTTGCCGTCCTTAAACACCACTACTTGATTGGCATAAGCCGCCACATCCGGTTCATGCGTGACCACAATCACTGTCATACCGCCTTGATTCAGTGATTTGAGCAATTCCATAATCTCAACAGTCATTTTTGAGTCGAGGGCACCGGTTGGCTCATCCGCCAAAATTAAATCTGGATCGTTGACGAGGGCACGTGCGATAGCAACGCGTTGTTGTTGTCCACCTGATAACTCACTGGGGGTATGACTTAATCGATCACCTAAACCAACTTGAGCTAGCCGATCTCTAGCATGTTCCTTTTGTTCTTTTTTGCTAAGACCGGCAAGTTTGCCAGACCGCATATATTGCAAGGGCATGGCCACATTGTCCAGCGCACTAGTTCTAGCAAGTAAATTAAATTGCTGAAACACAAAGCCAATGCGTTGACTTCGGATATCGGCTAACTCATCAATACTCATTTGACTGACATTTTGACCAGCTAATTCATAAAGACCACTGGTCGGCGTATCAAGGCAACCAATCATATTCATAAACGTGGACTTACCCGATCCGGAAGCGCCAATAATCGCCACAAAGTCGCCTTGCTCAATATCTAAGTCAACACCGTCGAGTGCGCGCACTTCTTGGACGCCATTGCCGTAAGACTTAACGAGGTTTTTAGAATGTATTAAAGGCATAAAGGACTGAATAGACTTAAAACATTCTTGGGCCGCTACGCTGAGGACCTGATCCGCTAGACCCGCCAGATGCTCCAAAGGCTTGACCCTCAATCCCCGTTATGACCAAATCACCTACTTTTAATTGTGCTTCTTTAGCGTCACGCAGTGGCAGGATTTCAGAATATTCACCATCCGTCAAACCTAAACGAAATGCTTTTCGAACTGGCTTCTCTTGCTTGCCATCATTTTCTAGAACATAGACACTACGGAAATTACTTTGACCGCTACCAAAGCGAGAGGAGCGTTGGGCATTCCCACTAAAACTCCCACCGGCTGTAGCAGGGGCATTTGGATTGGCGTTTGGATTAGCGTTTGGATTAGCGTTTGGATTAGCATTGGCGTCAGTCGGCCGATCGGATGAACTACCTTTTGCGCCAGCTACTACAGTTGGTTTACTATTACTTTCCCAAAACTTCCACCAGGGTGGATTTTCAGGCGCTTTATCTTTGCCAGACTTATTCCAGCTAGAGGTTTTATCTGTTGCAGGCATTCTGAAGCGCAGTGCACTATTTAAGACTTTAAGGGTCTTTTCTTTCTTTTCAACGACGATTCTGGCATTAGCCGTCATACCGGGCAATAATTTCAAATCTGGATTATCCGCCGTGATTAAAACGGTATAAGTCACCACGTTTTGGATATTGACTGGTGCTTTACGGACTTGTTTAACTTTGCCATTAAAGACCTTATTCGGAAATGCATCGACTGTAAAAGTAGCTTCCTGCCCTTCTTCAATGCGCCCGACATCGGACTCATCAATCGAGGTTTCGACCTGCATCTCTGCCAAATTACGAGCGATGATGAAAATCTCTGGGGACTGCAAACTAGCGGCCACGGTTTGACCAACTTCCACGCTACGCTTAACCACCACACCATCGACCGGAGAACGAATGAGCGTATCGTCTAAAGATTTTTTCGAAAGGTCCAGCGCACCGAGAGCTGCCTTCAAGGTATTTTCAGTTGTTACCAAGGCTTGTTTAGAAATAAACCCTTGCTGCATTAAAGAAATGTTGTATTCGTGATTTTTTAGCGCTAATTCGTAATTTGCAAGTGCTTGATCATATTTCGCCTGAAACTCGCGTTGATCAATCTTCGCAATGATCTGATCCTGTTTTACTTTATCGTTAAAGTCGACCGTTAATTCACGAATCATGCCAGAAACCCCGGTACCAATCGTAATCGACCGTACTGGATTCAGAGTGCCACTCGCCCGAATATTTGCAACAATTGGCCCTTCCTCAACACTGACCGTCGTGTATTTCGGTTGGCTCATTACTAAGTATTGCTTAGAGAGGAACCATGCTGCAATGGCTAAACCAATCAGAATGATCGCAATGACTATCCACTTCAGCCAGGATTTGGGTTTTACTTGATTTTGGGGCATAAGTATTTTTATGTAAATTCGATAAACTGATTTTAGCCATAAGATGTAACAAACATCATCTTATTAATGACTTTTATCATTTTTTGTTCATTTCATGTTTATTCTTATCTTAACTCTACTAAAATAGAATGAATGCTTTTATTCCATTTTGACGTCACTATCCCATTTTGCCCTTATTCACTTTTTTGCCTCTTTCCAAACAATGACTATTAACATCACGAACTTCCGTCACAAAATGATTGAACAACAAATTCGTCCTTGGAGTATTAGTGACATCCAAGTGTTAGAAACGCTCAATATCATTCGTCGGGAACTTTTTGCCTTAGATAGTCAAGTACCCTTGGTGTTCTCCGATATCTTTTTACCGATTCAAGACTCTCAAGAAGTGATGATGGAGCCCAAAATTGAAGCACGGGTATTGCAGGCGATTAAACCTCGCGGTCAAGATCGGGTCTTAGAGATTGGCACAGGATCAGGATACATGGCAGCTCTTTTAGCTTATTTTGCGAAAAGTGTGACTACAGTCGAAATTCGACCTGAACTCGCTGATTTTGCGATTGATAATTTTCATAAATGCCGTATTCCTAATATAAGAGTAGAAGTTGGTGATGCCTCCGCTGGTTGGAAAGTTTCTGAAAATAACACTTATGACATTATCTGTGTCTCAGGTGGTTTAAAAGAAATACCCATTAGTCTTAAAAATCAATTGAATATCGGTGGGAAGCTCTTAGCCTTTGTTGGGCAAGAGCCTGTCATGAGCGCTGTATTAATCACACGTCATAGTCATGATTATTTCCAAACAGAGTCTCTTTTTGAAACTTTAGTTCCGATGCTAAAAACGGAGTCTGCAGGTATCGAACAATTCGAATTTTAAGAAATTAGCTACTTTGAAGTAGGATTTTTGAGTTTTTACTCTTTAAGATTACAATAAATAAAAATTAAACATCTGATTTAAATTGTGGTCTTAATCGATTTTCATTGTTTTTTTGTGGCTTTAGTGTTCAGTTGATGGATAAATTAACAATAACGAAAAATTTACTTGTTACATTATTAATTGCGGAATAATTGTATTCAATTTAGGTAAGTAAAAATCGTCAGAATTTACTTAATGTGATGTGTTTGTGAAGGCTAATAAGAGACATTCGAATGAAGCAAATTGTATTAGAAAATTTAACCTCAACGTTAAACAAGAACCCTTTGAGAGTCTCCACGCTAGTTCAGACGAGAACTACTCAAGCTTGTTCGATGAAAACTCCATTGCGTCCTAAGTATTTAGTGATTGCAATGGCCTTATTGTCCTTCCAAAGTATTTATTCATTCAATGCAGTGGCGCAGGAGAAGAGTCCTGTTCCGATCACAAGTAACAGCCTGATCACTTCGAGCCCGATTATTTCGGTTCAAACTGAAACTTTGCCAAGACTGGTCGACGCAGCCAATCCAAAAGCAAAAGATTTAATCCAATTATTTCAAGATGCTGCGCAGTTTGACCCAATTTACAATTCCGCAAAGTACGCATACACGGCTGGTAAAGAAGCTTATTGGCAAGCATTTTCAGTTTTATTACCCCAAATTACTGCTACTTACTCTACACAGTCTACTGATATTCGTTACGACCCAAACTTAAACAATATCGCGAATCGTAAAGACTATACCTTTTCTAACTCTGGTTGGGGACTGAACTTAACGCAACCCCTCTTTAACTGGTCTTATTTTGAAAAATACAAACAAGGCGACTTACTTACTGGAGTGGCTGAAGCAAACTTTGCACAGGCCCAACAAGACTTAATCATACGTGTCTCGCAAGCTTATTTTGATGCATTGACAGCGCAAGATACCCTGGATTTGTTTATCAATAAAAAAGGCTTGATTAATGAGCAGTTACAACAAGCTAAGAGAAATTTTGAAGTTGGTACAGCGACGATTGTCGATACCAATGAAGCGCAGTCGCGTTATGATTTAGTCATTGCGCAAGAAATTGCTGCTCAGTCTGACTTATTAGTTAAAAAATCCGCTATAGAGATAATCATTGGTCAACCAGTTGATGCCATCTTCCCTCTGTCTAAACAAGCTAAAGTCGAAAGTCTTAGACAAGAACGTACTGTGAAATACCTGGCAGATTCTAAAGGCAAATTAGCAAGCAACGATATTATTGAAGCACTCCATCTGTCTACCGGAAATACCATCGAAGATTGGGTGAGACAAACCGAAGAAGTCAATTACAACGTGATTGTTGGCCTCCTCAATGTCGAAATCGCCAAGAGTAATTATCGTAGTGTGCAGGGTACACGTTTACCAGTAGTTTCACTGCAAGCTTCAACGGGTTACAACAATTCTTTAGGTAATGCCACAAGTTCTTTACCCAATACCTATTACGCTAACCAGATTAGCTTACAAGTTTCTGTACCTATTTTTACTGGTGGCTTGATTAACTCTAATGCCCGACAAACCGCTGCGCTGTATGATCAGTCCATCGCTAATTTGGACATCTTGAAAACGAGCAACGCTGGCGCAACAAAACAAGCTTATCTCGGCTTTACGAATGGTATTGCCCAGATTAAGGCGTATGAAGCGGCAGAAAAGTCAGCGCTGACATCCTTACAATCGAACCGTACTGGTTATAACGTCGGGGTGCGTATCAATATTGATGTATTAAATGCCCAAGATCAGTTAATCACCACGCAATCATCTTTATACAAAGCAAGATACGACGCTATTATGAACGGTATCAAACTCAAATCTTTATCAGCAGTTCTGACTGATGATGATGTGATAGCGGTAAATAAACTATTGCATTGAGCTGATTAAATGAGTTGTTGAATGGATGTTGTGACTTCGTCAATAGTAGGTGGTTTGCCCATATCACCTAGGTTGATCACATTACGACTCCAATACCCTTCTGTTTTCCAGAGCGGAGAATCCACATAGAGTTCAATCGTCGGTAAATTAAGCACTGCACTGTAGTGGGTCAGTCCAGTATCCACCCCAATCGTCAGGCGCGCCTGTGCAACTAGAATTGCAGCCTGCTTAATCGAGAATGCGCTGGGTAATTTTGCACCAGGTACGGCACTCACTAGACGTTCACTCACGAGTTTTTCGCTAGCATTACCCCATGGAAAAACAGGGGTGAGTCCAAGGCCTACTAGATACTTACCGATTGCTATCCAGGCAGCTTCATCCCAAGCTTTTGCGATCCGTGCTGTAGCATGAAAACACATGACATATTCTTTGGGAGAAAAGCCTAAGGGATTCGCTTCAAGTTGCAACTGATGTATATAACCCGGAGTATAAAACTTGGGAGAGGCTGTATCACGTTGAGGCCAGTCTAATTGCAGGCTGCTTGCCAGAATAGCGCGCGAGCGATCGACCGCATGAAACTGAAAAGGGACTTGAACACTTTGGTCATAAAAAAACTTGGCGAGTGGCTCATATCCAGAATATTGGGTTTGATTACCAATACCGTAAACTATGGTGGTACTCCTGCCCTGCTTAGCAATACCTGCGATCAAAGCTGACTTCATTAAGCCCTGCGTCTCCACAATCACGTCCCAAGGCTGCGATTTGAGAACTTGTTTCATCTTGCTAAAGTCTTGTATGGCTATTTTGAAGCGACCTTTGAAGAGCTCTTTTTTAGCACGCCGCAAACATACCGGAATGATTTGATCAATCCCGCGAAACTGAAGTGTCGACTTCAGGGGTTCCAATAAGTGGACGTATCCCTCTTCCACTGCCCAAGCAATATGTGCATCAGGATATTGTTTACGGATATCCCAAACAACCGGCAAGTTATGCAGCACGTCCCCAAGGGAGGATAACTTGACGAGGAGGATGTTCACGGAGCGATTCTTTTTAAAATAGTTTGTACAGCGTCTTTTGGCGTCACCGTTTCCATGACTTTGGCGGGCAACTGATGATTCTGCCAATCTTGTAGGATTTGCTCAAAAACTTGAGCAATCGATGCAGCGTCTAAGGTATGGCTAATGTAAGCGCCTCGCTCACGCAGCATCTCATCAAAGGAAGGATTACGATTCGTGATTCCCCAAATGGGTCTGCCCGACCAGAAGTAATCATAGGACTTCGAGGGAATATATTCTGCACACCATTCGTAATCACCATGCAGTAGTAACAGGACATCGGCAGCACGCATGATTTCCATCACCCGTTCGCGGCCAGACTTGCCGGTAATGGGGTCGTTTTCGATGCGACCATGCTCCTGAACGATGGACTCAAAACCATATTGTGCAGTAGCATCTCGACTACTTTGATCCAGCGCGGCGCCGTAAACGTCTATTTGTAAAAGATCTTTTAATTGCGGATTAGCATCCAATAAGGGACGAATCGCCGCAAGGACTGGCGCCAAAGAACGATCGTTAGCGAGCGATCCAAAATGGGCAATATGTAATTTTGATTGGTATAAGTGATTGGCAGGTAAAGGTTCTTCACAGCCAGGAGGGATTGCTCCGGGAAGAACGACAAAGCCTTTATCACCTAGTACCGGATGGCGTAATTTTGCATAATCCAATGCACCTTGGGTAAACCACCAAACTTGATCGGCGTCACGACAAATGATTCTTTCAAGGCGCTGCAAAAAACGCTTATCTTTGGTTTTACGCGGGGCGATGCCGTTATCCTGTGGATCATCCCGAATCACCATCGGGTCATGGATTTCGGCAATCCATTTTTTTTTGGTTAATTTTTTTATGAGGTAGGCTGCGTAATGGGCAGACCAAGCACCACCTGAGGAATAGATCAGTTCAATGTCCTCTTTTTTGATAATCTTCTCCCCACAGTGGGCCGCAGCGAATGACCAGGAGGATTGGCTCGATAAGCCGATGAGCAACTTTTCAAGTACTGTAAAGGGTAAGAGCAAGGTCGAGACAAGCGGCGTAAGGATTTTATAGATGATGCCTCGGCCATATTTGGTTGCTACATAGTGCCGAAAATCAAAGCGCAGACCAGATGGTCCCCACGGGAGTAATTGATAATGCCTAAATCGTGTGTCTTTTTCTCCAGTAATGGCTGACAGCACAATTGGCTCAATCCCTGCTTCTAATAGATAAGGGATTTTATCGGTCACTGTCAAACTAGCAGCCCGACCGTCCATGTTAAAACCATGAGAGATCACTAGCCATTTTTTCTTTGGAGTATTTGCTTGCATGACTTATTTTAACGAAGAATATTCAGAATCCCTAAAATGCATTTTCAAAAGTACATAAGGATTGAATCACCATGAAGGATTAATTTTCTTTTTTTAAAATAGTTCCTTTAAGGAACCTATATTGCCATAATGGAACCATCGAATAAGGAGTTCCTCATGTCAATTAATGTGAAATTATCTGAAAATTTAGTACAGCAAGCTAAAGTGTTTGGCAATATTGAGCATCGCTCAGTCCCAAAACAGATCGAGTATTGGTCTCAAATTGGCAAGCTTGCCCAAGAAAATCCAGACTTGACTTTTTCCTTGATTCGTGAAATTTTGATTGCCGATCAGGAACCAATAATTGGTGAATACGTTTTTAGTTAATGCGTTTACTTATTACAGCTACCTTTCTGAAGGTAACGAAAAAACTCCATGCTTCTCAAAAAGTAGAATTGGATACTGCATTGAAACTCATTTGTAAAAACCCCTTAATTGGAGAAGCAAAATTGGGAGATTTGTCAGGCGTTTATGTTTATAAATTCAGACTTCCTCAACAGCAGTGTTTGTTAACTTATCGGGTTTTAGACTCAGAAAATATTAAACTTTTAACGTTTGGTCCACATGAGAATTTCTATAGAGATTTAAAGCGTCAAGGTGAATAACTGCAGTTACAACCGCTTAAGAAATGAAAATCTAAGCCACAAACCAATAATTTAATTAGTAGGATGTTTTAATTGGTCTGAAACAAATCATAGTCATTAAAAGCCTAGGGGGTTTACGTAACCTTCATTTTCCAGTTGCATTACTATATTTAAAGAAGTAAATCTTACTTTGAATACTAGCTTACTTTTCCTTTAAAAGACTAGGAACACAAAAGCATACTTAAACTCAAAGGTATTAAGTAATAATTACTTAACTGCTACTATGTATATATAAACCCTACAAATAATTAGGGTTGGAAATTACCTATGAAACGAATGGAGCTTATTACCAGTTTGATGAACCTTGAGCGACAAGGGGTATTTGTCTTAACCAAAAAAGACATTGGAAAGCTATTTCCGTTGGAAGATGAAAAGTCAATGGAAAAATCACTTCAACGTATGGTTAAAGATGGGTTACTGATTAAAGCGGCTAGAGGCATCTATATCAACGCTCTTGTGGCATCACGCCACAAAAGCTGGATGCTAGAAAATATCGCAAAAGCCCTTCGACCTGGTAAGCTATCGTATGTAAGTTTTGAGAGTATGCTTTCTGAACATGGTGTCATCTCACAAATTCCCCTCAGTCGTCTAACTGTAATGAACACTGGTGCTAGCGGAATACATGACACACCTTGTGAATCCATTGAGTTCACTCATACTAAGCATAGTATTCCAGAAATCTTGGATAGAACTATCTTTGTTAAAGATTGCCCATTGCGTATTGCCAAAAAGCAAGCCGCGGTCACAGATCTTCTGCAAGAGGGCCGCAACACCGAATGATCGATTACGAAGAACTCAATGAGGTGGCTTGATGCGACAAGAAGACTTCAAACTATATTTAGACAAAGCAATCGCCAACGCAGATATGGCAGCTTTACGACCCGTTGTAGAAAAAGAGCTTCTCCACTATGAAATATTGAATGCCCTAGATGAAGAAGACCTACTTAAAAACTTAGTCTTTCAAGGTGGCACATCCCTTCGCTTATGTTGAGGTGCCGAGAGATTTAGTAAGGATCTTGATTTTTCGGGTGGCAAAGATTTTTAACCCAATTTAAACTTATATCTAATGCTATTCCAAAGCATAGGGAAGGTTTTTGATCTCAAATTAATAATTACTGACTATCTAAATAATTTTATTGAAGAGCTGAATTACTCTTTTAGTAGCAATAGCATATGCTTCACCTTTATTTCTCTTGCCCACTACAATTACAATGACGGTGATATTACTATCATGAACAGTGTAAACAAGACGATAGCCACTCGTACGTAACTTGATTTTATAACATCCCGCTAACTCATTACTTAAACGTGCTGATGGGATATGGGGAGAAACCAATCGCTTTTCAAGTTGCTTCTTAAATTGCTCTTTAATTGAAGCATCTAATTTTCCCCACTCTTTTAATGCTGAAAGGTGAAATTCTAGTTTATAACTCGTCAAGGCTCACTCTCACAGTTTTACCCCCGAGTCTCTTTTTTACTATTTCTTGTAAAGCAATATCATCCAATCTATCCAAGATCTTTTCGTAAGCTTTGGCAGATAACAGATAAGCTTCAGGTTTGTTATGGTTCAAAATCGCAACGGGGTTTCCCCCTGCCTGTTCCAAGATTTTACTAGGGTTCATTTTTCTTAAATCGGTAACACTTATAGTTGTATCTGCGTGAATTGGAGTAATCACATTCATATATCACCAAATTTTGTATATTAATATGTACATTTTATTACACAACTTTATCCTGCACAAATCTTTTTATTTCCAAATAATGATGTAATAAAAAATCCTAAAAATAATTTAAGATAATTATTAATCTTTCAAATAATATCCATATTACTTTTAACGATTTCTCTTAGTTAAGCAAAACTCCTTTAATATGAAGCAATGCAAAACTTTATTTTATTTTGTAAATCCTATCGAAAAGATGTCTACCGAGCCAAACGGCTAATCACATCTATTGCAACATTGAATGAAGATAAAATTCCTTTTTATTTAAGTATTCCGCAGGAAGATCTGGCACTTTTTTCCCAAGAAATTGATTGGGAAGATCTCAAATCTGTTGGTGAATTTCATCTTATAACAGATGAGTCAATCGTCCTGTCCAATACCCATTTAGACACTAAGGCTAGTTTAGAACGCTACTACGCAATGCCTGGCTACTTAAGCCAACAGGTCATCAAAGCCGAAGCATGGCGATTAACTGGTTGTGAAAATTATCTTTGTTTAGACTCCGAAGCAGTCTTCATGAAGCCTTTCTTCTTGAAGCAGTTGATGGCCAACGATTCAGAGCCCTTTACCATCATTCACCCCAATACAGAATTTCTCAATCTAGCCAAAAGCCTCGGCAAGAAAAAAGCTATTGAACACTTCTTTAAGGACAATCAATTGCTAAGAAATGAGTTTGGTCGAACAGGTGATCATGCGCAAGATTGGGATTTTGGTCCAGCTCCTTTAATTTGGTCAAAGAAAGTATGGCAATCCTTAGAGATGAATCATCTCACTCAAAAGGGTCAAACTATTTGGGATGCGATTGAGCGTCTACCCTTTGAAATCAGATGGTATGGTGAGGCCTTACTAAAATTTAAAGCAATCCCAGTCCACTCACATGAGCCACTTTTTCAGGTGATTCATTATGATTGGCAACAAAAATACTTAACGCCTTTTGATCAAACTAATTATTTAGGGATTCTTTCTCAATCCAATTGGGACAAAGAACTCGACCCTAGTTTTGCCCGTAAACCATGGTTATCACGAGTGTGGAGAAAAATCAAAAAAGCCTTTAAATGACTATTTACAAAGGCGTTTTGAATATTGAAAGTATTAATTACAGACTCATCCTTATTTTTACTGGATTTGTAATGATCGATCATTAATATTATTTTGTCCTGTGTCATACTTCTTTTAATTAAAACTTATAATCAACAAAATAACTAGTAATTTAGGCAAGTTAAATACCTCTCACAAGGCACTCATTTCAAATAAAGTTCCAAATTAAATGTTTACACTCAACGCACCTAAATTTATCAATCCAGCTTTTTTTATATCATTTGCCATACTTTTGCCTGTATGGAATTTACCCCATACCATTTTCTTACGTTATTTATGTGCTCTTGTTCTTTTAGCAATCGTGATTCTTTCCAAGCCAAAGTGGGCGGCCTTTTTTAAGAAAAATATTTTTTTGTGTTTGCTCTTTTTTTACATCCTTGTCCAACTCATTTTTTTCTCAACTGATTACAGCCTAGCATTTCGGAATTTCAAATCTGAATGGTTGAAGTTCATTTTGTTTGCCATCACTGGCATAGGGTGTGGCTATATACTTTCCACTAAACAGATGCCGCGCATCCATCTTTACTTAGGAATACTCTTTTTCATCCCACTGTTTATCCACTTGTGTGTTAGCTTGATCAAGGGAATTTCAACCGGTCAAATTCCAGTTAGCTACTGGGGAATCAATAATTCACATGGCGACTTAGGTTACACCTCAATTCATGTCGCTGTATTTTTAAGCGTGTATTTATTTTTTCAAGCAAAATCTTCTTTGACGAAGATATTGATTTCCTTTCTTTTAATTGCAAGCATCGTTTCGCTTCTTATCGCCAGCAGTAGAGGTGGCATTCTCTTTTTCCTTGCTTCATTTATTTTAATTTTATTGATAAAGATATTTAAATTACAAAGAACTCACTTTTCCTTTAAATCAATTGTCTTATCAATTTTAGGGGTCTTCATATTGATAGGTAGTATTTTTCAAATCGGGACTTATCTAGATCCTATTCGTTGGCGTGGTCCGCTCTCTAATATGGAAATTGCCTTTAAGGGAGATGCCTTAAAAATCAATTGCGAAGGTATCGATGTACTAAAACGCACTCTTGAGCAAGATGGCATGGTAATAACACCAGCTATTCAAAAGACCTTGGATGCCATTAATGGTTTTGATGGCGCTCGAATCCTAGCATTACGGTCATTACCCACCATGTTCATTAATCACCCCATGGGAATGAATCAATCTCGTTTTGCGTATGCTACTGCGTTAGAGGAAATTTGTGGTGCAAAACCTCAAATTGGACTCATGAACTCACATAACGGATGGGCTGATACAGCACTCTCCATCGGCATCATCGGCGCTTTACTTTATTTTTTAGTGTTATGTAAATTTATTTACGAAGGATTGTCAGCTCTCAAGCACAAAGATCCTCTAGTTTCAGCAACTGGCGTTGCTTTATTTGCGCTTGGATTGATTTGGGTGTTGCGTTCGATGTTTGATTCTGCCCAAAGGGATCAAATGTTAGAAATGCAAATATTTACTCTCTGCGTGCTTAGTGCATTCATTTTCTTTCAGCAACAACGCTCAACTAAAGTGGTTCTAGATTAAACCAGTGCTTGAACTCAGAGTTTAATTGAACCAGCTTCAGACGTATTCGGTCTTTATTACGTCGAATGAAATTTGATTTGTAGTACTTGCCAGAACCGCCTCCAACACCTCGAACCAAGGGAAATTTTTTGAAGAAGCATCCAAATAAATTCTCTTGCAAAATTTTTTCTTTATAAACATCCTCAATACTAGATTGAAAATGGCCGCCCACTTGATGATGTAACTCTGCGAAATGACGCTGATAAAATTGAATATCAGAAATATAAAACCTCGTATCTACATACTCAAGTCGGGTCTTTTTAAAAGAAAACACATTTGAGAAATAAGCTTGGCATAAGAATTTCCCATTAAACTCCGCAAGACATTCTAAGAAATTATCAACCCATAGTTTTCCGGTGCACTTACAGAATACGGTTTCTTCTTTGAGTATTTGAGAATGAGTGAGAGCAAATTGAATAATTTCTCCCTCACCATAACCCTTGCCAAATATTGCAACCTTCTCTGAGTTATTCATAAAAGATAAACACTCAATGCGGTCTTCTGCCATTGCTTGTGGATATTTTTCTAATAGGACAGGTGAAAAGTCAAAAGCCGATCCATCACAAATCACTAAACGAATTTTGGGGGAGATCTTTAACCAATGGTCAATCGACTCAAGGGTATATTGCAAGCGCTCAGTAGGATTTTTTAAAACGACTGACTGATCCATGATGTTGACGCTAGAACTTAAGATAATTGGTGCTAGGGTACTAGAGTCCATTTTTTCTGAAATCATCAAAGATAGGTTCACGATTCGAAATGTGGCGCATTTTTAAATAGTAAGCCATTTGCATCTTTCTCATTTTGAAGAGGCGTGACACCACTTGGCATGTGCCAATCAATATTTAAGTCGGGATCATTCCAAATAATGCGTTGTTCACTTTTTGGATCCCAGTAATTAGTAACCTTATAAAGAAAGTGAGCACTTGGTGACAACACAAAAAAGCCATGCGCACAGCCCGCGGGCACCCAAAGCTGTTTGTGATTTTCTGCGGAGAGTTCAACAGCAGTCCACTTCCCAAAAGTAGGGGAACTTTTACGGATATCCACCGCAACATCGAGTACAGTTCCACCCGTCACGCGCACGAGTTTGCCCTGAGGGTTATCCATTTGATAATGTAGTCCTCGCAGAATATGCTGTGCTGAAAAGGAGTGATTATCCTGAATAAAAGGATCAGTGATACCGGTTTTCTCAGCAAACTCTGCTTGATTAAAAGACTCATAAAACCACCCTCTTTCATCGCCAAACACCTTCGGTTCAATGATTAAAACATCCGGAATTTCTTTGGTTGGAGTAACAGTTATCGGCATTGGGCTATTTTATTGAATTAGTTATCAGATCGTTGACTTGAATTTTACTGCTTTATCAATCCTTTTTAGCGCACTTTTTCAGTGAGCATATTGAGTAGATATTTACCGTAGTCATTTTTCTTGAGTGGCTCTGCTAATTTCTCGATATCCTGCGCACTAATCCAATTGCTGCGATAGGCAATTTCTTCGGGACAAGCGACCATTAATCCTTGGCGTTTTTGTAAGGTCGAGATAAATCCTGCAGCCTCTAATAACGAGTCGTGTGTACCAGTATCTAACCAAGCATAACCACGGCCCATGATTTCAACTCTGAGTTGCTGATTGTTTAAATAAGCGGCATTTACATCGGTAATTTCTAACTCGCCACGATGGCTCGGTTTGATTGATTTGGCAATATCGCACACTTGGTTATCGTAAAAATAAAGTCCTGTTACGGCGTAATTACTCTTGGGTTTGAGGGGTTTTTCTTCGATGGATAGCGCATTAAACTGTTCATCAAAATCTACAACACCATATCTTTCTGGATCCCTAACGTGATAAGCAAATACCGTAGCACCAATTTCTTGTTGATTGGTTTTATGTAACTGGGCAGCAAAATCATGCCCATAATAAATATTGTCCCCAAGTACTAAAGTACTTGGATGATTACCGACAAAATCCCGGCCTAATATAAAAGCTTGTGCCAAGCCATCGGGACTCGGTTGCACTTGATACTGAATGTTGAGTCCCCACTGGGAGCCGTCGCCTAGTAAATGTTCAAACAGGGGTGTGTCATGCGGAGTTGAAATGAGTAAAATATCCCGAATTCCCGCTAACATTAAAGTGGTTAATGGATAGTAAATCATTGGTTTGTCATACACCGGCATTAGCTGTTTGGAAACGGCTTGGGTCACTGGATAAAGTCTCGTCCCTGAGCCTCCAGCCAGAATAATACCTTTACGCTTATTGATCATGTTTGCACCTTTAGTAAATTCTTACTCATCATATTTCTGTAATATTGGACGGTTTCAAGCTTGATTTGATCGTCATCGATCAAATTTTAACTTTTTAATTTTTCGGTAACATAATTCATGACATAGCGCTCAACCTGCGCCTCCCAATGCGGGTAATCTGCACTAAATGGCATCTCTTTTAAAGCCTCTTTCAGTTTTTGGTTATTCATGCGAGAGTTTTGCGGTCTAGGGGCTGGCAGTGGATATGCGGTCGTTGGAATCGGTATGATATTTTCAGACTTCACTAGAATGCCCTCGCCTGCCAACCTAGCTGTTTCAATGGCAAATAAGGCTAAGCCATGCCAAGAAGTTGCACCGTCAACAACAGCGTGATAAATTCCTGAAGAAGTATTTGAAAAAATGAGTTGCGTGGCAATTTGCGCCAACCAATCACTAGAAGTTGGGCATCCCCGTTGATCTTGAATCACTCTCAGTTCTTCTCTTAGATTAGCTAAACCGAGCATCGTACGGATAAAGTTTTTGCCGTCCCCGTAAACCCAACTCGTTCTGAGTAGGTAATATCTAGCATTAAGGCTCACATTTTCAGTACTAACAGGACTATTTTCGAATACTTGCTGGATTGCCTGCTCACCTACAAGCTTACTTTTGCCATAAACGCTCAAAGGGTTGGTCTTATCCTCTTCTCGGTAGGGAGCATCTTGTTGACCGTCAAAAACGTAATCGGTCGAGTAGTGAACCAGTACTCCTTTAGAGACAGTGGCTATATATTTGGCCATGAGTTCAACCGCTGTTGCATTAATCTGAAAAGCCTTGGCTTGTTCCGTCTCGGCTAAATCGACGGCAGTATAGGCAGAAGCATTGATGATGATTTTGGGTTGATAGTGATTCAGGGTTTGAATGATGGCGGTATCATCTGCTAAATCACATTCAGCTCTCCCGACAAAAACAACTGGCAGATGAAATTCTTTGAATAATTGCTGCAAAGACCTGCCCACCTGACCATCTTTACCAAAAACTAAAATTGGCTGGCTTTGAAGGTCTAGATGATCTTTTAACTGATTCTTTAGACTTCCCGCGACGGCTGAAAATGACATGGTTTAGATCCAATTCATTGAAGTAAAGAAGTGCTTACTATAAAAATAGACTTTATTTTGCATTACTAGAGTATTGCAGATCAATCCAATTCTGATAATTACCACTCAGAACACTTTGTGTCCAATCTGTATTCGCTAAATACCACTCTACTGTTTTACGAATACCCGTGTCAAAAGTTTCTTTAGGCTTCCAGCCTAGTTCACGTTCAATTTTAGAAGCATCAATGGCGTAGCGTCGATCGTGACCAGGTCGGTCTTTGACATAAGTAATTTGATCAGCATAACTGCCATTTTGCTTAGGTTTGATCGTATCTAATATTTGGCAAATAGTACGAACTACTTCTAAATTGGTTTTTTCATTCCAACCACCAATGTTATAGGTTTGTCCAAGCTGACCTAATTCTAGGACGCGGCGGATTGCACTACAGTGGTCCTTCACATAGAGCCAATCTCTAATTTGTTGACCATCCCCATAAATAGGTAGGCTTTTTCCATTGATAGCGTTCAGAATCACGAGCGGAATCAATTTTTCTGGGAAATGATAAGGTCCATAATTATTTGAGCAATTCGTGGTCACTACCGGTAGGCCATAAGTATGATGCCATGCTCTCACCAAATGATCGGACGCCGCTTTTGAGGCTGAGTAAGGGCTATTAGGCTCATAAGGGTTGGTTTCATTAAAGGCAGGATCACTTAAAGATAGTGTGCCATATACTTCATCGGTGGAGACGTGTAAAAAACGGAAGGACTCTTTAGAGCCTGTTGACAATTTTTCCCAATAAATTCGCACAGCCTCGAGTAGATGAAAGGTACCAACAATATTCGTTTGAATGAACTCGCTAGGCCCTAGGATCGAGCGATCAACATGAGACTCCGCTGCAAAATTCACAACCGCGGTAATAGCGTATTTTTCCAGTAAATCACTCACGAGAGAAACATTACCTATATCCCCTTGAATAAAGTGATAACGAGGATCATGTTCTACAGTTTTTAAGGTTTCAGGATTACCAGCATAGGTTAACTTATCAAGATTAACGAGCCCTGCGACCTTTGGATTTGCCAAATAATCTAATACAAAATTACCGCCAATAAAACCTGCGCCACCAGTTACAAGAATCATTTTTTCGCCTTACTGATCATTTATCAACATATTCATTTTTAACTTTTTTATTGATCTAAATAACATGCCTAAAGTATCACCAACCGAGAACCTACAGGAAATTTTATGACTGAATAAGTTCTAAAAGCTTAAGTGGATATTTAGAAAGGATTTTAAAAATATTAGTAGGTACGCCATTCTCTCGACAAGCGCGAAGTACTTCCTGATTTAACAATATCCTTGAACGCCAATCTTTAGAACTGATGCCACCAATTTGCATATGAACTAACACTTCAGGCAAGTGTTGATATTTCAGATTGCCATGGTAAAAAGCCCGCACGACGTATTCATAATCTCCAGCAATTCGGTAGTCCGTTTTGAAATACCCCACTTTAGTCATCACATTGCGCTTCATAAATAAAGCTGGATGGGATGGCATCCAACCCCATGCTAAACGCTGTGGACTAAACCGATCGGAACGATAACGACGGATACTTTTTTGAGGATCCTTGGGATTAAAAAAAGCTACATCGCCAATGACTGCGTCTAGCTCTTGTTGTTGAAATTGATTGACAACATGCGATAAAACAGACTTTGAAGCATATTGATCATCTGCATTTAAATAACAGATGATATCACCGCGGGCCAAATCTAAGCCCTTATTCATGGCATCATAAATCCCTTGATCAGGCTCACTAATCACATGGGAAATGCTTGCAAGATATTGATTGATAATAGTGAGAGTCCCATCCGTTGAGGCACCATCAATGATAATATGCTCAACAGACAACCAATCTTGCTCTGCAACGGATTGTAAAGTCCGAGCTAATGTAGCTGCACTGTTGTAGCAAACAGTTATTATGGAGACCTTCATAAACTTGAGCCTGAACGACGGAAAATCCCACGCAAAATATATGCAAAATGCCCATATCGCAAAGTTAGAAAAAGACGACGCGCTTTATAAAAACGTTTTACCCAAGGAGATAATTCTCGCCCCTGCAGAATGAATTGAAATTCCTCGTCAAATTTAGCTTGGCTGCTTGTCGTTTTGGTAGCATCGTGGTAACGAAGTGCCCCCCAAAAATTTGGTACATGTCGAGCATGATTAATTTCACGAAGTATACGTAAAAACCAATCATAATCGAATCCGTAGTGCAGATTTTCATTTAAATAGCCGAGCTTTTCGTGCAAAGTGCGTCGCCAAAATGCTGCTTGATTAGACAAAACCATCCCTTCCGCAATTAGTGCTGAATAAGTTGGTGTTACATATCTAAGATCACGAATCAGTTTGTCTTCCTGATCGATTAATTGCATGTCGCCAATTATTAGATTCGACAGCGGCCAACGATTAGCGGCTGCTGCTAATTGGAAAAAAGTTTCAGGGAAATATACGTCGTCAGAATTTTGCCAACCAACCCAGTCTCCAGTTGCTCGTTGTAATCCTTTATTAATAGCGTGCGACTGACCCCGATCTAGCTCACTTACCCAATAAGCCAAGCGATTTTCATATTTACGAATGATATCAACACTACCATCCGTTGATCCTCCGTCAACGATAATATATTCAAGATTTGGATAGTTTTGATCAAGTACAGAACGAATAGTTCGATCAAGGAACTCCGCTTGATTAAAACTTGGAGTAATAACGGTAATTCGTGGTAACTCAGGCGTGGAGGAATTCATTGGCTTCATTGACGAAAGAATAAACCGTCCCACTGCAGTGTTCGTCCCGTTAAAGGATCAATAAACGCAGGCTCCAAGGACCATAAAGTAAATCCCTCTGCATTAAGTCGAGCTATACACTCAAGCCATAAATGCTGACCTTCATAAAGTGGAACTAGAGACAACTCCATCAAAATACCTTTTACTTTTGGCAGAGTCAAAGTTGCTCCATTCAGAACATGCCACTCATAACCTTGCGTATCAATCTTTAAAAGTGGTGCATTTTTTTCTAAAAGGTAGGGTAAAACTGCTTTGTCTACAGTCGTTATCTCTACTTTTTCACTACCTAAATAGATGGATTGAGGAGCCGCATTACTATGTTCTGACAACATTGGTAATATAGAACTACTAACTGAGTTACTAGCAATATTGATTTCAATCTCACCAATTTGATCACCGATGGCACAACGAGAATGAATTTCCCAGTCAGGATCATACTTGCTAGCTTCTATTAATTTTGCATGGGCAGAAGTTAGAGGTTCAAAGGAAATAATTTGGTGTTTAAATCCTCCTGCTCGCAATTCCTTCGCAAATTGGCCATTGTTAGCACCAATGTCAACGACTACATCAATTTCAAATTTACGAAGAGCACTTAATAGGCGAGCTGAAGAGGAGTTCTCAGGAACAAAACGATGTACCTCGATTCCAACGGTATTAAAGGTTTTCCTTATTGTCTGTTTTAATAAATTTAATATCATTTGTGCCAACCTTTAAAATTATTTATTGAGTTCGAGTACTTGGAGCTCAAATTGGATCATCTCTCTAATGACATCCTGCATTCTTTTTTTTGCTTCCCAATCTAAGATTTGTTTTGCTTTACTTGCATTCCCGCAGTTATAACGAATCTCAGATGGACGGAAAAGTAACGGATCTTGAATGACATGTTGGTGCCAGTCCAAATCTAATTGATCGAAGACCGATGCGACAAAAGCCTCCAAAGAATTTGATTCACCCGTTGCGATCACAAAATCCTCCGCCTTATCAATTTGTAACATCCGCCACATTGCATCAACATATTCTGGACTCCAGCCCCAGTCACGTTGTATTGCCATGTTGCCGAGAGTAAGCTTTTCTCCAGATCCTTTCGCAATGTTAACAGCTGTGCGAATAATTTTACGAGTAACAAAACGTAGCGGACGTAAAGGTGATTCGTGATTAAAAAGAATCCCAGTACATGCATAGAGTCCGTAAGATGCTCTGTAATTATCGATTAACCAGTGTGCCGTAGATTTAGCTATTGCATAGGGACTGAGCGGGTGAAACGGCGTATTTTCATCCGCAGTATCCTCCCCGATATCCCCAAAACATTCGCTTGAACCGGCGTTATAGAAGCGAACCGGCTTCCCCAGAAATCGTATCACCTCTAAAAGGTTTAGCGTTCCAGTGGCAATACTTTCTAGGGTTTCCGAGGGTTGCTCAAAAGAAAGACCAACTGAGCTTTGGCCAGATAAATTATAAATTTCATCTGGCTGGCTTTGAGTGATTGCCTGCAAAACACTTCGGAAATCATTTGTTGCCATCGAAATCGTCTTAATTTGTTGCCTGATTCCAAGAAAGGTTAAGTTTGAAAAGGGTGACGTCTGTGCATCTCGCGATGTACCCCATACCTCATAACCCTTTTCAAGCAAAAACTTTGCGAGATAGGCTCCATCTTGTCCGGATACTCCGCATATCAATGCGCGTTTCATCTTTTTTCCTTAAAGCAAATTTTCATATACAGCACGCGTTTCATTCGCACATCGATCCCACGAGAAATACGTGAGGCGTTCTCGCCCTTTTTCAATCAAGATCTTGCGCTGGGGCTCCGACTGAACGGTTCGTTCGATTGTTTCGCGAATAGAGTCTAAGTTGGTAGACTCAAAATAAACCCCTGCATCACCAACCACTTCTGGGATTGAACTATTATGACCGCAAATCACTGGGCAATCATGTGACATTGCTTCCAAAGGAGGGATTCCAAAACCTTCATATAAGGACGGATATATAAACGCCGTAGCCTTGGAGTAAAGTTGAGATAGTTGCGTATCACTACCACCTAATTGAATCACTTGATTCGTGTTCAAGCCAAGTTCACTGATTCGCTCTAGTTCTAATGAATTAAATGGCCCACCACCAAAACATACCAATTTAAAATTTGCTCGTAAATATGGTGAAGTTGCATGCGCTTCAAGAAGTCGTAAAAAATTCTTGTATCCACCACGAAGACCAACAAAAAGCAAATAAGAGCCATCGACTTGAAATGAATCCTCATACTCAAAATGGTTGTGATCCTTTAATAATTCAAAGCCAAGATAAATGACGGAAGTCTTTTCAGGTGGGATACCTAAAATTTCAATTACATCTCGTCGAGTCGATTCTGAAATACAGATTACATGGTCTGCGCGTCTTGTGGCTAGGGCTTTGTATTTACTCGTATTGTCCGTCTCTGGAAAATCGCCAGGAAATTTCTCATGAATCATATCGTAGATAGTTAATACTCGACGCGCACGACGAGGGCCGATAGGGAAAGGTGAAAAATACGTCTCGTGCACGACATCTGGAAACTGACTACGAAGAATAAAATCTCCCACTAATAGACTTAGTAACCTGTGTATTAAACGAGGATAGAGAGACTTAAAGCCATTTTTTTTTGGACAAGCAAATCCCTTAACCACTCCTGAAGGTATACTTTTTACATATCTATTAACATAAAAGGGCGCTGCAATCGAAATGTCCATATCGGGTTGTTGGGCCAGTCGAGAGGCAAGCTCACAAAAATAACGGGATACGCCACCATAGATTTGAGCACAGAAAATTTGGGGATCGTAAGCTATTTTCATTTTTTTATAGTGCTAGTAGAGTTAAACAATTTTGTTTAACATCAACTCATGATCTGTAAGTGTCTTGGATCCTAAACGCCTTCGAACCCACCAAGGTGCAATTCTTGAAAACCAACGTCCAGTAACTAAATTTAGCAACTTGGGATTAATAGACTGATTACTGAAAAAATGAATCCCATTTGCACTTGCGAATTGCAGTCCAACTTTTTCCGAGAGTATTTTCAAGGTTTTTTCCTGAAAAAATCCAATATGCTGACCAGTAGCAAATGCGTAATACCACCAAGATTCTGGTGCAGGTGGTTTACCTGAATAGAGCTCTGTTGTAAAAATTATTGTTTGAGCCCCCGAAAACGCTAATGTTTCTTGAATAAAGGTAATTGGATCGGTCAAGTGTTCGAAAACTTCGATCGCTGTAACAGCTTTGCAGGGCCTCTGCTCTGGCTTAAATTCAAATCCTGGAACCAAATGATTCTGACAGTATTTATCAGACCAATAAAATTCGATGCCAAAGTCTCGCATCAAACGCGTTAACATCCCGTAACCGCCGGCAGCGTCGAGGTAAATGCCTTTTCCACGCTCACCTAAAATCCAATAAAGTACTCCAGCCAATTTGCTTGAAATGGCAAAATTCCTCATGACTAAACCCGTATCTGCATCGGCAATTGCACTGGAGTAAGCTTCATCTAACCAATGGGGGTTATGTGCACGCAAATATCCACAATGATTACAGACCTCAAACTTTGCGTTGTACTTTCGTAAAACTTGTGCATAAAACGCCTCTGTCATTTTTCCAGAACAGATAGGGCATTCATGCTCTTCATTCATCATATGTAAATTCGTCATTTCAATTTACTCAATACTTTATTAAGAATGCGCTTTGTCAAAGGAACCTGAAAGCATTTTTCTGCACTATAGGCATCTGCTTGTAAATTATTGAACACTCCAACTGGATGTTGGAGAGGGAACATCATCGGTGAAGAGGGAATGTTTGCCAACTCACTAACGCCCGTAGTGTGGGTAGCATTTTGATCAAACCCAATATTTGAAATCAGATTTACGTTCGGTATGACTGTACGTCGTCCCTCTACCCAGTTTGCAAAAACCCATTGATAATCCCATGTATCAATCTCACCCCGATACACACAATCAAAAATCTTCGCCCAAAAAACTGCCTCTTGTTTATTGCCAACTAAATCTTCTAAAAATTTTTCATCACGAATCTGTGGCCACTTCGTCATAGCAACATCGTAACTACCTTGCCAACGGTCTCGCCATGAGGCCCAACCCCAAATATGTACGTACTTAGAAAAGTAATAACTATCGTCATTGCGACGTTGGCCAAATTGAAAATTATCGCCAGTAATCATCCCAATGCGCTGATCATGCCGATAACGTTCCAGAAGTTCCTGGCAAAAAGGAAAGAAACTAGGATCTGGTAAGCAGTCATCCTCTAAAATAATAGCTTCTTCAACCTGCTCAAAGACCCAATCAATCCCGGATGATACTCGGCGTTTACATCCAAGGTTTTTATCCGAATAGTTTGTTATTACTTCGCATTCCCAATTCACGCCATCAATAATTGATCTTGTTAGGGCACACTTTTCTGCTTCACCTTTTCGATTATGCCTGGGACCATCTGCAACCACCAATAATTTTGATGGGCGAACTTTGGCAATCAGATCAAAAACTCGTTGAGTTGAGTCTGGTCTATTGAAGATGATGAATGCAACAGGAGTTTTAAAAAGTGTATTAAGCATTAAGAATCTTTCGAAAATAATTCACTGTTTCCCTAAGTCCGTCATCAAGAGTAACTTTCGGTTCCCATGCCAATTTTTCTTTCGCTAAGCGAATATCTGGTTGTCGTTGCTTTGGATCATCTGATGGTAAAGGATGAAAAACTAGTTTAGACTTACCACCCACTAAATTGATCACTTTCTCTGCTAGGACTAACATTGTCATTTCAATTGGATTACCCATATTTAAGGGGCCAGTAAATCCACTCTCAGTCTCCATAAAACGAATAAAGCCTTCAATCAAATCATCTACATAGCAAAAAGATCGTGTTTGCTGTCCATCACCATAGATAGTAATGTCCTCACCTTTAAGGGCTTGCACAATAAAATTACTAACGACACGCCCATCATTGGGATGCATACGTGGTCCATAAGTATTAAATATTCTGGCTACCTTTATGTCTAGATTATGCTGCCGATAGTAATCAAAAAAGAGGGTTTCTGCACAACGTTTGCCTTCATCATAGCAAGAGCGAATGCCAATTGGGTTCACTTTACCCCAGTAACTCTCTGGTTGAGGATGAACTTCTGGATCGCCATACACTTCACTTGTAGATGCTTGAAAAATTCTAGCCTTCGTTCGCTTAGCCAAACCCAACATATTAATTGCACCGTGCACACTCGTTTTAGTCGTTTGTACCGGATCGTATTGATAATGAATTGGAGAAGCGGGACAGGCTAAATTATAAATTTGATCTACCTCAACATAAAGAGGGAAAGTGACATCATGACGCATCAACTCAAAGTGGGGATTATTGATTAAATGAGCAACATTACCTTTACTCCCAGTAAAGAAATTGTCTAAACAAATAACATCATGGCCTTCGGATAAAAGCCGTTCACAAAGATGTGATCCTAGAAACCCTGCCCCTCCGGTCACTAAAGTTCGGGTTTTTTGTGGATTTATGATCATTATTTTTCAACCTTTCGAAACAGAACAGTATGAACGCACTTGCCGTATACTATATAGCCAATCTCTGACATGAAACGCCCAATGTCAGATTGCTCAATTTCATGCATACTGCTATCAAGAATTTCTACAAGAACAATAGTTGGGCGGTATTTAGACCAGTCATTGGATTTAATCACTGACAAATCATAGCCCTCAACATCAATGCTTAAAAAATCAATATTATTAGGAACATTATATCGATCTAAAATTTCACTCAATGGAGCTACTTTCACTTGAATTACTTCTTTAATATAGTAATTACTCTCTACGAGATCACGTTGCTCTGAAACCTCTTTTGAAAAACTATTAAGCGCTGTTTCATTGAAAACGTAATAATTTAGTATGCCTGTTTCTTCTGCGACGCCCATCTCTAGGTTTATATCTTTGGGTCGCCATTTGTTAAATAATTTCATACTACCAGGCATTGCATCAATATTTACACCCTTCCAACCATGGCGATAGAAAAAATAAGTGTTTGAAAATCGCTTTGGATGGTGTGCGCCAATATCAACGTAAAAACCGTTTTTCTTACCGTAGAAAATACGATTAAGAATCATATCTTCTCCTTCTTGTGACCAACAACGAACAAGCCATGGATCCCAACTCAAAAAATCGAATAGCCTTTTTAATGCGTACTTTACTTGAATAGGTATTAATTTTTTAATCACAAACACCTCTTAAGAGCAGAAACTAGGTTCATTGAACTCAACTTCATAAAAAATATACCCCTAGTTTCCTTTTGAATCGCATCATAAAAAAAGACTGCTATTGCATAAGAAATAACTGTTGCGATTGCAGCACCAACCACACCGTAAATTGGAATTAATAATAAGTTTAACCCCACATTAACAATGGCCCCTATTAAAGTACGTTGCATAATCAGTGTCTGACGGTTCATCATCAAATACCATTGATTACTTGCAACTCCTAGAAAAACAAAGATTGAAGCCCATATATGAATTGCTAAAACCATTCCTGCCTCAGAATAGGCGCTACCAAAAAGAAGTGTTATCAAAGGTGTCGCTAAAAAGGTCATTGGTAAGGCAATGGCAATGGATATCCATACCATCAAGTCATACAAGCGTTGCATATGTTTTTTGTATAAAGTTTCACTTTTCATTTTCACATTCAGAATGGATGGAAAAACCGACGCAACCAAAGTTGTTGGAAGGAAATATAAGACCTCACTAATGCGCGTTGCTGCAGTATAAATCCCAACCGCTTGGTCTCCAATCATTTGTCCAATCATGATTTGATCTATTTTCATATAAATCATAATCGCCATGCTAGAGAGCATGAGTGGCCAACTATCTTTGAGTAATTCGTAGGATTTCTTCCTCGTCACTTTAAGTTCAATTAGCTTCAGACCACGCCAAGATAAAGCTGCTAACATCAACAAAGCAACCATCATAGCTTCAGCGAGTATTGCCCAAGCAAAAGCCGAGAGCGGTGCATTTTTGAAAATCAAAGCCCCTTTAATGACTGAAAAAAGTAAAAAACTAATGTTTTGTACCCATACGATGTACTTCGACATCACTTGAGCTTCAAACCAATATATCGCTATTTCACTAAATTTAAACAGCATCATCGCCCCAATAATGGCCACAATCATCTTAGAAATCAGATCGTCTGGTCTCAATATGAAGATACCAATCAAAATCATTATGTAGGTGACCGCACCAGCAAATAATTGCAAGCAAGCTGCTGATCCTAAGATTTCTTCTTTACCTGAAGAGTTTTGCAATATATTTCTAACTACAATTCCTTGAAGGCCTAAGGTTGCAACTGCACCAAATAAACCAACAAAAGCAGTTGCAAAACTCAACAATCCAAACTGTTCTGGTCCCAAGTATCTTGCAATCCAGACACCGACAAGTACTCCAACCCCCATTCGAAGTATCTTGTCAAAAAACAACCATCCTATATTGTTGATTATCTTGAGTAAATTATGTCTATGCTCAATACGCTGATAAATAAAATTGGGTATCAAGCGCATACTGTCAGAAATTGAAATTTTAGGTTGATGAATGAGGCCATTGATCTTGGTATCAATATCTGCCAAAGGGTAGACTTGCATTTAACTTTACATTTATCTTTGAATTTACCTACCACGACACCAATTAAGTGATTGAGCTTTTGAGCTGGCAAGTTAGGTGCAAAATCTGAGACCTCCATTAGTTTAGTCATAGCAGGCTTCGCGACAATGCGGTAAATGTATGCCACAAGAGATATTAACTGTAGTCTTAAATCGTTTATCAAAATTACTTTTTTCTTTGGATGGTAAATTTGCCACAACGTGTTCATAGTTACTAGACTTCATAGTGAAGAATAACTTTGGGTTTACTAGCATTGAAAACGGATTTAATTATTGATGTTTGAAACTTTAGTGCTAACAAAAACTGATAGTAACAATTAAAGTAATTATTTTGATTATAAATCTATCATTTCATAACTGCATTATTAAAAGGGAAGCTAATTTACATATTTAAGACTCTTTGAAGGACAAAAATAATTTATCACATCAAAGCAGAGTTATTTTTGGCAATAAAGAATGGCTTTTATTTACTCTTGAATAAAAAGTCTTCGTAAGCAATTTTTAAACCCTCTTTTAAAGAGACCTTGGCATTCCACCCCATGTTTTGCAGTCGACTACTATCCATGAGCTTACGGGGAGTTCCATCTGGCTTGGAAGTATCAAAAGTGATCTGACCTTGGTATCCAACTGTTTGCCCTACTTCAAGCGCTAATTCCTTGATGGTGACGTCAGAGCCAAATCCGACATTAATGTGGGACTGCATTGGCGTCGTATTTTGTTCATAGGTATCTTTATCCAGATCCATCACAAAGACACTAGCCGAGGCCATATCTTCGACATACAAGAACTCTCGCATTGGGGTTCCAGTCCCCCAAATAGCGACCTCTGGTAGATTGGCAACTTTGGCTTCATGAAAGCGCCGAATTAATGCGGGAATCACATGACTATTTTCTGGATGGTAATTATCTCCTGGACCATACAGATTGGTAGGCATCACGGACCGGTAATCAATGCCGTGTGACTTGCCATACTGTCTGTTATAACTCTCGCATAATTTGATGCCAGCAATCTTAGCGATGGCATACGGCTCATTCGTGGACTCGAGCTTACCGGTGAGTAAATCACTCTCCGACATCGGTTGGGGAGCTAAGCGCGGATAGATACAACTGGACCCCAGGAAGAGGAGTTTTTGTACGCCATTTAAGAAGGCTTGATGAATAATATTCGCTTCCATCATCAAGTTTTCATAGATAAACTCCGCTGGATAGGTATTGTTCGCATGAATCCCTCCCACCTTTGCTGCTGCCAAATAGACCTGAGTAGGTTTTTCTTCCTGAAAAAAGGTAGCAACAGCGGCTTGATTCGTCAGATCTAATTCTTGGTGGGTTCTTGTCAGAAAATTCGTATAACCTTGTTGTTGAAGGTTTCTAATGATGGCAGAGCCAACCATTCCTCGGTGCCCTGCAACATAAATTTTTTCTGATAAGTTTTTCATAAGCTTCGACTATTTGATGAACCAATGTAACTACACTTTTGGAATGAGTATTTTTAGTGTTCTAGACCAACGGAGACCTTGTAACCGTGCTCCTTTAATAAAGCACTTTGACGGGCTTGATCCAAATCATGGGCGACCATTTCTTCAACCATTTGGTCTAAAGTAATTTCTGGCGTCCAACCTAATTTTGCTTTGGCTTTTGCTGGATCACCAAGCAAAGTCTCTACTTCGGTTGGGCGATAGTATCTTGGATCAATCCGCACGATGACATCGCCCACCTTTAAGGCAGGGGCTTTATCCCCTTCAATACGAGTGACCTTTGCATATTCAGACTCAGCCTGACCGATGAACTCTAAGGTAAGACCTAATTGAGCGGCACTTTTTTGAATAAATTCACGCACGCTGTACTGAACACCGGTAGCAATCACAAAATCTTCAGGCTGCTCTTGCTGTAACATCATCCACTGCATTCTGACGTAATCTTTCGCATGACCCCAATCTCTAAGCGCATCAATGTTACCCATGTAGAGACACTGATCTAAACCTTGGGCAATATTGGATAAACCTCTAGTAATTTTTCTAGTCACGAAGGTTTCTCCGCGACGCTCAGACTCATGGTTAAACAAAATACCATTACAGGCATAGATACCGTAAGCTTCACGATAGTTCACTGTAATCCAATAAGCATACATTTTTGCCACTGCATAAGGACTTCTTGGATAAAAAGGCGTTGTTTCTTTTTGTGGAATTTCTTGTACTAAACCATATAGCTCGGAAGTGGAAGCTTGATAAAAGCGAGTTTTTTTCTCGAGTCCTAAAATCCGAATCGCTTCTAAAATACGCAGGGTTCCGAGTGCATCAACATCAGCTGTATACTCAGGAGACTCGAAGGAGACAGCAACGTGACTTTGTGCGCCAAGGTTGTAAATTTCATCGGGTTGAGTTTGTTGCACAATGCGAATCAGATTACTGGAATCAGACAAATCGCCATAATGTAGTACAAAGTTACGATTATCAATATGCGGATCTTGGTAAATATGATCAATTCGATCAGTATTTAAGGATGAAGCGCGGCGCTTGAGACCATGCACAATGTACCCTTTTTCCAACAGGAATTCGGCTAGATAAGAGCCATCCTGCCCAGTTACACCAGTTATTAGAGCGATTTTATGCATATTAATTTATTAAATTATTATTTAAAGTTAAATAGATTTTACTTTACCTATACTCCAGAGTAATCGAGTTTAGGCAACTTCCGTACTTTAAACAGCGTCTTGCGCATACACCCAATCGACAATTTCATCCATTGGTGAGTACTCTGGCACTAATTCAGCGATGAAAGCTCGCAGTTCTTGCATATCGTTCGTATGGTTTAGATTATGTTCTAGTCGACTTAACTTTAAGGTTAAATCCTCTAAAGCGATAAACTGTTCGCTTGCTTTAATAATTCTTGGGTGGCTAGTTTTTTCTGGGTTATCGCCAATTAAGAGCTCTTCATATAATTTTTCACCGGGCCGCAATCCCATTATTTCAATTTCAATATCACCATTGGGTTGGTCCTCAGTTTTGATGGTGAGTCCAGATAGCTCTACCATCCGCTTAGCTAGATCCATGATTTTGACGGAGTCGCCCATATCTAATACAAAGACTTCACCTCCATTAGCAAGTGCACCCGCCTGAATGACTAACTGAACCGCCTCTGGAATGGTCATAAAGTAACGCGTCATTTCAGGGTGCGTAACGGATATCGGGCCACCGACGCGAATCTGCTCTCGAAATTTTGGCACGACCGAGCCTGAGGATCCAAGAACATTCCCAAAACGTACCATCGTAAAAATTGTCTTTGACTGATGCTGTGCATAAGCCTGCAGAATCATTTCAGCAAGTCGCTTACTTGCCCCCATCATATTCGTAGGTCTAACGGCTTTATCAGTACTAATTAAGATAAAGTCCCGCACTCCTGTTGCAATCGCTACAGTGGCGATTGTGAGCGTACCAAAAACATTGTTACGAATTCCCTCAGCGGGATTATGTTCCACTAAAGGAACGTGTTTATAAGCAGCCGCGTGATAAACAGTCTCTGGTTGCCATTTATTTAAAATTTCAGATATTCTTTTTTTATCTTGGACTGAAGCAATTAAAGGAATAACCGAGGTCTGTTGAGTATTCCATTTCAGTTCAATTTCTTGATGAATGGTATACAGCGCGGCTTCACTATGATCAATTAAAAGGAGTGTTTTGGGTTCAAGCAACATGATTTGTCGGCACAACTCACTACCTATCGACCCCCCAGCACCAGTGACTACGACGACTTTACCCGTAATTTTTGCAGCCATTAACTCAGTCTTTGGGGCAATAGGCTCTCTTCCCAATAAATCTTCGATTTCTAATTCGCGTAAATCGGTAATGCTAACCTTCCCTTGAATCAACTCTCCCATACTTGGCAGTGTTCTAACCGCCACATGCGCTTCGCTAATGAGCGAGAGTACTTCATTTCTTCTTTCACGACTGAGGTTGGGGGTTGCTAGCAACACATAACTAAGCTCTTCAGAGTCGGCTATTTTTTTCAACCACTCAGGTTTATAAATGGGTAAACCATTAATATTGCTACCATGTAACTTTTGATCATCTTCTAAAAAGCCAATGACTTGCATATCCGGACTATTGACTAAGGCATCGGCTAACTCACGTCCGGTATTACCAGTGCCAAATATCAAGGCTTTCGGACGATTCATTTTTTTTAATATCTGATCGTAATCCTCACCCAACCAATACCGAACCAGCAAGCGAGATGCGCTAATACAGACCAAAAGTAAGACAGGTTGAATAATACCAATGGTTCTCGGCACTCCAGGAAAGCCCGCCACAAGGATAATAAAAGAAAAAATCAAACCATATAAGACGGCTGATCGCGCAATGGAAATAATGGCATTTAATCCACTGTACCTAAAAATCGCTCGGTAGAATCCGGTTTTAATAAAAATCGGGATTGCAATCCCAATAGATAAGAAGACAGCTAGCAGTCGATAAGGGGTGATGTCAATGAACTCACTATATCGAAGCACCATCGATAACCAAACTGTCCATGCGCACAAGCAAACATCGACTAAAACTGCAATAAGTCGCTTGGTTACTCTGGGCAATCCTAATAAAGGGACAGCATATTGGCCGAAGGTTTTTTTCATGGAGTAATTGAGTTAATCATTAACTATTTTTTCTTTCAAGCGAGTTTTCAAATTATATTGTTCTTAGTAAGGTAAATGTTTTCTTAAATTTGCGTTGTTCAAGCCTAATCAGGATAAATCTTCCTTTTGATTGAAATCTGATGAAAAAAATAGTCGAATTAAAACTACTGATCCTCATTAGCGATTTGCTAATGCTTTACTCCTTGATGTTTGAGCACTTTTAAAAAGGTTCTCATCATAATTTCTATATCAAACCAGAAGGATTGTCTTTCTAAATACTCAAAATCAAATGCCACCTTTTGTGGAATCGGTAATTCGTCTCGCCCGTTAATTTGTGCCCAGCCAGTCAGACCCGGGGTTAGGATGTGAACTCCCTGTTGCGTTCTCAGCTCAATCAAGTCTTGTTGATTAAAAAGCGCAGGTCTTGGTCCGACAAAACTCATATGACCCATGAGGATAGACCAAAGTTGTGGTAATTCATCTAAGCTGGTTTTACGCAACATTGGCCCGATGGGTGTAAGCCACTGCGCTGGATTGTCAAGGAGGTGGGTGGCAACAGTTGGAGTATTGATTCGCATGGTACGAAACTTTGGCATCCAGAAAAGTTGATTGTTTTTACCAACCCTTTGGGACCAATAGAAAATTGGACCGGTTGAGGTCATCGCTACTGCCATGGAAATGAGCAATAGAGGGAGCAAGAATATGACTAAGCAAATTAGCGCTACAGTGCAATCAAAAAGTCTTTTCATGCACTTATTGTATTTCAAAGCAGTTTTTACTCGGATGAATTGTTATTGAATCGCAATGACTTTAGCCTTGATTCAATGATTTATTAACTATTTTGTTAACTACTTTTTATAAAAGCATCAATGGTGTACCGCAGTTCCTCATCTACTGTATAAGGAGCCTGCCAAGACAAATCCTCTTGAATCGATCGACTATCCACGGTTAAATCACCCAATAAGCGATCCGCTAAAGCTTTTTTACCCATTAAAACAAAGCTTAACTTTAGTAAAGAGGTTGGTGCAAAAAATAGATGAATAGGCTTTGCTTGATTAGCAGCGGCCAAAGCCTTGGCAATTTTTTGCATTAATTCGGGGGTGGAAATGGGTACTCCATCGGAGGGTAAATACATCATTCCGGTTGCATTTGAATGATTGATACAACAAGTGATGCAGTCCACAAGATTGCGCAGTCCCATCATACATCTTACGTTTTTGACTCCTTTAAATGGGATTGGAATCCGTTTAAGAGAACAAAGCTGCACTAGCTGAATTAATTTTCTGAAATTGGCTTTAACGCCTGGTCCATAAATGAGTGGCAATCTGAGGATTACGAGCTCCATACCCGTCTGTTTAGAAATTTCGGTTAATTTTTGTTCGGCATCTAGTTTGGACTTGCCGTACTCATCTTGTGGCTGACAAATGGTGATGGATTTAAAATGACCTCGTTCACCGATTGCTTTAATGGAACTTAAAAAAATAAATCTTTTAACACCCGTCTGAGCTGCTTGTTTTGCGAGTTGCTCCGTACCTAAATGATTGACAATGTCATAATCTTTTGAGCCTTGCATTTGGTGCACACAGGCAGCGGTGTGGATCACTACATCCACGTTCTTCAAAGCTGTCGACCAATCGGTTCTCTGGTTAATCTCTCCGACGACTATGTGCTTTAGATGATTTTTATCTTTTAATTCTGCTTCATCTGAAACTAAAGTAGATGTCCTTAATGCTCCAAAAACTTCAAATCCTTGAGTGGGTAAATAGTTCATCAGAGCTGACCCAATCATTCCATTACTACCTGTAATTAAAACCCTCTTGATTGATTGGTTAGATTGTTCATTGCCTACGTCATTCATGAAGATTTTCCAAAGTGTAATTTATTTGGTTATTGCTGGATACAAGTAAGAATCTAGTAGGTAAAATTTAAGATTGAATTTTCTATTCAATCATCTTCATAAGAAGGATCATCGGCTCTTTCAAAAAAGAATACATCGAAGATTGACATTACTATAACAAAAGTAACAGTTCCCAGACAGTCCATCAAAAAATAATCTGCGGTACTCATTTCAAAACCTATTAAATCGTTCGAAAATATATTCCTAACTAACTCATGAAAAAGGCTCAAGACAATTGCAATAAATAAAGTAAGGCCGATCCTTACTAATCTATCTAAACTCAAGCCTAGATAGATAAAAATAGTGAGTATGCCGTAGGAAAAAAAGTGAATCAAACTTGAATTTAATATCGCCTCATCACCCAATCTTGGGTTATCGTGAGATAAAAAAAGAAGAATCACAATAAAAATACAGCCCGCAAGGATTGAGTAATGATGCGGTTTAAGAATAGTTTGTGTCATCAATTTACCAAACTAAAAGATCATTCGGCGCCAGAAAACATATGGCGAACTTATTTCAAGGAAAACGGATTCTTTTAAATTCAGATGAATAAATTTTGAAATAAATTTTTAGTAGTATTATACTACCAATAATTATTTATATCTACCATGTAAAAAAATAGGTCTTTATGTATTAAGATTAATAAATACATATTAATTGATTATTACAAATTTATTATTGACATTACTTCAACTTTTGCTGTAAGTGTGAAGTGGACCCGGTTTTCTGTACAGTAGTTTAAGCTATGCTCTATCTAAAGGAAAGATATGAGCGAAAGAAAAAAACGGGTTAGCCATACGTCTGATTTCAAAGCGAAAGTTGGGCTTGAGGCGATACGGTCTGATAAGACAATTAATGAGATTGCGCAGCTGTATGAGGTACATCCAGTCCAAGTTGCACAATGGAAAAAAGCCATCTTAGATCAGTGTAAAGTCATCTTTGAGGGTAAGCGTGGTCCAAAGCCTATCTCTGAGCACAGTGAGCCTGATCAGCTCTATAGCCAAATTGGCAAATTAAAGGTAGAACTGGATTGGCTTAAAAAAAAGTCCGGGATCAGCCTACCTTGATCCGTATGTCATGGATTGGCAAAGTTCAAGGGGTCTCAGTGAGTCGCCAATGTGCCTTAGTTAGCGTTGCCCGATCCAGTTTCCATGCTCAGCAAGTTCCAGCCTTGGGGGGTGAAGATGATCTGCGGATCAGTCAGCTGATTGATGAGCAGTACACTAGCCGACCATTTTTTGGTAGTCGACGGATGAAGACTTTTTTGAGGCGGCGTGGCGAGTCAATTGGGCGTAAAAGAGTACAACGATTGATGCGTTTGATGGGACTTGCTGGTATGTCCCCAGGACCAAATACGAGCAAACCACAGCCCGGTCATCGAATCTATCCCTATTTACTGCGAGGAGTCTTGGTGATCAGACCGAATCAAGTCTGGAGTACCGATATCACCTATATTCGATTGACTCAAGGATTTGTCTATTTGGTGGCAGTTATTGATTGGTACTCACGGCAGGTCCTCAGTTGGCGAATTAGCAATACGATGGAGGCCAGTTTTTGTATCGCCTGCTTAGAGGATGCTCTCATCCGGCATGGCAAACCAGAAGTCTTCAATAGTGATCAAGGGGCTCAATTTACCAGCGATGCTTTTACTTCTGTCCTCAAGCGGGAAGAAATTAGTATTAGTATGGACGGAAGAGGCCGAGTCTTTGACAATATTTTTGTCGAACGACTTTGGCGAAGTGTGAAATATGAGGACATTTATTTGCAAAGCTACTCGAATACGAAAGAGTTAAAGCTTGGATTAAAAAGATATTTTGATTTTTATAATGAAGAACGACCTCACCAAGCATTATCCGATAGGACTCCTCAAGAAGTTTATGAATCAGGTCAAGGTGGGGGTGCTTTGATTCTTCAGAAATATCCTGTAGGATTGAAACAAGAAGTGGATTACGGGGCAACGCTGCACAGTTGCAATGCAGTAAAAGTATAGCTTAAACCCAGTTAAAAACTGTCCAGCCTATCGGGTCCACTCTAGTGTTCTTTTTAATTTTTATTATTATCTTATGATTTAACTTTGATCCAGATCCTAAATTACATTTAATCTAAAGAAACACATTAATGACAGACAACTTGAAAAATGAAAATGTTGATATAAATGTTGTCGAAGATTTTGGTAGGGAATGGCAAACCTTTAATCAAAAAGATATTCATCATGATGATTTATTGGCAGCGTTTAATCAATACTTTCATCTTTTTCCTTTACATCAACTGAATACAGAATCGATTGGTTTTGATATGGGTTGTGGCAGTGGTAGATGGTCTAAGTTTATTGCCCCTAAAGTCAAGCAACTGAACTGTATCGACCCTAGTCCCTTGGCGCTTGAGCAAGCAAAAAATAATTTAAAAAACTTCTCCAACTGCGTGTTTGAATGTAATTCAGTTTCTGAGACCCAACTCAAAGACAACTCCCAAGACTTTGGATATTGTTTAGGCGTATTACATCACATACCCCGAACTGAAGAAGGTCTAAAGTCTTGTGCCTCTAAATTAAAGAATGGTGCCCCTTTTTTACTTTATCTCTATTACCGTTTTGACAATAAACCAGCGTGGTTTAAGTTGATTTGGAATTTATCAGATATTGTGCGTAAATTCGTGTCCATTCTCCCTTTTAAAATTAAATTATTTGTTTCCCAACTCATCGCATTTTTTGTTTATTACCCCTTCTCAAGATTATCTTTAGTCTTTGAACAACTCGGCTTTAATGTTTCAAACATCCCCTTATCTGACTACAGAAATAAACCCTTTTATTTTTTAAGAACTGATGCGCTAGATCGATTTGGTACAAAACTAGAACAACGCTTTACTAAGGTTGAAATTCAGCAAATGATGGAAAACGCAGGTTTTGTAGACATTACTTTTAGTGATAAAACTCCCTATTGGGTAGTTCTTGGGAGAAAGTCTTAATCAAGCTTATGACTAAGGCCGCGACCTGTAGAGATCAATACCAAGACCTAATCGAGCCCATTTAAGCTCAACCTAGCCGCATGAATATCTTCTAGGTTTAATAGCCTTGTTTATTAGTTTTTTGTTAGCTGATGTTTTTTTAAAAGCAATATCAAATGTTACGCATAAAACAAGGAAATAAGGTTAGAAATAAGAGCAATACTTTGCTAGAATGAATTTAATTAAAAATTGTTTAATAATTGCTTAAAAAAGGAATAAAAATGAAGAAAATCGTTACTGCTTTAATATTTTGTGCTTTTAGTTCTTATTCATTTGCTCAGTTAGAAGGGGCAGCAGCGGCTGGATCTGCAGGTGCAGGTGGTGGAGCGGCAGGTGCAGGTGCAGCAGCAGGAGGTGCTGCTGGTGCCGCTGGAGCTGGTGCCGCAGGCGCAGCGGCAGGTGCTGGTGCGGCGGCAGGTGGATTTGCAGCCGCTGCTGGTGCATTGGGAGTTTCTACTGCGGCTTTAGCCGTTGGTGCAACGGTTGCTGTAGCTGGAGCGGCGGCCGCAGCTGCTTCTGCAAACAATAACAACAATACTACTGGTACTAAATAATTTTTTCTAAATGATAGAGAAACGCTCCTATTCGGAGCGTTTTTTGCACTTTTCGATTTTCTTTAATAAAAAATATCAGCTTCATATTGGTTGGCTTAACGTTAAGTAATAAGTTAAGTTAATACTCAATATGTCTTCGAATAAATAGATGAATGAATCCCCTTTCCAACGTTATTTTTTAAAGCAAATTGATTTTCTTGTTCTTATTGGTTTCGCCACATTCTTTTTAGGGTTTCTGCAAGGCTGCTCTTCACAATCCGATGCAGCTTGGAAAACGATGCAATTGGGGTTTAGGAATGAGGCAGCTCAAATTGAAAAAGCGCCTTTAAAAAATAATTTGACTTACTTTCGGGCAAATATAAATGGCTTTGACGTACTATTGGTGAAAGGTTACGTGGATTCTAATCCTAACGGCCCCATAGATGTTTGGTACAGTAGCGATCGATCTGTTCTGCGTATTCAACAGGGGCGATATTTAGGAAGTATTGGATTTGATCAAAACTGGTATGAGGTTTCTCGTAGCAATGCCCCAAGTTTTGACTTCCTTTTAAATACTGAAATGAGCTCTTCCTCTAAAACATCTACTTCTGCGATCAGAAACACTAAGAAATACTTTTCTTCACAATCCTATGTTGTAATGCCTAGTTATCAAGTAATGCGTGAGGAGCGTATTTCTTCAGTTGTATTCGCCTTTAATCCCCCCTCTAACCTAAGCCTTACGGCACCTTTAACTTCAGTCTTAGCAACTCCGTCAATCCCTGAAACGATCCCTAGCTCTTTTAAAAAATATCTGCTGAATAAAGAATTGATTTGGGTATCAGAGACACCGCAACCGAATGATATTTTTAAGAAAAAAGGTGCTAGTTTTGCTTGGTATGGTTTTGTAAAAAGTAACGCTGGCTTTACGCAAGTAATCGGGCAACAGTGTTTATCTAAAGAGTTTTGTATCACTTGGACGCCTTGGCCGGTTCAACCATGAAATCTCGTCTACACAACTCTTCCCAGAAAGTCCTTTCAGAAAAGGATTTCTCATTAAAAGCTATTTCTGTTAAAACTTTCTTAGTAAAAGCTAACTTAATAAATAGCTACCCTACGAAATCTGGCTTGATTGATTCCAAGTCTGTTGTTTGGGTATCGTTCTGCTCTGTTTTTTGTATTTCTCTATCCATGCTACCCACCTCTGGATTTGCCCAAGAGAAGACTAGCGATTTAACTCTCAAGAGCGCTCAACGCTTAAGTACCGTTATTGGCTCTGAAAATGCGACGGCTCTACCTCAAAATCTTCCAAATCCTAATACAGCTTCTCAAAATACTACCAATCAAGTGGTTAGCCTACAAGGGATGATGTGGAATACTCCCAGTGAAATTGCTGCCCAACAAAAACAAAAAGATCATTTACTCCGTTATTTATCAAGTTTACAAAAGTCTTCTTCTAAAGAATTGAATAGCTCATCTCAAGCGAATAATCCATCTAGTCTTAGTTCTGTGAAAACCTCGGCTATCGATACTTTAAGTGGCTTGATTCAAAGCCTACCAGTTACTGGCAGAGTTTTATTACCCGCTACAGATCCGCGTTGGTTAGAGACGCATCCTCAGTTAGATCCGATTATCAGCTCGCAAGATAGCTTAAAGAATCCTGAGAGAAAAAATACCGTAACTCTGATACAAGGAGACGGTCGGGTTTGTGTGATTCCTTTTAAACGTAGTGTGTATGCCAAGCACTATGCAAAGCTTTGCGCCAATACGAATTCTATTTCTGATTGGGCGTGGGTGATTCAGGCAGATGGAGTCATTCAAAAAGTAAGTCTTTCTACTTGGAACGCAGGTACCCAAAACTATCCTGCAGCTGGCAGTTGGATTTGGGTGCCTAAATCTCCTAAAGGGATTGATCAAATTACCCAGCAACTGCCCTGGAACACCTATGGATCAGAGAAGGGGTATTTTTCAGAAGCATTTTCTGAAGAGTTTGCGGTGTTTTTAGCTACTCAAGGACCTTCAGATCAAGTAGCTCTGTCTGAATTTCTTAAGGCTGACCGTACCTTTGTTGAAGATATCGTATTTGACCTTAAGCTAGATCAAAGTGAGAAATATCAGCCAAAAGATTCTGCATTGATTGCCAGCGATTGGGGAAGTATTGGCTTATTACAAACTCCTACATCTCGGATGATGCCTGCTGGTAGTGCTTTGTTTAGTTATTCTCACATTACGCCGTATTCTCATTACAACTTTGTCTTACAACCCTTACCTTGGTTAGAAACTTCTTTCCGTTATTCCTCAGATACAAATAATGCCTATGGTTCCTATGAGTTATCTGGTAATCAGTCCTACGTTGATAAAAGTATTGATCTGAAAATTCGTCTTTTACAAGAAACCGCAACTTTTCCTGATGTTGCTGTTGGGTTGCGTGATTTAACCGGAACGGGTTTATTCTCAGGTGAATATGTGGTCGCGAATAAGCGCTTTGGTGATTTTGATTTTAGTGCTGGCCTTGCTTGGGGTTATTTGGGTAATCGGGGGAATGTTAAGAATCCATTTTCCCTCTTTGGCTCAAGCTTTAGTTCACGCCCTACCGCAGATGTTGGATCGGGAGGAAACTTCTCCTTTGGCACCTATTTTCATGGGCAAACGGCTTTATTTGGCGGGGTTCAGTATCAAACCTCCATCCCTAATCTGAGTTTAAAACTAGAGCTGGATGGGAATAATTATCAGACTGAGCCTTTTTCAACGACGCTTGAACAACGCAGTCCGATTAACTTTGGGGCAGTCTATCGTTGGAATAATGCCAATTTAACGGTTGGGGTAGAGCGTGGTAATACAGCGATGATTTCTATATCGGTTTTCGATAACTTATCTAAACTTTCTGTGCCGAAGTTAATGGAAGCACCAGCAATTCCTATTTCTTATAAGTCTATTAGTCCACCAACGAATGAGAGGATCAATGTTCCGAGTATTGATCCTTGGCAACCCTCAGCTAATTCTGCTAATGATGGTTTGGTGATGAATAGCCTAGCTAATCAACGTTTAATTAAAGTAGATCAATCAAAGATAGATCAAAATGCGGCCAATCTTAATCAGCCTTCTGAAATTAGCGCTTTGCAGAATAATGGCAAAGAGGTAAGAAGTCTCTCAACTTTGAGTAGCACTCTTATAAAAACTGAAGAGTCCCCTTCTATTTTGACGAATGGGTCAAATGTCACTTTGGTTAATAAGAAGTTAGATATTGTAAAAACATCGAATGATATTCGTGAACAAAGTGGTTGGCATTTAGTGCGTATTGAGCAGAAGAATAAACGTTGGATGGTAACGCTAGATGAAGTAACTGGGGTTCATCTTAAAGAAAGAATCAATCGGGTGATTGCAGTTTTACATCGAGATGCACCGCAAGATGTGACTCAATTTGTGATTCAGTATCAACAACGACAATTACCTTTAATTAAGCAATCATACAATCGTCAAGCTTGGATGATGAAGAACATTTCTTTATTAGGGCCAACGAAGACAGTACTAGCTGAGGGGCTTGTATCGGAATATCCTTCCGAAACTCTCTTGTCTTCTTCTGCTGGTTCATCCTTTGTTAATTCTACTTTGGGTACTTCTAATTTGGTTAATCCGACTTCAACTACCCAGGCAGTAGTTGCGCCTTCTTCCACCAATTCCACTAGCATTGCCGACACAAATACTGGTGATGATTATTTAATAAATGGTCCTAAAGCTCAACGATTAACTGGTGGTTTTGATGTTGGTTACCAGCAGACGATTGGTGGGCCTAATGGTTATTTATTTGCTTTAAGTGCTTTAGGTACTGCTGAATTACTTTTATGGGATGGGGCCTGGATTAAAGGTATTACAAGTCTGCGTGTATTAGATAACTACGATAAATTTACCTACGATGCGCCTAGTAATTTACCAAGGGTGCGTACTTACATGCGAGAGTATTTAACTTCTAATCGTTTAACAATTCCAACATTACAAGCTACTCAGGTTGCTAAAGTTGGAGATAGTCATTATTTCAGTGCTTATGGCGGGATGCTGGAGATGATGTATGGTGGTGTTGGCGGTGAGTGGTTATATCGTCCGTTGAATAGCTCTTTAGCTGTAGGGGTTGATGTGAATCAAGTGCGTCAACGAGACTTTGATCAACGCTTTAACTTTTTAGATTATCAAGTTACAACAGGGCATATTACTGCTTATTGGCAAACAGGTTGGGAAGATGTTTTAGCGAAGCTTAGTTACGGTCAGTATTTAGCTGGGGACCGTGGATACACCGTGGATGTTTCGAAAGCATTTTCGAATGGTGTAAAGATGGGCGCTTACTTTACGAGAACAAATGTCTCAGCAGAACAATTTGGAGAGGGAAGTTTTGACAAGGGGATTTATGTTTCAATCCCATTCGATGCATTCTTTACGAAGTACAGTAATGATACTGCAACGATTTTATGGAATCCGCTGGTTAGGGATGGTGGGGCTAAACTGAATCGGATGTATCAGTTATATAACATGACTGGTATGAGGGATGAGCGGATTTTACGATTTGGGCTAGAGAGGTAGAAGGAGTAATTGGTAGATTTATAATATTACTAGTCAGTTCGCATCAACTCTTGAATTGTTTCTAAATACTTATTGATGACAATATTGTGATCAAATTTTTCTTCAACTAACTTTCTTGCATTAAGTCCGATTTCTTTTTTTTGCGTATCACTAAGTTTTATAAAGCGAATCATTGCATTAGCTAAATCCTCGGCATCTTTAGGGTTACATAAAAAACCCGTTTCACCCTCAATTACAAGATCTTTACAACCTGGCACATTAGTAGCAATTAATGGCCTACCAATTGCGCAAGCTTCAAGTAACGATCTTGGTAATCCTTCGCGATAGCTGGGCAGCACTACAACATCTGCGGCTTCAATCTGTGGAATAACATTGTCAAGTTGCCCCATGTATTCAACAATACCTTTTGCTTCCCAATCCTTTAGAGTTGCTAATGTTATTGCTGAGGCATTATCGTAATCGCTTGGTCCAATTAAAATAAATTTCGTTTGTGGATATTTTATTTTGACAATTTTCGCTGCTTCAACAAACTCTCCGACTCCTTTATCCCATAGCATTCTTCCAATCAATAAAAATTCGGTTTTATCAAAAGGGCGCGGTGAGTAATGACTTGAAGAAAATCTATTTAGATCAATTCCTGAACCAGGGACAGGAATTGCCTGATTGTTTTTTAAGAGAGAGAGCTGCTGAAAGACATGAAGGTCATCTAAATTCTGAAAAAAAACCTTAGGCGCTCTTGTTAACGTAACTTTATATAGTGCTCTGACCACATGACTTAACCAGCTTTTTTTTATGAATGCTCTACCTAATCCAGAGATGTTGGGAACGCAGGGAGTGTTAGAAAATATTCCTGCAAAAATACTGTACAGATTTGCTTTGTGGGTAAAACTTAGTACTAGCTCTACTTTGTAAAGATGAAATGCTTTTGAAAAGTTGTAAACGGACTTTAGTTCCTCAAAGGGATTAATGCCACCGCCATTGATTTTTACTTCATGGTAAACAAATCCAACTTCTTTAAGCTTTAATGAATATTCATCATAGGGAGCGATTGCTATGACTTGGAAACCTTTTTGTCTTAATGCGTTCATTAAACTGAGTCGGAAATTCCATAAATTCCAACTCGTATTAGAAACAATCGCAATCGTTTTTATTTTAATAGACAAGTTATAAGTATTTGTAATGACCCAAAAAGCTCTATGCTTTAATTGGTAAAGCTTGTCTAGGATATTTCATATAAATGACAATTATCGAAATTAGATACAAGTTAACTAAAGAATAGATTGCTATTAATAAATAGATGGCTGCCTTTAATATTCGTAAATAGCTTGCCAAACTATCATTTGTTAACATTAGCCAACCTGGTGAAACTCCAGTGATTATTAAAATTAATTGGCGAATAGGTTTAGGTAACATGAAATTTCGTAATCTACTATCCCATTCTTCTACCTCAATAAAATTGATGCCTTTTTTCCAAAGTAAGGTAGATAACTGAGATGTGTTGTATCCTTCGTAATTCTCTAAGTCAATATTTAATCTTTTTTCATTCAAATTAATAATATTTAATTGTTCAAACAAGGTGGTTTTTCTTGCTTCATATTGATTCAATAATTCATTATTCAATGAAAATTGTGCTCTGTTAAACGGATCTAACCAAACCCATTTTTTAAGTTTTCCGTCATAAAATTCTACTGTTGTGTGATTTAAAGAATTTACTTCTCGAACCTTAAGTTCAAAAAAAACTGCATAAAAAATCCACGCCTTTGAGTAATCGGAACAACATCCTATTCCTTTCTCTACATCAAAAACTACTTTACCTAAAGATGGCACCCCACAAATTTGTCCCGATGGATTGTCACCTAAATATTTCAAAATACTAACCGCTAAGAATTTATCTGAATCATTTCCTTTATATTGATTTTTTATAAGACTTAGATCATCCATAGCCTTAGGATTCATATATTTGATAAAGTTTTCTTTATTTTCAGTTTTAAAGTTTTTAGTAATTAAGGAATTTAGGTCGTTTTCATTAGATATTGTTGAATCTGCAATGATTTCTGAAAACATTAAGTTTCTTAAATAAATTTGATGTTTATTTTTTAAATTAACTATAAGTAATAAAGTAATTGAATTTAATAAAATTATTATTAAAAAATAAATATTGATTTTTTTCATTTCAACTTTTTTAAGTTACCAAACGCCAAAAAAGTAAAACTGATAAGGAAGCCAAGCGAAAGCTGTATCTGCATAGAAAAGCCAAACAAATTGAATAATCGCATAATAAATAACAATAAAGTAAGTGGTTATTTTAGGATCTAAATTTTTTCGTAATACTAAAGGTAACCAAGAAAAAACATACAACTGTATCGGAATCCAATATAAGGCAACACGATCAACTGCTGTACTGGATGTTGAAACTTGCAATACAAAAATTGTTAAGATTCCACCTAAAGCCATTAATGTCCAAAATTGCTTTTCTGAATTGCTAATTGGAAATTTATTTCTGAATATTAAAAATAAAATACTTGGTACTGCATTCATCCAAACGCGTATTTTTGCACCCGATGAACTGTAAAAACTGTATAAATAACCTTCGGTAAAACTATCAACTTTTGAGGCGATTAGAAATTGATAAATTAATAGTCCTAAAACTGCAAGTATAGGTAACAGAATCCATCGTTTAGTTTTGATTGATAGCGCATAAAATGGCAACATAATTATTGCTGATGAGTGAAACAATACAGCTATACTAGAGTAAATAATATTTTGTTGCAGTTTTCTCTGATTTAATGAAGCTAGTGCCATCATAGAAATACCGATTGCTACAGCCTGTCTAGAATAGCCCATTGAAACCACAATAACTAAATACGGTATTGCTACTGTAATAGCTAACCATGGAAAGGGTAAAGTCCTACAGAACAAAACTAATCCTAGTGTAAAAATCAATCCACAAACAAAGTTAACAACGAATATTCCCCCAAAAAATAGGCTTAGCCAATTTATCAAGTTGTATCCGGGATCTCCTGATTCGAGAAGAGCTTCTTTAAAACCAAAAGAAACGCTTTCCAACTTATCTAGGTATGAGTCCCAGTCCCCTCCCACCTGATATCTGAAACCAACCATTAAAGAAATAACTGTTATTATGAAATACCAGTTTATATCCCAACTCGTAACCTTTCTTAATTGAAAATTTTTCTTTACATCACCTAAAGCATATAAAGCTGGAATCATAAATAACACCCAATAAGGCAACATTTTCTAATTTTTCCCTTTGAGAGACCCTTGATGAGTTATCCAAGACTGAAACATTAGGATAGACCATAACGAGGTAGTATTGTCTCTATCTCCACGGATATGTTCTTGCCATTTTTTTTGAATAATTTCTACTTTAAAATAACCTTGGCTTCTTATTACTCTTTCATCCAGCAAGCTATTAGCCCAATCTTTCAGTGGTCCTCTTAACCACTGGCCAATGGGAATACCAAATCCAGCTTTAGGTCTTTCTATTAATTCTTTTGGAACATACTTATATAAAACTTGTCTTAAAGCCCATTTACCTTTATTGTCTCGAATTTTCATATTGAGTGGTAATTGCCATGCAAGCTCGACGACTCTATGATCTAAAAAAGGGACCCTTGTTTCTAAACTCGTAGCCATTGCAGCACGATCGACCTTACATAAGATATCGTCAGGTAGATAGGTCATACTATCAAAATACATCATACGTTGTTGAGATTCTTCAAGACCGACAGTTGGGAAGTTGATATTTAACGGATTAAAGAGTTCTTGGGATATGTTTTCCGTTGATAAAATTTGAGAATCTCTGATTAGTAAAGAGTTAGCTGGATCCTCCCACTCGGATACTAAACTCCAATACAATCCATCTAAATCTTGAATCGTACTTAAACGATGCGCTAATTTATGTGCCTTATCTCCAAGTCGACTTACTTTGCTCGAATTAGGCAACATTGCATTTATTGGTTTACTCAGACTATCCCAAATATTTATAGGTAGTCCTGCAATCATTGAACCTAAGATTTGTCTTGTTGAATAGGGTAGCCAAGATATCCTATTCCAGATACGTGGGCCCCAAAAATAACGGTTATATCCTCCAAACAATTCATCTCCAGCATCTCCTGATAAAGCAACAGTTACATGTTGACGAGCAGCTTTACATACCAGATGGGTGGGAATTTGGGATGAATCTGCAAATGGCTCATCGTACATGGATGCGAGTAGTGGAATCACTGCCATTGCTTCACTAGCAGTAACAAATAATTCACTATGATCTGTACCTAAGTGTTTTGCAACCTCTTTAGCAAAGGGGGATTCATCAAATCCTGATTCTTCAAATCCTACGGTGAAAGTTTTTACAGGATTCATACATTGCTCTTGCATTAGAGCAACAATAGTGGATGAATCAACCCCTCCAGAGAGAAATGCACCTAATGGAACATCTGATAATGACTGTAAACTTACTGAATCTTTTAAACGAAGTTCGAGTTGTTCCAATGCATCAGTTTCATTTGTTATTAAATTAGTTAATCCGGATTCAACCTTGTTTGCTAATGACCACCACCGGGTCAGACTTAAACCATTTAAATTTAATGGTGCCCTTAACATTTCATTTGGAGATGCAGGAAAAACTTCACTAATACTTAAAATACAGCCAGGCTCTAACTTGTAAATATCTTGATAAATACTTTGAGGGGCTGGAACATACATAAATCGTAAATAATTTGCTAATGCAGAACGGCTAATTTGATTATAGAATTTTGGATGTTCAGTTAAGGCTTTTAACTCTGACCCAAAAATAAAATCCTGCCCTAATTGACCTTTTACATTATCATGACCATTGTTTGTCCAACCATAGTAGAGAGGTTTTTCACCAATTCGGTCTCTGATTAGATGAAGTTTTTTAGTTTCTTTATCCCATAATGCAATAGCAAACATTCCAACTGTTCGATTTAGAGTTGGAATAATTCCCCATTTCTCAAATGCAGCAAGTAAAGTTTCTGTATCAGAATGCCCACTCCAGATAATATTGGGTTCAATATTTTGTAATTCAGCTCTAATTTCTAAATGGTTATAAATTTCACCATTAAACGCAATAACATACCGATGACTATTTGAATGCATTGGCTGATGACCAGCTGCTGATAAGTCTAAAATCGATAATCTACGATGACCAAGTGCTATTCCATGTTCAATATCACTCCAAACACCCATATCATCTGGGCCTCGATAAGATATTGCTAATGCCATTTTCTCAGTAATTTTATTTAAATCTTCATGATTAGTTGAAGAGTTGCTTAATATACCTACTATTCCACACATTTACTATTGATTCCTAATTTTTTTATGTAAAAATCTAAGCATTGGCACTTCATACAATCGATGATATAAAAATCCAATAAATATCGATATAACGACGCCAAAACATAGGGAATAATACCAAGTTAGACCAATATCTCTCGCCAATCGTTGTGTCATAGACAAAAGTGGATTATGGATTAAATATATTGAAAAACTTGCGTTCCCTAATAAAATTAATGGCAAGGTTAATCCATTTATTTTAATCTCATTTTGCAGTACTAATCCAAGTAAAACTAAGGCTATCCCAAAACCAAATATCAACCGTGTAAATATAGTATCATTATATCCTAAACTATAAAATGTTAAAATACTTATTAGGGTTCCCAAGATAAGGATTAGCTGATTATTCGATTTTAATCTTTTTTTATCTTTATACAACTCTGCAACACATACTCCCATTATAAACTCAATATTTAATATACTTAATGGGTATTTTGGTAATCCCCCCACAGGTTAACTGAATTTAGAAGTAGAATTTTCTCATTGAGAGGAGTTCTACATGAAGCGTCCAACCTACAGATAATGCCGTCGGTAAATTAGAAGGTATTAAAAAAATTGAGCTAATGATACTATAATCTCTTCCACCATTAACTGCAGATAAATTAGGGAATAAAATGTACAAAATAATCATTCCTACTCCGATCGGCCAGTAGATCGGATAAATCCTTAAAAATCTCTTTTTAATATATAAACTCATTATTTTAGGATTGTTATTATTTTGATTAATATGCATAATAATAAAGCCAGATATAACAAAAAATAAATCAACTCCTAGATATCCTAGATTTTACCACTTTGCCAAATAAAGTGGTATTTGTTCCACAAACGCGTTAGTTCGAAGGAAAGCATGATGAATAAGAACCGCTAATGCAGCTAAGCCTCTTAATACTTGAAGAATATTTATTTGATTATTTATATTTTTTTACCGCTAAATAAGTCAACAATTTTATTTTATTTTTTATTAACATTTATTTTTTATATGATACTTTTTTTATAATCTCTGAAAAAATTGGTAAGTTCATCTCAAGAGAATAATTCCTAATAATTATTTCTCTTCCAGCTGAGCCCATTTCATATCTAAGATTTTGATTATCTCTCAAAATTCTAAAAGCCTCTAACCACTCATTTGAGTTGCTTGCAAATAAACCACAGCTTTCGTTAACTACATCTTTATTAGCTCCTACTGGCGATGCAATAACCGGTACAGAACATGCTAAGTATTGAATAAGCTTAAAAGCACATTTCCCTCTTTCCCACTCTGTATCAATTAGTGGCATAACTCCAACATCAAATGTATTAATTAAATCAACTTCTGTAGCTTCGCTCCATTTAATTTCTACAACTTCAATATTTGGAATAATAGGTGCTTTAGCTCCTATTATTATTAGTCTTACTGAACATTCCATTGCCAATTTCGAGAGTGGCTCAATTAATTCGTTTAAATAGATTGAAGTGGATGGTGATCCAATCCATCCGACATTAAATACGCTAGAGTTACGACTTTTAATATTGGGAATATATTTTTCAGTATCAACTACTGTTGGTAAATAATTCGTATCAATATTTAATTTGGATGCGTATTCAACTAATTGGTGATTTCCGGCTGTTATGGACGTTGAACCAGAAATTACACGATCAAATTTATTCCCCAATAATTTTTTTGCTGATGCATATCTTCCAGTACGATATTTTAAATAGAAAGCATCATCAAAATCATAGATATAGGGCTTACGAATAAAAGCTTTCTCTAAAAAACCTGGCGCAAAAGGAAATAATTCACATTGTAGTATTGCCAAATCATATTTATAAATTTGAGATAATTCTATAAACCGGTTTAAGCCTGATAGTAGCAAATTAGATATTGGAATCTTACCACCAGAAAAGCGCCACTTTAAATACTCATCTCCTAATAGACTGTATATTTCAAGTTGTATACCAACTTTTTCAAGCCCAATAACGTATTGACTTAGTCTATATCTGTGACTAGCAGCTAATGGACCGTAAAGAGCTAAACCCAAAACTTTAATCATTTTATTTTTAACAGCCCATCATATATTTTTTTATAAGCTTTGGTACCATCTTTCAATGAAAAATTGGTTAAAGCAACGTTTCTACAACGCTCTTGAATATCTGACTGTTTCTTTAACTCTAATAAACATTCGAGTCCATTTTTTATGGTCTCATTTTCAAAACTTTTAATTGCAACGCCGACTCGATTTGTTTCTAAAATCAGAGCCATATCCCCCACCCCGGAGTTACTTAAACAGGGTATTCCACACCCTAAAAATTCTGCTAATTTTGTTGGAGCAGATGCTTGCTTGGAAAATGTTGGCTTTATAAAAAATATTCCAGCGTCCATTTGTGACATTAGTTGGGGAATTTCAGAATGCTTCGCAGAAATTAATTTTATAGATTCTTTTGGTAAAGATTCTTTTCTAAGTAATTCTTGAATATATTCGTGCTCACCTTTATTTACTATCAAAAATTTAGCATTGGGGTTAATTTCTAGTAATTGCTTAAATGCTGAAATAACTTCTTTAAAAAGATACCATGTACCCACTGACCCCACATAACCTAATGTGAAGCTATCATTGAGCTGTTTCACATCTTGAGGTTTAAATAAGTCAAGATTTGCACAAGTCGGTATAACAGTCATCGGTGGTAAATTGTTCTTCAAATATTGGAATTTCTCCACTTCTCGCACAGCTGCATATGTGAGTGAAACAACATGATCAGCTGATAACAAAAATAAGCGTTCAAAATGTTTAGCAACTCGAAATAATTTACTTTCTCGTTTCCACAATCCTCCATCTAAGCGTTCATCAGCCCAAAAGCCACGCATATCAAATATATACTTTACTCTTGAAATTTTTTTTAAAATAAGAGCCATTACAGATGGTACATAACTTCTTGCATGTACAATTTTTAATTGGTATCGAATAATCAGATAAAGCCCAAGGAGACTACCACAAAAAATATCCCAAAAAGTTGCGAATGCAGATGGCCTTTTGTGATATTTGAGTGGGTGCCAAACTATGTTGTGGTCTTGAATATCTCGTAATATTTCACTTCTTTCAATATTTTTTTTCCAATCCTCAGTTTTTTCAAAACTTATTAGATGGATGATATGTTCTTTTGACAAACCTTTTAAATATGACATGACCTGGGATTGTCCAAGTGGTTCAAGCATTCCATCGTAAGATATATATAGTATCCCCACTCAAACCTTAATCTTAAGTAAATTTAAGTAGTATTTTGGTGATTTCAAAATTGACAGAGCCTTAGTTTACGTAAGTTCTAAAATAATCATTAATTATGAAAAAAATATTCCAAATATTCTTCAGATATTTTCTCAACAGAAAAGTCTTTCGCTCGATTCTTTAAATCTTCATGAGAATGGGTTTCTTTTAAACTTTCAAGCATTGCATTTGCTAAGGCATGTGTATCCTTCACAGGAACTAATTTGCCATAACGTCCATTTTCAAGTATTTCAGCAGGTCCACTTGGGCAGTTTGTTGAAACTATCGGTACTCCGTGCTCTAAAGCTTCAACAATAACATTACCAAATCCTTCTCTTATTGAGCTCAAAACAAATAAATCAGCACTTTTATACCATGGGTTAGGATCTAATTGATAACCAGGTAAAAAGACTCTATCTGATAAATTATTACTAATAATTAACTCTTCTAATAAAGGCCTCATCGATCCTTCTCCTAAAATCACTAGATTTATATTTAATTCTTTTGGCATTTGCGAAAAAGCTTTTATTAATGTTAAATGATCTTTTTCTGGGGTTAGTCTACCTACTGAAAGTATTTTAAAAGCACTGTTTGGATTCCAACTTGGTTCCCTAGGCATGACTTCTAAAGTATTTTTTAATTTTATATTAGATGTTGGGTTAAATATGACTCTAATTAATTTATTTGATATATTTCCTAAATCTGATAAATCTTTTTTCAACCCTTCAGAAACTGTAATAATTCCATTAGATTTTGGATATGTAAATTGAATTAATTTTTTTAGTAAGGTATATTTAAATTTACTAATATTTGAATAAGCTAAACTAAGGCTTTCATGCTCACTTAGGAAAAGTTTTCCTTTTTTTCCAGAAAGTATCCAAGAAATAACTACTATTGAAGTTAATGGCCACATAGCAGTAATAAGTATATCTGATTCAGACATACTTATTTTATTTACCAATGGAAGAATTGAGTCTCTCATTCGAAGAGTATTTAAATTCACAACCTTAATATTAGAAGATAGCAACGGAATTAATACCCCATTTTCAGCATCACCTCTTAGTAAAATAATTTCTAATAAATATTTTTTCGAAGACCAATAATTTGCGAGATTAACATGTAATTTTTCAGCTCCTCCTCCACCTAATGTGGGAAGAATGATTGTGATTTTTTTCATTGAATCTTATAATTTAAATGACGGTAATAAACGCTTACTTCTTCTAATAATTCCTGAAGAGTACCCACTTAATTGTCCATAAACACTCCAACCTAGCGCTTTTTTTATTTCATTAGGATTTAACTTATATTTTTCACCAATTTCTTCTTTTGCATAATCCAAATTTTGTAAACCGTTTTTGGGGTGATCTTTAAAGAACTGAGGAAATTTGTTTTTTATATAAAGCTCATTGGATACTTTAAGTGAATGTTCAATACGGTTTAATGAATGATTATGAAAATTATTATTTGTTAAATAAATTGTCTCTTCGTAAGAATAAAATGGTCCTGAGAACGAAAATGAGCAACCGGAATATAACGCATACAACATATGACTTCCCATACAGTTTGAAGTAACATATTTAAATTTATCCAGCATAAAACGAACTCTTAAAAGACTATTTGCATCTGCGGGGTTAGCTCCCTGAATTACATTTAATCCCATTTTTAGAGCTAAGTGATAAATAGGTTTATTAATATCTAAATAATGAATACTTACATAGATACTTTCGAAATCTTTTTTTAAAGAAAGTAAGTAGTCAAAGTATTTCTCCTGATTGTTTGTTAAAATTTCTGATTCAGCTGAATGAGGTGGGTATGCTAATAACGAATTATTATTTCTTAGGTCGTGCTGTTGAGGTACGTAAGAAAAAGGCAATCCGCCTGCTGTCACATTTGTAAACCCCTCTTGAATAAGTAAATTTTTATGCACTTCATTTTGAACAACGATTGATAGATCTCTCCTATATTTTTCAAACCCCATGATTTCTGAATTAACTGAGTCCCACCAAAACCAACCATGAACCCAGTCAGCGAATGATCTTGGTGCATATCTTAATCCAAGTCTAGAGGCTAGTACATTAGAAAATCCATATCTGTCAATACCACTTCTATTTTTTATAAATTTGTATTTAGGTAAACAATTATTCATTATTAGAAATTATAAAATTCGAGTTTTTTAAAACAGGTTCCAACTAACTGGTGTACCAATTTTAATGTCTTGATTGATTTTTCTACCCATAATCAAATTAATGTATTTAGTAGGTAACCCTAGACCAGGTCTTATGGCTTTGGTATTTTCTTGATTTAAAATATCTCCGGCTTTTAAATCTTTAACGATATAAAGTGATCTTCTATACATCAGAGATTTATTTTCAGCCTCAGTAGGTCCGTATGTGACTTTGCCCAAGGATTTCCAGGCTCGTTCAATTTCAATTACGAGTTGTGCCATTTCTAATGGTTCCATGGAGAAAGCACTATCTACACCCCCATCCTTTCGATTAAGTGTGAAATGTTTTTCAATTACTGATGCTCCCATAGCAATACTTGCTACTGATACACCTACACCCATAGTATGATCAGAAAGTCCAACCTCACAATTGAACATGTTTCTAAGGTGTGGAATTGTTAAAATATTGGTATTTTCAGGAGTAGCTGGATATGTACTAGTACACTTTAATAATATCAAATCTTTGCAACCCGCACTTCTCGCTGTTCGAACAGTTTCGTCCAACTCTGCGATAGTTGCCATTCCAGTTGAAATGATTAATGGCTTCCCTGTTGCAGCTACTCGTTTAATTAAGGGTAGATCTGTGTTTTCAAAAGACGCAATTTTATAACATGGAACGTCAAGTTGTTCGAGAAACTCTACTGAGGTATCATCAAATGGTGTGCTAAAAGCTAATATTCCAAGTCTTTTTGCCTTGTCAAAAATTTCCTTATGCCACTCCCATGGTGTATAAGCCTCCGCATATAACTTATATAGAGATTTACCTTGCCATAAGCTACTTTGATCCCCGATATGAAACTCTCTTTCATCCAAATCTAAGGTCATAGTATCAGGGGTATATGTTTGAATTTTTAATGCATGAGCACCACTTCGAGCAACGGCTTCAACGATTTCTAATGCTCTTTCAAGAGATTGATTATGATTGCCAGACATTTCAGCAATTACAAATGGTTTTTCATTTAAACCAATATTTATATTTCCTATCTTTAATGCCATTTATTTCTCCTTAATTGATGTTTTATTCAATTATCAACAATATAATTTCTTGCTCCTAACCAACCTAAATTAGATACTATATCTAAAATGGAAAGATGGGATATAAACTCCATAGAACCTTTTTGTAAATAAGGGATAGGATTATAATTTTGATAAATTAATTTAATATTTGTATTTTCTTCGAAACCATCTAATTCTAAGTAATTCTTTGAACCAATTGGTGATAAATATGAAGTTGCTTTTAAAGATTCACAAATAGCAATAAGTTTATCAGTTCTAACGCCTTCAATATTTAAGCAAGAAGATAAATAAATATTTGATTTAATATTCAATTTTTTTAAGGAAAAAAGGATAATTTCTTGATTTAAATTAGATAGTAAATTTTCATCTGAATTCATTAATAGATTAACTATTTCAAGCCCATTTTCAAAGTATGGGTGCTTTGAATAGTTAATTATAAAACTTTTTAGAAATTTCTTTTTCCAATACACTAAATTAGTTAACTTTGTTTCATTTATTTTTTGAGATTTATTTTCATGCTTTATTGGTAAACTAATCCAATTTACGACTCCATTCATCAAAATTCTATTTCTGGTTTGCCAGCTTTGATTTTCAAGTTGTACATCATCTAAAAAAATAAATTTATCAGAATTATGAATTAAATTGAAATAGCCTGCCCAAGGTAAAAATGTTGGTTGCATAATAGAAACAGTAATATTTATCACTTTGTGCCCCTAATTTCTTTACTTTATAATTTTAATTACACTTAATTTTTATATAGTATAAGTAACTTGTGATAACTCTGCTCCAAGATTTTCCAGAATCGAAATAAAATCTTTATTACTTGGGGACAGATTAAAGTCAAATGATTCAGTTCTTATAGAAGGGATTGCCTTCAATGGTTTATACTTTTTTAATATTTGAGTTATTATTAATGGGATTACAATTTTTTGGTTCTCTAACACATTAATTCCAATTGAATTATTTTTCAACAGGTATGCTGTACCAATTATTTTTTCATTATATTTGACAATAAACCAAATTCGATAAGGGTGATTTAAAACAAAATTAATATGCTGTTCGTAATTTGGCATCGAGATATGGCTTATATTTTTTCTTCTTTTTAATAATATTTCGTAAAGGATTTGAACATAATCGTAATTTTTTTTAATTCTAATTAATGAAATATTATTTTTGCTAATATGTGTTTTACTTTTGCTCATTTTGCAGATCTATATTTCACTATTTTAAATAATTTAATTAAATCTGATTTTTATAGGTTATTGTATTTAAATTTCCATGAAAACCCTTGTGTTCGAATATCTTTGAAAACCCATATTTCAAAACAAATTCATGATGTACTGGATTAGTATAAATAATTATAGTTTCATATTCCTTAAATTTAATTAATAATTTATTTAGTATAAATTGATCAAAAGGATTATATAAATATAAAATAAATTTTTGACCATATTCTTTTGGATTTATCTCTGTAACATCTTTTATATAATAATTACCTTTTGTACCATAAATTTTCAAATGATTTTGTTGCGCAATTTCTATCAATTCAGGAACTATATCTAGTCCAAATATGTCTTGTTTTATATTTTTATTTGAGCATAATTTAGTCCAAATAATTCCTACTTTACCTTTGCCACATCCAATATCTATAAATTTATAGTTTATAAATGTATCTCCTAATATTTTTTCTACCCTTTTAAATATTCTTTTTACTTCATTTGTCCATGATGCCATATAAATTTCAGCATACTTTAAATTTTCATTATTTTGCTTAATATAATCTTTGGGTAACCATAAATGGGTATCCACACCATAATATAAGTCAAAAAAATGTGCCTGAAAAAAGTAATAAAACGGAAGTCTAATTCCTTTTGCTTTAAACATTCTGTAATAGTTTTTAAACGTAAATGATGGTCTAGTCATATTATTTATTAACTGAAATATTAATTTACTTTTATTGTATAAAAGGTTTTGTTAAGTTAAAAGTTTGATGATTATATATTTTTTATATTTTTGAATATTTTTTCTGCTCTTATCCAATCATCAGGAGTATCAATATCTTGGACTCTCCATCTAGGCAATGTTATTGCGCCTGAATTTTTAGAAAACATTTTTTTTTCTTCAATCCAAGATTTCGTATCTCCCCAATAAAATTGAGCAGCGTCATGAAATGCAGAAGGTAAATCCTGTGATCTTGTATCGAAGTGCTCTGGAAAAAACATTTCTAATCCCCCATTCGAGTCCAACTGAAATGATCTAAAAATTGATGTTCCAAAGTCTGTTATTGAAAATACATAATCTTTTTTTTCTGATTTTAGTTTCTTAAATGCAACAACTAAATCCTGTACTTGAATAAAAGGAGCTGTGGCATATATGCAGCAAACAGCTTCCAAATTCGAATATTTATTTAAAGCCCAATTAGTCGAATGTGCAATTACTTTTGTAGTACCTACAAAATCATTTGACAATTCTTCGGGACGTACAAAGGGAACCTCAGCTCCAAATTCTTTCGAAATTTGGGCAATTTCATCGTCATCTGTTGAGACTATTACATTACTAAACAACCCTGATTCTCTAGCAACCTCAATTGACCAAGCGATTATTGGCTTACCACAAAAATCCTTAATATTTTTCCTAGGAATTCTTTTACTGCCTCCTCTGGCAGGTATAACGGCTATATTCATTTTCTTTTATGTTTTAAATGCATGAGTTCAGTATTGAAATTGTCTATTGTTTCTAAACCAAATGGTATTACATTTCTTTCGACTTAATCATATTTAGGTAACATATTAAGATAATCATCACCTAGAATTGGCTTAATAACTCCCACATCATTTTCTTTTGAGATATTCTTACCTTCCTTATTATTCCTTAACATATTCCAAGTAAATTCTAACCTTCTTACTTGTTCAAGATAATTTCTCACAACTTTTGGTTCCATCTCCTGAAAAGATATAAAGTTTACAAATAAATCAACTTTATCTTGTAAGTTTTTTATTTGCCATGAACAAAGTGCCGATACTTTTGGTAAATTTAAATAAAAATATCTTGCTTATTGGCGGTCTCTTCGTAGATCCGGACATTTTCCACTCGAAATACATTACTTAAATAATTTTGAGCGATATAACTGAGATGTTGAATATCCACATCAATATACTTAAAATTTGTTAAACCAGAAGTTTTTAGAACTTCACCTAAAGTTCCAAATCCCCTACCAATTTCAAGCACTGTTTGAAAAGTTTCATCTTGTTTCAAAGTTTTTTTCAGAATGCTAGTCCTAATAAGTAATTTAATGAACTTCTAATAAATTTTCTATTATTAAATTTGAATTTCTCAACCGTATTACCAAAATTTCTTTCTGTAAAGTTGTTAAGATAAGGTACTTTATTTTGATTATCTGGTGCTTATTAAATTTTAAAGTCAAATAAAGCCTATGTAAATTCATTCAAGAATTGGTTAAGTGTAATTTGGTTTTTTTATTATTTAATTCATCAAGTTGAAATTCATCTATTAATCTCTTAATGGTACTTAACTCAAAAGAATTCCCTAGATATCCATATGTTGGCACAAAATAATTCAGCTCAATGTCTATATTTCTAAAGTTATCAATTCCTTTATCTTTAAGTTCAGATTCAATTATTTTAAATGCTTCTTGCTAAAACAATTTTGGGCGAAATATAAAATCTTGATTTTGCATATCAGTGAAAGCTAAATCCAGGGATGAATAACTATTCATATCTTTTCTTTCTTCTAAAAATTAATCATTAAAGATTTAATTGCATTAATTGTTTGACCCATTTGAATGTTTGTCAACTTTGCAAAAATAGGTATGCTCATAGCTTCAGTAAAGTACTTTTCGGCTTCTTTACAATACCCTTTGTCGAAACCCATTTTTTCAAAATATGGCTGCCTATAAACAGGAATGTAATGCAAATTTACTAAAACTCCTTGATTGCGCATTTCTTCGTAAACTTCTTTTTGAGTTTTATTTATTTGAGATAGATTTAAACGAATAACATACAAATGAAAACTCGACATCCCATTAGGGTCTTGCCATGGAGTGACTAAAGGTAAACCCTTTAATAGTTCATCATAATTTTTTGCTATTACGTTACGTTTGGCTACAAACTCATCTAATCTCTGTAATTGACTTAATCCCAGTGCAGCTTGGATATCTGTCATGCGATAGTTATACCCCAATTCAATCTGTTGATAATTCCAGATTTCTTCTGTTGGTCTCTCTTCCATGTCAACCTTAGAATTTGAAATGCCATGGCTTCTTAAAAGTCTTAATTTTTTTGCCAAGTATTCATCATTTGTAAGTGCCATTCCACCCTCACCTGATGTGATGATTTTTACAGGATGAAAGCTAAAAACTGTAATGTCACTAAATTTACAATTTCCAATCGGTTGATTTTTGTACTTACCTCCTATTGCATGCGATGCATCTTCAATAATCTTAAAGCCATAAACTTTACTAAGCTCATGGATTGCTTCCATATCACAAGATTGCCCGCAAAGGTGCACTGGGATTACTACTTTTGGTAATATCCCCCCTTTCTTAGCAATAGATAGCTTTTCAGCTAATCGATCAACACTTAAGTTGTATGTTTTAGAATCGATATCTACAAAATCAACACTTGCACCACAATATAATGCACAGTTTGCACTAGCAACAAAGGTATTAGGAGATGTCCAAACGATATCCCCCTGACCAACATCTAATGCTAGGCATGCTATGTGTAATGCAGCAGTTGCATTACTTACAGCAATTCCATACTTTACTTTGCAATAAGTCGATACCGCTTCCTCAAATGCAGGAACTACTGGTCCTTGAGTAAGAAAATCAGAACGTAAAACCTGTATTACGGCATCAATATCATCCTGATTTATATCTTGTTTTCCATATGGGATCATTTCAATTTTCACTATTAAATTTTTCCAATTTTTTCTTTATTTTTCTCTATCCAACTTGTAAGTTTATCAACACTCAACCAATCATTATTGTTATCAGAACAATATGTGAATTCAGAGTTTACAAGTTTGCCACCATTAATTCTTTTGGGATCTTGGCTCCAATTATGGATGGCGGGCAAAATTTTATAATGCTCTTGATATTCATAAGTATAAGGAGCATCTTCTGGGCCAATCATTTGCTCATGTAATTTTTCACCAGGTCTTATGCCAACTATTTTCTGTATTGCATTTACTGCAATAGTTTTTGCGATATCTGTAACTTTCATAGAAGGAATTTTTTTAACATAAATTTCTCCGCCAACCATATCATCAAAAGCATGCCAAACTAAGTCAACCCCTTGCTCTAAAGTAATCATAAATCTTGTCATTCGTTCATCAGTGATTGGAAGTTCTCCCTTATCTCTTAAGCTCATAAAAAATGGTATTACGGAACCTCTAGATCCCATAACATTTCCATATCTAACGACTGCAAATCTTGTTTCATTTCCACCAGCATAGGAATTACCAGCAATAAATAACTTATCTGAGGTAAGCTTAGTAGCTCCATATAAATTAGCAGGACTACTTGCTTTATCTGTTGACAATGCAACGACTCTTTTTATACCCTGGTCGATACAAGTATCAATTAAATTCATTGCTCCGATTACATTTGTTTTGACGCATTCGAAAGGATTGTATTCAGCTGTTGGAACAATTTTTGTAGCAGCGGCATGAACAACGTAGTCTATTCCATTAAGAGCTCTAGCAAGACGATCTTTATCTCTCACATCTCCAATGAAGAACCGGACTCTATCATCGTTACCATATAATTTTGCCATTTCCCACTGTTTCATTTCATCACGGGAGTAAATTACCAGTCTCTTTGGATTGTATTTTGCTAAAGTGAGTGGAACAAATGTGTGACCGAAAGAACCAGTTCCACCTGTTATGAGGATATTTGAATTTTTTAACATATAAATTGTTTGATTAAACTGCTCTTATTTTAAAAATTAATTTTCTAACTCTGCTATTTCTTGGTAAATTCCCATACGCTGAATACTATTATTTCCAAGCTCTATAACTTTAGTACAGTTTTTAAGCGTTGTGATTCTATGAGCTATGATAAGTATTGTAAGATTTTTGTTTAAATTTTCTATAGCTTGCATTACCGCTTCTTCAGTTTCAGTATCTAAGGCACTTGTTGCTTCATCAAAGATGATTACATCAGCACCCTTATAAAGTGCACGTGCAATACCAATTCTTTGTCGTTGACCACCCGACAAACGTATCCCTCGCTCCCCAACAATCGTTTTGTATTGTTCGGGCATTGCTTCTATCACTGCGCTAATTTGAGCTTGCTCTGCAACTTTTTTAACTTTTTGGTAGTCAATATTTTCAATTGGAATCCCAAATGCGATATTTTCAGCTATCGAACTGTCAGCCAAAAATATCGATTGGGGGACATTCGCAATGTTTGATTGCCATGCAGAGCTATTGGAAGAATTGATTGTTTTACCATCTATTTCCAATGTGCCCTCTGTTGCTTCCAATAAAGCCATCAATAGGTCTAAGAGAGTGCTTTTTCCACTACCTGTTTTACCAATAAAACCTACCCTACTGCCCTTCTCTATCGTTAAATTTACGTTTTTTAAAACCCAAGGTAGGTTAGTACCATATTGAAAAGACACATTATTAAACTTTATACTGCTATTGAATTCCATTTTTTTAATAAAAGTTCTATCTTGTATTTGTGGTAGCGGTTGCTCTAACAAAATTAACGTGTCTGCCAATGATGATTGCGCACCACGTATAGTTGTCCAAGATTGATAAGCTTGTTGTAAAACAGGAAGAAGTCTTTGAGCACCTAATGCTAATGTACCTAATATTGGAATAGCTTTTGCTATACCATCCGTTTGTTGCGTCAGGAAATAAGCGATGATTGCTATCAAAAACATTCCTAAAGCCTCAGCTCCATAACGTGGGCTTTGTCCAATGAATAGGTTATTTCCCTGAGCACGTCGAAGATTAAGGTCTGCTTTTTGATAAATATTACAAAAAGTAAGCTGGGTTCCATCAATTAAAACCTCTCTTATCCCACCTAAACTTTCCTGTAATACTTGAATCAACTTACTCGCATCGTCAGAGATTTCTTTACTATTTTTAACAAGCTTTTTACGTGTTGTACCTATTAAGAGGATATAAATTAAACCAAAACCCACAAATGTACTTAATGCAACAATTGGATCAATTAATATTAGAGTAAGAAATATTGCACTTAAGATTACACTCGAACTTAATAAAATTAAAACCCCGTTGAGTATAGTAATTAAAGAGCTCACTTGTTGAGTAATCGCATTTATAACAACACTACTGTTACGAGAAACTTGAATTTCGTATTTTTGAAAAATGGTTCGTTTAAAAATACTAAAACTTAAATCCGTTCCAATTGCATAGGATAACTTTGTACTAGCCCATAAAAGGATTAATCTTAAAGCACCCGCAAAAATTACGGCCAATGAAAATAAGATAGTTATTGGTAAAACCAAATCCTGGGCTTTGGAAAAATTAAAATACTGAATTAATGGAGCTAAAATTTTTGCTTCATAAATTCTTTGGGGAGATGTCAATACTCCGAGAAATGGCAATACTGCGCCAATACTTATAATTTCAGCAAAAGAAGCTAAGATCATTAAACTCAACAACAACCCTAATTGTTTTCTTCTCTTTTGACTAATTTGAACCCACAAAGCTTTTAAAAGACTAACTATTGTGGGTTGTTCAATTTTATTTAGCATCTAATTCGATTAAAGTGTCTTTGATGATTAAGTGGTTTTCAGAAACATCAACTAATCAACTGATATTGAGCCCAAATACCATGTCATTGCCTCTTTCAGCCCTTCGCGGATTCTGTAATTCGGGGCATATCCTAATAAGTTTTTTGCTTTACTAACATCAGCCAATGAATGTCTAACATCTCCGGCTCTAAAATCTCTGTAAACTGGCTTTGATTCATTCACATGTGAATAATTTCTACTCAGATTTTCTTGAATAGCTTGATAAAGAATATTTAAAGTAGTTTGATCTCCAACAGCAACGTTGTAGATCTGATTAATCGCCTCTGGATTCTGTGTTGTCGCTGCAAGAATATTCGCTTGAATCGCATTAGCGATGTAGCAAAAATCTCGACTCGTTTCACCATCTCCATTAATATACACAGGCTCATTTTTAATCATTGCTGCAATCCACTTCGGAATTACTGCAGCATAGGCACCATTCGGATTTTGCCTTTTACCAAACACATTGAAGTATCTAAGTCCAATTGAATTAAATCCGTAAGTTCTATTAAAGACCTTGGCATACAACTCATTTACAAGTTTAGTTACTGCATAAGGACTTAACGGTTGTCCAATATTTTCTTCTATCTTCGGTAATGCTGGATGATCGCCGTAAGTACTGCTACTGGCTGCGTAAGTAAAACTTTTTACTTTTGCATTCTTTCCTGCTACCAACATATTCAAAAAACCATCGATATTACTTTGATTCGTTGCAATCGGATTTTCGATACTTCTTGGCACAGATCCAAGTGCTGCCTGATGTAGTACATAGTCAATGTCTTGACAAGCTTTTTTGCAAGTAGCTAAGTCCCGAATATCACCTTCAATCATCGTAAATCTTTGCCACTGTTCTGCCGTGACTAATGATTTCACTTCTTCTAAATTATGCGCAAAGCCTGTACTGAAGTTATCCAGCCCAACAATCGTTTGATCTAGTTTAAGTAAGTCTTCTAACAAGTTACTGCCAATAAACCCCGCACACCCAGTAATTAACCATTTTTTCGGCTCTTTAATGAGCTGTTGTTTTACCTCTTCAAATACTGTTTGGGTCATAGTCTAATGTCAGTTAACTCTTTAGGAAAGAGGTATTTCAAGTCGTAAATAACGGTTTGCGATTTACCTTTATTGCGTATTTTTTCAATGCCCATTTCTTTAAATTCATGATGGGCAACTGCCAAAATAATCGCATCGTAATGGTTATCTTGCAGAGTTTCAATTGGCGTAATACTGTATTCATGCTCTGCCTCTATGGGATTAATCCATGGATCAAAGACATCTACATCACAGTTAAACTCTTTGAGTTCTTGCACAATATCAACCACTTTTGTGTTTCTTAAGTCTGGGCAATTCTCTTTAAAGGTCAGTCCCATCACAAGGATTTTTGCACCTTCAATAGGTATATGTTTCTTAGTTAAGGCCTTCATTAGAGTATTTGCCACATAACTACCCATATGATCGTTTAATCTTCTACCAGCAAGAATTACTTCAGGGGTATATCCAATCGATTGCGCTTTATGAGTTAAATAGTATGGATCAACCCCAATACAATGGCCACCCACTAAACCTGGTCGAAAGGGAATGAAATTCCACTTACTACCCGCGGCTTGTAATACCGCCTCAGTATCAATCCCCATCTTATTAAAGATGAGTGCTAGTTCATTAATAAGGGCAATGTTGACATCACGTTGTGTATTTTCAATCACCTTTGCGGCCTCGGCAACCCTAATGCTTGAGGCTCTATGTGTTCCAGCGGTAATAATTTGCAGATAGAGCTCATCTACGATTTGTGCAATTTCAGGGGTAGAGCCTGAAGTCACTTTTTTGATCGAGGGTAATCGATGTTCCTTATCTCCAGGATTAATCCGTTCTGGACTATACCCACAATAAAAATCTTGGTTGAATTTTAGACCTGAATACTTCTCTAAAACAGGCACACAGTCCTCTTCAGTACATCCTGGATAGACAGTCGATTCATAGATCACAATATCACCTGACTTGAGAACTTTACCAACTGTAGTTGACGCCTTGATCAGTGGGGTCAAGTCAGGATGTTTAAATTCATCGATTGGTGTTGGTACTGTAACAATAAAACAATTACAAGAACGAAGCTCTTCGATATCTGTTGAAAATGTTAGGTACTTGGCTTCGCCTAGTTCTTCCAAGGATGTTTCTAAAGTCTTATCTTGGCCTAATCTGAGTTCATCAATGCGTTGTTGATTAATATCAAAGCCAACGACCTTGCGTTGCTTACCAAACTCTACAGCAAGAGGAAGTCCAACGTATCCCAGACCGATGACTGCTAGACGTAATTCATTTACATTATTCATGAGTATGTTAACTTAAAACCTTGACTTGACGTATTGATTAAATTGATTAAATTACTATTGGAATATTTAGAAAAAACTGAATGGTTGAAACTTTATAAGTTGAATTTTAAAATTTTCGTCATTTAGCTCTTGGTAGAGTCTTCATTATCGCTATAGTCTTTGTAGCGATATCGGCCATAGGAACCATAAGTTCTTCCGTATTTATTTCCGTACTTAGCATATTTGCCATAACGACTATATCCACTATAGCCATATCCGTAGCTATAACTGTAACGAATTTGTGAGGGTACAAAACCATTAAACACAATGCCATCGATCTTACTGCCACCTTTTTCAAGGATATCAATCGCTTCACGAACCTCTGAAATACTCGACATTTCTTGGCGAACGATAAATAAGGTAACGTCTGAACATAGAGCTAGAGATCTCGCATCGTTCACAGGTAATAAAGGAGGGGAGTCAATCACGACATAATCATATTCCTCGGCTAATTGATTCACTAAATTAATCATTGCATCTGAGGATAAAATATCTCCTGGGTTTTTAATCGTTTGTCCAGCAGGTAAAAAGTCTAGGTTGGGATAAGCCTCTTTCATAATTAAAGGCTTAATATCGCCACCGTTCAGTAAATAATTAGTAAGCCCCGGTGTTCCCTTTTGAAAATTAACATATCTTTTAATCGTTGGTTTACGAACGTCTGCTTCAATCAATAAAACTCGCTTATTGGTACTAGCAAATAAATAGGCTAAGTTCGATGAAATAAACGATTTACCCTGTGAAGGAACTGCTGAAGTAATCAAGATCACCTTTGATCTTGGTTTTTCCGACAAAGCAAATAAAGTAGTCGTTCGTAGGGATCGAATCGCTTCAACAGAAGTACTCGTTGGTTTATCGTGGGCAATCATAAATGCTTTGTCAGCATTCTTTTCAATTTGGTCAATTTGGTCAACAGCAAGTGGCAAAATAGCCAATATATTGATGCCGAGGGTTTGTTCTAGTTTTTTTGGATCATGAATGATCTGAGTCAGCAAGGCCAAAATCTGAGTTACCGCTACACCGAGTAAAAATCCGAGTAATGCTCCACCAGCAACAATGTAAGGTTTTTTCGGCTTTGAAGGATATTGCGGAACTACTGGTGCATCAACGATATAGACGTTACCAACTGTACCTGCTTTAGTCACTCTTAATTGTTGAGCGTTGTTTAAGAGGGAGAGGTACAACTGATTTTGAACCTGTAAATTTCTTTCTTTGGTGATGAATTCTTGTTGTAACTGCGGTAATCCATCAATTTTTTGATTAATTTGCTTTTTAAAACCTGACAACTGACTCATCTGAATATCAATGGCTTTAATAATAGGATGCTCTGGTTGGTACCTAGTTAAGTACTCTTTTCTTTTCAAATCTAACTCAAGGAGCTTCGTCTCAGTTAAAGAAGCTTTGTCTAAAACCTCTTTAATGTCCGAACTGATATCAAGGGATTTATTTACTCTTCGATAATCATTTAAATCTTTGAGTTTATTGTCCAACTCCATTCGCAGCCGAGGTAACTCTTTTTCTAAGAAGATTAAACTTTTTTCTGCTTCTTCTGATCTTCGGCTAATATTTCGGCCAACATAAGAGTTCACAATGGCATTTAAAATTTCAGCTGCCCGGTAAGGATTAGTATCAGCGTAAGTCAACTTGATAATGGTTGATCCCCGCTTACTCTCGGCAAGCGTTAAACCTGAATTGATTTGTCCTACTCTTGTTACAGGAGAAAACACACGAATCAAAAAGGTTGTGCCAGGTTTTGCTTTGAGAGCGTCTAAAGAGAGAGCATAATTTTGAGTTGGATTTTCAGAGATAACCCCTACTCCTTTACCCTTCAAACAAACTTCCTGATTACTATCGAGCATTTCCCAGGCTTGATTTTGGCCAATTTTTAAGTAATAGTTGTAACCATAAAATTGGGAAGGAATATTAATCTGTCCGATTTTAAGATTCTCTCCACCCCATGCCCATTTACTTCCTTCCCATAGTGGTTGAACTAATCCATCAGGACCTTTTGTTAAAGTTCTTGCTAAAAAGTTACCGACAATTGGCAGACGATTTTGTACTTGAAACGTCACGTTAGCATTGAGGGCCTCAACTGCTTCACTGATTACAGTGCGTGAGCTGATGATTTCCATCTCACCGATGAGTGAGGAAGCAGTTGAAGGCAACTGACCGACTTGTAATCCAGTTAAATTACCACTCTTTTTGTCTTCGACTTGTACCAATGCATCCGAAATATAGATGGGACTTGCAAGTAAAGCATAGAGAATCGAGACCAGCAAAATAGAAACAAAAATAAGTAAAAAAGCCCAGCGAAAAAAGTAAATATTTTCAACGATATCTACAATCGAAAACTTGGCAGTTGACTCCTCTTGAATCTGCGGATTATTGGCTCCGTTACCATTGCCATTAAATGATGAGACTTCGGTATTCATAAATGAGGTCTAACTTTCGTTAAAAGGGCGTTGCTTTTACCGTTTGAACGGCGGAGGTAAATGGGAAGAATTGTGCGATGAAGCGACCAAACTCTGTCAAATCGGTTGGCGTGGCAAATACAACATCACGCGGTCTTACTGTAAATTTATCTGCCATTACCAGTGATGCAGGATCTCTAGTCGCTAAACGGTAAATCACCGGATCACCATTTTCATCAGCCCGCATCACGTAGATTTTGTTCGCATCAGATGAAAAAGGATTAGGACCACCTGCATCGGATATCACTTCGGCTAAACTTGTTTTACCACGGCGCATTACATAAGAACGCGCTTGGTTCACTCCGCTGGCATTACCAAATTCGCCCAGAATAAATACTTTTCGAGACTGCCTGTCAGGAATGGTGAGTACATCACCATTTTGCAGTAATAAATTTCCTGAAGTATTGCCACTGAAGTACATTTTCTCTAAATCAATCGAGATATTGTCTTTACCCCTAGTTAATTGCAGATTATTAATATCTGCCTCAGGAGTGTAGCCCCCTACTTGACCAAGAACATCCATAATGCGCAGTGGCATATCTGTGATGGCGACCAAACCTGGGGTTTTTACTTCACCCGCTACAAATATTTTTTGACTACGAAAAGCTGCTACATCCACATCAATTTGTGGATCAACGATATAACGATTTAATTTTTGAGTGAGTAATTTTCTAAACTCGGTAATTGTCAATCCAGCAACGTGAACTGAACCCACTAAAGGGAAAAATAAGTCCCCTTTTTCATCAATGACACGCCCTGAAGGAGTACTAGCAAGACCTGCTGTACTGGCTGTCGTAATGACTGGAGACAACTCTGGATTACCATACACAAAAATACGCAAGACATCATGTGCAGCTAAACGATAAGGGGCAGTTGGTGGATTAACTATTGGTCCGATTTCAACCACTTTCTTTCTGGCATCCTCCTCAGCCCTACTCATTTTATCGATTAAAGAAGGCGTAATCCTTACTAAAGTAAATGGTACATCGGTTGGTCCATCTACGATTTCGTCTTGTAAAGCATAATGAGCTGACATACCTGGCAAGACAGAACAACCAGACAGTGCTAACACGACTAAAGATATTATTAAGTTCAACAACTTCATGAAATCATTCCTAAATCGATTAATTTTTTAGCCCATTGTTGAGTAAGAAAGTCTATTTGCTCAACAGATTCACGGTAAGCATACTCAGGCCCACCAAATGGATCTTGTACTTCGACACGTTGACTCCATTGTCCAAGTAATTTTGCTTTTGCGGTAGCAAATGGATTCATCTTTTGCACCATTTCTAAATGTTCACTCTCCATACATAAAAGCAAATCATAATCGTTAATCACAGATGGTAATAATGGTTTCGAGCGGTGTTCTTCAATCTCAATGAAACCTTTTTCTTTCATGATTTGTTGCATCATGACATCTGCAGGATTACCATTCATTGCCAATGTGCCAGCTGAATGAACAATGACATTACTATTTAATAGTTTTTGAAGCATCACTTGGGCTACTGGACTTCTGCAAATATTTGCTGTGCAGACGGTCAAAATTCTAAAACTCATTCGGCTGATTTATTTGGTTTACGATTAGATTCAGATTCAGATTGTTTTTTCATCAAACTATTCTGCGATTTTTGTAGTTTTTTTCTACGCCCAGAGGATGTCCAACCTTCTACATAGTCTGAAAATCTTGGCGCTAAGTATGCGCCAAATGCGGCAACAATCGTGGCTCCCAATAAAAGTTTAAATATTCCTGAATTGTCTTCTGATCCAGCCTCAGAGCTCATCATGGTGTAATAAATAAATCCAAAATACATAAACAACAGTATTCCAGCCCATAAGATTCTTTGAAAACCACTACGGTAGCCACCTTTTTTTCTACGGCCAGAAGAACTTGACTCTGAGCCTAGCTCCTTGATCCCTCTCCAAAGACTACGAAATAGTGTTTTAAACATTGATATTGATCAAAAAACGTCCAGAATTACGTTAAAAATAGCCAAAAATGAACAAAATAAATGATTTTGAAGTTCCTCATTTTTTCAAATTAATCTAGTAAAACTATATACGAAGTCACTAACTTACTAGATTTTGTCATTTGATACTAATTATTATTGAGCTTCTCATCGCTCTATCGGCTGCAAGTTATTGCAACTGAGTCATCAACAACCTAAACATTAGGTATTGCAATGATTAATCATGTTTCTAATGAATTTTTTAAGTTATTTCATCAAAACTCGTTTTAGGTTGTTGATTTTTTAAAACCACCTAAAACCCATCCTAATAGTTCATGCCAAACTTGTTGCGTTCTTAAGAGACCTGAAGCTCCCGGCAAATAATCAAGGGGAGTAAATTTTTCTTTATTATCGAAGCCAAGTGGAACTGGTATGACTTCAAAGCCAGCTTGGGTAAACTCTCGCATTGCTCTAGGTATATGCCAAAAATGGGTCACTAGGTAAATTTTTTGTATATCGTCGTTCTTCAATATTTTTGCAGAAAACAAGGCATTTTCATGGGTAGTATTGGAATCTTTTTCTATCCATTTAACTGACGTACCTAGTTCTTTTTCCAGAACTATCGCCATTAAAGTCCCTTCTGCTAACTCATTAACATTTGTTTTGTCTGGTAAACCGCCTGCAACTAGAACTGGTAGGTGCGTACTTTTGGCAAGTCTGGCACCCATTCTGAGCCGTTCCATGCCTTCTTTAGAAATGTCTTGAGTTTGATAATCCGGTAATTCTTGAGCTCCACGCCTAACCCCACCGCCCAAGATAACGATTGCTTGAGGTTTTGGAAGAGTCGAGATTTCATCAAACATCAATGGTTTAGGCCAGTTTACTAAGTAGCCAACCCAACCGGTGAATGCTTGACTAAACACCACTGTACTAGTTACCCACAATAAAATGATCGATAAAACTAAAGTAGAGTACTGAAGTTTTCGTCTTTTATTTAAAAATAAGAGAGCAAAAATTGCTAACAACAACCATAACAGTGGCGGCATTAGGGCGTTAGCAAGAATGTTTCTAGCAGCCCATGCAATCGTCCAACTTTCATTCATGATTTGAGATTAAACTCTCGCGCAATTGATTTCTTTCAGTATTTATTTATTTAAATTCGATTGCGTTTTTTAACATCTTATTAATTTAGTTATCTAATATTGAGACAAGAGTATTGTCAATAAAGTAACAGAGACCTTGTTAAAGATAATTTACAAATACCAGCAATCCATCTGTTTTCATCTCTTTTTTGGATAAATTTCAAGATTACTCATTACAAGGCCCATCTGATCAAGGTATGTAATGGCTGATTTAAACAATATTGAATTATCTAAACGGTAAATTTTAGTTTTTTAGCACGCTACCGCCATTCCGCCTAGGATTTAAGGAAGATGGGAATTTACTATTTCAGCACTTTACAAATGACAAATCAATTAAATGTCATTTATTTATTTAAGATAATCATCGACTTTTAAAAATAGACATTAAATACACCTTATTCAATCCCCTTAATGAGGGAAGAAACAGGGATTTGTATCTTTTGTAACTTACCCAGCAGCTCTATCAAAACCATTGCCCTGATTTCACCATTTGACTGCTGTTGGATTTCTTGAAAACTACCACTTAGGCCTTTCATCGGCCCTTCTTGAATCATTACTTTTTCATTCGTCTCAAAGATCTTTTTTGTGACTTGTCCAAAACTTTCTGCTTGTTCTTTAATCATCATGAGCAACTCATCCGGCACCTTTACCGGTTCCGTATTCATCCCAAACCGTAATATTTGATGCACACCTCTAGTTGATCGAATCGGAAACCAATTACTATGCACTTGATCTAACTTGATAAACAAATATCTTGCGAACAAAGGTTCGCTTTTAGTATCTAATGACTTACTTCGAATAATTTCCTTGGAGATAGTGGGTAAATACACTTCAAAGCCTTGGTTTAGCAGATTTTCTTGAGCCCTAAATTCTTGCCTAGGTTTTGTGTGTATGACATACCAACTCATGATTCAACCATAACCCTTCCATGTTTTGCCGCATTTTTTTTATTCAGAATCTTAGTAAAAAAGCTCCATAAGCTGTTGGGATTATAAGTTACTCAAATGAAATTAATTACACTTGCACTACTTTGATGCATAAAAATACCTCCTTTTGGAGGTGAACTAGCAACCCTTACATTATCTGCTTAAGCCTTCAAAGTACTGCCTCAAACTTAGCATTTCAACAGCAACTCTTGGTCTAATCTCCAACAATTAAGCGAGGTATCTCATCGATACCAAATACTCCAATAGCATCATACGAAACTTTGCGCCTTTCTTACAAACTAAATGAAGGAGCTAAAAAATCCAAGTTATTGAATCACATGGATATTTTTACCGCGAGTCACGTCATGAACTGATGTTGCGAACTTCAAATACGCATAGACTAAAGTTAATACAAGCTTTTACTAATTGATTATTAGTAAATGAGCCCTTCATTCGTCTTTGATTCCTCTTGCTTTCTATTTAATTCCTAGTTAATTCCCAGCAACAATCGACATCACAGCCATTCTTACTGCAATCCCAAACGTCACCTGTTTCAGGATCACCGACTGAGGACCATCAGCCACTTCACTTGCAATCTCCACTCCACGATTCATTGGTCCAGGATGCATCACAATTGCCTCTTTATCGGCGAGTACCAATCTTTCTGGTGTCAGTCCCCACTGCCGGAAGAACTCTTCACCTTCAGGAACTTGACCTACTTCCATTCTCTCTTTTTGGATTCGAAGGGTCATCACCACATCCACCCCTTTTAAGCCTTCTTCTAAACTATGGAAGACTCTGACCCCCTGTAAATCAAGATCACTTGGAATTAAGCTTTCTGGACCAATGACACGTATATCTTGACAGCCTAAAGTAGCTAGGCCATAAATATTCGATTTAGCAACCCGGCTATGAATTACATCCCCTACAATTGCGACTTTTAGTTTAGTGAAGTCTTTCTTAAAGTGACGCATGGTAAACAGATCTAGCAGTCCTTGCGTAGGATGTTGATTCGTGCCGTCTCCAGCATTAATGACATGTACATAGTTCGGCAAATGCCGAGCTATTTGCTCTGAAGCACCCGTGGTTTTATGTCGAACCACAAAAATATCTGCTTGCATTGCAACTAAGTTATCAATCGTATCGAGTAAGCTTTCTCCCTTAGAAGTCGAGCTGGTTTGAATATCTAAATTAATGACATCCGCTGATAGCCGATTAGCGGCGATTTCAAAGGTGGTTCTAGTACGGGTAGAGTTTTCAAAAAAGAGATTGAAAACACTTTTACCTCTTAGTAGTGGCAGCTTCTTTACTTCACGGCTTGGATTATTAAAACTAACGAATTGATTTGCCGTATCCAGAATTTGCTCAATCGTTGCTTTAGGCAATCCTTCGAGCGTGATCAAGTGGGTTAGTTGTTTGTTAGCATTGAGTTGAATCTGAGGTGCTTTTGAGGCAGAAATAGGTGAGGATTCTATCGGGTTTGAGCTGGAACTTTTGGGATTGCTAGTGGGATTTAAAGAAGAATCGTTATTTTTATCAGAAAAGTCCATGAATTCTTAAAACTCCAATAATCATTATGTAATTGCCTACATTTTACGACTTAACAAAAATAACAGGTATTTTTAGTTAAACATCCCTTAAGGACGATTACATTATTAAACTTCAGTAGTTCCGATTCAGTAGTTCCGATTTAGTAGTTATGATTCAGAAGCAGGGTTATCCTATTCCATCGCCTTTAAAATGAATTCACCAATTTAATTTTTAACCCTTGAGCATTAATTGGTAAATCCTTAGCCCCAAGTTTCTAGTCACAAACTCCTAACCTAACCTTCATACTAGTACTGATCAGCAAATAGGATTAAGCAGGCACCTTACGCTCTGTATTGAAATCCAACTTCCCATTGGAGAGCATGCTCAAGACTAAGCGTTGATTATCACCAAGATCCAATACCTTAGCCCCGCGGTAAGACGCCTCTACTGGTAGTTCACGACGATAACGATCGGCAAGAACAGCTAGCTCCACTTTGGCAGGTCTACCAAAATCAAACAGCTCATTCAGAGCAGCTCGCACCGTTCTACCCGTATCCAAGACATCATCGACTAGGACGACGTGAGCACCCTCTACTGAAAAGGGTAAGTTCGTCGACATCCCTTCTGAACTATTAATCGCACTAGTCCCTTTTGCAGAGTAATCATCACGATGAAAACTCACATTCACAACCCCATAACTAGATAATCCTAGATCCTTCGCTAAACGCTGCGCTACCCAAACTCCGCCACTGGCTAGACCTGCTAGTTGAAGATTAGGATTTTTGATCTGCGCTTCTTTGAGTAAGCCCAATAAATGCGTATAGAGCTTTTCAGCATCCGGTAAGGATGATGGGATCTCGTCTGGTATGTTGGCAGTCATGGTGATGATTTATTTGGTTGGGTATCTTAAAAAAACTGCATTTAAAAGCTTAAGGTAATTTCTAATTAAGGTAATTTTTCTTTTGTCCAAGTGGCTGATCGTTCAATATCTTTACCTAAACCTTGTACGGTATTACAAGCCACCAGTGAAAAAGCCAAACCGCTGAGGGTCAAAATCATTAGAAGTTTTTTCATCGATTCACCTTTTCATTTGTAAAAAATTTGTTTAACAAGATCTTATTGTAAATTTAAAAAAAAATTCTAAGTAAATCTAATATTTTTTTCGTAATTTTTGTCATTTTAAAATCCCTTAGACTTTATTTTCCAAGTTAATCTGACAAATTTCTAAGATTCAACCTTCGAATAAATATCCTAATTTATTTTCCAACCCTTTTACTAGTTCATTTAATTCATATTTTTCTAATTGATTTTTTCTTAAGAACACATTCCATTGAATATTTTTGTTTTTATCTTGTGAAAACTCACTCGTTAAGCCCGTAGGCAAGCCTTTAGGCATGATGGTTTTTCTTCGACTAATTGTCGCTTCTACAGCTTTCCTTAAAGTTTCTTTATCTAAATCAGAGTGATGTAGGATAACCCATAGGTCAAAATAATCTTTCAATCTACTATTAGCAATTCCAAGAGAAATAATTGCATCTAATTTTTCAGCTACTACGGTATAACGTGGGTACACTCTTAATTTAGGGCTAGGAAACTCATCCAGCAATACTGGATAGTCAGCCAACTCAGGTGCTGGCGTAACTGCATCTCCATAACCGACATCTACTTGTACAGCTGATCGGGCACTGTCAAGATTTGCCACTAAGTTAATTCGCATACCCGTATAGTTTGCCTCTTTACGAATTTCTTCCGCACGAATACTGTCTCCATCAAAGCTAATACCATCTCTCAACTCTAATTCACAAAGATCTTTAAAAGCCTGTATTAAATAAGACGCCTCAGGCAATTGAAAGCCAAGCAAATCGATATCTCTTGTTGCCCTTAATGGTACGTCGTACCACACATCAAATAGCAACGCTCCCTTTAGCAAAAAATGATCACGATGGGCAGAGATACTTAGCCGATACAAAAATCGTTCCAGTGCATAACGGGTAAGAATTAAATTAAAATCTCTACCTTCATCTTTCGCCTTGTTTTTCAACTTTGCTCTAACTGAGGCTGCAATGTTTTTATCAACCATTTAGACTCTCTAGGTATGGTCTCATTACATTATTTACTCGGCAAATTTTGGCATATTCCCAAACTTGATCCATGGACATCCTTTTACTTCGCCAAGCCTCCTGCAGTGCCTCAATGGCAATATCTATACCAATTTTATTTCGGTATTTAAAACAATCTACGATTGTCTTTTCAATATCAGTCACGCAGATGCTCACCACTTCATCAATCACTTTAGTCTGCACTCCTGACTCTAAGGCCTCACCTGAGAATCGAACCACCCTCAGTGGCGGGTATTGCATATGTGGTGCACGTGCCTTTACATCCACCGCCAACCAAACTTGATGTGGAGACTGTGTCGTCAAGCCATGTATCTGTAAAGCAGTAAGTAAACAAAATATACTATGGGGAAATTTAATGGCCACTTCCGCCAAGGTAGACTGTTCAGTGACTACTCGATCGGGAAGAGTATATAAACCTCGACTGAGCTGCAACAATCGCTCCTCATCTACTAGCTTTGCCAGTTCACCTCTGGGTAAATTTAGGTTAGCCAAATCCCTTGCTCTTAAAATACCTTTTTGAGCCGCCATAACTAGAATAGTTTCTTTAGAGGATTGCATATAAACTATTTTAACATATTGTCGGTAAATATTAATAAATACCTACATTTTGTATGGTCTAATGATTTCTAAACTATATTTTTCAAATTACCATTCTTAAAGTAAAGAGGAATTCTCACTTAGATCTCGGTTATAGTTGATCAATTGCAATGGTAATTTTAAATAAACGCTTTTGGATTAAAAGGCGTCTCTTTTATCTGGCTTTTGTTCTGCACGCTCACTCATGAAATCCTCTGATACTTCAAACCCATTTAAGAAAAAGTTATTCCAAGCATTTTTATTTTGTCCAATAGCGTGATCAATTTCTATATTTCGAGTGGTTATTTTCTTCTCTTTTTCTGAGAAGTTTGCTTCATTAGACATTTTTAACTCCTTGAGTACGATTGTTCACAACACTGATGTAATTTTTTATTCTATCTCTTCTTTGAATTGCCACATTTAAAGATCTCCAACATTTAGACCTACAGTAATCTCACCATGCCTAGGCTTACTTGCTAGTGGCAAAGCTTTATGATCATCTAGATAAAAGGGCAGTCATGTTTCTTAAGCATCTATTGCTTTTAGTAAGGCCTCTTTTTTTTAATTCAAGATTTTCTATTTTTCTTTCTTGGCTGAGATAACTCCAGATCCTGTAGACGACGCCCAAGCACATCATCTTTTGCCAATAAATTGAAGTCATCCTGAAGCTGAAGTGCAGCTAAGATTCTGAGATAAGTGCCAATCGCTACTGCTGGAAAGCCTTTTTCTGCACGGTGTAGCGTCATTCTAGAAATAGATGATCTTTCTGCCAATAATTCAGCCGAAATACCTCTACGTAAACGAGCGAGTTTAATCCGCTCTCCTAAGTTATTTAAGATCTTCTGCTCGGATGGAAAGATAGGTTGAGGTTTACTTGGCATGTATCACATTATTTATGATTAACCGAAATTTTGTACACAATGTGATACATAGTTAATAAATCTCGTTAGTTTTATGTTTTGCAGAATTTGTTTCGGAGAACGAGGGTGTAAATTAATCTTTGTAAGTTGATTTCAGTTTTTAGTGAAGGATTAACCTTTCACCAAATTCAATCTCAAATCTATTCATCTCAGATCTCCAATTTTGAATCGGCATCGTCTATTTTTAGACGCTTGCATGATTTTTTTTGGCTTTCACTAAACATCAAGAGGCTGTAAATAATTTTCTTTAGTCGATTATCTCAAAACATCCTTGTGATTCTTATTTAGTCAATTCTTCAAGTTTATTAGTTACATCATCTATAAATCGTAATGCAGTAGCCATCATCTTTTCAGAAGTTATATTGTAATTTGCTAATAATCCGTCATTACATGTTTTTACTGCCTGCTCAAAGTCTTGCTCTTGTTGAATCAACTTCTTTAATCCACTTCCAGCGACCAAGGATAACTCACTCACCTCATTTGGGAATTTTTCCTCTAATGCATCTAACCAAAGCCTCGGCCACTCTCTTAAGTCTTTCTTGCTTTCTGTCATGAGGTACGCTAAGGCCAAAACTCGTCCCAAGTCTTTATTTGACCTCTTAATATTGGTAGTTCCTATTGTTTCATTTCCAATGACTGGGTGGTGTAGCAAATTGGCCAATGCCATCATCTCCGGTCTTGCTATAGCTATTTGGTATTGAGTTTGAATAGGATTTACCTCAACTAAGCTGAGATACTTAAATCCGCACAGAGCAAAATAACCATATTTTGTTTTTACTTTTTCTACCGATCGAACACTTGTTTGCGTTAATTTCTTATTTGGTGAATTGAGTAATTCAAGAAACCAATTATTGTCCTCTTTTGGATGTAAGCGGATTATCGGCAACTCCTCAACTGGAGTTTTTTTGTCATTTGACGGCGGATACTCTTTTGTGTAATTTAATTCCCAGCCGTTATTCATTAGTTGTTCGGCAACATTTTTAGCTAATACTTTTACTTTTGGGTGAGGCCATATCATGCAATCCACATCTTTAGTTCTCACTCCACCATTTTTGAGTACATCATAAAAATAATGTCCAGCTGCTAAACTACCGATGACGATGATGTTCTTTTTGGAATCTTGGGGCATTGCAATAGATACCATCTCAATAATTTTTTCTGGTGATAGATCCACTAACATTCCTTCTCCTCTTCACATTTGATTATTAGTTTTGAAAGCATATCGTCTGCTTGATAATCTAAGCCGCCTTGATACAGATTAGCTAAACATTCAATAGGGTCAGCTAACACAAAACCATTTGAATCTTTAATAAACATAGCCTCAGCACGTGATAAAAAATGTACGACTACATTTACCGGTTCCACCACGTTAACTATCGGTGATAAGGCTGGGTCTAATTTCTTGATAAATTCCAAATCACTATTAATTCCACCATGCACTACCAAATCTAAGCGAGGACTACCGGTGATATCCAATTTGGGGTAATAGTACCTTGCACCAAATACTCCTCCAATCGCGACATTTTGTAAGTGAAGTTTCTTTAATCTCTCAGCCATATCCTCTGGAGTTCTAGGCTGTCCTGAGATGTCTCTAAAACGAACTGATTTTCTTGCTTCACTTTCAACCACCCAACGTTTCCATAAATTAACTGGAAACCGCTTTAAACTTACCCGACGATCTGTCTGACGAGTGATTAAATTTTCAGCCTCAAGTTGCTTTATCGTATTAAATACTGTTGGATAGCTAGCTCCACTCGCAATGCTTAGCCCTTCAGTAGTCTGAGGCTCTCCTTGACTGAGCCATTGAAGTATCAATAAATTGAGGATTGCGATGCGTGTTGCCCCTGGAGAACTTATTCCAATTGAAGATTGCTCCTGTTGAATTAACGGTTTCAATTCATTTAAAGGAATGTTACATTGCTGCTCAGGGAAATAGACAAACCCTTTGTCCCGTTCAAATAATGCGAGGTATATACCTTCAGCTAACTTATCGTCAACAATTTCTTTAAATGCTTGTAACTCAGACTCAAGACGCGCTTTTGTGAATTTACTATCTACTAGTATGTAAAGACCTCGCTGTTCTGGAACAAGTTGGAGATCGTAAGCCATGCCGACTAAAATCGCTCGCAAATCACGAACAGTAGAAATTCTCGACTTAACCCATACTTGCCAGTTCTGCCAAACAAAATCGCAAGAAGATATTTTCTGCAATGTAACCTCAACTTACTGATAGACTAAAGATGCATCTTAACATTAAGACGCATCTTTAGTCCATGAATTTAATTAAACTTGTTATTTCTTTGTGGGATTTTTTAGCTTCAGCACTTCCCAACCCTTACACTTTTTCGATCTAGAACTATTTTTTTGTTACATAGATTTATTTCTTTTCAACAAAATATCGGTACTTATTAATAACTGCCGACATTTTGTTTGTGTTACAAGTTGTCTCTCTTTACCAACTTTTGTTCAGCGCGCTCATTCATAAAATCATCTGATACTTTAGGTCCATTGAGGAAAAAAGTATCCCAATTATTTCCAATCTGATTGTCGTTATATTCTGTAATTCGCCCACCGGAAAGGTTGCTCTTTGCAGACAAGTATTCTAGAAGTCTTTTTTTATCACTTGAAAGCCCAACTTTCCAATCAAGTTCATTATGCTCATGTTTGGGTTTTTCTATACTGTTAGAAAGTAATGCTAATGCTTTGGAAATCCAATTTTTCATGACGACTTTTTAAAATTAAATAAGAACTATATAAATCAATAGCTTAATCTAAAGAGCCGGATTCTAATTAATTAATTAAAAGCTCCGAGAGGGTTTAATCAGCTATTCAAGAAAACAAGTCTGTTCATTACAGAATTTACTAGATTAAATACTACTTTATTTTGAAATGCGTCCCCAATTAATTTAAATAACCCCAATTTTCAAAGTTGCACTTCGTATTAGAATTCAACAAATTATTCAAGCCCAATCCTTTATGGATTCTCAGCAAAATACTGCTCCAGAATCATTACTGCTGCTTGACCATCAATATCTCCAGATAAATCATCGGCAACTGCCGAGGTATATCTTTCATCCACCCAAACAACCGAGATATTGAATCTGCCATTTAACTGATTACCAAAGCGTGTGGCCTTTTTAGTCATCTCATGTGGATTGCCGTCAGGATGTCTTGGTAAGCCAACGACTAATAACTTGGCATCCCACTCCTTGATCAGTTGTTGGATTTGCCCAAAGGTGTAATCAGCGCTTTTATTTAAGATGGTTTTTAATGGTTGCGCTTGGCGCAAAAAGGTATTACCAACCGCCACGCCTATTCTTTTTTCTCCAAAATCAAAGGCTAAGATGGTGTGACTCAAAATAGATACTCGAGTTGAGATTTACTGCGATGATTTAATGGCTGAATGATCTGCCTGAAAGCTTGTATTAGTTGTTGCACTAAGTAACTCTTAAGCATGTCCCACTTCACCACTTAAGTGGCTGGGATCAATCCCAATAATCGACATGACCTTTTGATATCTCTGTGCATGCGGCGTATCAAAAATAATCTCAGCAATATTTTCTAAAGAGGTAGAAACATTCAACCAGCCGTTACGTGCAATCTCATCTTCTAGCTGACCAGCACTCCAACCTGCATAACCTAGCGACATCAAAAACTTATTCGGCCCACCACCCTCAGAAACTGCTTCCAGCACATCTTTGGAAGTCGTCATGGCTAGACCTCCAGGAACAACTAGAGTAGAGGAATACTGCACATCCTCCTCCTGCGAGTGCAACACAAATCCCCGCTCAGTTTGCACTGGCCCGCCTAAGTAAACAGACTGTTTAATTAAGGGATCAATTTCTAACTTGAGGTTGATTTTGTCAAATAGGCCGTGTAAATCCAAATCGGTTGGACGATTCACAACCAGGCCCATCGCGCCCTGTTGATTATGCTCTAGCAGATACACAACGGTGCCACTAAAGCGATCATCGACCATACCTGGCATGGCGATCAGTAATTGGTTGGCGAGATGACTTACATCTTCTGTCAGGTTTTTCATGCCTCAATTTTAGCCTAGTCTAGAATCAATTTCATTAAATGAAATGATGTTTTTTATGTTAATGTTATCCACTTTTGGTTCATTATTATTAATACCATCATCATTATTTCACCATTAATAAGGTTAGTTCATGGATAAAGCACTCGTTTGGTTAAGAAGGGATTTAAGAACCTTTGATCATGCTGCTTTATCAGCGGCACTGAAGGCCGCTGATCAGGTATCGCTTTGCTTTATTTTTGATACAAACATCTTAAATCCGCTACTCGACAAAGGTTTCACCACCGATCGACGGGTTGACTTTATTTGGCAAAGCCTTCAGCAAATGGATGCTGAACTCAAAGCGAATCATCCTCAAAGTGGCCTGATTGTTTTACACGGTAGTGCCCAAGAATTGATTCCTCAACTTGCGCAGGAGCTTGGTATAAATGCGGTGTTTACCAATCACGACTATGAACCCAGTAGTATTGCTAGAGATACTTTAGTCGCCAATCAGTTAAAAGACCTAGGGATTGATTTTCAAAGCTATAAAGATCAGGTGATTTTCGAGCGCAAAGAAGTATTAACTGGTGCAGGAGGTGTCTTTTCGGTCTTTACCCCATTTAAGAATGCCTGGCTCAAAAAATTAACGCTGCAGGATATTGCGCCGCGAGATTGTTTTACATCACCAGAACACTACCAGCAACTTGCACCATTACCGAGTACGATTCTTGGAAAAGAGAGTGGTATCCCCAGTTTAGAGTCGATGGGATTTGCACCGTCTAATATCCAAGAATTGATTCCCATTGGTATGAATGGTTCTAGTCAATTACTCAGTGATTTTGAACACCGGATTGATCAATATCAAGCCACTCGTGATTTTCCGGCGATTAAGGGTCCAAGCTACTTATCCACCCATTTACGCTTTGGTACCGTCTCCATTCGAGCTCTCGTTCGCATTGCCCATCATTTAATGCTTGCCGGAAGTGCCGGTGCAACCACCTGGCTATCGGAACTCATTTGGCGTGACTTTTATTTTATGATTCTAGCTAATCATCCACGCTTAGCAAATGGTGTTTCCTTTAAACCCGACTATGACAAAATCACTTGGGAACAAGGTCCGATTCAAGAAAAGCTCTTTAAAGCTTGGACTTTAGGCAAAACAGGTTATCCCTTAGTTGACGCCGCAATGCGTCAACTGAATACTTCTGGCTATATGCATAATCGTTTGCGCATGGTCGCTGCTTGCTTTTTAATTAAGGATCTTGGAGTTGATTGGCGCTTAGGTGAGGCGTATTTCGCGGATCAACTCAATGATTTTGACTTTTCAGCCAACAATGGTGGCTGGCAGTGGGCCTCTTCGAGTGGTTGTGACGCTCAACCCTACTTTCGGATTTTTAATCCAATCACTCAGTCACAAAAATTCGATAAAGAAGGCAAGTTTATTCGTAAATACTGTCCAGAACTCGCAGGTTTGTCGAATCAATCGATTCATGCCCCTTGGCTAGCCGGAGAAATAGAAATACAAGCAGCTAAACTACAACTCGGTAAAGACTATCCATTCCCTGTCATCAAGCACGATGAGGCCAGGAAAACCACCCTATTGCGATACAGTGTGGTGAAGGCGGGGTCAACTCCTGAGACAAACGAGTGAGCACTATAAAAAACCTTTAAAATTGAAATGTAAGTGGTAAGATTTTTCTAAATAGTAAAGTCTTTCACTTGAAGCATTTTCAAATACAAAAATAGCAGAGATAGACTCACCCGAACTGAAGTAGATGACTAATATAACCACTCAAAAGAGCCGAAGATGAATCCAATTTACGCCATTGGTGACATACAAGGTTGTTCTACTCAACTCGACAATTTGGTAAATGAACTGCCCTTTGGGTCAAAAATCATCTGCGTGGGTGATTTGGTGAATCGTGGCCCCGATTCATTAGGAACTCTGCGCAGGCTTAAAGCTTGGCAAGAGCTAGGTGACTGTGAATGTATCCTAGGGAATCACGATTTACATTTACTAGCACGTGACGCTGGTATCCGTGGACCAAAATCTCTTGATACCCTCGATGATATTTTGCGCGCACCCGATCGACGCGAATTAATTGATTGGTTACGTAAACGCCCCTTAGCCTTATTTGATGGCTCGAATTTATTTATCCACGCAGGAGTCTTACCTCAGTGGGGCATTAATCAAGTGATGGAACTGGCTGATGAAGTTCAAAAAGCACTAAAGCGTAAGAACTATGTTTCATTTTTAGAAAGCATGTACGGTAATACCCCAACTAAATGGTCTAATACGCTCAAAGGAGCTGACCGCTTGAGAGTGATTGTGAATGCTTTTACCAGAATGCGATTTTGTTCTAGTAAAGGAGAAATGGACTTTATTAGTAAAGAGGGCATGGGTACTGCACCCAAAAACTTCTACCCCTGGTTCAATGTGCCAAAAAGAAAAACAGAAAATTTACGGATTTATTTTGGTCACTGGTCCACTATGGGACTCGTGCAAAAAAATAATGTTATCGGGCTCGATACGGGATGTGTTTGGGGTGGAAGTCTGACTGCCATGTCCCTTGATAAAGAACCGCAAATGATTCAAACGCCTGGTTTAGTGAAACACGTAGCATTTTGATCAAAAGAAAAAGTTTTTAGCTATTTTTAAAGTTTTTCAGAGTGTTATTTATTAGTTAGCTCATAAAACGAGCTAAATTTCTTCATGGTAAACATTGAATCTTCAAGAACCAACACCCAATTCCTATAAAGATTACATTAGGTATTTTCTTAAAAAATCCTCACTAATAATGTGGGGTTTGTTTTCATAAATTGGTGATATATACTATTAGCATGTCTTCAGTAGCCACCACAACTAAATGTGAATATATTTACAATCACCCGCCAATTCTAGAGGCAGTGATAGCAATTAATTTTTTGCAACCTATTGCTAACAATGATTTATTTAAGATTGAAAAGAAGTTAAAGAAAAATTATGATGCGAGCGATGTTCAAAGTAACGTAACAATGGAGGTAAGAGTTGACTCAGGAAGCGAGCCTGAATTTACCCCAAGAATCCAACAAAATGGGCTTAGATTTTCTTCTGCAGATATGACTCAGACCTTACATATTTGGCCTGAAATGTTTCTTGTATCTCAAAGAGCGCCGTATTTAGGATGGGACTCTTTTAAGGAACGATTTCTTAGAGATTGGGGGATTTTCATTAAATCAAACCCAAATAAAGAAATTTCTCAAATAGGTATGCGTTACATCAATCGAATAGATGTGCCTCTAAAGAATGAATCGGAGTCAATTAATCCTGAAGAGTTTTTAACTATAAATCCTACTCTTCCTAAAGCTTTATCAGAAATAAAAAATTTTTCTATTCAAACCGTCCTGGAACTTACGGATATTAAAAGTCAGTTAAAGCTTTCATCTCAGTCCGTACCTTCCCCAATTTTGAGGTTTTCTTCCCTGTTACTAGATATTGATATTATAAAAAATCAAGATTTACCTAAATCTCCAAAAGCCTTAATTGCTTATTTAGATGCTGCAAGAGATAAGAAAAACGAAATTTTTGAAATGTGCATTACAGAAAAATCTAGGGTTTTATTTAAATGACTCAGTTAAATATTAAAAAACCAATTAAAAATATTGCTCCATTACAAGAAGCTAATAATGTTTTACTAAAAAGTTTTACACGGAACTTTTGCATTCCAGAAAGCTCATATTCTAGAGTCATATCGGAGATGCCCAAGAGTTCTCCTGAGACCCCATTAATTTCTTTCACCTCTGAAAAAAAATCTTTAGTAGAAAAATTATTTGATGCTAAAGCATCTGCGAAAATTCTGATTGCAGCAGTTAGTATGCATCTTGACTCAAAATGGAGAGAAAAAATTTTTCGCCAATTAGATTTAATTCATGATGACTCCGATTGGGAAATTGAAGATGTGCCCATTCAATTATCGTCAATCGCTACTTTTTTAAGATCTCTTGGTGTTATTGATTACAAAAAATTCCCCTCTTTAGGAATGAGTAATTCGGGTCATCTTTTAGCGGCTTGGTTGAATGGTGAAAATAAACTCACCCTAGAATTCCTACCAAAGGACAGAATAAGGTGGGTTCTATCAAGAAAATCGGAAGATGAAACTGAAAGGGCTGCAGGTGAAACTTTACTAACTGTCCTTATGTCTCGTTTAAGCCCGTATAATCCCGAGCAATGGTTCTTGAATGACAATAACTAAAAAAAATCGTGAATTAATTGACGATTCCCATAATGTAGTCCGTTATTTAAAGCCAAAATTTTTAATTCGAGATGACTTTGATATAAATATTATTGGCATCCATAGTCAGGCATTTGAATTGCGACCTAATGAAGAGTTTCTTTCGTTAAATTGGCTTGAATATTTTGAATTACCAAATAAGAAGGACGCCCTTAATCTTATTATTAATGACTTGAAAGCATCAAACTTACCCGTTGGTTCAAAAGGTGCTTTGGCAATAGCTAACATATCAAAAATCAAAAGCATAGGTAAAGATCGTAAAACAAAAATCAGAGTTGAATATAGGCCAAATAACTTAAACAAATCGCACTCTGGGGTTTTTAACATTCAAAACGAAGATCTCGAAATGTTAGATTTACTCTCTAGGGAAGCTTTTTCTGAAATAGTTCCAATTGATAAATTAGCCTCCAATCCAACTTAAAGTAAATGTCTTAAGTATTACTTAAGACATTTATCCTCAGACTATATGTTACCTATTACATTTAATTAAAGAATTTAAATCTTCGAAAACGCCACCTTCGCAGCAACTAACATCTTCTCGATCACAGCATCATTGTGCTCAATGGACAAGAAGCCAGCTTCATAAGCAGAAGGTGCTAAGTAAACACCTTCATCCAACATCGCATGGAAGAAACGTTTAAATTTCTCCATATCCGACTTCGTAATATCTTCTAAAGATTGTGGCTTTTCTTTGGCAAAGTAGATACCAAACATGCCACCCACATGATCTGTAGAAAAATCATGTCCTGCTTCTTTTGCTAGAGTCTCTAAACCTTTGAGTAACTTACCAATGTTATTACTCAGTTCAGCATAAAAACCTTCTCGACTCACCAAATTAAGCGTCGTCAATCCTGCAGCAACAGCTAATGGATTACCAGACAAAGTACCGGCTTGATACACATTGCCAATCGGTGCTAACTTTTGCATGATGTCTCTGCGACCACCAAAGGCCGCCATCGGCATACCGCCACCCATGACTTTACCTAAGCAAGTTAGATCTGGCTTAATGCCGTGCAAACTTTGTGCGCCGCCGAGAGCAACTCTAAAACCCGTCATCACTTCATCGTAAATTAAAACAGAACCATGCTGAGTCGTCAGATTACGCATGGCTGCAATAAACTCAGGCGTCATTTGGACGAGGTTCATATTGCCGGCAATTGGTTCCACAATTAATGCAGCGATTTGAGGACCAAACTGTGCGAAAGCATTTTCAAGAGCTGTTAGATCATTAAATGGCAATACTAAAGTGTGTTTAATCACATCTTGCGGAACACCACCTGATGAAGGTGCATTCTTGGATAAATCAATATCAGCATTTTCTTCGGCAAAGGTCAATAAACCCGATCCCGCTTTAACTAAGAGACTATCTGCGTGTCCGTGATAGCAGCCTTCAAATTTCACAATTAAGTCACGTCCAGTAAATCCTCTTGCCAAACGCAAAGCGCTCATCGTGGCTTCGGTACCGCTAGAGACTAAACGCACCTGCTCAATACTAGGAACGAGCTGAGTGATTTTCTCAGCCATCAAAATTTCTGCTTCTGTTGGTGCACCGTAACTAAAACTATTTTCAGCTGCAACTTGAACCGCTTTGATAACTTCCGGATGAGCATGTCCAAGAATCATTGGACCCCATGAACCAATACAATCGATATACGCTTTGCCTTCTACATCCCAAATATAGGCACCCTTGGCTTTACTAATAAAGCGAGGTGTACCACCTACCGAGCGAAAAGCTCTGACAGGAGAGTTCACACCCCCAGGAGTTGTGATTTGTGCGCGTTCAAATAAGGATTGATTCGTTGCCATAAAGTTCTATTTATCTTGTCAAATTAAAAAGCCATCATTTCGAAATCTTCTTTACGTGCACCACACTCAGGGCAAGCCCAGTTCACTGGCACATCTTCCCATTTGGTACCAGGTGCAATACCCTCTTCCGGCAGACCTGCTTCTTCGTCATAGACCCAGCCGCAAATCAAACACATGTATGTTTTAAATTCCATTTGAATTTCCTAGTGATAATATTATTTTTACTATTGTATTAGTTCTGTCTCGTTTTATTCTTTTTCTAAACTCTATCTTAGCCGAATTCAATTTCAACTTAGGAAGGATCGTTTTTAGTTTGAATTGTCGAATCCTGATCAGGCAAGATTGTTTGAACATGCTTCTGAAATTCACGGATTTCGAAGCGGAACAAGCGACACTCAATCGAGCCATTAAATAAGGGCGTTCGTTTGGTTTCTTTCATGCGCATTTGTCCTGGTAAGCCCATATCCGCAGTCAAAATATCAATTTGCCAACCCGCAAACTCTTCTTTTAAATGTCGGCCAAATTTCGATAAAAACTCGACAAACATCGGATCCGTAAAGTTCTTCGGCAGTGGATCTCTCGCTCCACGCATTTTCTTTTCCGGCTCAACAAATTCATAAGGCTCGTCCTCATGCCCATGTTGTGCCCCACGTCCACCCTTTAGTTCAATCCGCTCACCATACGGCGGATTAAATAACATGACGCCAGCCCTACTGATATCACTGCCACTCTGACTATTACTCTTTGCCTTAAATGGAGATTTCACCATCAACGCGTCTACCTGACGCACATTTGGCTGACCAGCAAGTCTAGCCATTCGCCAGTTATGGCGTACCACCCGAATCATTTGTTCATTAATGTCTGAGCCCGCAATGAGCAGCGGTACTTCCTGAAAGCGTTGCATCTCGAGCTGAGCTGCTTTCTTGAGTAAGCCCCATAACTCTAATTCGGTCTGAGTTTGAAACGGCTTTAATCTTAAAAAACCAAAGCCTTGATAGACACCCACTAAATCCACACGACTCGGTTTGAACTTTAAAGTTTTATTCGATCCGGCAAAGTAAGAGTCACCAGTCTTTTTTTCAAAGCGGTTTTTTGGCTTGCGACTAGACTCCTCTTCTGGTTCTGCTCTTTGTACTCTTTTAGGCGTCGCTGGAATCAAATCTTGCGGCGTTGCTTTGACTTCTAAAGGTTTACCTGAATCGACCAAAATTGGTGCCGACCAAACTGGCTTGCTAGTTGCAGGCACTTGAGCAGCTTTATCACTGTCATTGTCATCACTATCATCAGACTTTGATGAATGAACAGCTTGTGCAGGCGGATCAAATGACTCATCTTCTACATCCTCATCAGCTTCTTGATGGTTGCGCAAAGAATCGGTATGCTCTTTTCGCACAGGCTCAACTCCCTGATCTTGTGGCTCTAATTCTTCCATCAGCCCCGCCCGAATCGCACCCGGCGGTATGTGTCTGGCGATTTGTGCCGCTTCAATCAAAAAGGTCCCGCTACCGCACATCGGATCATACAAAGGCTGTTTAGCTTCCCAACCTGTAAAGGCTAAAATACCTGCAGCTAGATTTTCTTTTAAGGGTGCAGCGCCTTTTTCATCTCGCCAACCCCTTTTAAAGAGAGCCTCTCCCGAAGTATCTAAATAAATTGAAATATGCGTGGCATCTAAAAACGCCATAATTCGAACGTCGGGCGTGCCAGTCTCAATACTCGGACGCTCACCACACAAATCCCTAAAACGATCACATACGGCATCTTTAATACGCAGAGTAATAAAGTTCAAGCTTTGTAAATTAGAGCGTTGTGCCGTGACGTCCACTCGGAGCGTTTGGCTTACATCAAACCACTCTTCCCAGCTGAGTCCTTTGACTACTTTATAAATATCGTCTTCTTTTTTATAAGGACAATGGATTAATTGCAAGAGGACTCTGGAAGCAATCCGACTATGTAAATTAATCGCCATTGCCAAAGCAAGCGTGCCACTGACCTCGATACCACCACTTGGCTTAATCGGTGCGTCACCTAAAAAAACATTCTTAATTGATTTAGCAAGAGGTGTTGCCTCAGGCTTGGTTAGCCCAAGCTGTTGCAATTCCTCTTCGTCCATACAATGGGTCGTGATTGATACGAGTTCCTCATACAAGGGAACTTCTAGTCCTCTGGGACAAACAACAAAATATTTCAAGCTAGATCTTTAATTAAGGTAAATCGTACAAACATCAAAAGGGTTTAATAATCACGAGGATGACAATCACCGTCAACAGTAAGACTGGGACTTCATTAAACCAACGAAACCAGACATGGGACTTGGTCACGGTACCCGCTACAAACTTTTTAACCATGGCACCACACATATGGTGATAACCAATTAAAAAGATCACGAGTAATAATTTTGCATGCATCCAGCCAGTGCCCGGACTTCTGCCAACGCCAAAATACAACCAAAGAATCAAACCAAAAATTAAAGCTGGAATCATTAAAATGTTCATAAAGCGATAAAGCTTTTGTGCCATGGCAATCAAGCGCACTTGCACTTGTGGATCTTTATCCATCGCTAAATTAACAAAAATTCTTGGTAAATAAAACAAACCCGCAAACCAAGAAGTAATAAAAATGAGGTGTAGTACTTTGACCCATTGATAACCAATCATGCCCATCTGTAACCCTTTAAATAATTATTTCTGTCGATCCAATGTGGACCACTTTACGAATGAAGACTTAAACCCGAATAGAGCCATTACCCTTTACGATATATTTCAGGGAAGTAAGTCCTTCCAAACCTACTGGCCCACGCGCATGCAATTTATCATTGGAAATACCAATTTCAGCACCGAGACCGTACTCAAAGCCATCGGCAAAGCGGGTACTAGCGTTCAGCATCACACTCGCACTGTCGACTTCCTTTAAGAAACGATCAGCCGTGATGGTGTTTTCAGTCATGATGGCATCTGTGTGGTGACTTCCATAATGATTAATATGGTCAATCGCCTCATCTAAGTTTTCGACAATTTTGATAGAGAGGATTGGCGCTAAATACTCAGTCGTCCAGTCTTCCTCGGTAGCGTCCACTAAATGGCTCATACCATCAAAACCAGCCTGAGCTAAGACACCTTTCGTTTTACGATCCACTCTTAATTCCACACCTTTATCTTGATAAATCTTACACAATGGTGCCATGATTCTTGGAGCAATTTTGGCGTTTACTAATAAGGTTTCCATTGCGTTACAAGGAGAGTAACGTTGTGTCTTGGCATTATCACAAACCGTAATGGCTTTACTGATGTCAGCTTCTGCATCGACATAGGTATGACAAATACCGTCCAAATGCTTAATCATCGGTACGCGTCCATCTTGCATTAAACGTGCAATCAGGCTTTTACCCCCGCGCGGTACAATCACATCGATATATTCGGTCATGGTAATCATTTCACCAACCGCAGCGCGGTCTGTGGTTTCAATTACTTGCACACCATCTTCCGGCAGTCTCGCTCTTTTTAAGCAGTCTTGAATAATTTTGGCTAAAGCTGTATTAGATTCAATCGCTTCTGAGCCACCACGCAAAATGGTCGCGTTACCCGATTTAATGCATAAAGCAGCGGCGTCAATCGTCACATTAGGACGAGACTCATAAATAATCCCGATCACACCTAATGGAACGCGCATTTGATGGATGTCAATCCCAGTCGGACGACTGCGATGATTCAACACTTCACCGATAGGATCCTGTAGTGCGGCGATTTGTTCCAAACCTTCGATCATGCCGGTTATAGCTTTGTCGCTTAAAGTAAGACGATCGATGAACGCTGCGTCATGACCAGCTAACTTGGCTCTTTCGAGGTCCTTTAGATTTGCCTCTTTTAAAAGTGATGTTTGTAAGCGAATTGCCATACCCATTTGCAAAAGAGCTAAATTCTTTTGCTGAGGAGTTGCTTTTGCCATCGCCCGTGAAGCAGCCCTGGCTTTTTTACCAATAATGGTCAATTGCTCATGAATTTCTTGAAAATTCGATGCGCTTGCAGTTGGTGAGTTAGTGTTGTTTACGATTGGATCTGATGAAGACATATAGGTTTAAAAATCGTCAATGAACTAGATACCCTTATTTTCCACTATTTAATACAAATTGACTAATTTCTCGAAAGTTATCGATTATTACGCCACCTTTAAATTATTAGAACTCATTTTTACTAGTCAAATATCTTCTTTAATTAATATTTCATCAGGTAATTAATAGAGTGGA
>NZ_NTGB01000001.1:2359621-2947045 GCF_003072505.1 Polynucleobacter rarus
TAACTTATTAAAAAAAGGGATATAAATAATCGAAATAGTTGCAACGATATACAATCATATCTAGATATGATATGATTAGTTGGAACGAACATTGATTAAAAAATTTAAACAAATTCAAGATGAAAGCAATAAAAAATATATTGAATCCATTGTTGGATTTGATGGAACCGAACTATTATTTGCGAGTGGTTATAAATTGACAATAAAGCTATCTTCTATAAAAATAACGAGAGATCATCCTCATGGTTATAGTTACGCTTTTAATTTATTTGCGCCGGATGTTAATGGAAATCCTACTCTTCGTGTTTTAGCAACTGATAACGCACATGCCCCTATTGATATTAAACATCCCCATGATCATTGGCATGACACAAAATATGGCCCCGGTGGTTTTGTTCCGATTGGAGTTGAAAATGCTAGATCTATCGAAATGAAAAGCATAGAACATCACATTGGAAAATTTATACAGGAATCAGAGCTTCTTTTAAAGAAATTAGGGCTATCTATGGAAATTATTGATATGAATAATTAATCCAATATTTAAAAAAGTTAAGGCAATGGAATTAAGAACTCATTAGGTTAATTTAGGCAGATGATATGAAGATGGTAAAGAAAAAAAAGTTAAACGAGATTCCGGTTTCTACACTTTCAAATGTTTTTGAAAGCATCAAGGCTGTTGGACGTGGAGATTCAGAACTTCCAAATTGGGCAGGCGGGAAAGTTTATATTGGCAGTGAAGCTAAACAGTATTGGGAAAACCTTAGGTCGAATGGTAATAGTCTAGATTCTTTTTCTAAACTTTACTCTGATAATAAGGATTTGATTGCTGCAATAGCCCACCATCATCCAGAATCTATTTCAACACTAGCAAAACTTATTTCTAGAGAAGAGTCAAATGTTTCAAGGACCTTAGGCAAGCTAGAAAAGTTTGGTCTAGTCAAGCTGATTCCATCTCAAAGCGGTAGAGCGAAACGTCCTATTTTAATAATGGAAAAGGTAAGGTTTGATTTTGACCTACTTAGTGGTCAAATGTCTTTAACCGGATTAAAACAGCCTATAGCAGCTTAAGACGAATATGGAGGACTCTCACTTTCTCGCATTATTACCTTACAAAGAAGCGCTAACCTATTTTTAATGTAACAAAAAATATTTGTCAAAGGTTCGCAAGCAACTCACCAAAGTTCTTAGTCATATCCAAACCTTCATAGGCTTTTCTTTTTCAGGATTACCGTTGGGTTGTTTATCGATGCTCACACAACTATAGGTTGTGATCATTCTTGGGAACTTCAGAAGTAAAGGTCTCATTCAAACCAAAATGGCTAACTCCACTCTCGACGCTGTCTTGATCTCTGGCATGAGCATCTAGCGGGAGGAATCTCCATCCTTTAGGGGGAGGATATCAAGTAGTAAGTAATTCAATTTTAGCTATTTACTTGCAATCACCAAGGAAGCCATTGCGCTAAAGTATAGTTCAAACTTCACTCAATAAACTAAGAAAATACTTTAAAGTAGGGCTTTATTTTGCTAAAATTACATAAAATAGACCAACTAAAGGCAATATATTATGATAATTGAGTTCAGTGTAGAAAATTGGCGCTCTATTAGGTCAAAACAAACTTTTAGTTTTTTAAAGTCATCTGGTGATGAGCTACTTGCATCAAATTGTTATAAACACCCCGCATATAAAGACTATTTACTAAAAGTAGCAGCATTATATGGCCCAAATGCAGGTGGAAAATCTAATATCTTGAGTGCGCTTGGTATTGTGGAGTCTATGGTACTGTTCTCAGCAAGCAAACAACGTGGCGATGAAATCCCAGTCGAGCCGTTTGTACTTGATGCAGATTCAAATGAAAAGCCAACGGAATTTGAGTTAATTTTTATCTCGGAGGGAGTCAGGTATCAGTATGGTTTTTCTGCTAATAAGCAGCGAATTTTAGATGAGTGGTTATTTGCATACCCTAATAAGCTTCCGCAAAAATGGCTAGTAAGATCTTGGAATTCGGAAACTAACGATTATGTTTATCAACCTTGTCCATCTTTAAAAGCAAAAGCAGAGCAGAAAAATCTTTGGCAAAACACCACTCGGCAAGATGCATTGTTTCTCTCAACAGCCGTTCAATTAAATTGCTTACAACTTCAAGGTGTTTTTGATTGGTTTAAAAACACCCTAAGAACTCACACAATTGGTCCATGGGGAAATAACTCTACTACCAAAATGTGCAAAGACGAAGAGCACCTGAGTAGCGTGTTAGATTTTCTTAAAGCTGCAGATTTGGGTATTCATGGGTTGAAAGTTGATACCGAAAAATTCTCTAGTAAACATATTCCGGATGATGTTTCACCCGATGTTAAATCAAAAATACTTGAGGATTTAAAAGATAAGGAAGTTTACAAAGTAAAGACATTACACATCACTTCTGATCGTCGAACTGTAGCTTTCGACTTAGATAATGAATCGGATGGGACACAAAAAATGTTCAGCCTTGCAAGTCATTGGTTGCTCGCTTTAAGATACGGTTATGTTGTTATCGTAGATGAGCTTAATGATAATTTGCATCCACGACTAGTTAAATTTCTTGTTCAGCTCTTTCAAAGCAACCAAACAAATCCTTATGGTGCTCAATTACTTTTTTCGACCCATGATACTTCTTTGCTAGACCAAACAATCATGAGAAGAGACCAAATTTGGTTTTGCGAAAAAGACGATGAGCAAGCCACAATTCTTACCCAACTCAAGCAGTATAAAGTTATTAAAGGCAGGGAGAATATTGAAGCTTATTATCATGCTGGGCATTATGCTGCTCTTCCTTTCGTTGGCGATTTAAAAATTCCACTTTAAGGTAATAGCTTGGGCACTGATAATTTACATCATCGAAAACGAGAAGCAAAGATTGCTAAAGCTAGGAAACCTGCAACAATAAATACCATTCCATACGTTTTAATTGTCTGTGAAGGCAAAAAAACTGAGCCGAACTACTTTAAAGAACTCGTATCTCATTTTAAGTTACCCAGTGTTAACGTCGTAATTGATGGCGACTGTGGAAGCGATCCTGTTAGCGTTGTAAATCATGGAATCAAACTCTATAACGACCAAATAAAATTCAATAACAGAGTTTTCGATAAAGTTTACTTTGTGTTTGATAGAGATCACTATCATCTTGAAGAGCAAGGCTGTAAATATCAGTCAGCACTATCCACCATTAAAAGTAAAAAACAGCTTAAAGAAATACTTGTGCCAATAAATTCAGTGCCATGTTTTGAGTTATGGCTTTTGTTGCATCATATAGAAACTACCAAGCCCTATCATGGCATACCGAATATTTCTAGTGCTGGCGATGAAGTTAAGAATGAGTTAAAAAAATATTGGCCCGATTATGACAAAGGTGCTTTGGGTATTTTTGGTTTAGCCCTAGCTATTGACGGTGACAATATGAAAACTGCCATCAATAGAGCCGATCGAGTTTTAAGAGCAGCGATTGAATGTAACGATGAAAATCCATCAACCTATGTTCATAAATTAGTTGAGCAGTTGTTAGAAATGCGCCATAAAAATAGGGGAAGTTTGAATTCTCAACGATTAAAACCTATTTAATTTCATTTGAGATTAATGATCCGCTTAACAATATTTTAGGAATACCACCTAAACGACCGTCTAAATAACTCTTCCTAATATCCTTGTCATACCTTACATCCTCATACTCACTAAATGGTATGAGGTGCGAGGCTCCAAATTGATCACGCTCAGCAACCCACATTTCATCCCGACGCAATAGGCTTTGATCCATTAATAGTGCATCGTGAGTCGTAAAGAGTAACTGTGAACGACTCTCATTAGAGCAGCTTTGTAAATAGCCCTCAATAAGTCGTCTTGTCAATAAGGTATGCAGACTGCGATCAACCTCATCAATTACATAAACCTTGTGAGATTTTTTTGCAGATATTTCAAGAAATGCAGGTAATAGGTCTATGATCCTCTGCGACCCATCAGATTCGTGCCGAATTTCAAATTGAACTTCTCCACCATTTTTAGTGTTATGAAATGCCACTAATTTTTTAGCTGTCAACTCCCCAGATTTTCTAGTAACAACCAATCGTTCATTCGATGGTTGCACCACTAGCCTTACAGTCATTCCTTCAGCAATTTCCTCTTGAAGTTTTGTGCGTATTGCATCTGGTAATGGTAGGTTATCAAAAGAAATATCTTCGCCACCGAGATGGGTAATTCCAGTATCTAGCATTGGAATCATTTGATTCATAGTTGAATATAGCGGATGACCCTCATCAAGAAATTGCTCAAAGGCCTCAAACCTAAAGTCTGGAGCTACTAGCTCGAGACAGTCTTTAAACCAATCATAAATAGGTCTGAAATTATGAACCCGCTGAGATACTGAATTCGTAATAAAAAGTTGATTATCTCGCGTGCCCCGAAATGCAAATGCAAGAAACTCATCTTTCTCCAAAGAGGTATCAAAATGTGGTAACCCTTCATAACGATCGAATAAAACTTTTTCGCTACTACTATTGATGAGAGTTAACTTTTCTCTAATGACTGACTTCCAGTCCACCGCGAATGAATATTCATAAATCAGGTCATTGATTAATAACTCAAATTTAAATTCCGTTGGCTGATCAATTGACTTTGCATCTAATTTAAAAGTTTCTACTGGAATTGTGGCATCAGGCTGCGTGCCTTTTACGATTAAATTTTTTACAAAATTTAATGCTTTAAACAAATTAGTTTTACCAGATGCATTTCCGCCATAAATTGCTGCAATCGGCAAAATGCGCATTTGATATTTGGCTACCTTTGGAACTCTCGTACCATGTTGCTTTTCTCGACTAGCAATCATGGAAAACTCTTCACTACCCGAAAAGGAAAGCCAATTTTCTAAAGTAAATTTAATTAACATTAATGGAGTTTATGTGGTTTTTAGTCGGTTTACTAAAGCATTTCGCTTATAAATATAAATTTATTAATGTTTAATGAGTTTTTTTCGCATTAAACAAGATTTATTTTACCTTAATTTTTCCCCAAAGAAAATAAGGTCGGGTGTAAAAATTCTCTATTATTTGTGACTTGAATGTCCCATCACTTTAACCTATTGTTTTAAACCAATATGAATCATAAATAAGTCATTAAATTACTTAAAGACTTATTTATGATTCAAATTAATTGACTACCTGAATCTGATTGTGTATATTTAAGTAATGTTCTCAACAAAAACTTGTGGCATCTATGCGTATAGACCAACAATTAACCTTATCCTCAAAACAACTTAGCCAAGCTACTGAAATAGCGCAATGCCTAGTTTTATTGCGGCTTGCACGTCGTGTTCGACAAAGTGAAGCTGCAGTTCGAGCTGGGCTATCTCGTGCGACTGCACAACGCATTGAAAAAGGCGACCCTGGTGTGGCCATTGGTGCACTTTTACGCTACCTAGACGCAATTGCGCCAGGTCTGACCTTGATACAACTCTTAAGTGGCGATGATCCAGCAATAATAGCTATGGAAAGACGCTCGAAACCACAACGCGTGCGTGAGCTCACCAAGGCAGAAATGAAAGTACTTGATTTCTAATGGCGAATATTACTAAAGATCTTTTCGTATTTGCTCATCTTGACGGAGAGTTTGTGCCGGCTGGACAACTTCTAGTTGATGAAGAAGGATTAACACTATTAGCATCCTCTTTTGCCTATGGTTTACGCTATTTAGAAAGAAGTAATGCTCAAGAAATTGATCCTCTAAACCTTAGCCTCAAGAATAAAGAAGATATTCGAGGCAAACGCCTCGCTCCACCAAATAACTTAGAAGCTTTTGGGGGAATACGTGACGCTGCACCAGATGCTTGGGGAAGAAGAGTGATTGAAGCTAGGCTCAAGGTTCCTGCAAATAGTCTTCCAGAATCAACCTACCTGCTAGAGGCTGGCAGTGATCGTGTTGGTGCTTTAGATGTTCGACTCTCGTTAGACCAAGAGGAACGACCTGCTCACGAAAGCATTCATAATCTGTCATACATACTTGAAGGAGCGCAGAAGGTCGAGGCTGGCTTACCAGTTTCGGAAGCACTGTCACGCATTTTGATTGTGGGTAGTGGCCTAGGAGGTATGCGCCCAAAGGCAAGTGTTCGTGATGATGAAAACATTTTATGGATGGCTAAGTTTCCAGGTAATAATGACCGCGTTTTAGATGTACCGAGCATAGAATACGCAACTCTCAAACTTGCAGAGTTAGCTGGACTCAATGTTGCCAAAACCAAACTAGAGCAGGTGGGTAAGAATAAAGTGTTGATGGTGAAGCGTTTTGATCGCTCTTGGAAAACAGCAACTCAGCCTATAGAAATTCGTCATCATGTCGTTAGCGCCCTCACCCTCATTGCCTGCCATGAGTCGGAATCGAATACCAAAAGTTATATGGATATTGCGGATGCAATTCGTAGATATTGCTTAGTTCAAAACGTCAAATCAGATATTGAAGAACTGTATGCGCGCATGATTTTTAATCTTTTTGTTAGCAACGATGATGATCATTTACGTAATCATGCATTTTTGTGGATTCATGAGCTTAAAGGTTGGAGTCTGAGTCCACTCTATGATGTTATGCCTCATGCAGTAATTGCAAGTGAGCGTTACCAACATTTAGGTATCGGGCCTCAAGGCAAATTAGCCACCATTGATAATGCCTATGGTGCTAAAGAGAGATTTGGCTTATCTTCTGAGCAAGCTAATTCGATCATCGATCGTGTCTGGCGCGTCGTTAGGCAATGGAAGATGTATTTTGAAGAATTTGGAATTTCTTCAGATCAAATCGAAGGAATCTCACGAGCTTTTAGGCACATAGATGATATTTGCAGTCCTACATTATTGAAAGCAATTGCTAAAGGTCAAACGCCTGATTAATTTGAGCTTCTGTTACAAAAATCTATATTTCAATTATCAACGATGGATTAAATGATGGGTTCTCCGCATGATTAGAACGCACATAGCCACGGGGATTACAAACAACTCGTGTGCCGTTTATCTCATAATCAAAAGAGTCATGGGTATGCCCATGAATCCATAGAGACATTTTTCCAAAAAGGTAGGATAACTCGGATGCGAAGCAGGCAGATAATAAATCCTGTTTATATCGCTCTGCAACCGACCCCATCGAAGGGAGATGGTGGGAAACCACGACTGTTTTACCGTCAAATGGAGTCTTGAGTTCCTCTAGAATCCAAGCTAAGGACTGCTCATGTAACTCGATTGACTTTGCAACCGAGAAAACTACATCGTCTTCCTTAATCCGCCTAAAATCGTTTAGACAACGATTGCCCAAAGATATACATCCCGTTTTTAAGGACTCACCAAATAGCAAAAAGTCGGTCCACAATGTTGCTCCTAGGAACCTTACCTGATTATTTGACTTTGGATCCTGTAATCCCACCACATCATTGTCCAAGAAATAAATATCGTATTTAGCGCAGTTATTTCGGATATCCTCTATTACACGGCTGCGCTGAGATCCATAGAACTCATGATTGCCGGCTACATAAATAATTTCTTGCTTGGGAAATGATTTTCTAGCCCAAGTAATACCGTGAGAGCCAAGAGAAATATCACCGGCCAAAACAATCACATCTGCCGAATTTGATATGGGAGTAAAGTCTGCAAACTCTAGGTGCAAATCGCTCAGTACATGAAGTTTCATTATTTTGATAAGTTGGGTTCGTAATTTTTAAAACTAACTACAGTTTATAAAATTCTTTAACCTTATCTTCGAGTAAGGATATTAATGAACGCGACCTACCTTGAATAACAACATTATTCTCAAGGTACGTACTCTAAAAAATTTCAACGTATCGCAAATAACCCACCGATACGACGCAGTCCATCCCAAGGATCCATCGGCATTTCTTTCGCCGGAATACCCTTCGATTGTTTATCAATATCAGCAATCATTTGCAGGGCACGATCAAGGGTTGGTAAATGCATTCTTTGTAATACTTGTGGGATCAACTGTTCCCTTTTACCCCAAATTCTGCGGGATTTCATGGCAGATGCTAAATGACCACCTTGTAGAACGATTTCTTTTAAAGCTCGTAGTAATCGAATCTCCTCAGACAAGGTCCACACAATCAAAACTAAAGCCTCGCCTTCACCTTTGAGGCCATCAAGAGTGCGATTGATTCTGGCCATATTGCCTACTAGAAAAGTTTCGGTGAGCTCGAAAACGTTGTAACGCGCCACATTTAGAATCGATTCCCGAATTTGCTCCTCACTTAAAACTCCCTTAGGATAAATTAAACCTAGCTTTTGGATTTCTTGATATGCTGCAATGAGGTTACCTTCAAACTGCTCCACCATAAATTCAACACTTCGTTTACCTGCGTCACCCGCTTCGAACTCTTGCCCATTAAGTTTGAGACGAGACCGGATCCAATTCGGTAATTCAGAGCGCTCAATGGCATCTAGCCGCACCGCAAAACCAGCTTCATCTAAAGCCACAAACCAAGCTGATTTTTGAGTCGCACTATCTAATTTAGGCAAATAAATACAAACAATCGTATCGAAGTCTGAGGTATCCAACTGCTCAATGTGTTTAGCAAACGACTTCAACGACTCTGCACCTTCCCGGCCAGGCTTACCTGTAGGGATTGAAAGTTCTAAGAGCTTTTTCTCACCAAAGAGCGATAGTGTTTGAGAGCTACTCATAAGAGCAGTCCAATCAAAACCAGACTCATTCATCAACGTTTCTCGCTCAGTAAAGCCTTGTTCTTTGACGGTTGCGCGCAGTAAATCTTTCGTTTCCATCATGAAGAGTGCCTCATCTGAGCTCAGCACGTAAAGCGCTTTCAAAGCCTCTTTACCAGATCTCACGCGCTGTAAATGACTCACTAAAGCGTCTAAGCGATTCATTTTATAGGGATGGTTGTTAGCGCTGGGGTTGGTTTTTGTTGGAGAGTGCCAAGACGTCTAGCAATTTGGCTCACAATATCCTGACGCATATCCGTCACCAGCAAAGCTTCTAACTCTCCCGCAGCTGTTGGAGTAGAAATCGAGAAATCCATATCTCTGGTTAAAAAGAGATTCGAGGGCTCAATTAATTCATCGCCTAATGCATTGCTTACAGAAAAATTAACCGAAGCAACAATCCGGTAAGCAGTAATTTGTCCGGCCGAGTTATAAGACAGAATCTGTTTACCAATCGTCTCATTGATATTGACAATCAATTCTGCTTCTTGAGGATTAGCAACAACCGCTGTATTGACGGCTGTTTTTAAATATCGGTTCAAATACAAGCGCAACTCTTGCGTCATGGTGCCACTTAGATACAGGGTCTTAAAAGGCAAATTCACCGCACCACGCAAATGGAAACCACAACTACTCACAAGCAAGCTGCCCAGCATTAAACAAACTATCAGTAATTTTCTGACAGTTGAGTGAGTAGATAAAAATTGAATGGTCATTTAAATGATAATTAATGGTGATTGTGCTTTTAGCTTCTTAAAACTGACTACTCATAACCTAAATATTCGTGAAAAATACTTTTAAAAACCAAGATGCGAGCTTTTGCATCTTGTATTCATTGCATCTTATATTAAATTACCACATTCACGAGACGACCTGGTACAACAATCACTTTTTTCGGTGTTGCTCCATCTAGGAGCTTTTGCAAAGTCGGTGTTGCCATCGCAATACTCTCAATCTGCTCCCTGGAACTATCTGCAGGCACTAAAAAATCACCGCGTAACTTACCATTGACCTGCAACATGAGTTTGATTTCATTTTGTACCAAGGCACTCTCATCCACTTCTGGCCATGGTGCATCGAGCAGTTGCCCTAATTCACTTTGGTTGGCTTGATCAAATCCTAAATCGGTCCAAAGCTGTTGGGTAATATGTGGCACGATAGGATACAAGATTCTGAGCAAGATACTAATGGACTCAACCATCACAGATCCTGAAACCTCGGCACTTTGCTCTAAAGTATTGAGTATTTTCATACAAGCTGATACCACGGTGTTGTACTGCATTCTCGAGTAATCAAAATTTGCTTGCTTCAGAATCGTATGGATTTCAAAACGTAATACTTGGTCTTGCTTAGTTAAGTCTTGCTGAGTGAAGTCTTGCTTATCTAGTGAATTACTAACCGAGCTTGCACTCTGACAAAGCGCTTTATTAGCATCTGCAAAGTTCCACAATCTTCTTAAGAATCTAGCCGCTCCTTCAACACCGGTTTCTGACCACTCTAATTGCTGCTCAGGAGGAGCTGCGAACATCGTAAAGAGTCTTGAAGTATCTGCACCGTATAAATCGATTAAGGTTTGTGGATCGATGCCGTTATTTTTACTTTTGGCCATTTTCTCGACACCACCAATTTCTACTGGCAGACCATCCGATTTAAGGGTCGCACCTTGTGGTCGGCCTTTTTCATCGAGCTGTAAATCGACATCGGCTGGATTAATCCATTCACGTCGACCATTCGGTAAATCACGGTAATAGGTTTCGTTCAGAACCATGCCTTGTGTGAGCAAATTCTTAAATGGCTCATTAAAACTGATGAGGCCTAAATCTCGCATGACCTTGGTCCAGAAACGAGCGTAGAGTAAATGCAAAATAGCATGTTCAATCCCGCCAATGTATTGATCCATTGGCATCCAATATTCATTGCGACCATCGACCATTTGCTTCGCATCCGGCCCTGTATACCGCATGAAATACCACGACGAATCCACAAAGGTATCCATCGTGTCGGTTTCGCGTCTAGCTGGTTTGCCACACTTTGGACAAGCGCAATTTAAGAAATCAGCTCTTTTATTCAGAGGATTACCAGATCCGTCTGGTACGCAGTCTTCAGGTAGTACTACTGGTAAATCTTCCTCAGGCACAGGTACTTCACCGCAACCTGGCGTTTGGCTATCCCCACAATGAATAATCGGAATTGGTGTACCCCAATAACGTTGTCTAGAGATACCCCAGTCACGCAGACGATAAGTCGTCTTTTTAGCCCCTAAGTCTAATTTTTCTAAATCTGTAGCAACGGCCAAAATAGCCTCTGCCACCGTCAAACCGTCATAAGCACCGCTATTGATGACAATTGTATGGTCTTTATCAGCGTACCATTCCTGCCAGTGCTCGTTAGTAAAAGGTTTAGCTTTAAGAGAATCCGCTTTTTCTGGATCTTTGAGACCTACGACTTGTTCAATGGGTAAGTCATATTTGAGAGCAAAAGCAAAATCTCTTTCATCATGCGCAGGTACGCCCATGACCGCGCCGTCACCATAACTCATCAACACATAATTACCGACCCAAACCGAAATCGCTTTACCCGTTAAAGGATGATTAACCGTTAAGCCCGTCGGTAAACCTTCTTTTTCTTGGGTGGCAAGATCTGCTTCGATCACACTACCCTTTTTACATTTCTCAATAAAGGCAGCTAACTCAGGATTGTTTTTTGCAGCATAAGTAGCGAGGGGATGCTCAGGAGCTACAGCAACAAATGTGGCCCCCATAATCGTATCGGCGCGCGTTGTAAAGACGTATAACTTACCTTCTTGAATCAGCGCTCCATCTTCTTCAATGGCATGCGGAAAAGCAAAGCGTACTCCAAAGCTTTTACCAATCCAGTTTTGTTGCATGATTTTGACGCGCTCTGGCCAGCCTAGTGGTTCTAAATCGTTGAGTAACTCTTCTGCATAGGCCGTGATGTTTAAGTAATAGCCCGGAATTTCTCGTTTTTCAACGATAGCGCCTGAGCGCCATCCGCGACCATCAATCACTTGTTCATTGGCAAGTACCGTCTGATCGATTGGATCCCAGTTCACTACTTGCGTCTTACGATAAGCAATACCTTTTTCTAGCATCTTGAGGAATAACCACTGATTCCAGCGATAGTAATCAGGGGAGCAGGTAGCAATTTCACGGGACCAATCAATCGAGAGTCCCATCGCCATCATCTGCTTTTTCATATAAGCGATATTGGAGTAGGTCCACTGCGCTGGTGGTACTTGATTATTGATCGCCGCATTTTCAGCTGGCATACCAAAAGCATCCCAGCCCATCGGCATCAACACATTAAAGCCTTGCATGCGCAGTTGGCGTGCCATCACATCATTAATTGTGTAATTACGCACATGCCCCATATGTAATTTGCCAGAAGGATAGGGCAACATGGAGCAGGCATAAAATTTTGGCTTTAAGCTGCCATCCGGATTTTTTGCTTCTTCTTCAACGCGGTAGACATTGGCGTCTTGCCACTTTTGACGAACTTCTAATTCTACAGTGCGATGGTCATACTGGGTCATACGTTATTCTTTTCTTCTTGAAAATATCGACAATTAAAGTTGGTTCAAACCTAAAACATCCTGCATATCAAAAAAGCCAGTTGCTTCTTGATTTAAAAAACGGGCAGCACGAAGAGCTCCTTGAGCATAGGACATACGACTGGCGGATTTATGCGTGATTTCGATCCGCTCCCCATCCCCCGCAAATAAGACCGTGTGATCACCCACAATATCGCCACCTCGAATGGTTGCAAAACCAATCGTGCCCTCTTGACGCTCACCAGTATGGCCTTCACGCGACATCACGGCCCATTCTTTGAGATCTTTACCCTGTACTTTGGCAATCACCTCACCCATTTTCAGTGCAGTCCCGGACGGTGCATCTACTTTATGTTTATGGTGCGCTTCAATCACTTCAATGTCATAGCCTTGATTCAAAATCTTGGCAGCTAGTTCTAATAACTTAAAGGTAGCATTCACACCAACGCTCATATTTGGCGCAAAGACAATTGCTGTGCGAGTACTTAGTTCTTTTAACTCGGCTTGCTCTGAAGCGCTGAGCCCCGTGGTACCAATAATCATTTTGATACCATGCTCTGCAGCATAACGAGCATGATTCATCGTGCCTTCCGGCCGGGTAAAATCAATCAAAAATCTGGCATTCGTTAAACCTTGGCCAAGATCAGCAGTAATCACGACACCAGTTTGTTTACCGAGTGTTGCTCCTGCATCTTGACCAATTGCTGGACTTTGAGCAATATCTAGTGCACCGACGAGGGTAGCATCACTACTTGCCAAAATCGTTTCAATCAACATTTTGCCCATCCGACCGGATGCGCCTGCTACGGCTATTGGTAAAGTAGATTTCATATGTTTATTTAAAAAAATAGTAGCGTAAGGATTGTGAATTGAATCTATTTAGGTATGCTTTGGGGGTATTTAATTGAAATAAGGTTAATTCCAATTAATAACCATTCCCGTAAATTAAAAATTACCGATCCGCTTTACGCAGGTCATTTCTGATGGCATCAATTTCAAGTATCAAATCTTTTTCATTTGGTAAGTTATCAGCATCAATCTTGGCTAATTTTGTACCTTCAAAAGTTAAAGTGACTCGTCTTTGTTGCATATCCTTTGAATCACCTTTGCGATATACAAAGACATAATCCCAACGATTTACGTGGAATATATCATTCAAGAGTGGCGTGCCCAAAATCGCTTTTACTTGATCTTTTGACATCCCAGGTCTGATGGACTCTAATAAATCTTTTGAGATCACATTGCCTTGCACAAGATCTGGTCGGTAAGGATTAAATACCCGAGTTACAAGGTCATCTTTCTCCTTCACCAAGGTAGGTTTATTCGCGGTACTTGAACAAGCACCCAATACCAGTGTCGTACTTACTACCAAAATAATTAACTTTAGTGTCTTTGTCATAAAATTCAAGCCTAGATAGAGAAAGTGAAGCATACCTATTAGATATCTGAGTGCTAATTTTAACGCTTAACGGATGAATCTTCTGAATATTTCACCTTTTTTCCCTAAACGATTTACTTTTGAATACAATCTAGATTCGTAGAGTAGTATTTTCGATTAGCAATTCAACCCGTTTTCTCATGGCAACCAACTCCAACTCTTCTAACGACTTACGTAATATTGGGCTCAAAGTAACGGGTCCTCGGATTAAGATTTTGGAGTTCTTTCACCAAAATCCAGGGGCTCACTATAGTGCCGATGATATTTATCTTGCGCTGAGTAAAGATGGCATGGATATTGGTTTAGCCACCGTTTACAGAGTATTAACCCAGTTTGAACAAGCTGGTATTTTGCTGCGTAATCATTTCGAATCGGGCAAAGGCGAAGGAAAAGCGATATTTGAGCTCAACGAAGGTGTGCACCATGATCATCTAGTTTGTTTAGATTGTGGTCATGTTGAAGAATTCGTTGATAGCGCCATTGAAAATCGTCAACGGGAAATCGCCAGCAAATTAGGCTTTATTCTTGAAGAACACGTCCTAGCGATGTACGGGTCTTGTACAAAGAAAAACTGCAAATATAAAACTTAATTTACTTGTCGTCTTTGGTAATTAAAGCGACATCTCCGCAAAATCCACAACTCCGATTCTGCATAATAATCTTCTCTATTTGTTGCCAATTTTCAAAGGCACTGAAACTTACTGTTGTTTTATTTACAATACTCTAAATTTAAATCCCAAACTTGGTGCTTGACACTCCCTTATATTGTTGATAATAATGAACTAATTTCCGCACATCCACCGTTCAAGGGAGTCCTTATAGCTTATCTTTCTATCGAATTAACATCAAACTTCTATATACTTTCAGAACATTTTCCTTTTTAGTCAAATTTTACAAAATAGATCAATGTCATACCCGATTATCACTCTTCTAATCTCTTACTTTCTTACATTTTTAATTGTTAAGAATGCGGATTGGCATCTTCATTTATCAAGCGATCATCAGCACGGACCCCAAAAATTGCATTCAGGGTCTATTTCCCGGATTGGCGGTCTTGGCATTTTCCTCTCCCTCGTTATTGTTGTTATTACAAATTACTTTCTAGAGGAAAATCCAAGTAAAGATTTTTTAGTTTTCTTCATTTGTACACTTCCTTGTTTTGTCATTGGTATTCGTGAGGACTTCACTAACAAGGTGGGGGTCAAACTCAGATTATTATTCACAGCCATTTCAGCCTTAATTGGCATTTATTTCCTAGATGGCTTAATTTATAGCGTTGATCTGCCGATGGTGGATGATTTATTGAAGATGAAATGGTTTTGTTATGTTTTAACCATCTTCGCAATTACTGGTATTTCGAATGCTTACAACATCATTGATGGTCTCAATGGCTTAGCTGGCATGGTAGGTATCGTTTCATTATTAGCCATCTATTATATTGCCTATCTTTTTGGTGATCACTACATCCTATTCTTGGCCCAAATTTTAATTGCTAGTATTTTAGGATTTTTACTTTGGAACTACCCCAAAGGGAAGATTTTTTTAGGGGATGCTGGCGCCTATCTGATTGGGTTTTGTAGTGGCTTTTTATCTTTATTATTGGTCGATCGCCATACGGAAATTTCGCCTTGGTTTGCCTTGTTGGTCAATTTCTACCCCATCTTTGAAACCATATATTCAATTTTCCGTAGAAAAGTAAGTAAGAATCAAGATCCAACCGCCCCAGATGCACAACATTTTCATTCTCTCGTCTACTTTTGGCTAAAGCATCGGTCACCTGAGAGCAATGGTAAAGATCTAAAACTGCCTTTATGGGTCAAAAATGCACAGGCTTCTACTATCCTTTGGGTTTTGCCAATTTCGTGTACTATCCCAGCTGTGTTATTTTTCGACAACTCTTTTATTTTGAAATCTTTTACTTTCTTGTTTTGTGTTACTTACGTCCTCGTTTACCGGCTACTAATCAAAAGCAATAACACATCAGTTATTAATGAAGTTACTTCAGGAGCGAAGGTTTAATTTAAACTTGGAGTAATCCAAGTATCTGTGTTCAAAGCAGCAGAAGCTTGTTTGGATTGAATAGGTTCTCTGGATCTAAGGCTTTTTTGATATTTCTCATCATTTGATAAGCTACACTGCCGCGATGCTCTAACAGGTACTCCCGTTTCAGTTGGCCAATGCCGTGTTCGGCAGAAATCGATCCACCAAATAATTGAATTTGTGCAAAAACAATCTGCGTAATCCTTTCTTCATGCTCCTGAATATAACTAGCTTCGGCACCCCTCGGTGCACAAAAGTTGTAATGTAAGTTACCGTCGCCTAAGTGGCCAAAATTAATAATCTGTAATCCTGGAAACTGTTCACTTAATAAGCGGTCGGTACTTGCAATAAAACCTGCTATTTTTGAGATCGCAAAGGAGATATCAAATTTGATATTACCCGGCTCTTTTGCCTGCGCTAAAGTAATATGATGGCGAATTCCCCAAAATTCATTCACCTGCGCTTGGGATGTGGCGATGGCAGCATCTAGGATTCTGCCGTTTTCTAGATAACCCTCGAGAGTGCTTTCTAAAATATCCTGAATACGATGCAAAGCTTGGTCTTGATCCTGATCAAAATTAGCCAATTCAATCAGAAGTGTGTATTGACCTGTTAAAAAAATAGGTCTTTGATACTGCGGAAAATGTTCCATGGTTAAGGCCAGGGACTCTCGGGACATCATCTCAAAAGCACATAATTCATTACCAGCCAGGCGTTGTAGATCTTGCAGGAGGGCAATCATCTCTGGTAATTCGTTGATCGCCACAAGTGCCGCATAATGACCCAATGGAGCTGGAAAAATTTTAAATACACCGGCAGTAATAATGCCCAATGTACCCTCAGAGCCAATTAACAAGTTTTTTAAGTCATAACCGGTATTGTCTTTACGCAGACCCTTTAATTGCGAGTAGATCTCACCATTAGCAAGAACCGCTTCAATTCCCACACAGATGTCACGCGTATTGCCATACCTCAGAACATTAACGCCGCCAGCGTTGGTCGCTAAATTACCGCCAATAGTACAACTCCCCTGCGCAGCTAAACTTAGTGGAAAAAATGCGCCACTTGCTTGTACTTTTTCTTGAACGGTTTGTAAGATGCAACCTGCCTCGACCGTAATCGTTTGGTTTTCTAAATCCATTTCTCGGATTTGATTAAGGCGCTTGAGGGATAAAATGATTTGTGCATTATCACCCTCTGGAGTCGCTCCACCACACAAACCGGTATTGCCCCCTTGAGGAACGATTTTGACTTTTAGCTCCCCACATAACTTGACGACCTTAGCAACCTGTTCAGTGGTTTTAGGAAGTGCTACAGCAAGTGCACTCCCAGAAAAAATCCCGCGCCAATCGGTTAAGAACGGGGCTAGATCTTCTTTTTCAAACAAAACGCCTGCAGAACCTAAAAGGTCTTGCAGGCGTTGAATGACGGCGTGCATTGAAATGAAGTAAGCGGATTACTTAAATTTTACTTCGCTTGCATCAGAGCAACCGTTGCATTTAACATCTGGCAACTGTAACCCCACTCATTGTCATACCAAGATAAAACTTTAACTAATTTACCATCTTTGGAAACGCGCGTTTGCGTACTATCAAAAATACTTGGGTAAGGATTATGATTAAAGTCGACGGATACTAATGGCAAAGTGTTGTAAGCTAGGATGCCTTTGAGCTCACCTTCACTTGCCGTTTTGAGGATTTGATTGACTTCTTCAAGGGTGGTTGCTCTACTCGCAGTAAAGGTTAAATCGACTACTGAGACATTGATGGTCGGAACACGCATCGCAAAGCCATCAAACTTACCTTGTAAAGCCGGCAGTACTAGGCCGACTGCTTTAGCAGCGCCCGTTTTTGTCGGAATCAAACTTTGTGTTGCAGAACGCGCACGGCGCATATCTTTGTGGTACACATCGGTTAAAACTTGGTCATTGGTAAACGAATGGATGGTCGTCATCAAACCGGCATCAATCCCGATTTGTTCTAGTAATGGCTTGACGAGTGGTGCTAAACAGTTCGTTGTACAACTAGCGTTGGATACAACTAAATCACTCGCTTTTAACACCTGATGATTAACACCATACACAACCGTTGCGTCTACATCATCGCCACCAGGAGCAGAGATGAGTACTTTTTTTGCCCCTTGGGCAATATGTACCATCGCTTTTTCTTTCGTCGTAAACGCACCAGAACACTCTAAAACCACATCAACTTGATGTTCACCCCATGGTGTTTCTAGAGGATTACGGGTGGAATACATCCGGATCCGATCGCCATCAATCACTAAGTATTCGCCGTCTACTGTTACGGTAGAACTAAATTTACCGTGAGCGGAGTCATATTGGGTCAAGTGAGCATTGATATCGATACCACCCAAGCCATTAATGGCAACAACTTTTAAATCAGTTCTTTTTTCCTCATAAATGGCTCTGAGAACCATTCTGCCAATACGCCCATAACCGTTAATTGCTACCCGAATCGTCATGAATTACTCCTGAATTAAATATAAATTGTTGTCTCGCTATTTTTATAGTTTTAACTTCACTTTGCAGTTTGACCAAGCACATCCATTGCTGTTTTAACAATGTTCTCCGTCGTTAAGCCAAAGTATTGATACAACACACCGGCAGGAGCAGACTCGCCAAAAGTATCTAAACCTTGCACTGCAGCACAGCCGTATTTCCACCAGCCATCTGTAACACCCGCTTCAATCGCCACCCGAGGAATACCCGCTGGTAACACGCTGGCTTTATAAGCACTGGATTGTTGATCGAAGGTCGTTGTCGAAGGCATGGATACTACGTTTGCGGCAATCCCCTTCTCAGCTAGGGCGCTCGCCACACTCATTGCTAAACCTACTTCAGAACCGGTGGCCATGAAGACGATTTTCGGATTTTTAACTGCTTTGAGCACATATCCACCCTTTTCAATATTGGCAATTTGCTCGGCAGTTTTTTCTAAATAAGGACAATTTTGACGACTAAAAATTAAACTCGTTGGCCCCTTGCGGCGCTTGACAGCACTCGCCCAAGCAACAGCAGATTCGGTTGTATCCGCTGGACGCCATACATCCATATTGGGAATCAATCTTAAACTAGCAGTTTGCTCAACTGCTTGATGCGTTGGGCCGTCCTCACCAAGTCCAATGGAGTCATGCGTAAACACAAAAATACTTCTGATTTTCATGAGCGCTGCCATGCGCAGTGCATTACGACTATAGTCAGAGAAGGTTAAGAAAGTGCCCCCAAACGGTATATAGCCACCATGTAAAGTGACGCCGTTCATCATGGCGCTCATCCCAAACTCACGTACGCCATAACTAATATGATTGCCCCAAGTATTGGGTTTAAGTGATTTGGAATTGCTCCAATTGGTTAAGTTAGAGCCAGTTAAATCGGCTGATCCACCTAAGAACTCAGGGAGTACTTGCGCTAAGCCATCAATTGCATTTTGACTGGCTTTGCGTGTGGCAATGGTTTCTGCTTTAGCAGAGATATTAGCGAGTAAGGTTTGTACCGTCGCTTCGAAGGACTCCGGTAAATCACCTGACATACGACGTGTAAGTTCTTTAGCTAAATCTGGATAGGCTTTTTGGTACTCTTTAAAATGCAAGTTCCAAAGTTGCTCCGTAGCCGCACCCATTTCTTTTGCATCCCACAAACCATAAACCTCTGTTGGCACTGTAAATGGCGGATAGTTCCAACCGATGGATTCTCTAGTTGCGGCAATTTCTGCGGCACCTAAAGGTGCGCCGTGCACTTTGTCCGTATCGGCAAGATTCGGTGAGCCTTCACCGATTCTGGTTTTACAAGCGATCAAAGTCGGCTTACCATTATTCATCGATTTGGCATAGGCGATTGCACTCGATACTTCATTTGCATCATGACCATTAATATCACGAATGACATTCCAACCATAGGCTTCAAAGCGTTTTGGTGTATCTTCAGCGAACCAGTTAACAACCCGTCCGTCAATCGAAATACCGTTGTCATCCCACAGCGCAATTAACTTGGATAAGCCTAAAGTACCGGCTAAAGAGCAAGCCTCGTGACTGATTCCTTCCATCAAACAACCGTCACCTAAAAATGCATAGGTATAGTGATTGACGATGGCATGACCCGGACGATTGAACTCTTCTGCTAATAACTTTTCAGCTAAAGCCATTCCTACTGCATTCGAAATCCCTTGACCTAAAGGACCGGTTGTCGTCTCTACACCTGGCGTGACGCGGTATTCTGGATGCCCTGCTGTTTTACTATGTAATTGTCTGAAATTTTCAATTTCAGACATCGGTAAATAATAGCCCGTTAAATGCAACACAGAATAGAGCAACATGGAGCCATGTCCATTGGAGAGCACAAAACGATCGCGATCCATCCACAGTGGGTTTTTAGGATTGTGTTTTAAATGGTCATGCCACAATGCAACTGCGATATCCGCCATCCCCATCGGCATGCCAGGGTGTCCAGAGTTCGCTTTTTGTACTGCATCCATCGACAGAGCGCGAATGGCATTGGCCATCAATTTGGAATCTTCGGAAGTTAGTTTGGTAGGCATAAATTTAGTTTGTATATTTGGTTAGCTTATTGAATTAGCTTGAGCAATACTATTTTAATCATTTGGGCTGAATACTTCGTAAAGATATTAACTGGTATTTACTCGTTTTAATTTGCCCTGTTTATTTGCATCTTCGGCATTTCTTCTTGATGAAGGTAGAATAAACAAGACCACTTTTGTTCTATTTTAACATTGGACCTATGTCTCACTTTTATCTTCCTGGTAATTGGCAAGAAAGCCAAGTTCTTGCTCCCGAATCGCTCAGACATCACCTTCGAGTAAGACGAGTGTCCTCAAGCGAATCGATTGCTGTTTTTAACGGGGCGGGGATGGTCGCGAATGCCTCCATTGATGGTGCATCCACTGATAAAAAATTATTCTTAAACTTGAATAATCTGCGCGAAGATCTCAGTCGTGAGTCTAATTATCCGATTACCTTAATCCAAGGTCTAGCTGCTAACGAAAAAATGGACTGGCTAATCGAAAAAGCCGTTGAATTAGGGGTTGGCACCATTATTCCAGTGCAAACGCAGCGAAGCGTCCTCAAGGTAAACGTGCACCAAGACGAAAAAAAAGCGCAGAAAAAGATGGAGCATTGGACGCAGATTATCATTGCCGCCTGCGAGCAGTGTGATCGCACTATTTTGCCAACCCTCGAAGCACCCCAAACTCTCAATCAGTTTTTAAGTCAATTTGATGTGGCAAGTTGCGCTCAATTGCCCATTGTTTTGTCGCCACTTGGCACTCTCAAACTAGTCAGTATTTTAAAAAGAGCCCCTGGCCAAGGTGTTGCTCTCATGGTTGGACCTGAGGGTGGCTTTGATGAAAATGAGATGCAAAGTATCGAACAGCGGGGCTGGATGAGTGCTACGATGGGGAATCGAATTTTAAGAACTGAAACAGCCGGTATTAGTGCGATATCAGCAGTTCATGCAATTTGGGGTAGCTTTTAAGCAAAATGCCGCTACTTAGCGGCATTGAGATGCATCAAGAAGTTTTGATTATTTAGTAAAGATGTTCCAATAACTCTTTAAGCTAAATTTGCAAACGAATAAAACACGCGGTAAGGGACTCTTCTTTCTGCCCAGTATTCCACGGCGTCACGGAACACATCGAGTAATGTTTCGCGAGCATCTTTGTCGAACTTGAGCGTTGAAGGTATTCCTTCTAAAACCACTACGAATCCAGGTTGCGGTCCTGACTTATCAATCAGAGTAGTGAGCGCATCTAACAAATGATCGTAGTTTTTAGCTTGCTGTTTCGTAAAATGATAGGCTTTAGCCACTGACTCCAGCACTTCACCTTTGGTAAAAGCATGTGCAGAATTCGCATAAACAAAATGCTGACCTAGTTCAGACGCAGCTTCCATTAACTCTTCAGTTCTAAAAGCACGAATCGACTGGACTATATTTGTTCGAACGCTTCTCAGCATTGCTGCAGGTCCACTATCCCTAACTGCTAACGCGGCACGCCAAGATGGTGCAGGTTTTTTCTTGGGAAGGGCACTTAAATCTCTTAAAACACTACCTGTTGGATACAAACTGTTGTTGTAATAAGGTGAAGATGGTGATGATGGGGTTGTAGGCATACTCATACCGGTGTTCATACCTGAACGGTTGATTGTTGAACCAAGGCTGTGATCTACGGACTGATCTTCTTCCCAGCCTGCCAATGTTGCGTTTTCTGGAATGTTTATAGTCATAATGCGTAAAGGTTACTCTTTTCTGTAACATTTGACAAGAGGTATTCCTTAAAAAACAGAGTAAACGTATGATTCTAAAGACGATAAAAATTAGTAAATACTTGCTTTCAAACCGTCAATCGATGACGAAGATACCAATAATTACCCGCTCAATATGGCAGAAATACGTCGTAAATACCTGATTTTTTTAAACAAGTTTATAAAATTTATTCATTAACTACAAATACGACTCCCTCTATCGAGGGTATTAATTTATGATTTAATTTTTTGAGACCTTAAGTTAATCTCAAGTTATTTTTAAAGTTAGTTAAACAAATAATCAGAGTGTTCAATCATTGGTTCTTTAACCTTATGACCCAAAGTTGCTAAAAACAAATTGATTCCTTCACGCCTAACAAATTTCATCGCAGGAACAAAATCGCTATCACCAGTGACCAGAACGATAATATCTACTTGTTTTTTTAAGGATAAAGCTGCCATGTCCATTCCAATACGCATATCAACACCTTTTTGAGTAATACTTGGCCTCAAATCTTCAGGACTAATTGTTAGGTTAGAGCTCGGTGTCTTTAAAAGTCGGGGCTTTAGGTCCCATCCATTGAAACTTAACTCACCTAAACGTAAAGCGAGGAAAGGAATATTTTTCAATCCTTTAAATAAGGCTTCTGCAGTTTGAACCACTGGATGACTACCAAAATCTAAAACTTCTTGGCTTAAAGGATTCTTTTCGGAATTTTTAAGAGGTTGGGAATCATAATAATAGATCCTATACAAGTTGGAGTCTACAAGTAATTTGTGTGTTTTTAAATCATCAACAAAGCTCTGAATATCTGATGCTTGCATTGGTGCATTGGGACCGCGAGAGAGCTTTCTTTTAATGAAGCCACCATCGATTAGAATTGCATAATTTTTCATGGAGGTGTGCTACTTGACGGGTCGGCGATCTGGTCGCCTGTTACATGTCACCCGTGGTTTCGCTTTTTTTATGAATAATTATCATATCATAAGGAAAAAATAACCAAAAATTAAGGTTTTTGTTATTTGTGCGACTCAATTCCCATCACTGCCAAGGTAGCCATGTTGACGATACGACGCACCGTTGATGATGGTGTCAAAATGTGTACAGATTTAGCAGCACCCAATAGAATCGGGCCAATCGCGATACCATTACCTGCCGCTACTTTGAGTAAGTTGTAAGAAATGTTGGCAGCATCAATATTTGGCATTACGAGTAAATTGGCACGACCATCTAAAGTACCGTCTTTCATGATTGTGTTTCTAATGGCGGGATCTAAAGCACAATCGCCGTGCATTTCACCATCGACTTCAATGTCAGGATGCTTTTCACGCAAAATTTGGTAGACTTTGCGCATTTTCTCTGCTGAAACTGCGGTTGAGGAACCAAAATTCGAGTGCGATAAAAGCGCTACTTTCGCCTCGATATTGAGTGAGCGCATTTCAGCAACAGCCAGTCTCGTAATTTCTGCCAACTCGTCTGCAGTTGGATCATAGTTAATATGCGTATCAACAATAAATAACTGGCGATCTGGCAAGACTAAAGCGTTCATAGCAGCGTAAACATTCGTCCCCTTTTCATGTCCAATCACAACATCAATAAAATGTAAATGGGCCGATGGACTACCAACGAGTCCACAAATTAAACCGTCTGCATCCCCTTTTCGAACCATCAAACTACCAATCAAGGTGCTTCTGCGTCGAACCTCTAGTTTGGCATAAGACTGCGTAACGCCTTTACGCTTGGTGAGTTCATAAAAAGTTTGCCAATAATCTTTAAACCGCTCATCGTTTTCGGTATTGATAATGGTGTAATCGGTATCTAGCGCTAAACGTAAGCCTAACTTCTTGATGCGGTGTTCAATCACACCGGGACGACCAATCAAAATCGGATTCACGATATCTTCATCGACTAATACCTGTACCGCACGCAGGATTTTCTCGTCCTCACCCTCACAAAATACAATCCGTTTTTTACTTTGATCAATCTTTTTAGCCGCAGCAAACAACGGCTTCATCACTGTGCCTGATTGATAAACAAACTGTTGTAGTTGGTTGGTGTACGCCACAAAATCGGTTATCGGCCTGGTTGCTACACCACTATCCATCGCCGCTTTAGCTACTGCAGGGGCGATAATGGTGATTAGTCTAGGATCAAACGGTTTTGGAATCAAATATTCAGGGCCAAAAGTTAAATCAGCAATGCCGTAAGCATTTGCCACAATTTCACTTTGCTCAGCGCGGGCCAGCTCAGCGACCGCTTCGACCGCAGCAATTTCCATTTCACGAGTAATCGTCGTAGCTCCCACATCTAATGCTCCACGGAAGATGAATGGGAAGCAGAGTACGTTGTTTACTTGATTCGGATAATCCGTTCTTCCAGTAGCGATCACCGCATCTGTTCTTACCGCTTTGATATCGGCTGGATTAATTTCCGGATTGGGATTGGCAAGCACAAAGATCAATGGGTTTGGCGCCATTTTCTTGACCATATCCTGACTGACCACGCCTCCAGCAGAAAGTCCCAATAAAATATCCGCATCTTGAATCACGTCACTTAAAGTTCTTGCAGAAGTTTCTTTGGCAAAAACATCTTTATCAGGATCCATTAACTCGACCCGACCTTTGTAAACGACTCCAGCCAAATCAGTCACAAAAATGTTTTCAACGGGCATGCCTAAATCGACCAGTAAATCCAAACAGGCAAGGGCCGCGGCGCCCGCACCGGAAGTAACTAATTTAACTTCTTTAATATTCTTCCCAACGACTTTAAGGCCGTTCGTAATCGCGGCACACACCACAATCGCTGTGCCATGTTGATCATCATGAAAAACAGGAATCTTCATTTTTTCGCGTAATTTACGCTCTACGTAAAAGCAATCAGGCGCCTTAATATCTTCTAAATTAATACCGCCAAAGGTTGGCTCTAAAGATGCAATAATATCGACCAATTTGGCTGGATCGGATTCGTTGATTTCAATATCAAATACATCGATTCCAGCAAACTTTTTAAATAAAACAGCTTTTCCTTCCATTACAGGCTTACTTGCTAACCCCCCGATATTACCCAGACCTAGCACAGCGGAACCGTTCGTGACCACGCCCACGAGATTACCTCTTGCGGTATATTTCACGGCGTTAGCAGGGTCTGCCACGATTTCTAAACAAGCAGCGGCAACTCCAGGAGTGTAGGCAAGTGCTAAATCCCGTTGGTTGGTTAATTGCTTAGTGGGAGTTACAGAAATTTTTCCAGGTGTCGGAAACTGATGATAATTGAGAGCAGCTTGTCTTAGCGCTTCTTGTGAATTGCTGGGTGTTGTAGCGTTATTTGATGTCGCTTTTTTAGCATCTTGGCTCATATTTGTTCCATATTATGTATTGCTATTTATGTGTTATTTTTTTAATGTTTCTTTAATATTACTGATTGATATGATCTATTTGCATTACTTTACGCCATTTTTATAACATCACCTACAATTCATCATGGCTTCTCCTAAATCCCAACTATTTGGTGAGTTTGACCTTATCAATACTTATTTTTTAAGGAACTCTTCACCAAATACCGCTTCCAAGCAAGAAAGAGCTCATGTTCTACTTGGGATTGGTGACGACTGCGCTTTACTTGACTCACCACCAAATGACCACATATTAGCAGTGACCTCTGATATGCTGGTTGAAAATCGGCACTTTTTTAGTGATACTGACCCGAAGCTTTTGGGGCATAAATGTCTAGCGGTAAATCTTTCTGATTTGGCAGCGATGGGCGCTAAACCTATGGCGTTTACCCTGTCTATTGCACTCACGCAGATTAACCACGCTTGGTTAGCCGCCTTCTCAGAGGGTTTACACGCGTTATCTGATCGTTTTAATTGCCCATTAATTGGCGGTGATACGACTTCAGGACCATTAACCATCTCGATTACTGCGATAGGCCATCTACCTAAAAACAACGCTTTAAAGCGCAGTAATGCCCTAGCTGGCGATGATATTTGGCTTTCAGGTGAAGTTGGTGATGCAAGATGCATACTTGGTATTGCGCGTGGCGAATGGCTCCCAATCCCTGGGTCAGAAAACTTCACCCACCGCATGCACGCCCCAGAACCAAGAGTTGACTTAGGTATAGCTCTTAGAGGTCTAGCTCATGCAGCTATTGATATTTCTGATGGTTTATTGGGTGATTTGCAGCATATTCTAAAAGCATCTCATTGCAATGCGAGCATTCAGATCGATCAGGTTCCTGTCTCTACTCTATTAAGTAATTCAAGTCGGGAGTTGCGAAGGCTATGTAGCTTAAAAGGTGGTGATGACTATGAATTATGTTTTACTGCCCCAAATGCCAATGCGCCCCAAATTGAGGCAATTGGTCGTGCCTTAAACCTTCGCCTTACCAAAATAGGTCAAATTACAGAAGCAATCAATAAAATCGAGTCACAAAGTCCAAGTACTCCTCAATTTGGTCGGATGCGCCTCATTGATCAAGACGGAAATTCCCTAGACGACAAACAAACGCAAATCTATTTAAAATCATTTGATCACTTTGAATCATCCTAAATCCATTTTGAATTGAACATGTCCGATTTTCTATCCTCTTCAACTCCTTCTGAATTCACTCAGGCCAGGCAATCGTTGGCCGGAGTAACGCCTACCTTCAAGTGGGTCAAAGATCGTCCTTGGCGCTTATTTGCCTTTGGCTTTGGCTCGGGCTTAAGCCCTCTTGGCCCTGGTACGGTTGGTACTCTTTGGGCTTGGATTGCCACCCTAACCTATCATATTTTTTATCCTAGTTTAGCCACCTCAGAAAGCATCGTGCTATTAATCGCTGGTCTGATTCTAGGGATCGTCGTTTGCGGCTTAACGGGTAAAGAACTAGGTAAAACAGATCATGGCGGGATTGTTTGGGATGAAATTCTCGCTTTTTGGTTGATTTTATTTTTTGTTATACCCTGCTCATGGATTGTGCAGTCCTTGGCTTTTGTGTTGTTTCGTTTCTTTGATATTGCTAAACCTGGCCCAATTCGCTTAGTAGATCAATACTTTAAAGAGTGGCAACCAAGTCCAAGACTTGAGCCATTTGCTGCTTGGATTCGTGGTTTTGGGGTGATGGTAGATGATCTATTCGCAGCCCTGGCTACCCTAATGGTTTTATCGATTCTTGTTCGCTTTGGAGTCATCGCACTATGAACCACGTTGCCAATGAACACGCTTTAGCTCTGTCTCAGTTCCTAATTGAGCATCATCTTCTTATCAGTACTGCTGAATCTTGTACGGGCGGGATGGTATCGAGTGCTTTAACTGATCTTGCAGGTTCTAGCGCTTGGTTTGACCGGGGCTTTGTAACCTATAGTAACGAAGCCAAAGTAGATAGTCTTGGTGTTCAGATGGAGCTGATTCAACATCACGGGGCAGTAAGTGAAGAGGTAGCTCGTGAAATGGCTATTGGCACAATTACACACTCCAAAGCAAATGTTGGCCTATCGATTACTGGGGTCGCAGGTCCAACTGGCGGTAGTCTAGAAAAACCCGTTGGTTTTGTCTGTTTTGGCTGGGCTTGGAAACAAAATGGTGTCATAGCATCCCATACTCAAGGTGTGCATCTTTTAGGGGCTGACACCACTATTACCGACTCAACTCGACATGCAGTGAGAATATTAGCTAGAGACTTCGCTTTAAGCAAGCTCCTTACCCTTATCAATGGCGATTCAACGACCAGTTCGCCAGCTATTTAGCCTGATTAATCGCATCCCTAGTTTTTATTGCTTCTTTTCTGGCAGCCTCTGCAAAGTCTGCACCATTACTGGCATATAAGATGGCTCTGGAAGAGTTAATCATTAGGTTTTTACTGCATCCAGCTTGCACCGTCGCTTCGATATCGCCGCCCTGTGCACCAATGCCCGGTATTAACAATGGCATATCGCCGACAATTTGCCGAACTTTGGCAATTTCTTCAGGAAAAGTCGCGCCAACGACCAAACACATTTGTCCGTTGGTATTCCATTTGGTAGCCGCATTAAAGGCCACCCGCTCATATACCGACACCTGCTCACCACTATCATCGGTCGTTTTTAGAAACTGAATATCCGATCCACCTGGATTAGAAGTTCTACACAAGACAATGACCCCCTTACCTGCATATTTCAGATAAGGCTCCATTGAATCAAAACCCATATAAGGGTTTACGGTTACTGCATCCGCTTGATAACGCTCAAAAGCCTCTACTGCGTATTGCGTAGCAGTAGAACCAATATCTCCTCGTTTTGCGTCTAAAATGACTGGAACTCTTGGATAATGGGTATGGATGTATTGGATTAACTGTTCTAGCTGGTCTTCCGCCCTTGCTGCAGCAAAATAAGCAATTTGGGGTTTGAAAGCACAAACTAAGTCCGCTGTTGCGTCTACAATATATCGGCAGAACGTAAAAATTGAATTTGCTTGACCTTGTAAGGAAATTGGAAACTTTTGTTGATCCGGATCAAGACCGACGCATAGCATCGACTGATGTTTTTCAACGCAATCTTGGTACTTCTCTAAAAAAGAAGAACCATTATTAGTAGTAGGTGAATTATTCAAAAGAATTAAATTAAATTGTTTTAATAACGATACTTTAAACTTTCTTTTAATTCTAGTTAAGAAGTAAATTTGAGGAAATGCAAAATGATCAATTTATTCACATTACAAAACGGCCGATTGGTCCAAGAACAAGTTGAAGACCTCAATGAACTTTTAGAGCAACATGCGCCTATTTGGATTGATGCAATTGAGCCTAATGATGAAGAGTTGGGTTGGATTAAGACGGCATTTGGCGTTTCTCTCCCTGAATTAGAAGAGTTAGGTGACCTTGAGGCATCGGCTCGGTATTTTGCTGGGGAAGATGGTTACTTACATATTCGTACCGATTTTTTACTCGATGAAGATGATCTTTCCCGTAACGTTCGGGTTGCTTTCGTCCTCACCGATAAAACTTTGTTCTCTATCCACGATGAAGATTTACCTGTGTTCCGTTTAGTTCGGATGCGTGCTCGTCTGCGCCCTGGTTCTGTTAACGACGCGAAAGATGTACTGCTAGATCTTTATTCTACCGATGCCGAATACTCTGCTGATTCCCTTGAAGAAGTTTACGTTCAGCTTGAAGAGGCCAGTAAGGTGGTCCTGTCCAACACCGTTACTGACCAAATTGCTGGAGTTGTTCTCGAAACGATTGCAAAAGAGGAAGATACGAATGGTCGTATCCGTCGTAACGTCATGGATACCCGCCGTGCACTTTCTTATTTAATGCGCAGTAAATATTTATCTGATGTGCAACAAGAAGAGGCAAGGCTGATTTTGCGAGACATCGACTCCCTCGAAAACCACACTGCTTTCCTCTTTGATAAGATCAACTTCTTAATGGATGCGACGGTCGGTTTTATTAACATTAACCAAAATAAGATCATTAAAATCTTCGCCGTGGTATCGGTGGGACTCATGCCACCGACCCTGCTCGCTAGTATTTGGGGCATGAACTTTGAGTTCATGCCTGAATTAAAACTAATGATTGGTTACCCCATTGCACTTGGAATGATGGTTATTTCAACGATTCTGCCGCTTGTTTACTTTAAGCGTAAAGGTTGGATGGACTAGATCGTCTTATCAATCAAATTACCTTTACCTAGGTTTCATCTGTTGTTATTTTGTATCTTTTTTTAAGTTCAGCCGCTGTTGTACGTACAATTTTCCCATCAATAATATTGACTATGGCCGTGTTGGTTTGTATTGCAATATCGATAGCATGTTGACCGGCACGAATCATTGCATCATAAGATCCAGCGATGTCTGGGTCAGGTGAATTGCGAATATCTTTTAATGGTTTCTTCATATTTTTATCGTAGCTGATTAAGCACTTGAATACGAAATAAAACCCTTAAAATTAACTGGCTTATAGACCTTCTCTAAGTGTCTTTAAAACCAAGTTCGTATCCAAACTTAATGAATCTGGTAACTTACGCCACAATTGGAAGGCTACTGCCGCTTGTTCAACTAACATTCCCAATCCATCCTTCACCACAAAACCTTGCTCTTGCATTTGTTGCATAAAGGCCGTTTGCTTACCGTACACCATGTCGTAACTCACCACCGTTTTTTCTTTGGTTTCGCAAATCATCGCAAGATGACTGGCCTGCACACTAGTTAGCGGGGAATCACTAGTTAAACCAGTCGAAGTGCCATTGATAATAATATCGAATGGCTCGTCTAAATTCTCAATCCAGTGACTCTCGAGCGCTCCTAAATGAGCTCCAACTTGTTCAGCTTCGGTATTAAAACGATTGACGAGCTCTAAGGCCTTTTCAAAAGTACGATTCACAATCACAATACTTGCGACCTGCGCTTTGATTAAGGGCAAAATAACTCCCTGCACTGCACCGCCTGCCCCCAATATCAAGACCGAGCGATCTTTTAGATTGTCACTCTCGCCCATTAAATCTTTCACTAAACCAAGACCATCTGAGTTCTCGCCAAATAACTTACCATTTTCCATCCACAGGATATTCACAACTCCGGCAGCTTGTGCATAACTACTTAACTCGTCACACATTGCAAAAGCTCGATTTTTAAAGGGCACAGTGACATTGAGACCGCACCCGCCTGCTGCAAAAAAGTCTTGTACCGTTTTCTCAAAATCATCTACTTCAGAAAATAACAAACCATATTTCATATTTTGATTAGTTTGCTTAGCAAACATTTCATGAATTTGCGGAGATTTACTGTGGGCAATCGGATTACCAATCACTGCGTAGACATCTTGCAAAGGATAATCTTGAGGTTGAATATTCATTTCTTAGCCTATTTCTTTTTTACTGGTTCTTTATTTGCGGAATTCGATTTCTGACCACTCTTGTCAATTTCTTGGATAGATCCGAGTTCTAATTGACTTTGTCCTTTTTGTTGTCCAACCCCCTGGATAAAATCAAAGGTCGCGATCCAATCAATTACATCTAATTTTGCCATCATTGCTGGTGAGAACTTCCCAAAAGGTGCGCAAGCATTCACGATGGCAATCGCTTGTTGATCTAGTTCTAAATTCCCAGAAGATTTTTCAATTTTTGGTTTAGAAATAATTTTCCCACTTTTATCAACGCTAATTAAAACAATCAAACTACCATACAAAGGTCCATTACTATTTCTTGGAAAGTAGGTGGTTCCGTATTTCTCTACCTTTTTGCGCATGGCGTCGTAATACTGGGCATAAATGACTGCTTTAGCACTAGTCGAAGTAAGAATCGCCTTACGCGGTTTACTTGCTTCCTGTTGTAATCTGTTGGCTAATTCAGCTTCAAGACGCTCTAACTTATCGAGCTCTTCAGTACTTTGACCTGTTCGATTTTTTTGCGTCATCGCCCCTTGATTGTTCATAGAAGAAATCAGGCGATTTTGTTCTTTTTGTAAATCTTCTAACTCCTTAGCAATACCAGGATTAATCGCTGCTATGGTAGTTGCACTGATTAGCTGATCACTTTGACCACCACCATTCAAATCGTTTTGCGCTAACTTTTTAGGCTTAAGAGGTGCTAGTTTGGATTGACTATTCACTAACACAACCGCTAAAGGTGTTTTTAGTCGCACCTCTTGCACTTCGCGATTCTCCTGTTGCCAGACAATGAAAACCACATGGATGACGATGGAGACAAGCACTGCGATCACGATAGATCGCTTAAACCATTGAAATAAATTGGCTTGCATCGTCACGAGATGTTTAATGTGTCGGCGTTACTGCTGGATTCGTAACAACCTCAGTTACTAAACTTTGAGTCTCGGTAATCTCTGCTGAAGAGGCGTCTGATGAAGGAGTATCCAACTCAACCTGAGGGATGGTTTCCTCTTCTACATCTGCTTCTTGACTATTAAAGTCCGGAGCGTATTCACTGGATTGTTGTTCATGCATTTGGATTAAACGTACTCCTGCATTCAGATTGAGTAAGTCGGTTGAAACGATTTCTATTTCAACACTAACGCCCCTTTTGGCAGTGGCTAATTCAGGTACGATTAATCTTAGTGGAATTGTTTCAACCCGAATCATCCCGTCCTTCAGTGTTCTCGCTTGCAGTCTGAGTGGCAAGCCCTGCTGGTTGACCCACTTTAAACACCAATACCGTTCAACCAATTGCTGGTAGGCATTATAGGATGTGTATCTAGCATCAAACTCTGCACAGAGGCCCATGATTCTGGTGTCTTTAGCCACAAATGGGGAAACCAGTTTTGCCATCATGCCATTCTTCACGAGAGCAATAATTTGCCACTGATTCACTAAGTCTGAGTATCTTCGTAGCGGTGAAGTGCACCAGGCATAATTTTCAACGCCTAGCCCCTCATGGCGACAAGGCGTGGTTTGCATCCGAGTTCTTTGGGCTCCCCAACCTTGTTGCGCTCTAAAAATAGCAGGTAATTCATTCGTTGCTAAATAAGTACCCCAAGTCTGATTACTAAAAATCATCCACTCAGCCACAATCGTATCCACCACTGAGCCTCTATTTCTTGCGCTAATTTCAACCTGCCAGGTTGAATCATTGACAGGTTGAGCCAGTATTGCCTCAGGATCTATCGGTTCTTGCGTCTCACTCAAAATAGAAAAACTAAAATCTCTTAACAGTGCATTCGGATCATTTTTACCAAGTTGCTCAGCACGTTGACCACCAGCTACTCGAGTTTCTTGACGCTTAGCAAATAATACTTTGGCACAGGTCCAAAGAAGTTTTAATTCATTTTCAAACGGAACTTTATTTGTTTCTGCTTCTCCTATGACATTCTCGCTTGAACCTTCCTCGATGCCATCAAAGTATTCCTCTGTTAAGACGTCTTCGATTTCATGTAAACGTAAATTTTGCTGAATCGAAACAAGCTCAATCACAGTTCGGTGTGGCGCGGTTGAGATAACTTCCCCACTCGGACTAATTTCTACATACAAAGAAATTGCTGGCCTTGCTTGTCCAGCCTCGAGAGAAAATACGTCTACGATGGACTTTGGCAACATGGTAATTTTGCCACCAGGGAAATAAGCGGTAGACATGCGCTGACTAGCGATTTCATCGAGTGCGTCATTTGGAGAAATACTCAGACTTGGTGCGGCAATATGCACCCCCACTTGATAGTTACCATTTACGAGTTGCGTAACGGAAAATGCATCGTCAATTTCAGTAGTACTAGCGTCATCAATCGAAAAAGCGGCTACGTTTGCTAAAGGCAATTCTTGTTCAAGCTGCTGAACAACGGAACTATTCACAATATTTAAGGCATTTTGTGGAAACGCTAAACCTTTAGGGAAATGCTCTTTAAAGAATTTCCCTTGATGAATCTCAAGGGCGGAGTGAATAGCCCCGAGCTCTAATAAGAGCTGCGCATTCGAAATCCCTTTTTGCGCACTAGCACTTGCTAAGGCTTTAAAAATATAGTGGTTCTTATCTGGGGCAAATAGCAGCATTTGTGCTTGATCTGAAATCTCAGGAGGTAATATTCCAGACAGGAGCTGCTCTTTCATCGTTTCTTGAGCAAGTGCCTCTTGCTTTTTTCGCTCAACGGACAAGAGCGCTGCTTTTAACTGCTCTTCCGGGGCACGTAAAAATTGTCCACGACCTTTGCGCCGAAAATAAATAGGGGCATTTTGTAAAGCCATGGCTAACCCAATCAATTGTTCGGTACTCACTTTATCGCCAAAGTATTCTTTGGCGATGGTATCAGTCGAAAACTCTTGATCTGGCGAACATTCCCATAAAAAATCCATATCAATGGAGGTCGCTAATGCTTTGGCACTTTCCATCATCTTGGCTAAATCACCTGTTTCCCACTTTAGCCAAACTTCTTTAGCCTTCAGTTTGATTCGTTTGCCAAACTGGGTCTGGGCTTGCCAAAAATCGGCAGTTGCAACCGCAGGACCGATCGCACTAGCCCCCTTGATTTCACCACCTTCTTCAAAAATGAAATGCATGTATCAGACCAGTGCCTTTAAGATTTTTTGGTGAACGCCACCAAAACCGCCATTACTCATTACTAATAGATGATCGCCCGACTTTGCAATTTGAACAATTGCTTCGACCATTTGGTCTAAATCATCAAATGCTTGCGCCTTATCCCCGAGTGGACTCAGAACTTGTGCTAAATCCCAACCTAAGGCTGATTTTCCTTTGGAAGCGCCGTAACCAAACACCAAATCCGCATCCTGCAAACTGGTGGGTAACTGCTGCTTCATCACACCTAACTTCATTGTATTGGAACGAGGTTCTAATACAGCAATTAATCTTGCAGATTTTGCAGTACTCGACTCCGTTGACTGTGTTTCTTCGGCCCTGATCCTTCGACGTAAACCGTCAATCGTCGTAGTAATCGCTGTGGGGTGATGGGCAAAGTCATCGTATACCGTAACACCTCTTGCTCGTCCAATGATTTCCAAGCGACGCTTCACATTTTTAAAGCTACCTAGTGCATGAGCAGCGTCTGCAGGACTGACTCCAACATGGCTCGCTGCAGCGATCGCAGCTAAGGCATTCATTTGATTATGACGACCGGCAACACTAGCGTCGGGATGCCAATGGACTCGTCCAACTACCTTCCCGTCTTTAATCACTTCAAAATCATCCAAAGCTAAGCTTTGGAAGGACCACTGCGCATTTAGGGCTATTTTCTGCAAAACAGCAGATGGTTCTTGACTAAAACTTTCTACCTGAGACCAAACGCCCCGATCTAAGACTTCTTTTAATGCTGCTTGCTCACCATTCACAATAATGTTGCCAGTAGAGGGTACTGTTCTCACTAAATGATGGAACTGTGTCTGAATAGCAGCTAAATCGGCAAAGATATCAGCGTGATCAAATTCTAAATTATTGAGGATTACTGTCTTGGGGCGGTAATGGACGAACTTACTTCTCTTATCAAAAAATGCCGTATCGTACTCATCCGCTTCAATGACGAACAAGGGTTTTGTTTGTGATTCTAAACTGGCGTTTAAGCCCCCATTTTTACCTAACCTTGCAGAAACGTCGAAGTTATTCGGTACGCCACCAACTAAATAGCCAGGTGATAAACCATTGGCTTCCAGAATCCAGGCCAACATCGCGGTCGTGGTAGTTTTGCCATGCGTACCTGCAATCGCCAAAACATGATGATGTGCTAAAACCTGTTCACCCAACCACTGAGGACCAGATACATACGGCAATCCGTCATCTAAAATCGCCTCCATCAAAGGATTTCCTCTGGAAACCACATTTCCAATGACAAACAAGTCAGGTTTGAGGGACAATTGTTCTTTTGCAAAGCCCTCAATTAAAGTTATACCCTGCTCTTCTAATTGGGTACTCATCGGTGGATAGACATTTGTGTCGCATCCAGTGACCTGATGACCCGATTGACGTGCGATGGCGGCAATACCTCCCATGAAGGTGCCGCAAATACCAAGAATATGAATATGCATGACTCAATTTTAGCTAAGGAAACGAAATGTCTGAAGAAATTAATAAAAAATCTATATTAAAGAAGAAATTTCCACTTTTATTAATGCTCTCTTTAATTGGTCTCGGTAGTTTATTACTGGGGATTGGGGCTTCGTATTGGTTGTCTTCTAACTCTTCTCAAAGCAGTTCGGCTAGTTCTCAAGCTGCCATTTACCAGGAGTTCATGGCTGTAGATTGGAAAAATGAGACTGGCGAGAATGTAAATTCTCAAGCATGGAAAAATAAAATCTTAGTGATTAATTTCTGGGCGTCATGGTGCCCTCCCTGCGTCGAAGAGATGCCCATGTTGTCCGCCTTTAATCAAAAACTTGACAACAATACTGTGCAAATGATCGGTATCGGTATCGATTCACCCTCTAACTTACGTCAATTCCTGCAAAATACTACTGTTACTTATCCCATCCTACTTGGTGGCTTAGAGGGAAGTAATTGGATGAAGCGCCTGGGTAATTCACAAGGAGCACTGCCTTATACCGTGATTTTAAATCCTGACGGAAAAATCTTATTGACTAAACTTGGGAAAATCACCGAGAAAGAACTTGAATCTGTACTTTTACTGAAAGATAAGTAATTTTATATATTATTTTTATTAATTTAAACGAAGTTAATAAAAATCAAACGCCAAGTTGGTTTCGTTTATCCCCAAAATGGCTCTTCCATATTTTAGATGGTGAAAAACTGAGTTTTTTCCCAATAAATCATGTTTTTGTGAGATATACTAGGCTCATTCAAAATCAGATTTTCAAGGAATTCATCGAAAATGAGCGCAGATACGCAACAAATCGCTTCAGTACTCGTCTTACAAGGTCCTAATCTGAATCTACTTGGCACGCGCGAACCAGATGTTTATGGTGCGACAACCTTGCCACAAATTCATGACCATTTACAGCAAGTGGCTTCTCAGTTGCAGATCCATCTAGAGACATTTCAGTCCAATTCAGAGGGCGCTTTAATTGATCGGATTCATGCGGCTAAACAAAATAAGGTGCAGTTTATTTTGATTAATCCCGGCGCATACACTCATACTAGCGTTGCCATCCGTGACGCCTTAGCTGGGGTAGCAATCCCATTTATTGAAGTTCACTTATCGAATATTTATCAACGTGAAAGCTTCAGACATCATTCATTTTTATCCGACATCGCAGTCGGAGTCATTTGTGGATTAGGGGCTCATGGCTATGAGCTAGCTTTGCGTGCTGCTCATCAACGCCTAACCATTTAATTTAATTAATTTTTTGTTCAATTTATAGGATGCCCTCTTGGGATATTCGTAAATTTTGTCACTTTAAGAAATCAATCTTTTGTTTTAAAAGGAAATAATATGGATCTTCGTAAATTAAAAACTTTAATCGACCTCGTTGCTGAGTCAGGTGTTTCAGAACTTGAAATCTCGGAAGGTGAAGAAAGAGTTCGAATTGTGAACCACCGCGCTCCAAGCGCGCAAGCTACGCAAGTTTTTATTCCGCAACAGGCTCCAGTAGCTGTATCAGACATTCCTGCTGCCGCTCCTGCAGCGCCAGTAGCTCCTATAGTACCTGAGGTGCCATCAGGACATGTTATGAAATCGCCCATGGTCGGGACCTTTTATCGCGCTCAAAATCCTGAGTCTCCAGAATTTGTTCGTCTTGGCGATACCGTCAAAGCAGGTCAAACGCTTTGCATTATTGAAGCCATGAAGTTACTGAATGAGATTGAGGCGGATGTTGCCGGTGTAATTAAAGAAATTTGTGTAGTAAATGGTCAAGGTGTTGAATACGATCAACCCCTCTTCATTATTGGCTAAAGATTACCCGAGAAAATTTTTATGATGTTTCAAAAAATCCTAATTGCTAACCGCGGTGAAATTGCCCTTCGCATACAAAGGGCTTGCCGAGAGCTTGGCATTAAAACAGTTGTGGTTTATTCAACCGCTGATAAAGAAGCAAAATACGTCAAATTAGCCGATGAGGCTGTATGTATTGGACCCGCTTCTTCTCTTCAAAGTTATTTAAATATGCCAGCGATTATTTCCGCTGCAGAAGTGACAGATGCCCAGGCGATTCATCCTGGCTATGGTTTTTTATCAGAAAATGCCAATTTTGCTGACCGTGTTGAATCCTCAGGATTTGTATTTATTGGCCCTAAGGCTGAGACGATTCGTCTCATGGGAGATAAGGTTTCTGCCAAGCAAGCAATGATCGCCTCTGGTGTTCCTTGTGTTCCAGGTTCTGAAGGTGCCCTACCGGATGATCCAAAGTACATTATTGCTACCGCAAAAAGAATTGGTTACCCAGTGATTATTAAAGCCGCAGGCGGCGGTGGTGGCCGAGGTATGCGCGTGGTTCATAACGAAGCAGCTTTAATTAATGCCGTTAACATGACCAAAGAAGAAGCTGGTCGTACCTTTGGTAATCCAGAAGTGTATATGGAGAAGTTCTTAACAAATCCTAGGCACATTGAGATTCAGGTTCTAGCAGATACCTACAAAAATGCAGTTTGGTTAGGTGAGCGGGATTGCTCCATGCAACGCCGTCACCAAAAAGTAATTGAAGAAGCACCGGCACCGGGGATTGATCGTCGTTTGATCGCAAAAATTGGTGAGCGTTGCGCTTTAGCTTGTCGCAAAATGGGCTATCGTGGGGCAGGTACTTTTGAGTTTTTATTCGAAAATAATGAATTCTTCTTTATCGAGATGAACACCCGTATTCAAGTGGAACATCCCGTCACGGAATTAATCACTGGCATCGATTTGGTCCAAGAACAAATTAAAATTGCGGCCGGCGAAAAACTTTCTTTTAAACAAAAAGATATTATTTTTAGAGGTCATGCTGTCGAGTGCCGAATTAACGCCGAAGATCCATTCAAATTTACTCCAAGTCCTGGGAAAATTTTGTCATGGCATACCCCAGGTGGTCCTGGCATTCGGGTTGACTCCCACGTTTATAGTGGTTATACCGTGCCCTCATCCTATGACTCAATGATTGGTAAATTAATTGCTTTTGGTGCAACCCGCGATCAAGCGATTAAAAGAATGCGCATTGCTCTGTCAGAGATGGTGGTGGACGGCATTAAAACCAATATTCCCCTGCATCGAGAATTAATGATTGATCCAGAATTCAATTTGGGTGGGACAAGTATTCATTATCTTGAACATCGATTAGAAGAGCAGGCTCAAGCGCGTGCTAACGAAAATCCAGCAAGTTAATGTTTTTTTCAAATCCCATGACCTTGTTTAGGAAAGTTTTATGACTTATCGCGAATTAAGCTTTTTCGTTACTGAAGATAGTGCTGAGTTACTCGGTGATACGCTCATGGAACTTGGTGCACTCTCAATTACCGTTGAGGATGCTCAAGCTGATACAGCGAATGAAGTTCCGCTGTATGGGGAACCTGGAATGGTAATCCATGTCGAAGCTTGGCAGGAGTCGAAGGTGATTGCCTTATTTGACCAATCTCTTTGGGTAGAGTTTGCACAACACACTGAAGCCATCTTAGCTGAGCTAGATCGCTTAGGCATGGCGATTGATCATTACACCGAAGCACAAATTGAAGAACAAGATTGGGTTAAATTGACGCAGTCTCAGTTCGATCCAATCGCAATTTCTGAACGGATTTGGGTAGTTCCTTCTTGGCATGACCAGCCACAAGACCTCCATCCGCAGGCTATATGCCTCGCTGTTGACCCTGGTCTTGCTTTTGGCACAGGAAGTCATCCAACCACTAAACTCTGCTTAAACTGGCTAGAATCGTTAGCAGATGCCAATCTATTACAAAATCAAAGTGTCATGGATTATGGATGTGGTTCTGGAATCTTGGCTATTGCTGCGAAAAAACTGGGGAGTGGCGATACGTTTGGTTTAGACATTGATCCTCAATCCGTTACTGCAAGTACTGATAATGCCCTGCGCAATGAGGTGCAAATCACGTTTGGTTTGCCTGACATGGTGACTGATACCACGAAGTTCAATGTCGTGGTCGCAAATATTTTAGCGAACCCATTAAAAATTCTTGCTCCTGCCATCGGTGCTTTAGTTGCGCCGAATGGTTACTTAGCATTGTCAGGAATTTTAGAACAACAAGCAGAGCAAATCATTGAAATTTATGCGCCATGGGTTGATCTCAAAATTTGGCAGGTTGCTGACGGTTGGGTTTGTCTAGCTGGGAAGTCAGTTAGCTAAAACAATCTGATAATATTGGCTTGTCCACTTTAAGTTATTCATCTATTTCATGCGCCTTTATCGTATCTTCATGCTGTTGGTATTACTATGTGGCGCGGTTTATCAATCCTATTTAATCTTTTTAAATTGGCAACTGACTCCTAAAAAAGATGATTCTGCTTGGAGATTAGAATTTGCTGAGATTCATACTTCGACCTCAGGCTCTTCTGAAGCACTCACTCTAGAAAACAGCCCTTTACCTTCGCCCCAATACTTGGAGATACAGTTACAAGTCGATTCAAAAGAGGAATATCCACTGCTCGCCAGAAAGATTGCCCTACCTAATCTCGAAGTGCTGTTGAGTAATGTAACGGGAGAACCGCTTGCCTATCAAGAATTAACGCCCCTTCAATGGCTTGGGTCTGAACCACGTTTACTCCCTTACCTCACACAAGGTGTTCCAGCAAAGACACAAATTACCGTTAATATACCCATAGTGTTACCTGATACTGCGAGTGGTTTTCAGGTGCAAATGGTTTATCCCAACTCGTTTTGAAGTTTTTTCCGTAGTAAATATTAGTCAATCTTTTTTTTAGGAATTTTATGGCAAGTCTGATTTGTGGTTCGATTGCGTTTGACACAATTTTGTCCTTTGAAGGACGTTTTCAGGAACAAATTTTGCCTGATCAAATTCATATCTTAAACGTCGCTTTTTTAGTACCGAGTATGCGTCGCGAATTTGGAGGTTGTGCTGGTAACATCGCATACAACCAGCGCCTGTTGGGTGGTAACCCTTTCATCATGGCTACTGTTGGCTCTGATGCTGGAACCTACTTTGACAAACTTGCTAAGCACGATATTGCCACTGACTTTATTCGTGAAATCCCAGAGGCATTTACTGCCCAAGCAATTATCACTACAGACCGAGATAATAATCAAATCACGGCCTTTCATCCTGGTGCGATGATGCAGTCTCATTTGAATGATGTTACGGCAGCAATTGCTACTATGGCGAATACGAGTACTCCAATTACCATTGGGATCGTTGCTCCTGACGGCAGAGATGGCATGTTGACGCACTCCAAACAATTTGCCAAGGCAAATGTTCCTTTTATTTTTGACCCAGGACAAGGCTTGCCTTTATTTGATGGTAAAGAATTACTCGAGATGATCGAGCTTGCAACTTACGTAGCTGTTAATGATTATGAAGCAGAAATGCTCTGTCAAAAAACGGGTCTTAGCTTACCTGAGGTTTCTGATCGGGTTGAAGCATTAATCGTGACCAAGGGAGCGCAAGGCTCTGTGATTTATAACCAGGGTCAAATGATTGATATTCCGGTGGTCGAGGCAACACAATTACTTGATCCTACAGGTTGCGGTGATTCGTTTAGAGCGGCTCTTCTATTTGGTATCGAAAATCAATTGGATTGGCCGACCATTGGTCGACTTGGATCGTTACTGGGCTCTTTAAAAATTGCCTCTCAAGGTGGTCAAAACCATGAGTTTCATATCGACGCTATTCGAACAGCATTTAAAAATAACTTTGGATACGAATTATCCAAATAATTGATTGGCTTAGGGGGATTTAGATTTACAAACTAAATTAAAAAAATCTAATCCCCGTTTCTGGCGAAATAGAAACCGATACATGTACCAAAAATTCCAATGATTGGTGTAAGAACTGTGGCTGCCAGTTCTTTTGATTCTTCATTGCTTAACCAATCAAACATTACTCCCCAGACAAGTGCCGCAGAAAAAAAGCAGAAATACCAAATAAATGTTGTTTAAAAAAAATCTAGTTTTATTTAGATTGAAAGGTATTTTCTTGTAAGGACTAACTTGACCTTGCGCTATTTCGAACTGAATTTGAGCATTCTCTTTTCCAACTATTCCTTCAGAAATATTTAACTCTTGATGCACCATTTTTATTTATCTCAAAATTACTTCTTGAAGATTGTCAGAGCCTTTACTTTTTAGTAGTACTTTTGTACCTTCTGCTAGCTCTTGATCGAAAAAGTTTTCCAAAGAAATAGCCCGACGAATAACCTCTGAAATACTTGAATCTCTTTTTTTTGCCAGCTCTTTTACAGTGGCGGTTAATTCGTCAGATAACTCTATATTAATTCGCATGATGATTTACTTTGAGTGTTTAATATTTAAACATTACACCTTTTTAATCAGTAAGGTTATTTTTTATATAACAAAAAACCCGCTATTGAACTAACTGTAGCGGGTTTTTTGAACATGCAAGATGAGCTGAAAGCAGCCTGAGGTCGTCAATAATTATGGGCGGCCACCAGTTGGGAAGGGCCAAGCAGCTGTTGGATTGAGGGCAGTTTCTGTCTTCGCTTCAACTGTTTTCTTTGCTGCTGGCTTTGCTGCTGCTTTCTTTGCTACTGGTTTAACTACTTTTTTTTTTGCGGCTGGCTTAGCGGCTGGTTTCGCTGCTGGCTTTGCTGCTGGCTTTGCTGCTGCTTTCTTCGCTGCTGGCTTTGCTGCTACTTTCTTCGCTGCTGGCTTTGCTGCTACTTTCTTCGCTGCTGGCTTCGCTGCTACTTTTTTAGCTGCTGGCTTTGCTGCTACTTTTTTAGCTGCTGGCTTCGCTGCTACTTTTTTAGCTGCTGGCTTCGCTGCAACTTTTTTAGCTGCTGGCTTTGCTGCTACTTTTTTAGCTGCTGGCTTCGCTGCTACTTTCTTAGCCGCTGGCTTTGCTGCTGGCTTTGCTGCTGCTTTCTTAGCTACAGGCTTAGCTGCTGGTTTTGCTGCTGCTTTCTTTACTACTTTCTTGGCTGTTGCCATTTTAATGCTCCTTCACGTGAGAAGTTAATTCAACTACAGTTTAAGAAAGGCCCAGGCATTTAGAATCGACTCTTTTGATAGAAAGCCGACACAAATGAATGAGCCATTCATGAAACGCATTTTTAAATTGCTGAAATGGCCTCATGAATTTCGAAAAAAAAGCCACTCCCTTTTCGGGTAGTGACTTTTTAAATTGCTTCATTAAAAAATTAGTTCTGAAATCAACTGATACTGTGCTCAAAAAAGGAGCATTCGAAAATAGTAGGACTTGAACATTTTGTAGGGAAAGTTTTCCCATTCTTTTTACAGAATTATTGGTGCTAGAAATTGTAAAAATACTACGTATGTTCAATCCAAAAATCTCCTAAATTGTTGGAGAGCGTTTAAGTTTTAATCCCAACTTAATGCACCCCCAGTTTGATACTCTATCACTCTAGTTTCGAAAAAATTTCTTTCTTTTTTCAAATCTATCATTTCAGACATCCATGGAAAAGGATTCTCTTCATTTGGATACATTGCGTCAAGTCCTATTTGCATACAGCGACGATTACAAATGTATCTTAGGTAACTTTTGAACATCGGTGCATTGAGTCCAAGCACTCCGCGAGGCATCGTATCTTCCGCATATTTGTACTCTAATTCCACTGCTTGTTCGAACAAACTTTTTAACTCCTCTTTGAACTCAGAAGTCCATAGATGGGGGTTCTCAAGCTTAATCTGATTAATCATATCAATGCCAAAATTACAGTGCAAAGACTCATCGCGCAAGATGTATTGATACTGCTCAGCAGCACCCGTCATTTTGTTCTGACGACCCATTGCAAGTATTTGCGTAAAACCAACATAAAAGAATAATCCTTCCATGATGCACGCAAAAACAATTAACGAGCGTAATAATTTTTGATCATTTTCTGGTGTGCCAGTTTTAAAAGATGGGTCTGTTAAAACATCAATAAATGGAATTAAAAATTCATCTTTTGCACGGATCGCAGGGACCTCATGATACGCATTAAAAATCTCACTTTGATCAAGTCCAAGTGACTCAACAATGTACTGATATGCATGCGTATGAATTGCTTCTTCAAAGGCTTGACGTAATAAATATTGACGACATTCTGGCGCAGTAATTTGGCGATAAGTACCCAATACGATATTGTTGGCGGCTAATGAATCTGCCGTTACAAAGAAACCTAAATTTCTTTTAATAATCCGACGCTCGTCTTCAGTCAATCCATTCGGATCTTTCCACAAAGCGATATCACGATTCATGTTTACTTCTTGTGGCATCCAGTGGTTAGCGCATCCTGCCAAATATTTTTCCCAAGCCCATTTGTATTTAAATGGCACGAGTTGATTTACGTCTGTAGAACCATTAATGATTCTCTTATCATTTAAATTCACACGACGGCTGATAGCATCTTCCACTTTTTCTTCTACTACTGCTTCTTTTGCTATCGGTGCAATTGCTACATCAGGCGCACTAATCGCTACACCCGGTGTTGCATGGGGTGTTGCTAATGTAGGGGCTGACTCTAGTTTTACTACCTCAGGTATTGGTGTAGCTGCAGGCTTCATTGGCACTGGCGCTATTACTACTGAGTCATCTTCCCAATTCAACATATTTATTTCTCCAAATCAATTCTTTACTTCACACTTACTAAACTCTTCTTAGATCGAATCACATCATTGATATCTAACTTCCCTTTCAATCATGTGACTCGTCTTTTTAATCCTCTATTTTCCTACTTATTGGCAAGCTTCGCATTCTTCGAAACCATCATCTCCAGGACGCATTGTGCAAACGGGTCCATCGGCTTCTATAGGTCCTTCAGCAAAACTACTAGAAACAGTAGTGGTATTTCCTGCCGCTGCTAATGCCTCCTCAGATCCATTTGAAACTGAATTGAGGGTTCCTTTGGAGACAGTTGATTTTTCTACCTGTGTGGCTGAAGTTGTACGCAAGTAATAAGTTGTCTTCAAACCACGAATCCAAGCTAATTTATACGTATCATCAAGAGTCTTACCTGAGGCACCGGCCATATAAATGTTGAGTGACTGTGCTTGATCAATCCATTTTTGACGTCTTGAGGCTGCTTCTACAATCCACTTTGGATCTACTTCAAAAGCAGTTGCATAAATTTCTCTTAAGTCATTTGGTATACGATCAATCTTAGCTAATGAACCGTCAAAGTATTTGAGGTCGGCAATCATCACTTCATCCCACAAGCCACGCTCTTTTAAATCGCGAACCAAGTACTCATTGACAACCGTAAATTCACCAGACAAGTTTGACTTCACATACAAGTTTTGGAAAGTTGGTTCAATACATGCTGACACGCCAATAATGTTTGAAATAGTCGCAGTTGGGGCGATTGCAATACAGTTTGAGTTACGCATACCATGTGCTGCAATGCTAGCGCGTAGTCCAGACCAATCCATTTTGCTCGAAGAGTCTACTTCTAAGTAACCACCGCGCTCTTTTAACAAGAGTGCATTCGTATCCTGTGGTAGTAGACCGCGATCCCATAATGATCCTTTGTAGGTACTATAAGTGCCGCGCTCTTTTGCTAAAGCATTGGATGCCTTATATGTGTAGTAACACACTGCTTCCATTGAAGTATCAGCAAACTCCACAGCTTCCTGACTTGCGTAAGGAATTCTGAGCATATGTAAACAATCTTGGAAACCCATAATACCTAGTCCAACTGGACGATGACGCATATTAGAGTTCTTCGCCTTTGCTACAGCGTAATAGTTAATATCAATCACGTTATCGAGCATTCTCATCGCAGTCGCGATCGTTTTCTCTAACTTAGCATGATCTAAAACTAATTTACCGTTAGCATCCGTCATCATGTGTGCCGTGAGGTTGACTGAACCTAAATTACAAACCGCAATTTCTGACTCGTTGGTATTGAGTGTAATTTCAGTACATAAGTTAGAAGAGTGAACCACACCGACGTGTTGTTGAGGACTACGGACGTTACATGGGTCTTTGAAAGTAATCCAAGGATGGCCTGTTTCAAAGAGCATACCAATCATTTTGCGCCATAACTGCAATGCTGGAATACGCTTAAATGGTTTGATCTCACCAGCATCCGCTTTTTTCTCGTAAGCAACATAGGCTTCTTCAAACGCTAAACCAAACTTATCATGCAAGTCAGGAGTTGATGACGGTGTAAAGAGTGTCCAATCTTTATTTTCCATCACACGCTTCATGAATAAGTCTGGAATCCAGTTTGCGGTATTCATATCATGTGTACGACGGCGATCATCACCCGTGTTTTTACGGAGTTCTAAGAACTCTTCAATGTCCAAGTGCCAAGTTTCTAAATAGGCGCAGACGGCACCTTTACGCTTACCACCTTGATTCACAGCTACTGCTGTGTCATTGACTACTTTCAAGAACGGTACCACGCCTTGTGACTTACCATTCGTGCCTTTAATATGACTGCCTAAGGCACGTACATTTGTCCAATCGTTACCGAGGCCACCGGCAAACTTCGACAACAAGGCGTTTTCTTTCAAGCCTTCGTAAATGCCGTCTAAATCATCTGGGATCGTCGTCAAGTAGCAGCTAGACAACTGTGAACGCAAACTAGCTGAGTTGAATAAAGTCGGCGTACTTGACATAAAGTCAAATTTCGAAAGAATTTCATAGAATTCAATCGCACGTTCTGTCGGGTTAGCCTCTTCTAATGCCAAGCCCATTGAGACACGCATGAAAAATGCCTGTGGCATTTCAATCCGCTGACCATCAATATGCAAGAAGTAGCGGTCAAACAAAGTCTGTAAGCCGAGGTAGTTAAACTGTAAATCGCGTGATGCATTTAAAGCGGCACCGAGCTTAGCAATATCAAAAATCTGTAGTAATTTAGGATCGAGTAATTCTTCTTTCACACCACGACGTAAGAATTTAGAAAAATACTCTGCATAGACCGCTTGCATTCCTGCTTGTGGAATTTCGACACCTAAGATATCGCGGCGAATGACGTGCATCAAAATTCTAGCTGTTACTAAACTGTATGCAGGGTCTTTTTCAATTAAAGTTCTTGAAGCTAAAATTGCTGAATCAAATACCTGCTCAATCGGAACGCCTTCATATAAATTCTTAATCGTATCTGTCAAAATCGTTGTAGATACGATGTGACTACCGAGATTCTGGCAAGCTGCGTCTAAGATTCCTTGTAGATTCGCCATATCCAAAGGCTTCAGTACGCCTTTATCTGTCACATTAATGCCGGGGTGAGCTATGACGGGAGTAGCTGATACCGGTGCTATTGTTTGTTGACGTTCTTGATTTCTTTTATCGCGATACAATACATAGGCACGCGCTACGTTATGTTCACCACTGCGCATCAAAGCTAATTCGACTTGATCCTGAATATCTTCAATATGAAAAGTACCACCATTAGGACGGCTACGTAATAGGCCTTTCACAACGACTTGAGTCAATTGCTCCACTTGCTCACGCACACGCGCAGAAGCAGCTCCTTGACCACCGTTAACAGCCAAAAATGCTTTGGTTACGGCAATAGCAATTTTTGATGGCTCAAATGCTACTACTGCGCCATTTCTGCGGATAATTTTATAATCAGATAGTTGAGTAGCATGTGCTACACCAACACCACCTTCGATAAATGCACTGCTTGCACCTGCTGGGCCGGCAAAAGGACTTACCCCACCGATTTGGGTGGTTGATTCAGATTCAAAATTGTTCCCTTGAGGATTGGGGTATGTCATTTACAAGCTCCTTAAATTCATTTTTGTCATTAGTTCAACGGCTAAATTTTTACCAATGCGCGTTGGACCTTCAATTATTTGCTTCTCTTCTGATTCGTTTCTATCTAATTCGAACTTCAACACGCAACAGCAATTTGCAATTTCAAAGACAGTTTCGCTAATTTTTTATAACTTACTGATATGTTTATAAAATTTTGCGGGGCACATGAAAAACCACTATATATTGTGGTTTGTGTCGACTCTGATACTAAGTATAGGGTCTTTTGACAGTCTAGGGAAGAGATTATTGAAGAATTTTTTTAAGGTTTTCCCTAATAAAACCCACTTTTTTTGAAGTTATTTTCTATTCACTAATTTGTCATATTTAATTAAGTAGGCACTCACTTCATAGAAGAGGATTCTCTTATCTTGAGTTCATACCAAATGGGAAATTTTGGTCAGGAATTTGACTTATTTCTTTGAAATATTGCCAATCAAAAAATTTTCCAGGATCTTGTTTTCTACCTGGAGAAATATCACTATGTCCCACAATCATCGAAATGGGATGTTTTATTTGAATTTCCTCAATCAATAATTTCAATGCTTGGTATTGTTCTGGCTCGAAAGGTAGTTCACCGGTTCCCTCAAGTTCAATACCAATGGAAAAGTCATTACACTTTTGGCGGTCCATTAAGGTTGAAGCGCCTGCATGCCAAGCTCTTTTAAGGGTAGAAACAAATTGGACTACCTCGCCACTTCGTTTAATCAAAAAATGGGCTGAGACTTGTAAATCAATAATCGTGGGGTAGTAGGGATCATCTTTTGGATTTAAGCGATTGCAAAAGAAATCCTCAATAGCATGACCGCCAAACTTTCCTTCGGGTAAGCTGATGTGATGAATCACTATCGTATCAATCGTCACATTCTCTGGTCGGAGGTCATAGTTATTCGATAAGACCCTTTTACAACTCCCCAAAAAACCTTCCGCATTAATGGACTGTAAATGGGCCTTTCCACAATAGAATCTGCCATCAAAAATAAGGGCCTCACTATCCGGCAAACGAACTTTACAAAATTCACAAGCCACCATCTTTTCGATGATTGGCGATGCTGCTGCAGTTGCTTGACTGCTTGGCTTAGAATTTTTTTCAGCCTCACGTCGACGTTTTTTCTCTTTAACTGCTTTAGGACGGAGTATCAAAAAATAATACAGTGCTAAAGCAAGCAATAGTAGTTCAAAAAATTTCATATCAAAGATCGATCGGTTTTTAGGGGTATTCTTGTTCGTTTTTAAGCTTCAAAGCAAACAAATTGGCATTCATTTATCGGCGCAGGCTAAGGTTAAGTTTAAGCGCGTTGCAAAATCACTTCTAAAACAAAACGGCTACCAACGTATGAAAGAAGTAGGATGGCAAATGATCCGATAATCCATTTTAACGCCTGCGATCCCCTCAAACCATGCTTCCAGTGGACAAAAAGAATCCAGCCAAACAACATCCATGAGAGGATGGAAAAAATCGTTTTATGATCAAAAATCAGGGGTTTACCAAATAATTCTTGACTAAAAAACACGCCTGAGAAGACACCAATAGTTAACAACACATAACCAATACTGATCATATTGAATAAAACCTTCTCCATCGTTACTAGTGGAGGAAGTTGTTCTAAAAGTCCTTTTTTTTGACCTAATAACAAAACATCAGAAAAATTGAACTTATCAGCGGGACGATCTTTGAGTTGGGCACGCAGGTTTTTTTCTTGCCATCCAATCAAAATTGCTTGAACAGCCGATAAAAATAAAACTCCAACCGCCATATTGGCAGTAATAAAGTGCAATATAAAACCGTGAGAAATAACGGCTTCTGTTGACAGTAGAGCGCCTTGATAAATAGTAGGTAAAAAACTAGATAGCATGGCTAATGAAATAATCATCGGCATCATACTGCGCAAATTAAAATACCATCCTTCAATCCAGTAAAGCGCTACTCCTACCCAAGCCATCAAAGATAAGGCTTGAGCAAAACCGAAAACAATCCCCTCAGGAGTCACAATATCCTGAAAACAAACAACGCCGTGTAAGACGAGTAAAATAAAAATAGTAGTTTGTAACGGAATGCTTTCTCGTTTTCTTAAATTAGAGGTAGCCTGAGTTACACCATCTTGATCTTTGTCTTGTTGATCATGGTGTGAGCGCGCAATTTTTTTACTCATTGCCAGTAAAGCAATTAAAACAATTGCGTAAGCGAGACTTGGAAATATTAATAACATTTGAATAGTGTAACTCTCTCATGCTAGAAAATCTAACAGATCGTTTAGGACGTGTTGTTAAAACCATTCGGGGTCAGGCACGACTGACGGAATCAAATACCGCCGAAATGTTACGGGAAATACGTTTAGCTTTACTTGAAGCGGACGTTGCCCTGCCCGTCATTAAAGATTTACTAGCCAATATTAAAGAAAAAGCACTCGGTGAAGATGTAATTAGTAGCCTCACGCCGGGTCAGGCATTAGTTGGTATTGTGAAAGAAGAACTTGCCAATATTATGCGTGGGGGTAACTCCGCAGCAGAGGCAGCAGGTCAACTCAATCTAGCAACGCAGCCCCCAGCTATCATCCTCATGGCAGGTTTGCAAGGTGCTGGTAAAACCACCACGGTTGCCAAATTAGCCAAATGGCTCATTCGTACACAAAAGAAAAAGGTTTTAACCGTTTCTGTTGACATTTACCGTCCAGCGGCGATTGAACAATTAAAAACTGTAACCGCTCAAGCGGGAGCAGAGTGGTTCGCGAGTGATATCAGTCAAAAGCCGATTGATATCGCCAATGCCGCTATTGACTGGGCCAGAAAACATTATTTTGATGTGCTACTTATCGATACGGCAGGACGCCTCGGTATTGATGAAGCGATGATGACCGAAATTGCCGGTTTACATCAGGCATTAAAGCCGATTGAAACCCTCTTCGTCGTGGACGCGATGCTCGGACAAGACGCCGTTAATACAGCGAAGGCTTTCCATGCCACCTTACCTTTGACCGGAGTAGTGTTAACCAAACTCGACGGCGACTCTCGAGGTGGTGCGGCACTCTCAGTTCGTCATATCACCGGCGTACCCCTTAAATTTGTGGGTGTTTCTGAAAAGATTGATGGTTTAGATCCGTTTGATGCCGACCGAATGGCAGGCCGTATCCTTGGTATGGGCGATATTCTGGCAATTGTTGAAGAAGCGCAAAAGAATGTCGACATTAAAGAAGCTGAAAAATTAGTAGCAAAAATTAAAAAAGGCGGTTTTGATTTGTCTGACTTCAGAAGTCAAATCACCCAAATGCGCAATATGGGAGGTTTATCTGGCTTAGTGGATAAATTACCTGCCCAAATGGCGCAAGCTGCAGCTAAAACAGATATGAACGCGGCTGAAAAAAATATCAAACGGATGCAAGGCATTATCGATAGTATGACGCCACTGGAGCGCGCGAAGCCAGAGTTACTCAAAGCCAGTCGAAAACGTCGTATTGCTGCAGGAGCTGGCGTTCAAGTACAAGAAGTAAATCGCTTACTCAATCAATTTGAACAAATGCAGACCATGATGAAGCAATTTAGTGGTGGCAAAATGAGTCGAATGATGGGCCAGATGGCCGCCAAAGGACTGGGCAAAGGCCTTGGAAAAGGAATGTTTAAGTAATTGCTTTTGATAAACCAACAGTAAGGTAGATTCTTTAAATATATTATCTAGTGGATGTCGAATGTATATACCTACTGAGACCCTATTGGCTTGGACGATGGTGTAAATAATTTGTTCGAATTGGCGGAAGGATTGCCATCAATAAAGCTTCAAAATTGTTAATAGCTTCTTCAAATGTTGGAACGTGAGTGCCATACACCATAACCTTAATGAAATCATCATACATTCTTCTATATGGTGGTTCTGACTTAGCAACATTCATGGCATTAGTAATTTCATTGATTGGACTTTTCAGAAATTTAGGGTGTTGAGTTGCAAAATCTTTTGCATCATTATCTAAAGTCCTTGCAATTAAAGGTGCTAATACGTTCAAATCGACATGTCTAGAATCTGCCACAATAATTCGACTTACATCAAAAAGATGTCTTACCAATGCTTTGTCAAGCTCGAAGCGTTTGGGATCAGTCAAATGTAAAGCAAGTCTTCGCGGAAATGAGACAAGTTTCTCGACTAGCGCTTCCTGTATATTTACGCAAAGCATTTTCTTTTTATTAACATCTTCAATTCCAAGTAATTGGTTGAACAAATACCCTATATCTAAGCTTACACTTGGTAAGGAAAGCTCTGCGGCATTTAACTCAAGTTTCATTGTTGCTCTCATAGATTCTGAGATTTCAAAATGGCTAAGGTATATCGCAGTAAAAACAACATAGGTATTTGAGTCACCGGCTTGAAGTAAGATATCTTGTTCATTAAATCCTACTTCAACCAAAGCATTGATAATCTCGTTCTTTAATTTTGAAATAGTATTTTTTCTATGATTCTTACTGAGTGATACTCCATTTTTTGGCACGAGTTTTATATCTATATCCTCTGAAATCCGATCTAACAAGCCATAGGCTTTAGATAAGCAGGTGCCTCCACAAAAAACAAGATCAAACTTATCATTATTAATCTCAGAGATTGCATGAAGCACCTCCGTAACAATGAAGTCCTTTTCGAGAGCAAATTCGGATATTGTTAAACTGTTTGCAATAATTAAGTCTGAAACCTGGTCTCGGATTGATTCGTTAACCTTTTTCATATACAACCTGACGCTTACCGACTGAAATTTTTCGACTTACTCGAGAATTTCCTATATTAATAATCGGTAGCATTGGCACCTGATTACTTAGACCATTTTGCAATGCTTTCGCATCTTTTCCTACATCCGCTTTGACGCCAATTTTGTGCATAACCTCTAACCCAATATTGATTAAAGGTTTGATAGGTACTGGCTTTCCATCCAAGGTAGACGGACGCGCTTTTGCATATAAACCAAAACCAACTTTAACAAGCATTCCACTTGCTGTCACTTCGTTTACAGCTCGACTGACTTGACGATAATCCCCCAATCTATCAAATTCTTTTCTCAAAAAAACAATAGAATTTGATCTATTAATTTTTGCTATTACCTTTTCTTTCACAGTTATTTGAGGCATGGTAGTTTTTTCAGCCAAGTTAATATTTGCAACAATAGGACATGAATGTCCTATTGTTGCAAATTAAAAGTTCAATTGCAACAATTTTTTTGCCACTAAATAATTAATTTTTCTATTAAAAATCCAATGCTGAAACTAATTAGCCCCTCAATTCCTTCAGAATATCTTGTGGCAGTATTTTCTTGGCCTGAGTCTCGGATCTTGCCTGAAACTCAATAAATCCCTCTTTGAGACTTTTTTCACCAACGACAATCCGATACGGTACGCCAATTAATTCCCAATCAGCAAACATCGCTCCAGGACGCTCACCCCGATCATCAAGAATTACCTCGACACCAGCAGCCATTAAATCAGCGTAGATTTGATCTGTCGTTGTTTTGATGAGTTCTGACCTGTCATAAGAAACTGGGCAAATAACAACTTGGAAGGGAGCAATGGACTCTGGCCATAAAATTCCACGCTCGTCATGACATTGCTCAATGGCAGCACCTAGTAAACGCGTAACGCCAATGCCGTAACAGCCCATTACAAAAGGCTTGGCTTTCCCTTGCTCATCTAAGAAGTTTGCCTTCATGGACTCAGAATAGCGTGTTCCCAGCATAAATACGTGGCCAACTTCGATACCGCGACAAATTTCTAAAGTCCCTTTACCATCAGGAGATTGATCGCCAACTATGACGTTCCGAATATCCGCTACGATCGGCTCTGGTAAATCTCTCACAAAATTAACGCCACTCAAATGATAGCCACTATCGTTCGCGCCACAAACAAAGTCACTCATCATCGCAACAGTGCGATCAGCAACCACGATGATGCCCTCTTTTAAGCCTACTGGACCTAATGAGCCAGGTGCAGCATTAAAAGCTTCAAGGATCTCTGCCTCAGTAGCCATTCTAAAATCAGCAAGTCCTGGTACTTTCGATACTTTCACTTCGTTTAGTTCGTGATCACCCCGAATCAGTACAGCAAAGATCTGGGTACGCCCCGGTAATAATTGCAGCGTTTTAGGATCAAATTGATCGGCAGCCAAGACAATTGTCTTTATCGTATCGGACAGTGGTCGATTGAGTAAAGTAGCAACTTCTTCACATTTAGTAACCCCAGGAGTTGCAATTTTTTGCATCGCTTGAGTAGGTTCAAGACGAACTGTGAGTATACTGAGTGCCTCAGCTGCTTCTAAATTGGCCGCATAATCCGAAGAGGCGCAATAAGCTATTGCATCTTCGCCGGTATCAGCAATCACGTGAAACTCTTGACTACCACTTCCACCAATCGCGCCATTATCCGCGGCTACGGCACGGTAATTTAACCCTAATCTAGTAAAAATACGGTGATAGGCGTCAAACATCTTAGCGTAGGAAGCCTTCATTCCATCGACATCTTTATCAAATGAATAACCGTCCTTCATCGTAAATTCACGTCCACGCATCACGCCAAAGCGAGGACGACGCTCATCTCTGAACTTTGTTTGAATCTGGTAAAAATTAATCGGTAATTGTTTATAACTTTTAATTTCGCCCCGGGCAATATCTGTAATCACTTCTTCCGAGGTCGGTTGCAACACGAATTCTCGTTGATGGCGATCTTTAATCCTTAATAACTCGGGTCCCATTTTGTTGAGTCGCCCCGTTTCTTCCCATAGCTCTCCTGGCTGAACTACTGGCATGAGCAATTCAATGGCGCCGGCTTTATTCATTTCTTCTCGAATAATATTTTCAACTTTACGAATAATCCGCAGTCCAATTGGCATGTAATTGTAGATACCTGCGCCTAATTTACGAATCATGCCAGCTCTCGTCATCAACTGATGAGAGATGATTTCAGAGTCAGCTGGGGCTTCTTTTAAGGTAGAAATAAATGTTTGTGTGGCTTTCATGGAATCTTTATATATATAATCAATTTATAGATTTTATAGGATTAGTATTTTATGCTCGATAAAGAGGGTTATAGACCCAACGTGGGCATTATTCTTCTAAATCAGCGGAACGAAGTATTTTGGGGTAAACGGATTGGTCAACACTCGTGGCAATTTCCACAGGGTGGTATACAACATGGAGAAAATCCCACTGCAGCAATGCTTCGTGAGTTGCAAGAAGAAGTAGGATTATTGCCCGAACATGTCCAAATTATTGGGCGCACCAAAGACTGGATACGTTACGACGTACCAGATGAATTCTTGCGTAGAAACGCTCCTCCACGCGGGCGTCGTGTCGCCTATCGTGGTCAAAAACAAATTTGGTTCTTACTTCGCATGGCGGGTCGTGATTCAGACATTTGCTTGCGTGCGACGGACCATCCCGAATTTGATGCTTGGCGCTGGAACCCCTATTGGATTTCGCTTGATGACGTCATTGACTTCAAGCGTGATGTTTATATTTTGGCGCTGTCCGAACTTGCCCGTTTTCTTTCCAAAAAGACCCACCTAATGTCTCTTCCTTGGGGATCACCCGTGAATGTCATTACTGTTGGAAAATCCGTCACAACGACACCCCCTGCTCCGAGCAAGGAAAGTCATCAAAGGTCCTAAAATATGAAAATTCGTTTTAATTTACTCTTTAAATTTGCTTTGTTAACTACGCTTGCGGTAATGAGCAGCTTTAGCATTGCACAACGACTTTTTCAAAGTGAAGCAGCGCGAGAAGAAGCTAAAGCTGCTGCAACTTTAGAGGTTGAATTGCCAAAGCCCTTTAATGTAAAAGATTTAACTCCTTTTAGTCCGTTTGCCTACAGTTCACTCAAGTTTTTTATAGACAAAGAAAGTATTTCATTTATCAGTGATGAAGAGGTCCGATTAACAGTCGTGACATTGAATGAGAGTGAGAAATACCAGGGAATCTATATCGGTTTTCGTTGTGGCGAATTTGAATACCGTCAATATGGCTTTTTAGATGATGGAGTCTGGCGTAGGCCACCGGAAGCTACTTGGCGTCCCATTCCAAAAGCAGGTTACAACCAATATGTAACCTATTTAGCGCGTTCTAGTACCTGCCAAGGTAGTGCACCTACTTTGAGTAAAGCAGCGATTCTTGACGGTTTACTTGGTCCAAAAAATTCTTACGATTAAGCTCAAATCAAAGATAATTAAATTTAATTAGTAATAGTTTAGATTGCGAACCTATTTTCAAGCAAAAGCTTTTGCTAAAAGCTCAGTCCCAACCATTTCACCATTAGCTAATCGAAGTAGAACATCAGGTTCATTACCGGAGGCAATAATAGTGTGGGTGTAAGACTTAGAAACAATTTTGGCTGCTAACACCTTGGTTAACATGCCACCCTTACCAAGACTACTTCCTGCACCACCAGCAATTAACTCCAGCTCAGGCTCACCTGCTGTCGCTTGAGAAATCAAGGTAGCATCACTATTTTTTCTTGGGTCAGCCGTATATAAACCTTCTTGATCCGTCAAAATAACCAGCACATCAGCCCCGATTAAATTAGAAACCAAGGCGGCTAGTGTATCGTTATCACCAAATTTAATTTCATCAGTAACGACCGTATCATTTTCATTAATGACTGGCACTACCTTCAGCTTGAGTAATTCAGTCAGAGTTGCTCTAGCATTTTCATACCGTTCTTGGTGGGCAAGATCGGCATTCGTTAATAGAATTTGTGCGGTATGGATATCGTGTCGTTTAAAAGCTGTTTCATAAACTTGTACCAAGCCCATTTGACCGACAGCAGCGGCGGCTTGTAGCTCATGAATCTCAGTTGGACGTACAGACCAATTCAATCGTTGCATTCCCTCAGCAATCGCACCTGAACTGACCATTAAGACTTCTTTTCCTTGTTGCATGAGTTCTGCAACTTGTCCAGCCCATCTACTAATCGCCGCACGGTCCAAACCTTCACCGTGGTTTGTAACTAAAGTAGACCCTACTTTAATCACAATTCTTTTAGCGTTTTTTAATACTGAAACACTCACAATACGTTCCTTGGTTAATTACTACTTTTTATTCTCAACATCAGTAAATCTCACATCCGCTTCATGCTCTTCTTGAGCGTCAACCGCTGCTTGGCGCTCATCGACGTACTTTTGAATAGCGAAACATAAAGCCTGACAGCCATCCCCGGTTAGGGCAGAAATTTCAAATACAGGACCTTTCCATTTAAAGCCTTTAATAAATGCTTTAATTTTCTTAGCTCGATCTTCCTCTGCCAACATATCTACTTTATTTAATACTAGCCAACGCGGTTTGTCATACAAATCTTGATCATATTTTAAAAGCTCATTGACTAGGGCTTTCGCCTCTCCAACAATATCAACACCTTCATCAAATGGTGCAATATCGACTAGGTGTAATAAAACACCAGTACGTTGGAGGTGCCTTAAAAATCGATGGCCTAAACCAGCACCTTCAGCAGCGCCTTCAATCAATCCTGGAATATCAGCAATCACAAAGCTTTTTTCTGGCCCGACCCGAACCACCCCTAAATTAGGATGTAAAGTCGTAAAGGGATAATCCGCAATTTTAGGTCTAGCATTCGAAACGGCGGTAATAAATGTCGACTTGCCCGCGTTAGGCATGCCTAAAAGACCAACGTCTGCTAATACCTTCAGTTCTAACTTTAATTTACGACGCACGCCAGGTTTACCACTCGTCTTTTGACGAGGAGCACGGTTGGTACTACTTTTGAAGTGAATATTACCCCAACCACCTTCACCACCTTTTGCGAGCAAAAGTCGTTCGCCATGGGTAACAAAGTCAGCAACTCGCTCACCCGTATCCATATCATCAATAATGGTACCAACCGGTACGCGCAGTTCGATATCATCGCCAGCACGTCCGTAGCAATCTGCACCGCGACCAGGCTCACCGTTTTTAGCAAGGTGTGTTTTAGAAAAACGGTAATCAACTAGGGTGTTAATGTTACGATCAGCAACGGCATAGACGGAACCGCCTCTACCACCATCACCACCGTCGGGTCCACCATACTCAATAAATTTTTCACGACGCATGGACGCGCTTCCAGAACCGCCGTCACCAGCAATTACCTCAATTCGTGCTTCGTCAATAAATTTCATAGCTCAATTCTAATAAAAAAGGCCTCGCGGAATGGCGAGGCCTTGAATCTAAACGAATCGTTCAGTCAGGCGAAATTAAGCCTGAGGCAAAACGGAAACGAAGGATTTCTTTTGTGCACCTTTAACACCAAACTGTACATGACCATCCACTAAAGCATACAACGTATGGTCTTTACCTAGACCAACGTTTGTACCAGGATGAACACGAGTACCTCTTTGACGAATAATAATTCCGCCAGCATTAATTGCCTGACCGCCGTAAACTTTTACACCTAGGCGTTTTGACTCGGAATCGCGTCCGTTTCTGGTCGAACCGCCACCTTTTTTCTGTGCCATTATTTGCTCCTGTTAGCCGTAAATTAAGCCGATATGTTGTTAATCAAGATTTCAGTGTAATTCTGACGATGCCCTTGACGTTTTTGATAGTGCTTACGTCTGCGCATTTTGAAAATCTTCACTTTGTCGTGACGACCCTGGGCGATAACAGTGGCTTTGACAGTTGCACCAACAACCAAGGGTTCACCAAAAGTCAGTGAATCACCGGCACCAATGGCCAGTACTTGGTCGAGTGTAATTTCGCTACCAATGTCCGCAGGTATCTGTTCTATTTTTAATTTTTCTCCAGAAGCAACTTTATACTGCTTGCCTCCAGTTTTTATGACCGCGTACATATAAATCCTCTCGAAAGGGTTGAAATCCCAAAAACTTTTACGTACTACTATTTGGGATAGCCTTGTATTGTATGTTTTTTAAGCACTAATGTCAAAGACTGGCTAGAAATACTGCCTTTTTTAGCGAATTCATTGATAAAAGTGCTATAAATACCCACTTTTTTTGTGGTCTTTATCCAACGATATTTATCAAAATAGTCAAAAGTGCTCAAAAATCCAATAATTTGGAGGGTTTTTTATCAATTGATGGTTTTCTTTGATCGAGCCAATCTAAAGGAAGCTCATCTTAAAACCACCTTTGGTTTAGAATAGAACAGGTTTGAAACAAACATTCAAGTCTTTCACTTCAAGAAACAATATGTCAGTTATTGACCAGCAACTAGATTCGCCTAAAACATCTTTGATGGATATCAAAACTATTTTGATGCCAATCCAGAAAGATATGCGTACCTTAGACGAAGTGATTGAAAAAAGTCTGCGTTCTGATGTGGCTTTAATTAATCAAATATCTCAGTATTTAATTCAGGCGGGAGGCAAAAGAATCCGACCTGCACTTGTTTTTCTGATTGTTGGTGCCATTAAAAATCCTTCTCTAGTACTGCACCGCCATGAGATTGCAGCAGTGGTTGAATTTATTCATACAGCTACTCTGCTACATGATGATGTGGTTGATGGCTCTGATTTACGCCGTGGCCGTAAAACTGCAAACGCAGTTTTTGGTAACTCTGCCAGCGTGCTAGTAGGTGACTTCTTGTATTCAAGAGCTTTTCAGATGATGGTAGTGCCCGGCCAATTAAAGATTATGGAAATTCTATCAACGGCCACCAACGTCATCGCGGAAGGCGAAGTGTTACAACTGCTGAACTTAAACGATCCGGATGTTACCGAATTAAGATACCGGCAAGTCGTTCAGTATAAAACTGCCAAATTATTCGAAGCCTCAGCACAATTAGGCTCGGTTCTTGCCAATGGTAATGATGCCCAATATCAAGCAGCAGCAGAGTTTGGTTCATGCCTCGGCATTGCCTTTCAAATCATGGATGATTGGTTGGACTATGCCTCAGATGCAGAATCGATGGGTAAAAATGCAGGTGACGACCTTCGGGAAGGCAAACCTACCCTACCTTTAATCTATCTACTCAATCACGGTACTGTTGCTCAACAACAAATGGTCCAACTGGCAATTGAGCAAAGCGAAGATCTCGACGAGGATTTTTATCAAACTGTCTTAAATGAGGTTCGCACTAGTGGGGCTCTTTCTTACACACTAAACCAAGCCAAAATTGAAGTTGAAAAAGCAAAAGCTTGTTTATCTGCGTTTGAGGAAAATGAGTTTACGAAAAGCCTTCGTGCTTTATGTGATTACTCGATCGCCAGATCGTTTTAATTCACTTTTTTCAACACCATCTTGACCGTTTGTGTCTTTACATCAGTGCTGCTTGTATTTGTGGCCTCAACAACGGAATAAGGCATATCGTTGATCCATAATAATTTTCCGTCGATAGATTGAATCCTAGCGCTGACCGCGTAAGAATGCCTAGGAAGAATCAGTTTGGGATCATATTCCAGTGAAAAATGAAATGGTAAGGCTTGTGCTGGGTTAAATCTCTTTTTGCTAATTACCTTCATCGGTGCATCGGCAAGGGAAACATCAGCTAAGCTAACCTCAATCACTGTATTAGGCGCCAGTTCGCTACCGTTTTGTAAAGCGATGGTGCCAGAAATAAAAGATCCCTCTGGCACCGCGCAAGACACCATCATCAACAGGCTAATGAATGCAGCTCCTAAAACACCAGATTGAAAATATCTAGTCATGGCTGTTGATTTTTTACTTAAGGCGCTTTACTCAAAACGGCTTGTTCCGGTTGCACCATAAAATGTGGCGACATAATTTGGATGCCAGCACGGTTGAAATTATCTTGAATGGTTTGGTGTAGTTCAGAAAGTATGGCCATCTTTTTCATGGGATTATTGGTATGGATAAATAATTCATACTCCACATAAAAATCACTTAAGGCTTTTTGAAATACTTTTGGTTCCGGATCGGTTTTAATATCAGGAATCAGTTTAGTCGCATCAATTAACATTGCATGCACCTCACGCCAAGGGGCGTCATAACCAATCGTCACCTGCGTAGACAATACTGTGCCCGTTGTTTCATTCAGTTTAGTCAAATTCGTGATCGGATTGGAGATTAAAACGGCATTGGGGATTGTGGTTTCTATTTTGCTATTCAACGATTGAATTTTTGTCGATAAGACGCCTAATTCTTTTACAACACCTTCCTGCCCATTGACCATGACGTAGTCGCCAACCCTTAATGCTCTAGAGTAAATGACCACTAAACCACTCATTAGTTGCGAAACTAGGCCGGTAGATCCTAAAGAGATAACGATACCAAATAATACTGATAAGCCTTTAAACGCCTCCGTATTAGAACCAGGAATGAGTGGATAAATAATCGAAAAGGTTAAGCCCCATAACAAAAAGGTTGCTATCCGTTGACTAGCGCTGACTGTATCTTTATGAAAAACATTAAATTGAATATTTCCTGCTTGAACGCGCTTGAAAAATATTTTTAGCAAGTCGGTAATGGTACGGGTTACAAAAATAATAATCAGGATTGAAATTAAGTTGGGAATCGAGCCTAAGATGCCAGAAAAGATGGAGTAAATCGTATCCGTGATGTGTTGGCCTAACTTGCGACCTAAAGGCTCAGTCAACGGCAACTGACGTAAGCTAAAGGTTAACCAAATATAGATGAATAAAGCCGTTAATAACCAGCTGATGGCACTAATAATTTTTGATGCGAATCGAAAGTAATATTCTGACCAGTGGATGCCACCATTCATCGAGTGCGACAGAGAGTGACCCCTTTTGAGTAATATTGTCGAAACCCAATTTAAAGATTTTTTCTCGATAAAAACGATAATCCCAAGAATTAATGTGGCCAACATAATCAAGATGGATTGATGAATTAAATATGGGAGTTTAAGTTGGTTTTCTTTTGCAGCCATCAATTCCGTCAAGATTTCAGTCGTTTTCTTTTCGAGGTTTTTGAGGTTACCATCAGTCTCTAGGTCAAGATCCTTTTCCACCAGTGCAAACAAGGCAATCTCACCTAGATACCACTGCATCCCTTTATCATTTCCGAGTTCAAGGGGTAATACTTCAATTTTTTTTGTAATTAAGTCATTTTCGGTAAGGCTGTTAATCCGATCTTGGGCTCTTTTTGCTCTCTGTTCTGGTGTAGCCTGGGCAAGATTAGCTCTGAAGGTAGCTATCTCCCTATTCATGACCGATAAGGTTACGTCGTTCACATTTGCTAATTGGTCTTGAGCTTGTACGGTTGGTGCTAAAAAATATCCAAGGATTACAAACAACAGGATTCCGAAGTTAAAAAATACATTTTTACTTCCTGTTAATTCTTTATTGATTTGCTGGGCCATAGGTTTTTTCTTGTATTTTAGGAATGATGAGAAAATTTTAAATTATTTATTCAATTTATTTGCATGAAACTAGTCTATCACCCTGAAATTGATGGTTTAAGAGCATTCGCTGTGATCAGCGTACTTTTTTTTCATGGCTTTCCCAACCTTTTACCTGGTGGCTTTGTCGGGGTGGACATCTTTTTTACAATTTCTGGCTATTTAATTACCAGTATTATCTTTAGAGAGTTGCAATCATCTAGCTTTAGTTATTGGTCTTTTTATCAACGTAGAATTCGTCGGATTTTTCCAAGTTTAGTCCTAGTGCTCATTACCTGCTCGATCTTGGGCTGGATTATTCTGACACCAGCAGAATACGAACTCTTTGGCACACATTTAGCGACTAGTGCAGGCTTTATCCCCAATCTTCGATTTTGGCGAGAAGCGGGCTACTTTGATAAAGAAGCCATCACCAAACCATTGCTTCATTTATGGTCCCTAGGTGTTGAGGAACAGTTTTATCTCCTTTGGCCAGTCGTACTTGGGTTGGGATGGCGTTTTTTGTCCCACAAAATCAACTATCTTCTTCTATTCATTGCCGTTTTACTACTTGGCTCATTAACGCTTAGTTACTTCACCATTGCTGCAAATCCAACCGCAGATTTTTACTCTCCTTTGACACGTTTTTGGGAGCTTGGACTTGGCGGACTCATCGCTATCCTCACCTATTTTAATAAAACCACAATACCTCAACTACTTAGAAATGTACTTAGTAGTCTAGGTGGCATTCTCTTAATTATTGCAATTACCCAACTGCATGAACGACTTGCTTTTCCGGGTTTGTGGGCCTTAATACCCTGCCTTGGTACAGCACTGATCTTGTTTAGTTTGTCGCCCAGTACAGAATTACCTAAACGGTCACTAGTACTCAAAAGTTTAGGTACAACCCCAATGGTATGGATTGGTCTAATTAGCTACCCCTTATACCTATGGCATTGGCCACTGCTGTCATTTGCCAGCATATTAGAAGGCCAATCCTTATCAACGATGGCTCGAGTACTACTCTTGAGCATGAGTTTTTTATTCGCCTTTCTGAGCTACCGTTTTTTAGAAAAACCAATTCGTCAGCAACGCAGCCAAATATGGGCTTATGGGCTGTTATTGGTGATGATTGGCTTACTTAGTTATGGCATTATGCTGCGCAAACAAGATGGCTTTAAAGGTCGTCACCAATCGCAAATGATTGCCGATCCAAGTACGATGGTTTTAGGCGAGTTTCGAGATTCGATCCGCAGGCCTTGTCATATTGAAAAACAAATGCCCCCTAATTTAGATTGCTTTGAGGACGTCCGAGATCCTGTCCGATATGCCCTGCTTGGTGATAGTAAGGCAGAAGCATTATTTTATGGACTTAGTACCGTATCAACTGCTACCGGCCGATGGATGTTAATTGACGGCGTTCATCCACCTCCACCTAATGCCAATCCAGGCACCTTAGACGAACTCTTAGCTAAGAGTAAAGTTGCTTTTGAAATGATTAAAAATGATCCACAAATAAAAGTGGTTGTGCTGGCGAATGCACTGCGTGGAATCTTTCCGATTGATGGCAAGACTGGCATGATAGTTGGGCTGGGTAATTCAGAACTCCAACTGCAAAACTTTGATCAACTTATTACCGAATTAGAACAGGTAGGCAAAACGGTCCTCTTCGTCATCGACAACCCCACCTTCCCAGATCCTACTAGCTGTATAAGTGGTGGCTTAACTGGTTCCGAGCTACTAAATCACGTTTTTTATCGCAAAGCCAATCCTTACTGTTCAATTCGATATGAAGATCATCTCGAAGGTACCAAAGCTTATCGACTTTGGACACAGCAATTGGCGGCTAAACATCCCAACATGACCGTCGTTGATTTGCCAAAGTATCTTTGTAACCAAAATGAAAATATGTGCCAAACAACTGAAAATAATTCATTTTTATATAGTTATAGCGACCATATTTCAGATTATGCGGCAAAGAAAATTGGTGCTGTAATAACCCCAATCGCGGATCAAGCGATGGCCAAATTTACAAAATAAGCCTTAAATCCTTGTAGAATGACTTATCAAAATGGATAAAGTAAATATGTCGCAATCAAATCGTACCTGGACTGTTTCAGAAATTGAAGCCCTATATGACTTACCTCTACCTCATCTCATACATCAGGCGAGTAGTGTTCATCAAACGTATTTTCCGGAAGGGGATATTGAACTTGCGACTCTGCTATCCATCAAAACCGGTGGCTGTCCAGAAGATTGCTCGTATTGCCCCCAAGCTGCCCGTTATCACACGGGTGTCGAAGCAACGAAGTTAATGGATTTAGAAGAAGTTCTTGAGGCTGCTAGAGCCGCAAAAGCGGCTGGGTCGAATCGTTTTTGTATGGGTGCAGCTTGGCGTGAACCGAAAGATCGTGACATCATCAAAGTTGCGACCATGATTAAAGAAGTGAAGGCCATGGGTATGCAAACCTGTGCTACTTTAGGCATGCTTGATGCAGACCAAGCTAAAGCGCTCGGTGAAGCTGGCTTGGATTATTACAATCATAACCTTGATTCCAGCGAAGATTTTTACGGCTCCATTATTCAGACTCGTACCTATCAAGATCGGATTGATACTCTAGAAAATGTGCGTAGTACCGGTATGTCCCTTTGCTGTGGTGGTATTGTCGGGATGGGCGAAACGCGTAGACAACGCGCTGCTTTAATTGCTCGTTTAGCGAACTTAGCTCCCTACCCAGAATCAGTACCAATTAATCATTTAGTTCCCGTAGCAGGTACACCTTTGGCTGATCAACCCCCACTTGATCCTTTTGAGTTCGTTAGAACCATTGCCATTGCCAGAATTACCATGCCAACCGCACGTGTCAGATTATCTGCGGGTCGTCAAGAGTTGGGCCGAGCCATCCAAGCGATGTGCTTTACCGCTGGAGCAAATTCGATCTTTTATGGCGATAAATTACTCACCACGAATAATCCAGAAGCAGAGGCAGATCGTAGCTTACTGCAAGATTTAGGACTAAAGGTAAAAGTGAACCAAACCGCTGAAGTAGCAGTTTGATTTTAGGGAAGTTATTTTTACTTGAATAACTTCCAGCTACACATTTACATTAGTTCCTTATTTCAATCGCGCTTTACTTTACCGCCAAAACAATTTTGCCGATGTGAACACTCGACTCCATTAACTGATGGGCTGCCACCACTTCATCCAGAGTAAATACGGTATCAATCACAGGCAAACACTGGCCTTGATCCATGAGTGGCCAAATATTCTTCTCTAACTGTTTTGCAATCGCTGCTTTTTGCTCGTCACTTCTTGGTCGCATCGTCGCACCCGTATAAGTTAGCCGTTTACGCATAATCGCATTAACGTCTAATTGCGCCTTACTACCTTTTAAAAATGCTACTTGTAGGAGACGGCCATCAAATGCCAAACAATTAATATTTTTTTGAATATAAGGTCCACCCACAATATCCAAAATAACATCAACGCCAACTTTATTAGTTAATTTCAGAATCACTTCTTCATAGTCTTGGTCTTTATATTCGATTGCAACATCGGCGCCAAGTTCTAAGCATCGTTCTGCTTTTTTACTATTGCCAACTGTGGTGATGACTTTTGCACCAAAAGCCTTAGCAAACTGAATAGCTGTAACACCAATGCCACTTGATCCACCGTGAATCAAAATTGTTTCATTACTTTTGAGGTGTCCCATATCGAATAAGTTTGACCATACCGTAAAGTAGGTTTCTGGAATTGCTGCAGCTTGAACCATCGTCAAGCCTTGCGGGATTCTTAAACAATGCGCTGCTGGCGTCGCACAATATTCGGCATATGCACCACCCGGGGTTAAAGCACAGACTTGATCACCAGTTTGCCACTGCGTGACGTCAGGGCCACGAGCGACCACAACACCAGCTACCTCTAAACCCAAATAAGGGGAAGCGCCTAGTGGTGGTGGGTAAGAACCTGAGCGTTGAAAAACATCGGGACGATTAATACCCGTTGCATGCACCTCAATTAAAACTTCATGTGGCTTTAGAACTGGCAGGGGAACGTCTGAAATCACTTTCATAATCTCGGGAGGTCCGCCCAGTCCATGGTCAACAACACGCATTGTAGTATTCATCTCATTCCTTTTTGGTTTTGTACTTCTTCTATTTAATTGCCTAAATAAGCCTGGATAATTCTGGGGTCAGCTAATAATTCTTGACCGATTCCTTGTAGTGTTATTTCACCATTTTCTAAAACATACGCTTGATGAGAAATTCGTAAGGCCTGTTGCACATTTTGTTCAACTAAAACGATACTTTGCCCCATTTGATTTAATTCTTTTAAAACACTAAAAATCTCTTTTACTTTTAATGGAGCAAGGCCCATTGAAGGTTCATCTAACAACAGCAATTTCGGTTTTGCCATTAAAGCACGGCCGATTGCTAACATCTGTTGCTCGCCACCAGATAAGTTACCAGCTAATTCTTTATAGCGATTTTTCAGAATAGGAAATAACTCTAAAACAAATTTTAAATCCTTCGCAATTTCGGAATTTCGATCACGAGTATAAGACCCTAATTGAAGATTTTCCTCGACGCTCATGGTCAGTAAGATGGCCCGACCTTCAGCGACTTGGGAGATACCCATACGAACGATTTCTGAACTAGTTTTTGATAACAAATTCACCCATTCTTGTGGATTATTCTGAAAAAGAACAGTTCCAGATTGCGCTGTAATGATTTTAGAAATAGTTAACAAACTGGTACTTTTTCCCGCTCCATTGGCACCCACTAAAGCAGTTATCTCCCCGGAATTGACCTGAAAACTAATGTCTTTCAAGGCCTGAATATGGCCATAAGATACACACAAATGATCTACTTTAAGTAAAGCTTTATCTTTGAGATCCTCTGTCATCATGCTTCAACCGCTCCTAGATAGGCCTCAATCACACCTGGATGATTTTTGATTACCTCAGGCTCGCCCTGTGCGATCACTTGACCAAAATTAAGCACTGTAATTTGATCACAAAGCTCCATCACAAAACGCATATCATGTTCAATCAAAAATATCGTGACACCGCGTTGTCGAATCAGCTCAACTTCCTTCATTAGTCTTGATTTTTCAGCAGCGTTCATCCCCGCCACAGGTTCGTCTAGTAATAATAATTGAGGCTTTGTAGCTAAGGCTCGTGCAAACTCGAGTTGACGTTGTTCACCATATGAAAGACTATTTGCAGTCTGAGCATGCTGATGATGCAGTCCAAACAAACTTAATAACTCATAAGCAGTCTCTCTCGCTTGCTTTTCCTGCTCTTTATAACTTGATCTCGCGAGTAACCAATCTTTTGAGCCATAGTTAAGGTGACTATGCATCCCAACCAAGACATTTTCTAAAAGAGTCATCTCTTTAAAAATGCGTATATTTTGAAAGGTTCTAGCCACTCCCAAACGCGTTACCTGGTGTGAGGCTAAACCAATTAAATCCTGGCCTTCTAACTGAATCGAACCAAGATTCGGCTTAACTAGACCTGTAATGCAATTAAAAACCGTGGTCTTGCCAGCGCCGTTAGGGCCGATTAATGCACTAATGCTACCCTTTTGTACCGTCAGGGATACGTCCTTTAAAATTTCTAGGCCGCCAAAATTTTTCGACAAGTTTTTAATTTCAAACATACTAATCATTATCCTTGTACGCTCGTCATTGATTTTTTGATCCGTCGAGATTTACCACTCCACAAGCCATTTGGTAAATACAGTACAACCAAAATGAGGACTAATCCATTTACCGCCAGTCGATATTCTTTAAGCCCCCTCAACACCTCTGGTAACAAGGTCAGTAGAGTACCACCAAGGATTGGACCTAATAAACTATTCGCGCCCCCAAATACCGCCATCGTAAGAATCTCCACAGCATTTTCAAAAGCATAACTATTCGGTCCAATCGTATAGGTAAAGTGGGCGTTCAACCCACCAGCTAATCCTGCAATCCCAGCGCCTAGTGAAAAAGCTAAGAGTTTAAATTGCATTACTGGAATTCCCATCAGCTTCGCGGCAACTTCATCTTCTCGAATGGCAACAAAAGCACGCCCCACTTTTGAGGCTTTTAAGCGCCAAAGTAGATAGACAACCAGTAATAAAGCAGCGAGTACATGCCAAAAACTAGTAAGGTTAGGGATCCCATTTAAACCCATAGGTCCGCCAATGAAATCAATATTCATAATGACCACCCGGAGAACTTCACCAAACCCAAGGGTTGCCATCGCTAAATAAACGCCGGAGAGCCTTAAGGTTGGGAGCCCGATTAGTAATGCGACACAGACAGGTGTCAAGATACTGAGAATTAATGCTAACTCAAAGGGGCAATTAAATTGCATCGTTAGGGTTGCTGCCGCGTATGCGCCAATACCCATAAACGCTGCATTCGCTAAGGATAACAAACCGCATGAAAGGGTAAGAGCAATCGATAGAGCTAACAGAGAATTAATCCCGATACTCAGTATCAGCGTGTTATACGTCGACCAAAAGGTTTCGAGCCATTCCAGCATTAGGCTTTCCTCTCTAAGATTCGACCAAATAGACCGGAGGGTTTAATTAATAAAATTAAAAATAACAAGCCGAAAGCAATTGCATCCCGAAAATCACTAGATAGGTAAGCAACACTGAATACTTCCGCAAAACCTAAAAAAAGGCCGCCAATCAGGGCACCACGAATATCGCCCATACCACCCAATATAATGACCGCAATTCCTTTATGCAACATGGGCTGCCCCATGAATGGTGAAATTGCGTTAAAGGATAAGCCCACCAAAACCCCAGCGACGCCACCTAAAGATCCCGCCATGAAGGAGGTGCAATAAAATAATTTCTCCACAGGGATACCTAGCAATGCGGCAGCTTTAGGTGATTCTGCAATTGCTCGTAATGCTCGCCCTAACTGCGTTTTTTTCATTAGCAGCCACAGACCAACCATCATCATGATTGCGATAACCATGATGCCAATTTGCACATAAGTGATATGTAGATCGCCCCAAGTAATACTTTCTTCTGGCAGAGTACCACTCGGAAAGCGCCTAATTTCAGCACCCATCAATCCTTGTATGAGACTGGTTAGCAAAATACTCACACCGATGGTTGCAATCATTGGCGCTAAATGCGGCGCATTTCTGGCTCTTAATGGTCGCAAAACTAACCAGTCGATGACTACCGCTAATAAGCCACTTAGGATTGCGGCAACTACCAATGCTAAAACAATCGGCAAATGTAATAAGGTGACGAGTTGAAGTGCAATATAACTACCCATCATAAAAATGACGCCGTGGGAAAGATTAATAACGCCCAACACACCGAAGATGAGCGTAAATCCTAGGGCAAAAACAGCATAAACGCTCCCTAAAGAGAGAGCGTTGAGTAGTTGTTGAGATAACAAATGATTTTCCGGAATTTAGGAATGAAATTATTTCAATAAAACGAACTTGCCATCTTTTGCAATATTAACAATCGCATCTTGTTTTGCATCGTATCCAGATTCTTTTCCAACCTTACTTGGCGCCTTTGCGAACTCGAACTTCCCAGTTGCACCGTCATGTTTGACTTTTGGTAGGGCTTCATAAATTGCAGCACGGTCTTTCTCTAGGTTATTCGTCAGAGTGATACTACCAAGCGCCTCGGCTAAGATATACATTGCGTCATACGCTTGCGCGGCAAACTGATCAGGCTCGGAGCCATACTTGGCTTTAAAGCCATTCATAAATGCTTTATTTGCTGGAGAAGTATTTTCTGCTGACCATGGGCTGCCTAATAAGGTATCGTCCGCAGCATTTTTTGCGATTTCAAATAACTTCGGTGAATTAAAGCCATTGCCACCGATAAATGGTTGCTTCATACCAAGTGAGCGTGTTTGTAAAACAATATTTGCCGCTTCCTCCACTAAGCAACTACAAACAATAGCATCTGGATTCGTTTCTTTAATTTTGGTTAATTGTGCTTTAAAGTCAATATCACCCTTAGCGTAAGTAACTGTTGTAGTCACTGGCAGTTTATTTGCTTCTAATGCTAATTTAAAAGCATCATATCCACTCTTTGTAAAGGCATCATCATTACCATAGATAACAGCCACTTTCGACAATTTAAAATGGGAAATCGCTTTTTTGACAACAACAGGAAGCACGTCTTGTTCCATCACAGAGTTTCTAAATACGTAAGGCCCCATATCGGTGATGCCACTAGCTGTATTACTTGTGCCGAATGCGACTACTTTTGCCGCCACTGCGATGGGGTCAGCTGCAAAAGCTGAGTTGGATAAGGTAGGCCCAAAAACCATTAATACTTTATCTTGAAAAATGAGTTTTTTGAAAACATTAATTGCCTCTTCTTTTTTTCCCTGCTCATCCTCCATCACTAAAGTAATCTTGTTCCCCTTCACCCCACCTTTTGCATTAATCTCATCGAGTGCGAGAGTAAAACCATTTTTGATTGCAACACCATACTTCGCAGCAGGTCCAGTGAGGGCTTCAGCAGCACCAATTTTGATATCGGCGGCAACTCCGTAAAAACTACAACTCAATAAAGAACTCATTAATGCTAAGCGAACTAATTTCATAGATACTCCTCAAAGTGGTAAAGGGATTACAAATCAGATTTTTCTCAATTTTAGGGCAAGTTGGCAAGTTATTACAAATTAACCTAGGGCAGCTCAATTCCCTCATGCTTCAATAGCCATGTTTTGATATTGCGGTGATATCCCTCGGCGTCTTCTTTCGCAAAGCCACCAATTCCAGAATGCGCAACCACACGGTGGCAAGGGACAATCATTGGATAAGGATTAGCTCCACATGCGCCACCAACGGCTCTTGCTGCACTCCCAATTTTCTTCGCCAGGTGGCCATAGGTGACAACCGTTCCCTGTGGAATCGTGTCAATGAAAGCCCAAACTGTTCTCTGAAAAGAAGTCCCTTTAATTAAAGTCGGCAATTGAAATTGAAACTTCGGATCATTAAAGTAACGCTCCGCCTGTTCGCAAAACTGTTGAGCAAGTGCGTTTTTTGGACTAATGAGTTCCTCGAACTGACTGACATATAAAACTTCGCTAATAAATAAACTATTTTCTGTAAAAGTTGTTTTTACGCCGAGTTTGCCAAATGGCGCCGCCAATACCGCAGCCCAATCCTCTATAAAATCGTTGTCTTTATTTTTTAAAAGTGATTTTTTCGTCATATTCTGTAAGATACACTAAGTTAATATTTTTATGGAGAAGAAAATGGGTAGTTTTATTACACTGAAATCGAGTGATGGATTTGAATTTTTAGCATTTGAAGAGAAGCCTAACGGGCCAGCTAAAGCTGGGTTAGTCCTTTTACAAGAAATATTTGGTGTCAATACGCACATACAAGAAGTAGCAAAACTATACGCTGATCAGGGTTACCATGTATTAGCGCCAGAAACAATGGCCCGTTCTAAGAGTGGGGTAAATCTAGGTTATACCCCTGAAGATGGCGCAGCAGGCTCAGGCCTTAAGGCTGCAATTGAAGCATTACCAGGTCGTCCTGTGATGTTGGATATACAAACCTGTATTAATACTTTGGCGACGTCAGGCAAAGTCGGTATTTTTGGATTTTGTTGGGGTGGGCTATTAACTTGGCGAAGTGCAGCAATGCTCGATGGCTTGAGTGCAGCTGTCACTTACTACGGTGGCGGTATGCCAAATGAATCTCAATTAACTCCAAAATGTCCTGTTTTAGCTCATTTTGCTGATGATGATGCTCATATCCCTTTAGATTCAGTTAATCAGTTTTCAGCAGCTCACCCAGAGGTTCAATTGCATATATACGCAGGGCATCACGGTTTCAACTGCAATCATCGTGCTTCCTATAATGAAGCAGCAGCAATGCTCGCAAGATCTAGAACCTTCGCATTTTTTGCAGAACATCTCGGCCTGTAAGTAACTTCTGACAACAAAATCAGATGGCTTTTCCACCAAAATATCGGTATAAAGCCATCCTATTTTGATATAGTGAATAAGAAATTTGATTTCTTATTTCGTCTATTGTTAAGGGAAGTTTATGGATTCGTTACTCGATACTTGGCCGTGGTGGGCTAAAGTCGCAGTAGTAGTTTTATTGTTAGCCACCTCCGCTTTTTTCTCCATTACGGAGACTAGTATGATGGCGGCAAATCGTCATCGTCTAAAACATCGGGCAGCGAAAGGTCACCGTGGATCTAGGTTAGCCACTAATTTACTCAATCGAACAGAAGAATTATTATCTGTTATTTTGATTGGTAACAATGTAGTTAATACTTTCGTGCCGGTATTAATTGCCGGTATTGCAATGCAAGCTTTTGGCAATAGTGGCTCGGTTCTGTCCATTACAACTGCCTTAGTCGCTTTTCTAATTATTATATTTTGTGAAATTACGCCAAAAGTAATTGGTGCCGCTTTTGCCGATAAGATTGCCTCTTCTGTTAGTTGGATTATTCGTCCCTTAGTTTGGATCCTGACGCCGATTGTTTGGTTTGTAAATATTTTCGTCTCCTTGCTGTTGCGTTTAATGAGACTCAATACCAAAAATGCAGATCAAACCCGCTTATCCCCAGAAGAATTAAGAAGCTTAGTGCTCGAGACCAGCCACTTTATTCCAAGTCATCATCGTAATATCTTAGTGAACTTATTTAATTTAGAAAATATCACCGTAGATGATGTGATGACACCTCGGTCACAAATGGAAACATTAGATCTCTCTCGATCCATACCAGAAGTTCTCCATCAACTTGAAACTTGTTATCACCATAATTTGCCTGCTACCGATCAAGATCCTGATCGCGTAATTGGGATTTTATCGGTTCGTAAAGCGGTCTCATTGATTGGTGATGAAGACTTACAACATCAAGATTTTAAGAGCTTACTTGCCCAACCTTATTTCATTCCTAGTGGCACCCAGGTCTTACAACAAATCCAAGAGTTTCAGGTCTTGCAGCAACGCATAGGGCTTGTCGTAGATGAATACGGGATTGTTTTGGGACTAGTAACGATCGAAGATATTGTCGAAGAACTCATTGGTGAATTCACAACCTCACTACCAAGTCTAGCCAATAAAACTAAATGGTTAGATGACGGTACTTACCTAGCCAATGGTAAAGCGAACTTGAGAGATTTAAACCGTTTATTAGGTCTTGAATTGCCAATTGATGGGCCTCGAACTCTCAACGGCTTGCTCTTAGAAATTCTGCAAGATATTCCCGACCATGATGTCAGTCTTAAAGTAGCAGGCTGTGTGATGGAAATTATTCAATTTGACCAACAATCGATTAAAACAGTTCGCATTCATCAACCACTGCAAGCTCTTAATTAACCAAGAATCTGACGTTGAATGCAAGATGACCAAAGAATTATTCATTTGTGGCAAGAAACTCTTGAACACGCCTTTTTAGAAAAAGCCACAGATGTTCATATTGAAGCACAAGAGGAATTTACGCATCTTCGATTTCGAGTTGATGGCAGTTTAAGAACCTATCGTCGTATCAAAGTAACTTATCACGAGCACTTATGCGCCCATATAAAAGTGCTCGCTCAATTAGATATTGCTGAAAAGCGCTTACCGCAAGATGGTCGCTTAAACTTCACTCCGAACACTACGAGTGCAGCAAAAACGAATCCTCAAAAAATTGATTGTCGAGTATCCACTCTGCCGACAGTTTATGGTGAAAAGATTGTTGTTCGTCTGTTAACGAACTCCTTAGGGAATTTACGGCTAGAACAACTTGGATATGATTCTGAACAATTATTCAAGGTTCAATCTAGCCTGAATGCTCCCCAAGGACTTATTTTAGTTACCGGCCCAACTGGTAGTGGCAAGACCCTTACTTTGTATACTTTTTTAACTCTTCTCAATGATGGCACTAGAAATATCTCCACGGTAGAAGATCCTCCCGAAATCATGCTATCAGGCATCAACCAAGTCGCAGTGAATGAAAAGTCTGGAATGGACTTCGCCAAGTCCCTTCGTGCCATGTTAAGGCAAGATCCAGATATCATCATGATTGGGGAAATTCGTGATGCAGTAACTGCTCAAACTGCGTTGCAAGCTGCTCAAACAGGTCATTTAGTGTTAGCTACGCTACACACGAATAGTTGTGTTTCGACCATTACTCGCTTACGTTACTTGGGTTGTGAAAAGGATGTTCTTGCCCAAAGCTTATTAATGGTTACAGCCCAACGACTTTTACGGAAAAGATGTACTTTTTGTACTTCCGTCGGTACTTCATGTAACTACTGTAAAAACACCGGCTACCTTGGTCGATTTGCAGTTCACGAAGTTTTGAAGTTGGATTCAGAAATAAGAAGTGCCATTGAGAGTGAGGTTTATGCAAATGATTTACTTAAATTGGCACAAGATCAAGGTATGAATTCATTGTTGAAGCAAAGTGAACTGTATGTAAATAATGGCATAACCTCAGCGGAAGAAGTTCTGAGTAAGATTGGGTGCGTTTCGTGAGAATTGCTAAACAACAAATTTTTACTACCCAGTTAGTCACCTTGCTAGAGGCAGGAGTTCCCCTAGTGCCAGCACTGCAAATGATTAGAGAGCCTCTTACCAACAAAAAAGACATGCCGCATTGGCTAGATCCAATTATTGAAGGGCTTCATCAAGGTCAGTCTTTTTCTTCTTGTCTTCGAAAGTCAAAAGAGAATTTTGATGCTTTTTATTGTGGTTTGGTCGAAATCGGTGAATTTTCTGGTCAACTGAATCACCTTCTTTTAAAAATATCTCAAGACTTAAAAAAATCTGAAATGATTCAAGGGCAACTGAAAAAAGCACTAACCTATCCTTTATGTGTTTTATTCATCTCTTTTTGCTTATTAATCGCTATGTTAATTTGGGTTATTCCAAGTTTTGAACAAGTATTTGCGGGCTTTAATGCAAGTCTTCCACCACTCACTGATTTTCTTTTAAAACTTTCTAGGTTTGTAAAAGAATACTTTTTTCTAGGTGTACTTATTTTTATTGCTGTCTTTGCGTTTATTTTTTTTCTTTGGTGGCGTTTTATTCCGATACAAAAACAAGTTGATCGTTTTTTTCTTCGTGTACCCGTTATTGGTAACTTAATTCATCATGCCCTTTTGGCACGCTGGGCGACAACTATTTTTATTCTCCAAGAATCTGGTACGCCTTTATTAAAGTCTATTCGCATCAGTGCGCGCTGTTCCAATCATTGGTTTGTGCACGATGTGAGTGTTGAGGTATATCGTCTTCTTACTCAGGGGCAAGCAGTTCATGAATCCGTTTTCTTAGCGGATTCTAAACAACTTCTTTTCAAACGAGAAACCTTGCAATTACTCAAGGTTGGAGAGGATTCTGGCGGACTTGTCAAAATGTTGCAATATTTAGCCATTTTCCATGAGCGTCAACTTACTGAACAACTTGATGTTTTAATGGAGATGATTGAACCAGCTCTAGTTGTGATAATGGGATTGATGGTTGGGGGAATGGTCGTCGCTCTTTATTTACCGCTCTTTAAGTTAGGAGAAATAGCTTGATTTGGATTTACAGTTTAATAATTACCGCTATGGTGATTACTCTTGCGTTGATCGACCTTCGCACAATGCAGCTTCCTAACTATTTGACACTCCCACTAATGATTCTTGGGCTGTTAGTTAGTAGTTTTACAAACTTTGGTTTTTGCCAAGCTCATGAATCTATCATCGGCCTTATCCTTGGTTATTCCTTAATTTGGGGTGTTAATTTTTTCTATTTTCTAGTTACTAAAAAGCACGGCATCGGGATGGGTGATGCTAAACTGCTGTCCGCATTTGGATCAATATTAGGCTATTTTTATATCTTACCTATATTATTTATTGCTAGTGTTCTTGGCTTACTTGGAGGTATTATTTGGTTAAAACTAAACAAGTTAAGTCATCAACACGCCTTTCCATTCGGACCTTATCTGTGTATTTCCGGCTTGATTGCAATTTTTGATATAGTGTCCAATACTTTTTTTATAAGAAATTTTTAGTTTAAATGTCACATGAGCGAAACAACTAAGCAAATCACTACTATTGGCTTAACGGGAGGAATAGGCAGCGGAAAAAGCTCAGCCGCTAAAGAATTCCATCGCTTAGGAGCCCAAATTATTGACAGTGATGCATTAGCCCACCAAGTAACATGTTCAGGCGGTGTCGCAATGCCTGCGATTGAAGCAGCTTTTGGTAAAGATTTTTTAATGGAAGATGGCAGTTTGAATCGTCCAAAAATGCGAGAGTACGTATTCAATCACAGACCTGCACTCACCATTCTGGAAAGTATTACGCATCCGCTGATTCAAGAAGCTAGTTATGCGGCATTTCAAGTGGCATTAAAACAAGATCCTCCTTATATTATTTTTATGATTCCATTACTTTTTGAATCGAATAAATGGCAGGATCGTTTTAAAAAGATTGTTGTTATTGACTGCACAGTCGAAACTCAAATTCAGCGCGTGCTTATCCGAAATAATTTACAACGAGACCAAGTTGAAAAAATCATTGCTGCTCAGATATCTCGCGAGGATCGCCTTAAAAATGCTGACTACATAATTAATAACGATGGACTTTTAACTGATTTGAATAAGCAAGTGATCGATATCCATCAAAAAATTATTAGTTTATAAGCTTTATTATTGTTTTTATGAGGTTTTTTCTTGTGTATTTCATAATTAAATCTCATACTTATATCTTAATTTTAATTTCGAATTGATTGTTGATTTCTTTGTTAACTTACGAATACCCCTCTAATGAAACAGTACGCAGTTTATTGCGTTTAGAGTATTTATTTCACCGACAAGATATTTTTATGCAATCAGATGATCCTGAGCATCATTTGGCTGCCATTTCTTTACTTTTTGATATTGGTGATCTGACTTCTAGAGCAGATTTAAAGTCAAATTTATTAAAAGAATTAGATCGACAGAGAAATTATCTATGTGGATTAAGACATGGTCATTCTGTTAATTCTGAGGCTTTAGAATCTGTTATTCTTCAAATTGAAAACTCTCTTTTTGACTTAAACAATTTAATCGGCAAGCCAAATACTTTGATTAATGAGAACGAATGGCTATCAATTATTCGTTCTCGATTAAGTGTTGCAGGTGCAACTAGTCCTGTCGATCTGCCCAGTTTGTATTGCTGGCAACATCTCCCAGCGGATCAAAGAAGAGCTCAACTACAATCCTATACACCCGCATTTAATGATTGGAAGAATACTTGTTATTTATTTCTGAAGTTACTTCGTCAATCCGGAGATTCTAAAACTTATGGCACAGAAAATGGCGCTTTTCAATTGCCACTGACTGGTAAATCGTTTCAATTAATTCGTGTAGATATTCATAACCAGATGTTAATCCCCGAAATTAGTGCCAACAAACATGTTCTTTGGATTCGTTTTTTGCAAAATTCAACGATTGGAAAACCCCCAGCCTATACTGGTGCCATTGAATTTAATTTAACACTTTGTAATTTGTGATTTATTTACGCACTTAACGATCGCTCTAAAACAAGTTATTAAATCTCTTGGTTATTCATCAATTCGATAATTGAAATGGTAGCAGGTAATAAGGGGCTTAAATTGCAGTCTGTTACTATTCGACTGGACTGCCAAGCAAGTTCTTGTCCTTCTAGACCAACCGGAATCCCCGTCCACTCTCTGACAATCTGTAAATAAAGTCGAACATAGGCATGCGGATAATCGTGTTCAATCGTCCCGATTGCGACGCTTTCTATGACTTCAATACCAAGTTCTTCTCGTAGTTCTCGAACTAAAGCTTGGTGGATGGATTCACCTGTTTCAATCTTACCACCTGGGAATTCCCAGTAGCCTTCATAAGGCTTACCCACTGGGCGATTTGCTAGCAAAAAATTATTATCTTTACTGATAAGGATACCTACTGCTACCTCAGTAATAGGCCTTGTCATTTAATGAGCGCCTGCAAAATGCCTTGCAAATTGCCAAGCAACGCGTCCTGACCTTGAACCTCGCTCTAAAGCCCAAACCAATGCTTCAGGTTTTGCGTTTTCGATAACCGACTTATCTTGGCCAAAATGTGCCAACCAGTGTGCCACAATTTCTAGATACTCATCTTGTTTAGGTGGGTAAAAAGAGACCCATAAACCAAAACGTTCGGATAAAGAAATCTTTTCCTCGACTACTTCGCCGGGGTGAATCTCTCCATCAGAACTATGTTGGTAACTTTCATTATCTTTCATATATTCCGGCAGTAAATGTCTTCGATTTGAAGTGGCGTAAATCAATACATTTTCAACCTGAGCTGATAAAGAACCATCAAGTGCAGATTTGAGTGCCTTGTATCCCGCTTCACCATCTTCAAAGGATAAGTCATCACAAAAGACGATAAATTTTTCGGGTCTTGTAGCTAAAATCTCGGTAAGATCCTGAAGATCCGATAAATGCTCCTTATCTACTTCAACCAATCTTAACCCTGAGTGATAAAACTGATTTAAGCAGGCTTTAATCAATGATGACTTACCAGTGCCTCTAGCCCCTGTTAAAAGCACATTATTGGCTGGTTTACCTGCTACAAAATGCTGAGTATTGTTTAAGATCAATTCTTTTTGACGTTCAATCGCTTGTAAATCATCAAAAGAGATGTCGGATAAATGCCAAATCGGCTTTAAGAATCCTAAGTTCCCTAATAAAGATTGTCTTCTTTGCCAGCGAAATGCTTTTGCGTTTTGCCAATCCTCAGGAGTCAAGGGCTTAGGAAAGAAGACTTCTAATCGTTCTATAAATTGATCTAATTTTTCACTCATGTCAGTATTATAATTTGTGAAACTAGACTCTTGTATTTTAAGAGCGGTAATCCGCGTTAATCGTGACATATTCATGAGAAAAGTCACAAGTCCACATCGTTCGGCTTGCCTCTCCACGACCCAAATCAACCGTGACTTTGATCTCTGCAGGTGCCATCACTCTTTGGCCATCCTCTTCACGATAGTCTGGATGTCGACCTCCATCTTTGGCTACCCAAACATCACCTAACCACAATTGGACATGGCTTACATCCAAATCAGTGATCCCAGCATATCCAATTGCAGCCAGAATTCTTCCCAAATTTGGATCGCTAGCAAAAAATGCTGTTTTTACCAACGGCGAGTGAGCAATTGCTTCCCCTACCAGTTTGCACTCTTCAAGGGTATGCCCGCCTTTTACTTCAATCGTCATAAATTTTGTCGCACCTTCACCATCCCGTACTATTTTCATAGCGAGGTCTTGTGCAGTTTCTAATAACAAAGTTCTAAAGGCTTGGTATGCGGCATGACTCGTATTATCAATATAAATTCCACACTGATTTGAAGCCATGACGATGAAAGAATCATTGGTCGAAGTATCACCATCGATCGTAATGGAATTAAACGATAAATCTGCCACTTCCTTAGTTAGATCATTCAATAATTTAGGTTCGATGCCGATGTCGGTACCAATGAATCCGAGCATGGTTGCCATATTCGGATGAATCATTCCAGCGCCTTTGCTTACGCCAGAAATTGATACCTTGGTGCCTTCAATATCAATCGAGCTAGAATAGGCTTTTGGCATCGTATCCGTAGTCATAATCGCAAAGGCCGCGTCATACCAACCTGCATCAATTAGATTTGCCTTTGCAGTTGGAAGTGCAGCGATAATTTTTGCAACTGGTAGTGGCTCTAAAATGACCCCAGTTGAAAACGGCAATACTTCCGTGGGAGAAATAGCTAATAACTCTGCAACGGCATTACAAATTGTATTAGCATCCTTGAGGCCTGATTCACCGGTCCCAGCATTCGCATTTCCTGTGTTAATGACGAGCGCCCGAATACCTGTAGTTTGAAGCAGGTGTTCTTTACAAATTTGAACTGGGGCCGCGCAAAACCGATTTAAAGTAAATACTCCACTTACGGAAGAACCAGGCTCTAAAGTAATGATTAAGATATCTTTACGGTCTACCTTCCTAATGCCAGCCATAGCATACCCGAGTTGTATACCTTGAATAGGTAGCACATCGGAAGGACTGAGAGGGTGAAGATTAACTGGCATTTGGATACTTTCTATATTAATTTGTCAAAGAGTTTACTGAATAGTCAAAATTTTAAGTCGGAAATCATTTTAAAGTTCTCAACGATTTTCTTACTCCATTCTTTGTAATAATCTGGTGTAAAGTGTTGCCCATCAGTAGTTAGCCACTCATCTGGTTTTGACATTGACAGAGAGTCAACATACTTGCAAGGTGCTACTGAATTAGAAAGCACATAATTCAATTCCTTCGTACGATTATGTGTTTTACCAGTTATTTGCAGCTCATTTCCCCATGGCGGGCCAACCCATAAACATGGTTTATTTAAACTGGCAATTTTTTTCGCTAAACCACTGGCTTCACTATAAACTTTGAATTTAACCATTTGCTCTTTATATTTTCCAAGAGTATCCCCCATGATAATCACTACAACATCAGGATTATCTTTTGCTATTAAATCAGATATTGGTTGAGTTTCCGCAGATTTTCCTAATCTGATATTAATCGGCTTGGTAAATTCTCTCTCGGCCCCTCCACAGAGACCTTTAGTTGCAATCAACCATTCGCTTGGTTCAACTCCACAAACGCCTATAGTGTGCACTTTTGCACCTTGATTTTGTAATTCATCATGCAAGCTTGTAATTAAATACCCCGGTTTTGCTAAGTGGCTTGCTCCAATAATAAGAATAGTTAAGTTTGTTAATATCATTTAAATAAACCCCAGATTCGACGAGACCTTTTTTTAATAAATCATATTTCAAGTTAATAAATTAGAATTTACCTACTTCATTGTTAGTTAACGAGTTCCATAAACTCCCTCAATTCCAAAGGAGCTAAATTCAATACACAAGAATACCCAAATTACACAGAGATATTGATTTCTTAAAAAACGATATCTTTTAGCTAGTATAGGAAATGCGAATTCAAAACCCATCAAAATACCTCCAAAAATCAAGGTAAATAGGGTCTTAGTATCAAATTGTATGTGATGGCTAATGGCATTGGCAGAATCGGTATCCCAATTTATGACTTGCTGTAACTTAAAGAGTAAAAGCGTTGAATCGGACTCAGAAAAAATTATCCTACCCATAACAACAATAAATGGCAATAACAGTAAAGTTAAAATTTTTGCAATTTGCTTATTATTAAGCATTTTTAAAATGTAATAGGTAATTAGCCAAAACAAGGCGTGGAAACTACCCCAAATCATAAAATTCAAAGTGACGCCATGCCACAGCGCAGAACTAATAAACACAAAAAAAATGGCTACTGGCAGTCCACAGGTATTTTTCAATGGACGAAAAAAAAGGGTTTTTAATACAGTAGATAAACTGATATGCCAACGTTGCCAATACTCTATTACATTACGTGCAGAAAAAGGACTATTAAAATTCATCGCAGTTCGAATGCCAAATAGATTTAAGGCTCCGAATGCCATCATCGTTATGCCGACAAAATTAAAGTAAACGTAAGCTTCAAAGATAATTCCAAAGATGAGAATATCTAAAGCTTCTGTTGATTCTTTCAGAATCAACAACTGAGATAAACCTGAGGCAATCACACTAAACATAAAAGTACCAAGTATCATCCAACGAATATAGATGAAAGTCCTTTTTCTACTAAAAGCATGAATTTTTGAACTTGTAAGCGCTATAGGTCCAGAGTTAAGGCGAATAGGTTGCATGATGTTTAAAAATAAACTTTTAAACGTGAATTGATCGTTATAAATAAATATCGATATGCTGGCCATCACGAATGACACTCCGAGCCACTTAATGGAAGAATGATTCCCATTAAAGCCCGTAAGGACCCCTATTTGTCCTGTATAACTTAAGATTGGCGTTATTGAAAATACACCGTAAGCAAGTATGACTCTGGCAATTTTATGTTTACGCAAGATCAAATATAAGCCCCATATTAAAATTGAGCTTAAGGCTGTGAAAATGCTTGCGAAACCCAATCCTTTAGAAAAAAATATTAGTCCGTAACCTGTCAAAAAAATTGCACATGGACCAAACAAATTTTTTACTTTATCTTTCAATGGACTGTTTTTTCAAATCATTAGAGCATATTGAATCACATCTTTGGTTTTGAATTTCCTGCTTGAGTAAATTTTCCATTTAACAAGTTTTAAATTATGCTACTTGCCCATGACAATGCTTATATTTTTTACCACTTCCACATGGGCACGCGTCATTTCGACCCACTTTTGGTGCAGTGTTCATGATTTTATTCATCATCGGTACTGCAACAGAGGAATTTTGTGTTTCAGATTCCGCTACATTGGCATGTTGATATTGCACATCTCTCAAGTTGCTTAAATCCTCTTGAATCATTTCAGTAGCATCATTGAGTTGCTCTGCGGATTGGATTTGAACATTCAGAATTGTTTTCGTAATATCTCGTTTAATGACTTCTAAGAACTCAGCATATAACTCAAACGATTCTTTACGATATTCTTGCTTAGGGTCTTTTTGTGCATAACCACGTAAATGAATCCCTTGACGTAAATAGTCAAGCGAAGCTAAATGTTCTCGCCAATGGGAGTCCATGCTGTACAGGAAGACTGACCGTTCAAATCCAGCAAAAGAATTGACATCGGATTGATCTAGTTTTGATTGATATACAATCTGGGCACTTTCTTGGACCCAACTGATTAAATCTTCAACATCAACCTCTTGAGCTTGTTCTACCTTTTCTTTTAAGGCTAACTGTATTCCCCAGTTTTGCTGAAGCTCTTTCTCTAAACCATCTAGATCCCACTGTTCTGGTAATGTACCTGAAGGCACATATTCCATAACAAGACTTCTAAAGACATCATCCCGTAGATTATTGATTAAGCCACCGACGTTGTCTGACTCTAGGACTTGATTTCGCAGTTGATAGGTTTCACGACGTTGGTCATTAGCCACATCATCATATTCCAATAATTGCTTACGAATATCAAAGTTACGACCTTCCACCTTGCGCTGAGCAGATTCAATTGCCCGCGAGACCATCCCTGCTTCAATTGGCTCACCTTCAGGCATTTTTAGACGGTCCATAACACTTCGTAAACGATCACCTGCAAAAATTCTCAATAAATCATCGTCTAATGAAAGATAGAAACGCGAGGATCCAGGATCGCCTTGGCGTCCTGAACGGCCTCTTAACTGATTATCAATCCGTCGACTTTCATGTCGCTCTGTACCGATAATATGTAAGCCACCCGCATTCACAACTTGTTCATGCAGACCTTGCCACTCATCTTCTAAGGTTTTAATTCTTGCCAGCTTTTGATTTTCATCTAAAGCGGTATCTTCATTTAGAAGACTAGACTGTTTCTCGACGTTGCCACCAAGCACAATGTCAGTTCCACGTCCAGCCATATTGGTGGCAATCGTAATCATCTTTGGGCGACCTGCTTGGGCAATGATTTCTGCTTCCCGAGCGTGCTGTTTTGCATTTAATACTTGATGCGGTAATTTTTCTTTTGTCAAAATATCTGAGATTAATTCAGAATTTTCAATCGAAGTAGTACCGACTAAAACTGGCTGACCACGCTCATAGCAATCTTTAATATCTTTAATTACTGCCGCATAACGCTCTTTGGATGTTTTGTAAATCTGATCTTGTTTATCCAGTCTTTTACTAATTCTATTTGGTGGCACAACAACTGTTTCTAAGCCGTAAATTTCTTGGAATTCATAGGCTTCAGTATCGGCAGTTCCGGTCATACCAGATAATTTTTGATACATCCTAAAATAATTTTGGAAGGTAATCGTTGCTAGCGTTTGATTTTCACTATTAATTTGCACGCCTTCCTTTGCCTCCACCGCTTGATGCAATCCATCAGACCAACGACGACCCACCATTAAACGGCCAGTGAACTCATCGACGATGACAACCTCGCCGTTTTGCACAACATAATGTTGGTCACGGTTGAATAAAGTGTGCGCACGCAGGGTGGCCAGTAAGTGATGCATTAAAGCGATGTTTTGTGGTGCGTAGAGTGAATCACCATCATTGATCAAACCAATCTGAACAAGAATTGACTCCGCTTTCTCATGTCCGGCTTCGGTCAAGAAAACTTGCTGAGATTTTTCATCAATCACATAATCACCAGGTTTTTCTACACCTGTGCCATCTGCCTTCTCTTCGCCAATTTGACGGTCTAAATAAGAAGGTATGACATTCATTTTTACGTATAAATCGGTATGATCATCGGCTTGGCCAGAGATAATTAATGGCGTCCTCGCTTCATCAATTAAGATTGAATCCACTTCATCTACGATTGCGTAATTGAGGCCGCGTTGTACTCGACTGCGTACATCGTGAACCATATTGTCACGCAAATAGTCAAAGCCAAACTCATTATTAGTTCCGTAGGTTATGTCAGCAGCGTATGCCGCTTGTTTTTCCTCGTGTTGCATTTGAGAAAGATTAATCCCAACGGTTAGTCCCAGAAAGTTATAAATTTTACCCATCCACTGTGCATCACGCGATGCCAAGTAATCGTTCACAGTCACTACGTGAACACCCTTACCTGAAAGTGCATTTAAAAATACCGGCAAAGTAGCAGTCAGAGTTTTACCCTCACCGGTTCTCATTTCAGCAATTTTTCCTTGGTGAAGAACTAAGCCACCAACCATTTGCATATCAAAGTGTCGCATTTTCATTGTGCGACGACTCGCTTCTCGAACTAATGCAAAGGCTTCAGGTAAGATATTATCAAGACTTTCGCCACCGGCAACCCGGGCTTTTAACTCTTGAGTTATCTCAGGAAATTGTTCATCTCTTAGTGCCTCAAACTTTGGCTCTAAAGCATTGATTTGAATTACCGTTTTACGGTATTGTTTAAGTAAGCGATCGTTACGACTGCCAATTATCTTTTTTAAGAGTCCAGATACCATGATGTTTTTCGTAGAAATTCAATCTAAGAGTTTATCATTCATGCATATTATTTCCATGAATGTAGCGATTAATTGCTATTTTCCCACAGGGTTATCAAAAATTGCCTAAAATTTACTCGACTTTTCATTGTAGAAATTGATCTATTCATGACAAATAATCAATTAGGTTCTCACGAAATTTCTGAACTTCTATCAAAAAATTTAAAGGATAGCCCTTTAAAAGAGGTTTTTACGAATTTTGAATTACGCCAAAAATATCAACTTGCCCTGAACCAAGCTCTTGATTTAACTGGGTTTAGTCATTTTTCTAATGATATATTTATTGGTGAGATGAACGACAAAGGGATGATTCGCTTGTTTACCCGTCAAGCTAGTATTATCTCAAGGCTAAAAAATAAATTACCTAGTCTTTTGCATTGTTTTCGGGAGTCTGGCTTTCCTGTAAAGGAAATTCAATTAAAAGTCTTACCAAAATCAAACCTTGAACCTGAAAACACTTGTCAGGAAGAGACTAAACCGGATCCAATTGCACTCTCCGCGTCACAGTTTCAGTCGTGGGAAAACTTACTAAGGGCCACTGATCCAGAATCGCCGACCTACCAGGCAATTGAACTTTTACTCTTTAACGCTAAAAAAGTTGCAAACAAATCAGCTTAATCTCTTGCGCAGTAGGTACTATTCGTTTTCTTGATTTAAGTGCGCTGTAAAAGCAGTAGGAGCTTTAGAAATATCATCAAAATGGACGATTTCATAACTTTGGGGAGTGGCAAACATCTTCCTCAACAATTGATTATTGAGGCCATGGCCTGATTTTTCAGCAGTATACACACCAATAATCGGATAACCAGCCAAATAAAGGTCGCCGATAGCATCTAAGATTTTATGTCTGACAAACTCATCTTCATAACGTAGTTCTTCGTTATTAAGTATCCGATGTTCATCGAGCACAATAGCATTATCTAAACTTCCGCCCCGAGCTAGTCCCATTTCTCTAAGGGCTTCCACTTCATGAGCAAAGCCGAAGGTTCTTGCTCGACCAATCTCTTTGACATAAGTCGTGTTAGCAAAATCAATGATGCATCGCTGGCCGGTCTTATCAAGTGCTGGGTGCTTAAAGTCAATCGTAAAATCTAATTTAAAGCCATCAAATGGCTCTAATCTTGCCAATTTGTCACCTTCTCTAACTTCAATTAATTCTTTGATTTTGATGAATTTTTTAGGGGCTTCTTGGATTTTTAGACCGGCTGACTGCAGCAAGAACAAAAAGGATGCGGCGCTACCATCCATAATCGGAATCTCTTCACCATTGATTTCGACAATTAAGTTATCAATGCCAAGACCAGAACAAGCAGACAATAAGTGCTCTACGGTTGAGATTCGATGCTCGCCTATCTGTAAAACACTGGCTAAGCGTGTGTCAGTAATATTTTCTGCTTTTGCAGGAATCGGAGTTTGAGGTTCTTGATCAATACGAATAAACACAATACCCGTATCAACTGGTGCAGGCTTCAGGAACAAATTAGATTTTGTTCCTGAGTGCAGCCCAATCCCGACCGTCTTAATTGGTTCAGCAATGGTGGTTTGTTTTAACATAAGCTGCAATACACCTGTCGATACGTGAAAAAATGAGGATTATAAGCTTTTTAAAGCAGAGGCGGCATCACTGACTTCAAACTTTCCGGCTGCTTCAACCGCTAAATGCTCGACCACACCGTCATTCACAATCATTAAATAGCGTTGTGAACGAATGCCTAAACCGCGTGCAACTAGGTCTAACTCTAGTCCAAGCGCTTTCGTTAATTCTGCACTACCGTCTGACATCATTCGTACTGCTTTACCAACCTGAAGATCTTTACCCCATGCACCCATCACAAAAGCATCGTTTACGGATACACACCAAATTTCATTAACACCTTTTGCTTTGATTGCAGCAGCATGTTCTACATAACCAGGTACATGTTGCGCAGAGCAAATAGGAGTAAATGCACCAGGCAATCCAAAGATTACTACTTTTTTACCTTTTAGTATTTCTGCTACCTGAAAAGCATTAGGGCCTAAGGTACAACCTTCAGTTTCTTCAGAAATAAACTCATACAAAGTTGCATTGGGTACTTTTTGTTGAACAGCAATCATATTCTCTCCTTCAATTCAGTTATAAAAAATACTGACATTAGTGCTTTCGTCGTCAACGGAGGCACACTACTGTCAATTGTTCAATCATACTGTTTTATATATGACTGCGTTTAACTACTCAACAACTAGAGCTTAATCAGCTTGCTTTCTTAAAAAAGCGGGAATTTCGAAAAATTCTGCGCCCTTTTCCAACATTGCTTTTGCTTGAGGCGAACTAGCTGCACCTAACTGTCCAACGCCACGACTTGGATTTGGACGTGTTACCTGTGGAGAAATGCTAGGTTGTGCATTCATTTGGCTCGGCTCTGACAATACTGGGATATTCATTTCATAATTAGGTACACTTTGCAGATTTGCAAAGTTCGAAGCGACCATCGTTTGATGAGCATTCACTGTGATTGGACTTACTGGGGCATACTCAGTTAATCCAGTTACTGGCACTGCAGACTGAGGACCATAAGTTCCTGTGGCTTTATTAGTCCAAACAATCTCAACATTCGATTCGTTTTGTGCTTTTCTTGGACCATTTAAGCCAGTAGCAACGACCGTTACTCGGATTGCATCACTTAAGGATTCATCGTAAACCGTACCAAAGATAATCGTGGCATCTTCCGCCGCGTAACCACGAATAGCTGACATAACTTCTCTGGTCTCAGATAAACGTAATGTTCGGCTCGCCGTAATATTGACGAGAACTCCACGTGCACCTGATAAGTTCACACCCTCTAACAATGGTGAAGCAACTGCTGCTTCTGCAGCAAGTCTTGCACGATCCACGCCTGAAACAGTTGCCGTTCCCATCATGGCTTTACCTTGTTCACTCATGACCGTTTTCACATCTTCAAAGTCGACGTTAATTAAGCCTTGTTCATTAATGATTTCTGCAATACCAGCTACTGCGTTATGCAAAACATCATCCGCTGTACTAAATGCTTTATCCATTTCTGCATCTTCACCCATCACTTGGAACAGTTTTTCATTTAGCACAACAATTAATGAGTCAACGTGTTTTTCGAGTTCTAAAGCGCCTTCTTCGGCAATACGTGATCTTCTGGCACCCTCAAAATCAAATGGCTTACTCACGACTCCAACAGTCAAAATACCCATTTCTTTTGCTATTTGCGCAACGATCGGTGCTGCCCCAGTACCGGTTCCACCACCCATACCTGCAGTAATGAATACCATATGAGCGCCCTGTAATACATCTGCAATTCTTGCTTTTGCTTCGATAGCAGAACTAGCGCCTACATCAGGCTTTGCCCCTGCGCCTAATCCCGTTAACCCCAACTGCAAATTGGTTTCAGCTTTAGAACGTTTTAACGCCCCGGCATCTGTATTCATACAAATAAATTCAACGCCCTGCACACCACGACGAATCATGTGTTGCACAGCATTGCCCCCAGCTCCACCAACTCCAATCACTCGGATATTGGTTTTTCCAGCTGTATCAGCTTCTAACATTTCAAACTCCATTTTGTTACCTCCTATTTATGTACTACATTGACGACTACTTAATAAACTCTTTATTTCAATTCTTTTAAAAATTACCTAAAAACCATTCTTTTGCTCTTTGGAATGCACCTCGTAAGGGACGCGCTTCTAATTCTTGTTGGCCTAAAACAATTTGTGTTCTGCCTTCACGAAGTAATCCAATACCTGTTGCAAATTTAGGATTTCTCAAAACCTCTTTAAATTGCCCGTTATATTCTGGGTATCCAATTCTTGCGGGCTTGTTAAAGACTTCTTCAGCAAGTTCAATCACACCCGGCATCATCACTGTTCCACCAGTTAGAACTACCCCTGAAGGGGTCATTTGTGAAAATCCAGAATGCTCTAAAGATTCCACTACAAATTTAAATAATTCTTCCATTCTCGGTTCGATCACAGCCGCTAATGACTGTTTAGAAATAGGACGGTATTCCCGCTCACCAATCCCAGGAACATCGATCATGGCAGTGGAATTCGCTAATGCCTGTTTAGCGATGCCGTGAGATATTTTTAAATCTTCTGCATCGATTGTGGGTGTTCTGAGCGCCATGGCAATATCATTCGTAATTTGATCACCGCCCAAGGGAATAATTTCGGTATATTGAATCACCCCCTGAAAGTACACAGCAATATCCGTTGTACCACCACCAATATCAACTAATACGACTCCTAACTCTTTTTCATCCTTCGTTAATACCGCCAAACTGGAGCATAGTGGTTGCAACACCAAGGCATTGATTTCTAAGCCACACCGACGAATACATTTAATAATATTTTGAACAGCACTGACTGCTCCCGTGACGATATGCGCATTCACCTCTAATTTTTGTCCGTTCATCCCAATCGGATCTCTGACACCGTCCTGGTTATCGATTAAGTACTCCTGGATTAACATATGGAGTACTTGCTGATCTGTTTGAATATTGATCGGTTTGGCATTTTCATGGACTCGTTCCAAATCTGCAGCGCTTACTTCTTTGTCACGAATCGCAACCATTCCCTTGGTATTAAAACTTTGTACGTGGTTACCGGCAATGCCAGTAAATACATTTTCAACCCGACACTGTGCCATCACCTCAGCTTCTTCTAATGCTTTTTGAATTGATTGCACTGTATCTTCTATATTTACGACAACACCTTTTTTAATACCTTCTGAGGGTGCATTACCGATGCCGATCACATTAAACTCGCCATCGGGTTCTATTTCTGCAACGAGAGCAAGAACTTTCGATGTGCCTATGTCTAAAGCAACTAGTAAGTTACGATGGTCTTTACTCATTAATATTTACTTCCAATTTGTTCACTTTGTTTTACTTTTTTAACTTCTCGATTATTTAACGTTGCTACCGCTTTAGGTTCTGCTTTCGGTGCTTGCTTTTTTATATTGAGGGGTTTTTCAAATCCTTCTGAATCTTCATCTCCTTCTACAGAAGGCGTAGTAAAGCGTTGATTCAATCCGGCCAATTTGAATTCATTTGCCTTATGATCAGATTTAGATGACGCGCCTAAAGAGAACCCTTCGTTGTATCGAAGATCAACGTAATCAACCGGACCCGTTAATTGTTTCTCTAACTCTGGCCAGAGTCTAAAAAACTTATCTAAGCGTTCCGTGATTTGTTTACGATCTTTATCAGTTTGATCCCGCCCCAACTCAAAAGTTAAACCGTTATCAAGTTTTACCGACCATGCATATCTTGGACTTAATGTCAGTGCCACGATTTTTGAATCGTGTTTCTTAAACCATTCCTCTAATTGTTGATATAGACCTAAAACCTCTTTATTACTATTCGGTGGTCCCTGAAAAATCACTAAATTTTTCCTATCGTTTGCCTCAGCTAGATTCACGGTAAATAACTCACCATAGTTATTCATCAACTCTGGGCCATTTTGTCCAAGCCATACTCCTACTGGCTCATGCTCTTCAATCGATACTTGTATTTGGTTAGGCCATACCCTTCTCACACTTGCGACTCTGACCCATGGCATTTCTTCAAAGGCTGCGCGAGCTTGATCGAGTCTCAAGGTAAAGAAATTCCCACTAAATTGACTAATAGCCTTTGCTTTAACCATCGGAACTTTAATATGTTCTAAATCTTGCTCATTTGCAGATTGCACTGAAATTTGTTCAATATTGAAAACTGGTCTTTGACCAATCCAGTAGAGCCCCCAAAGAATAGTTATCGCGCCTAGGCTAATCACTAACCATTGCGTTAATTGCTTCATTCGTTCTGGATAATTCCAGATAGGTGAAATGATAAACACAAGAATAACCAGTAAACCAGAGAACATCGATTTCATAGTAGTGATAAACCATTGACCCAGTAACTCACCTAAAGACTGGTTATTCTGGGTCTGTCTATGCGTATTTCTTATAGGGATACTTGAGGATCTCATTTATCTACCTCAACTAATTTTTCCAACATCCCTTTTCTATTCATCCCATTCGATAATTTGGCGTTCATCACAATCCAAAGAACTAACTCTGCATAACTTAGGCCTGCAGCTTTGGCAGCCATTGGCACTAATGAATGGCTAGTCATGCCGGGTGAAGTATTCATTTCCAATAAATAAGGCGTTTGGGTATTTTTATCCACCATCACGTCTGCCCGACCCCAACCTGAACAACCTAATACTTGGTAAGACTTCACCACTAGTTCTTGAATCTTTTCTTCTAATAAAGGATCTAAGCCCGTTGGACATAAATACTTCGTGTCATCAGAGAAGTATTTATTGTGATAGTCATACTTTGCCGCTGGGGCGACTATTTTAATAAGCGGTAATGCTTGGGCAAAGACGCCTTCGCCCATAACTGGACAAGTTAACTCATCACCAATAATGCACTGTTCCGCCATCACGTCTTGATCCATCACAGCAGCTAATTGATAAGCTGCTGCTAATTCACTCGCTTGATTGACCTTTGTTAAACCGAGGGAAGATCCCTCTCGCGCGGGTTTCACAATTAAAGGTAAACCTAACTCTTCGACCACTTTTGCCCAATTGGTATGCGCATGAAGCATTACATATTTCGGGGTCGATAAACCATGACTTAACCAAATTTGTTTAGTTGTTTGCTTATCAATTGCCATCGCAGAGGCCATTACACCGCTTCCTGTATAAGGAATACCCAATTGCTCTAACAAGCCTTGCATGGTACCGTCCTCACCAAATCGGCCATGCAATGAAATCATTACGCGGTCAAAATGATGGTTAACGATGGTCTCAATGGGTTCTTGGAATGGGTCAAAACTTACCGCATTCACACCACTATCTAACAAAGCTTTGAGTACTCCTGATCCAGACTGAAGCGAGATTTCTCTTTCACCTGAAAACCCACCCATCAACACACCTACTTTACCGAGTGATTCGGGTTGAAGAGCTGCTAATTTTGCCTTTACTTCTATGACCCATTGCGATAGTCGAGCTGCTTGAGTTTGTCCATGTCTATTATTCATTGACACCCCCTTGCTTGACTGCCTGAATAATTTGATTTGGCACAGCAGAAATGGAACCGGCACCCATCGTAATGACAACATCGCCATCTTGTACCTGACTTAAAATGGTTTGCGCCAATAACTTCATATCTTTTTCTAACACCATCTGCTCAGCATGTAAGCAACCGGCTGGCTCTTTCGCTATGGATGTCCGCAGAGCTTCTAATAGGCTATGACTATCAGCGCCTTTTATTTTAGGTTCTCCCGCTGGATAAACCTCGGTTAAAACAAGTGCGTCGAATTGATGAAGTACTTTTACAAATTCACCAAAGCAGTCCCTTGTCCGGGTGTAGCGATGGGGTTGGAAGGCCAAGACCAATCTTCTGTTCGGATACGCACCCCTTGCTGCAGATAAGGTCGCTGCCATTTCTACGGGATGATGTCCGTAATCATCAATTAAAGTAAATCTTGCATTCTTATTATCTGGCTTATTTGGAATACTAATATCGCCATATTGAGTAAATCTTCTACCAACGCCTTTAAATTCTCCCAAAGCTTTGACAATCGCTGCGTCCGAGACACCTAACTCTGTCGCAACCCCAATTGCTGCTAGAGCATTTCGAACATTATGTAAACCAGGTAAATTTAAGGTAATTTGCAGTGTACTTGGCTTTGGACCATGGCGGCGAATAGTTCTTCGAGTAACGGCAAATTGCATGGTTGCCCCAACTGCTGTCACATCATGGGCCATCACATCAGCATCTTCGGAAAGACCGTATTTCAGAACTGATTGTGAAACAAATGGCAACATATCCCTGACATTGGCATCATCTACGCACAAGATGGCAATGCCATAAAAAGGCATTCTTTGTGTAAATTGCACAAAGGCTTGTTTTAATCTTGGCATCGAGTGCTGATACGTTTCCATATGATCAGCATCAATATTGGTAATAACTTCCATCACAGGTAGTAAATTTAAAAACGACGCATCTGACTCGTCTGCTTCGGCTACGATAAAGTCACCCGTTCCTAAGCGCGCATTTGCACCTGCAGAAGTTAACTTTCCACCAATTACAAACGTTGGATCAAGTTGGCCTTCTGCTAGGATTGAGGCAACTAAACTCGTAGTAGTGGTCTTACCATGTGTGCCGGCAATGGCAATTCCTTGTTTGAGGCGCATTAATTCGCCCAACATTACTGCTCGTTGAATGACCGGGATGGAGGCAGCTCTCGCTGCTAATATTTCTGGATTATCTCCTGTTACAGCCGTAGAAATCACAACTGCTTCAGCATCGCCAATATTATCAGCATGATGACCAATTTGGATTTGGGCTCCATATTCAGCTAATCGTTGGGTAGTACTACTCTCTTGAATATCAGATCCACTTACGCGATAGCCAAGGTTTAATAGTACTTCTGCGATACCACTCATTCCAGCACCACCGATGCCGACAAAATGGATATGTTGAACTATGTGTTTCATGCGTTACTCACTTCTTTGCATATTTCAGCCACACTTTGCGTAGCAAAAGGCTTCGCTTGTTTTAAAGCATTTTGAGCCATTACCAATAAATCTTTGCGGTCTAAACTCATTAACCAATCTGCCAAAATTTGCGGAGTTAAATCTTTTTGAGTAATTAATTTGGCAGCGCCGACCGACGATAAGTATTGGGCATTTGTAGTTTGATGATCATCCACTGCCGATGGAAATGGTACTAATAAAGATGGCACACCACATGCAGCAAGTTCACTAATCGTCATCGCTCCAGCACGGCAAATCACTAGATCAGCATTGCCATAAGCTTCTGCCATGTTTTCAATAAAAGGAACGAGCTGAGCCTCTACGCCCTGCGTTTGATAATTATTCGTCAATTGCTCAAGGTGTTTGGAGCCTGCTTGATGCACCACTTCAGGTCTTATTTCTTGCGGAATTAAATGCAAGGCTTTTGGCACAGTCTCATTTAAGGCTGACGCCCCTAAACTACCGCCCACTACCAGTACTTTTAGTACCCCAGTTCGATTACTATATCGCTCAGTAGGGTTTGGTAATTGTAATAAGTCTGATCGTAAGGGGTTACCTACCCATTGACCTTTGGATAAAGCTTTAGGAAAAGCACATAATACTTTTCGAGCTAAGTTGGACAACACTTTATTCGCCATACCAGCAACCGAGTTTTGCTCATGTAAAACTAATGGAATTCCGCTCAAAACGCCGACCAAAGCTCCTGGGAAACTGACATAGCCGCCCATACCTAGCATGACCGTTGGCTTAATTTTGCGCATCACACCGAAACTTTGCCACATCGCTCTGTATAAATTCATCGGTAATTTTAGTTTTACCAACAGACCCTTACCCCGAACTCCACCAAAGATAATTGGCTCAAAAGCAAATCCAGATTTTTTGACTAATTCATATTCCATACCATTCGGATTGCCTAACCAATGGACACGCCAACCTTCTAAACGTAAATATTCTGCTACCGCAAGCCCAGGGAAAATATGTCCCCCAGTGCCGCCAGCCATAATCAAGATACATTTAGATAACGGGGTCAATGTCGTCATATTTTGGCACCTCGCATCAAGGCACGGTTTTCTGCATCAATTTTTAGAAGTACACCAATGGCCACTGCGTTCATTAATAAGCCAGAGCCACCATAACTAACCAAAGGTAAGGTAAGTCCCTTGGTAGGTAATAAGCCCAGATTGACGCCCATGTTTATAAAACATTGCCAACCAATCCAGATACCAATGCCTTTTGCAACCAACCCAGCAAAACTGCGATCGAGTTGTAAGCAGGTTCTGCCAATCATGAAGCATCTTCTTACAATGTAATAAAAAACTATAATTACTACCAATACACCCACAAAACCTAGCTCTTCACCGATGACAGCAAGAATGAAATCGGTATGCGCCTCTGGTAAATAATGTTGTTTTTCAATACTGCCCCCCAAACCCACACCAAACCACTCACCTCGCCCAAATGCCATCAATGAGTGGGTTAATTGGTAGGCTTTACCCTGCGCATGTTCTTCTGTCCATGGATTTAAAAAGGCAAAGATACGTTCTCTTCTAAACCTCGAAGTGGCAACAATTAAACCAAATGCAGCCACTCCAACTAAGATTAAGTAACTAAATAGTTTGGCATTAATACCACCCAAAAACAAAATACCCATTGCGATGGCAGCGACAACCATAAAGGCGCCCATGTCAGGCTCCCAAAGTAATAAAGCGCCCACGAGGCCAACAATTGCTCCAAGTGGTAAAAATCCTTTTAAGAAGGAATGCAAATATTCTTGGCGACGGACGGTGTAATGCGCTGCAAAGATCACCGCTACAAACTTCATCAACTCAGACGGCTGAAAATTCATAATACCCAGTGGCAACCAACGCTTTGAACCATTGACAGCTTTACCCAAGCCAGGAATTAAAACCACAATCAACATCAGGACCGTAATGATAAACAGTAAAGGAGCAATCTTGTCCCAAACCTTACTAGGTAGGCGATATGCGATCAAACCTGCAAATACGGCAATGCCTAGAGAAAAGATATGTCTTATTAAAAAATAAGTACTGCTGTAATTTGCATATTTTTTTCCATCGGCTAAGGTGATGGAAGCTGAGTAAACCATGACAGTACCCATTAACACGAGCAATACAACTGACCATAACAAGGACTGATCCCATGCTCCCATCGCTGAGCGCGAATAGGTAGTTGTTTTGGTAGCATCTCTTAACTCGGAACGGAACTCGTTAAAACCTTGCCGCAGTCCACCGCCAAAACGATTGCGCGATGTACTCCATCCACGCACTAAGTTCATCATACTTTGGGCTAATACAAGCTTCATTGCGCCTCCCCCAATGAATGCATACTTAACTCTTCCACAGCACTGGCAAAGACTTCAGCTCGATGTTTGTAATTTTTAAACATATCAAAACTAGCACATGCTGGCGAGAGTAAAACGCGGTCACCGGCTTTTGCAATGCTTGCGGCTTGATTGACGGCATCTTCTAAGCTCGTAGCCATCGTAATTGATAGTGACTCACCATTAAATAGTTCTGCAACCGCGCTTGCGTCGCGACCAATCAAGAATAAGTTCTTTACATATTTTAGGATTGGCTCACGCAGTGGACTAAAGTCTTGGCCCTTGCCATCCCCACCGGCAATTAATAGTATTTTTCTGACGCCCTGTGACTCAACCATGCCAAGCCCCTGCAAAGCAGCAATCACTGCTCCAACATTAGTGCCTTTACTATCGTCGATATACTCCACATCACCCACAATCGCAATGGTTTGAACGCGGTGCGGCTCACCCGAATAATCCCGTAAACCATGTAAAAGTTGTGCAATACCTAGTCCTATTGCATTCGCTAAGGCCAATGCCGCGAGAGCGTTCGTAGCGTTATGACGGCCCTTAATCAGCAGCGCATCCGCAGGAATTAAATGTTTAATTAATAACGGTTCTTCATCTAGTGCAGCTTGAGATTTCTTGGTTCTTCTGACTTTAATTAGCTGGTTACCTTCGAATTCTTCTACTGGTGGAGCCCATGCCAACCAATCAATTGCACCGCCCATATCACTCTTAATCCCAAATGAATCAGGTTCTAAAGGCTGATTCATACCGAAGCTGATAATGCGTTTTTTCGCCCAGTCCGCATCCGTAAATAAACGCATTACTGTGGCATCATCCCGATTAATAATGGGGATTGTATTTTGTCCAAATATTTTGGCTTTTGCATTGACATAATGCTCCATACTTAAATGCCAATCGAGGTGATCCTCAGATATATTTAAGATAGTGGCAGCATGAGGATTAAAGTCCTGACTGTAATACAGTTGATAACTCGATAACTCCAATACCCAAATGTCAGGTAATGTGTTTTGCGCTAGGCACTCCGTGAGTTTATCCAAGAGCGACGGACTAATATTGCCAGCAATGGCGACACTTTTGCCCGACTTGGCACAGATTACTCCAGTTAAAGCCGTTGTAGTGGTCTTGCCATTGGTACCAGTGATTGCAATTACCTTTGGACTATATGCGTAAGTATCCTCTAAACTGCTTAGAGCCTTAGTGAAAAAATCTAACTCTCCCCAAATCGTAATCTGGCTTTCCTGAGCTTGACGAAGGCATGGTTCTATTAATGGATCAAGCGGAGAAATGCCCGGACTCATTGCCAAAATTTTGACATCCGTCCAATCGATTTCAGATAAATTACTACCAAAACTAATGCTCGAAACACCTAGCTGAAGTAATTCTTGGGTACGGCGATGAAGCCCCTCACCTAAACTCACCTCTTCTCTCGTATCATGCATCATGACTTGAGCACCCTGGGCTAATGCCCACTTTGCCATCGCCTGACCAGATTCGCCGAGCCCCATGACCAAAACCTTACACTGATCAGAATACTGACCAAATGCTTGGTTGAGAGGCTGGGAGGTATTAAAGGTATTCATCGTTATCGTAACTTGAGACTCGATAGGCCAATTAATACTAGGATGATCGTAATGATCCAAAAGCGCACTACTACTTGTGTTTCTTTCCAGCCACTTAATTCAAAATGATGATGTAACGGTGCCATCTTAAAGATACGTCGCCCTTCACCATATTTTCTTTTGGTGTACTTGAACCACGTTACTTGTAAGATAACGGACAAGGTTTCCACCACAAAAATTCCACCCATAATGAACAGGACTATCTCCTGCCGAACAATGACGGCAATCGTACCTAAGGCACCGCCAAGCGCTAAAGCGCCAACATCACCCATAAACACTTGCGCTGGATGGGCATTGAACCATAAGAAAGCTAAGCCTGCTCCACCAATTGCGCCACAGAAAATCAGTAATTCACCGGTACCTGGGATAAATGGAAATAGAAGATATTTGGCGTAAATCGTATTACCCGAAACATAGGCGAAAACGCCGAGGGCGGCCGCCACTAATATCACTGGCATAATAACTAGACCGTCTAAGCCATCGGTTAAATTCACAGCATTACTACTACCTACAATGACTAAATAAGTAAGAATGACAAACCCAATTGAGCCTAATGGATAGCTGATTTCTTTAAAAAAGGGCACCACTAAATTTAAATTATTTGGCAATCCTAAGGTGACTCCTTGATTTTTCCAGCGCAACAGGGAGTTAATAAAACTAATATTACTAAAATCTGTAATAGCAAAAACAAGATAGATCGCTGCTACAAATCCAATCAGAGATTGCCAAAAATATTTTTCACTAGAGCTCATTCCTTTTGGATTTTTGTAAACCACTTTACGGTAATCATCTACCCAGCCAATAATTCCAAAGCCTAAAGTCACCCACAAAACAGCCCAAATAAATCGATTTGATAAATCTGCCCATAAGAGTGTTGAAATCGCAATGCCAATTAAAATCAAAACACCACCCATGGTGGGAGTTCCTGTTTTAATGAGATGTGTTTTTGGTCCATCTTGCCTTACCGCCTGACCAACCTTTAAAAGCGTTAATTGCCGAATCACCCACGGTCCAAATACCAAACCAATCAGTAAAGCTGTCAGAGTCGCCATCACGGCTCTAAATGTGATGTAATTTACAACTCTTAAGAATCCATAATCACTTTGCAACCACTGGGCTAGGATGAGTAACATTGATCCTCCATGCTGAGTAAGTGTTGGATAACCCGTTCCATTTTAGTAAAGCGTGATCCCTTCACTAAGATCACGAGTGATGGCACAAGGCTTGTGGTTTGGCTTGTGGTTTGGCTTCTGGTTTGGCTTGATGTTTGGCTTGGGCTTGAATCAAGTTGCACAGCCGATGCCATGAGTTGATCCGTTAACTGGCTAGTTAATTGCTCTATTGAATTGCAGTGTTGACCGACCTTGCTACTATTTTTCAGGGACAGGGCTTTAACCTGAGCAAATGCTTCCTCGGTAAAGGAACTCAGTTCGCCGATTGTCCATAACTGATCAATTTGATGTTGAGCTGCATATTCACCGATTTCACGATGAAACACTGGACCTTGGTCTCCAACCTCACCCATATCCCCCAACACTAACCAATGTTTACCGGGTAAATCTTCAATTGCTTGAATCGCTGCAAGCACAGAATCTGGATTAGCATTGTAGGTGTCATCCACGAGAGTAATGCATGTTTTACCAATTTTTATTTCTAGTTTGCGCATCCGACCACCAACCGCTTCAAAAGCTTCTAAGCCTTGGATAATCGCTTCTTTTGAGACACCAGCAGCTAATCCAACCGCTGTAGCAGCTAAGGCATTTTTTGCATTATGATCGCCCAAAGTTTTTAACTGCACCAACGCGTTCGTTGACCAGTGGGGTGAACTAATTTCTAATTGACCTTTTTCATGCCAACGCCCAGTCACATCGGTTTGACCTTGCGATTGGTTTTGAGTTGCCTCAGTATTGAAGGCAAATGTAAAGATTGGCCTACCCTTTGCTACCCCATACCAAATATCGGCATAGGGGCTGTCACTCGGAAACACGGCACACCCATCCGTTGGCAAAGCTTGGATCGCTAAGGCATGCTCCTGCGCAACCGCTTCCACCGTTTGCATGAACTCTTGATGTTCTCTTTGTGCATTGTTAATCAAAGTTATATTTGGCGAAGCAATTTCGGCCAAGGCTTTTGTCTCGCCAGGATGATTCATACCAAGTTCAATCACAGCTAATTGGTGTTCACTGGTGAGGCGCAGTAAAGTCAGGGGCAAACCAATTTCGTTATTTAAATTGCCGTCGGTAGATAAACTATGTTCTTGACCTACAGCAGCCCTAAAAATACTGGCAATCATTTCTTTTACAGTGGTTTTACCATTGCTACCGGTTACTACCACTACTGTTGGAGCCAACTCTAAGCGCCAGGCTTTGGCCAGTTTACCAAGCGCTAAGACGGTATTGTTAACCAACGCCACTGGTAATTGCTCAGGAGCCTTAGCAGCATCGCTAATTAGGGAACCTATTGCACCGGCTTGCTGTACTTGAGTTAAAAAATCATGCGCATCAAATTTTTCGCCAGCAATTGCCACAAAAAAATCATCTTTCAAAATTTTGCGACTATCGGTCACAATCCTTTTGAGTGGCTGATCCAATACCAGATCAGCATGCATCATCACCGCTTCAGGGAGATACTGGCTGATAGATCGCATCGTTAAGAACTGCGTTGTCATACAACCCTCCTTAAGGCGAGTCGTAAATGATCCTGATCAGAAAACGGGAATTTTTTACCCATTACTTCCTGCGTTGTTTCGTGCCCTTTACCTGCAATAACAATGACATCATTGACTTGAGCTGTTCTGACCGTATTTAAAATTGCAAATGCTCGATCTTCTAAAACACTCACCCTCGATTTTTCATTTTCAGGTATTCCTTGCAAGATACTTGTGATAATCTGCATCGGATCTTCATTGCGCGGATTGTCACTAGTCAGAATTACTTTATTGGCAATTTCAGTAGCAATTTGACCCATGAGTGGGCGTTTCGCCATGTCACGATTACCACCACAACCAAACACACAAATCAATTGACCGCCTCTTTGCTTGGCAACAGGTAAAAGGGTATTTAAAGTCTTAGCTAAACCATCAGGAGTGTGAGCAAAATCAACAATCGTAAGTGGCATTAACTTATCACCTAGATTAATCATTTCCATGCGACCAGGAACTGACTTGAGTTGTTCAATGTTTTTAATGATTTTTTCAACTGGCATCGCATAAGCTAATAAGGTGCTGATTACTGCTAATGCATTTTGAATATTAAAACCACCTAATGTCGGAATCGTTAAATTAAAGTTCTGATCTCGAGTATCCACTTTTACTAACATCCCAGACCGACTAATTGCTTTTAACTCATACAAAACCGGAAAAGATTTACTCTGTTGATCTTCGGTTAATTTTGCAAAATGTTGGGCTTGTCCATAAACTGTAATTCTTGCCTTCGAATGGCCAATTAATTTTTGCGCCCACACTAGTCCAGTCTCGTCTTCCAGATTCAAAACAATATTTTTTAAATTTGCTCTTCTAAATAATTCAAACTTCGCTGCTTCATAAGCAGCCATATCCTGGTGATAATCGAGATGATCCTGAGTTAAATTACTAAATATTGCTGTATTAATTTGAACGCCGTCCACTCTGCCTTGATCAAGAGCATGTGAAGATACTTCCATCGCAACCGTTTTAAATTTTTGCTCTCGCAACTCAGCTAACATCCTTTGCACTCTAGGCGCGTCAGGGGTGGTATAGCCCGTTGTTTGCAGATCATCAATACTGCCATAACCCATCGTGCCAGCAATTGCAGTTAAATGACTTTTACCAAAGGCCTGGGCTAACCAATGCGTAATTGTTGTTTTACCATTCGTGCCAGTAACACCAATAATGTCTAGTTCTGCTGAAGGATTACCATACCAGCGGTTCGCAATTTCACTCGCTATTTTTCCTAAATCAGGGACTGGGATGCACCGAGGATCACCCAATACTTCTCTGGCAGAAAGTAATTCTGTCTCAAGCCAATTTTCTGTATCGTATAAAACGAGCGCAACCCCTTTTTCTAAAGCAGTTGGAATGTGCATTCGGTTATCACTCAGGCCCACTCCAAAACCAACTGGATAAGCTAAAAATACATCCCCCGGCGCTAATAAGCGCGTATCTGCGGATAAATTTGCGCCACGATCCACCTGGCTATAGAGGGTATTTTCTATATCTTCAAATATCGAGGAGAGATTTTTAGAGTTCAATTTCATCTCTGAAAATTCACCGGCTGAATCGCATTACTTTGGACTAACTGAGTCGAGTTAGCATCGGGTGCGATGTTTAAGGTTCTTAATGCTGATCCCGTTACTGCTGAGAATACCGGTGCTGCAACGTCGCCACCATAATACCCCCCGACAGACGGTTCATCGATCACTACCGCCACCACAATTCTCGGTGAACTAATTGGAGCAATACCAGCGAAAAAGGCTTCATATCGATTTGAACTATAGCCTTTTTTTCCATTGGATTTATGCGCTGTACCAGTTTTGCCACCGACCCGATATCCATCTACTTGTGCTTTGACCGCAGTTCCACCCTCTTGGGTCACTGATTCCATCATTACTCTCACTTGGGCTGCCACTTTTTGAGAAATTACCGGCACACCGATCGTTGGCTTATCAATTTTTTTCATAGAGAGCGTAGCAAGTTCACCATCACGAACAAAAATCGTGTAAGCCTTTGCAATCTGAAATAACGACGTCGAAATACTATATCCATAGGACATACTGGCCTGGTCTAACTTACCCCATTTATCGTAGGGTTTAACCAGTCCGGCAACTGCTCCTGGAAAACCAAGTTTAGGCGCTTGGCCAAAGCCAACAGCTTGAAACATGCCCCACATATCTTCTGGTTCCATTTGCAATGCAATGCGGCTTGTGCCGATGTTGCTCGATTTTTGAATAATCTGCGCAACACTTAATACTCCATAGGGATGGGTATCAGTAATCACTTTTTTACCAATTTGCAGGTGCCCAATCGGCATCATCGTATTTGGCGTAACGATTCCCTTTTCAAGCGCTAAAGCAATCGTGATGGGTTTCATCGTTGATCCTGGTTCAAAGGTATCCGTCAGTACCCGATTGCGCAGTTGCTCACCTGTTAAATTACCGCGATGGTTTGGATCATAGGAGGGCCAATTTGCAAGAGCTAATACTTCTCCTGTGACCGCGTCCAATACAACTGCGCCGCCTGCTTTTGCATGATGCTTTTCTACCGCTTTTTTCACTTCTTGATAAGCAATTGACTGTATTTTGCTATCAATCGATAGATATAAATCCTCACCGTTTTTAGAAGGTATATAACCTCCCAGGTCATCTACTACGCGTCCAAGACGATCAATCACAACATTACGCTGACCACTTTTGCCAGTGAGTAATGCGTTATTCGATAACTCCATCCCTTCCTGACCCATATCCTCAACATTAGTAAAGCCCACAACATGGGCTACAGACTCGCCTTCAGGATAGTACCTACGGTATTCGCTGGTAATGGTAATGCCTGGAATTTCTAAGGCTTTAATCTTAGCGGCAACATCCGGTTCAATTTGGCGCCTTAAATAAAGTTGGCTTCGCGACTCACCTAATTTCTTACGTAACTCAGCCTCGCTCATCCCTAATAATTTAGCAAAAGCTAATATCTTCGATTTTTCTAAATCATCTGGCACGATATCTGGATAAGCGATGACCGTCTTTGCTTCGAGACTCGTTGCTAATATTGCGCCATTACGATCCAAGATTCTTCCGCGAATTGAATTTAACTCGATGACTCTTTTTACCCGATTTCCTTTTTCAGCATAAAAATCATTACCAACTCCTTGAATCCAAAATGCCCGAACAATCAGGGTGCAGAATGCTGCAAACATCAAGAATAAAACGACTCTTGATCGCCACATTGGTAATCTTAAGACTAATTCAGAGGAAGGTAATGGGCGCGCAGTCCTCATTCTTTTTCCTTTAAATAAATGGTCTTATCCTGCTTTGCATCGTTCATATGTAATTGTTTTTTAGCAATATCGATAATGCGACTTGATCTCGATAATTCTCTTTGCTCATATTCCAAGCGATTCCACTCTTGATTGAGTTTGCGCTGTTGAATCTCTAAACGATTCTTTTCAATAAACAACTGACGAGTTCTCTGTTGTGAGTTCACGAGTAAAAATGAACATCCCATTAGGGCTAAGATGAGAACCACTACTGCACGGTTCATCGTACCTCCCCAATTTTTTCTGCAACTCGCATGACCGCTGATCGCGATCTTGGGTTGGCACTGATTTCACTACTGGATGGCTTAATCCTATCAATCAATCTTAGCGGGGATTTTGGAATTTGAGATTCTTTCAAAGGCAAGCCTCGAGGTATTTCTACCCGGCTATGACCCTGCATAAACTGCTTCACAATGCGGTCTTCCAGTGAATGAAAACTAATCACGACTAATCGACCACCCGTTTTTAAAAGTTTCAAGGCCACCTCTAATCCTTTTTCCAAGTCGTGAAGTTCTTGGTTGATATGAATCCGTATAGCCTGAAAGGTACGCGTTGCGGGGTCTTGCTCTGAGTCACGCGAGCGGACGACACTAGCCACGAGCGACGCGAGTTGTCGTGTGGTCCCAATAACGTTGCCTTGCTCCCTGCTAGCAACAATCGCCTTTGCAATCGATAGAGCAAACCGTTCTTCCCCATATTCCTTAATTACCTTATGTAGTTCTTTTTCACTGGCAATAGCCAGCCACTCTTGAGCACTTTGCCCCTCCTTGTTATTCATACGCATGTCTAAAGGACCATCCATACGAAAAGAAAATCCTCTTTCAGCCTGATCAATTTGTGGAGAACTAATCCCTAAATCTAATAAGATGCCATCTAAACTACTAGGCTCAAGGTAATCCCCCATACTCGCAAATGAATCATGCACAATCCTAAAACGACTATCTTCAATCTTGCCCGCCTCCTCTATTGCCTGCGGATCTTTGTCCATTGCAATTAAGCGCCCCTCTAATGGTAGGTTCGCCAATATTTTTCTTGAGTGCCCACCTCGACCAAAAGTCCCGTCCAAATACAATGGGTTAACCTGAATTGGCCCTGCTAATAGAGCAGAAACTGCCTCATCCAGTAAAACCGGGCGATGACTGATGTTCATCGAGTCCTCGCATTAAAAGTTAAATTGACGAAGTGCTTCTGGCATACCTTGTGAGATAGCGATTTGCTCCTTCACTGCATACGTATTAGCATCCCAAACTTCAAAGTGCGTCCCCATTCCAAGTAAAATCACTTCTTTTTCGATTCCGGCACTAGAACGTAACTCCGGACTAATCAAAATCCTGCCTGAACCATCCACCTCGACCTCGTTGGCATTACCCAAAAAGATCCTCCGCCACCAATGTGCTTCCATCGGTAGCTTCGCAATTTTTTCACTGAATATTTCCCACTCGCTCTGTGGGAAGAGCATTAAACAACCATCGGGGTTTTTTGTGAGCGTTGCTCTCAAGCCTTGCTCGGTTTTTAGGGCGTCACGATGCTTTGACGGTATTAACATCCGTCCTTTAACATCTAAATTGATCGCTGAAGCACCCTGAAACATGCTATTTTTCCCACTTTTTGACACATTCTCCCACTTTAAAGGGGTAATAGGTTCAGGTCAAGGGGTTTTAGGGAATTTCTACTATTTTTTCTTGTAATTACAAGAGCTTAGAAATGATTTCTCAAGCATTAATTATAAAATTAATAATAATAAACAGTATCTTACAACTCATACCTCAAGTAGAAATTGAGATTATTATGGTTTGTACTAATGGGTGCTCAGCACAAAATACAGGGATCACAAATAATAGGCGGTTTTTGTCATAACTTGAGATACCAAACCCATCACTTTTGTAATCGGTTCAGGTAAATCTTTCGCCCCAAGATTTCTGGCCATATTGCCATGCTCAATTTCTTCTGTACGCATTTGCTCAACAATCGCTCTCGAAGCAATATCTGACTCTGGCAAAGCTTGTAAATGACTATTTAAATGGTTTTCAACTTGTTTTTCTGTCTCAACCACAAAACCTAAACTCCATTGATCGCCTGCCAAGCCCGCAAGAGTGCCAATGGCAAAGGAACCAGCAAACCAGATTGGATTTAACAAGCTTGGTCTAGAGCCCAGCTCTTCCAGCCGGTTCGCACACCAAACCAGGTGGTCTTCCTCTTCTTTTGCTGCGTGGCCGAGTTGAGATTGTAAATGGGGCGATGCTGAAGTGAGTCGTTGGGCTTGATACAAGGCTTGGGCACAAACTTCCCCTACGTGATTGACTCGCATCAGGCCCGCTGCATGTTTTCTTTCTTGTTCAGATAGAGGCGCAACATCCAAATCAGCTTCGGGTTTAGGTGTCGACCTGCTCTGCTGCACAGAACCACTCAGAATACGTAGAGCGCGGTCACCCTCAATAATTAACTGATCTAAATTGAACATAAATAAAATTTTACTAGCCCTTAAGAAGTTTTTGAGACGACGGCTTTACGTACTTTTTTTACTGCGGGTTTAACCACTGTTTTAATTGGCTTTGCAATCTCTGGCTTAGTAAATAACCCGGCCATCTGCCCTAAAACCTCCGCAGTAGATGCCGTATCTTGCAAAGCTAGTCCTTGAGCCATCGCAGCAGTATAAATGGGGGCCGTTGCATTAAAAATAGGCAATGGGCAGCCAACCGATTTGGCTAAATCGCCAATCACTTGCATATCTTTTTGCCATACTTCTACTTTCATCGTCGGTGGACTATATTCGCGCTTAATCATGAAAGGAGTCCGAAGTCTCATCACGCCAGTTCCAATGACCGGACTTGGGCCAAAAATATCTAAGACTTCTTGTGGATCTAAGCCAATTTTTCTGGCAAAGGTAACTGATTCAGCGCAAGCAACGTTATAAATCGCTACTAAATGGTTGGCGATAAACTTCATTTTTAAGCCATTACCGTATTCACCAACATAGGGTGAGTTATCGGATAAACATTTAAAAATTGGCTGCACTTCATTACAACTAGATTTTTTACCACTGACAAAAATTGTCCAAGCACGGTCCTTCATACGAGCAGCCGTGCCGCTAATTGGACAGTCTAGTAAAGCAACTTGTTTTTTAGGTAATTGCTTGGCAATCCAATCTTTATCCGTCATCGCTAAGGTACTAGTTTCTACTAAGATAATTTTTTTTGGGGTAGCCTTTAAGGTTGCTGCAATCTCCTGATAAACCATTCGCAGCGCGTTACTAGTAGCCAAAGACGTAATTAATACATCTGCTTGTTCAGTCACCTGCGCAACAGATTTAGCGACTAGTCCGCCGGCTTTTTTGAGCCGAGCACAGGCGCTCTTTTCGATATCGAATCCCACTACACGATACTTGTTCAGGAGAAGTGTTTCTGCCATGATGCCGCCCATAATACCCAAGCCTACAATTCCGACTGTTGGGAGTTGTGCATTCAATCCAGTCTCATTTTTTTTCATTGTTTTTTTCACTTGCGAGTTTGTTAAGGTGATTAATTTTACTAGTATTTAACTATCAGAATCGCTAATAGCCTCAAAATTGTCTACCCATAAAGAGAATTTTCGGCTATGATAAAAACACAACTACCTCCTTAAATGCATGAAAATTCAACCAGAATTCATTGATCAACAGGCTTTAATTCAATCCATCCGTCGGGATATTCATGCTCATCCCGAACTCAAGTTCCAAGAATATCGCACTGCCGAATTAGTCGTTAAACAGCTCACGAATTGGGGCATTAAAACCCATACTGGACTTGCCAATACTGGAGTGATTGGCATTATTGATGGCAATTTAGGCCCTGGAAAATCGATTGGCTTACGTGCTGATATGGATGCCTTGCCCATTCATGAAAAAAATACTTTTGAACATGCCTCAACCCATCCAGGCACTATGCATGCCTGTGGGCACGATGGACATACTGCCATACTGTTGGGGGCGGCTCATTATTTCTCAACGCATCGTAATTTCAAGGGCACTATTTATTTGATCTTCCAGCCAGCAGAAGAAGGTGGTGGTGGAGCGCGTCAAATGATTCAAGAGGGTCTCTTTTCACTGTTTCCCTGTGATGCCGTCTTTGGCTTACACAATTGGCCTGGCATGCCTGAGGGGCAATTTGGTGTAATTACGGGACCAGCAATGGCCTCTAGCAATGAATTTAAAATCTCTCTCAAGGGTAAAGGTGCTCACGCAGCCATGCCCCATAATGGCGCAGACCCAATCTACGCATTAACACAATTAGCCAATTCACTTCAAAGCATTATCACGCGTAATAAGAGTCCAATTGATGCTGCAGTCTTATCGATTACCCAAATTCATGGTGGCTTTACCACTAATGTGATTCCCGACGACGCATGGCTTGGCGGTACGGTTCGTACTTTCACGATTCCGACCTTAGATTTAATTGAAAAACGCTTAATCGAGATTGCTCACGGCGTAGCGCAGACTTTTAACTGCCAAGCTGAGATTGATTTTGATCGAAACTACCCACCTCTCATTAATCATCCGGAAGAATCCAACTTTGCAGCAAGAGTAATTGAAGAAACTTTTGGTAAGGAGCATCTCAGTCAAGTAATTCAACCAACGATGGGCTCTGAAGATTTTGCCTTTATGCTAGAAAAAGTACCCGGGTGTTATGTCTTTCTGGGGAATGGCGATGGCCAACACCGCTTATCGGGACATGGCTTAGGGCCTTGTGAATTACACAATCCTTCGTATGATTTCAACGATAACCTATTACCAATTGGTTCTAATTACTGGGTTCAACTCGCAAAACAATTTTTAGCTTAATTTGTTTAATTCAAGTAGGTCATTGAAGCGCTTATTAGCGGTTAGATCGGCGCTGAAATTCTATATCGCCATATTTTGCCTGAACTTCTTCATTGGTATTATCCGTATCCGTCATAATTCCAATAGCAATTAATTTTCCAGGATTTTCACCGTAAGCCTTTTTGAAATCTGCTTCAATTGATCTGCGGTGTGTTCGCCACTCCCCTAAATCTTTGGCGCCCGAGTCGACAACGATCGCCTTGATCCGACTAATGTGCTTATTGGTAATCACCTCTTCAATACCGTTTTTTTCCGACCAAATATACATAAGGGTTGCGTAGGGTAAATCATGCCCACTAATCAGTTTTGCTAAATCAAAGGCAAGTTGATCTTTTAAAGGCAAAGATGATTTATCGCCTTCAAAGCCCAAGACGATACGTAGGGGAGCGTCATCAGTATGGCCTTGCGTATTATCTGCCAGAGCAATGTTTTTTAATGCTTTCCAAGTCCACTGCAAATCAAAACCTTGAATATCTTTTGCTTTTAACGGCACAATAAGGCCCGAGGCGCTGGATCGTGCATCTGCATGAATCACACTTTTACCCTGATAATGATGCAAATAGTATTTTGTTTTCTTCTTGTGGGGTGCTAAAGACCATAAATACCACCCCTCGACATCTTCATTACTAGAGATTTCTGACTGCTCTGAAATCTCTAGTGATTTTGAAATCATCTGAGAGAATTTTCTAATCTCTGGTTCTAGTTGAACACCTTCGATAGGACGTTGGTTTTCTAAAATAGTGGGCGTTTCTTTGGACGTCATTGCACAGCCTGTCATCAATAAGCTGAGAATGCAACAGAGCATTGGAACGAAATGAATTTGAGTTTTTATCATTAAAACTATTTATTTTTTGGCACCAATAACCACATGCTACCTGATTGTTTTGTCATTCCAGCTTTTTCTCCAGCGAGCTCTCCAGATCCCCAATAATAATCTGCCCGAACACTACCAACAATAGCACTTCCTGTATCTTGTGCAAAGACTAAGCTTTCTATCTTTTTACCAGTTTTGGGATCCGAGGTACTTAAAAAAACCGGAGATCCTTTAGGGATATATTGCCAATCTACTGCAATACTTCTTTGCGCAGTGAGTGGCTCTCCTAAAGCACCAATCGGCCCTTCCTCAATAAATCCACTTGCATTAAGTTTAAAAAACACATACCTAGGATTACTATTTAAAAGCTCTTGGACACGTTCAGGATGTTTTTTGGCCCATTCAGAAATATTTTGCATACTCGCCTGAGAAGATGTCATTTCTTTTTGCTGAATTAACCAATTGGCAATTGATTTATAGGGTTGGTTGTTCGTGCCTGCAAAACCCAAGCGGAGCATTTGACCATTTTCTAATTGGATTTTTCCTGAACCTTGAATCTGCATCATCGCAGCCGCCACCGGATCATTAACCCAAACAATCTCATTACCTTTTAAAAGTGGACCTTTCAAAAGCTCTGCTCGCGCTGGCCTGAGTAATTTGGAATCACTCTTCCAGAGTTCAGGATATTTATATAAGGGAATTTGAAAACTCGGACTTTTGGTCAATGACCCCTTCAAAATAGGCTCATAATATCCAGTAATTAAGCCCTCTACATTTCCTTGGGCATATCCATTACTCGGCAATGCCTGTCGCAATGACAAAGCCTGAAAATTGTTTTCAAAAAATTGCTTCACTTGTATAGGGGTGGGATTTTTCAATTTGGCAGAATCTGTACAAAGCCGTTTTAATGGGCTATCCATGCTTGATTTTTGAAGATAGTTACAACTTTTTTGCCAAGCAGGCCAAACTCCCTCCATTGAATCATCCTTCCAACCTGATAAAGCACCTAACTGATCAATATTTTTATTACGGGTCGAAATTTCTGGCAAGTACTGATCTTGGTTAGTCTTTGATTGAACTCTGTCCTCTCGATTTGCACAAGAGACGAGTAAAATGAGGATGAAGGTAATGAAGTATTTCATTATTCAACGCATTTTTTTAATTTCAGTAAAAGGTTGGCGATGCTAGCAGACTTATTAGATGAATACCCCATGCTTTTACTCGTGGCAGAAGCTGGGGTTGCCTTATTGATCCTGGTTTTCATTGTAGTTTGGACCATGCTAGGTAGAAAAAAAGACGAATAAAGACTTAGTGAAGGATTCTGGGCATAGTTAATAGAAATTCTGGAATGGGCGCTGCAAAAAACTCAGCCTCCTCCGAAACACAGAAATAACTTCCTTTCATTTTTCCGTCTGGCGTTGGAATAGATGCCCAGCTAGTGTACTCAAATGATTCTCCGGGCCGGAGAAAAGGTTGCTGACCAACTACGCCTAAACCTCGAACTTCTTGTTCTACCCCTTCTGCATCGGTAATAGTCCAATGCCTACCAATCAATTGGAATGGGACTTGGGAATCATTTTTGATGATCATTGAATAGGCAAAACTATAGTTACCTTTTTCAGGCGCAGACTGATCTTCTAAGTACTGTACTTTTACCGTTATTTGAATTGCATACTCGCTCATGCTTAATAGTCCTTATATCCGAATGTGATTTATTTTATGAGGATGAATCTCTACAGTAAAATAGATTTATGAATAATAACTTACCTGCGATCATTGCACCATCGATCCTTTCTGCTGATTTCGCTTGCTTGGGGCAAGAAGTTAAAGATGTCCTAAGTGCTGGTGCGGATTGGATTCACTTTGATGTGATGGATAATCATTTCGTCCCCAATCTCACCATCGGTCCCCTGGTGTGTGAAGCAATTCGACCACATGCCCTAAAGAACGGCCTTCCAGCTTGTATCGACGTTCATTTAATGATTGAACCGGTTGATGCATTGGTTCCCGAGTTTGCAAAAGCAGGCGCTAATTTGATTAGTTTTCACCCTGAAGCAAGTACGCACATCGATCGAACGATTAATTTAATTAAAGATCAGGGTTGTCAAGCGGGCTTAGTCTTTAATCCAGCTACTCCCTTGCATTACCTAGACCATGTTTTAGATAAACTCGATTTAATCTTATTAATGTCCGTGAATCCAGGCTTTGGGGGGCAAAAATTTATTCCGTCTACTCTTGAAAAACTAAAAGCGACGCGAAAGTTGATTGATAGTTATACAGCCCAATCCGGCAGATCGATTCGACTTGAAATTGATGGAGGGGTAAATCCAGAAAATATTGGCGCTATTTATGCGGCTGGGGCTGATACCTTTGTCGCAGGTTCAGCAATCTTTGGAAAACCTGATTATGCGCAAGTAATTAACGCCATGAGAACTTCTATAGCCCAAGCAAAATGACTCTCGAAGAATTTAATCAGTTAACGACCCAAGGTTACAACCGTATTCCGTTTGTGCTTGAAACCTTGGCTGACCTTGAAACCCCCCTGTCACTCTATTTGAAGCTCACACAAGCTGAAGGCTCTAAGAATACATTTTTGCTCGAATCCGTTGTCGGCGGCGAACGTTTTGGTCGTTACTCTATTATTGGCTTACCGGCTAGAACTTTGATTCGTTCCCGAGGAACTGCGCAAAGCCCCATCAATGAAGTGGTCACTGATGGCGTAGTGGTTGAAACAAATACTGATAATCCTCTCGATTTTGTGGAGGCCTATCATGCCAAATTCAAGGCCGCCATCCTTTCAGGCTTGCCAAGGTTTTGTGGTGGGCTAGCTGGTTACTTTGGATATGACACGATTCGTTATATAGAACCTCGTTTAGCCAATTCAGCCCCAAAAGACGAATTAGGCTTACCTGATATTCAGCTATTGCTAACCGAAGAGTTGGCAGTGATTGATAATTTAGCCGGCAAACTGTATCTGATTGTTTATGTTGATCCAAAGTCTGAGAATGCCTATGTTCGTGCAAAAGAACGCTTACAGGTTTTAAGGTCGCATTTAGATCGCTCGATTGTCAATCCGATACAGACTGCTGGCACAAAAACAGAACTTATTCGTAATTATCCTAAAGAACAATTTTTGGCTGCAGTCAATAAAACGAAAGAGTACATTTTGGCGGGTGATTGCATGCAGGTTGTGTTTGGCCAACGTATTAGTCAACCTTTTGCGGAAAATCCCTTATCACTGTATCGTGCTCTACGCTCACTAAATCCCTCACCCTACTTATATTTTTATGATTTTGGTGATCATCAGTTAGTCGGATCCTCTCCAGAGATTTTGGTTCGGCAAGAGAGAACGACGGATTCAGCTGGGCAATTGCACCGCACCGTAACGGTAAGGCCGCTTGCCGGAACGCGGCCTCGCGGTAAAACACCAGAACTGGATGAACAGTTAGCTCGGGACTTATTAGCCGATCCAAAAGAAATTGCAGAGCATGTAATGTTGATTGATTTAGCAAGAAACGATATTGGCCGAATTGCCAAAATTGGTTCAGTTCATGTAACAGAAAAAATGAGTATCGAGAAGTACTCTCATGTACAGCATATTGTGAGTTCGGTAGAAGGTAACTTGCGTGAAGAGATTACGAATATGGATGTACTGCGGGCTACATTTCCGGCGGGCACCCTATCTGGTGCGCCTAAAATTCGGGCGATGGAAATTATCGATGAAATGGAAATTACCAAACGTGGCCCTTACGGCGGCGCTGCGGGTTATCTATCCTTTTCAGGCGATATGGACGTCGCTATTATTATTCGAACAGGCGTGATTAAGGATGGTTGGTTACACTCGCAAGCAGGCGCAGGAATCGTCGCCGATTCAGTTCCTGAGTCAGAGTATCAAGAAACTGAAGTCAAAGCCCGAGCTGTTTTACGAGCTGCGGAAATGGTCCAAGCTGGACTAGATTCAAGCGCATTTTGATGCCACTCAAAAGCGACGAAAGAAATATATGCTACTCATGATTGATAACTACGATTCATTTACTTTTAACTTAGTTCAGTACTTTGGAGAACTTGGTCAAGAAGTAAAAGTATTTCGTAATGATGAGATTTCTTTAGATGAAATCGAAGCGCTAGCCCCTGATTACCTTTGTATTTCTCCTGGACCCTGTAGTCCCAAAGAAGCTGGTATTTCGATTGATGCGATTCTTCGGTTTGCTGGAAAAATTCCAATTTTAGGCGTTTGTTTAGGTCATCAAGCCATCGGTGAAGCTTTTGGTGGGCATATTATTCGTGCTAAAACGATTATGCACGGCAAAACAGACACCATCCAAACTAAAAGGCGTGGTGTTTTTCAAGGATTACCAGCAGAATTTACCGTGACGCGTTATCACTCTTTAGCGATTGAGCGTTCTACTTTGCCAGACTGTCTTGAAGTAACGGCCTCTACTGCTGATGGCGAAATTATGGGTGTTAAGCATAAAACGTTGGCCGTTGAAGGGGTTCAATTCCATCCTGAATCCATTCTGTCTGAATATGGACATGACTTACTGCAAAACTTTTTAAAACTGAAAAAATAATTGGTCCGATAATTGATATGACAATCACAGCACAAGAAGCCCTCTTAAGATGTATCGAACATCGTGAAATTTTTCACGACGAAATGCTTGGTTTAATGCGTGCCATTATGAAAGGGGAGTTATCTCCGAGTATGACATCAGCATTACTGGTGGGCCTAAGAACTAAAAAAGAAACCATCGGGGAAATTTCTGCAGCAGCCATGGTAATGCGTGAATTTGCCAACCACGTTGTTGTGAAAGATTCTAGTCACTTTGTTGATATTGTTGGCACTGGTGGTGACGGATCCCATAGTTTTAATATTTCAACGACCTCTGCCTTTGTGATTGCTGGTGCTGGTGCCAAGGTTGCCAAACATGGAAACCGCAGCGTCAGTAGTAAATCTGGCAGTGCAGATGCCTTAGAAACACTAGGTGCTCGGATTGATCTTTCTGCTCAACAAGTTGGTCAGTGTATTGAAAAAACGGGGATGGGTTTTATGTTTGCCCCCAATCATCACCCCGCCATGAAAAATGTCGCTGCGGTTCGCAAAGAACTTGGTATTCGTACTATTTTTAACATCTTGGGACCTCTCACCAACCCTGCAAATGCGCCGCATATGCTTATGGGCGTGTTCCATCCAGATTTAGTAGGTATTCAGATTCGCGTACTTGAGCGTTTGGGTATGAAACATGCCCTTGTAGTTTATGGCAAGGATGGACTTGATGAAATTTCTTTAGGTGCCTCCACCTTAGTGGGGGAACTCAAAGATGGTCAAATTATTGAATATGAGATTCACCCTGAAGATTTTGGCATTGCCATGACGAGTTCGCGCGCCTTTAAAGTCGAAAATGCGCAGGAGTCGAAAAATATCATATTAAATGTTTTAGATGGACAGCCCGGACCCGCTTTAGACATCGTCGCTCTCAATTCTGGTGCTGCCCTATACGCCAGTGATCTTGCCCCTTCAATTGGCGAGGGAATTGAGTTAGCCCGCGCTACGATTACTTCCGGTGCGGCGAAAGCAAAAATGCTTGAGTTTGTTCAAACTACTCAAGAGCTAGGTGAAAAAAATGTCTGATATCTTACATCGCATTCTAGCGACTAAAAAAGAAGAGCTCATTGTCTCCAAATCACTTGTGTCACAATCAGATATTGAAGCACTTGCGCAGGCGAGTTTGACAGACTCAATTTTGGCTCCGCGTGGTTTTATTAATGCGATAGAAGCAAAAATTGCTCTCGGTCACGCTGGTGTCATCGCCGAAATCAAACAAGCCAGTCCAAGTAGAGGTATCTTAAGAGACCCATTCCATCCAGCACTCATTGCTCAAAGTTATGCACAGCATGGTGCGGCCTGTTTATCGGTCTTAACTGACGAACAATACTTTAAGGGTTGTACTGCTTTTTTAAAAGAGGCAAGAAGCGCTTGTAGTTTGCCTGTGATCCGTAAAGATTTTATGGTTGATCCGTATCAAATTTTTGAAGCTCGTGCGATGGGAGCTGATGCGATTCTACTGATTGTATCTGCGCTGAGCGATCAGCAATTGCAGGAGTTTGAAGACCTCGCCGTCCAACTACAAATGGATGTGTTGGTGGAAGTGCACGGTGCAGAAGAATTACAACGTGCACTGTTATTAAAATCTGGCTTACTCGGGATTAATAATCGTGACCTCAAAACTTTTGAAGTCTCATTACAAAATACGATCGATTTACTTGCCGATATCCCTAAAGAAAAAAGAATCGTTACAGAAAGTGGTATTTTAGCCAGAAAAGATGTTGACTTCATGCGCGAGCATCACGTTGATGCCTTTTTAGTTGGTGAAGCATTTATGCGTGCGGAGAATCCTGGACAGGCTCTACAAGATTTATTCTTTTAAGTTCTGTGAAGTGAAGACGGCCTAAATTAAGCGCGCTTCAACTTCTTGGGCAATCGCGAGAGAGGATGTTAATCCTGGCGATTCAATCGCAAACAAATTGATCAGACCAGTATGCCCATGCAACTGGGCATTATCAATTCTAAAATCAGCGGCTGGCTCACCAGGTTTACTTGTCTTTGCTCTAATCCCTGAATAGGCTGGACTTAGAACACCATCCGGTAAGTCTGGCCAGTAACTCCGAATCGCGGCGTAAAATTTATTGCCCCGCAAAGGATCAACCGCATAATCGACTTGGCTCTCTTCTTCAATATCAAGCCACTCTACATCAGGACCAAATTTTGCCTGCCCACCTAAATCCATCGTGACATGCACGCCTAGACCACCCGGTTCAGGAATCGGATAAATTAATCGGGCAAATGGGGACTTCATCGATAAAGAAAAATAATTTCCCTTGGCAAAATAAGGTTTTGGTATAAGTGATTCCTTAAAGCCCAGAATTTGTTGAGCCACTTTAGGTGCGCTCATCCCTGCACTATTAATTAAATATTTTGTTTCTAGTTGGAAAACAGATCCATCTGCCGTTGCAATGTCCAAGATATAGCCATTGTTACCATCTTGAATAGGACTTGTTTTTTGTAAGCTGGATTGATAAGCAATCATCCCGCCAGCATCTTCAAACTCTCCTAGTAAGGAGAGCATGTAACTATGGCTATCAATCACTCCAGTACTCGCCGACAGAATTGCTTCTTCAACTCGTAATACAGGTTCTAAGGCATTCGCTTGCTTTTTAGTAATACGGGACAATTGGGGAACTAAATTTGCGCACGCTTTATCCCAAATTTTCTCTAAATCCTCAAGTTGCGTTGGATCGCTAGCAACAATCAACTTACCGCAGGGGTTGTATGGGACACCGTGGGACTTTGCATACTCATGTAGGAGTGCGTTCCCTTTTAGGCAAACTTCTGTCTTAAGGGAGCCCGTAGGATAGTAAATGCCCGCATGCATTACCTCACTATTGCGTGCACTAGTGATTGTGCCAAAACTGGATTCACGCTCTAGTAAGATCGTTTCTTTTCCGCTTCTTGCCATTTGCCGTGCAATCGCGAGCCCTACGACCCCAGCTCCAACAACCACGCAATCAACTCGTTCCATGGTTGTGTAAAAACCTACACGTTGAACAAGAAGTTCAGTACATCGCCATCTTTCACAACGTACTCTTTACCTTCAGCACGCATCTTGCCTGCTTCTTTGGCGCCCTGTTCACCTTTGTATTGAATGAAGTCATCAAACCCAATCGTTTGGGCACGAATAAACCCTTTTTCAAAATCCGTATGGATGACACCTGCGGCCTGAGGTGCTGTATCACCAATGTGAATCGTCCAAGCACGAACTTCCTTAACACCCGCTGTAAAGTAAGTTTGCAAACCTAATAGAGTAAAGCCAGCTCGAATTACCCGGTCAAGACCTGGTTCATTCATGCCCATCTCTTGCAAGAACTCAATCTTATCTTCATCTTCTAAGTCTGCAATTTCTGCCTCAATGGCCGCGCAGACAGCAACGACAGGAGCATTTTCTAAAGCAGCGTGTGCCTTAACAGCTTCTAAATGGGGATTATTTTCAAAACCATCTTCGAGCACGTTTGCAACATACATTGCAGGTTTAGCTGTGATTAAACAAAAGGGCTTGAGTAACAACATTTCTTCGGGTGACAAACCGAGAGATCGAACCGGCTTCGCCTCATTGAGGTGAGCAGCCACTCTCGTTAAGACCGATAATAAGGCAGCTGCCTCTTTATCGTTGCCCGATTTTGCAGCTTTAGTATATTTGGTGATTGCCTTGTCAACGCTGGTTAAATCAGACAAGGCTAATTCTGTATCTATGACGCCGATATCCGACAGCGGATTCACCCGCCCGGCAACGTGAATCACGTTATCGTCTTCGAAGCAACGCACGACGTGAGTAATTGCGTCAGTTTCTCGAATATTGGCTAAAAACTGATTACCAAGTCCCTCGCCTTTAGAAGCACCAGCGACTAAACCAGCAATATCGACAAACTCAACGATCGCAGGTACGATTCGCTCTGGCTTGACGATTTTTGACAGTTCGGATAGACGTGAGTCTGGAACTTCCACGACGCCGACATTGGGCTCAATCGTGCAAAATGGATAATTCTCCGCAGCGATACCAGCTTTGGTAAGCGCGTTAAAGAGGGTGGATTTGCCGACGTTAGGCAGGCCGACGATGCCGCATTTCAATGACATAAGCTATATTGTAATAACATCATATTATGAGTACACAAGAAATTATTATATTAGGTGGTGGAATAGTTGGTAAAACAGCCGCTTTAGCCTTCAGTCAAAAGGGTTTAAAGGTTTTACACATTGCTGCTAATTTTGGTGATAAATCCAACACTAATTCAGCTAGTTCTGAAAAAGATGCCTGGAATAGTCGAGTTTATGCAATTTCTCACAGTTCAGAAGAGCTATTTAAAGATCTTCAAATTTGGCAAGCAATCGATTCGAGTCGAAGACAAGTTGTCGAACAAATGCGTATTTATGGTGATAGTGGTGAAATCGCAGATGGCATCCATTTTTCAGCATTTGAGGCAAATTTGCCAAAGCTTGCTCATATTGTTGAGTCCCAACAAATCGAAGAGGCTTTGGATCTTGCTACCACCTTTTCTAAATTTATTACCCGCCTTGAAGCGAATTTTGAGTCTATCTCCATGGGGGAAGGCGAGGCCATTGTAAAAACCAATGTAGGCATCTTCAAAGCACCACTTGTGATTGCTGCCGATGGAGCGAACTCCTTAATTCGAACCCAGGTTGGTATTGAGATTTCTCAAGATCTTTATGAACATACTGCCGTCATTGGCAACTTTGCTTGCGAAAATCATCATCTCCGCACTGCCCACCAATGGTTTTTGGACAATGGCGATGTGTTAGCACTTTTGCCTTTACCAAATAAAAAAGTTTCGATGGTTTGGTCTACCTCTGAAGCCAATGCTGCACACTTAGTAGATCTAGCTAAGAATGATTGCGAACTGTTGTGTCAAAGCATTAGTTCTCAAGCGCAAGGTTTGCCCCTTCAGGCCTTAGGCAAATTGCAATTACTCAATCAAGTAAAAACTTATCCGCTTAAACGCCAAAGAGCTAAGCAGTTTATTGGCCCGACTCTGGATCCAAAAGTTGTGTTACTGGGTGACGCAGCCCATGTCATGCATCCCTTAGCTGGCCAAGGTTTAAATCTGGGTCTGCGTGATATCCGAGACTTGGTTAAAACAATTACGGAAAAAGAAACCTTTAGAAGCATCAATGATCGGGTATTACTGCGTCGTTATGAACGAGCAAGGGTCGCCGATGTTGATGCTATTTTAGGGGTGACGCATCATTTACATCGTTTGTTTATGAGAAATGACTCTGCCTTGAAGTGGCTTCGCAATACCGGTATGCGGCTCCTTAATCAACAAAGCAACATTAAAAAACAATTGATTGCGAAAGCTTTAGAATAGAGTTTTATTGCCCTAGCTAGTATCTATTTTTATTACTAGCTTGGGTACATTAATTATTAGGAATGACCATCATGCGCACCCTTCAAATTTACCTAGCCTTTTTTCTGGGAACTTTATCCATTTTAAGCCCTGCTCAGTCTAACGATAAAATCAAAGCTGAATTACAAAAGCAACTAGGGGCCAATGTTCAAATCAAGAGTATCTCCCCATCTCCTATTCCAGGAATTTTTGAAGTTGTTGCAAACAATACCGTGGTGTATACCGATGCAACTGCAAAATATTTAATTCAGGGTAGTATTGTTGAATTAAAAACGGGTACTAACCTCACAGAACAAAAAGAGGATGAACTCAATAAAATCAAATTTACTGATTTACCAATGAATGACGCCTTGAGGACAGTTAGAGGTGACGGTACGCGTGTTATCGCCGTGTTTGCTGATCCGAATTGTGGATACTGTAAAACCTTGGAAAAAAATCTTTTAACCATGGATAACATCACCGTTTTTACTTACCTAATTCCAATCTTGTCTGCGGATTCTACTGTTAAGTCTAAAGCGATTTGGTGTAGTGCTGAGCCCAGTAAATCCTGGATTAACTGGATGACTCAACAGGTACAACCTACTGCAGCAAAAGCAGACTGTGTTAACCCCTTAGATAGAAATTTAGCACTCGCCAAAAAAATCGGGGTAACCGGCACACCAGCTATCTTCTTTAGTGATGGCACTAGAATTCCTGGGGCAGTATCAAAAGAAACTATTGAAAAGAAATTTGCTGAATTAACCGTTAAGAAATAATCCGATTCTTTATGGCAGATATTCAATACACCATACTTCCTATCGATGGACTTGGTCACTATTTTGAAGTCGAATTACTGATTTCAAAACCGAATCCTACTGGTCAACGTATTCAGATGCCCAATTGGATTCCTGGCAGTTATATGACGCGTGACTTTGCTAAAAATATTTTGTCATTGCATGCTTTTCGTCAAGATAAGAGTCAAGCATTTAAACAGCCTTTACATCTTTTACAAACGAACTCTGACACTTGGGAAATTGAAGCTACGGATGGTCCTGTTTTAATTAAATCAAAAATCTATGCTTTCGATAATTCGGTTCGTACTGCTTTTTTAGATACCGAGCGCGCTTTTTTTAATTTTAGTAGTTTATGTTTTCAAGTCGTAGACCAAACACACAAACCTATTGATTGTTTTTTACAAAACACGTCTTTGACAAAGACTTGGGAGGTAATTACTACCCTACCAAGTAAAAAAATTGATCAGCGTGGTTTTGGCTTATATTACGCACCTCAATACGATGCCTTGATTGACCATCCAGTTAGCTTAGGACGTTTTTCAAAAGTTGCTTGGCAGTCTTTTGGGATTCCTCACCAAATTGTTTTTCAGGGTGTCGTAAACCCCTTAAACCTGGCTTTACTCAAAGAGGACTTAAAAGCTATTTGTGATACCCACATTGCTTTTTTTGATCCTAGTCATCATGTTGCACCTTTTACTGAATATGTATTTCATGTCAATGTGGTGGGTAATGGCTATGGTGGGCTCGAACATCGCTCTTCAACAGCGCTAATTTGTAAACGATCTGACTTGCCCTATACGAACCAACTTGCTCAAGCTAGTGAGCTAAAAGCCTATCAAGACTTTTTAGGTTTATGTAGTCATGAGTATTTTCATTCTTGGATGGTCAAAAAAGTACAGCCTCTTGCTTTCCAACCCTATCGACTTAACCAACGAAATTTTACAAAACTTCTTTGGTTGTTTGAGGGCTTTACGAGCTATTACGATGATCTGCAACTTTTTAGAAGTCGTCGCATTGACCGAACAACTTACCTTCAGCGTATTTTAGATACCTATCATCAAGTTCTTAAAAACCCAGGTAGATTGCATCAAAGTGTCGCGCAAAGCTCTTTTACTGCTTGGACAAAATATTATCTGATGGATGAGAACACACCGAATTCAGTAGTCAGTTATTACGCTAAAGGCTCTCTCATTGCCTTTGCCCTAGATATCCTGATTCGTGATTTTTCTATGCAAGAAAAATCTTTAGATGATGTGATGAGAATGCTTTGGCAAGAGCACGGTGCTTATGGCGATGATGTTGGCATAGGTTTAACCGATAACGGCTTAGATAAAGTACTCAACAAATGTTTGGGGTCTAGTTTTAGTCCCCTTTGGCTAGCTTTTAAATCAGCCTACATTGATGGCACACAAGATGTTGATGTGATTCAACTGATGCAATCAGTAGGTATCTCCCTTAACCTTAAAAAAGTTTCTGAGGCGGAGAAAATTCAGCAAAGTTTAGGCGTCCGCACACTTACCCAAGATGGCTTTATTAGAGTGACCCATGTTTTAGAAGGTTATTTAGGACAAATTGCAGGTCTATGCCCTAATGACCTGATTATTGCCCTCAATGATGAAAAGGTAAGTTCAGCCAATTGGACCCAGTTACTCACACGATATGCTAGTAAAAAAACTACACTTATTGTTTTTCGAAGTGATTTACTGAAAAAACTAGTCCTCCAATTACCTTCAAAGACGGCCCTATCGGATCCGAAACTACAAACTTACGAGTTAGTAAATGATGAAGTCTGTTGACTAATGATTCATGGGTTATTTGCATTCTTTTCTTGATCGACTACCAACGGATTATCAATCCCTTCTGTCGCCCCGCTTAAAAGATCCAAAATGGGTTCATTTGTTAGAGACCATTCAGGAACAAGAAGAATTGGCAAGAAATACGCATCCAAACTCCATTTTTCCACAGTATGAGCGGGTTTTTTTTGCTCTTGCAGCAACGCCTATTCATCAAATCAAAGTGATTCTTTTGGGTCAAGACCCTTACCATTCTCCTGGGCTTGCCCAAGGTTTAGCTTTTTCCGTTCCTGACCAAATTATGCCCGGTTCAAATTTGTTTCCTAGCTCCCTACGAAACATCAATAAAGCACTGACTTTGGAAGGGTTCGCACCGCTTTCGAATGGCGATCTTTCACACTGGGCTGACCAAGGAGTCCTTCTACTGAATGCCTGTCTGACGGTACAATCTGGCCTACCAAATAGCCATGTTGCCTTCGGATGGAATACCTTTACGGATGCCTTAATCCAAGATTTACTAAATTATTTATCAGGAACTGTTGTGATGTTATGGGGTGGTTTTGCCCACAAGAAAGAGGTATTCATCCAACCTGAGCGTAACCATCTGATTTTAAAATCTTCGCACCCTTCTGGTCTTGGCGTTTATAAAACCAAAGCACCATTCCTGTTGCCCAAAGATGCCGGTAGCTGCAATCACTTTACCCTCACAAACTCTTGGCTTAGACAACATAATAGAGATCCTATTAGTTGGTAGTTTCTGTTTTTTTCTAAATTCACTTATGTTCAATGGTTTCTCCTCATAGAAGAACAAAACTTTATAATGTATTTCTTGTTACCGAATTGAATTGATTTGCCATGAAACCTAGTATGCATTCAAAACTCGAGCATTTACAGGCTCGACTGCTTGAACTGAACTCGTTGATGTCGCGGGAAGATGTTACTCAAAACATGGATCAATTTCGTAAATACACTAAAGAACATGCAGAAATCGATCCTGTAGTCGCTAAGTTTTCTCAATACCAAGCAGCGATGCAAGATGAACAAGTTGCGATTGAAATGCGTAATGACCCCGATTCAAAAGATTTTGCTGAGGAAGAAATTAAATCGGCAAGATTACAAATGGAAGCTTTACAGGATGATTTGCAAAAACTCTTGTTACCCAAGGATCCGAATGATGACAGAAATATCTTTCTGGAAATTAGAGCGGGTACTGGTGGAGATGAAAGTGCACTTTTTGCAGCTGATTTACTGCGCATGTACACTCGGTTTGCTGAGCGTCAACGCTGGAAAACTGAAATTATTAGTGCGAATGAATCAGATTTAGGAGGCTACAAAGAGGTAATCCTCCGTCTAGAAGGCGATAAAGTCTACTCGAAACTAAAGTTTGAATCAGGTGGACATCGTGTACAACGCGTTCCACAAACTGAGACTCAAGGACGTATCCATACTTCTGCTTGTACTGTGGCGGTGCTTCCTGAAGCGGATGAAGTGGAAGCAGTGCAAATTAATCCGAGTGAACTGCGGATTGATACTTTTAGGGCATCAGGTGCTGGTGGACAGCATATTAATAAAACGGACTCTGCGGTACGTATTACCCATCTCCCGACGGGAATTGTTGTGGAGTGCCAAGATGATCGAAGTCAACATCGCAATAAGGATCAAGCGATGAAAGTTCTTGTTTCTAGAATCATGGATGCGAGATACAAAGAACAACACAATAAGGAAGCCCAAGAACGTAAAAGTTTGATTGGCTCGGGTGATCGTAGTGACCGTATTCGTACCTATAATTTCCCCCAAGGTCGTATTTCCGACCACAGAATCAATTTAACCCTCTATAAGATCGATGCCATGATGGACGGAGATATTGTTGAGTTATTAAACGCCCTCTCAGCCGAACATCAAGCTGAATTATTAGCCACTCTGGGCGAGAGCTAATCTTTTTGATAACTCTCTCACTCTCTAATATTATTTTGTGAGTTCCACCTCTACAACGATTCGATCGATTCTCCAGTCTACTACTTTAGACCGAGTAGATGCTAAGGTTCTGCTTTACTATTTAATGGATCTTCATTATCGATGGCCTAGGAGTTACCTCATTAGTCATGATCAGGATGATTTATCCGAGGCCTTTATTAGGGATTGGATTTCCCTTGAATCACAGCGTCAGCAAGGTGTTCCTGTAGCCTATTTAACTTGCTCCAAGGCATTCCATCAAATTGACTTAATTGTTAGCCCTGACGTCCTAATTCCACGCCCAGAAACTGAATTATTGGTTGAGAGAGGAATTGCAACGATCCTTGCTTTTATACAATCTCATCCAAACGACTTTAATCCTTCTCAGCGTTTTAATGTTCTAGATTTAGGTTGTGGGAGTGGTGCCATTATTCTTTCAATAGCGAATGCTTTACAACACTCACCCTTTTTCGATTCTTTATCTTTTATTGCCAGTGATGTGAGTCATGGCGCTTTACAAATTGCTCAGGCGAATGCGGCTCGTCTTTCCCTTTCTTCATCGATTCAATTTTTTGAAAGTAATTGGTTTGATCAGCTACCGTTTGATCATTTTGGGATCATTTTGAGTAATCCTCCCTACTTAAGTAGGGATGACCCCCATCTACAAGTTGGAGATTTACGCTTTGAGCCAATTGGGGCACTCTCCGATTTTGCCGATGGCTTATCTGCTTATCGCCTGATTTGTTCGCAAGCAAAACATCGACTTATTTCTAGTGGTAGTCTTTTATTCGAACATGGTTTTGCACAAGCTCAAGATGTTCGGGCTCTATTACACAATGAATCTTTTGTTAAGATTCATACTGAAAAAGATTATTCAGGCCTTGATCGTGTTACCTACGCTCAAAAAGGGTAGAATAAGCAATTATTGTTTTATTTGGGAGCAGATTATGGATACTCAAGATCGTATTAAAGAGATAGTTAGTTCAAACCCGGTAGTTCTTTTCATGAAGGGAACTGCCCAGTTTCCACAATGTGGCTTTTCTGGCCGCGCTATTCAGATTCTCAACGCGTGCGGCGTCACCTCTCCTTTTACCGTCAATGTTTTGGCTGATGAAGAGATTCGTCAAGGTATTAAAGAGTTTGCGAACTGGCCAACTATTCCACAACTGTATGTCAATGGCGAATTCGTCGGTGGCTCAGACATCATGATGGAAATGTATGAAAGTGGCGAACTACAGGATGTGTTTAAAGCTTAATTCATCGCTTTATCAATTCTGATGTTGTTCAGCAATGGGTGTGTACTTTAGGGTCACACCTTTTTGTTTTTTGAAGTCTCTTAATTCTCTTCAATTTCTTGAGTTCTACCCAAAAAAGAAAAAGCCATTCTTGTTTTCAAGAATGGCTTTAAGGAGTACTACTTCTTTATTCTATTTTTAACTCTTTAAACAATTAAGCAGTTTTACGTGCAGCTGGACGTGCAGTGGTTTTTGCTGCAGCTTTTTTAACACTTGCAACTTGTCCTTGAATTGCTTCAACAGCTTCTTCAGTTGATTTTTCAACTTTGCTGAGTACTTCTTTAGTAGCAGCTTGAACTTGACCAACACTTTGTAATGCAGTGTCAATTGAAGTTTTGAATGCGTTTACAAAAGCGTCTGATCCAGCAGGTGCATTTGCAGACATTGTTTCTACCCATTCTTTTAGGCTAGATTTCATCTGATCCATACTAGCTTCTGACATAGCTGTCATTTCTTCAGCAGCTTCACGCACAATCTTTGTTACAGATTGTTGATGTGCAACTAATTTGCTAGTAATGCCATCAAGACCGTTTTCTTGAGCAATTGAAATTGCTGCTTGTGGATCTTTAGCATTCAATACTTTGCTTAAAGTATCGTTAGCTTCTACTAATAGTGACTTAGTTGTGTCAAAGCTAATTTCAGCTAATTTTTGTGAACGGTCAAATGACTTCTCAGTCAAAGCCATTACGTTTTGTACATTTTTTGCGCTAAATTCGTTTAATTTTCCAGCAATTTGTTCGTAGTCCATGTGATTCTCCCAAGTAAGTTAATATCAAAAAAACATAATTATGTTGCAATGCAATAAATTTACACCCCTAAGTATTAAAATGCAAGAGTTTTTTGTTGCAATGCAATATTTTTTGTATTTTTACCGATATTTCAAGCAAAAATCCCAGTAGGAATGATCCTAACTGGGATTTTTTAGTGATTTACTTGAGGTAATTAGAAATGGATATTCCCAATTACAAAACAATTAAACGACTAATTTTTACATTTTCAAACCAAGCATTGCACGTGCTTCAGCAGAGCTTGCTAATTGACCGCCAAGGTTTTCTACAATCATTTTTGCTCTGGTTACGAGTTCAGCATTACTCTTGGCAAGAACACCTTTTTCCATGTAAATATTGTCTTCCATACCTACACGAACATGGCCACCGAATAAATAAGCTGCACCAACAATCGGGAACTCTGCTCTAGAAATACCAAAAGCTGCCCACTTTGCGCCTGCAGGTAACTGACTACGCATAAACAGCAAAGTTGCTGGATCAGTATTAAAACCATACTTCACACCCATTACAAAGGTGTATAAGCCTGGACCTTCAAGACTGCCGTCAGCAATCATATCTTTTGCTAAATTTAAATCACCTGTATCGAAAATTTCGAGCTCAGGCATTACTCCTGCTTCACGAATTACCTTCGCCATTTTTCTAGCATTCGATGGTGTATTCATCACAACATCAGGACCTGAGTTCATCGTATTTAAATCTAATGAACAAATGTCTGGTTTTAATTTGGCAATATGCTCTACGCGCTTTAATGGATGGCAAAGTGTTGTACCTGGTGCAAAAATCTTTGGTTCATCTTCAGAAGGAACAAAGCGACCACCAGGGCCTGTTGTTAAATTGATAATCAATGAAGTGTTGTGTTTTTTGATTAAATCAATGGTTTCAGCATAATGTTCGAGTTCCATTGATGGCTTGCCATCTGGGTGACGAACGTGAATATGCGCAACAGCCGCACCCGCTTCTGCTGCTTCTAATGCAGAATCCGCGATTTGTTGTGGTGTAATTGGCAAATGGGGTGTCATTTCTGGTTTTGTTAAATTCCCAGTAATTGCACAGGTTAATATAGTTTTACTCATAACTTCTTCCTTTCTGTTTATACTTCAAATCTAATAATGTTTAAATGTGACACATGCAAAAAATAAATTTTGATACCCTATCAAGTACTTCTAGAGAAACAGTCATGCGATTGCTGGATGTTTCTGAGGTACTGTTCTCTGAATCCGGTTATGCGGGCACCACTGTTCGTGATATCTCGTCTAAATCGAATATTAATCAAGCATTGATTAATTACCATTTCCAAAATAAACGCGGACTTTTTATGGCAATCTTTGCCCGCCGCGGGAAAATTCTTTCTGATGAACGATTGCGCCTCTTGGAGGAGTTTCGCACTGAAGCAAAGGGTCAATCTATTGCCCTTAAAAAATTGATCTATGCATTCGTTTATCCGCCTCTGCGCTTGGCTGGGGAGAGTACTGGCGGTCGAGCATTTGTTAAACTGCAAGCTCGCTTGCACAATGAACCGAAAGACATTGAAACAACTCTGCGTCAAGAATATTACGACAAAGTGAGTTTGGAGTTCATGGAAGAGTTTCATAGAACTTTGCCCCAAATCAGTAAAGAGACGATTGCTTGGCGAATGATTTTTATCATGGGTCTGTATATCTATGTCGCTTCAAACACGGGTCGACTTGAGGTTATTTCTGATCAAAAATGTACCGGAAGTAACTGGCAAGAAGCCCTTGAGGAAATTTTGAATTTCTGTGAACATGGATTTTTGGCGCCTGTAACTGACTTTACTCAGGTTTTGCCTTAGTTTCTAAAACTACTTTACCCCAGTGTTTTAATTCATTATTGATATAGGTTGTGGTTTGAGCTACGGTGCCGCCTACAGGAATGAGTCCAGCTTGGCTTAGTTTTTCTTTCGTATCTGGTTCAGCGACAATATTTGCAATGGCACGGTTGATAGTATTAATTTGGTCTGCTGATGTTCCTGCTGGAGCTAAAACTGCCACCCAAGTATAGTCTTGAATTTGCGGATAGCCCAATTCTTTTAGAGTCGGTACTTCTGGAAGGTCTGCCACTCTTTCAGTACTTGATACGCCTAAAATTCTGACTTTTCCTTGTTTGTGAAACTGGTAGACTCCAGCTACTGCTGTACAACCAATTGGAGTTTCACCACCGACTACCGCTACTGATGCAGGACCAGCCCCACGATAAGGGATATGAGTAATATCATTTTTCCAAATCACGTGAAATAAATTTTCGCAAGTTAAATGGGGTGTTGTGCCACTACCTGGTGAAGAGAACGATAACTTCTCTTTCATTGCATAATTTTTTAATTCGTCGAGCGTTTTAACTGGAACCTTCTCATTCACTGAAATGACATTGGGCTGTGTTGCAATGATAATCACTGGAGAAAAATCTTTTGTTGGGTTGTAGCCTGCTTTATCTCCATAGAGCGAAGGATTCACTGCATAAGATGAAGAAGTAATGAGGAAGTTGTAACCATCATTTGGGTACTTTGCAACGATTTGTGCACCAACGTTACCACCTGCTCCCGTCTTATTATCGACAAAGACCGATTGCTTTAGAACTTCAGTCAAACGATTACTAATAATTCTAGCCGCCATGTCAACAGGGCCACCTGGTGGAAATGATACCGTCATACGTATTGGCTTTTCTGGATAAGCCGCTTTTACTGGTGAGACTATCGATGCTAGTAACACAGCAAGGATACTACTTACGACGGCAACTTTGACTAACATGGGGGAATTGGATCCAGTTTTCACTGTAGAAATATTGCTGTTCATCATTGTTGTTCGCTGTGTTGTTGTCGCTTTTTGCATTTTGGTCTCCCACACTATTTTCTGCCACGCTAGCGTGGCAGAATTTTCATGGTTATTTTTAGTATAAAAACTACTTGATTACTTTTAAGGCTTACTTAATTGCTAATGGATTAGTTGGTGATCCAACAGCGCCAGTAATTGGCAATGCCGGTGCAACAAACATAAACTCGTAAACACCATCCGCAGCACAATCATCCGCCAAATCTTTTAAGAAAAAGATTTCGCCCATCGTCATACCCATGATAGGAATCGTAATCCAATGCCAAGGTTGGTTAATGCCAACTTCGGATTCATTAGGACGTACTTCACAACCCCATGTGTCACTGGCTAAAGCAGCTAACTCTGTGCGTTGAATCCATTCTAATGTTTCAAAAGCAAAACCTGGCGCATCTCCACCTGGATATCCATCCCAACTACCTGCTTTAAGCTTGTCTTCCATTTGACCTGTGCGGACAATAATAAAGTCACCACGCTTAATTTCGATACCTTGTTTTTTTGCAGTTTGATCTAAATCATCACAAGTAATACCGTAACCATCAGGCAAAGTATCTAAGCCTTTGAAGCGAGCCACATCTAACAAAATACCGCGACCGACCATCTTCGTTTTGGTTTTTTCAATACCGCACTTCGCAGCACCTGCTGATGAAACTTCACGGCAATCAAAACCGTTGTACATGTAGTTGTCAAAGAATACATGGCCAAGTCCATCCCATTGTGTACCGCATTGCAATGGCATTACAACCATATCATCTGCAGCCCGGATACCACGCTTATCCAACACGCCAGAGTAAGCATCTGTACCAGTTCTTAACATAGTATGCACAGGATTAATACGACCCATTGATGGATACTTTGACTTGGCACCCTGAGGACCAGATGAATCATAATTCAAAGCAAGTGAAATTACCTTGCCCTTTTTAACTAAGCCAGCAGCCTTGACGATGTCCTCTGGTTGAGTAAAGTTGAGAGTTCCAATTTCGTCCTCCGCACCCCATTTACCCCAGTTTTTATATTTTTCAGCAGCAGCGTCTAAGTCAGCACGATTGATTTTTTTAGTCATAGTGGTCTCCTCCAAGAATTATTTACGACAACAATTTAAACAATTGTTTAAATTAACATCAAGATAAGGTTTTGTCAATATCATTTTTAAAACAATTGTCTTGTTAAGCTTTCATTTTCTATTGGCAAACTCAAACGAGATTGCCAACAATCAAAACCCGTAAGATACCTTTACACCATATTCATTGGTTCGATTTGTGGGTTCTACAGCCATGTAATTAGTTGTCGTTCCATTGCTTGTGATACTAACTGGGACCGCATCCGAGTTTTGAATGAACCAATAGCTTAAGTAAGGTGTAATTCCCCAGTTTTCCTTTAAATAAGAAACTGATAAACGTAAGCCCCAACCACTAGTTTGGGTATTATTAGCATCCGTTGCATCCGTAATGTCCCCATAGCCGGCTAAATCAGATAATTGTGACAGTACTTTACCTTTGAGTAGGTAGTCGTACTCCAACCTTGTTTCTATGATTGCGTTACTTGCAGAAGCTTTTCGAGAAATATGATCCTACTCTAGAGTCACTTCAAGGTCACTTGTTGTATTCAAAACTTAATATATCTGACTGGTCTGAATTAAATCAACGAAAAGAAAAGTTACAGTTGCTTATAAAAAAAGCAGAAGATCAAGTCCTACCATTTCAATCTACTCTTTTTTTTGATCTTCCAGAATTACATCAGTTAAGTGCTCAACATTTCGTTAATACCCATTTCCCATTAAGTCGTCATACTCCACCAAGTTTTAATAGGGTAAATAAAAATATATTAAGAATTGCCTATATTTCACCGGACTTTGGGCAGCATCCCGTTTCTTATTTAACGGCTGAACTTTTTGAATTACATGATCGAAATCAATTTGAAGTTTTTGGAGTATCTTTAAGCAATCGTCCTGATGACCCTTATCGATTAAGAATTAAAAATGCAGTAGATAGATGGCTTGGTAATCCCCCCATTAATAACTGAACTCAAAAGTAGAGTAAATTAAGCAGCCATGGCCAGCCGCTGTTTCGGGGTAAAACCGCCCAATGCCATGTTTGGACGTTGATGATTATATTTATACATCCATTGTGTTGCAAACATCTGAACTTCGTCAATACTTTGCCAATAATGCTGAGATAACCACTCGTATCGAACAGTACGATTAAATCGTTCTACATACGCATTTTGTTGAGGCTTACCTGTTGGATATGTTGAATCTGGATTTGATGCTTGGCAGCCCATTCCATCAGTTTGCCACTAATTTGATCTAAACTCCGTATCACTCTTTCGGAGGGTAATGAAAAATCCACTTCAATTCCTAAAGCCTCTCGATTAAAGTCATCAATGATATTAAACAACCTAATGCTGCGCCCATCCTCTAGCTGATCATGCATAAAATCAATTGACCATACTTGGTTGATTGCTAGTGGAACAGTTAAGGCCTCCGGCTTATCACGCACCAGACGCTTACGTGGCTTGATCCGTAGGTTTAACTCTAGCTCTCTGTAAATACGATAAATGCGTTGATGATTCCAGGTAAATTTCTTAATGTTACGCAGATACAAATAACATAGGCCAAAACCCCAAGTGCGGTTGTTATCTGTTAAACGGATCAGCCAATTAGCAATCAGCTCATTCTCGGCATTGTTCTTGGCTTGATAGCGATAACAAGACTCGCTCACGCTAAATATGGCGCAGGCCAATCGAATGGAGATTGCCTTATCTCTTACTGCCTTTTGGGCCATCTCACGTCTGCGAGACGGCCTCACCACTTTTTTGTGATGGCCTCATTTAAGATCTCCGCTTTGAGTTTCTCCTCGATATACATCTTCTTTAAGCGGGCGTTCTCAGCTTCAAGTTCCTTCATCCGAGCCATCATCGATGTATCCATGCCACCATACTTCGCACGCCATTTATAAAAAGTTGCCGTACTAATCCCTAACTCTCGACAAATCTCCGGAACTGCTAAACCACTATCAACCCTTTTTAGGGCTTCCATAATCTGACTATCTGTAAATTTTGAACGCTTCATGTAGAACTCCTCTCAATGAGAAAATTCTACTTCTAAATTCAGTTAACCTGCGGGGGGATTACCATCCAACCCTCAAGATTTTGGGGGTCAAGCTGGATTGATTGCAAAGCACTCTGGTGGGCTTCTGTAAATTTATTTTGTTGTCGTAAAGCGGATGATAAATTCGTTAACGTTGAGACGCGATCAGGCAGATATTTAAGAGACTCACGAAAATAGTTTTCTGCATTTTGAAAATCTTTTTTTTCAAGCGAATTCAGCCCTAGAATAAAGGTTTCTTTTGCTTTTTCAAAGTCTGTATTTTGATTCATTGTTTAAGCAGAATTTTTATTGCTACTTTTTCTATAAAAACGTCTTAAATCGCTTATCGATAAATAGTTTATTGCTAAAACGAAAAAAGATTTGCTGCCTGTAAACAACAAATCTTTTGAATTTTGGTGCCCCATGTCCGACTCGAACAGACCACCTACTGATTACAAATCAGCAAATATCAACTTTTCCGTTGTATTCCTTGAAGTTACTAAATCCCTTTAAACCTTTATTTTTATTGGCTTTCTTAGTTATTCTTACTATTTTAAGTATTCCTTTAAATTCCTCTAAATGCTATAATTTTGCTTACATAGTGCTTACATGGAGTGTAAATGTCTAATTCTAGTAATTTTACCATTGGCAAAATTAACAAAATGGTTTGTCCACCTGATAAACAACAAGTAATTTATTGGGATTCTAATAACTCTGGTTACTTTGGGATTAGGGTTACTCAATCTCAAGTTAAATCTTTTATTATTCAAACGAGATTAAATAAACAAACCATTAGAAAAACTATTGGGAATGTAAACCAATTAACAATTAAAGACGCCCTAGAAATTGCTCAAACAAAGTTACTTGAAATTAAAAAGGGAAATGATCCCAGAATTGCAGATGAACAGGCTATTGCAAAAATACAGATAGATAAAGCCAAAAGTAAAAATGGGTTACTTGTTTGGGATGAATATATTAAATGGGGTAAGGTTCGAGGTAAAAGAGGAAATCAACCTTGGGGTTCACGCCATGCCCAAGAACATGAAAACATGGTACGTATTGGAGGTAAGGTTCTCTCCAGAGGGGTAAGAACAGGACAGTCTAAAATTCAAGCTAATGGGGTTTTATATGATTTACTAAACCAACCATTAAAGGAAATAACCAGAGATAAAGTAGAACAATGGCTTGAGTCCTATTTAGATCGACCAGCAACTGCAAGGCTAGGCTTAGCCCTTCTTAATGCTTTTTTTACATGGCTTAGTAATCATAAAGAATATAAGAACGCCATTCATCTTGATGCCTGTTCAAAATTATTAATTAACATCCCAGCATCCAAGCCAAGAAAAGACTCATTACAAAAGCAACAGTTAAAAGTTTGGTTTGATCATATCAACCGAGGTAAAAATAAAGTTACGAAAGCTTACTTACAAATACTTGTCCTCTCTGGTGCAAGACGAAATGAACTTGCAACTCTTAAATGGGAGAATATTGATCTAGTCTGGTATGAAGGCGTTATTAAAGATAAATGGAGTGGCACTAGAGCATTTTCAATTACTCCTTATATGGCGAAACTACTTCAAGATTTACCAAAAGAAAACGAATATGTTTTTTTTAGTCCAACCTCTAAATCTGGTTATCTTGAAGAACCTAGATATGCTTTAGAAAGTGCCAATAGAAATGCTGGTATTCCTCATTTAACTATTCATGGTTTACGAAGAACTTTTAAAAATATGTCTGAATGGGTAGAAACGCCTGTTGGTATTGCATCTCAAATTATGGGGCATGAACCTAGTGGAACTGCTGAAAAACACTATACAGACCGACCAATTGATTTATTAAGGCTATGGCATACCAAGATTGAAAAGTTCATTCTTGATGAAGCTGGAATTGTTCAACCTACTCTGGATGAATTGAAAGAACAAAGAATATTAAGATTAGTTAAATAAAAGTTATCCCTAGCCTAGCCTGACGAGGTGAAAACCAAGAACCTTCCTTGGTCGGCTTAGGGGTTCTAATGAAGGGCATATTGAAGGCTATGCTTATGAATAATCATGACAATTCTGAAGATTATTGGAAATGGATTAAAGAATCCTCAAATAACTTTGAAGATGCCAAAAAAAGTGACAACTTGGAGATTCAAAAATTATTATCTGATAAATATAAATTTATTAATTGGGATTATTGGCTTGATTTTATATTCGTAGAGGATTGGATTGCAGTAGCCTTAAGTTTAGGTATTAATCCAGAATTCATTAATAGGTATCCGAATAATCAAGCTTCTAAATTTGATTACCATATTTTTGGTGGCAGTCCGAGTGACAAAATACAATTTGCTGATAGGTTAGACATTCTTCAAAATAATAAACATTCCTCTAGACTGTCTTTAGGATTAAGTAATATTTTGCTTAAAAATTTTGTGGAATGGGCTATTACTAAAAATTCATTCAAGAATATGCCCCCAGAGTTGTTGTCTTTACTAAAGCCAAAAGATGCCTCGCTATCCGAAGTATTAGCTTCAGACAACGAAAGTAAAATATTTCTTAGAGAACGCAATTATTCTGAATTTTTAAATGAAAAAATAACGCATGGAACTTGGGATAAATGTGCAGAATCCTATGGTATTTCTAGGCAACGATATAACAATTATAGAAAATTTGCTGAAAATAGAGATCATCCAAAAAGTTTAAATACTCATATTTTTAGCAATAAAGGTAAGCGAAATTGATTTGCATTTGATTTTCACTTTATTTGCACTATAAATAATAGTTATTGATATTACTAAGAATTTCTCTATGAATTAAATTTGCAGAATTTGCATCTTGTTGCAAAAGGATTTGCAAAATTCTAATGACCATACCAACTTAAAAAGAAAGGTATGGAATTATGAGTAATTCATTAAAACAGTTATTTAAAGAGGGTTCTTTCCCAGAGGTTGTATCAACTGAGGTATTTGCCCAAGCCATTAACAGGAGTCCTCAAACAGTCCGTAAATGGCATTGTTTAGATTGCGCCCCAATGGGGATTAGACCAATAAAAATAAATGGGAGATTATCTTGGAGAGTAAGTGATATTCAGAAATTATTGGAAGGTGCAACTTTATGACCTACCAAATAAAAAAGCCAACCTCTGACAATTGGCTTTCTCATAAATACACTTACAAGACTATCATAAAACAAGCCATTATTAAATTGGCTATTCATGGCTTACTTCCAATCAGCTTTACAACTTGGTTAATCAAGTTTGCGAGGTTATGCTATGAATAATTTCTATGACTTCATTCAAAACCTAGGTTATGAGCCTAATAGCGAAATCATCCCAAATAAGTTTATTCGATTTGGTAAAAATAAAAGTGTATCGGCTAAATTGTTTGCTGATGGACAAGGTGGTTATTTAAAGGATTGGCGATCTGGTGATAAACATTTTTGGTTTGCTAATGATTTTAAGAATTTATCTTCGATAGAAAGAAAGACCAGACATGATGAAATAGAACGCATTAAACAGGCTCATGAGATGAAACAAGCCCAAATCTATAAAGAGGTAGGCATTAAATCAAAAGAACTCTTTATGAGTTCTCAAGACGCCTTAGTAAGCCATCCCTATCTTCTTAGAAAGAAAGTTAAACCTTTTGACATTAGGCAACAAGGAAATAATCTTTTGATCCCTGTTTGTTCAGTTCTTGGCGAATTCCAATCCATTCAATTCATCAATCAACAAGGGGATAAATGGTTCTCTAAAGGTGGTATATCAAAAGGTGGATGTCACTTTATTGGTGAAATTTCGATGAGTAAACCTATATATATTGCTGAAGGTTATGCTACTACCTACTCGGTGTATGAAGATACAGGGTGCTTATCTATTGTGGCTTTTAACGCCATGAATCTAGTGCCTGTAGCAGTTGAGCTAAGAAAACACCTACCAGACATTGAAATCATTATTGCAGGTGATAGTGACCAGACAGGTAAACATTATGCTGAATTAGCATCTAAAACTGTTAATGGTTCAACTTCATTCCCACCCTTTACAGAGAACCAACAAGGAACAGATTGGAATGACTACTTCAAGGGGGTGTCGTAATGAGTATTGTGAAATTAAACGCCCAAAAGCCCATACCAGATGGTGTTGTATTAACAAAGGCAAGTGATATGGTAAGTAAGTCAATTGATTGGATTTGGTTTGATTGGTTAGCTAGAGGAAAACTTCATATCTTGGCTGGTTCACCATCTACAGGAAAAACTACACTAACTATGAGTATTGCGTCAATCATTTCTACAGGTGGAAATTTTCCTGATGGAAAACCATCAAAATATTGTGGTGATGTGATTATTTATACAAGCGAAGATTCCCCAGAAGATACTTTAAAACCAAGGTTGGAATTGATGGGTGCTAACTTAGATAGAATTCATTTCATCTCAGAGTTTCGCGAGAATGGGGAAAAAGTAAGTTTTAATCCATCCATGCACTTTAATAAATTATCTGAACAGATTGAAATAATCAATCAAGGTGGTGGTAATGTTCTTCTTCTTGTAGTAGATCCCATAGTAACCGCCATCAAAGGCGATATGAATCAAGCTAATGGAGTTAGGGCAGGATTACAACCATTGGTTGATTTGGGAAATAATTATCAACTTGCAACTCTTGGTATTTCTCATTTTGGGAAAGGAACTCAGGGTAGGGATACTGTCGAAAGAGTTTTGGGTTCACAAGCTTTTGGTGCATCATCTAGGATTGTTTGGGCAGTTGCTAAGAGTTCTAATGGTGAACGAGTTTTAGTCCACCCAAAAAATAATATTGGCACTGAAAATGGTGGGTTTTCTTATACAGTTGAAGTTTCCGATTTAAATGGTTGTGATGTTACCGAAATTGTTTGGGGCAACTGGTTGGATGGTCATGCAAGAGAAATTCTAATCCAATATGAAACCATTGAAGACGATGGAAATAAAGAAAAGAAAAGTGCTTTAGAGGAAGCAAAGGATTTTTTAAGAGAAATACTTGCATTCCAAGATGTTCCTGTTAAAGATATTCAAGAGGAAGCTAAGGCAAATATGATTTCAGATGCGACTTTAATTCGAGCCAGAAATGCCCTAGGAATAAAAACTAAAAAAGGTGGCATGAAAGAGGGTTGGCTATGTTGCAAGATTGAAAGTAAAACCTATCAAATTGATTAAAAGTCACCGAAGGTGGTCAAAAAAGCCGAAGATGGTCATACTATTTTAATGAGCATCTTCGCAAAAGTTGAGTATCTTCATTAGCTAGTTCTTGTAATTTAGCTTTGTCTAATTCTTGCAAGTTTACGTTTTGTTGCAATTGTTACTCTCCAAGATAATCTCCCATTATAGATTTACATGCCAACATGATTTTTATAACAGCTGAAGTTTCAAAAAGTCCTTTATGATTCCAGAATTCATCGTTTGATATTTCTATAGTTATTTTCCTCCAATTTGTTGAAACTTCAATTGAGTGTATACCTTCTACATTCTTTAATAAGCCATTGTTTATTATCGTTGATACAAATGGGTTAATATCGTAAATTCTATTTTTTATAGCGTTAGTTCTCTTGAAATAATCAACATTTTTACTCATAAACATCACCTTACCCAAGGTATTAAATCTCTCGAGTCCTTCTCCCCACAAACCTCTTTGAGGCTCCATCCATAAAGATTTTTACGCTTAGGCTCATTATTAAGTATTACCTTTTTCTCAAGGTTATATTCCATTAAGATCTCCAGAACTTATTTTTCGTAATTTATTATTCTTAAATTATGATGAATACCACCAATTATTTGCCATAGAAACGAATTAGAAACATTAACTCTTTGCAAAACATGAAGTTTTTATAAGAAGTTCAATATATTTCTTTTTCATGTGAGCAGTTAGTAGTCCTATACCTAATTTACCCTTACACTCCAAACCTTATCTTTGGGATTCCACTTCTCAACTCTATTCTAGCTATACTTGATTGCATATATCTAGGTTCTTCTGATATTCTCATCAACATTCTACTTAGCCTAATTTGTGCTACTTCACCAAATTCAGCACGTTCACCCTTGATGAACTTATAGAGAGTCTGGCGAGAGATCCCAGCAGTTTCAGCTAGTTCTGACATAGTTGGTATATCATCACCCATTGACAAGCGTTTCTGATGCCATTTAAGGGCTTCTTGAATTTGTTTGATTGATAGCGTAAATATTGATAACATTAATATATTATTTTTGCAAGTCCATCATTTATTCTTAGATTAACGTTTGCTATATAACTTCTATAAGCTTCTAAAAACTCGGATGTTACCTGAAGATCATAAGATGAGATTGTTTTTTTATCGATAGCGCAATTTTTTATATCCTCTGTAGTTTCTGCTAATTGTTTTAATAATAAATTATTAACCTTTACCTCATATTCTCTTTTAATAACGATTCTCCAAATAGTATCTTTTTGAACACATCTCATATATTGAGCTAAATCACCATCCGGAGAGGGGCAATATCGCGCTCTAACTTGCTTTGAGTGTTCTAATTTATTAGCTATTCTTCTCTCTTCTTTTTGTATAAACTCGTCAATATCAGAAATTTGTCTTACTAAACTTCTCAATATTTGAAGTGATTCCTCAGATAATTTTGAATTCATATTCGTAGATAAATTACAACGGACTTTGATTTCGAGTAATTTATTTAATCCTTTTTTTTGTAAATCACGCCTATCTGATAATTCCTCTTCGATAATATTTTTTATACCATTCTCTTTATCAATCATTTCATTCAAGAAATCCCTTGCATAGCTTTGAGTATCTAGGGCAAACACATTTAAAGCCAAAAAAAAACCAATTAAACAAGATAAAACTTTAGATCTAAGGAATTTATTGTTTAGGGACATAGACCTTTTTTCCATTGTCATTAATATAGTATTGACCACCTTGTGGGCCTGTATAGACTGGTCTACCACCACCATAATCACGAGCTTCTGAAGAATAATCTCTTGCCCTAGTTCCATCTGATCCAGAGTAGGGATTAGAGTTGCCTTGAGTTGAGTAGTTATTCCAATTAGTCGAATCTGGCGATGATTTGGTATAGCCATTTACGTAAGTGCCATCTTTTTTGGTGTATCCATTCACATATGTGTCTGCATTTGCAAAAGAACCATAAAGACAAGAAAAAACACTAAGTGATAAAAGTAATTTCTTCATACAATCCCCCATTGATATGCAACTACTATAACTAATTCCTACTACAGTGGGAAGACTTTATAGGCTTTGGCATCAAAAATCCCTAATCAGGGGGATTTCATGGAAGTATCAAAGGCTTTTGGGATTGCGTTAAGAAAACTAAGGATTTCAAAAGGACTAACGCAAGAACAGTTAGGTTTTGAGGCTGATTTAAGACGAACCTTTATTAGTTCATTAGAGCTTGGGGAAAAAAAGCCATCTTTAGAAACTATCTATCAATTAGCTATTGCTTTAGATTTGCCGATGTCTAGATTATTGAAACTCGTAGAAAAAGAAATCGAGATTTCCAAAAAGTAATTTTTTTTGGGATGGTGCTAGTTAAGGCACCCCTCGTCATTAAGACCAAACCCAAATCAATTTTGCCAATCAAATAACCATCACTTTAGGGTTAAAAATGGGGTAAATTACCCTTTGGTGCTTACATAGTGCTTACATGGTAAGCCATAAAGAAAAAGGGCTTGAAGTCCAATGACCGCAAACCCTTTATTTATTTGGTGCCCCATGTCCGACTCGAACAGACCACCTACTGATTACAAATCAGTTGCTCTACCAGATGAGCTAATGGGGCTTTAATTAAGAACTAGTATTTTATACTACTTTACTAACTTTAGATGAGATTTCGGTTTGTTTGTTGTATCTTGGTTTTCTTTTTCAATTTTAGGTTTTTGCACTGGCTTAATTTCAGGAATGTTAACCGGAAAACTCATGCCTTGGCTATTCTCTTTAGAGTAAATTGCCATCACGTGTGTGATTGGTACTAACAACTCTTTGGAGATGCCATTAAATCTTGCTTTAAAACTTATCCATTCGTTATCAATTAAGAGTTCCTGACAAGCTGTTGGTCCAATATTAAGGACAATCTCATCTTTTCTGACATACTCAATTGGAACTTGAACGGTTTCATCTACAAAAACTGACAAGTAGGGGGTAAAGCCAAAATCGATACACCACTCATGCAAAGCCCTAATTAAGTAAGGCTTTGTACTCGGTATCGCAGTTCTTTGTGACTCATCCCCAATTTGCATATTAACGACGCATTACTTTTTCTGAAGGTGTTAAAGCCTCGATATATGCTGGACGACTAAAGATTCTTTCAGCATATTTGAGTAAAGGTGCTGCATTACGCGATAAATCAATGCCGTAATGCTCGAGTCGCCAGAGTAATGGTGCGATGGCAACGTCTAACATTGAAAATTCCTCACCAAGCATATATTTGTTTTTAACAAAAATTGGGGCAAGCATTGTTAAGCGATCTCTAATTGCTAGTCTAGACTTGTCAAGAACTGCCTGAGCTGATTTACCTTTTTCGTTTTCTAAAACAGAAACGTGCACAAATAACTCTTTCTCAAAATTAAATAAGAACAATCTTGCACGTGCTCTAGCAACCGGATCAGGTGGCATTAACTGTGGGTGTGGAAAGCGCTCATCAATGTATTCGTTGATGATATTTGACTCATACAAAATTAAATCTCTCTCAACCAAGATAGGTACCTGGCCGTAGGGATTCATTACCGAAATGTCTTCTTGCTTGTTGAATAAATCGACATCACGGATTTCAAAATCCATGCCTTTTTCAAATAAAACTAAGCGGCAACGTTGTGAAAATGGGCATGTTGTACCCGAATAAAGAACCATCATAGGAGCATTTCCTTATAAAGCATCAATAGAAAAAGCAGATAACCTAAGTCATCTGCCTTGGCTCACATCAAAGAATATTAATGAATACTCTTCCAATAAGCTGCATTCAATCTCCAAGCGAAAACTGTGAATACGGCTAAGAATAGTAACACAATTACACCAATGCGCTTACGTTGTAATTGACCAGGCTCACTCATCCAAGTCAAGAATGCTGTGAGATCACCCATATTGTTATCAAATTCTTGTTGATTCATTTTGCCAGGAGTAAGCTGTTCAAAGCCGACAAAATGCTCACCACCGCCGTGTTCACCTTTAGCCTCTTCGAATTTGGCAACACGCTCTCCTTGTAACTCCCAAAGGATGTGTGGCATACCGACGTTTTTGTATACCAAATTATTCCAACCAGTCGGTCTTGAATCATCACGGTAAAAAGTACGAAGGTAAGTGTAAATCCAGTCTGAACCTCTTGATCTTGCTTCTACAGATAAATCAGGAGGAGCTTTACCGAACCACTCTTTTGATTCTTTTTCAATCATGGAGATTTTCATCAAATCGCCCACTTTTTCGCCAGTAAACAAAAGATTTTGCTTGATTTGTTCATCTGAAAGGCCAATATCACGTAAACGGTTATAACGCATACTCACCGCACTGTGACAATTGAGGCAGTAGTTGACGAAAATCTTTGCACCATTTTGTAAAGCACTCATGTCGTTTAAACGATCTGGTGCTTTATCTAAAGGGTACCCCGCTTCGTTAGCTAAACCTAAACCTGCAACTGAAATACTCAATGCCAGCAATCCAGCTTTACATAAATTTAAAATTGTTTTCATTTTATTATTCATTATTTTCAACCTTAGTGCGCTGCAAAAGTTACACGGTCAGGAACTTGTTTAAATGTGCCGATCTTACTCCAGTAAGGCATCGCTAAGAAGAATCCAAAGTAGAAAATAGTACAAACTTGGGCAACTTTCTCTGCAATTGCTGAAGGTGGTTGAATACCTAAATAACCCAAAATCACGAAACAAACTACAAATACCCCGTAAATATACTTATGAAAACCCGGTCTGTAGCGAATTGATTTTACTGGTGAGTTATCTAACCAAGGTAGGAAGAAGAAGATAACAACGGAACCACCCATTACTAACACACCCCAAAATTTCGCATCTAAGAAGTGAAATCCTAAACCAAGAATAACTAAAATTACCCCAAAAATCGCTTTAGTTTTGATCGCAGCACCTCTTGAGGCCATCCAAAACATTACTGCTGCAAAAATCCACATGGGTAGCAGGAACTCAGATGTTGTCGCACGAAGCATGGAGTAGAACGGCGTGAAATACCATACTGGAGCAATGTGTGGAGGTGTTTGAAGTGGATTTGCTGGCACGAAATTATTGGCTTCTAAGAAGTATCCACTCATTTCGGGAGCGAAAAATACTACAAAAGCAAAAATCATAGCAAAGACCCCAACACCCATCACGTCATGTACTGAATAGAACGGGTGGAAAGGAATACCATCCAATGGAATACCTTTAGAATCCAACGTTTCTTTAATTTCAACACCATCAGGATTGTTTGAGCCGACTTCATGCAACGCCACAATGTGAGCTGCAACTAGACCAACCAAAACGAGTGGAATAGCAATCACGTGGAATGAGAAGAAACGATTCAATGTCGCATCACCAACCACATAGTCGCCACGGATCCAAAGTGATAAATCAGGGCCAATAATTGGAATCGCAGAGAATAAGTTCACAATCACTTGTGCGCCCCAATAGGACATTTGACCCCAAGGTAGCAAATAACCGAAGAACGCTTCAGCCATTAAACACAAGAAAATAGTACAACCAAAAATCCATACTAATTCACGGGGCTTACGATATGAGCCATAAATTAGGCCGCGGAACATGTGCATATATACCACAATGAAAAACATGGAAGCGCCAGTAGAATGCATATAACGCACCAACCATCCCCATGGAACTTCACGCATGATGTATTCAACAGATTGGAAGGCTTTTTCTGCATCAGGCTTGTAATGCATTACCAGGAAAATACCAGTAATGATTTGTAAAGCTAGTACAAGAATCGCTAAAGATCCGAAAAAATACCAGAAGTTAAAATTCTTCGGTGCGTAATACTCAGTTAAGTGTGCCTTGACAGTGGATGTTAATGGAAAACGGGAATCAACCCATGCCAATAATTTTTCTCCACTTCCCGCATTAGCTGAGACTTCTTTTTCATGAAATGCCATTACTGATCTCCTTAAGCTTTCTTATCTTCACCAATCAAAATCTTGGTGTCGGTTAAATACATATGTGGTGGCACTTCTAAATTATCTGGCGCTGGTTTGTTTTTAAATACACGACCCGCCATATCAAAAGTAGAGCCATGGCAAGGGCATAAGAAACCACCCAACCAATCACCAGGAAGCGACGGTTGTGCGCCCTTATCAAACTTAGCGTTTGGTGAGCAACCCAAATGGGAGCAAATACCAACGCCAACGAAATATTCAGGCTTAATCGAACGACCTTCATTGCGGGCATAAACAGGCGTCAATGCATCAGGAGATCTTTCTGATTTAGGATCTGCTAAATTAGCATCATTTTTAGTAAGATCAGCTACTTGTTCAGGTGTTCTACGAATTACCCAAACAGGCTTACCACGCCATTCAATTGTTCTTAATTCGCCTGGTTGCATACCAGTGATGTCCATTTCAACCGGAGCACCAGCAGCTTTGGCTTTTTCAGAAGGAGCAAAAGTGTTTACCAAGGGTAACACTACACCTGCTCCACCAATACCACCCATAACAGAGGTGGCAATTAACCAGTTACGACGATCTTTGTTTAACTCAGCAGAGGTCTCTGGCTGTACATTTGTATTTTCTTCAGCGCTCATCACAATCTCAATAAATTATTTATAAGAGTATTCCCTAGTCAGCATTATAAACAACCTTTAGAAAAATAATCTTTAAGCTATCTATTTTTCTTTTTAAGTAGTTAATTTTCTTATGTTATTCTTTTTAAATACTTGTTTTAATTTAAATTTGGAGATAAAAATATGTCAATTATTAGTGAATTTAAAGAATTTGCCATGAAGGGCAATGTAATGGATTTAGCTGTTGGTGTCATCATTGGTGGCGCTTTCGGCAAGATTGTAGACTCAATGGTCGGTGACATCATCATGCCGGTTATTGCCTTTATTACCGGTGGTGGTATTGATTTTAGTAATTTATTTATCGTTCTAGGTCATGTTCCAGAGGGCATTAACAGGACTTATGACGCTCTTAAAAAAGCAGGTGTGCCGATGTTTGCTTATGGTAATTTCTTTACCATCTTGCTCAACTTCATCATCCTTGCGTTCGTTATTTTTCAACTTGTTAAGATTATGAATAAAATTCGTCTTTCTGCTGAAAAAGAAGCTGCTGCAGCTCCAGAACCTGCTCCGGCACCAGCATCAGAAGAAGTTTTATTGCTGCGTGAGATTCGTGACAACTTAAAAAAGTAATTAAAGCTTAATTTTTTAAACTGGGTTTGGGATATCTATAAATTCGCATTCCAAGCCCAATTTCATTTGTAAGTGCTTGCCAAGGGCAATCACCCCGCCTCTTTCCGTAGCATGATGACCAGCTGAAATATAAGCCACATTAAACTCATTAGCTAAGTGAAAAGTTGGTTCTGAAATTTCTCCACTGATAAAAGCATCTACATTCAAATCAATTGCATCTTTAAAGTAGTGCTGCGCACCACCTGTGCACCATGCAACTTTTTTAACCTTTTTTGTCAAATCTCCAATGATTAAAGGTTCTCGGTTTAATGCTTTTGTGATGTGCTGACCAAACTTTTCTAAAGTATTTCTTTTTAAATCAAGTTCACCTAGCCACACCATTGGGTTTTGTGGATGTTGGCCTTTGATTTTAATATTCAATAATTTAGCTAACTGCACATTATTACCAACCTCAGCATGGTTATCTAATGGCAAATGGTAAGCAAATAAATTGATTTGATGATCCATTAACAACTTCAAGCGCTCATATAACTGACCGATGATCCTCGAATCATCGTTCTTCCAGAACCAACCATGGTGGACGATAATTGCATCCGCTTTAGCCTCTATAGCTTTTTCAATTAATGCTTTGGATGCAGTAACTCCGCAAACAATTTTATTAATTTGATCCCTGCCCTGCACTTGTAAGCCATTTGGGCAATAATCTTTAAATTGCGTTGTCAATAAATAAGTTTCTAGATATTCTGATAACGTATTACGGTTAAGTGGTTTTTTCTTCATTTTTTAAATCTGATTAAAGAGATATGTCCTATGGCTAAACGATTATGGTTAATTTTTGCACAAGTAACAACAGTTTTTCTAGCGCTTATTTTTGTTATTAGCACCTTAAAACCCAATTTACTGTCCAGTTTAAATATTTTTAGTCCCATTTCTTCTATTACATTAAAAGAATCTTCCGTTGGTTCGGATGTTGTCTCTCCTGGTTCTTACCATGATGCGGTGAAGCTATCTATGCCGGCGGTTGTCAATATTTTTGGTAGTAGAACTGCTGAACCAGTTGCCAAATCGCGTAACCCCCATAAATCAAAGCCCTCCCAAAAACCAACTCCCAATAGTCAAGAAGAGTGGTTTAACTTTTTCTTTGGTGACCCGAATAGTCAACCGGATGAATCGCCAGAATTTAGTACAGGATCCGGTGTCATTATCAGCAAGGAAGGTCTCATTATGACCAACCATCACGTGATTGAAGGGGCTGATTTAATCGAGGTGGCATTGGGTGACGGTCGTAAAACCAAAGCTGTCTTAGTGGGAAGTGATCCCGATACAGACGTAGCAATTTTAAAAATCGACTTAAAAGATTTGCCAGAACCGATAGTTTTAGCTGATATTAATTCTGTGCGAGTGGGTGACGTCGTGCTTGCGATTGGTAATCCTTTTGGTGTTGGTCAAACTGTGACCTCCGGCATTGTTTCAGCATTAGGACGTGATCATTTAGGAATTAATACCTTTGAGAATTTTATTCAAACCGACGCAGCTATTAATCCGGGTAATTCTGGTGGTGCTCTCGTCGATACGCAGGGTCGTTTAATTGGGATTAATACTGCCATTTTCTCAAAGAGTGGTGGTTCCATGGGTATTGGCTTTGCGATTCCAGTTAACCTTGCCAAACAGGTGATGGAATCGATTGTAAAAACAGGTTCAGTGACTAGGGGTTGGATTGGGGTCGAGCCTCGTGAACTCTCTCCAGAAGTCATCAAAGCTTTTGATTTACCTGAAAATTCAAAAGGAGTATTAATCTCTGGGGTCTTAAAAAATGGTCCTGCAGAAAAGGTTGGTATCAAACCAGGTGACTTATTAAAGCAAGTGAACGATAAATCGATCAATGACATACGAGATTTATTAAATGCAGTTGCTAACTTAGAGCCTGGTACTAATGCGAATTTGAGTATAGATCGTAAAGGTCAAACGTTTAACTTCGCAGTCGTCATTGGCACCCGCCCCTCTTCTAAAGAGGTAAAACGTTAACTTTTTTATACCGTAATCAAGTTCTAGTTTTGGCGCAGTTACATTGAACTGCGCCACTTTTTCACTCAATTTTGGCGCAGTTCAATCTAACTGCGCCAAATTCATAAAATTATTGAAGAATTTTCTGAGCTTTTCCTCTAATTCAGCTCATAAGTAAACTGTGAATCTATAATAAACAGATGATAGATCAACCTTGGACTGATAGAAGTTTAAACTCGGTTTGGCACCCATGTACCCAAATGAAGGCTCATGAAGAGTCCCCTTTGGTAGCCATTAAGAACGGTCGCGGTGTATTTCTCTATGATTATGAAGGTAAATCTTACTTAGATGCGATTAGTTCATGGTGGACCAATTTATTTGGTCACTCTAATCCTTACATTAATCAAGCCATCATTAATCAACTCAGTGAAATAGAACATGTGATGCTAGCTGGCATGACGCATCGTCCTGTCGTGGAATTATCAGAACGTTTGAGTGCTCTTACCAGTCATCATCTTGGCCGAGCATTTTATGGCTCTGACGGTGCTTCTGCTGTTGAAATTGCTTTAAAGATGAGTTTTCATTATTGGCGTAATTTAGGCTTTACGAGTAAGTCCAAGTTTGTCTGTTTGCAAAATAGTTATCACGGCGAGACTTTAGGTGCTTTAGGCGTTACGGATATTCCTTTATTTAGTGATACTTATAGCCCTTTGATTCAGCAGGCGATTCTTTGTAAATCCCCAGTGCCTCTTAATAACTCTGTATCTTTGGAAGAAGCTAGCCAATTGGCAATTGAAGATTTAAAGGCTACTTTTGAAGCCCACCATCAGCAGATTGCCTGTTTTATTTTAGAGCCCATGATTCAGTGTGCTGCTGGGATACAAATCTATAGTGCAAGTTACTTAAAAGCGGCGAGAGCTTTATGTACTGAGTATGAAGTTCTTATGATTGCGGATGAAATTGCCGTTGGCTTCGGCAGAACAGGTAAATTTTTTGCCTGTGAACATGCTGGTATTTGGCCCGATCTGATGACTTTATCAAAAGGCTTAACGGGAGGTTACTTACCCTTGTCAGTGGTTCTTTCTGCTGAAAAAATCTATCAAGCCTTTTACCACGATGATATCCGTTTGGGTTTTTTACACTCTCACTCCTATACCGGCAACCCTCTGGCCTGTACTGCCGCTTTAGCCACTCTTGATTTATTTGAGTCAACTAATGCCTTAGCCCTAGTTAATGATTTAGCCTCTGAACTATTAACTGCTTTTGCTTGGGTTAAAGCCGATTCCCGCCTTACAAATTTTCGTCAACTAGGTTCTATTCTGGCTTTTGATGTGGCCAACAATTACTTACCTCTTCATTTTTCTAAAATCTTTGCAAGTATTGCAAAAGATCATGGATTGTTGATTCGTCCCATCGGTAATACTGTTTATGTCATGCCTCCCTACATTATTTCCAAAACAGAAATCGAATTCCTTAGTCAAACCATCAAGGATTGTTTAAATAAGCTCTTGGAGGAAATTTCTTGAGTATCTGGCTTTCTACTTTAGAAGCAGCAAAGAATGACTTAGCTCAATCCGGCATGACTCGGACCTTAAAAATACGAGAGTCGCCTAATGCGGCGACTGTTAATTTAAATGGTCAAGAAAAGTTAGCTTTTTGTAGTAATGATTATTTGGGTCTCAGTTATCACCCTGAATTGATAGCAGCCCTGCATGAGGGATCGAAGCTATATGGCACTGGGAGTGGAGCTAGTAGCCTAATTAGTGGCCACACCTCTATCCATGCGGAGTTAGAACAGCGTCTTGCAAAAACCCAATCTCTACATATTCCCAATGCGGGAGCATCTTATATTAGCACTGGGTTTATGGCAAATATCGCCGTAATTACCGCTTTGGCTACTTTAGGTAATATTTCTATTTATTCCGACGCGCTGAACCATGCTTCCATTATTGACGCCATTCGCTTAGCTAAAGCATCTAGCAAGGCCCATTGTTTCGTCTATCCACACGCTGACTTTGATCAATTGCATCAATTATTAACTCGGGACTCCAACCCATTAAAGTTAATTGTCTCGGATGGGGTCTTCAGTATGGATGGCGATATCGTTGACTTACCTCAGTTATTAGCTATTTCTAAAAGATTTGATGCTCTCTTATATATTGATGATGCACACGGCTTTGGAGTTTTGGGTGCTAAAGGCCACGGCATTCTTGAACATTTTAATATTCAGGCAAATAACCTCATTTATATGGGCACCCTTGGGAAATCGGCAGGAATTGCTGGAGCTTTTGTAGTAGCTCAGCAAGAATGGATTGATTGGCTGATTCAAAAAGCCAGAGCGATTATTTATTCTACGGCGCCACCTCCCAACTTAGCTTTTGCCCTCTTAAAAAGTATTGATTTGATTACAGGGGAAGTAGGTACTAAGCGTCGAAGTCACCTCAATACCCTGATTGAATACTGGACAACTCACGCTAAATTTACTAATTGGCAGACTATCCCGTCTCAAACAGCGATTCAACCCTTAATCATTGGATCGAATCTAGATGTTCTGAAAGTTTCAGAGCAACTCTCAAGCGCAAATTTATGGGTTCCCGCCATCAGGCCTCCAACTGTGCCAATTAATACTGGAAGACTTCGGATTGCTTTAAACGCATTACATGAAATTGACCATCTTGAAATACTCATTCGTCGTTTGAAGGAAATTCAATGAGTGGTTTTTTTGTAACGGGTACCGATACAGAGGTAGGTAAAACTTTAATTTCTTCGGCCATCATTTATCAATTACAAGAACGTGGTCTAAAAACTTGTGGATTCAAGCCAGTCGTTGCTGGCATGACTACCAACGGTTCAAACTCTTTCAACGAAGACTTAGAGTCCCTATTATTAGTTTCTAATCGCAATCGACGGCAGAATGATCAATTATCTTTCCAGGATATTTGCCCTTATCACTTACCAATACCTGCAGCACCCCATTTAGTTGCTAAAGATCTAGGGATTTCTTTAGATTTAGAGCTCATGGTAAAGTCATTTGAGGTTTTAAAAAACGCACATGACGCCGTAGTTGTTGAGGGTGCAGGTGGTTTTTTAGTCCCTATTTCTGAAACGCTTACTTTGGCCGATTTTGCTTCTGAAATAGGCTTACCAGTAATTATGGTGGTAGATATTCGGCTTGGGTGTATCAATCATGCCTTATTAACTGCTCAAGCAATCAATCATCAAAATCTGCATTTAGCTGGTTGGGTGGCTAATTTCACATCTAGTCCAGGTGATTATGTTGAAGCAAATATTCAAACATTAAAATCTATGCTTCATGATCAATATGGCGCTCAGTTACTAGGAGTTATTCCATACCAATGTGGCATCGAAATGCCTTACTCTGTAGATTTGATCAGAAATACTGCCAATTTGATTCAGTTTTAAGTCGTCTATTTCAGTTCTTAAAAGCCAAAGTCTGGTGATCCAATCTAACGAACTAATCTTTCATAAATAAAAAAACCCACTGTTTACACAGTGGGTTTAATTGCTTCTTAAGTTGTATTACAAGCTGACCTAAGTCAGCCAGTAATTAGAACTTGTGGATTACACCAACGTTGATAGCTGTACCAGTTGTATTTGGTAAACCACCTGAGAATAATGCACCTGAAACTAAACCGTAACCACCAATGTTCTTAGTTGGGTTGCTTGAGTTTGTATTGATAGGCATCATGTTACCGTATGCAGAACCATCAGACCATGCACCAGCACCGTTCTTAACCATTGTAGCTTGTGAATAAACAGTAGTACGCTTGCTCAAAGCATAGTGAGCTTGCAAGTTAGCCATTGTTGAATCAGCAGTTGTAACGATGTAGTTAGCGCCTAACAATAATGCTGGGCTAGCTTGATAGCCTAAACCAACGCAAGTTATACAGCGCAGACGCAAGTTAGAACTGCGAGTATGGCAACAGATTGAGTTAGCGAAAGCACAACAGAGTGGCACAAACTACACAATCAAACGTTTTCGTAGTTTTGCAGATAAAGATACTGGCGCACGAAAACAAATCGAAACAGATATTCGCGTAAAGCAATGTTGGTTTATAACAGATTCCGGTAAGTTAGCTATCAGCGTGCGTTACGGTAGCAAAGTATTAGAGTTGGCACCGAAAAAATACGCTGTTGAGATTGCAAGCGAGAAAGACTTGGTAAAAACTCTCGACATTATCAAAATAGCAGTTGCGAATGGTGAACTTGATACAGCGATTGCAAGTGCCGCAACCAAACTTCGCGCAGGTTTCGGTAAATGAAACGATATCAACTTTGGATTCGTCTAAACACACATCAAACTGTGTTTACCATTGTGTTTGCTGACAATGCATACAACGCTAAACAACTTGGTGAAGCACAATATGGTGTTGGTAATGTATTGAACTACACAGAGGTCGGTGAGTAAATGTGTTTTGTTTTGATCATCGTAAATACAATATGCGCATTTACGAACTTGAACTTAAAACAATCAAACCTCGTCCACCTCTCACACTTGCTCAAGCAAGAATACAGGGATTAAAGAATGTTGTTGATAGAGATAAGCAACAACTACATAACGAACGAGAACGTCAACGACAACAGCGTGAACACGAACAGAAACTACTATAAGCACGTTTAAAATAGTCGTCTACTGTTTAATAACTACGTTGACGTACGCTCACACGTATATAAAACAACTAAAAGACGTGGTTTTTGGTGTTTTTGTGATGAAAAACATAGCAAAATAAAAAACATTGGCAGACACACGGCAGACTATGCGCAGATACTTTAGACTTTGAAAATATTTTTTATCAAATAAAAAACCACTGTGTTTCCACAGTGGTTTTGTTTACTTCATTTTTCTAAATCAAGTAGGAACGAGTCCTACGTGGGATTAGAAATTGTGTACTACGCCGAAACTTACAGAAGTTTGTGTTGTGTTTGGCAAACCACCGTAGTTAGTTACAGCAGCTGGAGCACCACTTGTGTCAACTTGAACTGGTGTGAAGTTGCCGAATGCCTTACCGTTGATCTGGTAACTACCTGCACCGTTCTTAGCAATACCAACTTGTGTGTAAAGCATTGTACGCTTACTTAGGCTATAACGTGCTTGAGCATTCCATAAGTTGGAATCCAAGTTTGTTACGATATAGTTCAAACCTAACAAGAGTGATGGAGTCGCTTGATAACCAACACCTAACATCTCTGATGAGCTGTTATAAGCTGAAGCAGGACCACCGTTAACTAAAGCAGCCGATGTACCTGAATCATAATCAGCGTGGCCAAAACCGTAACCTACTGTTAAAGATGGAGTTACTTTATATTTCACACCTGCAACATAACCCTTTAGATTACCTTGGAACTTAGGATTGTTTACGTTAGCTTGTGAGTTGAGATCACAAACTGTACCAGCAGCACATGTGATTACGTTAGAGTTAGCACCTAGAGCAGTAGCAGCTGAAGTTGGGCTAGAAATAGAAGACTGTTGGTTGTAACCGAGAGTTACAGTGAAAGGACCATTATCATAAAATGCATTTGCTGCCCAAGCACTACCACCAGTTGTATCATCAACTTGGTTATTCATAGAATAAGCTACTTTTGCAACTAAACCACCCATTTTTGGAGTTTCATAAGAAATCGCGTTTGCTAAGAAGTCGCCAACTGAATAACCAGCTACAGTACGTACCAAGTTTACAGAGTTACCTTCAACCGGTAACAAGTTTGCAGAAGCTGCAACCAATGGGTTACCTTGTTGACCTAAACGTACTGTACCAAAGCTACCAGACAAACCAACGTTTGCTGCGCGACGGAAGATTTGGTTTAAACCGTTTGTAGAGTTGTTATAAACAGTACCGTTTAAAGCAATTATATCGCCTTCAAGGTTGAAAATACCTTTCAAACCACTGCCTAGATCCTCTTCACCTTTTAAACCCCAAACGTTACTGAAAATACCGTAGTCAGTCATTGCAAGTGCATTACCTGTACTTGGAGTTGCTGTTGGGCTTGTAGGAGCAGTTGCGCCTGCTGCCATACCAGCATTATTAATGTATGTTACGGCCATATCAAGAGTACCGTACAAAGTTACGTTTGACTGAGCTGAAGCTGCCCCAGCGAAAGCACCTAATGCTGCTAATGCGAATAGTGATTTTTTCATTCGTAAATCTCCAAAAAATTAAAAAAGAAAAGTATTTGTAACATCATCCCTGTTTCCAAGGAATACCCTATCATCCAACAAAGTTGTGCCAATTTCATTAAAACTTTGTTGATAGTGTTGTTTTCATGCTGAAATTACCCAATCTTTTTGTATCTTGTTGTTTATGGGCAACGACTCCATTCTTTCCCTTATTTACTCTTCAATTTAAAGCCTTTAAGCCTTATTGGAAATATCGGAAAAATGTGCTTTTGGCTTCGTTTTTATGCAGCAGTTTCGTCTTGCTTTGGAACATAGAACCTGGCGATCAAAAGACCAAGTTCATACAAAATGCACAGTGGAATAGCCAGCAGGAGCTGGGACATGATGTCAGGCGGAGTTACTACTGCAGAGACGACAAAGGCACCAACAATGACATAAGGTCTAATTTCTTTTAGTTTGGAAAGCTTAACCATTCCAAGTCGAACCAGAACCACCACAACTACTGGCACCTCAAAGGTAAAACCAAAAGCTAAAAAGGTTGTCATGGCAAAACTTAAATACTTATCAATGTCTGTGCTCATGTCGGCACCGAGCGGCTCGTTATATCTCACCATAAAAGAGAATACGGTCGGAAACACTAAAAAATAAGCAAAAGACATGCCAATCAAGAATAGTGAGTACGTACTCACAACCAAAGGAACAATGAGTTTCTTCTCGTGCTGATACAAACCAGGTGCTACAAAAGCCCAAATTTGATAAATCACCACAGGTAATGCAACCACAAAGGCTGCCATTAGGGTCACTTTGATGGGTACAAAAAAGGAGCCAGTCACATCGGTAACGATCATATGTGAACCTTTGGGCAGCACATCCAACATCGGCTTGGCTAATAAATGGAAAATATCCGGTGCCCAGTACACCATACTGACAAAAATAATTAATACTGCAGCACTGGCCTTGATGATGCGATCACGCAACTCAACTAAGTGTGTAAAGAAATTTTCTTCTGAGGAGGGCGCATTGAATTGTTTTGGATCATCACTCATATTTTTTAAACCTGTTTTACGCCCATTTATCGACTAAAAGTTTGGTGTTTTCGACCAATATTGAGATGTTGCTTAGAAAAAAGAACCTGGGGCTCGTTGTTGACTTGCGGCCCGGCGAAAGCGTTTGACTCTTGCTGAACCAGATTGCACCCTTGTCTTGATACCGGTAGATTGCTTAAACCAAACGGGTATTGCGCCCTTCTTATTACGCCAAGAGTTTCGTCCTTGGCGGAGGTTGCTTTTGTATTTCGTGTAGATAGAAGCAGAAGTATCGATACCGATGGACTCAGGTGAGTAATCACTGTTTGGATAATTCAGACTGTTATTGAGTTCATTAGAATAATTTCCAATCGATTGGTTCACTTCAGAAATTTGTGAAGAAACCGCCTCATTCAGTCCTTGAAAGTCATTTTTAGCGGAATTAAAAGCATCCGTCGCCTCCTGCTTCATCTTTCGCAGTTCTTCTTGCTCCATCTGACGGCTTACCTCAGATTTGACCTCATTCATATATCTTTGCGCACGACCGAAGAGGTTACCCATGGTTCTAGCGACCATTGGAAGACGCTCAGGGCCCAACACCACTAAAGCAACCACTGAAATCAGAGCAATTTTTGAAAAACCAATATCAATCATGAATGATTAACTTTCACGATTGTTGAATTCTATACATAGTTTTTTCAATGCTCATTAAAAGATTAGCGAACTTCTTTGGAAGCAACGTCTACTGTCTTGGCTTCTTGTGCTGTTGCATGAGCGCTTTGAGTTACCTGCTGGGTTGCAGCAGTAGCTTCAGCAGATGCTTCTTCTTTATCGCCAGACTTCATACCATCTTTAAAACCTTTTACTGCGGCACCCATATCTGAGCCGATATTGCGTAGTTTTTTAGTACCAAAAACAAGCAATACAACTGCTAACACGATTACCCAATGAATTGGACTCATTCCACCCATGTCAACTCCTTCAATTTTGTCAATTAAATATTACTATTTAAAAATTAAGATTTAAAATTTTGTTGGTTCAGTCTGGTAACTACTAATTTCCAACACGTTTTCCAGCCAAAACATGCAAATGCATATGGTATACCTCTTGCCCACCTTCTGCACCATTATTCATTAAAACTTTGAACCCACCTGTTTGTCCAGGGTTTGCACCCTCTTGCATAGCAAGTTCTGGTATCTTCAGCATTATTTTACCTAATAACTGAGTATCTTCGCTTCTTGCATCCGAAAGCATCGGTAAATGCTTTTTAGGAATCACTAAAAAATGAATTGGGGCAGAGGGGTTAATGTCATGAAAAGCTAAGATTTCATCATCTTCATAGACTTTTCTAGAAGGAATTTTCCCTTCAATAATCTTACAAAAGATACAGTTATCACCACTCATGTATTGCTCCATTGTTTAATTAAGACTAAGCTTATTCAGTAACTCTTGATTCTTTCTCTACGACTCCACTCAGGCCTTCACGTCTACTCAGTTCTGCAAGTACATCTTTAGAACTTAGTTCAAACTGTCCTAGTAAAACTAAGCTATGAAACCATAAATCAGCTACTTCACCAACCAGTTTTGACTGATATTCACTATTAAAGTTTCCTTCGATGACATTAGCACGACTATCTTTCGCAGCCATGACGACTTCGGTTGATTCTTCGCCAATTTTTTTCAAAATGGCATCATCGCCCTTCTTCATGAGTTTTGCTACATAGGACAGTGCGTCAACATTACCTGCTTGCACACTCGTCCTGCGACTTGCAATTGTTGTATCTAGAACTTCTAAAATATTTTTTAACTGTTCATTGTTCATAGCAATCTACCTTGGGTCGTTTTTTTCGTTCTCAACTTGCCACACATAAGGTGTTTGAGTTTGATCTAGGACATTAAAGAAACAGGAATGTGCTCCCGTATGACAAGCAACGCCTGTTTGTTCAACCATCAGCACGATGGTATCGCCATCACAGTCGAGCAAAATCTCTTTTACCTTTTGAAAATGTCCAGACTCTTCGCCCTTATGCCACCGCTTACCTCTTGATCTGGACCAATAAACAGCTTGTCCAAGTTCCACAGTTTCTTGCAGTGAGGCTAAATTCATCCAAGCCATCATTAATATTTTGTTAGTACCGACCTCTTGTGCAATCGCAGGGACCAAACCCTGTGAGTTCCACTTGACCGCGTCTAGCCAATTTGGAGAGGTATTACTGTTTGTGCTTTGATTAGATGTATTCATTTGCTGATTTTAACAAATCAGGGGTTAATTGTTTATATTGAGGTTTTAGAATTTTCACTCTCAAAAATCTTAATTGGCAGATAATTTAAACCTTTTTTGGCCACTTTCTAGATGTGTGAAATACTCTTAACACCTCAATTGTATTGTTCTTTACTCGGTATGGAACTATATAAGGATAGCCAATAATAACCAGCTCTCTTGTGCCAAAGACTCTTCCAACTCTGCCCAGCTCAGGAAACTTTGCAAGTTGATTTACAGTAATAATGACCTTTACAAAAAACTCTTTAGCAACTTTTGGGTTTTCTTCTGCCAAATAGTTTGTTTCATCCTCAAGATTTTTTGCAGCAGTACGCAACCATTTAACTTGCATACTTTTTTATTAATTCCGCAAAGTCTTTTTCATCAATAAACTCATTGTTATCTGCTTCTATTAAGGCTGTCTTGATTTCTTTCACCTGCCAAGCTTCAATCTCTAAATAACGTTCAATGGCTTCAGATGCTAAAAATGATTTTGTTCTTTGCGTTGCTTCTGACAAGTCTTCAAGCATTTTTTTAGTCTTATTACTTACGCGTAAAGTTAAAACACTAGTTTCCAAGTTAGCCACCCCTTTAAGTTAAATACATTGTATACATTGTATTTATTGTATATCACTATTTTTGATCACGCCTAAAAATGATCAGTTAACTCTTGGGGATATTAAAAATTTTGTAAAGTTTGAGGGAGTTTAGTGTGATTAATTTTAGATTTCTACTTACTCAGCTTCAACTTGGTCCTTGAAGAAATTATTGTCGAACCAAAATCCCTTGTTGAGCGAGATAATCTTTAGCTTGGCGAACTGTAAATTCACCATAATGGAAGATACTTGCTGCTAGCACAGCGTCCGCATGACCCTGTAAGACGCCATCTGCTAAGTGCTGTAAATTGCCTACTCCGCCTGATGCAATAACTGGAATTTTGACTGAGTCACTCACTAAGCGAACCAGTTCAAGATCAAAACCATTCTTGGTGCCGTCACGATCCATGCTGGTGAGTAAAATTTCACCAGCACCTCTAAGATCCACTTCTTTTGCCCAGTCTAGGGCATTAATACCCGTATTTTTTCGCCCACCATGGGTAAACACTTCCCAACGTCCTGGGCTCGTTTGTTTTGCATCAATCGCTACAACGATACACTGCGCACCATATTTAGCAGATGACTCTGAAATCAGATCAGGACGCGCCACCGCAGAAGAGTTCATACTGACTTTGTCTGCCCCAGCGTTTAAGAGGCGTCTAACATCAGCTACTTCTCGCACCCCACCACCGACAGTAAGAGGGATAAATACTTGTTCAGCTACTTTTTCAATAATATGCAAAATCAGGTCGCGCTCATCACTCGTGGCAGTGATATCCAAAAACGTCAGCTCATCGGCGCCCTGCTCGTCATACCTTCTGGCAATCTCGACTGGATCGCCTGCGTCACGCAACTCTACAAAGTTGACTCCCTTGACGACACGACCAGCAGTTACGTCTAGACAAGGAATGATTCTTTTTGCCAACATCTCAATTAATATTCCGGCGGATTTTTTTCATCCGCATATTTTTGAGCTTCAGCTAAATTAATATTGCCGTTATAAATAGCGCGACCAGCAATGACTCCCATCACACCGTCATTTTCAATTGCACATAAAGCGTCAATATCCGCCATACCTGTTAAACCACCACTGGCAATAATTGGTATGGAAACAGCTTGCGCTAATTTAAGGGTGGCTTCGATATTAATCCCTTGCAACATACCATCACGACCAATATCTGTATAAATAATGGCTTCAACGCCGTAATCTTCGTATTTTTTGGCTAAATCAATCACTTCATGGCCCGTTAACTTGCTCCAACCGTCTGTGGCAACTTTCCCATCTTTAGCATCAAGACCAACCATAATATGACCACCAAAGGCGATGCAAGCTTCTTGTAAAAAACCTGGGTTCTTCACCGCAGCTGTCCCAATAATGATGGTTTCTAATCCGTCATCGAGGAGTCTTTCAATAGTCTCTAAATCCCGAATACCGCCGCCTAATTGCACTGGTATTTCGTTACCCACCTCTTTGAGAATCTTTTTAATGGCAGATTCATTTTTTGGTTTGCCAGCAAAGGCACCATTTAAGTCAACGAGATGTAATCTTCTAGCCCCCAGATTTACCCAATGACGCGCCATAGCGGCGGGGTCTTCAGAAAAAATAGTAGCTTTGTCCATGTCACCTTGTTCTAAGCGAACACAATGACCGTCCTTGAGATCAATAGCAGGTATTAATAACATTTAAGGATTCCAACGTGTAAAGTTTTTATACAAGCACAAACCAAGTTGTGCACTTTTTTCAGGGTGAAACTGGGTAGCAAAGATATTATCCTTCGCCACCGCACTAGTAAACTCATTGCCATAATGCGTAGTGCCAAAAACATACTCTTGATGATCGGGTACAACATAATAACTATGCACAAAATAAAATCTTGATGCATCTGGTATGCCCTCCCACATCGGGTGAGAACGCTGTTGTTTTACCTCGTTCCAACCCATATGCGGCACCTTAAAGTGGCTACCATCTGCTTGTACTTGATCTTCTAGTGCAAATTTTATAACCTTGCCAGGGAAAATGTTCAAACAATCTGTATTTTTTTGCGGAGGGTGTGCTTCAGCACTCGATGTAAACAGCATTTGCTCACCGACACAAACCCCTAATAATGGCTTGGTTTTGATGGCGACTAACAAGGCATCAAATAGGCCAGACTCTTTTAAATTGGTCATGCAGTCGGGCATTGCACCTTGTCCTGGCAAAATAACCTTGTCTGCGCTAGCAATCATTTCTGGAGTGTGAGCTATCACTACCGTGCATTCAGGTGCTACCTTCATCACGGCTTGAGCTACGGAACGAATATTACCCATTCCATAGTCTACGATTGCGATCTTAGTCAAAGCAATATTCCATCAGCGCTATTGGTTTATAAACTACCCTTGGTAGAAGGAATTTGACCAACCGCTCTCGGATCGATTTCAACGGCCATTCGCAGAGCACGCCCAAACGCTTTAAAAACCGATTCAATTTGATGGTGAGCATTTACTCCCCGTAAATTATCGATATGTAGCGTAGCTCCCGCATGATTTACAAATCCGCGAAAGAATTCGATGCTAAGGTCAACATCAAAGGTACCAACCCGAGCTCTAGTAAAGGGTACATGAAACTCAAGTTCTGGGCGTCCAGAAAAGTCAATCACGACTCTTGATAAAGTTTCATCGAGTGGCACATAGGCGTGACCGTATCTGGTGATCCCTTTTTTGTCACCTAAAGCCTTTGCTACAGCCTGACCTAGCGTAATACCAACATCTTCAACCGTATGGTGATCATCGATTTGCGTATCGCCATCGGCATGAACAGTTAAGTCGACCATGCCATGTCGTGCGATTTGATCTAACATATGATCCAGAAAAGGTACGCCCGTTTTTAAGTCGGCACGACCCGTCCCATCCAAATTCAACTCAATGAAAATTTTGGTTTCAGAAGTATCTCGTTTAACAGCAATTTCTCTCATTCCATCATAATATCATTCGTTGGAGTTGATTTTTTAATTAAGGAACCTTTTTTATGTCTAAATTTTGGAGCAAAACAGTCAAAGAACTGACTCCCTACAAGCCAGGAGAACAAATTCAGGCTGAAAATTTGATTAAATTGAATACAAATGAAAGCCCGTACGGCCCCTCTCCGAAGGCTCTCGAAGCAATTCAAAATGCCAACGATGACGCACTGCGCTTGTATCCTCCACCAAATTCAGATCAGTTAAAAGCCAGTCTTGCGAAAACCTACGCCGTTGAGCCAAATCAAATTTTTGTTGGTAATGGCTCAGACGAAGTTTTAGCTCACATTTTTTTAGGTCTCTTTAAACAGTCCCACCCGATTCTCTTTCCGGATATTACTTATACCTTTTATCCAGTCTATTGCAGCTTATATGAGATTGCTTATCAAAAAATTCCGCTCAACACATCTTTTCAAATTCAAATTGATGATTATTTAGCCCACCCTAATAATGGGGGCATCATTTTCCCGAATCCTAACGCACCAACTGGACTTGCTACCCCTTTATCGGAAATCAAACGTTTACTTGATACCAATACCCAGAGCGTAGTCGTTATTGATGAAGCCTATGTCGATTTTGGTTGTGAGTCGAGTGTGCAATTGGTTAATCAGTTTCCCAATCTAATTGTGACTCATAGTTTTTCTAAATCTAGAGCACTTGCCGGCTTGCGCGTTGGTTATGCGATTGCCAGCGCTGAATTAGTTGAGGGTCTTGAGCGTGTTAAAAATAGTTTTAACTCCTATCCACTTGGACGCTTAGCCCAAGTAGGTGCAACTGCGGCAGTTTTGGATACGGAACATTTAGCTAGCACGATTCAGAAAATTCAAAATACTCGTGAGCAACTCATCCTCGATTTATCTCAGCTAGGATTTAATACCCTTACTTCTGAAGCAAATTTTGTTTTTACAACCCATGTCTCGAAGAATGCTGAAGATATTTACACCGAACTTCGCAAGCGTAATATTTTGATTCGTTACTTTAATTTACCCAGAATTAATAACTATCTACGTATTACTGTTGGCACCGATGCAGAGTGTGCAAAACTGATTGCAGCCTTAAAAGAAATTCTGGCCTAAGCAATTTGAGATTGAACTGTTATAAAAACAATTCGTTGTATTAGATTAATCTTTTTTCAAGCGCATCTCAGCTGCCCTAGCGTGCGCCTGAAGACCTTCACCATGTGCAAGTACACTGGCGATTTTGCCGAGTTGATCCGCACCGGCTTGACTGACTTCAATCAAACTGGAGCGCTTTATAAAGTCATAAACACCGAGTGGAGAAGAAAACCTTGCTGTCCTTGAAGTTGGTAATACGTGGTTTGGTCCAGCACAATAATCACCTAAAGATTCACTCGTGAATTTTCCTAAAAAAATTGCACCAGCATGGCGGATTAACTCTAGCCACTGTCTCGGATTTTGAGCTGAAATTTCCATATGTTCAGGGGCAATTTGATTCGAAATTTCACAAGCCTGCGCCATATCCTTTACCAAAATCATGGCCCCGCGATCTCTGAGAGATTTTTCGATGACCGCTTTACGAGGCATCTCTGGCAATAGTTTTTGGATGCTTTTTTCAACGGCATCTAAATAGGCTTGATCTGGACAAAGCAAGATCGACTGGGCTAATTCATCATGCTCTGCTTGCGAAAAGAGATCCATTGCAACCCAATCTGGATCGGTAGTGCCGTCACAAATTACCAATATTTCTGAAGGACCCGCAATCATATCGATGCCAACAATACCAAATACACGTCTTTTTGCACTGGCTACATAAGCATTACCAGGACCTACAATCTTATCCACAGCCGGAATGGTTTGTGTACCATAAGCCAGCGCACCCACAGCTTGGGCACCGCCAATCGTAAAAATTCGGTCAACTCCCGCAACCGCAGCGGCGGCAAGAACCAATGGATTGTGTGTACCGTCCGGGGTGGGTACCACCATGATGACTTCTTTGACACCAGCTACTTTGGCAGGAATAGCATTCATGAGTACTGAAGACGGGTAAGCCGCCTTACCACCTGGTACATAAATGCCAACCCGATCTAAGGGTGTTACTTTTTGGCCGAGTTTAGTACCGTGTTCGTCTTCATATTCCCAAGAGGTACAACCAGATTCGATTTTTTGACGCTCATGATAGGCGCGAACACGACTTGCGGCTGACTCTAGCGCTAATTTTTGTTCTGTCGGTAACGATCTTAAGGCTTCTTGTAATTCTGCTTTACTTAATTCTAGTTCTTTTACGTCAGTGGCATTTAAGCGATCAAACTGGTTCGTTAGTTCTAAAACTGCCGCGTCCCCGCTTGTTTTTACTTTTTGCAAAATACCGGTCACAATGCTTTCGATACTGGATAAATCTTCTTCAGATAGGCTCAGTAGCTGGGCTAATTCCTCAGAAAAATTAGTATCTTGGGTATTTAATCGACGCATCATCTGTATGGTATTTAGGTAGTAAAACTGAAATGTACAAATTAGTTTGGTGCAGCAGCTGCTGCAAAAGCGTCTAAAAACTCTTGCATGGCAGCTCTTTGACGTTTATGAGCTGCTTGATTGACGATTAAGTGCGCACTGATGTCTTGAATTTGTTCAACTTCTTCTAGGAAATTGGCTTTCAGCGTACTGCCTGTCGAAACCAAATCAACGATGGCATCAGCAAGTCCAACCAACGGGGCTAACTCCATCGAGCCATACAATTTGATTAGGTCAACATGCACGCCTTTAGTTGCAAAGTGATCTCTAGCAATTTGTACGTATTTTGAAGCCACTTTTAATCTAGCGCCTTTTTTTACTGCACTGGCGTAATCAAAACCTTGTTTAACAGCAACAGACATCCGACATTTAGCGATGCCCAAATCAATGGGAACGTATAAGCCCTCATAACCATTCTCAATCAATACATCTTGGCCTGCAACACCAAGGTCTGCACCACCAAACTGAACATAAGTTGGTACATCGGAAGCACGCACAATAATGATTCTTAAATTAGGATGAGATGTTTCAATAATCAGTTTTCTGGACGTTTCAGGATTTTCTTTGACACGAATTCCTGCTCTTTCGAGCATTGGCATCGTTTCTTCAAAAATTCTTCCCTTAGATAGTGCTAGTGTCAACATATAACTATTGTAAATCTTTCTCTTGTTTTGATTTCAAACTGATATGAATTTGCATCAAATGAAGAAATTTAATTCACCCTTTCAATTTGGGCACCTAGGGCACTCAACTTTACTTCCATGCGATCATAGCCACGGTCAAGATGATATATACGCTCAATCAAGGTCTCTCCTGTTGCCACAAGTCCAGCAATCACTAAACTTGCTGACGCTCTTAAGTCGGTTGCCATGACTGTCGCACCCGACAAATGTTCAACTCCTTCAACCATCGCAATATTGCCATCAATCGAAATTTTCGCGCCTAATCGGTTCATCTCCTGAACGTGCATGAAGCGATTCTCAAAAATAGTTTCTGTAACTCGAGCACTGCCATTGGCAATCGTATTGAGCGCCATAAACTGCGCTTGCATATCCGTTGGAAAAGAAGGGTACTCGGAAGTTCTAAAGCTGATCGGTTGTGGTCTTTTACTCATCTTCGCCACAATCCAATCTTGCCCAATCTGCATTTCTAAGCCAGCTTCTTTTAATTTGGTGATGACGGCCTCAAGCGTGTCTGGACGACAATGGGTTAGTTTGATTTCACCGGTCGTTGCGGCCACAGCGCATAAAAAAGTGCCAGTTTCGATTCGGTCCGCAATAATTTCGTATTCTGCACCATGTAACGCTTCGACACCCTCAATGATGAGATGATCTGTGCCTAAACCAGTAATTTTGGCGCCCATGGCAATTAATAAGTTGGCTAGATCCGTCACTTCAGGTTCTCTTGCGGCGTTTTCTAGAACCGTTCTTCCTTCGGCCAAGACGGCGGCCATCATTAAATTCTCGGTACCCGTCACCGTGATCATATCGGTAAGAATTCTTGCCCCGTGCAAACGACCTGACGCTTCTGGCGCATAAGCTTGGATGTACCCTTGCTCAATATGCATCTTCGCCCCCATCGCTTGCATGCCCTTGATATGCTGATCAACGGGTCTTGCGCCAATTGCACAACCACCCGGCAAAGACACTCTAGCATTACCAAAGCGGGCTAACAGCGGTCCCAAAACCAAAATTGATGCACGCATGGTTTTTACCATGTCATAGGTTGCTTCAGCTTTTGCAATAGTCTGCGCCTGAATTTCTACCACAGTCCTATCCGACTCATTTGGAAAGTGAATACTCACGCCCATTTGCGCAAGCAATTTCAACATAGTTCTTACATCTTGTAAATCCGGTAAGTTACGAAGCGTTAACTTGTCCTTGGTTAACAAGGCGGCGCATAAAATCGGCAAAGCTGCATTTTTTGCACCGGCTATTCTGACTTGACCATGTAAAGGCTTACCACCTCGGATGAATAATTTATCCATATTTATTCTTTACTGAATTATTGATTCAAAACATTAGTTAAACAACTAAGGTTATTTGTTATTGCCCATACTCTTCAGGAGTTAGTGTTTTAAAGGACAAGGCATGAATTTCTGCTTTCATTCTATCCCCGAGGGCAGCATATACTAATTGATGACGCTGAATACGTCGTAAACCCTCAAACTTAGGGCTCACAATCGTTGCATAAAAATGCTGACCATCACCATCTAATGATACGTGAGTGCACTCCAAGCCTAACTCGATATATTCTTTGATTTGCTCTGGGGTTGGATTCATTGGTTTTACTTTAAATAAAAAGATTGAACACTATTTTAGCTTCTTAGCATTAGTGTCTTAATTTATATCCGCTTTTAAGTAACTTTAAGCAGATGAAGGTGACAACAATAAATGCAAATAGTAAGACAAAGAAACTTTGCCAGGGTGACACATCGGATTGACCAAAAAAACCATACCTAAATCCGTCAATCATGTAAAAGAAGGGATTAAAGTGTGAAACTTTTTGCCAAAATGGTGGCAACGAATGAATCGAATAAAAAACTCCAGAGAGCATCGTGAGTGGGGTCACTACAAAATTTTGGGCAGCTGCTAATTGGTCAAATTTATCTGCCCAAATACCTGCAACTAAACCCATGGCACTTAACAAGGCTGAAGCTAGTGTGGCAAAAATAATAATCCAAATAAAGGCTTCAAATGGCACGCTAGCAAAGCCTATCGTGACTAAAAAAACGCCCATCCCAACGACTAAGCCACGGATCATTGCAGCACAAATATATGCGCAAAACATCTCGACATGGGACAGTGGGGCTAACAGAACAAAGACTAAATTCCCCGTAATTTTTGACTGAATAATCGACGAGGAGGTATTTGCGAAGGAGTTTTGCAAAACACTCATCATGATGAGTCCAGGAATCAAAAAAGCTGAATAACCATAGCCATAAATTTTTGGACTGTTTTCTAAAATATGCCCAAAAATGAGTAGGTAAAGAACCGCCGTTAGTACGGGCGCGCCCACTGTCTGAAAAGCTACCTTATAAAACCGTTTCACCTCTTTATGTAAGAGTGTGACAAATCCACTTTGGATTAGTGCAGGAGGTAAGTCACCTAAAGGTGTCAGAGCCTTCGTTGAGAAATCATTCATGATTTGCCTCAGCCATAATTTTTACAAACACGGCCTCTAAGTCAGCCGCACCATCATCGCCCAAGATCCGCACAGGCGCCCCTGGAGGACGATGCTTAGCCAATAAATTTGCGGTGGTATCTAGGGCAACTAATCGCCCTTGTTTTAACATGGCAATCCGGCCGCATAATGACTCGGCCTCTTCCAAATAATGGGTTGTCAGAACAATCGTATGCCCAGCTTGATTGAGGCGACTTACAAACTGCCACAAGGATTGCCGGAGCTCAACATCTACTCCCGCAGTTGGCTCATCTAACACGATTACAGGTGGACGATGAACTAGTGCTTGTGCCACTAAGACCCGACGTTTCATCCCGCCAGATAGAGCTCGCATATTCGAATCGGCTTTACTCGTTAAACCCAGATTAGCCAGAATTTCATCTATCCAATCATCGTTTTTTCGCAGTCCAAAATATCCAGACTGAAACTGTAAAGTTTCACGCACGGTAAAAAATGGATCAAATACGAGCTCTTGTGGCACAACACCTAATTGACGTCTAGACATTCTAAAGTCTTTTTGAACATCAAAACCCATTACTGAAATCGACCCAGAGTCCGGCTTACAGAGTCCTGCCATTGAAGTGATTAAGGTCGTTTTACCGGCACCATTAGGTCCTAATAAACCAAAGAACTCTCCCTGCTGGATCTCTAAACTGACTCCAGCTAAAGCTTGTAAGCTGCCATAGGTCTTTTTGACATTTTGAATGGATATCGCAGACATTGACTACTCGTTACTAGAGCTAATCGGAAGGAGCGTTTCGAGACCGTACACTTTTGATAATGAGACTAATTTTTTTGGAGCCTCAATAATTTTTAAATCTGGATATGTCCTAACGAATGCCATCAAAACAGATAATGCCGTTGAATCAAATTGCGTTAGCTCGCTACCACTCACCACTTGTTCATCGGTATTTTTTGCTAATGCGCTTAAACCGTCTTGACGGATTTTTAATGCATTCTGATGATTGATGGTGGCAGGTAAAACAAACATAAAATTATTTGGCCTTTGATAAGGTTTTATTACGCTCTTGCAAAAAGGTAATTAAGCCATCAATACCACTTTGACTAATTTGATTATTAAATTGGCCTCTATAAGCTTCTACCAACCAGGCACCGAGTACATTTAAATCGTAAACTCGCCAAACATTATTAGCTGTTTTTTCTAATCGATAATCTAATTGAATCGGGTCACCTTTACCAATTACTTGAGTACGAACTACCACTTCGGTATCTTCTGGACTCATCCTAAACGGACGTAACTGAACTGTTTGATCTTTTACTTGGGTTAAAGCACCAGCATAAGTTCTGATTAACAAGAGCTTAAATTCACCAATGATTAATTTTTGTTGTTCAGGAGTTGCCTTTGACCAATGTCGACCCATTGCTAACTGAGTTGTTCTTGCCAAATCTGAGTAGGGCACAATTTTTTGATCAACGAGTGCAATGATTTTATTGATATTGCCGGATTGAATATCTTTATCTGTTTTCGCTGTGTTTAATACATCATTCACAATCGCTTGAACCAACCCATCTGGCGTAGAGTCTACCGTCTGTGCATGCGTTGTGAGTGATGTCACGCTAATGCATAGTAAAGATACTGCCAAAAAATATTGGCTTAATTTCTTAAAAAAAGAGGACGAAGGGATGTAATTTACGGCATTCATTTGCGTTGCTTTCATATTTCAAATTATTTATAACTAACTCTATTTCACTATCAACTTTGTAAGGTTTTTGTGATTAACGTATTCTTTTGTTCTCGGAAGAGTAGTCAGGGGTATTTTCCTCATCTTCCTCTTCCATCATCGGCGGATTTCCATCATAAAGATTGCTTCGTCTTCTCTGCAGATAAGCATCCCTAATAAAGCTATATTTATCAAACGCAGCACTTTCTAATATGTCACTTGAGCCCAAATATTTTGCCCTTTGATCAATAATCCTCACCCCTGTTATGGAGTTTCTTAATGGAATATCATCGATTTTTTTAATTAGGACATCCGTTTGAATATCAAAAAACCAACCGAAAGTATCCCGTACGGTACTCGGGCCAAGCAGTGGCAATACCATGTAGGGCCCATCTGGGAATCCCCAAACGCCGAATGTTTGACCAAAATCTTCATTATGTCTTTCAACTCCAGCAGCTGACGCTGCATCCCAAATACCGCCAAGCCCGATGGTGGTGTTGACCATCACACGCACTACGCCATCAAATGCGTCCTTTGGTTTACCTTGCAAAAGGCTATTTACAGAGTTATATACATCCCCAACGTTTGAAAAAACGTTCCTAATTCCTGTCCGAACAATATTTGGTAACACATATTCATACGCCTTTGTAACAGGCCGAATTAAATAGTCATCTAAGCCATCATTAAAGGAAAGAACTGCTCTATTGGTTTCTTCCCAAGGATCTTTTTTAATCCGCACTTGCCCCTCTGGGATTGAGGCACAAGATACCAAAGCGAGGGCCAAAATGGCTAGACTCAATCTTTGAATTGTTACGATAAAAGAATTGTGAGGTGTTTTCATTAATTTATTTTTTATCTGAATCTTTCCCAGAATCAGCAGCTTTGCTATATAAGAACTGACTAATAAGACTTTCTAAAACGATTGCGGACTGAGTTTGCGTTATTTTACTGTTTTCACTCAAAACTTTCTCATCTCCACCTGCTTCTAAACCAATATATTGTTCACCCAGCAAGCCAGAGGTGAGAATTCTAGCAGAGGAATCTTTCGGAAAATGGAATTTTTCATCAATATTTAAGGTCACTCTTGCTTGATAATTTTTATCATCAAAATCGATCGAAGCCACCCGCCCCACCACTACCCCAGCACTTTTTACAGGTGCTCTGGGTTTTAAACCGCCGATATTATCAAAGACTGCAGAGACACTATAGGTTTTTGAAAAACTAAAAGTACTCATATTTCCAGCTTTTAAAGCTAAAAATAACAAGGCTGCAAAACCTATTAGGACAAATAGTCCAACCCAAAAATCTAAGATATTTTTCTTCATTGCATCCTCACCATTGGATTTATATCAGTTTTCTATGACAGTTAAGTCGAAAACATCACCGCTGTTAATAAAAAGTCGAGTGCTAAAACCGTTAATGACGATATCACCACTGTTCTTGTTGTCGCTAATGAGACTCCCTCTGGAGTCGCTTTACTTTCAAAACCTTGGTACAAGGCTATAAATGTGACAGCTATACCGAAGACTACACTCTTAATTACCCCGTTACCAATATCTTTGATTACATCAACCCCGCCTTGCATTTGAGACCAAAATGCACCAGAATCGACACCAATTAACTGCACGCCTACTAAGTAACCGCCTAAAATGCCGACAGCACTGAAGATTGCGGCTAGGATTGGCATGGCAATAATTCCGCCCCATAATCTTGGAGCTAAGACCCGAGAAAGAGGGTCAACAGCCATCATTTCCATTGCGCTCAGTTGCTCGCCTGCTTTCATCAAACCAATTTCAGCAGTTAAAGAGGTTCCGGCACGCCCTGCAAATAAAAGGGCTGTCACAACTGGGCCTAATTCACGCGTGAGTGATAATGCAACTAAAAGCCCTAGCGCCTGTTCTGATCCATAGCGATTCAAGGTGTAATAACCTTGCAAACCCAGTACAAAGCCCACGAATAATCCTGATACAGCAATAATGACAAAGGAGTAATTGCCCAAGAAAAACACTTGATCTCTTACTAAATGAAAGCGTTTAAAGATACTTCCTGATCGTGCAAGAATCGCAAAAAACATCCTAGTCGCATATCCAAGACTAAGCACATTCGTTCGAATCATTGCTCCGAGTCGGGTAATTTGTTCTGAAATCATACTAATTTTGCTTTATTTGCTGAATCTTGTTTTTGTTCTATACCAAAGTCTCGACCAATATCAGCTCCAGGATAGTGAAACGGAACTGGGCCGTCCGGTTGAGCATGAATAAACTGTTGCACAAACGGGTCTTTCGATTCCTTTAATGCTTCTGGAGTACCCTTTGCAGCAATTTTTCCATCAGCAATAAAATAAACATAATCAGCGATGCCAAAAGTTTCAGGTACATCGTGGGTTACCATAATACTCGTAGCCCCTAGTGCACTGTTCATATCTTTGATTAAATGGGCTGTAACACCCAAGGCAATTGGGTCTAGGCCTGCGAACGGCTCATCATACATGATTAGCGGTGGATCTAAGGCCACAGCTCTTGCAAATGCAACACGTCTAGCCATTCCCCCAGAAATTTGTGAGGGCATTAAATCTCTAGCATTTCTGAGACCGACTGCATTGAGTTTCATCATGACTAAGTCACGAATCATTTCTTCATCTAAATCTGTGTGCTCACGTAATGGGAAGGCTACATTTTCAAATACGCTGATATCTGTAAAAAGTGCTCCAAATTGAAACAACATTCCCATTTTGCGGCGTGCGCTGATTAAACCTTGATGATCCAATTTACTAATATCCTGATCATCAAATTTAACTTGTCCGGAGCTTGCAAGGACTTGACCACCTAGCAGACGAAGAATTGTGGTTTTACCACAACCTGATCCTCCCATGACGGCGGTCACTTTTCCTCTTTGAAACTCCATATCCAAACCGCTTAGAATCTTTCTTTCGCCAGGGGCGTAAGAAAATTCCACTTTGCTTAAAGAGGCGATAATATTGTTAGGTATGGATTCCATCCCATTATTATCATTCAAATTTGTATTACAAAAAGTTTTCTTACTAATTCCTTAAAATTCTGATGTTTTTTCACTTTCTACGGTCTTTTTGCTACAAAGATCCGTTATTTTGATCAAACTTTCATAAAAAAAAACGGATATAGACTTCTGTTTCAACTCTTAAGCAAATAATTTATCATCAAAAATTGCTACTGCTCTAGTCCATCCCGCAGAGGCACCTCTTATTTTGTGAGGAAAACAACTAATATAAAATCCGAACGGTGGTAAAGCCTCTAAGTTGTGTAATTTTTCTAAATGACAATAGCCAATATCTCGTCCTGCTTTATGACCTTCCCAGATTAGACTCGAATCTTTCGTTTCTTCATATTTCTTTTGCGTATGAACAAAGGGTGCATCCCAACTCCAACCATCAATTCCAGTTAAGCGCACTCCACGCTCTAATAAATACATGGTTGCTTCGTATCCCATGCCACATCCCGACGACACATAATCATCGTGTCCAAAGCGGGAACCAGCTCGCGTATTTACAACCACAATATCTAAAGGTTGAAGTGTGTAGTTGATTCGTTTTAACTCCTCTTCTACATCTTTTGCAGTTACAACATAACCGTCCGCAAAATGTCTAAAGTCTAGTTTTACTCCGGGAGCAAAACACCACTCCAGTGGTACTTGATCAATCGTAATAGATGGTTTTTTTTCACCTAAAGCATCGTCCATCGTATTGTGAAAATGATAAGGCGCATCTAAGTGCGTCCCATTATGTGTCGAGATGGTTGCAACCTCTACTGCCCATCCCTGGCCATCCGGCAATTCATTTTTTTGTAAGCCTGGAAAAAATTCCGCAATGCGCTCTACCGTATCTGCATGAGTAAAGTACTCTATTTTAGGTTTAAACGAGGGTGGATCACTAATCGTTTCATTGTCTAAATAGATCGAAATATCTATTAATTTTCTTGTCATTTTGTCCCCTACTTTTGTTGTTTATTTAATTTACCACAACTCATTTTTTGGGGACTTTATTTAATTCTAATTTTCTTAATGATATCCAACTTTTTCTAATATCTCTTGGGAAGTTTTTTGATGCTTCGCAAAAGCGTCCATTGGAATGTTTTCCACAATGAAATTTCCTAATTTTTTTAAAACATCATTTTCTACTTCAACTGTTTTTACAACTGCCCACTCATGATTTCTATTTGCAAAGTATTTTTGTGCTTCATCACTCGCCAAATATTCCATAAATTCTATTGACTCTTTAAGGTGAGGTGCATTCTTTGCTACACCTGCACCAATTATATTTATATGTGTTCCTGTAGTTGTTTGATTCGGCCAAATATATCCAATGTTACTGATAACTTTTTGATCTTCTGGTTTACTTGATTTCATTAAGCGCGCTAAGTAATATGAATTTGTTAAGGTCACCCCACACTCTCCATTAGCTACAGCTTTGATTTGGTCCGTATCTCCTCCGCTGGGAGATCTAGCCATATTTCGAACTATGCCTTTTGCCCAATCTTCAGTTGCCCTTTCACCTTGTAACTCTATTCTTGATCCCATTAACGAAAGCATATAAGGGTGAGTTCCCGACCGAGTACATACCATCCCTTTATTGATTGGATCTGCTAGTTTTTCGTAGGTATCGACATCCGTTGGTTTTACTTTTGATTTGTTATAGACAATCATCCTAGCTCTAGTTGTCACTCCAAACCAAGTTGATCCGTAAGTATCCTTTTTGGATCTTAAATTTTCAGGTATGCGTTCCTCAAGATATTGTGAATGGATTCGTTTGAAGAACCCCTCATGTTCAATCTTCCAAAGTCTTGATGCGTCCACCAACATAATGACATCGGCAGGGCTTCTTAGATCATTGCCTTTTAATCTTTCACTAAGTTCGCTTTCAGTCGCTTCGATACGATTTATTTTGATACCTGTTTTCTTTGTAAATTCGCTATAAAGCGTCTCATCTGTTGGAAAATGTCTGGTCGCATAAAGATTGATTTCCTTTTGTTTTAAGGCTTCAACATTAGTTTGACTATTCGTGATCGTTCCATAACTGCAACCTACTACAACCATCAAAATACTGATGTTCTTTTGAAAAGTACGATTTCTCATCCGCGAATCCTTTATTTAATTTGACTAAATTTCATTTTATCGCAAATGAGAATCATTATCATTTATAAGGGATTTTTTACTTCTTTTCTTACGTATTTCTATTTTTAATAAGGAATGAAGCTACTTTTATTGACATTATTTGGGTAAATATCAATACGCGATGAGGCACACTATCAGTTTTGAGAAAAACTTTTCTTACCGATTAATCAAGCTACCCAAAAGTTAGGTGCAAACTCTAACTTTTGGGAGATCGCTTTTATAGTTTGAAGGACTTAGTTTGGCAGTTCACTTGAACCCATTAAAAACTCATCAACTGCTCTAGCACATTGGCGACCCTCACGGATAGCCCATACAACTAAAGATTGACCACGTCTCATATCGCCTGCTGCAAAGACCTTTGGTTGATTGGTTTGATAAGCTTTCATACCATCTACAGTTGCTTTGGCATTTCCACGATTATCTTTTTCGACACCAAAACCAGCAAGAATCTGCTGAGCTGGAGAAACAAAGCCCATGGCTAAGAAAACTAATTCAGCTTGCATTTCAAACTCTGAATCCGGAATTTCAGCCATTTTGCCATCACGCCATTCGAGACGTACACCAATCAGTTTCTCAAGTTTGCCATCTTTACCTTCAAAACGTTTTGTAGCAACTGACCAATCTCTTGCGCAACCTTCTTCATGGGAAGATGAAGTACGCAATTTAGTTGGCCAATATGGCCATACCAATGGTTTATTTTCCTCTTGTGGAGGCTGTGGTAATAACTCAAATTGGCTGACAGATTTGGCACCATGACGATTCGACGTTCCCACACAATCTGAACCCGTGTCACCCCCACCAATCACAATCACATGCTTACCTTTAGCATCAATCGTGTTTTTTATATCGCCAGCAACTTCTTTATTTTGCGGAATTAAAAACTCTAACGCGTAGTGCACCCCTTTTAGGTCACGTCCAGGTATTGGTAAGTCTCTTGGTTGCTCTGCACCACCACTAATAATGACTGCATCATATTTTGCTAGCAACTCATCGGGGTCTACTCTTTTTTGTGAGTAATCTTTAATGGCAGGATCTAACTGCTCTTTACCAACAAACACACCGGTTACAAACGTCACACCTTCTGCTTCCATTTGCTCAACTCGTCTATCGATTAACCATTTCTCCATTTTGAAGTCAGGGATACCGTAACGCAGTAATCCGCCCACACGATCATTTTTTTCATAAACACTTACATCATGTCCAACTCTTGCCAACTGTTGAGCAGCCGCTAGTCCTGCAGGACCTGAACCAACGATAGCAATCTTTTTGCCTGTCTTATGGGTTGGTAATTGTGGTTTAACCCAGCCGTTTTCCCATGCTTTATCAATAATTGCATGTTCAATTGACTTAATACCTACTGGATCACTATTGATTCCTAAAGTACAAGCTGATTCACATGGTGCCGGACAAATTCTGCCAGTAAACTCCGGAAAATTATTTGTCGAATGTAAAACTGCAATCGCGGCTTCCCAATCTTGCTGAAATACTAATTCATTGAAATCAGGAATAATATTGTTTACAGGGCAGCCATTATTACAAAATGGAATACCACAATCCATACAACGCGCACCTTGCGTTTTTGCCTCTTCATTTGTAAGTGGTGCTACAAATTCTTTATAGTGTTTGACGCGTGTTAAAGGTGCTTCATAATGCTCGGACTGACGTTCAAAGTCCATAAATCCTGTCATTTTTCCCATGGCAATCTCTCTTATTCTTTCGTTAAACTTTTTCAGTTTTCTGTTCTGCTAAACCCTGAGCTTTTTCCCACAACTCACCTAGTGCTCTCTTGTACTCTGTTGGGAATACTTTGATAAAGCGTGCCCTTTCAGTTTCCCAATTACCTAGTATTTTTTTAGCCTGTTCTGAGCCGGTGTAACGGAAATGTTTTTCTACTAAATCCTTTAGGATTTCCTCATCACAAATACGTTTGCCACCTTCTTTTACATTTTCAGGAGCGTGCCACTGAGATACGGGAATTTGCTTTTCTTGTTCTTGTTTAGAGAGTACTGGCTCTAAAGTTGCCATCGTTGTATTACAACGTTTAGCAAATAAACCATCTTCATCATAAACATAAGCAATTCCGCCACTCATACCCGCTGCAAAATTACGTCCAGTATTTCCTAAAACAACAATCGTGCCGCCAGTCATATACTCTGCACCGTGGTCGCCTGTTCCTTCAACAACTGCAATCGCACCAGAGTTACGCACCGCAAAACGCTCGCCAGCTACACCATTGAAGTAGGCTTCACCTGCAATCGCTCCATATAAAACAGTATTACCAACGATGATATTTTCGCTTGGATGTCCTTTGAACTCGTTTGGTACTCTGACAATCACGCGTCCGCCTGATAAACCTTTACCAACGTAATCGTTTCCGTCACCAACTAGGTCAAATGTAATTCCATGTGCTAAAAATGCCGCAAAACTTTGACCAGCTGTACCATTTAATTGAACGTGGATCGTGTCATCAGGAAGACCAGCATGGCCGTACCTTTTTGCCACTTCACCAGACAACATTGCTCCAACTGTACGGTTTACATTATTTACTTGAGTAATGAACGAAACTCTTGTGCCCTGATTAATTGCCTCTTGAGCTTTTGCAACTAACTCATGATCAAGCGCTTTTTCTAAGCCATGGTCTTGGATTTGAACTTGACGTAAGTCAGAGTTAATTTGTTGATCTGGCTGTGCAAAGATCTTTCTGAAATCTAAGCCTTTTGCTTTCCAATGCTCGATTCCCTTCTTTGTGTCCAGTAAATCTACTCGACCTACTAGTTCATCAAAAGTTCTAATTCCTAATTGAGCCATAATTTCTCTAACTTCCTCAGCTACATAGAAGAAGAAATTCACAACGTATTCTGGCTTGCCGGAGAATTTTTTTCTAAGAACTGGATCCTGCGTCGCAACCCCTACTGGACAGGTATTGAGATGACACTTTCTCATCATGATGCAACCTTCTACCACTAATGGTGCGGTTGCAAAACCAAATTCTTCAGCACCTAACAGTGCTCCAATCACAACATCTCTACCAGTTTTCATTTGGCCATCTGCTTGGACTCGAATACGTCCGCGTAACCCATTTAACACTAAGGTTTGTTGAGTTTCAGCCAAACCTAATTCCCAAGGTGAGCCTGCATGTTTGATAGAAGATAATGGTGAGGCACCAGTACCACCATCATGTCCAGCAATCACAACGTGGTCTGCTTTTGCTTTGGCAACGCCAGCAGCAACCGTTCCAACGCCAACTTCAGAAACTAGTTTCACAGAAATATCTGCGCTCGAATTGACATTCTTTAAATCGTGAATCAACTGCGCCAAATCTTCAATTGAATAAATATCGTGGTGTGGAGGTGGTGATATTAATCCCACTCCTGGCACAGAGTAACGTAATTTTCCAATGTAATCAGATACTTTTCCACCCGGCAATTGACCACCTTCACCAGGTTTTGCACCTTGTGCCATCTTAATTTGTATTTGATCGGCCGAAGTTAAATACTCTGCGGTTACACCAAAACGACCAGACGCAACCTGCTTAATTTTTGAGCGTAATGAATCGCCAGCTTGAAGTGGAATATCAGCTTCAATTACATCTTTGCCGAGCTGCGATGCCAAGCTCTCACCAGTACCAATCTTAATCCCTTTTAATTCATTGGTATAACGGTTCTGATCTTCTCCACCCTCACCCGTATTCGATTTACCACCAATTCGGTTCATTGCAACTGCTAATGTTGCATGGGCTTCAGTCGAAATAGATCCTAAAGACATCGCACCAGTTGCAAAACGTTTAACGATTTCTTTTGCAGACTCTACTTCAGAAACGTCAATTGCATTACTTGGTTCGATTTTGAATTCAAACAAACCTCTCAAAGTCATATGACGCTTACTTTGATCGTTAATTAAATTCGCATATTCTTTGTAAGTCTGATAACCACCATTTTCAGGCCCAGCCTTCGTCGAGTGTTGTAATTTCGCGATGGAATCAGGAGTCCACATATGATCTTCGCCACGAATTCTGAAGGCATACTCGCCACCTGCATCCAACATATTTGCTAAGACCGGATCTTCACTAAATGCTTTTTGATGCATTAATATGGCTTCTTCAGCTACTTCAAATATTCCGATTCCACCGACATTAGATGCTGTTCCGCTAAAGTACTTTTCAACTAACTCATCTGACAGTCCAATTGCTTCAAAAATTTGCGAACCTGTGTAAGACATATAGGTAGAGATACCCATTTTTGACATTACTTTTTGCAAGCCTTTTCCTACGGCCTTGATGTAATTCTTAATGGCTTTTTCTGCTGATAAATCACTTGGTAAATTTTTTGCTAAATCAGCTAATGTTTCCATTGCTAGGTAAGGGTGGATAGCTTCTGCGCCATAACCTGCCAATAAAGCAAAGTGATGTGTTTCTCTAGCTGACCCAGTTTCTATTACAAGTCCAGTACTCGTTCTTAAACCTTTTTGTACGAGATGCTGGTGAATTGTAGACGTAGCTAATAGTGCCGGAATTGCCACAAAATCCTGAGCTACTTGACGATCACTCACAATTAAAATGTTAAAGCCAGAATGCACCGCATCCACTGCTTCAGCGCATAAAGATGCTAGTCTTGCTTCAATACCATCTTTACCCCATGCGATCGGATAGCAAATATCTAATTCATGCGTTCTAAATTTTCCGCCTGTATATTGCTCGATATTTCTAATTTTTGAAATCGCTTCAAAATCTAAAATTGGCTGACTTACCTCTAGTCGCATCGGAGGGTTAATATTGTTGGTATCTAAAAGATTGGGTTTAGGACCAATGAAAGATACCAAAGACATGACCATGTTTTCACGGATGGAGTCAATTGGAGGATTCGTAACTTGAGCAAACAACTGTTTAAAGTAGTTATATAGAATCTTATTTTTATTCGATAAAACAGCAAGTGGACTATCGTTACCCATTGAACCAATCGCTTCTTCACCAGAAAGCGCCATTGGTGCCATCAAAAACTTCAAATCTTCTTGAGAGTATCCAAATGCTTGTTGACGATCTAATAGCTTAGCTGGACTACGGCTTGTCGTGGAAGATTCTACGGCAATATTTTTAACCGTCAGTTCGTCTAATTTAATTCTTACTGCTTCAATCCAACTCTTGTATGGCTTAGCTTTAGATAAAGAGTCTTTTAATTCTTCATCTTCAATGATTCGGCCCTGTTCCATATCGATGAGGAACATCTTGCCTGGCTGCAGGCGCCATTTTTTTACAATCTTTCCTTCTGGAAATTGAAGTACGCCTGCCTCAGATGCCATGATGACTAAATCGTCATCTGTTACATAGTATCTTGCAGGGCGCAGTCCGTTACGGTCTAAGGTTGCTCCAATTTGTCTACCGTCAGTAAATGCAATTGCGGCTGGACCATCCCATGGTTCCATCATTGCGGCGTGATACTCATAAAACGCTCTACGATTTGTATCCATCAAAGTATGCTGCTCCCAAGCTTCTGGAATCATCATCATCATGGCATGCGTAAGAGGGTAACCCGCCATGACTAGCAACTCTAAACAGTTATCGAAACTGGCTGTATCAGATTGACCTGGGTAAATTAAAGGCCATAATTTTTTCAAATCATCGCCCAACACAACAGATTTGATCGCTCCTGTTCTAGCATTAATCCAGTTGACATTGCCTTTTACAGTATTAATTTCACCGTTGTGAGCAATTAATCGGTAAGGATGTGCTAACTCCCAAGCTGGGAATGTGTTTGTCGAAAAGCGTTGGTGGACCATTGCTAAAGCAGATACAAATCTTTCATCCGTTAAATCTGTATAGTAAGCTCCAACTTGATTTGCGAGAAGAAGACCTTTGTAAACGATCGTTCTAGCAGACATTGAAGTTACAAAATACTCCTTACCATGCTTTAAATTTAAATTTTGAATGGCATGGCTTGCAGACTTGCGAATAATATATAACTTACGCTCTAAAGCATCTGTAGTCATAATTTCTCGACCACGACCAATGAAAATTTGACGAATCACTGGCTCTGATTTTCTGACGTTCGGTGACATTGGCATATTAGCATCTACCGGAACATCTCTCCAGCCCAATATTTCTTGTCCTTCAATTCTGACTGTTCTCTCTAATTCCTGTTCACAAGCTAATCTTGAGGCATGCTCTTTAGGCAAAAAAACCATACCTACGCCATATTCACCATCGGGTGGGAGTTCTACACCATTCTTAGCCATTTCCTCGCGAAATAGCAGATCGGGAATTTGCACCAATATGCCAGCGCCATCACCCATTAAGGCATCTGCACCCACTGCGCCCCGATGATCCAAATTTTCTAATATCTTTAAACCTTGGCTGACAATCTCGTGGGCTCTGTGTCCTTTGATATGCGCTACAAAACCAACACCACACGCATCATGTTCATTGCGTGGGTCGTACAAGCCTTGTGCTTGCGGACGTAAATTCATTTGTTGAGTCATATTTTTCCCATTCTTTTTTGACAATTTTTTTACTGTCAAAAACCCGATATTTAGCTGAAGAATTAAACTATAGGGGAATACCCCCAATACTACAAATGTTATTACACTTACTCTGTCCCCCATTTTGGTTTTGCACCAACTTGGAGAGGAAAATCATGGGGACAGAGTTAATGTATTGCAATTAATTGGCTAATTCTTGTAACCAATTGCGCCATTTTTGTTGGCGCTCAAAGGGAGTATTACCTAAATGCCAAAAAGGGAGAATGTCAACTAGGCCATAATTAGATTCCTGACCAGCATGAATTCGGTAGCTTGACCAAATGTACTGTTCTGGATGTGCCACTAATTTATCTCTAACGCTACTCAGATCAATCATCGCTTGGCACAATAATAGGGCTTGATCTGTTTCAACCACCTTCGAATAGAATCGTCCCTGCCAAACTGTGCCCATTTTCTGGTGCTGTTGGTTATATTTTTGGGTAAATCTTCGACAAAGAGATTGCATGGTTCTGGCAAGACTTGACTCATCTTTAGGCGTCACCAACATTTCTAATTGATTTGGCAAAATGCTGTAAGCATGGATGGTTAACTGATAGGTTTTAGCGGCATCTCTTAACCAAGCTAAGAAATTCAATTTCATTTCATCACTAGCAAAAATCTTCAGAGAATCAAGTCCCTTTGCACGAACGTACATTGGCGTGCCCGGAGTAAGACTTCGCGCTTTTCTTGCCATGCGGACTCATTAATCCGTCAAATTGGTATATTGGGCGTTTTCCTTAAATTCTGGAACTACCCAATCACCATCTATAGACTGAACACCTTCAGGAATTTCACGCGAGCTTTCTGGAAAACCCTGCAATGCCTTCGCCATGTAGTTAATCCAAATTGGTAAAGCTAATCCGCCACCGGTTTCAGTTGCACCAAGGCTCCTTGGCTTATCAAAGCCAATCCAAACAACAGCTGCTACTTTGGGCTGATATCCAGCAAACCAAGCATCATGAGAATCATTCGTGGTACCGGTCTTGCCAGCAATGTCAGATCTTTTTAAACGTCCACGAGCAGACGCTGCAGTTCCTGATTTGGTTACTTCTTGTAGCAGACTATCCATCACAAATGCTGTTCTAGCATCTAAAACTCTTTTTGCACCATCTTCAACAGTTTTTGGAGATGCTTGAAAAAGAACCTTACCTTTAGAATCTACGATTTTGTCAATTAGATACGGCGTAATTTCATAGCCACCATTAGCAAAAACACTATATCCCAAAGACATTTGCAAAGGTGTTGCAGAACCAGCGCCTAGAGCAAGGGTTAAATAGGGTGGGTTTTTTTCTGGTTCAAAACCAAAACGCTGAATAAAATCTTGAACGTAATGTGGTCCAATTGATCGCATTATTCTTACCGAAACTAAATTTTTAGATTTCGCCAATGCCGTTCGGACAGTCATTAAACCTTCCATTTTTCCATCATAATTCTTTGGCTCCCAAGCCTTACCACCAGTTTCTACCCCGCTAAAAGATAATGGTCCATCATTCACAATTGTTCTTGGCATAATGCCTTTTTCAATTCCAGCTGCGTATAAAAAAGGCTTAAAGGATGATCCTGGCTGACGCTCTGCCATCATGGCATGATTAAATTGATTTCTCTTAAAATCAAAACCACCAGTCATCGATAAGATCGCGCCAGAGTGCGTGTCCACTGAAATTAATGCACCTTCAACTTCTGGTAGTTGCGTAATCTGCCAGCCACCATTCACTTTAGGCATGACACGAATAATTGAGCCTACTGAAATCTTGATTTTAGGTTGTGCTGTGGGGCTTAAAGCATCTTTAACAAATTTGAGAGCCTCTCCCTGCATGACAACAACTTCACCGGTAGAGATAAATACTTTTAACTCATTAGTTGAAGCTGCCAAAACTACACCTGCTAAAACATCATCACTACTTGGATGATCATTTAAGGCATTATCCAAAGCCCTTTTCATTTCCTTGCTATCAATGGAAGCATTAGGGATTTTTACGAACCCCTCTGGCCCTCTATATCCATGCTTGAAGTCATAATCCATAATACCTTTACGCAGGGCTGAATATGAGGCATCTTGATCAATTCTTTTTACCGTTGTATAGACATTTAATCCTTGTTGATAAACGTTTTCTCCATACATTGAAATGAGAAGTTGACGGGCATTTTCAGCGACAAATTCGGCGTGTAATTCAAATTCACGACCTAAACCTCTGACATTTAACTCTTCTAACATGGCCGTTGCATACTGTTCAGCAGTAATATATTTGAGATCTCGCATTCTTTGCAAAATATATTCTTGACGAATTTTGGCACGTCGAAAATTAACTACGGGATTGTATGCAGATGGTGCTTTGGGCAAACCAGCTAACATGGCAGACTCAGCGATTGTTAATTCTGAAACATTCTTACCAAAATAAATCCTAGCCGCGCTAGCAAAACCATAGGAGCGTTGACCTAGGTAAATTTGGTTCATGTACAACTCAAGAATCTGATCTTTTGATAGATTTTGTTCAATCTTAAAAGCTAACAAGACCTCATACAGTTTTCGGCTTAATTTTTTTTCATTTGACAAGAAAAAATTTCTCGCAACCTGCATCGTAATTGTTGATGCACCCTGGTTAAAACGGCCACTTAAGTTAGCCACAATCGCTCTGGCGAAGCCCTGTAAATCAACCCCACTATGATCATAAAAACGGTCATCCTCAGTTGCAATGACAGCATTTTTAAGTGCCATAGGAAAATTGTTAATAGGGGTTAAATTCCTTCTTTCTTCACCAAACTCTCCAATCAAAATTCCTTCGTTAGTGAAAACTCTAAGTGGTACTTTAGGTCTGTAATCTTTGACAACTTCTAGGGATGGTAAATGAGGGGTGGCGATGATGACTGCGTATGCGCCTAATAAGCCTACGGCAACTAATCCGCTAATACCTAATGCGGCAAAAATAAGAAGTAATTTTTTCATTTACCTATTATAGATATCCTGTATTCACTCGTCACGACTATTGAGTCAGATTTCTCTGACATTACTTTCAGCACGAGGTAAGACATATCGTTGTCACAATGAACTATGTTTAATAGAAAAATAACCTCAGAATCCTTTGATGATTCACTTGAAGATTTTGAAGACCTTCTTCATGATCCCCTTTTAACTAGAGATTTATCAAATAAATCAATTACTAATGATTCTAGCTCTGTTGATTTAGATACTGGAGAAATACTTCGCCCCCAGAGTCAAGAGTCAATTACGAATGCAAGAAAACGGACAGCACCCCCTCCTAAAATCGCGCCATCAACCCAAGCTAAAGGGAATGAAATTTTTAAATCCCCAATATTATTTTTATTACCTATCGGAACTAGTCTAATTTTGACTGTTATTACCTGCCTGATTGGATACTTTTTTTATACCAATACGGTTACAACACTTTCTTTGCAAATTGAGAAGACTGCAGAAAAGCTAACTAATCTCAATAATTTGGTTATTGAACTTCAAACATCCATTGCAACTTTAGAAGATTCTGATGAGGTTTTGGCACAGTTAGAGAGCTTATCAATTGGTCTTGAGGATGTCGAGGGTGCATTACAAAATCATCTTCAAACTTCCAAACATCCCTCCCAATTACCTGTTGTCAAAAAATCATCGCCCCTTGATAGTCTTAAAACTGTCGCGTATTTGGGGTTTTATGGTAACTACGCTCAACCCGTTGCGATCATTAGTATTAAGGACGAAAAAAAAGAACTGCAAACTGGTCAAGTCATTATTGATTCTTGGCAAATAAATGCGATACACCCAACGCATATTACTGTTTCTCACACGGGTGGAATGACTCAAAACATCTCTAGGAAGAAATCTTTATTTTGAAATATATATTTTGTTTGATCTTATTGTGGGTTATTTTACCGAGTAGCAACACACTTGCTAATGAAAATAGCGTTCAAAGTGCTAGCCAAAAGTTATTACCCAATCATCCTATTCAAATGAATTTTGATGATATTTCAATCAGTGATTCTTTCCGTCTATTAGCAAAACTTGGAAATATTGAAATGATTGGTCTCGAAAAGATTCAGGGGCGTTGCTCTGTTCAGTTTAATAACATTCCGTGGGAAGTTGCCTTTGCTTATTTGCTTGCTAATCATGGTTTATCTTCCTTTAAACATGAAAATTTAGTGATTATTGGCACCCCAAAAGAATTACAAGAGATTAAAAATTACTTTCCAAAGTCTTTAATTCAAGCAAGCTCTTCAAAATCACAACAAGTGCTTATTGAAGCACGTATTGTGGAAGCGGATTATCGATTCGCTAGAAATTTAGGTGTAAAGCTGGGGTATCAACATCCAGAAGGCTCCAAAATTCAAGGGAAATTATCATCTGACTTATCCGCAAACGGTCTAAATGGTTTTGATTCACCTATTGCTGCTATTACGATGTTAAAAAAGGGGGTATTACCTTTTCTAGATTTTGAATTATCTGCACTTGAATCAGATGGTCAAGGCAATATTATTGCTAATCCAAGAATTGTTACAGCCAATAAAACCTTAGCAACTATCGAGCAGGGGACTGAGCTTCCCTATCAATCTAGTAGCAAAGAAGGTGCTAAGGTTCAATTTAGGAAAGCAAATTTAAAGTTAGAGGTCCTTCCAACCATTGAAGATCAACATATTCTTCTTGATGTAGAAATCAGTAAAGATTCCATTGGTATGAAAACCGAACAAGGATTTGCAATTAATACTAAACATCTAAAATCTCAAATCTTAGTTGAAGATGGTGGTACGGTAGTTATTGGTGGGATTTATTTACAGACAGAACGCGAAGACATTGTCAAAATTCCGTTACTGGGAGATATTCCTTATTTTGGAAAGTTTTTTCAACATCAAACCAAGTTAAAGGATAAGACGGAGTTATTGGTTTTTTTAACTCCATCCCTTATTGATCACCATGGTAGATACCTAAATAATCCTAAATAATCAATTTATTTGGAAGATTTTCTTGTTTCATCAAAACCTTGCGTAAAATTGTGGTTATGAACTGTATTCCAAATAATATTATCCTCGTAGGTTTGATGGGCGCTGGTAAAACTACCGTCGGTAAAGTCTTAGCAAAAAGACTTGGCAAGGTATTTATTGATAGTGATCATGAAATTGAAAAGAGGTGTGGTGTAAAAATCCCTACTATTTTTGAAATGGAGGGGGAGGACGGCTTTCGTAAAAGGGAAGCTTCTGTCATTAAGGATTTAGTCTCCCTCGATAACATTGTTTTAGCCACTGGCGGTGGAAGTATTTTATTGGCAGAAAATCGTGAAAATCTTAAGCAGTTTGGCTATGTCATTTATTTGCGGGCCAATCCTCATGACCTATGGCTTCGTACCCGTCATGATAAATCTAGGCCGCTTTTAAATACACCTGATCCCCAAAAGAAATTCAAAGAATTATTTGCTATTAGAGATCCGCTTTACACTTCAATCGCTCATCAAATTGTTGATACTGGCAGACCGAATGTCAGTCTACTGACAAACCAACTTGTAATGCAACTGGAGTTAATGAATTGAAAACCTTAAACGTTAGTCTCGGCGATCGCTCTTATCCTATTTTTATTGGTCAAGACCTTTTAGATAACGTAGATTTATTTTCTCAATTCAAAAGCTCAAGTGCTTCTTTTATTGTCACCAACACTACTGTAGAAGCACTTTATGCTGATCGTTTAGAGGCAAGCCTTCATGCCAATGGTCAAAAAGTAGTCCGAATTGTTCTCCCAGATGGTGAATCCTATAAGAATTGGGAAACTCTTCAACTTATATTTACTGGCTTATTAGAGTCGAATGCTGATCGTAAAGCGACTATTTTTGCCCTTGGTGGCGGGGTAGTCGGTGATATGGCAGGTTTCGCCGCCGCATCTTATATGCGAGGAATTAAGTTCGTACAAATCCCAACAACTTTACTTAGTCAGGTAGATTCTTCCGTTGGTGGTAAAACAGGTATTAACCATCCTCTTGGCAAAAACATGATTGGGGCGTTTTATCAACCTATCGCAGTCTTGATTGATTTAAAGACTCTGTTGACATTGCCCAAAAGAGAACTTGCTGCTGGCTTAGCGGAGGTAGTTAAACATGGGGCAATTGCTGACTCTCTCTTTTTAGATTGGATAGAACAAAATGCTCACGGATTAAATCACTATGATCTCAATTGTCTCGAGCACGTAGTAATAAGGTCTTGTGAGATCAAATCCGAGGTTGTAGCTCAAGATGAAAAAGAGAGTGGTGTACGTGCTCACCTTAATTTTGGACATACTTTTGGACATGCGATTGAAACCGGCATGGGTTATGGTGAATGGTTACACGGGGAAGCGGTTGGTTGCGGAATGGCAATTGCGGCCGAATTGTCTCAGCAATTAGGCTATCTATCGATAGATGATAGAAATCGACTAACGCGTATCATCCAAACTCTTCATTTACCAACAGAAGCTCCTCAATGGGACACGTCCCGTTATTTATCTTATATGTCCCATGATAAAAAGGCTGAGTCTGGTCAAATTAAATATATTGTTCTTGAAAAACTAGGACAAGCAAAAGTTCAAAAATTATCAGACGATATAGTTATACCTGCTTTAAAGGCCTGCGGAGCACTTTAATGACTCCTCTGGCTCCCTACGCAGCTTCGGTTGAATCGAGTCGAGGACGAGTTCATCAAGAATCCGCGGAACCAACTAATTCTGGGAGAAATCCCTTTCAGAGAGATCGTGATCGAATTATTCATTGCGGCGCTTTTCGTCGGCTTGAATATAAAACCCAAGTTTTTTTAAATCATGAGGGTGATCACTTTCGAACTCGCTTGACGCATAGTTTGGAAGTGGCCCAAATTGGTCGTGCCATTGCCAGAAGATTAAATTTAAACGAAGATTTAGTCGAAGCGATCTGTTTGGCACATGATTTAGGTCACACGCCTTTTGGTCATATTGGACAAGATGCCCTGAACGATTGCATGAAAGACCATTTTGGCTTTGAACACAATTTACAAAGTCTTTGGGTGGTGGATTTTTTGGAAATAAGGTATCCCACTTTTGACGGGTTAAACCTAACTTTTGAGACTAGAGAAGGAATTCTTAAACATCTTTCAAATAACAACCTTCAACGTCACCGTCAATGGCTTGGGCAATTAACCCATCAATTTGAAAATCATCTTCAACCGAGTCTGGAAGCTCAACTTGCTAATATCGCTGATCAAATTGCCTATAACAATCATGACATCGAGGATGGCTTAAGATCTGGATTAATCCATATCGACGATTTACATCAAGTCACCATTTGGCAAAATCAACTCAATAAAGTTCGCTCCATTTATCCTACTTTAGATGATCGTAGGCTCAAGCATGAGGTCATTCGGCATATGATTCATTTATTAGTCGATGACTTAGTCAAGAGCTCCCTAAAACGAATCAATGAGTATCTACCTAACAGTATTGATCAAGTGCGAGGCCTACCGCAGATGATTGGGTTCTCTAATGAGATCATGGAGCAAATGATAGAACTGAAGCGGTTTTTGTTTCAGAACCTATATCGACACCCACAAGTGGTCAAAGTAACGGATGAAGCAGCTCAGCAAGTTCGCTTTCTTTTTAAACATTACACTCAATTTCCTGAGGAAATTCCGTCTGATTTTTTACTTGGCCAAAATTATGAACCGCATCGTCGCGTTGCTCACTATGTTGCAGGTATGACAGATCGATTTGCTAAAAAAGAGTTTTTACGATTGAGTCAGTAAAAGTTTTAATTTAAAGAAACTCTTTGTTTAATTTGTAATTGCTAAATGAGCGATATATCCGGATCGATTTTCTCCTGCGGATTTAGCTTTTGCATCCAACCTAGCCAAAACTCTTTTAGGTAAAGATATATTTATTCTTTCAATTTCATCTGACAACAATGCAGGATTTAACTCTGCAATTGCCCAAATATATCCCTTAAATTCTTTTTTCTTCTGCAAATCAGTAATTAAACTGGGTTTTGGAATCTTTTTACCCGTATCGAGTGCGAATTCAATCCACAATTCAATTGCTTCTTTTGCGTTTTCTATTGCTTCGTCTATTCCTAAATCAGAGGCAGAAAAACATCCATCTAAGTCCGGTACTATAACGCCCCAGGCTAATTTCTCGTTGCCGGGCTCAATTGCAATAGGATATTTCATATAATTTCCTTTTTTTAGTTAATGCCAGCATTCTTTAATATACTTTTAACTAATCCAATACCTAGGTCTTTTTTTGGGTGGGGAACTGTTATGTGACCTACTTTGGATGGATGGATAATGATATGATGTGATCCTTTTGATCTATTTAATCTCCAACCATCAAGTTCTAATTTTTTGATTAGTTCTTTACTATTCATCTTTTAATTATACACATCATACACACAAATTAACAATCATTTTTGTTAATCAACTTTAAAAAGTGGGAAGTCTTTATTTTTGTTTAAATGGATTAGAGCAAAAGATTATTATTAATTAAAGAGCTAAATCAACTCCACCTTGCTGTTTGACGTGCTTGGCTACCGAAGTAAAGAACTCTTCATTCGTCTTGGTGTCTAGCCATAAAGGGGATTTTTTTGTTCCTGACCATCGAAAATGATAACCGCCCTCTTTTGCTGCTAACCAAAGTTCATGCAATGGGGTTTGGAGATTAATTACAATAACGGTATTGTTTGGAAACTTTATATTCAATACATTACTGCCTTGTCTTTGGGTGTCAACGTCAAAATCCGTTGTTTCGAAGAGTTTTTCTAAGGCTTGTTCTATTTTGTCGATTGCTTGATTTGCTAATTCTTTAAATTCTGAATCTTCAATTTTTTCAATTGGCGTTTGCATGATATATTCAGTCAGCCTTATGTAGTTTTTGCTTCAATTTTTTCCACTAGATAAATAATGAAAAATTCCTTTAAATCCTATTGTAGTTATTTTTTATTCTTTTTTCTTTGCGCTTGTGGTGTTAAGGGACCTTTATTTTTTCCTCCACCAAGTCCAACGCCAAATATGCCGAGCAAGCCTGAACCTATCGGTAAAATTTATCCTTTAGAAAAAAATACAACGGTGCCAACTACCCCTTCTTCTCCAATTTCTAATGAACCGAGTCAAAAAACTCAACCATCGGATAATATTAAAAACGTTCCAACACCTTTAAAATAATAATTCTATGCTTTCACTTCCTCAATTAATTGGTTTTTCTGAGCAAAATGGTCAATGGTTTGCAGAAAATGTTTCACTTTCTTCCATTGCGCAAGAGTTTGGCACTCCTTGTTATGTTTACTCCAAAAAAGCTTTAACTCATGCCTTTGATGCTTATGATAAAGCTTGCTTTAGAAAAGATGGTACGCGTCGTGCACGTGTTCATTACGCGATGAAGGCCAATAGTAATTTGGCTATTCTGAATATTTTTTCTAAACTTGGTACAGGCTTTGACTTGGTTAGTGGAGGTGAGCTGGCTCGTGTGCTTGCAGCAGGTGGCAAGGCTTCAGATTGTGTTTTTTCAGGGGTTGGTAAATCCCACTCTGAAATTGCTACAGCTCTTAAAGCAGGCGTGAAATGTTTTAATGTGGAATCAATACCTGAACTAACTCGTATTAATGAAATTGCTAGCTCCCTTCAACTAAAGGCACCCATTTCACTACGCGTCAATCCTGATGTAGATGCTAAAACACATCCTTATATTTCAACGGGTTTAAAAGACAATAAATTTGGTATTACTTTTGAAGATGTTATTCACACTTACCAAGTTGCTCACCAAATGTCTAATATTCAAATTGTTGGCATTGATTGCCATATTGGATCTCAAATTTTAGAGATAAGTCCTTTTTTAGATGCTCTTGATCGGGTGTTATCCCTGATTCAGGAATTAAAAACGGTTGGTATTGCGATTCAACATCTTGATATTGGAGGTGGTTTAGGCATTGACTATGGCGGAGACACTCCCCCAGATATTACAAAGTTTGCAAATACACTGCTTGATCATATTGAGAAATCTGGCTTTACAGACTTAGAGGTTATTTTCGAACCAGGTAGATCCTTAGTGGGGAATGCTGGTGTACTACTAACACTAGTAGAATATTTGAAACCTGGTGAGACTAAAAATTTTTGTATAGTTGATGCAGCAATGAATGACTTAATGCGCCCTGCAATGTATGAGGCATTTCATGCAATTGTTCCAATAAACTCAAGCAGTACTGATTCATCCGTATATGACGTGGTCGGGCCAGTTTGCGAAACAGGTGATTGGTTAGGTCGAGATCGTAAACTAAGTGTTGTGTCCGGTGATGTTTTGGCAATTTTATCTGCTGGTGCTTATGGCTTCAGCATGTCGTCCAATTACAATACGCGTCCTAGAGCAGCTGAAGTTATGGTTGACGATATGGTAGTTCATGTCATCCGAGAGCGAGAAACTCTTGAAAATTTGTATCAGGGTGAACGTATCATTTGATTTTTTATTTGATAAGTCTATTTTTGAAATGATTTCTATAAATAACAACGGCCACTTTTAGTGGCCGTTGTTATTTGATTTTAAAACGACTTAATTAATGTAAGCCAGCGATATAATCCGCGACTGCTTTAAGTTCTCTATCGGATAGTTTTGCTGCAATCATATTCATTTGTAAATTTTTGCGTTCCCCAGCTCTTAGTGAAATCAATTGTGTTTCAGTATATTCAGGCCATTGTCCGCCAATGCGTGGATATTGAACTGGTATTCCAGCACCAGCAGGCCCGTGACATGCTGCACAAGCTGGTACATTTTTAGAAGCTATACCGCCTCTATAAATACTTTTGCCAAGTTCAATTGATTCTTTATTTTTTGCTGTGCCAGGCGCCTGCACTTGCTTATTTAAATACGCTGCAATGTTTGCCATATCAGCATCTTGAAGTGCGGCAGCCATGCCCATCATTACTGGGTTTGCGCGCTCGCCTGCTTTAAAATGTTTAAGTTGGGTTGTAATGTAACCAGCATGTTGTCCAGCTAATTTCGGCCAGGTTCCAGAAGCGCTATTACCATTAGGTCCATGACATCCCACGCAAGCCACGATTCCTCGAGAGGCATCTCCGTTAGAATAGAGTGCTTCACCAGCATTAATGTCAATTTTTTGTGGAGCAGTTGGTTCATTTGCATTAGCTAAGCTAAAGACGCCGATGCTTGCTGCTAAAGAAACTAAAGCCGTTGAAAGAACAGCTAATTTGAGTCTGGATTTAATATTATTCATGTTGTTGGCTTGCATTTCATAGTTTCCCAAGTAATTGAGTTGATTTTATCTTTGTAATTTTACAATATCTTCATAAAATGGTTCACTATGTCAAAAATTCAACAAGCGAAGTTCTTTGTTACTGTAAATCACTTAGTTGATTTACCTAAGGATCTCATTCCAGAAATTGCCTTTGCGGGTCGTTCTAATGCAGGTAAATCGACTGCGATTAACATTTTATGTAATCAAAAACGCCTAGCTTTCTCTAGTAAAACACCGGGCAGAACGCAGCATATTAACTATTTCTGTATTCCTGATAAAGACGATATTCTACTCGGGCATTTAGTTGATTTACCTGGTTATGGTTATGCTAGAGTTGATTTTAAAATTAAAGCGCATTGGGAAAAGTTATTAAGTACCTATTTACAGGAACGCGCCCAATTAAAGGGCATGGTTTTAATTGTTGATTCTCGTCGTGGCTTGACTGATTTAGACCGCAACATGCTTGCTTGGTTTTGTCCTACTGGCAAACCTGTCCATGTATTAGTTACAAAAGCAGATAAATTAAATCAATCCGAAAAAGCGCTAGTTTTAAACTCGGTGCGTGATGAATTAAAATTATTAAATACAACAAATCCTAAATTCGGATTATTAACTGCGCAATTATTTTCGAGTATTAAACGCATTGGGATTGAAGAGGCAGATGATTTAGTTTGTAACTGGCTGGATTTATCTGGAGACACCAACCCTATTAGTATTTAACGTTACTAGGACTATTATGGCAAATCATATTAATCATTTATCTTTGCAATTTCCAACTCATCGTCCAAGACGCTCTCGTTTACATGAGTGGTCTAGAAAATTAGTGCAAGAAACTGATCTTAGTCCTCGTAATTTTATTTATCCTGTTTTTGTTCAAGAAGGTACTAACAAAAAAGATGTCGTTGCTTCAATGCCTGGCGTCTTTCGAGTATCGTTGGATTTATTGTTAGGTATTGCAAAAGAATGCGTTGAGCAAGGAGTTCCTGTCTTAGCCCTATTCCCCGTAATTGAGCCTGATTTAAAGTCACTAGATGGTGCTGAGGCGTACAACCCCAACGGTTTAGTTCCGCGTGTTGTAAGGGCCTTAAAAGAGCATTACCCGGATCTTGGCATTATGACTGATGTGGCGCTCGACCCCTACACGAGTCATGGTCAAGACGGCGTGATTGATGAGAACGGTTATGTTCTGAATGAAATCACTTCTGAAATTTTAGTAAAGCAAGCCTTAGTTCAAGCGGCTGCCGGTGTTGACATTGTGGCTCCTTCAGACATGATGGACGGCCGTATTGGCAAAATTCGTAACGCTCTAGAAGCTCATGGCTTTATTCATACCCAAATCATGGCTTACTCTGCTAAATATGCCTCAGCATTCTATGGTCCATTTCGGGATGCGGTCGGCTCTGCTAAAAATTTAGGGAAAAGTAACAAAAAGACATATCAGATGTCTTTTACAAATACCGATGAAGCTTTAAGAGAGGTGGCTTTAGACATTTCTGAAGGGGCTGATATGGTGATGGTAAAGCCGGGTATGCCATACCTTGATATCGTGAGCCGGGTCAAGTCTGAGTTCTCTTACCCTACTTTTGTTTATCAGGTGAGCGGTGAATATGCAATGCTCAAGGCTGCCGCCGCAAATGGTTGGCTTGACCATGACCAGGTAATGATTGAGTCTCTAATGGCCTTTAGAAGGGCTGGCGCTGATGGTATTTTGACTTACTTTGCACTCGACGCTGCAAAGCTGATCAATCAATCAAAGTAAGTTACTCTATTTTTTAAATTAGAGTAACAAAAGTAGCTTTTGTGGACTGACCACCCCTACGGTTTTTTTAGATTTTTGCTCATCGCCAGTGGAATCAAACAATAAGATGGCGGGTGGTCCAAAGATTTTGTATTGATTCAATAGGGCTTTTTGATCTGGCCCCATTTCCGTAATATCAACCTCAATGCGTTTGTAATCCTTTAATTTCGTCTGAACTTGTTCATTCGCTAAGGTTTGTATTTCTAACTCTTTACAACTAACACACCAATCTGCGGAAATGATGACAATTGCTTTTTCCTTACTTTCTTTAGCATGAGTCAGTTTTTGGTCTAATTCAGAATTAGTCGTAACCACTTCATAAATTTGTTGATTGATGGTTTTTGATTGATGAACAACTTTACTTTCTTTGAAGAATGACTGAAATGCCGGCAACATCACCCACAAGGCTAAAAGAACCATCAAAATACCAAAAAATCTCTGAACCCTGAGCATCCACTTACCCGCTCTTGGCACTATACGGCTGGCTCCTAAAGCAAATAAAAATAATGGGACCCCCATGCCACATGCCATTACGAACAAAATTAATCCACCTAGTTGCACCTGTCCACTCTGTGCAATAAAAGTTAATACGCCTGCAAGTGGCGCTGAAACACAAGGGCTCGCAACTAAACTCGATAAAGCACCTAGTGCAAAAACGCCATATATATTTCCGCCTTCATGTTTACCAATCCATTTGTCTACTTTGGATTGCCATGATTGGGGCATTTGTAGCTCATAGTATCCCAATAGTGCGGCTGACAAAATAAGCATTAATCCACCAAATGCCAACAAAACCCATCGATTTTGTAAGCTTGCAGTAATACCAGCTCCAAACCATGCTGTTGCCATACCGGCCAAACTAAATGCGCATGCCATCCCTAAAATGTAAAACAAGGCCAAAATGATCGTTTTCTTTCTTGGCAATAAATGGTGGTCGATAGTTCCAAAAACAACGCTGGATAAGATCGGTAACATTGGCAACATACAAGGAGTAAATGCGAGGCCAATGCCCAATAAGAAAAATAAGAGTAATAGAATCGGTAGACTAGTTGTGGTTAATAATCGATTCAACGCATTCAAATCCTCTGATACTTCCCACCATGACAATTTTTTGTCGGCTTCTATTTCAGAATTGGCTAATTCAGGATCGGTTGAATTTACAGTTTTTCCATACTCTTGCAGAGTAATCCGTCTTAACATCGGTGGGTAACAAATACCTTGGGATGCACAGCCCTGAACATTCACATCTAACAATAAAGGGCTGGTGTCCGGTAAAACTTTTGTGTCATAGGTAAATTCCACTTCACCATCATAAGTTTTCACTATTTTTTGAAAGTTGTTATCAAACTTTTCATGTGATTTGGGTTGTGTGCTGGGTACTATTTTTTGATCAGAATCTTTCAATCGTAATTGCATCGACTCTTCGTACATGTAATAGCCTGGTGCTGCTTTAAATATTACTTTTAAACTTTCAGAGCTTAGTTGAGCTCGTATTTCAAATGCTTTCTCAGGTGGTAAAAACTCCTCCGTTCGTGCCAAAGTGTTTTGAGCTGTAAGGATACTTACAAATGTGAATCCGATGGAGAGTAGTTTTTTTAACATGTGCTTAGAATAACGAATATCAAGATTACTTGTTACCTTTTTCAATGATTTCTTGAATCATCCAAACATAGTAATAATGTGAAATATCTCGAATAGGAATGGCGATAATTTCAGGTACTGAATATGGGTGTAATTCCAATATTTTTGTTTCTATACCTGACCAGAAAATACTGAAAGTTTTTACTTGCACAACATATTCATTGGATTGCTCAATTTTGCCTTCCCAATGGTACAAGCTGCTGATTGCATCACTGATATGTAAACAGGCTATTAGTTTGTCGATTAATAATGTTGTACCAATTTGTTCTGCAACCTCTTTATTGGGTACTGAAAATTGAATAATAATTGGTTCGTATTGCATAGTTGCTTGAGCTATTTAAAACTCAATTGTGGCAGAAGTTTGATTAACACGCATACAAAAAGCCAGAAGACTTTAGGTCTTCTGGCTTTTATTCTTCCCCTAGGGTAGATTTACTCTGCTTCGACTGCGGAATCTAAATCTACTTCTGGACGATCAACTAATTCAACCAAAGCCATCGGTGCATTATCACCAACTCTGAAACCGAATTTTAAGATGCGAGTATAACCACCTGGACGCGCAGCATAGCGTGGGCCCAGTTCATTAAACAATTTAGTAACCATATCTCTATCACGTAAGCGATTAAATGCTAAACGACGATTTGCGAGATTGTCTTTTTTGCCTAAAGTGATCAATGGCTCCACTACACGGCGTAATTCTTTTGCCTTTGGTAAAGTCGTTTTAATCAATTCATGCTGCAATAATGAATTTGACATGTTACGTAACATCGCTAAGCGATGTGATGATGTGCGGTTTAATTTACGCAGTCCGTTTCCGTGACGCATGATACTTCCTTTCTATTATCTCTCAAGACCAGCAGGCGGCCAATTGTCTAACTTCATACCCAAAGTTAGGCTTCTAGCGGCCAAAACATCTTTAATTTCATTTAAAGATTTACGTCCAAGATTAGGAGTTTTTAACAACTCATTTTCTGATCTTTGGATTAAATCACCGATGTAGTAAATATTTTCAGCTTTCAAACAATTTGCTGAACGAACTGTTAACTCCAAGTCATCGACTGGTCTTAACAACATCGGATCTACAACTGGCGAACGGCTAGTTTGGATATCACCTAAAATTTGGTTATTTTCAAGTGCAGCAAACACCACTAACTGATCAACTAAAATTCCAGCTGATTGACGGATTGCCTCTTCAGGAGAAATCACACCATTCGTTTCGATGGTCATTACTAAACGATCTAAGTCCGTACGTTGTTCAACACGTGCTGACTCAACTGCATAACTTACTCTCTTAATAGGACTAAATGATGCATCTAGAACAATGCGTCCAATTAATTTAGTTTGTTCATCAGCGTAATTGCGCATGTTACCTGGAACATAGCCACGACCTTTTTCGATCTTAATCTGCATATCTAATTTACCACCAGCAGATAAATTAGCAATAACATGATCAGGATTAATCAAAGTAACATCGTGGGGTAAATCAATATCAGCCGCCGTTACAATGGCTGGACCTTCTTTACGAAGCATCAATGTTACTTCATCACGGGACTCTAATTTAAATACAATTCCCTTGAGGTTTAAAAGAAGATTAACTACGTCTTCTTGAACACCATCAAGAGTTGAATACTCATGTACTACACCACCAATACTTACTTCAGTTGGGGCATAGCCAGACATAGAAGATAATAGAACACGGCGAAGTGCGTTACCTAAAGTGTGGCCATAGCCACGTTCAAATGGCTCCATAACAACCTTAGCTTGGTTGTCGCCAGTTGCTTCAACTGAAATAATTTTGGGCTTAAGCAGTGTTGTTTGCATATATTTTCCTTATGGGGATGCCTCAATTAACGTGAATAAAGTTCGACAATTAAACTTTCGTTGATATCACCACTGATTTCATCTCTATCTGGAGTTTTCTTAAAAACACCTTCAAGTTTAGAAGTGTCAACAGAGACCCAACTTGCTTGTCCAATCTGTTGAGACAAAGTTAAAGATTCTTGTACGCGAGTTTGCTTTTTAGCTTTGTCACGAATCGCAACAACATCACCAGGCTTAACTTGCATAGATGGAATATTCGCTACTTCACCATTGATTAAAATTGCCTTGTGAGAAACTAATTGTCTAGCTTCTGAACGAGTAGAACCAAAACCCATTCTATAAACAACGTTGTCTAAACGTGACTCAAGCAAAATTAATAAAGTTTCGCCAGTATTACCTTTACGACGATCAGCTTCAGCAAAGTAACGTCTGAATTGACGCTCTAAAATACCGTACATTCTTTTAACTTTTTGCTTTTCACGCAACTGGTTTCCGTAGTCTGATGTTCTTGCACCAGAAGTTCTACCGTGTTGACCAGGTTTTGTATCTAATTTACATTTATCAGCTAAAGCGCGACGTGCGCTCTTTAGAAATAAGTCGGTACCTTCCCGACGTGATAATTTGGCCTTAGGGCCGATATAACGTGCCACGTTTATTCCTTTCTTTGCCTTTGCTTTTACGCAATGGGTAGTTCAATTAAATTGAACGGTGGTCTTAAATAAACCGAAGTATATTAAATACGACGGCGCTTTGGAGGACGGCAACCGTTATGTGGAACGGGTGTAACATCCTGAATTTCTGTGATCTTGATGCCTAAAGCATTTAATGCTCTAACAGCTGACTCGCGACCAGGACCTGGGCCTTTGATCTGAACTTCTAAGTTCTTAATACCGCATTCAATAGCTGCCTTACCAGCAACTTCAGCAGCAACCTGAGCCGCAAATGGAGTAGATTTTCTAGAACCTTTGAAACCTTGTCCACCAGATGTTGCCCAAGAAAGTGCATTACCTTGACGGTCTGTAATAGTTACAATCGTATTGTTAAACGAGGCATGCACGTGTGCAATGCCGTCAGCAATATTCTTTTTAACTTTTTTACGAACACGTGAAGCAGCATTCGATTGTTGTGGTTTTGCCATATTAGTTTCGCTTTCCTATTATTTCTTCAATGCCACGCCAGCCTTACGAGGGCCTTTGCGAGTACGCGCATTGGTTTTAGTACGTTGACCACGAACAGGTAAGCCTTTACGGTGACGAACGCCACGATAACAGCCTAAGTCCATGAGACGTTTGATATTCATCGTAATTTCACGACGAAGATCTCCTTCAGTGGCAACTAAACCAACTTGCTCACGAATTTTTTCTAAATCGGCGTCAGTCAAATCCTTGACTTTCTTTGATTCAGGAACACCAGTTGACTCGCAAATCTTTCTTGCGCGTGTAAAACCGATGCCGAAAATCGAAGTTAATCCGATTACAGTATGTTTATGGTTTGGGATATTAACCCCGGCGATACGTGCCATATAAATTCCTCTAAATTAAATCTACTTAACCTTGACGTTGCTTATGACGTGGATCTGTTGAACAAATCACACGCAATACGCCTTTACGTTTAATGATCTTGCAGTTACGGCAGATACACTTAACAGATGCCAATACTTTCATCACTCACCTCTATAAAAATCAAACTACTTAGCGCGAAAGATGATCCGCGCACGTGTTAAGTCGTATGGAGTCATTTCCACAGTAACCTTATCACCTGGCAGAATACGGATGTAGTGCATCCGCATCTTTCCCGAAATATGACCCAAAACTACGTGCCCGTTTTCTAACTTCACACGAAACATAGCATTAGGTAAATTTTCAACTATCTCTCCGGCCATTTGAATGACATCATCTTTTGCCATATCAAGCACCCGGTCCCATATTGAAGTTGGCTTTCTTCATTAACGAACCATACTGTTGCTGCATTACGTAAGATTGAACCTGCGCCATAAAGTCCATCGTAACAACAACAATAATTAATAAGGAAGTACCGCCAAAATAAAACGGAACATTCCAATTTAGAACTAAAAACTCAGGTAGCAAACAAACGATTGTGATGTACGCAGCACCAGCCAATGTTAATCTTGCTAAAATTTTATCGATATACTTGGCAGTCTGATCACCAGGACGAATCCCTGGAACAAATGCACTACTCTTTTTTAAGTTATCTGCAGTTTCACGGCTATTGAAAACTAAAGCGGTGTAAAAGAAACAGAAAAAGACGATAGCTGTTGCATAAAGAATAATATAAATCGGCTGTCCAGGTTGTAAAGTACCGCTTAAATCCTTAACAAACCGTGTTACAAAATTCGTATTCTCGCCAGAGGTAAACCACTGAGCAATCGTTGCTGGAAACAAAATAATACTTGAGGCGAAGATAGGGGGAATCACGCCAGCCATGTTTAACTTTAATGGTAGATGTGAAGACTGGCCACCATAAACTTTGTTTCCTACTTGTCTTTTAGCATAATTAACAAGGATTCTTCTTTGTCCTCTTTCTACAAAGACCACAAAGTACGTAACCGCCATAACTACAATAACAACTAAGATGGCTGAAATGATACTCATTGCGCCAGTTCTTACTAATTCTAGAAGGCCACCAATTGCATTAGGTAAACCAGAAGCAATACCAGCAAAGATGATAATTGAAATACCGTTACCTAAACCACGTTCAGTTACCTGCTCACCCAACCACATTAAAAACATGGTTCCAGTAACTAGAGTTACAACAGTTGTAATTTCGAAAAGAATACCTGGATTAATTACTAAACCTTTTTGAGACTGAAGGGCGATTGCAATACCTAGAGCTTGAAAAGTTGCCAAGAGCACCGTGCTGTAGCGCGTATATTGAGTAATCTTTCTTTGGCCAGAACGACCTTCTTTTTTGAGCGCTTCCATTGAAGGAATAACTACCGTTACTAGCTGCATAATGATCGATGCAGAGATGTAAGGCATGATACCTAAAGCAAAAACAGTAAACCTAGAAAGTGCACCACCTGAAAACAAATTAAACATTCCCAAGATGCCACCTTTGGCATCATTGAAAAGGCTGGCTAATTGATTCGGATCAATACCAGGAACTGGAATGTGTGCGCCAAGTCGATAAACCAGTAAAGCCATTACTAGAAAAATGAGGCGATTTTTTAAATCTCCAAATTTATTTCCAGCTTTAGCCATACTAGCTACGTTAGACGGTTTAATTGCCATTAATTACACTTCCTCAAGGATTTTACCGCCAGCTGCTTCAATTGCAGCACGAGCACCGGCAGTAGCAGTCAATCCTTTTAGAGTAACAGCACGTGTTAGCTCACCAGTCTTGATTACTTTTACAGATTTAATTTGCTCATTAGCTAAACCACTTTGTCTTAAAACAATTAAATCGATCTCTGAGACATCTAAAGCTTGTAAATCAGAAAGAGTTACTTCGCCGACAGAGCGTCTTGTTAAAGACACGAAGCCACGCTTTGGTAAACGACGATATAAAGGCATTTGACCGCCTTCAAAACCTACTTTATGGAATCCGCCTGAACGAGATTTTTGTCCTTTGTGACCACGTCCAGCTGTTTTGCCTAGTCCTGAACCAATACCTCTGCCAACACGACGTTTTGCGTGTTTTGCACCAGCTGCTGGTTTTAAATTATTTAGTTCCATCATATCCTCTGAAATGTATTACTCAGTTAAGAACTTTAATGAGATAAGAAACTTTATTCATCATTCCGCGCACAGCAGGAGTATCAACAAGTTCCGATGTTGTATTAACACGACCTAAACCAAGGCCACGCACTGTAGCTCTGTGGCTTTCACGTGTACCGATTAAGCTACGCACTAATTGGATTTTTACCGTTTTATTTTCTGCCATGTTTTTCTCGATTCTTAATTACCTAAGATTTCTTCAATAGTCTTGCCACGTTTAGCAGCAATCTCTGAAGGTGTACTCATCTTTGCAAGACCGTTAATCGTTGCACGCACCATGTTGTATGGGTTAGTAGAGCCGATAGATTTAGCCACTACGTTTGTCACACCCATTACATCAAAAATTGCACGCATTGGACCGCCAGCAATAACGCCTGTACCTTCTTTAGCCGGTGAAATCAAAACTCGTGACGCGCCATGCTCACCAATAACTGTATGTTGCAAGGTACCTTGACGAAGTGGAACTTTAATCATTTTGCGACGTGCTTCATCCATTGCCTTTTGAACAGCAACAGGCACTTCTTTTGATTTGCCCTTACCCATACCAATCCTGCCGTCACCGTCACCAACTACTGTTAAGGCAGCGAATCCTAAAATACGTCCGCCTTTAACTACCTTGGTTACACGATTAACCGCGATCATCTTTTCGCGCAAACCGTCATCACGCTCTTCGGATTGCATCTTTGCTTGCATTTTTGCCATAATCTTTTTCCTTGACCTTTATCCGCTTCGCCGATTAGAACTTGAGACCCGCTTCACGGGCAGCTTCAGCTAACGCCTTAACGCGACCGTGATAACGAAAACCTGAACGATCAAAAGCAACTTCAGTAACACCCGCTTTGATCGCTCTCTCAGCAATTAACTTACCAACTTCGGTAGCAGCTTTGCTGTTACCACCATTGTTTGATAGTGCCGTACGTAATTCAGATTCCATTGTGGAAGCAGAAGCCAACACTTTCGTACCACAAGCACTATATAACTGAGCAGAAATATGTAAATTCGTACGCATAATAGCTACGCGTGGAACAACTAATTCTGCAATCTTGATGCGTGTTTGACGTGAACGACGTAGACGTGATTCTTTTTTGTTCAACATATTCGGCCTCGATTACTTCTTCTTGGTTTCTTTAATGATTACCACTTCGTCGCTATAACGAACACCTTTACCCTTATAAGGCTCTGGTGATCTATATGCGCGAACTTCTGCGGCTACTTGTCCAACTTGCTGCTTGTTGGAACCTTTAATTAGGATTTCTGTTTGCGTAGGAGTTTCTGCTTTGACACCCTCTGGCAATTGATAGATCACATCGTGTGAAAAACCTAATTGCAATTTGAGAGTTGTGCCTTGTGCTGCCGCACGATATCCCACACCAACTAAATTTAATTTACGCTCAAATCCTTTTGTTACACCGTTAACCATGTTATTAACGATTGCTCTGGTCGTACCAGACAATGCATTTGATTCACGGGACTCATCATTACGACCTACAATTAATTGACCGCCATCTTGCTTCAAGGAAATCAAAGGGTGTAGATTATGCGTTAAAGTACCTAGTGGTCCTTTAACAGTAATCAATCCAGGATTAATTTGAACTTCAGCACCTGCTGGAACTGTTATTGGTGACTTACCTACTCGTGACATAGTTTTCTCCTTAAGCTACGTAGCAGAGAACTTCACCGCCGACGCCATTTGCACGCGCCTTACGATCAGTCATCAAGCCCTGGGGGGTTGAAATAATAGCTACGCCCAAACCGTTCATAACCTGCGGTATCTCGTAACGGCCTTTGTAAATACGTAAACCTGGCTTCGATACACGCTCAATACGTTCAATAACAGGACGACCTGCATAATATTTGAGTGCAATACTTAAAACGGGTTTTGCAGACTCACCAGTAATTTCAAAGCTATCAATGTAACCTTCGTCTTTTAATACGTTAGCAATTGCAACTTTCAATTTTGAAGAAGGCATTGTTACACCAGGCTTCTGTACTGCTTGCGCATTACGAATTCTTGTTAGCATGTCTGCGATTGGATCGGTAAAACTCATAAATTCTCCTAATCTGTCTTATTACCAGCTGGCTTTTGTGACGCCCGGAATTTCACCTCTGAAGGCGATCTCACGGATTTTTGCGCGGCCCAAACCAAACTTACGGAATGTACCACGTGGACGTCCAGTCAACGCACAACGATTGCGCTGGCGAATGGGGCTTGCATTACGGGGTAAAGCTTGCAACTTTAAGCGAGCATCGTAACGCTCTTCCTCAGACTTAGAGGTATCTTCGATAGTTGCTTTTAACTCAGCACGTTTTACAGCATATTTAGCTACTAATCTGCTGCGCTTTTTTTCACGTTCAATTAATGACATTTTTGCCACGATAACCCCTTAGTTACGGAATGGGAATTTAAAAGCCGCTAACAAAGCTTTTGCTTCATCATCGGTTTTTGCGGTTGTTGTAATACTGATATTTAACCCACGGAGAGCATCAATCTTATCGTACTCAATTTCAGGGAAAATAATCTGTTCTTTAACACCAATGTTGTAGTTACCACGGCCGTCAAAAGCTTTTCCTGATACACCACGGAAATCGCGAACGCGCGGCAAAGCAACAGTAATAAAACGATCTAAGAACTCGAACATTCTTTGACCGCGCAATGTAACCATTGCACCGAGAGGATAACCCTGACGAATTTTAAAGCCTGCAATCGCTTTTCTTGCCTTAGTTACTACTGGCTTTTGGCCAGCTAACTTTGTTAAGTCACCAACAGCATGTTCAATTACTTTTTTGTCAGCAATTGCTTCACCCAAACCCATGTTTAAAGTGATTTTAGTAATGCGTGGCACTTCCATTATTGACTTATAACCAAACTTTTCTGTTAGCTCACCAACAACTTTGTTTGTGTAATGGTCTTGTAGTCTTGTTGTCATTTATATTCCCCTTAAGCTGTTAAGGTGGCGCCAGTAGTTTTAAGGAAGCGAACTTTTTTACCGTCAACTTCTTTAATACCTACACGAGATGGCTTGCCATCAGCATCAACCAAAGCCACATTCGAAATCTGAATTGGCATTGCTTTATCAATCACACCACCAGTAACACCAGTTGCTGGATTTGGTTTGACATTTTTTTTGTATTGGTTCACGCCATCGACTAAAATCTTATCGCCTAACATTGCGCTTACAGTACCTTTTTTGCCTTTATCGCGGCCAGTAATTACAACTACCTGGTCACCTGTACGAATCTTTTTCATCGTCTCTCCTTAGATTACTTCAGGGGCTAAAGAAACAATCTTCATAAAGCGTTCAGTACGCAACTCACGCGTAACTGGCCCGAAGATACGTGTGCCAATAGGCTCAAGTTTTGCGTTAAGCAAAACTGCAGCATTAGCATCAAATTTAATTAGGGATCCATCAGAGCGACGAACACCTTTTGCAGTTCTAACTACGACAGCGTTGTAGATATCACCTTTTTTAACGCGGCCTCTTGGAGCTGCGGATTTCACAGTAACTTTAATGACATCACCAATGCTTGCATAACGGCGTTTAGAACCACCTAACACCTTGATACACATTACTTCACTGGCGCCAGTATTATCTGCGACCTGTAGTCTGCTTTCAGTTTGAATCATATTCTATTCCCCAACTTAAATGCCATAGGCAATCAGTCTTGGTTCCGTTAAAGGTTTTACCTTAAAGAAGAATTCTTGTTTGGCTTAACCTGGATTAAAAACTAACCTTTGATTCGCAATTTCTAATTAAAACTGCGAAGCCCTCTAATATAGCAAGATTGCAAATAATTTGCAATCTTTTTTTACTAAAATTTACAAGCCTTTGTTTTCTTGAACTAAACGTGTCACAACCCAAGATTTAGTTCTTGAAAGTGGACGTGATTCAGAAATCTCAACCGTATCACCAATTTTTAACTTGTCTGTTTCATCATGAGCGTGATACTTTTTAGACATAGAGTAATACTTACCGTATAACTCATGCTTAACTTTTCTCTCAATCAAAACTGTTACTGTCTTTTGCATTTTGTCGCTAACAACTTTGCCAACTAAAGTGCGCTTTAAGGATTTTGTTGTATCGTTCATTTTCCTGCCGCTTTCTGTGTCAATGCAGTTTTCACACGAGCGATATCACGTTTTACTTTGCCGAGTTGGCTAGTATCCTGTAATTGCTGCGTTCCCTTTTGCATACGTAATTTAAACAGAGCCTTAAGCAATTCAGATAACTCATTGTTTAAACCGATTGCATCTTTGGTCATCAATTCTTTCATTTCCATAATCATTCTCCAGCTTAAGAGCCAATTTGACGTATTACGAATGATGTCTGAAGTGGAAGCTTAGCGGCGGCTAATCTAAAAGCCTCACGTGCTAAATTCTCATCAACACCATCCATTTCATACAAAACTTTTCCTGGCTGAATTTCAGCAACGTAGTACTCAGGATTACCTTTACCATTACCCATACGAACTTCTGCAGGCTTAGTTGAAATTGGCTTGTCTGGGAAAATTCTGATCCAAATACGACCACCACGCTTAATATGACGTGTCATGGCACGACGAGCTGCTTCAATTTGGCGAGCTGTCAAACGACCACGCACCATTGCCTTTAAACCAAATTCACCAAAAGATACTGCATTGCCACGGGTGGCTTTTCCAGTATTGCGGCCTTTTTGTTCTTTACGATATTTACGACGTTTAGGTTGTAACATAATTATTCTCCTGCCTTAGGTGCATCTTCAGGCTTCACAACTTTGCGAACCCTCTTAACCGCTGCTTTTACTTCTGGCTTATCGCCATCAGATCCCTCAGCTTTACGAGGACCACGTGGTGCACGACGTGATTTCTTATCATCATCAGCCTCTGGCTGCGCTGGAACTGCTGGTATTACAACGTTATTACCTAAAGTATCGCCTTTATAAACCCATACTTTAACGCCAATAATTCCGTAAGTTGTTTCAGCTTCAGAAGTTGCGTAATCAATATCAGCCTTCAATGTATGAAGTGGAACGCGGCCTTCGCGATACCATTCACGTCTAGCAATTTCAGCACCATTTAAACGACCTGAGCTCATGATTTTGATACCTTGAGCACCAAGACGCATTGCACTTTGCATTGCACGCTTCATTGCACGGCGGAACATAATACGCTTTTCTAACTGCTGTGTAATTGAGTCAGCAATTAACTGAGCATCAATTTCAGGCTTACGAATTTCTTCGATATTGACGTGAACTGGAACACCCATACGCTTTTGGAGTTCTTTACGGAGCACTTCGATATCTTCGCCTTTTTTACCAATCACAACACCAGGGCGTGAACTTAAAATTGTAATTTTTGCATTCTTTGCAGGGCGCTCAATAATTACCTTACTAACAGAAGCATTTTTTAATTTCTTCTTTAAGTAATTACGTACTTCGATATCTTCTTGGAGCATACCAGCAAAGTCTGTATTACCAGCGTACCAGCGTGAAGTCCAGTTGCGAGTTACCGCAAGACGGAAACCATTGGGATTAATCTTTTGACCCATGACTCTTCCTTAATTACTCAAAGTCACTGTGATGTGACATGTTTGTTTTTCAATTTTGTTACCGCGGCCTTTTGCTCTAGCAGTAAAACGCTTTAGCGATGTTGCCTTGTCTACAGTAACTGCTTTAACTTTTAATTCATCAATATCTATACCGCTATTGTGTTCTGCATTAGCAATCGCAGATTCAACAACTTTTTTCATGATGAAAGCAGCTTTTTTAGGACTGAAAGTTAGAATATTAATTGCTCTCGCAATTGGTAGTCCACGAATTTGATCTGCAACAAGACGTGTCTTTTGCGCACTAATTCTGGCACTACGGTGAATGGCTTTAGTTTCCATCATTTCCCCTTACTTCTTTGCTTTCTTGTCGGCTGCGTGACCTTTAAAAGTTCTAGTCAACGCAAATTCACCGAGTTTATGACCAACCATGTTCTCTGAAACATAAACCGGCACATGTTGACGGCCGTTATGTACAGCAATCGTCAACCCGATAAACTCAGGAAGAATAGTTGAACGTCTTGACCATGTTTTAATGGGCTTTTTGTCTTTAATGGCAACAGCTGTTTCAACCTTTTTAACTAGGTTGGCATCACAGAATGGGCCTTTTTTTGCTGAACGAGTCATTTAAATTTCCTCAATCGATTAACGTTTTTGACGACGCTGAACGATCATTGTCGTAGTGCGTTTATTGCGTCTTGTACGATAACCCTTAGTCGGGGTTCCCCATGGAGAAACAGGTACACGGCCTTCCCCAGTTCTACCTTCACCACCACCATGTGGATGGTCTACCGGATTCATCGCAACACCGCGAACTGTTGGACGAATACCGCGCCAACGATTTGCACCAGCTTTACCGATTTGACGCAATGAATGTTCTTCATTACCCACTTCACCGATTGTTGCTCTACATTCAATATGAACGCGTCTCACTTCACCAGATCTCAAACGGACCTGAGCGTAGATGCCTTCACGCGCTAAAAGTACCGCTGAACCGCCAGCTGAACGCGCAATTTGAGCACCCTTACCTGGCAACATTTCTACGCAGTGAATTGTGCTACCAACTGGAATATTACGGATTGGCAAATTGTTACCAGCTTTAATCGGAGCTTCTGAACCACTCATGATTGGCTGACCCTGAACCATCCCTTTGGTAGCAATAATGTAACGTCTTTCGCCATCAGCAAATAGCAATAAAGCCAAGTTTGCTGTACGGTTTGGATCGTATTCTAAGCGTTCAACTTTTGCTGGAATACCATCTTTATCGTTACGCTTAAAGTCAACAACACGATAATGGTGTTTATGACCGCCGCCTTTATGGCGTGTAGTAATGTGACCATTATTATTTCTACCAGCATTTTGAATCTGCGGCTCTAATAACGGTGCAAATGGTTTACCCTTGTGTAAATCAGGGTTAACCAATTTCACCATGGAACGACGTCCAGGTGAGGTTGGTTTTGTCTTGATCAGTGCCATTTTATTTGACCTCCGTCTCAAAATTGATTTCTTGTCCTGGCTTCAATGAAACGTAGGCTTTTTTAACATGATTACGACGTCCTTCAAATCGGCCAAATTTCTTTGCCTTACCTTTTTGAATAACGACTTGCACAGACTTTACTTCAACCTTAAAGAGCAACTCTACTGCTCCTTTGATTTCAAGCTTGTTTGCATCACGCGCGACTTCAAATACTACTTGTTCATTTTTCTCTGCAACCATTGTTGCTTTCTCAGAGATAACCGGACCAAGCAGGATACTTAAAAGGCGATGTTCGTTTTTGCGAGTTTGTATCATTTGAGCATCTCCTCAATTTGAGCGATCGCAGTCTTACCAACCAAAATATTTTGGTAGTGAACTAAAGACAACGGGTCTGCGTGTTGCGCTTCAACGATTGAAATCTTGTGCAAGTTACGAGCAGCAAGGTATAAATTTTCATCAACCTTGTCCAAGATAATAAGCACTGACTCTAATCCCATTGCTTTAACTTTTTCAGCCAATAATTTTGTTTTTGGCGCTTCTAAGTTAAAACCGTCAACAACATTTAAACGACCTTCTCTTGCTAACTGAGAGAAAATTGAGCGCATACCAGCTCTATACATTTTCTTGTTAACTTTGTGACTGAAGTTTTCTTCTGGTGAGTTCGGGAATATACGTCCACCGCCACGCCACAATGGAGAAGAGGACATACCAGCACGTGCACGGCCTGTACCTTTTTGTTTCCATGGTTTTTTAGTGGTGTGATGAACTTGTTCGCGATCTTTCTGAGCGCGGTTACCACTACGTGCGTTGGCTTGATAAGCCACAACAACTTGGTGAACCAATGCTTCGTTGTATTCGCGTTCAAATACTTCAGCTGAAGCAGAAACTGCTTCTCCGATTTTTCCGTTTGCTTCTAGGAGCTTAAGTTCCATGATGGCCCCTTATTAAGATTTTGCCGCTGGCGTTTTAATAGCCGGCGTAACAATAACTTTTCCACCACGTGAACCAGGAACTGCACCCTTAACTAAAAGGAGCTGTCTCTCTGAATCGACGCGGGCTATTTCCAAATTTTGCACAGTACGTGTAACGTCACCTAAATGACCTGTCATACGCTTACCTGGGAAAACACGTCCAGGATCTTGCGCCATACCGATAGAACCAGGTACGTTATGTGATCTTGAGTTACCATGGCTGGCACGACCAGATCTAAAGTGGTGGCGCTTAATGGTACCGGCATAACCCTTACCAATAGTTGTACCTTGTACATCCACTTTTTGACCTACAGTAAATTCAGCTACGCCCATTGCTGCGCCAATGGTTAGCTCACCAATTTTTGCAGCATCTAATCTGAATTCGTTAAGCGCATTGCCTGCCATTACACCTGCTTTTGCAAAGTGTCCAGCCATAGCTTTAGTTACGCGTGAAGCACGGCGCTCGCCGTGTGCTAACTGAACAGCGTCATAGCCGTCAGTTTCCTGAGTTTTGATTTGCGCGACTCTATTGTTGCTTACATCGATAACGGTGACTGGAATTGAATCACCCTCATCAGTAAACAAGCGAGTCATGCCGACCTTGCGGCCGATCAAGCCTAAGCTCATATCTTACTCCCATGTCGACATCGATTGGTCGACTAAAATTAATTAATGATTTTTAGTGAAGGAATGCTTACTAAAAATCCCATTTCTTTGATACATCTCTATTACTATAAAAACAAGCTTCAACTTTAGTTAAAGCTCTATTTTTAGCATAGCCAATCATTCTATACTGAAATTTCCTGATTGGCAATCTTTTTTTTACTGTAATTTAATTTCTACGTCTACACCAGCTGGTAAATCTAATTTCATCAAAGCATCTACCGTTTTTTCTGTAGGATCTACGATATCCATTAGTCTCAAATGCGTTCTGATTTCTAACTGGTCACGTGAAGTTTTGTTAACGTGTGGAGAACGTAAAATGTCAAAACGTTCGATTCTTGTTGGCAGTGGAACTGGTCCTTTTACTACTGCACCTGTTCTCTTTGCTGTATCAACAATTTCAGCTGCTGACTGGTCAATTAAACGATAATCAAATGCTTTTAAACGGATACGAATTTTTTGGCTTTGCATGATATTTCCTAAAGAACATAGCGGCGCTGTCGCTCATATTTAATTTATTAGGTTGTGAGCAGCGCGCTCACAACCTGTCTAATATAAAAACTTAAGCAATAATTTTAGCAACCACACCGGCGCCAACAGTACGGCCACCTTCACGGATCGCAAAACGTAAACCTTCTTCCATCGCGATTGGTGCAATTAACTTTACGCTAATTTGTACGTTATCGCCTGGCATTACCATCTCTTTATCCTTCGGCAACTCAATCGCACCAGTTACATCCGTTGTACGGAAGTAAAACTGTGGACGGTAGTTGTTAAAGAATGGAGTATGACGGCCACCTTCATCTTTTGACAACACATAAACCTCTGCTGAGAATTCTGTGTGTGGGAGGATTGATCCTGGCTTACACAATACTTGACCACGTTCAACATCTTCACGCTTTGTACCGCGCAACAAGATACCAACGTTATCGCCAGCTTGACCTTGATCCAATAACTTACGGAACATCTCTACACCAGTACAAGTTGTCTTTTGTGTATCTTTGATACCAACGATTTCGATCTCTTCGCCAACTTTTACAATGCCACGCTCAATACGACCAGTCACTACTGTACCGCGACCAGAAATAGAGAATACGTCTTCTACAGGCATCAAGAATGTACCATCAATCGCACGCTCAGGTGTTGGAATATAAGTATCTAACGCATCCGCTAACGCCATAATCGCTTGCTTACCTAAAGGACCTTCGTCGCCCTCTAAAGCTAATTTTGCTGAGCCTTTGATAATCGGTGTGTCATCGCCTGGGAAGTCATACTTTGACAACAACTCACGAACTTCCATTTCAACGAGTTCTAACAACTCTTCATCATCCACCATGTCGCACTTGTTCAAAAACACAACAATGTAAGGCACGCCAACTTGACGAGCTAACAAAATGTGTTCACGTGTCTGTGGCATTGGACCATCAGCAGCTGAACATACTAAAATCGCGCCGTCCATCTGCGCAGCACCAGTAATCATGTTTTTAACATAGTCAGCGTGGCCTGGGCAATCAACGTGTGCGTAGTGACGATTCTGTGTCTCATACTCAACGTGCGCTGTATTAATCGTAATACCACGTGCTTTTTCTTCTGGAGCAGCATCAATTTGATCGTAAGCTTTCGCTTCACCACCAAATGCCTTTGATAATACGGTTGTGATGGCCGCTGTTAATGTCGTTTTACCGTGGTCAACGTGACCAATCGTACCGACGTTTACGTGGGGCTTCGTCCGTTCAAACTTCTCTTTTGCCATTTCCGCCTCTCAATACTTAAGTTAGTTATATTTAAAAATTAATTATTTTGCTTTAGCTGCAATAACAGCTTCTGCAACGTTCTTAGGTGCTTCAGAATAATGCTTAAATTCCATCGTGTAAGTTGCTCTACCTTGCGTCAAAGAACGCAATCCGGTTGAGTAACCAAACATTTCTGCTAGCGGCACTTCTGCACGAACAATTTTTCCACCGCCCGGAATGTCATCCATACCCTGCAAAATACCACGGCGTGATGACAAATCACCCATCACGTTACCCATGAAATCTTCAGGGGTTTCTACTTCTACTGCCATCATCGGCTCTAAAAGTACTGGACTAGCCTTACGACAGCCGTCTTTAAATGCCATTGAACCAGCCATTTTAAAAGCGTTCTCGTTTGAGTCAACATCATGATAAGAACCAAAAATCAATGTTGCTTTGATGTCTACAACTGGGTAACCAGCTAAAACACCATTGTTCAATGTTTCTTGAATACCTTTGTCAACCGCAGGAATATATTCACGAGGAACTACACCACCCTTAATCGCGTCGACGAATTCGTAACCTTTACCTGGCTCTTGTGGCTCTAATTTCAAAACCACGTGACCATATTGACCGCGACCGCCTGACTGCTTAACAAATTTACCTTCAATTTCTTCGCAAGTTTTACGAATAGTTTCGCGGTACGCAACCTGTGGTTTACCAACAGTTGCTTCAACACCAAACTCACGCTTCATACGATCTACAAGAATTTCAAGGTGTAACTCGCCCATACCAGAAATAATTGTTTGGCCAGACTCTTCATCTGTCTTCACTCTGAAAGAAGGATCTTCTTGAGCTAAACGATTCAAAGCAATACCCATTTTCTCTTGGTCGACTTTTGTCTTCGGTTCTACAGCTTGTGAAATAACCGGCTCTGGGAATACCATTCTTTCAAGAATAATAATTGCAGATGGATCGCACAATGTCTCGCCAGTTGTCGCATCTTTCAAACCAACAGCAGCTGCAATGTCACCCGCGTGAACTTCTTTAATCTCTTCGCGCTGGTTAGCATGCATCTGTAAAATACGACCAATACGTTCTTTTTTGCCCTTAATTGGGTTGTAAATCGTATCGCCTGAGTTAACAATTCCTGAATAAACGCGGAAGAAAATCAATTGGCCAACAAACGGATCCGTCATGATTTTGAAAGCTAATGCAGAGAACTTTTCATCATCAGCAGCTCTTCTCTCAGTCGGCTCGCCATTTTCTTGCTCACCAGTAACTGGAGGAATATCCAAAGGAGATGGCAAATAATCAATAACGCCATCAAGCATTGCTTGAACACCTTTGTTTTTAAATGCAGTACCACACATCATCGGCACGATTTCGCCAGCAATGGTACGAGTACGGAGTGCCAACTTAACTTCTTCTTCAGTAAGCACTTCGCCGCTTAAATATTTGTCCATCAACTCTTCTGAAGACTCGGCAGCAGCTTCCACCATTTTTTCACGCCACTCATTAGCGAGCTCTAACAAATCAGCTGGGATTTCTTCATAGGTAAATTTAATACCTTGTGAAGCGTCATCCCAAAAGATTGCTTTCATCTTAACGAGGTCGATAACCCCTTTAAAATTTTCTTCAGCGCCAATTGGTATTTGGAGTGGGATCGGGTTCGCTTTTAAACGAGCACGCATTTGGTCGTGAACTTTAAAAAAGTTCGCACCAGTACGATCCATTTTATTTACGAACGCTAAACGTGGCACACCATATTTGTTTGCTTGACGCCATACTGTTTCTGATTGAGGCTGAACTCCACCAACAGCACAATAAACCATACAAGCACCATCTAAAACACGCATTGAACGTTCAACTTCAATAGTGAAGTCAACGTGGCCTGGAGTATCAATAATGTTGATGCGATGCTCGGCATAGTTTCCTGCCATGCCCTTCCAGAAAGCAGTGGTTGCAGCAGAAGTAATAGTAATGCCACGCTCTTGCTCTTGTTCCATCCAGTCCATGGTAGCTGCGCCATCATGAACTTCACCAATCTTGTGATTCACACCTGTATAAAACAAGATGCGTTCGGTTGTTGTTGTTTTTCCAGCATCAATATGCGCGGAAATTCCAATATTTCTGTAACGCTCAATAGGTGTCTTTCGTGCCACGGTGTCCTCTTTTACTTATTCAATTTAGAAACGGAAATGTGAGAATGCTTTATTTGCTTCAGCCATACGGTGAACTTCGTCACGCTTTTTCATGGCACCGCCTCTACCTTCAGCAGCCTCAAGTAATTCATTTGCTAAACGTTGCGCCATTGACTTCTCGCTACGCTTTTTAGCAGCCTCTCTTAACCAACGCATTGCCAAGGCCAATCTTCTTGAAGGTCTTACTTCAACAGGTACTTGGTAGTTGGCGCCGCCGACTCGGCGACTCTTTACTTCGACGATAGGTTTCACGTTGCCCATAGCAACAGAAAAAATGTCGAGGGGTGGTTTGTTTGCTTTTTTCTCAATGTGCTCAAAGGCACCGTAAACGATTCTTTCTGCAACGGATTTTTTACCGTCTAACATTAGAACGTTCATGAATTTTGCGACTTCTACGTTGCCAAATTTTGGATCTGGCAATATTTCTCTTTTCGGTACTTCTCTACGACGTGGCATAGTAACTCCTTCAGGTTCAGTTGGGAAAATTCCCTTGATTACTCAACTAGCTTGCGCCGGAGTAATCACTTACTTTGCGAATAGACATTCTATTCGCATCATTGCTAAGAATTAAGCCTTCTTAGCTCTTTTTGCTCCATACTTCGAGCGTGACTGCTTACGATCTTTTACACCTTGCAAATCTAAAGATCCGCGAACGATGTGGTAACGAACACCCGGCAAATCCTTCACACGACCACCACGGATTAACACGACTGAGTGTTCCTGTAGATTGTGACCTTCACCACCAATGTATGAAATTACTTCGAATCCGTTAGTTAAACGAACCTTAGCAACTTTACGCAAAGCGGAGTTAGGCTTTTTAGGAGTTGTTGTATATACACGAGTGCAAACGCCACGACGTTGTGGACTATTTTGCAACGCAGGACTCTTGCTTTTGACCACCAAACTGGTACGTGGTTTTTTTAGCAACTGATTAATTGTTGGCATAACTTACTTTCAATACTCTAAGTACTTCAATTCGTTTAGTTAATCAAATCGTTTCTTTTTAAGGAAATAATTCGGGTTTTACAGAACCTAGCATTCTAGACTGAGTTTGATGAACCGTCAAGAACCCTTTTCAGGATTCTTGATTTTTTCATTTTATTCAGCGTCGCTTAAAGGTGCTTCCTCTGTAGTTACTACCTTTTCACTTGCTTCTTCGCTAGCAATTGTCATTGCGCGATCGCGCTCAAACTGCTCCCTAGCTTTTTTCGCTTTACGATAAGACAATCCAGTTCCGGCTGGAATGAGTCGACCGATAATCACGTTTTCTTTCAAACCACGTAGCGTATCAACTTTACCCATAATTGCAGCTTCAGTTAACACTCTAGTTGTTTCTTGGAACGAGGCTGCAGAGATAAAGCTATCTGTAGACAACGAAGCCTTTGTAATACCGAGAAGAACGTTGTCATACAATGCTGGGCGTTTACCCAAAGCAATGACTCGATCGTTTTCATCCAACAATTTCGAACGCTCAACTTGCTCGCCCGTAATAAAGTTGGTTTCACCTGCATCCGTCACTTGAACACGACGTAACATTTGACGAACAATTACTTCAATGTGTTTGTCGTTAATTTTCACGCCCTGTAATCGATAAACGTCTTGGACTTCGTCCACGATATACATCGACAACTCTTCAATACCCTTGAGATTCAAGATATCATGCGGATCAGCTGGTCCATCAACAATCATTTCGCCTTTATTAACGACTTGACCATCATGAACGAGAACTTGTTTTTCTTTTAGAATCAAGAACTCATGTGACTCACCGTCCATATCAGTAATAACAAGACGCTGTTTACCTTTTGTCTCTTTACCAAATGAAACCGTACCTGTGATCTTCGCAAGTACTGCAGCATCTTTTGGTGAACGACCTTCGAATAGTTCTGCAACACGTGGGAGACCGCCGGTAATATCACGAGTTTTTTGTGATTCAATTGGAATACGGGCAAGTACTTCACCAGTATTAACAATCTGGCCATCCTTAACCGTAATCAAAGCACCGAACTGCAAGCCAATAGTAACTGGGTGATCTGTTCCAGGGATCTTCACCTCACTACCAGACTCATCTAGAATCTTAATAATTGGGCGAATTCCTTTAGCAGCTGCACTTCTACGCTTACCATCAATAACCACTAAAGTTGATAGGCCTGTTACATCATCCACTTGTTTTGCGACAGTAACGCCTTCTTCAACGTTTTCGAAGTTAATCTGACCAGCAAACTCAGAAATAATTGGACGTGTTAACGGATCCCAACTTGCCAAACTTGCCCCAGCTTTAACACCTTCGCCGTCACCAGCTAACAGTGTTGCGCCGTAAGGAACTTTATGACGTTCACGTTCACGACCATGGTCATCTGTAATCAAAGCTTCACCAGAACGAGAAATTACAACTTGCTCACCTTTTGTATTGGTAATATATCTCATTGAAGAGGAGAAACGTACCGTACCGTTCGATTTAGCTTCAACATTACTTGCAACTAAAGCACGGGATGCTGCACCACCGATGTGGAAAGTACGCATCGTTAACTGTGTGCCAGGCTCGCCAATTGACTGAGCCGCAATCACACCAACCGCCTCACCAACGTTGACTAAGCCGCCACGACCGAGGTCACGTCCGTAACATTTAGCACATAACCCGTATCTTGTTGCACAAGCTAAAACAGTTCTCACTTTTACTTCATCAAGACCAGAAGCCACAATCTCATCGACCATGTCTTCGTCTAATAAGGTATCGTGAGTCACGATCACTTCTTGTGTATCCGGATGAACAACATCACCAATGACCACGCGACCTAAAATACGATCACGTAAGGCTTCGATGATTTCGCCACCCTCGACTAGGGCTTTCATTGTGACGCCTTCAGTTACTTCACAATCGTCTTGAATGACTACTAGATCTTGTGTTACGTCGCATAAACGACGTGTTAAGTAACCTGAGTTCGCAGTCTTCAATGCTGTATCAGCCAAACCTTTACGCGCACCGTGGGTAGAAATAAAGTACTGGAGTACGTTTAGACCTTCACGGAAGTTTGCTGTAATTGGCGTTTCAATAATGGAGCCATCAGGCTTTGCCATCAAACCACGCATACCGGCTAACTGACGAATCTGCGCTGCAGATCCACGCGCACCAGAATCGGCCATCATGTAAATAGCGTTAAACGATTCTTGCTTAACATCGTTACCATGACGATCTTTGACGGTTTGAACAGATAATTGCTCCATCATCGCTTTACCAACTTGGTCACCAGCAGCACCCCAAATATCAACCACGTTGTTGTAACGCTCTTGGTTAGTAACTAGACCAGACATGAACTGCTTTTCGTATTCCTTGACCTTGGTAGAAGCGTCATTGATGATTTTTTCCTTTTGACTAGGAATCAACATATCATCAATCGCAATCGAAATACCTGCCTTCGTTGCTAAACGGAAACCTGACTGTAAAAGCTTGTCAGCAAAAAGTACTGTTTCACGCAAGCCGCACTTACGGAATGAAGTATTAATTAAGCGTGAAATTTCTTTCTTCTTTAATGGCTTATTAATATTTTCAAACAGCATACCTTTTGGCAGAATTTCTGACAAAATGGCACGGCCTACAGATGTATGAGTAACTGTTGTTATCTTTTTGAACCGAGCATCACCTTCAGCATGTTTATCTACGATGTCATATTCAGTTAAACGCACGGAAATTCTTGAAGCCAATTCAACTTGACCTGCTTCATACGCACGAATTACTTCCGGAATATCTGCAAAAACCATGCCTTCGCCTTTGCCGTTAATTTTGTCGCGGGTTGCATAATACAAACCTAAAACAATATCTTGGGAGGGAACAATGGATGGCTCACCATTCGCAGGAAAGAGAATGTTGTTTGAAGCTAACATCAATGTACGCGCTTCCATTTGTGCTTCTAATGAAAGTGGCACGTGAACAGCCATTTGGTCGCCGTCAAAGTCGGCATTGAACGCGGCACAAACCAAAGGATGCAATTGAATTGCTTTACCTTCGATCAATAACGGCTCAAATGCTTGAATACCTAAACGGTGCAAAGTCGGAGCACGGTTTAACATCACCGGATGTTCACGAATAACTTCTTCGAGAATATCCCAAACAATTGCAGTTTGGTTTTCAACTTCTTTTTTAGCTGCCTTGATGGTTGTTGCAATACCAAGTGTTTCTAGTTTGTTAAAAATAAATGGCTTAAATAATTCTAATGCCATTAATTTTGGTAATCCGCACTGATGTAACTTTAAGTTTGGACCAACCACAATCACAGAACGACCAGAGTAGTCTACGCGCTTACCTAGTAAGTTTTGACGGAAACGACCACCCTTACCTTTAATCATTTCAGCTAAGGACTTGAGCGGACGCTTATTGGCGCCTGTCATGGCCTTACCACGACGACCGTTATCTAATAAAGAATCGACAGCTTCCTGCAACATTCTTTTTTCGTTACGAACAATAATTTCAGGTGCGCGTAACTCAAGCAACTTCTTGAGACGGTTGTTACGGTTAATGACTCGGCGATATAAATCGTTTAAGTCTGATGTGGCAAAACGACCACCATCCAAAGGTACCAATGGACGTAACTCTGGCGGCAATACTGGCAACACATCGAGAATCATCCAATCAGGCTTGATGCCTGAAGTTTGGAATGCTTCTAATACTTTTAAACGCTTTGCGAATTTTTTAATTTTGGCATCACTACCAGTTGTCTTCAATTCTGAGCGCAATGTTTCCACTTCGCGATCGATTTGAATACTTCTTAATAGTTCACGAATACCTTCGGCACCCATGATAGCTGTAAAGGAGCCTTCGCCATACTCTTCAGTTTTAGCGTTGTATTCTTCTTCTGACATAATTTCAGCACGCTTCATTACGCCGTCAGGGAGAAGCCCTTGATCAACCACTACATATGCTTCAAAGTAAAGTACGCGTTCGATATCACGTAAAGTCATATCTAACACCATACCCAAACGGGATGGTAATGACTTTAGGAACCAAATATGGGCAACTGGAGCCGCTAAATCGATATGCCCCATACGCTCACGTCGTACTTTTGTGAGGGTTACTTCAACGCCACACTTTTCACAAATTACACCGCGGAACTTTAAACGCTTGTACTTACCGCACAAGCATTCATAATCCTTGATCGGGCCAAAAATTTTCGCGCAGAACAATCCATCACGCTCAGGTTTGAACGTTCTGTAATTAATTGTTTCTGGTTTACGAACTTCTCCGAACGACCATGAGCGAATTTTTTCAGGAGATGCTAACCCAATTCTAATGGAATCAAATTGCTCTTCACCATGAGTTTGTTTGAATAAATCAAGCAATGCTTTCATATTAGTTACGCTCCATATCGATATCTATACCCAATGATCTAATTTCTTTTACTAGAACATTGAAGGACTCAGGCATACCTGCTTCAATGCTGTGATCGCCTTTGACGATACTTTCGTAAACCTTCGTACGTCCATTGACGTCATCCGATTTAACTGTAAGCATCTCTTGCAACACATATGAAGCACCATAAGCCTCGAGTGCCCAAACTTCCATCTCACCAAAACGCTGACCACCGAATTGTGCTTTACCACCAAGCGGCTGCTGTGTAACAAGTGAATAAGGACCGGTTGAACGTGCATGCATCTTGTCATCAACCAAGTGATGTAATTTCAATACGTGCATTACACCAACTGTTACATTGCGCTCAAAAGCATCCCCAGTCTGTCCATCAAACAATTTCATTTGTTGACGTGAAGCATTCATTTGTAAAGGACCAGCTATTTCTTCAGGGTAAGCCAAGTTCAACATTTTCGCGATTTCTGCTTCCGTTGCACCGTCAAACACTGGCGTTGCAAATGGTGAACCTTGACGTAAGTTTCTTGCCAACTCGAGGATTTCCTCATCTGTCAAACTATCCAAGTCTTCTACTCGACCTGTTTCGTTATAGAGGCTATCGAGGAATTTACGTAACTCTTGAACTTTAGTGTGCGCATGCAACATTGCTGTGATGCGTTTACCAATACCAAGGGCTGCCCATCCTAAATGGCTCTCTAAAATCTGACCGACGTTCATACGTGAAGGAACACCTAATGGATTTAAAACGATATCCACTGCAGTTCCGTCCGCCATGTAAGGCATATCTTCGACTGGAGCAATTTTAGAAACAACCCCTTTATTACCGTGACGTCCTGCCATCTTATCGCCAGGCTGTAAGCGTCTCTTAACAGCTAAATACACTTTAACCATTTTTGTTACGCCAGGTTGTAATTCATCACCCTGTGTTAATTTACGATTCTTTTCAGAGTACGCTTCTTCAAACTGCTTACGCTTGAGTTCGATTGCGTCTTTAATTGACTCAACCTGTGCTGCGAACTCTTCATCTGCTAAGCGAATATCAAACCAATGATATTTCTCAACAGTTGATAAATAGTCTTTAGTAATCGCAGTACCTTTGTTTAATTTACCCGGACCACCATTAGCAATCTTACCAATGAAGAGTTTTTCTAAACGACTGAAAGCGTCGCCTTCAACAATTCTTAACTGGTCATTTAAATCTAAACGATAGCGATGTAACTCTTCTTGAATAATAGATTGAGCACGTTGGTCTCTTTCTACACCTTCACGCGTAAACACTTGAACATCAATCACCGTTCCAGTCATTCCTGAAGGAACTCTTAAAGACGTGTCTTTTACATCAGAAGCTTTTTCACCGAAAATAGCACGTAGTAATTTTTCTTCTGGTGTTAATTGTGTTTCACCTTTTGGCGTCACTTTTCCAACCAATACGTCACCTGCTTCTACTTCGGCACCAATGTAAACAATACCGCACTCATCCAAACGGCTAAGTTGTGATTCAGCCAAGTTTGAAATATCGCGAGTAATATCCTCAGGTCCTAATTTTGTATCACGAGCAACAACGTTTAGTTCTTCAATATGAATAGATGTGTAGCGATCTTCAGCCACCACTTTTTCTGAAATCAAGATTGAATCTTCGAAGTTATATCCATTCCAAGGCATAAATGCAATGGTCATATTTTGACCAAGTGCTAATTCACCTAAGTCTGTCGATGCGCCATCTGCAACCACATCCCCACGAGCAATCTGATCACCAACTCGTACGATCGGACGCTGATTGATGTTGGTATTTTGATTTGAACGTGTGTATTTGATGAGGTTATAAATATCCACACCAACTTCACCTGCAGCTGTTTCATCATCATTGACTCGAATAACGATACGGTTTGCATCAACGTAATCAACGATACCGCCACGTGTTGCCATAACCACAGTACCAGAGTCGACTGCTACGATACGCTCTAAACCAGTTCCAACGAGTGGCTTACTTGGTCTCAAGCATGGTACAGCTTGACGCTGCATGTTCGCACCCATCAACGCACGGTTCGCATCATCGTGCTCTAAGAATGGCACGATTGAAGCAGCTGCTGACACAATTTGACTTGGCGCCACGTCAATGTAATTGATACGATCAGGTGTTACCATTTTGGTTTCACCAGCTTCACGTGATGATACTAATTCATCAGCTAACAAACCGTTTTCATCAATCGTTGCATTTGCCTGAGCAATTACATACTTCGCTTCTTCGATGGCTGATAAATAATCAACTTGTTCCGTTACCTTTTTATCAACTACTTTGCGGTAAGGTGTTTCTAAGAAGCCATGTTCATTTAAACGAGCAAATAAAGCGAGTGAGTTAATCAACCCAATGTTTGGTCCTTCTGGTGTTTCAATCGGACAAACACGACCATAGTGAGTTGGATGTACGTCACGTACTTCGAAACCGGCTCTTTCGCGTGTCAAGCCACCAGGGCCAAGCGCTGAGATACGGCGTTTGTGAGTGATTTCAGATAATGGATTGGTTTGATCCATAAACTGAGATAACTGTGATGAGCCAAAAAACTCTCTAATTGCTGAAGAAATTGGTTTACTGTTAATCAAATCGTGAGGCATTAAGTTTTCTGTCTCTGCCTGTCCCAATCTTTCTTTAACAGCTCGCTCCACTCTAGCTAAACCTGCACGGAATTGATTTTCTGCCAATTCACCAACGCAACGTACACGACGATTTCCTAAGTGATCGATATCATCTACTTCGCCTTTACCATTTCGTAAATCAACGAGTATCTTAATCGTGTCTAAAATATCTTCATGAGATAAAACCATTGAACCTTCCATCTCTGGACGATTCAAACGGCTATTGACCTTCATACGGCCTACTCTTGACAAGTCGTAGCTGTCTTCGTTAAAAAACAGTCTTTGGAAGAGAGCTTCTACTGCATCTTCTGTAGGAGGTTCGCCAGGTCTCATCATGCGATAAATTGCAATTCTAGCTTCTGGTTGTCCTGCAATTTCATCACCACGTAAGGTTTGTGAGATGAACGAGCCTTGATCTAAGTCGTTGATATAAATTGTTTCAACTTTAGTAACTCCTGCAACTCTTAATTTGCCGAGAATATCTTCGCTAACTTCATCATTAGCGTGGGCAAGAACTTCACCTGTTTCTTCGTCAATGATGTTCTTTGCTAGAACACGACCTAGTAAATAGTCATCTGGTGCATGAATAGATTTTGTATTAGCTGCTTCTAATTCTCTAATATGCTTTGCATTAATACGCTTATCTTTAGCGACGATAACTTTATCGTCACGATCCTTAATGTCAAATCTCGCTACTTCGCCACGCAGTCTCTCTGGCACGAACTCGATCGATACGCCTTCATTATTGACCTCGATATGATCAAAATTAAAGAAGTTCGCTAAGATCTGTTCATCATTTAAACCTAAGGCCTTTAACAATATTGTTACGGGCATTTTACGTCTACGGTCAACGCGGAAATATAAAATATCTTTAGGATCAAATTCAAAATCTAACCATGAACCACGATATGGAATAATTCTTGCAGAGAAAAGTAGTTTTCCAGAACTATGTGTTTTACCTTTATCGTGCTCAAAGAACACGCCAGGTGAACGGTGTAACTGAGAAACAATTACTCTCTCAGTACCGTTAATTACAAATGAGCCAGTATCTGTCATGAGTGGAATTTCTCCCATGTACACTTCTTGCTCTTTAATTTCTTTTACTTTAGTTGGATTCTCACGGTCGTTAATAATTAAACGTACCTTCGCTCTCAACGCTGAGTGAAATGTTAAGCCACGTTGTTGACATTCTTTAACGTCAAATGGCGGCGCTGAAAGTTGATATGAAACATATTCCATTTTCGCGTATCCATTGTTGGATACGATTGGAAAAATAGATAAAAACGCTGCTTGAAGGCCTTCGCTTTGGCGCGAGAGGCTATTGACTCTCTCTTGCAAAAACTTAGCATAAGACTCAAGCTGAGTTGTTAGTAAATAGGGTACCTGATGGTTATTCAGGCGCTTAGCAAAGCTCTTACGGATGCGCTTGCGTTCGGTGAAGCTATAAGCCATGTCATCTCCGAATTCGGCGACTGAAAGGGGATTTGGTGCTCGGCCTCTACCAAGCTCTGGCGGACAGCACGCACATCGGCGCACCCGACCAAATTTGCCAACTGCAGTCGTATCAGAAGGCAAACCAGATAACTCGTTGAATTATCTGGTTTGGCTACTAACCAAACCTCTCAAATGAGTAGTGTGGTGGTTATTAACCACCACAAATACATTATTTGATTTCGACCTTCGCGCCAGCTTCTTCCAATTTCTTCTTGGCATCTTCTGCTGCTGCTTTATCAACGCCTTCTTTAACTGCTTTTGGAGCGCCGTCAACCAAGTCTTTCGCTTCTTTAAGGCCAAGACCTGTAATTTCACGAACCGCTTTAATGACTGAAACTTTGTTTGCACCAAAATCAGCAAGAATAACGTTAAATTCAGTTTGCTCTTCTGCAACTGCTGCTGCAGCTCCAGGACCAGCTACTGCCATAGCTGCTGCTGATACGCCAAACTTTTCTTCGAATGCTTTAACTAAGTCATTCAAATCCATTACAGACATATTTCCTACTGCTTCGATAATTTCTTCTTTAGTAATTGCCATTTGTAACTCCTAATTCATATATGTTTAAATGCGACTGTTGCGATTAAGCAACAGGCGCTTCTTCGGATTTCTGAGCTGCTACAGCGCCAAGTACTCGAGCCATGCTCGATACAGGTGCTAGCATTACGCCTAGTAACATTGAGATTAACTGATCACGGCCTGGGATATTTGCAAGTGCTTTAACACCTTCAACATCCAATTGTTTACCGTTATAAGAACCTGCTTTAATTACTAAGGTATCCTTCGTTTTAGAAAAGTCATTTAAGACTCTTGCTGAAGCGATAGGGTCTACAGAAATGCCGTAAATCAGCGGGCCAACCATCGATTCACCCAATGCTTCGAATTGCGTTCCTTGAACAGCGCGACGAGCTAATGTGTTTTTCAACACGCGTAAATACACGCCTTGCTCTCTTGCGCTTGCACGAAGTTTTGTCAATTCGCCCACTGGAATGCCACGATACTCAGCTAGTACAATGGTTTGTGCATTGGCTACTTGCGCACCAATATCCGCCACTACCGCTTTTTTGTCATCCAAATTTAAAGGCATGTTTAACTCCATTTATCCCCATGTTTCCATGAGGGGTTGCACATCAGCGAATTCTTTTCAGGTTCGCCATCTACGCTGGTGATTGCTCATTAAGGACGGATCCGCCAACGGTCTTTGATGGCCGCTGACTTTTACATCAACGACCCAAAGTTCTTTTTGTTACTTAAGCGTTAATTGTTGATTGTTCGACGCGGACACCTACGCCCATCGTGCTAGAAACAGCAACTTTTCTTAAGTAAACACCTTTACTTGTAGCAGGCTTAGCCTTGCTTAATGCATCAAGTAATGCGGATAGGTTACTTTTTAATGCCGCTGGTTCAAATGAACGACGGCCAATGGTTGCGTGAATAATACCTGCTTTGTCCACTCTGAATTGAACTTGACCAGCTTTAGCATTTTTAACTGCAGTAGCTACATCTGGTGTTACTGTTCCAACTTTTGGATTCGGCATTAAACCACGTGGTCCGAGAATCTGGCCTAAAGCACCAACAATTCTCATCGTGTCTGGAGAAGCAATTAAGACATCAAAGTCCATTTTGCCATCTTTAATTTGCTCGGCTAAATCCTCCATACCTACGAGATCAGCGCCTGCAGCTTTAGCTTGTTCTGCTTTATCGCCTTGAGCAAATACAGCAACGCGAACTGACTTACCAGTACCAGCAGGCAGTACTACTGCGCCACGAACTACTTGATCAGATTTCTTCGCATCAATACCCAATTGAACAGCTACGTCAATTGATTCATCAAACTTTGCTGAAGCACATTCTTTAACGAGATTCAAAGCTTCGTCGATTGGGTACAACTTGTTACGATCAACTTTAGCTTGAATTGCTTGTAATCTTTTTGAAATTTTTGCCATGATTAGAGTCCTTCTACCGTAATACCCATTGATCGGGCGCTACCTGCAATTGTTCTTACCGCTGCTTCAAGATTTGCCGCTGTTAAGTCAGGCATTTTAGCCTTGGCAATTTCTTCAACTTGAGCACGAGTGATCTTACCTACTTTATCTGTATGTGGTCTTGCAGATCCCTTGTCTAACTTCGCAGCTTTTTTAATAAGCGTCGTTGCCGGTGGAGTCTTCATGATAAAGGTGAAGCTCTTATCAGCGAATGCTGTAATAACAACTGGAATTGGCAAGCCTGGCTCTAAACCTTGTGTTTGAGCATTAAATGCTTTACAGAATTCCATGATGTTCAAACCGCGCTGACCTAATGCAGGTCCGATTGGAGGCGATGGATTCGCTTTTCCCGCAGGTACTTGTAGCTTAATAAAGCCAATAATCTTTTTTGCCATTTTATAACTCCCTTAAAGCGCATCATAATATTGATCGCTGTTGAGTAAACGCTTCGTTAAAGCGGCAACCTTAACTCTGCTCCTCTGTTTGGCCTTCTTGCTTCCAAACTCCTTTTACATCTACTACTAAGCACTACATAAAACTTTAGAAAAATTACATCTTTTCAACTTGTCCAAACTGTAATTCAACTGGTGTACCGCGACCGAAGATTGTAACAGAAACTGTTAATCTTGACTTCTCGTAGTTAACTTCTTCCACATTACCATTGAAATCTGTAAACGGACCTTCTTTGACGCGCACCATTTCACCAATTTCGAATAATGTTTTAGGCTTAGGTTTATCTACCCCAGCTTGCATTTGATCCATTATTTTCTTAACTTCGGCAGTTGATATTGGTGATGGTTTATTCTTAATTCCACCAACAAAACCTGTAACCTTTGGCGTGTTCTTAACTAAATGCCAAGACTCATCACCGAGTTGCATTTCTATTAATACATATCCAGGGAAAAAACGTCTTTCAGAAACTGATTTAGTGCCGCCCTTAATTTCAATAACTTCTTCAGATGGGACAAGTATTCTACCAAACTGATTTGAAATTGTAGAACGGCCTATACGTTCCTCTAAACCTCGTTTAACACTTTTTTCCATGCCTGAATAAGCGTGGATAACGTACCATCGCATATTTTCTGCGGCTTGTGGATTTTGATCTGGTTGATCTACGTCTGTATTAGTCATATTTATTATTTCCATCCAAGTAATACTGAAAAGATAATCCATTCAATTATCTTGTCTGCACTCCATAGGAAAATTGCCATTACAGCAACAAAAGCAAAAACGATTAAAGTCATTTGGGTACTTTCTTTACGAGTAGGCCAAACTACCTTTTTAGTTTCGTTAATACTGTCTTTAGCATAAGCTATAAATTTTTTACCACTTGAAGTAATAGCTAATAAACCAATGGCTAATGCAATTCCACCAAGCAATACACCTAAACGTATTGCGAGTGATTCATTCACTAAACCATAGTAGCCAACTAAAGCACCAAGTACTAAAAGGATAGCCACTCCGACTACCCAATTAGACTCAACTACTTCGTTCGATAAGTTTTTTTGTTCTGACATTTTCTTTCAACCTTGCTTTTGGTGGCAGGGGCGGAGGGCATCGAACCCCCAACCTTTGGTTTTGGAGACCAACGCTCTGCCAATTGAGCTACACCCCTATACCTTAAGCAATAATTTTAGCAACCACACCGGCGCCAACAGTACGGCCACCTTCACGGATCGCAAAACGTAAACCTTCTTCCATCGCGATTGGTGCAATTAACTTCACGCTAATTTGTACGTTATCGCCTGGCATTACCATCTCTTTATCCTTCGGCAACTCAATCGCACCAGTTACATCCGTTGTACGGAAGTAAAACTGTGGACGGTAGTTGTTAAAGAATGGAGTATGACGGCCACCTTCATCTTTTGACAACACATAAACCTCTGCTGAGAATTCTGTGTGCGGGAGGATTGATCCTGGCTTACACAATACTTGACCACGTTCAACATCTTCACGCTTTGTACCGCGCAACAAGATACCAACGTTATCGCCAGCTTGACCTTGATCCAATAACTTACGGAACATCTCTACACCAGTACAAGTTGTCTTTTGTGTATCTTTGATACCAACGATTTCGATCTCTTCGCCAACTTTTACAATGCCACGCTCAATACGACCAGTCACTACTGTACCGCGACCAGAAATAGAGAATACGTCTTCTACAGGCATCAAGAATGTACCATCAATCGCACGCTCAGGTGTTGGAATATAAGTATCTAACGCATCCGCTAACGCCATAATCGCTTGCTTACCTAAAGGACCTTCGTCGCCCTCTAAAGCTAATTTTGCTGAGCCTTTGATAATCGGTGTGTCATCGCCTGGGAAGTCATACTTTGACAACAACTCACGAACTTCCATTTCAACGAGTTCTAACAACTCTTCATCATCCACCATGTCGCACTTGTTCAAAAACACAACAATGTAAGGCACGCCAACTTGACGAGCTAACAAAATGTGTTCACGTGTCTGTGGCATTGGACCATCAGCAGCTGAACATACTAAAATCGCGCCGTCCATCTGCGCAGCACCAGTAATCATGTTTTTAACATAGTCAGCGTGGCCTGGGCAATCAACGTGTGCGTAGTGACGATTCTGTGTCTCATACTCAACGTGCGCTGTATTAATCGTAATACCACGTGCTTTTTCTTCTGGAGCAGCATCAATTTGATCGTAAGCTTTCGCTTCACCACCAAATGCCTTTGATAATACGGTTGTGATGGCCGCTGTTAATGTCGTTTTACCGTGGTCAACGTGACCAATCGTACCGACGTTTACGTGGGGCTTCGTCCGTTCAAACTTCTCTTTTGCCATTTCCGCCTCTACTCAAAAAAATGATTACATTAATTTTATAAAACAACACCAATAATATGGTGACCTTTGGTGCTCATGGGCAGGATCGAACTGCCGACCTCTCCCTTACCAAGGGAGTGCTCTACCACTGAGCCACATGAGCGTTCAATCAAACCTATTTCACTGGAGCGGGAGACGAGGTTCGAACTCGCGACATCTTGCTTGGAAGGCAAGTGCTCTACCAGCTGAGCTACTCCCGCAAATCTAACACGTCACACTACTGCTTTACATCTGGTGGAGAGAGTTGGATTCGAACCAACGTAGGCGTAAGCCAACAGATTTACAGTCTGCCCCCTTTAGCCGCTCGGGCATCTCTCCGCGAACCTTAGATTGTCCTTCAATATCTATGTTTTTGTCAACCTTTTATGGACAACTATTGTAACTTTATTCATGTTTTAAATAAATCATGAATTATAAATCTGATTTAAAGCCACTTTTATGACGTTAAATATAAATTTTAAAAGCAAAAAACCCAGACTGTTAGGTCTGGGTTTTTCTTAAAGGTGCCTGGCAATTACCTACTTTCACACGGGTAATCCGCACTATCATCGGCGTAGAGTCGTTTCACGGTCCTGTTCGGGATGGGAAGGGGTGGTTCCAACTCGCTATTGTCACCAGGCGTAGAGGGTTGATCCATTCTATAAGAATGAATCCAAATTGAGTAAGCAAATGGTATTGAATCATGCACAAACATGTTTTATAACCAGTAATACTGCTGGTTATAGGATCAAGTCTAACGGGCAATTAGTATCAGTTAGCTTAACGCATTACTGCGCTTCCACACCTGACCTATCAACGTCGTGGTCTTCAACGACCCTTTATGGAGGTTAAACCTCCGGGAGATCTTATCTTCAGGCAAGTTTCCCGCTTAGATGCTTTCAGCGGTTATCTCTTCCGTACATAGCTACCCTGCGATGCTTCTGGCGAAACAACAGGTACACCAGCGGTACGTCCACTCCGGTCCTCTCGTACTAGGAGCAGCCCCCGTCAAATCTCCAACGCCCACGGCAGATAGGGACCAAACTGTCTCACGACGTTTTAAACCCAGCTCACGTACCTCTTTAAATGGCGAACAGCCATACCCTTGGGACCGGCTACAGCCCCAGGATGAGATGAGCCGACATCGAGGTGCCAAACACCGCCGTCGATATGAACTCTTGGGCGGTATCAGCCTGTTATCCCCAGAGTACCTTTTATCCGTTGAGCGATGGCCCTTCCATACAGAACCACCGGATCACTATGACCTGCTTTCGCACCTGCTCGACTTGTCGGTCTCGCAGTTAAGCACGCTTTTGCCATTGCACTTTAGGCACGATGTCCGACCGTGCCAAGCGTACCTTCGTACTCCTCCGTTACACTTTGGGAGGAGACCGCCCCAGTCAAACTGCCTACCATGCACTGTTCCCGACCCGGATAACGGGCCAAGGTTAGAACCTCAAACAAATCAGGGTGGTATTTCAAGGTTGGCTCCATCAGAACTAGCATCCTGATATCAACGCCTCCCACCTATCCTACACAAACCGGTTCAAAGTCCAATGCAAAGCTACAGTAAAGGTTCATGGGGTCTTTCCGTCTAGCCGCGGGTAGATTGCATCATCACAAACATTTCAACTTCGCTGAGTCTCAGGAGGAGACAGTGTGGCCATCGTTACGCCATTCGTGCAGGTCGGAACTTACCCGACAAGGAATTTCGCTACCTTAGGACCGTTATAGTTACGGCCGCCGTTTACTGGGACTTCAATCAAGAGCTTGCACCCCATCATTTAATCTTCCAGCACCGGGCAGGCGTCACACCCTATACGTCCACTTTCGTGTTTGCAGAGTGCTGTGTTTTTATTAAACAGTCGCAGCCACCATTTTATTGCAACCCTTTCGCCCTTTAACAAGCTACTTGGGCGTACCTTATCCCGAAGTTACGGTACAAATTTGCCGAGTTCCTTCTCCTGAGTTCTCTCAAGCGCCTTAGAATACTCATCTCGCCCACCTGTGTCGGTTTGCGGTACGGTCTTGATAGACTGAAGCTTAGAGGCTTTTCTTGGAACCACTTCCTATTGCTTCGCGAACAAGTTCGCTCGCCTCATACTCTTGAATTACGCTACCGGATTTGCCTAATAGCCTTCTCGAATACAAGGACCGGGACATCCAACACCCGGACAACATTCCGCGATCCGTCCCCCCATCGCATCTATCAATGGTCAAGGAATATTAACCTTGTTCCCATCAGCTACGCATCTCTGCCTCGCCTTAGGGGCCGACTCACCCTACGCCGATGAACGTTGCGTAGGAAACCTTGGGCTTACGGCGAGGGGGCTTTTCACCCCCTTTATCGCTACTCATGTCAGCATTCGCACTTCTGATACCTCCAGCATGGTTCACACCACACCTTCACAGGCTTACAGAACGCTCTCCTACCATCACTTACGTGATCCGCAGCTTCGGTTATATGCTTAGCCCCGTTACATCTTCCGCGCAGGACGACTCGATCAGTGAGCTATTACGCTTTCTTTAAAGGATGGCTGCTTCTAAGCCAACCTCCTGACTGTTTTAGCCTTCCCACTTCGTTTCCCACTTAGCATATATTAGGGACCTTAGCTGGCGGTCTGGGTTGTTTCCCTCTTGACGGCGGACGTTAGCACCCGTCGTCTGTCTCCCGTGCTTGCACTCTTTGGTATTCGGAGTTTGCTATGGCGCGGTAATCCGCAATGGACCCCACTACCATGACAGTGCTCTACCCCCAAAGGTGATACACGAGGCACTACCTAAATAGTTTTCGGAGAGAACCAGCTATTTCCAGTTTTGTTTAGCCTTTCACCCCTATCCACAGCTCATCCCCTAACTTTTCAACGTTAGTGGGTTCGGTCCTCCAGTACGTGTTACCGCACCTTCAACCTGGCCATGGATAGATCAACTGGTTTCGGGTCTACACCCAGCAACTAACGCCCTATTCGGACTCGCTTTCGCTACGCCTCCCCTAAACGGTTAAGCTTGCTACTGAATGTAAGTCGCTGACCCATTATACAAAAGGTACGCCGTCACCCCTTACGAGGCTCCGACTGTTTGTATGCACACGGTTTCAGGATCTATTTCACTCCCCTCCCGGGGTTCTTTTCGCCTTTCCCTCACGGTACTTGTTCACTATCGGTCGATTACGAGTATTTAGCCTTGGAAGATGGTCCTCCCATATTCAGACAGGATTTCTCGTGTCCCGCCCTACTTGTCTCTAGCTTAGTACCACTAATCTGTTTTCGTATACGGGGCTATCACCCTTTATTGCCGGACTTTCCATTCCGTTCTACTAACAAACTAGATATCACTAGAAGGCTGTTCCCATTTCGCTCGCCACTACTCTGGGAATCTCGGTTGATGTCTATTCCTCTGGCTACTTAGATGTTTCAGTTCACCAGGTTCGCTTCTTTAAGCTATGTATTCACTTAAAGATACCTCGTAAGAGGTGGGTTTTCCCATTCGGAAATCTGCGGATCAAAGTTTATTTGACAACTCCCCGCAGCTTATCGCAGTCTATAACGTCCTTCATCGCCTGTAATCGCCAAGGCATCCACCATGTGCACTTATTCACTTGATCCTATAACGAGCACCATTACTGACGCTGTTATAAGTTGTGCTTAAGATTTTTTAATTCCAAGCTGACATGCTTGTGCCGTATCCAATTCGTTATTTTTAATACTTAGTTGTTACTCATCTAAAGCTTAAAAACTCAGTTTTGAAATGGTTTGATTCAATTTTAATGCTACCCATTTTGTCCGTTAATCTCTCAAAGAATTAACGAACGCTTTGCTTACTCAAATTGTTAAAGAACAGCCATAATTAAATGGCAAAAATAAATACCATAAAAAGTTAGGATACTTATTTTGACCATCTTGCAGTAAATCTTGGTGGAGGATGACGGGATCGAACCGACGACCCCCTGCTTGCAAAGCAGGTGCTCTCCCAGCTGAGCTAATCCCCCGGCATACTTTACTTTACTGCATGGATCTGTTGCCGCTTGATGTGGTGGGTCTGGAAGGACTTGAACCTTCGACCCCCGCCTTATCAAGACGGTGCTCTAACCAGCTGAGCTACAGACCCGCGGCATTACATTGTTAACCGATAAGTGTGGATACTACATTTCAGCATTGTTCTCTAGAAAGGAGGTGATCCAGCCGCACCTTCCGATACGGCTACCTTGTTACGACTTCACCCCAGTCATGAACCCTGCCGTGGCAGTCGCCCTCCTTACGGTTAGGCTAACGGCTTCTGGCAAAACCCACTCCCATGGTGTGACGGGCGGTGTGTACAAGACCCGGGAACGTATTCACCGCGGCATGCTGATCCGCGATTACTAGCGATTCCAGCTTCATGTAGTCGAGTTGCAGACTACAATCCGGACTACGATACGTTTTATGAGATTAGCTCCCCCTCGCGGGTTGGCAACCCTCTGTACGTACCATTGTATGACGTGTGAAGCCCTACCCATAAGGGCCATGAGGACTTGACGTCATCCCCACCTTCCTCCGGTTTGTCACCGGCAGTCTCTTTAGAGTGCTCTTGCGTAGCAACTAAAGACAAGGGTTGCGCTCGTTGCGGGACTTAACCCAACATCTCACGACACGAGCTGACGACAGCCATGCAGCACCTGTGTTAACTTTCTCTTACGAGCACCTAATGTATCTCTACTTCGTTAGTTACATGTCAAGGGTAGGTAAGGTTTTTCGCGTTGCATCGAATTAATCCACATCATCCACCGCTTGTGCGGGTCCGCGTCAATTCCTTTGAGTTTTAATCTTGCGACCGTACTCCCCAGGCGGCTGACTTCACGCGTTAGCTACGTTACTCCGGATAAAATCCCGAACAACTAGTCAGCATCGTTTAGGGCGTGGACTACCAGGGTATCTAATCCTGTTTGCTCCCCACGCTTTCGTGCATGAGCGTCAGTGTTATCCCAGGGGGCTGCCTTCGCCATTGGTATTCCTCCACATATCTACGCATTTCACTGCTACACGTGGAATTCTACCCCCCTCTGACACACTCTAGCTATACAGTCACAGATGCAATTCCCAGGTTAAGCCCGGGGATTTCACACCTGTCTTATATAACCGCCTGCGCACGCTTTACGCCCAGTAATTCCGATTAACGCTTGCACCCTACGTATTACCGCGGCTGCTGGCACGTAGTTAGCCGGTGCTTATTCTTCAGGTACCGTCATTCACAGCTGTGTTAGAGCTGCTGTTTCTTCCCTGACAAAAGAGCTTTACAACCCGAAGGCCTTCTTCACTCACGCGGCATTGCTGGATCAGGGTTGCCCCCATTGTCCAAAATTCCCCACTGCTGCCTCCCGTAGGAGTCTGGGCCGTGTCTCAGTCCCAGTGTGGCTGATCGTCCTCTCAGACCAGCTACTGATCGAAGCCTTGGTGAGCCTTTACCTCACCAACTAGCTAATCAGATATCGGCCGCTCTATTAGCGTGAGGCCTTGCGGTCCCCCACTTTCCCCCTCAGGGCGTATGCGGTATTAGCGCAACTTTCGCTGCGTTATCCCCCACTAATAGGCACGTTCCGATATATTACTCACCCGTTCGCCACTCGCCACCAGGATTGCTCCCGTGCTGCCGTTCGACTTGCATGTGTAAAGCATGCCGCCAGCGTTCAATCTGAGCCAGGATCAAACTCTTCAGTTTAATTCCTGTATGCCAATTAAGGCATGTCGCTCACTCAAAGAAATGACTCAGATATTACTATTTGAATCAATTTACTGTTAAGTGAGTACTACTTTTATTTCATTGTCCAAAAGGACTAAATGCTTTCCTGTAGTACCCACAATTATCGGTTAACTAATTTTTAAAGAGTGGCTGTTTGTTTGTTTTTTATTACATACATGCAGCGGAGAAATAAGACTTTATCTGAACCAATTGCCCTTGTCAACACTTTCTGCAGAAAAACTTTAAATAATTTACAAATAATTTGCATAATTTACTTCTTTTTATCTCTACAGCCTTTATTTATAAGGGTTTAAAGTTTTTAAAAATAATTGAAAATAATTTACTTAATTTTCAAGATTACCATCCTTTTATACGGGTTAACCCTGATAACTTTCCTTAATTACTATAGAATGGACTTGTTAACACTATTCTATTTATGCAAAAAAACTCAAACATCTTCTCTAATAATTCAAATCCTGTCTCAGTATTGGAGTTATCTTCTATTCATCTCGATAAAATTAGGTTTCATTTGAAGGAACTAGATGAAGAAGATCGGTTATTAAGGTTCGGAATGTTTGCATCGGATCTTTTTTTAGACAATTACGTCAATTCATTTGATTTTTCTCGTGATGTTTTTTTTGGAGTGTTTAACTTAGATCTCAAGTTGGTAGGTTTTGCCCACCTTGCTTATTGCCACAGTGTTAAGGCACCCTCAAAAGATGCTGAATTTGGCGTTTCTGTTTCGGCCACTGGCAGGGGTATTGGAATTGGTACAGCCCTTTTTATGCGAGCCGCCATTCATTGTCGTAACAGTAACATTGATATTTTGTACGTTCATTGTTTATCTACTAACGCGGGAATGATGCATATTGCGAAGAAGGCTGGCATGCTAGTAGAAAAGTCTCATGGCGAGGCTGATGCATTTTTAAGAATTACTCCAGGTAATCATGCATCCGTTTTAAAAGAAGCGCTTGAAGCCCAAGCTGCAATTGTTGATTACACAATTAAACGCTCTGTTAAACAAACTTTGAAGATTACTAAGCGGATATATCGATTTCCGAAATTGGTCTGATCTTCACATGATTAAAAATGTTTGCTTTATCTACGCAAGCTAAATATCCATTGAATTACGAGATTTACTTCTTTGTCTGTGATGTTATTTTTATTTGCTGGCATTGGGATTGCCCCCCAAGCACCTACTCCACCTTCTTTGATCCTACTTGATAAATAAGTATAGGATGCGGGCGAGCTGTCATATCTCTTAGCAATCTCCATAAAGGCCGGGCCAACGACTTTTTTTGTTTCGGCATGACAACCAAGGCAAAGGTTTTTTCTTGCAATATCTCGCCCCTCGGAAACTTCTGAAGCGCTAGCTATGTTTAAGCCTACACCAATTCCTACAATACACTGCCAGATATAAGCAAGTCGAACCATATTAATTATTTCTTAGTTTCAACCACGCCCATTGAATCTAATTTTTTCTTTTCCTCTTCAGAAATAATATCCATCAACTTAACAACCTCTTTAACACTATCACTAGCTTTACTAGCGACCGTTGCTGCGGCTTTTGCCTCTAGCTCAGTAACAACCCCCATCAGATACACCCTTTTTGCCTCTACGACGATTTTCATTGAGTTTGAGGGGATGTCGGAGGTTGCGACAAATTTTGCTTTAATTAAGCTATACAAAGAGGAATCAAGTAATCGATCCTCTGTCGAACTTGATCCCGTTATTTTCAACTCATCAAATACTTTTTTGACATTTACTTGCTGACTTACTTCTTTTACAGCTAGGTCTTTATAACTTTGGTTAGGAACCTCTCCAGTTAATAATACCTTTTGATTAAAGACACTCACGTTAATATGCGCATCTGTACCCACTTTATTTTTTAAACTCGCATCTAACTCAAGTTGAATACCCCGATCGATGGTGGTAACCGATATAGGTCTTCTATCTGCTAGAACCATTGCACTATAGATTCCCGTGCCAGCAATAATAGGGAAGCACCCGGGTAAAATTGACGCGACACTTAATAATAATGCTGCGTTTCTAACCTTCGCAAATAACTTCATGTTTTTATCCTAGTAATAAGTAATCAATGCCATCGCACAAACAATGCAGAATCAATAAATGTGTTTCTTGAATTCGAGCTGTTCTATCAGCTGGAACGCAGAGGTGGATATCTCCGGCCCCAATCATTTTGCCCATAGCCCCACCATCTTTTCCAGTTAATGCAATTACTGCAATACCTTTACTCTTAGCAACTTCAATTGCTTTTATGACGTTTTTTGAATTACCTGAAGTTGATATTGCCAGTAAGATATCCCCTGCCTTTCCTAAGGCGCTTACTTGCTTACTAAATATTTCATCATATCCATAATCATTTCCAACCGCAGTCAGTATGGATGAATCAGTCGTTAGAGCTATTGCACCCAATTCTTTTCTTTCACGCTCGAAACGACCAACCAACTCGGCCGCAAAGTGTTGTGCATCTGCTGCAGAACCACCATTTCCGCAAGCCAAAATTTTTGCACCTGCGTTGACGCATTGGAACATTAGTTCTATGGCTCTTGCGAGGTCAACAGCTAAAACATCTTTACTCTTTTGCTTAGTTGCGATGCTGTCTTCGAAGTGATTTCCGACTCTAGTTATTAAGTTTGTATCCATTTGCAGTGACTTTAGTTAATATTATTTGAATGTGTATATGATGTCATCATATTATCGAACATTCAATTCGAAATTGTTACGCAACAAATATTTTAATGAGCCAATTAATTACTGAATCTTTAAGAACGCAGGATTTACCTGATTCTTGTCTGTATATTGTAAGTACGCCAATTGGTAATATGGCAGACATAACCTTCCGAGCTGCTTATGTTTTGCAGCACGTTGATGGTATCGCTTGTGAAGACACTAGGCATACTCTTCATTTACTTAATTATTTGGGTATACAAAAACCATTGATGGCTATCCATGACCATAATGAAGTTGTTGCATCACAAAAATTACTTGGTCTAATTTCTCTTGGTCAACGATGGGCTTATGTTTCAGATGCTGGGACTCCCGGTATTTCAGATCCCGGCGCAAAGCTTGTTAATACCTTGATTCAAGCCGGAAAAAGGGTTATTCCCATTCCTGGTGTTAGTGCCATCAGTACTGCATTGTCGGTATCTGGTATTACCACCATTCACTCTGAAGGTCGATTTCAGTTTTTGGGTTTCTTACCGACAAAAGGTCGAGATCGAAAAGCATTACTGCAAAAAATTTATACTTCGTCCTTAGCCAGTGTTTTTTTTGAGTCCCCTCAAAGAATTAAAGAAACACTAACTGAAATTGGCTCTGCATTAAAAGATGAAACTAGAACAATTTTGGTGGGGCGTGAACTGACTAAAAAATTTGAAACCCTTCACTACGTTCTTTCCAGCCAAATGCTTAATTGGTTAGAGGATGAACATATTTTAAAAGGGGAATTTTGTATTATCGTTGAGGGATTCAGAACTTCTTCTGACTTATCCCAGGATTCTCAAGAAGTTACGGTTAACTCTCATCATTTGATTAATTTACTTTCACAGCACTTGGGTAGTAAGCAAATTGCTGAGGTACTTTCACAGTCCGGTGTACTCTCTAAAAACCAAGCTTATCAGTTGGCTTTAGAGTTGAAAAATTCAGATGCAAAGAAAGATTCACAGACCTTAGAAGATTAGACCCGTTTGCTAATATTGGTCATAAAGAATTTAGCATTGACCAAAATACTTGGCCAATGCTTGATTGTTCTTTATTTTACTTTTTCTTGCTAGTAGACTCTTTGTCAGCAGAAGCTTCAGAAGGTTCAGCTAATTTTCCACCAGAGTTATTTGCAATATAGACAATCGCCCGGCCGATTTCGAAATCGCTTACGTCATCAGGCGATGAGCCTCCCCTTGCGGGCATGGCATTGTAGCCTTTAAGAGCATGCGTTAACAGGGTCGGATAACCTTTGCTAATTCTGGAAGCCCAGGCAGCATTTTGACCCATGACTGGCGCACCTGCAGCTCCCGAAGTGTGGCATGATGTGCAAACATTTTTATAAACCTCTTCTCCTGTTTTTAACACTTTTGGTGCACTTGCATCTTTGAAGTCTAAGTTTGCGACAGGTTTAATTAACCTATTTGCTATTTCTTGATCTTCAGAGGCTGAAGGTTTATTCTGACTATTGGCATAAGTCAAAAGCAAAAGAATTACAACTAATGGAATAAAAAATGCCGCTATCACCATTAAAATCAATTGTTTAGGTGATTTAATTAAGTTGCCATGTTCTTCGCTCATTACTTTTCCTTTGAAACTGTTTTGATATAAATTATTGAATTTACTAATTATAACGAGAGTTCATAACAATAACTTGACATCCTATTTGCGGTTTAGAAATTATTTGTTCTTATTGAACTGTTAGTCACTTACAATATGGCTATTAAAAGGCGCCCGTAGCTCAGTGGATAGAGTATTGGCCTCCGAAGCCAAGGGTCGCTGGTTCGATTCCAGCCGGGCGCGCCATTTTCTTTTCTTATTGTAATTCTCCTATTTTCACTGAAGAATTGGTAATTTAGTGCTTACTTAACACAAAGCTTCTAATCTTATTAGTAACAATAGGCCTCTGCGAAGAATGGCTTTTATTTGATCTTCTATTTTGCGATACTATATTTTATTTCTAGAGTAATTGTTCATTTGGGATGTTTTTTGTACTTTGTTTCTTGCATATCCTATGTTTGTTGTTTTTTAATAATTTCCAATGTATTGATTTTTAAGGGTTTTATTAACATCAAGCCTTTTTTCTTCTGATATTTCTTTTTTTCAAGTGTTTGAAAATGTAATTTTGATGTTAGTTTTCCGACCAGATTCCAAGTAATTAATTTTGATTTAGAAAGTGGCTTTTTAATTCTTTTGAAGTCAACATACGCTCTTCTTAAAAGAACCTTAAAATAATGAATTATTTAATTTAATTTGATTTATCTATGTCTACTACAACTACTAATCAAACAACTTTCGATACTCCGATCCCTGAAGGTTTACCTATTCCGAATAGAAAAATCATCAGAGGTATGATTGAGCCTTTTGCTAATAAGCAGACTGTCAAAGCTGTTTCACTGCTTGTTGCTGATATTGTGATTTGGTTTGCATTAATTGCAGGTACGGTATTGATAGAAAATTTATTGGTCAAAATAGTCCTTGGCAATATTGCTGGGTTTTGGATTGGTAGGTTATTCATCTTAGGTCACGATGCTTGTCATCAAAGTTTTACTCCACATAGAGAGTTAAATAAATGGCTAGGCCGTATAGCATTTTTCCCTTCGCTCACACCTTTTAGTCTATGGGAAGTTGGACATAACGTTGTCCATCATGGCCAAACCAATTTAAAAGGTTTTGATTTTGTTTGGGCACCACCCAGCCTCGAAGAGTTTAATAAAATGCCTGTTTGGCGTCAAAATTTAGAACGCTTATATCGCAGCGGATGGGGTCCTGTTTTTTATTACCTCATTGAAATTTGGTGGAATAAGATGTATTTCCCAACGAAAAAGAATATGCCATCTACTCGCAAGATATTCTTTAAGGATAGTTGCTTAGTATCTGCCTTTGGGGTTCTTTGGATTGGTGCATTAGTTTATGGTGCTTATTTGACAAATCAGTCTTATTTCACAACTCTAATATGTGGTTTTGTAATTCCGTATTTATTCTGGAATGGCATGATAGGATGGGTTGTTTATGTTCACCACACGCATACTAGCGTATCTTGGTACGATAACAAGACAGAGTGGATGAAGGCTCAACCTTTTGTTTCAACGACAGTCCATTTGACTTTCAAGCGTAACTTTGGTGCCACGATGCATCACATCATGGAGCATACTGCGCATCACGTAGATATGGGTGTTCCTTTGTACAACCTTAAAGATGCTCAAGCTCAATTAGAGCATTTGCTACCAGGTAGAATCATTGTCCAACCGTTTTCTTGGAAATGGTATTTCGAAACCGCCAAGTTATGTAAGTTATATGACTTTAAAAACAAGTATTGGCTTGATTTCAACGGCAATAAAACTGCTGAATCTATACAAGTGATTCCGAGCCCCTAATGTAGGGGTTTTGAATCGGTGTTAAAATAGGGGTTTTGCTGCTCGAGGTTACTATGACTACAACAACAATTACAACTACAACTACAGAAACAAGTATACAAACGACTGACACTGCTTCTCAATCACTTAAATTTTGTTCTTCTTGCAGTCGTGAAAAACGTTTAGAAGGTGGTACTTGGATTCCAACTAGTAATAAAAAACAGCGTTGGATCTGTGCAAGTTGTTTATACAATAGAACTCATAGAACGGGTTCTGCCAAGGAATAATGCTTTCATCTTACTGAAGGAAGGGATTGTTTAACCTTTCTTCACCAAAACTTGAGTTTGGTCCATGTCCTGGCACAAACCGAATCTCATCTCCATATTTAAAAAGATTCTTTTTAATTGATGTTATTAAATCTTGATGATTTCCTCTCGGGAAATCAGTTCTCCCGATTGAACCTGCAAATAGTAAATCTCCTACAATCGCAATTTGAGCTTCTTCGTTGATGAAAGCTATATGACCTGGTGTATGTCCAGGGCAGTGCTCAACTTTAAATGATTGATTTCCTAGTTTCACGGTGTCACCTCCCACTAGCCATCGATTTGGAATAAAAGACTCGGCTTGATGGTTAAATCCAAATCTTTGAGCTTGAATTGACAATTGCTCAATCCAGAATAAATCCTCTTTATGCGGTCCTTCGATTGGAACATTTAATTGTTTGGATAATTCGCTCGCTCCCGAACAGTGATCTAAGTGACCGTGCGTAATTAATATCTTTACAACATTCAACTGATTGTCGTTAACTACCTTTAGTATTTTTTCTAAATCACCGCCAGGATCTACGATGGCAGCTTGATTGGTTTCATCACAAACCAATATGGAGCAATTTTGCTCAAATGGTGTTACGGGGACAATTGCTATTTTTAAACTCATCTCTTTATCATACTGATTTTTTCAACTTTGAGAATAATTTCGACTTTATTTAGGTTAAAATAAACTCATTGATAGGAGAGTGTAATTTTTACCGCCGAAGGCGCAATACGCCCGTAAACGCTCAGGCAAAAGGACTGTCATTTTTTAAAACTCTGGAGAGCTGCATTCATTTGCACACCGAAGGGGCTAACATCATTCGTGATGCAATCTCTCAGGTAAAAGGACAGGGGGGCCTTTTTTAGGATTCCCTATGGTTGCCAATACAATTTTTCATCAACAACACATTGATCTCAATGCCAAGATGTTTAACTTTGGTGGTTGGGATATGCCTATTCACTATGGCTCTCAGATAGGTGAACATTTACATACTAGAAATTCTGTTTCTATTTTTGATGTTTCACATATGGCCGTTGTTGATGTAAGTGGTAAAGATGCTCACTCTTTCCTAGAAAATCTTTTAGCAAATAATATTAATAAATTGACTGATGAAGGTCAGGCTCTATATAGCTGTATGTTGAATCATGATGGTGGGATTTTAGATGATTTGATTGTTTATAAAATTGATAACTTTTATCGATTAGTTATTAATGCGAGTACCGCTGTAAATGATTTAGAGTGGATGGGGGCAGTTGCTCGAGATTACACGGAATTAAAAGTCCTTCCCCGACGTTCAAATATTATGGGTATGCAAAACCCTTTAGTTCTTTTAGCTTTGCAAGGTCCTGAATGTCTTATAGCTATCAGTAAAGTTTTTCCGTTATTGTCTGAAGAACTTGCTGCGATCCCCTATTTTGGTTCTAAAGTTTTTGACACTGAATTTGGTGAAGTAATGTTTTCCCGAACTGGGTACACTGGTGAAGACGGTTTTGAATTGTTCTTACCTTTAAAGTTTGGAAATAAAATATGGGACTTATTTATACAGCATGGTGTCTTACCAGCTGGTCTCGGTGCTCGTGACACCCTTCGTATCGAGGCTGGATATAATTTATATGGTCAAGATATGGAACCAAGATTTAATCCCTTTGACTGTGGTTTGGCCTGGACCGTTGATTTAAGTAACAATCGACAATTTATTGGTTCGCAAGCCCTTCATCATTACTCTAGAAGTTATTCTTTTGTTGGTTTAATCTTAATCGGCAAAGGTATTTTAAGAAGTCACCAAGTGGTTAAAACTGAGTTTGGTGATGGTGAAATTACTAGTGGTACTTTTAGTCCTAGTCTTCAACAATCCATTGCCTTTGCAAGAGTTCCTTTACAAGTGCAACTCGGCTCACTTGTTCAAGTTGTTATCCGTGATCAATTGATATCGGCAAAAGTAGTCAAACCCACTTTTGTTCGTAAGGGTAAAAGTTTAATTTAATTTAGGAGATATTTATGTCGTTACCAGAAAACCTGTATTACGCTGAATCGCATGAGTGGAGTTCACTCAATGATGATGGGACTATTTCGGTCGGTATTACCCACCATGCACAAGATGCTTTAGGTGATATTGTTTTTTTAGAGTTGCCATCTTTAGGCGCTAACTTAGAAGCGAAGATGTCATGCGCTGTCGTTGAATCGGTTAAAGCAGCTAGTGATATTTATGCTCCGATTTCAGGAAAAGTTGTTGCGATTAATGAAGCGTTAACATCTCAGCCAGAACTCATTAATTCAAATCCTTATGAGTCATGGTTTTTTAAAATTTCTCCTAATAATGTTGATGATTTAAAGTCTTTACTAGATGCTAACGCCTATAACACTTTAATTGGGGGTTAAATTCCATGTCAAACTCTCTGGCAAATGGAGTAATCGGTGGTTTTTTATCTAGGCATTTGGGTCCCTCTGAAGAGGATCAATCTGCAATGTTGAATATCCTAGGTTATGATTCCTTTACGAAGTTTATGGGGGAAGTCGTTCCAGAAAACATCCGTGTTCATTCCGAGATTAATTTACAGGGGTTTGATAATCCATTGTCAGAAGCGGAAGCAATTGCTTACTTATCTAAAATTTCCAAGGACAATCTAATTTATAAAAACTGGATTGGTCAAGGTTATTACAATACTTTTACTCCTGCAGTTATTCAACGTAATATCCTGGAAAATCCCTCTTGGTACACTTCTTATACTCCTTATCAACCGGAAATCTCTCAGGGACGATTGGAAGCAATTATTAATTTTCAACAAGTGATTATTGATCTAACTGGCATGGATATTGCTAATGCATCCATGTTGGATGAAGGTACTTCTGCCGCCGAGGCCATGACCTTAGCCAAAAGATCTTGCACCTCAAATTCTGTTAATTTTTTTGTCGAAGCAAGTGCTTTTCCTCAAACAATTGATGTAATTAAAACTCGGGCAAAACCCCTTGGTATCAACATTATTGTTGATGATTTCAATAATATTCATCAATATCAATTCTTCGGGGCTTTTATCCAATATCCAGGGGGAACTGGTGCACTTTACTCACTAAATCAGTACATCGCTGTAAGTAAACATGTACATGATCAAAATGCGCTTTTAGTAGTTGCTGCTGATCTCTTAGCTTTAACCTTGATTGAATCACCAGCATCCTTTGATGCGGATATAGTCGTAGGTAATTCTCAACGCTTTGGCGTACCTTTAGGTTTTGGTGGTCCTCATGCTGCATATTTGGCAACTAAAGATAAATTTAAAAGAAGTATGCCGGGGCGATTAGTTGGTGTTAGTGTAGATAGTTTTGGTAACCCTGCTTATCGCTTAGCTTTGCAAACTCGTGAACAACATATTCGACGTGAAAAAGCAACTTCCAATATCTGTACTGCTCAAGCATTGTTAGCAATTATGGCTGGCATGTTTGCTACTTATCATGGACCCGTTGGACTAAAACAAATTGCATCAAAGACTCACGAACTTACCTCTCTATTAGCAACATCACTATTAAGTTCTGGATACGTTCTAGTGAATGACGCTTGGTTCGACACCCTATGTATTCAATCTCCAAAGTCTCTCGAACTATTCCAGGAAGCACAAAAACTATGCATTAATGTACGTTTAATTGACCCTAATCATTTAGGTATTTCATTTGATGAGACGACAACTATTGAGGATGTTAAAACTTTAGCTTCTATATTTAATTCCTCGGCAATTGTTCAATCTGAACTTACAAATATTTTTATTCCTCAATCAATTCTCCGCACTTCTCCATTTTTAACTCATCCAACCTTTAATAAATATCACTCTGAACATGAAATGCTCAGATATATGAAAAAGCTATCTGATAAAGATCTTGCATTAGATCGCACGATGATTCCTTTGGGTTCTTGTACGATGAAGCTCAATGCAACGAGTGAAATGATTCCCGTATCATGGCCTCACTTTAACTCAATTCATCCTTTTGCACCGATAGATCAATGTAAAGGTTACTACACTCTAATTGAACAGTTGGAAAAAATGTTATGTGGTGCGACTGGGTATGATGCAATCTCTTTGCAACCGAATGCAGGTTCTCAAGGTGAATATGCAGGCCTTCTTATTATTAAATCGTATTTAGATTCTATTGGTCAGGGTCATCGCAATATTTGTTTAATCCCATCTTCTGCTCATGGTACTAATCCTGCATCAGCTCAAATGGTTGGCTTAGAAGTTGTTGTCGTACTTTGTGATGAGTTTGGTAATGTGGATATTGCTGATCTCACTAGTAAGGCATCACAGCATAGTAATAATTTAGCTGCGATTATGATTACTTATCCAAGTACTCACGGTGTTTTTGAAACAGGTGTTAAAGATATCTGTGCAATCATTCACGAGCATGGTGGTCAAGTTTATATAGATGGGGCTAATATGAATGCTCTTGTTGGTACCGCTCCCCCTGGACTTTTTGGTGGTGATGTTAGTCACTTAAACTTACATAAAACCTTTTGCATACCTCATGGTGGTGGTGGTCCCGGGGTTGGTCCAGTTGCTGTTAAATCTCATCTGGCTCCTTTTCTCCCTTCATCTTTTACCGGAAAGACTGTAAATAAGTCTTTTCCTGAAGTTTCGCGAATAACTTCAGCTCCCTTTGGTTCAGCTTCTGTTTTACCAATTTCGTGGATGTATATTGCTATGGTAGGTTCAGTAGGGCTTAGAAGGTCATCTGAAGTTGCGATTCTTAATGCTAATTACATTGCTAAAAAACTATCACCTTACTTTCCTGTCTTATATTCTGGCTCTAATGGATTAGTTGCCCATGAGTGTATTTTAGATATCCGTCCTATTCAGAAAATATCTGGCATCTCGAATGAAGATATCGCAAAAAGACTTATAGATTTTGGTTTTCATGCCCCAACCATGAGCTTTCCAGTACCTGGTACTCTTATGATTGAGCCGACAGAAAGTGAATCGAAGACTGAGATTGATCGGTTTATTGAAGCCATGGTGGTTATTAAAATGGAAATTGATCAAGTTATTTCTGGTGTTTATGATTCTTCTGATAATCCATTAAAAAACGCCCCCCATACTGCTCTATCCCTTGTTCAAACCAATTGGACTCATCCGTACTCAAGGGAAATTGCTGCTTATCCAGTTAATGGTTTGAAAGATTATAAATATTGGCCTCCAGTTGGTCGTGTTGATAATGTTTATGGTGACAGAAATCTTTTCTGTGCATGTATACCTATGAGCGAATATGCCTCAGCTTAGAAGGTAATTGGATCTCGCTCAATAATTATTCTCATTGAGTGATTTTTTGATTTTAGGTATTCACTATAGTCGAGTCCTTTTTCAAGGCTTTTTTGGAGTTTAATGCGATCATTAGACTCCATTAATATTTGTGTTCTTTCAATACCCCCCACTCTTTGTATTCCTCTAGGAATAGGATCATAAATAATGCAGGCTTCAGTTGGGTTTACCACTTTTTCAAGGTATTTTTTTAACTGGATCAAAACTTCTTCATTTTTTTCTTGGTTTTTTGATTCGGCTAATATCAAGGCTTGATAAGTAAAGGGTGGTAATTTTGCTGTTTTTCTTTCTTCCAATAGTTCTTTATAAAATGAATCTAAATTTTCATCCTTTAAGGCTCGAAAGATTTCATGATCCGGAAATTCAGTTTGAATTATTATTTTTGAGTTAATTGAATTCTCCCCTCTTCCTCCTCTGCCAGCGACCTGAACTAATTGAGCAAACATTTTTTCTGTTGCTCGAAAATCTGATGAATATAAACTTTTGTCTATATCTATTACTATTACTGTTTCCACATTACTGAAATCATGTCCCTTTGATAACATCTGAGTACCAATGATGACATCTACTTCATTTCTATGAACCTTTTGGAATAACTCTTCAGCTTGTCCTTTTTTCCTTGTTGCATCAGTATCGATTCTTAATATTCTTAGATCGCTAAATAATTTCTCGATATTCTCTTCAATTTTTTGTGTACCGAGGCCGACTGGTTTTATATCTTGATTACCGCATTCTGGACATGCTTCTGGTGTTCTTTCTATCAATCCACAATGATGGCAATGTAACATCGCTGTTTTTTGATTCCCATTCTTTTTATGCAATACCTGCCAAGCACTACATTTTTTACAGCCTGACTTCCAGGTGCATGCTTCACAAGCTAATATTGGGGCGAATCCTCTTCTATTGATAAAGATTAGAACTTGTTTATCTCTCTTACTTGTTTGCCTTATTTGTTCTATTACATAATTTGTTAATCCAATTTCTTTAAAGTGAGTTGTCTTATTTTCGATTTTTATATCTGAAATTATTATTTCCGGTATCGTCGAGCCTAATTTTGCCCGTTTAGTTAATTCTAAAAGTTTAATTTTTTTCTCTATTACTTTTTGCCAAGTTTCAAGAGAAGGAGTCGCAGAACACAATAAGACTGGTATTTTTAAGTGGGCAGCTCGCCATATCGCTACATCTCTTGCGGAATATCTCATTCCGTCTTGTTGTTTGTATGAATTATCATGCTCTTCATCAATAACTATTGCAGAGAGATTTTTAATTGGTGTCAAAACACTAAGACGAGTTCCGACAATTATTTGTCCTTCTCCTTTTTGTATTTTTAACCAAGCATAATTTCTTTCACTTGGTGTTAAATTACTATGTAATATGACAACATCTCGTTCTGTACAGATTGTCTTAACAGTTTGTTCAAGTTGTGGTGTTAGATTAATTTCGGGTACTAAAAGTAAACACTGTTTGTTTTGGTCTTTAGTAATGTTTTTAATCCACTCTAAATAGACAGCCGTCTTTCCGCTTCCGGTTATTCCCTTTAGTAAAGAAATTTCGTAAATTCTATTGTTTGTTATTTGGTTAAGGGTGCTGATTGCTTTTAATTGCTCATCATTGAAGAATAAATTGAGTTCTTTTACTTTATCTTCACTTGTTTTTTTATTTTCTTTTTTCTGTATTGATTTCTCAATCCTCGTCCAATTGGCTGGTATTTTCCAGTCTCTAGGTATTGATGAAAATATCACTTCTCCGATTGGTCTTAAATAATACTTTGAAGCAAACTGATAAAGTTTTATTTCTCTTTCAGGCAGTGGATCACATGGAGCAATACTTAATACTTCCTTTACGCTATAAGTTTTTTCTTCTGATTTTTCGCTACTGGTTTTTTTTATTTCTATGATGATGCCAGCACATTTTTTTTTACCAAACTCGATTTCAATAATTTGACCAATTACTGGTTCACGTCCAATTCGTGTTGTATCCCACGAGTATTCGAAGAGTTTATATAAAGGTAGTTCTAAAGCTACTTGAACAAAATTCATCAATATTTTTGAAACAAAAAGTGTTTATGCATTTAGTTTATTTGTTCTGTTAACTCACTTTATCTGTGGATAACTTTGTGGATTACTTCGTGGATAAATTTAATTTTACATACGTTAAAATTTTATAATTAAATATTGAAACTATTTTCATTATTTTATTTTCATATAAATTGTTTTTAATCAATTGTTTAGATTTTTTTTCTGAGATGTGAGTTTAAGTTTTTTATACAAGTCACTGTTATTTTTTATTTTGCCCGAACCTGTGCATAACTTTTATAAATTTAGTTCTTATTTGATTATTATGTTGTTGAAAAACATAACTTTTTAAACTTAAACTTTATATTCTTATATAAATAATTAAATTTCCCTTAATGAATTCCTCAAAAGAGAGGTTATATATCTATGAAAAAAAAGACTAAATGACTTATTGATTAGACATGACTCAAGATAATATTTATTCAAAAAAACATATTTCTTGGCCTTTTGAGGAGATTAACGCCCCGATTTATTGAGTGAAATTACGGGGGTTAATCTATCCTTTTTTTGTAAAACAGCCGCTTTTAAAACGATCAATACGAAATTTTGAACGTTTTAATAACCGTCTTACTTCTTTCTTCTTAGCCTTGCTATTGTTGCCAATTCGGCTGCTGCAATTGCAAATTCTGACTGGGCTCTAGCAAAGTCAATATCTGACTCACGACTCGCCATATTTTCTTCAGCACGTCTTTTTGCTTCTAAAGATTTTGCTTCATCTAAATCTTTTCCACGAATAGCTGTGTCTGCTAAAACTGTAATACATTTTGGTTGAATTTCTAATATTCCACCAGCAACAAAAACGAACTCATCAGATCCATCTGCTTTTTCTATTCTGACGGGTCCTGGTTGTATCCTTGTAATGAGTGGAATATGTCCAGGAAGAATGCCAAGCTCACCTGACTCCCCCGGTAATGAGACAAACTTTGCCTCACCGGAGAAAACCATTTCCTCAGCACTTACTACATCAATATGTATAGTTGACATGTGTAACTAAACCCTTATTTATTAAAGCTTTTTCGCTTTTTCAATTGCTTCATCAATTGTTCCGACCATATAAAAAGCTTGTTCTGGTAAATGATCTAATTCACCATTAACAATCATTTGGAATCCTCTGATTGTTTCTTTTAATGGAACATATTTTCCAGGTGATCCTGTAAAGACTTCTGCAACGTGAAAAGGTTGAGATAAGAAGCGTTGAATTTTACGAGCACGAGCAACTGATAGCTTATCTTCTGGTGATAATTCATCCATACCTAAAATAGCAATAATGTCTCTTAACTCTTTGTAACGTTGAAGAGTAATCTGAACACTACGAGCAGTATCATAATGCTCTTGTCCTACAACTAATGGATCTAACTGACGACTAGTTGAGTCAAGTGGATCAACGGCTGGATAAATACCTAGAGCTGCAATATCTCTTGATAAAACAACTGTTGAATCTAAGTGTTGGAATGTTGTTGCTGGAGATGGGTCAGTCAAGTCATCTGCAGGAACATAAACTGCTTGAATAGATGTAATCGATCCAGTTTTGGTTGAAGTAATTCGCTCTTGTAAACGACCCATTTCTTCAGCTAGTGTTGGTTGATATCCTACAGCTGATGGCATACGGCCTAACAAAGCAGAAACTTCAGTTCCGGCTAAGGTATAACGGTAAATATTATCCACGAAGAAAAGAATATCTCTTCCTTCATCTCTAAAACGTTCTGCCATTGACAAACCTGTTAACGCAACACGCAAACGGTTTCCAGGCGGCTCGTTCATTTGACCGAACACCATCGCAACTTTATCTAAAACATTAGAATCTTTCATTTCGTGATAGAAGTCATTACCTTCACGAGTACGCTCACCAACACCCGCAAAAACAGAAAGTCCTGCATGTTGTTTTGCAATGTTGTTAATTAATTCCATCATGTTTACGGTTTTACCTACACCAGCACCACCGAATAAACCAACTTTACCACCCTTAGCAAATGGGCAAACTAAATCGATCACCTTAATACCGGTTTCTAACAAATCTACTGAAGGCGAAAGTTCGTCAAATTTAGGGGCTGGCTGATGGATAGCACGACGCTCATCAGTTGCAATAGGGCCTGCATCATCAATTGGTCTACCTAAAACATCCATAATTCGGCCTAATGTAGCCTGACCCACAGGCACTGAGATCGGTGCGCCTGTTGATGTTACAGTCATTCCTCTACGTAGACCATCGCTTGAACCTAGGGCAATGGTTCTTACAATACCGTCACCTAATTGTTGTTGCACTTCAAAGGTCAATCCCTTTTCAGCGAATGATGCTTCATTATTTTCATCTAAAACTAAAGCTTCATAAACTTTAGGCATACCTTCGCGTGGGAACTGGATATCAACTACAGCTCCAATACATTGAACGATATTTCCGTTACTCATCGCATCTCTCCAATAAAATCAATATTTACAATTCTTATAAATTAAACAGCGGCTGCCCCACCAACAATTTCCGACAATTCTTTAGTAATCGCTGCTTGTCGAGTTTTGTTATAGACCAGTTGTAGTTCACTAATAACATTCTTAGCATTATCAGATGCAGATTTCATCGCAACCATTCTTGCTGATTGCTCTGAAGCTATATTCTCTGAAACGGCTACATAGATTAAAGATTCAATATATCTCTTTACTAAATCATTAATCACACTTTCAGCATCAGGTTCATAGATGTAATCCCAGCCAGAGTCATCTCTACTTAGATCATTAGTTCCTAATTGATCTGCTGAAATTGGCAAGATTTTCTCCAAAACCGCTTCTTGCTTCATCGTGTTGATAAATTTGTTATAAGCGATATAAACTTCATCTACTTCTTGGTTTTCAAATGCATCAAGTTGAGCTTTAATTGTTCCAATTAAGTCTTCAAATCTTGGGTAATCTCCAATGTGGGAAGCTTGAGACAAAATATTACCTTTTACCCGATTTAAAAACTGTATTCCTTTTGAACCAATTGCAGTACATACAACATTAATATCTTTACTTGACCAATCTTTCATCGAGTTAACAAGAGTTCTTAAAATGTTTGTATTTAAACCGCCACACAAACCTTTATCGGTTGTAATTAAAATCACACCAACATTCTTAACTTTTCTAGTTTCCAAATACGCTGGTTTGTATTCTGGATTGGCCTTACTCAAATTTGCTGCAATCGTTTTTACTTTTTCAGCATAAGGTCTAGCTGCACGCATCCGTTCTTGCGCTTTACGCATTTTAGATGCGGCAACCATTTCCATTGCCTTTGTAATCTTCCGCGTATTTTGTACGCTTTTGATTTTATTTCGTATCTCTTTTGTTCCAGCCATTGAGGCTCTCCCTTAGCTTCTTAAATTAGAAAGAAGCAGAACGCTTGTAATCCTGAACGGCTGCTTTTAGAGCAACTTCGTCATCTTTGCTTAAGTCTTTAGTATCTTCAATACGGCCAACTAAATCTGCATATTTAGACTTGAGATGCTCTAACAATCCTTTTTCAAATGGTAGGATGTTTTTTACTTCAACATCATCCAAAAACCCATTATTTGCAGCATACAAAACTGCGGATAATTGCCATACTTGTTGTGGTGAATACTGTGCTTGTTTCAATAACTCTGTAACGCGACGACCACGCTCTAATTGCTTACGTGTTGCATCATCAAGGTCAGAGGCAAATTGAGCGAAAGCAGCTAATTCACGGTATTGAGCTAAGTCGGTACGAATACCACCAGACATTTTTTTAACTACTTTGGTTTGCGCTGCACCACCTACCCGTGATACAGAAATACCAGCGTTAATTGCAGGACGAATACCAGAGTTAAATAAATCTGTTTCTAAGAAAATCTGACCGTCAGTAATAGAAATCACGTTTGTTGGTACGAATGCTGATACGTCACCAGCTTGAGTTTCAATAATTGGTAATGCTGTTAACGATCCAGTTTTACCCTTTACTTCTCCCTTTGTAAATTTCTCTACATAGTCCGCATTTACTCTTGCTGCACGCTCTAATAATCTTGAGTGTAGATAGAACACGTCACCAGGGAACGCTTCACGTCCTGGAGGTCTTCTTAACAATAACGATACCTGACGGTACGCTACAGCTTGCTTGGTTAAGTCATCGTAAACAATTAATGCATCTTCGCCACGATCCCTGAAATACTCACCCATCGTACAACCTGAGTATGCTGATAAATATTGCATCGCCGCAGATTCTGAGGCAGTTGCTGCCACTACTACTGTGTAAGATAAAGCTCCGTGTTCTTCAAGTTTACGAACTACGTTATTTACCGTTGATGCTTTTTGGCCAATCGCAACGTAAACGCAATATACGCCTTTACCCTTTTGGTTAATAATTGCATCGACAGCAACAGCTGTTTTTCCAGTTTGTCTATCACCAATAATCAACTCACGCTGACCACGACCGACAGGAACCATGGCATCAATAGACTTTAAACCTGTTTGTAGCGGTTGGCTGACTGACTGACGAGCGATAACTCCAGGAGCGACTTTCTCGATAATATCAGTTAGCTTTGCATTTATCGGACCTTTACCATCAATTGGTTGACCGAGTGCATTTACCACACGACCAAGGAGCTCTGGTCCAACCGGTACCTCTAAAATACGGCCTGTACATTTAACTGGATCACCTTCAGAAATTAGTTCGTACTCGCCCAATATAACGGCGCCTACAGAATCTCTTTCGAGGTTCAATGCTAATCCAAAAGTGTTATTAGGGAACTCTAACATTTCACCTTGCATCACACCAGATAAGCCGTGAATACGACAAATTCCGTCAGTTACTGATATCACGGTACCTTGATTACGAACTTCAGTATCAACGCCTACTCCGCTGATTTTACTTTTGATCAGTTCACTGATCTCAGATGGGTTAAGTTGCATTTATAACTCCTAAGGTCTTTTAATTTCGTTTATTCTCATTAAGCTGACATTGCAGCTTGCATTGCTTCTAGTCTGGACTTTACTGATGAGTCTAAAACCTCATCTCCAACCTGTATTTTCACGCCACCGATTAATTCTGGATCGATTATTAATGTTGGTCGTAAAGCTTTTCCGTCAAATCTTTTCGAAATTGAGGATAGCAAACTTTCCAAAGCTAAACCGTCGATTGGAAAGGCACTAGTAATAGTGACTTCTGCCGCACCCTCTCTTTGATTCTTGATTTGCTCAAACTGAAGGGCAATTTCAGGAATTACAGAAATACGGTGATTTTGGGCAACCAAGTTAATAAATTGTTTGATCGGTTCACTTGGTGTTGATTTTGTACCAGTTGCCAAAAGATCACAAATTTGCTTTGAAGATACATTTGGATTGTTGGCCAAGGAAGCAATGTCTGGATGTGCGGCTAGCTGAGCTAACTCAGTTAATGACTCTAACCAAGCAGCCAAATCGCTATCTTTAGCTAGTTCTGACAAAGCTTCCGCGTAAGGGCGTGCAATTGTGGCGATATCTGCCATTTTAGAGCTCTGCTTTCAATTGTTCTAGTAATGCCTGGTGAGCATTTTGATCTACTTCACGACGTAAAATTTGCTCAGCACCTTTTATCGCTAGAGTAGCTACTTCATTTCTGAGAGTATCTCTAGCTCTAATAATTTGTTGATCTGCTTCAGATTTTGCTTGAGCAATAATACGAGCTGCTTCACTTCGTGCATTGTTTTTGATTTCATCTGCACTAAGTTGAGCTTTTTTCTCTGCCTCAGCAATTCTTTGAGCACCTTCACTTTTAGCATCCGCTAAAGCTTGATCAGCACGTTTAGTAGCAATTTCTAAATCTGTCTTGCTCTTTTCAGCTGCAGCAAGACCATCTGCAATTTTAGTTGCTCTTTCATCTAAGGCTTTTACAAGCGGTGGCCAAACAAATGTAGCCACAACCCACCAAAGAATAAAAAACACAACCATTTGCGCGAATAGGGTCGCGTTCAGATTCACGGCTTTTCCTTTCGGTTCATTTTAATAACTACCAGAAATTTCTGGTAGTTTCCTAAATAACTAATATTAGCTACCTAATTTTGACAACAATGGGTTTGCGAATGCAAATAACATTGCAATACCAACACCAATCAAGAAAGCCGCATCAATCAAACCAGCTAACAAGAACATTTTAGTTTGTAGTGGCTCGATTAATTCAGGTTGACGTGCACATGCTTCAATGTACTTACCACCCATTAGACCGATACCGATACAAGCACCGATAGCACCGAGACCAATGATGATACCAATGGCGACTGCTGTCATACCTTGAATATTAGAGATGAATTCTTGCATTGTTGACTCCTAGTGTTAAAAAATGAAAAATGAAAAATGAAAACCTGAATTAATGATGACTATGTGCTTGGCCAATGTAAACCAAAGTCAACATCATAAAAATAAATGCCTGTAATAAAATAACTAAAATATGGAAAACCGCCCATATAGCTCCAGCGATAACGTGCCCAATGAAGCCCAAAAAGGACAAATCAACGCCAAATGTCCAAATACCGCCAAGTAGCGCAATTAACATAAAAATTAATTCGCCAGCATACATGTTTCCAAATAGTCGCATACCCAAAGAAACTGTCTTTGCCACATACTCGATGAGATTTAACAACAAGTTAAAAGGAGCTAAGTACCACTTTGCACCGAAAGGAGCTGATACCAACTCGTGTGCAAATCCACCAATACCTTTAATTTTGACACTGTAGTACAAAATGATTAATAGAACAGAAATAGACATACCCATCGTTCCATTTAGGTCAGTTGTTGGAACAATTTTATGATGCGGTATATGTAAATGAAAGTTACCCAGTAAAGCGTTAACGCCATTAATCCAATCAATAGGAATTAAATCCAGGGTATTCATGAATATGATCCAGCAGAATACTAATAAAGCCAAGGGGGCAATAAATGTTCTGTCTCCATGAACAATGTTTTTAGATTGCGCTTCAACCAACTCAACAACTAATTCAATCAAACCTTGAAAACGATTTGGTACACCCGATGTTGCTTTACGAGCAGCAAGAATTAAAAACCCAACCGCCAACACACCCATTAATACTGACCAGAAAATTGTGTCATAGTTGATAACGCTGAAATCTACTATTTTAGATTGAACTTCACCCAGATTATTTAGGTTTGTTAAATGTTCAATAATGTATTCGGTCGGTTGTAAACCTTCAGCTGTTGTTGACATTACTTATATCCTGATGACTTATCGTAAAAACTTAAAATTTAGACCCTGCAACCAATGGGCTTGCAAGGTGATAATAAACATCCCCAAAAAGGGAAACCACTTAATTTGAGGTACATACCTCACGACTACAAATATTATAATTAACGAAAATGTAATTTTTATGAATTCTGCGAAAACTAAAGTATAAACAAAACTTTTGGCAGATCTCTTGTGACTACTTTTGTTAAACTGCATTCGCATTATAAACATAATATTAGGGAGAACCCCTAAAATTGATCCACATAGTAATGAAATTACAACATCATTAACTTGAAAATTTATATTAATTAGCGAAGTTAAAATTGTAACAAGAATCGTTAATTGGCACTGAAGAATAACTACTTTCCAAGGACTGTTAATCCTTGGCTGAAGATCTTTACCCAATAACCGTATGGCTTGATCGTGACTAAGCACTTTAAAATTTTCATTAAATAGCTCATCTTTTCGATCAAAATCATCGTTATTAGGGTGCAAAATTTTTCCCTTTTAAGACAAATTTAGTTTTTTAAGCAAGCTATCTAGCTCATCAGGATGGGAAAATTTAATTTTAATTTCACCCCCCTTAGATTTGGTTTTTATTTCCACCTCCAAACCAATCATATCTGCAATTCTTGTTTGTAAACCCTGAATATCCGGATCGACTTTAACCACTTTAACTTTTTGAATTCCATCAAGATTTTTTTTGCTAGATTGAATGATCTGATTTGCTAATTTCTCTGCTTCTCTAACCGATAATCCTTGCGCGGCGACTCTTTGCGCCAAACCTATCTGTCTGGCTGTAGGAACATTCAACATCGCTCTGGCATGCCCCATATCAATGTCACCGGCCATTAAAAGTGCCTGAACGGGCTTAGATAGTTGTGTTAGTCTTAACAGGTTGCTAACAGCACTTCTTGACTTACCAACTACCTGGGCAGCTTGTTCATGCGTAAAACCGAAATCTGAGATTAGTCTCGCCAAACCTTCGGCCTCCTCCAGTGGATTTAAATCTTGGCGCTGCATATTTTCGATCAAGGCCATCGCTGCTGCCGTTTGATCGTCGACTTCTTTAATTAATGCTGGTACTGTATCTAATCCAGCCATTCCTGCTGCTCTAAATCGTCTTTCCCCAGCAATAATTTCATACTTTCCCTCACCAATCTGTCTGATTAAAAGAGGTTGCATTATTCCTTGTTGCTTAATACTTTCTGACAATTCTTGAAGCTCTGATTCTTTCATTTGCATACGAGGTTGATACTTCCCTCTTTGCAAATCTGCTAACTTTATAAATTTAATTTGATCTGTGTTTATCCCACTTGCTAACCCTGAATCTAACGATTCTCCTAACAATGCCTCGAGACCTCTACCTAAACCTTTTTTCTTAATCATTGTGTATTTTTCTTTGTTCTTTCAATCATTTCTGCGGCAAACTCAACATACGCTTTTGCCCCCCTTGAAACCTTGTCGTACACCACGCCTGGCATTCCGTAAGACGGGGCTTCAGCAAGTCTTACGTTTCTTGGAATAATAGTTTTAAATACTTTATCTCCAAAATGATTTATTAATTGTTCAGATACTTGTTGTTGTAATGCGGTACGTGGATCAAACATGACCCTTAACAATCCAATAATCTTTAAGTCACTATTTAAGTTTGCATGAACTTGCTTAATGCTATTGACAAGATCAGACAAACCCTCAAGGGCAAAATATTCGCACTGCATTGGAACGATTACTCCATTTGCAGCACATAAACCATTCAAAGTTAGTAATGACAAAGCTGGGGGACAATCAATTAATACAAAATCATAATTATCATGCTCGACCTTTAAAGCTTTTCTAAGCAAAGATTCGCGATGATCAAAATCCACTAGCTCAACTTCAGCTCCAGCTAAGTTTCTATTAGCTGGTAAGACATCATAACCACCTGATTCTGAATAAGATTTTGAATTTTTTACATTCTCTAAACCAATTAATACTTGATAGACTGAGCTTTTTAGTTGGTGTTTATCTACTCCAGACCCCATCGTCGCGTTACCTTGGGGATCCAAATCAATCAGTAAAACCCTTTGATTTAATGAAGCTAAACTTGCTGCTAAGTTAATGGCAGTGGTTGTTTTTCCCACTCCCCCTTTTTGGTTTGCAATACAAAACACTTGTGCCATTCTGAGTCCTTTTTCTATTATTTTCTCATGGAAGTCATGACTAATAAACAGCGATATGCATCTAATTTTGGTATATTTAATTCAATGTTTTTAATTAATCTCCAATCACCAATAACTCTCTTCAACTCTTCATCAACCCTTTGCGATTTCATTGCAAACACTAATGACTCCCCTTTTATTAGCGAGTTCGAGTAATCTAAAAAATTATTTAGTTCAGTAAATGCACGAGAAATTGTTGCATCAAAGATGTTAGGGTTTTCTTTCGCAAAGGCTTCAATTCTCTTATCAACAACAAAGTAATTTTCTAACTTTAGGCGAATTTTAATTGTTTGTAAAAAAGCTGTTTTTTTCTTTATTGACTCTATTGCATAAAAGTTAATTTCAGGCAATAAAATAGCTAATACAATACTTGGAAAACCTCCGCCTGATCCTAGGTCAGCAACCTTGATTGGAGCTAGCCTATCTAAGTCCTTGAGATAGTTCCCTACACTAGGAACAACCGACATTGAATCCAAATAGTGTGCACGCATTAATGTTTCAAAGTTATTTACGGCACTTAAATTATGCACAGCGTTCCACTTAATGAACTCTTGAATAAACAATTGGACTTGATCAATTTGAGCATCGGTTAATTTCTGCTTAAAACAATGCTCTCCCTCAGCTATTATTTGATCAAAAACCAATTGATTAAACTGCATCAGATTGAGCCTTTCTACCGACACCTCTTTTTAAGTGAACTAACAAAAGAGAAATTGCCGCTGGTGTTACCCCAGAGATTCTTGATGCTTGACCTAAAGTAGTTGGTTTACCCTTGTTTAGTTTTTGCTGAACTTCATTTGATAAGCCTAAAACTTCTACATAATTCAAATTATTTGGTAATTCCATATTTTCATAATAGGCATGACGGTCAATTTCAATGGTTTGTCTATCAATATAACCCTGATACTTTATTCCAATTTCGACCTGCTCTTCTAGTTGCTTTAACAAAAGCCCATCATACTGTTGATCCACACTCGCCCATCTACCATCAAGAGCATTCATCAGATGATCATACGTAATCTCCGGCCTCTTTAATAACTCTGCGAGGCTATATTCATGGGACAAGACTTGACCAAAAACAGCTTTACTTTCGTCTGGAGTTATATTTTTTGGAGATACCCAAGTAGTTGAAAGTCTCGATGTTTCACGTGAAACACCTTCAAGTTTTCTACAAAAGAAATCCCATTGCTTATCCCCTACCAAACCTAAGGATCTACCTATTTCTGTTAATCGAATATCAGCATTATCTTCACGCAAACTCAAACGATATTCTGCTCGACTTGTAAACATACGATAAGGTTCTTGTACACCCTTTGTTATTAAGTCATCAACCAGCACACCTAAATAAGCATCACTTCTCAATGGATGCCAAGAGTCTTTAGATGTTGCTCTCAGCCCTGCATTTATGCCTGCCAACAAACCCTGTGCTGCTGCCTCTTCATACCCTGTAGTTCCATTAATTTGCCCTGCAAAGAAAAGGCCCTTAATCAACTTTGACTCAAGCGAAGGTGTTAATGATCTTGGGTCGTAATAATCATATTCGATTGCATATCCGGGTCGTAAGATGTGGGCATTTTCAAGGCCAGGAATAGAATGAACAAGGTCTAACTGAACATCAAAAGGTAAACTAGTTGAAATTCCATTCGGATAAAATTCATTTGTTGATAAGCCCTCTGGTTCTAAAAAAATCTGATGGCTATTCTTACTGGCAAAACGGTGAATTTTATCCTCTATTGATGGACAATATCGTGGTCCAACCCCTTCTATAACCCCGGTGTACATCGGTGAGCGATCGAGGCCCCCACGGATAATATCGTGCGTTTGCTCATTAGTATGAGTAATCCAACAAGGAACTTGTTTAGGATGTTGCTCAGGCCTCCCCATAAATGAAAATACCGGTACAGGATCCAAGTCCCCAGGTTGCTCTGTCATTACAGAAAAATCAATTGTTCGGCCGTCAATTCTTGGCGGCGTACCTGTTTTTAATCGCCCTTGTGGAAGCTTCAACTCTTTTAACCTAGCTGAAAGCCTCACAGATGCAGGATCACCCGCCCTACCTCCAGAGTGATTATCAAGACCTACATGGATCTTACCATCAAGAAAAGTACCTGCAGTTATAACAACTTGCTCAGCATAAAAATGAACCCCTAACTGGGTAATAGCACCGCGAACTTCATCACCTAAAATGATTAAATCATCAACGGCCGCCTGAAATAATGTCAAGTTTTCTTGGTTTTCGAGAAGCGTCCTCATTGAAGATTTATAAAGGGCTCGATCAGCCTGTGCTCTAGTGGCCCTTACCGCAGGACCTTTACTTGAATTTAAGATTCGAAACTGAATACCGGATAAATCAGTAATATGAGCCATTGCTCCACCAAGAGCATCTATCTCTTTTACTAAGTGTCCCTTGCCAATACCCCCAATAGAGGGGTTACAACTCATTGTCCCAAGTGTCTCAATATTGTGGGTTAAAAGCAAGGTTTTACAGCCCATTCTTGCACTTGCTAAGGCAGCTTCACAGCCAGCATGACCCCCGCCAATAACGATTACAGCAAATTTTACTTTATATTCCATAGATGAATTTCCCTTAGGGAAGAGATGATAACACTTTAATAATGTTTCACGTGAAACAAATTTTTATCAGTTACTAATTGTAACCAATGATAGGAGTCATTTGATGTTTTTAAGATTAAAAGCACAACCACCAAAATGAATACTTTTCTAACAAGCAAGCTGCCTTTTGCTATAGCTAGGCGACTACCAAAAAAACTACCCAATATATTAAAAAACATCATCCAAATAGCAACACCCCAGCTAATATGACCCGTAGGTATAAACAAGGCTAAGGCAGCAAAATTAGTGATACAGTTAATTACCTTTGTCGCAGCAGCGCCATTGATAAAGTCAAACCGAAGAAAATGTACAAATAAGAACATGAGGAACATACCTGTTCCAGGACCAAAAAAGCCATCATAAAAACCAATAGTTAACGTGCCAATAATTAAAATCAAGAACTCTTTACTTGTGAAAGTAAAGGCTCGATGCTCAATCCCCATACTTTTATTAAAAAGAGTAAAAATTAATAAAGCAATTAACAGAGGGGGTAAGGATTGACGAAGGAAATCAGCAGATATCTGGGTAACTGCCCAGGCTCCCAGGAAAGATCCAACTAAGGCACAACCACCACCTAATAATAAAACCAACTTGGGAAGTCTAACAGTAGCTAAATACTTCTTAGCAGCAGTTGCAGTTCCTCCTAAAGAAGCAAGTTTATTGGTTCCAAAAAGGGTTGCTGGAGACTCATTAGGAAATGCCACAAACAAAGCGGGGACTTGAATTAGACCACCACCTCCAACGATGGAATCAATAAATCCAGCGATAAATGCAAGGAGACCTAGAAAAAAAATAGAAAATTCGAAAAGATCAATAAAAGACAAAATAAGGACTATTTAATCTTCGCAAGAATTTCTCCCACGATACCTTTACGAAACAACATAACGCAGATAACAAATATTAGACCAGTGACAATAGTAACTGACTCACCAAGTGTTCTAAACCATTCAATGTTTGTAAGGTTAAAGATAGAGAGCCCAATATCACCAACTTTATGTTCTAAAACGGTAATAACAACGGCACCAACCACTGGACCAATTAAAGTTCCAACGCCACCAACCAGGGTCATCAAAATAACAAGACCTGACATGGACCAATGAGCATCAGATAACGTTTCAAAGCCCATCATGAGGGCCTGCAAGCTTCCAGCAAGACCAGCTAAGGTGCCAGACAAAACAAAAGCAAGTAGTTTAAAACGGTTAACCTCATAGCCAAGCGATATCGCTCTGGGCTCATTTTCTTTAATGGCAAATAAGACCTTACCAAAAGGAGATGAAACAACCCTAGCAATAAGAAGCATAGCAAGTACTGTAAAAAACAAGAAAACAAAGTACATATTCAAGTCATTATTTAAATCAATAACACCTAAGAAAACACCCCTTGGTATTCCTTGCATTCCATCTTCACCGCCAGTAAATTTTGCTTGTAAGAAAATGAAATACAACATTTGGGCTAAAGCCATCGTGATCATCGCAAAATAAATCCCTTGACGGCGAATAGCAAGGCTACCCATAACAAAGCCAAGAATTGCGGCAAAAAAAGTTCCTGCAAACAAACCCACCTCAGGTGGAAACCCTAGATCTCGAATGAAATAACCACAAATATAACCAGCTCCACCAAGAAAAGCAGCATGCCCAAATGATAATAGGCCTGTGTATCCTAATAACAAATTGAAGGCGGCAGCAAACAGTGAAAAGCATAAAATCTTCATCAAGAAGATTGGATATAAGATAAAGGGTGCTAAAAGAGAAAACCCAAATAACACAAAATAAAGTAATTTACTTGATATTTTCATTAACTCTCTCGACCAAATAAACCCGCTGGACGCACTAAAAGAACGATAGCCATAATCACAAAAACAACAGTACTAGAAGCCTCTGGATAAATAACTTTTGTAAACGCCTCAATCAGTCCAAGCCCAAGGCCTGTAAAAATAGAACCTAAAATCGAACCCATACCGCCAATTACAACAATCGCAAATATTGCAATAATTAAGTTTGAGCCCATTAATGGGGATACTTGAATAATCGGTGCAGCTAAGACACCAGATAAAGCAGCTAAAGCAACACCAAAGCCATAGGTTAATGTCACCATCAAAGGAAAGTTAATACCAAAAGCTTGAACTAATTTCGGGTTCTCTGTACCAGCTCTTAAATAAGCACCCAATTTTGTTCTCTCGATAACAAACCAGGTTCCAAAACAGACAACCAGGGATATCAATACAACCCAAGCTCGGTAGATAGGTAAGAACATAAAGCCTACATTAATAGCGCCGGTAAGGGCCTCTGGGACATTGTAAGACATCCCAGATACACCATAAAAAGATCTAAAGACGCCCTCTAAGATTAGAGTCATACCAAAAGTTAAAAGCAGACCATATAAATGATCTAATGCATATAAATGCTTCAATAATATTTTTTCGATCAATACACCAACAATACCAACCGACAAAGGGGCCAAAATTAACATCTGCCAGTAAGAAATATTAAAGGCAGTCAAACCAATCCAAGTGAATAATGCCCCCATCATAAACATCGCTCCATGAGCGAAGTTAACCACATTCAAAAGGCCAAAAATCACAGCGAGACCAAGACTTAGCATGGCATAAAAGCTACCATTCACCAGCCCCAACAGGAGCTGGCTAAGAATAGCAGAAACAGGAAGACTAAATATTTCCATTAAATCAATTACTTAACTAAAGAACACTTAGATTCAGCAAGGGTATTAAATGCTTTCTCACCCGGGACCTTGTTAATAACTTTGTAATAGTCCCAAGGCTTAGTTACCTCTTCAGCTTTTTTAGTTTCGAACAAATACATGTCATGAACCATAGTTCCATCCTTACGAATATATCCACCCTTAGTAAATAAATCGTTAATTTTCATTTTTTGGAGTTCAGCCATAACTTTGTCAGGGTTGTCCGTACCAGCAGCTTTAACCGCCTTGAGGTAAGTTAACATTGAAGAGTAATCCCCGGCATGAACAGAAGTCGGCATACGCTTCATTTTTTGAATAAACCGACCTGCAAAAGCCCGACTCTCGTCATTCAGGTCCCAATACCAAGCTTCAGTCGCCAACAATCCTGCGGCATTTTTAATACCAATACTATGAATATCTGTGATGAAAACTAATAAACCGGCTAGTTTCATTGTTTTATTAATTCCAAATTCTGCAGCAGCCTTTACAGAATTAATCGTGTCTCCACCGGCATTAGCCAAACCAAGAACTTGTGCTTTAGAGCTTTGTGCTTGTAATAAAAAGGAAGAGAAGTCGCTTGCGTTGAGGGGGTGTTTAACAGAGCCTAATACTTTGCCACCATTATCAACCACAACCTTCGTTGCATCCTTTTGTAATTGCTCACCAAAAGCATAATCTGCTGTTAAAAAGTACCAATTTTTATTACCCTTATCTACCATGGCTTTGCCAGTAACATTTGCCAAGGCAATCGTGTCATAAGTATAGTGAACAGTATACGGTGAGCATTGCTCATTTGTAAGAGCAGAAGTTCCAGCACCATTATTAATATATATGCGTTTCTTTTCTGACGTTACTTTAGCGGTTGCTAAAGCAGTACCAGAGTTCGTACCACCAAACACTACATTAACACCCTCTTGATCAATCCACTCACGCGCTTTTGAAGCTGCGATATCTGCTTTATTTTGATGATCAGCATATAAAATTTCTACCTTACGACCTAAAACGCTGCCACCAAAGTCAGCAATCGCCATTTCCATTGCTTCTTTACCACCAATACCGTCAATATCAGAATATAAGCTAGCACCGTCAGTAATAAAACCAATCTTAATTGGTTTGGTATCAGCTGCAACAACTAAATCGGTTGCACAAAGCAATATTAAAGCAGAAACTATTTTTTTAATTTTCATAAATATCCTTACTGTTTAGATTAATTAAACACCCAAATAACTATTAAGTAATTCAGTTTTCTGAGCCAATTCACTACTTAAAACGGTTTCAACAACTTGACCATGTTCTATTACATAATGTCGATCCGCAAGAGGAGCCGCGAATCGAAAATTTTGCTCTACCAAAATAATGGTGTAACCTTTTTCACGCAAATCTCGAACAACTTGACCCAATTTTTGAACAATAACAGGTGCAAGACCTTCCGTAATTTCATCCAGCAGCAATAACTTTGCACCAGTTCTTAGAATCCTAGCCATCGCTAACATTTGTTGTTCCCCGCCACTCAAACGCATACCTGGACTGTTACGACGCTCAAACAGGTTAGGAAACATATTGTAAATCTCATCTAAGCCCAAACCTCCAGCCTTCACTACTGGAGGAAGCATTAAATTCTCCTCAGTAGAAAGGGTAGAAAAAATACCACGCTCCTCAGGGCAATAACCAACTCCTAGACGAGGGATCGTATAGGTATCCATGTTAATTGTTTCTTGGTCATAAATCTTTATAGAACCAGTTCTTTTACCAGTAAGCCCTAAAATTGCCCTCAAGGTACTAGTGCGCCCAGCACCATTTCTTCCAAGAAGGGTAACAACCTCTCCTTCTTGAACAGATAAGTTAACGCCATGCAATATGTGGGACTCCCCGTACCATGCATTAAGATTGCTTATTTCAATTGCAAAACTCATGCGTTTTCCTCCGATGAGCCCATGTAAGCCTCGAGAACTTGTGGGTTTTTAGAAACCTCAGCATAAGAACCTTCCGCTAGTACAGCCCCACGTTGTAAAACAGTAATCTTATCGGCAATCGTAGATACAACCTTCATATTGTGTTCAACCATCAACACCGTTCTTCCTTTAGCAACGGTTTTGATGAGGTCTGTAACCATCATTACATCCTCATGACCCATTCCTTGGGTTGGTTCATCTAGTAACATTAAAGACGGACTCATCGCTAAAGTAGTGGCAATTTCTAAGACCCGTTTTCTACCATAAGGTAAATTGACCGTTAGTTCATCAGCAAACTCATTAAGACCAACTAGACTTAACAACTCCATCGCCCTACCGTTTAATTGATCAAGAGTTGTGGATGATTTCCAAAATGAAAACTCTACCCCAAGTTCCTTTAATAAGGCAACCCTGACGTTATCCAAAACAGACAAATGAGGAAAAACTGCAGATATTTGAAAAGACCGAATAATCCCTAAACGAGCTATCTGGGCAGGGTCTTTAGCGGTAATATCGGAACCCTTGAAAAGAATGGTCCCACTACTTGGAATATGAAACTTTGTAAGTAAATTAAAACAGGTTGTTTTTCCAGCACCATTAGGACCAATTAAGGCATGAATAGAACCTTCTTCTACTTTTAAATTAACGTCATTAACAGCAACGAAACCTTTAAAAGTCTTAAATAGGCTTTTGGTTTCTAAGATGTAATTGGATTTATTCATAGGTATATATTATCTACAATATTACATATTACGCGAGGTATTTAGAGACTAAATTAATAGGGGTTTTTACCAACTAAACGGTTCGTAGTAACTCTGCGACCCTATATGCCATCATCATAGTAGGAGCAGCTGTATTACCTGAGGTTATAAATGGCATTGCAGAAGCATCAATAACACGCAAACCATGAACACCACGAACTCGAAGCTCCGAATCTAATACTGCACTATCGTCACTATTAGCCCCCATTTTACAAGTACCAACAGGATGAAAGATCGTGGTTCCAATATCCCCAGCAGCTTGAATCAATTCGTCATTAGAAGTTAAATGAGCTCCAGGTTTATATTCTTCAGGCTGGTATTTTTTTAATGAAGTTTGTTGAACAATCAATCTCGTGGTTTGAATAGATTCAATCGCAACTGTTTGATCAAAGGAGGTAGATAAGTAATTGGGATTAATCTTGGGCTTAGCTGAAACATCGGCTGAACTGATATGAACAGAACCACGTGAAGTTGGACGCAAATTACAAACGCTTGCCGTAAATGCATCGAAGGCATGTAGGTCTTCTCCAAACCGCTCTAGGGATAAAGGCTGGACATGATATTGAATATTTGCTCTAGGATGATAGTCAGCACTCTTAGTAAAAGCGCCTAATTGTGATGGTGCCATAGACATGGGACCACTACGATTTAAGAGGTACTCCAAACCAATTAAACCTTTACCAATAAGTGAGCTCGATTTAGTATTTAAAGTAGAAATTCCCTTTACTTTATAAATCATTCGCAGTTGAAGGTGGTCTTGAAGATTTTCACCAACACCTGGAGCGTGAACGAGAGTATCGATACCCAAAGACTGTAAATGATTACCTTGACCTATACCAGACCTCTCTAAGATTTGAACAGAACCAATTGAGCCAGCACTCAAAAGAACCTCTTGATTAACTTGAGCTGTATGCGAATGATTAGCTCCGATAAAGGATACGGATTTTGTTTTTTTTGTTATAGGATCAATGTTAATTTTGTCAACTAGGGCTCCCGTAATCAAGGTTAAGTTTGGCCTCTTCGTAGCCATCTTTAAAAAGGCTTTAGAAGCATTTAACCTAAATCCCTTTTCTTGATTTACGTCAAAATATCCAATACCCGAATTATCCCCACGATTAAAATCGTCAGTATCCTGAATACCAAACTCATTAGCTGCTTGCTTAAAGACGTCTAAGACTCTCCAATTAAGCCGTTGACGACTAACGGTCCAAGGACCTTTATGACCATGCCATTCATTACTACCACCATGATAATTTTCAAAAGCTTTAAATCGTTCTAAACAGTTTTTCCACGACCAAGAATTGTCATTTGTTAACGAAGCCCAATTATCGTAATCTTGTTGTTGACCTCTCATATAAATCATCCCATTAATGGAGGAACTACCACCAAGAACCTTTCCTCTTGGGTATAAAAGAGATCGTTGATTTAAGCCAGGAGATGGTTCAGTTTTGAACTGCCAATCAGTTCTAGGATTATCAATACAGTACAAATAACCAACAGGAATATGAATCCATAAGTAATCATCTTTTGCTCCAGCTTCAAGAAGCAATACTCGGTTTTCAGGATTTTTTGTTAACTGGTTTGCTAATAAGCAACCAGCACTCCCAGCACCGATAATAATGAAATCGAAAGCACCATGATCCATAAAACTATCCTTTTGTATTACTAATTTCTAGAAGGTATCTGTTCCAAGCATCCAGTTCTTTTGATTCTAAATTATCGATTGAAATCCTTTGAGCGCCTTGCAAAATCAAAATTGCATAGGGCTTTGCCAAAGCAGATGCTTCTTTAGATAACACTAAAGAATCCCCAACGGAAGGAGATTTATTGCGCCAAAAATTGATAGCGTTTTCTAATTCGGTAAGAGTAATAAATAACATAGTATTTTATTTCTTAGCTAACATTGTCCTACGGCAATTTTTTTGCCCACAATGGCATTGATAATTCAATTGTTCTTCTTTAGTGTGTTCTGCATCCAACTCTAAACCATAATCGTAAAACAATTCTTCATCTTTATTAATCGATTTTTTTGCAAAAATAAAAACCCTAAGTTTATTATTTTTATCTTTAATCTCTTTCGTTTCACAATTGGGTTTACAGGAGTGATTGATCCATTTTGCGACGTTACCGTTAACGTTTCCATCTATAACTTTAGCATTAGATAATGAAAAGTAAAACGTATGAAAAGGCTGCAAGGGATCATGAGGGTGTCTTTTTATAGCTTCTTTCCAAGAGATTCTTTGACCAAGATATTCAACAATGCACTCGTTCTTTTTAATCTTTTTAAGACTATAAACACCACGACCATGAATAGCAGAATCTCTAACTTCAATAGAATCTGAAGAAAGAGTTTCTGGAATTTTTTTAGACATCAATATTTTTTGCAATTAAAGCATTAGATTCTATAAAGGCTCTACGTGGCTCAACATCATCCCCCATTAATGTAGTGAAGGTTTGATCGGCAAAAATGGCGTCATCAATTTGAACTTTTAATAGAGTACGGGTATTCGTGTCCATGGTTGTTTCCCAAAGTTGACTTGGGTTCATTTCACCGAGACCCTTATAACGTTGTCTAGAAACGGTCCGCTCAGCTTCGCTAATTAAAAATTCGATTGCTTCTTGGAAATTAACGACCGATAACTCTTTAAATGACTTCTCAGGATCACCACGTAGAACTTTAGAGCCAATGCCAATTTTGCCGCCAACTGAAGTAGAAAAAGCCTGAATAGCTTCGTAATCAGAACCAGAAACAAAATCTGAATTAATAAAAGAAAGTTTTAAATTACCATGAACCCTTCTTGAAATTAATAAACGATAGCGTTCTGTTCTCTCTTCAAGTTGAACGGTTATTTCAAGATTTTGACTATTGTCACCCAAACGTTGATTTAAGCCCTGCTTTAATTTATTAGCAGAATTTAAAGCTTCCTCTTCTGAATCCAAATTAATAGTAATGCCTTCACTAATGACTCTAAGAACATCAGAATCAAGAATTCGCGAAAGACGCTCAATTACACTCTGGGTTTTGTAGTAAAGATTAGTCAAATCTCTCAACTCATCTCCAGCAAAAACCTCATTATTTTGATTAGTAATATGAGCTCCATCTAAAGCAATAGTTACAAGATAATCAGTTAAAACACTATCATCTTTGATGTATTGCTCATTCTTACCATGTTTAACTTTATATAAAGGTGGTTGTGCAATGTAGATGTGGCCACGTTGAATAAGCTCAGGCATTTGACGATAAAAGAACGTCAAAAGTAAAGTTCTAATGTGACTACCATCCACGTCAGCATCGGTCATAATAATAATGCGATGGTAACGAAGTTTGTCAATGTTGTATTCGTCAGCACCAATCCCTGTGCCTAATGCTGTTATTAGCGTAACAACTTCTTGACTGGCTAACATCTTGTCAAAACGTGCTTTTTCTACGTTTAATATCTTTCCTTTTAATGGAAGAATTGCTTGAAACTTTCTATCGCGTCCTTGTTTAGCTGAACCACCCGCTGAGTCACCCTCAACGATAAATAATTCAGACTTTGATGGATCTTTTTCTTGGCAATCTGCTAATTTTCCTGGAAGCCCTAAACCATCTAAAACACCTTTTCTACGCGTTAAATCACGAGCTTTACGAGCAGCTTCCCTAGCACGAGCAGCTTCTATGATCTTGTCACAGATTTCTCGAGCATCAACTGGATTTTCTTGAAGATAAGCGGATAAACTACTAGAAACAACGTCCTCAATAGGACCTCTTACTTCACTAGATACAAGTTTATCTTTTGTTTGGCTAGAAAACTTAGGCTCAGGTACCTTTACTGATAGGATGCAAGTTAGTCCTTCCCGCATGTCATCACCAGTTACCTCAACTTTTACCTTTTTCGCGATACCGTTTTCATCAATATATTTATTGATAACCCGCGTCATTGCAGCACGTAAACCAGTCAAATGGGTACCGCCGTCTCTTTGTGGAATATTGTTAGTAAAACATAAAACCTGTTCACTGTATCCATCATTCCATTGCATAGCAACTTCAGAGGTAATCATTCCACCGACTTCAGCAGCTTTTTCACCGATCGCGTAAAAAATATTTTTATGTAATGCGGTTTTTGATTTATTGATATATTCAACGAAGCCCTTCACACCACCAGAAAAAGCAAAATCTTCTTCTTTACCGGAGCGTTCATCAACAACACGAATATGAACACCATTATTTAGAAAGGATAATTCACGAATTCGTTTTACGAGAATTTCATAGTGAAACTCAACTTTGCCAAAAATCTCTTCATCAGCGGAAAAGTGGACTTCAGTACCTCTCGTATCAGTTGTACCAGTAACTGGTATTGGGGAAACAATTAATCCGTTTTCTTCAACAATGGTTCTATTTTGAACAACACCCCTAGCAAACTCTAAAAAATGAGTTTTACCGTCACGCCTTACAGTTAATCGTAACCACTTTGATAATGCATTTACACAACTAACACCAACACCATGAAGACCGCCTGATACTTTATAACTATTCTGGTCAAATTTACCACCAGCATGTAGTTCAGTCATGACAATTTCAGCCGCACTTCTTTTCGGATCATGCTTATCATCATATTTAATTCCAGTCGGGATGCCCCGACCATTGTCAATAATAGAAATTGAATTATCTGTATGAATCGTTACGGTGATTTCAGAACAATGACCAGCAAGTGCTTCGTCAATTGAGTTATCCAAGACCTCAAAAACTAAATGATGAAGACCTGTACCATCGGAAGTATCTCCAATGTACATGCCAGGTCTTTTTCTAACTGCTTCTAACCCCTCTAAAATTTGGATGGAAGAGGCACTATATAAATCAGTTACAGATTGGTTTTCGATGGTCATGTGTTCTTATTAGATTAAATACGCATTGGCATTACGACATACTTGAAATTTTCATTATCAGGTATGGTGATGAGGGCACTAGAATTAGAATCTCCTAAATTAATTTGGACGCTTTCATTCTTAACATTTGATAAAACATCTAGTAAATAAGTTACGTTAAATCCAATATCTAAATGATCACCATCATAGGAGGTTTCAATTTCTTCTTGAGCTTCTTCTTGTTCAGCATTCGTAGATTGAATGGTAAGTAAGTTCTCTTTAAGTGAACAACGAATACCTTTAAATTTATCCGTTGTTAAGATTGCAGCTCTTTGCAAGGCGGATTGGAAAATCTCTCGGGGAACAACAAAAGAATTTTTATGACCTTTTGGAATGACCCTTTGATAATCAGGAAATTTTCCTTCAACGAGTTTAGATAAAAGTTCTATCGTACTAAATTCAAATTTAATTTGAGTTGGACTAATAGAAATATTTAAAGGGGCATCAATATCCTCTAAGAGATGTTGGCATTCTAAAATCGTTTTTCTAGGAACAATCACTTCTATCTTATTGGATTCACCAACTGGCGGGTTTTTAAGAATAATTTGACCATAAGCTAAGCGGTGACCATCTGTAGCAACAGCAATTAATTTATCACCTTCTAAAACAATCAACATACCATTTAAATAATAGCGGATATCTTGTTGAGCCATTGCAAAATGAACCTGGCTAATTAACTGTTTGAATTCTTTTTGAGAAATTTCAAATGTACGAACATTTTGATTGTTCTCCAACATGATTGGAAATTCACCTGAGGACAAAGTTTGAAGAGAAAATCTACTTTTTCCACTTTGTACAACCATACGGTTGTCTTTCATTGTTAAGCTGATAGGTCCTTCAGGCATCGCACGAAGAATATCTAAAAGTTTTCTGGCACCAACAGTTGTACTAAATTCGTCATCACCTACTCCAAAATCAGCAATAGTCGTTATTTGGATATCAATATCTGTAGAGATAAAAGAAATTGAGTCTTTATTCTTACGTATAAGTAAATTAGCAAGAATTGGTAATGTGTGACGTCTTTCAACAATTCCACTTACGAACTGTAAGGGTTTTAAAAGACTATCTCTTGTTGTACTGACCAGTTGCATATTCATTTTCCTGAATGATAATTTTTTGTTTAGTAGTAATAATAGGGAATCAAATTTCTGTGGATAAATCAATAAAACTATTTAAAACAATAACTTAATAAAATTAAAAGTTGTTGATAACTTCGGTATAACTAAAGAATAAATAATGAATAACTACGGTTATAACTCTATTTTGCATGAACATTACAAATTATCCACAAATTTTAAACAACTTATACATTAGTTGTTAACATACTTCCTCACAACTTGCTAACACGGTTATCCACAGCTATTTTAGGCTTTTAAAGTTTGCTCAAGTACGTGTAATTCATGGTTAAGTTGACTATCTAACGATCGTAACTCATTTATTCTTCTAACAGCATGTAAAACAGTAGTATGATCTCGTCCACCAAATAGCTCTCCAATTTCTGGTAGGCTCTTTTGAGTTAACTCTTTTGCAATATACATTGCTATTTGACGAGGTTTAGCAATATTAGCGGGTCTTTTTTTCGAATACATATCAGCAACTTTAATACCGTAAAAATCCGCAACGGCTTTTTGAATATTTTCGACCGAAATTTGTCTATTTTGTATTGATAATAAGTCTTTTAGAGCTTCTTTGGCTACGTCAATGGTTACTTCTTTACCGTGAAACCTAACATAAGCAAGAATTTTACGTAAAGCACCTTCTAACTCACGAATATTAGATCTTAGGTGTTTAGCAATGAAAAAAGCAACATCTTCAGACATAGGAACAAATTCAGCTTGTGCCTTCTTCATCAAGATTGCAACCCGCATTTCAAGCTCTGGCGGTTCAATTGCAACCGTAAGTCCGGAGTCAAACCTTGATATCAGTCGATCATCAATACCATCAATTTCCTTAGGATAAGTATCAGATGTAATGATTACTTGAGATTTATTAGAGGTCAATGCTTCGAAAGCATAAAAAAACTCTTCCTGCGTACGATTTTTCCCGCTAAAAAATTGGATATCATCAATGAGTAACAGATCTAAAGAATGGTAATAAGATTTAAATTTTTCAAAAGCTTTTTGTTGATAAGCCCTTACAACATCTGAGACATATTGTTCTGCATGTATATATCTTATTTTGGCATTGGGCTTTTGTTTTAAAAGATAATTACCAACAGCCTGAATTAAATGTGTTTTACCCAAGCCTACACCACCATACAAAAACATGGGATTGTATGAGGTGCCAGGGTTATTTGCCACTTGAATAGCGGCAGCACGAGCTAATTGATTCGCTTTTCCATTTACAAAGGTATCAAAAGTTAAAATAGGATTAAGCTTAGAAAAGTCCTCGACATTAATTTTGAAATTAATACTTTCAATACTGTCAATATCATCATCAGAATCACTAATAAGGATTTCAGCTTCAGGACTTTTGTTAATAAAATTACTAGGTTGATAGTCGTCAGCCTCTTTTATTGAACACGCTTGTGAGTCAACTATAAATTTAATTTGAGTGCCTGCGGGTAAAAAATTTTTAGCTATATCATTGATTTTGTTAGTGAACTGGTTTTTTATCCAATCCAACTTAAATTGATTTGGAACGGCAATAACAAAACTACTCCCCGAAACATCAAGGCCAATAGGTGCCAAAGGTTTAATCCAAGTCCTAAATTGCGAACTTGGCATCTCCCTTTCCATACTCAGGACAAAGGTATTCCAAAATCTTTCAGAGACAGACTCAACATTTAATGTTGCATCCGTATTAAGATTGCTGCCTAAGTGGTTAATCATAGATGTAATAAATAGAACTTTAAGAGTTTTAGATTGTATCGAATTTTAGTACTTATCAACAACCTTTAAGCCTGTGAAAAACCTGTGGATAACTTGTTAATAACATCTTTAAGTTGATAAAATTCAGTAATTTAGTCACAATTATGGAAAATAAAATAATTAATGTGTAGATTTAAATAAATTCTAAATTGACAGAACAAATAAAATAATGGAAAATAGTCGGTTCTCTAGTATTTTAACTGTGGTGAAATCAAATGAAACGTACATATCAACCTTCCGTAACACGCCGTAAACGTACTCACGGCTTTCTTGTTCGCATGAAAACTAAAGGCGGACGTAAGGTATTGAACAGTCGCCGTGCAAAAGGCCGTAAACGTTTAGCTGTTTAAATTTTACAGTTAAGTTGTTGCGGGAAAGTGTAAAACTCTTCTCCGCGTATGCATAAACACTCAAAACCTCACAAGCTATTACTGCCTAAAGAAATAGCTGAAACTCTTAAGATGCCAGGCCCAAAAACCTCGCATCTTTCCTTTCATATAAAAGAGTCTACTGATCAGATGAATTCTAGACTTGGCTTGGCTATTCCTAAAAAAAAGGCAAGACGTGCAATAGATAGAAACAGAATTAAAAGATTAATTCGAGAAAACTTTAGAAAAGCAGCAATTACACCTTTGTCCGATATAGTCGTAAAGTTAAACCGGGCGGTTGGTATGCAAACAAGAGGACGTTTAAGAGAAAAAGAAAGAGTTTCTATTCGAAAACAAATTCAACTGCATCTGACGAATAATCTTGAATAATATTATTTATTTTCTAGTCAAGTTGTATCAGTTTACGGTTAGACCCCTATTGGGAAATCGTTGTCGTTTTCATCCGAGTTGTTCAGATTATTTAAAAGAAGCTGTAAAACTGCATGGATCTTCGCACGGAAGCTATTTAGGAGTCAAAAGAATTTGTCGATGTGCACCTTGGAGTCTCGGTGGTTATGATCCAGTTCCTCAAAAAAAGATTAAGTTATAAATTTATATTCAAGCACTACAATCTAACATCACACTAATTTTGTAAAGTCATCAAAATGGAAATTAAAAAAACCTTACTTTGGGTCGTATTCTCTGTCTCAGGCATTATGCTATTTAATAATTGGCAAATCGCCCATGGAAATAAGCCTCTACCATTTCTTGCGCCACCACCGCCCGCTTCTGAAAGTACTAATCAAGGTACAGTAAAGGACGTCTCAGGAACTGCACAATTACCTAACACTGCTGGTTTAAACCAAAAACAAGAAATCGTACCGAGTGAATCTGCAAAGATCTCACCAGATCAAGGAATAGTTACCACCACTCGATTGCAAAACGAAGTATTAGACTTAGAAATTAGTGCAAAGGGTGGAACGATAATTAAATCATCCCTCAAAAAACACCTCGATAAGGGTAATACGGGTGATCCAGTTGTTTTAATGGAAAATAAGAATGGCCATATTTACATTGCTAGAAACGGACTAATATCCCAAGGCTTAGATGTACCAAATCATAATGATATTTTTACCCAGAAACTCAGTACAGATGGGCATTCACTTGTTCAGGTTGCTGAGAAGAGTGGTGTTCTTTATGAAAAAACCTACACACTTAAGCCAAACAGCTACGTTTTAGAGGTAAAACACACAGTTACTAACAAAAACCCTAATCCAATTTCGTCAACAATTTACTCTGAGCTAGTCAGAGACGGAACAAGTATTTCCGAAAGCCAGTTTTACAGTACTTTTACTGGACCTGCAATTTTTACTGATAAAGAAAAGTTCAAAGAAGTTTCTTTTAAAGACATTGAAAACAAAAAGGTAACCGTCCCAGCACCATTAGGAACCGATGAGCCAGGATGGATTGCAATGGTGCAGCATTATTTCGCAAGCGCTTGGATTCCGGAGATAAATACGAAGCGTGAGTTTTACTTTGATAATTTAGATAAAAATTTATATCGAGTAGGAATGACTTCATCTTTGGAGATGATTGCTCCAGGAACAGCGCAAACTCAAACTGTTAAATTGTTTATTGGCCCAGATGATGAAACCATTTTAAGACCTATTTCACCAGGCTTTGAGTTAATTAAAGACTATGGTCGATTGACAATCATAGCCAAACCTATATTTTGGTTTTTGACCCAGATTCATAGCGTAGTCGGAAACTGGGGTTGGGCAATCATTATCTTAACGGTCTTGATTAAGTTGGCATTCTTTCCGCTATCTGCCGCAAGTTACAAATCAATGGCGCGTATGAAAGAGGTTCAACCTCGACTCGTTCAAATGAAAGAACAATATAAAAGCGATCCACAACGTCTTAACAAAGAAATGATGGAAATGTACAAAAAGGAAAAAATCAATCCTTTGGGTGGTTGTTTACCTGTAGTAATACAGATTCCTGTATTTATTTCTTTATATTGGGTTTTATTGTTAAGTGTTGAAATGCGGGGTGCGCCTTGGACCTTGTGGATTCATGATTTGTCAGCACCTGACACTTCTTTAAGTGGCTTAGTCGGTTTGAGTATTCCTATCGGGATTTTGCCTATACTGATGGCTATTTCAATGTTCGTTCAGACAAAATTAAATCCAGCACCACCAGATCCAGTTCAGGCGAAAGTAATGCTATTTATGCCCTTAGCATTCTCTCTAATGTTCTTCTTTTTCCCATCAGGATTAGTGCTGTATTACATTGTGAATAATTTATTATCGATTGCACAACAGTGGCAAATCAATCGGCTTTATAGAGTAAAAAATCAAGCGTAATCATTTTGATGGGCTTTAGTTCTGAACCAATTGTAGCTATTGCGACTGCATCAGGTCTAGGCGGCATAGGTATTGTGAGGGTATCTGGAAAAGATCTCTCACAACTCTCACGAGATTTATTTGGAAAATTGCTTGACCCCAGAAAAGCGGAACTCGTCAAAGTGCTTGACGATCAAAAGCAAGTAATTGATAGCGGTATAGCGTTATTTTTTCCAGACCCAAATTCTTTTACTGGCGAAGATGTACTCGAATTTCAAGGTCATGGTGGAACCGTTGTTTTGAATTTGGTCTTGCAAAGAATCTTGGTTGTTGGTCAAAAACTTCAAATGCGAGTTGCAAGACCCGGAGAGTTTAGCGAAAGAGCTTTTTTAAATAATAAAATTGATTTGGCCCAAGCAGAGGCTATTGCTGACCTAATTGAAGCTTCTACAGAGGTTGCGGTTAAAAGTGCTAATCGGACACTATCTGGAGAGTTTTCAAATGCAATCAATAATGTTGTTCAAAAAGTAACTCATTTAAGAATCCTGGTTGAAGCCACTTTAGATTTTCCTGAAGAAGAAATTGATTTTTTGGAAAATGCGAAAGCCAAAGAGCAGTGGCAAGAAATCAACTTAGCGATTAACAAGTTACTCCAAAAGTCAAAACAAGGATCTATCCTAAGAAATGGCGCATTAGTCGTTTTAGCGGGACAGCCCAATGTTGGCAAAAGCTCCCTCATTAATCAACTTGCAGGAAACGAGATTGCTATTGTTACTCCTATTGCGGGTACAACTCGGGATAGAATCAAAGAAACGATTCAAATCCAAGGGGTACCTATACAAATTATTGATACCGCAGGGCTACGCGATACCTTGGATACAGTGGAGAAAATTGGGGTTGAACGATCTTGGGAAGCAATCAAAGAGTCAGACCTTATCATTCATGTAAAAGATGCCACACAACAAAGTAATGACAACGGTTACAAACTAGAGCGCGAGATACGGGAGCAAATCAATAACTTTGATAATTCGATTCCAATTATTGAAGTATGGAACAAAATTGACCTCTCCAACCAGGGCGAAAACTTAAGTGGTATCAAAATAAGTGCCAAATTAGGCATCGGAATTGAAGAACTCAAAGAAGCAATATTGAAACAACTTGGCTGGTCCGACCAAGTTGAAAATACTTTCATTGCTAGAACTAGACATATTGAGGCAATTAAGAAAGCACAATTTCACCTGGAAGAATCAGGAAAATACCTTTCTAGAGGCAATAGCGCATTGGAGTTATTTGCGGAGGAACTCCGACTAACACAAGAAAATTTAGGTGAAATAACTGGCAAATTATTGGCAGATGATTTATTAGGAAAAATATTTGGGTCTTTTTGCATCGGAAAGTAATTACAGTGTCCGTTGCACTGCAACATCATTAATTCAGAAAAAATGAGAAAATACTAAAAAATTAATTAACTTCAAAGAAACTATCTATGACTATTATCAACCAGCAGGAAAAAACACAACTGAATGTACCTGACTATATTCAGCATCAAAAACTCATTAATTGGGTAAATGAAATTGCCAAAATAACACAACCAGATCAAATTTATTGGTGTGATGGTAGTGAAGCAGAATACGATCGCCTTTGCCAACAAATGGTGGATGCGGGAACAATGAAAAAACTAAACCCAGAAAAAAGAAAAAACTCTTACTGGGCTTGTTCTGATCCAACTGATGTAGCACGAGTTGAAGACAGAACGTTTATTTGTTGGGAAAAGAAAGAGCAAGCAGGACCTACAAATAATTGGATTGATCCTGTAGAAATGCGTTCAACCATGAATGGTTTGATGACGGGTGCCATGAAAGGTAGAACAATGTATGTTGTACCTTTTTCTATGGGTCCTCTCGGATCGCCAATTGCACATATCGGCGTAGAGTTGACGGATAGTCCATTTGTTGTGGTAAACATGAGAATCATGACAAGAATGGGTAAAGCTGTTTTTGATGTGTTGGGTAATGAAGGTGAGTTTGTACCTTGTGTCCACTCAGTAGGTAAGCCTTTAGCTGCTGGTGAAGAAGATGTTAAATGGCCTTGTAACGAAACCAAATATATTGTGCACTATCCAGAAACTAGAGAAATCTGGTCATTTGGTTCAGGCTACGGTGGTAATGCATTATTAGGTAAAAAATGTTTTGCACTTCGTATTGCATCCATTATGGGTCGCGATGAGGGTTGGCAGGCTGAACATATGTTGATTCTTGGTGTAACAACCCCTGAGGGGAAGAAGCATCACGTAGCAGCAGCATTCCCATCCGCCTGTGGAAAAACAAACTTTGCGATGTTGATTCCACCTGCAGGCTTTAATGGTTGGAAAGTGACCACTATTGGCGATGATATTGCATGGATTAAACCAAGAATTGATCCAGTAACCGGCAAAACAAAGCTCTACGCAATTAACCCAGAAGCTGGATTATTTGGGGTTGCACCAGGCACAAACTCTGTTACTAATCCAAACTGTATGGCTTCCCTAGATAAAGATGTCATCTTCACGAACGTCGGATTAACGGACGATGGCGATGTGTGGTGGGAAGGCATGACGAAAGAGGCCCCAGCGCATTTAATTGACTGGCAAGGTAATGATTGGACTCCTGCTGATGGTGCTGCCGGCAAAAAAGCAGCTCATCCAAATGCACGATTTACCGTTGCTGCCATTAATAATCCAGCATGTGATGATGAGTGGAACAATCCAGAAGGCGTTCCAATTGATGCATTTATCTTTGGTGGCAGAAGATCTACTACGGTCCCATTGATCACAGAAGCAAGAAATTGGGTTGAAGGCGTATACATGGCCGCAACTATGGGCTCAGAAACAACTGCTGCTGCAACAGGTAAAACTGGTGTTGTTAGAAGAGATCCGTTTGCGATGTTACCTTTTGCAGGTTACAACATGAGTGAGTATTTCCAACATTGGTTAAACATTGGTGATAACTTAACTGCTACAAATGCAACATTACCGAAATTCTACTGCGTAAATTGGTTCAGAAAAGGTGACGATGGTAAGTTTGTTTGGCCTGGATATGGAGAAAATATGCGTGTGTTGGCCTGGATTATTGGCCGCATTGAAGGTAGCGCAAAAGCTAATGAGAATATTTTCGGTTACTCTCCTAGCTTTACAGATCTTAATTGGAATGGTGTTGACTTTACTGAAGCGCAGTTTAATCAAGTTATTTCAGTTGATAAGCGGTCTTGGCAAGAGGAGCTCAAGTTACACGAAGAGTTGTTCGATCAACTCTCTTATAACTTACCTGAAATATTGAGAACTACTAAAGCAAAATTAGAAGATTCTTTAAATTAATTGTTAATTGTTGCTTAAAGAGCGGCACTCTTCACGAGTGCTGCTTTGTAGTTTTCGATCCTGATCCACATAGGTACAGTCATCGAGAAGAACACTTTTATCTTTGATCGCTCGACTTCTACCCTCTTGAAAACGTGAGATTAATAAGTCTTTTGCCTTTTTGCCACCAGAAAGAAGACACTCTTTCATTAAGGCAGCGTTTTCATCTACAACAATCAACAATAATTCAGCACACCTAGATTTTGCTTCGGCATTAACGGATGCCATTGCTATTGGACTTGGCTTGACTTTGAGGGCAGATACACCACTTAATGGATCAACTGCAGTACCAGCGATATTTACTTCAAAATGGAGGTGAGGGCCGGTGGACCTTCCAGTGCTCCCAACTGTGCCTAAGATTTCCCCACGGTTGAGTTTTTGATGAAGACTTACAAGAATCCGATCTAAATGACCATATTTGGAAGTTACACCATTGGGGTGGCTAATTTCAACATAGTTTCCAAGACCTGTTTTATCGGTATTATTCACCACGTTAATCACTACGCCAGGGTCGGAAGCAACTACATAAGTCCCTTTTAAAGCAGCAAAATCAAGCCCGGCATGAAACTCATCCTTAAGAGTAAAAGGATCTGGCCTTATTCCAAAACCACTTGAAAAAATATAATCGCCCAACAAAGGAACGCCGCTGGGCAAATTAGTATTTTTATAAAAAGCCAAAGTCATTGCACTTTTGATAGAGGGAATAGTATTTTCAAAAATATCCAAAATCATATCGATAGATTCAAAAGAGGAATTAATTTCATAATCCTTATCTTTAAAATAAATAGGTTGTATTGTTGGATAAGAACCGCCTTTGCCAGGTTCTTTTGAGCTTGGTTTGATTTTGGGTTGTGTTTGTAATTCGAGCTTTTGCTGAAGAGTGGAAAGATCTTTAAATTGAGAAATTGCATCATTGATTTTAGATTGGACTTGTTCAAATCTTGCAATTAACTCTGGGCTTAAGGGTTCAGCTTGATTTACCGGAGGTGTAAATCCAATGTAAAGGCCAATATGAGACAAATAAAAAAAAGCACATGCAATGAATCCTATGACAGATAAAAGACCTATTAGAAGGTTTTTTTTTCTTATATGAAGGAATAGCTTGGATTGCTCATCGTTAATTGGATCAAGCATGGCTCAGTCTTTATGTACTAAACTAAAATTATAAATCGTTAATCACAAAGTTATTAGAAAAATCTAAAAATGCATGTAATCGTGTTGGGAGCAGGAATTGCAGGATCACTCATTGCTCAAAAACTAGCAAGAGCAACTTCTTATCAAATTACTGTAGTTGATCAAGCTGACGGTCCAGCTACTCAAACTTCTGACCATCAACTCGCTTTAGTACACCCACAGGTAAGTAAAAAAAGTACAAAACTTCAAAGGTTCACTCAAATTGCAAATCGAATAGTTTGGCAAAATTTTCAACCAAGTATTCGATACGCAGGTGTTTATCAACCAATACTAAAAGAAGATTGGGTCAATTGCGAAACATTAAGTGAGTTAATACTCACACTTGGATTTAATCTTTCTGAAATTGAGCCATTGGAATCAAAAGCCGCTTTAGAAAAATTAAATATTAATCGCCCCGGTCTCTGGTTTAACACTTCAGGTATCTATGACTTGAAAAAATTATCTACCCAAGCAATTGAGACATTAACGCATCATGAAATCATTTGGGGTGAAAAAGTAATCCGAATTCAAAAAAACAATGACTTATGGCAGCTTTATAACAACAAGAATGAAAAAATTTGTGAAGGCGACGCTTTAGTTTTAGCGAGTAATTATCAGACTAAAGAATTACTAGCTTCAATTGAGGTTGAACTTCCATTACGACCAGTAAGAGGACAGTTAAGTAGATTTATTATTCCGAAAGAAAGTTATGTTGGTAAGCACTTACCTTGGTCCGCAACAAGAGGCGACGGTTATTGTTCTCCTGCTAAGGAATGGGACCCTGAAAACTGGCTTTGGGAAGTCGGATCAAGTTATGATGAAGACATTGATGTCCTAATGCCATCCAAAGAAAGTGCAAGCGCAAATCAAAAGAAGGGCTTTGCATTATTAGGCATAGCAGAAAGACCAGAATACAACTTCCTAGAACAATCGAATTTCGTTGGCATACGCAGTGCCTCCAAAGATCGACTACCTCTCATTGGGCCAGTTAACGGGCAAAGCGGACTATTTTTAGCTACCGCTTATGGCTCCCGAGGATTAATTTGGGCAACGCTTGGAGCTGAATTAATAAACGCTTATTTAGCAACTTTCTTTGCTGGAACTGATTTCTTAGCGGCTGGTTTCTTAACAGCAGGTTTTGCTGGTGAAGATTTAACAACTTTAGAAGTAGAACTATCATCTGCCGTTTCACCATCACGTTTTTTTGCAGGAGCCTTAGGTGCTCGAACTTCAAATTCAAAACCAACTTTCCCTTCAGGATTCAAAGAAAGATAAGCTTTAAAAATTCGACCATTCCTTTGGGACTTAAAATTAGTTAATAAATCAGTTTTTCCAGAACCTAAAAGTTTCTGAATTTGCTCTGGAGAAATCTCCTGTTGCAAAATAACTTTCCCTGTAGAAAAATCACAAGTGCGGTCAGGACCGACAGAGCGTTCGCAAATATAACTCATACCGTGTTCGTAAATAGCCCCAGAACATTTTGGACAAGCCCCTAAGGCTTGAAGTCCAGTAAAGTCGACGGGTTCATCGTTGTCAGCGCTATTTTGACCAAAATCAAACTCTAGCTTATAGCCTGCATTAGGATAATCTTTATCATCCATCGGAATTTCAGATAATTTAATAATTGCAGCAAATGGTCTACCCATTTTGCTTCTAAATCCTTGCAGAGGCCCCACCTTTTTCTCACGTATCAGTTCTTCAGCTTCAACATACTCTAAAGCTTTACCACCTGGAATTTTACTGATAGAAAAGCCACATTTTTCACAAGAAAAGCGACGATAATTTTCTTTTACAGGGCCACCACAATTAGGGCATGGAGTTTCTAAAGTGATGTAATCACCAGGGATTGTGTCGCTATCAAACTCTTTTGCGCGTTTCACAATCCGTTGAGTCATTTGAGAAATCTCTTGCATAAAGCTAGATCTAGGAATCAGACCTTTTTCCATTTGTGACAATTGAAATTCCCAGCCTCCAGTTAAGGCAGGTTGGGTAAGTTCTTCAATGCCTAAACCTCTTAATAGAGTCATCAACTGGAAAGCCTTCGCAGTTGGTATGAGCTCTCGGCCCTCACGAAATATATAACGTTCAGCAAGTAAGCCTTCAATAATGGAGGCTCTAGTTGCTGGGGTGCCTAAGCCTTTTTCAGCCATCGCTTCTCGGAACTCATCTTCTTCTACTAGCTTTCCGGCACCTTCCATTGCTGATAATAAGGTTGCTTCTGAAAACCTCGCGGGAGGTTTTGTTTTTAAAGCAACTAGATCAATCGATTCAGTTTGGACTTTTTCACCGGGTTCAACCATTACCAACTCTTTATCATCTTGACTACTACGTCCATAGACTTTCAACCAACCAGGGTTGACTAAAACCTTACCTTCAGTCTTGAAAGAGTGACCACTTACACTTGTAATACGGGTTGTAATCAGGAATTCAGCAGCAGGATAAAAGACAGATAGAAACCTGCGAACCACTAAATCGAAAAGTTTTTGTTCAGGCTCTGAAAGGTTTTTTGGAGCTTCTTGCAAGGTCGGAATAATAGCAAAGTGATCTGATATTTTAGAATTATCAAAAATCTTTTTATTCGGCTTTACCCAATTATTTTTATGAATTTCCGAGGCGAACGAAACATAATTATCAGAGACCTGTCCAAGAGACTCAATCGTATCTTTTACGGTTTGAATATAGTCTTCAGGCAGCGCACGTGAGTCCGTTCTTGGATAAGTCAATACTTTGTGGCGCTCATACAATGCCTGTGCAAGTCCTAAGGTGTTTTTAGCTGAAAACCCAAATCTAGCATTGGCTTCTCTTTGTAAACTCGTTAAATCGAATAATTGTGGAGCTTGTTGAGTGGAGGGTTTAGACTCTTCAGTAACCGAAGCCTGTTTGTTTTTACAGGCTACAACAATACTTTTAGCTTCGGATTCAGACCATAATCTACTGTCCCGTAATTCAGGGTCGACGATATCATTTTTACTTTGTTTCTTGAATTCGGGATTAAACCAACGACCTTCATAAATTCCAGCAGCAGCAATAAATTGAGCTTTAACTTCCCAGTAGTCGCGGGATATAAATTTCCGAATACTCTCTTCACGCATGACCATGATAGACAGAGTAGGAGTTTGTACACGACCTACTGTCGTTAGAAAAAAACCGCCACTTTTACTGTTAAAGGCAGTCATGGCTCTAGTGCCATTAATACCTACTAGCCAATCCGCTTCTGAACGACATCTTGCCGCATCTGAAAGAGGTAACATTTCTTCATCAGAACGTAAATTAGCAAACCCCTCGCGAATGGCGTTTGGTGTCATCGATTGCAACCACAGACGTTTAATTGGTTGTGAAGCCTTCGTTTGTTGCGCAATTAGTCGAAATATTAACTCACCCTCTCGTCCCGCATCACAGGCGTTAATAAGTGCTGATACGTCTTTACGCTTAATTAATTTTTGCAAAGCTTTTAAGCGAGACTCCGTTTTAACAATGGGCCTTAATTCAAATCTAGGCGGAATGACGGGTAAATTATTAAAAGACCATTTGCCACGCTTCACTTCAAATTCTTCAGGGGCAGTAATTTCTAAGAGATGACCAACTGCAGAAGAAATAAGAAAGTCCTTGCTTTCAAAATAATCTTCATGTTTTGTAAAACCACCTAAAGCACGGGCGATATCAGCCGCAACCGAAGGCTTTTCAGCAATGATTAATGTTTTTAACTGCTCAGAATCGACAGGGGAACTACTCGGTTTTTTGGCCAATTTCATACCTTAGAATTTAATTTCTCTTTTTTTATTATTACCCGAAGATGATAAAAATATGTAAAAATTTCCACTAACAACCTTAAAAATTTGTAAATAAAATTATAAGTTGTTGATGTTAAACAACTTTAATTTGATGAGTTTTGGAGTTATTTTGATCAAAAACAAGGTTTTAAAATCAAATTTTCTACACTATACTAAATTCAATTAGGTAAAATGAGAAATTCTAACTTAAGTTCTTTATATGGCCTTACTCCCAATCATCTGTTATCCAGACCCACGGCTCCATAAAATTGCAAAGCCGGTGAAAGAGTTTGATGATCGTCTTAAGAAAATTGTGGCGGATATGGCCCACACTATGTATGAAGCTCCAGGCGTTGGACTTGCAGCAACACAAGTAGATATCCACGAACGAATCATCGTAATTGATGTATCGGATAGCCGAGCGGAATTAAAAGTATTGATTAATCCTGAGGTCATTTGGCAAAGTGAAGAAGTCAAATCTTGGCGTGAAGGTTGTCTGTCCGTGCCAGACTATTTTGATGAAGTGGAGAGGCCGGATAAAGTCCGTATCAAAGCCTATGATGAAAATGGTGATGATTTCGAATTAGAAGCAGAGGGGCTTTTATCCGTTTGTATTCTTCATGAAATGGACCACTTGGTTGGCAAAGTATTTGTTGACTATCTTTCCCCTTTAAAGAGGATGCGAATCAAAGGGAAAATGAAAAAAAGAGAGAAGATTTCCGGTAAGTAATTCTTTTTTAGACAATACAAAACTATTGTTCAACGGAAGTCTTCATTTTGGCAATAGTCAGATGATGCAGATTTAAATCTTCTTGAAAAGCATCTGAGGAAAAATAGCTAAACTCAATTGGTCTCTGACTACCAATCGGATCATTATTGACTACTTCTATTGCTGGATGACACATAATTAGAGTGTTACTTTTAGCATTCATGAGCCAGGCTCGCATTAATTCTCGGTAGGCTGCCTCATTCACTGCATTAAAACCATAAACACCTAAAAAGCCAAAGTTTGAAAGCAATTTATAGGTTTTAAGTAAAGAGTAAAAACTCCTTCCACCCAGCACTTCTAGAACAAAAGCCTTAGAGACTTGAGGTATGTTGCTGCTATTATCTGGACGTAATGTATTACGAATCCAAGGTAAGGAACGACTTGAATAACGTTTTAATACTTCATCTAGGACGATTTTCCCAATCTTAGGAAATTGGTGAACATGTTGATGTCCATCAATATAGTCTGGCATAAAACCGTAAGTATCTTCAAATCTTGTGAGTTGTAATTGAAAAGCTTGCTTAATTTCAATAGGATTTAATAAACCAAGTTGACTTAAAACAATCCAATGATAAAGAGGCTTGATATTTTGTTGAGTGGCCTTTGGAAAGGCGAGGGTTAAATTAAAGTGTAAACCGACTTCAAGACCTTCCTTATGGGCATTTTGTAAAGTCAAAACTGAGGAAGCAACATGAGGACCATCAATTAAAACACTCGTGGCAGATAAGCGTTGTTGATAGAACAGACTAAAGACCGCTTCATTAATTAAAGGATCCTGGCCAAAATCATCTGCGCAGAGTTGAATCGTATTCATTAAGTTAATTTAAAAGCCCAACGTTTTGAAACAACAAAAGTTCCAATCGCAACTAATAAAACAATAATTGGCAAGGCAACGTAATACGGAATATGGAAGAGATAAATAGCAATGTAGAAAAAAAACTCATTAAATAGAAAAGAACATACAGAAACTAAAAAATATCTTTTAAGGGAATAAAAAAAAGTTTGATTTGAGTCAGAAAAAGTTAAATAACGTTGCCCTGAAAAACTAAAGCAAAAGGCAATAAGAAAAGCAAAAATATTGGCAATTAATGCAGGCGTTGCAAACAGTTCAACAAATAAAATGACGCTCATAAAATGAATTGCTGCAGCCCCCCCTCCGACTAAAACAAAAAGACTTACTTGAGGGAGTCTACGAATCCAAGGAACTATTGTCATTATCTTTAGCGACCAAATAAAGAGGCCTTTGTTTTACTTCATCAAAAATACGTCCAATGTATTCTCCGAGAATACCAATTGATAATAGTTGCACACCAGAAAACAGCATTAAAGCTACCGTAATGGTTGGCCAGCCACCGACGGGGTTACCATTAATCAGTGTGTCAAAAGCCACGAAAATGCCATAAGAAATGGCAACTAAGGAAATAAAGCTTCCAATAAAAGTCCATAGTCTTAAAGGTAAAGTGCTAAATGCTGTAATACCGGACAGGGCTAGTTTAATAAGGCTGGTAATTTTAAAACTAGAAACTCCGGAAAAGCGATCGGCAGGAACAAAAGGCAATCCAACAGACTTGAAACCAACCCAAGCATACAAACCCTTCATAAAACGATTGCGTTCGGGCAAGGTTTTAAGAGCCTCGACTACCTTACGGTCTAGCCAACGAAAATCTCCAGCATTTTGGGGAATAGCGACATCTGTACCAGCACTCATCAAGGAATAGAAGAAACGGGTACCAAAGCGTTTTAAGAAAGACTCATTACCGCGGTCAACAATGACACCATAAACCATGTCATAACCACTTTGCCAAAGTGCACACATCTCAGATAATTTATCCATTGGATGTTGGAAATCTGCGTCAATCAATAAAACCGCATCACCACGAGAATAATCAATCCCAGCAGATAACGCGGCTTCTTTACCAAAGTTTCTTGAAAAAGCGAGATAACGAATGCCCGATTCTTTGGCTAATTCCATCCCCACTTCATCAGTATTGTCCCGACTCCCGTCATTAATAATGATAATCTCATAACGTGAGGTAATGGCGGTAATCGTTGACCTTAAAGCTTCTACAAACTTGATTAAATTCGTCGACTCATTGTAAGCAGGAACAACAACGCTTAAAGAAAAGTTTTTTAGGCGAGAAGAATTATTAGTCATATTCAAATTTTACAGTTAAACCTATAATTACAGACTATAAATCATTATTAACAGAAAGCCCCCCTTCCTAATGTTGGAAAAGGTAAAAAATCAAAAAGTCACGATGCAAGCCTGGCAAATTTTTTTGCTAATTTCTTGTATTTGGTTTTTCACCACCCTATTAATCCGTAAAGCCCCCGAATGGGACAATATGGAAGAGTTGGTTTGGGCAAGTTCATACGAGTGGGGGTATCAAAAACATCCCCCATTACCCTCTTGGCTCATTTACCCTTTAACGATGCTTTTTGGGAAGGTAATTTGGCTTCCGTTTGTTTTAGGTTTTACTAGCGTCGTTTTATCTCAATGGATTGTGTATAACTTATTCATAAAAATTTGCAAGCAAACGAAAGAATTAGTACCACCTTGGGCACCTCTTGTGTTTGTTTTAACTGGATCATTTATTCTCTATTACACAGTCAGAGGTGGAGATTACAACCATAATAGTATGCAGCTTTGGTCAATTGCTGCCATGTTTTATTTTTATTATTCAAGCTGGGTTATTGATCGCAAGACTGAATTCGAAACCCACCATGAGAAAACGTATTACTTTTATTGGATATTGTTAGGACTTTTTACAGGTCTTGCACTTTTAAGTAAGTACAGTGCCATCGTGCAAATTACTGTTTTATTCGTACATTTTTTGTTTGAAAAAAGATTTCTAAAAAAGAATGCACTAATAGGCATTTTGATGGCGATTGCATCTTGCCTATTGATCATGTGCCCACATTTGTATTGGCTTTACGAGCAGACATCTCTCAATCAGGGACCTCTATTTTACGCTAGAGAGTCATTGGCCGACTCCTCAACTTATGCCGCCAAGCTCTTTGAACTATTTAACGGCTTTTTATTGACGCAGGCTTTAAGAGTCGCCCCAGTCATCTTAGCCATTTACCTGTTGTTTAGATTAAGTAACAATCAGGATAAAACGCAACAAACACTTCAGCTAGAACGGGTTTTAAAACCAACCTGGTGGGAATTATTCTCACAAAAGGATCGAATATTTTTAGTTTTTTTTGCGATAGGACCAACCGTCGTAGCCCTTTTAATAGGAATTTTATTTGGGCAGAAAATTGAGGCAAAGTGGGCGGTCACTTTTTATTTAGGGTTTGGTATTATTGGAGCTTTGGTTGCGAGAGAGATTGATTTAAAGTCGTTTATTAAAAAAGTACTATGGTTACACTTGATATTTGCAATGGGCTACGGCCTCATCGTTGGACCAGGAGCTGATTATTTAGGAAAACAAGGTCGAGGAAATTTTCCTAGTAAAAAACTTGGCGAAGAAATTCATTTGCGTTGGCAAGAAAATAGTGCCATTACCCAAGGCAAACCAATCACACTAATTGCTGGCGATACTTGGATTATTGGCAATGTGATTATTAATGATACTGTTTCTCGTGGTAGAAATATTAAAGCTTGGATTGATGCCAATGATTTAGAGTCACCATGGTTAACTAAAGCCGATAAAAACGCCCCATTGTTGATCCTGATGGACTCTGCTCCAACTCATTCTGGTAAGTGGTGGCGCGGTGGACACCCCCCCTCCGCTAAGGTGAAAGAGCTATTTGCAAAAGCCCCCGTTAAGGGTGTTGTTTCTATTCCTTGGACAAGTAATAACAATGCCCTTCCACTCAAAGTACAATGGGCAATTTTGCCGAGTGCGGAGGAGCCTTGAGGCCTTTAAAAATAGTGTATGCGGGGACGCCAGAGTTTGCAAAAATCATTCTCAGCAGAATCTTAAATACGCCGCACCAAGTGGTTCTTGTTATGACCCAACCAGATAGACCCTCTGGTAGAGGCCTAAAGATTCATCCAAGTCCAGTAAAAGAAGTCGCCCTTGATAAGAATATTTCATTATTACAACCCACTTCTTTAAAACTCGACGGTAAATATCCAGAGGAAGCAGAGCAAGCAAAGACGGTTTTAGAAGCTTTAGACTTTGATGTAATGGTTGTGGCTGCCTATGGTCTGATTTTGCCGAAATGGTTACTAGATTTAGTAGAGTCAAAATCAACGTTAGGTTGTATTAATGTCCATGCATCTTTATTGCCACGTTGGCGCGGTGCAGCACCGATCCACCGTGCAATTTGGAGTGGCGATAAGCAAACAGGTACATGCATCATGAAAATGGAAGAGGGTTTAGATACTGGTCCTATCATTGCACAAGAAAGTTTAGCAATACAAAACTTCGAAACAACCCAAACATTGCATGATCGCTTGGCATTGCAGGGAGCAAGGTTATTGAATGAAACTTTGGACCTCATTGCAAGCGGACAAGATTTATTTTTACAGAATCAATCAGAAATAGGCGTTACTTACGCTCAAAAAATACTCAAAGAGGAAGCGTTAATTGATTGGAATCTGGATGCACAAATTATCGATCGTAAAGTTCGTGCTTTAAATCCAAGCCCAGTAGCATTTACTCATTTGATGGCGACGCTTTATAAGCTATGGTTGTGCGAAGACGTTTCTCAAACTTGGGCGCAGCGGCAAACAGGCAAACCGGGAGAGGTTCTAGAAATCAATGATTACGGAATTGAAATTGCATGTGGTACGGGTGTGTTGAGAATAATAGAACTCCAAAAAGCAGGGTCAAAAAGAATGAGCGCAAAGCAATTTATCTTAACTAATACAATTCAGATTGGCGAGATATTCAATTAAAAAAATTTGTTATATTGTTAAATATTGATCTACAAAAACGAGAGGAGAGGCAATGTTTAATTTAGCTAAAACGGCGATATTAATGGCAGTTATTACTGCATTGTTTATCTTTGTTGGGGGTGTATTAGGAGGTGGTCAAGGGCTGATCATCGCTTTTCTATTAGCTGTTGGCATGAATTTCTTTAGTTATTGGAATTCAGACAAAATGGTTCTCCGAATGGTGGGAGCGAACCCAGTTGATGAATCAAATTATCCAAAATATTATCAAATGGTCAGAGAGTTATCACAAAAGGCTGGTTTACCAATGCCGAAGGTGTATATTATCGAAGAGGATGCACCGAATGCTTTTGCCACTGGTAGAAACCCAGAAAATGCTGCAGTAGCGGCAACTACGGGGATTTTAAGTATTTTGACAGAACGGGAGCTTCGCGGTGTCATGGCACATGAACTCTCCCATGTTAAACATCGCGATATTCTCATTTCAACGATTGCTGCAACGATGGCGGGAGCCATTTCAAGCTTGGCAAACTTTGCAATGTTTTTTAGTCCTAAAGACAGTGAAGGAAGGTCGAATCCAATTGCTGGAATATTAGTCATGTTTTTAGCGCCTTTGGCCGCTAGTCTAATACAAATGACTATTTCAAGAGCCAGAGAATACGAAGCAGACCGAGGCGGTGGAGAAATAAGTGGTGATCCAGAAGCCTTAGCAATGGCATTAAGAAAAATTGAGAACTATGTTAAGGGTATTCCTTTTCAGGCGATTGAGGAGCATCCTGCCGTTGCACAAATGATGATTATGAATCCTCTATCCGCTGGCGGTTTACGTGGATTATTTTCAACCCATCCTGACACGGAAGAACGAGTCAGAAAACTTTTACAAATGTCCAAAACAGGAATCTATCCAAATTAGTGAATAAGGCAAAAATAACACCCCAACCCGAGTTAAGCAAGGTACCTAATGAGTTAAAAGGAGCTAACCTTAGTCAAATCCTGCAATATTCCGCCGATGCATTAAATGCTTTAGAAATGGGCACCACCTTGACAGAGAGTTTTGTTAATCTGCCAAAGGAATTACGCTCTGCAGTCCAGAGCTTCACTTTCACTACCCTACGTCATAAAGCACGCTTGCTACATGTAATTTATGAGTTTATTAATAAAGAGCCTGAGATCGAAGTAGAAAATCTGCTACTAGTTGCAGCAAGCGTATTACTACCGGACTCTCCTAATCAGTACAACTCGCATACCTTAGTCAATGAAGCGGTGAATGCTGCTACTTTATCTACCAAAACACAATTTGCCAAAGGCATGATTAATGCCGTGATGAGGCGTTGCGTTGAAAATCCACAATTATTTATTGGACCAGTTAATGATGATGTTCCGTATTATCAACAGTGGTGGATTAAACGTTTGAAAAGAGCCTATCCAAAAGATTGGCGAAGTATTTTGGAAACGAATCTGCATGAACCAGGCTTTTATTTGCGTGTTAATACCTCAAAAATTACAAAGCAAGAATACCAAGACTTACTTCAAAGTGAGAGTATTGAGACTGTCGATATTCCCATTGAGTTTTTGAAGTTGGCGCCAGAAGCGATTCGATTGGCGCATTCGACACCCGTTCAGCAACTACCGGGATATGATTTAGGTTACTTTAGTATCCAAGACTTGGGTGCTCAATTTTCTGCCCATTTATTGCCGTTAAAACCCGATCAAATAGTCTTAGACGCTTGCTGTGCGCCAGGTGGTAAAACTACCCATTTATTAGAATTAAATACAATTCATTTAAATAGCCTTGAATTAGATGCGTCTAGATTAACCAGAGTCCAGGAAAACTTAAGTCGACTTGGGCTTTCATCTAACTTAGTTCAAGGAGATGCTTGTGATTTATCAACTTGGTGGAATGGGGAGAGTTTTGATGCGGTCTTAGCCGATGTCCCCTGTTCCGCAAGTGGGATTGTGAGAAGGCATCCAGATATTTTAGAATTGAGAAGGGACGAAGATTTTCAACAACTGTCGATTACCCAAAAGAAAATCTTAGGAAATTTGTGGACGGTTCTAAAACCAGGAGGTGTCCTCCTGTATGTGACGTGCTCTATCTTTCCTGATGAAGGTGAGAATCAGTTGCAATGGTTAATGAAAAAATTTGATGACGCAATAAGATTAGATTGTTTAGGGCAACTCTTGCCTAATGAATGGCATGACGGCTTCTTCTACGGGTTACTACAAAAAAAATAATGAATTTTTGGCGAAAACAACTTTTAATAATACTAGCTCTGATTTTAGGATTAATCAGCGTACAAGTATTTGCTGAAGGGATTAAGCTAAGACAAATACAATTTGATCCTGCAGAATCTAATTGGGTATTAAATGCTTCTTACCAGATAGACTTACCGTCGGAACTGGGTGATGCGGTAAGAAAAGGCGTTACTTTTCATTTTTTAGTCGAATTCGAGGTTACAAGAGGTCGTTGGTATTGGTTTGAAGAGCGACCCATTCAAGTAATGAAAAACATTCGACTGTCTTATCAACCACTAACTCAACAATATCGAATCAATGGCGGTGGCTTAACCATTTCAACTAGTACTTTGGAGGAAGCCCTCTTACAATTGGGATCCATTGGTGGATGGCAGGTAGCGGACCTTGTGGCACTAGATAATAATAAAACCTACCAAGGGATTATTCGGATGCGCCTAGACTTAAGCCAATTACCAAAACCATTCCAAATAAATGCCTTAAACGCTAGAGAATGGAATCTTTCCAGTGAAAAACATGCGTTCTCATTTACGCCGCACTATCGAATACCAAATAGTAAATGAAGAGACTAAAAACCCCCATTACCAACCAGTCATTTAATGGTCAATACCGAATAAAGCGGGATTTAATAGCTTTTATTGTTGTTGTTGTGATACTAGCCATTCTTTTGATTGGTCTGCTAACGGGAATTAGCGCAGACGCACAAATTTTAGGTCAATATTTTGTTTGGTTATATACAGCCAATATCATTATTGGGGTAGCACTTTTATTGTTAATTATTGGCTTAGTCGTAACTTTAACTATCCGGTGGCGACAACGCTATTTTGGTACTAGATTAATTGCTAAGTTGGCTATGATTTTTGGATTAGTTGGCGTGTTACCAGGGGCAATTTTATATTCTGTATCACTTCAATTTGTCGGTAGAAGTATTGAATCTTGGTTTGATCTGAATGTGGAATCAGCCCTTGATGCCGGCTTGAGTTTGGGAAGAAATTCTTTTGAGATGGGCCAAAGGGATTTTTTGAATACCGGCCTCACAATTATTCCGAGATTATCAACCGACAATTTCAGTGAAGCGCAGCAAAATTTACTATGTAAAGAGTTTGAACTACTAGGTATAGAAATACTCAACGAACAAGGTTCTCAACTATTAACTAAACCATGTACTTCAGAGGCTTTAATTGAAAATTACGCGTATGTTGATGCGTTACCTTTCTTAAAAAGAGACGGCAAGGTTGCGTTGGTTGATGACTTTGGAGGTGGAAAAGGAGTAGATAATTATCGCTATATTGCTCTATATCAACTACAAAATAAAAAAATAATTAAATTAACCAAAAAAATACCAATTGAATTGGCTGAAAATGCAAAAATTATTCAAAATGCTTATAGTGAGTATCAAGAAAAGTCATTAAGTCGCGTTGGTTTGCGCAAAATGTATATCGGTTCATTAACCTTAACAATGTTTATTGCACTTTTTTTAGCTATAACCTTAGCGCTAATTTTAGGTCGTCAATTGGCACAACCCTTGTTATTGTTGTTAAGAGGAACTCAAGCTGTAGCACAAGGTGATTTATCACCCAAACCTGAAATTAATTCGAATGATGAATTGGGCATGTTAACTCGTCAATTTAACAATATGACGAGACAGCTAAGAGAAACTCGCCAATCACTTCAAGAGTCAAAGGATTTTTCTGAATCAGTTCTCACTAATTTGACAGCAGGTGTTTGTGTTTTTGATCAAGATTTCCATTTACTTGTAGCCAATGAGGGTGCCAAAAGAATTTTAGAGCGTGACTTAAACCATGTAATAGGTAAGACAATGAGCTCGATTCCGGAATTATTGTTTTTTGAGACAAATATTAAAGAAGCTTTTAAAGCAAATTTAATTTCTATTGGCGGTGAAGATGGTCTCAATTCAAGCACAGGCACTCAACCCTCTTGGCAAAGGCAGCTTTCTTTATACGACAATACTCTTGATGGGGATAAAACGACCCCTACGCTACTGACTAGAGGAACAGAGTTGATTGGTAAACAATATATTATTGTCTTTGATGATATTACCGAAGTCATCACTGCTCAACGAGCGCTAGCCTGGGGTGAGGTTGCACAGCGCTTAGCGCACGAAATAAAAAATCCATTAACCCCCATTCAGTTATCGGCTGAAAGAATTTACCAAAAACTAGCTGGAACAATTCCAACTGAGCAAGAGGATATTGTTGCAAAGTTAACGAATACAATTATTCATCAAGTTCAAGCCATGAAGACAATGGTAAATAATTTTAGAGACTTTGGGAAAAAACAAACTCCAAATATGCAAGAAATTGACTTGAATCAATTGATCAATCAAATTATGGGACTTTATGAAAATAATCATATTGAATTAAAGTTAGATTTAGATTGTCCTCATATTGTGGGTGATTCTACCCAGCTCAGACAAGTAGTTCATAACATCCTTCAAAACGCCTTGGATGCTGCAACAGAAATACACTCTGAACCAGAAATTGAAATAAAAACAGAAACAGTAAATCACGCAGACCATTTAGGGAATATTGAAAAATTAGTAAGGTTATCGGTCGCTGATAATGGTCCAGGATTCTCACCCCGAATCCTTAGCAGAGCTTTTGAGCCGTACATTACTTCGAAATCAAAAGGAACTGGTTTGGGGCTTGCTGTTGTAAAGAAAATTGTTGATGAGCATGGAGCAAGAATAGAGTTAAAAAATAGAATGAGGAAAGAAGTGATTCGTGGGGCAAGGATTTCAATACTGTTTCAGAAATTGGCATAACTTGAGAAATGAATTATTTGTATTTATGACGTACTAAAATTGTTTTACAGGAAGAAAAAGAATGGCAAATATATTAGTTGTTGACGATGAAATGGGAATTAGAGAGTTGCTTAATGAGATATTAAGCGATGAAGGTCATGTAGTTTATTCTGCAGAGAATGCCCAACAAGCGAGGACAGTTCGAGACCAACTTCAACCTGATCTTGTGTTGCTAGATATTTGGATGCCAGATACAGATGGAGTAACACTGTTAAAAGAATGGTCAAAAGATAATAAGTTGACAATGCCAGTAGTAATGATGTCCGGTCATGCCACTATAGATACCGCCGTAGAGGCTACTCGAATCGGAGCCTGTAATTTCTTGGAAAAGCCGATTGCTTTACAAAAGCTTCTTAAAACAGTGAATCAAGCTTTAGAACGAGTTTTACCGAAAGATGATGTATTTAAGGGTAATTCAAACGTCATTAAAGAATATTCAACGACGATGCTTGTTAGTACTAGTGATAAATCTAGCGCATTGGATTCATCAAGACAATCAATTGATGGTGAGTTTGTATCTCCAAGTGGCGCTGATGCCGAATTAAGTCCCGGTCATTTTGATTTACCGCTTAGAGAAGCCAGAGATATTTTTGAGAAGGCATATTTCGAGTACCATCTTAAGAAAACTGGCGGAAGTATGACCAAAGTTTCAGAATATACAGGTCTTGAGCGCACTCACTTGTATCGAAAGTTAAAGGCGTTAGGGATCGATGTTCGCAAAGCTGGTAACAATGGAAGTTAATTTTAAAATAATTAACTAGCCAAAGTTAAAGGCACAATATTCAAAAAATTTATTCGGTCGGATACTAAATTACAAGGTAAATATACTATGGGGGCTCTAAGTTCTTTATCTCTAATTGAACTTAAGTTATAATATTCGATTATGGCCTGGTAGCTCAGTCGGTAGAGCAGAGGATTGAAAATCCTTGTGTCGGTGGTTCGATTCCGCCCCGGGCCACCAAGTAATACCAAAACCACCTTCGGGTGGTTTTTTCATTTTGATTAATTAAGTTAAGGCGGCGTCATACTGACGACGGCATTTATAAATTTCCGTCAGATTTTCTTGTTCCCAGTTATGAACCGCTTGGTAGATTGGACCCAAACTTAATCCAAGCTCAGTCATGGAATATTCAACATGTGGCGGTACTTCAGGAAATACCTGTCTCTTGATAAGTCCGTCTCGTTCTAGTTCTCGCAGTTGTTGTGTCAACATTTTTTGAGAAATTCCAGCAACTGTCTTCTTAAGTTGATTAAAGCGAACAACGCCTTGTGATGAAAGAACATACAAGATCATGCTCTTCCACTTACCTCCAATCATTATAAAAGCATCCCTAATTTCACAACTATTCGCAGTACAGGGGCTATCAACGGAAATTTTTAATGTTTTTTCATTGGTTACCATTTGGTGCCTACTTATATATTTTTTATAGATATCTAAAATATACCAAAAGCTAATTAAAAGCTATTTTAAAAAATAGAAGAGGAAAAATGATGAAATCAACTGACATAAGAATGAGTGCCAAGATTGGTGCGATGCTTCTATTACTTTGGGGAGTTCTTCACATTTGGGTTGGTGCTGAAGGTATTCATCAGTATCTTGGTGGAGATATTCAGTCTCAATGGAACATGCTATTGGGTGGAGTTAATGGCTCAAAAGAGACTTTTCAATTTGCTGTCGATCAGATGACTTCAACTATCCATTCAAGATTGCTCATCAACTTTTGTTTAGATGTTGGTGGTTATGGCGTATTAGCAATCTTTTTATCTTGGATGCTTTGGAAACAAGGATCTTGGTTGGCTTATTGGATAGCTGTATTAGTTATTGGGATTGGTGATTTAGCATTCCTGTTCAATATGTTGTTATCAGGAATAATTGAATTGAATATCGGGACAATTGGCGGACCAGTCCTTTGGTTTATTGTAATTTCAATCACACCATTTGGTTTAATTAAAGTAAAGAGGTGATTCTTGCGACAGAGTTACTTATCTTAGCCCTGGTCGAATCCGCCCCGGGCCACCAAGAAACACCAAAACCACCTTCGGGTGGTTTTTTATTTGGATTGGCGGAAGATGAGGCTTCTACACCAAATGAAGCTCGATCTTCTGGCTCTTCACCATAATTGAGGGATGAGCATTTATCAAAACGATTAATAACTCCATTCTAACCAGGTAGTGCCAATAGTACCCTGCTTTGTTGAGGTATTTTCTTTTGAATTTGCTATGATTTAATAAATCAATTTAAAACAGACGCAAATGATCCTCGGACTCAGAACAGTAATCTACCCAGTAAATGATTTAAACAAAGCCAAAGACTGGTATTCACAAGTATTAGAAATGAAGCCCTACTTTGATCAACCTTTTTATGTTGGCTTTCGGGTGGGTGGTTTTGAGCTTGGACTCTTGCCACAAGGTGAATCATCTACTGATGGTTCACAACTTCTTTGGGGTGTGGTAGATATAGAAAACGCCTTTCAAAGATTATTAGATCTTGGTGCTCAATCACTTGAGCCAGTTTCTGATGTTGGTGAGGGAATTAGGGTTGCCTCTGTTAAAGACCCGTTTGGAAATCGATTTGGACTTATTCAAAACCCTAACTTCAATCCAAAACAAGTGAAATAGGATCAGGCATCCTTCACCCTAGTTCGATTCCGCCCCGAGCCACCAAGAAACACCAAAACCACCTTCGGGTGGTTTTTTCATTTGGTCTGGCGGATGAGTGTTTAGACTAAGTGAAGCTCGATCTTCTTACCAACTGCGGCAGCATATTTTCTAAGAGTGCTTAGACTTGGAGAATGCTTACCCGTTGCCAAAGAGCTTTCTAATCTAGCAACTGCAGGTGCTTGCGTTCCCATAAGCTTAGCAATTTGAGCCTGGGTTAATCCAGACTCTTTTCTTGCGGCAAGAATTTCATCAAGAATGGCGAACTCTTCACGATTGAGTTTATCCACCTCAGCTTTAACTGCCGAGTTCTTGAGCATTTTATTAACCATTTGTTTATGGCTTAGCGTTTTAGTTTTAATTGTTGTCATTTTTTATCTCCTTCATGCGTTGCTTAGCAAGTTTTAATTCTTTATCTGGCGTTTTTTGAGTCTTCTTAATAAAACTGTGCAGCATGACAATTTCTTGTCCTACCATCGTACAAAAGAAAACTCTCGCAATACCCTCAGCACCTTTAAGTCTTAATTCAAATAGACCACCACCAAAAGCATCGGTATGCGGCAAACCTAAATTTGGACCATACTCAATCATTCGATCAGTCAAGCCAATGTAACGAGCTTGAAGTGTTACGGGCAAATTCATGATCTCTTCTTGAACTTCTTGACTGTAATAAATGATGGAATATGCCATATCCAAATGATAACAAATTTGTTATCATGGGGCAAGGGAAAATTGTCCTTCAAAAAGACATACCTAAAGCAGGATCAAATTTCCTTGTGTCGGTGGTTCGATTCCGCCCCGGGCCACCACTGAACTACCTGAAGCACCCTAGTCTAGCGACTGGGGTGTTTTGCTTTAAGCGTAAGCGTAAAAATAATATACGCTTAAACCACTTTCCTTTGATGCTTTCTTTTTACACTGCGATCAAATGTATAAGGGTAAGTCGACAGGTAAAACTAACCCCCAGCCACTCAACCAGTCACCGCCACACCAAAAGACACTAGGGTTCTTAGTAGGCACTACCCCCAGTTTTGTTGGCTGTCCAACTTTTGGGGGGCAGTTCATTTATGATGTAGGGCCGTTATATCGACTTCTCGACCTCTAACTAACTAGTTCTAATGTTGACTTATCCCATTCGAGTATCTACAATGTAGAAACATGGGGGGGTAAAATGCAAGCAATTATAAAAAAATGGGGCAACAGCCCAGCATTAAGAATTTCAAGTTCTATCATGGAGATGGCTAATTTAAAAATGGAACAGGCGGTTAATATAAATGTGCTGAAAGGTAAAATTATCATTGAACCTATTTCGCCTAAACAACCTAGCCTTGAGGAAATGTTAGCTGGTATTACTCAAAGCAACCTCCATGCAGAAGAGAATTTTGGCCCTGCAGTTGGAAAGGAAATTTTATAGTGCCTAAAAATTACGTTCCAGATGCAGGTGATGTGGTGTGGCTAGAATTTGATCCTCAAGCAGGACGAGAGCAAGCTGGCCATCGCCCCGCTTTGGTCTTGAGTCCCGCAATTTACAATGATAAAGTGAGTTTGGCAATCTGTTGCCCGTTATCAACAAAAGTAAAAGGATATCCATTTGAGGTTGAAATAGAAATGGGTAAAACAACGAGTGTGGTTTTATCTGATCAGGTTAAATCTTTAGATTGGCGAGAACGTAAAGCAAAATTCAAATCTAAAATAACACCCGCTCAACTAAAAAAAGTACGTCAAAACATAAAAGTGTTACTTTCTATCGAGTAGCTGACACAAGGATTGAAAATCCTTGTGTCGGTGGTTCGATTCCGCCCCGGGCCACCAAAATCAAATAATGCCCTGCTTCTTGCGGGGCATTTTCTTCTGGTCCTTTAAAAGGAAAAGTTAAGTGAGCTTCATTTGTTTTAAAACTAACTTACCTAAAAGCCCATATGGATTGGCGATTGTTTCAGGCATCTCAAAATGGTTATAGTTTTGACCAACTATATAGTCAACGGGTTTACCCATATCTTTGACTGCTTTGGCGAAGTCTCTACTCTGTCTTTGGAAATCAGGTGTTTCAAGATTGCCATGAGCAACAATGATTGGAGTATTTAAAAACTCAAGATGTCTTTGGGTACTTAGAGCATCTTCCATGCTGTCAGTAAATTTCACATACGAGCTTCTAGCAGATAGTCGAACGGGTTTCAGATCATACATGCCACTACATAAAAGACCACCTTTAATGATATCCATTGGTAAGTCATAATCTTTTTTCCAATTTGTGACTAGGGTTACACCGGCTAAATGACCTCCAGAGGAATGTCCAGATAGATAGATCTTATTGGGGTCACCATTAAAGCTAGAAGCATTTTTATAAACCCAAGCAACAGCCCTTCTTACTTGATCGATCATGGGCATTAAATCGCCACCAGATTCAAAAGCGTTAATAAAATCAGGCACCACAAAATGAGCGCCCGCATTTACAAAAGTCTCGGCTTTAAAACCAAAATTCTTGGCTAATCCAGAACGCCATGCTCCGCCATGAATAAAAATATTAATAGGTGCTTTAGGACGATCGCAGAGATAAACATCAAGACCCTCTATTGGGGTTGGTCCATAAGCAAATCGTTTTGGATTGCCTAGGCGGCTACGAGTGATATCGCTATTGGAGGCATATCGACTTTGAATTTGTCTAATATTGGGAGCATAAACACTTTGATCATAAGAGGCATCCAGTTCTGCCTGATCCATATCTAGCCATACCAAGGGCCCTTTTTGTTTGGGTGGGGTTGAAGATGTAGATTGGGCAAAGGCTGAAGAAACAATTCCAGCTCCCATTGTAAAAAGTAGTGATCGTTTTGTGTTCATATTGCCCCCATTAGATTCTTGATTATGGGGGAATTTGTTAATAAAGGCAAAGAACCGGATCAAACATCCTCGGCCCTGGTCGATTCCGCCCCGGGCCACCAAAAAATACCAAAACTATCTTCAGGTGCTTTTTTATTGCCCGTTTGCTTCTAAGCTAGTTGATGGCGCATCTACCTTGAGCCTGCGTTTGAGTAGTGTTCTGCGTGCTCCATGCATTACCTGTCCTTTAAAAGGACGATTGATGTTTGATGTTAGAAATATATGACCATTTCAAATCGGCATTAAGCCCCCCTAATGAATTCTAAAAATATCAATGGAGACATTGATTGCTCCTTTAAAAGAAACTATAAATAAAAGAAGTATCTATTTGGGGGTTTAAGGAGTATGGTGAAGAAGTTGTAATAAATAAGAAAAATTTATAACTACTTATTACTTCAACCTTACCCAACGGTCTACCTCTCTTGCGAAGAAGAGTAGGGGATATCTATCAAATTAGTTTGTCAAATAACTACGATTCACAACTCCTTCATTAGCAAAAGTAAATTCATAACTTTTTGTATGTAATTCTCAGTAAAAGTGACTAGATCACAGTTGATTTATGAGCTTAGGCTTTGCTTAAAAACTTGGAGAGATTTATCCGATTCTTTTTTGTTGTATTCACCTTATTATCCCTATCTGGATTAGCTCAGACTTCAAACGACGTCAACTCTACAGGCTCTGGAGCAGCAAATACTTCAGTTGGAGGTGGTCAATCAAATCTATTGGGAAATAATATTGGTACGCAGCAGAACTTAACTAACGTGACAGGTGGATATGGCAACGTAAACACGAGTACGCCAGTAAACACCACATCAAATGTTAATTCCGTTCCAACTATGTATGCCCCAGGTTTAACGGCAGCAGGTAGCGATGTCTGCCTTGGCTCTGTATCCGCGTCAGGATCTATCTTGGGACTCGGATTGGCTGGAGGCAGCACATATGTGGACGATAACTGTGTTTTATTAAAGAACAGTCAAAGGATGGCGGCTTTAGGCTTTGGTAATGCAGCAGTAGTAATGATGTTGCAAAACAAAGATGTTGAAAAAGCGATTAGAACTTCAAGCCCATCAGTTTATCTGCAGGTATCAAAAGATAGGTTAGCTAACTTGCAGGCTGAGTTTGATGATGCAAAAGAGATGGGTGAGTCAACCTTTGATCTTGAAGAAAAACTCATCAAGGCTAATAAAGAAGTGCGCATCATTGCTAGGCGAATAAAGGCTTTCCCTGGCTTACCGGAAAAGGCAGTAGAAATTCCACTAAACCCCTCAAACGGTCAGGCTAAAACAGCCAGTGACCCAAGAGAAATCCTCAATCACTAAGGTTAAAAAAATGAAAAAGCTACTAGTATCATCCGTACTAACAATTTCTACTGCTGTATTTGCAGCTCCACCCACCGCATTTACCTTTGTGGCCCCAGCGTCGGTAGCTGTTGCTCCAGCATTAACCAACTTACTTGGAGTGGCCAATGCATTTAAAGCTGTAGGAACAGCATTTGCTTTGAATGACTCAACAGCAACTGGCTTATTAGATCAGGCCTCGAAAAATTTAACGCTTTCAGTAGATATAAAAAATATTGATACCTCAGCCATAAACTCTCCAGCTTATAACAGTACTACTGGGCAAATTACCTGGGTCAATAACTTCGCAAGCTCAGTTTCATCTTCAAATGTCTGGATTCAAACAGATACCGCTGGCTACGATACAGCAGCTAAGGCATTTCGTGATGCTGGTGGCGCATACGCGGTTACTGCAATTATGACTGGCGGATCGGGCGTAAATAATTTGCTGTCAGCTATTGATGGTACAACGCGAATAGTTAATGGTGTAAGTTATATTCCCGACAGCTCTTTTAATGCTCTAGTTACAAGCTTCAATACGGGTTTAACGGTGAGTCAAAAAATAGCTGACATGGCAACTATAGCAACTGCTTTGACCGCCATTCAAGCCCAAGCATCTGCAATAGATATTGCTGGAGCAGTAGCTGTCACTACATTAAATACTTTGGTGTTACCTGCAGCTGGTAAGAATTCGGCGTCCTATAGCACTTTAAACGATTTATTGTTATATAACGCTTTACAGTAATCGTTGATGCCTCGTGAAAAACCGAACGGTGACAATTGATTCGACCGGTTTTTTCATTTGGTCTGGCGGATGAGTGTTTAAACTAAGTGAAGCTCCATTTTCTTACCAACTGCGGCAGCATATTTTCTAAGAGTACTCAAACTCGGAGAGTGCTTACCGGTGGCCAAAGAGCTGTCTAATCTCGCTACTGCTGGAGCTTGGGTTCCCATCAGTTTGGCAATTTGGGCTTATGTCAATCCAGAATCTTTTCTTGCTGCAAGAATTTCATCAAGAATAGCGAACTCTTCAAGATTGAGTTTATCTACCTCAGCTTTAACTGCGGAGTTCTTGAGCATCTTATTAAACATTTGTTGATGAGTTAATAAGTTTTTCTTAATAGTTTTACGTTTTTTCTCAGAAACAACCTTGCTCTTAACGAAACCATCTAATGTTTGTTTCATTTCTTGAATAACCCTACTATTTTTTTCAATTGTTGCCATATTGAATTTTCCACAACCTTCTAAATAATTCGATAATTAACAATATCAGAGTGACTTTAATAAGTTTGAATATAAAAGGACCCCACCCTAATAATGGTTATTGACACCATATAATAGTATGGGTGAGATGGTTTGAGAATTGTTGGATATGACAATGAGCGTGGTAAAAGCGATCATAAGCATATTAATGAAGTTGAAGTTCCTTATAAATTTGTTACTGTTGAAAAACTTGTCGCAGATTTCTTAGCAGACATAGATAGGATTAAACATGAAAAAATCGACTAAAGTTCAAGTCCCTGTTGGCAGTCTTCAAGATATGGCAAATCGATTTACTCATGCATGGAATCTGGCATCTAAAGGAATTGAAGTAAACGAAACAAATGTCACATTCCTAGATATTCAAACGATGTTGGACACTTTATCTCCACGACGTTCAGATTTACTGAAATATTTAAGAAAAAATGGAGCTAACAATATTAAGGCATTAGCCTTAGCATTGGGAAGAGATTATAAAAATGTTCATAACGATGTAACCGTTCTTATTTCAGTCGGATTACTATTACAAGATGGACGGAAGTTATCAGCCCCATGGGATGAGTTAAGTACTCATGTATCTTTAAAAATGGCATAAGTTGGCCCTCCTTATGCTTAAAACTGTAAAGTGTGTCTCAGGTCATATAACCAAAACAACCTTCGGGTGGATTTTGATTTATAAAGTTAGATAATTGCATTCTTTTATTTAAGGTTTTTATGAATCTCAACACAAAAGAAGTAATTGAAATATGCGCACATGAATCGAATGCCGGCTTACTCACTTTTCCAGAGGTGTTGGGACGCTTAATGACAGTTGGGGTCGAGTCATATTTTGCCGACTATCGCAATCAATCAACCACTTATTATTTGTCTAGTAATGAAAGGTATATTCTTTCGATGGAAATGCCATCGATTGATATTCCAATTTCATTTAACAAAGATGGCATAGTATCAGCTATTCGCGGCGCTCAAAGTGATATGGTTAGATACCCCGAGTTTTTGAGGTTAACGATATCTGCCGGTTGTGTCGGATACATGGTTTGAATAACTGGAAAGCATGTAAGTTATTTCGGGCGACAGGGCGAAGTTCATCTAGAGCATTTTCCAAAAAGATGAGGATACTATAACTCTGTCCATTTTTATTTGGACCACCAAAATCAAATTACTCCTCTCTTGAGCAGGGCATTTTATTTGGTGGCTATTCTTTTACTTCCCATTTTGGAATAGTTGAAGTACTTGTATAAAGAAAAAGATTTACCAAAATTAATTGTTACTTGGGCTTATGAAAATAAATTTATATGAGTAATTACCCTAAATATGCTGAGTAATTTTTTATGGATTTGAATATTTAGTAAGAATTTTGCAAAGGTTTTTGTTATTTTAAGAGGTAGCTGTATTACACTAAGAAACATAAATTTAAAATTAGTTCTAAAAAGAACCTACAAGGAGACACGATGAAACGATGTTTTAAAGTTATCTTTATGTTGTGCTTAAGCACTTTTGCAGCGGGATATACATACTCTCAAACGTTAACTAAAGATCAATTAAATGGTCGTGCATTACTTGCTCAGAATTGTGGCGTTTGTCATCTTCAAATTGAAATTGGATCTAAGCCTTTTGGCCCCTATTTAAATCAAGCAACGCTTGGCGGCAATAAGGCTGCAATTCATTCAGTTATTCAATATGGAAATGAAAAGATGCCTGGTTTTAAATATACCTTGAATGTGGCGCAAATGAATGCAATTACTGCTTACATGAAAACGGTTCCAGTAAAAGAAGCTCCTAAAAAAATTGTAGACTCCCCAAACATGGATGATTAATATGAAAAAGCTATTACTACTAACCATTTCGAGTGTCTTAATTGGATTCATATCTCTAGCATCGGCACAGTCTTCAGAGGAAGTTCTAAGTGGTCAGATTATTGGGCCTAAGGGACAGAACTTGGAGGGAGTTACTGTTTCAGCTAGAGCGCAAGGAAGCACTATTACCACGAGCGTGTATACCGATTTATCAGGACATTACATCTTTCCAGCATTGCCAAAAGGGATATATAGTGTTTGGTCTCAAGCTTTAGGTTTTGAATGGAGTCGTAAACAGGTGACTCTTCAACAAAAGACTCAACTGAACTTTAAGTTGGAATTAATTACTGATTCAGAAAAAAAATATCGTCAATTGCCCCCAGAAATGTTGGTTGCAGCTTTGCCAGAAAGTAGTGATCACGATGCATTGATGAAGCGTATTTTTACTACAAACTGTACGGGATGCCATTCGCCTGCCTATCCGTTGCAATTTAAATTTGATGAAGCAGGATGGAACAAGATTATTAATTTGATGTCTGTTGTTCCAGTAAGTGGAGTATATCCAGGACCCAATGCGAAGGCAAATAGTATCTTAAAAAGACACCAAAGTGAATTGGCGCAATATTTGGCCAATGCAAGAGGACCAGGTCCAACCAGCATGGTTTTTAAAGATAGACCAAGACCAACTGGCGAGGCAGCAAGAGCGGTTTGGCGCTTGTATGACATCCCACGCAATGAAAGTGTGGGTATGAAAACAAATGAGCATTTAAATGATGGAACGGATTGGAGTAAAGGAGCGACCTCAAAAATTGGACAAATTCCACATGATGGTGGATTAGGTCTAGATGGTACGATTTACTTCTCATCCAATAGTCGTAATACGCGAGTAACTATTGGAAAAATTGACCCTAAAACGGGGGTTATTAAAAACTTAAAGTATCCAGGAATAAATGGTTTAGCAGCCTCTTCCCATGGATTAGTACGTGATACGAATGGTAATTTTTGGTTTGATGCCGATACGGGCCGCCGTGCTTTAGGAAAGTTAGATACATTAACAGACAAAATTACAGTGTATCAAACACCCGCTTCAGGTTCTCCTGTCGGAGGTGCAGTATCGGTCGATGTAGCACCTAATGGTGAAGTTTGGATTTCGAGCCCGAATGGAGCATTTAGCTTTAATCCATCGACAGAAAAATTTACAGAGTATAAATCCCTCATCCCAGGGGTTGGTCCACGGGGTAGTGGCGCAACGTATGGTGTCGCTGCAGACAAGCAGAATAATGGCTGGTGGGCACAAATGGGTATGGATACCATTTATAAATCTGATAAAGAGCACCAAAGTGCTATTCCTTTAAAAATACCTGATGTGGAGGTAAGGGGAATGTCTGCGGAAGATAGAGCATTTTATGAAAAATTTGATGGCTTAGGATTTAATGCTCCCTTACCTTACTCAGCTGGACCGCGTCGAATGGGAACTGATAAAGAAAGCAATATTTTATGGGTGGGAAATTCTTGGGGAGCAAGCCTATCAAAAATAGATCCACAAACAATGGATATTGAAACAGTTAAATTTCCAGAGCCAACGATGCAACCTTATATGGTTTATGTTGATCATGACCATAATGTTTGGGGTAATTTATGGTCTTCGGATCGAATCTTTCGTTACAACCCAGAGCAAAAGCAGTGGGCATTTTTTGACTTACCAGTTCGGGCCACAGAAATAAGACATTTATCGGTCTTAGATAAAAATGGGAAATTTGAAGTTGTAGTACCTGTTTATCGGACCAACCAGATGGGTGTTATGACGCTTAGGAGTGAAAAACAACTCACAGAGTAAGTCGAATAATTGATCCGTTTATGAATGGAAATAATAAGAAGAAAAGATCGTTTTGGTGTTCGGCAATTGCTTATGAAGATTTAGTAATTGCTGAACTGTTGGGAATGAAAATGAGTGTGGTAAAGGTGATCACAAACTCATTAAAATTGACTAATGAAATTAACCAAGGCTACTCATTCTGATATTCCGGAACTCGTTGAGTTGTTAAAGACTCTTTTTGAGCAAGAGGCAGAGTTTGAGCCTAACTCAGAAGCCCAAAGAAAAGCCCTTAGCAAAATCATTCTTGACCCAACGATTGGCATCATTTTGGTTGCTAGAGATGATAAAAAAATAATGGGGATGATTAACTTGCTGTTTACAGAATCAACCGCTCTTGGCTCTAAAGTAGCCATTCTTGAAGATATGGTTGTGCTATCTGAAGCCAGAGGGGAAGGTATCGGCTCAAAGTTAATTGACTATGCGATTAGCGAAGCCAAAAAAGAGGGCTGTAAGCGAATTACTTTACTAACGGATATTGAAAACACTCAAGCACAGTCTTTCTATCAAAAGAAAGGGTTTGTGAAATCCAAGATGACGCCCTATAGGCTTTTACTAGATTAGCCATTCTCGGGTAGTTTTTCATTTGGAGTATTCTTAACTGATGAGTCAATCCCTCTCCAAGCTCGTTAAAGAAATTCGCTCTTGTACCTTGTGCGCCAAGCATTTGCCATTGGGGCCGCGACCCATTATTCAAGTCAGTAGTTCTGCCAAAATTCTCATTGTTGGTCAGGCCCCTGGTAGCCGCGTTCATGAAACCGGAATTCCATTCAATGACCCAAGTGGCGATCGTTTAAGAGAATGGATGGGAATAAATAAAGAAGTTTTCTATGATGACAAAAAAATCGCTCTGGTACCAATGGGCTTTTGTTTTCCTGGAACAGTTAAATCAGGCGATCTGCCACCCAGATCAGAGTGTGCTGATACATGGCGAGTCAAACTATTAGAACAATTACCCAATATCAAGCTAACCATCATTGTTGGTCAATATGCTCAAGCATGGCACTTAGATAAAGGCGGTAAAGAGAATTTGACTGAAACAGTTATGGCATGGAAAGAATACTGGCCTAAAGCAATTCCATTGCCGCATCCAAGCCCAAGAAACAATATTTGGCTAAAAAAGAATCCTTGGTTTGAGGAAGAGGTATTGCCCTCTCTTAGAGGAAAAGTGAAAGCTGTATTGAAATAAGATTAGACATCCTCAACAATGGTCGATTCCGCCCCAGGCAACCAAGAATCTCAATAGCCCACTTGTTGGGTTATTTTCTTTTATGGTTAGGTTCGGTTTGTCACCATCGTTCTCGGATACCACTATCTAGAACCGTCCTTTAAAAGGACAAGTCAATTATTCATCCTTGTAGTGGTCCTGCGTCGATTTAAGCGACGCTCATCTAGGGTCGGTGCTTGTGTTGTCGTTTTAAATGACAAATTCATTTTTACGCCTTTTTTACACCAATAGATTCAAAATGATTGTGTGAATAAAAAGACAATAAATTCCTCTTTAGCAGATCGGCCACTTTTTTCTGGCTTGATATGCATTGGAATTGCATCAATTCTGAGTTTGGCCTGTACTGCTCTCTTGGGCATAGTCGATATTGCCAACATTGTGATGATCTTTTTGTTAAGCACTTTTTTGATAGCCACTTCATTGGGCCGAGATGCTGCCATATTCTCGGCCTTTATCAATGTCGTTTTCTTTGATTTCTTTTTTGTGCCCCCCAGATTCTCATTCTCTGTAGACGATAGTCAGTACCTCATTACTTTCTTAGTGATGATGATTGTCGGTTTAGTAACAGGCCATTTGGCCGCAAAATTAAAAGAGCAGATTAAAGATGTTTCAGCCAGAGAAAGGTTGGCAAAAGCACTTCAAAGTTTATCCCGCGGCCTCTTTAGCGCCCAATCAGATGAGCAGATTGTTCAAGTTTCTAAATCTGCTCTAGAAGTGCCCCTAGGTATTGAAATAGATTTATTCATTACCGAGAATCTAGATCAGTTAAAGATTGACAAGTTTGATATGCAATCTGTTGCTTGGTCGATGCAAAGTGGTACTCGGATATTTAATGAGGTTGATGAGGTGGATGGGAAATCCATCATTTATCTTCCGATTCGCTCTGAATTAAAGACACTGGGTATTCTTGTAGCATCTGATTCCACAAAGTCCTTAAGGCACTATGGTCGTGATGATTTACTACAAACCGCCGCAAATCTCATTGCGTTGGAAGTTGTTCAACTGCGTTCTGCACAAGCTCGGGAACTCAGTAAAGTAGAGGCCGCAACAGAGCGTTTGAAAAGTGCCATTCTCTCCTCCCTTTCACACGATCTTCGTACGCCATTGACAACAATGATTGGTTTGGCTGAAAGCCTACAAGAGCGTAATCAAGGAATTAATTCTCAGAGTAAGGCTGATCTTGAAACTATTCGAAGTCAGGGCTTAAGACTTTCAAGCATGATTGGCAACTTGCTGGAGATGGCAAGACTGCAGACGCAAGGCCCCACCCTTAAAAAAGAATGGCAACCAATAGAAGATGTAATTGGTTCCAGTATTAAACACTTTTCTACATCGTTTCCTAAAAGCATCGTGAAGACAAGTATTACAAGTGATGTACCGCCCTTATATTTTGATGAAGTATTAATTGAGCGGGTACTTTGCAACTTGCTTGAAAATGTCGCCAAGTATTCGCTTGAATCTGCCACCATTGAAGTGCTTGTTAGGAAGAACGAACAATTCGTTGAAGTATCTGTAATTGATGCAGGTACTGGCTTTGCTCAAGAGCCTAGTCAATTATTTGAGATGTTTGCCAGAGGAATTTCTGATACGAATAAGTCGGGCATGGGATTAGGACTTGCAATTTGTAAAGAAATTATTGAGGCGCATGGCGGCTCTATATCGGCAAAGAACAATGAATCCAAAGCTGGCTCTGTAATTACCTTTACTTTACCCATTACCGAAAATTCTGAATTGCCTAAGCTATGACTAATACAGTGACAAAAGTTTTAGTAATTGAAGATGACGCCGATATTCGGGGGCTGATTATCAAAGTGATTAAAGGTATGGATTTGATAGCCTTGGAGGCCCAGACAATTAATGATGGCACTCAAATAGCCGCCAAAGAGAAGCCCGACTTAATTATTTTGGACCTAGGTTTGCCTGATGGCGACGGTATTGCTTTTATTAATAACTATCGTAGTTGGTCTACCAATCCCGTCCTCGTTCTCTCAGCCAGAGTTCAAGAGCATGAGAAGGTAAAGGCACTTGATGCAGGCGCCGACGATTACCTTACCAAGCCGTTTGGTACCGCAGAGCTGATGGCAAGAATGCGTGTGCTACTAAGACGCTTGTCACAATCAGATACCAACACGCCAACCTTTAGCTTTGGTGATGTGAAGATTGATCTCAGTCTTCGTAAGGTTACTAAAGTTGATGAAGAAATTCATTTAAGCCCTATTGAGTATCAATTACTAAACATCTTGCTAACAAATAGCGGCAAGGTAGTGACACATCGTCAGTTACTAAAAGAAGTATGGGGCGGTCAACATACTGAAGATAACCACTACCTACGAATTTATATGGGTCACCTCCGCCAAAAGTTAGAGGATGACCCAACTCAACCGAAGTTTTTATTAACCGAAACAGGCGTTGGATACCGCCTAGACATATAACCAAGAAACGCAGAGGTCATGATGGAAAAGATTATTAATTTTTTTAGAGGCAAAGCCTTAGATCCGATGGATCCAAAGACTCGCCATGCAATCTCAATTATTCCTTTACTGGCATGGGTGGGATTAGGAGCAGACGGACTGTCATCCTCTTGCTATGGTCCAGAGGAGGCATTCTTGGCTTTGGGCGCTAATCATAATTTAGCGCTGTTCTTGGCGATGGCTACTGCTGTAACCGTTTTTATTATTGCACTTGGCTACAACCAAATTATTGAACTCTTTCCTACTGGGGGTGGTGGATATAAAGTTGCTACAGCATTACTTGGTTCTAAAGCGGGCTTAATTTCTGGATCAGCTCTATTGGTTGACTATGTATTAACGATTGCTATTTCTCTTGCAAGCGGAGTTGATGCGGCATTTAGTTTGGTGCCGCCAGAGTATCAAGACTATAAATTGATCATTGAATTGGGCTTAGTAGTGTTCATGATCTTTTTGAACTTTAGAGGCATTAAAGAGTCAATCTTGATTTTGTTGCCAATCTTTTTAGGTTTTTGTATTACCCATGCCATTCTGATCGCTTACGGTATTGGTATTCATGCGCCTGAGCTTGGCAATCTATTTCCTAATGCGATCTCCGAAGCTAATGCACTGGGCTCTAATTTAGGTTGGATTATGGTTGCATCCTTATTCTTAAAAGCCTACTCATTAGGTGGCGGTACCTATACAGGCTTAGAGGCAGTATCTAATAATGTGAACACACTAGCTGAGCCAAAAGTACCTCATGGAAAAAGAACCATGTGGTACCTAGCATTTTCTTTGGCAATTACTGCTGGCGGCATCATTTTGTTGTACATGCTTTGGGGGTCACAGAAAGTAGATGGACAAACTCTCAACGCAACAGCATTTGGCGCAATTATTAATCACCTTAATCCAAATGGCGGCGGTGTTAACGATATTGCTTTAGCTGTTGTTCTCTTGCTTGAGGCTGGCTTATTATTCGTTGCCGCTCAGGCGGGATTCTTAGATGGCCCAACAGTGCTCTCTAATATGGCCACTGACTATTGGGTACCAAGACAGTTTCGCGAGCTATCAAGCCGCTTGGTAAGGCAGAATGGTATCTTGGTCATGGGCATTGCCGCATTTTTGATTTTGATTTTTACAGGTGGTTCAGTAGCTACATTAGTAGTGCTTTACAGTATTAATGTGTTCTTAACATTTAGCTTGTCCTTGTTTGGTATGTCAGTTTATTGGGTGAAGCACAGTAAAGATGCTGGCTGGATTAGACACTTCTTATTAAGTGCATTGGGATTTGTGGTGACAGCTTCTATTCTTGCTATCACCATCAGTGAAAAGCTATTTGAAGGTGGCTGGTTAACCATCCTTGTCACTTCGGTAGTGGTAGTTCTCTGCCTCTTGACGAGAAAGCACTACGAGAACTTTAGGGTTCAATTATCAAAAGCAGATGAAGCCTTTCCAGACCTACCAGCAGGAAATTCTGTAACACCACTGCAGATAGATAAATCAATGCCTGCCGCTATCGTGTTGGTTAGTCGTCATCGTGGCGCTAGTATGCATGCTTTGATGTGGGCGATGAGATTATTTCCTCACTATAAGAATTATGTATTCGTTGCAGTGGGTGAAGTAGATGCTACCAGCTTTGAAGGCCATCAAAAAATGGAAGAACTCAAAGAGAAGATGGAAAAGTCGATGTCTTACTATGTTGATTTCTGTCATCAACATGGATTGGCCGCAACTTCAAAAATTGGATTTGGTACCGACCCAATCAAAGAGTTTATGAAGCTCACAGACGAGGCTTATGTGGAATTTCCAAACGAGAGCGTTTGCTTCTCTAGTAAGCTACTCTTGGCTAAAGCAAACTTCTTTACTAAATTCTTGCATAACCAGACTCCATTAGAGATTCAAGAGCGTTTGCACTTTAGCGGCCGTCAAATGATCCTATTACCAATGCGGGTAGGTTAAGAAAAATTAATGAAAGTTAAAACCATCCTTCGGGGTGGTGTTATTTTGTCCTTTAAAAGGACACTTCATGTATGGGGTTCACCGACCACAACAAGGACATCACATCCTTGTGTCAGTCAAATCCCTATCACACTACCAAACCTATTCCTTCAAGTTTGCAAAATTTAGTAATGATTAGACTTAAATTAGGGCTTCAATCCCTTTATTTTTTAATATAGAAAGCAGTTTAAGTGAAGGACCGCTTGGTTTCTTTTCGCCAGTTTCCCACTTTTGTATTGTAGACGTGCTTGTATTTAGAACAGCCGCAAAAACAGCTTGGCTAAGGCGTTCTTTTGTTCTTAATTGTTTGATGACTTTAGGTTGAAAAGCTTTCACTTCTAAACTCTTTAATGCATCAAATTCAGCCATTTGTTTTTTATTGATTACTCCACTTTTTTTGAGATCAGCAAAGGTTTCCTGCATTTCTTCAATGATGCGGCTATTCTTTTTAAGTGTGGTCATGATTTACCTCTATTAGTGATTTCTCTAGAATTAACTTATTAATTTCATTGCTTGATAGACCAAGCAATACTTCAGCAATCTTTTGTAAATTCGCAAGTTCAACATCGTTGATATTAGCTCGTTCGTTTTTTGTAAAGGCAAAAATAAAAAACCAATGTTCACTGAGCTTGGTTGCAACGATCGTTCTGGCGCCGCGACTCTTTCCCCTATTACCAATAGCTACTCGTTTCTTATAAACATTACCGCCTAAGTCAGCTTCATATAGCCCCTTTTCTATTTCCTTAACCGCTACTAGCAAGTCCGTATCAGAAAGATCCGACTTGTTAAACCACTTAGAAAAAGCTTTTGTTTTGAAGATACGTTTTTTTGCCATGTTCGTAATATAGCACTAAGTGGTATAGATATCAACCGCTTAATTAATGCTGATTTAATGTCCTTTTAAAGGACAGGTCTTCATTGTGGCGCCTCAATAATTATATTAACTTATAGTTCGACTCCTATTAATGAAACAAGCTCATTTCTTTATTTGATTGTAGTAACTAAACCAATTTGTAATCCTTGTGTAAGTCAAATCCCACTATCCCACCACGAAGTTATGTAATCCCTGCGTTGGTCAAAATAACTAAACCAAATCAATGCCATAGAATCACCTATCCAAGCAGTGCGCACAAAGTTTCGATATGGTGGGGTTACCTTGGCATCTTTGAAGCGATGTCGAGTCTAGCAAGGGAGTTGAAAATCCTTGTGTCGGTGGTTCAAATACGCTCTGAGCAACCAAACCACCTTCGGGTGGTTTTTTTTATTAACCCTAGTAACATTAAATTTAAAAATAAATGGTGAACGATAGTTATCTTTACTTCAAAATCTTCAACTAGGAAGTACTAATGTTGACATTTCTCATTCGAGTATATACAATGTAGAAACATGGGGGATAAAATGCAAGCAATCATCAAAAAGTGGGGCAACAGCCCGGCATTAAGAATTTCAGGTTCTATCATGGAGATGGCAAATCTAAAATTGGAACAGGCGGTTAATATAAATGTGCTGAAAGGTAAAATTATCATTGAACCTATTTCGCCTAAACAACCTAGCCTTGAGGAAATGTTAGCTGGTATTACTCAAAGCAACCTCCATGCAGAAGAAAATTTTGGTCCTGCAGTTGGAAAGGAAATTTTATAGTGCCTAAAAATTACGTTCCAGATGCAGGCGATGTGGTGTGGCTAGAATTTGATCCTCAAGCAGGACGAGAGCAAGCTGGCCATCGACCCGCTTTGGTCTTAAGTCCCGCAATTTACAATGATAAAGTGAGTTTGGCAATCTGTTGTCCGTTATCAACAAAAGTAAAAGGATATCCATTTGAGGTTGAAATAGAAATGGGTAAAACAACGAGTGTAGTTTTATCTGATCAGGTTAAATCTTTAGATTGGCGAGAACGTAAAGCAAAATTCAAATCTAAAATAACACCCGCTCAACTGAATAAAGTACGTCAAAACATAAAAGTGTTGCTTTCTATCGAGTAGCTGACACAAGGATTGAAAATCCTTGTGTCGGTGGTTCGATTCCGCCCCGGGCCACTATTAAGTGGTTATTCAACAACTCCACTTTGGCACATTTGATGCCGTTTGGGTGGGAGCGTCCATCCCATTGGTATAAAGTGTAAAGTATGTCTCAGGTCATACACTCAAAATATTAGAGGTGGTCCAAAGAATATCTAGTGTTGGTCGCGGTCTGGCACTATTTCCTTTAGATATTCACATATTAAATCGTCCTTTTAAAGGACAGCTATGAACGAGGGGATTTGTCATCCTTGTGTTGGTCAAGTGTTGATTTAAGCGATACTCATCTATGGTTGGCACTCCTAATGTCGTTTAAAACGAAATTTTTAATGCTCGATGAGGGTAATCACTAATGTATACTTCTAAAAAAGTTGTATTCTAAGATCAGCCTAAAAATAGTATGAAGGAGACTTCTATGAATTCAGAAAACTTTTCCAATAGACGCAAAGTCATTGCAACGGCATTGGCTGGTGGAGCCAGTTCTTTATTGCCATCCTGGGTCTTGGGGGTAGAAAGAACTAATTTGCCCCTTGCCTATGGCGAGCGTGAACTCATGGCCTTTCCAGAAAAGAAGCCGATGATTGTGCTGACTTCTAGACCGCCGCAATTAGAAACTCCATTTAAGTATTTCGACAATCATCTAATTACGCCAAACGATGAATTCTTTGTGCGCTATCACATGGCCGGGATTCCAACATCCATTGACCCTAATACTTATAGATTAAAAGTGGGTGGCAATGTAGAAAAGCCTTTAGAGATTTCTCTAGAGTCTTTAAAGAAAAACTTTCCATCTCAACGCATTGTTGCTGTTAATCAATGCTCTGGTAATAGTCGTGGCTTGTTTGAGCCTAGAGTGAATGGTGGGCAACTTGGTAATGGCGCGATGGGTAATGCCGCTTGGGTTGGTGTTGCCTTAAAGGATATTTTGAAGGCGGCCAATCCTAGTCGCGGCGCCAAGCAAGTGACCTTTGATGGCTTAGATCAACCAGTATTGCCAAGTGATTCTGATTTTGTAAAAGGTTTGGATATTGACCACGCGATGGATGGCAATGTCATGGTTGCCTATCAAATGAATGGAACAGATATTCCTTTCTTAAATGGTTATCCAATCAAGTTAATTGTTCCCGGCTATTACGGCACTTACTGGGTTAAGCATCTTAGTGAAATTAAAGTGGTTGATGATGTATACAACGGTTATTGGATGAATCCTGCTTATCGCATTCCCGATAACGATTGTAATTGCGTTGATCCTGGAACGGCCCCTTCTAAAACGATTCCAATTAATCAATTTACGATTCGCTCATTCATTACTAACTTTACCGACAACAGCATCGTGACGGTTGGAAAGCCTGTACAAGCCCGAGGCATTGCCTTTGATGCTGGCTATGGAATAAAGAGTGTTTTGTTCTCGCAGGACAATGGACAAAATTGGACAGAGGCAAGATTAGGCCAAGATTTGGGTCGCTTCTCATTTAGAGAGTGGCGCATTGAATTTACGCCAAAACAAAAAGGGACACTGGACTTGAGGGTTAGAGCATTTAATCATGCTGGCCAAGTTCAGCCGATGACTGCAAGCTGGATGCCGGCTGGCTATATGCGAAATATTGTTGAGACTGTCAAAGTCACAGCGGTTTAAGGAGAAGAATATGAAAAAAATAATTCTGCTTCTAAGTGCTCTTACTTTGGCACAAATGGTACAAGCTAAAACAATTGAGTTGCCGGCCGATACTGTTTTATGGCGACCATCAGATTTGCCGGGCTATCAGTTGACTTTACAGAAATGCTCTACCTGTCACTCTTCTCACTATGCAGAATATCAACCTCCCAATACTGGAGTTGGCTATTGGAATGCTCAGGTATTGAGGATGAAAAATGTATTTAAGGCACCCATTACTGATGAGGAAGTTCCAGTCATAGTCGACTACCTTAATAAGACTTATGGGGCAAACAGAAAATAAGGATTGGTTTCCCTGTGTCGGTGGTTCGATTTCGCCACGGGCCGTCAAGAATCACAAGGCCCACTTGTTGGGCTGTTTATATTAGAAGTTGTTGATGGAGCTTCTATCTAGCGTCTAGCGCGCTCAGTCAAACTTCACAGTTCCAATCCGTCAATCAGGATTTCATCACTTTGGTTCTAGACAGGGGTCTCTGGTTCATGACTTTTCCTTTTAAAAGATACTTTAATTAGTCATCCTATGGTTAGACAAATTGTTTAAAACGACATTACATCTCAATATGCGCCCTTATTCCGAAGAAACTGATTGGTCCCCGAGAGGAGTTATAAGCTGGATTAGATATATATTGAAAGTCAGCCGTAAGAAAAAGATTTTTAAATACATGAGCACTATAGTAGGCTTCTAAAATTTGTTCAGGCTTATAATTTAAGGCGCCATCTCCAATGAAGGCAGTGTAGCCACCTTGTTGAAGATAGTTAATTTGTGAGCTAGAAATGGCGTTTACAGCATATCCAATACCAAAAGTATCTTCTGATCTTTTCCAACCCGTGCCTTTAATACTCACTCCAGCAGATAAAGAACTACTGATATCTAAGGTTTGTGTTTCCGTCTTTCCTGGATTCCAACTCCACCGCGCAAATAGACCAACATCATGATTGATTGCTTGTTCTAAATTAATCCCATATCCCAATGATTCTTGACCTGTCTTACGAACACTAAAAACATCAGGGGTCGTATTTGTTTGTTGCGCCACATTTAAGGCATCTTGATAGGTTCCCATCAAGGCATGCTGTTGGTAAATGAGCGCTCTAATTGCTCCGCGTTGTCCTAAAATATTATGTTCATGTGTAAGTTCTATCTGATTGGTGTAATCACTCGTGAGGCTATAGTCAAGTTGTTCCGTATTCGGTATGGTAGGAACAGCCAACCTAGCTACTTTTACAATCCAATCATCTTGATACCACTCTAATACCGCTCCATAGGTAAATCCTTTGGTATCTGCAGCATACCCATATGCACCCATAGAAAAAAGCGCAAAGTTTTGAAACTGTGTTCTTGGGTCATGGCTATAGGTATTTTGGTCAAAAAAATCTAAAGTCGCAAATTTCCCATAACTGATCACTATTCTATTTTTATCATAGTTGTCAGCGAGTTGATTTTGACCACTTTCCGAGCGTTGCTTTTCACCACCTAAGCCAATAATTTGGCGGAAAAAAGCTCGAGCGGTATAGTAAACAGGCGGCGCAAAAGCACCTTTTTGTAGCTCACCATTTTGGAATCCTCCAAGACCCGTCAGCTGGCCTCCAAAGGGAACACCTTCAAACATCTCAGGGTTGTAAAATAGTTCTCCCCCTTGCCATAATTTAGCCCCAAGAAATAGTGTGGCACTCAAGGTATAACTTTTTTCACCATTCCCTTCAGTAGCATTCAAGAGACTATTTTGGCCATTGTAAGAAGAGTAGAAGTTATTTTTCTGCTGCACTATGTAGGTAGATTGACCATGAATGCTCCATCCTCCTTGAACTTCCTCAAAGTTTGTTGAATTAATTAACTTTGGAGAGTCATCGACAGGAGATACAGCTAAAAAAATGATGTTTTTACCATCAAGTGATTCTGCTTCAACAGTACTAGAGAGTAAGCATATACATGCCCAGGTAATGACTGTAGCAAAAAACAACTTAAATGGAAAAATTAACATTAGTAATGAATTTAATAAATGAGAACTATTCTTATCTTAACATGCAATTGATAATCATTCGTATTAAGAAATTTCATTTAGATTTTCGTTTCGCCAAGTGGCTTAGATGGATGATTGAAAATCCTTGTGTCGGTGGTTCGATACCGCCTCGGGCCACCAAAATCAAATGGTATGACCCGGTCACATTGTTTACACAATGTACCGGGCACATACTTTACACTTTTTCCGATCACATTCCAATTACTTTGGAACCATGTTCTATAGTTATAATCCGTAAGTCAGGATTCAGCTACTCTGGTTCTAGACTGGGGTATCAGGTTAGTGACATGTCCTTTAAAAGTAAGCCTGATGATGGGAGGTCATTCCTGTGTCAAATAAGCGCCGATTGAATTGATTCGTAATAAGTCGTGGCGCATTAATCTAGAAATAGTTTTTAATATTTCCAAGGCGCATAATTAATATTCAATCAATAATAAATTTTCAGAAAAACATGAATATAGAATGGTTACTAGACTATAAACCCATCATTTTCTCGGTAGTTTGGGGTATTGTCTTAGCTATTGGGGGTGCCTGGGCTACGGATATTGGTGAGTGGTATAAAAAACTCCAACAACCTCGATGGAAGCCGCCCGATTGGCTTTTTGGTCCGATGTGGACAACGATCTTTATATGTGCAGGGACTTCTTTTGTAAAAGCATACAATCGTGCGCCCGATGATGAAACTATCCGGATATTGATAATCCTGTTTATCGTGAACGGCTTATTGAACCTAGTTTGGAGTATTTTATATTTCCGGATGCGCCGTCCTGACTGGGCACTAATTGAAGCAGTTAGTTTATGGTTATCCGTATTAGCAATCCTGCTTGCTCCAAGATCGTATTCCCCCATTTCCAGTTGGTTGATTGCACCATATCTGCTTTGGGTAACAATAGCCATGTTTTTGAACTGGACTAATGTGAAATTAAATGGACCATTTGATCAGCAAAAAGCAAAATAACAATCTTTAGTTTTTCCAAAGTAATTAATCAGCGTCTAATTGATAGAAGCTTAAACTTTGTCTGGTGAACGTCCTTTTAAAGGACAAGATAGAGTGCGGAGTAAAATTAATGATGCTTTCAGGACTAATACAAATTCTTTAGTATTAATTAAAAACGAAAAAAAAAATCCTCGAATTATTTAATGAAAACCATATTACTAAGAGCACTTTGGGTCTCTATTGGCGCTAGTGTAGCAATTACTTTAGCGTTACTTGCAACGAAAGCAACCACGCCTTTTTTACTTGCTTCATTAGGCGGTACTACATTATTTTTGTTCGGTCTATCGACAACGCCTGCCGCACAACCAAGAGCAGTTTTTGGTGGTCACCTATTTAGCAGCTTGATTGGAATTATATTTGTTCAGTACTTTGGAGATGCTACTTGGGTTTCGGTCACGGCAGTCGTGATAACGATTTGTGTTTTACTTCTTACTCGAACAGTTCATCCTCCAGCTGGCGCAAATCCACTGATCATGATTCAAGCACATGCTAACTTTAGCCACATAGGATTAACCGTATTAGTTGGTATTAGCATCATTACATTTGTTGCATGGATTTGGAGTCGCTTAGGCTTTGGAACAAAAACATATCCAGTTTCGTGGACTCAGCCTTCACCACCAACGATAAACTGGAGTATTTGGGGTGAATAGGATTAACAACCTGGAGTTTTTCGATTCCGCCTCGGGCAGCGAAGAAATACTAAAACCAGACTAGAATTTCAATAGGAAATTTAGACGTGGTCCAAAAAAGTCATAGACCAAAAAAAGAAACAATAGACATAATCGGTTCATTAGAAAAATGTTAAAGTATTAAAAATATTAAAAAATCTATTCCAATACTTTTCTGTATGGAAAAAGATAAATAATGAAGGAGACACTTTGAACCCGAGTTGTGGAGTTGGCTCACTATTGCGCTGTTATGTAAAACATTGGCAAAAGTTTTTTCTATGCATGTTGATTGTCTTGAGTGGACCTATTGGCGCACAAGAGTTTCCCAATAAACCCGTGCGTATTTTTGGTCATGGCCCAGGCAGTACTGCGGATTATTTGTCGAGAGTTATTGCGCAAAAGTTGTCTGAAAAATGGGGTCAACCTGTAATAGTAGACAACCGTGCAGGGGCTGGCGGTACTGTGCCTGCAGATATGGTTGCTAAAGCTCCAGCCGATGGTTACAACTTATTGATGGGCCATGCAGGTCCCATGGTGAGCTCCGTCGTTTTATATCCTAACTTACCTTATGATCCTGTAAAAGATTTAGCTGGTTTATCCATGGTTGCAACTGGAGTAACTGTAATGATGGTGCATCCAAGTATTCAAGCCAATACAGTTGCTGAGTTTATTCAATATGCAAAAAAAAGAAATGATCTCAATTTCTCATCGGCTGGCAATGGCACGATTAGCCATATAACTGGAGAATTATTTAAACAAGTTACAGGTGTAAATATGATGCATATCCCCTATAAAAGTGCTGGTGCGGGATTAACTGCTCTACTCGCTAATGAAACCCAAGTCTCTTTTTTGTCTCCAGTGACAGCTGCGGCACAGTTAAAAACAGGAAAATTAAAAGCTTTAGTTGTCTCAACAAGCGATCGATTTCCTGGCTTACCACAAGTCCCTAGCTCATCAGAAGCAGGACTGTCGGGAATGGAGGCTAAATTATGGTTTGGACTTTTTACCGCAGCAAAAACTCCTAAAGCAGTAATACAAAAATTGAATCAAGACATTACAGAAATCCTACGTCGCCCAGATGTAAAAGAACTGTTCTTGAAACAGGGTATTCAAGCATCACCTTCAACACCGGAGTCATTAGAAGATTTTGTGCAAACAGAAATTAAACGCTGGACTCCAATCATCAAAAACGCAAATATACAGGCTGACTAATATGACACAAACTACCAACGAACAGACTAAAGACCCCCGTATTGAATCTGCTATTTCCCACTGGGCGCCACGCTTTGTTGCCAATGGGGTACCGATGACAGACTTTTTAGAAGTTACTGCAAGCTTGCAACATTGGGATAATTGGTGTCAAGCTTGGTCACAAAGAGCCGCTATCCATGAAGGTTTAGGGCATGAAGCATTTAATGATGGCTATGAATATTCAGCGAGCCAACATTGGACACGTGCGGCCGTATGTTATCACTTTGGAAAATTTTTATTTGTGAACGATTTGGAGCAAATGCGCCAGGCAAATATGAAAGCTGTAGAGTGTCGTAATTTAGCCCTACCGCATTTAAAGCCACCTGGGGAAAGAGTCGCTATTCCATACCAAGGTAAATTTTTATATGGCAATTTAAGAAAACCAGTAGGTGTCTCAAATCCACCGATTGTAGTGATGTGCATGGGGCTAGACTCAGCAAAAGAAGAAATGGACGATTATGAAAATCGTTTCTTAGTTCGTGGTTTAGCAACCCTAGCTTTTGATGGACCAGGTCAGGGAGAGGGTGAGTATGATTTTCCACTTTGTCCTGAGTTTGAAGAGCCGGTAGGGGCTGTATGTGATTATTTAGAAACTCGGTCAGACATTAATTTAAACAGTATAGGGATTTGGGGAGTTTCTTTGGGTGGTCATTTAGCTCCAAGAGCAGCTTGTTTTGAAAAAAGAATTAAAGCCTGCGTAGCTCTATCGGGCGCATATCAACGCTCGGCAAATTTTGAGGGAAGACCGGTAATCAATGTTGAGGCATTTCGGGTTCGAACGAAAAGTGCCAATCTTGAAGAGGCGGGAAAAGTAGCATTACGAATGTCTTTAAAAGGGATTGCTAAAAATATTACATGTCCAATTTATATTGTTGCGGGGGATAAGGATCGCTTAACCCCTGTAGAGCAAGCAAAGTTATTGGCGGAAGAAGTTTCAGGACCATGCAAACTATCGATCATTCCGGGCGGTAATCATGTGGTGAATAATCTTTGGTATAAATATCGCGATCAAACAGCAGACTGGATGTCACGACAGTTATATGCTATCTAGGATATTTGTTTCTTGAGAGAGTGAGTAATGTCCTGAGGGTTAAATACGCTTCAACAGGCTTAAGAAATATCTTTTTCAAGGGTAAAAAAAAAGTTATTGACAAATTGACAACAGATTTTCTTAAGTATTATCTGAATGGAAGGAGTGTTTTTTAAAAGAATAAAGAAAGCTTTAGTTAGCCAGCATCTTAAAAAGTGGATGGTTGGCCGGGATTTCTAAATCTCTAACGGCTTCGACCATTTCTGGAAAATATTCGACCGCCTTCTCTGATTCAGGAAATAACATAGACCACTTGGTAAAACTTCGGTGAATAATCGGTTCTTTAGATAAGAGTTGAATATCTGTATGTCTGGTATCCCGTTGAATCTTGCTCCAGATACGTTCGATGGCGTCTTCATCACCTTCAATAACTTGAGCAAATTGCTTATTTTTATAGATCAATAAACCAGTAATATTGTATTTTTGATTATTAAGAAAGGAGTGGGCTAATAATCTCAGGTTCCCAAGTAAAGAAATTTCTACCGCCGTATTGCTGATGTAGGATAAAGAAACTAATTGTGTATTTTTGTTCATTCTCCAATTAAACCATCTTAGGAATTTTTCAACATTAGATATTACCCTTAGTAGTTTCAACAGGTTAACCTCTTGAAGAAATCGTTTGATTCCCCCTCGAGCCATAAAAAGTTACGATAGCCCACTTGTTGGGCAATTTTATTTCACGGTCTTCTTAAGAGTCCAGGCGCTTGGGTGCTGATCAAAACCAAGGGGTCTATAGTATTCGCTTGCCTTTGGGGCGGCTAATAAAACCAACCCACATTCTGGTCCGAGGCATGATTTAGTCTCCTCAATTAATCGCTTTCCAATGCCTCGCTTTTGGTATTGAATATCTACAGCTAAGTCAGATAGATAAGCAACATATGAAAAGTCTGTCAATACTCTCGAAATACCAACTAACTTATCTACGTCCCATGCTGAAACAATCAGATTGGCATGCTTGTACATATCATCAACTACTTGCCGATTATGAATCGGGCGCCTTTCCCCAAGCGTCGATCTAATGTATAGATCTATAGCTTGATCAGTAGAGATTTTGGCTGTAGTGGAATAGGTAATGTTCATCGTTTTAATTGTAATAAGTTACTAGTCTATAGAAGCAACAAAATAAAGTAAATTTAGGGGGCGGTATCTTGAATCTTAGTTTAATTCCGCCTTAAGGTTGCTAAGAACCACCAAACCCACCTACTAACGGTTTCTATTTCCTGCTTACTATTAAAGTATGAAAAGGTATGTTTACATTGGATTAGAGTTGCTTACCTAGTCAAAAATAGCAATAACTAAAGGGAAGTTAAGGGTTTTCTTCTTTCGATTCATCGAGATGCCTTTCTGGAAGTAGACTGTTTGCTTCCACACTGCTGATATTTAGAGTTTATTGCCAAGGTAATTACGGATTGAATTGAATTGAAGAGTTGCATATACTCAAGCATTGTAAATAACCGATTTGTTCCAAAAAATCAGTGGAAAAATCTTTCATAGGGCGAGATATGCAATTAAAAAAAATGAATCGTTTATGGATCTATTCACTGATTCTCCTCTTATCGTCCTGTACCAGTTTGCCTGATCAACCAGTTCGGGGCAGAAGTTTCTTTTATGTCGGTGGCAGCTATGTCGGCAGTCCCGATAAACAGATCATGCAAGGACAAATGTATGTCGAAAAACTGCAGCCCCAGCAAGTCAAGCAACCATACCCATTAGTATTGATTCACGGCGCAGCTCAAACTGCTACCAACTGGATGATGACACCCGATGGTCGAAAGGGGTGGGCTGAGCATTTTTTAGACTTGGGCTATGTGGTCTACATGGTAGACCAACCAGCGCGGGGCCGCTCGGCGTGGCATCCTGATGTGAATGGCAAATTGCGCATGTACACCGCGCCGCAAATTGAGCAACTGTTTACCGCATCAGCTACTCTGGGAAATTGGCCACAAGCTAAACTTCACACGCAGTGGCCCGGCTCGGGTAAGCGAGGAGATGCAACCTTCGATGCATTTTATGCCACACAGGTTGAGTCATTGCTGAGTGATGTTGAAACGCAGACCTTGAATCAAGCTGCAGGCGCTGCATTGCTAGATAAAATCGGCCCAGCCATTTTGTTAACGCATTCGCAGTCTGGCCCATTGGGCTGGGTCATTGCTGAGGCTAGACCGCAAAAGGTCAAAGGTATTGTGTCCATCGAGCCATCAGGACCGCCTTTTCATAATAATGCACCCGGCATGCCCAAGGCGCGTACTTGGGGAGTTGCTGATATTGCTCTTACCTATGATCCATTAGTAACAGCACCTGAGCAAATCAAAACACAAGTACAAGCGTCACCAGATGGTCAGGACTTGATTGCCTGTACTTTACAAGCTGAACCGCCACGGCAGTTAGTGAACTTCCGACAATTTCCAATTTTGGTAACGGTTTCAGAGAGTTCATACCATGCTCCTTACGATCATTGCACTGCGGCATATTTAAAACAAGCAGGTGCGACAGTTGATTTCATAAGGTTGCCAGATAAAGGTATTCGGGGCAACGGACATATGGTGATGATTGAAAAAAATAATTTAGAAATTGCTGATTTTTTACATCAATGGATAATTAGTAAGATTAGTAAATGAGTGAGCAAAACATTACTGCTTCGCTTTGGGGCGCCGTAATTGGTTGGGCGTTTATGGGTTTGTTTGGAATACCTTTAGCCGTTTATTTTGATTTACTACAGGGCTGGCGTTGGCTATCTTATCTAATCGTGCGGAAAACCTCGCTGTTCTGGGCGAGGATGAATAGCACGGACAATTTGAACTTATCACAGTTCCACGCCTGATGTTATTTCAAGGTATTACTTATTTTAGTTTTTAACGCGAAAATTTTAAAAGACATTACAGTTCAAAATGTGCCCTAATGCCAAAGATATTGACTGGACCTCGCGCCGAGTTATATGCAGGATTTGAAATACGTTGGTAATCAAGGGTTACATATAAATCCTTGTAAATTTTGGCATTGTAATAGGTCTCAAAAATTTGTTCCGAACCATAACTTAATGCCCCATCACCAATAAAAGCAGTCAAACCTCCTTGTTGAAGATATTCAATCTGTGACGAAGAAATTCCATTCACAGCAAAGCCAATACCAAGTGTGTCATTAGGCCTAGACCAATATGAGCCTTTAATGCTTACTCCACCAGAGATTGATTGACTAATATCCAAAGTCTGGGTTTCAGTCGTGCCGGGGTTCCAACTAAACCGACCAAAGACACCAATATCATCATTAATCGCTTGTTCAACATTTAAGCCAACCCCCCATGATTTGGTGGCGGATTGACGAACATTCGTGATATCAGGAGTAGAGTTTGTTTGTTGTCCAAGTATTATCGCGTTTTGATAGCCAGCCATAAAGGCCTTTTGTTGATAAAAAAGACCTCTTATTGCCCCAGGTTGACCCCAAAGCAAATGGGAACGAGTTAACTCAATTTGATCACCATAGTTTTCAGTCAGAGAGTAATCAAGCTCAGCGGTATTCGGCACAGTTGGCAATGCCAGTCGAGCAAATTTTAAAATATAGTCATTGTGATACCACTCAACTACCGCACCATAGGTGTATCCTTTAGTGTCAGCAGCATAACCATAAGCACCCATTGAGAAAATCGCAAAGTTTTGAAACTGAGTTCTTGGATCATGACTATAAATATTGTCATCAAAAATATCCAAGGTTGAAAATTTTCCATAAGTAAAAACAAGTCGATTTTTGTCAATATTTCCAGCTAATTGATTCGCGTCACTCTCAACACTTTCTTTGCCACCACCCAATCCAATAGTCTGACGAATGAAAGCTCGAGCGGTATAGTAAATTGGAGGAGCAAATGCACCTTTTTGTAATTCACCATTATAAAAACCACCTAAACCAGTAAGTTGCCCACTAAAGGGAGTGCCTTCAAACATCTCCCCATTCCAATAAACCTCAGCACCTTCCCAAAGTCTTGTTCCCACAAATGCCGTAGCACTTAAAGAGTAACTTTTTAAACCATCACCCTCAGATTTATTCAATAAACTGTTTTGCCCATAATAAGATGAACGAAAGTTATTTTTTTGTTGTGCGATATAAGTCGCTTGTCCGTGAAAGCTCCATTGCTCGGTATCACTTTCAATGGAAATTTCATCATCAACTGAAGACTCATCGTTAATGGACGATTGTGCTGATACTATTTGAGGCTGCAAAGATATGACGCCAATTGACAAAAAAAGGAAAAGGCAAGCGAATTTGCTCACCACTTTGAACTACCTACAACATTCAAGTTGACTTCGGGATAGCCTTCATCTACTTGCTTACAACGAATGACGATAGGAATCCATGAATCAAAAACATTAGAGGTATTAAGTAGAGCAAGGGCTTGTAATGAGATCACTCTTGTGAGTTGTCCATTATTTTCATTCTCATTAAAGATAGCGCTGAGTGAAGTGCTATCTAACCAACGTAACTCTTTATAATCTAAAGATTTTTTAACATAGCGGGAGGTAGCCGTCATGCAGGCAACAATTTCAGGTCGCTCACCTTGAATAATGAGACTCTTAAAATCCTTAGAGACACGAAAGGTTGTTGGTGTTCCGCCGGACCAAACAATTTGACTAAAAATGGTTAAGCAGGTGAATAGACTTAATGTTATTAGGCGCAGAGATTTTTTCTTGGTCATTTGAGCACCGGATTACCTTTGGAATCTGTAAGTACTTTCCATGAGCTCTTGATTCTCCTTAGTAAAGTCGGATCTGAAATACTGATATAGCCACCATCAATACTCTTGCTACTTGAAAAAATCCAATCAAAAAAATCTAAAGTTTTTATGATCTCTAAACGATCGTTATTCGTGCGATGAATAAGCACATATGAAATGGCTACAATTGGCCAGCTATTGGAGCCCGGTAAATTAGTTAGGGATTCATAGTAGCTAGGCCGCTTCCATGATGCTTGATTAAATGCTCGTCTAAAAGAATCAATGTTCGGGATGACAAAATCACCATCTTTATTTTGAAGGCTGACAGTGGTGAGTTTGAATCGCTCCGCATAAAGATATTCAACATAGCCGATGGCCCCTTCTAATTCAAATACTTTTTTGGCGATGCCCTCATTCCCAATTTGCCCCTCTCCAACTGGCCAACGTAAATAAGAGCCCATCCCTAGAGATTTTTGCCAGTCATCACTAACTTTAGATAAATAGCCTGAAAATGTGAAGGTGGTTCCAGAACCATCTTTGCGATGTATGACATGAATCGGTAAATGTGTCAGCAAAAGAGAGGGATTAAGACTTTGAATACGAGAGTCATCCCAAAAAGTGATTTTGCCTAAATAAATATCTGCCAACACCTTTCCAGTTAACTTGAATTCACCCGCTCGAACATTTGGCAGGTTGATAACGGGAGTAATACCACCGGCAACTAAAGGAAACTGGAGTAAGTCATCCTGAGATAGTTCTGACTTAGTTAGTCCAATGTCCGTTACGGCAAAGTCTACAGTCCTTGCCGTAACGCGTTTGATGCCCTCTGCGGATCCTAGTCCTAAATAGCTAACTTTGACAGAATGATTCTCTTCATATCCAGAAATCCATTGCTTCAAAATAGGCAAAGGAAAGGTTGCTCCAGCACCACTTATTTCTGTAGCAGCATAGGTGTACTGACAAATCATCATTGAAAAGAAGAGTACGGCAGCAAAGGAGCTTTGTATATTAATCATGGGCAAAATCACGATAATTTTATATAGTAAGCCAAGGTTATGACTTTTTGATGAATCAAGGGCTGATTAATAGAGCCCTCTTGATCGTGTCCTCAACACCTTGTGTCGGTGTTTCGATTCCAACTTAGGTAAAAAATAAAAGCTCACTCGTCAGGCTATTTTCATTTGTTCTTATGTTTGTTATCAGACAGACGCACCTTATTTTTAGAAATAGAGTCAAACATTGATAGTTCGGCGTTGGGCAGATGAGGTTTGGTGAACCATCTTCCAAGAATATTGCAGATTCTATAAGTGCATTTGAGTAAGCGAATAATTGAGATCATTAAATAAGGACGACATCTATGGTGGATACGCTTATTCTGAGCAGAATTCAATTTGCCACGAATATGACTTTTCATATTCTTTTTCCAACGATATCCATTGCTTTAGGATGGGTACTTTACTATTTCAAAATTAAATACAATAAAACTGGCAACTCAATATGGAATGAGGCCTATCAATTCTGGGTCAAGATATTTGCTTTAACCTTTGCCCTTGGTGTAGTGAGCGGTATTACGATGAGTTTCCAGTTTGGTACCAATTGGCCTGGATATATGGAGACGGTTGGGAATATCGCAGGACCATTGCTAGGATATGAGGTTTTATCAGCATTCTTCCTTGAGGCAACTTTTTTAGGAATTATGTTATTTGGTGCTAAGCGCGTATCCCAAAAAGTTCACACTGTTGCTACTTTTCTAGTTGCTTTTGGTACCTCATTGTCTGCATTTTGGATCATTGCTTTGGACTCTTGGATGCAAACACCACAGGGGTTTGAAATGATTAACGGGCAAGCACATGCAACCAATTGGTTTGAGATTGTCTTTAATCCCTCCATGCCATATCGACTCCTGCATATGATGACAGCATCATTTTTGACGGTCACTTTTTTAATTGCAGGTATCTCAGCATATCGCTATTTGAGAGGTATTAACCTTACCGGTAACCAAACACTGATAAAGTTAACAATGGCTGTTGCAATCGTCTTAGCACCATTACAAATTGTGCTTGGTGATTTACATGGCCTAAATACCTTGGAGTATCAGCCAGTAAAAGTCGCAGCAATGGAAGGAATTTGGGAGACAACAAAAGGTGCCCCAGCTGTTTTATTTGCGCTACCCAACGAAAGTCTTAAAGCCAATCAATATGAAATTGCTATTCCAAAGTTGGCCTCCTTGTATTTGACCCATTCATGGGATGGAGAGGTAAAGGGTTTGGACGCTTTCCCAGATACAAAACCACCTGTAAAGCCTGTATTTTTTGCTTTTCGCATTATGGTGGGTATAGGGATATTGATGCTCATCACTGCGGGCGTAGGTTTTTATCTCACAAGAAAAAGCAAAGAGCTACCGAAATGGTTTTTAAAAACTCTAAATGTGATGACTTTTTCTGGTTGGCTAGGAGTCATCGCTGGTTGGTATGTGACCGAGATAGGACGACAACCTTACCTTGTTACTGGAGTACTAAAAACAGCTGATGCAGTTACTAAAGTTCCCGCTAATATGGTTTTGGGAACACTGATAATGTACTTAATACTTTATTTAGGACTCATCACCTCTTACATTTGGGTTGTTTTTTATTTGGCAAGACAAACCAGTACTGACCAGTTTGTTGGTATAGAAAAAACCGGCTTGATTAATAGCATTGCGGGAGCATAAAAATGATTCCTAATTTATACGAACCTTCTGGATGGTTACCACTTTTCTTTTTGGTGGCAATGGGAATTGCAATGGTTGCCTATGTTGTTTTAGATGGATATGACTTGGGTGTAGGCATCCTGTTGAATCAGGCAAGTGAATCAGAAAAAGATATCATGATTTCTTCAATTGGCCCTTTTTGGGATGCTAATGAGACATGGTTGGTACTCGGAGTCGGCGTACTCTTGATTGCCTTTCCTATGGCTCACGGAATCATTTTGACTGAGCTCTATTTGCCAGCAGGCATCATGTTAGCCGGTTTAATATTGCGTGGCGTCTCATTTGACTTTCGAGCGAAGGCGCACTTAAAACAAAAATCAGTTTGGAATTTTTTATTCTTTTTTGGGAGCTTGGTGACTGCTGCCTCTCAAGGGGTTATGGTTGGCAGAGAAGTAATTGGTTTTGACTCTGGATTTTTAGGCTGGGTATTTGCCTTCCTCGTAGCCCTATGTTTGCCAGCAGGATATGCATTATTGGGAGCTGGTTGGTTAATTATGAAGACTTCCGATGAGTTGCAATTAAAGGCGGTTGGCTGGGCAAGAAAGTGCCTTTTATTAACAGGGCTTGGCGTAGGAGTTATTTCGGTAGCCACACCATTTTTTAGCGCAGAGATTGCGGCTAAGTGGTTTACATTCCCCAATATCTTTTTCTTATTACCCTTCCCTATTCTGACAATAACTTGCTTCTTCTTCATCGATTTAAACTTACTAAAATTGCAAAGAAGAAAGATTGCTCCAGTTTGGCTTCCTTTTGCTTTAAGTGTAGGTATTTTTGTTCTAGCCTTCTTAGGAATTGCTTACAGTTTGTTCCCATATATCGTGGTAGATAAAATGACTATCTGGCAAGCAGCTGCCGCCACGGAATCCTTGTGGGTAATATTTTGGGGAGCTGTAATCGTATTGCCAACCATCATTGGATACACCATTTACTCCTATAAAATCTTTTGGGGCAAGGCTGAGCCACTCAGTTATTACTAAAGTAAAAGTTGACGCGTTAAGTAAATCGAACAGAGCTCAAAAAGTTAAAGATTTCTAACTAATTTTGGCCGTTTTTTTGGGAGGATTTTTATAAAGCCCCCTAAGGATGCTAGGCATAGCTTAGACTACTGGCAACCATTTATTAACCATAGCAACTACTCCTCAATTGATGGATCCACTCTAGTTGAGGATTTGACGGCCTTGGCGCTACTTGATTCCAAACTGGGGCACAAAGATCCAAAAAATTGCAATTAATGCTTTATTTTTATGAATCAACAGTTAATTCAATCAAAAAGAAAGCGAATTCTAAAGTTATAATTGAGATATTGATTAGGAGCTTTTTATGACCACTGTAAAACAATGTATTGCTCAAAAAACCAATACGATATTCTCTGTAAAATCATCTGATTCTGTTGAAAATGCATTGATACTCATGCGTGATAATCGAGTTAGAGCCATCATGGTCATTGATGACGGATTACTTGTGGGAATTGTTTCGCAAGGCGATTGTGCGATTAAGGTGTTGTTACCCCATATTAGCCCAAAACAAACAACCATCTCCAAAATCATGACGGCTAAACCACTAACAGTGACACTTTCTAATTCTTTAGATGAGTGTATGGCTATCATGGTCCACAAGCATATTAGACACTTACCGGTTTTAGATAACAATAAAGTGGTTGGGGTTATTTCTATCGGTGACCTTGTGAAAAATATTATTGAAAACCAAGATAATCAAATTAAGTTTTTAGAGACTTACATCAAAGGTCATGGTGTTTGACCTTAATGGAAATTGGTTTGGAATACTTCAAAATCTTAACTGCTGTCTGAAAGTAGTCAGTTGAGTAGTTGGGCGAATCGGAATAGGTATCATCAATCTATCGATTAAAACAAAATGGATATCTAGTTAAAGAATTCACCCACTCGGTAATCTCAAATGTAATTTTGGCTGGTATGGAGACACTAGTCCAGGATATAAAGCCTTGAGTCTTAATCGTCAAATTCCCGAAGGGATTTAGAAATATTTCTGTTATTACTAACAAAATAAGGAATCATAAAATGCGTAGCTTATTATCAGTTGCTTTATTGGCAATCAGTGTTGCTATCGTTACGCCATCATTTGCTCAGAAATCTATTGTTGTTTCATCTACTACTTCTACAGAGCAATCTGGTTTATTTGGCTTTCTATTACCAATCTATAAAAGTAAATCGGGAGTAGATGTAAAGGTGGTTGCCGTTGGCACTGGACAGGCTCTAGATATTGGTCGTCGCGGCGATGCGGATGTGGTTTTTGTGCATGACAAAGTAGCCGAAATGAAGTTTTTAGAGGAAGGTTATGCAACCAAAAGATATGATGTGATGTATAACGATTTTGTATTAATTGGACCCAAGATTGACCCTGCCAAAATTGCTGGTGGTAAAGATATTAAAGTAGCTCTTCAAAAAATTGCTAATGCTAAAGCAACTTTTATTTCGAGAGGGGATAAGAGTGGTACGCATGCAGCGGAGCTGCGTTATTGGAAAACATTAGGTATAGAACCTAACAAAGAAATGGCATGGTATAAGGATACTGGCAGTGGCATGGGCCCAGCTTTAAATACAGCATCAGCAATGAATGGATATATCTTGTCTGACCGTGGCACTTGGTTGGCACAAAAAAACCGTGGTGATTTAGAAATCTTAATTGAAGGTGATCCTCAGCTATTTAATCAATATGGAATTATGTTGGTTAATCCATCAAAGTTCCCACATGTAAAGGTAAAAGAAGGACAGAACTTTATTGATTGGATAATTTCTAAAGATGGACAAGAGGTCATTTCGCTATATAAGATTGAAGGCAAACAACTCTTTTTTCCTAATAGTAATAAATGAATTCAAACGCATGATGTTTAGTGGCTAGTGGATTGAAGAAAATAGGCTGATTACGGCATTTGAAAGAAAAAATGCAGTGGTCGTGTTGAGAAAAAAGTGTATAAATTAGCAAAGAGAATTCCCGAATAGTGCAGAATTTTATATTTGCTAGAATCAGTTAATCGAGAAAAAGAAAATATAAAAATAAAAGATATTTTGAAGACAGTTAGTTCACTTTAGTTGATGGACTTCTACAATATTTTTTAATAACAAATAGGGTTTATTAATAAAACGAAGGGATTGTATTTAATAATCTCACCAGCAAAAGGCCATTGAAATTTAAATAACTATGAAAAAAATAATCAGTGTTGTTTTCTGCTTGTTGTCACCGTTATTGTGTTTTGCTGGTGGTATGGAATCAATGATGGCGGATGACACTAATGTTCAAGGGCCAGCTTATTTTGGGTTTGTAAAAGATGAAAAAGGGCATATTATCAAGTCTGCCTCGGTAGTTGTAACCGCTAAATCTTTTGGCACATCAGGAGTAACGGCTACATTTACCACCAATGTATTGGGCGTATATCGTGGCCACATCCATCAAGAAGCGAAGCCTGAAATTCTTAAGTTAACCTGCATCAAAGACGGTTATCTACAAATTAAAACTGTTCGACGATCAGGTACAAAGAAATATTTAGAAACTGATTGCATAATGAAAAAAATAGACTAAAAGAAAAAAGCTGCTCGACAGTATTTATCAATCGAAATTCTTTAATACTAATGAAAAATAACTCAACTCATCAATAATTGAGTTGAGTTATTTAATAGTAATTCTCTAATAATTACTTTTGAGACCAAAACTTGGTTTTAGCTAAAAAACTCTTTTTAGGGATTTCTCCATAAACCATTAAAACATCATCCACTGCTTCACCAACAATATAATTTACTGCAATACTTGAAAAAGCATAAGCATCCTCAGCACTCATCCCCTTTTCCGCTTTCAAGAAATTAATTGTTTCGCTTACAGCTTCTTTTAATGCAATATTCAAATCTTTATCCATTCCCATGACGTAATAATTTTTAGCATCCTCTGCTCTGGGCCACTTCATTACTGAGCCTTTATTTTTATGAATAATAAACTGAAAAGTAGGTGTTAATGAAGTTTCAATTGCTGTCCCGTTAACCTCTCCATCACCCTGGACTGCGTGGGCATCCCCGGTATAAAACAGGCCACCTTCGTAAACAACTGGCAAATAAAGTGACGATCCTTTTGTTAAGCGATTCATATCCATATTGCCACCATAAGTGCCTGGAGGACGAGTGCTACTTAATCCATCCGAAGGTAATAAGGCCATCGTACCCATAAATGGCACCATGGGAATTTCTACGCTGGGAGCAAATAAAGCGACATTTCGTTTTAAGTCAAAACGAATAATTTTAGGATAGGCTTTTTGATGAAGTTCTGGAACTACACCGCCGCCCTTATTACTATTATTGACACCATAAGGTACTCGGAATTTAAAATCAATCATTCTAACTTCAAGCATATCGCCGGGCTCAGCTCCTTCAACATAAATCGGTCCAGTCATTACATGAGCACCGGAGTCTTTAGGATGATTTACTTTATTAAATACTTCGAGAAGTTCTGGAAGTATTTCTTTCTCTGAAACACCACCGTTTTCATAAAACTTAACTGGGTCAATACCATTAATGATTCCCTGATGGGTTAGGGTATCTACAGAGACAATTTGACCTGATTTAACTTTCGCAATAGGAAGTCTTCCCACCGGTAAATAACCCCAAGTAACATTTTCAGTAGTTGATTTAACATGAACATCTACCTTACTTTTTGATGTGGTTTGAGAAAAGGCAGAATGACTTAATGTAAATGATAAAGATGCCAAAATACAAAATTTCATAAGTTGCATAAAAATCTCCTCATAATTTTTTTGATTCATTTAATGGATGTTGCAATTAACTATAGCATTTAAAAAGGGAATCATTATCATCTGCCCTTCCATTGTGGGGCGTACTATTTTCAATAAAAAAACTCAGCATTTTCTAACGAGTCAGGTAGTGCTCTACCCAACAGAAAAATCAATTTTTCTTTATTAATTAGGTTGGAAATTTGGTTGGGAGGCGTTAAGTGATTTGATGGATAGTGCAGATTTTGAAGAAGAGTATCAAAGAGTTGAAAAAATTATTCAATCGACTGAAGGAGTTTTAGGCTTTCATGATCTTAAAAAGCGTAAGATGGGGGATATGATTTTGGTTGATGAGCATCTTGATGTAGACGCCCAGGTTTCTGTGATGGAGGGGCATAACATTGATTTGGCAGTTAGAAATCAAATGATGAAAGAGCTACCAGTTTTGAATGTGATGACGCACGTTGACCCTGTTTGACAATAATTGATAATTTTGTAATGCAGGATTTAGTAACTTTAAATCAATTAATTTAAGAAATACAAATGAAAAGAATACACACTACTAAATATTTGATGGTTGCGCTGTTCTTAACGATGTCTTTTTTTATAAAAGCTCAACCAAACGATGAAAGTAAAGGCACTTTTCCATTTTTATCAGGTGAAAACCTCAATGGGAAAACCTTTAATCTGCCACAGGACCTTCCAGCTGAGAAGACTTTGGTTTTGATTGCTTTTCAAAGAGAGCAGCAGGTAGATTTAGATTCATGGTCACAAGGTTTGGATTTACTAAATAGCCAAATTGCATGGATTGAGGTTCCCGTTATTTCTACTCCTTATGTATTGGGTAGTTTCATTATTAACTCAGGCATGCGTAGAGGAATTCCAAATCCAAAAGTTAGAGAAAGAGTGATTACTCTTTATACCGATAGGGAAGCTTTTGCTAAATCAATGGGAATTGAATACAACAAAAACGAGGCCTATGTTGCAGTGATAGATCGATCAGGAAAAAACCTAGGCTTCGTAAAAGGGTTTTATGACGAAAATAAGGCAAGAGAAATACTTAGCCTTTTGGGTCTGAAATAGATTGTCACTTTAACTTCTACTGGTTTTCTAGAATACCTAGCTTCATGTGCTTAGGTCCTTTAGTAATCGCAAAAGTGATCCTAAAATAATCTTGCTAAAAATAATTATTTACTATGTTTGGTAACGGACATTTAAAACCGCTTGGACTCCTTAAGATGATCATATAACTCAAAAATCTTTGAGTTGGATTGATGACTTAACGGGAATTTCAGCGGAGAATAATAATGAATGAAATAAACGGATTGGCAGATCACGCAAAAAAGTTTAGTCAATTTGATCGAGAATTACATATAAAAGATAACTTCAAAGATCAAGTAATTTGGCAATACTTAAATCGATCCAATGCTCAAAGAATGCGTGAGTTAAGCGAATAAAATGATTTGGTTGACTTATCCCTAAAATTGGGATGTCAAAAATTATGATGATGAAAGCGTTGGTTTACAAAGGTCCCGGAAAAACCGCTCTAGAAGATCATATGAAGCCTGAAATGTTGGCTGCGACTGACGCCATTGTCAGAGTTTTAAAAACCACTATTTGTGGAACTGATTTACACATTATTAAAGGTGATGTAGTCACTTGCTTATCTGGGCGAATATTAGGTCACGAGGGTGTTGGAATAATAGAAAAAGTGGGCACTTCCGTTCTTAATTTTCAGAAGGGAGACCATGTCATTATTTCTTGTATCACTTCTTGTGGAAAGTGCGAATACTGCCGTAAAGGGATGTATTCCCATTGCACAACTGGTGGATGGATACTTGGTAACACCATCGATGGCACACAAGCAGAGCAAGTTCGTATTCCGTATGCTGACACCAGTCTTTATCATGTTCCCACAGGAATGGACGAAGAGGCTCTCGTAATGTTAAGTGACATTTTACCCACTGGTTTTGAATGCGGTGTCCTAAAAGGAAAAGTACAGCCTGGCTCTACGCTTGCTATAGTCGGTTCAGGACCGATTGGTTTAGCGGCATTACTGACGGCCCAGTTCTATTCGCCGTCCAGAATTATTGTGATTGATCTTGATGACAACCGACTCCAAATGGCAAAACAGTTTGGAGCAACCGAGGTCATCAATAGTTCTGATGGCAAGGCAGTAGAAAAAGTAATGGCGCTGACTAACAATCTTGGAGTTGATACCGCCATTGAAGCCGTAGGAGTACCTGGAAGCTTTTTACTTTGCGAAGAAATTGTTGCCCCTGGAGGAGTTATTGCAAATATTGGTGTACATGGTTTAAAGGTAGATTTACACCTCGAGCGCCTATGGGATAGGAATGTGACGATAACGACTAGGTTAGTTGATACTTCAAGTACCCCAGTTTTAATAAAGATAGTTCAGTCAGAAAAAATTAATCCCAAAAAGTTAATTACTCACCACTTCAAACTAGAAAAAGTGAAAGAGGCTTATGAAACATTTGGTAATGCAGCAAAAACCAATGCTCTAAAAGTCATTATCGATGTCTTAGATCACTAAGCTTAAAATACTTCAGAGTATTGTTATCAATATTTGGGCCATGAATTTTATTACTAATAAAATCACCTAGTAGGCCCACCCTTACTTTTAAAAAAGTATATACTTATTTTATGGAACATTATCAACCAGTCAATATCTCTGACAGAATAGCAAGGTTATTTACTAAAACCTTACGATTTTTTGCAGATACTTTTTTTCAAAAAAGATACGGCCATAGAGCGGTTATTCTTGAAACGGTAGCGGGCGTTCCAGGGATGGTTGCTGGTATGTGGACGCATCTAACGAGTCTGCGAAAAATGCAAACAGGATATGGGCCAAAGATTCGTACTTTATTAGCTGAGGCGGAAAACGAACGTATGCATCTCATGACTTTTATTGAGATCGCTAAACCTAACGCATTCGAACGTTTTTTAGTGCTATTTGCCCAAGCTATTTTTTGGAATTTTTTCTTTATTATTTATGTTTTTTTCCCACGTACAGCGCACCGAATTGTAGGATATTTCGAGGAGGAAGCAGTCTACTCTTATACCGAATATCTAAAAGAGGTGGATTCCGGGAAGATACCAAATATTCCAGCTCCAAAAATTGCTATCGACTATTGGAAGCTGCCCGCTGATGCAACTTTGCGCGATGTCATTATTGTCGTTAGAGAAGATGAAGCCGGCCATAGAGATGTCAACCATCAGTTTGCAAATGACTACGACCATTAATTTATTTAACTTTTAATATCCTTGCTAAGACCCAACGATCAAAGGTCCACACTGATTAATCTTTTAAATTCTCAATTCTAGTTTGTAATTCCATAGCAATCTCAGCAAGTCCCTCATAACCACTATGGATATGGTTGGGTAGATCAGGATCACCAATAATTACACCCAAAGTTTCAGTAATGCTGTAAATAAGACCCAAAGCGGCACTAAGACTGATGCTTTGGGTTTTCACAGAATGATCGATATGATCCACTGCTGAAGCGATATTTTCTAAGGGTGGGAATTTTTTAATGTTCATTTTTTACAATCCCTTTCTCCTTATTAGGGCCGTTGAACAGCAGACTGAATATTTGCATGCTCATGGATTGCCTCTTCACTTTGATGAAGAGCCTTAAGAGTATGTCCGTGAGCGGTGAGAGCATGCGTTGCTGCGGCCTCATGATTGCCCAGTAACCGCATTCGTGCAGCCTCCAAATGACTCTTTGCAGCTTGTTCATGATGGTTCGCGGCTTCAACATGAAAATTGGCTTCAAACTGATGATGGGTGTGATTAGGATCCTTGCGTGGCATAAAGCCCTCCGATTATTTTTTTACTAATTTTGTTTCATCAAGTTTAGGTATTGAATCAAACGGTAAAAATTTTTTGATGGAATGAACTAATACCTAAGAACCTTTACCTTAATCGATTCCATAAAAATTTTCGGTATGCCAACACACATTAAGAAGGACTATGAATAGTTATAAGTAGTTAAGCTCCAATTCGATAAAGAATAAGCATATTATTCTACGCACGACGCGTTTATTAGGAGATCCTGATGCTCAGATTGAGATGTGCTAAATTGTTACTAAGTAAATTCAAGCTTAAGAAGCCCTTTAAATCATGAAAAAATTTATATCGTTCAGCCTAGTAGCAATAATTTCAATTGTTAGTTTATCAACCATTTTTCAACTTGCCGCTGCCAAGGATCAAGAGCTCTCCGGCGGAAAAGTGACTATTATTTATGATGCTTTTGGTAAGCCTTCTGATCTTGATCGTGGATGGGGATATTCCGCTTTAGTGGAATATGGCGGTAAGAGAATTCTATTTGATACAGGCGGTCAATATGAGGCATTTAAAGCCAACATCAATAAGCTAAAAATTGATTTAACTAAACTTGATTTTGTTGTGCTATCACACCGTCATGGCGATCATACCAGCGGATTAGCTTATGTGCTCGAGAAAAACCCAAATGTCGTTATATACGCTCCTTCTGAAACGGGTTCTTTTGGAACCCCTTTTAGTGCACCGCAAGCACTGCAAAGGAAGGTTGACTCATTACCTGATGATTTACAGTATTTTGATGGAAAAATTGGCAACGGAGAAGTAGATTCACCATGGAAGAGTGCCAACATCAAACGTATTACTGACATATCAGAGGTGGCGCCAAATATTTCCTTAATCAGAACGGTATCCGATGTCAAAGGGACACTAGAACTTGCTGAAGTCTCCATGGCAATCAAGACGCCAAAAGGCTTAGCTGTAATCGTCGGTTGTTCCCATCCAGGGATTGAAAAAATATTGGCTAAGGCGAGCGAAATTAACCCCAATATCTACACTATTGCTGGCGGGCTTCACTTGGTAGATAAATCAGATGAGGTAGTAAGACAAACGGTGACGAATTTTAAAGAAAAGTGGAAATTGCAAAGGGTCGCAGCAGGTCACTGTACTGGACATTTCGCCCAAGTGGAAATTACGAAGGTGTTTTCTGATAAGCACGATCATTCGGGCTTAGGTGACGTTATTGCTTTACCTTGAAAAGCCTTTATTAAACTTCGACAGCCCTTTTGATAATGAGTCTGTTGAGGCATTTTTCTAGAGCATTTTGAGTGATGAAAAAAATCTTTGTAGCGCTGAGTGTTTCCCTTCTATTTTTACCATTATTTAGTTTTGCACAAAAAGATGTGGAGTTAAGCTGGGAAAAAGCATCAGTTTATTTGCCTGGCAAACTATTTTCTACGACAGTTGAAAAAGTTGAGAGCAATAAGCCGTTACCGGTACTGATTTATCTGCATGGTTGTACGGGAATAAATGGTGCTCACGACTTCAGTTGGGCATCCTATATTGCAGATCAGGGTTTTATAGTGATTTTGCCCGATAGCATGGCTCGACCTGGCAGAATACCTAATTGTGACCCTAAGTTAAAAATAGGTATCAATGCCTTTCCCAATGCAGGTCGCTATCGCCAAGAAGAAATTACCTATGCCCTTTCACAGGTATTGAAGAGTCCTTGGGCAGATAAAAATAATATTTTCTTGATGGGACATAGTGAAGGTGGAATGGCAGTAGCTAAATCATCCCATCCTGAGTTTGCTGGGAAAATAATCTCTGGCTGGACCTGCATCAATCCTTTATATCCGGCTTATGATGGCATTTATTCACCAAAAAATTTACCTCTCCTTGCCATTGCATATATTGATGACGAATGGAGAAAAGGCAAGCCTACCGAGGGGCGCTGCGCAGATAAGGCAGAAGGTCGAACTAATTTCAAACAAATAGACCTAGAGGGATGGTTTCATAACACCTACGGAAATTCAGAAGCGCGAAAGGGCGTTAAAGAGTTTTTAACTCAATATTTAACAAAATAAGAGTAAATGCCTAAAGGGGTATTTACTTAAAGGTCGATAAGGTATCAAGACGCTGGATTAACATAGAACTTAATTCTAATTCTGGGAAGCGCTCTGCAACTTTGCCTCAAACAAACTATCATCACGTATTAGGATAAAACAATATTTGGGGAAATTTCAATTGACTGATCAGGATCAACGTTGTTGTGGCTCAGGAGTTTGCATTATTAATCAACATGGTCAATGCTGGTGTGGCCAAGTTTGGGATGGTAAAGAGATGGTTACTTCGAAGCTAGCTCCCTTGGATTCGGGAAGTAATTCTGATCAATCCAATCTGACCGAAAAAAAGAACTGAAGTGACAAGTTTACAAAAACTGACTCTCTTCTATGATGGCTTATGTCCTTTATGCGAAGCCGAGATTGTATTTTTATCAAGAAGAAACCAAGCTGGTTTACTGGACTTTGTTGATGTGAATTCAATCTCATTCTCGCCACAAAGTACCGGATTATCGTGTGAAATAGCACTAGCCGAAATGTATGGTCAATATGAGGATGGGACGTTAATTAAGGGAGTTGAGGTTTTTGCACAAAGTTATTCAAGAGCAAATCTTCCTGTTCTAGCTTGGATTTTTTCTAGAAAAATCCTAAGACCCTTCTTTAATTTAACCTATAAAATATTTGCAAAAAATCGGCACTTTATTTCAAAATTAATTGGCCCAACAATTCGTAAACTTGTAGGATAGTTTTCTTAACTATCTTAGGTGTTACCGGTTCGAATTAGCCCCTTGTATTGTTTATAAGAGCATACTGTAAATGAATGCATAACTTTATTTTAGGAACTCATGATTGAATTACAAATTTGGGGCGACTTTGAATGCCCGTTTTCTTATCTTCAAACTATTGTTTTGTTGAAATTAAAAGAAAAATATAAAGAAAGAATCGTCATCGACTGGAGATCGGTCGAGATGAATACCCGTGAGAATTTCACGACTCCTTCTGAGGAATACATCAAAAACTTAGAAATTGCTTCTAAAGAGTTCATCGCTCAGGAAAATCATATCAGTTTTTTTAAGCCTAAAACGCTACCAAACATAAGACTTGCCCAGGAAAGTATTCACTATGCAAATACTCAACTGAAGTCCTTGGAAATGGCAAATGCGATATTTAATGCATTCTTTAATCACGGAATTGACATCAGTGATCAAGATGAAATTTTAGATATCGGAAAAAGTATTGATTTAGATAATAAGGAATTAAACAAGGCGCTTGATGATGCGCTTTTTACAGAACAAGTCCTTCTTGATGAGAAAGAATTTAAAACTTTAGGATTCCCAGCAATACCAGCAATGATGATTGGTGAGAAAGACTTCTCGCCACGAAGCTTTATGCCTGTAGTTGGTTACACAACCTATTCAGAATTAGATCAAATTATTTCAAAAATCCAATAAGCGACGCATCTCCTCACGTAATGGTGAGAGCTTTTAGACAAAATATTTAGCTATAGCGATATAGATTGGAATGCCAAAAATAATATTTAAAGGGAAGGTGATCCCCAATGACATTCCCATGTACAAGGCCGGACTCACTTCAGGCATTGCTTGACGCAGAACTGCTGGAACTGCAATATACGAGGCACTAGCCGCCAAAATCATTAAGAGAATCGTATCACCCAAGGGTATATTTAATAAATGACATAAGCTTAGAGTGATCAAGGCATGTACTGGCGGAGCACCAAAGGCATAAACCAAAGTTATTAAAGGTTTACCTTTAATTTCACCTAGACTTTTTGATGCCAGTAACCCCATATCTAACAAAAAGAAAGCTAATAGACCTTTAAACAAATCTATTGAAAAAGGTGCCATGACTTTTTGACCAGCATCGCCAGATATAAGTCCTATTACTAAAGCGCCTAATAAAAGGAGTTGACCACCATCAGTAAAGGACTCATGAAATACTTTGCCTAATGAAATTGGCGCTCTTGAATTATGTGGAGATTGTTGCCGAATGCGGTTAGCAAGAATAATGGCAATGATGATGGCGGGGGACTCCATGAGTGCCATCGCTGCGGCCATATGACCGCCATAACTAATTCCTAATTGATCTAAAACTTGCGTGGTTGTAATGAACGTTACAGCACTGATTGAACCATAGGTGGCGGCAATCGCAGCAGCATCCAATTTTGCAAGTTTACTTTTTAAGAAACTATAGCTAAGAAGGGGAATGCAAATCGCTAAAAAAATAGCAAGTGCAATGCTCATCATAATTTCGGGAGTAAAACCTGATTTATTTAAAGCAAAGCCCCCCTTTAACCCAAGAGCCATTAATAGGTAAAGGGATAGAAATCTGGAAATTTGCGGTGGAATCTCTAAATTTGACTTCACTAAGCCAGCAAATATGCCAAAGATAAAAAAGAGGATGGTGGGGTCTAGCAAAATATTCATATATTGTCCTTTAAGGCCATCTTAGAGGCGTTAATATATAAAGTAAAATTGATATTTAAATAGTTTTATATAGGTAAATATCTATGAACATTACTTTTAGACAATTAAGACTATTTCTGGCCTTGGCAGAAACTGGTAGTGTGAGTGCTGCCGCTCGAATGGTTCATGTTGCCCAGCCTACTGCATCAATGGGTTTAAAAGAAATTACTGATACAGTTGGGGTGCCACTTTATGAAGTCGTGGCTAGGAAAGTACACTTAACTCAAATGGGCTTAGAGTTAGTTAAAACTGCAAGAGCCATTTCAGGCGAATGGGAAACATTTGAACAACAAGTTCATGGCATCAAAGGGTTAACGCGAGGTAAGCTAAAAGTAGCCGTGGTGAGCACAGCAAAATATTTTATCCCCAGAATATTGGGAACGTTTTGTGAAAAGTATCCAGAGATAGAAATTTCTTTAGAGGTGCTCAACCGTGATGGAGTGGTTAAACGACTTGAAGAAAATCTCGATGATCTGTACATCATGTCTCAGCCGCCATTAAATATCGAAATTAATGATGAAGTTTTTATGCCGAATCCTTTAATTCTGATAGCACCCAAAGACCATGCATTTGCAAAGAAAAAGTCGATTGATCTTATTTCATTAAAGAATGAAAAATTCATCTTCAGAGAAAAGGGCTCTGGAACAAGAATGACAACTGATGCGCACTTTAAAAAGTTAAAGTTCAAAGCAGAAGTGCGCTTAGAACTTGGAAGTAACGAAGCTATTAAACAAGCTGTGATTGGCGGTTTAGGGCTTGCGGTACTCTCAAAATACTCTTTAGTAGATCAAGATGAAATTGTTATCCTACGATGTAAAGAGTTTCCAATCGAGTCTAGTTGGCATATTGTAAGTCCGAGAGGTAAAAGATTATCCCCAATCGCGACGGTATTTAAAGAGCATTTATTAAGTAAAAATTCTTTAACTGGGCGAACTTAGATGTTTTGGCCTTTCTCTTTTCGCTCGCTATAGCGATCGGTAAGATAACTAGACACATACCTAGTTAACAAAGTAAATTTAACCAACTCTTCCATGACATCAACAACCCGATCATAATTAGCGGAGGGCCTCATGCGGTTATCATCGTCAAACTCTAGGTATGCTTTGGGGACTGATGATTGATTCGGGATGGTGATCATCCTCATCCATCTACCCAGAATTCTCATTTGGTTAACAGCATTAAAAGATTGTGAACCACCACTTACTTGTAATAAAGCTAAAGTCTTGCCTTGTGAGGGTCGAATAGAGCCGATACTCAAAGGGATCCAATCAATTTGAGATTTCATAAGACCTGTCATAGCACCATGACGCTCGGGACTACTCCAAACCATGCCTTCTGCCCATTGCACGAGTTCTCTGAGTTCCACAACTTTAGGATGTGTTTCAGGAGCGTCGTCTACCTGAGGTAACCCCTTTGGATTAAAGAATCGTGTTTCACAGTCCATCGACTTCAATATTCTTTCTGCTTCTTCTGCTAAAAGACGACTAAAGGATCTTTCTCTTAATGAACCATATAAAAGTAATATCTTTGGCGAATGATTTTGCATGGCATAGCTTTGAAATTCTTCAAGACTTGGTTTGTTAAAAAGAGCTTTATCAATATTGGGTAGATCGTTCATAAATAGAGGTGTGAATTAACGTAGAACATCAATTAGAAACCATTATTTAAAAAATGAAATATATTTCCATATAATTGGAAATATGAAAAATTCAAATGCTATCTCCGCATTCTTGGCTCTTGGCCAAGAAACGCGTTTAAATGTATTTCGTCTCATCGTTCAGCGGGGCGATGTGGGTTTAACACCGAGTGATTTGATTGAAAAACTAGGCATTCCAAATGCCACTCTCAGTTTTCACTTAAAGGATTTGGTTGATGCTGAACTATTATTGGTTGAGCGTCAGGGACGTAACATGATTTATCGCCCTAACGCTGAGCTAGTTCAAAAATTAAGTGCGTTCCTGTTAGAAAACTGTTGTGGTGGCAAACCCTGCATTCCTGTTCAAACTTTGAAGAAAGCTAAAGTTAAATGAGCCAATACAACATTCTTTTTTTGTGTACCCATAATTCTGCACGTTCGGTATTAGGAGAAGCTCTAGCATCTACCCATCCAAGCGGTAAGTTTGTAGGGTATTCTGCGGGATCAACCCCTGGAACTTCCATTAATCCGTTTGCTCGAGAACTAGCTATAGAGATGGGTTATGACGCAAGCAAGCTACGATCTAAGTCATGGGACGAATTTGGATTACCTGATGCACCCAAAATGGATTTCATCATTACTGTTTGTGACAACGCCGCAGGTGAAGTTTGTCCCTATTGGCCTGGTAAACCAGCTTCCGCTCATTGGGGGTTTCCTGACCCATCTCAAGTCCAGGGCACGGATGAAGATAAAAGATCTGCATTTAGAGAAGTCATGTTGGGCCTTAAAAAACGGATTGATCTTTTAGCAGGTGCTTCATTAGAAAGCTTAGATGCGAAAAGTCTAAAAGAGATTCACACAAAATGATGAAATCTTATCTAGCAGAATTTATTGGAACTGCATTACTATTAGCTATAGTAGCTGGGTCAGGCATCATGGGTGAGTCACTAGGTGCTGGAAATGCAGCCGTCGCACTTCTTGGAAACAGTATTGCTACAGGAGCGGGGTTATACGCTCTGATTACCTTGCTTGGCCCTATCTCCGGTGCTCACTTCAATCCAGTTGTCAGTTTGATGTTTTGGAAGTTGGGCCACCTTAACTTGAAAAAGATGCTTGGTTACTGGGTCTGTCAGTTCACTGGTGCAATCGCAGGCATATGGATAACGCACTTGATGTTTGGCTTAACTATTATTCAAGAGTCAACGAAGGTCAGAACGGGTGTGGGGATTTGGGTCAGTGAAATAATCTCCACACTTGTATTACTCTCAGTCATTCGTATTGGTGATCAAGAGGCAAAAGATAAGGTGCCTATGCTGGTCGCCTTGACCGTTACAGCGGGTTATTGGTTTACTTCGTCCACATTCTTTGCTAATCCTGCGGTTGCTTTCGCAAGAAGCTTCACTAATACCTTTGTCGGCATTGCTCCCCATGATGTTTACGGATTTTGGATTGGTGAGATGTTGGCAGCCTTGCTGATGATTGGATTATTTTGTCGTTCAAAACGACAGCCCTGAGGAAATTTAACTAGAAAAATTTAGTCGAAATTAAATGAGGCAATCATTTTGAGTACCCAACTATCGCTTGAAGAGGTTAAGCCTTTGCCGATACCAAAATGAAAAAGTGATGTCCCATGTTTGACGTTCGTCACTAAGTAAGCCGTATTAGGTTGTTGAGAAATGGTATTCAAGCTTTTAATTGGTAAATTATCAGTATAGTATTCAACTCCCAAATCAAGCGTATGGTTAAAGCTGTGGGTCACTTTTGCAGACGGAGAAAAACTGACGTAACTTGTTTTATTCAAGGTCACATCAATACTTGGATTAATCACAAATCGCCAATCCTGAAGTTGCATTGCTACGATTGGTGTAACTTCGTAAAAAACGGTATCTTCCCCACCAATATCTTTAAGGTAATTGATTTCGTTTTTTACACCGTAATGCCACAACCCTTTTTCGTCGTGAGTGGGAACGTACAGATGGCTAATTTTTCCGCCATTGAAAAAATTATCCCCATTGTAATTACTGAGATAAACATTGATACCCAACTCACTATTCTGAGAGATTCCATATCCATATTCAAGCCTTGTTTGAAAGACATTCGTTTTTTGATTTGGTGAAAGAAACGCTGGATAAAGGTTCGTTTCGATTTCATAAGCAGACTGCTGATATTCTGCAATTAACTCGTCGTGCACCTTGATTTCAAAAGGGGCACTATGGCTATAAAAACTTGTAAACAAAAGCAATAAGATGCTTTTTTTAAAAATTTTAGGATTGATCAAGAGGCAAGACATTGAATAATAAGAAGGTGGTTAGGAAATAATCATAAACGCATTAGATGATTATTTTTCAATATGGGCCCTAATTCCATAAAAGTGAACTGGGCCTCGATCTGCGTTATACCCAGGATTTTCTATCCTTTGATAATGTGCTGAAAGCGAAAAGCCTTGGTAAAGACTCCAGTTATAAAAAGTTTCAAATATCTGTTCCTTTTTGTAATTTAACTTGCCATCTCCAATGAACATGGTGATACCACCCTGTTGAAGATAGCCAATTTGTTGAGCAGAAATCCCATTGATTGCACCGCCTATCCCAACCGTATCTTGAGGCCTACCCCAGTAGGCACCTTTAATAGAAAAACCTCCAGACAAGGAGTTACTGATGTCTGTAAATGCTTGCGTCTCAGTTTGCCCGTCGTTCCAGCTCCATCTCGCAAAAGCGCCAATATGTTCAGTAATTGCTTGTTCACCATTAATGGCGTAACCCCACTTCGTTTGATAAGCATATCTGGTATTGAAAATATCAGGCGTTGTATTCGTAGAAATTCCAAAGTTAATTGCATCAGTATAGGTTGACATGAGTCCACGATTTCTAAAAAGTAAAAACCTTATTTTTCCAGGTTGACTATCGATAGCATGAGCGTGAGTGATTTCAGCTTGGTCACCATATTGCTGAGTAAGACCATAATCAAGATCTAATTCGTTTGGGGATTTTGGCATGGCTAAGCGTGCAAAGCGGAAGACCCACTGGGTATCGTGATAATACTCAGTCAGAAGTCCATAAGTATAGCCACGAGAGCTCGCGGCATAATCATAAGCGCCACTTGCCATTAAAGACCAATTTAAAAATTGTGTACGCGAATCATGGCTATAAGTGTTTGCATCAAAAAAATCTAATGCTGAAAATGTGCCATAGGTAATTGCGAGGCGACGTTGATCTACATTGCCTGCTATTTGGTTGGGCGCGCCTGCAATGTATTCTTGTTCGCCCCCAAAGTTAAACGTTTGACGCAAATACATTCTTGCCATGTAATAGATGGGAGGAATGGCTGTCCCCTTTTGAAGTTCGCCGTTACTAAACCCACCTAAGCCGCTTAAATTGGAAAAGGGAATACCTTCGAACATCTCCGGATTGAAATAGACTTCACCGCCATTCCAAAGTCTTGCACCTAAAAAAGCAGTTGCTGAAAGGGTATAGCTTTTAGCAATATCACCTTCCGATTTATTAAGAAGACTTTTAGGACCATAGTAAGGTGAGTCGAAATTATTTTTAAATTGGTTGATGTAGGTGACTTGGCCATGAATACTCCACTGTTCAGGCTCAGCACTTTCCTGATTAATATCAGAGGATTGTCCCAAAGCACAAAGAGACAGGCAAGCCAAAAAGAGACCTGTTATGAAGTGGGTAATACCCTTTAGTAGAAAAGAAAATGGAGAAGACAAAAAACACCAAATAGGCTAAATGAGAATAATTCTTATCTTAACAGATTGAAGAATCATTTTAAGTTGGGTCAAATCTGAAAGAAAGTAATTGTATGTTGAAAATTGCGATGAAAGAATGAGCGTAAGATAGATTTATTATTTAAAGAAAATGAAGGGGAATCAAGTTGCGAAAAAATTTGGGTATTTATCTGATCTTTCTCATATTGTTAACTACGTTTGACATGATTTGGTTACTTGGGATTGCAAAAAATCTCTATCGTGATGAGATGGGAAGTTTAATGGCTACAGAGCCTAAACTAATTGCCGGAGTTGCTTTTTATCTAATATATGCATTGGGAGTTTGTAAATTTGTTTTGATTCCTGCCAAATTAAAACAATCTCTAAGTGTTGCGATAAAAGATGGGGCTTTATTTGGATTTTTTTGCTATATGACTTATGACCTTACGAATTTAGCAGTAATACAAAATTTCCCTTTCCAAATAACTTTCATTGATCTTGCTTGGGGAAGCTTTGTAACGAGCATGTGTGCAGGCATCACTTATTTAATTGAAAGAAAACGCACATGCTAGGGTTTCTCATGATGCTACAAAATTAGAAATCAGAAACAATAGAATAATTACAAAAAAATGAAGAAATGCATTCAATCATCGATTGTTTAAAGGTGACTAATGATTTCTATTCGAGATAAATTTGGAGGAGTCTTAGATGGCAAAAGTCTATTGGGTAAGTGTATATAAATCTGTTTCAGATTTAGAGGCTTTAGCAGCTTATGCAAAATTAGCTACTGAAGCAATGACGGCGCATGGGGGTGTTTTTATCGCTAGGGGAAACCCAGTGCAAATCATTGAGTCGGGCCTACAAGAACGAGTTGTTTTGATTGAATTCGAAAGTCTTGAAAAAGCAATGACAGCGTATCACAGCGATGGATATCAAGCAGCTTTGAAAGCACTTGGCAATACCGCTGTACGAGATATTCGAATAGTAGAGGCAGGATAAATTCACCTAGATCATTTAAAAACTAGAGGGCGACAAATGAAAAAAGTTATTCACCTAATTTCTATAATAGCAACCCTATTCTTTCTGCAAGCTGCTTTTTCTCAAGAGTCAAAAGTTCCAAGTGGAGCAGTTCGTGTTGGAGTACTGAATGATCAGTCTGGTGTTTATTCTGGAATGGGTGGACTTGGTAGTGTCGTTGCTGCCAAAATGGCCATTGAGGATTTTGGTGGCTCGGTATTAGGGGTACCCATCGAATTGATTTCTGCAGACCACCAGAACAAAACGGACATTGGTTCAACCATCGCTAGAGAATGGTATGACGTAAAAAAAGTCGACGTCATTTTAGATTTGGCTGCGAGTAATGTTGGCTTGGCGGTCATGGGCATTGCAAAACAAAAAAATAAAATAGTGATTAATACCGGATCTGGCTCAAGCCGAATTACCAATGAAGAATGTAATGATCGAACAGCCCATTGGGTCTATAACACTTATGCTTTGGCGCACGGTACTGGCCAAGCTGTGCTTGAACAAGGGGGCGATAGTTGGTACTTTATTACCGCGGATTATGCTTTTGGTCACTCATTAGAAAAAGATACCACAGACGTTATTAAAGCCGCTGGTGGAAAAATATTGGGCTCCATCAAACACCCACTGAATGCTTCTGACTTTAGCTCGTTTTTATTGCAGGCACAAGCCTCTGGCGCAAAGGTTATAGGTCTTGCTAATGCTGGAACGGATGCGGTCAATGCAATTAAAGGGGCTAAAGAATTTGGATTGTTAAAAAACAAGAAACAACAAATTGTTGGCTTAACAACCTATGTCACCGATGTTTATGGACTTGGGGTAGAGACGGCCCAAGGGATTCAATTAACTGAGGCGTTTTACTGGGATATGAATAGTGAGACTCGTGCATGGTCGCAAAGATTTTTTGATCGCCATAAGCGGATGCCATCCATGATTCAAGCTGGTACTTATTCAGGGGTCATGCATTATTTGAAAGCAGTTAAAGCTGCAGGAACATCTGAAGCTGGTCCTGTTATGGCAAAAATGAAGTCAATGCCCATTAATGATTTTTACGCAAAAAATGGTGTGCTTCGCGAAGATGGTCTGATGGTGCATGATATGTATTTATTTCAGGTAAAAACTCCCGAGCAAAGTAAAAGTCCGTGGGATTTATATACGCTTAAACAAACCATACCAGGTAGCCAAGCGTTTGCTTCCTTAGCCGAGAGTAAGTGTCCCCTCATTAAGAGGTGAAATCTTAGTATTCAACTAAAGAACTTCAATCGAGTACAGGTTTAAGAAGTTTTTATTCAACCATGTTTCGTAGATGAAGTTCTAACTTTTCTAGAAAGAGTTGTTGACCTTGACTTACTTTTTTAGACCAATCTTGACCTGAGGACTCATTGGCTTCATCAGAAATGAATTTGTAAGATAACCAGTTGATTTGATGTTCATGGGCTACGGCGGCAATTGCAAAAAGTTCCATGTCCACGACATCAACACCATTTTGAATTAGCCAATCATCGCGTTGTGTTACAAAACTGTCCCCTGTCCCACAAACATGGCCCTCTAAAAGGGATTGATGTTGATTGGGCTTTCTGGAAAATGGCACAGATCCTCTAGGAGCTAAAGGTTCGGCAACCATATCTCGCTGAACGACAGTTCCTATTGGTATAAGACCTGAGAGGGTAGATGTAATTTTTCCAACGGTACCGTAATTAATAATTAAGCTGGGTTGGTATTCTAAGATGGCTTTAAATGTTGCAATGGAAGCATTCACTTTACCAATTCCAGAATAGATGACTGGGATATGAGAAGATAAGAGACTACTATCGAATTCGTCTTCAAGAGCAACAATTACCACTAAAGAGTTTTTCATATTTTATGAATTTATTAGATTATTTACCGACAGTTCCTGACTTTCCAAGACCAGGAATTATGTTCAAAGATATTTCCCCGCTACTGGCCAATCAAAGGGCATTTCATTTTGCAATAGATCAATTGTATGATCTTAGCCATCATTATGACTTTGATTATGTTCTAGGAATAGAGTCAAGAGGTTTTATCTTTGCCACCGCAATTGCTCAAGTTTCACGCAAAGGATTGGTCTTGGCAAGAAAGCCTAATAAGTTACCTAAAAAAGTATATGTAGAGAGCTATGGCTTAGAGTACGGATCTGATACATTGGAAATACAACAAGATATATTACCTAGTGATGCCAAGGTATTGTTAATTGATGATGTACTTGCTACTGGAGGAACACTTTTGGCTGCTGCGAAGCTAGTAAAACAAACTGGCGCAACGGTTGCTGGCAGCCTAGTTTTACTAGAAATAACAGAGCTAATGGGTGGCGAAAAACTCACGAAAGCAAATATTCAATCTATGGCATTAATCCAAATTTAAGCAGCAAATAATAAAGTCCTTGCTAAAAAAATGTACCAACACCATAGATTAAAAATTAGTTGAAAAGATCTGCGTTCATTACCTTGACCCAAGTTGCAACAAAATCATCCACAAATTTTTGTTGATGATCATCCTGAGCATAGACCTCTGCATATGCTCTCAGAACAGCATTGGAGCCAAATACTAAGTCAACCCGAGTTGCCGTCCATTTGGTATTTCCTGTAACTCGTTCAACAATGGCATAGTTGTTTCGACCTGTTGGTTTCCACTCGTAATTCATATTGGTTAAATTGATGAAAAAATCGTTCGTCAATTCGCCTACTCGATCCGTAAATACACCGTGTTTACTATCGTGATGATTGGCTCCAAGTACGCGCATACCACCAACTAGCACCGTCATTTCTTGAGCGGTAAGCCCCATCAGTTGGGTTCTATCTAATAATAATTCTTCAGGGGTTACTTCAAAATGATCTTTTATCCAATTTCGATAGCCATCTGCTAATGGTTCAAGAACTGCAAATGACTCGATATCGGTCATTTCTTTAGAGGCATCACCACGCCCTTTCGTGAATGGTACTTTCACATCAAAACCAGCAGCTTTGGCTGCAAGTTCTACCCCAACATTCCCAGCCAAAACAATTGCATCAGCCATGCTAATGGAAAAGCCATTAATAATTTTTTCTAGTGTTTGTAATACTCTATTTAAGCGCTCAGGCTCATTACCGATCCAATCTTTTTGAGGCGCCAATCGAATTCTTGCACCATTGGCACCGCCACGCTTATCCGAGCCACGATAAGTCCGAGCACTATCCCAAGCTGTGGTTACCATGTCACTAATTGAAAGTCCACTAGAGATGATTTTTGCTTTTACTGCTTCAATATCGTAATCAGTGGAACCTGAGGGAATAGGATCTTGCCAAATGAGTTCTTCTTGAGGAACATCTGGGCCAAAGTATCTTGCTTTCGGCCCCATATCACGATGGGTAAGTTTGTACCATGCTCTAGCAAATGTTTGGGAAAAATATGCTTGATCCTTACTAAATTTTTCTGAAATCTTACGATATTCTGGATCCATTTTCATAGCCATATCCGCATCCGTCATCATTGGCATATGACGAACCTTGGGGTTCTCAACATCAATTGGCTTATCTTCCTCTTTAATATCGACTGGCTCATATTGCCAAGCACCAGCCGGACTCTTGGTGAGCTTCCAATCGTGATTAAGCAGCATTTGAAAGTAACCGTTATCCCACTTTGTAGGATGAGTCGTCCAAGCACCCTCTATGCCGCTAGTAACCGAATTACTTCCGACGCTTTTAACATGATGATTCATCCAGCCTAGACCCTGTTCTTCAATGGAAGCACCTTCTGGCGCCGGCCCAAGAAGAGTCGCATCACCATTACCGTGTGCTTTACCAATGGTATGACCGCCGGCGGTCAGAGCAACCGTTTCTTCATCATTCATGGCCATTCTTGCAAAAGTAATCCGAATATCTTGGGCAGTTTTTAAAGGATCAGGATGGCCATCCACCCCTTCTGGATTAACATAAATTAAGCCCATCATGACAGCCGCTAATGGATTGGTTAAATCACGCTCACCGGAATAACGACTACCTTCACCGCCACTTTTTTGTAACCATTCCTTTTCTGATCCCCAGTAAATATCTTTTTCAGGATGCCAAATATCTTCACGACCAAATGCAAAGCCGAAAGTCTTAAGACCCATGGACTCATAGGCAATAGTACCCGCTAAAATCATCAAATCTGCCCAACTAATTTTATTACCGTATTTCTTTTTAATTGGCCATAATAGTCGACGTGCTTTGTCTAAATTCGTATTATCAGGCCATGAATTTAAGGGTGCAAAACGCTGGTTGCCAGCACCAGCACCGCCCCTACCATCGGCAATCCGGTAGCTACCCGCTGAATGCCAAGCTAAGCGAATCATGAGTCCACCATAATGCCCCCAGTCTGCTGGCCACCAACTTTGACTCGTAATGAGTAATTCTTTTAAGTCATTTTTTAAGGCAGGGATATCTAAATTTTTTAATTCTTCTCGGTAGTTAAAAGAAGGTCCCATGGGGTTTGTCTTACTATCATGTTGATGTAGGATATCTAAATTAAGAGCATTTGGCCACCAAGAAACAGGGTTGTTACCTACTTCTGTATTGGCACCATGCGCAATAGGGCACATTCCACGGGTAGACATAATATATCCTTAAAAAAATGAATGTAAATCATCATAAATGATGATTAAGAGAATTAAAGCCTTCGTCCTTGAGTGAATCTGACTAAAAATATGACTAAGGTAATGACTAGAAAAATGTGAATAAAACAACTTAAGGTATTGGAGGAAATAATACCTACCAACTAAAGAAAAAATATTAGTAGCGCATTCGAATCAAATATTTCATTTCTTAATAGTACACGTAAATATGTTGTTTTTAATGTTTATTTTAGTTTTAACTTACTTTATTCATTAGTCAGCTATTCTTTCTGGAAGGAGACGTTGATACTCTTTTTTTACCACTTGATAGCATTCGCATGCTCTACTCTCTAATCCAAGACGATCTAAAATCGTGACATGACCGCGAGAGTACTTAATAAATCCAGCACTCTGGATTTTCAAAGCAGCCTCGGTTATCCCTTCTCTACGAACACCTAATAATCTCGCTATCAGTTCTTGTGTCATAAAAAGTTGATTATCTGGTAATCGATCTAAATTGATCAGTAATAGTCGGCAAAGCTGTTGTTCTAATAGATGGTGTCGATTGCAAACGGCTGTTTGTGTGATTTGAGTAATTAAAGCCTGAGTAAAACGCAAAAACAAATGCATCAGTTCTACCGAATAATTAAACTCTTCTAATAAAACCTTGGCTTTAATACGATAACCGTAACCGGCACTTTTGACTATACAGGAACTGCGAGTTGTGCCCCCACCCATAAAAATGGATATGCCAACGAGACCTTCATTCCCGACAGCCGCTACTTCAGCAGAAGAACCATTTTCTAGCTCATGTAATATTGAAACAATCGCAGTGGATGGAAAGTAAGCGAAACTCAACTTCATTCCAGGTTCAATCATTGACATACCTAGAGGCATTTCGACTTTTTCTACATTCGGAAGAAGTCTATCCCATTCATGATTCGGGATGCAATTGAACAGATGGTTCTGGACTTTTATTGAGGTTGTCATTTTTATAATTCCATTTATATAGACCAGCAGATACGTAGATAACTTTTATCCTTTATTCAGTATGTACCCTCACGAACATTAAAAGGTAAAAGATGATTTCAAAGCTTGAAGTTAATCAGTACTGGAGTTGATGAACAGTTCTCTAAAACTAAGGAATCTTCCTTAGGAAGAAAAATATCCGTGTCCTAATTAAAAAGATGCGAGAACTTAAAGGAGCTTTATGGCTAATAAAACATTAAATAGGTAAAACTAAAGCGATTGCTTTGAACTAAAATTGCAACTTTAAAGCAACTACATGAAAACAGTCGAAACCTTCAACCAATTTTCATCTGCTTCAACACTAATTTACCTAAGATTCCGTAGGGATTGGCTAAGGTTTCTGGCATTTCGAAATGGTTATATTGTTGTCCAATTACAAGCTCTGCCGATTTCCCAGCTTCCTTAACTGCTTTAACAAAGTCGCGACTTTGTCTTTGAAATTCTGGAGTTTCGAGACTACCATGAGCGACAATAATCGGCGTATTTAAATATTCTAGGCGCCGCTGTGAACTGAGCGCACTTTCAACACTATCTGTGAATTTCACATAAGAGCTTCTTGCTGATAAACGAACAGGCTTTAAGTCATACATGCCACTACACAAAACTCCACCCTTAAGGATATTCATCGGCAGTCCATAGTCTTTTTGCCAATCGGTAGTTAGTGCAACTCCGGCTAAATGAGATCCAGAAGAGTGGCTTGAAATGAAAATTTTATTGGGATCACCATTAAAACTGGCCGCATTTTTATAAACCCAAGCAACCACACTGCGGACTTGTTCAGCCATGGGCATTAAGTCACCATTGGATTGAATGACATTAATGAAATCTGGCACAACATAATGCGCTCCAGCGTTTACAAAAATCTCAGCATTGTAAGCAAAGTCCTTTGCTAAACCTGATCGCCAAGCTCCACCGTGGATGAAAATATTAATTGGTGCTTTGGCTTGATTGCATTGAAAAACATCTAACGTCTCGATGGGTGTTGGACCGTAGGAAAAGGTTTTTGGATTTCCTAAGCGCGAGCGAGTGAGTTCACTATTAAATGCATAGCGTTTGATGACTTGTTGAATATTTGGCGCGTAAACACTCTGGTCATAAGCAGAGTCTAAATCTGCTTGATCCATTTTCATCCAAACAAGTGGGCCTTTTTCTTTGGTTTGACTTGGCTTAATCTCTTGACCAAAAGCAGAAGATATAAAGCCAGAGCCCATGGTTAAAAGAAGTTTTCGTTTAGTGTTCATCATGCCCCCAAGTAATGGTCCATTATGAATTAAGTTGCGGAAAAAATAAAGGAAGGAAAGAAGATAGAACTCCCTCAAATTAGTTAATCAAACACAATCAAGAAGAAAAAAATGACAAGGGTTTTCCTTATTGGAGACCAGAAAAGAGTATGCAATACTATTGAAAATAAAAGTAAAAAAGGAGATATATGAGTCATCAAGATGATTTAAATGATCAACGCAGACAATTTTTAAATTGGCTTGCCGCAAGTCCATTATTTGCTCTTGGCCTTGGACAAGAGTCGATTGCTCAAGAAAGTAAGGAATTAATAAGAAACTTTTCTAAGCGACCCGATCCGATGTTTTGGACGCCAACGACTCCCTTGGACTTAATTGCAAGTCCCAAGGATGCAATTAATGTTTTTGATTTTGAACCCGTGGCATTTACAAAAGTGCCTCCTGCGCATTTTGGATATATGGCAGCTGGAATTGATGATGAAATAACCTTAAGGGCAAATCGATCCGCATTTTTGAAGTATCAATTACGTCCACGACGCTTACGTGATGTTAGTAAAATTGATACTTCAGTCAATTTATTTGGTACCAAATGGAAAACCCCAATCATCATCGCACCGACTGGAGGTAATAAAGCATATGATCCGGAAGGTGAAATTGCTGTTGCTAGGGCTGCTAGAGCGGGTGGTTTTTTAAATGTACTCTCTAACGCGGGTGCTTCTTCGATTGAAGATGTGATTGCAGCAAGGCAGGGTGAAGTATGGTTCCAGCTTTACGCAACTTCAAGTGTTGAGGTAGCTAAACAAGTCATTCGTCGTGTAGAAAGAGCAGGTGCACCAGTTTTAGAAATTACTGTGGACAGAAATGGTGGTCGTAATCAAGAAACCTTTTTTAGACTTAAAAAGTTAGACCCTCGAAACTGTGCTGGTTGCCACGTTCACGGCATTGGAAGCGCGCAAGAGCGACCAAATTATGACGGTATTGATTTGTCCGGCGTTAAAAGTATGCAGTCGTCCAATATGACATGGGACTTTATTAAGCAAGTTCGTGACACCACTAAGATGAAAATTATCTTAAAGGGGATTCTGACTGAAGAGGACGCTACATTATGCTTAAAGTATGGTGTGGACGGTATTCACGTATCCAACCATGGTGGACGTAGTGAAGATGGTGGTCGCGGCTCAATTGAGTGTTTACCAGAAGTGACAAAAGTTGCAAAAGGAAAAGTTCCCATTTTATTTGATAGTGGCGTAAGACGCGGCTCTGATATCTTTAAAGCACTAGCCTTAGGAGCCAGTGCAGTTTGTGTCGGTCGTCCATATTTGTGGGGCTTAGGTGCCTTCGGTCAGCCCGGCGTTGAAAAAGTGATGGATATACTGAAAACGGAATTTACAGGAGTTATGCAGCAAATGGGTGCCCCAAGTATTGCGGATATTCACCCATCGATGGTAATTAAAGAATCCTAAATGAGTCAGGACTGAACTCGCACAGTTCAGTCCTAGTCGACCTTCCCGATTTTTATCATAGTAGATTTGATGCGCTCAGCATCTTTAATTAAAAACTCACTAAAAGCTGGCGCGTCACGATAGTCTGTGGTTGCACCCAGTTTCTGCATATTCTGAATAAAGCCATTATCTTGAGTGATTGCTTTATTTAAATCATTACGGATCGTTTGTAAAACATCTGGTGGAGTTTTTACGGGGGCAAATAAGCCTATCCATAAATAAAATTCAGCATCTTTATAGCCCAACTCTATCGCCGTTGGTACTTCCGGCAGTGCTGCTAATCTTTTATTACCCGTCACAACTAGGGCTCTAAGTGCACCCGATTTAATTTGATTAACGACTGCAGCAGGAGAGCTGGCTGTGGTTGATATATGACCACCTAAAACTGCCAGAATCGCAGGTCCACCCCCAGCAAAAGGAATATGTCTTAATTTGACACCAGCGGCGTTTGCTAGCATTTCAATGGGAATATGAGAAGCACTGTAAGCCCCAGAAGAGCCATAAGTTACTTCACCGGGTTTTGCTTTTGCGTCAGCAATAAAGTCTTTATAAGTTTTCCATGGAGAATCAGCTTTCACAACAAGCACGATTGGATCGGCAACTAGTAACGCTAATGGCGAAAAATTGGTGATATCAAAGGTGGGTGGTCTACTGAACATTCGATCAGCTTCCGGCACGATAATCATGGACGGATTAGTTGCTAACAGGGTATATCCGTCTGCTGGCGCATTGGCAACAAAAGCAGTCCCAATCGCACCTCCGGCCCCAGGTTTAGTAAATACAACGGCCGGTTGTTGCCAGACATTAAATAAGGCTTGAGAAATTAATCGCGAGGGTTGATCGGCTGCACCTCCCGGAGGAAATGGCACAATCAGATTAACGGCTTTATTGGGGAAGTTGTTTTGCGCAAAACTAAATAGGCTCATAAAAAAGCAGAAGCAAAATAGAAGCTTTTTTAGTAATGAGGTTGGCTGGATTAGCATTTTTGTTCTCCTTAGTAATTTTCGTTATAAGATAAGATTACCATTAAATGTCCTCCTAATTCCAACAACTAAATCAGAATTTTTGCCATGAAGCAATTACCCGCATCCGATCTCAATCAAGTAGTACAGACCATCTTTGCAGCTGCAGGTGCTACTCCGATAGATGCAGAGCAGATTGCCGATATTTTGGTCGACAATCATTTGGCTGGTCACGATTCTCACGGTATTTTACGAATACCTGAATATTTACAAAGTATTCAAGATGGGGAAATTGATCCAACTGCACAACCAGAAATTCTGCAAGAAACCCCAACTAGTGCAGTCGTAAAAGGTAATTGGTCCTTTGGTCAAGTGGCGGGAAATTTTGCGACAGATATCGCCATTAAAAAAGCATTAGAAGTGGGTGTTTGCGCAGTTTCGGTTGTGCAAGCTGCGCACACTGGTCGGTTGGCTGTTTTTACGGAAAGAGCTGCTGCGCAAGGAGTAGTTATGTTCATGACGATTGGTACCGTTGATCGACCCATGACGGCCCCATATGGAGGCGCTGCGCCACTCTTAGGCACGAATCCAATAGCGATTTCCTTACCTAATCAAGGTGGGCCTCATGTTACTCTAGATTTTGCAACATCAGCAATTGCGGCTGGAAAAATTAAAGTAGCAAAAGCAAAGCACGAAGCTCTACCTCCCAATTGTTTAGTTGATAAAAACGGCAACCCTTCGACTGACCCCAATGATTTTTTTGATGGTGGTTTTATGTTGCCATTTGGTGGTCACAAAGGCTACGCTTTAGCCGTGATGGCAGAGCTCATGAGTGGACCATTGGTTGGTTCAGAATCTTTTCCAGGAGTGACTCAACGCAGTGGCATCTTTATTTTTGCACTAAAAGCTTCGCTCTTTCAGCCAATGGAACAATATAACCAAGCCTTACAAAAATCGATTAAAAAGTTTAAGGCTATTCCACCGGCAAAAGGTTTTGATGAGGTTTTATTACCGGGTGAACCAGAGGCGAGAACTCATAAAAAAAGAGCTCAAGAGGGGATTCAAATTCCCCAAGATACTTGGAATGCGGTAAAAAAAGCGGCGATGACAGTCGGAGTAGATATTGACGCTATAGCACGTAACTAATCTAGGCAACTGATTTTAGCCAGCAGCTTACACCACTAGCTAAGACCAGTTGTTTAGAGACTAAGATTTAAAAAGCAAAACGACTCGAACCACCATCAACAGGGATGACAGTGCCAGTAACGTAGCTCGATAATGGTGAGCTGAAAAATAATGCCACTGAGGCAATTTCTTCCGTAGTACCAAATCGACCAATTGGAATCTCTTGACGAGAATACTCTAGTTCACTTTCTAAGGTCGGATAACGCTTTTGAATTTGCTCAGTCCGAATACGGCCAGGCTGAAGGCAATTGACAGTAACACCCTGGGGAGCCACTTCACGCGAAAGTGCTTTAGCCCAAACATGAACTGCCGCTTTGGCCGTGAAAGCGGCATTTAGCATTCGCGGCTCAGAGGTGCCAGTAAAAGTGACAATCCTACCCCAATTCCTTTCTTGCATTTTGGGTACTAAAGCGTGGGTGAGTTCCCTAATACGGAAAAAATTTAGCGTCATACCCTCTAACCATTGTTCTTGTGTGGCATCAAATGGAATAGGCCGACTTCCGCCAGCGGCATTTATCAAAATATCGACATGACCTAAAATATTTAGCGCTTCTTTGGCAACTCTCTCCGAGTCCCCTGCAATTGAAAAATCGGCCACGAGCGGAATTATTTTGCCACCGCTTTGGCTATCGACTTCTTTTGATAAAGCTTCAACGAGTTCAAGGCGTCTAGCAACGCCAATGACAGTTACACCTTCCTGAGCAAGCATCTTAGCGGTTGTTCTACCAATTCCTTGGCTTGCGCCTGTTACTAAAGCTGTTTTTCCTTTTAGTCCCCAATCCATCGTCTTCCTTTAATTAGATCTATTAATGTATTTAACACTTAATGCTAACATCATCAAATAATAATTTAAGTTGGAGATCAAATTGTCTTTTTTAATTCATTGCCTTAAAAAAATTAGATTAGCTGTGTTGATATGTCTCCACACAGGTCTGATTGTCAATGTGGGTTACGCTCAAACAAAATACCCTAATAGAACCGTTACGATTGTGGTATCAAACCCACCTGGTGGTGGCACAGATGCTTTTGCTAGGTATATCGCACAGGGCCTAACAAGTAAATTGGGTCAAGCGGTAGTTGTTGAAAATAAAGCGGGTGGGAACGGTAGTATTGCTGCTGAATATGTGGCTAGAGCAGCTCCTGATGGTTATACAATCCTACTGGGTTACACCGCTACGCATGGCATTAGTCCAGCACTTTTAAAGCAAAAATATGATCCAATCAAAGACTTTGAGCCGATTGGTATGATTGCGTTTTCTCCAACATTACTGGTTGCTAACAGTGCCCTACCAATTAAAAACACCAAGGAGTTAATTGCATATATTCAATCTAAGCCAAATACAATTAGCTATGCCTCTGCTGGGAATGGCTCTGCCCCCCACTTTGCTGGTGAGTTATTTAAATTAGCATCTGGAACAGATATTCTGCATATTCCATATAAAGGTGCTTCACCAGGTGTGATGGATACAATATCTGGCACAACCCAATTAATGTTCCCAAGTTTATATACGGCCTATCCTCAGGTGGTCGCTGGTAAGTTAAAGGCATTAGGTATTGCTGGCCAGAAACGCTCAAAAGTAATGCCTCAGTTGCCGACCTTAACCGAGCAGGGTATCCCAGATGTGAACGTTGATCAATGGTACGCTTTGTTTGCTCCAGCAAAAACTCCACAAGCGGTCATAAAACTCTTAAATGAAGAAATGAATCTCATCCTAAAAGATCCCATCGTTGAAAAGAAAATTGAGGATCAAGGGGCTGAAGTTGAAACTGGGACGCCAGAACAATTAAAGCAATTTGTCGCTAAAGAAGCGGAGTACTGGAAAGGCGTCATTGCCAAAACGAAGATTACTGCCAACTAATCATTAAGAAAAGTCTGAGTGTTTAAGCGATAAATTACAGGATTTGTTCAATCCTGTAATGTAAGAACAACATTAATCTTTTAGGCAAACAAACGAATCAAGGTCTGAATATTCGCCATCTTGTCTAAACTCCAAATCGATTTAATCGCATTATTGGCTTTTTCTTTGCCCATTAATGAGACAGTGTTACCGAGGAATTTGGCTTCTAAATTTTGATCTGATATTGGATTAGCCACAGTTCCTGTTGCATGCTCAATACCTGCTTCAAAGACTTTGCCATTTTTTGTTCGAACAATCGCGGACGCTTGATCTAGACGGTAACTGGATGAGGCAGTCACTTTAACGAGTTTACGAAGGGCCTGTACTTTAGGTTGTTGCGCTTTTTCATTAGTGAATTGTGAAATTCCACCAGCCTGATCAATGTAAGAAACCGCCGCTGCATGATTCGCACTAAATTTTGACATGAGCCCAGATCCAGGTGCGTCCACACCAGTAATACGAATCACATCGGGATGAACTATTATTTCTAAAGATTCAATTTCTTCCGGCGAAATCTTAGAGTCTTTCGACGCTTTAATCGCAGCATCAATTAAAGGGTGTAAAACTACCCCACAGGCATAAGGTTTATAACCGTTACCATTAATCATGAGGGGATTGCCGAAATTAGAGGTAATCATTGGGAGGTCCTGCGTTTTACTATAGATTTTTGTAAAACCAAGATTACCTTCTAAGATTTCAGGGGAACTCGTAAAGCCATTTTTCGCTAGTAGAGAGGCTAAAACTCCGTGGTAAGCTGATTTACCAGCATGAAAAGATTTGCAATCACTACCTCGGTTTTGTTGCATCCCAGCTGCTTGAGTACAGCCAATTCCTAATGCATTGACAGTTTGGGCGGCATTTAAATTTCGCAGTCGTGCACTTGCTGCTGTTGCTGCTATCGTGCCTAAAGTCCCAGTTAAATGCCAGCCTCCTCGGTGGTGACCTGGCATACCCTGCCCTACTCTTATACCAGCCTCAAATGCTGCAACGACGGCAGTGATGATATCCTTGCCAGGAGACTTTTCAGCCTCACCAATGGCTAAGAGAGCTGGCATGGTTGCGGTACTTGTATGCAGAATCACTCCACCTAAATGAGTGTCATCAAAATCTAATACGTGCCCCATTTGCCCATTGGCAAGAGGAGCATCTAACATACTTAATTTAAGACCTTTTTGTCCTAAAACAGTAGCGGTAGGTAAAGAGCCAATTTCTTTTAAAGATTTAATTAAAATTTGTGGGGTTGGATGTTGGCTGCCTGCAATCGCACACCCCATCCAATCCAAAATTGCTCTTTTTGCTTCATGCGAAGATTGTGCGGGTAAATCATCATAATTTAAATTTGCAATATGCTTTGAGAGAGCTTGAGTAATACCAAGACCGGTATTGCCTGCACCATATGATTCAGTAGACTCTGTGGTCGACGGTGTGGACTGAGCAAGTGCGGGTTGACTTGCAAAATAACCAGCGCCTAACAATAGCCCAGCACCCAAAACATCCCGTCGATTCATTTCCATTGCTTGTCTCCATATTGGTGTATTAATTTGTATTTATTCTAACGCACAGAATCATGCCTAAACGAAGTTACATTTAATTTTGCCAACATTAGAAATGTAGTGAGACCAAACAAGCTTTCCTAAGAAATGTTATAAATACAGTTCCTTCATTTCTTTTTGAGATCTGAAATACTTAATTCTCTTAAAATTTAGAAAAGTTATGAGTTATCAGCTTGTTTGGTTTAAAAGAGATTTAAGAAGCCAAGACCATATGGCTTTATCAGAGGCTGCGAGGCAAGGCTCGGTAAGATGTATTTATATTGTCGAACCAGAATTATGGCTACAACCCGATGTTGCTCTCCAACATTTTGAATTTATCAAAGAGTCTTTAGAAGATTTAAATACTGACCTTGGTCGATATGGCGGTTGTATCGAAATTCATTACGGTGAAGTCATTGAAGTATTATCAAAAATCATGCAGGAAGCTGCGTTTGCTAAGCTTCATTCGCATCAAGAAACCGGGAACGGATTTACCTATACAAGGGATCAAAAAGTAGCTATTTGGTGCAAACAGCATCAAGTTGTCTGGCAGGAATATCAGCAGTTTGGGGTAATTCGAGGTTTAAAAAATAGAAACCAATGGGACCTCGCCTGGGAAAAGTTCATGAGTGCACCCATTCAGACAATCTCGAAGATTGACTTCTGGCAAAAAGGTTTGAGAGCTCAATTAGTGATGCCAGCACCAGAACATCTTCAGCATAATCCACCACTGCGACAGCGGGGCGGCAGAGTCTTAGCCATTGCCACCTTAAATAGTTTTTTAAATGCCCGCAGCATTGGTTACCGTGGAGGTATTTCCTCACCATTGTTAGCGCCCGATGCTTGTTCCCGAATTTCCCCGTATCTTGCTTGGGGTTGCATTAGCATGCGAGAGGTTGTACAACAAACTCGCCTAGCCCTAACCAAAATCCCTCCCCAAGCCGTTCGACACCGAGCAGGATTAACGGCCTATATTAGTCGCTTACATTGGCATTGTCATTTCATACAAAAATTAGAAAGTGAACCAGAAATTGAGTGGCAAAATATGCACCGAGGTTACGATGGTCTTCGAGAAAACGACTTTAATGATCAGTTATTCGAAGATTTAAAAAATGCCAATACAGGTTGGCCAATGGTTGATGCCTGTGTAACGATGCTTAAAGAAACTGGCTGGATAAATTTTCGGATGCGAGCCATGCTCGTTTCGGTGGCGGCTTATCCACTTTGGTTACATTGGCGCCCTTTAGGTGAGTGGTTGGCGACCCAGTTCCTAGACTATGAACCAGGTATTCACTGGAGCCAATTACAAATGCAATCAGGTACCACCGGCATTAATACGACGAGAGTATATAACCCCATTAAACAAGCTCAAGATCACGACCCTAAGGGCTATTTTGTGAGAAAGTGGCTACCACCAATGCGTAAAGTACCAGATTCCTGGTTACTAGAACCATGGCTGATGACTGAACAAGTGCAAATAAACTCAGGGGTGAAACTGGGAGTAGATATACCCGCTCCAAAGGTGGACTTGAAGTTGGCACTCATCGAGTCCAAGCAACGCTTGCATGCAAGACGACAAAAGCCATTAGTAAAAGCAGGAAAATCAGCAATAGTAATCAAACATGCATCACGTAAAAATCCAGAAAAAAACTCTAAAAAGAGTGCGAAGACAGTTAATAAGAATCAATTAGGCTTTGATTTTTAGAAGATTGCAGGTGAGTTCAATAAAGGATACAGTTGAACTCAATAATGAACATAACCACCCATAAAATCGAAATGAATTATTTCAAAAATAAAGTAATCTTCAAAGTTTTTCTAATCGCACTCCTCTCTACAGTTTTACCTGTGAAAGCAGCATTATTAGATCTTTTACAAGATGGTCAGCACGTCTTATTAATGAGACATGCTGATGCCCCTGGCTTTGGTGATCCAGCTGGTTATACTCTTAGCCAATGCTCTACTCAGCGGAACTTAGGCGCTGATGGGAAAAGACAAGCTCGTATTATTGGTGAGTGGTTAGACTCGCAAGGAATTAAGGCTCCTAAATTATTTAGTAGTCCTTGGTGCAGATGTTTAGATACCGCAACGCTCATGAACAAAGGGCCTCTAATGATTGAACCCTCTTTAGGTTCTTTTTTCGATGAGATGAGTTTAGAAAAGAAACAGACACGAGAATTAGAGATATTCATTCAGAATACCTTAGTAAAGAATCCGAAGACACCTCTGATTCTTGTAACGCACCATGTGAATATCCAAGCATTTACGGGAAAAGTAGTTAATGTGGGTGATATGGTTTTAGTAAAAGTGAATAAAAATGGGCAGCATATCTCCCATAGTGTGATCAAAAGTCCACCGTATTAATGACTCTTTTGAAGTTAATCCTTGAAGAGAACTTATTCTTTTACAAAATGGTTAAAATTAAATTTCACTTCAAGATAACTGATTGCGATTCTTGATTTCAACACAACTTTATGGATCAAAAATGAAGGCCAATCTTTTAAAAATAATTGCTCTTAGTGTTCTGAGCACTTTGATTATATCCAGTGCTTCGGCACAGAGTAATGACACCATCATCGATACAAAGCAAATGCAAAAAGCGATGGAGCGTGGTGCCATCATTTGGGATGTACGTGATGAAAAAAGTTATTTAGAGGGACATTTACCAGGAGCCATCAACTTTGGTGATGTCGGTGCTGTTTTAAAAGACCCGAATAAAGAAGACTTTATTGCGACCGAACAAATTAAAAAAATATTTGATGCTGCTGGGCTAGATGTTCGTCTGGAAATAATGGTTTATGGATTACGTGGAAGCCCAAATGCTTATTTTGGTTTGTATGCAGTAAATTATTTTGGTGGTCAGCAAGCAAAAGCTTATCACGACGGTATTGATGGTTGGAAAGCTGCTGGATTACCGCTAATAAAAGAGCGGACAAGCTTACCTCCAGTTTCCGTTGCGTTGAATGAGCAACCACAGTTGATGGTGACGAATGAAGAAATGCTCAAACTGTATAACGATAGCAATTTACAAATTGTGGATGCACGTACACCAGATGAGTATTCAGGTAAAGATGTTCGTGCTATCCGTGGAGGTCACATCCCTAATGCGATTAACATACCTTTTGAGGAAAATTGGCAAGACCCAGCTGCTGCTATTAAGCTGAGTAAAAAGCTCGTTTCAGATAACAGTGGGATGGCTCTTAAAAGTAAGCTTGATTTGAAAAAGCTTTACTCGAAGTTAGACCCAAATAAAGAAACCGTCGTTTATTGTCAAAGTGGTGTTCGTGCCTCAGAAACAACCACTGTTCTCAAAGATTTAGGGTTTAAGAATGTCAGAGTTTATGACTCATCTTGGCTGGGATGGGGCAATAATTTGAATGCTCCTGCGGCAGAAGAAACTTTTCTGAATGTTGGTGCACTCAATGCCAAAATCGCAGGCATGCTAGCAAAAATTAACCAATTAGAAGAAGCCTTGAAAGCGAAGAGTAATTAATTAGCTCCGAGTCACAAAACGCAATTGAATTGCTAATTAACTACAGTTCAATTGCGAAGATGGTAGCCAGTTTTAAATATTCTTAAAATGATTGCCAATGAACACAGCAAAAAGAAGATTGCCATACCCACACTTAGTTTCATGCTGACGTCACCCACATCATAAAAACTCCAGCGAAAACCACTGATTAAATAAACAATAGGATTGAATAGGGCAACCTTTTGCCAAAAATCGGGTAGTACTGATATAGAGTAAAAGCTTCCCCCCAAGAAAGTGAGCGGAGTAATGATCAATAGAGGCACCACTTGCAGCTTTTCAAAGCCATCAGCCCAGATACCAATAATAAAACCTACGAGGCTAAAAGTAATCGCGGTTAATACCAGAAAGAATAGCATCCATATAGGGTGATGAATTTGTAGTGGTACAAAAAAACCGGCTGTGAGCAAAATAATTAAACCCAAAATAATGGATTTCGTTGCAGCAGAACCAACGTACCCCAAAATGATTTCGAAGGGAGAAATCGGGGCTGAAAGTAACTCATAAATGGTACCCGTAAATTTAGGGAAAAAGATTCCAAATGAGGCATTTGAAATACTTTGCGTTAACAAAGCCAACATGATTAAGCCAGGGACTATAAATGCACCATAGGTAACACCGTCAATTTGTGGCATTTTTGAGCCAATTGCAGAGCCAAAAACAATAAAGTAGAGTGAAGTAGAAATGACAGGTGAAAGAACACTTTGCATTAAAGTACGCTTGGTTCGTGCCATTTCAAAGCGGTAAATTGCCAGAATTGCATGTAAGTTAATCATCAGACGCTTAACTCCTTTTCATTGACAAGACTTACGAAAATGTCTTCTAAGGAACTCTGACTTGTATGAAGGTCTTTGAAGTTAATATTTTCTGCAGCGACAATTTCTAAAATCTTAGCAATGCCAATATGTTTTCCGTGACTATCGTAGCTATATCTAATTGTCAACCCGTCTAGGGACAGACTGACTCCATCCATCGAAAGTGCTTGGGGTAATTTAGAAAGTGGTTCGTGGAGCTGAAGAGTTAATTCCTTTTTTCCTAATTGGTGCATTAGATCAACTTTGGGTTCAACAAGGATTAATTTGCCACTACGAATAACCCCAATCCGGTCGGCCATCTCCTCAGCTTCCTCAATATAGTGGGTCGTTAAAATGATGGTAACCCCAGTTTTTTGTAAACCACGGACTAATTCCCACATATCGCGGCGAAGACTCACATCAACGCCAGCTGTAGGTTCATCTAAAAAAAGAATCTTAGGTTCATGGGAGAGTGCTTTGGCAATCATGACACGCCGTTTCATACCACCAGATAGGGTCATGATTTTATTATTACGTTTATCCCAGAGTGACAATTGTTTGAGAATATTTTCAATATAAAGAGGATTTCTTGGTTTGCCAAATAATCCTCTACTGAAAGAAACGGTATTCCAGACGGTTTCAAAACTATCAGTAAAAAGCTCTTGAGGGACAAGACCAATCTCAGATCTAGCTAAACGATAATCGCTTACATTGTCACTTCCCAAAACAGTAACAACACCTTTACTTGCCTTAACAATCCCACAAATAATATTGATAAGCGTAGTTTTACCAGCACCATTTGGGCCTAAAAGTGCAAAAATCTCACCCGAATGAATATCCAAAGTAATGTCATGTAAGGCTACAAATCCAGACTGATAAGTTTTATTGATACCCGAAACTGATAGAACATTCTTCATGTCTTGAATGTACCACAGGAACTTGTATTTCACTGTGACAAATACGAACTACGGCTGAGTAAATGAAATTACTCTGAGAATTTAATCAGATGATTGATGAAAAAAAACCACAGAAAATTTTTGGATTTGAAAAATGGTTTTGGCTAAGCCTCAGTACAAACTGATTGAAGATATTTATAAATTTTATTGTCTTTTCAAAATCACTCCTAGTTGGCAAGCTTCTTTCATTTTTTAATTCAGAACGATACTAATTATTAGAAGTTCTTTTGAAAAATGATGAATCAAACCTTAAGGAAAAATACTTTGCATTAATTGTGATTGGTTTTTGATATGTTGAAACATACTGCATAAAAATCAAAAAAATAGTAAAATTTGGGGAATATGTCTTTATCAAAAAGTTTTAAACGCCTTGTTATTCCTTGGTTCGCTATTCTTTCAATAGCGCTAGGCTCTTTCGCACCTTTGATTTCGCAGGCGATTGCTCTAGATAAAACAAGCAACCTTCAGACGATGGAAATTTGTACCTCTTCTGGGATGCAAGCGGTTCATCTAAACCAAGATGATTCTTCGCCAACAAACAATATGCAATCGTCTTGTCCTTACTGTTTAGCACACACTTACTTTGTGCCATCGACGAATAGTTTATTAACCTTTGCTTTACCCCTTACAAATACTTTTTATCCTCCACTTTTTTATCAGTCAGCATCCCGACAGTTCGCTTGGGTAAAGCTACCCGCGCAGGCGCCACCGCTTCATTAAATAACTCAATTCTGGCAGTCAACACTTGTTTGACGCTTCACGTTATTTAATTAAGAAGGTTATTATGAAATCCCTACTCTCTATCTTGGGTATGCCCAAGTATGTATTAGTAACAATTGGTCTGTTTATTTCTGTAGCCCAGGCCCATGTTGTCCTTGAAACCCCCACAGTTTACGCAGGCGCTTATTACAAAGCTGTATTTAAGATCAGTCACGGCTGTGATGGGTCGCCAACGCAACAAGTCATTATTAATGTTCCTGAGGGTTTTAAAGGCGCAAAACCAATGGTGAAAGCCGCGTGGGATATCTCTGTTTTAAAAGAGAAGCTGCAAAAACCCTACACCAGTCATGGCAAAAAAATGATTGAGGATGTCACCAAAATAGAATGGAAAAATGGCAACCTACCATCCGAGTTCTATGATGAGTTTGTGATTGTTGGACAAGCACCGATGGAGGCAGGACCCCTCTATTGGCAGGTAACTCAAATTTGTGCATCTGGCAAATTAGAGTGGAATGAAGTTCCTGCCGAAGGTAAAACATTGAAAGATTATAAGAATCCAGCCGCCTTATTAAAAGTCATTGCTGACCCTGAAGATCATTCTCAACATCAGCATTAATCCGGCCATGAAAACAAAATATATAAATATGACGATACTTTCCGTCATCATGGCTACGACCACTCATGTCAAAGCGGATCATCTTACTGAATTGGATGCAATTTCAATTTCTGGTGCCATTGATAAAAAAATTCTTCCCGCGTTTAGTGCATCGAGTATTACGCTTGAGGACGAGACCATTAACGATACGGTCAATGTTGTTGACACGCCCGATGCACTCAAGTACGCCCCGAGTCTGATGGTTCGTAAACGAGACTCTGCAGACTATGGTGGTGCGACCCTAGCTACCCGAATTTGGGGAGTCAGTTATAGCGCAAAAAGTATTGTGAATGTGGATGGCATGCCAATTAGTAATCAACTCTATAACGATAATAACTATGGTACGCCAAGATGGTTTATGGTTTCTCCAGAAGAAATTCGGCAGATTGAAGTGATGTACGGCCCTTACTCGGCAGCGTATTCAGGTAATTCGATGGGCGCTGTGGTCGACATCACTACGAAAACGCCAGATCAATTTATGGCTATCGTAAACACCACTGGAAGTCTGCAAACTTTTAGTAAATTCGGTACTAATGATAATTATTTATCTGGACAAATATCTACCTTAATTGGTGATCACCTTGGAAGCACCTCATGGCGCTTATCCGTGAACCATGCAGATGCAAATACCCAACCTAGAGCATTTGTAACGGGGACCTCTCCAGAAACACCCTATCCATACGTCAAAAAAGATGGCACAAACGGTGGCTATTATTTAGGAGCCTCCAACTTGCTACACGGTGTTTCAGATGATGCTAATTTCAAATTGAAATATGACATTAACCCAGGTTTATCCGTTAGTGTTCATACAGGAATCTGGTCAGGCAATACAGATAGTAAAGTTCAAAGTTATTTACCAGGAAGTCCGAACGGAAGTTATTGCACTACGAATGCACCGTGTACTACCTTTGCGTCTGGAGTTTACAACCTAAGTCAACAACACTATATGAATAGTATTGCACTCAGTGGAAAAAACTTTACCAACTTTGAATGGGAAGCTATCGTTTCAAATGTTTACTATGATAAAAATCTGCAAAGAACGGCTGGGTATTTAAATCAAGATGGCAGCATTGTAAATAATGTGAATGGTAAAAATGGCACATTATCAGACTATAACGGCACAGGATGGACTAATGCCGATTGGCGCGGAAATTACAAGATTGATAGTGATTTTGGTAAACACACCATTAGTTTTGGGGCGCATTATGATTACAACCGCTTAAACAATTCTCAATATTCTGTGGCGGATTGGATGAATGCCCAAACTGGGAATATATCAGCGGTGGGGAAAGGCGTTACCCAAACGTCAGCATTATGGGCTCAAGATACTTTTTATATTAATGAGGCTTTAAGGCTTACTACGGGTCTTCGTTATGAAGCTTGGCAAACCTTTGACGGTTATCTTTTGAATTCGTCTGCACCTGGTTCAATTGCGCAAGGCGTCAATCAAGCTAGCGTTCAATATCAACATTTTTCACCAAAGTTATCTTTAAGTTATGACGCACCAAATGATTGGATCAGTACCGTATCGATTGCCAATGCAATGCGCTTTCCAACTGCTGGTGAACTATATAACGTGGTTAGTTCAACGACTACAGCGACCGCTTCTGGCCAAGCAACAAAGTACTATGCTCCAGACCCCGCTAACATCCGTCCAGAAAACGTTTGGTCTGCTGAGTGGAGTGTTGAGAAGAAATTATTAAATGGCTATGTGAAGACAGCGTTATTTACGGAACAGGTTGATGATGCCTTGATTTCACAATACGGCTATCCAGACATTAACAATCCAACATACTTCTATTCCTATTGGCAAAATGTAAACAGGGTAAGAAGTTACGGTATTGAACTATCCGGCCAATTGAGAGACCTTTATTTCAAGGGGGTCGATTTTGGCGGAAGTGTTACTGCAGTTGATTCCACAATTGTGGATAGTAACGGTTTAGGATCATCTAAACAAAGTATCGTCGGCAACCCAACGCCTGGAGTATCGCCATTAAGAATTACAGGAGTTGCAACTTACCGTCCAGATGAGAAATGGGCATTTACTTTAGGCGGTCGATATCAACGACAATTTGCCTCATCCATTGATAACAACGATGTCAATGCAAACACCTACTTAGGCTTCTCTGGTTATTTTGTGATGGATGTTAAAGCAAGATATCAAATCGATAAAAATTGGCGAGCAAGTTTTGGTATTGATAACTTAACCAATCGGGACTATTTTATGTACCACCCCTTCCCACAAAGAACCTTTGTGGCGAATCTACGATACTCGTATAACTAATAAAAAATGAGTACTGCTCAAAAGTTGGCATTGATTTCCTACTTTTGAGTTTGCTTTAGCATTCCAGAAAAAAGCTCATTTCCAACCCTGTAGCCACTTTGCAGGGTCCTGAAGTTCTCGCCAAGAAAGCTGTAGCGTTTTCTTAGAGAAAACCGCTTCAATTTCAATTAAATCAATGGGAGCATTTTCTTCCTCAGGTTGAATCACCTTTGTCACAATAAAGTGTTTATTTTTTGCCACGGGTAGAGCTGCTGTCCATTTAGTTAATAACAGTTTTTTGGGGCTCAGTGGATTCTTCATCTTTTCAGGTATTTAAATGATTCTTCAGCTAAGATAACATGAAGGATAAGAAAATTTTTAGCTCAGTTATCCCTATTAACTATCGAACATACTTTTTATGCTGATTATTACTTCTATTTTTGCATCAATTTTAGCGATTCTATTTTTAAGACTATCTTTAGCCGTAATTGCTTTGCGGCGTAAGAATAAAATTGCATTAGGTTCTGGAGCTAATGCTGATTTGGAAAGAGCGATTCGGGCACAAGGAAACTTCGCTGAATATGTGCCAATTAACCTGTTATTAATGGCCTGTTTAGAAGTCAATCTTGCGCCTTGGTGGTTATTTGTGCCGCTCGGAGTTTTATTAATCATAGGGAGAGTCATCCATGCCATAGGAATTAATCAGCCACCGCCTAAGTTTTCAAAAAGAGTGCTAGGAATGAAGTGCACGTTTTTTGCAATGATCGGATTGATTGCGGATAATTTAGGATGGGCAATTTATGTTGTTTTAGCTTTAAATGGGCTGATTATCTAGATAGAGTATTCGACCAATCAGAATGGGTGGTTTAACTTAATTGCTGGTGTAATAATTTTGCCTTCAGCCATCATTTTTGGATGGCTCTATGAAAGCTATGGAACGCAATATGCATTCCTATATTCAGCGGGATGCGCCACTGTTGCCTTAGGTATATTTTTAGTTACAGTTTTCCCTTTTAAACCTGATGTCGTCACTGAAGTTGAATCCCCTAAGGGATTCAATTCAATTATTTAACGACCAGTACGGGCTGTTTTGCTTTGTGAGTAATTCGGTGGGCAACTGAACCTAGAAGGATGTCCGAAACTTCAGATCTTCCTTTTGAGCCAATCACAATCATGCCAACCTTTTCTTTATCAGCAACCGATAAAATCGTATCAGATACATTGCCGATTTCAATAATAAAGCTATGAGGAACATCGGACTTCGCTAATAATTTTTGGGCGGGCTTCAATTCCTTTTGACTAGTTTCAATTAAGAAATTCTTAATATCTTCATAGGTAACAAATTGATTGATGTAGTTAAAACTTGAATCGTCGTGAACAGTGATAACAACAATCGAAGATTTAGCGGTTAATCCTTTTGCTAAATTAACAGCGTACTTAAGGGCTTTGAAAGAATTTTGAGAACCATCAACGGGTACTAATATTTTCATAAACACCTCCAGGTTAAACCCATTTAAGCACTATAAAAATATTGTGTCAAATATGAAAAAAATAATGGATTAAATCACTCAACTATAGCCATCGAATTATCTTGACTTAGAAGTCTTAAAATCAAATTGCTGAACTAACTCTACTAGCACTACTTGAGTTAGTTCAACAGGGAAAATGAAAAACGATTATTCGTTTGTTATGTGACGTTCTTGAATAATCTTCGCCCAGATTTGTGAATCCTTAGCAATATATTTTCTTAAATCATCTCGAGTACCTGGCGATGCATAGAGGCCGTGCTCCTTCAGGGCAGCAATAATCTCTTTATCACTTAGCACTTTAACTAATTCTTTATTCCATTGATCTAGCATTGCATCAGAATTTTTAGAAGAGGCCACAAATGCATACCAATTACTAGAGTCAAAACTTGGGAAACCTGACTCAGCAATGGTTGGAACGTTAGGTAAGGCTTCAATTCTTTTAGCGCCTGTAATGGCGATAGGACGTAGTTTGCCACTCTTAATATGGGGCATCGCTGATGAGATCGTTGAGTAATAACAATTCACCCTTCCACCTAAAACATCAATCATGGCTGGATTGCCACCTTTATAGGGGACATGGGTTGTTTCAATTTTTGCTAAAGAGTTTAAAAGTTCACCCTGTAAATGCGAAGCTGAACCATTCCCTGTGGATGCAAAAGTCAGTTTGCCAGGATCTTTTTTAGCAAGATCAATGAAGTCTTTTAACGATTTGATGTTTGATTCTGAGGGGACAACGAGTACATTCGGAAAAGCGACACCCATCGTGAGTGGTGCTAAGTCTTTAACGGGGTCATAGGATAACTTCATTAATAGTGGCGCAATGGATAAAGGTCCAATAGATCCTAAAAGAATCACAGAGCCATCCGTTGGGCCGGTTGCAACCGTACCATGAACAATATTACCGCCCGCCCCGGCTCTATTTTCAACAATGACGGATTGGCCAATATTTTCACCTAGCTTTTTAGCAATGATTCTAGCTGCAGTATCCGTGCCACCACCTGCCGCAAAACCTACGTACATTGTGATTGTTTTTTTAGGCGGAAACTCTTGAGCTTGGGATGTGCTAATGATACCAAGTAACATTGCTAGGATAGAGGTAACCCAAACTAAATGATGATAGCGATGTAAAAGTCCCATGAAATAATCCCAAGAAATCGTTAATTAAAAATGTAGTTCATTGTAACTTTTTTAGATGGTGGTTTTCTTGGTTCTTGAGCGGATGTTGAGAATTTCTACACCAAATGAGAAAGCCATACCGAAGTAAATGTACCCCTTAGGTATGTGGAAGTTCAGTCCTTCGGCAATTAAAACAATACCGACGATTGATAAAAAAGAAAGTGCTAGGACCTTAATTGAAGGATGATTATTCACAAAATCACCAATTGGTTTTGCAGCAAACAGCATAATAAACATCGATGCGATAACAGCAGCAACCATAATTAAAATTTCATCCACCAGACCAACTGCTGTAATGACGCTATCTAGAGAAAAGACAATGTCTAAAATACCAATTTGAATGACTGATCCCCAAAAAAGTTTTTTGGTTGATTTTTTAAGCTCGCCAGAATTACTGCTAGAAGCTTCCTCACTCACTTTCTCATGCTCTACGGCCTCTACTTCAAGATAGATTTCTTTGGAAGATTTCCACAATAAAAATAGACCTCCCAATAGTAATATTAAGTCACGCCCACTAATATCCTGGTTGAAAACATTAAAAAGTGGGGAGGTTAAGCCCATTACCCAAGATAAACTGAGTAAAAGTAAAACTCGTGTAATCAGTGCAAAAAGCAAGCCAAAGCGGCGGACTTGATTGCGGATTTCTAGGGGTAAACGGTTAGCAATGATACTGATAAAAATAATATTATCGATACCAAGAACAATTTCAAGAATTGCTAAGGTGAAAAACGCGATGATGGTTTGTGTGTCAAAAAGAAATTCCATCTAAAAATCCAGTCAGTGTTTATAAAGCATCAATATGGCATAAAAACGAGTTTATTTGATGAAAATTAACCTTAGTTTTTTTAAGTTTATTGTCATCAATCGCTAAAATTGAAGTCTTCTTCGTGTCTAGTGAAGAAGATGAGATGAAGATTTGAGGGAGTTTTCCTATATCATTCAACGATTGTCTTTTAATAATGTCACGAATCGGAAATTGAAGATCCATCATATGTGTGCAACCCATTTTTTGAAAGCTTCAATTGAAATCTGAAACCAAAGGGATGTTCATTGGCTTTATTGGTATTTTTATTTTTAGCCTCACATTGCCGGCTACGAAGGTTGCGATGCTGGATTTAAATCCCTACTTTGTGGCATATGGTCGTGCTCTTATTGCTGGGTTAGCAGCAGTTGCTTATCTGATTGTGTCAAAAGCTGGGTGGGTAGAAACGAAGTATATTCCCCAACTGCTTGTGGTGGCTACAGGAGTGGTTTTTGGCTTTCCGTTATTGGTAAACCTAGCGATGCAGAACGGGTCCTCAGCGCATGGGTCCATTATTCTTGGATTATTACCCTTGGCTACTGCCATTTTAGGAGCAATCCGCCATCATGAGAAGCCGTCAATTGGATTTTGGATTAGCGCTGTGATTGGATCAACATTAGTAGTTATTTTCTCATTTATTACCGGAGGGGGAAAAGTAGCCCACGATGATTGGTTGTTATTTGGAGCCTGTCTTTTTGCCAGTATCGGCTATTCTGAAGGTGCTGATTTATCTAGAGTGATGAACCCTAAAGTGGTGATATCTTGGGTGCTTGTTCTCTCACTTCCGATTAATTGCATCCTGTCCTATTTAACCTTGGATGTCGATTTTCTACAACTATCTTTAAAGTCTTCAATCGCTTTTCTTTATTTAGCATTCTTCTCCATGTATATTGGTTTTTTCTTCTGGTATGAGGGGTTGAAGGTCGGAGGTATAGCGAGAGTCAGTCAAGTACAGTTAATACAACCCTTTATTACTATGATTGCCGCCAGTTTCTTACTAGGCGATGAACTTACAGTTCTCAATCTAGTTTTTGCTACACTCGTGGTGTTAACCGTAATGATTGGTAAAAAAATGCTGATTGTTAAATCTAACTGAGAGTTTTATATTCTACTGTCACGAATTGATCATTGACCCATATGCCTAAAGTATCTGTTTATATCATCGCTTTTAATGAAGAAAGAAAAATTGCAGATGCAATTCATAGTGTTGCTTGGGCTGATGAAATTATTGTCATTGATTCGCATAGTAAGGACCGAACCGCTACCATTGCAGAAGAACTTGGCGCCAAAGTTGTCCAAGTTGAATTCAAGGGGTTTGGTCAATTAAGACGCGATGCAGTCAGTGCTTGTTCACATGAGTGGGTCTTTAGTTTAGATAGCGATGAGCGATGCACGCCAATGGCGGCTCAAGAAATTCAACAAATTATTAACCAAAATCTTAGTGATGTTTGTTATGTTCCTCGGCGAAACTTTTTCTTAGGTAAAAAAATAGAACATTCGGGATGGTATCCTAACTATCGACAACCCCAGCTATTTAAAAAATCATGCCTAACTTATGACAATAGTCCTGTCCACGAGGGATATGAAATTTCTAAAGGCGCAAAGGTGATTTATTTAAATCATGCGATTTGGCAATTGCCGTTCAATGACTTAAGTGAGTCTATTGCAAAAATGAATCGATACTCTACCTTAGGTGCGTCGAAAAGTCGTCAGAAAGGTTCAACCTATGCAAAAGCGCTTGGACATGCTAGCTGGGCGTTTATTCGACATTATTTCTTTAAAAAAGGCTTCTTGGATGGCTGGGCAGGATTTTTTATTGCTTTCTCCTATTTTGAGGTCACCCTGTACCGTTATGCCAAAGCAGTTGAGCTCGCTCATCACGAGGAGTGGGATGCACAATGGAAACAAATTCAAAAGACAGACGTGTAAAAATAATGAGCTCCCGTAAATATAATCTCGTTTTGTATCTCGTCGCCACAACTTTCTTTATGGAAACCCTGGATAGTACGGTGATTGCAACTGCTCTACCTAAAATGGCAGAGGACTTTGGGGTTGCTCCCGTGGATGTTGGTATCGGTATTACCGCGTATCTCCTAACTTTAGCTACTCTGATTCCGATTAGTGCTTGGTTAGCCGATCGGTTTGGTACCCGAAATATCTTTACCATTGCCATTATTATTTTTACTGGCTCCTCTATTTTGTGTGGCTTGAGCGAAAGTCTTTGGTTCTTTACCCTATCTAGAGTTTTACAGGGAGTTGGCGGGGCGCTCATGGTGCCAGTAGGTAGAATCATCGTTCTGAGAAACACCAAAACCGAGGACATTATTAGAGCCGTTGGTTTAATTACTTGGCCTGGTCTGATTGGGCCGGTGGTTGGGCCTGCAATTGGCGGCTTTTTAACGAGTTATGCCACTTGGCATTGGATATTTTTCATTAATGTACCGATTGGTATTGTTGGAATTTATTTGAGCTGGGTACTAATTGAGCCATTTAAAGAACAAAATCAGAAGCCGCTTGATTATTTGGGTTTTCTTTACACAGGAACCTCATTATCCAGCCTGATTTATGCAATTGAATTGAGTAGAAAGATTCAAGAAACTCAAATTGCTTGTGTTAGTTTTGTTATTTTGGGGGTCATTGCGGGCGTGCTTTCCATTCGTCATCTCAAGCGTGCTCTAAACCCAATGATTGATTTAAGTTTGTTCAGTATTCCTACCTTTAGTATTACGATGTGGGTGGGTTTATGGATTCGAACAGCACTCTCGGCGATTCCATTTTTAATCCCTTTGTATTTACAAGTGGGTTTAGGGATCGACCCCTTTATTGCCGGACTTTTAGTATTGAGTGTTTTCATTGGTAATTTAGTCATGAAGGCATTTACAACGCCCATGCTCAATCGTTTTGGCTTTAAAAAGTTAATGACTATTAATGGCTATTTAGTCATCCTCTCCTTTTTAGCCTGTGCGTTAATCACCAAAGAAATGCCATTTTGGATGATGGCATTGATTTTATTCATGAATGGCTTATTTAGGTCATTGCAATTTACCTCGATTAATACCCTATCCCTAGCAGATGTTCCAAAGCCACAAATGAGCTCAGCCTCTGCCCTTGCTAGTACCGCGATGCAAATTAGCATGGCTTTAGGTATTGCTGTTGGTTCATTAATTCTGACCCTAGCAAGCCTTATCAACCAAGGTAATGCGCAAACGCCCCTTATTCAAGACTTCCGACTAGCTTTTGTTCTCATCACTCTGTTACCTATATGTAGCTTATGGAATTTGAGTATGTTAAGTAAAGATGCCGGCAATTCCTTAAGGAAACTAAAAAATTAGTTTTTTCCATGCAGTTATCTTAGAATGTTACCTAATACAGAATTAATTAAATAACTAGAAAAGCATTTATTGCTTGAGACATATTAATAATGAAAATTCTCTTTATTGGCGTAGGAAAGATGGGTTTACCCATGTCAGGTCACCTTTTAAAACAAGGTCATGAAGTTCGTGTGCAAGATCCCGATTCAAGCCGATTGGTAGAAGCGAAAGCTTCAGGACTAGAGATTGGGGACCAATCTCTGGATTCCATAGAAGATTTTCAGTGGGCAGACTATGTTTTTTCCTCTTTACCAAATGACAAAGCATTTTTAGAGGTTGCGAATCTCGTTGCAAAAAAAGCCTCAAAGAACACCAGATATGTTGATACCAGTACGATTTCGATTGGTGCTTCAGCAAGTGCCGCTGAATTATTGAAACAGGCTGGGATTGAGTATTTACGAGTTGCTGTATCCGGTAATAACCACATGGCAGCTGCAGCAAATTTGACGATACTCGCTTCAGGGCCCAAAGAAATTTACGATGAAGCACAGCCACTTCTTTCTAGCTGGGGAGCAAGTCAGTTTTATTTAGGCGATCAAGAGCAAGCGCGCCTCATGAAGTTGGTGGTGAATTTGTTAATTGCCCAAACCAGTGCGATGTTGGCAGAGGGTTTAACTTTAGGCCGCTTAGGGAATTTGGATTGGCAAGATATGTGGCAAGTCTTAAGTGCCTCAGCAGTAGGCTCACCAATTCTGAAAGCTAAATCTGCGCAGTTAGGAATGCCGCTAGGTAGTCGGGATTTTAGTCCAACCTTCACCGTGCATCAAATGATTAAAGATTTGGAACTGATTACGAGTGCGGGTGACGATCTAGGCGCCTCACTTACTCAAACGAAGACAACCTTAGGCTGGATGAACCAAGCTATTGCACAGGGTGATGGCTTATTGGATTATGCAGCAATTATTAGAGTGTTAGAAAGACAGGTCGGAATTAAAGACCTCTCTTAAGTAAAAATTTATTTATTAGCAAACAAACGGAGAAATAGTATGGCGCAAAAGATTGGTTGGATTGGCTTAGGACGTATGGGTGAGTCGATGGTAAAACGTTTAACTCAAGCAGGATTTGGGGTAGATGTTTGGAATCGCACTAGAAGTAAAGCTGATCCACTTGCAGCATATGGCTGTACTGTGGTGGATAACATTATCGATTTATCTGGCTGCGAAACAGTGATCACCATGGTTTCTACCACCAAGGATTTGAAGCAGGTTTTATTTGGTGAAGGTGGTTTAGTAACTGGTGCGCAAAAACCTAAGGTCGTGGTGGATAGTTCTTCTATTTCACAAGAAGGCTCTGCAGAAGTGCGTCGTGAACTAGAGGCTCTAGGAATTGCTTATTTGTGTGCGCCAGTCTCGGGTAACGCAAAAGTTGCTAAGGCTGGTAAATTATTAATGGTTTCATCTGGTCCTAAAGAGCTCTATGACCAAGTTGAGCCTTACTTCCAAGCAATTGCCAGAAAATGTATGTGGATTGGTGAAGGTGAACTCGCTCGTGTTTGGAAGATTGCCCACAATACGATGTTCGGAGTAGTGATTCAAAACTTATGTGAGATCACTGTTTTAGCTGAAAAAGCGGGTATTCCAAGACATTTATTCTTAGAGAGCATTAATGACTCTGTTCTAGGTTCAATGTATACCCGCTATAAAACGCCGGTCATGACAAATTTGACTTTTGATCAAGTAACATTTACACCAGAGTTACTCTTAAAGGATATGGATTTAGGTATGTCCGCAGCCAAGGCGCATGGCGTTGCGATGCCAGCTGCTGCAGCAACCCGTGAGTCCATTGCGAGAACAGTTGGTAGAGGTTATGGCGATATCGATTTCTCAGTTTTACTAGTTGAAACAGCGAGAGATGCTGGCTTAGAGTTAACTTCTGAGAATAAAGTAATTAGCGATGGTTTAGAGGCAAAATAAGTGGCTAAAACAATCTTAATTCGCGGAGCGGCAATCGTCACGATGGATGCCCTTGGAGAAATCTCCAAGGGAGATATCCTGATTGAAGATGACAAGATCAAAGATATTTCCTTGCACATTGATGCTCAGGCGGATGAAGAGATTGATGCTCAGGGTTATATCTTAGTACCTGGGTTTATCAATGCCCATATGCATACATGGCAAACAGCATTGCGTGCCTTAGCTTCTAACTGGACACTTTTAGAATACTTCCAGAAGATGCATTCTGGCTTAGCTAAGGTGTTTGAACCTGAGGATTTGTATATTGCAACCTATATGGGTGCTTTAAATCAAATCAATTGCGGCACGACAACGCTTGTTGATTGGTGCCACAATAATAAAACACCTGAGCATAATGACGCGGCAATTTCCGGATTATTAGAATCCGGTATCCGTAGCGCATTCTTTCATGGCACACCAAAACCCGAACCGAAGCCTGGTGAAACGCCTTTCTGGGAAATACCACATCCTAAACATGAGCTATTAAGATTAATGAAGAATTACGAAAGTAATTCTTTACTAACGATTGGTTGTGCTGTTTTAGGACCTCATTACTCCACCTTAGATGTTGCTCTACATGATTTTGCAATGGCAAAAGAGTTAGGGATTGTGGCATCGATGCATCAAGGTGGTGGGCCAGCAAGAACCCCAGAAGGTTGGCAAGTGCTGGAGTCAAAGGGACTACTAGGACCCCATATTAATATTGTGCATGGTCACGCACTGTCGGATGAGCAACTCAAAAGATTTTGTGACTTAGGTATGTCTTTCTCCGCAACAGCTGAAAATGAAATGACCCAAGGCCATGGTCATCCATTAACTGGAAGATTAAGGGCGCTTGGAAAAGCGCCATCTCTCGGCGTTGATTTAGAGAGTGTTTGTAGTGGTGAAATGTTTATCCAAGCACGTGTTGCTTTAGGAATACAACGCAGCTTAGATAACTTTGAATACCGTGAATTACACGGCAGTATTCCGCCAACTTCAACGATTACAACGCGTGAGGCGCTATCTTGGGTCACTATTGAGGGTGCCAAGATGCTAGGTCAAGAAAATAGAATCGGTAGTTTAGCTGTTGGAAAGCAAGCTGACTTGGTGATGATTCGAGCAACTGATATTAATATGCAACCTGTTAACGATTTGGTTAGTTCGGTTGTGATGCAAACGAGTTTGGCTAATATTGAGAATGTCATGATTGCTGGAACTTGGCAAAAACGTCATGGTGCTTTACTTGCAAAAAATGTACCTAGTAAAGTTCAAGATTTAAATGCGTCAGCGAACAAAATAAAACAGGCCTTAGGCTTATAAAAACGTTAGGGAGAACAGTATGAAAATTAGTAAACTTTCTTTTTTGAAAGGCTGCATGGCCTTATCATTTATTGCTCTAAGCGCAATGAGTCAGGCTCAAAATTATCCAACTAAGCCAGTTCACTTTGTTGTAGCCTTTACAGCTGGAAGTGGTACTGACATTATCGCTAGGGCGGTTGGGGATGTGATGGGCACAAGTCTTGGTCAACCCCTCATTATTGATAATAAACCTGGCGCTGGTGGAACCATTGCTGCCTCACAGGTAGCTAAATCTGAACCAGATGGATATAACTTATTAGTCCATTCTTCTGGACATGCTTTAAATCCCTTTATTTACCCAAGCCTGAGTTACGACACATTAAAAGACTTAACAGGTGTGATTCCGCTTGCAGCTCTGCCTAATGTTCTCGTTGTCTCACCGAATAAGCCTTGGAAGAATGTTGCTGATTTAATTGCAGCGACCAAGGAAAAACCTGGAGATCTCAATTTTGCTTCTGCAGGTGTTGGTAGTGCCACCCATATGAATGCTGAAAAATTTAATTTATACGCTGGTATTAAAGCGACTCATGTACCTTATAAAGGAACACCAGAAGCTATTTCAGACGTAATTGGGGGACGTGCTGATTGGTTTTTTGCGCCTTTATCTTCAGCTTTACCATTAATTCAAAGTGGTAAATTAAAGGCGTTAGCGGTGAGTACTCCAAAGAGAACTAGTGCCTTACCAAATGTGCCAACTACAGTTGAGGCAGGCGTGCCAAACTCTGAATATGTTTTTTGGGTTGGACTGATTGCTCCGTCAGCTACTTCCCCTGTGATTATTAAAAAACTCAATGATGAGGTCATTAAAGCTTTGAATAGCCAGGAAGTAAAAGACCGTTTTACAAAATTAGGTGCAGAACCTTTACCAATGTCCCCAGAAGCCTTTAATACATTTATTAAAGCTGAGATGGACGTGGCTAGCAAAATTAGTAAAGCGGCAAATTTAAAGAATTAAGCAGCAAATAAGATGAATGATTCGAATCATTAAACAAGGAGACACGCGTGAATAATAGACGAGCATTTTTGAGTACTTCAGCAAAAGCATTAGGTGGTTTAACTTTTTGTGGCTGTGGACTTTTACATGCCGTAAACGCCCAAACCAATAAGCCATTAAGAAGACCTCCAGTCATCATTAATGGCAAGAAAATAAAGGCGATTGATGTACACGCCCACTGTTTATTTCAAGACTCTATCGATCTGATGGGAGAAGATGCAAAGTCAGTACCGCCTCCAACAAAGGGTCAAAAAGAACACTTTATTCAAGTTGACGAACGGATTGCAAACATGCAGTCAGAGGGTATCGATTTGCAAGTGTTGAGCGTGAACCCCTTTTGGTATCGTCAAAACAAAGAAACCGCAGCAGAAATTTGTCGGATCAATAATAAAAATTTAGCAGAGTTATCTGCACAAAAACCTGACCATTTCCGGGCCTTTGCTTCACTTGCAATGCAGTTCCCTGAATTGGCTGTAGAGCAACTCGAAGAGGCAGTAAAAAAATATGGACTCGTCGGAGCTGCCATCGGTGGTAGTGTTCTTGGTGATGACTTTTCGAATCCTAAATATCATCCAGTACTCGCTAAGGCGCAAGAGCTCAATGTTGCCTTATTTATTCATCCCCAAAGCACTCCCCAATTAGCCTCTCGTTTTAAAGGCAATGGTTGGTTATCGAACGTGATTGGTAATCCTCTCGACACAACGATTGCGTTACAGCGCTTAATTTTTGATGGCGTATTTGATAAGTACCCACAACTTAAAGTAATCGGTGCGCACGGTGGTGGTTATTTAGGTTCTTATGCACCTAGGTCAGATCATGGTTGTTTTATTTCACCACAAAATTGCGATCCAAGTATTAACTTAAAGAAAAAACCAACCGAGTATTTACGTCAAATTTATTTTGACTCTCTCGTCTTCACACCAGAGGCTTTAAGGCACTTAGTAGCACAGGTAGGGGCAAGTCAGATTATGATTGGTACTGATCACCCGATTCCATGGGAAGAAAAACCAGTTGATCATGTGATGGCAACACCTAATTTGTCGAACCAAGATCGAATTAATATTCTCTCTTCAAACGCAGCAAAAGTGCTCGGTATTAAGATTTAAGAATTTTTAAAGCAAGTGATCCCAAGATAGACTCTTGGGATCTTTTCTAAACTTATTTAGATAACGCTAACAACTTGTTTAAGTTGGCTTGATTTTTTAAGTCCCAACAAACTGCAAGTAAATCCAGTGTTTGTTGCTCACCGATGATTGGGTGTGTTAAACCTTTGAATTTATTTTCGAGGTCAGAATTGGTCATTGGATTTTCTAAAGAACCAATTGCATTCTTAACAAAAATATGGATTTTTTGACCATCTTTTAAGACAGCAGTCACATCAGCAGAGGCCTCACTGATTGAATCGTCAACTGTAGCTATTACCTTGGCGCGTAATTCAACCATATCTGGACGGGTAACAATCTCATCATGATATTCATCTTCAGAAGCACGACCAAACACTAGGCCAGCAGCGCAACCGTGGTAGACGCTAAACTTTCCTTCTAAACCATCTTTAGGAGTTTTCTTACCTGTGAGTTCTAGTACTAAGGAGTGAACTTTTAATTCAATGCGCTCTAGGTTCTCAGGGGTAACACCTTTTGCTTTTAACTGTACACAAGCATCAATACTTGGGTGAATCACGATACCGCAAGCAAATGGCTTGTAAGAGTTAAAGGAAATTTCAAAGCGTTTACCTAAATCCGTCGTAATTTCTGACCAATCATATTTTGTGGAGAAAGACTGAATCATGCCACGCGGTGCTTCGAGTGCTTTCGTGCTAGCAGTAAAGCCATGTTTCGCGAGTAAGGCTGAAGTAAGACCAGCTCTGGCTGCGCCACCAGGATGGAACGGTTTAGTCATGGTACCAAACTGTTCTCTGAAGCCAACGGGTTGTGAAGCCGCAATACCCAAAGCCATTTGAGTTTTAGCAACATCTAATCCTAGTAAACGAGCACAAGCTGCCGCAGCACCAACAGTTCCCGTTGAACCAGTGATATGCCAGCCACGATCATAGTGATTCGGATAAATACAATTACCAATACGACAAGCAACGTCAATACCAATTACTAACGCATCTAAAATTTGTCGACCAGAAGCACCAATATGCTCAGCTAATGCTAGGACAGCAGAGGCAACTGGACCCGCTGGATGAATAATCGTTTTTAGATGAGTATCATCAAAATCAAAGGTATGTGAACTAATGCCATTGATGAGGGCAGCACCAGCCATATCAACGCGCTCAGCGCGACCTAGGATAGTCGCTTGCTCAGCTGGAGCAAATTCTTGGATAGCAGCTAAAGCTGCTTGAACGCTTTCGTGGTTTGCCGCGCCTACTGCACAACCTAACCAGTTAAGGAAGGTACGGTGCGCTTCATGATCGACCTCATCACTCCAACCAGCTGAAGGATGATTAGTAACAAATTCTGCAAGAATTTGAGTAATGGGAGGGGCGTTACGATCTGCTTCTACTTGGGTATTAATGGCCATATTAACTTTCTTTTAATCGAGTGAAATTTTTCTTTCTTTTGCTACTTTTGTCCAGCGGTCTATATCGTCTTTGATATAAATTGAAAATTGCTCAGGGGACATAGGCATTGGCGTAATTGCTTCCGCAGATAAACGCTCTTTGAGTTCTGGATTTTGAATCGCCTTGTTGATTTCTTGATTGAGCTTATCCCGAATCGCCAAAGGCAACTTGGCTGGGGCTGAGATACCATACCACTGAACTCCATCAAAGCCGTCGAACCCAGACTCTTTAAAAGTGGGTACATCTGGAATTAAAGGATGTCTTTTTGTTCCACTAACAGCGATCGCCCGAAGTTTGCCAGATTTAAGATGCGGCAGAGCCGCTGCAAGTCCTGGGAACATAGATAAAGTTTGACCACCTAAGGTATCAATAAAAGCTGGACCAATACCACGATAGGGAACGTGAGTACTAGGAAAATTAGCTTGTATTTTTAACTGCTCCATCGCGAGATGAGTTAAAGTTCCAGGTCCAGCCGAGCCATAGCTCATCGTATCAGGGTGTGCCAAAGCATAAGCGACAAACTCTTTAAGATTTTTAATGGGTAAACCAGCATAAACTGCTAGTACGTTGGGTGTGCCACCGACCATCGCAACAGGGGTGAAATCTTTGATTGCATCGTAAGGCAACTTTCTTACTGCTGGATTCGTGCCGTGGGTGCCAACATAAGACAGGAGCAATGTATACCCATCTGGAGTAGCACGCGCCACGGCCTGGCTGGCAATAACTCCACCACCACCACTTTGGTTGTCTACAATAAAACTCTGCCCTAAAGCTTTTGTGAGACTGTCAGCAACTGTTCGGGCAACTAAATCTACCCCACCCCCTGGTGCCACAGGCGCAATAATCTTTACAAGTTTTGTAGGGTACTCGGCCGCGTTGAGGGTGCCGAAAAATAATAATCCCGTAACTAAAGTGATGATAAATTGAAAGAATCTCACAGAAAATTGATTGAAAATTGAATTCATTTTGCTTATCCCTAACCTATCTGTAGAATAGTTGATATCTAATTAAAACCACTAAAGGGTAAATTATGCCTAAAATTTTTGATAGATTACAAATTCATAGTTATCGATCTTTGTTAGGCTTAGTTTTTATGAGCATGTTATGCTCACAAGTCCATGCCCAGCAGGCATATCCGGTTAAAGCCATTAACTTTATTGTGCCATACGGTGCTGGCGGAGGCGCTGATTCAAGAAGTAGACAAATTGGTCTTGAATTGAGCAAAATTTTAAATGTACCGGTCATTGTGGAAAATAAACCAGGCGCTGGTGGCAATATTGGTACAGAATATATTGCTAAGGCAAATCCTGATGGTTACACCATTGGTATGGGAAATTTTGCTCCACTAGCAGTCAATAAAACCTTATTTGGCAACTTGAAATATGACCCTGAAACAGACTTAACGCCGATTATACTAATCGAAAAGGGGCCACTTGTTTTAGTAGTGCATCCAAACTCCCCATACAAATCAGTTGCGGACATTGTGGCTGATGCTAAAGCCAAACCAGGCGTTTTAACATTTGCTTCAGGTGGTATTGGTGGAAGCCACCAATTATCAGCCGAGTTATTTAAGCAAAGCGCTGGGATTGACATGATTCATGTGCCCTATAAAAGTGGTGCTGCCGCTTTAACTGACTTAATGGGTAGTAATGTAAATTTGATGTTTGATCAAATGTACTCAGCGATGCCGAGTATTACTGCTGGAAAATTAAGACCACTCGCAATTACGAGTAAAAAAAGATCACCGATGCTTAAAGATGTACCAACTTTTGCCGAAGTTGGCTACCCCTCAGTAGCTGTAGATAATTGGCAAGGTCTCGTAGCCCCCAAGGGCACGCCTAAAGCCATTGTTGATAAGTTGAATGCTGCGGTCAATCAAATCTTAAAAGATCCCAAAGTGATGGAATTTATATTAAGTCAAAGTAATGAAGTGGGCGGAGGTTCTCCGGAAGATTTCGCAAAATTAATTAAATCCGAGTCCACGAAGTGGAGCGCAGTGGTCAAAATCGCAAACATCAAACCCTAAATAATTCCAACTAAGACAGCAGGTCTTTTTGGAATACAAGACCTGCATGTTCACGCAGCGCATGAAACTCAATATCTTTCCAAAGTTGTTGAGCTACCTCTAATTCAGAGCGGTGCGCCGCTAAAAATACCGGTGCCCCCACTACATCCTCACTCATACGGTGGGAGTTATCGTTAATAAATTTCTTAAGAATAGCGGGGTCTTTGCTACTTACCCAACGTGAGAGTGAGTATCTAGAGGGTAACAGCCTAACTTCAGCGTTATATTCACTCTTTAATCGATGCGCTACGACTTCAAACTGTAATTGACCAAAGGCACCTAATAACATTTGTCCACCAAGCATCGGCTTGAAGACCTGAATCGCACCCTCTTCACCTAACTGCATCAATCCATCACGGAGTTGTTTAGTCCGTAAAGGGTCTGCGGTTTCAACCATTTTAAAAATTTCAGGTGCAAAAAAAGGCAATCCTGTAAATTGCAGTTTTTCACCTTCGGTAAGCGTATCACCCAGTTGCAGCAATCCATGATTAGGGATACCAATAATATCGCCAGGGAATGCCTCGTCAAGAATATCTCGTCTCTGAGACAAAAAGGAAAGCGCATTATTGGTCCTTACTTCTTTGCCATTTCTGGAAATTTTTAAACGCATTCCTCGCTCAAAATAGCCCGAACAAATTCGTAAAAAGGCCACGCGGTCACGATGCGCAGGATCCATATTCGCTTGAATTTTAAAAACAACGGCAGAAAAGTTTTTTTCAGATGGAAACACTTCACGTTGAATGGTAGCGCGAGATTTTGGGGCCGGAGCTAGCTCAACTAGAGTATTAAGAATTTCTTGTACGCCAAAATTATTAATGGCTGAACCAAAAAAGACGGGAGATTGCTGGCCATTTAAAAAGGCCTCTTGATCGAAGCTAGGCATTGCCCCTTGCACGAGATCCACTTCATTTAAGGCGGTTTCTAAGGATTCACCTAATTTTTTTTGAAGTGCAGGATCGGAGATACTTACGAGTTGGTCTGCTTGATGCCCAATCCTATCTTCACCCGCTTTAAACATTCGCATTTGTGAACTGGCAATGTCAATCACACCACTGAATGATTTACCCATACCGACCGGCCAAGTAATTGGGACTACCGACATGCCAAGCGCTTGCTCAATTTCGTCCATTAAATCTAGCGGCCTTTTTACTTCGCGGTCCATCTTATTAATAAAGGTAATGAGTGGCGTATTTCTTGCCCGGCACACTTCAATCAATCTTCTTGTTTGAGCTTCTACACCATTTGCCGCATCAATAACCATTAGAGCAGAGTCAACCGCAGTTAAAACGCGGTAGGTGTCTTCAGAAAAGTCTTGGTGACCGGGAGTATCCAAAAGATTAATAATGCAATCTCGGTACTCCATTTGCATTACAGAACTGGCAACAGAAATACCCCGTTGTTTTTCAATTTCCATCCAATCAGAAGTGGCATGGCGGCTCGCTTTACGTGCTTTCACGCTGCCAGCAATTTGAATAGCTCCTGCGTACAAAAGTAACTTTTCAGTTAATGTGGTCTTGCCGGCATCTGGGTGAGAAATAATCGCAAAGCTTCTTCTTCGCCCAACTTCTTTTTCAATAGTGCTGATTAGTGGGTGATTTGACATGGTAAGTACTGCAAGAAAAGTATAAATCTTGCTTAAATGAGTAAAGCTAGATTATAGGGCTTCCTCGAAGTAAAGCCCTTTTTGAATCCCTAAAACCTAATTGAAACACCCATTTTTCCGATAGATGAATGGGGACCTTCAACAAAATTGTTGGTTAATAAGTGACTAGTTCTTAGGTAAGAGGCAACTAAGTCTATATCTGGCCGGATGGAATAGAGAAAGCCAAATTGTAAAGAGGTATTAAACGGAGAGTCTGAGTTAGCAATTGCAGAAACCAAGGCAATATCAAAACCAATTTTAAATTTAGGATTTACCTTCCAAACCGGGGCAATACCAAATGTATAGAGTGTCGTTCTATTATCTGGATTTAAATCTGTGCCCATTGGAATATTCTCGTTATAGGGGGCATAGGTAACGTCGGCATTCAGGTAGAAATCGAATTGTTCGCCGTAGTAGGAAGCAATCAAGTTGGAACCACCACCTATTTTTGCCATACCAAGACCAGCAATTTGTTGATTTTGGGTTTCAGGAAGGTTCAGGTAAGGCCTTACCGCAAAACTAAAACTATTTTCCCCGTTCCCATAAAAACGATACTTTGCACCCAGTTGCCAGTTCGCTATGGGAAAATAAGAGCCATTGGGCTGTTGGTAATAAACCAAGCCAAAAGACGCTTCAACATTATTTGTAATCCCTCTTGAGATAGTAATTGGAAATGCAATGGACCGATCCGCGCCAAAAAAGATTTGATCTTCTGCATCAGTGCTTAGTGACTTGAATTGAGGATTGGGGTCAGATTTTTCAAAAATATTATAAAAATAAAGATCTAACTGATATTTCCCGGGTTCAAGCGTGCTTGCGTCCTCAGTAAAAAAGGGCTCATAGGCTTGTACTGATGAAGAAAAAACCAAAATACAGGTAATATAAAAAAGAGAGAAAAATTTCATCTTTAAGTAAAGAAGGTGTTTAATAGGTAAATACTAAGGGATATAAATTTCATTTATTTGAAAAGCTTAATTTATGAAGACCTAACAATAAAGCTAGGCAATAATTAGTAAAATTCATCATATTAAGATACTAGCAATTTTTTACAAAAGGATAACTCGTGGCTGACCCACTCTTAGACATCGTCGGTGAAAGTATTAAATTATCTGTCGCACCAGTTTTTTTATTAACCGCCGTCGCGGGAATGATTAGCGTTTTGACTCAGCGTGTAGCAAGAGTAATCGACCGCTCAAGATTCTTACAAATGGAATTACACAACGAAGGGAACATGCCTTTAACGCCTCTCTTAGTAAGGATTTATAACCAAGAACTTCATAATCTTGCCAAAAGAGCAACGGTCGTGAATACCTCAATGGTTTTACTTGTGGTCTGCGCGATTTTCATTGCATTAACTATTTTGGAATTGTTTTTGTCCGAAACCGCCTCCGGCAGGATTGTTACATCTAAAACATTGATGTACACATTTATTGGGGGTGTCGTTTGTTTTGTATTTGCGCTGATAGGCTTACTCATTGAAGTGCTACTGGCATCCTATACTGTTAGAATGAAGCCCATCTCTAAACAAACTCTACCAATGTAAATATAATGAAATTTAGAATCCTATTAGTCCTTAGTTTCATTTGTTTTAACGTCAACGCTGCTTTTTTAGATGAAATTCAAGTGTACGATGGAGAAATAAATGAGCCGGGAGAATTTGGCCTTGAGTTACATATCAATACAACGGTGAGAGGTAATACAACACCAGAGTTTGATGGACAACGAACATCCCAATCGGGCACTAGATTAACCCCGGAGTTTTCCTACGGCTTATCCAAGACAGTTGAGCTAGGGTTTTATTTGCCAACGATTTATACTCCAGGCTATGGCTATGAGTTAGCGGGATATAAACCGCGTTTAAAGTGGTTGCCAATTCAAGCTAATGAGCAATCTCCTTGGTCCCTTGGTGTAAATCTTGAATACAGTGATTTGAAATGGGGCATGGAGTTACCTCGTAAAAATATCGAGTCACGATTTATTATTGGTTGGGAAAATAGCCAATGGTCATTAGCATTTAATCCGATTTTATCCGTAGCACTTTCTGATGGCCAGGACCGAACGCCTAACTTTTATTATGGTGCCAGAAGCATTTATAAATTGGAAGGAGCACTTTCGGGAGTGGGTCTAGAGTACTATCAAGGAGTTGGACCAATAAATAGTTTCCCCGCAAACAACTCTCAAGCTAAGCAAGTTTTTGCTATCTTTGAAACCAAAGCAGAGCGTGGTTTGATGAATAATTTTGACCTTCACTTTGGTGCCGGTTTTGGTTGGGACTCGGCCGATACCTTTACCTTAAAACTAATTCTTACCCCGAAGCTTCATTAATTAACTTCAAATTTCGAAGCGCGTAATTAAGCAGAGTGCTCTAAAAAATCTGATCGATTTTTAAGAGCACTAAAACTCCCATGATGAGAAAAATAAACGCTGCAATAGTATGAATTAATTTGAGAGGTAATTGTTTTGCAAAAGAATTACCTAAAAAAACTGCAGGGACATCTGCAATCATCATACCAAGTGTAGTGCCAATTACCACTAGGATAGGCGAGGGATAATGCGCTGCCATTGCAATTGTTGCCACTTGAGTTTTATCACCCATTTCCGCCAGAAAAAAAGTGACTAAGGTCGTAATAAATACACCAGACTTCACGCCAAAAGAAGCTTCTTCATCTTCAATTTTATCTGGCACTAATGTCCACAATGCCATTGCAATAAAGGAGAGTCCGAGCACCCAACGTAAAATCTCTGGGCTTAATATTTGGGTAATCCACACACCAAGTATGCCAGCAAGACCATGATTCAAAATAGTTGCAAACAAAATACCTAAAATAATTGGTACGGACTTTTTATATTTGGCGGCAAGTAAAAAAGCTAATAATTGAGTCTTATCACCCATTTCAGCAAGCGTCACAATGCCAGTACTGACTAGAATGCTGTGAAGGTCCATTAGTACGCCTTTTTTCTGTTAAATAATGAGTAACCAAATAACACTATTAATAAAAAAAACCAAATGAGTGACCAGTTAGGAACAGATAAACCGAAGATGGGAGGTAAGGGCATACTACAAAAACCATCCGCTTTAAAGAAAAAAGGTAAAGCTTGTACTATCTCAAATTGATTGATAAAAACCTCTAGTGGATCTAAACCACAAGAAATTTCCGGGTACGCGATAACGTAGGCATGACGAAGAGCTATGATCAAACCAAATAAGCTTGCAAGTAAAGCGAACAGGTGAAAAGATATTCGTGCTTTAGGAATGTTGAATGCAAATAGACAACTCAGGCCAACGAATAAAAACCCAATCCTTTGTAAAATACATAACGGACAAGGCGGGTAATGAACCCCATTTAATCCAACGTGTTGTAAAAATAATGCCACCCCTAGTAAGCAAAAACAAACTAGCGAAATAAGCAGATAAGAGGTTTTAGGCATGGATTATTTTTAAAGTTAATTTAGAATAACTGCTTTAAGAAGTTACTAGGTCAAACAAACTTGATATAGTTAGAGTATTGTAAAGGGAGTAAAAAATGACAGCAAAAAGTATTAAATTGAAATTATTCTTATTCTTAGTGATTGTATTAGGGTTATGTGCACTCTATACGTGGATAACCTTAACATACACCTATTCTGAGGGTAGTAGAGCAGGTTTTTTACAAAAGTTTTCTAAAAGAGGATGGGTTTGTAAGACTTGGGAAGGCGAGATCGTAACGGGTAGTATGCTTGGTAATCAAGAAAAGTTTATGTTTTCCGTACGTGATCCAGAGTTAGCTAAAGAGGTCAATGCTGCTATCGGTAAAAGAATCGAAGTGGATTATGCTCAACATATAGGGGTCCCTTCCAACTGCTTTGGTGAAACAGAATATTTTTTAAAGAACATCAAAACAGTCCCTGAAAGTATCACTTTTCAAAGAGACGTGCAAAATGGGGCAGTTGAGCCTGCTAAAGAAATAACGAATGATTCGATGAAATAGTAGCACTTAAATCATTCATGAATATGGTTTACAAAAATATATAAGCCCTACAGCTAATCAAAATAAGGGTTATCCTTAGTAAAAAGTTCTTACAGGCTTATAAATTCGAGGTAAAATGAATCCGTACATTAATTAATTTAGGTACATCTCTAGAGTAAGTACATTTTTAGTTATTCATATTAAGGAGCATAATTTGAACAAAGCAGAACTCGTTGCAGCTATTGCTGGCGAATCAGAATTATCTAAGACTAAGGCAGAACATGCTTTAAACGCAGCGCTCGAAGCAATTAAAAAAGCAGTTACAAAAGGCGATAACGTTCAGTTAATCGGCTTTGGCACATTCAGTTCAGGTAAGCGTGCTGCACGTATGGGCCGCAATCCAAAAACTGGCGAAGCAATTAAAATTGCCGCTTCAAAAACTGTTAAATTTACTGCTGGTAAAGCATTTAAAGATAGCGTTAATAAGCGTAAGAAGTAATTAAATTGAAACCTCATTCAATGAGGATCAATTAAGACCCCCAATGTAATTGGGGTTTTTTTTTGGTTTGAACTTTTAGGTTTGAACTAAGCGGCGATGCCGATGGATACTCATCAAAATCCCAACACCTAAGCCCAATGTTGTTAATGCTGTACCCCCATAACTAATGAAGGGCAATGGTACTCCTACAACTGGCAATAGTCCGCTTACCATAGCCATATTCACAAAAGCATAGGTAAAGAAAATAAGTGTTACTGAACCACCAAGTAGCCTCGTGTACAAATTGGGCGCACTTGCGGCAATTTTTAAACCGCGCTGAATTAACAATAAAAATAAAATTAATAAAACAAAATTACCAACTAAGCCAAACTCCTCCGAATACACAGCAAAAATAAAATCAGTATGTTTTTCTGGAATAAAGTCTAAATGAGTTTGTGTACCTTTCAGCCAACCCTTACCTAATAATCCACCAGAACCAATAGCTATCATTGATTGAATGGTGTGAAAGCCTTTACCTAGAGGATCTGTTGTAGGGTCTAATAAAGTACAAACACGGTGTTGTTGGTAACTTTTTAATATTGGCCAAGTAACACCTTTGGCACAGATGGTGTCACCAAAAATGACGATTAAAAGAATGCCAATTACGCCAAGCCCAATAAAAGGTAAGATAAATTTCCAGGGTAAGCCCGCTAAAATAATGACATAAAAACCAGCTGCAAAAACTAAGATTGCAGTTCCTAAGTCCGGCTGTCTAGCAATTAAAATAGTGGGTAATAATAAAAATAAAAATGCAACACCAAAATCCCATAGCTTAGTGTTTTCTTCGCGCTTATAAAAATACCAAGAAAGCATCATTGGCATTGCAATTTTCATAATTTCTGAGGGCTGAATGACCATACCAATATTTAGCCATCTCCGAGCCCCTTTTTTGATTAAACCAAAAAGAGCAACCGCGATTAAAAGTCCGAGACCAATTGAATAAATCCAAACGGAAGCTTTTTCTAACCATTTAACTGGAACCCTCGAGGTAAACCACATAATGATGAATGCTATCATTAGGTTTCTCAATTGTTCTACCCAGGTAATTACAGTACCTGAACTAGCAGATAAAAAGGTCACGTTACCGACAACGATTAAGGCTAGTAAGATAAAACTCAGATTAGGATCTAATCCCGCCCAAAGAAACCGGATACGTTTAATTAATGAGCGTTTTTCCACTCTGGGATACCTCCGGGCCACTTATTGAGTATTAAATAATCAAAAGCTTGGCGAACAATTGGCGCAGCAGCAGTTGCACCGAAGCCAGCATTTTCAACCACAATAGCCATTGCGTATTTGGGATTATCCGCTGGCGCAAAACCAATATACAAAGCATGATCTCGTTTGAATTCTGAAACCTGACTTGCGTTGTAATTTTTACCAGCTAAACTAAAAACTTGAGCAGTACCTGTTTTACCAGCAACGAGGTAACTAACACCAGCAAAAGGAACTTGGCCAGTACCGATTTGATTAACACCAATCATTCCATCAGTAATTGTTTTAATGTTTTCAGGCTTAAGATCTACAACCCTCGACTCTGATGGAACGGTTAAGATTTTTTCATGCGTAATGGGATCTTCAATTACCTTGACGAGATGAGGCTTCATCACTTTGCCGTTATTTGCCACAATTGCTGTTGCTTGAGCAAGCTGTAGAATTGTATAACTGTTATACCCCTGACCAATCCCAATCGAAATTGTCTCTCCATCAATCCATTTTCCCTTAATGGGATCTTTAAAGTAATTACGCTTCCATTCCTTTGAAGGCAATATTCCTTTAACCTCCCCGTTAATATCTATTCCGGTCAACTGCCCTAAGCTAACTTTCTCCATAAACTTCGCAATCGCATCGATTCCCATATCTCTGGCAAGCATGTAGTAATAAGTATCACAGGATAATGCAATAGAGCTTTGCATATTGACTAAACCATGACCATTTTTAGCATCGTCTCGAAAGATATTATTTCCAAACTGAAAATAACCAGGGTCGGAAATTGCCTGACTAGCAGTACGAAATTCCCCCTCAAGAGCTGCTAGTGCCATAAAGGGTTTAAAAGTGGAGCCAGGGGGATAGGTGCCACGTAATGGACGATTAAATAAAGGTTTTTCAGGGGATTCGTTTAACTGTTTCCAAAGGTCAGAGTCAATCCCATCAACAAAGGCATTAGGGTTAAAAGTTGGCATGGAAACAAAAGAAAGAACATCCCCAGTAGCAACCTCGATAACTACTGCAGCTCCACGACGTTTTTCATAGAGTTGCTCTATTAGATACTGTAATTTAATATCAACCGCTAAAGTTAAATTCGAGCCTGGGATAGAGGGAGTAACTGATAAATTACGAATCACTCGTCCCCCAGCAGTAATTTCTACCTGATTTGAACCGACAATGCCCCTTAAGTATTTTTCATAACTTTGCTCAATACCAATTTTTCCGACAGACTGAATACCTTTAATACGAATTGCCTTCAGATCATCAGGGGTGTTTTCATCAGCGTCTTCTTCTAACTCCGCCAATAATTTTTCTTTATCCTTAATCGACACTTTACCTGTGTAGCCTAGTAAATGAGAGCCAAGTTGTTGATAAGGATATTCTCTAAAATATCGAACTTGAACATCAACGCCTGGGAATTCAAAACGGCGCGCATAAAACCTTGAAACTTCCTCGTCACTAAGGAAGTTTCTAATCGATAAATTTTCTGTTTTCTTACTATTCTGAATAGTCCTTAGAAATTGTTGTTTGTCTCGAGACGGTATCCGAATAACTTTATCTAAGGCATCTATTAATTCTGCAGGAGGTAAATTGATTTCTGCCGGAGTAATTTCTAGCGAGTAGGATGGCATATTATTAGCAATGACAACCCCATTCCGGTCGATGATAAGCCCGCGTTGGGCTGGAGTCGTAATAATTGCAATACGGTTACTCTCAGAAGCCGTAGAGTACTTCTTATGCATAATCACTTGCAGCCAAAAAAACCGTAAAAATAACAGGGACAAGCAAATGATGACAAACCAAACAGCTATTTGGATTCTCTTTTGAAAATTATCTAAACGAATCGCCGGATCTATTTTGTTAGACATTGTTAATAACCCCGAAATCACTACAATTTTCTTCGAGCTAAAAAGGTACCAAGATGCGTTAATACTTTTCTAACGAGGGGCCAAAGACATAATTCAATCACTGCAGGAAATAAAATATAAGAAACTGAGAAAAAAAAGGATGGAACCAGCAACCAAAAAATAATATTAATGATGGAATGGATTAATAAAAATATTTGGAACACAACTAGCAATTGACCGAGCGGAGAATTCGTTAATAATTTTCTACTCCAAAAAAACATGACAACACTTCCTACGACGTAACCCATGGCATGTAACCCTAGTGGACAAGAGGTCTGAATATCCATCATTAAGCCGAGTAGGAAAAATAAAATCAAGCTGATTTTTTCAGGGAAAAACAATACCCAATAAAGCAAGACAGGCAAGATGAAATCAGGAATCCAAGGATGATTACCCCAAGGAAGCATATTGATCATAAAGGCGAACAATAAGGTCATTGTCATACTCATCAAGAAATTTGACCTCATCAGTTAACCCTTTTGAAGTTTTTCTTGTTCTTGATGGATTCAGGAACTATTGGGTTAGGGGCATCGTTGCTAGGACGATAAAGCAATACGATCAAATGTTTGGACGTATTTAAATCAGCTAATGGACGACAAGAGATTTGAGCTCCAGAATTATCTAAAGCACGTTCTATTTTAGTAATAATTGCGACAGGAATACCCGGAGGAAAAACCCCATCAATTCCTGAGGTTGATAAATAATCCCCGACATCTAAATCACCAAAATTACTTATAAAACGAAGTTCTAAAGGAGCAGCTCTACCCGCCCCAAATACAACCCCTCGTTGACCACTCCTAGACACCATTACAGGAATCGTAGCATCTTTTTCTTCGAGCACAGCGACTTCCGCGACATCATCGTATAAACGCACCACTTGGCCAATAATACCGGCTTCATTTGCTACAGGCATTCCTAATAAAATGCCATCTTTTTTCCCACGAGAAATGACTATTTTTTGAGAACTCGGATTAATTGGGTTGTAAATGATCTCTGCTGCAATGGAGGTGTAGGGACTTTGCTCTTTTAATTGAAGTAATTTACGAAGATTCTTGTTTTCAGATTCTAAATTTTCACTAGTACTAGATAGTAAAGTAAGATCTCTAATCGAATTTTTTTGTTCGGCGATGGTTTCTTTCATCGTTCGCATTGTCATCAAGTCATCACCCCAACTAGACATAATTTTGCCTGGTTGACTAACTAGGATTTGAACCGGATGCAGAAGGTGCTGAATTACAGAACGAATTTGATCTGCAGATTGATACTTCAGATCAAGAACCATTAGCAAAATTGCAATCGCAACTAGCCACAGCGTTTTATAAACTGGAGCACCTGTATTGAAAAGCGCTGGTGGACTCCTGAACAAGCTATACCTCTAGCGTAGAGTGAAATTTATTCTTGAGAGAAGATACTGCTGAGTTTATCCATACGTTCAAGCGCCATACCAGATCCGCGGGCAACACAAGTTAGCGGATCTTCTGCTACGTGAACAGGTAAACCAGTTTCTTCGAGAAGTAAGCGATCTAAATCTCTTAACAACGCGCCACCACCAGTTAGCATCATGCCTCTTTCTGCGATATCAGAAGCCAACTCTGGGGGAGTTTGCTCCAAGGCAGATTTAACGGCAATTACAATTTGATTCAGTGGGTCAGAAAGAGCTTCTAGAATTTCATTACTAGTGACTGTAAAACTACGTGGAATCCCTTCAGAGAGGTTTCTACCTTTTACTTCCATTTCAAGCACCTCAGTGCCCGGGAAAGCTGAACCAATAGTTTTCTTGATTGCTTCGGCTGTTTGTTCGCCAATTAGCATGCCGTAGTTACGACGGATGTAATTCGTAATAGCATCGTCGAATTTATCCCCACCTACACGCACTGACCATTTGTAGACCATGCCACCAAGTGACATGACACCAACTTCGGTAGTGCCACCACCAATATCAATTACCATTGAACCTGAGGCCTCAGTCACTGGCAAACCAGCACCAATTGCGGCAGCCATTGGTTCTTCGATCAAAAATACTTGGGACGCGCCTGCACCTAAAGCAGACTCACGAATTGCTCTGCGCTCGACTTGAGTAGATCCACAAGGAACACAAATAATAATTCTAGGGCTTGGTTTGAGAAATTTACTTTCATGAACCATTTTGATAAAGTGCTTGAGCATCTGCTCGGTAATAGTGAAATCAGCAATTACGCCGTCTTTCATCGGGCGAATGGCTTGAATATTACCCGGCACTCTACCTAACATTGCTTTTGCTTCATGTCCAACAGCTAAAATAGTCTTTTTACCACCCATGCCATCTTGACGAATAGCGACAACGGAAGGCTCATCAAGGACAATACCTTTGTTGCGGACATAGATTAGAGTGTTAGCTGTACCTAAATCGATAGCTAAATCATTTGAAAAGTAATTGCGAAAGAGACCGAACATAAGCTTAGTGGGAAAATAATGAAATAATTTAAATTATTAATTAATAGAATGTATAAACCATATGATACTGCAAGCACATTATGAAAACTGAAGAAATTACACATTTAGCCAAGCTATCTAGTTTAGAGGTGCCAGAAAATGAAATTGAGGCTCTATCTGAAGCGCTAGAGTCAATTTTGCAATTGGCCAATCAATTGCAATCTATCGATACGGTTGGGATTGAACCATTATTCCACCCAATTGAAATGATTACCCCTTTAATGCAGCCCCTACGTCCCGATCAGGTGACAGAGTTAAATCAACGAGAAGCGAATATGGCAAATGCCCCAGCGCAATTTGAAGGATTATTTTTAGTTCCAAAGGTGATCGATTGAACCTACATCAAATGACCATTGAAAAGTTACACGAAGCCTTAATTAACAAACAGTTAAGTAGCGTCGAAGTAACTAACTATTTTTTAAATCGTATCGATACTGCAAAAGACTTAAACGCCTATATTGATGTGCAACCAGAGCTTTCTTTAGCGCAAGCTCGACAAGCTGATCAACTGATTGCACAAGGTAATCAAGGATATTTAACAGGGATTCCCATTGCACATAAGGATGTATTTGTGACAAAGGGTTGGAAATCTACTGCCGCTTCGAAGATGCTGGGAAATTATCAAAGTCCTTTTGATGCTACTGTTGTGGAAAAACTGGGAATGCTAGGCTCAGGCATGGTTTGCCTTGGTAAAACCAATATGGATGAGTTTGCAATGGGGTCCTCCAATGAAAACTCAGCTTTTGGCCCGGCTTTAAACCCTTGGAATTTAGATTATGTTCCAGGTGGCTCATCAGGTGGATCGGCAGTGGCGGTTGCGGCAGGCTTAACAATAGCCGCCACAGGAACAGATACTGGGGGCTCTATCCGTCAACCTGCGGCTTTTTGCGGAATTACAGGGATAAAACCCACTTATGGGCGTGTTTCCCGGTATGGGATGATTGCCTATGCATCCTCATTGGATCAGGCTGGGCCAATGGCTAAAACGGCGAGTGAGTGCGCCTGGTTAATGAACGCTATCGCGGGCAAAGACTTACGGGACTCTACAAGTATTGAACGAGAAAACGAGGACTTTACTCGCTTGTTGGGCGCCAATTGGGATTCTAGTAACTCAAACGCCAGTCAACCTCTTCAAGGACTCAAAATTGGGGTGCCTAAGGAGTTCTTTGCAAAAGGCTTGAATCATGAAGTCAAACTGGCTATTGAGGAAGCATTAAAGCAATTCGAAGCACTTGGTGCCGTTTGTGTGGAAGTCTCTTTGCCAAAAACAGAATTATCAATCCCGGTCTACTATGTCTTAGCTCCCGCTGAAGCTTCGAGTAATTTGAGTAGATATGATGGTGTTCGCTATGGTTATCGCTCAGAGAAATATAAAGATTTAGCTCAAATGTATACCCATTCAAGAACTGAGGGCTTTGGTGCCGAAGTAAAGCGTCGTATTTTGGTGGGCGCTTATGTTTTGTCACAAGGGTACTACGAGGCATATTATTTGCAGGCACAAAAAATAAGAAGAATCATTGCCCAAGATTTTCAGACTGCCTTTACGCAGTGTGATGTTTTGATGGGGCCTGTTGCGCCAGATGTGGCCTGGAAAATTGGTGAAAAATCAAAGGATCCAATTGCTATGTATCTAGAAGATATTTTTACTTTGAGTGCTAACCTAGCAGGACTACCTGCTATGAGTCTGCCATGCGGATTTAATCAATCAGGCTTACCGATTGGTTTACAGATGATTGGCAATTATTTTAATGAGGCTGAAATGCTTCAAGTTGCAAATCATTTTCAAACTGCGACAGAGTGGCATTCAATGCAACCATTACAAAATGTAGCAGGTGAAAAATCATGAGTCAAATTGAATGGGAAGTTGTAATCGGTCTTGAGACACACGCACAATTGATGACGCAGTCAAAAATATTTAGTGGTGCCAGTATTGCTTTTGGGGCAAGTCCCAATGAACAAGCCTGTGCCGTTGATTTAGCGTTGCCAGGTACTCTACCAGTGTTAAACGAAGAGGCTGTCAATCACGCGATTCGCTTTGGTTTAGCGATTGGCTCTGTAGTCGCGCCAATGAGTGTTTTTGCTCGAAAAAACTATTTTTATCCTGATTTACCAAAGGGATACCAAATTAGTCAATTTTCTTTACCAGTAGTCGTTGGTGGAAAAATAATGATTGAAGTAGATGGACAAGTCAAAGAAATTCAATTGACTAGAGCTCATCTCGAAGAAGATGCGGGTAAATCATTACATGACGATTTTGCTGGCCCTCATGGAGAGTCATCCAGCGGCATAGATCTCAATAGAGCCGGCACACCATTATTAGAAATTGTTACAGAACCAGTAATGCGCAGTGCAACTGAGGCGGTAGCCTATGCAAAAGAGCTACATGCTTTAGTGATGTGGTTAGGTATTTGTGATGGCAATATGCAAGAGGGTTCGTTCCGTTGCGATGCCAACGTTTCTGTAAGACCAAAGGGACAAAAAGAATTTGGTACACGTTGTGAGATTAAAAATTTAAACTCGTTTAAATTTTTAGAGGAAGCAATTCTCCATGAAGTGCAAAGGCAAATTGAATTAATTGAAGATGGTGGTCGAGTGGTACAAGAAACACGTTTGTATGACCCAGACAAAATGGAAACACGGAGTATGCGTAGTAAAGAAGATGCGCAAGACTATCGTTATTTCCCCGATCCTGATTTGTTGCCCCTCCAAATATCTCAAGAGCGAATTAATGGTATTCGTGCTTTGATGCCTGCTTTACCTAAAGAGTTACGCGAAGAGTGGCAAAACACATATGGTCTGAGTAGCTACGATACTGGTTTACTAACGCAAGATAAGGCTTTAGCACACTTTTTTATAGAAGTATTAAAGTTAATTGAGATTGACCTAGCGAAGCCAGCAGCGAATTTGATGGCAGGTGAATTTGCTTCTGCCATGAATAAAGAAAGTTTGAGCGCAGACTTGGCACCAGTGCGGCCAATACATATTGCTGAGTTACTCAAAAGAACTAAAGATGGGACGATCTCCAACAAAATCGCAAAAGAGATCTTTTCACAAATATGGGAACTTGGCCTCAATGCATCTAATCGCCAAGAGTCTATTTTGTTAGAAGGATTAGTCGACCAAATTATTGACCAAAAAGGCCTGCGTCAAATTAGCGATGTAGGAGCTATTGAAAAAATTATTGATCAGGTATTAATCGAGAATCCAAAGTCAGTTGAAGAGTATCGGAGTGGTAAAGAAAAAGCCTTTAACGCACTCGTTGGGCAAATTATGAAAGCCTCAAAAGGAAAAGCAAATCCGGGACAAGTCAACACTTTATTAAAACAGAAACTAATATAATTTATTGAGGAATCACGGAATGCTTGAACCTATATTAGAAAATGACTCACTGAACCAGTCACAAAAAGAACAAGAAGAGTTGGTTGCGCATTGGCTATTATCGACCCCAGGTTTTTTTGATAGACACCCACAACTATTGTTGAGTATTGACTTAGGATCCTCTTTAGACGGACGTGTCCTATCTTTACAAGAAAAACAAATGAATGTTTTAAGAAATAAAAATCGTGATCTAAATCAACGTACAACAGAAATGCTTCGGTTTGGGATGGAAAATGATTTGACCCAAAATTTGATGGTGCAATGGTTAGAAGATCTTTGTGGCAAAAAAACGAAAGAAGACGTGATTGAAAACATTACTAATGGACTCAATAGTATGTTTAAAGTGGGTAGTGTGGCATACATTCCTCCCGCAGAAATTGAGGCGGCTATTTTAGAGAATTTAAACAAAGAAATCATTGTGGGAAGTCTACCTGCCGAAATCAATTTTCCATCTCTGCAAATTACAGATGAAGTTGGTAGTTTTGCTTTAGTGCCACTCCACATCCATGAAAAAAAATTCGGCGCCATCTTGTTTATCAGTAAAGATATTTCTAAGTACACCTTAGATACAGGCTTGGTATATTTAGAACAATTAGGAAGGCTAGCTGCTGCTGCCCTGAGCCGATTTGAGGATGATTAATCAATGATTCAAAGTGGTAGTCCTTCGAAACAATCTTTGGAAGTCGGGCTATTTCTTGAAGAGTTAAACGTAGTTCGGCAATTATCAAAGCACACCATTAAAGCGTATGATCAAGACTTGCTAAAGTTATATGCATTCTTAGATGAATTCAATCTGCAAGTTCATCACGTTCAGGCGCATCACATCAGAAATTGGGTTGGTAAATTGCATGGACAGGGACTTTCAGCTAGATCCATAGCGCGCTTATTATCCGCTTGGCGAACTTTTTTTGATTGGCTCAAAAAACCCCACCCTAAGTTGCCAATGCTAGGAATGACAAATAATCCAGTCGTAGATATTAAAGCGCCAAAAAAAGCAAAGTCCTTGCCGAAAGCTCTCAGTGTGGAGCATACGCAAGTACTAATGGAATATGCAAAAAAACAAAAAGATTCGACAGATTTATCAAGTGATCAATACTGGGCGGTCGTTAGAGATTATGCAATTGTTGAGTTGTTTTACTCGTCAGGATTACGTCTGTCCGAATTACTAAGTATTGAGATGCGCTTATCTGGCGCACGTCAAAATGATCGACAAAGTTGGATAGATTGGGAAGCAGCAGAAGTGAATGTATTTGGTAAGGGTAGTAAACGGCGGATTGTTCCGGTGGGACAAATGGCGATGCAAGCGCTCATTAGTTGGCGTGCTGAATGGGAAAAAAAGATACCAGAACTGAATGGACCGCTCTTTATCAATGAGAAAGGTGCTAGACTATCACCCCGAACGGTTCAGGTCAGGTTACAAAAATTGGCAATGAATGCAGGTCTGCCAACGCATGTTCACCCACACATGCTTAGACACTCCTTTGCAAGTCACGTTTTACAATCTTCACATGATTTGAGAGCTGTTCAGGAAATGTTAGGACATGTCAGTATTGGTAGTACCCAAATTTACACTTCATTAGATTTTCAACATTTAGCGCAGGCTTATGATCAAGCCCACCCTAGAGCAAAACCAGAAAAAAGTTAACTATGCAAGCCAATCTTATTTTAGCTACCGGTAAAGAAAGAGCGCCGATGCAAGGGCATCCTTGGATTTTTTCAGGAGCGATTAAAAGCTTTTCAGGAAAAATGAGCTCGGGTTCAACCGTCACAGTTCACAGTGATGATGGCAAGTTTATTGGCCGAGCAGCCTATAGCCCATCGTCACAAATTAGAGCAAGAATTTGGTCATGGGATGAAAACGAACCTATTGACCATGCTTTCTTCAAACGAAAGATTGCAACTGCCATTGCCCATCGAAATAAATGGGTTAAGGGGACTAATGCGATTCGATTGATTTTCGGTGAAGCTGATGGTCTGCCCGGGCTAGTAGTTGATCAATACAACAATATTTTGGTCTGTCAGTTTTTGAGTGCAGGGGTCGAACATTGGAAAGAGGTAATCGTCGGCATCTTACAAAGCCAAACACAATGTGAGACGATTATTGAGCGTTCTGATGCAGCTGTTAGAGAGCGTGAAGGATTACCGCTCATTAGTGGAGTACTCTACGGCGAGTTAAAAACCCCTGAAGTGATTGCCCTAGAAAATGACATCCAATACTTAATTAACCCTTTTGAGGGTCATAAAACAGGTTTTTATATTGATCAGCGTGATAATCGTGGTCTCGTGGCGCAGTGGGCAAAAAACTGTCGAGTTTTAAACACCTTTTGTTATACAGGTGGATTTTCTTTAGCCGCTTTATATGGCGGTGCGAGTGAAGTGATCTCTGTCGATTCTTCAGGAGATGCATTAGCTATTGCACAACGACAAGTGGAGTTAAATGGTTTTGATCAAAGTAAAGCAAAGTGGTTAGATCGAGACGCCTTTGAGGTGTTAAAAGAATTGAGAGTCGCCCAAGAGTTATTTGACATCATTATTCTTGATCCGCCAAAATTTGCACCATCTGCTCAGCATTTAATCCGAGCAAAAAAAGCATATAAAGACATTAATCGTTCCGCTATGCAAATGTTAAGACCAGGCGGACTGCTTTTCACCTTTTCATGTTCTGGAGCGATGGATTTAGAAACTTTTGATCAAACTGTAATAGCTGCAAGCATTGAGGCGGCAAGTCACAAAAAAGATGAAAATTTAAAATTTAGGGTCTTAAAACGCTTGACATCAGGCCAAGACCACCCTAAATTAATTTCCTTTCCCGAAGGTGACTATCTAAAAGGTCTCCTTTTGGAAAGAATTTGATGTACATTAGAGCGTTATATTAGTAATTTAATTTTTTTTGTAGGTTTTTATGGCACTTATACCAGTAACAATTTTGACAGGTTTTCTTGGCAGCGGGAAAACAACCCTTTTAAAACATATCCTTACTGAAAAGCATGGCAAAAAAATTGCCGTGATTGAAAACGAGTTTGGCGAAGAAAATATTGATAATGAAATCTTAATTCAAGATAGTAATGAACAAATTGTTCAAATGAGTAATGGTTGTGTCTGTTGTACGATTCGTGGCGATCTTGTAACCGCCTTGAATCAACTTTGGGAACAACGCAAAAATAAGCAAATTGATTTTGATCGCGTCGTGATTGAAACGACAGGAATCGCTAATCCTGGGCCTGTTGCCCAGACATTTTTTATGGATGATGATGTCGCTGAACATTACGCTTTAGATGCTGTAGTCACCCTAGTAGATGCTAAGCATGGCGATATGCAACTGAATGAACATGAAGAAGCTCAGCAACAAGTTGGCTTTGCAGATCAAATCTTTATTACAAAAACCGATGTAGCGGATCAAAAAGGGGTTCAGGCGCTCCGTAACCGCTTAGTTCATATGAATCCAAAGGCACCGATTAAAGAAATTCAACAAGGTGTGGTGAATTTAGATGAAGTATTTGACCTACACGGCTTTAATTTAAATGCAAAGCTTGATATTGACCCGCATTTTTTAGAGCAAGAAAATCATGATGACTGTGGACACGATCATGACCACGATCATGACCACGACCATGATCACCACCATGGCCATGACCACCATCATCATAACCATACTGATCGCATACAGTCTTTTGTGTTTAGAAGTGAAAAACCTTTTGACCATAAAAAATTAGAGGACTTTTTAGGTGGGATTTTGTCCGTTTTTGGTGAAAAACTTCTCCGTTATAAGGGTGTTCTCTTTATAAAGGGATCCAATCGTAAAGTAGTATTACAAGGCGTTCATGAAATGATGGGTAGCGATATGGCTGGCCCTTGGGGTAAAGAGTTAAAACAAACGAAGTTAGTATTTATAGGGATTGATTTACCAAAAGATACCCTTATGATGGGCCTTGAAGGTTGTTTAGTGAATTAAATAACCAATTTATATTGATTTCACATAAAGTGTGTAAAGTAAAAAGGGAGACAATATGGCAACCGATAAAAAACTAAAAGAGCCAAAAGAGATAAAATCAGCACCCGGTTCAACAAAAGCAAAAACATCTGCAAAAAAAAGTGAAACAACAAAAGAAATGATTACAAAAGTAAAGAAAACTGAAGAAATCCAAGTTCATGAGATTATTTCTGAAGAGGCTTTGTTAAAAATGTCTGAAAAAGACTATATGGCAAAAGTGCAATTGGAGTTTTTTAAAGATCGTTTGCAACATTTAAAAGAAGATCTCCTGAAGAATGCCAGTACCACCTCAGAAAATCTGCGCGAAAACAATCTAGTGCCTGACCCTGCTGATCGTGCGACGATTGAAGAAGAACATGCCTTAGAACTTCGCACACGTGACCGCGAAAGAAAGCTGTTAAAAAAAGTAGAACAGGCTTTAGGTCGTATTGAATCAGGGGAGTATGGTTGGTGTGAAGAAACGGGTGAGGCAATTGGCATTTCTCGCCTGCTAGCTAGGCCAACCGCTAACTTATCTTTAGAGGCTCAAGAGCGTAGAGAACTTCGCCAAAAACTATTTGGTGATTAATCCTTCCGTGTAGTAAAAAAACGCAATCAATCTTAATGCTAGAAAAATGAATCATACATTCTTCTAGCGTTTTTTCTTCTCTAATAAAATACGCTTAGACCTAAGATAAAACTTCTGCCAGCTAGAGGGGCATTGATGCGAATTGACTCGACGGTGGTGGAGTATCGAATCGTATCATTCAAAAGATTATTCGCCATGAGATAAAGATTACCATCGGTCGAGCCAAAGTTCATTTTGCGCGCAACCCGAAAATCTAATTTGTTATAACTAGGCGTCGAGTAGGTTTCAAAAGTAGCTAACCGAGTTTGCCCTAAACCATGAATCAAACTTAGCTTTGAGGACCATAAGCCCTGTTCATAGCCAACGTGCCCACCTACTCGAACAGTGGGTTGTAAGGGGAGGTTCGAGTTATCATCAAAAGTCCCTCTCGAGCCATCACTAAATAACCTGGCAGAAAAGCCGGGCCCTTGAGAATTTAATAGTAATTCTGATTCAAAGCCAGTGAGTGTTGCGTTCGCTTGCGTAAACTGTCTAACGGGGTAGTTAGAGACGAGATCACTTTCACTCGTATAAAGCCCATAAATATAATTCTTCGTTTTATTTTGATAAAGGTTGATTTGGCCCTGCCAAAGGCCTTGTGTTTTCCGCCAAGCCCATTCAATTTGATAGGTAGATTCTTTGCTTAAGGAGGAGTTACCAATGTCAAAAGTCGCAGTGGAATCATGGTTACCATACGCATATAATTCATCAACGGATGGCGCTCGTTGAATCATTTGCAAGGTCAAACCCGTCTTATAACCCTCAGCATAATTCCAAAAGGCACTACCCGAGGCAGATAATAAGTTTTCTTGAACATCTACCCTCTTAGGAGGGCTATATCCGCCAGGATTAGAGAATTGTGGATGATCCGTATAGGCCATGCTGCTATCAGGACTTTGGTTTGTTTTTTCGAATCGAAGGCCGGTTTTAAAGTCAATTGCCGCAAGGGAAGTATTTTCAACCAAAAAGATTGCCAGACTATTTGATTGAGTTGATGGAATAACTGCCGCGGTATTTCCAACGCTAGTAAGGTCAATAGCGCCTAATTTCCCACTGCGCAGTTGAAGCCCTAGAGAACCGAACCAGTTCGCGTAAACATCATGAAAAGCCTCTAAACGGACTTGATTCACAACATTTGTGAAGTTGGTTTGAGGAATGTGGTCGACTGAATTCTCAGTATGCTGATAATTGGTATAAGCATATTTAAGGTCTAATTTTGAGAAACCTTCAATAGGATTTTTGATTACATGGACCAGATCCAGCCTTTTTTGGAGTAAATCAATAAAAGAGCCTTCGACAGAAGGAATACCATAATTATTCCGATATTCACCATAGGAAATTCCTGTGTAGGATTGATCACCATGAAAAGTAGCACCAAAGCCAAGATCTGATAATTGCTGGGATGAATAATTTTGAGTCATGCCATCTGGGCGAACATAATCATTACTTGATTTTTTAACACCATCAAAATGAAGCGACCAAGGTCCGACAGATCCTTCGGTTAAGACCCCAGCTAAAAAGCCCTGATTTTGAAAGTTATATTGAGATTGGAATTCTGTATAAGGGCTAGTAGGTTGCTCTTCGGCAATGCGGTTATTTTCGAGCGTGATTAATCCAGCACTAGAGCCTGCTCCAAATCTGAGAGCTTCACTACCTCTGAGGACTTGTATTTTTTGTAAAAAGACCGGGTCGGAACTAACAGCATGGTCATCTGAAAGACTTGATAGATCACCAGAGCCCATCCCATTTTGTAAAATGGGCACTCGACTGCCTGACATGCCTCTTAGAACTGGGCGACTGGCATTGTTGCCAAAAGAAGTGCTACTGACTCCTAATTCTCCACTCAATAAATTACCTAAGTTGCTGGTATCTTGTTGTGAAACATTAACTATTGGTAAGGATAGTGCTGCATCACCCTGCTTAGAAGCAGATCCCGTAATCGTGATTTCCTCTAATTCTGTATAAGCTTGATTCTGCTTCGGCAAAACATCTTGTGCTAGACAGAGGGTGAGATTCATTGATGTAACGCAATAGACCAAGAAAAAAACAAAACTCTTTTGAAAACAATACATAACAACTCCCCATACAAAGATGGATTAAAAACTAAACCAAAGAAAGATTAATTAGCGGGAGGAGATTGAAGGGGGGGCTCTACTTAAAAAATTCCAGTAAAGTTTTTTGTAGAACTCGCGGGGGTTAATAAGAGTATTGAAGAAAAAGACGAGTGCAGTGATTAAAGGGACTTGGAAAGCGATAAAGACCGCTGTAGCTAAAGAGCACGCGTCTAAGGCTAAACAGTTATGATTCAGAGAAGAATTGGGCGGAATATTACCTGGAAGTCCGCCTAAACGACTTTGCTCAACTTGTAAATCTGTGGAGTTCTGATAACTCGTGCTCGATGATGCAGTCTTAGCAGAAGCGAACCCATGATGAACAGAGTGACTCAATCCAAAAAATTGCGTCCAAAGTAGAGTTAAAGTTATGATAAAAATAACTAGACGATTGGTAGCGAAGGGTAAGGGTTGTTGAACAAACATGACATTAATTTACCATTCTATTTGGCTAGAAGATGAAATAATAGTGTTTTGATCTTCAAATAATCCTTTGTTACTAAAAAGAATCTGCAATATGTATTAAATTCTTATTAAAATAAGAAAATAAATTTGGTATCACTAAATAACCGCTAATTAAAAAACATGGACAAAACCCAACTCACTTTAAGTGACATCGCACCTATACTCAAGGCTGAAATACTAGCGGAGGCTCTGCCATATATTAAAAAATACCATGGTAAAACAATCGTCATTAAATACGGCGGCAACGCTATGACGGAAGAACGCCTCAAAGAAGGCTTTGCTAGAGATGTGATTTTGTTGAAACTAGTTGGTATGAACCCTGTCGTTGTGCATGGTGGTGGACCTCAAATTGACGATGCATTAAGAAAAATTGGTAAAGCGGGAACCTTTATCCAAGGTATGCGTGTAACTGATGATGAGACGATGGAAGTTGTCGAGTGGGTATTGGGTGGTGAAGTTCAGCAAGATATAGTCATGATGATTAATCAGTTTGGCGGTCAAGCTGTTGGCTTAACCGGTAAAGATGGTGGCCTGATTAAGGCAAAAAAACTCTGGATGGCTGATAAGGATGATCCATTAAAGAAAATTGATATTGGTTTTGTAGGAGAAATTAGTTCGATCAATCCTGCGGTAGTCAAAGCCTTACAGGATGATGCCTTTATTCCAGTGATCTCACCGATTGGCTTTGGTGAAGATGGTCGTGCTTACAACATTAATGCAGATGTTGTTGCAGGAAAAATGGCTGAGATTTTGAATGCAGAAAAATTAGTAATGATGACAAATATTCCTGGAGTAATGAATAGTAAAGGGGAATTATTAACGGATTTATCTGCAAAAGAGATTGACGAGTTGTTTGCCGATGGTACTATTTCAGGTGGCATGCTACCTAAAATCTCTTCAGCCTTAGATGCAGCAAGATGTGGGGTCAACTCAGTACATATTATTGACGGTAGAATTGAACATTCGCTTCTATTGGAAATTTTGACAGAACAAGCTTTTGGAACAATGATCAGGTCGAACTAAAATGAGTACCTCACCTACCGAAAACTCGACTGTTGATAATTTGGATACCAGCGCTCGCAAACGACCAAAACCAGGTGAGCGGCGTATTCAAATCTTACAAGCTTTAGCTCAGATGTTAGAAAACCCCCAGGGCGATCGAGTTACAACTTCAGCCCTCGCGGCTAAGATACAGGTTTCTGAGGCTGCACTGTATCGTCATTTTGCCAGTAAAGCACAAATGTTTGATGGCTTAATTGCCTTTATCGAACAAAGTATTTTTGGACTCATCAATCAAATTATCACGAGAGATGAAAACGGCATGCAACAGATTAAAGAAATCGCTTCTATTTTGTTGGCATTTGCAGAAAAAAATCCCGGAATGACAAGAGTGTTACTCGGGGATTCATTATTTCAAGAGGACGCTAGATTGCAAGAACGGATCAACCAACTCTTAGAGCGTGTTGAAGCTTCATTGAAGCAGTCTTTTAGAATTATGCAGACTCAACAAAATCTGAATTGGGAGCCTGAAGAAATTAGTCGTCGTTCGAGTTTGATCATGGCTTTTGTCGTTGGAAACTGGCATCGGTTTGCAAGAAGTGGCTTTAAGAAATCACCGATGGAGCATGCCTTGCCGTCGCTTAACATCATCTTGATGGTATGAGTAGTTTAAATACCCAATTACATCACCTACAATTTTTTGAGCCGATACAACTTCAGTCTGGCGCATCGTTTGGGCCGTATACGCTGGTTGTAGAAACCTATGGCACACTCAATGCAGATTGTTCTAATGCAATCTTAGTCTGTCATGCCCTGAATGCCTCTCATCATGTTGCTGGGGTAAATGAAAAAGGGCAGGTTGGTTGGTGGGATAACTTAATTGGTCCCGATAAGTGTGTTGATACAAATGATTATTTTGTGATTGGGATTAATAATTTAGGATCTTGTTTTGGTTCAACCGGACCGATGAGCAAGAATCCTAGTACTGGTGAACCCTATGGCTCTCAATTTCCTGTCTTAACTGTCGAAGATTGGGTGAAGACGCAAGAGCGTGTCGCAAACCACTTCCAAATCAAAAAATTCGCTGCCGTAATGGGAGGTAGCTTAGGAGGCATGCAAGCGCTAACTTGGGCAATTTTGTATCCAGAACGATTAGAGCATTGTGTGGTGATTGCTTCTGCTGCAAATTTATCTGCGCAAAATATCGCGTTTAATCAAATTGCAAGAAGCGCCATTATGAGTGACCCCGATTTTCATGACGGTAATTTTTATGCTCATGGAGTGGTGCCCAATCGTGGCTTGCGCGTAGCGAGGATGGTTGGTCATGTCACTTATTTATCTGATGATGATATGGATCAGAAATTCGGTCGAACACTCAGAAGAGCAACGAACGAAGCTCAAGATTATCGGTTTAGTTTCGATACTGAATTTGAAGTAGAAAGTTATTTACGGTATCAAGGAGATAAATTCTCGGAGTATTTTGATGCGAATACCTATCTTCTCATTACGCGTGTGCTCGATTATTTCGACCCTGCAAAATCCTTTAACGGTAATCTGAATGAGGCGTTAAGTCAGGTTCTGGCGAAATTTTTAGTGATTAGTTTTACAACCGATTGGCGTTTTGCACCGTCCCGTAGTCGTGAGATTGTGAAAGCCTTATTAGACAATCAAAAAGAAGTATCTTATGCTGAAATTGATGCACCGCATGGACATGACGCTTTCTTATTGGATGATCCAAGATACCACCAATTAATCAAAGCCTATTTTGATCAAATGAAGCGGGAGAAATAATGAACTCGAATATCAGAGCTGATTTTTCCGCCATCGCTGATTGGATCAAACCGCATTCAAGCCTACTCGATGTTGGCTGTGGTGACGGTGAGTTTTTAGAGTTTATCCAAGCAGTGAAGCAGGTAAAAACTTACGGTGTAGAGATTTCGGATCAAAGTGTACTTGCTTGCGTCTCCCGTGGGTTAAATGTGATTCAGCAAGATTTAGAGGGTGGACTCGCTTTATTTGAGGATAAAAGCTTTGATACGGTGGTGCTTTCTCAAACCTTACAAACGATCCATCAAACTGAGAAAATTTTGCATGAGGTGGCACGGGTTGGTAAAGAATGTGTTGTCTCATTTCCTAATTTTGCCCATTGGTCTCATCGTCTTGACGTTTTAATGGGGCGGATGCCCGTCTCAAAATCGCTGCCCTATCATTGGTATGACACACCTAATGTGCGGGTATTAACGATTGCAGACTTCGAATTGCTTGCCAACCAAATTGGACTTACAATACTCGACCGGGTTGTTTTAGATGGCGGCCAGAGAGTAAATTGGTTCAGTAATTTTTTTGGTAGTTTAGCAATTTATAGAGTGTGTTCGACGAAATGACAAGATTAGATATTCATCCCGCCAAAGAGCAAATATCAAAAACTTCATCATCAATAAATCATCAAAACAAAAGCTGGGTAAATATCCTTAAAACATATACCCAGTGGCGCACACTCCGAATGTTGGGCTTAGGTTTTTCTGCTGGTTTACCACTCTTACTCGTTTTAGGCACTTTGAGTTTTTGGTTACGGGAAGCCGGTATTGATCGAACGACCATTGGATTCTTATCTTGGATTGGCTTGATGTATGGCTTTAAATGGGTTTGGGCACCTCTAGTTGACCGTTTACCCATTCCCTTTTTCAGTCAAAGAATTGGGCGACGTAAATCTTGGTTGCTTTTAGCACAGATCTTCGTGATTTTAGGCTTGCTCGGGATGACGCAAGCTAACCCTGTACTGAATTTATCAATCTTAGTGTGGAGTGCCCTTCTTGTCGCCTTTGGTTCAGCAACTCAAGACATTGCACTAGATGCCTTCCGAATTGAATCAGCCTCTGCCGAGGAACAGGGCGCCTTAGCGGCTGCCTATCAAACCGGTTATCGCTTAGCGATGATTTGGGCGGGAGCAGGAGCTTTATGGTTGGCTGCAAGAGCACAGGGTGAAAGTACCGGATATGATTTAGATGCGTGGCATGTGGCCTATGGATGGATGGCTGCTTCCATGTTGCCGGGCATCATTATTGTCTTGATCTCAAAAGAGAATGCGCCAACGATGACGAAGACGTCACCAAAAAATCCGTTAGCTTGGTTAAAAGAAGCATTTTTCCAACCCTTTGCTGAGTTTATTGGTCGGTACGGATGGTACGCAATTTTGATCTTATCCTTAATCGCTGTCTACCGAATTAGTGATGTTGTAATGGGCATTATGGCTAACCCCTTTTATGTGGATATGGGCTATACCAAAGATGAGGTGGCAGCTACTTCGAAAGTTTTTGGTGTCATTATGACTCTCGTAGGTGCTTTTATCGGTGGAGGATTAACCATTCGTTTTGGGATTTTAAGAATCCTAATGGTGGGTGCTTTTTTATCAGCGGTGAGTAATTTATTATTCGCTTGGCTAGCGACTGTCGGGCATGACCTTTATGGCTTAATCTTTGTGATTTCTGCCGATAACTTAAGTTCTGGCATTGCATCAGCTGCTTTTATTGCTTACATCTCATCACTTACCAATATCCAATATAGTGCAACGCAGTATGCTTTATTTAGCTCGATGATGTTGATCGTACCAAAATGGTTAGCAGGTTTTTCAGGGATGTTTGTAGATCATTTTGGATACCAACAATTTTTTGTTTTTACAGCAATTATTGGTATGCCAGTTTTCATTCTCATTTATTTTGTCGAAAAATTTGCTTCTAAAGAATTTGAAAAGCCTTATTCGGATAATACAAAATCATAATCAATGATGAGCGGGGCGTGATCAGAAAACCGCTCTTCTTTATAAATCTTTTGAGTCCTTGCAGTTTTGGCTAATGCATCACTGACGATGTGATAGTCAATGCGCCAACCAACATTATTCGCATAAGCTTGTCCGCGCTGACTCCACCATGTGTAGCAACTGTCCGTTGTATTTGGCTCTAATAAGCGATAAACATCGGTAAACCCTTCTTGCGAAAAGAGGTGAGTTAACCAAGCGCGTTCAGCTGGTAAAAAACCAGAGTTTTTGACATTACCCTTCCAGTTCTTTAAATCGATTTCATGATGAGCGATATTGATATCGCCACATAAAATAATTTCACAACCAGATTTTTTGAGTTGCACAAGAAACGGCAAGAAGACGTCTAAAAATCTAAATTTTGCGGCTTGTCGATCCTCAGAGGCAGAGCCCGATGGGAAATAGGCAGAGATGATCCAACGCTTGCCAAACCGAAGAGCCGTGTATCGCCCTTCGTTATCAAACTCTTCAACACCAAAGCCAGTAACGATTTCATCGGGTTGATGGCGAGTATAAATACCAGTGCCACTGTAGCCTTTTTTCTGCGCAAAATGAAAATAGCCTTGGTAGTTTCCAGGCTTTATAAACTCTTTCCCAAGATCATTAGCTTGGGCTTTAATTTCTTGTAAACAAACAAAATCAGCGTCACTTGTTGCTAGCCATTGTAAAAAGCCCTTTTTTGTAGCAGCGCGGATGCCGTTTAAGTTGGCGGAAACGATTTTTATCATAAGAGTCAGAAGAAGTTTAAAAAAGATGATTTACCATCTGAGATTATTTTGGTCTATCAGTGTAAATTAGGAGAGTATATGACCCCAAATTTTTCAGATAATGTTAAAAGCCTTTTGTCGAGAGTCCATAACCTAGAGCCGGATGTGATGATGGTGGATGCTAATAGAATCATATCAACTATGCCACACCCCATTCCGTAAAGGCACTCTCGTTCTATGAAGTCCATTACCTCTTCTAAGCTTGGCAAATGGGGCTTTTCCAGAGAGCTTAAGTCAGACAATGTATTAGATCTTGAAGGCGGAGTTCCACATGCAAGCTCAGCGATTACCAAGGGATGAAGAAGTACTGAATCTGATTCAAGTAAGTCAATTAATCTCGGGTTAAGAATACGGAAATGATTGATCCATACAGAAGTATCTACTAAAACAGTAATCATCAAACGGAACCATCTCTGCGAGGAATATCATTCATCTCTGGCATTGTGGCACCTAAAGCTATTAAACGCTTTGCTGCTCTTACACGAACGAAAGTCTTAATCGCCTCTCGGAACAAATCAGACTTATCCATTGAAGGGTCAGCAAGTTCTAAAGCCTTCTCATATAAAGAATCATCAATCGTTACTGTAGTTCTCATTTTAGCTTCTCTACGCATCATTTAAAGCATCATTATACATCTTAAATAACATCATAATGAGTGTGTGTAAACAAAAGAGAAAGCAAAATCTATAGCGACTTAAAATATACTAAATCAATCTTATCTTATTCACTATGAACTCAAACTCTTTCGAATTTATCCAGTTTTCTCTAGATGCTAAAGTCTTAGCCTTTGGATCTTTCAAAACTAAAGCGGGTCGTATGTCCCCTTATTTTTTTAATGCTGGCGATTTTAATGATGGAGCAAGATTGGGCGCCTTAGGGGAGTTTTATGCCAATGCCTTGCTAGCGAGCCAAATCGAATTTGATATGTTATTCGGCCCAGCCTATAAAGGAATTACCTTGGCAGCCACTACGGCAGTCGCATTAGCCAAGAAAAATAAAAATATCCCCTTCGCCTACAACCGTAAAGAAGTAAAAGACCACGGTGAGGGCGGCACACTCGTAGGCGCAAAACTACAAGGTAAGGTAGTGATTATCGATGATGTGATCTCTGCAGGCACCTCAGTTCGTGAGTCCGTAGAAATCATTAAAAAAGCTGGGGCACAGCCCTGTGCGGTTCTCATTGCCTTAGACCGGATGGAACGTTCTGGTGACGCAGTCAATGTTGGCGAATTCTCAGCCGTGCAAGCAGTTCGGGAAGAGTTTGGTATTCCTGTTATCGCAATTGCGAATTTACAAGATTTACTGGATTTTTTACAAAATACATCTGATGAAAATCTACAGCAAAATTTATCAGCAGTACAAGCTTATCGTAATAGCTATGGTATCAAATAGCCTTAACTTATAAGGATGGGACATCAATTTTGCCTTCAAATACCGTGGCGGCCGGTCCAGTCATCATGACATTTGCTCCAACACCCTCAGTTAGGTATTGCCACTCAATCAAGAGTTCTCCACCTTTGGTGTGAACCGCCACAGGAGAATCCAGCAGGCCTTGTAAGATGCCTGCAACAACTGCAGCGCAGGCGCCTGTGCCACAAGATAGAGTTTCTCCTGAACCACGTTCAAACACTCTCAAGCGAATCGTTTGGCGATCAATGATTTGCATAAATCCTGCGTTAACACGCGCCGGAAAACTTGGGTGATGTTCAATTAAAGGACCGGTTAAGAGAACCGGCGCTTCATCGACCGAATCAACGACTTGAACAGCATGTGGATTACCCATCGAAACAGGGGTAATCCAAAAAGATCCTTGTGGTGTCGGTAATAAATAATTGGTCGTGTTGGCGACTATATTTGATTCAAGATCTTTTGGATTGAAGGGAATGATTGGCAAGTCTAGGATGGGTGCTCCCATATTTACTTCCACTAAACCGTGATCTTTTTCACTGAGGGTTAGTAAAGTATGGGCTACCTCCACCTTAATTTGTTTTTTGTCCGTTAGATTTTTTTCTCGAACAAAACGTACAAAGCACCTCGATCCATTACCGCACTGTTCTACTTCTGAGCCATCATGGTTAATGATGCGATATTTAAATTCGGCGTCAGGACGAGTTGGTTTTTCAATTAATAAAATTTGATCAGCACCAATCCCAAATTGTCGATCTGCTAAAAAACGCCATTGTGCACGACTCATATCAGAGAGATCTTGGTGGATACCATCAATCACAATAAAGTCATTGCCAGCACCATGCATTTTAGTAAAGTGAAGTTGCATATTTAATAAAATTTAGCTTGTTGGTCGGGGCGATTTTTAAATCGCTTATGCACCCAATAATACTCTTCTATACGAGGCCTGATGAGTGCTTCAAAATGCTGGTTTAACCTTGTAGTATCTTTTACGACATCACCACTTGGAAAGTTGTCCCAAGGTTTGCTAATGTGGCAGGTATAAGATTTTCCATCTGGATTTAGTGAGGTTGAGAAGCTACACACCTCCACTTTGGCTAACTGCGCCATTCTAGAAACGGAAGTTACGGTACAGGTCTGAATACCAAAGAAAGGGACAAAGATGGAATCCTGCAGGCCAAGATCCATGTCGGGAGAAATCACAACGGGATGGCCAGATTTAACACTACGTAATAATTCGCGAGTGGAGTGTAAACGGTTTAACAACTTTGCGCCAAACCGCTGTCGCCATTGATGAATACGAATATCAAAAAAACTATTTTTCATCTTTACATAAAGCGTGGTTGGATCTTTAATACCTAATTCCGACATATACAGCGATAAGGCGATGGACCCAGCTTCTATGCCCATTAAATGGATGCCAACCAATAGTCTTGGGGTGCCATCGTTTAAGGGCACATCACTCTGCACGGTTACGAGTTCTTTAATTTTTCTTTTTGAACCCACCCAAAAATAGGCTCTCTCCGTCATACTCCTACCAAATAAACGCCAATTTTTTTTAGCAAGCGTTGCACGCTCCTGATCTGATAATTCTGGAAAACATTTCTGTAAATTAATCTCAACTACTTTTGTACGCTCAATAGGTAATTTACTAGCAATCGTTCCTAGAAGATCACCAATAAGATGGTTTACTCTAATCGGCAAGCAGGACAAAAAATATAAAAAACCTAAGGCTAAGTAATTGAGAAAAAGGTATATGAACTTCATTCAGTGATATCAGGGGATAGTCGATTCAGCTACTGGAGCGGATACTCCCATAGGAGCTTTGTAACGATTGTAGGACCAAAGATATTGCTCGGGGTGATCAATTATCACTTCTTCTAAGGCTTCGTTAATTTGCTGCGCAGACTCGGAAGAAATGGCACTCAAAGGTGTTGCAAGTCTTTTGGCATACATCACCCAACCTTGACCTTTGGGTTTGCGAATCGCAGAAAAAATGATGGTCGGCACGGCATTCTTATTGGCAATCTTGGCAGGAAGTACAGCTGTGTAAGCCAATTTACCGAAGAACGGCGCCCAAACCCCCTCCCCATCTCCCGGTACTTGATCTGGCAAAATACCAACCGCCTCACCCTTTTGAAGAGCTCTAGCCACCTGTCGTACCCCCTGCAAATTTGCAGGTACAAAATTCATTTGCGGATGGGCGCGCCCTTTTTCAATCAGCTCATTTAACCAAGCCTGTTTGGCAGGCTTATAAATAATTGTCGCCGTAAAGTGTTCAGCCAATACCCTTGGAATCATTTCAAAGGCACCTAAATGAGGGGTTAGCATCAATAAGCCACGACCTTCAGCAAAAGCAGTTTCTACCAAATCCCAATCCCTAATTTCAGTCATAGAAAGCGCCTTTTGGGGGTTGCGCCAAATCCAAAGACTATCAGTTAATAACATTCCTGAAGCCTTTGCACAAGCAATCGAATCAATCTTTACCTGATATTTTTTTGTCGCAAGGGATGTGTTTTCAAGAATATAACGGCGATCACTTTTTGAAAATTGGAAAGTTAAAAAGCCTAATAAAGCCCCAATCCATTGAAGCCATCTCAGGGGCAAATAGCCTAAAAAGTAAATAATCCATCTCATGCCACTATGATATGCAATTTTTGTGGATTTGAAAAAATATTCTTTTAAAGATATAATAGGATAAATGTTTTAAAGTCGCCGAGTTAAAGACAACTTGCAGGGCGAATCAAAAATTCTGCTAAAGCGTCGCCGCATGGATAAGTTTTCGGCACGTGTTGTCATAACTTATTTTAGGAATCCATAGCATGGCGAATGATTATCTTTTTACCTCTGAGTCCGTATCCGAAGGACATCCAGACAAAGTCTCCGATCAAATTTCAGATTCAATCCTTGACGCAATTATTGCGCAAGACCCAACAGCAAGGGTCGCAGCAGAAACCCTTTGCAACACAGGCCTCGTTGTTTTGGCAGGTGAAATTACGACAACAGCCAATGTTGACTACATTAAAGTAGCTAGAGATACGCTGAAGTCAATTGGCTATGACAATACAGAATACGGTATTGATTACAAAGGTTGCGCCGTATTAGTTGCGTATGACAAACAAAGTCCTGACATCAAGCAAGGTGTTGACAGTGCTGAGGATGATCCATTAAACATGGGCGCTGGCGATCAAGGCTTAATGTTCGGTTATGCCGTTAATGAAACTCCAGAATTAATGCCCCTACCAATTCACTTATCGCATCGTTTGGTGGAGCGTCAGTCCCAGTTAAGAAGAGATGGTCGCTTGTCTTGGCTCCGTCCAGACGCAAAGTCACAAGTGACCTTGCGTTATGTTGATGGCATGCCGCATTCGATTGATACAGTAGTGTTGTCAACACAGCATGCTCCAGAAATCGAGTTAGCTGCTCTCAGAGAAGCGGTAATTGAGGAAATCATTAAACCAGTATTGCCAAAAGAATTAATCAAAGGCGAAATTAAATATTTGGTAAACCCTACTGGTCGATTTGTAATTGGCGGCCCACAAGGTGATTGCGGTCTAACTGGCCGTAAAATTATTGTGGATACCTATGGTGGTTCATGCCCTCATGGTGGTGGTGCATTCTCGGGTAAAGATCCTTCAAAAGTTGATCGTTCAGCAGCTTATGCAACCCGTTACGTGGCGAAAAATATAGTAGCAGCCGGTCTTGCTACGAAGTGTTTAGTGCAAGTTTCCTACGCTATCGGTGTAGCTAAACCTACATCTGTATGGGTGAGTACTTATGGAACTGGCGTGATCTCAGATGAGAAAATCGCTCAGTTAGTGAGTGAACACTTTGATTTGAGACCAAAAGGAATTGTGCAAATGTTGAATTTATTACGCCCAATTTATCGTAATACAGCTGCTTATGGGCATTTCGGTCGGGAAGAGCCAGATTTCACATGGGAGAAAACCGATAAGGCAGCAGCATTAAAAGCAGCAGCAGGTTTATAATAGTAAAAATTCTTCAAGGAGCGTTGCGAGGATGTTTTCTTAATACGAGAAAACACCCCAGGCTTGAAGGGGCTCTTTTGGGCCTTAGCAACGGCGCTCACTAACCTAGTAATGCATGGTTGGTGGGCTTTTTTTTGCTCTCAATTATGCCAATAATTTATCGGAGAATATATGAACTTACCAATGAATGGCACTTCTAACGATTTTGAAATCGCAGATATTACCTTAGCTGATTTTGGTCGCAAAGAAATAGCAATTGCTGAAACAGAAATGCCAGGACTCATGGCAATTCGTGATGAGTACAAAGTAACCCAACCACTCAAGGGTGCCAGAATTACTGGATCACTCCACATGACGATTCAAACAGCTGTTTTGATTCAAACATTACAAGCTTTAGGAGCGCAAGTCCGTTGGGCTTCTTGCAATATTTACTCTACCCAAGATCACGCAGCTTCAGCCATTGTGGCAGACGGAACACCAGTTTTTGCGATTAAGGGTGAAACTTTAGAGCAATACTGGGACTTTACACACCGTATTTTTGAGTGGACAGATGGCGGTTATTCGAACATGATTTTGGATGACGGCGGTGATGCCACTTTACTCTTGCACTTGGGTGCCCGCGCAGAAAAAGATTTAAGCATTTTAAGTAATCCAACGAGTGAAGAAGAAACAATTCTTTATGCATCAATTAAAGCAAAACTCTTAAAAGATCCAACTTGGTACTCAATCAGACTTGCACAAGTTAAAGGTGTAACAGAAGAAACGACTACTGGTGTGCATCGTTTGTATCAGATGTTTAAAAAGGGCGATCTCAAGTTCCCTGCAATTAACGTGAATGATTCCGTAACAAAGAGTAAGTTTGACAATCTTTATGGTTGCCGTGAATCATTGGTTGATGCGATTAAGCGTGCAACGGACGTTATGATTGCCGGTAAAGTTGCTGTTGTAGCTGGTTATGGTGACGTAGGTAAAGGTTCTGCTCAAGCCCTGCGCGCTCTATCAGCTCAGGTTTGGGTGACTGAAGTTGATCCGATTTGTGCTTTGCAAGCTGCGATGGAAGGTTATCGTGTTGTAACGATGGATTATGCTGCTGATAAAGCAGATATTTTCGTATCAGCTACTGGTAATTATCACGTGATTACTGAAGAGCACATGTTGAAAATGAAGAACCAAGCGATTGTCTGTAATATCGGTCACTTTGATAATGAGATCGATGTTGCTAGTATGGAAAAATATCGTTGGGAAGAAATTAAGCCACAAGTTGACCATATCATTTTCCCAGCAGCTAATGGCCAGCCAGAAAAGCGTATCATTATTTTAGCTAAAGGTCGTTTGGTCAATTTAGGTTGTGGTACTGGCCATCCTTCATATGTAATGAGCTCCTCTTTTGCCAATCAAACGATTGCACAAATTGAACTTTGGACGAAGTCAAATACGAATGAGTATCCGATTGGTGTTTATACTTTACCGAAGCACTTGGATGAAAAAGTTGCAGTTTTGCAATTAAGATCATTAAATGCTATGTTGACCACTTTGCGACCAGACCAAGCAGATTACATTGGCGTATCACAAAACGGTCCATTTAAACCCGATCACTATCGTTATTAATTTGTCAATGAAGATCTCTGAGATTGAAGTTAGCGTTGAGTTTTTTCCTCCGAAAACACCAGAAGGCGCGAGTAAATTAAATTTGGTTTCGCAACGTCTTACGGAGGCGATTAAACCAAGTTTTTGCTCGGTAACTTTTGGTGCCGGAGGATCTACTCAAGAAGGGACCATTTCTACGGTTCAACAACTCCTGGCGAATGGGAACGATGCAGCACCTCATTTGTCTTGTGTGGGCAGTTCCAAAGAAAATGTCCTCTCACTCGTTCAGCGTTATCAAGAAATGGGTGTAAAGCGGATTGTTGCTCTGCGTGGAGATTTACCTTCTGGCATGGGGCAATATGGCGAATTTCATCATGCTAATGAATTGGTATCGTTTATTCGTGAAAAAACCGGTGATTGGTTTCATATTGAAGTAGCGGCGTATCCTGAATTTCATCCGCAAAGTATTTCTGCAGAAGCAGATTTGCAACACTTTGTAAATAAAGTGAAAGCAGGAGCAAACTCAGCGATTACCCAATATTTCTTTAACTCAGATGCCTATTTTCAGTTTTTAGATGATGTGGAATCACGCGGTGTAAGCATCGATATCGTACCTGGCATTATGCCAATTACAAGTTCTACACAACTGATGCGCTTTTCTGATACCTGCGGTGCAGAAATTCCTCGTTGGTTAAGACGTCGCTTAGAAGGATTTGGTGATGATACGGAATCTATTAAAGCGTTTGGCGAGGAAGTTGTGAGCGATTTGTGCTTACAACTCATGAGTGGTGGAGCGCCAGGTTTACATTTTTATTCTTTAAATATGGCAGAACCTACGATTCAGATTGTCAAAAATCTAGCTTAATCGAAGTAAAACCGGATGCCTTGTGCTTCCAATTGAATATGCGATGGTACCGATGGTGTCATCGCATTTTTATTGGTAAATTCGTACACCGTGATGCCATTTAAAAGTTGGGCGATTACAGGGTTAACCTGTGCTAACTGTTGCTCTGTAGAGGCATACTTATTTTCAACTTCGATAGACTCTATTTGAGGTTGAACCAAGATAATTTTTTTTGTCAAATTATCATAGTGGAAGGATGAGCTAAAGTTAATTCTGCCTTTGATTGGTCTTTGATTAGGGAGAAGAATGGAGATCGAGCTCAACGCTTGGATTCGTTGGGAACTTTCACTAGTAGAAACGTCGGTATTGTTTAATTGGATGATTAAAAATGGCGAAAAGTCTTTGGTAATCGGTGAATGCAATTGCAAATAGAGATTAACTACCGAGGTTGGCAGCAAGTAATCGGATTTGGCTTGGACGAACAAACTAAAAAAACAGCCAAAGAGAAGAATGAAAAAATTTTGACACATCGCCTTGAGTAACTTTCTCATCATTGGGGCATCAAATAAAGTGAGGATTCTGTGAGTAGGGCTTGTAATGGGTGGTCATGAGGTTGCGGTTGCCAAATGGGGTGATCTGTTTGGGAAAGTTCTAGAGCAGTTCCTAATAAAAAAGGCTTAATCTTTTGCTCTTGATAGGCTTCCATGGTTCTGTCGTAGTAACCCCCGCCATAGCCAATTCGCCAAATTTTATGATTCGCAAAAAACCATCCGACACAAGGTGCAATAATTAAATCTGGCAGGATGAATTCTTCACTGCATGGCTCAGGAATATTAGCAAACCCCTTTTTCATTGTCGTTTTATCATCCCAAGCGCAAAATCGTAAAGCTTGTTGGTATTGAGTGACTGGTAATGCAAGTTTTCTATTAGAATCATAGCTTTGCCACTCTAATAAAGCCCCCTTTAGATCAAGCTCACCGTGAATTGGCCAATAAAAAGCGATATTTTTTATATTTAATGAATATAACGTGTCGATTTTCTGTATAGCCATTAAAATCCTACTATGCAGTAGATTTTCAAAATGAGGTGATGTAGCAAGTTGAGCTTGTCGTTCCTTGCGCAATTCGATCAATTGTTTTCTTGCCGATTTATTTTGTTCTTCATGCATAGGAGTTCATATCCGTTGAAAGGGTCTTTAGTAAGAATATATGCGCCATTTAAAACCATCCTTAACTAAGTATTTTCAAGTTACTTTAATATTTTCTATTATTACTTGTTTTGTATCCTTTAGTCATTTATGGGCAAAAGAAGTAAAAAATACAAAAAATGGATCGACCACGAAAAATGCTAGCGAAAATACGCAAGCACAAAGTCAAAATAATAAGGGTACCAACTCTCAAGAATTGACCGATAAGGATCTCTTATTCATTGATTTAAGAGAAGCTGCCCGTCAAAATGATTTATTAAAAGCGATACAAATTGCTGGAAATCTGAAAGATTATCCTATGCAAGATTACGTCGAATACTTTAAATTAAAACCGCGTCTGTACGAGTCTTCAGGACGCGCTAATCCTGCTACGGATGCTGATCGTGAAGTGGAAAGATTCTTACAACGATATAAAGATTCTGGCCTTGCAGATCGACTACGGAATGACTGGATTTTGGTTTTAGGAAAACGCAGAGATTGGAATGAAGTGGATCGTCAGTATGCACAATTTGCTTTAGATGATGATACGCAGGTGAAGTGCTATTCCTTTCTTGCTAGATTGTATAAAGGCGAAAATCCTAAACAGGTGGGTTTGGCTGCACGTGCCGCCATTTTGGATTCAAGATATTTTGGTGATGCCTGTCCAGATGCTGTCCAAGCTTTACAGGCGCGAGGCGGGCTATCTCAATCTGAGGCAGAAGCAATTAGCCGAATTGCATCTGAAAATGGCCTGGATACTCTTTCCAAAAAAATAAGTAATGATCCAATTTTTGAAATGGTTAAATTGGCAAGAACGAATCCGACCACTGCTTTAATCAAACTCGAAGAATTTGATTTTTCTGGATCCGCGGAGAATCGAGGCTTAATGTATGGTGTAGTTGGTCAGTTTCTGGCAAAAAAACAAGATCCAAAGGCACTGGAGGCATTTAAGCGTCAACATCAATTAAGTGACAGTACGTTGTTATCGCCAGAATCTTCTGAATGGAAAGTCCGAGCAGCGCTAAAAGAAAAAGATTGGAAATTTGTGAAAGAGTCCATTGATGGAATGCCAGATTGGATTCGGCAACGAGATCCCGCCTGGACCTATTGGTATGGTCGTGCATTGAAGGAACTCAAAGACCCAAGAGCAAATGAGTATTTTCTGTCCATATCATCGCAATTTAACTTCTATGGACAACTGGCGCTCGAAGAATTAAATAAGCCTATTACGATTCCGACAAAAGTGACGGTAAGTGATCCCGAAATCACAGCGATTGCTCTTAATCATCCCGCCTTCGATAAGGCGGCGAAGTTATACGCGATGAATCTGAGAACAGAGGGTAATCGGGAGTGGAATTGGGAACTAAGAAATTTATCCGATCGTGAGTTGATTGCAGCAGCTGAATACGGAAAAAAAATTGGCTTATTAGATAGAACAGTAAACACAGCAGACCGAACAAAATCAGAACATAATTTTTCGTTACGATACCCTACACCTTATATCGAAAAACTAAATCCGATTACTCAAAAAATTAATTTAGATATCCATTGGGTCTATGGCTTAATTCGTCAAGAGTCACGATTTATTATTTCTGCTAAATCAGGCGTGGGTGCTTCAGGTCTAATGCAAGTGATGCCTACGACTGGTAAGTATGTGGCTAAAAAAATAGGCTTAGCAGATTTTCGTCCTGAGAATCTTTCTGAAATCAATACTAATTTGATAATTGGGTGTAACTATTTAAATATGGTACTGGGTGATTTAGATGGTTCTTGGGGTTTAGCATCCGCCGCCTATAATGCGGGACCTAGTCGACCAAAGCAATGGCGACAATCGTTAAAAAAGCCGGTAGACGGAGCTATTTTTGCAGAGACGATTCCTTTTAATGAAACCAGAACCTATGTAAAAAATGTGTTGTCGAACGCAGTTTATTACGCACATTTAAATGGTAAAACAAATTCACTAAAAGAAAAATTAGGAAATGTTTATCCAGCCGTAGCAGTATCTTCGAATTTACCTTAACTACTTTGAAATTGGATTTGATATGACGCAACAAGTTTTATTGATTGGTGGTACTGGATTTGTAGGATCCCATCTCATCCGAGAATTGCTTGCGCAAAACGATTCTGTTGTGGTTGCTAAAAGATCAAATAGCCCCTCAAAATACACAATCCAATCAGGTGCTAAAGTGATTACTCATCATGATTTTTCAGAGATGGGTGTTCGTGAGCTATTGGCTAATGTTGCTTCAGACGCAGTGGTTATCAATTTAGTGGGCGTACTCCATGCAAAACAAGAAGATCCTTACGGCCCAGAGTTTTTAGAAGCACATGTCAATCTTCCCGCATACATTATTTCGGGTATGAAATTTTTAGGAATGAAACGATATCTTCACATGAGTGCACTAGGTGCCGATGCAGATGGGCCGTCTATGTACCTAAGGTCCAAGGGAGATGCCGAAGATATGGTGAGAAATTCGGGTCTAGACTTTACCATTTTTAGACCATCAGTAATTTTTGGTAAAGATGATCAGTTCATTAATATGTTTGGCAATTTACAGAAGTACTTTCCTCTGATGCCTTTAGGAGGAGCGAAAGCTGTCTTTCAGCCGGTGAGTGTTGACGATGTGAGTAAAGCTTTTGTCCAATCGATTGCAATGCCCCAAACGATTCATCAGACCCTCGATTTATGTGGTCCGCGCGTATATACCTTAGCGCAAATTGTGCAATTTGCTGCAAAACGCCAAGGTGTATCACGCCCGATTATTCCACTACCCTATTGGGCGGCTTATCTTCAAGCGAGCTTACTCGAGTTCATGCCCGGTCCAAAAATCATGTCACGAGATAACCTAGCTTCGATGAAAGCAGCCAACGTATTACCTCCTAGTGCAATGAATCCATTAGAGGCTGTATTTGGTATTACTCCTACGCCATTAGAAAGTTTATTAACTTGAAAATTTACGTCGTTGGTGGAGCGATTCGGGATCAATTGCTCGGTTTGCCTGCAAAGGACCGAGATTATGTTGTGGTTGGTAGCTCGCCGGAAGAAATGATTGCCAAGGGGTTTATTCCCGTGGGTCAAGATTTCCCTGTTTTTTTACATCCCCAAACAAAAGAAGAATACGCTTTAGCTAGGACAGAGAGAAAGTCTGGTCAAGGATACAAGGGTTTTACTTTTTATACCTCACCTGAAGTCACTCTCGAGCAAGATTTAATTCGGCGTGATTTTACAGTTAACGCCATGGCGCGAGAGATAAACTCAACGGGAGATTATCTTGGTCCAGTCATTGATCCTTATGGGGGCCAAAAGGATTTAACTAACCACCTGTTTCGTCACATCAGTGATGCCTTTAAGGAAGATCCACTACGCATATTACGTTTGGGTAGATTTTTGGCGCGTTTTGAGAGTTTTACAGTAGATGCGACTACTCGAGCATTAGTGAAAGAAATGGTGCAAAACGAGGAGTTAAAGTACCTAGTTCCAGAGCGAGTGTGGCAGGAAATGAGCAGAGGACTATTAGAAGTAAAACCCTCTCGGATGCTGGAGTTTTTGTTTGAGATTGGCGTGAACGAAACTTTTTTACCAAGGCATTTATTTACCTCTGAAGCTTTAAAAAAAATCGGTGACCAATTAAATCAACTTGCCCAAGAAGGTGCCCCACTAGACTTTAGACTCGCTGTACTCTTGTGTGAGCTAGAGCCACATTTAGCAGAAGATTGGCAAGAGCATCATAAAGTTCCAACAGACCTAAAAAACTTTACCCGTGGATATCGTCTGGTTAGTCAACTTTTAAAAAATTCAACTAACAGTGCAGAGGATTATTTAGCACTATTTGATGCAACAGATCTTTGGAGAAAGCCAGCTCGTTTTCAGGATTTCATGAAGTTGGCAGAGTCTTTAGGCCTCAGTACTTTGGTACTTAAAACTGTTACTTTGACGGCCCAAGAGGTTAACGCTGGAGAGATTGCTAAAGGTATTGCGAGCCACAATGGCAAAGACATTGCACTCGCGGTAACTAAGGCCAGGCTTACAGCAATCGCATCCGCCCTCTGAATCCTGGTAAGGTGTTCATTAACTCATCCAAGGATTTGTCTTGGAGCCGATTCATGGACCAAGCTGCTACTTTAAAAAGTTCGCCCATTTCGGCTTCAGAAATTAGTTTTTGCAATGCATTACTCTGCGGTAAAAATTGCTTGGGATCATGCATATCCACATTTGCGAGAAGTAATTCACCAATGCCGGCGTCCAGTAAATAAGCCCCCTGACTAAGATAAGCAATCAACTCCAACCCCTGTGCTTGAGCTACTTGATTTAAGCTAGACCACTGGACATGAGCGGTTAAATCGCATAAGCCTGGTAAGTAAAATAAGTCGTCGATCGAATGATGTTGATGGTGGGCAATCAGCGTTCCTTGAGATCTTTGGGGATGATAATATTCTTTAGCCGGAAAGCCATAATCAATGGTGATCAACAAACCCTGACGCATAGATTTGGCAATCGTAGAAAGCCAAGACTGGGCACGTAAATGGGTTTCGGTTTGATAGCCCTCTGTAAATTCATCAGCATGCTCAAGCAAGTACCTAGGCAATTCCTGAGCAGGAACTACTTTGAGGTCGGTCCATAACCAGTGGTCTGAAAAAGAAGGTGAGCAAGCGTCAGGATTGATAGTAATCCCTCTGTAATACCATGCATCTGATCGTTTAACGATGACATCAACCGGGATGGCATCAATTACCTCATTAGCTAGAATGATGCCGTCAAACTCCACTGGCATTGCAGTGAGCCATTCTATTGCAACAGGTATTTGATGCTCTTTAATAAATTGATGAATGTGTTCTTGTTGGCGTTGTTGCAAATCAGGTGAAACCTCTAAAATTTGGTAAACATGTGGCAAGGTATTTAACTGCTGCAATTCCAGCAGAATACTTGAGGCCAAAGCGCCAGAACCAGCCCCAAACTCTAAAATTTTGGCAATATGCCTTCCATTGCGGAAATGTTGAATGACCGGAGAGATGGTTTGAGCAATACTTGCACCAAAATATGGACTGATTTCTGGAGCAGTTATAAAATCTCCCTTTGAGCCAAATTTAATGGACCCGCCGGTGTAATAGCCAAGTTTGGGCTCATACAAGACCAAATTCATATAATCTGAAAACAAAAGACCGTTTTCAGAATTTTTTACAAGATCATCAATAAGGTTAGATAATTGACGACAATGGGATAATGCTTCGGTATTGCTTAGTATTTCCATGAAAGATCTAAATTAAATGAACCAACAAAATAAAATTGCACTTATCACCGGTGCCGCAAAACGAGTAGGGCAAGTGATTGCGCTACAAATGGCTGCGGCTGGCTGGGATATTGCAATTCATTATGGTAAATCAAAGCAAGAGGCTCTAGGGGTAATTTCGCAAATTGAAGCTTTAGGCCGTCGTGCGATTGCGATAGAAGCCGATTTAGAAAATGCAGAAGAAGTAAAAAGAATTGTCCCTGAATGTGTGGATCGTTTGGGTATGCCTGATTGCTTGGTTAACAATGCTGCTATGTTTGAATATGATGAGCCGAGTGCCTTTCAGAGCGATTTACTTGCTAAACATATGCAGGTGAATCTAGCTGCCCCTTTGCTACTGTCAGAGAAGCTCTATCATTTATATGCTGCAATGACACCGCCTTTAGAACCAGGCGTGATTATTCATTTATTAGATCAAAAGTTAGATAATTTAAATCCTGACTTTTTCTCATACACCTTGTCGAAAGCTGCCTTAGAGGCTGCGATGAAAATGCAAGCTTTGCATTTTGCACCTTTACTCAGAGTCGTTGGCTTAGCTCCTGGTATTACGATGGTTTCTGGGGATCAATCCGCCGTGGGTTTTCAGCAAGCCCATCAAATGACACCATTACAAAGATCCTCTTCACCAGAAGATATTGCCCAAGCTGTGCTCTATATATGTAGTGCTAGAGCAATGACCGGAACCACCCTACAAATTGACGGGGGACAACATTTGTTTGGCTCACGCAGAGATGTAATGTTTTTAACGAACGAATAAGGATTTATGACTTTATCAACCAATACGAATTTGCTGGCTAATTGCCGCAGATTGTTTCTGAAAGATTACGATGTGCCGATGAATATCGGTGTGCATGAGTTTGAAAAAAAAGCGGAACAACGGGTGATCATTAATATTGATTTGTATGTGCCTTTAAGGGATAACTCGCCGAAAAAAGATGACTTAGCTGAAGTGGTGGATTATGACTTTATGCGAGAGACAATTAAGTCGATTGTGAGTCGAGGGCACATTCAATTACAAGAAACTCTCTGTGACGAAATTATGCAAAAAATGTTGGCCCATCCTTTGGTGGTCGCGGCAAGAGTTAGCTCAGAGAAGCCTGATGTGTATCCTGATTGTGCCAGTGTTGGCGTTGAATCTTTCCAAATAAAAAAACAGCAACTTTTTAAGTAAATATGTCAGCAGATCCCCGCAAAACCGCCTACGAAGAAAATAAATTAGCCAAAAAACTTTGTCGCTTAGTTGGTCAAGCGATTGGCGACTTCAATATGATTGAAGATGGCGATAAGGTCATGGTCTGTGTCTCGGGCGGCAAGGATAGCTATGCCATGCTTGATATTTTGCTTAAACTGCGCACGCGAGCCCCGATTCATTTTGATATCGTTGCTGTGAATTTGGATCAAAAACAACCTGGATTTCCTGAAGAGATTTTGCCAAACTACCTTCGTAATTTAGAGGTCCCTTTTCATATCGAGGAACAAGACACGTATAGTATTGTGAAACGGGTCGTTCCAGAAGGAAAAACTACTTGTGGTTTATGCTCAAGATTAAGAAGAGGTATCCTATACCGCGTAGCCGATGAGCTCGGAGCAACGAAGGTTGCTCTAGGTCATCACCGCGAAGATATTTTAGAAACCTTATTACTTAATATGTTTTATGGCGGCAAACTAAAGGCAATGCCACCTAAATTAAAGTCTGATGATGGTAAACATATTGTGATTCGACCCTTAGCGTATGTGCCAGAAAAACACCTAGAGGCTTACGCAGCTCAAGAAAACTTCCCAATTATTCCTTGTAACCTCTGTGGTAGCCAAACAAATTTACAACGCGTGGCGATGAAAGAACTGTTGAAGTCATGGGAAAAAAGTCATCCAGGTAGAGTTGAGAGTATTTTCAAGTCTTTAACTCAGGTTACGCCGTCTCATTTATTAGATTCATCGCTTTTTGATTTTCAACATTTATCTGCAGAAGGTGATGCTATTGAGGGAGATAAAGCCCTAGAGGAAGGATTGGATTCATCTTGCATAAGTGTGGGAAATGTACAATTGATTCAATTTGATTAATTAATCTTTTACTTCAATTAGATAAACTTCGCCTATGAACATCGTCATACTCGCTGCTGGACAAGGTAAACGGATGAAAACTACTTTACCAAAGGTACTTCATCCAGTTGCGGGCACTTCAATGCTTGGACATGTTTTGACGGCAGTTGGACACATTGCAGAGTCTGCTCTGCCTTGTGTGGTGGTTGGTCACGGATCGGAACAAGTTCAAGACTATCTAAGTAAAAATTATCCAAATGTTCGAACTGCTGTTCAATCAGAACAAAAGGGTACTGGTCATGCGGTATTTCAAGCATCCCCGTTTTTATCAAGCGATGCTACGACCATGATTCTCTATGGTGATGTGCCCCTAACTCAAGCTACGACACTGCACAAAATGAAGCAGTTAGCGAGTGATGGTGGGCTAGTTGTGCTTACTCAACTCATGGAAAATCCAACAGGTTATGGCAGGATTGAGCGTAATCTGAATGGTGAAGTCATTGGGATTGTTGAAGAGAAAGATGCCTCACCTTCCCAAAGAGAAATTAAAGAAATTAACACTGGCATGATGGCTTGTGATACGGCTGACTTAAAAAGATGGCTTGGTTTATTACAACCTAATAACGCGCAAGGTGAATACTATTTAACCGATATTATTGCTTTTGCTGCCAAAGAGGGAGTTCCAATTAGAACTACTCAGGCTCAATACGACTGGGAGGTTCAAGGCGTCAACAGTCGTGCACAGTTAGCGGCCCTTGAGCGAGAGTATCAAGTCTTTTTGGCAGGGAATTTGTTAGATAACGGTGTGACTTTAGCCGATCCAGCCAGAATTGATATTCGGGGCAATTTTAATTGTGCAAGTGACGTAACGATTGATGTGGGTTGTGTTTTTGAAGGTAATGTTGAAATTGCCGCAGGTGTAAAGATTGGCCCTTATTGTGTGATTAAGAATGCCACGATTGGTAAGGGTACTCAAATCCATGCTTACACACATATTGAAGATGCCACAGTAGCGAATGATGCCGTGATTGGACCCTATGCAAGATTAAGACCTGGAGCCCAAATTGCGGAGCAAGCACACATTGGAAACTTTGTAGAAGTAAAAAATAGTCAAATTGGTGTGGGTAGTAAAGCTAACCATTTGTCATACATTGGTGATGCGGTGGTAGGATCCGGCGTAAATATTGGTGCTGGAACGATTACTTGTAATTACGATGGTGTTAATAAATATCAAACCATTATTGAAGATGGCGCATTTATTGGTTCAGATACACAACTCGTAGCCCCGGTGAGAGTTGGTAAAGGTGCAACCCTCGGAGCGGGGACAACTTTAACCCAAGACGCACCTCCGGATCAATTGACAATTAGCCGAACGAAGCAAATTAGCTTGGTTTGGAAGCGACCAGAAAAAATCAAAAAATAATTTTATTAAGGCAAAATTATGTGTGGAATCGTTGGAGCAGTTTCTAAAAGAAACATTGTCAGCATCTTAGCAGAAGGACTATCTCGCTTAGAGTATCGGGGATACGATTCCTGTGGTTTAGCCGTGATCAATGAAAAAAACCAACTTGAGCGCAGCAGAACTAAAGAGCGCGTTGCTGAGCTGAAAGAAAATACGATCTCTTTGTATGGCGCAACTGGGATTGCACACACACGTTGGGCAACCCATGGCAAGCCGAATACAGATAATGCCCACCCGCATTTTTCAGGTGATTTGATTGGCGTAGTACATAACGGCATTATTGAAAATTATGAGTCTTTAAGAGCAGAGTTAATTGGCAAAGGTTATTTATTCACCTCCCAAACAGATACCGAAGTAATTGCTCACTTGGTGCATGAGCATTATTCATCAATGGATCATCGTAATTTGGTGGAGGCTGTTAGACTTATTCTTCCTAGGTTACATGGCGCTTATGCTATCGGTGTGATTGCTCAAGATATGCCTGGTGTTTTAGTTGGTGCTAGAGCAGGCTCGCCCTTAGTTGTCGCCTACGGTGAGCAGGAAAACTTCCTAGCTTCCGATGCATTAGCTGTTGCTGAGCATGCTAAAAGTATGACTTTTCTAGAGGAGGGAGATTTGGTTGCCCTGACCCCTGATTCAGTCAAGATCATGAATTTTGCAGGTGAGCTCCTTGAAAGAGAGATCCGTCCGGTACCAGCTCAAGCTGCTTCAGTCGAGCTCGGGCCTTATCAACATTTCATGCAAAAAGAAATCTTTGAACAACCGACCGCCATTGCCAATACGATTGGTAATGTAGAAAAAATTGATTTTTATTTATTCGGCGCTACCGAGCAAGAATGGTCGGATATTAATCAAGTATTGATTTTGGCTTGTGGCACGAGTTATTACTCAGCCTGCGTTGCCAAATATTGGATTGAGGCTATGGCAGGGGTTTCAACGCAAGTGGAAATAGCCAGTGAATATCGCTACAGAGTAAGCGTACCAAATCCAAAAGCATTGGTTGTGGTGGTTTCACAATCTGGCGAAACAGCAGACACTTTAGCCGCCCTTCGGCACGCAAAATCTTTAGGCCATCATAAAACTTTAGCGATTTGTAATGTAGCCTCAAGTGCCATGATGCGGGAAACGCTCTGGAAGTTCCAGACCAATGCCGGTACTGAAATTGGTGTGGCTTCCACCAAGGCATTTACAACCCAATTAGTTGGTTTATATTTCTTGGCATTAACCTTAGCTAAATTAGGTAAGGGTAATGTGCCTATTAACGAAAAAGAACACATTGATCGCCTGCGCCATTTGCCGGCTGCTTTAAATGCAGTATTAGCCTTAGAGCCTCAGGTGATTGCTTGGGCACAACAATTTGCAAAACATCAGAACGCATTATTTTTAGGCAGAGGAATGCATTATCCAATCGCACTAGAAGGTGCTTTGAAGTTGAAGGAAATTTCATATATCCATGCAGAAGCTTATCCTGCTGGCGAATTAAAACATGGGCCGCTCGCTTTAGTGGATGAGAGTATGCCAGTGGTAACCGTTGCGCCGAATGATGATTTGTTGGAAAAACTCAAATCAAATATGCAAGAAGTAGCTGCTAGGGGTGGCCAGTTATACGTGTTTGCCGATGTGGACGCCCATATTCAAGCAAGTCCAGGTATCCACGTAATTCGTATGCCAGAAAATTACGGGAGCCTTTCTCCTATTCTTCATGTGGTGCCATTGCAATTATTGGCCTATCATACTGCTCTAGCTCTCGGAACTGATGTTGATAAACCGAGAAACTTAGCAAAAAGTGTAACGGTGGAGTAAACATCACTCTAGAAGTTATTTTGGCCTTACACAGAAGAAGAGATTTTTTTTAGTAGTAAGGTACTTGAGAACTAAAACTGGTTTTATTTGTATATAAAAGAGTTTCGTGAAGTCTGTATTGTTCAATATTTAGACAATTTGACAATCACGAAATTGTGGAACTGTAACATCCTCCATCTATACGTAAATCAACTTTTTAATCTCCAAAAATAAACTAAAAACCGTGAAATAAACGGTCTATGGCAGTAATAATCAGATTTTGTTGGTCTTTTAATGAACAAACTTCATTTTTTAAAATAGAGCATGGAACTGCTGCCATACTTGGAGTTTCTAAGACAAATTTAGAGCCGTTAATAGTAAATTGGGGTAGCAAATCTTGAGGAAGCTTTACTTTTTTGTATTGTTTAGCATCCCTTAAAGGGATCACAACCCTAGTGGAAAGACCATCTAACAAATCAGTTTGAACATCGACAAGATAAGGGGTGGATATGTTTTTGTCAGAAGAGTTATCGTAGACTGTAAATCGTGCCATTAAAAACTTCTCCACTGCTCAAGGGGGAGTCCCTCTAACTCTATGATTTTATTGTAGGAAGAGAAGAAATCAGAGTGTTCAAGCTTCCATAGCCTTTCTTTTTCAGACTTAATATAAGCCTCTAAAAATGAATTACAGACTTGTGAAATATTAATGCCTAGAAGCTTAGCTTCTTCCAAAACTAGAGAGTCCAAAGAAAGATTAACTGCTTTTTTGGGCATTTGATTGGTTAAATTCAAAGGGATAATATTGATCATTCATGAATTATACTTATAGTTTATGCGCATGTAAAATATGCATAAATCTTGCGTAAAGTTAGGGGTTTAATTATTAAAATAAACTCTTAATTTTTTTAATTTAGGCGTTAAGTTGTCGAGCTACAGGGCGCGAAACTTCATTTCTGGAAAGCCGACTTTCTAAATACTCACGCATTTCATGCCAAGGAATTGTTTTTCCAGTTGCAACAATGCCACCATAACGCTCTTCTGCCACCAAATCAAAATTTACCTGAAGATTATCTAATTCAGTTTTTTCTAAAATTGCTTCAAGAATGAAATTGTGAGTAGAAGTGCCGGAGCGTTCTGCTGCTGCAACGACGGGGGCTTTAAGTTCTTCGGGTATTCGTATGGTTGTTGTTGGCATAGTTCTATTTAATTAGTAAAGTATTGATTCAAAGTATCACAAAAGTGATACATCAATCAATTAAAGACTATCGACAATTAGATAAATGATAGGCCAAGTTTACAAATATGATTAAGCTAAATAAATTATGACTACAAATACAAACTCGGCAAACCACCAAGTTTCCCCTCAACTCATCAAAGCTTACCGTCAGGTCTCTTATGTCGTGTTTGAAAAAGATACAGAGATTGTCCTTAAAGTTGGCAAAGTAAGCCCAGAGTTGGTGTCGATCATGAAAAATAATCATGTCAACTGCGCTGCATTTTTAACTGCTTACAACCCACATAGTCAGCAAGTTGGATTAACAGTTAATGAACAATCCCAAGCAAAATTAATCGGAGAATTGCAAACATTGAATATCAATTATTTACTAGGTGAAGGTCGCGATGATTCAGGAAAATGGCGGGCTGAGTCTAGTGTGCTTGCCTTGGGCATTAACTTACAGAATGCAGAAATCTTGGCCGATCAATTTAAACAGAATGCTTTTGTTTGGATCAATAATACAGATGGATTAGTAAATTTAAGACTTTGTTATCCAATTGCCATCCCTACTCCTGAAGAAATAAATCAATGGATATCAGAATTGCCTCAAGGGTTGCAGGATTTTGCAAGGCAGAAACCATACTCAGAGTTGGCTTGGATCATGAGCGCCCCAGTGCAAGAAATCCACCACTGGCTCAATAACGAATCCTGGGACCTCAATACTCCTTGGCCACTAGCAAGACCTGATGGGTCTGCAATGGGTGTTGGAACTGAGCTAGATCGTGTATTTCGTCTGATTCATGCAGGAGTTCGGCGATTTAACTGACGGACAAAAAATTAGGGCAATTTAAGGTCTTGTAATACTTTTGAAATGCGATTCGAATTATGATGAGAATTGTTTTTTTAAAATGCTTTCCTAAGTGTCAAGCAACATAAAACAGATAAAAACCACTTTATTCAAAATTTAATAATGAAAGACGGCTGCAAATGAAGACATACAACATACTTTTCTTGTGTACTCACAATGCCGGAAGATCTATTATTGCCGAGGCATTAGCTTCCACGCAGGCAAAAGGAAAATTCATTGGTTATTCTGCAGGTTCAGCGCCAGGAACCGAAGTAAGTCCTTACGCAATCGAGATTGCTCAAGAACATGGCTATGATTTATCAAAATTACGCAGTAAAAGCTGGGATGAATACGCCTTACCAGATGCACCGCACATGGATTTTATTATTACCGTTTGCGATAATGCAGCCGGTGAAGAATGTCCTTATTGGCCAGGTAACCCAGCAGTAGCACATTGGGGATTTCCTGACCCATCTTTAGTGGTAGGCTCAGAAGAAAAAAAACGCCAAGCCTATAAAGATGTAATGGTAGGTCTAAAAAAGAGGATTGATATTTTGGCCGATTTACCAGAAGAGTCACTTGATTCACTAAACATTAAAGCAATTCATAATCAAGTTTAAGCAATGATATTAGGAGGGATTACTAGAAAGTTGAAGTAGTTCCTCTGTATTCAACCAGCGCCACTCCCCTTCAGGAAGATCATTAGGAAGTGTATATTCACCGATTTGAAAACGGTGTAATTGCGCCACATGATTACCAACGGCAGCAATCATTCTTTTAACTTGATGATAACGACCTTCGACAATCGTCATGTTGATTTGAAAATCACTGATTTGTTCACAAGCTACTGCATTACAAGGGCTTGGATCATCATCGAGAACCACTCCAGTTAATAAATGTTCAATTTGTGCAGACTTAAGCTGTTCAGAAGTTGTAATTTGATAAACCTTCCCAATATTTTTCTTAGGAGAGGTCATTTTATGAATAAATTGACCATCATCGGAGATCAGTAAAAGCCCAGTAGTATCTTGATCTAAGCGACCAACACATTGCACACCTCTTTCAACAAAAGGGGCAGGTAAAAGACCGTATACACTGGGATGATGTTTGGTTTTATGAGAACACTCATAGCCGGTAGGCTTATTAAAAACAATATAGGCTTTTTCATGAAACTCCCAATCTAGACCATCGATTGTAAGTTTGAGGTCAATTGGACTGAACAATTCTTGAGGATCTTCAATTAGTACATCATTTACTTTCACTAAATCAGCTAATACTAGGTTATTACAATGCCGACGTGTGCCAAAGCCTTGACTGAACAAAATCTTATCTAAAGGAAGCTTTTTGATAGAAGTAGCCATTTGAAATTGTGTATAAAAAAGATATTGTAAGTCACTGACTACTCCCCATAACTAAATCAAGGGGCTTTACGCTGCTTTTGGTAAGCTTGTACGAAATTAAAAATAGAGGAATCAGGTTAAATACCGTAAGTAATTACACAAAAACTAGTCTAAATAAAAAACCTAACAAAAGGATTGAAAAATGAAACATCTTATTTACAAGCTATTACAAATTACTGCGATTACTTTCTCTATCAGTGGCACGACTTTCGCAGCACTCCCTGATCCATTAGATCCTCGGGAAGTTGCAAATATGCCCTTTGAACAAAGACAAGCGCGAGCAAAAGAGATACATGAGTTAATGAAACAAGCAACTCCGGAAGAGCGCAAAGAGTTTCATCAAAAACTACGTTTAAAAATGCAGGCGCTATCTCCGGAAGAAAGAAAAGCAATGCATGAAAAAATGAGAGAAGATTGGAAAACTTTAACACCTGAACAAAGGGAACAAGTAAAAAAACAGCGACATGCTTACTTAAGATCACTTACACCAGAACAAAGGGAAGAGATGAAAAAAGAAAGACATAGGCTCCTCGAAAAATTTCCACCAAAAGAACGGGAAGGCTGGAATAACGAATTAACAAAATAATTAAATGAGTCTTTATTTGAAAAAAAGAAGATGGGAAAACGATAAAGAATTACTTGCCACTGCTGTAGGTGGTAATTCTTTAGCAACAACTGAGCTATTGCAGATGCTGAGTAATGATGCAATTGCCCTCGCCTGGCGCCTTATGGGAACAATGTCAGACGCAGAAGATGTAGTGCAAGAGTCATACTTAAAACTATGGAAGAATTATCTACACTTTCAGGGGGAAGCAAAACTTAAAACGTATTTTTATACAATTGTACAAAGACAGTGTTTTGATCAGCTCAAAAAGAATCACAAACAATGGAGTCAAGTTGATATTGATTTGGACACAATCGTTTCAGAGGTATCACTGATAGATTCAAAGATAGAAGAAACCAATAAAATGAAATCTGCAATCCACATTTTGCCCCCAAAGCAAAGGATTGCTATTGTGATGTGGGCTTATTATGACAATACATCTGAAGAAATTGCGACAAAATTAGAGATGAATAAGAACGCAGTAGATCAATTGTTGTTTAGGGCGAAGGCAAATTTAAAAAAATATTTCGAGAGTGAACAAAATGAAAGATGAACAATTAAAGCTAATACTTTTAAATGAGCCGTCACCGAAAATAAGTAAAAAATTTTCTGACCATCTACAAAGTCGGTTAGAGATGTTGCAAGCGGATGTTCCCCAATTAAACTCTTCGAAAAGTATGGCGATATCTTTGAAAAAGAATTATTGGCAATATCTGATTATGAGTTTTATGATTATTACAGCCTTGACGATCTTAAACTTACACCATAAAAACGATCATCTTGATGACGAGCTTTCTAGAATTGACCCGATGACAGAGTTGACGTTATCGACCCTCTAAGTGTTCAATAACAGACCATCTTTAAGTCTGATTGCATTGGCTTTAATTAAAGAGTTCACAACTTGTTGATATAAATCATGGATAGAAAGGTTTAGGATCGTTGCAATTTTTTGCAACATCAAGGTATTTTGAAACCAATCGAGAGCGAGCATATTTTGACAGCTCTGCCACTCCAAAAGTTTAAACTTCAAAAGTACATTTGCAACATGTATTAAGTTTCTATCTGGATTACTTCGCAGATAAGAAAGACGGTTTTGGGCAAAAGCAAGTGCTGCGGAAACATCACTGAAAACACCACCATGCCCTGGTACAACAACTTCGGGTTGAAGTTCAGTAATTAACTCTAAAGTGGACAGTGCTCCCTCAAAATTGGAAAAACCTTGATCATTTGGAAACAGTGCACCAAAGCCCTTCTCCCAAAGGGCATCACCAGAAATAAGAATTTTATATTCAGGATTAAACAGTAATTGTGCTTCATCCTCATGTCCCGGCGCTTGATGTATTTCCCAGTCTAGGTCGCCTAAAGTTAAAACTGTTTCTGGCTGGTAAGAACCAAAGGCACTAAAAATTGGACATGGTTGGCCTAAGTCAGAAAAACCTAATTTAGCAAGGTCCCAATCTTGTACAGCATCAAATTCAGCAAATGGGACCAATAATTTAAATCCATAAGCATCCAATAAGGCAGCATTTCCCCCACAATGATCGGAATGTAAATGGGTATTAATTAAGAATCGAGGAGAAATGTCAGGTAGTGACTTCATCTGCAGATTTAATAAATCAACAGTTTGCGCTTGATGAGTGCAAAAGCCACTATCAATTACATCTAAAAAACCATTTGACCACAGGTAAATTTGGTTTGCAGACAACCACCCCCGCTCAATGACATGAAAATTGGCAGGGAGGTGCAAGTTGTTAGCCAACGATGTTTTGAAATTTAGTGATCACGGAACGATACCTACTTTCCAAATCGGTAATATTTTGAATACTCATCCCCAAATCGCGTGCATAACCATCATGTAAGCCATAAATCCAGCCATGTACTGTCAAGGATTGTCCACGTTGCCAAGCATCCTGGACAATAGTGGATTGGCAAACATTGCTGACTTGCTCAATCACATTTAACTCACAGAGATAGTCTAGTTTTTCTTGACTATCCAGAACTTTACCTAAATAGGGGCCATGTTTGTCTTCCACATCTTTGACGTGACGAATCCAATTATCAGCAAGACCAACACGAACATTTTCCATTGCCGCCCGAACACCAGAACACCCATAGTGACCCACAACAATAATATGTTTTACTTTTAATAAGTCGGTTGCGAATTGAATAACCGAGAGAGCGTTCAGATCGGTGTGTGCAATTACATTAGCAATATTCCGATGGACAAAAATCTCGCCTGGAGCAAGACCTATAACTTGGTTTGCAGGTACTCGAGAATCAGAACAACCAATCCACAAATACTCTGGAGATTGCTGATTGGCTAGACGCTGAAAAAACTCTGGATCTTCTTTGATGTTTTTTTGTACCCAAGCTTGATTATTTTTAAATAATTCAGTTAAGTGATGGGGATTATCAGAAGTTACGTTTGTCACGTGGAAATCCTTTCGTCCGAAGATGGTAAGTCTGTGATGATAAATCTTAAATGTTGAGGATAACTAAATAAATCGTGAAAGATACCTTGATTCATTTGGTTTTGAATAATTCGCCAACTTTTTTTTACCAAATACTTGGCGCGCTTAACTCCCAATAACAACATATCCTTAGCTTCTAAGTCTGCTTTTCGAAATGTTCGATAATAAAGTTTAAATACATCTAAAATAACCTGAGCCAGATCATAGGCAAATTGAGAAGATAAACTTTTTGGGAATGTAAACATTCAAATATCTTAATATAAAAACGAACTAAACTTCATTTATGAACCAAATCCACTATCCATTTGAGGATAATATGCCTCTTCCCGGTCAATTGATGCCTGTAGCTGAGGGTATCTACTGGTTGAGAATGAAGCTTCCATTTGCTCTAAATCATATTAATTTATGGTTATTGCGCGATTGTTTAAATGGTGTTGAGGGGTGGACTGCAGTGGATTGTGGCATTACATCTCAGGACACGAAAGAATCTTGGGAGCAAATTTTTTCAAATCACTTAGAAGGCCTTCCAATCGTACGTGTTTTAGTAACGCATATGCATCCCGATCACGTTGGATTGGCGCATTGGATCTGTGAGCGATTTAAAGCGCCACTTTGGATGTCAATGACGGATTTTCTAATGGCTCGTTGGTTAAGCTCTAAAGAAGGTGGGATGGCAATTGGATCTGTTTCAGGCGGTGGTGGTTCAGCAGATCATTTTGCAAGGCATGGCCTAACAAGTGAAGAAGACTTGGCGAAGGTCAGAGCTAGATCTGATTACTACAGTAATTTAGTACCAGCTGTACCGCAGAGATTTAACCGTATACAAGATCAAGACATCATTGAGATTGGGGGGCGCCAATGGCGAGCGATTAGTGGATTTGGCCACGCTCCAGAACATATGTCATTAGTTTGTGAAGACAGTAAAATCATGATTACAGGGGATATGCTGCTACCTAGAATATCTACTAACGTAAGTGTTTATGATGGTGAGCCCGATGCAGACCCATTAGGCTTATTTTTAGATTCACTAAAAAAATATCTGCCCCTAGACCCAATGACACTTTTACTCCCGTCTCATGGTAAACCTTTTCAAGGGATGCATTTTAGAATTGATGAATTAGTAAAACATCATGATGATCGCCTCGCAGAAACTTTTGAAGCCTGTAAAGAACCAGCGACAGCAAGAGAAATAGTGCCAGTTCTGTTTAAAAGGGAGTTAGATATCCATCAATTAACTTTTGCTATGGGAGAAACCATTGCCCATCTCAATTATTTGATGAAACGAGGTAAATTGAACCGGATTAGCGACTCCGAGGGGATCTGGCGGTTTTCGCAGAAGGTTTAGCCGCAGTTTTACGAGCCCGTGGTTTAGCTGGAGCTTTTTTGGCAGCAGTTCCAGTCGTAGCCTGATGAAAACCTTGCATCATGTCCGTGGTAGATTTTGCCATTTGCTCCATTAATTCTTGTGCTAGTTTGCCACTAGCTCCAGCAAATTCCGCCGCTTGTGCGAAACCTTCATTTGCTTTTGCTTTGCTTTGCTCATTAGAGTTTGCTGAAGTGTTTGATTTCATCGTTTCAGCAATTCCCTGTAGGGTTGCTAAAGTAGCTCTTTGAACTTCTAGTCCCTGAACGGTAGTTTGTAAAACATTTAAATTGAGAGTAAGCCACGCCTCTACACTTTTTAAATCTTTGATTCTTTTGTCCAGTTCTTCAATGTCAATGGTCGGAATACCAAAAGGGTTTAAGTTGGACATGCCCGGAATACCAAAATTCGGCAACCCACTCTCCGAATTACCTGTAGAGGCTTTTGACCACATGTTTTTCATCATTTCTACGCTTTGTTCAAAGTCAGGCATTGGATTAAACATTTTAAGCTCCACTAAATTTATTAACTAACTGTAAAATATAAGACTTTACTAACTAAATCAATCTTTATTTAGATCCATTTATGCCTTCTGCTCCAACACAAGAATTGAATCATTACACTAAAGGCCAACTTTTACCTGAGTTGCTCAGCCAGCGAATTTTGATTTTGGACGGAGCAATGGGGACGATGATTCAACAATATAAATTACAAGAAGACGATTTTCGTGGGGATACTCACCGTTTTGATAATCATCCTATTGATTTAAAAGGTAATAATGAATTACTCTCCATTACAAAACCAGAAGTAATTTTAGAAATTCATCAAAAATATTTAGCTGCTGGTGCTGATATTATTGAAACGAACACCTTTGGGGCAACAACTGTTGCTCAGGATGATTACCATTTAGCCGAATTCGCGCGAGAAATGAATCTTGCTTCAGCAAAACTAGCGAGACAAGCATGCGACGAATACTCAACCCCTGACAAACCAAGATTTGTTGCTGGAGCGCTTGGACCTACGCCAAAAACAGCTAGTATTTCTCCAGATGTAAATGATCCTGGAGCAAGAAATGTTGATTTTGAAACCTTAAGAAAAGCGTATTACGAACAGGTAGAAAGTTTGGTAGAGGGTGGTATTGATCTCCTCTTAGTAGAAACTATTTTTGATACGCTCAACGCTAAAGCTGCACTATTTGCAATTGATGAGTATTTCGAAAATTCAGGTGAACGACTCCCCATTATGATTTCAGGAACTGTTACGGACGCGTCGGGTAGAATTTTATCTGGTCAAACCGTTTCCGCTTTTTGGAATAGCTTACGACATGCAAAGCCCTTAACCTTTGGATTGAATTGCGCATTAGGCGCCACCCTGATGAAACCTTATATCGCGGAGTTAGCGAAGATTTGTGATGTGGCAATTTCTTGCTATCCGAATGCAGGACTCCCTAATCCTATGAGTGATACAGGCTTTGATGAAACTCCAGAGATTACTTCCAGACTGATTGAGGATTTTTCCAAGGATGGTCTAGTCAATTTAGTCGGTGGTTGTTGTGGCACAACCCCAGAACATATTGCGGCAATTGCTAAAAAAGTAGCAAATTACAAACCGCGCAAGATAACAGATATTTGGAATTCTTATAGGTCAAATGGTAATGACTAAAACTAATAACTTACCTCCCCTAAGGCTCTCTGGTTTAGAAGCTTTTAATCTTGAGTCCCATATTCGATTCGTCAATATTGGAGAGCGCACCAATGTAACGGGATCTAAGGTATTTGCGCGACTCATTTTGAATAATCTGTTTGATGATGCTTTGAAAGTTGCTAGACAGCAAGTTGAAAATGGAGCACAAATAATTGATATCAACATGGATGAGGCAATGTTGGATTCAAAAGCAGCGATGGTTCGTTTTTTGAACCTGATTGCTTCAGAACCAGATATTGCAAGAGTACCCATGATGATTGACTCCTCCAAATGGGACGTCATTGAAGCTGGACTGAGATGTGTTCAAGGCAAAGCAATCGTCAATTCAATTTCTTTAAAAGAAGGGGTTGAGCCTTTTGCTTTCCAAGCTAAGAAAATTAAACGTTACGGTGCTGCGGCTGTTGTCATGGCATTCGATGAACAAGGTCAAGCTGATACTTACGAAAGAAAAATTGAAATCTGTAAAAGGTCTTATGACTATTTAGTAGATGAAATTGGCTTTGCAGCAGAGGATATTATTTTCGATCCAAATATTTTTGCGATCGCTACAGGGATTGAAGAGCACGATAATTACGCAGTCGATTTCATTAACGCAACAAGATGGATAAAAGAGAATTTACCTGGTGCAAAAGTAAGTGGTGGTGTTTCTAATGTGAGTTTCTCTTTCCGCGGAAATGACCATGTACGAGAAGCGATCCATACTGTTTTCTTGTATCACGCGATTGCAGCTGGCATGGACATGGGGATTGTGAATGCTGGACAGCTTGGCGTTTATGCAGACTTAGATCCCGAGTTACGTGAACGCGTTGAAGACGTGGTACTCAATCGCTTCAAAGAAAAAGATGGTAAAACGACCACAGAGCGCCTACTCGAGATTGCCGATAACTATAAAGGTGGTGGTACTAAACAATTACAAACACTCGCCTGGCGAGAAGATCCTGTTAGAGCTAGACTTTCCCATGCCCTAGTAATGGGTATTACTGACTTTATTGTTGAAGATACAGAGGAAGTTCGTGCTGAAATCGAAAAGGCAGGTGGACGTCCAATTGAGGTCATTGAAGGACCGCTGATGGATGGAATGAATGTGGTTGGCGAGTTATTTGGCGCAGGCAAAATGTTTTTACCTCAAGTGGTAAAGAGCGCCAGAGTAATGAAGCAAGCTGTAGCACATTTGATTCCTTATATCGAAGAAGAAAAACGTCAATATGAAGCCGCAGGAAGAGACGTACGTTCTAAAGGCAAGATTATTATGGCCACCGTTAAAGGTGATGTGCATGATATTGGTAAAAATATCGTAACAGTCGTTTTGCAGTGTAATAACTTTGATGTGGTGAACATGGGTGTTATGGTGCCTTGTAATCAAATTTTGCAAAAAGCAAAAGATGAAAATGCAGACATCATTGGCTTATCTGGGTTAATTACGCCGTCCCTAGAAGAAATGACTTATGTTGCGCAAGAAATGCAAAAGGATGATTATTTTAGGTCTAGAAATATTCCATTGATGATTGGCGGCGCAACTACTTCGAAAGTGCATACTGCAGTGAAGATAGCGCCTCACTACGATGGCCCGGTCATTTATGTACCAGATGCTTCAAGATCAGTCTCAGTGGCGTCTAGTTTGCTATCTGATGAATCAGCGAAACAGTACTTGCAGTCGATTAAAGACGACTATGAAAAAACACGTCAATTACACGCCAGTAGAAAAGCAACCCCATTAATCACTTTTGATGCGGCCAACCAAAATGCCGAGAAATTAGACTGGGATAATTTTGCTATACCAAGCCCTAAATTTATTGGTAGACGCGTGTTTAAAAATTTCGATTTAAGTGAAATTGCGAAATTTATTGACTGGACACCATTTTTTCAAACTTGGGATTTGGCTGGGAAGTTTCCAAAAATTTTGGATGATGAAATTGTTGGAGAGTCTGCGACGAAGGTTTTTGCTGATGGTCAAAAAATGCTCGAACGCCTGGTTCAAGGACGCTGGCTCACTGCGAATGCTGTCGTTGGCTTTTATCCCGCAGGCAGCGTTGGTGAGGATATCGTCTTATTTAAAGATGAATCTAGAACTGAAAAAATATTGACTTGGCATCAATTAAGACAACAAACTGATCGTCCCGTCGTGGATGGTATCAAACGGCCGAATCGTTGCTTAGCAGATTATGTGGCGCCAATTGATAGTGGTAAGAAAGATTATGTTGGTATGTTCGCGGTAACTACGGGTCATGGTGTCGACGCTAAAGTGGATGAATTCATTCGAGAACATGATGATTACAATGCGATCTTACTGAAAGCCCTTGCTGACCGATTAGCGGAAGCTTTTGCTGAGTATATGCATTATCGGGTTCGAACTGATTTATGGGGATATGCAGCAAACGAATCTCTCAGTAATGATGAGATGATTGATGAAAAATACCAAGGAATTCGACCTGCTCCTGGATATCCTGCCTGCCCAGAACATAGTGTGAAATTGGGGATGTTTGAAGTGTTGCAAGCGGATGAAATAGGGATGGAATTGACTGAATCTCTCGCGATGAATCCCGCTTCTAGTGTTTCAGGTTTCTACCTTGCAAACCCTAGCGCTCAATATTTCAATGTTGGACAAATTGGTTTAGATCAAGTGAATGATTTAGCTGATCGGTCTGCTAGGAATGTTGAAGACACGATTCGAGCAGTATCGAGTAATTTTGATTCAAACTAAATAGAAGGGGATGTCTTTAGACACCCCAAACAATATGATCTTGATATTGATGTGCAGACTTAAGTAATGTCAGAAAAGGAAAAGCTCTTTGACCTAGTCGGTCTGAGGTAGCGAGTTGTTCTTTAGACATCTTCGATCTAGCAATCACATCTTGTTCAATTGCTGATTCAAGTAGATTAATGAAGTGCGGTAACTCATCAACCGTTAAAATACCTTTAGGCTCTAAATTTTTGCCGATTTTTTGAAAAATCTTTTTAGTAAGATCTTCTAACATCAGGCAATTTGCAGAATTTTTAGATTGAAATTTATATAGCATTTTTTTAGCATACACTACGGAATCCATTTTTGTCATGCTTTTACAAACACAACGACAGTTAGAACGCTTAATCCATGAAGGGTTAATGCAAGTTGCACAAAATAAACAATTAGATGGCCAATCTTTGCCGATCCCTCGTCTTGAAAGACCAAAAGTTGCTGAGCACGGGGATGTTGCGACCAACATTGCCATGCAAATCGCCAAGTCTTGGAAGATGAATCCAAAAGAGTTAGCTGGTGAATTAGTAAAAAAAATTGAACAGCTTGATATGCAAAAAGAGGTGATTAGTAGCCTCGAAATTGCTGGTCCAGGCTTTATTAACATTCGGCTCAGCAGTGTGGTTAAGCAAGCAGTCATTCAGCAAATCTTAGAACAGGGTCCTTTATTCGGTATAGAGCAAGCTAAAGATGAGCCTCCAGTATTAATCGAATTTGTCTCAGCTAATCCAACCGGACCACTGCACGTCGGTCATGGTAGACAAGCGGCACTGGGCGATATCTTAGCCAGTGTCATTCAAACTCAAGGCAGAAAAGTCCACCGGGAGTTTTATTACAACGACGCTGGTGTTCAGATTCAGAATTTAGCTATCTCAACTCAAGCCAGAATCAATGGTCTTGAGCCTGGCATGGATGGGTGGCCTGAAAATGCTTACAACGGTTTATATATTAAAGATATCGCTGATGCCTATCTGAATGGTCAGACGATTTCAGCCGCAGATTTAGCTCCTGTTATTGCCTCCAAAGATCCACAAGACTTAGAAAATATCAAACGATTTGCAGTTGCTTATTTACGTCAAGAGCAAGATATCGATCTGAAAGCACTTGGCGTTCATTTTGATGAGTACTATCTTGAGTCCTCCCTCTATTTGGATGGTGGTGTTGAGAGTATTGTTGCTGACTTAACTAAACAGGGAAAGACGTACGACCTTGATGGTGCCTTGTGGCTAAGAACTACAGATGATGGCGACGATAAAGACCGAGTCATGAAAAAAAGTGATGGTACTTTTACATACTTTGTACCAGACGTGGCGTATCACGCCAGTAAATGGGCGCGTGGCTATCATGAGGTGATTAATATTCAAGGTAGCGATCACCACGGGACTATTGCTCGGGTTCGTTCTGGAGTTCAAGGTGTCGCTGCGCAAAGAGGTTGGGAAATCCCAAAAGACTACCCGCATTATGTACTACATAAAATGGTCACTGTATTAAAAAATGGTGAAGAAGTAAAAATCTCTAAAAGGGCTGGTTCTTATGTCACTGTTCGAGATTTAATTGAGTGGTCGGGTGGCGTTCAGGAGGGGTTATCTGAAACAGAACGACTCGCCGCATTACAAAAAGGTAAAGATGCAGTTCGGTTTTTCTTGATTTCTCGTAAAGCAGACACAGAGTTTGTTTTTGATATTGACTTAGCACTGCAACAAAACGATGAAAATCCTATTTTTTATGTGCAATATGCCCACGCCAGGATTTGCTCCATCTTGCGTCAATGGGCGGGAGATGAAGCAACACTCAAGACTGCTCAGTTGGAAAAATTAGAAGGTAGAGCTGCGGACGACTTAATGAGAAGATTAAGTGAGTATCCACAGATGTTGACGGATGCCGCCCGGGATCTTACCCCACATAGTGTGGCATTTTATTTGCGAGATTTAGCGGCTGATTTTCACTCTTTTTACAATTCAGACCGAGTATTAGTGGATGATGAAGTATTAAAATCTGCACGTTTAGCTTTACTCTTAGCGACCAAACAAGTTATTGCAAATGGCTTAGGAATTTTAGGGGTTAATGCACCTGAGCAAATGTAAATTGCAGAAGTAAATTTTAGGAGTTATGATGGAAATAACGAAGAAAAATATGAATCAAAAACCATTGTTTAATCAAAAGGGAAACACCTTCATCGGCATTGTGATTGGGCTTATTCTTGGCTTAGGTATTGCCCTTGGTGTTGCATACGTTATCTCTAAAAATTCTCCCGAAGAAAAAACAAATCTACGCCCACCTGAAATTAGTTTGTCCCCTAAGTCATCTAATTTAAATGACTCAGGTCAAATCCCGGATGTAAATGAACCTTTGAGAAAAAATAAATCTAGTGACGAAGTCAGTAATGATGCTGTTGCTTCCGTTGTGAAAAGTAATCAAGATACGAGTCCTGCGATTGTTCCACCTGTTGAGGTATCGAAATCTGAGGTAATCTACTGGGTACAATTGGGTGCCTACGGCGATAAAAGTACTGCAGAAAGTGAAAAAGCTTCCTTTGCATTACAGGGGGTTCAAACAAAATTGATTGAGGGTAAAAATGATGGCCAAACGATTTGGCGTCTAAGACTCGGTCCCTTTAAAACCGAAAGTGAAGTTCAAACCTCCAAAACAGCATTAGAAACCATCGGCATCTCTTATACAGTCATAAAAGCGGGCAAATCATGAAAAGACATATTGTAAAAAGTTTAATTAGTATCTCTTTGTTTTTTATTGGATCTATTGTAAGTGCTCAATTACTTCCACCTGGTGCTAAATCAAATATAGCACCATCACCTGCGCCCAGCACTCAAGCAGGCGGCTTTATTGAGGGAATGGATTTCCGTAAATTACCTTCACCCCAGCCAACGGAGTCTAAAGGGAAAATAGAGATCGTTGAATTTTTTTGGTACGGATGTCCACATTGCTATGATTTAGAGCCCGAATTACAAGCCTGGATAAAAAGGCAAAAAAAGGATGTGGTAGTAAAGAAAATCCCAGTTGCTTTTAGAGATGACTTTTTAGCGCATAGCCAAATTTTTTATGCCCTTGAGTCGATGGGTAAAGAAGCTGAATTTACGCCTAAAGTATTTGAGGCTATCCATAAGGAACGTAAATCTTTATTAAAAGAAGAGGAAATTTCTAATTGGGTCGCAGCACAAGGACTCGATCAGAAAGCGTTCATGACAGCTTATAAATCCTTTACCGTCATTACTAAAGCAAAGACTGCAAATACCACTTCACAATCTTACCGTGTTGATGGTGTGCCAACTATTGCAGTACAAGGTAAATACATGACTTCACCATCCATTGCTGGCACAAAGCAAAGAGCAATTGAAACATTAGACTATTTGGTAGAACAAAATAGAGCTGGAAAGCTTTAAGCTAGTTGCCTAGCCAAACTACAAAGTGATATTAATTTAAGCAAGCTTTTTAAGACCTCTCATCAGAGAACCGATGAGGGGTAAGTGCTCGTAGATACCTTCTGCAGGATCCCAATAATCAGTGTGAGAAGACACTAGGTTAGTGTGGTCAAACTGTAACCAGCTCACGCCAGTCAAACTTTTTTCACTAGTATCCCAGCATTTAAATTTGAATTTAAACTCCCACAATAAACAGGCAGAACTCTCTTGTTGTAGGACTTCTCGAATGACAAACTGGGGAGAGTCTACCTGCTCAAACATCTTTAAAAAAATATCCCTTATCGCATCTCTACCAAATACGAGATTAAAAGGATCTTTAAAACGAGCATCAGGAGAATAAAGTTGAATGAGCTGATCCACCGATTCAACTGAAATTTGCTCGTACTGAATTTTTAGAGATTCAATGGTGAGTTGGATCGAGTTTTCCACAGTCAAAATCCGACTTTATTGAACAATAAATTTTTTAACAAGCCAAAAATAGATTGGGTAAGGTAGTATTCGCAAAAATTTGAGAAAGAAAGAAAACTCTTTTGGAAAATGGGTCTCAAACTCACCATTTTTTAAACCTTTACCAATTTCTTCTGCGGCTCTTTCAGGGGTGATAAGAGAGGGCATTTTGAAATCATTAATTGCGGTCGCAGGAGTTTGTACAAAACCTGGACAAATAATGTGAACGCCAATTCCCTTCGGGCTCAAATCCTCATATAAGGACTCTGCAAAATTGAGGAGAGCTGCTTTAGTTGGTCCGTAAATCAAAGACTTGGGCAAGCCACTGTAGCCGGCCACACTTCCCACCAAAGCAATGTGCCCATTACCTTGCTTTAGAAACTGAGGAATCAGATAGTTAAGTACCCGAATTGGACCTAATAAGTTGGTCGATATCATGGATTGGGCATCTTGCATATTCAAGGTTTCAGCTTGAATTGGGGTGTATACCCCTGAAACAAATAATAAAAGATCAATGGTTGGGAAATGATCTAAAACTCGCGCTTGAGCAGCCTCAACACTTTGATCTGACATAACATCTAGTGGAATTATCTTACTTTGAATAGAAAATTCCTTGATGAGTAATTCATTCAAATCAATTAACGATTCTTCACGCCTAGAGGAGATGATTAAGTTAGCACCCTCTTTAGCTAACCATCTAGCACATGCATGTCCAATTCCGGAGGAAGCACCGATCAACCAAACATTCTTATTTTTAAAATCCGACAGCGGTGGATTAAGACTCATGTAATGGCTTTTCTATAGTAAATTGAACTACTTCTAAAGTTTTTTCAGCAAAACCAGCGGCGCAATAAAATAAATAAAAGTTCCATAAGCGAATGAATTCATCTTTAAATCCCAAAGTTTTAATAGCGTCAACTTGTTGATTAAATGAATCTGCCCAAATTCGAAGGGTTTGGGCGTAGTCTTGTCCAAAATAAAAGCGATCTTTTACTTTTAATCCAGCGGCTTTGACTTGGGTTTCAAACACACTCACCGAGGGTAGCATTCCACCCGGGAAAATATATTGCTGAATAAAATCAGTCCCTGTTCTATATTCAGGAAAAAGCGCATCATCAATAACAATGGTTTGAATAACAGCTTTTTTTCCAGGCTTTAAACAGCGATCAATTGTTTTAAAAAACGATGGCCAAAAAGCTTCACCAACCGCCTCAAACATTTCAATGGAAACAATACCGTCATACTGGCGATTACAGTCACGGTAGTCTTGTAAAACTGCTGCGCTATTGATCTGTGCAAGGCTTGTATTGGGACCTTTTACTTGTAGTTCCTGTTGCACGTAATTTAGCTGTTCGGTAGAAATCGTAATACCATCCACAGCAACATTGCGCTCATTGGCGCGTTTGATAAAGTTACCCCAGCCACAACCAATCTCTAAAATTTTATCGCCTTTGCTAGCATTTAAATTACTTAAAATATTTTCACATTTAGCATTTTGAGCATCTTGTAACGCTTGCTGGTAGTTGCCATTAAATAGCGCGCTTGAGTACATCATGCTCGGATCAAGCCATAAGCCATAAAATTGATTGCCAAGATCGTAATGGGCGTGAATATTTTTTTTACTTTGAGCTTTTGTGTTTCGATGTAGAAAATGCTTAATTTTATAAATTAGAGAACCAAACCAAGTGCCGTAAATGAGTTTATTGAAATAAGCCCTATTTTGTAGAGCTAGACGTAACATTTTCTCTAACTCATCCGTATGCCAATAATTTTTGAAATAGCCCTCAGCAACACCAATATCACCACTCGAGATAGCAAGAGAAAAAGCTCTCAGATCATTGATTTGAACTTGTATTGGAGTATCAACTTCACTCGCTAGTTGACCAAAGGTTTCTTGTGAACCATCGGGTAAAACAAAAATAAACTGTCCACCTTGAATTTTTTTGAAACAACCGAAAACAATTTTTTTTGAAAATAGTGACATAAGATTAATTTGCTTAAATATTTGTTGTGACAGGTTTTTTGTAAAATTTCGCGCCTTTAATCAACAACTTTAAAGCTTGCCAATGAATTTTAACAATAACTCCAAAAGTGAGCATAGGATAATTAAAGAAGGCATGTAATTTACTTCTAAAATTAATCGGACGCTCTTGACCACTAATACTTGTCATGAGAGCACAGGTTTCTTCTTCAAAATATTCAATTCTACTAACTTGACGATGGACTGACTCTTGCTCTTGACGCATGAATCGAAATTGGTAACGCCCTTTAACATCGAAAAAGGGTGAAACATAAAATTGTTTAGCAGAGTGAAATGTCTTACCCCAGGGTAATACTTGATGCTGATCATGCAGAAGATAAGCATGACGATCACCAAAAGTATTGTTTACTTCCGCAATAATGGCGACAAGACGATTTTCTTGATCATGACAAAACCAAAAACTAACTGGATTAAAAACATATCCAAAGAACCGTGGGAAAGTATGTAGCCAAATCTCCCCAGTCGCATTTTGAATCTGATGGTCTTCTAAAACTTTTTCTACCCAATTTAAGGAAGTTAGTTGATTTAAACCATGGTCTTTGTCATAAAAAGAGAAGATTGAAAATCGATTATCCCCAATGCCTAATTTTGATAATAAGGCGGGATCTTTTTGGCGTGAGCGCATGGGAATGCGAAGATAAAAAACTCGATAAGAAAATCGATTATCTGGTTGGTAACGATGATGAATAACTTTGCCAAAATGAAAAGAAGCATCCATCATTATGTAAAGGAAGCATTTTGAATAATTTGATTTGCAACCAACTCGCCAGATTTAAAACCATCTTCATGAAAGCCATATCCAGTCCAAGCCCCACAATACCAAATTTTATTTTTCCCCTGAATATTAGGGAGAAGATTTTGAGCCGCAATGGCCTTGGTATCAAACATCGGATGTGAATATTCAATAGTCTGAAAAATAGTATCTTGTTTAGGCAAAGTATGTGGGTTTAACGTGACAATCACTTGATGTTGATGAAGATCTACTGGAATTGGCTGTAATTTATTAATTAAATAATGAACACACACAGCACTTGAATCATCTAGACCCTGCCCTACTGGAGTATTAGAGGCATAATTCCATGCCGCCCAGACCTTTTTCTCTCTAGGTAATTGGGTTTGGTCACAATGCACATAAGCGATATTTTTTTTGTAAGGAATAGAACCTAGTATTTCTTGCTCATCGATACTTGGATCTTGAATAATCGATAGAGATTCGTCACTATGGCAAGCTAATACTACTTCGTCAAAGGTTCTAATTTGGCCGCTATTTAAATGCAAATCAACACTATTAGCATGTCTAGTTAAGTAGTGAATCCCGTCCATTAAAACCGGAATTTCTTTTTCTTTCAATTTATCCAAAACACGACTTACATACTCTCTAGAACCACCTTGAACGGTGAACCACTGTGGACGATTAATAATATCGAGTAAGCCATGATTCTCACAGAACTGGGCTAAAGTAACAATTGGAAACTTCAACATTTCCTGCGTTGTACAGGACCAAATAGCACCGACCATCGGCAAAAGATACCAATCCCTAAAGGGTAAGCCAAGGCGATACTTTTTTAGAAAATCCTCAACGCTGATTTCAGGAATATTCTCTGTAAGGCTAGCCTTTGCTAATTTTTTACAAAGCGCATTAAAACGGAAAATATCAAACACCATCCCCCAAAATTTCCAACTAACCAAATTACTTCTTTGCGCAAACAAGGTGTTTATCGTATCTCCAGCCCACTCTAAAGGAGCTTTATTCTTTCTAGGGATGGATACAGCAAAAGACATTTCCGATTTAGCAACTGGAACTTTTAAAGCATCAAAAAATTGAATCAATCTTGGATAGGTACGTTCATTAAATACTAAAAAGCCCGTATCAATCCAGAAAGATTTGTCACTATTCTTCGGAGTGTAAGAAATTGAATGGCTATGACCGCCAATACGTCCTTCTTTCTCAAACAAAACCACTTCAAGATTTGCCTCATTACGAAGTGCATAGGCACAACTTAACCCAGATATACCACCGCCAACGATGGCAATTCGTTTTTTTTGAGACATTATTTTTTACCGGCTAATAGTTTTTCGATTTCAGAGGTAACGGTTCTACTGTCAGGGTTGGCCATACTGCTAAAGGACTTAACAACATTGCCATCACGATCGATAAGATATTTATAAAAATTCCACTTCGGTGAAGTTTTGGTTTTTTCTAAAAGTAATTTGAACAAAGGGTTTGCACTTGAACCACTCACTGAGGTTTTTGCAAACATAGGGAATTTTACATCATAGGTATTTTTACAAAAATCAGCAATTTCTTTGTTGGAGCCAGGCTCTTGTTGGCCGAAATCATTGGATGGAAAACCTAAAACAACAAAGCCTTTTGGTGCATAGGTGGCGTAAATTTTCTCTAAACCTTCATATTGAGATGTAAAACCACAGTAACTCGCGGTGTTAACAACTAATACTACCTTACCTTTGTATTGACATAAGTCTTGAGATACTTCATCTTGCAAACGAGGAAACTTAAAGTCTAAAGCAACAGGGCAGGATTCTGCGCTAAAGCTAAATGCAGGCAAAAATATCGCCCAACATATCGAAATTTTGATAAAAATTTTTGTAATCTTTTGCATACTCAATTTTCCAAATTTTATAAGTAACATAGAGTCTAAGCGATATTTACAACAATTTCCTAAAAGTATATTTTAAAATAATTTAGAATCATAGTATGAACCCAGACAGTTACCCCATTCCTATCTTTGAAAGTAAAGTTTTAGCTCTAAATTTTACAGAAGATCAACTTACCAAGGCACTTCAAGCCCTTGAAAAGCCTATAGTTTTTACAAACGGAGTATTCGATATCCTCCATCGAGGTCACGTAACCTATCTTGCCCAAGCCAAAAGTTTAGGTGCGAGTTTGGTCGTTGGAGTAAATGCTGATGTTTCTGTTCGAATGTTAGGTAAGGGTGAGGATAGACCTATTAATCCTGAAATAGATCGGATGTCACTCTTAGCCTCATTGGAAAGTGTTGATTTAGTTGTACCTTTTTCTGAAAAAACACCGGTATCGTTGATTGCTCAAATTAGACCCGATATTTATGTCAAAGGTGGTGATTACGATATTGAAACTCTAGCTGAAACGGCCCTCGTTCGAACCTGGGGTGGCCTAGCGTATGCAATCCCATTTATTCATTTCAGTTCAACTACAAAACTATTAGAAAAAATTAGAATTTAGTTTTTCTGTGGTGTTTGTGTCTCAACCACTGCGCTTACTTCTCCCCCTAAAGTAATTGCCGGAGTAATTTTGATCACATCCTGATTCAGTAGACGATTAGAAGGGTGGGGCGATTCCACCAACCGATTTATCTGACTGACAGCCCAGGAAGGATTGATAACATTCGCAAATACTAAAAAAATATTGATCAAAATAAAGAGAACGAGTGAGTACTTAACGAATTTCAAAGGCAAGACTCCTTTTTATTTAGGCGCCATGAGTTGATGCCAATCAAGATTAAATTCGGCTCACTCTTCACTTTGTAGCCATTTAATATGGGCAATAAATACGATTCTAAGAGCGGCGCATTTCCACCAGTTAGAAGAATCATTTCAATCTGATTTATTTGATTAATTGCTAATTGAATAGCGCCAAGTGTAGATAGAATCACACCCATTTCAATCGCATCTTTGGTAGATTTACCCAGCGCTAATTGAGAAATTCGTTGCGCTTTAGCAGAAGGATTGTTGGAAGATTCTTTTAATAATTGATTAGCTTCTAAGAGTGGTAAATTAGCAGTGGATTTTCCTAGGGACTTTAACATCAGATCAAAGCCTGGAATAATCCATCCACCCATAAAGATCGAACCACTCTGAAGGTAATCAATGGTGGTGGCAGTTCCTGAAGCCACAATTAAGATATTTTTATTAGGGTGTAAGGTACTAGCCCCAATCATTCCTGCTAAACGATCGGTACCTAGTTCTGCAGGATTTAGATAGTTATTTTGTAATGAGGGGACTATAGTATCCCCTCTTAAAAGATTGAAATTGGTATTCGGAAAATGATTTTTCCAAGTTTTTAAAAGTTCTGATGGACCTACGCAAGTACAGTAAATATTTTTGATTATCTGCTGTTGATTCAACACGAAAGAAGGGCTGAACTGAACTGGAATTTGCTCAACCAATTCAGCATTGTTGATTATTCCCTCTTGAACAATGGTGAATGAATCTAATGTATTGGCTAGCGTAGTAATCCATTTACTACGGGTATTACCAATATCAAGAAGTAAATCTAATTCCATAACTTAATCAAGAGCGTTTCGTATTGAGATATTGCCATTATGAACGGTTTGAATTCCGATTGGTGTCTCCAATAGTAAAGCGCCCTGAGCATCAACCCCAATTATTTTCCCACGTTGAACTATTTTTTGATTTTCCGTAACGATTACATCCTGTTCATGATAAATGTGGAATTCATTCCAATTTAAAGCTTCAAAAGTAAAACCCCTGTTGGTAAAGTCTTCTAAATCCTGGATGAGTTGATTGGTAATAACTTTCCATAAAGAAAGTTTATCTAGGGCTTTTTTATTAGGGAGATTGACCTGATCTAAAGAACTCACTAAATAGGCACTTTCAACTGGAGTGTTTAAATGATTTAAATTAAGACCAATCCCAATGATGGTCCAAATGGGTTCGTCCCCTGTTTTTTGTCCACTTTCGATTAGTACTCCACCTAGCTTAGCGTTCCCAAGGTAAAGGTCATTTGGCCACTTTAGACCAAGACCTAAAGATTTTAGGTTCCCTAAATCAGTCTTCCAATAAAGGGCAATACTTTTTAAAATGGCTAAACCAACTACTAAACTTAATGGTTGTAATGTCCGTAAATTTGTTTTTGCGTCAAAAAAATAAGCTAGTGAGAAGGTTAATGAGTTATTCTTTTCTGAAATCCAAGCATTTCCACGACGACCTCGTCCTGCAGTTTGATGATTTGCTAGGCGACTTACAGGAAGAAGTAAGTCGTTACTCCGCCAACGATTCATTAAATCTTGGTTAGTAGAAAGTGTTTCATTAACTTCTTCAAATAGGCATTCCATGTATGAATGATAATGTTACAAATTAAAATGTTCAAAAATATAACCAGTTTCCCTGACGAAAAGAAAGCACCAACACCTTTTTCATTGGCGAGACTCACTCTATGCGTGACCATTGCGCTGATTATTTTTGCTAGCTTAACCCCTTTTAATTTTGAATATGTCTCTTTAGATCCATTGTCATGGATCACCGCACCACTACCCAAATATATCCCTCTTTTTGATGTGGAAGTGAATATTTTGGGTTATTTACCATTTGGCTTTTTAGCTGTTTTGGCACTATATCCAAGATGGGTCAAATGGCCTGCATTTCTACTTAGTTTGCTCTTTGGATTATTAGTGTCTGCAAGCTTGGAGTCTGCACAATCCTTTTTATCCACTAGGGTTGCTAGCCTAACTGATTTTTATGCGAATGGTTTAGGTACCTTTATCGGCGCCCTTCTCGCCATTACAATCAATCCTGTTGCGCTATCAAAGCATTGGACAAGTCGTTTTAGGAATGTTTTTTTTGGAAAAAACCAAGAATTTTTTTTGTTACTGGCTATTTTTCCTTTAGCCCAAATTTTTCCTCAAAATGTCTGGTTGGGAATGGGCGACTGGCAAATCAATTTCTTAAGAATCTCGCCTTACTGGACAAGAATTCTTAGCAATGCGACGCAGGAAATTCTAATCGCAACACTTGCAGTTGTTAGTACAAGCGCATTTATGATGACGGGAATTCGTCGCCAAGCACCTAAATTGAAAGTGATCTTTAGTGTTATTGCGTTTAGTGCGTTCTTAAAATTTGCAATGTCAGAGCTTCAATATGGCTCTTTTGATGTGAAACATTGGATTAGCGTCGCTAATGGTTTTGGGATTGCGCTGGGTTTTATCGTCGTGATAATCATCAGGAATTACTCAAGAAGCACTCATTGGGTGATTGCTATCATCGGTTTTATTTTGCTTTTAATTGTCGTCAATATCTTGCCTCAAAATCCTTATTATTTGTCACAAGTTCAACTGCTTCCACAGGGGCGTCTTAAGCACTTTAATGGCTTGCTTGAATGGTTAACGATGGTTTGGCCTCTAATCGGAATCGTGGTTTTAATCAAACAATACAAAATTACACAGACATCCTTTTCTGAGTATTAAGTTTGAGAGATATAAGGGATATAATTTATCTATGAGTCAATTCCAATTCCATGCCTTTTTTTGTTTGAATCTTCGTAAGAACGGTGAAAATTCTTGTGAAAATCATTGTGCAACCGATATGTTTGATTACGCTAAAAGCGAATGTAAGCGTTTAAACCTCAATGGAGTTGGCAAGGTTCGAGTTAATCGCGCAGGTTGCCTTGATCGATGTGACCTAGGTCCGGTAATGGTGGTTTATCCAGAAGGCATTTGGTATCAATTTGTAGATAAAGAAGATATCGATGAAATTATTCAAAGCCATTTTATTGATGGTAAACCAGTGACAAGATTGATCCTTAGGGATACCTTGGCATGACTTTGCGTTCCTTGGACCTTCAGATTCCAATTACGATTGGCTTTGCCCAGTCTAAGATAGAACTTCCTGAACGCTTAATGACGGACCCTGATTTCCCAATAAAAGGCATTGCCATTGTGGCGCATCCACATCCCCTAATGGGTGGAACAATGGATAATAAGGTGGCCGTAACACTTGCAAAAACACTTAATCAGTTGGGTTTCATAACGATTCGGTTTAATTTTCGGGGTGTTGGGCAGTCGACAGGAGTTCATGATCACGGCATCGGTGAAACACAGGATCTTGAAGAGATCCTTGCACAAGCAAGAAGCTCAGTATTTTGGGGGGCGATTCCAGAAATTCAGTCTTACCCTTGGGTAAGTCAAATCTCTAAATTACCTTATGTACTAGCCGGTTTTTCTTTTGGTACCTATGTCAGTAGCCGACTGGTAGCAAAGCTACAGGAGGATTTACCACAGCGGTTAATTTTAGTAGGGACTGCTTGTGGCAAATGGGATGTACCCAATGTGCCAGCTAATTCCATCATAATTCATGGTGAATTAGATGAAACAATTTTATTAAATGATGTGTTTGAATGGGCCAGGCCGCAAGAATTACTAGTTCAGGTCGTTCCCGGAGCAGATCATTTTTTTCATCGCAAATTACATTGCATTAGACAGGCAATTATTTCAGCCTGGTATGGAGTAGAAAATGGATATGACAATACATAATGAGTCTTTAATAAAGTACCCTTGTAACTTTCCTATTAAGGTAATGGGGAAAAATCATCCCGATTTTAAACAGGCTGTTGCGATGGTTTGTAAGCAGTTTGATCCACAATTTAATTATTCTGAAATAGAAGAGCGTATTTCTAAAGCGAATAATTATTTAGGATTGACAGTGAACATTAACGCAACTAGTCGAGAGCAATTAGATGAAATTTATCGAACTTTATCGACACATCCATTGGTTAGTGTAGTTTTATAAGCTATGGCAAGTGATGTCATAGAAGTGATACATCTTGGTTTACAAGATTATTTAACTACCTATGAGAAGATGAAGATATTTACGCAGCAGCGTACAGAATCTACCAAAGATCAAATCTGGATATTGGAGCATCCACCCGTTTTTACTTTAGGTTTAGCGGGCGAAAATAAGCACTTACTAGTTCAGAATTCTGGCATCCCTTTGGTGCCAGTTGACCGCGGCGGCCAAATTACTTATCACGGACCTGGTCAATTAGTAGTTTATTTATTATTAAATTTAAAGCGAAAAAACCTTTACGTTCGTGAATTCGTTAACAAAATTGAGCAGGCCATCATCGATACTTTAACGCAATTAGAAGTATGTGCAGAGAGAAAATCAGGGGCACCAGGTATTTATTTAAATGATAAAAATAGTGGGAATGAACATTTATCGGGAGCCAAAATTGCGGCTTTAGGCTTGAAAATTACAAAACAATGTTCATATCATGGCCTTTCCCTCAATGTGAAGATGGATTTAAAGCCCTTTGAAATGATTAATCCTTGTGGTTCTAAGGGTTTACAAACCGTTGATTTAGCGACATTAAATAAGAATTGCACTGTTTTGGAAGTGTCTGATAAATTGATTCATCAACTTAAAAGACAATTGCAACAACACGCTTAAGGCGTAAAGAATAGAATACTGTTATGAGTGAAAAAATAAATACTGAACTTGCCTACGATCCCTCCAAAAAGCAAAAATCTGCTGAGAAGACATCCCGTATTCCAATTAAGATCATTCCAATTGATCAGGTATTAAAAAAACCTGATTGGATTCGAGTTCGTGCAAGCTCTGGAAACTCTAGATTTTCTGAGATTAAAAAAATCCTGAGAGAAAATCAATTAGTAACAGTTTGTGAAGAAGCGAGTTGCCCCAACATTGGTGAATGCTTTGGTAAAGGTACTGCTACTTTTATGATTATGGGCGAAAAATGTACTAGAAGATGCCCATTTTGCGATGTTGGCCATGGCAGACCGGATCCACTCGATGAAAATGAGCCCATGAACTTGGCGAAAACCATTGCAGCGTTAAAACTCAGTTATGTCGTGATAACCAGCGTTGATCGAGACGATTTACGCGATGGTGGTGCAATGCACTTTGTATCATGCATACAAAATACAAAAGAACTATCCCCAAGTACCAAAGTAGAAGTTTTAGTCCCTGACTTCAGGGGGCGTTTAGAAAAAGCTTTAGAAATTTTTGGCTCAAATAATGGTATGGGTTTACCTGATGTCATGAACCATAATTTAGAGACGGTTCCACGTCTTTATAAAGAAGCTAGACCTGGGGCAGATTATTTACACTCCCTAAAGTTATTAAAAGACTTTAAAGAGATGTATCCCAACATCCCAACTAAGAGTGGATTGATGGTTGGACTTGGTGAGACTGATGAGGAAATTTTAGAAGTGATGCGCGATATGAGAGAGCATCAAATTGATATGTTAACTATAGGACAATATCTCTCTCCATCAAGTCATCACTTGCCTGTTAGAAGATATGTACATCCTGATACTTTCAAGATGTTTGAGCAAGAGGCGATCAAAATGGGCTTTAGTCATGCTGCAGTTGGGGCGATGGTCAGATCAAGTTATCACGCTGATCAACAAGCTCATGAGGCTGGCATTATCTAATACCAAGTTCTATGAAAAAACTGTCCGCTTTATTAATCATTAGCTTTTTATTTGCTTGCACAGCTACTTTTAACTGGCGAGAAATACGATCTGATGAGCAGGGTTTTTCGGCATTATTTCCAGCCAAAACAACCTTTGAACAAAAGCAGTTCCCTTTTAAAGATCGTCCCATCGATATTTCGTTGGAAGCATCCAATGCGGGTGATGCAGTATTTGCTATTAGCACCCTTAAATTAGATGAAAAAAATATTTCTAGTGATGAGTTACTGGCTGCGATGCAGAACAACGCCCAAAAGAGTATTGCCAATCCGACTTCGCCAGAGCTTTTGAAAACAAACTTTACATTAGCTGGCGAGGGTAATTCCAAAGTTGGCGGTGAAGGATATCAGTTGAATGGAGTGAGTCTCGATGGATTACATCGCATTTACTGGGTGTATTGGGTGAAGCGGTCTGATAGTAATCAAATGACGCGTCTATATCAGTTAACTGCCATTAAATCTTTTAAACAAAAACCGACGGATAAAGAATCAAATGAAGTCACCGAGCAATTTTCAACATTCCTCGGTGGCTTTAGGCCTTATTGAAATCCTACTCATCGATCGAACAAAGAGTATTAAAAAGAGGCAAAAAAAGTTTTAGTTAGAGAGTAACTTGGCTTCTAAAGCAGCAATCTTCGCTTCTAACTCTTCCAGTTTTGCACGTGTCTTTGCTAGCACTTGAACTTGGATATCAAATTCTTCACGAGTCACCAAATCCATCTTCTGAAAACCCTGCTGCATTAAGCCTTTAACATTTTTTTCAATATCTTTTGCAGGTGACTGAGCAACGGCGTTTGAAACCTTTTTTTGGACATCTTCAGCCATTGATTGGAATTTTTTAAAGAAATCTGTATTGCTCATAAGAACTTTCCAAGGAATTGAGAATTTCTAATCATAAACTGATTACGCGACTTTTGTGTGAAGCATAAATTCACCATTTTGGTGCTTAATTTATTGTCTTGCAATATATTGGTGAATAGGGTTAGTGGCAGGAGTCATAGTTTTGTAAGAATAGAGTCAAGAAAAGTAGTAACTCTTTATTTGTAATTTTTTTAACTTAACTGAACTGGAATTATTTTATGAAAAACAAACTTTTAGCTTTAAGCGCAATCACCGCAGCATGTTTAATGACAATGTCTTCAGCAATGGCTGAAGATGCTCCTGCCGCTGCCGCAGCTGAGCCAGGTCCTATAACAGCAAACGTAACCTTAGCAAGCGAGTATCGTTACCGCGGTATTGCTCAAACAAATTCATTGCCAGCAGTTCAAGGTGGTTTTGATTATGCTCACGAAAGTGGTTTTTATGTTGGTAACTGGAATTCAACTATTAGCTGGATTGGTGATACATATGCGGGCGCATCAGCACCTATCGAGATGGATCTTTATGCTGGATTTAAAAAAGAAGTTTCTGAGGGTTTAACTTTAGACGGTGGTGTACTTCAATACTACTATCCAACATCTAACTTAAAAATACCTACTACTGCTTCTAATCCTAATACAACAGAATTGTATGTAGCTGCTACTTATAGCTTTGCAACATTAAAGTACTCTTACTCTCTTACAGATTTATTCGGACAAATAGGTAGTAAAGGCTCTAGCTATGTGGATTTAGCTTTGAATTACGATACAGGTGTTGAAGGTATCATTTTAAATGGTCACGTTGGTTACCAAAATGTAACAGGTACTGCAAACGCAAACTCTTCTTACACAGATTGGAAATTGGGCTTAACAAAAGACTTAGGTAATGGTATGAACGTTGCAGTAGCCTATATTGGAACCAATGCAAATGGATCTGTAGCTTTTTATCAGTCACCAACTGGTCAAAACCTTGGTCGTGGTACTGGCTTCATTTCTTTCACAAAAGCATTTTAATTTAATCATCCACGGATGAGGAGAGCTATATGAAACTAATCATAGCAATTATTAAACCCTTCAAACTGGACGAAGTCCGTGAAGCACTAGCAGGTGTTGGTGTTTCTGGAATTACCGTTACTGAAGTAAAGGGCTTTGGACGTCAAAAGGGTCACACAGAACTATATCGTGGTGCTGAATACGTAGTTGATTTCTTGCCTAAGGTAAGAGTTGATGCAGTAGTTAGCGATGATTTAGTTGATCGTGCGATCGAAGTAATTGAAACTGCTGCTCGTACAGGAAAAATTGGCGACGGTAAGATTTTCGTTACACCTATTGAGCAAGTTGTGCGTATTCGTACCGGTGAAACCGGTGCGGCAGCACTATAACAGGAGTTTATTATGACAAATTGGATTAAAAAAATCGTAGCTGTAAGCGCGGTATTAGTAAGTTTGGGAGCTGCTTCATTATTTCCTACTACTAACGTGTTTGCAGAAGAAAAAGCTGCTGTTGCCGCAGCCCCTGCCGCTGCAGCAGCTGCTGCACCTGCAGCGGCTGAGCCAGCTGCTCCTGCACCTGTTCCTAATAAAGGTGATACTGCATGGTTATTAGTATGTACTGCACTAGTAATTATGATGACCGTTCCTGCACTTGGACTTTTTTACGGTGGTTTAGTACGTAAGAAAAATATGCTATCTGTATTAATGCAGTGTTTAGTTGTATTTTCATTAATCATGGTTCTTTGGGCTATATATGGATACAGCTTAGCATTTACAGAAGGAAATGCATTTTTTGGTGGATTTGATCGTCTCTTCTTATCAGGTATGACTCCTGACTCAGTTGCAGCGACTTTCTCCAAAGGTGTAGTTGTTCCAGAATTAGCATATATGGTGTTCCAAGCTGCGTTTGCTGCCATTACAGTATGTTTGATCATCGGTGCGTTTGTAGAGCGTATTAAGTTTTCTGCAGTGTTACTCTTTGCAGTTCTCTGGTTTACATTCAGCTATTTACCTATCGCTCACATGGTATGGTTCTGGTCTGGTCCTGATGCCTATACTGACGCTGCTGCTGCTGAAAAAGCAACTGCTGTGGCTGGTTGGTTGTTCCAAAAAGGCGCTTTAGACTTTGCTGGTGGTACTGTGGTTCACATCAACGCAGCGGTTGCTGGATTGGTAGGAGCCTTTGTAGTTGGTAAGAGAATTGGTTACGGCAAAGAAGCATTTAAGCCGCACAGCCTTACTTTGACCATGGTTGGTGCTTCATTATTGTGGGTAGGTTGGTTTGGATTTAATGCTGGATCAGCATTAGAGGCAAACGGTAGTGCAGCCTTAGCTTTTGCAAACACTTTGATGGCAACAGCTGCAGCAGTAATGTCTTGGATTCTTGCTGAGTGGGCATTAAAGGGTAAGCCATCTATGTTAGGTGGTGCTTCCGGTGCGGTTGCAGGTCTAGTTGCGATTACTCCAGCTGCTGGTTATGTTGGTGTTATGGGTGCTCTCATCATTGGATTAATTGCTGGTGTAATCTGCTTGTGGGGTGTAACTGGTCTCAAGAAGTTGATTGGTGCTGACGATAGTTTAGATGTATTTGGTGTGCACGGTGTTGGTGGTGTTACAGGTGCATTGTTAACTGGCGTATTTTGTTCACCTTCACTCGGCGGTACTGGTATTTATGACTACGTCGCTAATGCAGTTGCTCCTGATTATTCGATTATTGATCAAGTAATTATTCAGGCTACTGCGGTAGGTACCACGATTGTTGTATCAGGGGTTGTTGCATTCCTTAGCTACAAGATTGTTGATATGCTCGTTGGTCTTCGCGTAACTGAAGAAGAAGAACGTGAAGGTTTAGATATTAGTTCACACGGCGAAACTGCTTACGAAATGTAATTTTTTAGAAGTTTTAGTAAGTAATTTGATAGGGTACTAACGAAAGTTAGTACCCTATTTTCATTTTAAATATAAAAATTACTTAAAATGGACAATTAAATATCAAAAATTACTTACAATAGGATTATGGTTCCACATTTAATTACTGCATTAAACGGTCCTCTACTTGAACTGGAAAGAAAAGTTTTAGAGGCTACTCCCACGATTGAGCGTTGGTTCCGCCTTGAATGGCAGGAGCACACTCCACCCTTTTATTGCTCCGTCGACTTAAGAAATTCGGGTTTTAAATTAGCCCCTGTTGATACGAATTTATTTCCGGGTGGGTTTAATAATCTTTCTCCTGAAATGCTTCCTCTTGCAGTTCAAGCGGCGATGGCTGCAATCGAGAAAATTTGCCCTGAGGCTAGAAACTTACTCTTAATTCCTGAGCGTCATACAAGAAACGTCTTTTATTTGCAAAATGTGGCAAGACTTGTTTCGATTTTGCGCCAAACAGGCCTGAATGTCAGACTTGGAACGCTGTCTGATGAAATAAAAAAAACAACGATTGTCGATTTACCTGATGGACAGCGTTTAACCCTAGAGCCTCTAGCGCGTATTGGTCTCAAAGGAAGAAGGTTGGGGCTCAAAGATTTTGATCCTTGTTCCATCCTGTTGAATAACGATTTATCAGCTGGTGTACCAGACATCTTAAAAAATATTCACGAACAGTATGTGTTGCCACCACTTCATGCAGGTTGGGGTACCCGTAGAAAATCTCAACATTTTGCTTGTTATGATGATGTAGTGAAGAAATTTGCAAAAGCGATCGATATTGATCCATGGGTATTAAATCCTTATTTTGCATCAGTAAAAAATGTCGACTTTAATGCTAGGGTCGGCGAAGAAGAGTTGCAAGAAACTGCCGCGGCACTTCTTAAGAAAGTCGCAAAAAAATATAAACAAATGGGGATTAAAGAAAAGCCCTATTTAGTAGTCAAGCCAGATGCCGGAACCTACGGAATGGGGATTATGACGATTCATGATGCGAGTGAGTTAAAAGACCTCAATCGTCGTGAACGCAATAAAATGAGTGTCATTAAAGAAGGTCTTGAAGTCTCTGACGTGATTATTCAAGAAGGTGTCCACACCTTTGAGAAAGTCAATGAAGCAGTGGCTGAACCTGTGGTGTACATGATTGATCGATATGTGATTGGTGGTTTTTACCGAGTACATACTGGTAGAGGCCCCAATGAAAGTTTAAACGCGCCTGGTATGCATTTTGTACCTTTAGCCTTTGAACAAAATGCGATTCCTGACATTACAGCAAAACCTGGATGCGCAGTCCCCAATCGATTTTATTTATATGGAGTTGTGGCAAGACTAGCCTTACTCGCTGCCTCGCTTGAATTAGAACGAACTGATCCAGATAGAGAATAAAAATGAGATTTTTATTCATTGCTGACCCATTAGAGTCTTTTAAGCCGAAGAAGGACTCTACTTTAGCAATGATGGTTGCAGCACAAAAAGCTGGACATGAAATTTATTATGCGTGGTCGGAGTCTCTTGTCTCGAATGATGCAATAGTTACTGCTCAAGTTGTAAAAATCAGCGTTGATAAATCAGCCACAACTTGGTTTACAAAGCATCATGAGAGTCGAGAAAGTCTTTGTAATTTTGACGCTGTACTAATGCGTCAAGATCCCCCCTTTTCTTCAGAGTATCTAGCCAATACTTTACTACTCTCTCAAGCAGCTCGATTAGGTGCTAAGGTGTTTAATGCGCCAAATGCTTTAAGAGACCACTCTGAAAAAATTGCAATACTGGAATTTCCTGAATTAATCGCACCAACGACCATTACTAGGGATCTTGCTTTGATTCGGGAGTTTCATCAACTTCATCAAGACATCATTATTAAGCCACTCGACGGCATGGGTGGCATGGGCGTTTTTAGGGTCGGTATGGATGGGGTAAATCTGGGTAGTATTGTCGAAACTTTAGGGAACAACGGTACCCGCGCACTCATGGTACAAAAGTATATTCCCGAAATTAAGGATGGTGATAACCGAATATTAATTATTGATGGGGAGCCAATTCCGTATTTACTGGCAAGAATTCCTCAAGATGGTGATATTCGGGGAAATTTAGCTGCTGGTGGTAAAGGAGTAGCTAGACCATTGAATGATAATGAAATATCAATTGCAAAAAAAATCGGTGGCAAATTAGCCAGTCGAGGATTATTTTTAATAGGTATAGACATGATTGGGTCTTACTTAACTGAAATCAATGTAACAAGTCCTACCTGTTTTGTCGAAATCTTTGACCAAACTGGTTATGATGTCGCTTCAACTTTTATTGGAGCTTTAGAAAAGCGAATTTTGGAAAGCTAATATGGCTGGTATTTTAATCGTCGCTCACACACCAATTGCTTCGGCAATGTTAGATTTTTTGGACCATATTTATGGCTCCATCCCAGATAAAATCCAAGCGCTGGATATTCCTGCGCACGAAGATACTAAAATTTCTACGCAAAGATTAAAAGTCGCTGTAGAGACGGTATCTGATAATAAGCAAGTCTTAATCATTACTGATATATTAGGCGCAACCCCTGCCAATGTGGCTGGTAAATTTGCGCTAAACGATACTGACAATCAAGTGATGGTAATTACAGGACTAAATCTTTCGATGTTACTGAGAGCCGTTAGTCATCGCCATGAGCCCCTTGAACAAATTGTGGAAAAAGCAATTCAAGGCGGCAATCAAGGAGTTGTGAAGATTCGAACCACATCGAAGATGACTATTTAAATTTATATTTAAAAATATGCAATCACAAACGATAAAAATCATTAATCAATTAGGCCTTCACGCAAGAGCATCAGCTAAATTGACTAAATTAGCTAGTGAATTCCCCTGCGATATTTTTATTGAAAGAAAAGGACGAAAAGTTAACGCCAAAAGTATTATGGGTGTGATGATGTTAGCGGCGGGAATTGGCAGCGAGGTTCAACTAGAAACAGTTGGAGATCAAGAACAAGAAGCAATGGATGCGCTTGTGGCACTGATTAACGATAAGTTTGGCGAGGGCCAATAATGAGTTTTACATTGCATGGTTTATCCGTCTCCCAGGGAGTAGCAATTGGCCGTGCTTTAACGATTTCTGCAGCTTCTTTAGAAGTAAATCACCAATTTATTCAAGAAGACCAATGTGAGCTAGAAGTTGATCGACTGAAAAAGGCATTTTCTAAAGCACTAGAAGAGTTAAAAAAACTAAAAGATAGCTTACCCGAGAATTCCCCAGAAGAGATGGCGGCATTTTTGGATGTGCATCGATTTATTCTTGAAGATAAAGATTTACAGAAAAAACCAACTGAACTTATATTAAAAAGAAAATATAACGCAGCTTGGGCATTAACTACTGCTCTAGATGAACTATTGGCAGAATTTGATGAAATTGATGATCCCTACTTAAAAGAACGAGGGGCAGATTTTCGACAAGTAATTGAACGCGTATTGGTTGCATTACAAGAAGATACAAGACCCACAAACACGGATCATGTAGACCTAGATAGATCTAATTCGGAGGTCATTATTGTTGCGCAGGATATTGCGCCACATGACATGATGCATTTTAAGGAATTTAATTTTTGTGGTTTCGTTACTGATTTCGGCGGACGTAATTCACATACCGCTATTGTTGCTAGAAGTTTGGACATTCCAGCTGCAGTAGGAGTTAAATTAGCAAGTCAAATAATCAAAGAGGATGAATGGATTATTGTCGACGGAGACCGTGGCATCGTTATCGTGAATCCGTCCGAGATTATATTAGATGAATACCGTCACCGTCAGGCTGAATTAAAACTCGCCAAGGATAAGCTCGAGCAATTAAAGTACACACAAACAAAAACTTTAGATGGCGTACAAATCAATTTGATGGCAAATATCGAGATGCCTGAAGATGCACCAGAGGCATTGGAGAGGGGAGCTCTCGGGATTGGTTTATTCCGATCAGAGTTTTTGTTTATGAATCGTGGTGGCAAATTGCCAAATGAAGAAGAACAATATATCGCTTACTCCCAAACTATTGAAGCGATGCAGGGTCTGCCAGTCAATATTAGGACAATTGATATTGGCGCTGATAAAAATCTAGGGAATGATGAAAATAATGTAACTAGTGATATTTCTCCATTAGGCCTAAGGGGTATTCGTTGGTCATTATCAGAGCCAGAGATTTTTCTCACACAGTTAAGAGCTATTCTTAGAGCTTCTGCTCATGGCAAAACGCAAATAATGATTCCAATGCTAGCCCAAACGCACGAAATCGATTTGACTCTTAATTTGGTTGCGCAAGCAAAAAAGCAATTAGAGGAACGTGGAATTGCCTTTGATCCTGATATTAAGATCGGGGCAATGATTGAATTACCAGCCGCTGCTTTAACCATGCCAATCTTTTTAAGCCGTTTTGATTTTTTATCGATTGGGACTAATGATTTAATTCAATACACCTTGGGCATTGATCGAACAGATAATGCGGTGGCTAATTTGTATGACCCTCTACACCCTGCGATTATTCAATTAATCGCTAAAATTATTAGTGAGGCAAACGCATCCAACATCTCTATCTCAGTTTGTGGCGAGATGGCAGGGGATGCAAAATTGACGAAATTACTGTTAGCAATGGGCCTCAAAGATTTTTCGATGCATGCTAATCAAATATTAATTGTAAAAAGAGAAATCTTAAAGTCGAATACGCTGAAATTAAAAAAGTTGTTACCGAAAATTTTGCAAACTTATCATCCAGAAACAATCAAAGAACTGATAGAAAAGCTTTAACTCTTTTTGGCATTACAAACTTTACAAGAAGCATTACGTGGAATTTTGATTTGAGAAAACTCAGACCGCTTCGCATCCCACAGGCCTAATTTACCAACCATAGTATTGCCAAAACCGATTAATAATTGCAAAGCATTAGCAGCCTGAATTGATCCGATGATCCCTACTAAAGGAGAAAAAACGCCCATTTGGGAACAACGTACTTCTTCAAAAACCTCATCAGGAGAAAAAAGGCAAGCGTAACATGGCGAATGCTCTAAACGGCTATCAAACACACTAAATTGACCATCAAATTGGAGAGCAGCGCCGAACACGAGGGGTTTTTTTGCAGCAACGCAAACTTGATTGACTAACTGCCTAGTTTGGAAATTATCAGAGCAGTCTATCACTACATCTACCTGATCAATCATCTGACTAAGAAATGTTTCATCAGCCCGAAAAGCGTAAGTATAGACTTGAGTGGATGGGTTTAATTGACTTAAAAAAGATTTTGTAGCATCGACTTTAGGACTTCCGATGTTTTGAGAGGAGTAAATAACTTGTCGTTGTAAGTTTGTCAAGTCAACAGTATCGTCATCTACAATGGAGAGGGTACCAACTCCTGATGCCGCCAAATATGGGACACAGGCTGCGCCAAGGCCACCGGCACCAATTATCAGTACATGGGAGTTCTTAAGTGCTTCAACTCCCTCTATACCTATATCCTCTAGCAGAATATGCCTTGAATACCTCAGTAACTCTTGGTCATCCATCATCAAGCTTTACAAAGATTATTCTAGCTTTGATTTAGATTTAATTACTTCACGACCGGTGAGGAATGCTCTAGCTTGGGAAAGCATGAAATCTTCCTCTGAACCAAATTCTGGAAGCTTTTTAGCCTTTTCACGAGCACGATCTTCAGGAGTCATATTGGCATTTTTTTCTTCTAATGCCTGCAACTCAGCCATCCGACGCTTTTCACGTTCACTCATTAATTGATCTTCAGCTTTTTGTTTGTTCTTAAGATGATTTTCACTATCAATTTCACGCGTTACTAAAACATCAAATGGATCACCCTCGGGATTTTGATCAACTGCTATGTCAGGTTTAATACCATATGCTTGAATAGATTTACCATTTGGCGTGTAGTAGTAGGCCGTAGTAATTTTTAAAGCGGTATCTGCTGTGATCTGACGAACGGTTTGTACGGACCCTTTACCAAAGGTAGTTTTACCCATAATCGTAGCCCGTTTGTAATCCTGTAAAGCACCAGAAACGATTTCGGAGGCAGAAGCAGAGTAGGCATTCGTTAAAACCACTAAAGGAATTTTCTTGTAAATAGCTGGTACGTTTGCTAACGCATCATTTGGCTCTGAGAGACGATAATTATCAGGTTCTGCTTTGTAAACTAATTTACTTGATTGAGATTGACCTTTGGTAGATACAATTTCTACACCGGTTGGTAAAAAGGCGGCTGACACACCCACAGCACCTTGTAAAATACCGCCGCCATTGTTTCTTAGGTCTAGAACTACACCTTTAATATTAGGGTTTTTCTGATAGGATTCTGTTAGTCTTCTTGCTAAATCAGGAACAGTTCTTTCTTGAAAACTAGTTATTCTGATCCATAAAATATTGTCATCAAAAATCTTAGCTTTGACAGACTGAACTTTGATTTCTGCACGGGTCAGGGTTACAGGAAATGATCTATCTTCCGATTTTCTTAAAATCATTAATGTGATTTTTGTACCAGGTTCACCACGCATTTTGCGCACTGCTTGGTCTAGTGTCATGCCACGCACGGGCTTGTCATCTAGGCGAGTAATCAAGTCACCGGCTTGTAAGCCTGCTTTCGCAGCAGGAGTATCTTCAATCGGATTCATCACTTTAACTAAACCATCTTCTGAAGAGATCTCTATCCCTAAGCCCGCAAATCGACCTTGAGTTTGCTCTTGCATATCTGAGAAGTCTTTGGTGTCTAAAAATGCTGAGTGAGGATCCAAACTACCGACCATACCTTTTACTGCATCGGTAAGTAACTTTTTATCATCAATCGGTTCAACGTATTCTCTCTTGATGCTACCAAACACTGTTGAAAGTAATCGTAGCTCTTCAAGCGGGAGTGATGCACTTTGCTGAGCCGTTGCAGTTAATTGCCAAGTTATGACTACCCCTGTTAAAACACCGCTAACAATCAGAAGACAATTTTTAAAAGTTTGTTGCATATGGTTTAGTCCAAGAAGTAATGACGAATAGGTTTTAAATTATCGTCTAATTCATAAATAAGCGGTTTGCCATTAGGAATATTAATTTCCATAATATCCTCATCTGAGATTTCACTCAAATATTTCATCAAAGCACGAATACTATTGCCATGGGCGGCAATGATTGGTCTCTTCCCAGCCAACAATGCAGGTGCAATTGACTCATTCCATAAAGGAAGCACACGATGTACCGTATCCTTTAAACACTCACCTCTTGGAATATCTTCTTTATTCAGTTTCGCGTATCTTGGATCATTAAATGAGTTCCTCTCATCATCGAGTGCTAACTCAGGTGGTCGGACATCATAGGATCTACGCCAAATATGAACTTGTTCAGCGCCGTACTGCTCAGCTGTTTCAGCTTTGTTAAGGCCAGCTAAAGCTCCGTAGTGACGCTCATTCAAACGCCAACTGTGAACTGTAGGTATCCACATCAAATCCATTTCTTTTTGAACTAACCATAATGTTTCAATCGCTCTTCTAAGCACAGAGGTATAGGCTAGATCAAAAGTAAACCCAGCATCCAGTAGTTTCTTACCAGATTCTAATGCTTGAGTAACTCCAGTTGGAGTTAAATCGACATCTACCCAACCAGTAAAACGATTTTCAAGATTCCAGGCAGATTCACCATGACGAATAAGTACTAACTGTTTCATATACACACTCTTTATATATAATTGACGAATGGAATTCATTTTAAATACAAACAACCTCATTTTACTATCCATGATGCTCGTTAGTGGAGGCATGCTTCTTGCGCCTCTCCTACCAGGACTTATTCATGGTGGTAATTCTGTCAACCCAACCGCAGCTACTCTTCTCATTAATCGTAGTAAAGCAATAGTGATTGATGTTAGAACAGCTGAAGAATTTGCTAAAGGACATTTGGCAAGATCAAAAAATATTGTTATAAATCAGCTACCTAGTGGTTTAGAAGCCTTGAAACTTGCAAAAAACTTACCTATAATCTTAGTCTGTGACTCTGGTACTCGTTCATCCAACATGATCCAAAAAATCAAGGGTGCAGGATATGCCGAGGTATTTAATTTAGAGGGTGGTATTAAAGCTTGGAATCTAGCTGGTTTGCCTCTTGTTAAATAATTTCACAATTGGAGTAGAAAATGGCTAATGTTTTAATGTATAGTTCGCAAGTTTGCCCTTATTGCAGAATGGCTGAAAAGTTACTTGCAACTAAAGGTATAACTGAAATTGAAAAAGTCATGATTGATCTTGACCCTACAAAACGGGAAGAGATGATGCAAAGAACTGGCCGTCGTACAGTTCCACAGATATATATTGGCGACGTGCATGTAGGCGGTTTTGACGATTTGTCAGCTTTGGATAAACTTGGCGGTCTTGATAAGTTACTTCAACAATAACAACCCTAATTGGAAATTAAAATGGCAGAAAATCAAGCAAATAGTACACAAAATGCAGCAGAAGCAAATAGTCCAGTTTTTCAAATTCAACGCGTTTATTTAAAAGACATCTCTTTAGAGCAGCCTAACGCCCCACAAATTTTCTTGGCTCAGGGTGAACCTCAAGTTCAGATTCAGATCGATATCCAAACTACGGCGTTAAATGAAGGTGTATTTCAAGTCGTTGTAATCGGCAACGTTACAACAACTGTTGATGAAAAAGTACTTTTCTTAATTGAAGCACAACAGGCAGGTATTTTTGAACTCAGAAATATTCCAGCTGAGCAACTAGACCCAATGCTTGGTATTGCATGCCCAACAATTTTGTATCCTTATTTAAGATCGAACATCGCTGATTTAATTGGTCGTGGGGGATTCCAGCCGATTCATTTGACTGAAATTAACTTCCATCAGTTATACGAACAGCGTATGCAAAGAATTGCAGAAGCCGAAAAAGCTGCTACGGCAACTGGAAACGCACTACCTAATTAATTCCTAAACGGAATATAAAAAGAATAACCCAGGCAGATGAACGTAACTATTCTTGGTGGCGGTGCCTGGGGAACTGCTATTGCAATCCATTTAGCAAAATACCAAAGCCAAATCCCGAACTCGAAGATTACTCTTTGGGTTCGTGATGCTATCAAAGCTCAAGAGATGTTTGATACGCGTATTAACGCACAATATCTACCAAGCATTGAATTACCTCCCAATTTAAACATTACTAGCAATTGGGATTTTGCTTTAGGTCAAGTAATGACAAGTGAAGATTTAGTCGTCATTGCGACCCCTTTGGCAGCTTTGGGAGAAATTGCTGAGCAGTTATGCAGGCGAAATTTAGAAAATAATCAAGTTATCCAACATTGGCTATGGTTGTGTAAGGGAATTGAAGCGAATTCTGGCATGCTGCCCCATGAAATCGTGGAGAAAGCACTACAGACTCAAGGGATGACAAGTGCTATCCATTATGGTGTTTTATCAGGGCCAAGCTTCGCCAAAGAGGTGGCTCAAGGTTTGCCATGCGCATTAACAGTGGCAAGTCAATTTAATGACCTTAATGAAATGACCCAAACACTCTTTCATCAAAAATCAATGCGAATTTATGTTACTGATGACATTACAGGAGTTGAGTTGGGTGGTGCCATTAAAAATGTTTTAGCAATCGCAACTGGCATAGCAGATGGATTAGAGCTGGGGTTAAATGCTAGAGCCGCTTTGATTACTCGTGGAATGAATGAGATGAGTCGCATAGGAATTGCTATGGGCGCGAAACTGGAAACCTTTTTAGGCCTAGCCGGGCTTGGTGACTTGATCTTAACTGCTACTGGCGAACTATCTAGAAACCGAAAGGTCGGGATTGAATTAGCAAAAAATCATTCCTTAGAGGAAATTCTCAATCAGCTTGGTCACGTTGCTGAAGGAGTTCGATGTGCACAAGCAATCGAGCGACTTGCCCAAAGATTTCATGTCGAAACCCCTATTATTAGTGCAGTATGCGATATTTTATTTAGAGATGTAAAGCCTTTAGATGCCGTACATAAAATGATGTCGAGAGAGCCAAAGCCTAAATAGATTTTAAAAATCGAACGTTTTAAACCCCATTTTGAAATCCATTTTGACGCCAAGCTTCATAAGTGACAACCGCTACAGAGTTAGAAAGATTCAGGCTCCGGCTGTCCGGCATCATTGGTAAACGCCAACGATTAGTAAGAGAAATCTGGCTCCGTACCTCTTCAGGCAAGCCACTAGTTTCATTACCAAAAATTAAAAAATCACCTATCTTAAAAGTGGCATTAGAAATAGAGTGGCTGGATTTGGTGGTTAAAGCATGCATTTGTTCAGGCTGTGGGAGCGCACTACTCATGAAATCCAGCCAGCTTTTATGAACTTTGAGATTTGAAAATTCATGATAATCAAGACCAGCGCGCTTTAATTTTGAACTTTCTAATTCGAAGCCGAGTGGTTCAATTAGATGAAGCGTGCACCCCGTATTCGCACTAAGGCGAATGATATTGCCAGTATTGGCTGGAATTTCAGGATGAACTAGGACAATATTGAACATGTTTGTGTTTTTTTGTTAGGCACTCGTATCATAATCCAATTACTAACCCAAAGTGCTCCTAGTGACTTTAACTCCTTGGCAAAATGATGATAAATATATTCGGATTGCATAAGGTTACCGACCACGCCAACCCTTAAATTAGTAATAGATCGGATGATTTCTTCCCTTGAATTAATTTGAAATGGACTATTAGTAGGTGTGAGGGTGTTTTCATCAGGATAAGAATCTAATAAGGATAGAAGTAACGGTAATTTTCTTTGTTTAGAAAGTAATTTAGCAATTTCTAAATTACTTTGATATCCACGTGATTGCGTTATCGCAAGTGGTTCCGGAAGGGGAATAAGCAGGTCTACTGGCAAGAATTCTTTAGACTTTAATTGATCCCAAATTAAAAAAATACCACGGGATTGTTTTAGGTTGCCATGTAAATGAAATTTCTTAACTAAGGGCACTAGTCGAGAGTTTTCGGAACTGAGAGAGTGGGTTGTATCAAACGCCCACTTTGCCACCATACAACGTTTACAGACCCATGTCCTGTTTGGATTTGCGCAAATGACGCAATTTTTTGAAGGAACCTCCGAATAAAGACGGCTCAAACAAAATCTACAAATAACACTTTTTTGCCTTTGATTGCAGATAAGACAAGCACAAGGCGCAAAGATTTTTAAAAACTCGAAAATCAGAGGATAATTCAACATTTGTTAAGTAAAACTTTGATGATATGGGCAAACCAAAAACCAAAATAATAGAAAACCCATTCTTATTATGGATAAAGACTGAACTATCCGAGCGCATGGCTCAAAACTTAACATTTATTAAGATCGATCCTAAAAGAATATTTCTTGAAAATAAAATAGAACTAAAAGCAGTCAAGGAATTAAAGAGTATCTACCCTAAGGCAAACTTTGTAGCTAGTTTTTCACTACCGAAATCTCCCCTTGAGGCATTTCTTCAAATCAAAAAAGCATTCACTAAAAATACAGACACCTTAAATTTAGTAAAGAACTTTGATTTAATTTGGACCTGTAATTTAGCTATTCCGAAGGGAGAAAAAACGGAATCGCAAATAAAAACCTGGAATGAGTTGAATGCAACAGACGGGTTACTAATGCTGACTTATTTAGGTCCGGACACAGCGAAGGAGTATCAAGCACTTTTTTCAACTAAACCTGATATCGTTGATATGCATGATTTTGGGGATTTATTGGTGCACTGTGGGTATTCTGACCCTGTGATGACAATGGAGTACCTCAAATTAGAATATGAAGATATTGATGTTTTGTTAAAAGAACTAAAAGCCTTAAATCTTTTTCAAGAATTAACAGAGCTCGAATCTAATACTGAATTTCTTGAGAGATTAAACAATTTAAAAAGTGATAACGGCCAATGGTATTTAACCCTAGAAATCGTCTATGGACATGCTTGGAAAGTGGCAAAAAGAAGCAAATACATCGCCACAGTTGATGCAAATTCTATTTTGGTAAAGAAAAAATAATTTTTTACTTACGATTCATGTAAAAAATTAGATTATTTCCCTAAATTGGACATATAAATAATAAAAACAGCATTGTCAGCGAGATATCAAAAATAAATAATATAATATGAATCTAAATTATAAAAATCTTCAATTTTTAGGAAGAAAATGAACACTACAACAAAACGCCTCTTCACTGCGGCAAGTGTAACTATGGTCGGTTTATCAGCATCATTTAGTTCACTTGCTTATAACGACATGCCTGGTGGCCCTGCCGTAAGACAGTTAAATTTTGCTGCACCTGTGACCAAAATAATGGAAGACATCCATTGGTTGCATTGGTTCATGATGATCATTTGTACTTTAATTTTCATTGCAGTCTTCGGAGCAATGTTCTACTCAATTTTTAAACATAGAAAATCAAAAGGTAACAAGCCTGCTGATTTCCATGAAAGTACTACGGTAGAAATTATCTGGACAATCATTCCTTTAATCATCGTTATTGGTATGGCTCTTCCTGCAACCAAGACAGTTGTGGCAATGAAAGATACGACCAACGCTGATATCACGATAAAAGCAACTGGATATCAATGGAAATGGGGCTATGACTATATTAAGGGTGAGGGAGAAGGTATTGCTTTCCTTTCGACTTTGTCAACACCACGTGAACAAATTAATAACTTAGCTGAGAAATCTGACACTTACTTGATGGAAGTGGACAACGAAGTTGTTGTACCTGTAAACAAAAAGATTCGCGTCATTACTACAGCTAATGATGTGATTCATTCATGGACAGTACAAGGTTTCGGGGTCAAGCAAGATGCAATACCTGGTTTTGTTCGGGATACTTGGTTTAAGGCAGAAAAAATCGGTACATATCGCGGTCAATGCTCAGAGCTTTGTGGAAAAGAACATGCCTTCATGCCGATTGTTGTAAGAGTTGTCTCTGATGAAGACTATTCAGCATGGGTTTCAAGCAAGAAAAAAGAGATGGCATCCATGGCAGATGATCCAAGTAAGACTTATACCCTTGAAGAAGCAAAAGCTCGAGGTGCGAAAGTTTATGCAGCGAATTGCCAAGTTTGTCACCAACCTAATGGTAAGGGTGGTGGAGCATTCCCAGCCTTGGATGGTTCAATGGTTGTCAATGGATCAAAAGAAGGTCAGTACAAAATTTTGTTAAATGGCAAAAATGCAATGCCTAAATGGAGTGCATTGTCTGATACAGAGCTAGCTGCAGTGATGACTTACACAAGAAATTCTTGGGGTAATCATACTGGTGAAGTAATTCAGCCAAGTGATTTTGTAACAGCCCGAGCTGCTAAATAATAATTCAATTTATTGATAACCAATATAAATACTAAGTTTGGAGAATTCATGAGCAATGTAACTACCCACGATACGATGCATGATCACAGTCACGACCACGATCATGCACATGCGATGCCAACAGGATGGAGAAGATGGTTATTCGCAACGAATCATAAAGATATTGGAACTATGTATCTTATTTTTGCCATGATGAATTTGTTTGCTGGCGGAACAATGGCATTATTAATTCGTTTGGAATTATTCCAACCGGGACTACAGTTTCTTCGCCCAGAGTTTTTTAATCAGCTCACTACATTGCATGGATTGGTGATGGTTTTTGGTGCCATCATGCCAGCTTTCGTAGGATTTGCAAATTTGATGATTCCATTACAAATTGGAGCATCAGATATGGCGTTTGCTCGTATGAATAACTTTAGTTTCTGGATTATGCCAGTTGCTGCAAGTTTATTACTTGGCTCATTCTTGGCACCAGGTGGTGCAGCAGCAGCTGGATGGACGCTTTATGCGCCATTATCGGTGCAAATGGGCCCAGGAATGGATATGGCAATTTTTGCTATCCATTTGATGGGTGCATCATCAATTATGGGATCAATTAACATTGTCGTTACGATTCTAAATATGCGTGCTCCTGGTATGTCTTTAATGAAGATGCCAATGTTTTGCTGGACTTGGTTAATTACTGCTTATTTATTGATTGCCGTGATGCCAGTTTTGGCTGGTGCGATTACGATGGTTTTAACTGATCGTCATTTTGGCACTAGTTTCTTTGCTGCAGCAGGCGGTGGTGACCCGGTAATGTACCAGCATATTTTTTGGTTCTTCGGTCATCCTGAAGTTTATATTATGATTTTGCCTGCATTTGGTATTGTCAGTGAAGTTATTCCAACCTTTGCTCGTAAGAAATTGTTTGGCTACAGCTCAATGGTATATGCGACTTCCTCTATTGCGATCTTGTCATTCATTGTTTGGGCTCACCATATGTTTGCAACTGGAATGCCAGTTACGGGCCAGTTGTTCTTCATGTATGCAACGATGTTAATTGCTGTTCCAACGGGTGTGAAAATTTTCAACTGGATCGCAACGATGTGGCAAGGTTCAATGACTTTTGAGACACCAATGCTTTGGGCTGTTGGATTTATTTTCGTCTTCACGGTTGGTGGCTTTACTGGTCTGATTCTTGCAATGGCTCCGATTGATATTGGTCTCCAAGATACTTATTATGTTGTAGCGCACTTCCATTACGTATTAGTTGCAGGCTCATTATTTGCGATGTTCTCCGGTTTTTATTACTGGGCACCAAAATGGACTGGCTTTATGGTGAACGAAACACGTGGCAAGATCCATTTTTGGTGCTCAATGATTTTCTTTAATGTGACATTCTTCCCAATGCACTTTTTAGGACTTGCGGGTATGCCAAGACGTTATGCTGATTATCCAGTTCAATTTGCTGATTTTAATGTGATCGCATCTATCGGCGCACTTGGGTTTGGTCTTTCACAGCTCTATTTCCTGTTGTTTGTTGCGTTACCAACTTACCGCGGTGGTAAGAAAGCAGAAGCACAATCTTGGGAAGGCGCTGAGGGCTTAGAATGGACTGTTCCATCACCTGCACCATTCCACACTTTTGAAACTCCACCAGTTTTGACTAAATAAGAATCGATACTATGAATTCGGATGTTAGTAAAAATGTAAAAGATCAAAAAATCACATCCGCTAATAAGCGGATGGGTTTGACCTTACTTAGTATTGCAGTAGTATTTTTTGCTTCGGTAATAGTAAAAAAACTCTTCATAGGATAGGCTTAAGAGGTGTTAACTTTAGCAAATCTAAATCGAAAAATGTCATTGAAGTTGGTGGTTGTAACAGTAATGATGTTTGGTTTTGGTTTCGCTTTGGTTCCAGCTTACCGTGCTATTTGTGAATTAACGGGTATCAATGTAGTAACAAATAAAAATGAGTATGGTATCAGGGCTTTTGGTTCTAAAGCAGTCAAAGAGAATACTCAAGTTCAAAGTGACAGAATAGTAACGGTAGAGTTTGACTCGAATGTTAAAGGACTTTTAAGATTTAAGCCGGTGAAAAGCTATTTAGAAGTTCACCCAGGAGAGATAACTCAGATTGTGTACGAAGTTGTAAATGAACAAAATAGAGCAATCGTTGCCCAGGCTATACCGAGCTTTGCACCTAAAGTTGCTACCCAACACTTTACGAAGTTGGAGTGTTTTTGTTTTGAGCAACAAACATTGCAGCCGAAAGAATCTAAGCAAATGCCGGTAGTTTTTGTTATTGACAAGGATCTTCCGAAAGACGTCAAAACGATTACTTTGTCTTATACGTTTTTTGAAATTCTAGGGGCAGCTCCTGTGATTCGTAATGAAGTTAAACCTTCGAAAATTTAAAGTATTAAATAATGTCTGAAAATAAAACACGCTCAACATTTTTACAGTCAATGGTGGCAATATTGTGGGCGTTTTTAGGCGTTAGAAAAGGTAAGGGCCAAGAGCAAGATATGGCCTCTTTGTCGTTTGTTCATGTAATAATTGCAGCAGTTGTTGGGGTAATCATTTTTATGGGACTCCTACTGTTAATTGTTAAATTAGTTTTATTAAAATAGCTTATCAATATTTGTTTTTAGGAGCACTTTATGTCGTCAATACCTACTCAAGCCCCATATTACTATGTGCCTGAGCCATCACGCCATCCAGTCATGGCTTGCCTTGGCTTACTATCCTTTGGATTCGGAATGTCCCAATGGGTCAATGGTCACCAATGGGGTGCCTACCTTACAGGCTTTGGAATTCTTTGGCTATTGTTTGTTTTATACCAGTGGTTTGGCGATGCAATTGCTGAATCTGAAGGCGGTCTAAACAGTGTAAACGTTGATATTTCATATCGCTGGTCAATGAGTTGGTTTATTTTTTCTGAGATTATGTTCTTCGCTGCGTTTTTCTCAGCATTGTTCTATGCTAGAAATATCGCAATGCCTTGGTTGGGTGACATTGATAGCCGCTTAATTTGGCCTAATTTTTCTGCTGTTTGGCCAAATGCTGGTCCTGGTGGATTAGTCGATAAATTCGAAACTATGGGTCCATGGCCTATTCCTACAATTAATACCGCAATTTTGTTGACCTCAGGCTTAACAGTTACTTGGGCTCATCACGCCCTTAGAGAAAATCACCGTAAACAAGCTATTCAAGGTTTAGCCTTAACAGTTGGCCTTGGTTTTCTCTTTGTATGTTTACAAGTTTTTGAATATGTTCATGCTTATTCTGAACTGAACTTAAAGTTATCATCAGGCATTTATGGCTCAACATTCTTTATGCTCACAGGGTTTCATGGTTTCCATGTAACTTTAGGTGCAATAATGTTATCAGTCGTTCTTCGTCGTATGATTAAAGGACACTTTACTGCAGATAATCATTTCGGATTTGAAGGAGCTGCTTGGTATTGGCACTTTGTCGACGTTGTTTGGCTCGGCTTATATTTGCTAGTTTATTGGATGTAAAAAGTATCGTTAAAAACCGCTGCATAGTCAGCGGTTTTTTTAACACCTAAATAATCAATCAACTACCGACTCGTATTCCTGTACTTTGAATCCAGCCCATGTAATGGGAAAACCAAACAGCCGCAAACAAAAAAATGGATAAACCAATCCTTAGAAATAAGGACCTGACCATATTTGAACTTGAACCCTTATCACGCATCATAAAAAATAATGCGGACCCAAGACTTAATAAAATGCAAACAAAAATTATTGGAATTAGTATTTTCATATAACAATTATCGCTTGAAATAAATTTATGAACCAATACTCCTTTCGAAAAGACGTTCTCCAGAGAAAAACTGCATTTATATCGATGTTGTTTTTAGTTATCTTAGGTATACAGTTAGGTAATTGGCAACTACGAAGAGCTGAATATAAAGAAAATTTAGCTAATACGATTACTGCCAAGGAGAGTTTGTCCCCATTGTCAGCATCAGAAAAAAGGTGGTCGTTAAATGAAGCAATTTATCACCAGATGGTTGCAGATGGTGAGTGGTTGACCTCTGATGGTGTTTGGTTAGATAACCGACCACACCCTAATGGCCGTGACCCAAAGACAGGTATTACCACTGGATTTAATTTATTGATGCCATTAAAAATAAAAGTTCAGCAACAGGATTTCATTATTTGGGTGAATCGAGGTTGGGCGCCGAGAAGTTTTACGCAAAGAGATTTAGTACCTCAGATTTTAGAGGTGAACACCACTGTTCGGATTAAGGGCGTTGTATTAGCTGATGCAGGTAAAACTTACAACATTGGGGAAGAAAACAATTCCACTGCAAGTGATGGTAAAAAATTAGTTCAAAATCTCAATATAGAAAATTTATCAAATAAATTGAACTTACCTTATCAACCATTTGTTCTGCGACAAGTGAACTCTAAGGATTCAGATGGATTGGATCGCAATTGGCCAAGAATGGACTCAGGAGCATCTAAACACAATGCCTATGCATTGCAATGGTATGCATTATCACTAATGACCTTTTTATTTTGGTTATTTACCGGAATCCGCAAACAATCGAAAAGATTGGGATAATAGAAGATTGCCAAAAATTATGAATTTATGAACGAAGATACTCCACTCATACCAGCGTCCAAAATAAACTCAATGCCAATGTCGAATGTAAGAAAAGGTCGTTGGCAGATGTTTTTACTGTTAATGGTCTGCGCGGCCCCTGTCATTGCTTCATATGTCACCTTTTATTTAATAAAGCCAAGAGGTGGACAAACTAACTATGGCGAATTGGTATTTCCAGTTGAACCAGTTCCTGCCGAATTTCTTTTACCAAAAGTTCAAGGTAAATGGACGCTATTGATGGCAAGACCTGCACAAAACTGTGAAACTGATGAAGAGAATTGTATAAAACAATTATATTTAATGAGGCAAGTTCGTGCTGCAATGGGTAAGGAAAAATCAAGATTGCAAATTGTTTGGCTAGTTAGTGATCAGGGAACTGTTAGTGACAAAATTCTAAAAGCTTATGATCCAGAAATTGCTGGGGTCAATATTATTCAGATGCCACAAGCCGGGATTGATCGTGAGCAACTCGATACTTGGTTAAATTTGCAGCACAATCCTAATGCATTACAACTATTGGATCCAAGCGGTGCAAGAATGATGCAATATCCAGTCAGTAAAGATGGACCAGTATTCAATAAGATGCGTAAAGATATCGAAAAGCTATTGAAGTGGAATCCAACGGGTAAGACAGGTTCGTAATGATGTCCTTGAAGTTGATCATTCAGCTAGCAGCTATCGCCTTATTTATGGGGGCGATTCCACTTATCATCAACGCTTATAGGGGTAATAAGTTGGGGCTTCACCACTTGAGCTCCATTACATTGTTTATTACCTTTGATTTAGTCTTATTTGGGGCCTTTACTCGCTTAACTGATTCGGGCTTAGGTTGCCCAGACTGGCCAGGATGTTATGGACACTCGAACCCTTTATTGGCTTCAGAGCAAATATCGCTCGCACAATCTCAAATGCCTTTTGGCCCCGTAACAGAAAGTAAAGCTTGGATAGAAATGTTACATCGTTACTTCGCTAGCGGGGTCGGTTTTTTGATTTTAAGTATTGCCATACTTTCATGGACTAATCGAAAAAAAATAGAAAAATGGATTACAAACTTAGCCATAGGATTATTTTTTTTGGTTTGCCTACAAGGTGCGTTCGGTGCATTTACTGTAACACTCAAATTACAACCCATCATCGTGACAATACATTTGCTATTGGCACTTTTGCTGTTAATGGGATTAGTTGTTTTTAATCATGCGACTCACTTAAATTACCGTGAATTAAAGAAAGATCCTAAATATTTGAGGGTCCATACAATTGGACTTTTAATGGTGTGTAGCATACAAATATTTTTAGGAGCGTGGGTAAGTACCAACTACGCCGTTTTAGCTTGCCAAGATTTTCCGAGCTGTAATGGGAGTTTCATGCCACCTATGGATTTTCAAAATGGCTTTACATTCTGGCGTGAACTGGGTAAGACTGTAACAGGTGATTACTTACCAATACAGGCTTTAATAGCGATTCATTGGCTTCATCGTGTTTTTGCAGCAATTGTTTTTCTGTCGGTCATTACTTTTTACTTTAACTACCGAAAGCTCAGTTTATCGGGATCTTCGAATTGGCATTTGATCCTTAGAAAGTGGTTAAAAATTTTAGTGGGATTGGTCGTATTACAATTTGTAACTGGAATTTCTAACGTAGTGCTAAATTGGCCATTAATCGCAGCTTTAATTCATACTGGCGGTGCTGCACTTTTAATCATCACTGCAACAAAGTTACTATTGTTGGCTTCACCAAAACCTAATTATTAATTAATGAGTAATTCAACTTCTTTACCTATCCCTAAATGGCGTCAATATTATTTATTGACGAAACCTAGAGTCACTCAGTTAGCGGTCTTTTGCGCCATCATTGGGATGTTTTTAGCTGTTCCTGGCATGGTGCCCTTAAAACCATTAATTGGCGGTTCAATTGGAATTTGGTTATTGGCAAGTGCGGCGTTCAGTGTGAATTGTTTAATTGAACAAAAGGTAGATGCCAAAATGAAGAGAACTTCTTGGCGTCCATCTGCCACTGGCGATGTAACGGTTAATCAAATATTAATCTTTTCAGCGATTCTAGGTTGTCTAGGAATGGTGATCTTATGGTATTTTGCCAATCCCTTAACCATGTGGTTAACTTTTGTAACTTTCGTTGGTTACGCGGTTATTTACACTTGGATTTTGAAGCCCGCTACTCCTCAAAACATTGTCATTGGTGGCCTGTCTGGTGCAATGCCACCTGCTTTGGGATGGGCGGCTGTTGCTAATGATTTATCGCCTGAGGCTTGGCTTCTAGTATTGATTATTTTTGCTTGGACGCCACCGCATTTTTGGGCTTTAGCCCTTTATCGACGAGAAGATTACGAAAAGTCTGGCCTGCCGATGTTACCCAACACCCATGGTGAAAAATTCACACTATTGCATATCATTCTCTATACATTGATTCTTTTGGCAGCCTCAATATTGCCCTACGTTTATCAAATGAGCGGTTATTTATATTTGGCGAGTGCGCTTATTTTAGGTGGAGTATTCTTGTGGTATTCCATCAAACTATATTACAACTACTCCGATCAATTGGCTAAAAAGACATTTAAGTATTCAATTATCTACTTGTCTGTCTTATTTTTAGCTTTACTAGCAGACCATTATGTTTAAAAAACTCCTCTCTACCAAGGCTATAAAATTTTCTATCGCCTTATGCCTACTCTCTGCTTTATTTGCCTGTGATAATGTTCCCCCAAAATTCTTAAATACGGATATCACTGGCTCAACGGCATTTAACCCTAACTTTGAACTAGTCGACCATCTAGGCAACGTCAGGCACTTAGCTGACTTCAAAGGAAAAGTTGCCATTATTTTCTTTGGATTTACCCAGTGCCCGGATGTCTGCCCGACGACATTAAATGAAATTAAAGAAGTAAAAGAGTTATTGGGTAAAGATAAAGATAAACTTCAGGTCATTTTTATTACAGTCGATCCTGATAGAGATACTCAAGAAATCTTAGCGCAATATGTACCGAGTTTCGACCCTAGTTTCTTAGGTTTAAGACCAGCAACTCCTGAAGCATTGGAACAAGTTGTGAAAGGTTATAAGATATTTGTCCAAAAAGATTATTCAAAGGACGGTAAAAACTACACAATCAACCATACCGCCGGCAGCTATGTAGTGGATAAAGAGGGTAAATTACGTTTGTTTATTAAGCACAATCAAGGTGCCATAGGACTAGTGAATGATTTAAAGCAGTTAATGAATTAGGCGCTTAGAGCGGATTTCATTTTCTTAAGAGCAGCTGCCTCGATTTGACGCACTCTTTCAGCAGAAATTTGCAACTCATCCGCTAAATCATGTAATGTTAAAGCAGTACCACCAACAAGGTTAGGCAACCAACGAGATTCAATAATTCTGCGTGAGCGTTCGTCCAAAGAGGCAAGAGCTATCTGCAGACCATCCACTTCTTGATTCATATCCTCTTGCTTCATGAGTACATGAGTCGGTTCAAGACTGGAATCTGACATCCAACTACCTTGCTCACGAACTTCACCATCTTCATTTTCTGGCTCTAAGGCAATGTCAGCAGCAGAGAGACGGATTTCCATTTCTCGCACATCGTGTTGATTAACGTCTAAAGCCTTGGCTAGATTTGTGATTTCATCAGAGCTAAGAGCATTTAAAGTAGGCTTATTACTTCTTAAATTAAAAAATAATTTTCTTTGCGGTTTGGTTGTAGCAACCCTGACAAGACGCCAATTTTTTAAAATAAACTCATGAATTTCAGCTTTTATCCAAAAAATAGCATAAGAAACTAAACGAACACCTTGATTCACATCAAAACGCTTAACAGCTTTCATTAAGCCAATATTTCCTTCTTGAATCAGGTCAGCATGCGGCAAACCATAACCAAGGTACTGCCGAGAAACAGAAACCACTAAGCGTAAATGACTGAGAATAAGCTTTCTTGCTGATTCCAAATCATTTTCTTCTTGTAGTTTTTTTGCGTACTCAATTTCTTCCGAAGCAGTCAACATCGGCATTTGATTCACTGCTGAAATGTAAGAGTCTAAGGAGCCAACTCCACCTGAGGGTAACACTGGCATTTGAGGTATGAGTGAAGCCCCCTTCTTCTTTGAAGGAATAACGTCAGAAGTTAAATGAACTAAATTTGCACTCATCATATGTTCATTTTAGCACTCCTCTTTAAAGAGTGCCAATCTTTTTCAATGATTTATTAAAGGGTAAATTGATCAATATGGATATAAAAAATCGAGTTTGATTGGAGACAAAAAACTTAAAGAAGCCTTAAAAAATTAACGTCATTGAATTCCATAGGAATAGTAAGGACTTATAAAATGAAGGTTAATATCATACTTGTTGCCCAAAAAGTTTTTTCTCATCATAATTAAACAATATGAAATCGACTTCCACAATTGAACTCAATACTCAAAAGGCAGCCCATGCTTTTTGGAAAAAAATAGCTCTTCATTACGATGTAAGAAGGATAATTTTGTTTGGTAGTCGCGCCCGTAATACGCACGAAAGTGATAGTGATGCGGATATTGCCGTACTCTTAAATGGAACTGCTGGACGTTTTATTACAACTAAGTTTGCCATGGATGACTTAGCCTACGATGTACTTTTAGAAACTGGTATTCGGATTCAGCCATTACCCATTTGGCAAACAGAATGGGACCATCCTGAAAAATACTCTAATCCAGAGTTGCTGAAAAACATTCAAGTAGAAGGTATTGTTCTTTGAAAGCTAAAGAACTATTTGTAAAGGCTCAGACTGCTGCATCGTCAGCGAAAATACTGCTTGATTCAAAAGATCTAGATGGTGCTTGTAACCGCGCTTATTACGCCATGTTTGATGCTGCTCGAGCCGCTCTTATAGCTACAGGCCACGAACAGGAAATTATTTTTACGAAAACTCATAGTGGTCTAATTTCAAATTTCAGTCTTAAACTGGTCAAGACAGGTCAGGTTTCAGTTAGTTTAGGTAAATCTTTGAATAAGGTTGAAGATCTTCGTTTAATGGCGGACTATAAAGGCGATACAGTTGAGTATGAAGATGCGGCCTGGGCAGTTGAGCAAGCAAATATTTTCGTAATTGAACTTATCAATAGCTTTGGATTAAAGGCGTAGTTTAAATGAAAAAATAGGATATAAAAATTGTGCAGGAATTTAGTAAGTTAATCACCAACTAATTCTTTTGCAAAAGCACCAGCATCAAAAGGAATTAACTGATCTACTCCTTCACCAATACCGATTGCCATAATTTGAGGCAGAATGTGACTTGAAGATAAAACGTGGGAGATGGCGCATAAAACTCCACCTTTAGCCGTTCCATCCATTTTGGTGATGATGAGACTTGAGAGATCAAGAGCCTCATGAAAGGCTTTCACTTGTGAAACCCCGTTTTGACCTGTATTTCCATCTAATACCAAAACCGTATGATGAGGCGCAGACGGAATGAGTTTCTGAATAATTCGCTTAACCTTTTTGAGTTCTTCCATCAGATGGTTCTGAGTAGCCAGCCTACCTGCAGTATCAATCACTAAAACATCGACATTCCTAGCGATTGCAGCACCAATAGCATCATGTGCTACTGTGGCAGCATCACCTGTTGTTTGATTTATCACCTCAACCTGATTACGTTTACCCCACTCTGCAAGTTGTTCCCGGGCAGCCGCTCTGAATGTATCCCCAGCTGCAAGCAATACTTTCTTATTCTGACGTTGTAAGGCATAACAAATCTTACCGATTGAAGTGGTTTTGCCTGCGCCATTGACACCTACAATTAGCCAAATTTCAGGATGATTTGTAGGGGTATGTGAAATTAGTGGATTATTAGTAAACTCTAAGGGTTGGAGAAGTTTAATAATTAACTTTTCAAGAGCTGATTTTAAAACTTCACCATTATCAATTTTTTCTTTTTTTGCAACAACTCGAAGTTGAGAAATAAGTTCGTTACTAGCATGAATACCAACATCGGCCATTAGTAATGATTCTTCTAAGGATTCAAAGAGTTCCTCATCAACACGAGTACGTTTGAAAATAGAAGAAAGAGATTTGCGCAGTCCGAACATAGATTAATATTTTAAGCGAAGATATAGGGGAATACAAAGAATGACTATGAGCATGAATAATCGACAAATTTTCAAATGTATCTTATTGAGCATAACTCTAATTTATCAGAGCTTTGCGTTTGCTGAGCAAAATCAGGGAAAGTATATCCATGAAAAGCAATTAAGTAATGGTTTGCGCGTTATCGTGAAGGAAGATCACCGGTCCCCAACTGTAGCGCATATGGTTTGGTATAAAACTGGTTCGGTCGACGAAGATATAGGCGTTACAGGCGTAGCCCATGTTTTAGAACATATGATGTTCAAGGGTACAAAAACGATTGGTCCTGGTGAGTTTTCAAAAAGAGTGGCTGCTCTAGGTGGTCGTGAAAATGCTTTTACTTCAAATGATTACACAGCCTATTTTCAACAAATCGAAAAATCCCATCTAGCCAAAGTCATGCAACTCGAAGCAGATCGTATGCATAATCTAGAACTTTCTGAAGAGGAATTTAAAAAAGAAATTCAAGTCATTATGGAAGAAAGAAGACTTCGCACTGATGATAAGGCACCCAGTTTGTTATATGAGCAGTTTATGGCAACAGCACTAAACTCTGCACCGAATAGACACCCAGTGATTGGATGGATGAATGATTTAAAAAATATGTCCTACAAAGATGCCAGAGATTGGTACGACAGTTGGTATACCCCAAAAAATGCGGTACTACTGGTGGTTGGTGATGTGAATCCTAATGAAGTGTTCGCAATGGCTGAAAGTATTTATGGAAAAATTCCAGCTAAAGAAATTAAAGAAAGAAAATTAAAGTTAGAGCCTGTACAACAGGGTCGAAAATATTTTGAATTAAGCGCACCAGCAGAAAACTCTGTTGTTATGCTGGGCTGGAAAGTCCCAAAGATTGAAAATGGTCAATTTAATAATAATGATCCATTTGCAATTGATGTTCTAACGGGAATATTAGACGGAAACCAAAATTCCAGATTAAATCGTCAACTCGTGATAGATAAAAAAATTGTGAGTTCTATTGGGACAAGCTATGACGGATTTTCAAGAGGTCAGAGTATGTTGAATATTTCTGGAGTCCTTCTACCTGGTAAAACCCCAGAAATGTTTGAGTCAGAAGTGAAAAGAATTCTAAAAGAAATTGCTCAAAATGGGGTGAAGCCAGAGGAATTGAAACGAGTAAAAATTGCTGTAAATGCCGCCCAGGTTTACAAAAAAGATTCAGTATTTGGTCAAGCAATGGAGATTGGTGAATTAGAGATGCATGATATTTCATGGCGGCAAATAGATACAATTGATGAAAAACTGCAATCAATCACTTCCGAGCAAGTTCAAGAAGTAGTAAAGAAATTTATTAACGATAGCCAGTTAACCGTTGGTGTATTGAAACCAATTACGCTTAAAAAAGCGTCTTCAAACTGATTACTAGAGAAGATTTAATATGAAAACAATTCTAAAAAGATCGTGCATAACTATATTAACCCTGATTTCATTAATGGTTACTAGTTTCACTTATGCCGCTTTACCTATTCAAAAAATCCTACTTGATTCAGGGGCAACATTATTCTTCGTAGAAGCAAGAACTATTCCAATGATCAATATCGGGATGGATATTAATGCAGGTTCTGTCTTTGATCAAAAAGGAAAAAAAGGCATAGCAGAAATGACGGCCAATCTTTTGAACAAGGGAGCAATGGTAGACGGTGGCAAAAAAGATGAAGCATTTTTATCTGACAAAATCTCTGATCTAGGTGCAGTTTTTAACGCCAGTGCTAGCAATGAGTTAACCTCAATTCGTATTAAATCATTAAGTAAGAAAGTAATCTTGGATGATGTTATTAATTTAACAGCGCAGATGATAGCTAATCCTAGTTTTGACCAAAAAGTATTATCTAGAGAAAAATCTTTAGAAATTAGTGGCTTGTTGGAAAGTCAGACAAGACCAGAGTACATAATGAGTGAGCAATTTACTAAAATGTTGTACCAAGGTAATCCACTTGGTTCAATTGCATCAGTTGCAGAATTGAAAAAAATCGAAGTAGATGATTTAAGAAAATTCCATCAAACTTATTACAGAGCAAAAAATACGAATGTAGTGATAGTAGGGGATGTAAGTACGCAAGATGCCGTCCAAATTGCTAATCGTTTAACTCAAAAATTGCCAAAAGGCGCCAACGTTGATTTAACAATTCCAGCATTTAAACCATTACCCATTAAGCCAGCTAATCAAAGGGAAGTTCATATTTCTCATCCTTCTACGCAAGCACATATTCAAATGGGCATCGATTCTGTTCCGCGAAACCATCCCGATTATTTCCCTTTATTAGTTGGTAATTACATCCTCGGCGGTGGCGGATTTGTATCACGCCTCATGAATGAAATACGTGAAAAACGAGGTTTAGCCTACAGCGTATCTAGTTACTTTATGCCTTCTAAATACATGGGATTCTTTTCTGCGAGTATGCAAACAAAAAAAGATCAGTCAGAGAAGTCAGTTGAACTTTTAAATCAAACAATTCAACAGTTCGTTGTGAATGGTCCTAGCGATGATGAAATCACGGCTGCTAAAAATAATCTGATGAATGGTTTTGCACTACGCATTGATAGCAATAGTAAATTACTTGCAAATGTTGCTGGAATAGCATGGAACGACTTACCATTGGATACTTTAGATACTTGGACAACTCAAGTAGATAAAGTAAGTAAAGAGGATATTCAAAGAGTATTTAAAAAATACTTAGATCCTGAAAGAATGATTACCGTGGTGGTTGGCGGCAATTGAAGAAAAATTTACCACTTTCCAACAAAGTCAGGATCATTGGTGGTCATTGGCGCAGTAGACAAGTTCAAGTTGTTGACCAACAAGGACTGCGACCAACGACGGATCGTGTGAGAGAAACCCTCTTCAATTGGATTAATCCTTATTTAAATGGTTCTAGGTGTTTAGATTTATTTGCTGGTTCCGGTGTATTAGGGTTTGAGGCTGCATCGCGAGGAGCCAAATTTGTTCAATTAGTGGAGCACAACCAAAAAGTTTATGTAAACTTACAAAATAATTTGCAAACACTGCAGCCGGGTCCAGTTAACTGTCAAATTGAGATAACTCGTGCAGAAGCACTTTATTGGTTAGCGAGTCATCAAATTTTGGACTTTGACATTATTTTCTTAGACCCACCGTTTGATGACGTAAATTTGTTACAAAATTCTCTAAAAACTATTGGAAACTATCAGTTTCAAACTAAAACTCCAATAATTTATGTAGAATCCACAACTAAGATTGAAAATGAAGTAATTTTAGAAAATTTGAATAATTGGCAGATTGAACGCCAATTAGTTGCTGGTGCTGTAAAGGCAAGCCTTCTAAAAGTAAAAATATAGAGCCATTTTAGGATTAATTATGACAATTGCAGTTTATCCAGGAACTTTTGATCCATTAACACGTGGACATGAAGATTTAGTTCGTCGAGCCGCTTCTATATTTGGCGAGGTGATTGTAGGCATTGCGGATAGTAAAAATAAGAAGCCAATATTTACTCTAGATGAACGTATACAAATCGCTAGAGAAGTTTTGAGTCATTACTCAAATGTACGCGTAGAGGGCTTTACTGGACTCCTGAAGGACTTTGTAAGAAAAAACAATGCGAGGGTAATTGTTCGAGGCTTAAGGGCTGTATCCGACTTTGAATACGAGTTTCAGATGGCAGGTATGAATCGCTATTTGGTACCAGATGTAGAAACACTATTTCTGACACCATCTGATCAGTATCAGTTTATTTCTGGTACCTTTGTCCGCGAAGTGGCATTACTCGGCGGTGATGTAAGTAAATTTGTTTTCCCATCGGTTGAACAATGGTTAGATAAAAAGGTGAAAGCAGCCCAAGGTTAATATGGCATTAATGATTACTGATGATTGTATTAACTGTGACGTGTGTGAGCCGGAATGCCCAAATGATGCCATTAGTATGGGGCCAGAGATTTACGAAATTAACCCTGATAAATGCACAGAATGCGTCGGACACTACGATAAACCACAATGTCAAATCGTTTGCCCGATAGCCTGTATCCCTAAAAATCCTGGCTTTATTGAAAATAACGATCAGCTTATGCAAAAGTACTATAAGTTGACATCAAAGAGTGTGTAAGTCTTTCATTGCTTGCGACAAATCACCATTTATGACCAATGGGAAAACTCTCATAAATTGATCAAAGCAATCTTCAATTAAAGCCATTTCTGCTTTGGGCGGACGTTTCAAAACATAACTTGCGACCTCTTGATGAGGACTACCTTTTTCTACAAAATCTCTCGGATGTCCTATACCAACTCGAAGTCTTAAATAATCAGAGGTGCCGATATGGGATTGGATGCTTTTTAAGCCGTTATGTCCGCCCGTGCCACCCCCCATTTTGAGACGAATTACACCCGGTGCAAGATCCAACTCATCATGAATCACCAACAGTTGAGACGGCTTAATTTGTAAAAATCGCATTAGTTGCCCTACAGACTCACCGCTTAAATTCATATAAGTCATGGGCTTTAATAAGTAAACGTCCTGACCCTGAAATTTTCCTTTAGCAAGCTCACCTTTAAATTTACTCTCTGTTTTGAACGACGTATTCAAATGACTGGCAATTAGATCACATAACCAAAAACCGGCATTATGCCGATCATTCAGATGTTGATCAGTGGGGTTACCTAAGCCAATTATTAAGTACATTGATGTTAAATATATTTCAAATAAATTGATGAGAGTAGAAGCTACAACTTAGAAAAAAACCCGCAACAGCGGGTTTTCTCGCAAAAGAACAATTAAAAATTATTCTTTACCTTCTTTATCTTTTAATTTAGTAGCAACCGGCGCTGCTGGAGCTTCTGGCGCACCAGTTGGTAATACTCCAGAAGACACTAAAGGCATACGTGCCACAACAATAGCTGGGTTTTCATGTTCAACATGCAAACTTAATGTAACACCCGCTGATAAAGTTAAATCTTTAGCATGGAGAGTTTGACCAACTACCATTGCACTTAAATCAACTTCAATAAATTCAGGCAAGTTTGCAGGTAAGCACTCGATTTCAACTTCATTTGCAATATGGTTAATTACACCACCACCAGTTTTCACTGCTGGACATGTATCTTCACCTTTAAAGTGAAGTGGAACTTTCATGTGAACTTTATGGGTTGCATCAATGCGTTGAAAATCAATGTGTAATACGAGCGGCTTAAACGGATGCATTTGGAAATCACGTAAAAGAGCTTGTGTAACCTTACCAGAAATTTCAATGTCTAAAATTGAAGAATGGAAGGCTTCTTTTTTTAAAGCGTGGAAGAGTGCATTGTGATCTAATTCCACTGCTTGCGGTAAATCTGTTCCACCATAAATAATACCTGGTGTTTTTCCAGAATTGCGCAGGCGGCGGCTCGCACCAGTGCCCTGTACGCTACGTTCGTAGGCTGTAACTTTCATGAGTAATCCTCTAATAAATTTCGATAATAATTTGCCTTATCAAAGATAAGGCACTTATTCCTGTTCGCGACCAAACAGAAAAGATTGCTATTATAACTTGAATTTGTTCTAGAAGGCTAGTCTGTATCGGTAAACATCGACATAACTGAATCACCACGGCTAATTCTTTGCAGAGTTTCTCCAAGTAATGGTGCAATCGATAAAACACGTATTTTAGAACTTGCCTTTGCCTCATCACTGAGGGGAATTGTGTCAGTAACTACCACCTCATCTAAGTGAGACTCTAAGATCCTACTTACAGCAGACCCTGAAAACACAGGGTGCGTACAATAGGCCATGACACTTTTAGCACCTCTTTGTTTTAATACTTCAGCAGCTTTACATAAAGTGCCACCAGTATCAATCATGTCATCCATAATGATGCAACGACGACCTTCTACTTCACCAATGACATGCATTACTTCTGAAACATTCGCTTTAGGGCGGCGTTTATCAATAATTGCTAAATCACAACCTAACTGTTTTGCAAGTGCTCTTGCTCGCACTACACCACCAATATCAGGAGAAACTACTAATAAATCTCCGCCTTTTTTGCTATGTAAGTCGTCTAATAAGACTGGTGAGGCGTAAATGTTATCCACTGGAATATCAAAAAAGCCTTGAATTTGGTCAGCATGAAGATCCATTGTCAGAACACGTTCTACGCCAGCAACAGATTGCAACATATTTGCCACGAGCCTAGCTGAAATGGCAACCCTTGCCGATCGGGGGCGACGGTCTTGTCTGGCATAGCCAAAATAGGGGATTACTGCTGTGATGGTTCCCGCGGAGGCTCTTTTGAGCGCGTCCACCATAATCATCAGCTCCATCAAATGATCATTGGTCGGCGCACAAGTGGATTGCAAGACAACCACATGCTTACTACGAACGTTTTCTTGAATCTCAACTTGAATTTCACCATCTGAGAATTTACCTACCATCGCTTTGCCAAGCTCTAATCCCAAATAATCAGAAACAGCTTTTGCTAAATCTGGATTGGCATTTCCAGTAAAAATAACCATGGATTCATTGCTCATATTGGCTCCAATAGGAAAAAGGATGTGAAATAGTTGAAAACAGAGGATTTTTCAAGAAAGAGAGAGAGGAGAAGAATGTGAAATTTTTATGAAAACACGCAATGTGGCAGAGGAGGAAGGATTCGAACCTTCGCATGCTGGAATCAAAATCCAGTGCCTTAACCAACTTGGCGACTCCCCTGTTGCGGTTTACTAAACAACAATTTATTACTTAAGTTGCTATTTGGAATTAAATTATAAGCCGAGTGACGCATTAAACTCTTAACTTTAAAAAATTTCCATTCGTGCGGTAGTTCAGAAATACAAGAATCCGTATCAAAACTGTCGGGAATTTTACAAAAAACTGAACTCCCAGAACCGCTCATTATCGGTTGAGTATTTGGAAATGTACATTTCAGCCACTCAATTGCGTTCTTAACTGCTACATATTTTTGCTCGGCAATTTCCTGTAAATCATTTTGAAACATAGTTAAATTGGATTTTTGCTCTGCGAAGTCAGTTATTGTAATCTGACTGTGATTTCTAGTCAATTCAGGAGATGAAAAAATTTCCTTAGTTGGTATGGAAACACCGGGATAAACGACGGCGTATTCATGAATTGGCAAATCGATAGGGGTGATGATCTCGCCAATACCCTCTACAAATGCGTTATGCCCTTGAATGAAAAATGGCACATCAGCACCTAACTGTATACCAATATCCATTAAATCCCACTTTGAGAGGTTTAAATTCCAGAGTTGATTAAGACCAAGCAAAGTACTTGCTGCATCGGAGGAGCCCCCGCCTAAACCTGCACCCATTGGGATATTTTTTTCTAAATCGATATCTACACCTTGAGAAACCCCGCAAGTTTTTTGTAATAAAACCGCGGCTTTAACTACCAAGTCATCTTTGGCGGCAACATTTGCTAAGGGGTTAATTCGATGAATTTCAGAATCTTGACGACTATTTAATATGACTTGGTCCGATAAATTAATCAGTTGGAAAACACTCTGTAAGAGATGGTAGCCATCAGGACGTTGTCCAACGACGTGTAAAAATAGGTTGATTTTTGCGGGCGCAAGAATACTTAACTGATTACTCATTGATAAGGTTAAAAATTAAACGAATATCAATCTCTGTGCCTCTATCTGATCGATTCATCTGTAATTTTTGTAATTTATTGTCATTCGTCCAAGTATATTTTAAAGTCCAATTGTCTTGAATAATTTCCTCAACTTGCCCCGTTGTATTTCTCTTTAAAGTGCTTTGGCTGCCCGCTCTTGGAAAACCTGATAGCCATTCAGTTAAACCTCTTGCTGGAATGGGTAAACCTAAAGTTTGAGCCATTAATTGATCAGCATCGATAGCATTAATGATCTTTCCATTTTGTTCTAAAGAGGCACTACCTGGTTTGATTTGAAGTTTGGCAATAGAAGTCCCGATGGGTGATCTAATCTCTAAATCATCAATAAAGTCAGCATGAACCAGTGTAAATGCCCCACTACCACCATCTTGTGATTTGGCATCATTGATTTTTACAGAAAACCGACCATCCCATTTTCTACTCTTGGTTTGATCAAAAACTTCGGGACTTGACCAAGTTGGACGAAGTCTGCGTAACGTTTCTTTAAGAGTTGGATTATTGGCATTAATAGATTCTGCTTTACGCCAAACGGTATCTGCATCTGCCTCTTTCCCGGCCTTAAACAAGACTTCCCCAAGGTGAGCACCAACCTCTGCTTCGGCAAGTTGGTTAAAAGAATCCTGAAGATACTTAAGCGCTAAGTCGTTATTGCCTAAGCGGTAATTAACCCAACCTAAGCTATCCAAAATAAAGGGGTTATTAGGATTTAATTGATTGGCCTTATTAATTAGATAAAGAGCTTCAGTTAATCTTATATTGCGGTCCGCAAACGCATATCCTAATGCATTGAGGGCGTTTGCATCGTCAGGATTGCTCTTTAACATGGACTGTAAGACGTCTTCCATCTTTTCAAGATTGCCTGCTTTTTCTAGACCTAATGCATACAAAAACAAGATTTCATTGTCTTTAGTTAAAGGCTTTAAATCACCGACAATTTTTGCAAACGCTAGCATTGCCTCATCTTGATTGTCCGCTTTATTAAAAAGGGGTAAGACTTGTTTTAAAAATGCATCTCGCTTCTTGACAGATTCATACTTTAGAAATTTAATTGTAGGTTCGACGGCATCGCTCCAATATTGATTAATCATCAATAAAGTAAGGTAGACCTCTCTAGATGTATTGTCAGTCGGTGGAGTTAGTTCATCCCAAAGTTTTGCAGCCTCTAGCGAGGATTTGGGGGATTTAGCCATTAAGGCAATCTCCATTGCCCTTTGAGCAATTCTTGGATCTTTGGTAGATTTCGCCAAAGTAAACAAAGTTTGGTAGGCTGCAGCGACTTCTCCGCGTTGCAAAGCAATCTCTGAAGTTAAAAATAAATAAATATTTTCAACATATTTCTCAGTATCCTGATCTGATTGGGCAGATTGTGCAAAAATATTAGCACTGAGCAGAGTGGTAAAAATTACAAACAGCGAATTAAACGCTATTTGACGAAAAGAAGATAAATTGTGTTTTTCCATTTGCTTATTCTATATAACATTCAATATTATTTCTAAAAATGCCAGAATTACCAGAGGTTGAAGTCACCAAACAGGGTATTGCGCCAATTATTGAGGGAAAAAGTATTTCAGATGTCGTGATATACGACGGTAGATTACGATGGCCAGTACCCATAAATTTAAAAAATATTTTGTGCGATCAAAAAGTGCGTTTACTAAGGCGTAGAGGAAAGTACATTTTATTTGAATTTGACCATGGCACCATGATTATTCATTTGGGGATGACGGGTGTTTTAAGGATTCAAGAAAAGACGGAACCTGCTCGAAAACATGATCGAGTTGAGTTTCATTTCGGTAAAAAAGTTTTAAGATTGCACGATCCACGTAAGTTTGGATCAATTCATTGGCATCCACTTTCAGAAACACCTGTTGACGAAATCCCAATGTTAAAACGTTTAGGGGTAGAACCCTTTGGACCCGCTTTTGAAGGCGCTTTAGGGGCTGAGTTACTTTTTAAAAAATCAAGGTCAAGAACAGTCTCAGTTAAAGAGTTTTTATTAGCAGGACAATGTGTGGTTGGAGTGGGAAATATTTATTGCTCAGAAAGCTTATTTACTGCCGGCATCAATCCAAAAACCCCAGCTGGTAAAGTTAGCTTCAAGCGCTATGAATTATTGGCTGAGTCGATTCGGGTGACCTTAGAAAAAGCGATTGAAGCAGGCGGAAGCAGCTTAAAAGATTTCGTGAACAGCCAGGGAGAACCCGGTCACTTCATGGTCCAAACAAAGGTTTATGACCGCACTGGGGAGCCTTGCCATCAATGCCAAAGCTTAATTAAACAAATTAAACAAGGTCAGAGATCCACTTTTTATTGTTCAAACTGTCAGAAATGAAGGACTTTGCAAAAAAACTCATTGATTGGCATCAACAACATGGGCGTAAAGGATTGCCTTGGCAAGGCCTCAAAGACCCCTATAAAGTTTGGTTATCTGAAATTATGTTGCAACAAACACAGGTTGCCACAGTCATCGATCGCTATCAAACTTTTTTAGTAAAGTTCCCGAATGTACAAACCTTGGCGCAGGCCCCTTTAGATGAAGTAATGGCTTTGTGGGCTGGCCTCGGTTACTACACCAGAGCTAGAAATTTACATGCCTGTGCCAAGATGATTTTGGCTCAATATGCTGGTCAATTTCCTCAGTTACCCGAACAGTTAAATCAACTACCTGGCATCGGTCAGTCAACAGCCAGAGCTATAGCCGCTTTTTGCTTTAATCATCCGGCAAGTATATTAGATGCCAATGTTCAACGCTTAATAGCCAGAACGCATGGTATCCAGGGATCTTTAAAGACCCGTGCTGAGAATCAAAAGTTATGGATCTTAGCAGATAACTTATTACCTAAAGATGCTCAATTAATGCCCACCTATACCCAAGCTTTGATGGATTTTGGAGCCACAGTTTGTAAACCTACTTCTCCCGCATGTCAAAACAAGTTCTCTTCGAGCTGTATTTATTTAGCAGATTGTTTGGCCTTTAAAGACCAAACTGTGCTTCAAATCCCTTTAAAAATCAAAAAGGTTCCCTCTAAAATTGTTGTGAGTGAAATGCTTTTGATGATGGATGAGGAAAATATTCTCCTAGAAAAAAGACCGCATTCTGGTATTTGGGGAGGATTATGGACTTTACCGGAAACCCCTTGGGTAGAAATAAAAAGTGAGAAAGAGGTGTCTCAAGTTGAGTTTAAGATTGATCAGTTCCGTCATTTGATCAGTTTGGCCAACCCAGCAGCATACCAACAGGGGAGAGTTTTGGCTCCTCATAAGCACGTTTTTACACATAGAACTTTATACTTTTCCACACGGATTGTGAAAGTTTCCAAAACTGAGGTCGAATGGAACGATGCGTGTCATTGGATCAAACTCTCTGAGTTAGCTAGTATCGGTTTACCCACACCAGTAAAAAAATTATTGGAAGACTTTCAACTATTAGACCGAGTTTAGGGCAATAGCAACAATGTCGCGATGACGTTTTAGAGATGCGAGATCTGCAAATTCAGGGTTATTTTTAAATGCTTCATACAACTTATTGACTAATGCTACAGAGCGATGTTGCCCGCCAGTACAACCGACGGCAACCGTGAGGTAACTTCTTCCATCCTTTTGGTATTTGGGCAACCAATATTTTACAAAAGCATGGATATCTTCAAACATCTTATTAAAGTCTTCTGAAAGTAACAGAAAATCAATCACCGCTTGGTCATTGCCAGTTAAATGTTTCAAAGCATTTTCATAATAGGGATTGGGAATACACCTGGCATCAAATACGATATCTGCATCGTGAGGAACGCCATTTTTAAAGCCAAAAGATTCAAATAAAACCGTAATATCAGATTTTTTTTCATGAACTAGCTCTAAGAGCCAACTGCGCAAAGTGTTGGAAGAGATATTACTGGTGTCAATTTGGTGGGCATTTTCACTTACACCGGCCATTAAAGAGCGCTCTTGATCTATTGCATCTTCCAATGATTGAACAGAGTGATTCAATTTATTTAAACTGAGGGGGTGTCGTCTTCTGGTTTCAGAAAAGCGTTTTACCAAAGCTTCGGTAGACGCATTCAGAAAAATCGTATGAATCTCATGAAGTCCTTTTGCGCGATCAATAATAGCCGGCAAATTTTGAACACTTACTCCACGCCGAGCGTCAATGGCAATTGCAATTTTATAGTCTTTATCTGGAGCTAATTGATCAATCAAGGTCGTCAATAAATTAATCGGTAAATTATCTACACACTCAAATCCAGCGTCCTCTAAGGCGTGTAGTGCCACAGATTTACCTGATCCAGAGATTCCTGTGATGATAAAGATGCTCATATTAATTATTGTTATCGGATTGAATTAATTTTTGCTGACGATTTATAAAATCCTCAAGAGTGTTAATACCGCGAAGTTGGAGAATCGTATTACGAACCGCCGCCTCAACTAAAACAGCTAAGTTACGACCTTCGGCAACTTGAATTTTTACGGTTCGGATGCCTAAACCTAAAATTTCAGTATATTGACTTTCCAAAGGAAGTCTTTCAAAAGTCTGGTCGGTTCTTTTGACGAGCTGCACAATTAATCTTAACTTCAGTTTGCGTCTTACTGCAGTCTCTCCAAAAATAGTTTTGATATCGAGTAAGCCTAGTCCACGAACTTCTAATAAATCTCGAAGAATGATTGGACAACGCCCTTCAATATAGTCGGGACCTAGCCTAGAAAAATCCACAGCATCATCTGCTACAAGACCATGTCCCCTTGAAATGAGCTCAAGTCCGAGTTCACTTTTACCAAGACCAGACTCCCCAGTAATGAGAACACCTAGCCCCAAAATATCCATAAAGACACCGTGCATGGTGATACTTGGCGCACCAATTTTTGTAAGATATAAACGTAGGTGATCAATCACCTCGGCAGCAGGTAGAGGAGTCTCAAAAAGCGGTGTAGAAGATCTTTGGCAGTGAAGCTTCAAGTAATCTGAGGCAATTTGATTATCAGCAATAATAATACATGGTGGATGCATCGCAATGAGGTCAACCAATTGATGCCGTAATTGAGCTTTTTGTAATCGATCAAGGTAGGTAATCTCCGGCTCGCCACAAACTTGAAGTCGCCGTGGATGAATGAGATTTAAGTGACCAACTAAATCCGACGCTGATGAGGCTTGTGCAACAACTTGTTCATCGAAACAGCGATCTGCACCTTCTTGACCTGTTATCCAGTGGAGTTTTAAATCATCAATATTCTCATCAAAAATGTGTTGAGCACTGATCCCGATGAGCGACAGTTGCTGAATCATGATGAATCTTTCTAGACGGTCAAAGAATGCAGAATTTCATTAGGTAATTGACCCTGTCGCAGGGTTTCGCGTTTATTTTTATCAGCAAGAGTTTGTGCAATTTCTGACAGTAATTCAAGGTGAAGTTGGGTGGCTACTTCAGGGACTAATAAAAAAATAGAAATATCAACGGGTTCACTATCTGAACTGCCATAATCAATCCCAGTTTGAAGTCGATAAAAACTAACTAGGGGATCTTTCAGGCCTTTCACACGACCGTGGGGTATCGCGACACCTAAACCTAGTGCAGTAGAGCCTAGTTTTTCCCGATCTTGTAAACAGTTATAAATCAGACTTTCATCTAAATGCGATTGAGCCGAAAAATTGGAACTCGCCAAACGAAACAAGGTATTAATGTCAGGTACTTCGACATCCAGATAGATATGTTTTTCAAATAAAATTTTAGCGAGTTCACTCATATTTCTATTATAAGTTTAATCAGTCCATACCCGCCGAAATATGTTTGGCGCATAGAGGGTGATGATGATTTTTTACAATTTCTTTTGATTTTAAAATTTGTTTATCTAATTTATCAATCGTCAAATCAATTGCTTTGTATAAATCTGCATGATGTGATTGTGCGAATAGATCTTTACCTAAAGCATGAAAACTTATTTCACAGGTTTGGCGAAGTTCTTTTTCATGGGCTTTTTCGACAAAAAAAGTCACGCTTACTTGTAGAATTTGATCAAAATGCTTTTTAATGACGGATAACTTTTCTGCTAAATGCTCATTTATTGCTGGAGTAACTTCAAGATGATTACTGTTAATAAGAACTTTCATAGACTCTCCAAAACGTTGCTGTTGAAAAAAACTAATTCAGATTTACCGTCAATTTAGTTTACTACGCATTCAGATTAACAGTGATTTATTGGCTTGCCAAGTGTTCAGAGCAGAACATATGTTTTACATTTTAAAGTTTTCGCCCAGGTAGACCCGGCGTACACTTTCGTTTTCAATAATTTCACTCGGTAAGCCTTGGGCAAGGACGACACCATCACTAATGATATAGGCATGGTCACAAATACCTAAGGTTTCGCGTACATTATGGTCAGTGATTAAAACCCCAATATTGCGCTCTTTTAAAAACTTGATGATGCGTTGGATTTCTCCAACCGCAATAGGGTCAACGCCAGCAAAAGGCTCATCTAAGAGGATGAATTTAGGATTAGTTGCAAGGGCTCTGGCAATTTCTACACGCCTTCTTTCACCACCGGATAAAGATAGAGCGGGATTTTCCCGTAAATGACTAATTTGTAATTCATCTAACAATTCATTCAGCCTAGCATTCATGGCACTTCGAGTCATCTTCCTGCCATTAGCATCTTCCTGGAGTTCCAATACCGCCTGAATGTTTTCACGTACTGATAACTTCCGAAAAATCGAGGCTTCTTGTGGTAGGTAAGATAGACCCATAAAGGATCTTTCATGAATCGGTAACTTACTAATTAATTTGCCATCGAGGGTAATGGTGCCCTGGTCGGCAGGAACTAATCCAACTATCATATAAAAAGAAGTGGTTTTACCCGCTCCATTAGGCCCTAGAAGTCCAACAATTTCACCTGTTTTGACTTCAATACTTACATCTCGCACAACAGTTCGTTTACCGTACTTTTTTTGTAACCCTTTAGCAATAAGGGCTGGCTGAGAAGAGCTATTGGCTGACATAGTTTGGCTTTACATCAAAAAGTTTAGGGGATTCTTTGTACTTCGGGGAAAGAAACGATTTAGCAAAGTTTTTATCACCTTTGCTAATGGCTTGGTATTTTTCAGTAAATAAATTGTATTGTATTTGATCCGCATAAAGCTTATCACGCCATTGTTCACCAGAACTTCTGGCCGTAAAGGCTTGGCCAGTAATTAACAAACTATCATTTTTTTCCTCATATAGGATCAACTCTCCTTCACCATGGATGAATTCGATCGTCGTACCATCAAGTTGTTGAGTAAATTCAGCCAATTGCATCGCATCACCAATCACAGATATTTTTTGAAATCCATCAGGATCAACCACCACAATGGCTTTCGCACCTTTAACTAAAATACTCCCACGCGAAACTACAATATGACCAGTTAAAAAATACTCTTGATTGACGTCATTAAAATCCACCTTATCCGCCTTAAAATTAGTAGGTTTACTCTGATCCGACTGTAAGGCGAAGGAATTTTGTAGGGTAGTAAATCCTAAAAATAACCAAGTTATCCAGTGATAAAAAACAGGGTGAGTTAATTTCACTTCATCACCTCTTTAAAGTATTGCTGGGTTCAATTACCCCTTGCACATCACCGTACATTTGAATCGATTGGCTGACGTTATCATAATCAGCCCCCTTATTTGCTGTAACAATCGAATCTCCCCGTTGAATTTTTACTGGTAAGCGGGTGGTTAAGCGATCATCATTAACAAACACTTCTAAGTAATCAGTATTTAATTTAAAAAAAGGATTAATGAGTAATCCTGTGGCATTGATTTGACTCGGTCGACTGACGAGAACATTTTTAAAAAGTTCAACAATATCTAAGTTACCACTGACATGCGCAGTTTCAGAGCGTACCGTGGTAGGTGGAGTATTTTTTGCAAAAAGCCTTAATTGCGGCTTTGTCACATCAATCGAAGCATCATCTTCAAAGTGCCTAAATTCGCGGCCAAGTAATCGATATTTGGTTGAGCCATCCAGATTTAATACGGTTAATTTAGCATCGGTAAAAACATAGTCAGGTTTATGTGCTTTACTTCTAGCCACAGTTGGTAACTCTGGTTGAATATTTTTCTTTAGGTACCAAAAAGATAGCAAGGTAATACTCCCCAGGATTAAAAGGGGAATTAACCGAAAAATAAATCCGGTAATAGTTTCTTTAATGGTAGTTAAATAGTTCACTTGATTTATTAAAGAGCTTGTTTAAGTAAAAGATCGTATTTATCTTGTGCTTTTAAAATCAAATCACATACTTCTCGAACTGCACCGTTACCACCGGATTCACTTGTTACATACCTGGCAATTTTAAGTACCTCATAATGAGCCTGAGCTGGTGCGACGGGAAGACCGACCCTGCTTAAAACAGATAAATCTGGCCAGTCATCGCCCATTGCTGCGCAAGCACTATAAGTTAAATCTAATGTATTCCGGAGTGATTCAAAGACCACTAATTTATCTTTTACGCCTAAAAAGACATGTTCAATTCCTAGAGCACTTGCCCTAGCTTTTACCATTTCAGAATCTCTTCCAGAAATAATCGCACACTGAATACCGTTCTCAATCAATAACTTAATACCATGACCGTCGAGACTATTAAATACTTTAATATGTTCAAAGCCATCCGGACTAATAAAAAGTGAGCCATCGGTTAATACACCATCTACATCCAATACTAAAAGTCGGATGGTTTGGGCTCTTTCTAGTGCCTGAGGATAATTTGCGATTTGGTTAGTAAGATACATTTTGCTCAAAGTGGAGTCACCTAAAGAATTTTGTTGGAAAGCAAGTCGTGCATGTTTAGTGCCCCAACTAATTTATTTTGTTGGTCTACGACAATTAACTGGTTAATCCTATGACGTTCCATGATTTCTAAAGCCTCTGCAGCTAACATATCTTGAGAGACAGTTTTCGGATTTAAAGTAATAACGTCAGAAACTGTAATGGCTTCAAGTTGCAAAGTTTTTTCTAATAACCTGCGTAAGTCACCGTCAGTAAAGACACCTAATACTTCTTGATTACCATCCGTAATCACGGTCATCCCTAATCTCTTTTTAGACATTTCTAATAAAAGATCTTTAAAAGAGTCATGCATTGTATTCATGGGGACTTCTTCACCGGAATGCATAATATCTCGTACTAAGGTAAGTAGTCTTCTACCTAAACTTCCACCAGGATGAGACATTGCAAAATCACTGGCTTGAAAATTTCTTGCATCTAATAAAACAACCGCTAGAGCATCACCCATTGCTAAAGTTGCAGTGGTACTTGTAGTTGGTGCGAGATTAAGCGGACAGGCTTCTTTTTGTATAGCAACATTCAGATGAACGTCTGCAAACTTGGCTAAGGAAGACTCAGGCTTTCCGGTCATTGCAATGAGTTTAGCGCCCATTCTTTTAATTAAAGGCACGATAGTCATGAGTTCTGAGGCCTCGCCAGAATAGGATAAAGCCAGAAAAACATCTTCAGACTGTACCATTCCTAGGTCGCCATGACTTGCTTCAGCGGGGTGAACAAAGAAAGCGGGTGAGCCAGTTGAAGCAAAAGTGGCCGCAATTTTACGGGCTATGTGCCCTGATTTACCAATCCCTGAAACAACAATCCTACCCTTACAGTGAAGCAATAGATCTACGGCAGCTAAGAAAGCTTGGCAGTACTCTGGGTCTTCAAATCGTTCTTTGAGTAGTTGAATACCCTGAGTTTCAATTTCAAGGGTATTCTTAGCCAAAGCAGTGAAATGTTCACTTCGTTCTAATATCATAGTAATTAGTATATGCCTTCTATTTTGCAAACCACCCTCATATTATTAGCATCCGCCCTTGCGGGGGTGTTAATCATACGCGCCAGTAAATTACCTCCTATTTTAGGTTATTTATTAGCCGGGCTCGTGATTGGTCCAAATGCAACTGCTCTAGCAGCTGATAGCAACATGTTAAAGAACTTTGCTGAGTTTGGCGTTGTTTTTTTAATGTTTTCGATTGGTTTAGAGTTTAATTTAAGCAAACTGAAGTCGATGAAAAACATTGTATTTGGCTTTGGTGCAAGTCAAGTATTTCTCACGATGCTGTTGACGATACCTGCTGGCTATTTTTTAAGATTTGTACTTCCTATCAGCCTTCCATGGCATGTGTTGTTGGCTTTAGGCGGTGCTCTTGCTATGTCGTCAACAGCGATTGTTGTGAAAGGGTTGGCAGAAAAGTTTGAACTAGACACCCCCCATGGCAAAAACGTGATTGGGGTCTTAATTTTTCAAGATTTAGTGGTTATTTTCTTATTGATCTTAATTCCATCATTAAATAAGAATTCTGGTGATATGGCCCTTGCCCTATCGATTGCGGCTGTAAAAATTGGGATTGCTTTAATCTTGATTTTGGTGGTTGGTAAAACAGTATTCAGTTCTTGGTTCAAGCTCGTGGCTAATATGCGGTCCAGAGAACTCTTCATGCTCAATGTATTGTTAGTCGTCATGGGATTTTCTGCCTTGACTGAGTATTTTGGGTTATCGATGGCTCTTGGCGCCTTTATGGCTGGAATATTAATTGCTGAAACACCTTACCGATTTCAGGTTGAAGAGGGTATCGAGTCCTTTAGAGATATTTTATTAGGCTTATTCTTTATTTCGATTGGGATGTTAGTTGACTTCCATGTTGTTTTCAATAACTTCTACTTAGTCGTTTTCTTGTTCTTGGGTGCTTTAGTGTTGAAATTCATCATTATTGCAGGCTTGGCAAAACGTTTTGGCGCTAGTGCTGGTGAAGCTATAAGAACGGGAATTTGTCTGACTCAAGCCGGAGAGTTTGGTTTTGTTTTAATTCAGCAAATTGATCAATTAGACTGGATTGATCAGAGAGTTTCTCAGGCAGTGATTGCCGCAATGTTGTTATCGATGATGTTAGCACCCATCTTAATTCAATATAGCGACAAAATCACCCTAAGATTTGTTAAAAATGAATGGTTTAACCAGTCCCTCAACCTAACAAAAATTGCTACACAAAGCTTAAAAAATTCTGATCATGTGATTATTTGTGGTTTTGGTATTTCAGGTCAGCAACTTGCCACGATTCTTGAACAGGAGCAAATTAAATACATTGCTCTTGACGAAGACCCTGACCGTGTGAGTGATGCGAGCCAAGCAGGTAAATCGGTAGTGTACGGGACTTCACAAAGTAAAAATCACCTAATTGCTGCAGGTATTGTGCGAGCAAAAGCAGTCGTGATTACTTTTCAAAACATTAATGAATCGATGAAGGTGATTCAGCAGGTGGAGTTACTTCACCCAGGTATTCCAATTATTGTGCGTGCAACTGATGAGAGGGATGTAGAAAAACTGGAGTTAGTGGGCGCCACACAAGTGATCCCTGAAAAAACCGAAGGCGGTTTGATGCTCTCAGCACAAGTTTTAACAGTGGTCGGCGTACCGATTAAGCGAGTCCTTAGACGTGTTACTCAGGCGAGAGAAAACAGGTATGGAGATTTAAAAGGGTTTTTCCCAAGTTTTGAAAATGATGATGGTGAAACTAGCAGTGCCCCTCGCTTGCATTCCGTTAAATTAAAAGAGAATACCCAAGCCATTGGGAAAGATGTTGAGTGGCTACATCATGAATCAGGAGCTAATCTGCACTCAATTCGAAGGAAAATCACAGGCTCACACTCGAATTATAAAAATATCACCCTGGATGAAAAAATTATTTTTCAAGCAGAGGATATTCTGACTTTGCTGGGTGAGCCTGATTGTTTAGATAAAGCTGAAAACCGATTAAACAAAATCAAGGTTTGACAACATTCCCCTAGTCTCCTTTAAGGAGGGGCTTTAAATATTTTCCCGTAAAACTTTTTGTCGACTTCACAATTTTCTCAGGACTACCTTCAGCAATAATGAGGCCACCTCCCGCTCCCCCTTCAGGACCCATATCAATAATCCAATCAGCTGTCTTAATAACATCCAAATTATGTTCAATAATTAAGATCGTATTACCCTGTTTGCGTAAAGATTGAATGACTTCAAGTAAAAGTTGGATATCTTGAAAATGTAGTCCAGTCGTGGGTTCATCCAAAATATAAAGGGTCCTTCCAGTATCTCTTTTGGAGAGCTCTAGAGAGAGTTTGACACGTTGGGCTTCACCACCTGAGAGTGTCGTTGCACTTTGCCCAAGCCTGACATAGCCCAAACCAACATCCAGTAAAGTTTTTAATTTTCTACGAACAATCGGTACAGCTTCAAAAAACTCATGAGCCTGTTCGATAGTCATATTTAAAACTTCGTGAATATTTTTACCTTTATAACGAATATCTAGGGTTTCACGGTTGTATCTTTTGCCATGACAGACATCACAGGGGACATAAACATCTGGTAAAAAATGCATTTCTACTTTTATAACGCCATCACCTTCGCAAGTTTCACATCTACCGCCCTTGACGTTAAATGAGAATCTACCGGTTTCATAACCACGTTCTCTTGCAGCAGGAACACCGGCAAATAATTCCCTGATAGGTGTAAATAAACCAGTGTAAGTAGCTGGATTAGAACGAGGCGTACGACCAATTGGAGATTGATCAACACTAATAATTTTGTCAAAATGCTCTAAACCATCAATTGATTTGTAGGGTTCAGGCTCTGCATGTGAACCATATAAATGATGGGCAACAACATGATGTAAGGTGTCGTTAATTAAAGTAGACTTGCCTGAACCTGAAACGCCAGTGATGCAGGTTAATAAGCCAACCGGAATTTTGGCTGTTACATTTTGCAAATTATTTCCAGTTGCTCCTTCAATCGTAATCCAACGATCATCAGGCTTGAGGCGCACTTTGGGTACTTCAATTCTTTTTTTACCGGATAAATACTGACCGGTTAATGATTCTGGATTTGCTTCAATGTCAGCGGGGGTACCCTGCGCAATTACTCGGCCACCGTGCACGCCAGCTCCGGGGCCGATATCAATCACATGGTCAGAGGCACGAATCATATCTTCGTCATGCTCTACCACCAATACGGAGTTACCCAAATCACGCAAATAGACTAAGGTCTGAATCAATCGGTCATTATCACGTTGATGCAGACCAATAGAAGGTTCATCTAAAACATACATGACACCAGTTAAGCCTGAGCCAATTTGTGAAGCAAGTCGTATACGTTGCGCCTCGCCACCGGATAAAGTATCGGCACTTCGGTCCAAAGATAAATAATCTAGCCCTACATCGTTTAAAAATTTCAACCTAGAAGAAATTTCTTTTACGATACGGTCAGCAATTTCTCTTTTTGCGCCCTTTAGGTTCAGGTCAGAAAAATATTGATACGCCGCTTTGAGGGGGAGGTTACTAACTTCAAAAATAGCCCGACTACTTTGACCTTCTCCTACTTTTACAAAACGCGCTTCTTTGCGCAGTCGACTTCCCGCACAATCTGGACAGACCTTCACATTTTGGTATTTAGCTAACTCCTCTCTTACTGCAGAGGAATCAGTTTCACGATAGCGTCGTTCGAAGTTAGCAATAATACCTTCGAAGGTATGTGGTTTGATAACTGGCACGCCTTTTTCATTGAGATATTCAAAGGCAACTTTATGTGCTCCAGAGCCAAACAGGATGAGGTTTTGAACTTTTTCATTGAGTAACTCAAATGGGACATCTAAATCAAACTTAGCAAAATCAGCTAAATTTTGAAGTAATCGAAAATAAAATTGGTTTCGACGATCCCAACCCTTAATGGCGCCAGAGGCGAGAGATAACTCTGGATGCATCACAATTCGTTTTGGGTCGAAAAACGACTTATGACCTAAACCATCACAACTAGGGCACGCACCCATCGGATTATTAAAGGAAAATAATCTTGGCTCTAATTCTTGGAGGGCAAAGGAGCAAATAGGGCAGGCAAATTTATTAGAAAATAAAATTTCGCCACCATTCTCCATATCTACTACGAGAGCTCTACCATCTGCTAGACGAAGTGCTGTTTCTAGGGACTCGGCAAGACGCTGCTTAATATCTTCTTTTACTTTAATCCGGTCAATGACAACTTCAATAGAGTGCTTATCGGTTTTCTTTAATTCTGGCAGGTTATCAACCTCATAGACTTTAGCTTTTGCCGTATTCGTGGTACCGCCACCAGAACGAATCCGAAAACGAACAAAGCCTTGGGCTTGTAAGTCCTCAAATAAATCTTCAAATTCGCCCTTACGATTGGAGACCATCGGCGCCATAATCATGAGCTTAGTATCTTCAGGCATGGCTAAAATATGGTCAACCATCTGAGAAACACTTTGTGCTTCAAGAGGTAATTCATGCTCCGGACAATGGGGCGTACCTGCCCGCGCAAATAATAAACGTAAATAATCATGAATTTCAGTAACAGTTCCAACCGTAGACCTTGGATTGTGACTGGTGGCCTTTTGTTCAATAGAAATGGCAGGTGAGAGACCCTCAATTGAATCTACATCCGGTTTATCCATTAATTGCAAGAACTGTCTAGCATAGGCGGACAATGACTCTACATAGCGACGTTGACCTTCCGCATAGAGGGTGTCAAATGCTAGTGAACTTTTACCAGATCCTGAAAGACCCGTAAGTACGACAAGTTTATCCCTTGGGATATCAAGATTAATATTTTTAAGGTTGTGGGTTCTGGCGCCACGGATTTTAATTTCTTCGTTCATAATATGATGTACTTTTACTCAGCTTAACCTAATAATATAGTCTTAATTTATGAATTCGTCAGAACTTCGATCATCTATTACCCTTGCTTGCGTCTTTGCCCTCAGAATGTTGGGGTTATTTTTAATCATCCCTATTTTTAGCCTGCACGCTAAAAACTTGCCACAGGGCGATAATGCCACCTTAGTCGGACTCACGATTGGTATTTATGCCATGGTTCAGGCTTTTTTCCATATCCCTTTAGGTATTTTGTCCGACCGTTATGGACGTAAAGCAATTGTTGCGTTTGGACTCATTTTATTTATCATCGGGGCTTTAGTTGCAGCGAGCCATGATGATCTGTATTGGATTTTGGCAGGAAGAGCTATTCAAGGGGCAGGAGCCATCTCTGCCGCAATTTCCGCGTGGGTTGCAGACGCGACCAGAGAAGAGGTTCGAACTCGTGCAATGGCGATTGTTGGGGCTAGTATTGCCTTAAGTTTTGCTGTGTCGGTCATTATTGCAACTCCTTTATATGCTTTTCTCGGGATGTCAGGCATATTTTTGATGATGGCTGTCCTTGGTTTGCTTGCCCTCCTTGTTACGGTTCGATTTGTGCCTTCCTCACCAATTTTTAGAGCGCCACAACCGGAAGGGACTAAAACTAATTGGGATCGTTTTATCAAAGTATTAAAAAACCCTCAATTACTAAAGCTAAATATTGGGGTGTTATTAATTCATGCCTCTCAGGTGGCAATGTTTATTGCAATTCCAAGGTTAATGCTAGCGGACGGCCTTGAGCTTCATGCTCATTGGAAAATGTATATCATCGTTTTAATCCTTTCATTAGTGGTAATGGCGCCGATGTTGATGAGGGCTGAGAAAAAACATCAGTTATCGTGGTTACTGAAGGCTGGAGCATTTTTTATTGTGATTGCCCAACTCATCTTTGCCGGAATCGTCGAAGTTAATAACCTCAATTTATATGTTTTAGGTTTTGGCCTAACGATCTTTTTCACGGGCTTTAATATTTTGGAATCCTTAATACCCTCACTTATTTCGGTAATTGCTGGGGATAATCGGGGCGCTGGGCTTGGTGTTTACAATACTTCCATGTCTATTGGCTTGTTTTTAGGCGGAATCATGGGGAGTTGGATATTTGGCAATCTTGGCACCCAAGCGGTATTTGCAATTAGTCTGGGATTAATGTTGGCTTGGTGGTTATTAATTTTGAAGATGTCGGGCTTAGTTAGAAAAGCAAAAACCACTTAACTAAGTGGGTAATTTGTGCTTGCTTGGTTTAGACTACTTGCTAAAATGAATCTAATCGCATGCACTTTTAAAGCAATAGCGAACGTTAAGAAGTACTAAATAAATTTTGGAGGTTGTCATGGCATCAGTGAATAAAGTAATTATTGTTGGAAATCTAGGAAAAGACCCCGAAACACGTTATTTACCTAGTGGTGATGCCGTTACCAACATTACGGTAGCGACAACTGATAAATACAAAGATAAAACCACCAATGAGATGAAAGAACAAACCGAGTGGCACCGGATTACTTTTTTTGGAAAACTAGCTGAGATTGTTGCTCAGTATCAAAAAAAAGGTTCAGCTATTTATGTTGAAGGAAAACTGCGTACTCGTAAATGGACCGATAATGCCGGCGTAGAAAAGTACTCAACTGACATTATTGCTGACTCCATGCAGATGCTAGGTGGCAAGTCAGAAATGAGTGGCTCATCCTCTGGTGGTTATAAAGAGAGAAATGATGCGCCAATGAATCTCCCGTCGAGTGCACCTAGTGCATCTCTTGGCGGTGGAATGGACGACGATATTCCGTTCTGAGTTTTAAGGCCTCTTTTCTGAAAAATTACGGTATAATTACGGTAAAAATACGGTAAAAAACTACTAGGGAATTAGTCATGAATGAGAATAAACGATTTGATTTACTCATTGAAGCCAATGAGAAAGCTGCAATCCTGTACGCTTCTAAACTAACCGGTACTTCAATGGCGAATTTCGTGCGTTCAGCCGCAAAAGAAAAGGCACAGCAAATTATCGATAAAGAGTCGCGCCTATCCCTTAGCCAGCAAGACTTTGAAAAGTTTTCAAAGGCTTTAAATCATGGGTTTACCCCGAACGAAGCATTAAAAAATGCAATCGCAAAGGCTGGGAATTTAGAGATTGCTTGAAGAACAAATTTTAGATACCAAACTCCATGACCGAAAAGCATTTCGATGTGGTGAACCTCAACTAGATCATTTTCTTAATAATCTAGCAGGCCAATTAGCAAAAAAAAATATAACTAATACCTACGTATTAGTCGAACCAAACAATCCAACAGAAATTGTGGGGTTTTATTCTTTGAGTGCCGCTCAGGTTGACCACTCACAATTTAATCAGGGCTTACAAAAAAAATTACCCAAATATCCGATACCTTGTTTTCGATTAGGAAGGTTAGCAAGAAGTCAGAAACACAAAGGCCAGGATATTGGCGAACTGTTGATTGGTAAAGCTGTTATCCGATGTTTAAAAGCCAAAGAATTCGTAGCAGCTTTTGCATTGATAGTAGAGGCAAAGAATGAAAAAGCTAGAAATTTCTACATAAAATATGGCTTTATTTCGTTTGATGACGATGATCACCACCTATTTTTGATTTTGTGAAGTACAACATATTATTTGGAAACTTTAAATTTATTGATAATTTAGTCCAATAAGTTGGTATTAAAATCCAAAACTTTATTTTTTTGCTTATGGAGGTAACTCTATTGAGTAGGTTTTATGCTAAATTGAATAAAAATTATCAAAAATAATGGAGACACCATGCGTATTTTTAAAAATAAATTAGCGATTGCTTCTTTTTCAATAGTATTTGGCTCAGTCATCGGACATGCTCAGTCTGTAGTCACTCCAAAATTACCGCCAATGAATATCGTAGATATTGGATCTTTTCACGTTGGTGGTCGTTTTGCTGAAGTGAGTGGCAAAGAAGTGAAGGATGTGGTCTTTACACCGGGCGGTGCACCCGCCAGGATTGATCCCAATGGTAAGTATTTGGTGGAATCGATGTACGTGCAATATTTCACACCCAAACCTTTAAAGGCAAAATTACCCATTTTGTTATGGCACGGCGGTGGCTTAACCGGCGTTACCTATGAATCAACTCCAGATGGACGAGAGGGGTGGCAGCAGTACTTTATTCGTAATGGTTGGAAAACCTATGTCTCTGATGCGGTCGAGCGTGGTCGTTCAGGCTTTGCATCCCCTGATATTTGGCCAGCGTCACCTCAATACCTGACAATTGATAACCCATGGAGTAGATTTCGAATCGGGACAGGTACTTGGAATGATGATCCAGCAAAAAGAAACCAATATCCTGGCAGTCAGTTTCCAGCTGAAGGCTATTTGAATTTCATGAAACAAGTAGTACCACGTTGGACTACAACTGATGAAGCAATTATCAAAGCATATACAGACCTGGTTGACAAAGTATGCCCCTGCGTTGTCTTAGTACATAGTCAAGGTGGTCAGTTTGGTCAAAAAGTGGCACAAGCTAGACCTGATAAAGTGAAGGCACTAGTACTCGTTGAACCAGCAGGACTAGGTGATCCAGATCCCCAAAAAGTAGCCGCCCTAAATGGTATGCCAATCTTAACTGTCTATGGAGATTACATTGAGCAAGATTCTCGTTGGCCAACTATGAGAAAGGGACAGTTAGCACTCAATGAAAAATATATTGCGGCAGGTGCCAAAATGGATGTGATTAACTTACCTGAGATTGGTATTAAAGGTAATTCTCACATGATGATGATGGATAAAAACAATATGCAAGTTGCCCAAGTAATTAATGATTGGTTAAAGAAAAAAGGGTTTACTCAGTGAGTTAGTTTCATCTCATAGGGAATATCCTTAGTTCATTTTGATTTTCAAAAGAAGAAAATCAGAGCAAACTAATGAGACCTTTGAAAATAATTGAATAAATTAGGAGATAAACGATGAATAAAATGAAGCTTAAAGTATTGGTAATGCTGTTAGTTGGTTTTCAAGCATTTTTTGGTATGGCTCAACCAGCTCCAGATCCAGCAGATGATATTCCAGATGTTATGCCATTTGACTTGGCACTTGGCACGCCGATTAATTTGGAGCGGGCTGAAGTCGCAATCAATGCCGCTATCGCTGAGTCTAAAAAACGTAATTGGAAAATGAACGTAGCTGTTGTAGACGTTAATGGGGATTTGATTTCATTCAAGAGAATGGACAACGCTCAAATAGCCTCAGTTGCAATTGCTGAGCACAAAGCCAGAGCAGCTGCACGTTTTCGTCGTGAAACAAAGCTGTTTGAAAAGGGAATTAATATTGGCAAAAATAACAACATCATCACTTTAGATGGTGTAATTGCTTCAAGGGGCGGTATTCCACTCGTTGAGAATGGCAAAATCATCGGCGCTATTGGCTGTTCCGGTGGTACTGGCTCTCAAGACGAGGTAGTCTGTAAAGTAGGCGCTACAACAATAAATAAGTAATTAAAATAATTATCTAATACCTCTGAATTTTGGTTCGGAGGTATTTTTTTGTAATGAATTTTATTGACGCGCTAATTTAATATTAAACGGCCAAGGTGCATTGAAATTCGTTCTAAATGGATTGATATCTAGACCACCTCGCCGAGTGTATCTTGCATAAACACTGAGCTCAGTCGATTGACAGTAGGTTTTTACATCACAAAATATTTTTTCTACACAATGCTCATGAAATTCTTGATGATTTCGAAAAGCAATGATGTAGCTAAGAAGGCTCGCCTCATCAATTTGCGGCCCTTTATATTGAATCATCAAAGTACCCCAATCTGGTTGTCCTGTGACTGGGCAATTTGATCTGAGTAAATTGGTATAAAGAGTTTCTTCGACTTGACCAGCAGAAAAATCAGCCTTGAGAATACTTGCATCGGGAGACTTTGAAGGATCGATTTCAATATCTAATCGATCCATACACTTACCTAGTAGAGGTGGCTGTTCACGCTTATCCCAATCAGTCGGGGTTAATAAACTGACTTTTATTTGGGTGCCAATTACCTTTGATAAATCTTTCTCTAATGCTGCTTTTACTTCAAAAATATCGCTAAATTTAGCGTAGTTCAGACTGTTTAAATAGAGTTTGAAAGACTTTGATTCAATAATATAGGTCGAATTTGCGGGGATTTGAAACTGGGCAATCGCGACCTCTGGCTTACCCCTTGGACCTAGCCAACTTAATTCATAGGCATTCCAAATATCTGCTCCCATAAAGGGAATGGTGCCTGAAAAATTTAATAATTTACGGTTGACTGAACGTGAAATCGGATACAAGAGTTCAGGGTTATAGGTCGTAGGATAAGTAACTTCTTTACCTAATGGAGCATTAATAACGGTTGATTCAGTGTGGTGGTCTGTCATGAGGAAGTTGATTTTTTATCGTTAGAAATACCGGAAATAACTTGTCCCGTTGGCGCAACTTCGGCTGCTTTTTCGCAGTGGCCTGTTTGATCATCAAAAAAGAAATCCGGTTCAAATTCTTTTAAAAAATCAGACTTGTCTAGGCCACCCAAAAACATCGCTTCATCAATATCAATTCCCCAACTCATTAATGTTCTAATTGCCCGTTCGTGAGCAGGGGCAGATCTTGCAGTTACCAGTGCAGTTCGGATGCGCATCGGCGTACTGCCTGCAGAGTTTTGGAGTTGATGAAGTGCTTCTAAGAGGGGCTTGAAAGGTCCTGGCGGCAACGGGATTTGTGCTCTAGTGATTTCATGGGCAACAAAAGCATCTAAGCCTTTTTCTTGATAAATCCGTTCGGATTCATCAGAAAATAACACGGCATCACCGTCAAAGGCAATCCGAATTTCATTCGGATTGGATTCTGCTAATTTGGAGGATTGGGGATAAACTAAAGCAGCTGGAAAGCCAGCATTTAAGGTTTCGCGTACATCACTTTCATTCGCAGATAAAAATAAATTGGCATGTAAAGAGCGAAGATAGTGATAGGGCGGGCGTCCTCTGGTAAATACCCCACGCTCTAACTTGAGTCCAGCATGCTTGGCAGATCTAAAAACCCTAAGGCCACTCACTGGATCGTTTCTAGACAAGATCACGACTTCTACTCGAGATATTTCTGCTGAGTTAAATCGTAGTAACTTTTCGACGAGAGGAAACGCGACTCCTGCTTTGGCTGGAATTTCGAGGCGGTCATTTTGCAAACGCATATAAGCACTATCATTAGTCGCCTCAAAAATACGATTCTCTTCTTCAAAGTCAAATAATGCCCTAGAAGAGATAGCAACGACCAGTTTTCCAGAAAGAGAAAAGCTCATATTTACTTGAGGAATAATTGATAAGCAGGATGGTTACTCTCGTCCCAGTAACGATACCCAGTTTGTTTTAAAAATTCTTTAAATACTTTTTTCTCTCTTGGGGGAACTTGCATCCCAATTAAGATTTTTCCATAATCAGCCCCATGATTCCGATAATGAAACAGACTAATATTCCAATTCGGGGACATTGAGTTTAAAAACTTCATTAATGCACCTGGGCGTTCTGGGAATTCAAAACGATACAGCAGCTCATTCTGAGCTAGGTCAGAATGACCACCCACCATATGACGAAGGTGCGACTTAGCAATCTCATCTGTGGTTAGGTCGAGCGTATCAAATCCAGCTTTAGTAAAGGTCTTCGCAATTTGAACGCCATCATTCAAATTGTTGGTGGCGATTCCGATGAATATATGTGCTTTCGCTGAATCAGCAATCCGATAATTAAATTCCGTCACATTGTGTTTACCGATAATTTCACAAAAACGCTTAAAACTGCCGCGTTCTTCAGGAATCGTGACCGCAAAGACAGATTCTTTCGCTTCCCCGACTTCAGCACGCTCGGCAACAAAGCGCAGACGATTAAAGTTCATATTGGCGCCACAAGCAATGCCAACGAGTGTTTGATTTTCGATTTGATGTTTTGCAACATAGGCTTTTAGACCTGCAATAGCAAGTGCTCCGGCTGGCTCTAGGATACTACGCGTATCAGCAAAAACATCATTGATTGCCGCACAAATGGCATCCGTATCAACCAAGATAATGTCATCCACCACTTCTTTACAAAGCCTAAAGGTCTCTTTACCAACTAATTTAACGGCCGTGCCATCGGAGAAGAGTCCAACATCTTTGAGCTCAATGCGTTTTCCCGCGGCAAGTGATTGGCGCATCGCGTCAGAGTCGACAGTTTGTACGCCAATTACTTTAATTTCAGGGCGAACAGATTTAATGTAAGCACCTACCCCAGAGATCAGACCACCACCACCGATAGCGACAAAAATGGCATCAATGGGTCCTTGATGTTGACGTAGAATCTCCATCGCGATCGTACCTTGTCCAGCAATCACATCAGGATCATCAAAGGGGTGAATGAAGTTCAAGCCTTGCTCTTCTTTTAGAACCATCGAGTGGTCAAAAGCATCATTGTAAGAATCGCCATGCAAAACAATTTTTACCCACTTGCCACCGCGCTCCTTGACGGCATCAATTTTTAACTTCGGAGTGGTGGTCGGCATTACGATTGTGGCTTGGCATTGCAACTTTGCTGCACCTAAAGCTACACCTTGCGCGTGATTCCCAGCAGATGCTGCAATCACGCCCTTATTTAATTCTTCGGCACTGAGGTGTGCCATTTTGTTGTAGGCACCGCGCAGTTTGAAGGAAAAAACAGGTTGATTGTCTTCCCTCTTTAGAAAAACTTTATTTTTTAAACGAGTTGAAAGATGTCTAGCAGGTTGCAACTCTGTTTCTCTAGCAACGTCATAGACCTTGGCGTTGAGGATTCTTCTTAAGTAGGATTGTGGCATGGATATATTATGAGTGCAATTCTCAATAAATGGACAAGATTCGTCTATTTTAGTAGCAACAAATAAGGTTCTACGAAAGCTGGCGGAAATTTGATTTGCTAAAATGCCACATGATTTCTTATTTTGAGCCAATTTGGCAATTTTTATCAATAACAGAAGTGGGCTTGATTGCTATCGGCATTACGTCCTTTCTTGCATCTACGGTGATGCCTTTAGGCTCTGAGCCGTATTTGCTAGCTTTTTTAGAGCTTCATCCTCAGCAATATCTAGAAGCAGTTGTGATTGCTTCCATAGCCAATACGCTTGGTGGCCTGAGTACTTGGTATTTAGGAAGTCTCAGTAATCGCCTTGTAAGTAGTGAATCAAAATTTGAAAAGCACCATAAATTATTGAAATATATGAAAAAATATGGTTCTAGAATGTTGATTTTTAGTTGGTTACCCTTGGTAGGGGATGTCATCAGCGGACTCGCAGGATGGATGAAACTACCTCTAGGACCTTGTTTTTTTTATATGTTGGTCGGTAAGTCCCTGCGTTATGTAATAGTTGTCGTTACTTTTTTACAAATTCGCTAAATAGTAGTGAAAAGCTAAATGTGGATTACAAAATACCAATTAAAAGTAGTTTTAGCAAAGAATTGCCCCCTCCGTTAGAATGATTATTTACTGAGCATCAATTATTATGAACGCACCCCTGAATTTAGAACCCCTTCGGGAAACAGCCAATCCGCCGTCTAGGTTGCGAGAGATTCCCTATAACTACACTTCTTTTTCTGATAAAGAGATTGTCATTCGTCTATTAGGCGAGTCTGCATGGGATCTCCTCAATGCACTGAGAGGTGAAAGAAAAACAGGTCGGTCGGCTCGGATGCTCTATGAGGTATTGGGTGATATTTGGGTAGTTAGAAGAAATCCATATTTACAAGATGACCTATTAGATAACCCAAAGAGATTAAATGCGTTAATCGATGCTCTGTCTCATCGCTTAAAAGAGATTGAAAAACGTGTCACGAAAGATTTAGAAGTACCTGTTCGACAATTGATTGAGTCGGCTAGAGTAGCTGTAAAGAAATTTTCTGAAGAACTCTTTTTAGCTCGCGAATTACGTATCAAAACCAAAAAGGTTCTTGGTAAATTTACAGCTCAAGATAACATTGGTTTTGACGGCTTTGTTCGAGTTGCGCATGTCACGGATGCGACCGATTGGCGGGTGGAATATCCTTTTGTAGTGATAACTCCAGATGACGAACTAGAAATACCGAATTTAGTGAAGGGTTGTATTGAACTAGGTCTAACCATTATTCCAAGAGGTGGTGGAACGGGTTATACAGGTGGTGCGATACCCATGACGCCGATGTCAGCGGTGATTAATACTGAGAAGCTATTAACTATTGCGCCAGTTCGTTTTGAGAAAATCCCAGGTAATGAGCAAGATGTAGCGACTGTATTTACTGAAGTTGGTGTGATTACCAAGACGGTAGCGGACGCTGCGGATAAGGCGGGTTTAGTTTTTGCTGTAGATCCAACCTCTGCAGAGGCAAGTTGTATTGGTGGCAACATTGCCATGAACGCTGGTGGTAAAAAAGCGGTCTTATGGGGGACTGCCTTAGATAACCTCTTGTGGTGGAGAATGGTCGATCCCAATGGCAATTGGTTAGAAATTCAGCGGATGGATCATAACCTTTCTAAGATTCATGATGCACCGGTTGCGACCTTTCAATGCACCCTCTCAGACGGTAATAAAGCCCCCGGGGAAGTAGTTTTAAGTCAAGAAACCTTGGTGATTGAAGGCCGTAAATTTAGAAAAACTGGTTTAGGTAAAGACGTGACAGATAAGTTTTTATCTGGCTTACCTGGTGTGCAAAAAGAAGGTTGCGACGGATTAATCACGAGTGCCAAGTGGGTTCTGCACAGAATGCCAAAAGAAATTCGCACCGTTTGCTTAGAGTTTTTTGGCCAAGCTAGAGATGCGATTCCAAGTATTGTTGAAATTAAAGACTATTTAGACCAACAAACCAAGCAAGGTGGAGCGATTCTTGCTGGCCTTGAGCACTTGGATGAGAAGTATTTAAAAGCGGTAGGATACTCCACCAAATCAAGACGTAACGTGTTGCCTAAGATGGTTTTAATTGGTGATATCGTTGGTGATGATGCGAATTTGGTTGCAAGTGCTGCTAGTGAAGTAATTCGGATTGCCAACCAAAGAGTTGGCGAGGGCTTTGTTGCTATCTCTCCTGAGTCGCGGAAGAAGTTTTGGCTCGATAGAGCGAGAACAGCCGCAATTTCAAAGCATACCAATGCCTTTAAGATCAATGAAGACGTGGTGATCCCATTACCAAGAATGGGTGAATATACCGATGGTATTGAATATCTCAATATTGAGATGTCCTTAAAAAACAAGATTGCTCTGTTAGATGCGCTAGAAGATTTTTTTGCGAATGGCACGATGCCACTCGGTAAATCTGATGATGCTGCTGAAATTCCGTCCGAAGATTTGTTAGAAGATCGAGTCATCAAAGCTTTGGAGTTAATTCGTGAAGTTCGTTCGCATTGGTTAGATCTCGCAAAAAATCAATTGCAATACTTTGCTAAGTTACAAGATCGCACGATTCTCGTCTCATGGAAGTTAGACGTTAGAGCAAAGTTACGTCAAATTTTTATGGGCGCACCTTTTACGCCGATTTTGGATGAATGTAATGCAATCCATAAAAAAATTCTGCGTAAACGTGTTTTTGTTGCTTTGCATATGCATGCCGGTGACGGTAATGTGCATACGAATATTCCAGTGAACTCTGACGATTATGAAATGATGCAAGAAGCGCATCATCTCGTGGGTCGGATTATGACTTTGTCTAGATCACTCGATGGTGTGATATCAGGCGAACACGGGATTGGCATTACGAAGTTGGAGTATTTGACGGATGATGAACTAAAAGACTTCAGAGCCTATAAATTAAAAGTGGATCCAAATAACCACTTTAATAAAGGTAAGTTGATGCCTGGTGCTGGCTTAAATAATGCCTATACCCCGAGCTTTGGCCTCATGGGACATGAGTCATTAATCATGCAGCAAAGCGAAATTGGGGCCATTTCTGCCAGCATTAAGGATTGTTTGCGTTGCGGCAAATGTAAGCCGGTCTGCGCAACCCATGTGCCTCGCGCGAATCTTCAATATAGCCCGCGTAATAAAATTTTGGCAACGTCCTTGCTCATTGAAGCATTTTTGTATGAGGAACAAACTCGCCGTGGAATTTCAGTGAAACACTGGGAAGAGTTTGATGATGTAGCTGCGCATTGCACTGTTTGCCATAAATGTTTATCCCCTTGTCCAGTGAAGATTGACTTTGGTGATGTGACGATGAACATGCGTAATTTACTGCGCAAAATGGGGCAGAAAAAGTTTAATCCAGGCGCACAAGCAGCAATGTTCTTTTTAAATGCGACTAATCCTGAAACGATTAAATTAGCGAGAACGCTAATGATTGAAACGGGTTATAAAGTGCAGCGTATCGCTAACGATTTATTTAAAAAGTTAGCTAAAAAGCAGACTGCCTTACCGCCGAAAAGTCTGGGTAAACCTCCAATTCAGGAGCAGGTCATTCACTTCATTAATAAGAAAATGCCTGGTAATTTACCGAAAAAAACTGCTAGAGCATTGTTAGATATCGAAGACTCATCCATTGTGCCGATTATTCGTAACCCGAAGACAACCTCAGTGGATTCTGAAGCGGTGTTTTATTTCCCTGGCTGTGGCTCCGAGCGACTTTTTTCTCAGGTTGGTCTTGCTACTCAAGCAATGCTTTGGGAAGCCGGTGTACAAACTGTACTTCCACCGGGTTATTTATGTTGCGGATATCCACAAAAAGGATCTGGAGACTTTGATAAAGCCGATAAGATCATCACCGATAATCGCGTGCTTTTCCATCGTGTTGCCAATACACTCAATTATCTTGATATCAAAACAATCGTGGTATCGTGCGGCACTTGCTATGACCAGCTTGCCGGTTATGAGTTTCCGAAAATCTTCCCAGGTTCCAGGATTATTGATATTCACGAGTTCTTATTAGAAAAAGGGATTCGACTAGAGGGTGTGCAAGGCACGAGATACATGTACCACGATCCTTGCCATACGCCAATGAAATTGCAAGAACCTTTGAAAACTGTAAATCAACTGATCCAATTAGCGGATGATACTCAAATTACTAAAAACGATCGTTGCTGTGGTGAGTCTGGTACATTAGCGCTTACTCGCCCTGATATTTCCACGCAGATACGCTTTAGAAAAGAAATTGAGATGAAAAAGGGTGCCTCTGATTTGCAAGAGAACTTTGACGGTAACGTAAAAATTCTGACAAGTTGCCCATCTTGTTTGCAAGGCCTATCTCGTTTTGATGAAGATTCAGGAACAACTGCAGACTACATCGTGGTGGAAATGGCGAATCATCTGTTAGGAAAAAATTGGATGGCAGATTTTGTTAAAAATGCTAATTCAGGCGGAATTGAAAGAGTACTCGTATGATCAAAACTCCCGTTCCAGAAAATCTGGTGGTTCATCAAAAGTCCAAGGTACTCGAGTTGACGTACGCAGATGAAGTGAAGTATTTACTCCCCTTCGAATTTTTAAGAGTTCACTCGCCATCTGCGGAAGTTCGTGGACACGGAGCAGGCCAGGAAATTTTGCAAACTGGGAAACGTCAGGTTAGTATTTTGAGTCTTGAGCCAGTCGGCAATTATGCGCTAAAACCTACCTTTACAGATGGTCATGATTCAGGCTTGTTCACTTGGGAATACTTACATGAGCTTTGTCAGAATCAAGAAGCAATGTGGCAAGCATATTTAGCCAGGTTAGAGGCTGCAGGTGTCACTCGTGACACCCCTATGAAATAATTTTTACTGGAGTTTGTAAGATGACACAAACCCACTTTGGGTATCAAAAAGTAGATGAGTCAGAAAAAGCGGATAAGGTTGCTGGTGTTTTTCACTCTGTAGCAAATAAGTACGACATTATGAATGACTTAATGTCACTCGGGATGCATCGTGTTTGGAAACTCTTTACCACTGGCGTGGCTAATATTCAAACAGGCCAGAAGATTTTGGATATTGCGGGTGGAACCGGAGATTTGGCTCTCGCTTTTTCAAAAAAAGTTGGCCCTTCAGGTGAAGTTTGGTTAAGTGATATTAATTCATCCATGTTAGAAGTTGGGCGTGACCGATTGATTGATCAAGGCGCGATCTTGCCATGCGTTCAGTTAGATGCTGAAAAAATCCCTTTTCCAAAAAATTACTTTGATCTCGTGACGGTCTCTTTTGGCTTGCGCAACATGACGCACAAAGAAATTGCACTCAAAGAAATGTGCCGAGTCATTAAACCAGGCGGCAAAACTATGGTGTTAGAGTTCTCTAAACCGATTGATCAACTCAAGCCAATTTATGATATTTATTCATTCAAAGTTCTACCGTGGTTAGGTAAAAAAATTGCCAATGATTCTGAGAGCTATCAGTATCTTGCCGAATCGATTCGGATGCATCCTGATGCTGAGTCACTTCAGAAAATGATGTTGGAAAGTGGATTTGATCGCGTAGATGTTCATCGTCTAACAGGTGGGATCGTCGCTCTTCATATCGGCTATAAGTTTTAAACAATATGTTACCAATCGTAGAGATCGCCTGCCAAGCATTAAATCATCTAATCCTGCAGGAAGCTTGGGCGCATCGATTACTCAGTCTACATGAAGGAAAAGTGTTATTACTGCAGTTGCCAGCCGGTGAAGTGATGCTGCAAATCAAGGATGGGTATTTTTCTGCCTACCAGTTAAGCAATGATGCGTCAGCAACTAATCTACAAGATCATCAGACACTGGTACAGCCCTCCGTTACTTTTACAGTGAGTCAAGACGCTGTGTGGGGATATTTATCTGGTGGTAAAACAGCCGCACTCAAACATGTCAAAATTGCTGGAGACGTTGATTTTGCTTCCGACCTGAATCGTTTAGCTACTGATTTGCATTGGGAAGTTGAAGAGGATCTTTCGAAGTTATTTGGTGATGCAGTCGCTACCAAAATTACTGCACGATCAAAGACGATGCTTGCGCAAGGTCAAGCAGCCATTGCCGATCTGCAAACTGGTATCAAAGGATATTTGGTAAATGAAAAAAAAGTCTTGGTCGATCAGGCAACTTTGATTGATTTGAAATCTGCCTTAAGGATTTTAAGAGATGATGTTGAGCGATCAGAAAAACGTATAGAACGACTAATGCAACACCTGCAGAATAAGAATAAATCATGAAAAAAATGAGTCGAATTATAAAAATATTCCATATTTTATGGTTTTATGGACTATTTGACTTATTAAAAAAAGCGCTTAAACCGAGTGTCTTATCCATCTGCATTTACCCTCTTACCATTTTCAACCCATCCCGCAATCGACCAAGAGCGGAAAGATTGCGTTTGGCTTTGCAAGCACTTGGGCCAGTATTTATTAAGTTTGGACAGGTTTTATCGACGAGAAGAGACTTATTACCTGAAGATATTGCTGATGAACTCGCTAAGTTGCAAGATCAAGTAATTCCATTCTCTAGTGAAGAATCAGCCAAAATTGTTGAAAAAGCACTGGGTAAAGCCCTCTCAGAAGTTTTTATATCTTTTGATAAAGATCCCATTGCTAGTGCTTCGATTGCACAAGTTCATTTTGGCATATTAAAAGGCGATACAAAGAATCCAGAGCTTGCTGGCAAAGCAGTTGCTGTCAAAGTCCTTAGACCTAATATATTAAAGGTGATAGAGAGCGACTTAGCGCTTATGCATAGCATTGCGCGCTTGATAGAAAAATTCTCCTATGATGGTAAACGATTGAAACCGCGTGAGGTAGTAGAAGGTTTCGATATGACGATTCATGATGAGTTAGATCTGTTGCGTGAAGCCGCGAATTGCAGTCAGTTACGCAGAAATTTTGAAGGCTCCACAAAAATTATGATCCCAGAAGTACACTGGGATTATTGCCATCCGAATGTGATGGTAATGGAAAGAATGTACGGTATTTCTATTGCGAAACTAGATGAGCTTAAAGCGGCGGGTGTGGACTTAAGGCTTCTTGCAGTTGACGGGGTTGAAGTCTTTTTTACACAAGCTTTTGCCCATGGCTTTTTTCATGCAGATATGCATCCGGGTAATATTATGGTGAGCACAGCACCTGAAACCTTTGGTCGACTCATTTCACTTGACTTCGGTATTGTTGGAACTTTATCTGAGGTAGATAAAAACTATTTAGTCCAAAACTTTTTAGCCTTTTTTAATCGTGACTATCATCGGGTTGCAGCCCTTCATATTGAATCTGGATGGGTTCCAGAAGAAACGAAAGTAGAAGAACTAGAAGGAGCTGTTCGTGCAGTTTGTGAGCCTTATTTCGATCGCCCCCTTAAAGATATCTCCTTAGGACTAGTCTTACTACGACTTTTCCAAACCTCTAGAAGATTTAAAGTAGAAATCCAACCCCAATTAACCTTGTTACAAAAAACGCTACTCAATGTAGAGGGGTTAGGGCGTCAGCTTGATCCTGACTTAGATTTGTGGAAGACAGTGAAGCCAATTATGCAAAATTGGATGAATGAACAAGTCGGCTTCAAGGGGTTTTTCCATAAAATTCAAAAAGAGGCACCACATTGGGCTCAATCCATTCCTACTATTCCTAGACTCATCACTACACTGTTAGAAAAGAATATCAACAGTAAACAAGAGCAGCAATTGGATGACTTGATTCATCAGTTAAAAATGTCAAAAAACACAAATTTGCCATGGAAATTGATTAGTATCTTTTTGATAGGATTTTGTACTGGCGGATTCACACTTCTTTTATTGATTAACTAACTTACTTTTTCTCATGCTTTTTTGGTATGTAATTGCATATTGGGTAGTCTCAGTTGCCATTGGGTTAATTGCTTCTTTAAAAGTCAAGAATGCGACTGACTTTGCTGCTGCAGGTCATAGTTTGCCGATGTATGTAGTCACCGCCACAGTTTTTGCGACATGGTTTGGTGCTGAAGCAGTACTTGGTGCCCCAGCCACTTTTCTTAACGGTGGATTGGCTGCAGTAGTTGCTGATCCCTTTGGTTCATCTCTTTGCCTAATCTTAGTTGGCCTCTTCTTTGCCAAACCACTTTATCAAAAAAAGTTTCTGACCATCGGTGATTTTTATCGAGAAAAGTATGGCAGAACAGTCGAAATATTAATTACTTTGTGTATTGCAGCCTCCTATTTAGGTTGGGTCTCTGCTCAAATTATGGCCTTAGGCCTTGTATTTCATGTGGCTTCTGAAGGGGCAATTAGCCAAAATACTGGGATGTTAATAGGTTCAGGAAGTGTTTTAATTTATACGCTTTTTGGCGGGATGTGGGCTGTTGCAATTACTGATTTTTTACAAATGATTATTGTTGTTATCGGACTGTTTTTTATTGGTCATGAAATTACCCTTCAAACTGGTGGCGTAATGCCTGTCATCGAACATGCAAATCAGGCTGGTCTTTTTAACTTTTTCCCCGAGGCAAATGCAACAGCGATTATTGGATTTGTTTCTGCACTGTGCACAATGATGTTGGGTTCAATTCCACAGCAGGACGTTTTTCAGAGGGTGACGTCGTCCAAAACTTCACAGATTGCTCAAAATGCAGCAATCCTTGGTGGTATTTTATATTTCTGTTTTGCATTTCTTCCCATGTTCTTGGCCTACTCAGCCACCATGATTGATCCTGAATTAGTTAAAACCAATATGGAAACAGATTCACAATTGGTTTTGCCGCAATTAATTTTGAAACATACGCCACTATTTGCTCAAGTAATGTTTTTTGGTGCTTTACTCTCGGCATTAAAGAGTTGTGCCAGTGCGACGCTACTGGCTCCTTCTGTTTCGATTTCAGAGAATATTATTAAAGGAAGCTTTAAACATTTAAATCCTCGTCAAATGCTGTTAGTAATGAGAATAACCGTGTTAGTTTTTACTGTATTGGTCACCATTTTGGCAATGCACTCTGATTTATCTATTTTTAAAATGGTAGAAAGTGCCTACAAAGTTACTCTCGTCAGCGCTTTTATTCCTTTAGTTTTTGGAATTTATTGGAAAAAAGCCAATTCAATCGGTGGACTTTTGTCTGTTTTACTAGGTTTTAGCACTTGGATATTGTCAGAAATTGCCTTCTCGGAGGCGATGGTACCCCCACAATTGGTTGGTTTACTCTTTAGTTTGTTTGGCATGGTCGCTGGTAGCCTTTTGATCTCTTCTGATTTAATTCGTAAGACAGAACCACTCTCTTAGATTTTCCTAATCTTCCATCATGAACTCAAAAGATGGATAATAGAGGATTAAGGTAAAAAACATGAAAAAATACTTCATCGCTGGAATACTCGTTTGGGCTCCGCTGGCTATTACTATTTGGGTAATAACCTGGGCACTTGGTATTTTGGACGGCGTTTTTGGCTCCGTAATGCAGGCAATCATTACAGTCATGCCAACAAGTTCGACCGTACCATTGGTCAATTTTAGGAATATTCCTGGGGTTGGAATTCTGATTGTCATTTTTAGTATGATGCTGACTGGGATGATTGCAATTACCTTCGCTGGTCGTTGGTGGTTAAAAATTTGGGAACGTATTCTTAACAAAATTCCAATTGTTCGATCGATTTACTCCAGTGTGAAACAGGTTTCAGACACATTACTTTCTAGTAGTGGGGAAGCTTTTAAGAAAGCAGTGCTGATTCGTTATCCCCATCAAGATTCTTGGGCCTTAGCATTTCAGACCGGTACTCCTATGCGAGAAGTAGCTGAAAAGTTGGGAACTCCCCATATTCATGTTTTTCTTCCGACAACACCTAACCCTACTTCTGGGTTTTTTATGATTGTGCCAAAGGATAGTGTTATCGAGCTTTCAATCTCGGTCGAAGATGCCTTGAAGCATATTGTCTCAATGGGCACCGTGCCTCCAGCGGGTCAAGAACTTTAATTATTCAATTTTTATCAAAAGGTTTGTGTATGTCAATTCGTAGTCACTCAGCAGGATTAGTTACAGAAAAAGAAATTGGCGAAGAGGTCAGTGTTGCAGGTTGGGTAAATAGAAGAAGAGATCATGGTGGAGTCATTTTCATCGATCTTAGAGATAGCCATGGTTTTGTTCAAGTGGTATGTGACCCTGACAAAGAAGAAGTTTTTAAAAATGCCGAAGGCGTTAGAAATGAATTTTGTATCCAAGTAAAAGGTCTAGTGAGAGCACGTCCTGAAGGAACACAAAATGCAGAATTAACTACCGGAAAGATTGAAATTCTTTGCAAAGAGTTAAATGTTTTAAATGCTTCAGTAACCCCTCCATTTTTATTAGATGACGATAATTTATCCGAAACAACCCGCCTGACCCATCGCGTTTTAGATTTACGCCGCCCACAGATGCAAAAGAATTTGCGCCTACGCTATAACGTAGCGATGGAATGTAGAAAATATTTAGATAACTCTGGTTTTATCGATATCGAAACACCGATGTTAACCAAAAGTACCCCAGAAGGTGCCCGTGATTATTTAGTGCCATCTCGCGTACATGATGGTCAATTTTTTGCCTTACCCCAATCTCCGCAGTTGTTTAAACAATTATTAATGGTGGCTGGTTTCGAGCGTTATTACCAAATTGTTAAATGTTTCCGCGATGAAGATTTAAGAGCAGATCGCCAGCCTGAATTTACGCAAATCGACTGTGAAACTTCCTTTATGGATGAGTTAGAAATTCGTGATTTGTTTGAAAATATGATCCGTCATATTTTTAAGACAGTCATGGATGTTGAACTCGCCAATCCATTTCCAGTTATGCCCTATTCTGAGGCAATGGCAGTCTACGGTTCAGATAAACCTGACTTACGAGTGAATTTGAAATTCACGGAGTTAACCGACGTCATGAAAGATGTAGACTTCAAGGTTTTCTCTGGCCCAGCTAATTCTGATAACGGTCGAGTGGTTGGTTTACGTATTCCTTCAGGTGCTGAAATTTCCAGAAGTGAAATTGATGAATATACAAAATTTGTCAGTATTTACGGTGCCAAGGGATTAGCTTGGATTAAAGTGAATCAAATTGCAGAAGGTCGCAACGGCTTACAATCACCGATTGTCAAAAATCTGCACGATGAAGCTTTAAAAGCGATTTTAGAAAGAACTGGCGCACAGGATGGCGATATCATTTTCTTTGGTGCAGATACCATCAAAGTAGTTAATGATTCGATGGGTGCACTCCGCGTGAAGATTGGTCACTCCGATTGGAGTAGTCAAAAAGGCCTTTTCACAAAAGCCTGGCAACCATTATGGGTAGTTGATTTCCCAATGTTTGAATACGACGATGAAAACGCTCGTTGGGTTGCATGTCACCATCCATTTACTAGTCCAAAAGACGAGCATTTAAGTATTTTGGATTCTGATCCAAGCAGTTGTTTAGCTAAGGCTTACGATATGGTTCTCAATGGTTGGGAAATCGGTGGCGGGTCAGTCCGTATTCATAAAGAATCTGTACAAAGTGAAGTATTCCGTGCCTTAAAAATTGGCCCTAAGGAAGCCCAAGCAAAATTTGGTTTCCTATTGGATGCATTGAAATATGGAGCTCCTCCTCATGGTGGTATAGCATTTGGTCTTGATCGTATTGTGACGATGATGACGGGTGCCGACTCCATTCGTGACGTGATTGCATTCCCTAAAACACAAAGAGCGCAATGCCTGTTGACGCAAGCACCGAGTTTTGTGGATGAGAAGCAACTCAGAGAATTACATATTCGTTTACGAAATACAACTCAAACCACTTTATAAATCAATATCCCACTCTAGTAGTGGGATTTTTTTGGAAATATATCTATGCGTCCTTCCGCAGATAGAGGATCACCTGTCCCACCATCACAACCATTAGATGATGGCAAGACAATTAAAACGCTACTTCCCTACGTCTTAAAGTATCCCTTAAGAGTCACTTTAGCAATGAGTTGTTTGATACTCGCAAAAGTATCTAATATTGGTATTCCTGTAGTTCTCAAGCATCTGATCGATAATTTATCTTTTGCTCCAAACGATCCGAAACGCTATTTGATTTTTCCATTGAGTTTAATTCTGGCATATGGACTATTGAGACTTTCAAGCTCAGTCTTTACAGAACTTCGAGAATTTTTATTCGCCAAGGTCACACAAAACGCTATCCGTCAGATAGCGATTGAAGTGTTCCAACATTTACATGCTATGTCCTTGAGGTTCCATCTAGGTAGACAAACCGGTGGAGTAAGTCGGGATATTGATCGTGGTTCGCGAGGGATTCAGTCGCTGATTTCTTACTCGCTCTACAGCATCGTTCCTACTTGTATAGAATTTTTAATCGTTTTAGTCTACCTGGGCTGGAATTATGATTGGGTCTTTGCTGGGATTACTTTTATTGCCATTGCTTTTTATATCCTTTTTACTGTAAAAGTTACCGAATGGAGAAGTAAATATCGTCGCAAAATGAATGAGATGGATACCAGCGCCAATCAAAAAGCGATTGATTCATTATTAAACTTTGAGACAGTTAAATATTTTGGTAATGAATCCTTTGAAACGAAACGTTACGATACATTCTTAGTGAGTTATCAGGCTGCTGCAATCAAATCGCAAAAGTCTTTAGCTGTTTTAAATGTTGGTCAACAATGTATTATTGTGGTGGGTTTAATTGCCATTTTATGGCGGGCGGTTGCGGGTGTAGAGGCGGGTAAACTCACCTTAGGTGATCTGGTTTTGATCAATACCTTGATGATTCAGTTATATATTCCCTTAAACTTTTTAGGTGTGATTTACAGGGAGATTAAGCAGGCGTTAATCGACATGGGCAACATGTTCGGAATCTTATCAAAAAATAAGGAAGTACAAGATATTCCTAATGCAGGAACTTTAAAATTATTGAACCCTAAAATTGGTCCGACCATTGTTTTTGATAATGTTTATTTTGCATACGAGTCAAATCGCGCCATCTTAAAAGGCGTCTCCTTTGAAATAAAGGCTGGCAGCACAACCGCAGTTGTGGGACATAGCGGTGCTGGGAAAAGTACTTTATCCCGATTACTCTTTAGATTTTACGACATTCAATCTGGTGTTATTACTATAGATGGCCAAGACATTAGTAAATATCAGCAAAGTAGTTTAAGAATGTTGATAGGAATAGTACCTCAAGACACCGTACTATTTAACGACACGATTGGCTATAACATTTCTTATGGCAAACCAGGTGCAAGTCAGGAGGAGATTGAGACTGCAGCTCGTACAGCGCATATTCACGATTTTATTATGAGCCTGCCTGACGGTTATAAGACAGCAGTTGGTGAACGCGGATTAAAACTTTCTGGTGGTGAAAAGCAACGTGTTGCGATTGCTCGGACTTTATTAAAAAATCCCGCCCTCGTTATTTTTGATGAGGCTACCTCTGCCTTAGATTCAAAAACTGAAAATGCAATTCAGTTAGAAATTGATCGATTAACAGTAAATCGAACCTCCCTAGTGATTGCCCATCGACTATCAACAGTGATTAATGCAGAGCAAATTTTAGTGATGGATGATGGCAAAATTGTTGAAAGAGGCACTCACGAAGAATTAATCGGGTTGCAAGGAAAGTATGCTGAAATTTGGCAACTCCAACAAAAAGAAGCAAGGGATGAGGAAGTCAGTTAAATCAATGAGCCAAGTTAGCGTAAAACAAATACTTTTTGGAGCTTATCAAGCTGCCTTGAATGTGGCAGATCCTCAAATTGCCCTTCCTAAAGCCTTAGAAAAAGCATTTCCAGATGGACTCCAGGGTAAATGTTTGGTGATTGGCGCCGGGAAGGCAAGTGCTTCAATGGCGGATGCTTTTGAAAAACACGCCTTATCTTATTGGCCACAACTGGAAGTTAGTGGGGTGGTAGTGACTAGATATCAACATGATCTTTCCGACCCATTGCCGAATAGAAAGATTTCTGTTCTTCAAGCAGCACACCCCGTCCCGGATCAAGCTTGTGTAGATGCATCTAAAGAAATCTTAAAACGTATTGAAAAGCTAAAGGCGAGTGATCATCTGATTGTATTAATTTCAGGGGGAGGGTCTAGTCTTCTGACATTACCGGTCGATGGAATCGAACTGCAAGAAATGCAAAATCTGACACAGGTATTGCTCAAAAGTGGAGCGCCAATTGAGCAAATGAACGTAGTCAGAAAACACTTGTCTCAAATACAAGGTGGCAATTTGGCGCGTTTAGCCGTCTCTAAGGGGGTTAAAGTCCATGCCTTTATTATTTCAGATGTGATTGGGGATGAACCTGCTGATATTGCTAGCGGCCCCTGTGCAGTTGATCCTTCAACGTATCAAGATGCGATTCATATTTTGCAGACATATCAATTGGATGAATCCAAAATTAGTCCAAAAATACTCAAGCATTTAAGAGCGGGTGCATTGGGTAATGTACCTGAAACACTAAAAGAAACCGATCTAGAAGTGACCCAGATTGAGAATAATGTGTATGCAACAGCGATGCAAAGTCTTGCTAACGCTGCAAAATATTGTGATAGTTTTGGTATTCAAACAATTGTGTTGGGCGACCGGATTAGTGGCGAGTCCAAAGAGCAAGCATTCATTCAGTTAAAGCAAATCAAAGAATTACAAAAAAGCAACCCGAATCAAACTATTGCACTCATTTCGGGTGGCGAGACAACCGTAACAATTCCTCCCAATGTAAATGGGCGCGGTGGTCGCTGCGCAGAGTTTTTACTTGCTCTTCTTGACGCCAGTCAAGGGATAGAAAACTTATCTGCCTTGGCTGCAGATACGGATGGTATTGATGGTAGTGAAGATAATGCAGGCGCTTATTTTGATCAAGATGTAATCAAAAAAGCTAAAGAACTAGGCTTAGATACCCAATATTATTTAAAAGCTCATGACTCTTATGGGTTCTTTGCGCAGGCAAAAGGCCTAGTTATGACAGGGCCGACTCTTACGAACGTAAATGACTTTAGAATACTTTTAATTAATCCCAAATAAAAAAATGACTTCTACTACTAAATTAACAATTACCCAGCCCGATGATTGGCACCTACATCTGCGTGACGGCGTTGTACTAAAAGATGTTTTAGGCCACACAAGTAGACAATTTGGTCGTGCCATCGTCATGCCCAATTTACGTCCGCCAATTACGACAGTTGAATTAGCTCTGCAATATCAAGCGCGAATATTACAAGCAATAAAGGAGTTGCCTGAGAATAGTCAATCCTTTGTGCCGCTAATGACGCTCTATTTAACAGATAACACGAAGGCCTCTGAAATTGCTAAAGCGAAAGAGGCTGGGATTGTGGCACTGAAACTGTATCCAGCGGGCGCGACTACCAATAGTGATGCTGGTGTAACAAATTTAGCAAAATGTGATGAGGTTTTAGATGCAATGGCGCAGCATAACCTTCCATTGTTGGTTCATGGTGAGGTCACGAGTGCAGAGATCGATTTATTTGATCGGGAGGCAATTTTTATTGAAGAGGTTCTGCATCCATTAAGAATGCGCCATCCCCAATTAAGAGTGGTATTTGAGCACATTACGACTTCGCAAGCTGTTGACTACGTCAATACAACGGATACTGCTAATTTAGGTGAAATTGCTGCGACCATCACAGCCCATCATTTGCTTTATAACCGAAATGCTATTTTCCTTGGTGGGATTCGCCCTCATTTTTATTGCTTGCCAGTATTAAAAAGGGAACAACATCGCCTGGCTTTACTCAACGCGGCGACAAGTGATTCGAAGCGCTTTTTCTTAGGCACCGACAGCGCACCGCATTCTAAGCATTTAAAAGAAAATGAATGTGGCTGTGCGGGATGTTTTACAGCACCTCAAGCGGTGGAGTTTTATGCTCAAGCTTTTGATTCTGTTGGTAAATTACAACAACTTGAAGCTTTTGCATCCTTTAGGGGACCAGATTTTTACGGACTTCCTAGAAACACGAAGCAAATTACGCTTGAAAAAACTTCACAAACAATCCCCTCAACTTACCAATTTGGTGAGGAAGAAATAGTGCCGCTCAATGCAGGAAAGTCACTCGATTGGACATTTCTAGGTTAGACTAGCGGTGCAGAGTTGGTTAGGCAACCGCCGCTTGAAAGAGGGGAGGAAAGTCCGGACTCCATAGGGAAGGGTGATGGCTAACGGCCATCCATGGTGACATGAGGAATAGGGCCACAGAGACGAGCGTATTTAGTTACGGTGAAACGCGGTAACCTCCACTCGGAGCAATCTCAAATAGGCAGGCATTGAGGCGTCCCGCTGAGCCTGCGGGTAGAGAGCTTGAACCCATTGGTAACAATGGGTCTAGAGGAATGATTGCCCCCGGACGAAAGTTCGGTCGACAGAATCCGGCTTATCGACCAACTCTGCCACTTTCAATCAGCCCTTATATCTATTGGACTTTAAGCTTCTTTTACTTCAATACTATGGGTGATCGAGGCAGTCTTACCCAGCATAATCGTTGCTGAGCAATATTTTTCATGAGATAAATCTACTGCCTTTTGTACGCGATTCAAATCTAGATTTTTACCTGTAACCACAAAGGTCATGTGAATATTTGTAAAAACTTTTGGATCTTCTTCGGCGCGAGTTGCATTGAGTTTAACTTCACAACCACGAATATCTTGCCGAGCTTTTTTTAAAATCATTACTACATCAAAAGCCGTACAACCTCCTGCACCTGCTAATAAAAGTTCCATCGGTCTTGGCGCTAAGTTTCTGCCACCCGCTTCTGGGGCGCCGTCCATATTAACTAAATGACCACTACCAACCTCAGCAGAAAAACTCATACCATCAATGCCGAGCCAATTTACCTTACACTCCATAGCGCACTTTCAAAAAAAATGAATAAAAGGCTTTACCTAGTAAATACCCTAATATATAATTACCCTATTGCACGAATTAATTTAAATATGTTTAAATTAATTCAATTTTACTGCTACAGATGTCTCCTCCACCCAAACAAAGGTGGAATTCATAGCCCAGAGTTTACCTCTGGGCTTTTTTTTGCTATAATCATTGATTCTCTACTTCAGTCCTAGAGAAAATGCGTTACCTAATGAGTTTTAAGATGAGAGCGTGCAAATATAAGCAAGGCCGATTCGAAAAATAATTTAGGCATTATTGGACTTACAATTTAAAGAAAGTAATCATGAAAACTTTTTCAGCTAAATCCCACGAGGTGAAGCATGAATGGTTCGTGATTGACGCAACAGACAAAGTTCTCGGTCGTGTCGCCAGTGAAGTGGCACACCGTCTGCGCGGCAAGCATAAACCCGAATTCACTCCTCACGTTGACACAGGCGATTACATCGTCGTAATCAATGCTGCCAAATTGCGCGTTACAGGTAACAAAGGTTTGCAAAAAACCTATTACCGCCACAGTGGATACCCAGGCGGTATTTACGAAACGAATTTTGACAAGATGCAAGCTAAATTTCCAGGACGTGTTTTGGAAAAAGCTGTCAAAGGCATGTTGCCAAAGGGCCCTCTCGGCTACGCTATGATTAAGAAATTAAAAGTCTATGGCGATGATAACCATCCACACGCGGCTCAACAGCCAAGCGTGCTTGAAATTTAAGGAGCGGTCATGATTGGAAATTGGAATTATGGAACCGGCCGCCGCAAAAGTTCAGTTGCCCGTGTTTTTATTAAATCTGGTAAAGGCGAAATCGTTGTAAACGGTAAGCCAATTGATGAATATTTTTCTCGTGAAACTTCACGAATGATTGCTCGTCAACCTTTGATTTTAACGAATCACGCTGAAACTTTTGATATTAAAGTTAACGTTTCTGGTGGTGGTGAAACTGGCCAAGCTGGTGCAGTTCGTCACGGTGTTACACGTGCTTTAATTGACTATGACAACACACTCAAGCCAAGTTTATCGAAGGCTGGATTTGTGACACGTGATGCACGTGAAGTTGAACGTAAAAAAGTTGGTTTACGCGGTGCTCGCCGTCGTAAACAGTTCAGTAAGCGTTAATTTTTATACGAAGATATGTCTTGCAAAGGCAAGGCTAAAAATTAGAGTATTAAAACAATGCGTATTGAGTAAGTCAAAAAACCGTATAAGTTACATAGCTTATGCGGTTTTTTTACTCTCTTCTTTTTCTTGATGGTAATGTGAACAATCGGTCACTATTGCTTGTTAGAATAAGAAAAAAATAACATCTATCCAAGGAATATCATGATCAAGGTCGGTATCGTAGGTGGCACAGGTTATACAGGAGTTGAGTTACTTCGGATGTTGGCGCAGCATCCTGAAGTAGAGTTATCGGCAATTACGTCTAGAAAAGAAGCTGGAATGCCAGTTTCTGAAATGTATTCATCATTAAGAGGTCGAGTCAATATTGCTTTTAGCACACCTGAGGATGCCAAACTTGATCAATGCGACGCCGTATTTTTTGCAACACCTCATGGAGTTGCCATGGCACAGGCAAAAGAATTGTTAGCCGCAGGAGTCAGAATCATTGATTTAGCCGCTGACTTTAGATTAAAAGATACAGCAGAGTTCGAAAAATGGTACGGGATGCCGCATCAGTGCCCAGATATTCTTGCAGAAGCTGTATATGGACTTGCTGAAATCAATCGGGAAAAAATTAAAACTGCTCGTGTAATCGGTCTTGCTGGATGTTACCCAACTTCAGTACAACTGGGTTTTGCTCCTTTAATTAGTCCAAAACTCACTGGTGGTAAAAAGTTAATTGATACTAACTACCTCATCTCTGATTCAAAATCAGGAGTATCAGGTGCAGGAAGAAAAGCTGAAGTTGGAACGCTCCTAGCGGAAGCAAGTGATAACTTCAAAGCATATGGAGTGAAGGGTCATCGCCATTTACCAGAGATCGAGCAAGGTTTAAAAGCAATCGCCGGCCATGATGAGATTAAGCTGACCTTCGTCCCTCACTTAGTCCCAATGATTCGGGGTATTCATTCAACTCTGTATGCTCGAATCCTTCCAGATGGATTAGATGTTGATTTTCAAAAATTGTTTGAAGATTTTTATGCGAATGAGCCATTTGTTGATGTTATGCCAGCTGGCAGTTTGCCTGAAACACGTTCTGTAAGAGGCAGTAATCAACTTCGCATCGCGGTTCATCGTCCTGGCGGGGCAGATACTTTAGTCATTTTGGTGGTTGAAGATAACTTAGTAAAAGGAGCCTCCGGTCAAGGGATCCAATGCCTTAATTTGATGTTTGGATTTCCTGAGGACATGGGTTTACAACAAATTGCATTAATGCCTTAAAATATAGTTAAATAACCTTACTGTAAATAGGGCAATATAAGCCTAGAATAGAGAAATATTGATTGAGGAGTCACAAATGAGTACAGTTCAAAATGTTGTAGAAGTAATGGAAGAGCCACCAGTTCCAATTAATTTTACGGAAAGTGCTGCTGATAAAGTTGCCGATTTAATTGCTGAAGAAGGTAATCCAGCACTTAAACTTCGTGTTTTCGTTCAAGGTGGTGGATGTTCTGGCTTTCAATACGGCTTTACATTTGATGAAGACGTGAATGAAGACGACACTGAGTTCTCTAAAAAAGGCGTTACATTATTAGTTGATTCAATGAGTTTTCAGTATCTAGTTGGGGCTGAGATCGACTACAAAGAAGACATTAACGGATCACAGTTTGTTATTAAGAATCCTAACGCAACCACTACTTGCGGCTGTGGTTCTTCTTTCTCCGCTTAAAAAGTAGCTTATCTAATAGTTTTACTTGGGGTAAAAGGCACCTAGAATTTTAGGGCTCTTTGCTCCAGTAACACTAGTTAAATTCCCCGGCAAGCCTTTTACAAAACACCATGCTAACCATGCAAAGGCGAGCGACTCAACTGTTTGCGGGTCAATACCGTACTTCTGTGTTGTGCTGAGTTCTATGTTAGGAATTAGATCTTGGCAATGTATCTCAATTCTTTCCATCAGATAACGGTTTTGTACACCACCGCCACACGCTATCACCTCAGAACTACTTGGTAGGTAATGGTGCAACTGCCTGGCAACTGAAATAGCTGTTAGCTCTACTAAACTTGCCTGAATATCTGGTGCTAAAGGCATATTGTCATGCGGCAGATGTTTCATTAACCAATCTAGATGAAATAAATCACGTCCCGTGCTCTTGGGAATTGGCGCGGTAAAATACGGTTCGGAAAGCATCGACTCAAGAATATTGGGCAGGATTTGGCCTAACTTAGACCAGTCGCCATTTTCATCATAGGGCAACTGTAAGTTTTTATAGATCCAGTCATTTAAGAGCACATTTGCAGGACCTGTATCAAAACCTAAAACAGGTTTATTCGGTTCCAACAGTGTCAAGTTAGCAATACCACCCAAATTAAGAATGGCAATGGGTAAATCGCTACGAAACTGCGCCGCATGAAACGCTGGGACTAAAGGAGCACCTTGACCGCCCGCAGCAATATCTCTCGTACGAAAATCACTGATGACATTGATGCTAGTTAACTCAGCGAGCAAAGAAGAATTTAAACTTTGCCATGTGTAAGCTAACTGTAGAGTTTTTGAGGGTTGATGTCGAATGGTCTGCCCATGTGCACCAATTGCGGCTATTTGATCTGCTCTAATTCCTGTAAGCTCCAGTAGAGCCTGAATCGCGTGGGCATATTCAATTGCTAAGTCATTGGCGCTCAGCGCTTCCAAGTGAAGTTCATTAGTACTTGGACTTTGAAGTGTTAAAAACTGCTCTCGCATTTGCGCGCTATAAGGTCTACTCACATGCGAAATATATTGACACTGACCTTTGGAATCAATGGTGGATAAAACGCAATCTACACCATCTAAACTAGTGCCTGACATGATTCCAATGAAGTAGTTCGATAAGTTGGGAAGAATTGCGGAGAGCATTAACAGTTAAATAGGGATGGTTTGTCTAATAATGCGAAAATAGTAGTTATTGTGAAAATCTTTTTAAAGAAAAAGTAAGTATGACTAGTATAAATACATCTGAAATACCGGAAGCGAAAGTTTCTGCTCATTCTCAAAAATATCCGATAACACCAGAGGTTCAAGCTGCGTTTGAACAAACCAAACGGGGTTGTGAGGAATTATTGGTGGAGTCTGAATGGTTGGCTAAACTGGCAAAAAGTGCAGCAACAAAGACGCCTCTTCGAATTAAACTTGGATTGGATCCAACTGCGCCAGATATTCATTTAGGTCACACAGTTGTCTTAAATAAACTACGCCAATTACAAGATTTAGGTCACACGGTGATTTTCCTCATTGGTGATTTTACGAGTTTAATTGGTGATCCATCTGGTAGGAATTTGACTAGACCCCCTTTAACCAAAGAGGAAATAGCACTGAATGCGCAAACGTATTATCGTCAAGCAAGCTTAATTCTCGATCCTGAAAAAACAGAAATCAGATACAACTCCGAATGGTCGGAACCACTTGGCGCCTCTGGCATGATTCAACTTGCCTCAAAATATACAGTGGCAAGGATGCTGGAGCGAGATGATTTTACAAAACGATTTAAGTCTGGGGTCTCAATCTCAGTTCACGAATTTTTATACCCACTCATGCAGGGTTATGATTCAGTTGCATTAAGAAGCGACCTGGAACTTGGTGGCACGGATCAAAAATTTAACTTACTGGTTGGTCGCGAATTACAAAAAGAGTATGGTCAAGAACCCCAATGTATTTTGACGATGCCACTACTTGTTGGTCTTGATGGTGTGGATAAGATGAGTAAATCTAAGGGTAACTATATCGGTATCAGTGAAAATCCCGGCGATATGTTTGGCAAGCTACTCAGTATCTCTGATGAGTTAATGTGGAGTTACTTTACATTGCTCTCATTTAAATCAATGCAAGAAATCGAAGCCCTTAAAAATGAAGTGGCTGGGGGCCGAAATCCAAAAGACGCCAAAGTCATCCTAGCGCAGGAAATTGTTACAAGGTTCCATAGTCGTGCGGATGCAGATAAGGCGCTTGAAGATTTTAATCATCGCGCCAAGGGGGGCATCCCTGATGACATCCCTGAGCTGACATTAACCGGTGCACCGATTGGTTTAGCTCAGCTGATTAAGCAAGCAAACTTAGCACCCTCCACGACAGAAGCTTATCGAAATATTGATCAAGGTGGCGTAAAAATAGATGGTATTCAGGTGAGTGATCGCACACTCAAATTAGATCCTGGGACATTCATCTTACAAGTTGGTAAGCGTAAATTTGTGAAAATTCATTTAAGTTAACAAGGACTTTTTGTGGCAAATATTTTATTGATAAGGCACGGTGAAACAGATTGGAACCGTGAAAAACGCTTACAAGGTTATTTAGATATTGGTTTAAATTCAATTGGCGTTGAGCAAGCGAAGTTATTAGCAAAAGTATTAGCAACTGAAAGTATTGATGTTGCCTATGCGAGCGATTTATCAAGAGCATATGACACTGCACAAACAATTGCTAATCATCATCAATTAGAAGTTAAGCAAGACGCCTTATTGCGGGAGCGATGCTATGGAGAGATTCAAGGTAAAACTTACGCAGAAATCGAACAAACCCATCCCGAAAATTACCATGCTTGGGTAACGCGTAATGCTAATTTTCAGCCTAAAGACGGTGAGAGCTTGCAGCAGTTTTATGATCGTGTAGTTTTGGGAGTAAGACAAATTGCCAAGCGTCATCTTGGCCAAACAATTTTAATCGTAGCCCACGGTGGTGTCTTGGATTGTATTTACCGTGAGGCGGCAAAAGTTGATATCTCGGAAAAAAGAAAGATTGAATTACTCAATACTAGTTTGAATCGCCTAGTATTTGATGGTGAAAATTTCCAAATTTTGAGTTGGGGTGATATTAGTCATTTACAAAATGACGCTTTGGATGAAATTGACCGTCAAAGCTCTCCTAAGTCTGTTTCTTGGGATTTGCCGTAATTAATCTAAATCTAGCAAGCTAGAAGAGCCACTTCCATTGTTTGGCATTGTCAATCCAAAATGGGCATAAGCCAAGCGGGTAGCGATTCTGCCCCGAGGGGTTCTTTGCAAATAGCCCTGCTGAATGAGATACGGTTCTATAACGTCTTCAATCGTATCTTTTTCTTCGCCGATGACTGAGGCTAAATTATCGAGTCCAACCGGCCCACCCGAAAACTTATATAAGATGGCTTCAAGAAGTTTTCGGTCCATGATGTCAAAACCTACAGGGTCAACATCGAGCATTAATAGTGCTTTGTCAGCAATTGCCGCAGTAATAACACCATCACTCTTTACTTGGGCATAATCCCGCACACGTCGTAATAGCCGATTGGCAATTCGAGGAGTTCCACGCGCACGTTTAGCAATCTCACTGGCGCCGTCTGGTGCAATGGTCGCTCCGAGTAATTTAGAAGATCTTTTTACAATCTCGCTGAGTTCTGCATGGGTATAAAACTCTAACCTAGAAACAATCCCGAAACGATCTCGTAATGGATTGGTTAACATCCCAGCCCTAGTCGTCGCACCAATTAGGGTAAATGGTTTGAGGTCAAGTTTGACACTTCTAGCAGCAGGACCTTCACCAATCATGATGTCGATACTATAGTCCTCGAGTGCAGGATATAGAATTTCTTCCACAATCGGTGATAAGCGATGGATCTCATCAATAAAGAGTACATCGTTTTCTTCTAAATTGGTCAGTAAGGCAGCTAAATCCCCAGGGCGATCTAAAACAGGACCACTCGTTTGGCGTAAATTAACACCAAGTTCTTTAGCAATAATGTGAGCTAGTGTTGTTTTACCAAGACCTGGAGGACCAAATAATAAAACGTGATCTAAGGCTTCCGAGCGACTTTTTGCAGCAGAGATAAAAATTTCTAATTGTTCTCTGGCCTTTTGTTGACCAATGTATTCTTCAAGTTGCTTTGGGCGTAATGCTCTTTCAACAACATTATCCTCAGAAGAAGCTAGGGGTTGAATCATACGGTCCTTAGCCCCACGAGGTGGTTCAGAATTTGTTTCTAATTGGTCAGTGTGAATACTCATCAAGATAGTTTAAATGAGTTTGAAAAATATACCAATTAACCTTTTGAGAGGGTTTTCAAGGCCATGCGAATACCATCCGAAACACTAACATCGGTGGGAATATTTTTTAAGGCAAGAACAGCTTCTTTATCCGAGTAACCCAGAGCTAGAAGCGCTTGTAAGATCTCACTTGAACTATTGCTAGAAATACCAATTTGATTTGGAGCAGATGAAATAGTGTCAACCCCAAATTTCCCTTTTAATTCTAGTAATAATCGTTCAGCTGTTTTTTTGCCAATACCGGGAACTGTAGTAAGTCTCGCACTTTCTTGCATGGCAACGGCTTGACCAATCTCAGAAACACTCATACCTGAGAGGATAGCCAGTGCAGTTCTTGCGCCAACCCCGCTAATTTTAATTAAGGTTTTAAATGCTTCACGCTCTGACTCCGTTGCGAAACCAAACAAGAGTTGAGCATCTTCACGGACGACAAAATGCGTTAATAAGGTAACTTGCTGACCGTTGTCAGGTAATTGATAAAGTGTGCTCATCGGGACGTCTATCTCATAGCCCACCCCATGACAATCCACGAGGATTCTGGGAGGGTTTTTTTGCAGCAAAAGACCTTGTATGCGACCGATCATCAATCTTCCTTTAATTTAAATATTATTTAAGTTTAGATGACTTTTGGATTTGTAGGTTCATCTGATGATGATGCGCTGCACAGATCGCAACAGCCAGTGCATCGGACGCATCTTTACTAGGAGCTGACTTAAGGTTAAGTAAGCGACGAATCATTTCTTGCACTTGCTCTTTGGTGGCACGCCCAGAACCTACCACATTTTTTTTCACTTCTAAGGCACTAAATTCATAAACCTGTAATTTTTGACAAACTAGGGCGGTAATAGCAGCACCTCTAGCTTGGCCGAGGGCTAAGGTAGATTTAGGATTAACATTCAAAAAGACTTTTTCAACGGAAGCGATATCTGGTTGATAAGTGGCTAATACTTCAGTCACACTTTCAAATATAGTTCCAAGTCTGGCGCTATCCGACTCAGTCAGATTAGAGGTCTTGATCACCCCGGAGGCAATGTATTGAAGGCGTTGTTGGTGAAACTCAATCACCCCAAAACCTGTGATGCGAAGCCCCGGATCAATACCAACAATGCGCATCGAATTAATGTCTAAAGTGGCGGGTGCCGGTATAGACCATCGCAATACCGTGTTCATCTGCCGCTTTAACAACTTCATCGTCGCGCATGCTTCCACCCGGTTGAATAACGCAAGTAGCACCTGCTGCAACGACTACATCTAGGCCGTCTCTAAATGGGAAAAAGGCGTCGCTAGCTACGGCAGAATTAATGAGGCTAAGACCAGCATTTTGTGCTTTAATACCAGCGATTTTTGCCGAGTCAATGCGGCTCATTTGACCAGCCCCAACTCCTAAAGTCATTCCATCCGCACAAAAAACAATCGCATTCGATTTAACAAATTTAGCGACGCGCCATGCGAATAGCATTTCGGTCATCTCTTTTGGTGTGGGAATGCGTTTTGAGACAACGGTAAGCTCATTTGGTTGAACGTTCTTGACATCAGGTGTCTGTAATAGAAGACCGCCACCAACGCGTTTTAAATCATAAGCATTGACAGTTTGTGCTAATTCAATCTGCAAGACACGCACATTTTGTTTAGCTGAAAGTATTGCCAAGGCTTCTTGCGTGAAACTAGGCGCAATTAAGACTTCCACAAATTGTTTAGTCACTGCTTGGGCACATGTTTCATCACAAGGACGATTAAAGGCAATAATGCCGCCAAATGCCGAAGTCGGATCCGTTTTAAACGCTTTTTGATAAGCTTCTACCGCAGATGCTGCAATGGCAACACCACATGGGTTGGCATGCTTCACAATCACACAAGCTGGCACTCCGTCCTCAAGCGAATGACCAAAGCTTTTAACACATTCCCAAGCTGCGTCCGCATCAGCAATATTGTTGTAAGACAACTCTTTACCTTGTAACTGAACAAAATTCGCAAGTGCTCCAGGTACTGGATTCACATCTTGATAAAAGGCAGCTGATTGATGTGGATTTTCCCCATAGCGTAATTCCTGCACACGGTTAAAACTCATTTGTAGTGTTTGTGGATAGTTTGAACGTGCTGAGTGTTCTAGGTTTTCAGGTAAAGAAGATAAATAGTTAGCAATGGCGCCGTCATATCTGGCTGTGTGCGCAAAGACTTTTTTTGCTAAACGAAAATTTGTATTAAATGAAATTTGATTTTGATTAGCGGTCATTTCTGCTAAAACATCAGCATAGTCATCTGGTGAAATGAGGACAGTCACATCTTGATGATTTTTGGCGGCAGCGCGCAGCATTGCTGGACCACCAATATCAATATTTTCAATCGCGTCTTCAAAGCTACACTCTTGTTGAGAAATTGTTTTTTCAAAAGGATATAAATTGATAACTAACATATCAATTGTTTTAATCCCGTGCGCTTCTAGCGCTGCTAAATGTTTCGGATCATCACGACGCGCTAGTAAGCCCCCATGCACCATTGGATGAAGCGTCTTAACACGACCATCTAACATTTCTGGAAATTGTGTAATCTCTGAAACTTCAACTACAGGTAAATGGTTTTCAGCTAATAATTTAGCGGTACCACCAGTAGAAATAAGTCGTACACCCCTCTCATGAAGTGCTTTAGCAAAGGGAACAATACCAGATTTGTCAGATACTGAAATGAGAGCGGTTTGAATCATAAATATTCCAGGGAAGTAAAGTAAAAAAATTAATTTGAAAGGAGACCATGCTCAACGAGTTTTTTATGCAAAGTATTCCGATTCATACCTAAGTACTTTGCTGCTAAAGATTGATTCTGGTTGGCATGCTTCATCACAAGTTCTAAAAGGGGCTTTTCGATAAAAGTAAGTACCATCGGATAAATATTACTAGGAGGGATTTCACCAAGATCATCGAGATATCTTTGTATATGCACTTCAAGTACTTCTGAAACAGGGTGTTTGGTTGATTTCGTCATTATAAAAATATAATTTGTTAAGCGGCCTCTAAATACTCGATATGGGTTGAGTATTGGGCTAATTCTAAAAAGTAATTCTTCACAGCACTTAATTGTTCAGTACAGGATTCAATCGTGTTCATGTGATGTCTAAAATCATGGGAATTACGCAACCCTTTGCAATACCAACCAATATGTTTACGCGCCGTTCTTAATCCAACGTACTCGCCGTAAAACTCATAGTGCTCTATTAAATGTTCTTCCATGATGTGGGAGATTTCAGCAATCGTTGGTGCAATTAAATGCTGACCAGTAGATAAATAATGATCAATTTCTCGAAAAATCCAAGGTCTGCCCTGAGCAGCACGACCAATCATTACAGCATCTGCACGCGTGTACTCTAAAACATACTTCGCTTTTTCTGGGGAGTTGATATCGCCATTAGCCACTACGGGAATACTAATTTCTGCTTTCACTGCAGCAATGGTCTCGTATTCTGCTTCGCCATGATACAAATCAGCTTTTGTCCTACCGTGAATCGTTAACATGGTAATTCCACAATCTTGAGCAATTTTTGCGATACGAATGGCATTTTTATGTTCACGGTCCCAACCAGTTCGAATTTTCAATGTAACCGGGATATCGCCATGAGGATAACCAACCGCATTGACTACTGCTAGCAGAATTTTTTCAACCAGAGGTTCGTTTTGCAGAAGCGCTGAACCTGATGCAACATTACAAACCTTTTTAGCAGGACATCCCATGTTGATGTCAATGATTTGGGCCCCTCGCTCAACATTGAGGATTGCCGCACGTGCCATCATTTCTGGATCAGCACCAGCAATTTGTACCGAAATAGGATTCACCTCGCCTTCATGGTTCGCTCGTCTAAGTGTTTTTTCACTGTTCCAAAGCATTGCATTAGAAGCAATCATTTCTGAGACTGCATAACCAGCACCTAGACGCTTACAAAGCTGTCTGAAAGGTCGATCCGTTACCCCTGCCATCGGGGCAACAAATAATCGATTAGAAAGTTTGTGAGGACCAATTTGCAAAATGGTATCAATCGCAGAAGTTCGTTGTTTAGAAAAATATAGAATCTAGGACTTTATCATAAAAGACCTAAATTGCCTAAAAATTGGGCAGACTTTGAACCTTAACGTTGTCCAAACATCATTTGTCTTGCAATGGCACTTTTTAAGGGCGGAATCCATTGCAAAATCGACAATGCCAAACCTCGGGCAATAACAATCGGCGCTAAGTCAGTAGCGAATACCCTCGCCATGAGGTCAGTTAATCCAATAGTGGCTCGTCGATCTTTTTCTCTTAAACGAGCATAATCAACTAAAGCTTGATTTAAAACCTCAAACTGTGGATCGTTCATACTGAGATAGACTGGCCCTAAGCATTGGGAAAGGGTTGCTGCATCTCTTAAACCCAAATTTAATCCCTGTCCTGCCACCGGATGAAGTGTTTGCGCTGCATTACCTATCCATACATGGTTTTGTTTAATAATACTTTCTCTGATGTTTAGACCTAATGGGTAACTGCGGCGATCATGAATTTCTAAAAACTCACCAACCGGTAAGCCAAATGCTTCTTGCAGTTCTATTAAGAATTGCTTCGAATCCAAGTTTTTTAATTCTTCTACTCGTTCAGGCGATGCACACCATACCAAATTACGGGCATTTTTACCCTGATGATGAGGAAGTAGTGCTAAGGGACCTCCAGAGGTAAAACGTTCCCAGGCAATATGCTCAGAAACTCCTCTAGTTTGAACCCACCCGATTAAGGCTGATTGCCCATAATCGGTGCGAGCGTCTTTAGCAGCTTGTTCGTGAAACAATCCACCTTCAGCATGGATACAACAGGTTGAGGCAGGCATCCCTTCAAAATAACTTCGAGTGGACGAAAATTGCCAATTAAAATTTTTACATTCCTTCTGCAGGTCTTGTAAGCGAAGTCGAAGTTGTAAATGAATGTCTTTATAACGAACGATATAACCTAAGGCATCCTTTTGGAGTTCATCTCTTCGGATGACAGTTTGTCCAAAATGGTGACGCTGGGAGATATGAACCTCATGAATTGCGGGCGCCTCAAGCTTCCAGGCACCGATGGATTCTAGTAATTGTTTTGACCCCTCAGAAATGGCGATGCCACGTTCATCTCCTTGAGCAATGAGCTCATTAGACTCCTGAAATTTATCAAACAACTCTAGATTTAAATCCGGATTTCTTTCTAACAATAATATGGCACAAGCAAGTCCCACTGGACCTGCACCTAGAATGGCAACTTGGGGTGAAGAGAGTGGCTTGAGCTGATTTGAATTATTTTGCATGAATCTTCTTTATGACGACTGTGCCATCCATGCTTCAATTTCCGAAACGGTGACAGGGACATCCCGCGACAAAATTAATGGCTCGCCAGTGGTAATCACGACATCATCTTCAATCCGAATACCGATGTTCCAATATTCTTTTGGAATCTCTTTGCTTGGTCTGAAATATAAACCTGGCTCCACCGTCAAAATCATATTTGGCTGTAAAGTTCGCCAAGCCTTATTAGGGTCGTTGAGCTCACGATAAGAACCTACGTCGTGGACATCCATACCTAGCCAATGACTAGTTCGATGCATGTAGTAGGGCTGATAGGCCTTATTTTCGATAGCACTCTCAATGGAACCATGCTGTTGTTGGTTCAAAATACCCATTTCGAATAAACCTTTTGTTAGAACTTCAAGGGCTGCATCATGGGGCGCTTGAAAACTTTCACCTACTTTACATTTGGCAATCGCAGCCTCTTGCGCAGCTAAAACGAGGTTGTAAGCTTGCGCTTGGGCTGGGCTAAATTTGCCATTGACTGGAAAGGTTCTAGTGATGTCTGAGGCATAGCCTAATAGTTCACAACCAGCGTCAATCAAACAAAGATCGCCATCTTTTAAGATACTATCCGCAGCTCTGTAATGAAGGACACAGGCATTTTCACCGGTGGCCACAATACTGTTATAGGCGACCGACTCTGAACCATGATTTCTAAAAGTGTATAGAATTTCTGCTTCAAGATGGTATTCTTTGAGACCTGGTTTCGACCGTTTCATCGCAGCAAGGTGGGCTTGAGAGCTAATCCAAGCGGCTTGTTGCATGGTGGCAATTTCACTCTCGTCTTTAAACAGCCGCATGTCGTGAATGAGGCATTCAACATCCTGAAATACACTAGGTTTAGAAATACCTAAACGTGATTTTTTAGCTAATTCACCAGTCCATTTTCTTAAATACTCGTCCATTAACTCATTGGTATGGTTTCTGGTGAATACTTGATCAAATCCAGTCATCAGCTCGGGCATTTTGGTATCTAAATCTGCAATGGAATAGGCATAATCTATCCCGAGTTCTTCAGGGGCGGCTTCTGGACCTAAGCGAATACCATCCCAAATTTCACGCTCTAAATCTTTCGGACGGCAAAATAAATGAGTGGTGGTTTTGTCACCAATCGTTTGAATGACTAAAAAAGCCTCTGGTTCAGTAAAACCAGTTAAATAGTAAAAATCGCTATCGTGTCGGTAAGCATATTCATTATCACGGTTACGAGCGACTTCTGGCGCAGTATTAAGAATCACAATACTATTTTCTGAAATAGCTCGAACTCGCTTTACGAGCGCGAAACGCCTAGCTACAAAGATTTCTTGAGGAGGGATTAGTTTAGTTTTCATCGTACTTTATTCAGTTCTAAAAGTCGCTCAGGGGTACCAACATCATGCCAAGTGGTTTTTAAAAGTTCACCTTCAACCAACATAGAGCCCATTGCTTTTTTTAATAGAGGTGCTAAAGGAGCTTTGGCACCAGGGGTAATTGATTGAAATAGATCCTTATGATAAATACCAATACCTGTAAATGTATATTTACTTTGTGAAAGGGCATTATTTGCCAACTGCTCATCAGAAAAAATATAGGGAGAATTGAGATAAAAATCGCCCTTTGGATGATGGATAGGGTTAGCAGCTAAAAACAAATGAGCCATCAAAGCTGGCGCATCTTGATCAATATCCGCCCTAAATTGCTCGACTAAGTCAAAGATCCTTTGAAAAGGAAAATCGGGTGTAAAAACATCACCATTGATCACCAAAAAGTAATCTTCAGGGTTGAGTAATTGCAGCGCTTTAGCAATACCACCGGCTGTTTCCAAAGCTTCTTCTTCGGGAGAGTAGGAGATATTTAAGTGAAACTGTTGACCATTCTGTAGCGCATCTTCAATCTTTTGCCCAAGCCAGGCATGATTAATGACGACACGGTCAAAGCCGTTACTGCTCAATCCCTCGAGATGGTAGGCAAGTAAGCTTTTGCCATGAATCTCTAATAAAGGTTTTGGTAAGTGATCCGTGAGCGGACGCATTCTTTCCCCGCGACCCGCCGCAAGAATCATTACAGGAATATTGGCATTAAATAGTTGCATGAATTAATTGCTTTTTCTCAAAAGGTAAAGCCATCGGGCCGTACAAATTTTTTAGACGCATCAAGTATTCTAATTAAAGGCTTAAACGCAATATATCTTTGCGCTACTTTTTCAGTGTATTCTAAAACGAGCGGTAAATCTTTTAGGTACCCATCTTTTCCATCTCGATGATAAAGCCTTGCAAAAATCCCCAAAACTTTTAAGTGGCGCTGCAGACCCATCCATTCAAAATCGCGGTAAAAGTCACCAAAGTCAGCATGGACCGGTAAACTTGCTTTTCGCGCCAGTTCCCAGTAACGAATCACCCAGTCAACTTGTTGCTCTTCATCCCAAGCAATATATGCATCTCTATACAGGGAGACTAAATCGTAAGTAATAGGCCCCTTTACCGCATCTTGAAAATCTAAAATCCCAGGGTTATTTTCTGGTGTGACCATTAAATTTCGACTATGAAAGTCGCGGTGCACAAAAACCTGAGGTTGAGCCAAGATATTCTGATTCAGTTGCTGAAAGATCTTCGACAGCGCTTGGGATTCTGTTGGACTTAGCGTGTAATTTAAATGCTTACCTAAATACCACTGCGGAAATAAATCCATTTCTCTTTGTAAAAGTGCTTCATCATAAAGAGCAAGATTGCTCGCATTCGCCTTACTTTGGATGCAAACTAACGCTTTATTTGCTTCTTGATAGAGGTGATTCGCAGTACTTTGATTAAGGGCAGATAAATAAGTGGTATTGCCTAGATCGCTGAGGAGTAAGAAGCCCTCTTTTTGATTGATATGTATAACTTGAGGCACATTTAAACCAGCCTCGGATAAGAGTTGTGCGACGTTGATAAATGGACTTACATCCTCCTTATCCACGGGTGCATCCATAATGATTAAACTAGGAAAATCATCTCGATTGGTTAAAATTCGAAAATATCGCCGAAAACTCGCATCACTCGAAGCCGGCTCAAGAGAAGATAAGTTAAGCTTTAGAGCTTCCGGTAATGATTCTAACCAATGGTTTAATTGTTGAAGTCGTGTATTCGGCATAATTGATTCGTATAATAAGGGTGTTAGAGAGTTTAATGTCAAAATCATACCCCAGCCTATCTGAAGAATACCAAAGTCCTACCACCTATTTGGGGGTAGCGATTTTTCTTATGTTGGTTTTAGGGTGGTCAGACGTCAGCCAGGCACAAACGAAGGTTACCGCAAAGCCATTATCACTAATATTAGATGATAAATTGGTTGAGCACGACGATCAAACCGATGATAAAGCAATTACTTTTTCTAAGAGTAAAACCATCGACGGTGTTACTGAACGGGATATTGTCTTAAAAGAAAATGCGGAGATTCGTAAAAATGGCATCGTGCTCAAGGGTGATGAAATTACTTACAACATCGATACGGATACTGTCAATGCTAAAGGCAATACACTGCTTCGTAAGAAAAATTCGAGTTTTACAGGACCTCAATCTGAGTTTAAGTTAGATGCCAAAGAAGGTTGGATAGATCAACCTGTTTATGAATTTAGAGATAATCGATCCTTCGGTCGAGCACAACGGGCTGAGTTTTTAGATCGGAATAGAACACTGTTAACGAAGCCTACTTACACAACCTGTAGCCCAGAAAACTTAGATTGGTATTTTTCCTCAAGTTCAATGTTAATTGACCAATCTGAGGATGATGCAACAGGTGACAACGGCGTCCTTCATTTTTTTGATACACCTATTTTGTATTTTCCTTACTATTCATTTCCGATGGGCAGCGAGCGCAGATCTGGATTTTTAGTTCCAACTGCTGGTGTCAGCTCCAATTCTGGACTGGATGTTACTACGCCTTATTATTTAAATATTGCACCAAACCGTGATTTAACAATTTACCCAAGGTACATGTCAAAACGGGGTGAGCAGTTAGGTGGCGAATACCGCTATTTAGAGCCTAGTTATTCTGGCATTCTACAAGCTGAATATTTACCCAATGACGCTGTTTTGCAATCAAATCGTTGGGCCTACACGGTGCGTCATCAACAGTTAGTATCCCCTGGCTTGAATGCCTATGCCAATGTGAGTAGAGTTTCCGATGACTTTTATGCCGATGATTTAGCTAGAAACCAAGGACAAGCTATTACCCGTCAATATACTCAAGAGGCCGGGGTGAACTATTATCTAAATGGCTGGAATATCTTGGCGAGGGTGCAAAAATTCCAAACCTTGCAACCCGATCCTCTTAATTTGGTATTGGCGCCTTATGACCGCGAACCAGAAATTAGTGCCACCTATAAAAATCTCGATTATTTTGGTACATCGGTCAGTTTTGTCGGTAATGTAACGCGTTTTACCTATAGCGGACCTTTAGATCCGCCAGGATTGGCCATACCGAACAGAGGTTATTCTTCTTCAGATCGCGCTTTCGTCAATACCGGCGTTAGTATGCCATTTGTTGACCCAGGGTATTTCATTACGCCCAAAATCAGTTTCCGAGCAAATAATTACAGTATGTTAGGTAATACTAACTACCCAGGAATGACTCAAAGTTTTGCTGTACCAACTCTGAGTCTTGATTCTGGCATGTTTTTTGAAAGAGATGCCCCAGAGCTCAAATCTATTTTTGGTAAAAATATTTTGTTGAGTATTGAGCCACGAATTTTATATGTTTACACACCTTATGTGGATCAAACCAAGATTCCTCTGTTTGATACTACCTCGGCAGGTTTTGGAATTGCCCAAATCTTTTCAGAAAATACTTTTGTGGGTAACGATCGTGTAGCTGATAATAATAAAGTTACTGCCGGCTTTACAGCAAAAATATTAGAGTCTGAAACTGGCGTGGAGCGAATTCGAGGCGTAATCGCCCAGCGCTTTGACATTAGTGGTCAGAGAGTGGGTCTTTATGGCGACCAAACTGTCGTGCCATCGTATTCGAATTTATTAGTTGGGGCTGCCACGCGTTTGGATGGAAATATCAATTTAGATGCCGCTAGTGAATATAACCAAAACCTAAATCGAGTAGTGCAATCTTCGATTACAGCAAGTTGGCGGCCCGCCCCAAGAAAGATGTTAAACGCCAGTTATCGTTATACCCTTGACCCCTCTTTAATGACTACCACCATTTTTCAATACGAACTATCAGGACAATGGCCATTAACTAAATCTTTATATGGAATTGGTCGCTGGAATTTTGATCAAGTCACCGGACAAACCTTAAATACACTCGCCGGCTTTGAGTATGATCAGGATTGTTGGGCATTTCGGGTAGCCATCAATCGATTTGTGAATACCTCTCAAGTTTCAACCAGCCAAATCTTTTTCCAACTGGAGTTCAAGGGGTTGAGTGGTTTTGGTAACAATCCAATTGATATTATGAGATTAAATATCCCAGGTTATATCCCGGTTGACCAAAAACCCCTGCCATTATCAAGGTTTGAATCTTATGAATAGGGAATTTCTTAATTTCCATTTAAAATCTAAACAAAATAAATCTATTGGAACGTTATGACTCGAATGCTTAAACAATGGTTGTTAAATGGACTATTATCCGTTTTGACAATTGGTGCCTTTTTTTCAGTAACTACCTTGGCTGCAGAGCCTGGCAAACCAGCCTTAAAATCTACTAATAAAAATGTGAAAGCTGAACCGGCGCCCCAGATTGTTCAAGCTCCAGTTGAAAAAGCCAGTTCAATTAACTTAAGCTTAGATAAGAACGAAGTGGACCGAGTCATTGCAACAGTCAACCGAGAGGTGATTACCGTAAAAGACTTAAAAGATCGCATTGAACTGGTAAAAAAACAATTAAGTGAAAACAAGCGCCCCTTACCTTCCGAGGATGTTCTCATTCGATCCGTCTTAGATAAATTAGTTGAAGAGAGTGTCATCTTCCAAGAAGCTTCCTATGTAAATTTTAAGATTAGTGACATTGAATTTGATTCAATTTTTAATAACGTGCTAGCGCAAAGGAAAATGACAGTTGCTGAGCTTGCACAATCCCTTGAAAAAAGCGGCCAGTCCCTTGAAAAATTTAAAGAGACTTTAAGAAGAGATATCTTGATTACAAGGTATCGCGAGAGGCTGATTGAAAATAGAGTAAAAGTTTCTGATTCTGATGTAAACGACTACATTGCTTCTCGGTTGAATAATAACGTCAATCCAAACCCTGTTCCGGTTGCAAGTTCAAATCTCCCGGAGACTTTGTATATCACTCAAATAATAGTACCAACTAAAGATACGGATTCTCGTCAAGAGCTAAATGCAGCCAAAGCAAAAGCGGAGGATATTTTTCAAAGAGTAAAAAATGAAAAAGAATTTATTAGTTTTGTGAATCGTCTGGTTCAAGTTGATAAGACTGTAAAGGTTCAAGATCTCGGATACAGGACTTTGGACCGACTACCTCAGATTTTTATTGATGCTACGGCAAAGTTACAAGCCGGAGAGTTAGCCCCAACAATTTTAAGAACTTCCGCAGGTTTTCATATTGTTAAACTGCTAGACCGAAAAGGTGGAAAAACGGTCAATCCACCACCAACCTCTGTTGAAATTCCTTTAGGTCAATCAGTTCAAATTGAACAAGCTGAGCTTCGACATCTCATGCTTGCTAAAAAAGCGGGAGTTAGCGACGCAGGTTTAGAGAGAAAATTAAAAGCTTATAAATTACAAGTTGAAAATAAAAATGCTAATTTTGGAGATTTAGCTAAGAAGTTCTCTGATGACAAAGATACTGCGCCGAATATGGGCTATATTGGTTGGATATCTGCCGGTCAAACTTTACCTGAATTTGACTATGCGATTAAGAATACTAAGCCAAATTCTATAACCGAACCTTTTGAAACAAGTTATGGCTGGCACTTATTACAAGTTGTGAATAAACAAACTAAAGAAATTACTTATAACCAACAAAAAGAATATGCGAAAAATGCCTTGCGACAAGAGCGTTTAGATCAAGCTTATCAAGATTGGGTTCGTGAATTAAAAGACAATGCTACGATTGAGTATCGTCCACCATTTGTGCCTGAAAAATCATTTTGACCCCAAAAAATATTCATTTAGTTATTACATCAGGTGAGCCAGCAGGTATCGGACCAGAAGTGAGTTTTTGGGGTGCGTTGGCATTCCTAAAACGGGTCCCTCATGTAAATATTACGATTTTAGGTGACCGGTCTTTATTTGAAGAGTATCAAACAGAACTAGATATCGACCCTGCTATGGCTAGCCGTTTGCAAATAAAACAGATACCGTTATTGGCTTCTAATGTTTTCGGACAACTAAATCTTCATAATGCCCCGTATGTGTTGAGCTTACTGGATCATGCCATCGATGGATGCCTAAGTAGAACTTACGATGCAATGATTACTGCTCCGCTGCAAAAAAGTGTCATAAATGAATTTGGCATTCAATTTACGGGGCATACTGAATATCTCGCGGAAAAAATGCAGGTTAAGCGTGTAGTAATGATGTTAAGTGGTAAGGACTGCACAGTAACAAACCTTCAAGAAGATTTTCGAGTCGCTCTCGTGACCACACATCTTCCATTGCGTGAAGTCCCAGATGCAATTACTTATGAGGCAGTTTTAGAAACAATTCAAATAGTCCATCAAGCTTTAAAAGATCAATTTGGCATTAAACATCCTCGGTTAAAAGTAACGGGCTTAAATCCTCATGCAGGTGAGGAAGGTCATTTAGGCATGGAAGAAATAGAAATAATTCAGCCAGCAATTAACCAAGCCAAGGACCTAGCTATCGATGTTACTGGCCCTTATCCTGCAGATACACTTTTTGATCTTTCGCGACTCTCAGAAGTAGACGCTTTCATTGCCATGTATCATGACCAAGGATTGGCGCCCTTTAAATTGGCTTGTTTTGGGCAGGGAGTGAATGTCACACTTGGCTTACCTATCATTCGAACTTCGGTAGATCACGGTACCGCCTTAACCCTTGCTGGTAAAAGAAAAGCAGAAATCAGTAGTATGGTTTCTGCCATTGAATTAGCTTTTGAATTGGCACAGCATGGCACATCAAACGCGTAAACGATTCGGTCAACACTTCCTAACCGATCAGGGCATTATTCGTTCTATCGTAAATCGTATCGACCCCAAAGCTCAGGACCGTGTGATTGAAATTGGACCGGGAACTGGTGCCATGACTTATCCCCTACTTGATCATCTACCTCAACTAGAAGTAGTTGAAATAGATCGAGACTTGATTGCATTTTGGGAAGCAAAAAAGATTAATAAATTAACAATCCACGCGATGGATGTTTTGCAATTTAATTTTCGTGAATGGGCGCAAGCGGCTAAATCAAGCGTTATAGATGAAGGGAATAAAGGTGGGGTGAAAGTAGTGGGTAATCTTCCTTACAATATTTCATCACCATTACTTTTTCATTTAATTAGCGCTATTGAATATGTAGATGAACAAGTATTTATGTTGCAGAAAGAGGTCGTTGAAAGAATGGTCGCGGCACCTGGTGAATCAGAATATAGCCGACTCTCTGTCATGTTACAAACTGTCTACCATCTTGAAAATTGCTTTGAAGTTCCCCCGGAGTCTTTTGAGCCACCGCCAAGAGTTGATTCAGCAATTGTGGCAATGTGGCCAAAAAAGAATGTGAAAATTCCAACTGAAACCTTCAATGTTTTAGAAAAGCTAGTAGCCCTAGCTTTTTCTCAACGTAGGAAAATGCTTGCTAATAACCTAGGTCACTTAAAACATCTCTTAGAGTTAGATGCCGACACCCTAAAATCGCGTGCGCAAAATATTCCCGTAGAAACTTATCTTGAGTGGGCAACTAAATTGGCGAACATACCAAAGGAAGATCGAATCATTTAGTAGGAACTAGGATCGATTACACGCATTTCTGCTTCAATCCAAGCTTCTACCTCTTTCAAAACAAGAGAAGGATTTTTGTCCGCGGTCGTTATTAAAGGACCGATCGAAAGTGTGACCACCCCAGGGTATTTTAAAAAACTATTCTTGGGCCAAACATGCCCAGCGTTGTGAGCAATAGGAATCACGTTGGCTTGCGTATTGACGGCTAACCTTGCACCCCCTTTTTGGTACACGATCTGCTTGCCGACAGGAACTCGGGTTCCCTCTGGATAGATGATGATCCAACACCCTTCAGATAAACGAACTTTCCCTTGCTCTGCTACTGCAATCGCTGCTTTATCGCGTTGACTTCGATCGATATGAATCATTCGTAGCATCGCCATCGCCCAACCAAAAAAAGGTATTTTTAATAACTCTTTTTTGAACACGTAACATAATTGCTTGGGAAATAATGAGATGTAGGCTATCGTTTCCCATGCCGATTGGTGCTTGGAAAGAAGAATGACGGGCTTGTCCTGATTGATAATGACATTTTGCATGCCACGAATATCGTAGGTGATATTACAAATTACTTTTAGAAACCATAAAATTCCAGCAGACCAACCTCTTACATAGTTGTAACGGTTTGTCAGTGAAAGAAAAGGAAATACAACAAAACAGGAACTTGAATAAAGAATCGTATAAATCACGAGGGCAATAAAGAAAATTCCTGAGCGAAGTCTTAACATTGTTTCACTCGCAAAAAGTGCTCAACAAAGGCCGATAAATTTTCATGTATTGCTGTATAAGGTGGCAGCCCACCTTTTTCTCGAGTCGGTATACCTTTTCCAGTAAGAACTAAATGCGGCTCTGCACCCAACTGAACTGCACCAATAAGGTCTCGCAGGGAGTCACCAACGACTGGAATACCATTTAGTTCATTTTGTAAACTAAAGCGCTCAATAATATCCTTGAACATACCAGTTTTTGGTTTACGACAAGAACAATTGTTTTCGTCTACATGAGGACAGAAGAAAATAGCGGAAATTTCTCCCCCATGGCGCGCTAATTGGCGAAACATTTTTTCATGCATTGCATTGAGGGTATCAACATCATATAACCTGCGACTAATACCAGATTGATTGGTACAAATGACCACCTTATAGTCCGCTTGGTTTAATTTGGCAATCGCCTCTAAGCTTCCTGGAATCGCTTCCCACTCATCAACCGATTTAATGTAATCATCGCTGTCATAATTAATGACACCATCACGATCCAGTATGACCAATTTGTTATTTAAGGTCTTCATTTTGCTAGCAAACTTAAGTCAGCGATTCTACTCATTTGCTGATGGAGTTGAGTTAAAAGTGCCAGTCGATTCCCTCGGAGTTGCACATCAGGATCATTCACCATGACATCTGCAAAAAAACCAGTAACCGCAGAACTTAATTGGGCTAAAAGCTGTAAAGACTTCGTAAAGTCAGATTCTTGCATTGCTTGATCAATTTGTGGTGTCACTAAAGTCATCTCTTTAAATAACTCTTTTTCTGCATTAGCTGTAAGTAAAGAGACATCAACTTGACTTGGCAGTGGCAAATCATTTTTCTTCAAGATGTTACTAATTCTCTTATTGGCATTTGCTAAATCACTAGCCATTTCCATTTGCGAAAAAGATCTAACGGCATTGAGTTTTTCGGGTAATTTAGTTAAATCACCAGCACAATTCGCCAAAACTGCTTCTACCTCTTCGGAAGAGTAAGTAATACCATTTTGCTCTTTTAAATAGGATCTGAGTCGATCCATCACAAAGTTGGTAATCATCCCTAAGTCAGCATTTTTTTGTACTTCTTCAAAATTAAAGGCTTTTTTAACTTGGGTTAATAGAGTGATGAGATTGAGTGGTAGATTTTTTTCTACTAATAACCGGCAAACACCGAGGGCATGACGTCTTAGGGCAAAGGGATCTTTTTCGCCAGTAGGAGACAAACCAATTCCCCAGATGCCAATAATCGTCTCTAGTTTGTCTGCTAGCGCCAATACTGTACCGACCGTCGTACTTGGCAAAACATCGCCTGCAAAGCGCGGTAGATAGTGTTCAGAACAAGCAGAGGCGACGTCAGGATGTTCCTGATCATGATTTGCGTAATAGGTGCCCATGATGCCTTGTAACTCGGGAAATTCACCCACCATATCCGTTAGCAAATCCGTTTTAATAATTAAAGCTGCCCGACTGGATCGTGCGACTAAATCATTTTCAGCTGTCCCGATTTGTCCAGCAATCTCTTTTGCAATCACCTCAATACGTTGGATACGCTCTAGTTGATTACCTAATTTATTGTGATAAACCACTTTCGCTAATTCAGGCACTCGGTCGAATAACTTTCGTTTACGATCTTGAGTATAGAAAAAACGAGCATCGGAGAGTCTCGGACGCACGACTCTTTCATTACCGGAAATAATTTTTTCAGGTGTTGTAGTGGTGATGTTGGAGACAATTAAGAATTGATTTACTAATTTACCTTGAGCATCTGTCAAAGCAAAATACTTTTGATTCGTTTGCATTGTTAAGATAAGACACTCTTGAGGAACTTCTAAAAATTCCTTTTCGAATGCGCAGGCATAGACCGCTGGCCACTCCACTAAGGAATTTACCTCTTCCAATAAACTTTGTGGCATCAAAACATTTAAAGTACCAGCTGTTGAGATTAAATCTTGTCTGATTTTTTCTAAACGACCAGTAAAACTAGGTAATACCTTACCTTGCTGAATCAGAATATTTTCATATTCATTGGCATCATGAATTGCAATAGGCCCTTTCGATAAAAACCGATGACCTAAAGTCGTATTTCTAGCATGAAGACCAAAGATTGTTAAAGGAATGATTTCTGAACCAAATAGTGCGATGAGACCATGTACGGGTCTAACAAACTGCACTGGAACTTCTTCTGGTGTGCCAGGATGAAGCTGATAATGCATTGTTTTAGCAATGGGCAACGCAGCAATCGAAGTGGTTAAAGCTTCTTGCGCACCCTCCAAGAGAGCAATACCTGGCTTGGTTAAGCTGACATAAAATGCTTCGTTTTTACCTTCACCAATCCGCTCAAATTCGTTTAATTTCGGCTCAGTGATTCCAAGGGAAGCTAATTTTTTTAGCAACGGTCCTGAAGGATTTCCGTTTGCATCTAGAGCAATCGAAACAGGTAATAACTTTTCTTTTACTTCTTTATCGCTCGACTTTTCATAGACCTGATCAATTAAGATTGCGAGTCTTCTTGGTGTTGCAAAAGATTGAAAACTTGCGTTAGGAGCCAATAAATCAAGGCGAGCTAGTTGATCAAAGATTTTTTGAGAAAAACTTTCCCCTAATTTTTTTAAAGATTTTGGAGGTAATTCTTCGGTTAATAATTCAATCAATAAAGGAGCGATACGCATCATTTCACTCCCGTATTTAAAGTAGTATTTTTCAACATTGGAAAACCTAACTTTTCACGAGACTCGAAATAAGCCTGTGCAATTTGTTTCGATAAGTTCCGAATTCTTCCTATGTAGGCAGCTCTTTCTGTAACAGAAATAGCTCCGCGGGCATCTAGTAAATTAAAAGTATGAGCAGCCTTTAACACCATTTCATAAGCTGGCAATGCTAATGGGATTGCCATCAATCTCTTCGCTTCAGCTTCATAGTTAGTGAATTGCTCAAATAGCCAACTAGTATTTGAGTATTCAAAGTTATAAGTAGATTGTTCAACTTCATTTTGATGATATACATCACCATAACTTACTTCTGGAGTCCACTGCAGTTGATAAACGTTTTCACAGGATTGTAAATACATTGCTAAACGCTCAATCCCATAAGTAATCTCACCAAGTACTGGTTTGCAGTCTAAGCCACCAACTTGTTGAAAGTAGGTGAACTGCGTAATTTCCATACCATTTAACCAAACTTCCCAACCAAGACCCCAAGCGCCAAGTGTTGGATTTTCCCAATCGTCTTCAACAAAACGAATATCGTTTTGTTGTAAATCAAGACCTAATGCCTCAAGTGAGCCCAAATAGAGCTCTAGGATATTTTCAGGAGAGGGTTTCAATACGACTTGAAACTGATAATAATGTTGAAGTCGATTTGGATTTTCACCATACCGGCCATCCTTAGGCCTTCTAGATGGTTGAACGTAAGCGGCTTTCCACGGCTCTGGGCCGATGGCTCTTAAGAATGTAGCAGTATGGGAAGTACCAGCACCTACTTCTAGATCGACAGGCTGTAATAAGGTGCAACCTTGGTTGCTCCAATACTGTTGGAGTGTGAGGATAATTTCTTGAAATGTCAGCATAATTCGACTATTTTAACCTTAGAGTACAGTTGCTCGGGAGCTTGAAGGCGTAAGTTGTTTCTTTTTACGCCAACTGAGCGCTAGGGTGATGATGGATAAAAGTAAAATTGGCAAATCTCCAAACTGTACATAAGGGGTAATACCGCTTCTAGCCTGAACCGAGCCTGTCAAGACCCCTTGCGTAAATACGGGTAATTGAGAAACGACCTTACCCTTGTCATTAATAATTGCCGTGACTCCGGTGTTGGTTGCGCGGATAGTGGGTAAACCCGTCTCCAGCGAGCGTAATTGAGCCAATCGAAGATGTTGCCAAGGAGCAGAGGTATCGCCGAACCAAGCTAAATTAGTTAAATTGATGAGCATATTGGGGGCTGATGCGGGAAATTGACGAATTCTTTGGGCAATTTCAGCCCCAAAAACATCCTCATAACAAATCATGATCGCGGCGGATATATCTGGCTCATCCCCTCTTTTTATTTTTAAATGAGGCTGAGCATTTGTACCCATAGTAAATTGAGAAAGAGGTGCCCTAATTGCGCGGATAAACCATTCAAAACCTGGTGGGATATATTCTCCAAAAGGCACTAGGTGCGATTTGTCATAGGTATATAGTTCTCCGTTCGGACCATATGCTTTCGCGCGATTAGAGTATTGATCCCCATTCATCCCAATGAGGCCAGTTAAAACGTAGCCTTTTGTTTCGTTTAAATGAGTTTGTAAATTTGTTACCCAGTCTGTTGGGATTAAATTCTCTGGCAAAGTAATTGCTGTCTCAGGTCCAACTGTTAAATCAGCCGCTTTACTCAGGTAACCATTGAAATAGTAATTATTTTGTTTATTTATCGCAACAGGGTCATACTGCATCGTTTGCGGAAAGTTCCCTTGAAATAACCGAACCTCAAGCATTTTCCCAACAGGCTTTGTAAATTCAACCCCTTCAAATAATGAGCAAATAGCAATGGCAAAGCCTAATGAAAATAAAGGTAAGAAAAGTCGTCCCGGCGCACTGCCAATTTTATAAGCACCCCAAATGGTTGCAAAAGTGGCGCCTAGGACCCCGAAAATAGGGATTAACCCCTGAAACGGCCCATTAATTTGCGCATCGCCAAAACCAATCCAGGGAAATCCGGTGAGAATGTTCCCTCGTAACCACTCGGCAATAGTCCAGGCGCTTGCCCAAGCAATGGCACTATTAGACTGGTTATAAAACCTTGCACCTAGTGCTACTGCAAGGGTCGGAAAAAACGCTAAAAAACCCGCTAATAAGACAACACCTCCTGCCGCCATGGGAGCTGGCATCCCACCGACATCGTGCATGCTGACATATAGCCACCAAATACCTTGGCAAAAATAGCCAAGTCCAAACAGCCAACCTAAGGTAACTTGAGTTTTGAGACCGTGAAAATGATGTTGATGAATCTGTCGCCAAAAAATCGCCAGTAAAAGCATTTGCCACCAGGCCCCATTGCTGAAATTACCTACTGCTGCAGTAGTAATTCCAATCAAAAAGGAATAAAGATAGGCCCGGTAAAGTAGCATTTAAGGATTTAGAGTGGTCTTTTTCTGGATGACTAGGATATGAATTTGTCTTGGATCGGCACGTTGAATTTCACATACCAAATTACCGATTTCAATCACATCACCGCGCTTGGGAACTCGCCCAACTTGTTGAATCACAAGCCCAGCAATCGTATCAATATCTTCGTCATGGAAATCGGTGTCAAGTACTTCATTAATTTGTTCAAGACTTGTCATTCCCCGAATTCGAAACTTTCCATCTGAAGTGGAGACAATGTTATCAGCCTCATCATCAATATCGTGTTCGTCTTCAATATCACCAACAATTTGTTCTAAGACGTCCTCAATGGTCACAATACCAGCAACACCACCATATTCATCCACCACAATCGCTAAATGATTACGATTACTTCTAAAGTCCTTGAGTAAAACCCCTAGTGGTTTGGAGTCAGGAATAAAGACAGCAGGTCTGAGCCAATCACGTAAATTAAAATCTTTATCAATGGCATGACGCAGTAAGTCTTTAGCAAGTAAAATCCCGATTACATTATCTCGCGCACCTTCAAAGACAGGAAAACGTGAGTGAGCAGCCTCGATGACAGAGGGCACAATCTTATCGATTGGGTCTTGAATATCAACCCAATCAATCTGTGCTCTAGGAAGCAAGATATCTCTGACTGTCAACTCGCTTACCTGAAATACGCCCTCAATCATTGAGAGAGCATCCGAGTCGATTAATCCCTCTAATTTTGCTAGACGCAGGGTTTCAATTAAATCCTTGCGCTTTTCAGCCTGCGTTTCAGGTTTTGAAGATAAAAGGCTAGTTAGGCGATTAAAAAAACTTTTAGGGTCTGGTTCGGTCATTTATATAGGTTACCTGATTAGTGTTCAGATATAGGGATTTTCTAATTTTAATCTGTGTAATATTGCAATTTCAAGCGTTTCCATTGCATGCGCTTCGATTGGATCTTCATGATCAAAGCCTTGCGCATGCAATACCCCATGAATCAATAAATGAATAAAGTGATGAAGAAGTTGCTTCCCTTGTACTTTTGCTTCTTTTTCTATAACCGGCACACAAAATACAAAATCTGCCATAAGAGTTTGATCACTCAGGTCACTACTTAAATCGTTGAGTGAAAAAGTTAAGATATTCGTGGCATGGTCTTCACCACGATACATCTGGTTTAGTAAAAGGCCTTCTTTTGCATTGACAAAACGTAGAGTAAATTCAAACGGCAATTGACATGCCGCTTTGATCCATTTTTTTAATTGAGCATCCGTTAGTAATTCACCCCACTTATTTTCTAAAGCAGAGGTAGCAAATTGTGTGTTTACTTGATACTTTTTAGAGGGCATGACGATACTTTAAGAGTGTTTGAGAACTAGCTCACCCTTTAGCGAATGCGCTAGAGCTTCAGTAAATAAAACCGGAGTCATTTTGCCAATGAGTCTTTGCGCATTGGTATCACTTGGCAAATCAATATTCACAACACGATTATTTTCTGTACGACCCTGCAATTTTTTTCCATCACGAGCCATCCCTTCAATCATGACCCGCTCGGTTGCACCAACCATTGACAAACTGATGGTCAAAATATGCTCATCAATGAGGGAGGTCAGTTCTTGGAGTCGTTTCACCTTTACTTGACGAGGAATATCATCTTTTAAGTTTGCAGCAGGAGTGCCGGGTCTAGCACTGAAAATAAAGCAATAACTATTATCAAATTTAATATCTTCAACCAACTTCATTAGTTGTAAAAAGTCTTCATCCGTTTCCCCTGGGAAACCAACAATAAAGTCACTTGAAACAGGAATATTCGGTTTGACTTGCCGAATTTTACGGATAATGCTTTTATATTCTAGACTTGTGTAACCACGCTTCATTGCCATCAAAATCTTATCTGAACCATGTTGCACAGGTAAATGTAAATGATTGACGAGCTTCGGTAAGGTGGCGTGAGCCTGTATCAAGCGATTTGAAAATTCTTTCGGGTGACTCGTTGTGTAACGAATTCTTTCAATACCAGGAATATCTGAGATGTATTCAAGTAACATCGCAAAGTCAGCCAAATCCGTTTGGTCATTGAGCTTGCCTAAGTAAGCATTCACATTTTGACCCAGTAAGGTAATCTCGCAGACTCCTTGCGCTGCTAAACCTGAAACCTCTACTAAGACATCTTCAAAAGGTCTAGAAACTTCCTCACCCCTTGTAAAAGGGACAACGCAATAGGTGCAGTATTTAGAGCAACCTTCCATAATTGAAACAAATGCTGCTCCGCCATCTTTCCGGGCAGGAGGCAAGTGATCAAATTTTTCAATTTCTGGAAAACTAATATCAACTTGTGAACGACCAGAGCGTTGACGCTCATTAATTAAGGCGGGGAGGCGATGTAGCGTCTGAGGACCAAAGACTAAGTCTACGTAGGGAGCTCGATTGACAATTTGTTTCCCCTCTTGACTCGCTACACAGCCACCGACTCCAATGATTAAATTGGGTTTTTGTGTTTTTAGATCTCTCAATCGACCTAAGTCGGAGAAAACTTTATCTTGGGCTTTTTCTCGAATCGAACAGGTGTTGAGTAACACCATATCAGCTTCGTCGAGATTGTCAGTGGAGGTATAGCCACTTTGTGACTGTAATACATCTGCCATTTTCTCCGAGTCATACTCGTTCATTTGGCAACCAAAGGTTTTAATAAATACTTTTTTCATAGCGAGGGCCGTTCTCAGTGGTTAAAACTGGGGGCAAACGCACATTCTAACAGTCTATCTTCAATTAAACAAATGCTTCGAAATCCTGTTAGATGAACCTAAAGGCAATCACAGCAACTAGAGTAGGGGCTAGTGCTGCTAAAAATAAATAAGTCGGATTGACAACTTTGCCATTAAAGTACTCGCGTAAAATAGATATACCGGCAGGATTCGGAGCGTTTGCAATCACAGTTAGACCTCCTCCAGTTACCGCTCCAGCCACTAATGCCACCCTAAATTCTTGAGATGTACCTTCTACTAGCGATCCTAAATAAGTTAATGCAGCGTTATCTGTTAGAGCTGTAAGGGCTGCTGTTCCATAAAAGGCAACCGTCGGCGTCATACTTTCTAGGACTGGTTGTAACCACCACTTTTGTAAACTACCGAGAACAACTAAGCCGGCCAAGAAAAATGCAACAAGTAAGGCTTCACGTAGGATTAATGGATTTTGGTATTTTGAGTAAGCATTAGTAAAGCCCAAGAAAAATAAGAAAAGCCATAAAAATACGGCAGGGTAATGGGCGAATACGACCACGGCTGCTAAAAACAATAAGTGCACAAAAATCACCGTAATGGGCATACTCTCAGCAGGCGACTCTTTAAATTCAATTGGAATGTGTTTGCGAAAAATAATAGTGATTAATAAGGCATTTACGAAGACTGCTAATGCCGCTCTATCGCCAAAATGAGTAAACATAAAAGGAGTGGACCACTCCCACGCTGCCGCAACCATTAAAACTGGTGGGGCGGCAAAATTAGTGAGGGTACCTCCAATGGAAATATTTACAAATAGGACGCCAATAATGGCATATTGAAATTTGATGGGCAGACCCACTTTATAAAATCGATCACGCAGCAATAGAGCAGCTAAAGTCATCGCAGCTGGTTCGGTAATCAAAGACCCCATTAATGGAACAACAGATAGACTAAGAAAGAAAATGACTGTATTTACAGGAATAGGTGTAAATCTAGAAACCAGTTGTGCAGCGCCATTGATACCCGTATTAGCAAAAGTTAGAATTGGTTTACTCGCCGCGACGACCATTACCGCAAAAACAAACAATGCTTCCGTGTAGTTTTGATCTTCGACAAAATGAACGGCATCTTTGGAGGTTTGAAGAATTGAAAGCATCAAAACGAGTACCAACGCCCAAAAACCAAAAACAACTTCTACTTCACCTAAAAGATGGAAAAGCCCAGCATGTTGCGGATGAGTTTTGGACAACTTTTCAAAAAAAGAGACTGAAAAAGTATGAGCTATTGCAATGCCAAAAATAGCGGTTGCAATAATTTCTATAGGAGTTGGATTCATAGCAACTTAAAAAGGGTTCAAAATGCGGATTCTATGGGGTTAAACTAGAAGAAATCTGTTAATTTAATTGTATAGAAATATCGATGATTAACAATAATACAAAATTATTTCTTTAAGGTTACTAGTGTCACCATTAATAACGCGTTTTACTTGGGGTTTAATCCTTTTTCAGATGTTTTTTTGGACCTTAGTTCCATTGGTATCTCATCATGCTCCGCCGTTAGATGCAACGGAAATGTATGGTTGGAGCTTAAGTTTCGAGTGGGGATTTTATAAGCACCCCCCAATGCCTCCTTGGATTGTTGCCGTCATGCAAGGAATCGTAGGCAAAAACATGCTCTCTTTATTTTTATGCGCTAGTCTTGCTATCAGTGCCACCTACTACGCAGTCGCCTGGTTAGCAAGTCAGTTTCTTGAAGAGAAAGAGGCCATCGTTGCGCTTTTCCTCTATGCACTCACTATTTATTGTCACTTATGGTCTACAGATTTCAATCATAACCAAATACAGATGACTTTTTGGGCTTGGAGCCTGCTTTTTTTACATAAGACTTTACAAGCAAAGTCCGTGAGCCTAGCTTTTGTTTTGGGTGTGATGATGGGACTCAATGCGTTGTCAAAATACACTGCTGCATTTATTGTTCCCTGTGCTTTAATGCTGCTCATTTTTTCAAAACAGTGGCGTGAGCAGGTTAATTTAAAGATATTTGTGGTGGCAACATTGGGGTTTTTATTAGTTTTTGGCCCTCATTTATGGTGGTTAACTCAACATGACTTCATGCCATTTCGTTATGTCTCAGAAAGATTCGAGGAACTTGATCAATCCAAGAGTAATTTTTTATCACTATTAGATTATGTAGGTAATACCTTCATTGCGCATTTATTCTTATGGATTGCAGCAGTTTTCTGTTATGTGAAATTTAAGCCACAAGATTTGGGATTGTTAACTCCTAAAGTGATTGAACAACAAACTTTAAGGAACAAGCAGTTTTTAATTTACTTGGGTCTTGGTCCTTTTTTATTATCTTGTGTGATTGGTATTTGTGTTCCCCTTTACTATCGATGGTCCACTCCAATGTTGCCGATGTTGACCATCGTGCTAGCCTTTTTGCTGAGGGGACGCCTTTCTCATTTGTTTAAAAAGAAATATTTAATCAGCTTCATTCTGATACAAGTCGTTTTTGGGATTGTCTACGTTGGTAAAGCAAGTTTTAACAAAAATTCCAATAGAGGAAATTATCCAGCGCCTGAAATAGCTCAAATGGTACATACAAATTGGCAAAATTTATATCCAAGTTCACCGCTCAGAATTGTTGCAGGCGGTGAGTGGGAAGCGGGGTTTATCAGCCTATTTAATGAAGGTAAGATTTTTGTTTTTACCCAAGCAGATTATCAATTAGCCCCATGGGTTCATCCAGACATGGTAAAAAATTGTGGCATGGTCATGATTTCACCAAGCCAAAAAGAGCTAAATCAATTTCCCGATGCAAAAGTACAATCACCAATTATTATTCCAGCAAATTCACTTTATCAAGCCGTAACAATAACTTGGGCTAGTTTGGCTCCTCAAGGTAAATGTGATTGAACGAAGAAGTATGGTAAGCAAAACTCAATAATTCACTATTTTAGGAAAGGTTAATATGCATCCAGTTCATCATCATCTTGTGAAAATAGCTTTAGATGAAATCAAACCCACGCAAGCGACAGTTGGTTATCAAGAAGTCATCGCAAAGCGAAAAGAATGGGCTGACTTAACTGAGAAAAAAAGAGCGGGGTTAATTGATACGCATTGGTTCCCAAGTATTATTGGTCCAAACAAACAATACTATATTGTGGACCACCATCATTTAGGGCTAGCTTTACATCAGGAAGGTCAACAAACTGTTCTACTTACCGTTTTGAAAGACTTATCTTGGCTTGATTTAGAAATCTTTTGGAAAGTAATGGAATTTTCTCAGTGGGTCCATCCTTATGACGCTAAAGGTAACCGATTGGATTATCAGTCCCTTCCGAAGCATGTCAGCGAACTTAAAGATGATCCGTATCGCAGTTTAGCGGGCCTCGCTAGAAATAAAGGTGCGTATGCCAAAGAAGACACTCCATTTGCAGAGTTTATGTGGGCCGATTACTTTCGACTACATATAAAAGCCAAAACGATAAAAGAGTCCATGGATAAGGCAATTGTGCTTGCATTAGACTGCGCTAAAAAAACGGAGGCATCCTATTTACCAGGTTGGTCTGGATTAAAGGAGGAAAAATAATGTTTGAAATTTATCTGCCCATACACGAAGTTGTGATTCGACTGCTGTTAGCGATTGTTAGTGGCACAATACTCGGCCTCAATCGTTGGATGCACCATAAGTCAGCTGGAGTTCGAACCCATAGCCTAGTGGCCTTAAGCGCTGCTCTGGCTATTTTAATTATGCAAGGGGTTACAGGTGGTGATGCTCAGGCGCAAAGTCATGTTTTTCAGGGTATTCTTTCTGGCATAGGCTTTTTGGGTGCTGGTGTGATTATTCATCGTGGTGAAAATGCCTCGATTAAAGGACTTACCACAGCAGCCAGTATTTGGGTTTGTGCAGTAATGGGGGTTGCTTTCGGAGCCGGCCAAATTTCTCTAGGAATCATTGGGCTACTCGGGATTTTATTGATTTTAATACTAGGTGGACCACTAGAAAAATTGACTAACCGAATTTTACAAACGAATCGTAGTTCTGAAAATTCTAGTACGGAAGAGGATTAATTCAGCAATAGTGATCAACGAATAATTCCACAGCCAATTCGTTCCCCAGAGTTCCCGGCTGGCTGAGAAACATAGTCATCCTTGTTGAGATGAACTACCACGGATCTTCCTAGAATATTTTGTTCGCCAACTAAACTAAAATGGTTGAGAGTGGCTATATAAGAAGCATTACCATGATCATCAACTTGAATATTAGGCATATCTCCAGCGTGAGAAAAAATGCTGTTGTGATTGCCATGTTTATTGCCACCTGGATTGTAATGTCCGCCAGCACTAGATGCATCAAAAGCATTACAGTCGCCTAATTCATGAATATGAATGCCATGTTCAGAGTTCGGGCTAAGACCTGAAAAAGTGCCAGTTACTTGAACTTGGCTCCCCGATTGAATAAAGGACATTGAACCTTGGATATTAGAACCTGATTTTGCCTGAATGACACTGACCGCTCTGGGTGTTTCGCTCAACAGTTGACAGCTTGAAAGCAATAAAACACAACCGAGAAGCCAAGTTCTATGAAAAAAGTGATGAAAAGGTCGTTTATACAATACAAATCCCAATGTAAATAACATGTAATTCTGATAGTCTATTACAGAATTGAAATTAATATCAACAAACCACTACTAAAAAATATGGACATTTATAACGTACCTAAAAAAGTAATCTATATTGCATCTATTTCTTTAGTTGCTTTGATTGGTATCTTTTTCTTAATAATGTGGTTTTTGGTTCCCTCGATTCCAAATAAAGTAGTTATTGCAACTGGATCTAAGACGGGGCTTTATTACCGATTTGGCGAGGATTTTAAAAAACAGCTTGAAAAAAGCGGTATTAAAGTTGAGTTAAAGGTTACTGCCGGTTCGCTTGAAAACCTAAAATTAATTGCAGATAAAAAATCCGATGTTCAATTAGCCTTAGTTCAATCTGGAGTAACAAACGAACAAAAAAATCCTAATTTAGTTTCAATCGCAGGCGTTTTTCATGAACCTTTTTGGGTTTGGTATAGAACAGATTCGTTTAAAGATATTTCAGGTCATTTAAATAGTATTCAACAGTTAAAAGGCAAACGTGTTGCCATCGGTGCTGCGGGAAGTGGTACGAATACTTTATCAAAAGAGTTACTCAAGGTTCATGGGTTTGACTCCTCTCAAATCCAGTTGTTTGAAATATCTCCGGATGAAGCATTAAAAAAAATACAGGCTAAGGAAATTGATGTGGTTTGTTTTTCTGTTGGTGTAGATGCGCCTATTTTGGAAAAATTCTATAGATCGCCTGGACTCACCATCATGGATTTTGATCAAGCTGATACCTATGTTAGGCAGCTTCCGTATTTGAGCAAAGTGTACTTGCCACACGGTAATGTCAGTTTAGAGTTTAATCAACCCCCTAAAAGTATCCATGTAATTGCCTCAACAGCTACTTTAGTGGCGCGAGAAGATATTAGTCCTGGATTTGTAAATCTAATCATGGAAGTTTTGTATGATTTATTAAAAAACTATACCCGTATTCAGGAAGTCTCAGAATTCCCTTCAAGCATTCGACTTGATCTGCCATTGCAGTCAGATGCTGAAGATTATATGAAAGAGGGCCCGTCCTTCCTTTATCGTAATTTACCCTCTTGGCTAGCAGTTTGGGTGATTAGAATCGCTAAAATTGCAATCCCTATTTTAGCGATTGGTATTCCTGTTTTGACTTATCTGCCAACTATCTTTGCGCTGAATTTGAATCTCAAGTTAGGAAGGATGTATATAGCTTTGAGGAGATTAGAGGAAGAGGTTCTAGCTTTAGAGCAGACTGATAGAACTCAGCAAGATATCAAAAACACCTCATCCAAACTTCATGATTTAGATCAGCAAATTTCAAAAATAAAGATACCTACCCTACGCTCAGATAAATACTTTGAAATTAAAAGTTATATCGATGTGCTTAGAGTAAGGTTAAATGAAATGGCTAATTTGAAAAATTAAAGCTTAGGTATTTTTCTGTAGTAAATAGCTTAATTTATCTAAATTTTGTTGTCGTTCGAGCGTGTTTACAAAATCTAATAATTCTTTAGATTGAGATCCACCAATGACAGGGCCGATGAGGTCTGACGCTTTATCGTAGACCTCAGGCTTAGTCATTGGATTCCTAGGGGTTCCTCTAACTGCGTCAACGCGCTCTGAAAACTTTCGACCATCCTTGAGTTCGACTTCAACAATGGCTACCCGAATTGGCATAAATTGATTAAGATTCTCGTCACTAATTAAGTTTACCTTAGCGCGTTCAGCCAATATTTTGGAATCTTTCATTCGTTCAACATCATGCGCTGCTTTGAAAGAGGCGGTCTTATCTAGCAACATTACAGCCATCATATGTTGTACGCAAATATCAGGCATTTCTCTATTATTGACAACCTTAGCGGCAGAGGGAGCTAAGCGGACATGTAGTTTTTCAACTTGGTCTGCATTAAACTTATTTTTCTGTTGAAGGATATTGAGAGCGTCTAAAGGGCCTTGAATAGGGGAGCCAACCGACCATTTTTTAATATCCGTTAGGGCAATTTCATATTGAACTCCTAAATTTTCAATGAGTAAATTATTCTTCGCATTCGGCGCATAAGCTAAAAAGAAGTTATCAGCACCACTGAAAATATCATCAATACCAGTCCAACCAGAATCTACTAATAGTGTTGATGCTAAACCATTTCTAGCCGGCATTCCAGCAAAGACGAAAGCTTTTTCAATATGGTCTTTATCTCTTCCCCAAGCTGCGATTCCAGAAGATTGTTGAGCAGTGTAATCAAACACCCAACGTATCTGTTGCGGATTGAATTTAGCAACACAAGCTGACGCTGCTGCACTACCGAACATTCCAGCAATACTATGAGAGCTTTTGTGGCTGGTATAACTAAATTCAGGCCCACCAAGGGACATAAGTAACCTTGTGCCAACGTCATAACCTAGCGTAACTGCTTTAATAAAGTGGTCACCAGTAATTTTAAAGATTTCAGAACTAGCCATGGTTGCAGGCACAATCGAGCAACCAGGATGTGATCTAGAACGTCCGTGTGAATCATCAGTTTCGTCAGCGTGCCCCATGACACCGTTTGCAAGGGCTGCATCCAAAGGACTAGCCTTTAATTGAGTCCCCATCACCGTGCATTTACCAGCACTACCATGTCGTTTGATATAGTTAATGCCTGCAATTCCTGGAGCTAATTCAGAGCCAGAAAGAATCGCTGAAAAAGTATCTAGAATGTGAAATTTAGCTTGTTCGAGAATTTCTTCAGGTAGTTTTTTACTGAAGGCTTGACTCATGTAGTTGCTTAAAAATTCCATTTCGGGGCTAATCGTCTCTTTTGCAAATAAATGCATCGTAGGAAGTGTAGTGCCTGCGATTAAATAAGACGAGTGAGTTAAAAATTGCCGACGTTTCATGAATTGTCCCCGATTGATTTTTTAATTTGCAGTTATGTGTTACAAATGACTCAACAGAATAATTGTACTAATTACCAATCATAATAAAATGTTTTTAAAAATTGGAGATAAAAATGAAAATGATTCAAATTATCCTTAGTAGCTTAATTTTTATGATGGGTTCACTTCAGGCGCAGGAGTTTTATCTCCAAAAATCATCCAGTTGGACAATGAAGAATTTCCAATTCCATAATGGTCAAATTTTGCCGGAATTGAAATTGAGTTACATCACACTAGGTAGCTCTGATAATCCTGCTGTACTGGTTTTACATGGCACAGCCGGCTCAGCAAAGGGAATGCTTAATCCTGGCTTCGGCGGCGAAATATTCGGACCAGGGCAGGTATTAGATGCCTCTAAATACTTTATTATTTTGACCGATGCAATTGGCGCAGGAAACTCCAGTAAACCATCGGACGGATTAAGAGCGAAATTTCCAAACTACAACTACGATGACATGGTGAAGGCGCAACATGCTTTGGTCACTCAGGGGCTTGGTATTAAACATCTAAAATTGGTGATGGGTAACTCCATGGGTGGCATGCAAACTTGGTTATGGACGATTCAATATCCTGACATGATGGATATGGCAATGCCTCTAGCCTCTAGTCCTGCAGCGATGTCAGGTAGAAACTGGATCATGAGAAAGTTTATCGTGGACTCTATCAAACAAGATCCTCAGTGGGAGGGGGGCAATTACACAAAGCAACCGTATAGTGCAAAATTTGCTACCACTTATTTTTCATTAGCAACAAGTGGCGGCACACTCGGATTACAAAAAATAGCGCCTAATAGTAGCAAAGGAAATGAACTCATTGCCAATCGTTTTAAAGACACGAATGTTCAAGATGCCAATGATCTCTTGTATCAATGGCAATCTTCCGAGGACTTTAATCCTGAGCCGGGACTTGAGAAAATTAAGGCTAAATTATTAATTATTAATTCAGCAGACGATGAGCGAAATCTCCCCGAACTTGGTAAAGTCGAATCCGCTCTTGCTAAATTAAAATCCGCTTCTTACTATCTCATTCCTGCTAGTGAACTGACCAGCGGTCATGGCACTACTGGCCAAGCTAAGTGGTGGAAAGAGCAACTGCTTAAGTTTTTAGAAAAATGAAATCAACTACCTTACTTTGGACGGTAGGTTAAATTAAGACCAACCAACCAAGTGAGTCCGGGGCTTGTTTCATAGTAGTTTTTGTTTGCTTCATTAACAATCACAGATCCAACATAGGGGTTGTTTCCTATGTTGTCGAATCGTAAAAATTGTCTAAAGCTCCATTCGTTCCAAAGATTTTGATGCGAAAGTCGTAGACTGAATAAGTTGTAACTGGCAGCAGATTCACTATTTTGATCATTGGCGAAAATTGAACTACTGAAGCGATACTCAAGACCGGTTTCCCACTCTTTATCGGGACTGCGCCATGAAACCTCAGCATAGACCCTTTGCGGCGCGACTCCGGGTAAGGTGTTGCCAGCATTCACTACAGTAAATGAGGATGGTGTTGTACAGGCGCTGCTACTTTGACAAGTTAGGAAGTTATTTTGGTAGGTGGCATTGATTAAGCTAGCAGCGACCATGGTTCTAATCCCATGTTGCCACTGCTTTAACAGTTCTAATTCAAATCCTTGGCGAAGCGTGTCACCCACGTTTTGATAAATCGCTCTGCCACCTGTGTTGTTTTGTACGCCAATTTCATTGGCTGTATTGGCCTGAAAGACTGCCATTTTTAAGTAGGTATCATTTGCTCTAAATTTAATTCCTGCCTCAATTTGCTGGCTTGCACTGGCCATCAAGCCAGTATTAAATCCAGTATTTGCCCCGTAGGAATAAGCACTTTGTAACAGAGTTGGAGTTTCAAAACCTCTACCCATAGAGATATAAGTATTGAGTTCGGGCGTGATTTGATACAGTACTCCAGCGATTGGGTTTGTACTAGAAAATTGGGTATCTCCGCTTTGATTGCCGTTGCTGAGATAATTATCTTGAGAGCCCATCGTTACATAGCTATGGCGCAGACCTGCATAAATCTTCCAGTCATCATTTGGATTGAGTTCAGCTTGAACGTATTGGTCAAAATTTTGGGCATAATTATTCTCATCTCTTTTGAGTGTCCCCGTTACGCCGCAAGTGGCGGTCGTTCCGCATACGGGTGAGCCTGAAGAGCTAATGTAATTATTAAAGCCTAAGCGACGCTCATTTAACCGATCATAGTTTGTACCAATAGAGACTTTTAAGGACATATCTGCTATTTCTTGTACATGACTATACCTAGAATCGAAGCCGAAATAATTCCAATCTAAATTGATTACCCCGCCAGAGGTGGTATTTGCATTTGCTCCCGTTTGACTGCTTATCGGTGTTGATAGAAACTGCTCTAGATTACGTTGGCCCACATAACTGGTTACTTGTAATTGGTTTTGTTGATCAATTCTGTCTGTCCAATTAAAACCAGTTTGGGTTTGGGAAAGACTTTTACGGGTGTTGTATAAGAGGGCGCTGGCATTTGCCGCCTGAGGGGTCGTTGCAGCTTGTGCTGCACTGAGACCTTGAGGGTCATAAGACAAGGGCATGTTTAAATAATTAACGACCCAAGTGAGTTTTTGATCATCATTAATTTTGATATCTGTTTTGAGATTGAATAAGTCGCGTGTGGCAGCGCTATGATCACGGTAACCATCCGTTGAAAAACGACTTTGTTGTAAGAAGCTACCCCATTGATTGGTGCCATATGAAATTTGGTTATCACTTTTCCAATAACCAAAGCTACCCATTTCTAATGTTGGGCTAAAAAATATACCTGGTTTCGCACTTTGAGATTCCAGAAGTATGACGCCACCAGAAGCATTGCCATAAAGAGCCGAAAAAGGACCCCTTAGCACTTCAATTGATTCTGCAGAGCTTAAATTCAAGTTACTGACCTGAGCTGAACCGTCTGGTCTGGATGCTGGAATGCCGTCAGCAATAATTCTTACACCATTGACACCACTTGGTGAGCGCGCTCCAAAGCCTCTTATTGAAATTTGTTGGTCTTGCGCATAATTTTGGCGATTATTAGCAATCACACCTGGCACGGACTGTAAAGATTCAGAAAGATTGTTGTTCGGGTTCGATTTTTCAAATAAGGTCGCTTGCGAAATCTTCGATACAGATACCGGAATTTCAAAACTATCTTGACTATCTCGTGTGGCACTGACAACCATTTCGTCTAAAGAAATCTCTTCCGCATAAATATTTGCTTGTAAAAGAACTAACGACAACATTAAAAAGTAAGTAGTTACCCTAACTGCAGAGCCTTTATTGGTATACATAAGAAGCCATATTGAATTTTTTTAAAAATTTATTTTAAACTTAAATTCTCTTTAGCGTTTTTTATAAATTGTGTATAAAATGACTCTAGAAGTTATTAATTAAATCCCTTTATTAGACGGAGACAAACATGATTCGTAAGTTAATACCACTAATTGCTCTAGTTGTAGTTCAAGGAGCTTTAGCCCAAACTCCTGATGCACCTCCACCATGGAAACAAGGAATCAGTGAAGAGCAAACTAAATCAACTCTGCATCCTTTCGCACCTGTTTTAACGGGCGTTGATGCCAAAGATCTACCAATTTCCTCTCTCAAAGTTCCTGCAGGTTTTAAAGTTGAAGTTTGGATGGAGGGTGTAACCAACGCACGTTCAATGATCCAAAGTCCTCAAGGTACTGTCTATGTAAGTAACCGGAATGGCAAGAATGTTTACGCTATTGTCGAAAAAGATGGTAAACGTGTCATGAAAACTGTTGCTAAAGGCCTTGATACACCGAACGGTATCGCCATGATTGATGGCACGCTCTATATCGCTGAGCGTGGACGTATTGTGAAGTTAGAGAATATCGAAAGTCTTTTAGATAATCCACCTGAGCCAGTTCAAGTAGTTGATGGCTTAGATCCAACTAACGGCCCAGGTCATTTTTGGAAGTATATGGTTGCCGGACCAGACAAAAAGCTTTATTTCAATATTGGCTCACCACAAAACATCACATTACCAAACTATATCCAAGCTGCAATTTTGAGAGTTGATCCTAAAACTGGTGTTATCGAAAGAATTGCAACTGGTGTCAGAAACTCTGTTGGTATGGCCTTCCATCCAGTAACAAAGAAGTTGTGGTTTACTGAGCACGCTCGCGACTGGATTAGTGATGATTTGCCAAATGACGAGTTAAATGTTCTCAATAAAGTCGGTGAAAATTTTGGTTATCCGTTCTGTCATCAAGGTGATTTACCAGATCCAATTTATGGTAAATTTGGATCTTGCTCCGAATTTACTAAGCCAGTCCTCAAATTGGGCGCACACGTAGCTCCTCTCGGCCTACGCTTCTATACAGGCAAAATGTTCCCTGCCGAATATAAAAACAACATCTTTGTAGCACGCCATGGTTCATGGAATCGTACTTCGAAGCAGGGTTATGATGTGATGCGTATTGTTTTAGATGCCAATGGCAAAGTAGTCAAGTATGAACCATTTTTAACTGGCTTCTTAACGAATGACAAAGGAGATCCGCCAATGTGGGGTAGACCAGTCGATGTGCAGGTAATTGCTGACGGTTCAATGCTGGTAAGTGACGACCATAATGGAATCATCTACCGTATTAGTTACGCAAAATAAAGTAAATATGACGTTTCTAAAAGTAAAACAAAATGCAATGAGTCTTGGGCTCATTGCATTTTTAATTAGCAGTTTTTCATTATCAGCCAATGCTGCCGATATCGCAGCTGGAAAAGCTAAGGCTGAAGCCCTTTGTAACGCATGTCATGGTCCAAATGGTAATTCTCAAAGTCCGGATATTCCTGCTTTAGCTGGGATGCCTCCTTTATCCATCTCAAATACCTTATATTATTATCGCGAGGGAAATCGAAAAAATCCTATCATGACTCCAATTGCAGCAGGCCTCTCTAATGCTGAGATGAAGGATGTAGCCGCCTACTACGCCTCCCAAGCAAGGGAAGTAACTCACACTACAAAACCTGAGAATGTTGAAGTGGGGGCAAAACTTGCACAACAGTACAACTGTACCCAATGCCATGGCCCTAATCTGTTAGGTCTTCAACACATTCCGAGGGTTGCAGGTCAAAATCATGATTATTTATTGACGCAGTTAAAAGGTTTTAAAGCAATGACTCGGGCAGATATGGACGGTAATATGTCCTCAGCAGTTTCAGCTATAAAACTGGAAGACTTGGTTTTAATTGGTGATTATGTAGCGGGACTAAAGTCCCAATAAAATTTTATTTAGTTAGACTATAGAGAGCAACGATGACAGTAAAAGTTTCTCGTTGCCTTCAATTTTTTTTAGTTTGCTTGTATTGCGTAGGAGCAGTATTCGATAGTTATTCTCAAACACTTCCTTATCCTTCAAAGCCAATCCGAATTTTCGTTGGCTCAGTTCCAGGCGCCTCTAGTGATACCTACGCCCGCATTGTGGGCGACGCCTTAAGTAAAAATCTTCACCAAAGTATTCAAATTGAGAATCGATCTGGCGCGAGCGGTATTATTGCTACAACTGCTATGCTGGCAATGCCCGCCGATGGTTATCAAATCCAGTTAATCTACACTCCTCATACCCTTAGCCCCTATTTATTTAAAAAATTAAGTTATGACTCCATTAAAGATGTTACGGGTATTGGTCGGATTGTGACCGCACCATTAGTCTTGGCCGTAAGTGCCAAGTCAAACATTAAGTCGTACCAAGATCTGATTGATTTAGGTAAATCAAAATCGCTCAATTACGGCTCTGCAGGTATAGGTAGTGGCGGACATTTATCGGCTGAAATGTTGAAAATTTATGCTGGGTTGGATGTGGTACACGCACCATATCGAGGTGCTTCCCCAGCAGCCACAGCAGTGGCAGCGGGAGATGTGGATTTTGCTTTTATTGCGCAGATTACCGCAAGAGAATTAATGCTCGCCAATAAAATTAGAATCTTAGCTGTTACTAGTAAAACTAGATCTCCCCTCTTGCCAAATATACCGACCATGCAAGAGCTAGGCTTAAAGGATTTTGAATTTAATAATTGGTTTGGCTTGATTGCCTCTGCAAAAACTCCCAGTGAAATTGTGAATAAACTATCGAATAGTCTCAAAGAAGTACTCAAAGATTCTGAAATTAGAAAAAAACTTACTTCAGATGGATCTGAAATTGTGGTTGATAGCCCAGAACAATTCACCAAATTTTTAGCAGATGATTCCAAAAAATGGGGACCATTAATTCAGCAAATTGGTTTAAAGGGAGAAGATTAATGGGCCAAGTCGAGCAGGACAATCACTTAAATACTGAAAAAGGACCTTTAGCTGGTATTACAGTGGTTGATTTATCCTCTGTTGTTGTTGGTCCAACTTGTACTCTCACACTTGCTGATCATGGCGCTGAAGTCATTAAAGTAGAAGCGCTTGAAGGCGACTTGATGCGAACCTTAGGGGGTGGGGCAAGAAATCCTGGTATGACGGGGAAGTTCATGAATTTTAACCGTAATAAGCGCTCCATTTGCATCAATTTAAAAACAGCAGAAGGGATTGCTCTGCTCAAAAAGATACTCGCAAAAGCCGATGTTCTTGTTACCAATATGCGGCTTGGCGCATTACAAAAATTAGGTTTAGATTATGCCTCTCTGCGAGAAACGAATCCGCAATTAATTTATTGTCAGATACTCGCATTTGGTCGCGGAGGGACTTACTTTAATCGCCCAGCCTATGACACAGTGATTCAGTCCAGTGCCGGCGTGAGCGCTACTTTTGAAAAATCCAGCGGTGAGCCAAGATTTGTACCACTAGTGATGGGTGATCACATTACTGGTCTAGTCAGTGCCCAAACGATTGGTTTTGCTTTGTATCGTAGGACAAAAACCATGGTGGGAGAACTGATCGAGATCCCCATGTTTGAAACCATGGCAGCCTTTGTGCTGAGAGAGCATATGGGAAATATGACCTTTGAGCCCGGTATTGGACCGATTGGGGATGCGCGTGTTCTCGACAAAAATAACCGACCAGTAAAAACAGCCGATGGCTACATTTCTATTTCACCGAATACTGATGCGCAAGCCTTTGCGTTTTTTGATGCAATCGGGAGGCCTGAATTAAAAGAAGATCCCCGCTTTAATAGTGTGACCAATAGAACCAAAAATAGCGTGGAATATTACGAAATTCGTTCAGGCTCATTAGGGTCAAAAACTTCTGCACAGTGGATTGAGATTTTTGAAAGAATTGATATTCCTTGTATGCGTTACAACTCACTTGAGGATTTACTAGAGGATCCTCATATTCAATCCGTTAATTTTTTACAACAGTCGAATCACCCTACTGAAGGTTTAATTCGAGAAATTGGTTTAACAAATCATTTCTCTGGAGGTAATCGCCAAGGATTTACCCCTGCTCCTCGGTTAGGTGAGAATACGGTTGAAATACTCCAAGAATTCGGGGCCTCAGAAGAAGAAATAGAGCAGGCTCTTTCAAATAAATTCATTGTTCAACAACTGCATTCAAGCTAGAAAAATAATAGAGATACTTTATGGAAGAACTTTTAATCAATGATCAGGGGCATGTTCGTGTCTTGACCTTAAATCGTCCCGAAAGAAAAAATGCCCTGTCAGATACTTTAAAACAAGCCATTATTGAGGCGATGTTAGAGGCGGAAGACGATAGTTCAGTTCGGGTCATCGTGCTTACCGGTACAGGAGATGTATTTTGTTCTGGCGCGGATTTAAAAAATATGCGGAGTAATGATGAACAGGGTGTCCGTTTTAGAACACCGATGAACCGACCCGAGCGTAATGTGTATGAGGTTGTTTTAGAGTCAAAAAAGCCAGTCATTGCTGCTTTAAATGGTAGTGCTGTGGCAGGTGGTTTTGAGTTGTCTTTAGCCTGTGATTTGCGGGTATCGCATGCAGGTGCGAAATTTGGCTTACCAGAAACAAAAATTGGTATGGGGGCTAATTTTGGATCAGTCGTTTTGCCTAGATTAATTAGTCCAACTTTGGCTTTGGAAATGTTGATGACAGGGGAGTACATTACGGCTGAACAAGCTTTACAAAGAGGTTTATTGAACCGTTTAACTACGGCAGAACTCGTGTTCGAAGAAAGTATGAAATTAGCACAACAGATTGCGAAAAATGCTCCCATCTCTGTTCGAAGAGTAAAAGCTGTTGCACTGAAAGGCTTAGATATGCCGATTCCAGCAGCGCTGCGGCAAGACCCTGGAGTGAACCCCTATTTAAGCGAAGATCGTAAAGAGGGTATTAAAGCTAGATTAGAAAAACGTGATCCAGTTTGGCAAAATAAATAAAGGAGAAGATAGATGACTAATTACCCTAAAGTATTGATTACAGATGAAACACTCCGCGATGGTCTGCAAATTGAAAGATCCGGTGTTACCGTTGCCGAAAAATTAGAATTATTAAACCGAATGGTTGATGCGGGTCTCAAAAGAATGGTGGTCGGGGCATTTGTTAATCCTAAATGGAGCCCACAAATGGGAGATACCTATGAGCTGGTTAAGCAAATTGAGCCTAGACCAGATGTGAAGTTTTTCTCTCTTGCACTCAATGATCGTGGACGTGAAGAGCGTAAAGCATTTACACCGCCTTTATCAGCGGAAGAGTTGCCAGCAACTCACCTACATTTATGCGGTGTTTTTATTCAGCGCAATACGAATAAAACTTTAGAAGACCAGGAACGTAGCTGGAGATTACCAATTGACCGAGCCGTAGCCTTAGGATTAAAAGAAAGTGCGATAGGACTCTCATCTGGGTTTGGCTCTAACTGGACGGGTAAGGTTAGTCATGAGGCGAGAATGGAGGCCTTGCAAAGGCAATATGACGCATGGTCTGAGGCAGGGATTAAGGTTCGCAGAGTGGACATGGCTGATCCCATGGGATGGAATACGCCAACAGAAGTTGCTAAAGATGTTCGAGCAATTAAAGAAAGATTTCCGACAATCGATATCTTTCATGTGCATTTTCATAACGCCAGAGCACTCGCATTACTTTCCTTCTATGAGGTCTTAAATTTATTACAGCCAACCGATACGATCATTGCTGATACCGCCATTGGTGGTATTGGTGGTTGCCCATACTGTGGCAATGGCCAAGCGACGGGAATGATTGCTACAGAAGATTTAGTTCATCTTTTACAAACGCTAGGGATTGAGACAGGAATTCATTTGGATCGATTAATTGAGACTTCTCACCGATTATCTGAGATTTTAGGCAGACCCCTTCATTCTCAAGTCAGTTTTAATGGACCACTACCAGACCAAGATTCTTTGTATTCCGAGGATGTACCAGTTGTCTTTACATTTGAAGAAGCGCAACATTTTAGGTTAGGAAGTTCGGTGTATGAGGGTAATGCAAGACCTTGGATTAAAGAAGCTAAATAACTAAAATTTTTAAAATAAGGTTTGAAATGGGACTTCATCTTCAGCAAAGCTTGATACTTGCGGCCCTCTGGACTACAAGTATTATTTTTGCGCAGCATAGTATTGCTCAAACTGATCTAATTGCGTCTTACCCGAATCGTCCAATACATATTGTGGTGTCTTTCCCGCCGGGCGGCTCACCTGACTTTACGGCTAGAGTCATTGGTCAGCAGTTAGGGAAAATCCTAAATCAAAGCGTAGTTGTTGAAAATAAATCAGGTGCTGGTGGAAACCTTGGTACCCAGTATGTGGCATCTAGTAAACCAGACGGTTACACACTACTGGTGAATTCCTCTGCATTTACGGTCAATCCAAGTTTGTACGCTGGTAAAGCAGGATACGATCCTATCAAAGATTTTATTGCGGTAAGTATTGTATCTAAGCAGGCAAATGTGGTTTCTGTGAATGAAAAAGTCCCAGTCAATACCTTGGCAGAGTTAAAGATCTATGCCGAAAAAGAAAAACTATCCTTTTCGACGCCGGGTAATGGAACAACCCCTCACCTGACTTGTGAGAACCTTTTTCATGGAATCTGGAAAGCCGATATTACGCATATCCCTTACAAGGGAGCCGGCCCCGCTTCTTTAGCAGTAGCTGGTGGAGAAACACCAATCGGCTGTACTGCTGGCTTTGGAGTTTCGCAATTTGCAAAGCAAGGTAAAGTGAAAATATTAGCGATATCTAGCGAAACAAGAAGTAATAATTTACCGGACGTTCCAACGTTCATAGAACTAGGCTATCCTCAAATTAATGATTACACTCTTAGTGGATTTTTCTTGCCGAGTAAAACATCCCCTGCTATTGCTGAAAAACTGAATAAAGCAATCAACGAGGCCTTATTAAGCCCTGAGGTAAAAGAGAAGTTTGAAAAAGCAGGTCTAGTTCCTGTTGGAGGTAGTTTATCCGATACGCAAAGCATCATTGCATCTGAGCTAAAGCATTGGAGTCACACTGTTAAACTGACCGGCGCAAAAGTAGACTAGTTAATCTTCGCAAGTTGGCAAGCCAGAGCGATATTACTTGGTGTAGCTTCAAGTGTATGCGTTTCAATTTGATCAATGATTTGACAAATAGCTTGGTTGGCCATGACAGAAATGTTATGTTTTTGTCCTTGTTCAACAATGAGGCCATTAATAAATCTAGTTTCGGTAAGCCGGCCTTTTATAACATCTTGAGTGGTAGCGTTTTGAGATTTTTTACCGATGTGACCGACTAAAGTATCAACGAGTTTTTGAGAAATTTCTAAAGGCTCTCCAGCTAAATCTTCTGCAGTTAAACCAAATATTTTTTCAATTTCGTAACCCAGTGCACGACCCACTGAAATCGCCTCTTGTCCAATTTGAAGAACTAACTGGCGCATTTTTGGATCTGAAAAGGCATCATAGGAGCCGGCTTTAATCATTGCAAAGGGCGCCAAAATCATGGCATTAGTGACTAACTTTGTCCATTTAGCATTTTCAATTTGCTCAGAAAAGTCGACCTTAGCAGAATGAGATAGTAAATCTTGAACCATTTTTAAACGGTTCGTTATTTGTCCATCAAACTCCCCAATCGCTATCCAAGTTTTACTTGGTGGGGTTTTTCTTTTAATGATGCCAGGCTCAAAACTCTCGGCAGAAAGTTCTATCACACTACCAATTAAACGCTCTTTACCAATGATGTTTGCAATCGCCTCATTCATCATGCCGTTCATGAGTGGCACCATTATTCCGTCTTGTTTTAAATAAGGCTTAATAAACTCACTTAGCCATTTTGCATCTTGGGCCTTGGCTGCTAAAAAAACCACATCAAATCTTGGATTTAGTCTTGCTAAATCACTAAGGTGTAAAGCTTGGTTAGTTGGAGTCTGAAATTCCTTATCTGGGAAGCTAATCTGAAGACCCTCAGTCTGTAACTTTGTAATGACCTTAGGCCATGAGTCTGTAATCGAAATCGGTACGCCTGCCATTAAAAAGTCAGCGGCAACACTACCACCAATAGCACCACAACCTAGAATAAGAATCTCCAAAATGATCTCCAAATTATTTTATTATTTGTTAATCATACCGAAGTGCCAGTGGCAAAAAAGAATTTGTTATAGTCATAGCTATAAAAAAGAGGAGACATGCATGCATTGCAATCAAAAAGATAATTTCGTTTTATCAAGGCTAATGCTTTTCCTTGTTTTTACATGGACAGTGATTACAGGAAGCGTTTTCGCACAACCGACCCCTTCAGCGAATATCAAAATTATTATTCCTTTTGCACCGGGTGGACCTACCGATGTGTTGGGTCGATTAGCCGCTGAAAATTTACAACAAAATTTAAAAGTAACGGTGATTACGGAAAATCGTCCTGGTGCGAATGGCTTAGTTGGGGTTAATTTTTTAAAGCAAGGACCGGTTGACGGATCTAATTTATTATTCGTTAGTTCCGGCATGATTACGTTTAGTCCTTTGATGGATAAGTCAAGCAACTTTGATCCGCAAAAAGACTTAGTACCCATCATTTGTTTAGCTCAGACAGATATTGGACTCATCATTGCAACGGGAGTTGGAGCGAGTAATTTAAAAGAATATTTAACACTCGCTAAAACTGCTAACCCACCCTTAAGCCTTGGCTCAGCAGGCGTCGGTAATATCCTACATGCCTATATTGAAATTTTAAAAGATTCTTCTAAGATCGATTTTTTACATGTCCCATATAAAGGAGCTACACCATCTTTTGCGGATGTTTTAGGTGGGCAAATATCAGGCATGTTTATTAGTGTCTCTCTTGCTGAGCAATCAATCAGAGCAAAAAAAGTAAAACTAATTGGTGTTTTAGGCAAAAGAAGTGCTTTATTTCCTGATGTCCCCACGATTACAGAACAAGGTCAATCAGGTTTAGATACTTTGCCGTGGTTTGCCATTATGGGGCCAAAAGGAATGTCTCCAGAGACAGCCCAATTGCTGGCATCAGCCATCATGGGCTCTAATGAAAGCGACTTTAGAAAGAAAATCTATGCCGCAGGTTCGACGCCGCTTCTTTTAACAGGAACAGCATTTTCTGACTTAATTAAAAACGAAACAAATGCTTGGTCAAAATTAATCTTTGATAAAAAAATCAATTTTCAATAAGGAGAATTAGTATGTCAGGAGTTGTCAGAAGAGTTGTTACAGGTCACGATGAAAATGGAAAAGGGGTTGTCATTTCTGATGGACCTGCGCCTTATGTGCATAGTACGCCAATTCGTCCAGGATACTTTTCTACAGATATTTTCAGAACCTTTGAAACACCTGCATTAATTAAAACCCATCAAGAAGAAACCACTCTAGGGCCGCGGCGCCAATTACCAACGAAAGGTGGCTCTGTGTTAAGAATTAATCACTTTCCACCAGAACCGAATGGTAATGAACATATGGATGTGCAAGCGTCTAAAGCATTATTTGAGTCTCTTGGCAACGCGGCAGGTAGTTCATTTGAAAAAAATGGACGTCACCCATTAATGCATCGAACAGAAACCATTGACTATGCAATTATTTTGTCCGGTGAAATAACCATGCTGCTGGACGATTCCGAAGTATTACTGAAAACTGGAGATATCTTGATTCAATGCGGCACAGATCATGCTTGGACTAATCGATCTAACGCGCCATGCGTCGTTGCTTTCATACTTATTGATGGGGAGTATGACGAAACGCTGTGTAACATCGTTCAGTCTCAGGAAGGGTGATCTATCTTACTGAAGGTCGACTCAAATAAAGAAAGCGAACTTTAAAGAGAGATTGAAATAAAACATCCATCTCAAAAATTGGCAATTACAATCAATTAACCGCGCTTTTCAACAAGCCTTTGAGAGTGCGGAAACTTCCTTAAAATAATGTGAGTCAAATGTTTAAAGTACATGATGTAAATAAGTTCCTGAATAAATTATTCGTATTAGGAACTTTGACTTTGGTAATCGGCTTTTCCCAAAAAACGTTTGCTGTCGAAAAATTTCCATCAAAACCAGTTCGTATTGTGGTCGGCTTTTCTGCAGGCGGTCCGGTGGATAATATTTCTAGGATTCTTTCAAAACGATTAAGTGAGCGCTTGGGCCAGTCATTTATCGTTGATAATAAACCTGGGGCAAGTAGTATGATTGCCGCACAATTTGTTGCAAATGCAGAGCCTGACGGCTATACCTTACTGATGGTAGCCTCCACGCATGCCATTAACCCAAGCCTTTATAAAAACATAGCATTTGATACGGTAAAAGATTTTACTGCCATTACTTTTGTTGCTGAAAATGCATTTGTTCTCGTGGTGCCAAAAGATTTAAAAGTAAATTCTTTAGCGGATCTGCTTGGATTGGCTAAGAGTAACTCCACACCATTAAATTATGCCTCAGCGGGGGTCGGTGGCTTGCCTCATTTAGCAGCTGAATTATTAAAGCTGGAGGCTGGCATTGACGCCAATCACATTCCTTATAAAGGAGCTTCTCCTGCTTCAGTCGATCTGTTAGCTGGCCATGTCTCTTTCATGGTTAACAATATGCAATCAGCCTTGCCGTATATCAAGGATGGACGCTTAAAAGCAATAGCTGTGACTTCATCAGAGCGCTTGAGTGTATTGCCAAAGGTGCCAACATTTAAGGAACTCGGTTACAAAGGGTTGCAGATTTCGGGTTGGTACGGACTTTTAGGACCAGCGGGTATGTCCCCTGAAATTGTTAAACAACTGAATAGTCAAATTACGCAGATCTTAAAAGAAAAAGAAGTCATTGATCAAATCAGGGCTGACGGTGCTGAAGTTAAAATGGGCACTCCAAAGGAGTTCTCAGGCCGAATTAATAGTGACCTGATCAAATGGTCAGAGGTTGTGAAGCGCGCAAACGTGAAAGGTCAATAGGCATGCAAAGTAAATATTTAGAAGTAAGCCCAGGAGTTAATTTATATTGCCAAGTACAAGATTTCACAGATCCTTGGGCCGAGGCACCTACGATTGTGATGGTCCACGGCTTTGCCGAAAGTTCTGCATCGTGGTTCGCATGGATTCCTTATTTGGCGAGAAAGTTTCGTGTCGTTCTATTTGATATGAGGGGTTATGGCAAGTCAACTCCAATGCCAGGTGATTTCTCCTGGACGATGGACTGTTTGTTGGATGATATAACGGCAGTTGCCAAAAGTTATTTATTAGATCAATTTCATATCATTGGCGCAAAAAGTGGTGGTTCGTTAGTATTACAATATGCCGCAAAGAATCCAGAGAAAGTTATTTCAGTGGTTTCAGTGACGCCGCCAGTTGTGGGAGCGAAGGCAGTACCAGATTGGCTTAAACAAATTGATGAAGAGGGCGTTAAGCCGTGGGCTAAAGCAACGATGCCTGGAAGACTTGGGACCAAAGCAAGCTCTCAAGAAATCAATTGGTGGGTTGATCATGTCCAAGGACTTACGCCAGAATCCACCTTGTTAGGGTATTTAAAATGGGTGCCAAAGTTAGATTTGCGAGAAGAGGTTCTAAAAGTTCTTTGCCCAACCTTGATTATTACAACATCGGGTAGTGGGTTACGAACAGTTCAAAGTGTTGAAGAATGGCAAAGTAAGATGTATCAGTCTAGCTTGCTAGTTGTCGAGGGAGATGCATGGCATGCAGCAGCAGCCTATCCGGATATTTGTGCAAATGCAACTATAGAATTTTTGAATAAGGTTTTGGTTAAAATGAGCAAAGATGTTAAGTGAAGTGGCTTCTTGATATCTCGGCACTCAAACAGGTCAGCCAATAATCCCTAAGCTTTTATTTGGACGTAAATCAGATTATCTTGAGAGATTCAGTTTAAATTAAACTAAATCATTGTTCGAAAGAGGACAGACTTAAGGCGTGATTCATGTTACATTGAATCAAATATATAAATAAACCCAATGATGAAAGTTTTGGGTATTCATTGCTCTAACCTAAAGAAAAATTCAAAAAATCTATGGTTAATGAGCCTTCTAGCAAACGTTTCAATTAACTTGCCAGACTAAGCTTATATATCTATTACTTAGATATCTCACACAAAGGCTAGTCATCATGGAAACATTCGCATCGCAAAATAACTTAGTTGCATTAAATAAAAGACTTGAGGAAATAGTTGCACAGCGAACTCAAGAATTTCAAATACTATATAACTCCTCACCATGTGGCTATCACTGTACCGATCTTAATGGAGTCATCGTACTAATAAATGATACTGAGTTGAAATGGTTGGGGTACACCAGAGAAGAAGTTGTCGGAAAAATGAATATCAAAGACTTCTTAACCGCTGAAAGTATTGAGAATTATAAAAAGCATTTCCCATTATTTCTTTTAAATGGGTATATTGAGAATTTAGAGTTTGAAATAATTGGCAAAAACCAAGTTCCGAGATTCATAAGTGCCTCAGCCAAGAGGATGAATGATGAAAATGGTAACTTCATCATGAGTAATACCGTATTGAATGACATTACCGATAGAAAGATTCTAGAAAACCAGTTTAAGCACTTAGCTAATTACGATGATCTTACTGAACTGCCCAATCGAAGATTACTCAGAGACCGACTAAGTCAATCATTAATAGCGACAAGTCGAAGTGGCTTCTTCGGAGCACTTCTATTTATTGACTTAGATAAATTTAAAGTCGTTAATGACACATTTGGCCACCATGCTGGTGATTACTTTTTAGTAGAGGTGGCACGCCGCATAAAAGCTTGTGTTCGTGAAATGGATACTGTTAGTCGAACAGGTGGCGATGAATTTGTGGTGTTGTTTAATCAATTAACCGATAGTGAAGAAAAATCAATTGAAATTGCAATGAGGATTGCAGACAAAGTTCGCCAAGCCTTATTAGAACCCTATCAAATTATTTTACCTATTGAGAAAAAAGATCAATCAGTTATAGAGTATGTTTGCACTGCCAGCATTGGTTGTTCAATTTTTTCCGAGAGTAGTAAAGAACTTGAGGCACTTTTAGAAGAAGCTGATACTGCCATGTATAAAGCAAAAAGTCTTGGCGGTGATCAG
>NZ_NTGB01000001.1:2947070-3009055 GCF_003072505.1 Polynucleobacter rarus
GGTGATCAAGTAATCATGAGTGTAGTTGTGATTTAAGGATATTTAATGGTTGTTAAGACGCCTAGTTATCTTTACATAGATATACAAAATTAAAGGAGTAAAACCTTAAATTAAAGTTGACAGTATGAAGCCCAACTCTTAATGGATTGAAGTTTAAGTGCATGAATTGAGACATACTTTAAAGTTTTAGGCATAAGGAGGGCCATCCGATCCTATAGAATGAAACTACACGAAGATAGATGAAAAACTTAAACGTATTAACCTAATCATATAAGCTAAAGTTCGATACTCCCAAGCGCTTAACCCCTAAATCTTTAAGGTTCATGCAAATAAGGGTTTGTCTTAATGACTGAACTAATTAATTAGTGATATGTTAACTAAAATTATTAGGAGGCACTTCATGAGTATTTCTACCAGAAATCAAAGTTCTATATTTAAGGTATTTTTTCTAGCCATCTTTTTTATTGTTTCAAATGCGTCTGCGCAATTTAACATGACAGTCAATGCAGATAGGCTCATCAATGCTGCCAATGAGCCCCAAAATTGGTTGTTAATGAACGGCAATTATGGTTCAACGCGTTATTCTAAGCTCACCCAAATTAACCGTCAAAATGTACAAAATTTAAGGATGGTTTGGGCTTTAGCTTTAGGTGGAATGCAAGACAATGGTGCAAATGGCCCTGAAAATGAGGTGAATCCATTAATTGATAACGGGTTCATGTATACAACAGATGGATGGGGTACCGTTTATAAAATTGATGCTCGAAATCAAAACTACGGAACTTTTGTTTGGGTGTGCGATCCAGGAGTTAGCCATAAAGGCAATGTTCCTCGTACGCGAGGAATTGCACTTTGGGAAAATTTGGTCATTGCTAATTTACCAGATGGTAGAGTCATTGCAATTAACAGCGAAAACGGAGAAATTGTTTGGGATAAACAAATTGCTAAAAAAACCGAATTCGACAGAATGGAAAAGTTTTTTACTGCCCCTATCGTTGCTGACGGTAAAGTGCTAGTTCAAAATGGCGCAGGTGATGGTGGAACTAGGGGGTGGGTAGCAGCCTTAGATGCAAAAACAGGAAATGAATTATGGCGTTGGTATGTAGTTCCTAAACCTGGAGATCCTGGAAGTGAAACTTGGAAAGATGATCATAACGCTTGGAAAACAGGTGGTGGTGGCATTTGGCAAACAGGTTCTTATGACCCTGAATCAAAGCTCTACATCGTTGGTACTGGTAATCCCTATCCGATATATGATCCTCAATTTCGTCCCGGAGATAATCTCTATACTGATTCTGTAGTTGCATTAGACGTCAATACCGGAAAAATAAAGTGGCATTTTCAATATACTCCGAATGATTCATGGGATTACGATGAGGTTGGCATACACATGCTATACGATACCAAAATCGATAATGAAAACCGTAAGGTCGTAGCGCATTTTGGAAGAAATGGTTTTTTCTATTTGCTAGATAGAGTGACTGGCAAATTTATAAAAGCTACCAAATATGTGAATGACTTAAATTGGACAGCTGGCATTCATCCCACCACTGGAAAACCATTAGAGTACAGTCCTAAATTAGATATTCAAATTTATAATCCTCAGGCACGAGCTCTCCGGGGAGATGGTAAGAAAAGAGCATGTCCAACTTGGCATGGAGGGGTAGCGCATCAACCTACCGCTTTTAATCCCATTAAAAATATTGCTTATGGAGTTGGAATTGAGGGTTGCTTTACTCAAAATGGTGCAGAAGTGAAATCAAAGTCTAAAGATGGCGATGTTGATATGAAAGCCAGTGAAAAAAGAGAGTATTCAAGTGACCTTTACTTTGGAGCTGTTACTGCTTTTGATACAAAAAATAATAAAGTATTAGCTAAAGCAGTTACCAATATAGAAATTCGATCTGGTGCAACTGTTACTGCTGGTGGAGTATTGTTTACAGCTTTACAAGATGGTTGGATTATTGCTTATAACGACGAAACCTTGGAAGAACTATGGCGGTTTAATGTTGGAACAACCCTAAAAGGTGCTCCAGTTACCTATTCAATTGGACCAAAACAATATTTAGCGGTTCAGTCTGGCGGTAGACATCTTCATCCAGTGAAATTCGATAAGTTAGAAAACTCCAGCTATTTATTCGTCTTTGCTTTAAATTAATTTTAGTTGAAAGTTTTTTTTACTGAGTTATGTGCTCACACAGGGGAAGTTTACTTCCCCAAAACTGAATACACTTTTCTTGATTCATAACTCCTTGTTTAATTACTTTTGCAAATAAAAAATCAACAATGGCTTCAATTTCTCGGTTTTGTAAAGTTGCTGGTGGGTCTGGCATAGGAGTTGCACTCATTTGAGACTTTAATAAGCCATAACATCTCCCATCACTGTATGCTAAGCGATCAAATGCTGGCATATTATTTCCAGGTCGTCCACACTTGATCGCAGTTATAACCATATCTCTATCTAAGGCTGACTCTCTCAAATTTGCACCATCAGGCATTTGATTATCTGTTTTACGACCATCTCCAGACCATCCATGGCAAGCTTGACAATTTCCTTTATTCAGAAATAAATCCATTCCATAGTCAATGGCACTATTGTCTACTGCATGCACTAAAGTGATTGAACAACTTAACCCGAAAATGACTATGTAGCTAATTATTTTTGATATATCTTTGCACTTTGGAATGAACATAAATTATCTCCTTTTATTTTTAATTGTAAACGCTGTACATAACCTATTGTTAATTATGTATTTTATTTTGGTCTCCGATGAAGTGTGTAATAGGTGTGTATGATGAAAATAAATGAAAAAAGACTTAGGGCTTTGGGTCCTAAGTCTTTGATTTAAATCATGAGTTTGGTGGCGAATCAGGGATTCGAACCCCGGACCTGCGGATTATGATTCCGTCGCTCTAACCAGCTGAGCTAATTCGCCGAACTTCGTATTATACAACTAATTTTCGATATAAATCTACTCTTAGAATCGTTTTGTTCTAAAAGATTTTAAAAGAGGCTATTGGGCTTGTTTAATAAATGGTGTAAACCAATCGCTAATGATTTTTTCAAAGTAGGATTTGTGCAGTTATCTCTCCAGTTTTTTAAACTCTTTCAAATATCTTTAGCGTCTTTGAGGTATTTCATAGCAAGTTTATGCAATTAATTATAGTTTCAGCAACAACAATTGATAACTGTTGTGATAGCATAATTTGAAATAATTAAACAAATTTGGAGATAAGATGAAGCCACAAAATATGATTGTGATCCTGTCTGACGAGCATAATCGTAAAATTACCAAGTGTTATGGCCATGATCTTATTCAAACTCCAAATTTAGATCGTTTGGCAAAAGAAGGAACCCTTTTTACTTCTGCCTATACCAACTGCCCTATTTGTGTTCCAGCGAGAGCAAGTTTAGCCACCGGACGTTATGTTCATGATGTTCAGTGTTGGGATAATGCAATTGCCTACGAAGGAAATCCACTTTCATGGGGCCACCGTCTTATGTCAACGGGCCATCACGTTACTTCAATCGGCAAATTACATTACACCAAAAGTAATCCGAAAGTGAATGGATTTGATGAAGAAATTCTACCGATGCATTTGGTTGAAGGTTTAGGGGATTTATTGGGTTTAATACGAGATGAATTACCAAGGAGGGCTGGTGCTTTAAATTTAGGACCAGAGTCCGGTCGAGGTGAATCGGATTACACAAGATACGATCGTGATATTACGAGTGCAGCATGTAAATGGCTTTCAGAAAAAGCGGCAAATAAGCCCGAAAAGCCATGGGTACTTTACATTGGTTTAGTAGCCCCTCATTTTCCATTAATAGCCCCTGCAGAGTTTTACGATATGTATGCCAATTTAGACCTTCCTTGGCCAAAATTGTATGGAGCCAATGAGCGTCCACATCACCCATTTTTGGATGCAATGCGATCTTGTATGGTTTTCGATGAAGGATTTACTGATGATGATATGGTTCGTCGCGCTCTTACAGCATACTTTGGTTTAGTAAGCTTTTTAGATAATAATGTAGGCTTAATTATGAATGCTGTTCGAGATTTGGGCTTATCCGATGACACGCGTATTATTTATAGTTCTGATCATGGAGACAATTTAGGCGCTCGAGGTTTTTGGGGTAAATCAACGATGTATGAGGAGTCAGCAGGTATTCCTTTAATTTTTGCTGGTTCAGATGTTCCTAAGAATGCGGTGTGTGACACGCCAGTTACTTTAGTAGACCTATTTCCAACAATCTTAGAAGGGGTCGGCGAATTACCCCACGTCGATGATCAAGAATTACCTGGAGAGTCATTATTTGCGATTGCTAATGGCTCAAAACGTAAAGCAAATATCTTGTCCGAGTACCACGCAGCAGGCGCGGCAACTGGTAGTTATATGACCCGAGTTGGTCAATATAAATTGATGTATTACGTTGGTATGGAGCCAATGTTATTTGACTTAGAGCTTGATCCCGAAGAGTTGGTAAATATAGCAACAAACCCAGCTTATCAGGACGTTTTACAACAGTGTGAAATAGAATTACGAAAACTCGTTGATCCAGAAGCAGCAGATCATTCAGCGAAGGACGCACAGAGAAAAAAAATTGCTGAGAATGGTGGAAAAGAGGCTATCTTAGAGCGAGGAGGATTTAGATTTTCTCCACCCCCAGGCGTTAAACCAGCTCGATATAAGTAATCATTAATGCGCACGTTCCTCATTGCGATTCTCTTATTTGCGATGTCAGCCATGGCTCAAGGGCAGTCTTGGCCAAATAAACCAATTAAATTAATAGTTGGGACTGCAAGTGGTGGTGGTCCTGATGCAATCGCTAGGGTAATTGCATCCAGAATGGGAGAGAGATTAGGCCAAACCGTTATCGTAGAGCTTAAGCCAGGCGGGAGTGGTCAAATTGCCTCAGAATATGTTGCATTAGCTCCAGCCGATGGGAACACTTGGCTTCTTACGACAACGATGATTCAGTCCATCATTCCTCAATTAAAAAAGCAGCTACCTTATGATCCCGTTAAGGATTTTTATCCGGTTTCACTCATTGGTACTACCGCCAACGTCCTAGTAGTTGGGAAGCATCTAGGGGTAAGTAATGCTAGTCAATTTGTGAGCCTAGTTAGAAGTAAACCTGGAAAATTGACCTTTGGTTCTGCAGGTGTTGGCTCTCCAGCACATTTAGCGGGTGAATTATTTGCCACGAGTGTCGGTGTCCCAATGACACATATTTCGTACAAGGGAGCAACTCAGGCTTTAGTAGATATCGCAGGAGGGCAGGTGGATATGATTATCACATCTCCTTCAGCAGCTAAAACCATTGCAAATGGTGGTAAGGTATTGGTATTGGCTACTACAGGGTTAAAGCGTGACCCTCTTAATCCCCAATTACAAGCCTTGAGTGAGGTGTTACCGGATTTTGAAATAACCCAGTGGTGGGGCTTGATGATTCGTAGCGGTACCCCTAAAAATATTTCAGATCGTATCTATTCAGAATTAGTTGCTACACTCAGTGAGACAAAAATTAAAGAGCAACTTGCAGCTCAAGGTGGTGTAGCTCAAGCAATGGAGTCGATTGTCTTTGGTAATTTTATACTCTCAGAACGTAATCGATATGCTGAAATTATACGCAAAGCGAATGTTACACCTGATAATTAGGATAGATCGACTTAGGATTAAAGATCAATGCAACTGATAGCCATTTCCGCAGGAAAAATTAAGAACCTCATCTCAGGGGAGAACCCATCTGATAAGGTCATTCCATCCGCAATTGGAAAATCTCCCATTAGCACTTTAGAATCTCCAAGTTCTGTGAGAGTTAGGTATTTAGGTATCGAATCTGATGAGCAAGCAGATTTGAGAGTTCACGGTGGGGAGGATAAAGCGATCTATGCTTATCCATTGGAGCATTATCCGTTTTGGGATGAACAGCGTTCTAGTATTTCAAGTAATGTTTCTGGCCTTACTTTTGGTGCAATGGGCGAAAACTTAACAATAAGTGGGTTTAGCGAAGAGGAAGTTTATGTTGGAGACCGTTGGAGTATTGGAGAGGTTCTATTAGAGGTCGTAAAATTTAGGGAGCCATGTTTTAAATTTAATATCAAAATGGGCTGGTCTGGCGCTGCAAAAGCAATGATAGCCAGTGGCTTCTCTGGGTGGTACTTAAGAGTGATTCAAACCGGAAACATTGTTGCAGGTGAAACAATCAATGTCATACCTGGCACAAGAGGGCTATCAATTAAACAACAAGCGCAAAAGTATTACAGTGAGCCTAAAAAAAAGTAAAAGCCCAATTAAAAAATTTTCACTAATTCAACTTTGCTAAAAATTGTCGAACAAGATTTACACAAGCTTCGACGTGAGTTAGATGAATCATGTGGAAATCAGATTCAATGATGCCAATTTCTAACTGCGGGATTTGCTCTTGTAAAATTTCTAATTGCTTAGGGTCAGTGATGGGGCCATTACTTGGCATAACCGCAAGTGTTGGACATTGGATATTTTTTAAGAACTCAGTTGCATTGGCAGAATTTACAAGATCAGAGTATTGAATCAGAACCTCTGGAGCACTTTTTGAAAACTCATCTACATACCACTCTAATAATTTGGGGTTCGTATTGGGTGGAAATCTTGCCAAGACACTCGTTTGATAGACCCATTCTTTAATGCCCATCTTGTGCATTGCTTCTAGCCTAGAACTAAAACCTAAGGAGTACTTACTCTTCATAGCCTGGTTAATAAAGACAGGCGTAGACACTAGTGCAAGAGCTTTAACTAAGTTTGGATGAGTCGCAGCTAGGATAATACCTAGGATTCCACCCATCGATTCGCCGCAAAATAAAATTGGGCCGCAATTCAGCTCATTAATAACTTGAACTAAATCTCTGATGCAATTCTCAATTTGTATATCTTGACTTGGGTTTTGAATCGAACTAGATTGACCCAGTCCCCTCATATCCACTCTCACGACACGATAATCTCTGGCGAGCAATGGAATCCATTGATACCAAAAAGCACCACTACGACCATTACCATGCTGAAGAAATAGTGTCGGGCGTTCATCCCATGGATTCGTGAAATCATCAATTTGATAATGAATTTGTATATCGTTACTGACTGATAAAAAAGGCATAACTTAGTCCAATTCGAGGTGAATCTTTTTTGATAATTGTAGCCAACGGTTTTTATCAGCGATAAAAAAATCTTTAAATTCGTTCGGAGTACTTGCAATGGGGATTGCTCCATCTTGGCTAAGTCTGGCTAGAATGTCAGGATTTTGAATTACCTTTTTAATTGCTTCAGATAATTTATTCACAATCATCTTAGGAGTTTTCTCAGGTAAAAAAACGCCGTACCAACCAACAACTTCCATATTTGGATAACCTAACTCAATTAAAGTTGGGACGTCTGGAAGGGCGTTAGAACGTTGTGCAGTAGTCACAGCTAAGACATTTAATTTTTTACTTTTAATTAAACTGGAACTGGCAAGCAGGTTATTTAACATGAGATCCACATTCCCACCCAGTAGATCATTATTCGCAGGAGCGGCTCCTTTATAGGGGACATGGATAGTTTGTAAGCCTAAACGATCATTAATTAATTCCATTCCTAGATGAGGGCCACTCCCATTACCGGAGGATGCATAGCTTAATTTGCCAGGGTATTTTTTGGCATATTCGTAAAATTGTTTAAAAGTTTTTAATTCCGACTGAGAGCCAGTCGTTAATAAATAGGGGTACTTAGCTACTAAACTCACTGGAGCAAAATCTTTATCTACATCAAAAGGCAACTTTTTGCTGAAGGCGGGTGAGATGGCAAATGATGCAATTGTCATAAGAATGGTATTACCATCTGGCGGGGCTAGAGCAACAAATTGAGCGCCAATAATGCCGTTGGCACCAGGCTTATTTTCAACATATACAGTTTGATTTAGTACTTTACTCAGTTCAATACTAATGGTTCTAGCTAGTGCATCCGTCCCACCGCCTGCTGGAAAAGGAACAATAAGTTTGATTGTTTGGTTCGGCCAAGTTTGACTATAAGAATTAATCGGAAAAACAAACAACAAGCTTGAAATAAACAAAATCTTACTTGAGAAGCCTAGAAAGCTTTTGTTGAAAAATAAATTCATAATGAAATGTGCATTCAAAAAAGAATGAGGTTAGGTGAATAGGTGATCAGTGAGTTCTGATTTTAAGTGATTTATTTTTTTTGAAGAAAAAATCAAAGATTACAAATTTATTTAAAAATAAAGAAGTTTTAGTTAAAAGCCAAATCTTCATAAAAGCAAAACAATTCTGATAAAAATTTGAAACCTCTCAGTAATATTTGGCAATTAAATTACTGATATGAAAAGATTTGCCGAAACAACCAGAAAAAAATCCCGAATTGAGATCATTCCAATGATTGATGTCATGATGTTTCTATTGGTATTTTTCGTCTTAATTAGCCTTAACGTCATACCTGCTCTAGGCCTTAAAACAAAGCTTCCCAGCTCTACTTCAGCCACCCAAGAGAACCCTCCAAAAAGAATCATCGTGACCTTGATGCGTGATGGAACCGTTCAAGCAGACGGTCAATCTTTAGGAAATCTAGAAGAACTTACTAAAGTCATCAATCTAAAAAAACAAGAATATGCAAATAACTACACAGTAGTTATTCAAGGTGATGAGGCGGCTTCAATGCAAAGCCTGATTGATGTAATGGATATATTGAAAAAAAATAATGTTGAATCAATGACAATCTCAGCGAAAAGAAAAGTATAAATATGAGTTATTCAATATCCCCTAACCTCTTCAGTCCTTACTGGTTTTATGAAAAAAGAGAATCAGTTTCTGTTTCAGGTGCCCTAGTTCTCTGCTTATTAATAACTGTGTTGTGGTTGATGCCGAAGTCCTATACTGAGCCAGTTATAGCAGCGACGGAAATGATAGCATTACTCGAAAATGTGCCGGTTCCACCAATTGAAAAGCCGGTTGAGAAAAAAATTCAAGAAAAGAAAATAGAAAACAAAATTGAAAAGCCGGTTGAGAAAAAAGTCGTTGAAAAATCAATTGATGCTCCCTTAGTTAATGATCCTTTAGCAGAAAAAGTTTCAGAATCACCTACTAAACAAAATAGATCTGAAAATCAAACCAGTTCTAGTAATCCGGTAGCTTCAATTCCTAACCAAACTATTCAGCAAGCAATAAGCATCGCTGCAAAATATGAATCAATTTTGAAAGCCTATTTAGAAAAAATCAAACGCTACCCATCATCAAGAGAAGCACGTCTTGCAAGACCTGAAGGAATTGTGAAGGTTTGGCTTGAGCTTTCTAGAACTGGAGAATTGATTGCTGTTGGAATTTTGGAATCATCTGGTTTTAACTTACTCGATAGCGAGACTCTTAAAACCATCAAAAGTGGTAGTTTCCCAGCCTTTCCGGATGGTGCATTTTTAGGTGAAGCGACGCATAAATTTATTGCCAATATGAATTACACCCTTTCTTCTAACTAACCTATTTACATTTTTAAATCTTACTTTCAACATTTTAAGGATAACCTATGAAAAAGCCACAAAGCACTGTATTTAAGCTTTCAGCGATAACATCCGCTATTTTATTAATGGCAGCAATGAATCAAAATGCTGTTGCTCAAAACACAAGTGATGTTGGTACGATCAACATCACCGGCCAAGGCGAAATCGGCGGCGGCTATATGATCCAGGACGATGGTTTTAAAAACCGTAGTACTGTAACTAAAGAAGCGATTGATACAGTTAGATCTACAACTAACCCTTACCAAGTTTTAAGTATTCTCCCTAGCGTAAATACTTACTCACAAGATGCAACTGGTTTGTTTGGTGGTAATTTGCGCGTTAGAGGTTTTAACTCTGATCAAATGGGTTTCACAATTAACGGTGCTCCAGTAAACGACTCAGGAAACTTTGCTGTCTACCCACAGGAATACACCGACTCAGAAAACCTTTGTGAAGTGTTTATTACTCAAGGTTCTGTAGATAATGACGCTCCTCACGTTGGTGCTTCAGGTGGTAACATCGGCATGAACTCTTGCGGCCCTAAAGATACTTTAGGCGGTAAATTCACACAGTCTCTTGGTCAATTAGGCTTTACAAAAACATTTATTCGCCTTGATTCAGGTCAATTAGGTACAGACAATCCATTAAAATTCTTTATTTCAGCATCGCATTCACAAGCTGATAAATTCAAGGGACCAGGTAGTGCATACCGTGATCACGTTGATGCAGGATTAGATTGGAAGCTATCTACAGATACAAAGTTAACTGCTAACGTACTATATAACTATGCAGTGAATAACAACATTGCTACTTTGACAAAAGCTCAGTACGCAGCTAATCCAAGTATGGATAACAGCACAACAGTTCCTCAACATTTAAGTGGCGGAGCAAGTGAAGCTAATAACTTTAGTACCTCGGCTGCAGCTGATAACAGTAAATTTAATACTTATTATGGTTACTCTTTAAACCCATTTAGAAACACATTGTTTACATCGAAGCTTTCATCAAGAATTGATGATAAGTTAACCTTAAGTGCCGAGCCATATTATTGGTTTGGTTATGGTACTGGTGGTGTAGAACAGAAGACTCTCTCCACTGTTGGCTCTTTCCAAGGCTCAAGTATCGGTGGTGGTATTGCAAACCCGTACGGTGGTGGTACGCAAGTTGTTGGTATTTATTCTGGTTCTGTAACGAAGACACAACGTCCTGGTATTACTTTAAAAGCTGATTGGGATTTGGAAGATCACAAAGTGTTAGCTGGTATTTGGTACGAAAAAGCTAATCATCGTCAAACAGGTCCTGCTGCTACAGTTGATAACCAAGGTAATATCTCGGATGCTTGGTTAATGACTCCAGGCGCCTTCTATCAAAACGGCGCACCTTATGAGTCAAGAAATTATGTAACCGTTTCTACAGGAACGTCATATTTCTTACAAGATACATTCAAAGTAAACAAACAATTAGATTTGTTTGCTGGTGCGCGTTATGCATCGATTAATCGTGACTTTACGAACTATGCTTCTAGCCAGTCTGGCGGAGGTATGGATTATAGTATTAATGCAAAATATGAAAAGTTTTTACCAAGCGTCGGTGCTCGTTATAAGTTAGATGACTCCAACCAGTTATATGCAAATATTACACAAAATATGCGTGCACCATCTAACTCTGTATTGTCTGGCTTAGTAGCTGGCACTGTAACTTATACCAACGGTGTTGCAACAAGTGCATTGGCCTTAAACCCAGTAACAGTAAAAGAAGAAACTTCAACAAACTACGAAGCTGGATATCGTTACTTCGGAAAAGATGTGAACGTATCTCTCGCAGCCTTCTATGTTGATTTCAAAGACCGTATTGCACAGTCTTATAACCCAGATACAAACTCTTACACAGATTACAACGTTGGTAATTCAACGGTAACTGGTATTGAGTTCCAAGCGGGAACGAAGCCAATGAATGGTTTTAGTGCATTTACCTCGGCAACATTTACGAATAGCATTCTTAAATCTGATTTCAATACTCTGAATGGTTCTACTCAGACCACATTGCCAACTAACGGAATGCAGTTTCCTGATACGCCACAATGGATGTTTGCTCTTTCTGGTCAGTATGCAAAAGGCCCTTACATGGCTCAGTTAGTTGGTAAATATACTGGCATGCGTTATACAACTTTAATGAATGACGAGTCTTTAGATGCTTATTTCACTTTAGATTTAAACGCAGGTTATCGCTTTGAATCTACTGCATTCTTAAAGAACCCAACAGTACGTTTGAACTGGTCAAATATTTTGAATACAGGTTACTTGTTGGCTAACTCAGGTAGTGGTTCAAGTATTTCTGCAACTTCAAATCCAGCCTATTCAAACTACAAAGGTTATGGCGTACCATCATATTATGTTGGCGCACCAAGTTTTGTTAGCGTTTCATTTAGTACTGAGTTTTAAGAATGGAATTATTGCATCAGATTTCTTTTGGCATGATGATTGTGGCAGGGATTTTAGCAATCGTGGTTAGTATTGAGCGAGTCATTTTTTCTTCGGTAAATTTGACCCGCTCAAAACAAGTCTTAAGTTCTGTTAACTCTGGAGAAATCGGTCAAATTGACGGTTTACTGAAAAATGATTCGGTTTCTCACATGGTTAAAGAAATTTTAAAGATTAAGGGCCAAAACTTAAATCCAAGTCACTATCAAGACAGAATAGAAGCTGCTTATCTCGAAGCCAAAGATACTTTAAATAGTCGTCTTTGGATTTTGGATACGGTTGTTACTGCAGCTCCGCTAATGGGTTTGCTAGGAACAATTTTTGGCATTGTGGATACTTTTTTAGCCTTATCAAAATCAGGTATGTCTGATCCAGCATCTGTCAGTTCGGGCATTGGTACTGCCCTGTATGCAACAGCTTTAGGAATTTCTATCGCTTTATTATGTTTGCTAATTTTCAATTTTTTGAATGATCGTAATGAACGTATTATCGAAAATTTAAAAATGTTGATTTTGCGCGCTTAAGTTTTTTCCATCATCTGTAATTAATTCGTTTTGACTACTAGAGGTTAAATACTTCTAGTAGTTTCAAAATGATTTTAACCCTCCACTTTTCCAATAAATCTATACCCATGAACAATCTGTTTACGATGCGTTTTCATCAAACTATTTTTACTCTATTGTTTCTCTTTTCGCTAAGTGCAAGCGCACAAGTAGTCAAAAAGAATCTTTTGCTGGAGATGAATGGTCCGATGGCAGGAAGTGTAACGATGAAATCAGCAAAAATTTGGGCTCAACTGCCGCAGATTCAACCCACTGAAAAATTTCAAACTTTCATTGAATATGAAGCGATTAGTAACTCCAGTAAATTAACTAAGAAAATTAAAAGCACAAAAACAGTAATATTAGACGCTGAGAAAAATAACTCTATTTGGGAGTTAAGCGATTTAGAACCAGAGACAAAATATCAATATCGCGTTATTGCTAAAAAGGGTAGCCAAGTATTAAGCTCTAAATCGTATTTCTTTCAAACAGAAACCCTTTGGCAGTGGCGCAAAGATCCACCTTCTATCAGAGTCTTAGCTAGTTCTTGTGCCTATACGAATGATGCAGCTGAAGATCGCCCTGGTAAACCATACGGACAAGGCAACCAAATATTTACGACAATGGGTAATTTAAAGCCGGATGTAACGCTTTGGATGGGAGATAATATCTATCTCAGAGAAACTGATTTTGATAATTCTAAAGCCATGGCTACAAGATATGATAAGTGGCGATCTTTGTCTGAATTACAAGCTTTAATGCAAAGTGGTAGCCATATTGCCACTTGGGATGACCATGATTATGGGGCGAATGACAGTAATTCCTCCAATCCATTTAAGCAAGTTTCTCTGGACTTATTTAAGCAATATTGGCCAAATCCAAGTTTTGGAGTACCTGATTTGCCTGGAGTATTTACGCAATATAAAAGTAGTGATGTTGAGTTTTTTGTTCTAGATGATCGTTGGTATCGAGATGGCGATCATCTCGAAGATGACTCAAAACAAATGTTAGGTGCTGGACAAGTGCGTTGGTTAAAAAATGCCTTGTTATCATCAACAGCCACTTGGAAATTGATTGTTACAGGTAGTCAGGTATTGAATTTGAATAATAAGTATGAGGGTTGGCATCATTTTGTCAAAGAAAGTAACGAGTTCCAAGACTGGCTAGAGAGACAAAAAGTCCCCGGAGTTATCTTAATGTCCGGCGATCGACATTTTTCTGTGTTGTTAAAAAAAGAGAGACTGAATACCTATCCACTTTATGAATTGACCTGCTCACCAAGTTCAGCAGGAGCTTATACGACTGCAAGTAAAGAAACTCAAAATAACCTTCAGGTCGTTAAAGATAGTTTAGTTACGACCAATAATTTCTGTGATTTAGAGTTTTCGGGTAAACGTGGTGATCGTCAAATGCGTATCCAGATTAAGGATCAACTCGGTAAAAGTTTATTTACCACCTCTATTTCAGAAGCTGAACTGAAGTAGATTGGGTCAGACTCAGCTCAACTTGCCAACAATATATTAGCTTTTGGAATAAAATTGCATGATGAAAGTGCAAAAATCCCTAACCGAATCAGAGCTATCACGAGTGATTGAGATGGCTTGGGAAGACCGGACTCCGTTTGATGCTATTCAGCTCAGTTTTGGCTTATCTGAGTCACAAGTTATTGATATTATGCGAAATGAAATGAAGAGATCTTCATTTCATATGTGGCGTAAAAGAGTAACAGGTCGAGCGACCAAGCACTTGGCATTACGAAGTAAATCAATCACTAGAGCTTACTGCCCAACCCAATATAAGAGTAAATAAGCAAGAATTATCAATACTCTCAAAGTTTTTTTAAATAAAACACCATCTAGAATTTCAATTCACAATAACATTTATTAAGGTATTCAATGAAGCTACTTACCCCAGAAACATTAGGAAAAATTCAAATCAGTAATCGCGTTGTCATGGCACCATTGACGAGAATGAGGTCGGATACTGAGGGCGTTCCGAGTCCTTTAGCTAGCGAATATTATCAACAAAGAGCTACTGCAGGTTTAATTATCTCTGAAGCAACTCAAATTGCGCCAATTGGTAAGGGCTATCCTGGCACACCTGGAATCCATTCACCAGAACAAGTTGCAGCTTGGAAAAAAGTAACGCAAGCAGTACATGATCAGCACGGTAAGATTGTTTTACAACTCTGGCATGTTGGTAGAATTTCCCATACTTCACATCATCCAGTAGAAGGTTTACCAGTGGCTCCTTCAGCGATTAAACCAAGCGGCAAAGTATATACAGCATCATGGCAATTAGAGGACTATGAAACCCCTCGTGCACTAGAATCAAATGAAATCAGTGGTCTGATTCAATCTTTTGTGCATGCTGCGAAGATGGCCAAAGATGCTGGTTTCGATGGTGTCGAAGTCCACGCAGCAAATGGTTACTTGTTAGATCAATTTTTACAAGATGGGTCTAATCAACGTTCAGATATATATGGTGGCAGTATTGAAAACCGTTGCCGATTACTGATTGAAGTACTAAACGCAGTAAATCAAGTTTGGGACTCGGAATGCGTTGGAGTCCGAATTTCCCCTTATGGAACATTTAATGACATGAGTGATTCTGATCCAGTTGCCCTGTTTACATATTTAATTGGACAATTAAACACTCTTAACTTGTCTTACCTGCATATGATTGAGCCTAGATCAACTTCTGCTGGTGGAAGTGACGAAGTGCACACCGATGCACCAAGTACGGCTAAACTTTTTAGAAGCTTATTTACTGGTAAGGTTATTATGGCAGGTGGTTATAGCCGTGAATTAGCAGAAGAGGCAGTTGTGAATGGTAGTGCAGATGCGGTGGCTTTTGGTAGGATTTACATTGCAAATCCAGATTTAGTGAAACGATTTGAAGTTAATGCGCCACTCACAAGGTATAACCGTGAAACATTCTATGGAGGAGCTGAGGTGGGTTACACAGATTATCCATTCCTAGTATCGGATGCGTTGAAATAATCAATTTTTTATATGAGGTTGTTGGATGAAAGAAATGCCTAAGGATATTTATTCCGCTTTTATTTTGCAAGGAGAGCCGTTACTTGCTGGGAACTCAACAGGTAAGCTAAAAAATCTCTCTTTCGGTTTGAAAGATGTCTTGGATGTTGCTGGATATCCAACCTCATTTGGTAGTCCCGATTGGTTAAAAACGCATGAAGTCCCAACAGAAACAGCCCCAATCGTCACTCAGTTATTATCGGCAGGCGCAAATTTAGTTGGTAAGACCCATACAGATGAGTTGACTTATAGCATCCTAGGTATGAATGCTCACTTTGGCACCCCTTTGAACCCACTTACTCCAGAGCGAGTACCAGGGGGTTCATCGAGTGGTTCAGCTGTTGCGGTTGCTGGTAACTTAGTAGACTTTGCAATTGGGACAGATACTGGTGGTTCTGTTCGTCTCCCAGCAAGTTTTTGTGGCATTTATGGCATTAGACCAACGCACGGAACAATATCCTTAGAGCATGCTAGACCCCTCGCAAAAAGCTTTGATACTTTGGGTTGGTTTGCAAGGGATGCTAAGACATTATTAGATGTTGGTGAGGTACTCATCAATCGTCAAATGGACGATAAAATAAAACCAGATGAATATAAAATCATCATCCCAAAACCAGCGCTTCATGTTTTATCTAGTGAGCTTCAACAGATATTCTTGAAAAACATCTCAGAGATTTTTAAAGATTTCGATATTCAACAGCATGATTTTGAATGGATGCAATTACGTAACTTCGCAGAAACCTTTAGAGTGATTCAAGCAAGAGAAATTTGGCTTGAATATGGTTCATGGGCTAGTCAATATTTGGATAATTTTGGTCCTGGCATTAAACAACGAATCTTAATTGCAAAAGAAATCTCAGAAGAATCATCAAATAATGCCCGGGATGTTCGCAAATCAATTCAATTGCAGTTAAATGAAGTATTAACTTCAAATACCTTATTTTTAGTGCCAACGGCAAGTAATCTGGCACCGATGTTAACTAGTTCGCAAGAGGATTTAGAGCAATTCCGTAAAGATACTTTTCAGTTAGTTTCGATTGCTGGACTAGGTGGATTGCCTCAAGTGAATATTCCAGCCTTTAAGATTAATGGTTGTGGTTTTGGAATCTCTTTGATCGGGGCACATCACACCGATCTACAACTTTTAGAGTTTATTAATAAAAACCTGCAATTTTAAAAAGCGAAGAAAATCAATGCTTAATTGATCTAATTCGATCGATTAGTTGATTTAGGATAACACCTGAAGGGTTGGTTAGTTCTTCAAGAATCGTGTAATGGTTTTTATTGGGTACTGGTATAAAGGTGCCAGGTAGGCCTAAATTACTTCGATAATCAAAGAAACTTTTAGATTGTTTTTGCATCTCAAGTAACTCATCAGAACCTACTGCCACATCCAAAGTCTTGGTGGGGTGCTGTGCTTGTTTGATTGGAGAGTTACGATATGCCATTTCTTCGTCTAATTTCAATTGATCATTCACATAACAATATTGCATTGGTTCGAGATCATAGATGCCACTGATGGCAGTTACACCAAGAATGTTTGGATGATGCAGGTGCATCGCTGCTAAATGCCCCCCAGCTGACCAACCAACTAACCAAAAATTCTGATTTTTGAAATGATTTTTTTTAGTAAACGCAATCGTTGAATCAATCCCATCATGAATATCCTGCACAATTTGATCCATCGTGACACTAGGTGCTAGGCGATAGCCAAGCATAGCAACGTTAATATTGTTTTCTAATAATATTGGAACAATAAAAGCAAAATCATCTTTCGATCGCATTTGCCAAAAGCCACCATGGATAAATGCGATGGTCGGAGCATCTTGATGGGAAAGGTAAAAATCAAAGGCTGGAATTGGATTATCAGAGTAAGGAATGTCTGCCTTAAAGGTGTGCTTATTTTTAACTTCTAAACTAGACTGCTGCCAAGCCTGAATAATTCCAGCACTATTCGCTACCGCTTTAGAGTTATTGTAGGCGGCATCTAACTGCTCTTTTGTAAAGTTTTTCCACATAGTTTGATTGTATAAATACATTGAATTGATATCAACATCATCGCACACAGTAAGCACCAATTTTGCACAATAAAACATAGGCATGAAGCTTACTGGTGCAATTAAAAATAGTTTACTTCAGGCAATCACTTAAATTGAAGTTATCAAATTAATTTAAATGGAAATCAAAATGGAAATCAATTCAAAGTCAAGACGCGACCTATTGTCCCTTATTGGTAAAACAAGTTTAGCAACTACAGTTGCTGGAATTGTTCCAGAAGTACTTTCACAAGAAAAAAAATTAAGCATTGGATACTGGCCTATCGCAGCTGGTTTACCCTTTTTTACAGCAATAGAAAAAGGTTATTTTAAACAAGCGGGTATTAACGTTGAAGCCGTGAAATTTGCCAGTCCAAACCAAGTCGTTGATGCAATGATTGCTGGGCGGATAGATGGTTGTGCAAATGGAACAGCAATTACGGTCTTAGCATTAGCAGATGCGCAAATGCCTGGGTCAATTAAATTTACTTGTATGAACTTTGCAAATGAAAAATATATATTAGATCAATTTATTGTTCCAATTAATTCATCAATCACTTCAATTAGTGAGTTAGCCGGTAAAAAAGTAGCTTGCGGACCAGGTATTAATAATGTAACTCTCGCTAAAGCGGTGCTACAGGGGAATGGGATCACAAACGCTCAGGTGATTGAATTACCGATTACACAGATTTTGCCAGCATTAGCTAGTGGTCAGATTGATGGTGCATATGTTCTTGAGCCTACTGCCGTGATTGGTAAACAACAAAAAATCTCTAAGTCTATTGGCGCAGGTGTCGTATCAAAATACGTCTTGGGAGATAATTTACCTTGGTTTGGCGGGGCAGCAGCACTTCTTTCTAAAACATTGAAAGAAAAAGCTGACATGGTACCTAAATATCTCAAGGCCTATGCAGCAGGTGTCGAGTACGTTAGAAAAAACGGGTTGGAGGCAAATCAATTCTTAAAAGGTTATACAGCGATTGAAGGCGATTTGGCAAAAGAAGTACCAATCAGCGGTTATGTTTCTTATGACGAGGTCAGGGGCAATGATGTAAAAGCGCTACAGCGCTTGTTTGATGTCTTTGCGGAAAGAAAAGTATTTGAGAAGCAAATTCCTGCACTCAATTTAATATACAAACCAACTTAAAAGGCATTATTAAATGTCTTTTTCTGTAAAACATCGATTGCTACCATTCATTGGTCCAGTAATGTTGTATCTCTTTTGGAATTTAGTGTTAACCGCAAAATGGATACAGCCAAACTTATTGCCGCCCCCAGATGTGACGATTATGTATATGTTGAAGTCATTTGCATCAGGCGCAATATTTCAAGACTTGTGGACAACAGTTTTGCGAACGATCTATGCTTTTTTAATTGCTGCTGGGATTGGAGTTCCCCTAGGTGTGTTATTGGGTAGTTCGGTACAAACTTATAGAAGTGTGGAGTTTTTGATTGATTTTTTTAGATCAACACCCTCGTCTGCCTTGATTCCCCTCTTTATGCTGATTTTTGGGATTTCAGATATTAACAAGATTGCAATCGCTGCCTTTGCTGCCATCCTAGTAATTATGTTTAACTGTGCTTATGGCGTCATGAATGCAAAGAAAACAAGATTAATGGCAGCAAAAACGATGGGTATTAAAAAATTTTATATTTTTAAAGATATCTTGATTATGGAAAGTTTGCCTCAAACCTTTGTTGGCTTAAGAACTGGGGTATCCATTGCCTTAGTTATCGTTATAGTTGCAGAAATGTTTATCGGCTCTGAAAATGGTTTGGGACACCGCATTATTGATGCCCAACAAGTTTTTAATATTAAAGAAATGTATAGCTCTATTTTAGTAACAGGAGCTCTTGGCTACTCCTTAAATATTATTTTCATGTTAATTGAAAAGAACGTGATTCACTGGAGTGGAAAATCTTGAATACGCTTCAAATACCTAGAAATCATGTATCTATTAGAGGCTTGTATAAAAGTTTTGCAACAACTCCTTTGTACGAAGACTTTAACTTAAACATTTTAAAAGGAAAAATAGTCTCAATTTTTGGACCAAATGGCTGTGGTAAATCAACTTTGATTAATATGATTTCTGGGATTACAGAAATTGATGCAGGGGAAATTCTATTTGATGGTAAAACTTTAAAACAGACCACGATTGGTTATGTTTTTCAAAATTATCGAGATGCATTATTTCCATGGATGAGCTCTTGGGAAAACATTGCTTATCCTTTAAGAAGAGCAAATTTATCTGAAGAAAAAGTTAAAAGTCGGGTTGAGGAATTATTTGAGCTGTTTGATATTCGGTTCAATTTAAAGTTGTATCCCTACGAACTTTCTGGAGGACAACAACAGACCGTTTCGATTATGCGTGCACTTGCTCCCAAACCAGAGGTGCTTTTTTTAGATGAACCTTTTTCAGCCCTAGATTTTGAAATGACGCTTTTTATTCGGGAAAAATTACAAGAGGTTAATTTAGTATCTGGAATTACAATGATGATTGTTTCGCACGATCTAGAAGATGCTGTATTTTTAGCGGATCAAATTTTACTTCTAACTAGAAGGCCGACTAGGATTGCAGCGCTATTAGATTTTGATCTCGCCAAACCAAGATTAGCTGAAGCAATAAGTGATCCGCAATTTATTGCGATGAAATCCCAAGCCTTAGAAATCTTTCAACGAGAAATGCGAGCCGGTAATGGGATGTAATATCCTATTAGTTGAATAAACAATAATTATTGGAGTTAATTTGATTAATACATTGTGCGCCAATCATGGCATGGCAACATCACCGCATCATTTAGCTAGCCAGTCAGCATTAAAAGTTTTACGAGATGGTGGTAATGCGATTGAAGCTATGGTATCCGCTGCGGCAACGATCGCAGTAGTGTATCCACATATGAACAGTATCGGTGGCGATGGCTTTTGGTTAGTTTTAAAACCAAATGGTGAGCAAATTACAATTGACGCCTCTGGGGCATCTGCTAAATTAGCAACGATTGATACTTATCTTAATAAAGGCCTAAATAAAATTCCATTTCGTGGAGCAATGGCGGCAAATACAGTGGCTGGAACGGTTTCAGGATGGCAAAAAGCTTTAGAAATTTCTGATGCCATCGGTGGTAACAAAACTCTAGATTATTTATTAAGTGATGCAATCTGTTACGCAGAGGAAGGTTTTCCAGTTACCGAGGGACAAAGTTTACTCACGAACAATAAATTAGCTGAATTAAAAGACGTGCCTGGGTTTGCAAAAACTTTTTTGGAAGAGGGTAAAGTTCCTAAACCAACTAGCGTAATGACAAATCGTCGTTTGGCAAATACCTTAAAGACTCTTGCCGCTGATGGACTAGACAGCTTTTACCGTGGCAAGTTGGCTCAACAGATTGCACAAGATTTGATGAGTGTAGGATCACCGATTACCCTCGAAGATTTACAGCAACATTTTGCTCAAATTAAAAACCCTCTTCATCTGCAACATAGTCTTGGGAATTTATATAATGTACAACCACCGAGTCAAGGTTTAGTTTCTTTAATTATTCTGGGTTTATTAGACCGAACGAATTTAAAAAATGTTCAGGCAGATTCAGCCGATCATGTGCACCTTGTAGTTGAAGCAACAAAACTGGCTTTTCAGATTAGAGATCAGGCAATAACTGATCCAAGTTATATGACGAAAGAGGCGCAACAGTATCTTGATCCATCCAATCTAGATGATTTAGCAAAATCTATTAAGATTGATAAGGCAATGAGCTGGGGAGAGGGTAAGGGTCCAGGGGACACAATCTGGATGGGAACCATCGATAAAGATGGTTTAGCCGTTTCCTTTATTCAAAGTATCTATCATGAATACGGTAGTGGGGTTGTGCTCGAGTCGTCCGGCATTAATTGGCAAAATCGTGGTGCTTCCTTTAGCTTAGATAAAAATCATATTAATGCTTTATTACCCATGAAAAAACCATTTCATACCTTAAACCCGGCTGGGGCTAGGTTCAAGGATGGTCGAGTGATGGTTTATGGCAATATGGGTGGAGATGGTCAACCACAAAGTCAAGCAGCTGTCTTTACTCGTTACGCAGTCTTTAATCAACCTTTACAAACTGCAGTTACCGCGCCTAGATGGCTTTTAGGTAGAACTTGGGGACAAAGTTCCGACACATTGAAGTTAGAGAGTAGATTCCCTCAAGAGCTCTTTGAAGAGTTGACGAAAAGAGGTCATGATGTGGAAAAAATGGGCATCTTTGATTCTGCATTAGGTCATGCAGGAGCGATAGTACGCATGCCAAATGGAGTTTTACTAGGTGCTACAGACCCGCGAGCTGACGGAGTTGTAGCTGCCTTCTAAATTAAATTTTCTAGTAAATAAATGCGATATTGGGTTATCAAATAAAAAACTGATTGCTTTACAAAAAGTAAAGTTTATTTTTTGAAAATGTAAACGTTAATTTGCTAAAGTTAAAAATAGCTTTTAAAGAAGATAAATAAGGCGAAAGATAATTGATTGAATTTTTAAACTATTTGTTTTTAGACTTAAGAGGTCTCTGGGTTTTACATCCAACTTTTAAAAATAATTAAAAAGCATGATCATACATATCGCAGCTCGTTAGGATTGTACTTATCATTCAAATTAAAGCACTCTTTTTATGTCGTAGAGTATGATGATTTAGATATTCCACAATTCATCAGAAAGCTCAGGTTGTGCCTTTAAGTAAAAAACAGTTTTATATTTCAATAGCCATGGCTAGCTTAGGGGCTGTTTTCTTTTCAGGAAAAGCGATTTTAATTAAGCTAGCTTACCGATACGGCACCACCTCAGAGGTGTTTTTGGCTTTGCGTATGGCAATGGCATTCCCTATCTTTTGGCTGGTGTATTTCTTCTCAGGAGAAAGAAAAGGCCAACAAAAATTGTCCTTTAGAGAAATTTTGCAAGTTGCCAGCTTAGGTTTTTGCGGATACTTCTTATCAAGTTACGTTGATTTTTTAGGCCTACACTATATTTCAGTAGGACTAGAACGAATCATTTTGTATCTCACTCCCGCAATCGTAGTCATCTTTTCTTATTTCTTTTTAAAAAAGACCATCACGAAGTTTCAATGGATATCGATGGTAGTTGGCTACATCGGTGTCACTATGGCTTTTTTACAGGATGCAATGACCAACGGTCAAGCAGCTTGGATTGGTATGAGTTTGGTTTTTTTAAGTGCTTGCTTGTATTCTGCTTATTTAATTTTTGCCGGCGAAATAGTTAAAAAAGTTGGCAGTATTCGACTAGTTACTTTTGCAAGTAGTTTTTCAGCACTTTTTAGCGTGGTACAAATGATGTTCCATCACCCACAAGAATTACTCGACCAGCATTTGAATGTTTATTTATTAAGCTTAATCAATGCCGGTCTTTGTACGGTTATTCCAATGATGTTTATTATGTTGTCAGTTCGAAGAATTGGTTCTGCTCTCACTTCTCAAGCTGGTATTTTAGGCCCCTTGTCTACTATATTCATGGGCTGGTATTTTCTGGGTGAAGAAATAACTTTTTTTCAAATGTCAGGACTGTGTCTGGTTGTGATTGCGATGTGGTTATTAATGCGAAGCCAAAACTCCCATTCCACAAATTAATCCTTTCTAAGTGATTGCCCTAATAACTATTTACTCAAAAAGTTTTATAGTTAAAAAGTTAAAGACATAACTACTTAGGCAACTTATCAAGGACTACGCTTGCGTATCTCACGTAAAAATTTTAGATATTTTTTTGGGTTGATTGGCTTATGTGCAAGCACGCATTTAAATGCCAACCCTCTGGCAAGCGCAGAGTTACAAGACCCAAAGTTTATCGAAAAATTAGCTAACTCCTATCAAACGAATTGTAGTCATTGCCATTCTGGTGATGCTCCAAGCGCACCTCGGATTGGGGCATCAGCTGATTGGGCTAAGCGACTTAGTGCGGGATTTAATCATTTGTATGATTCGGCAATTGAAGGTATTCCGAACACTGCAATGCAAGCAAAAGGCGGGCATACTGAACTGTCAAATGATGAAATTAAAAACTTAGTACATTATTTTTTATTGATGGCTAAGATTGACTTACAAGCGATACAGTCAGCCCAGAAATATGATGAACTGCAAATAAAAGATAGGGAGTTTATTGCTCTAGATCAATTTCGTTTAGGTTATTTAGAGAAAAAGAACCTAAGTAAAGAAGGGGTTTTTTTTACAAAATTTGAGGAATATGACACTCAACGAGATGGTCGATTGAATCAAACGGAGTTTCTGAATATGAAAGCTGATTTACAGAAAATCCAACGATCTGTAAAACTATCAGACGATGAAATACAAAAAAATATTCTAAACGCTTTATCCAAAGTAAGTGGTATGCCCCCAGCTGGTATTCGTGTAGCAGTAAAAAATGGGAATGCTGTCATTAATGGGGTAGTTGGTGATGACGCCGTATTGGATAGTGCTTTTAAATCGATTCGATGGTTGCCAGGCTTACAAAAACTGGATAACCGATTGATAACTGCAGAAATGATGGCATTTGATTGATATTTAATATGTTCAACTTTAACAATAAGATGGAGAGACTATGAGTTTACTAAGCCCGGAAGAGATCGCTTCCTTAGCACCAGCAGAATCGTCAATCTTTCCTGCGCCGATTCCGGTCCAGTGCGTGTCAAGTGACGAGTTTATGCCCCAGCCGCAGACTCAAAAACAAAAAGAATATGAGAACCGAGTAAAGGCCTATGGTGCAAAGCTCGCAAAAAATCAGGGGATGGCTCGCAGAACATTTTTTAAATCAGCATCTGGAATGGCGACTGCTTTTTTAGCGATGAACGACACCTATGGGCCAATGTTTTCGGTTTCTGAGGCAGAAGCGGCTACTCCAGAGATGGCTAATGAGAGGGCCAGTGGTCTCAAAGGCCAATTTATCATGGATATGCATACCCATTTTTTAAGGGATGATACAAAAATCCAATCCTTTTTACAACAACGATTGGCTGTAGGAAAAGCAGGGTGGAATCCTGCTCTCGTTGACAAACCTCAAACCATTGATGATTTGAAGTTTGCAAATTACTTGAAGGAAATGTATTTAGATAGTGATACGAAAGTATGTTGTATCAGTGGTGCACCCTCAGAAATCGAAGGGGATTGGTTTTTAACAAATGATATGAAAGCAAATGCTAGAGCCACCATTAATTCCATCTCTGGTTCTAAAAGAGCATTTGCGCATGCTATTTTTACACCAGGATATGACGGTTGGATGGATGAAATTGACCGTGCAATCGAAGTACTAAAACCTGATTCTTTCAAAGGTTACACGATCGGTGATAACACCCATAAAGATCTATCAAAGCACCCTTGGCGGCTTGATGATGAGAAACTTGTATATCCGGCCTATGAGAAATTTGTCAAAGCGGGGTTAAAAAATGTTTGCATCCACAAAGGACTATTTCCTCCCTCAATGGAAAGTAAATTCCCTCATCTATTGAACTATGTCAATGTAAGCGATGTAGGTAAAGCAGCGAAGGACTGGCCACAACTAAACTTCATTATTTACCACGGTGGTTATCGTTATGCTGGTGGGGGTAAGGCTGAAGATGCATGGGAGCAATTTGAAAAGACTGGACGGATTGACTGGATTACTGATTTAGCTGAAGTCCCTACAAAGTACGGTGTTAAAAATGTTTACGCTGACGTAGGTCAGTTATTTGCTCAAACCACGATTGTTGATCCACGTTTATCAGCTGTGATGATGGGGCAATTAATTAGGGGGCTTGGTCAAACTAATGTCGTTTGGGGAACCGATGCTATTTGGACAGGTTCACCACAATGGCAAATTGAAGCATTCCGTCGCTTGGAAATCCCTGAGGAAATAAGAAGAAGATACGGCTATAAACCACTAGGCGAGGCAAACGGGCCCGTGAAGAATGCCATTTTTGGCGAAAACAATGCCAGAATTTATAATTACTCAGCAAAGCAACGTGCAGAGTTAGCTGGAGACAAAATTCTACAAGCTAAAAATATCTATGAAAAAGATGGTCCGAATCGAACTAATATGTCCTACGGATACGTTAATTTAAACAAAAATCAAGCCTAACTAATCAGGTAAGAGGTAAGATAACTAAAGTTATATAAATCATACAAAGGAGACAATAATGTATCGAAAGTTTATTAGAGCAATTACTCTTGCAAGCTCATGTTTATTTTTAATCTCGTGTAGTCATTTCAATGCAAATGATCCAACAGTTCAGAAAGTGTATGAGGATGGTAAAAACTTGAACGATTGGAATTTAGTAGGTAATGCCAATTGGCGTTTACAAGGAGGCTCAATTCAGGCGGATTTCCTTACGAGTAAATTACCTAGCTATTTGGTAACGAAAGTGAAGTATCAAAATTTCCATATTTACACTGAGTTTTGGGCTGATAGTCAAACTAATAGCGGCGTCTTTATCCGTTGTCAAAATCCTGAAAAAATTGATGCAGTCAGTTGCTATGAAGTCAATATTTGGGATGCAAGACCTGATCCTTCCTACGGTACAGGTGCGATTGTTGATGTTGCTAAGGTGACATCACCATATCCTAAGGCTGGTGGTCAGTGGAACACAATGGAAATTACTGCAAACGGTAGTCAATTGATCGTTAAATTTAACGGCGTTGAGACGGTGAATGCACGGAATGAAAAATTAAAAGATGGCTTTATCGCATTGCAGTATGGCAGCGGTATTATTAAGTTTAGAAAATTTTATATGAAACCAATTAATTAATGATGATGAAAGCCGCCACGTACCATGGGTTCGGTAAAGCTATTGATGTTTTAAAAGTAGAGCAATTAGCTTTACCTAGACCTGGAACTAAACAAGTTGTAGTGAAGATGGCTTCCTGTGGTATGAATCCATCTGATACTAAGCTAAGGTCGGGTACGTCGCGGGCATTGACTGATAGTTGGCAGATTCCTGGCAGTGATGGAGCTGGCACAATCCATGAAGTGGGAGACGGCGTTACATCCTTTCAAATTGGTCAAAGAGTATGGGTATTTAATGCGGCTTTTTTGAGACCTCATGGCACTGCAGCTGAATATTGTTTGTTAGAAGACTGGATGGTAGTACCACTATCAGAGGACTTGAGTTTTCAAGAGGGCGCTTGTTTAGGTATTCCCGTAATGACAGCTCATCGTTGTTTATTTTCTGATGGAGATTTACAAGGAAAAATTGTCCTAGTGGCCGGAGGAGCTGGCGTAGTTGCCAACTACGCAATTCAGTTGGCTAAATGGGGTGGTGCAACAGTACTAACCACAGTGAGTTCAGATATCAAAGCGGAACATGCAAAACGTGCTGGCGCCGACTTTGTCCTCAACTATAAAACAGAAGACATTGTGCAACGGGTAAACGAAATTACCAATCAACAAGGTGTTGATCGTGTGATTGAGGTGGATTTTGGTGCGAACTTACACCTGAATGCCCAAATACTGAAACCGGGTGGCACGAGTGTGATGTACGCCTACGTGGCTGCTCCAACGATGCCGTTGCCAATTGGTGCTTTAATGTCGAAAAATATCACATTAAAATTTACCTTAATCTATACCATTACCCCTGAGCAAAGAGAGACGATTATTTCTGACATTAATAAATGGCTTGCAGTCAAAAAGCCATTTTTTGCGATTGCTGAGGAGTTTTCACTAGATCAGGTTGTCGACTCCCATTTAGCGATTGAGAGCGGGAACAAGATAGGGCATGTGATCATTAATATTTAGTGCAATTTCAAATCAAGCTTCTAATGACTCACTAAGAGATAACCAACTTTCTTCTAGTTTTGACAAGTCCTCTTCTAACGCCCCAATTTTTTTCCCTGTTGTTGTAATTTCCTCTAGATTCGTAAGCGTTTCAAGTTGTTCGTGAAGATGCTTACGTTCCAAGGTTAGCTTCTCAATTTTTTCATTCACTTTTTCTAATTCTTTTTGAATCTTTTTTTGCTCTGGAGAAACAAATGATTTTTTAACTACTGGAGTCGGTTCAATTGTTTTAGGAGCGACTGCTGCAACGGGTGTTTGAACCTCTTTTTTGGCAAGTTCCCTTTGACGTTTGGCCTCATCAAGTAGGTATCTTTGATAATCTTCGAGATCACCATCAAATGGAGCGATACCACCTTTGGAAACCATCCAAAACTCATCACAGACCGCTCTGAGAAGGGCGCGGTCATGACTCACTAACATTACAGTACCTTCGAACTCATTCAAGGCCATTGAGAGAGCTTCACGAGTAGCAAGGTCTAAATGGTTCGTTGGTTCATCTAAAAGTAGTAAGTTAGGACGTTGCCAAACTATCATGCAAAGCACTAAACGCGCTTTTTCTCCGCCGCTCATGGTACCTACAGTTTGAAAGATCATGTCACCACTAAAGTTAAACATGCCTAAAAATGCTCTTAGATCTTGTTCCCTAGTTGGTTGACCACTTAAGTTTCCTTCCGAAGTTGTCTTCTTGACCAGTGCAATCATATGTTCAAGCGGATTATCACTCGGATTTAGAACGTCGAGTTCTTGCTGAGCAAAGTAACCAATATTTAAGCCCTTACCCTCAACAATGTCTCCGGCGATGGGCTTGAGCGTTCTCGCAATAGTTTTCACAACAGTTGATTTTCCTTGACCATTGGCGCCTAATACGCCTATGCGCTGCCCAGCAAGTACAGACTTACTTACATGTTTAATGATGGTGGTAGGTATTGAACTGCCACTTTCAGGGGAAGCTGGATAACCAAAAGATGCATCCTGAATCGATAGCATGGGGTTTGGAAGATTAGCTGGCTCTTTAAACTCAAAAGTAAAATCAGCTTCCGCCAAGAGCGGGGCAATTTTTTCCATACGGTCGAGAGCTTTTACTCGACTTTGTGCTTGCTTAGCTTTACTAGCTTTTGCTTTAAAACGGGCAATAAATTTTTGTAAATGGGCAATTTTTTCTTGTTGCTTTGAGAAAGCACTTTGCTGAAGCGCCATCTGTTCCGCACGTTGCTCTTCAAAAGAACTGTAATTTCCACCGTAGCGATTTAGTTTGGCATGTTCGATGTGAACAGTTACATTGGTAATGGAATCTAAAAATTCACGATCGTGGCTAATCACAATCATTGTGCCTGTGTATTTTTTTAACCAAGCCTCAAGCCAAACTAATGCATCTAAATCTAAATGGTTGGTAGGTTCATCAAGAAGTAATAGTTCAGAGGGACACATCAATGCCCTTGCTAATTGAAGGCGCATCCGCCATCCACCAGAAAAACTATTTACTGGATTGTTCAGTTCGCTTAATTTAAAGCCAAGCCCAAGGATTAATGATTGTGCTCTCGCTGGGGCGTCATGTGCGCCACAATCATAATAGTGCATGTAGGCATTCGCCATTCTGTCACCATCTCCGCTCAATTCTGCGGCATCTACTTCAAGTTGGGCAGCTACTAAATCGGTATCACCCTCAATTACGAAAGTTGTAGCACTTTCATCTGTTTCCGGCATATTTTGTGCAACTTGTGCCATCCGCCATTGGGTTGGAATACTAAAATCACCACCATCTTCGTGAAGGGAGGTGTTAAGTAAAGCAAATAATGAAGACTTACCTGCGCCATTGCGTCCGACTAGACCAACTTTTTCCGCTGGATTAATAGTTAAGTTGGCTTGGTCCAAAATAACCTTTACACCTCGTCTTAGGACGACATTTCGTAACTGAATCATATATGGGGGGATTTCAAGACTTTAAGTAATAGGCACTATTATGCCTTGCGGATGTAACTTAGAAATTTCTTTAAGTTAAATTTCTAGATTTAGCCATTGTAAATGATAACGATTCTCGTTTGGATTATAATTAGTGTTAAATATAAAAAAATTTGAGAAATGAATCTAGATCAAGCAACTAATGGACAAATCTTACGTGTAAAGAGAATTCACTCTTTACCGCAATCTACTGAATTGATACATCAACTTGAAGATATTGGTTTCATACCGGGTGAACAGGTGAGTGTTTTAAGAAGAAACATTCTTGGCGGAGATCCAATGATGATTCGAGTTGGCACCTCTACTTTTGCTCTCAGAAAAAATGAAGCGGCCCTGGTTGAGGTCGAACCTCTTTAATCTTATGTCTGAATCTAAAGTCAACTTTTATCCTAAAGAGCCATTGATTGCTTTAGTTGGCAATCCTAATAGTGGCAAAACCTCCTTGTTTAACTTACTAACCGGCGGTAAACAAAAGGTCGCTAATTACGCGGGAGTAACAGTTGAGCGTAAAGAAGGAAAATTATTTTTAAGTGGAGAAAAGTTTGTACGCATTTTAGATTTGCCAGGCGTCTATAGTTTGTATCCACGTTCATTAGATGAGCGGATAACTTGTAATGTGTTAGCAGGCAGAGCTGAAGGTGAAAAAAAGCCGGACTTAGTTCTTTGTGTACTCGATGCTACTAATTTAAGAAGAAATTTAAGGCTAGTACTCGCAGTTAAAAGAATGGGCTTACCTTGTATTGTAGTTTTAAACATGATTGATTTAGCTAAAAAACGAGGTATTGAGATCAATGTCGCCCGTTTATCTGAAGAGTTAGAGCTTCCGGTGGTCACCTCAATTGGCGTCAAAACAAGAGGAGATGACAATTTACGACAAATGTTTAGCAATATGGATTTTAGTAAACAAGGATTAAAAGCTTTACAGGCAAATGTTGAACTTGATAGCACCCCTAGAGTCGAAGCTGATAATCAAATCGTTCAAGGAATCTTAAAGCGTTTAGATCTCGATAAGATTATCCTAGATCCCCTAAGTGATAGGCTTGATAAGTTTTTACTCCATCCAATTTTGGGACCATTCTTATTAATGGTCATTTTATTTTTAGTGTTTCAGGCAGTTTTCTCTTGGGCCGCATTCCCAATGGAGCTGATTAAAGATGCGACGGAGTGGGTTGGTGACTTGATTGGGGAATTGTTACCTGAAGGTTGGGTTAGAAGTCTCATCGTAAATGGTGTCATTGCAGGAGCGGGTGGTGTAATTGTTTTCTTGCCTCAAATCCTAATTTTATTTTTCTTTATATTAGTTTTAGAGGAGAGTGGTTATTTACCCCGGGCCGCGTATTTATTAGACCGCCTAATGGGTTCGGTCGGTCTTTCAGGAAGATCTTTCATCCCTTTGTTGTCAAGCTTTGCTTGTGCTATTCCAGGAATAATGGCAACCCGCACGATTTCGAATACGAGGGATCGTATCGTGACTATCTTAATAGCACCCCTCATGACCTGCTCTGCAAGGTTACCAGTCTATTCACTATTAATTGCCGCTTTTATTCCTGACAAAAATTTAGGGATGGGAGTGGGTTTACAAGGCTTTGTATTATTTATTTTGTATTTAAGTGGTATCGTAGGAGCGTTAGTTATCGCTTGGATTTTAAAACGTTTTACTGGCAATAAATCTCAAGTTCATCCTCTGTTGATGGAGTTACCTGAGTATCATTTACCTGGGTTTAAAAATATCCTGATTGGACTTTGGCAAAGAGTACTCATTTTTTTAAACCGGGTCGGTGGTACTTTAATGGCGCTTACCATTGGACTTTGGTTTTTAGCAAGTTATCCGGCAGCGCCACTAGGTGCTACCAGACCTGCAATTGAGTATAGTTTTGCTGGGATGCTAGGTAAGTTACTAGCAAAAGTATTTGAACCAATTGGCTTTAATTGGGAAATAAGTATTGCATTAATACCTGGCATGGCAGCACGGGAAGTCATTGTTAGCTCTCTAAGTACCGTATATGCATTATCTAGTAATGCTCAACAGGACTCAGAGGCTTTAATACCTATTATTTCTCATCAGTGGAGTTTGGCTACAGCATTATCTCTACTAGCCTGGTTTGTCTTTGCACCTCAGTGCTTGTCAACCATAGCAGCAGTAAAAAGGGAAACCGGTGGTTATAAAATTCCACTGATTATGCTCAGTTATTTATTTGCCTTGGCTTACTTAGCCTCTTTTATTACTTACCGTATTGCACTAATGTGGGGCATGGGGTAAAGTGTAACGAGCTCAAACGCTGATGTAATATAATCCAAATTATGAAACAAAGTTCATTAAATTAAGATAGTCAAATTACAGAATCAAATGCCAAATAAGACAATTTTGCATCTGTTTATGTTTTTAGCACTAATGACGATAAATAATGTACAGGAAGTTATGGCTATAGAAGAACCAAAATTTGAACAATTAAGAAGTTTTGATTCGTTTGAATTAAGAAAATATCCCCAGTTAATTATTGCCGAAGTTACAGTGGCCGGTGATCGCAGTGAAGCATCTTCAGCCGGGTTTCGAAAAATAGCAGATTTTATTTTTGGTAACAACTCAGGTGTTGGTAAACAGTCGAAAATTGATATGACAGTTCCTGTCATCACTGAGCCCATCAAAATTGAAATGACAGCACCCGTAGGAATCCAAGCAACAAACAGTAAAAATAACTGGAATATTCAGTTTGTGATGCCAAGCCAATACACTTTGGAAACATTACCAAAGCCAAACAATGACGAAGTCAAAATTGTCCTAGTTCCCGAAAAGTTTTATGCAGTAACAAAATTTTCAGGATTTACTGGTGATGAAACAGTGGCTGAAAATACGACTTATTTAAAAGCATGGATGGCTAGAGAAAAGTTAACCGCTATTGGGTTGCCTAAACTTGCAAGATACAATCCCCCATGGACATTGCCTTTTTGGCGAAGAAATGAAATTCTGATAGAAGTAAATCCTAATTAATTTTCTTTAGCGCTGACGGCTAAACGACGCTGACAACTAAACGAAATAATCTCCGCTACACTTCCTTGTAGTTGCTTAGCTATTGGCGCAGAAATTTTCCAATGGCACATCTTTACATTACAAACGGAAGAAGGATGTTCTTTCGACATGACAATCAAAAGCGCATTACAAACATCTTCAGCCAGAAATTTACAAGTATAAAAAACAGATTAAAAAAAACCGGCTACAAAGAGCCGGTTTTAGTAATACACAAATAATTAATTAATCATTTGCATAGATATCTACATCTTTAGTTTCACGTAAGAATAGTGATCCTATTACTAAAGTCACTGAAGCAACAATAATTGGATACCATAAACCATGGTAAATATTACCGTTTTGTGCAACTAAGGCAAACGCAATTGTTGGTAGTAAACCACCAAACCATCCGTTACCAATGTGGTATGGTAAAGACATGGATGTGTAGCGAATTCTTGTTGGGAACATTTCAACGAGATAAGCTGCAATCGGACCATAAACCATCGTTACATAAATCACAAGGATAACTAAAAGCAAGAGAACCATTGGCTTATTCATCTCCGCAGTATCAGCCTTTGTAGGATAACCAGCTGCGTTCAATGCATCACGAATACTCTTTTTAAATGCGCCGTCCTTTGCCTTTGCTTCATCCTTACTTAAACCTTTAGAAGAATAAGATTCAATTTCTGTTTCACCAATCTTCACTTTCGCTACAGTTCCAGCAGGACCTGTCATTGTAGAGTAACTGGCTGAGTTACTTGCCATCACCTGCTTAGCAATGTCACATGAGCTAGTAAACTTCGCTGTACCTGTTGGGTTAAATTGGAAAGTACATTCAGCAGGATCGACAGTGATTGCGGCTGGTGAGGTTGCCATTGCTTTTTCCAATTTTGGATTAGCGTAATGGGTTAAGTTGTTGAAAATTGAGACTGGCGTATTAGGCAAGTAAGTAATGATAGCTAACAACAGACCAAGCATAATCACTAATTTACGACCGATCTTGTCTGACAAAGTACCAAAGAATAGGAAAAATGGTGTGCCGATAAGAAGAGCGATGGCAATCATGATGTTTGCTGTATATGCATCCACTTTAAGAACTTGGGTCATGAAGAAGAGAGCATAGAACTGACCTGTATACCAAACAACTGCTTGACCGGCAACTAAACCAAATAGAGCCAAAATAACTATTTTGAGATTAGCCCATTGTCCAAAAGACTCACCTAAAGGAGATTTGGAAAGTTTGCCTTCGTTTTTCATTTTTTGAAACGCTGGTGATTCAGCCATTTGCAAACGAATATAAAGGGAAACAGCAAGTAACAGAACAGAAAGAATAAATGGAACTCTCCATCCCCAAACTTCGAAATTTGCACCAGTTACTTCACGAGTGATCAAGATGACAATTAGGGATAGAAATAAACCTACTGTAGCTGTAGTTTGAATCCAAGAAGTATAAGCACCACGTTTACCAGCGGGGGCATGCTCTGCAACATAAGTTGCCGCACCTCCGTACTCACCACCTAATGCTAAACCTTGTAACAGGCGTAAGGCAATTAAGAGGACCGGAGCTGCTACACCAATGCTGGCATAGTTGGGAAGAATTCCTACGAAAAAAGTAGAAGCTCCCATAATTACGATGGTAACCAAGAAGGTATATTTACGACCAATTAAATCACCTAAACGGCCGAATACTAAAGCACCGAATGGGCGAACGATAAAACCTGCTGCAAAAGCTAACAGTGCAAAAATAAAAGCAGAACCATCATCTAAGCCTGAGAAAAATTGTTTTGCAATAATTGCGGCAAGTGATCCATATAGGTAAAAATCATACCATTCAAATACTGTGCCCAAAGAAGACGCAATAATAACCTTGCGCTCTTCTGCAGACATTGGCGCAGCTTTACCTGAACCAACTGAAGTTGTTGCTGTCATGTTTAACTCCTACTGTTAAATTAAAATTATGGAAAAGCAAAGTCATTATCCCAAGTTAAAGATTAAAAAAGCTTTCAATTTAGGGTAAAACCTTATGAAATAAGGGGAAAATTGTAAAAAAAAACCTTAAAAAATTAAGAAATCAAAAAATTGACTTGATGATTAGTAAACAGTAAGAAATATCTTACGAACAATTCAGATAAAAATAGCCCCTTCATGTTGTATATTGAAAATGAAGGAAAAATAAAGAGAAAAAATCGAAAAAGATGCTTGTATAAAAAACTGTTTTTATATACAGTATCGAAATAAGCAAATAACATTAAATGGGAAAGAAAATCGAATGATTGGAAAAAAAATGGAAGATAAGAAATCCAAAGTCACTAATCCTGCCTCCTCCTCCTCTTCAGCTTCAAGTAATCCGGAATTTAACGGACTTTCTAGCGAAAAACAAAAAGCGTTAAGTGCCGCTTTAGCTCAGATTGAAAAGCAATTCGGCAAGGGCTCCATTATGAGACTTGGAGACGCTGAAATTGCGCAAGATATCCAAGTTGTTTCGACCGGATCTTTAGGGCTTGATATTGCTTTAGGAGTTGGTGGTTTAGCTAGAGGTCGAGTCATCGAAATTTATGGTCCAGAGTCTTCAGGAAAAACTACCTTAACCCTACATGCTGTTGCAGAGATGCAAAAACTGGGGGGTACTTGTGCTTTTATTGATGCTGAACATGCTTTGGATGTCCAATATGCATCAAAGCTTGGTGTTGATGTAAATAATCTACTTATTTCTCAACCAGATACTGGGGAACAAGCGCTCGAAATCGCAGATGCCCTGGTGAGATCTGGATCGATTGATTTGATCGTGATTGACTCAGTCGCAGCATTAGTGCCCAAAGCAGAAATTGAAGGAGAGATGGGGGATTCATTACCTGGGCTTCAAGCACGATTAATGTCTCAAGCACTTCGCAAATTAACTGGAACGATAAAACGTACGAATTCTATGATTATTTTTATTAATCAAATTCGTATGAAAATTGGAGTCATGTTTGGCTCTCCAGAAACCACGACTGGTGGGAATGCCCTTAAATTTTACGCATCCATGCGATTAGACATCAGAAGGATTGGGAGTATTAAAAAAGGTGATGAGAATATTGGTAATGAAACACGTGTAAAAGTGGTGAAGAACAAAGTATCTCCCCCATTTAGGGAGGCAATATTTGACATCATGTACGGAACAGGAATCTCTAGAGAAGGTGAAATTATTGACATGGGCGTAGAAGCCGACATTGTCGATAAATCTGGTTCTTGGTACAGCTACAAGGGTGAAAAAATTGGACAAGGTAAAGATAATGCAAGAGATTTCTTAAAGGCTAACCCTGCTTTAAGTAAGGAAATTGAAGGCTTAATTAGGGAAAAACTAAGTACTAAATCTTCAAAGTCGGTAATAGCTGGCGCTGAGGTAGATGAAGTAGAACCACCAGAAGCTTAAAGATTCATCTGTGCAAAATAGTGAAAATGCTCGTTCAAAAATAAGTCTAATTGGACGAGCAATTAAGTATTTGTCAAATCGTGATCACAGTCAATTTGAACTCAGAAAAAAGCTATCACCCCATGCCATCTCCGAGGAGGAGTTGGATGAGGTTATTAAAAAGTTGATAGATAAAGGTTATCTATCTAATCAACGTTTTACCGAAAGTTTCATTGCTAGCAAATCCAAAAAATTTGGTATGCGCAAAATTTCCCAAGTACTTCAGCAACATCAGTTGGATTCAGAAATATTAAAAACAGAAATAGAAAAATTGAGAGAATCAGAGCCCCAAAGGTGTTATGAAATATGGGAAAGAAAGTTTGGTCAAGTCACTAAAGAGCCAAACGAGTTAGCAAAACAAATTAGATTTCTAGTTAGTCGAGGCTTTTCTCACGAGATTGTTATGGGTATCGTAAAAGGAAAACATCTCAGTTAGTCCGTTGAAAATGTTAGACTATCGGGATGTCACAAAATCAAATAGAGAAAAACCCTAACCGTCAGTTAATTCACCACCGTGAATTTGATATTAAAGTCTTTAAAAGAGACGACGGACTATGGGATGTTGAAGCGCAAGTAATTGATACTAAAGGGAAAGACTTTAATCTAGTGGTTGTTCACTTGAAAAAAGGGGAACCAGTGCACTTCATGAAGATCTTTTTAACCATTAATACCAAAATGGAAATTCTGTTCGCTGAAGCCGAAATGTTGGCACGTCCTTATCCCGGTCACTGTGAACAAATCCTTCCAGACTATTCGAAATTAGTGGGTCTTAACCTGTCAAAGGGATTTAGGAATGCCGTTAGAGAAAGAATGGGGGGAATCAATGGATGTACCCATATTAATGAACTGAGTTCGATTATACCAACTGCTGTTTACCAAGCATTTGTGAATGAGGTATTTCCAGTTACTGTTCCTTACGATCCAAATCGAGTGCCAAAACAAAAGCTACCATTCCAGTTTAATGGCTGTCACAGTTGGAACGTGAATGGTGAAGTAGTAAAAAAATATCATCCTACATGGTATGGATTTAAGGAAGATGTTTAAAACTTAAATTGATAAAACACTACTTTGACACATTTTGACGTATTAATTTCATTCAAACCATTTATCATTACCAAAACTTGTTCACTAAAAGGAAGACTTCATGAAAATCCACGAATATCAAGGCAAAGAATTACTTCGCCAATTTAATATTCCAGTACCAAATGGCATACCCGTATTTAACGTCGACGAAGCTGTTGCTGCAGCAGAAAAACTAGGTGGACCAGTATGGGTGGTTAAAGCTCAAATTCATGCAGGTGGACGTGGAAAAGGTGGTGGTGTTAAAGTCGCAAAGAGCCTAGAAGAAGTAAGAAAGTATTCGACTGATATTTTAGGGATGATGTTAAAGACACATCAAACTGGGCCTGAAGGACAATTAGTTAGACGTCTTCTTATCGAAGATGGTGCTGATATTAAAAAAGAGTATTACGTTGGTATCCTGACAGATCGTGAATCACAAAAAGTGGTAGTAATGGCGTCAAGCGAAGGTGGTATGGATATTGAGGAAGTAGCTGCTCATACACCTGAAAAAATTATTAAAGAATTTGTTAATCCATTAATTGGTATGACCGATGACCAAGCTAGTAACTTAGTGAAAGGCATTGGAGTTCCAGAAGCATCACAGGGTCAAGCAAAAGAAGTTTTAGTAAATCTATTTAAGACTTATATGCAAACCGATGCATCATTGGTAGAAATTAATCCTTTGATTCTTGAAGGTAACGGAAATATTAAGGCTTTAGACGCAAAGTTTAATTTTGATCCAAATGCCTTGTTTAGACATCCTGAAATCGTAGCTTACCGTGATGAAGCTGAAGAAGATCCTGCAGAAATTGAAGCGTCTAAATTTGACTTAGCTTACATATCCCTAGATGGCAATATTGGTTGCTTAGTTAACGGTGCCGGTTTAGCAATGGCAACGATGGATACAATCAAGTTATTTGGTGGTGAACCAGCAAACTTTTTAGACGTAGGCGGCGGAGCAACAGCTGAAAAAGTTACTGAAGCATTTAAGATCATGCTTAAAAACGAAAAAGTTAAGGCAATTTTAGTAAACATTTTCGGTGGCATTATGCGTTGTGATGTCATTGCTTCTGGAGTGATTACAGCCTGTAAAGCGGTCAACCTATCAGTACCTTTAGTTGTTCGTATGAAGGGAACAAATGAAGAAATTGGTAAGAAAATGCTAGCAGAATCTGGTTTGCCTATTATTAGTGCAGATACTATGGCCGAAGCTGCCACAAAAGTTGTTGCTTCTGTTAAATAAGAATAACTAAGGAATAGATATGTCAATCTTTATTAATAAAAATACACGTGTAATTACCCAAGGTATCACCGGTAAAACAGGCCAGTTTCATACTGAAAAATGTCAAGAATATGCAAATGGAAAAGAATGCTTCGTCGCAGGTGTTAACCCTAAAAAAGCTGGTGAAACAATTTTTCAAATTCCAATTTTTGGATCTGTAAAAGAAGCTGCCCATCAAACAGGCGCGACAGTTTCGGTCATTTATGTACCACCAGCAGGTGCAGCTGCTGCAATATGGGAAGCTGTAGAAGCTGACCTAGATTTAGCTATCTGTATTACTGAAGGTATTCCAGTTCGAGATATGTTAGAACTCAGAAATCGCATGAAAGAAAAAGAAGCCAAGGGCGGTAAAAAAACATTATTGCTCGGACCTAATTGCCCAGGATTAATTACTCCAGAAGAAATTAAGATTGGAATTATGCCAGGTCACATTCACCGTAAAGGACGTATTGGTGTTGTTAGCCGTTCAGGCACGTTAACTTATGAAGCTGTTGCTCAGCTAACAGAGATCGGTTTAGGTCAATCTTCAGCTGTAGGAATCGGTGGAGATCCAATTAATGGCTTGAAGCATATTGATGTGATGAAAGCATTTAATGATGATCCTGATACTGATGCAGTAATCATGATTGGTGAGATCGGTGGTCCTGACGAGGCTGATGCAGCGCGTTGGTGTAAAGACAACATGAAAAAACCAATTGTTGGCTTTATCGCCGGAGTTACAGCTCCTGCTGGAAAAAGAATGGGCCATGCCGGCGCTTTAATTTCTGGTGGTGCAGATACAGCTGATGCAAAACTTGCTGTTATGGAAGAGTGTGGATTCAAGGTAACAAAAAATCCATCTGAAATGGCACGCATCTTGAAGTCATTAATATAGAATGAGTCTGAAGTAATAAATATGGGAGGAAACTCCCTTTTTTATTGCCTACATATTTAATATGTAGGTAAATTTAGGCTATGATATCCCGAATATTTAAATAATTAGGAGATTAAAGTGATCGATATTACCGCTCAAAGTACTTGGATAGCTCTAGGTATGATTATGTTTACGAACATTATTCTGTCTGGAGATAATGCTGTAGTCATTGCAATGGCATCAAGAAATTTACCCAAAGAGCTTCAAAGCAAAGCAATTTTCTGGGGAAGCGCAGCTGCTATTATTTTACGTGTAATTCTTACACTCACGGCAGTTACGTTATTAACTCTTCCTTATTTAAAAATCATCGGTGCAGTTTTATTGATTTATATTGGAGTTCAGTTGTTGTCTGAGAGTGATGACGATGAAGATGGGATAGAAGGCTCTTCAAACCTTTTTAGCGCAATTAAAACCATCTTAATTGCCGATCTAGTGATGAGTTTAGACAACGTCATAGCAGTAGTCGGAGTGGCTAATAAAGCCCCTGAAGAAGCTCGTATCACGTTAATTTTAATTGGATTAGCCTTGAGTATCCCTTTGATCATTTTTGGAAGTACGATACTTTTAAAAATCATGGATAAGTTCCCGTTCATTGTGGTTTTAGGAGCGGCACTACTTGGATTATTGGCCGGAGAAATGGTTCTAACTGATCCTTCATTAGTTGGCTTTTTTGAGTCAGCACCAAGCTTTTTACATTGGGTTCTTCCTGCTTTAGGCATTGCCCTAGTTCTAATTATTGGATACGCTTTAAAAAGAAAACACCAGAGTAATTAAAGCTACGATTTAAGCTCAATTCAAATTAGAAAAAGGGAGAACTAGTTCTCCCTTTTTCTTTGTAGGATTCATCTTAGGAATTAAAAGAAAGTTCCGACATGAAAAGGCTCATGATTTAAATGCATATTTGGCAAACTGTTTTCTTTAAACCAAGGAGAAAGCATGAAACAAATCGTAAAAAATCAATCCCAATTTGAAGGTGGTTTTACCTTAATTGAGTTAATGGTTGTAGTCGCTATTATTGCAATTTTAGCTTCAATTGCAGTGCCACAATATCAAGAGTACATTGCAAGGGGAAGAGTTGCTGAGGGTATGAGTCTAGCTTCTAGCGCAAAAATTATTGTATCTGAGACCTATGCAGCAAATGGTCCAAGTTCTATGGTTGATGCAACAAAAAACTCGTTTAAATTTAAACCGACCAATAGTGTCAAAGAAATGACGATTGAAGATACTGGGGCAATTTTGATTGAATTTTCTGATGCCGTTGCACCTGTAGATAAAAACCTTTTAATACTTTATCCATCAAATAACCCGAGAGTAGAAACTGCTGCGGTTGATTTAGGAAATAAAAAACCTCTAGAACAATGGGGTGGTGCTTGGTCATGTAAAGGAAATGGCTCAACCTTATCTATTAAGTTATTACCCTCAGAATGTAGATAAAAAGATTCAAATTACCAAATCTTAGGGGAGCTAGTGATTGAATTAGGGCTAGCTCTTTTTGCATATAGAGATAAGATTTATAGCGATAAAAAATAAAAAAGATATCCCATGAATGAGGGAATTGTTGAAATTAAAAATTCTTGATTAAATGGCAAATGCAAAACATTACATACCAAATTAAGGATCAAATCTTAAACGAAACAAGCTATAAATTAATTAAAGCTTTTGATATGTTTGAACTGAGGAAATATACATCCTCGACTATGGTTGAAATTATAGAAACAGGATGCCGAGAAAAGGCTTTATTAAACGCTCTAAATAAAATTTCAATTTATTTAAATAAAAATAACTTAAAAAGAGCAAGTTCTGAACAGGAAGCACTTCCGTATGTAATTATGCAACCATTAGAAAAGGAAAAATGGAGATTCGAGTTTTATTTACAAAATGAAAGCGATAAGTTAACAGATCAAATAACGGTTCAACAAGATATAAAAATAAATCGTTTTAATGAAAAATATTTCGCAACCATTAAACTTCCAGGCTTTTTTAGTAATGAAAGAATAATTGAACGAACCTTATTATTAAAATCATGGATAGCAAAAGAAAAATTACTTATCAATGAAGCCCCTAAAATTGCAAAATATAAATCATTTTGGGATTTCGCATTTATCGAAAAGAAAGAAATAATGATTGAAGTGAGAAGATAGTTCTAGATATCGCTATTTTCTAAATCACTAGTTAAAATAGTTAACTAGAATAATGTCAGAATCTGACCAACAAAGAAACCACTGGAGTAATTGAGTTAGTTTATTTTAGTTGGGAAGAAAATTTAATGAGTTCAGACAAAGATTTGAGTTCAAGTTTGCGCATCACCTCTTGCTTATATTGTTTAGTTGTCTCTAAAGAGATTCCTAAAGTTTGTGAAAGCTCAGAATTGCTATAACCCTTCTTTAAGAGTTCATAAACTTGGCTTTCACGAGGCGATAGTTTTTTTAGAATAAAAGCTTTGTCTTTTTGAAAAATGATCTCTCGAATAAACGCCCTATCAAGTTCAATCCCCTTATTAATTGCTGTAAATAATTGATCACTATTAAAGGGTTTGATTAAAAAATCAATTGCCCCCTGCTTCATACTTTGAATAATTTGATAATCAGTACTCTCACCACTGATAAATATAAATGGTATGAGACGATTAATTTCTAAAAGTGCCGATTGTAAGTTCACACCTGATAAGCCGGGCATTCGCATATCTGAAACAATTACTGCAGGTGCAAAGTTAAAAGGAGTGCTTAAAAACTCGAGAGGATTACTATACGAGTGAACAACGTAGCCAGCTAACTCTAAAAGAGACTTTAAATCAACACGTAAAAAATCGTCATCTTCTAATAAAACAACATGATTAGAATCACTTAAAAAGGATCTTTGATTAAGATCTGGGTTCATTCTATGTTTCCAATAACTATTAAATAAATCATTATTTCAATTTATGAGAATAATTGTTATCCCCTGTTAGGGGGTGGTGTCAAAAATAGGAAATTTAATAAGGAACTTAGCACTGACACCAGGTGTATTTTGTAACTCAATACTTCCAAAATTCTTCTCAATGATAAACTTTGACAACCATAAACCGAACCCCATTCCTTCTTTTTTAGTGGTTCGAAAGGGCTCAAAAATTGTTCCCACAATTTCTATTGGTAATCCTCCCGCATTGTCCAATATGGATAACACGATAAAATTTCCCTCAACTAGAGTATTAATAGTAATTTCAGCATCAATATTATCTGATTTTTGAATAGCTTGAATTGCATTATTTAATAAATTTAACAGCACCTGCTGTAACTCTTGGGGATTGGCTGTAATTGGGGGTATCGAATAATCAAAATGTAAATTGAGATGAATATTTTCTTTACTTACCAGCGAGCTTACTAAGTCTAAACAAATTTTAATAATATCATTCAGATTTAATTGAATGAGTTCTTGTTTGTTAGAGAATAAGTTTTTTAAAGCCTTTAAAGTAGATCCGGCTCTTTGATTATCGCGTAAAATTTTTGTAACGGTGTATTCAATATCACCTGAAAATAATTTTTGTGCATTTAGCTGGAGTTTCAAAATTTCAGCATTAGTTTGAATACTAGCCAAGGGATGACTCAGTTCGTGAGCTATGGATGCTGACAGGGCTCCTGAAACAATAAATTTATTTGATTTTTGAATCGCATCAGTGAGTGCAGTTTGCTGAATCAATAAATTTTTAATCAGAATATTCTCATCATTAGTTCGAATTGATAGCTCGTAAACCTCTTCCAATAAAAAAGCATTAATAAATACAAAAATAATTAAGTCCGCAGTTAATAATGAGCCTTTAAGAACAAAGAAAGGTATTGCGTTAAATGCTAGATTAAATGACTTAAATTCGGGATTAAATGAAGAGTATATTAAAAATAAAAGTACAAATAACAGTACAGTTGTTTCAACAATAACTGCTAGAAAAGCCCAGTTGATGAAAGAATTTTTATTAGACTTTTTTAATAAATAGATTTCGTGAAAGACCCAATAGCAACCCATAAAATGAATAACGATTGCAAAAATAACTAAATGAGTTAAATTGCTAATAAATAATGAGGTTAAGAAGAAAAGGAATAGTAAGCCTAAGATAATGCGAATAAATTTTTTTGTATCAAGAGTGTCAAATTTTGTGTGAACGTTCTTAAAAAAAATCGCAAGACTAGCCCTAGAGCCGAAGTAAAGTATGGCATTAACAATAAATAAATTACTAGAAAAGGGAGAAGCAATAACGTCAGATTTTTCAAAAATAAAAGATGAAACACGAATAATAATTAATAAAAAGTTAAAAACTAAGGAAAGCAGAAGGAAATTACTTATTTCTTTTATGTAAGAATTCTTTTTTCGAGTATGCAGCAAACTCACTAAAAGCGTAGTCAAAAAAAGTGATACGGCTACGTTAAAAAGTAAGATGGCGAGAAGCATTCAATTTTCTTAGTGTGAATTCAGTTTAAAGGACAAAATATTTTGCTATTCAAGGTGAGAATTAAAAGTCTGATTAAATGATCTTCCAATCCCCAGATTTACCACCACTTTTTTCAAGTAACTTCACATCACCCATTACCATTCCACGGTCAACAGCTTTGCACATATCGTAGATTGTCAGTAGTGAAATTTGGACTGCGGTGAGCGCCTCCATTTCAACCCCTGTTTGACCAATAGTTTGAGCTTTGGCATTACATCGAACTGAGCATTGTTCTAGTAAAATTTCGAAATCAACCGTAACATTAGTTAAATTGATTGGGTGACATAGGGGAATCAATGAACTTGTTTGCTTGGCAGCCATAATGCCGGCGATTCTAGCAATTCCAAGAACATCCCCCTTTTTGTGATTTCCTGCAATAATCAAATCTAAGGTATTTTGCAGCATTGTAATTTGACCAGTAGCAACAGCTATACGAGTACTTGGAGTTTTGGTGCCAACATCTACCATATGGGCGTCACCAGTTTGATTAAAGTGAGTAAGCATTATCGATTAGGATCTTCGTATAAAAAATAAGATGATGAAAAATTGTGTAATTTACTTAGTTATTAATAGTGTATTGTTTATCCAACTACTTTACCCTATTGTTGCCTATAGTCAAAATCAAGTAACAATTCAAAGTCCCAATAATACGATAAATTCAAAAATAGTAGAACCTGAATTAGGCGGGACCCTGCCGATTCTTCTCCCTGATCTTGGGGATAATTCATCCGGTAATCTATCTGAAATAGATGAAAAAAAATTGGGTGAAAAAATTATCAGAGAAATTCGGAAAGATCCGGATTATTCAAATAATTGGTTAATGTACGATTACATTAATCAATTAGGACAAAGCCTAGTGAGTAGTGCAAGAAGTCAAAAAATATCAGGTGCTGACGCTTCAGGCCCATTTGCACCCAGCTTTGAGTTCTTCGTAGTCAGAGATAAAACCATTAACGCATTTGCCTTACCAGGTGGATACATTGGTATCCACACGGGCCTTCTAGGCCTAGCTGAAAGCGAGTCAGAGTTTGCCTCAGTTCTTGGACATGAAATTGGTCACGTAACTCAAAAGCATATTGCCAGAGGCATGGGCTTTGGTCGGGAAAGCTCTACACTTATTTTGGCAGCAATGCTTCTAGCCGCCCTGGCTGTGAAAAATAATCCTAATGCTGCTCAAGGTATGGCAGTAGGGGGGCAGGCTTTAGCAATTCAAAATCAATTGTCCTATTCGAGAAGTGCAGAAAGAGAAGCGGATCGAATCGGCTTTCAAATTTTGCAAGCGAGCGGATTTGACGTAAGTGGTATGCCTGGCTTTTTCCAGAAGATGCAAAAAGCAACCAGTATTTCAGATAGTGGAATACCTGCCTACGTCCGCACTCATCCCCTATCCTTAGAGCGTGCAGCAGATATGCAAAATCGCATACGCGATCAGGAGCCGGGAAAGCCTAATATTTCAATCGAATTCTATCTTGCACAAACTTTAGCAAAAATTGAACAAGAGGGAGGACCCTCTGAGATTGTAGAGACGAAACAATTCTTTCAAGAACAAACTAATTCGAAGTCCTTGATAAAAAATATGCAAGGGTATTATGGTTTAGCTAATTTAGCATTAGCAGAAAAAAAGAGTCAAGAAGCCACATTACTACTGAAAAAAAGCCGAGAGTTTGCTAATAGTATTGAACAGAGTAATCTTCAATTAAAAAAATCAACTATATTTTTTGAAATTACTGGCATTCAAATTGCAATGCTACAAGGGAACTTCAATCAAGTCTCAAGTACAACCCAGTCATTATTAAAAACCTATTCGAACTATCGATCTGTAAATGTCCTTTATATCGAGTCTCTGCTTTCAGGGGGTAAAAATAAAGAAGCAATGACTTGGTTAGAGAATAAGACAAAATCAGATAAATCTGATTCATTATGGTGGAATTACCTAGCAAAAATATATCAACAGGAAAACAAGTTAGCGCTTTATCATGCCACCGTGGCGGAAAAGTATGTTGCAGAAGGCGCTTTACCAGCAGCTATTCAGCAATTGAAAATAGCCAGTGAAATGAGCGGAAATAATTTTTACCAATCGTCAGAGTTAGAAGCTAGGAAGAGGCAAATCGAAATGCTTTATAAAGAGGACCTCATAGAAAGCGGTCGATTAGAAAGACGACCCTAAGCGGGAATTGGTGTTTGTTTGAAATGAAATTCTTTAGCCACTTCGTGGCCAATAATCGGCTCAATTGGGATGTCTAAACTCCTCCATTTAAAAACTCCAATCACTCCACAGTTAGCAATATTCATTTGACTTAATTCGGAAAAAATATTTAAATCATGATCATGTAATAGTGCGATAGATCGAATTTGAGTTTCAGTAAAACTCAATTGAGAGGTGTTCGAGCATTGTATGATGGAAGCAATAAATTCTAAAAGAATATTCCCTTTTTCATCCAAAAAACATCGAGTAGGATGAATTTCCTGAGATAGGTGATTTTGTAACACCCAATCATATTGTTGACTTGGAATGAACCGAACAACGTAAGGACAGTAAGCTAAGCTCAGATAAACCCTTTGGGGGCCATTTTGAAAAAAGTACTGATTGTGCGGATCGATGTATATATTTTTCCGAATCGAATCGCACATCCCAGCATGTTTAATGAGCTCACCTGGCAAATGATGCTTTTGAGAATATTCATTACGAATCCGAAAAGACCCGCGACGATCTAAAAAAAGCCAACCATAGCAATAGGGAACATCAGGCCATTTTGCAATCGCGGAGATGGTGGACTGATCCACTATTAATGAAATCCGTGGTCACCAGATAAGACCGGTGATGTAATTAACTGGCTATCGACAATACTTGTATGCATATGAGCAATTCTCCAACCCATTGCTCCTTGAACTAAGATAATCGTCATGTGGATAAAAAATTTAGGATCCACAGAGGAATCATTAAAACGAACAGCCTCAGTGCTATCCACAAAGGTGGTTCCTAAATAGGAATGGCTCGTGGAGGTAATCGTATCAAGATTTAATGATCGACCCATTAAGTCTTTAAATCCTTCGCGTAATTCACTGTGACCGTTAAGTCGAACACCGTCCGGTAAGATGCACGTAATAGTGTCTTCGTCGAACCACAAGGACAGAGCAGTCTCCAAATCACCTTCGCGTAATGCAAGATACCAATTCTCTAAGACTTCATCCACATCATGAAACAAGCGAGTTTGGCGAAACATATCTTATCCTTCAGTGGCTAAAGCAATATTAAATTGTTTAAAAACAGAATCAGGTGAAATTTGAACTAAACAGTTAGTATGTCCAAGGGGACATTTTCTTTGGTGACAAGGACTGCAGTCAAGCCCTAAATACATAATAGAGGCTTTTTTTGAAAGGGGAGGGGTATGTGATGGGTCGCTAGAGCCAAAGATTGCAATTTGAGGAATTTGTAAGGCGGCACCAATGTGCATCATTCCGGAGTCATTCGAAATCAAACCCTTGGCCATACTCAATAGCCCCATGGCTTCAATCAGGGGTATTTTTCCACAAAGATTTTGGATACGAGACAAATGCTGCGAATGTAATCCATAGAGAATTTGATCCGCAATGCTTGAATCTTTCTTGCTGCCCAAAATTAAAATACCAGAATCTTTATATTGATCAAGGAGTAGATTCGCCACATTCCCAAAGTGCTTTGATGGCCATTGTTTGGCGGGACCAAATTCGGCCCCTGGTGCCAAAATAAAAAAACGTGAACAATTTGGTAGGTAATTGGCTAAAACTTGTTTAGAGGCAATCAAAATATGAGGTTTGATTGTCAGATGTGGAGTAAATTGATCTGATAGGTTGTTGGAATCGACCGATAATTTCTCTGATGCAAGAGATAAATAATGACCCACCATAGAGGGACGACTCGTTCTATCCGGATTAGGTAAGGCACGACTAAGGAAAATAGTTCTCGATTCACCAACGTATGCAATTTTTTTGGAAATACCAGCAAAGATAGGAATAATTAAAGATTTCCAACTATTGGGGAGAATGTAACAAGAGCTGTAGCCAGATTTTTTAAGAAGTCGGCTTATCTTCCAACGAAGAGGTAATTGTAGTTTGCCATGCAAGAAGTTGCCACTGATTACCTGATTTACATCTTCGCAAGCTTCATAAACTGGAGCTACCCAAGGCGTAACCAAAACATCAATTTGACAATCAGAATCTTTAATTTTTTTTATTAATGGAAGTGACATTACAGCATCGCCGATCCAATTTGGGGCGATGATCAAAACGCGTTGTTTTGACAATTTAATGACCTACTTTAACGCCAGCTTTCAAGCGATATGAAGCGCCACAGTATGGACACTTCGCTTCTCCAGTATGGCCTATATCCAAAAAAACCTTTGGATGTAAGTTCCAAACTGGAGTTTGGTTCATAGGACAGTGCAAAGGTAAATCACTGTTAGTCACTTCAATAGGAGTAGTATTTTTGATCATCTTAATTATTTAGACCATCGTTAACCAAGAACGATATTGGTCGTTTTTACCTTTTACGATATCAAAAAACAGAGATTGAATTTTTTCTGTCATTGGACCACGTCCACCGTTACCAATAATTCGGTCATCTAGCTCACGAATTGGCGTCACTTCAGCCGCTGTTCCAGTGAAGAAAGCTTCATCTGCACAGTACATTTCATCGCGCGTAATACGCTTTTCTTTAACTGTAATTCCCAAATCAGTCGCAATCTTAATGATGGCGTCACGGGTGATTCCAGCGAGACAACTTGCTAAGTCAGGGGTAATCAACACTCCATCACTCACAATAAAAACATTTTCCCCAGATCCTTCTGACACATATCCATCTGTATCCAATAACAAAGCTTCATCATATCCGTGAGCGGTGACTTCTTGGTTAGCTAGGATTGAATTGATGTAATAACCGGAGGCCTTTGCTCTAACTAAGGAGACATTCACATGATGCCGACTAAAAGAAGAGGTCTTTACCCGAATACCTTTGTTCAGGCCATCTTCCCCTAGGTAGGCGCCCCATTTCCATGCAGAAATAGACATATTGATGGTATTACCCTTCGGGGAAATACCAAGCTTTTCAGAACCAATCCAAGCAAGTGGTCTTAAATAACAGGAACTTAAATCATTTGCTCTAATTACCTCTAACTGAGCAGCAATAATTTCCTCTTGGGTATACGGTAACTGCATTTGAAAGATTTTTGCTGAGTTAAATAGCCGTTTAGTATGTTGATCTAAACGAAAAACTGCAGGTCCAGCGTCGGTCTCGTAACATCTGACGCCTTCAAATACTGCCATTCCATAGTGAAGGCTATGGGTTAAAACGTGAATGTTCGCCTCACGCCAAGGAACAAGTTTGCCATCAAACCAAATAAACCCATCACGATCAGACATTGACATAATATTTACCCAGATTTTGTTATATATCTTACTATTGTAAAACAGTGCTAATTGGATTGCTAAATTTCAATAAAAGTTAAATTCTGCCTAAGGTTTCATTGAAAAGTTGTAAGATGGCAATTAGATTAAAATTATACATTTCCGATTCTTCTCCAAATAAAAACTATGCCAAATTCAACTTTTCCTAAGTTCAATCGATTATCCGATTTAGTTGCAAATCATCAAATTAAGGGAAAAAGGGTCTTTATTCGAGCAGATTTAAATGTTCCACAAGACTTAACTGGAAAAATTACAGAAGATACTCGCATCAAAGCTTCCATTCCAGCGATTCAAGCTTGTCTCAATGAGGGTGCCGCAGTAATGGTAACCTCTCATCTCGGGCGCCCTACCGAAGGAGCTTTAAAGCCGGAGGATTCATTAGGACCGGTGGCTGATCGGCTTGCCGAGTTACTTGGCCGCAAGGTTGCGTTAATAACTGACTGGGTAGACGGTAATTTTGAAGTCAATCCTGGCGAAGTTGTACTACTTGAAAATTGTCGTGGGAACATTGGTGAGAAAAAAGATAACGAAGACTTAGCAAAGAAAATGGCTTTACTCTGTGATGTTTATGTTAACGATGCTTTTGGCACAGCTCATCGTGCGGAAGCTACCACCCATGGCATGGCTAAATTTGCACCTTTGAGCTGCGCAGGCCCTTTGATGGAAGCTGAGATAGATGCTTTAGCAAAGGCACTGAATGAGCCTAAAAGGCCTCTGGTTGCAATTGTTGCTGGCTCTAAAGTATCTTCTAAGCTGACCATATTAAAATCTCTTTCAACCAAGGTTGATCAGTTAATTGTGGGCGGGGGCATTGCCAATACATTTATGCTAGCAGCTGGCATTAATATCGGTAAATCTTTAGCAGAAACAGATTTAGTTGGTGAAGCAAAGGCGATTATGCAGATGATGGCTGAGCGGGGGGCTAGCGTCCCGATTCCACAAGATGTTGTAGTGGCGAATGAGCTTTCACCTTTAGCCCGAGCCAATATTGTGGCCGCATCTGATGTTGCAAGTGATGACATGATTTTAGATATTGGACCTAAATTTGCGGCTGAATTATCTTCAATAATTGCTCATGCGGGAACAATTGTCTGGAATGGACCGGTCGGAGTTTTCGAAATTGATCAGTTTGGTGGTGGCACTAAAATGCTCGCTGCAGCAGTTGCACATAGTCCAGGTTTTTCAATTGCCGGTGGCGGTGATACTTTAGCCGCAATTGCAAAGTATGGGATCGAAAAGCAAGTTGATTATATTTCTACTGGGGGAGGGGCTTTTTTAGAGTTTTTAGAAGGAAAAACCTTACCAGCAATTCAAATTTTACAAGAAAGGGTTTCAGTTTGAAACTTAACCGAGCTACAAAAATTGTTGCAACTTTAGGACCAGCTTCCAGCGATAGGGATGTTCTGAAACAAATGCTTCTAGCCGGGGTTGATGTTGTTCGGCTCAATTTTTCGCATGGTGTGGCAGAAGATCATCGCCAACGTGCAAATTTAATCCGCTCACTTTCTAAAGAAATTGATCGTGAAATTGCCATCATGGCAGATTTACAAGGTCCTAAAATCCGCGTTGGTAAATTCTTAAATGGGAAAATACAACTTGAGCAAGGTCGAGAGTTTATCCTTGATGCCGATTGTAAATTGGGTGATGAGCTACGCGTAGGACTTGATTACAAAGATCTACCCAAAGATGTTCATGCGGGGGACTTACTGCTATTAAATGATGGCTTAATCGTTTTAAAGGTTCAAAAAGTAGTTGGGGTCTGTATTCACACGCTGGTTGAGATGGGTGGTGAACTTTCTAATAACAAGGGAATTAATCGAGCTGGTGGTGGTTTGACAGCGCCAGCACTCACCGAAAAAGATAAAGAAGATTTGGTGACGGCTATTGAGATGGATGTTGATTACATTGCGATTAGTTTTCCTAAAAATGCAGATGATATGCATTTCGCAAGATCTCTAGCGAATGTAGTTGCCCAGCCCTTGAATAAAGAGATTCGCTTAATTGCGAAGATTGAAAGAGCGGAAGCAATTATGCCAGGCGTTTTAGAGGGGATCATCGATGCCTCCGATGGAATCATGGTTGCACGGGGTGATTTAGCTGTCGAGGTAGGTAATGCAGCTGTGCCTGCTTTACAAAAGCGAATGATTTTTCTTGCCAATAAACAAGATAAATTTGTGATCACTGCTACCCAAATGATGGAGTCGATGATTAATAGTCCGATTCCTACTAGGGCAGAGGTCAGTGATGTGGCCAATGCTGTCTTAGATGGCACCGATGCGGTGATGTTGTCAGCAGAAACAGCTGCCGGACAATATCCCGTGAAAACTGTAGAACAAATGTCAGCTATTTGTTTGGAAGCAGAAAAGTCACAACATGTTAGTTTAGACGCGGATTTTTTAGATCAAACCTTTACTCGAATCGATCAATCCATTGCTTTAGGGGCCCTTTTTACCTCTTTTCATTTAAAAGTGAAAGCAATTGCAGCTTTGACTGAGTCAGGATCTACTGTTTTGTGGATGAGTCGCCATAAAATTGATATTCCTATTTTTGCATTGACACAAAAAGTCAAAACCCAAAGAGCACTTTGTATGTATCGAAATGTGATTCCTCTTCACTTAGAAATAAGTAGTAATCGGGATGTGGCGTTGCATCAAGTAGAACATCTTTTGAGCTCAAAGGGCGTCGTAGAGTCTGGCGATATGGTTACATTAACGATCGGGGAACCGATGGGACAACCTGGTGGAACAAATACACTTAAAATTATCAAAGTGAAATAATTAATTTGGAGAAATTATGCCTTTAGTATCAATGAGACAACTTTTAGATCACGCAGCAGAGTTTGGCTACGGACTACCAGCTTTTAACGTCAATAATCTGGAACAAGTTCAAGCCATCATGTCAGCGGCTGATGAAGTTGGTGCCCCAGTAATCATGCAAGCATCAGCTGGCGCCAGAAAATATGCTGGAGAATCTTTCCTAAGACATTTAATAGAAGCTGCGGTAGAAGCCTATCCTCATGTCCCTTTAGTAATGCATCAAGATCATGGCCAAAGTCCAGCAGTATGTATGGCCGCAATTAAAAGTGGTTTTACTAGCGTCATGATGGATGGGTCTTTAATGGCAGATGGTAAATCCGTCGCTCCTTATGAATATAATTTGGCGGTTTCTAAGGAAGTTGTGAAGTTTTCTCATTCTATTGGCGTTACTGTCGAAGCAGAATTAGGCGTCCTCGGCTCACTCGAAACGATGATGGGTGACAAAGAAGATGGTCACGGCGCAGAAGGAACAATGACGCGTGAGCAACTTTTAACAGACGTTGAGCAAGCAGCTGATTTTGTGAGTCAAACGCAGTGCGATGCCTTAGCAATTGCAATTGGAACAAGTCATGGAGCTTATAAGTTTAGTAAAAAGCCAACTGGAGATACCTTGGCAATTGCGCGTATCCGGGAAATTCATGCTCGCATTCCTAATACGCATTTGGTGATGCATGGTTCTTCAAGTGTGCCACAGGAGTTACTAGCTGAAATTCGTGAATTCGGTGGAGATATGAAAGAAACTTATGGGGTACCTGTTGAAGAAATTCAAGAGGGAATCCGTAATGGTGTTCGCAAGATCAACATTGATACTGATATTCGTCTAGCTATGACTGGTGCAATTCGCCGTTATTTATTTGAAAATCCTGGAAAATTTGATCCGCGTGATTATCTCAAACCAGCTAGAGAGGCTGCGAAACAAATATGCTTGGCTAGATATATTGCCTTTGGTTGCGAGGGACAGGCTGGCAAAATTAAACCGATTTCACTCGATAAAATGGTTCAAAGATATAACTCTGGAGAACTTACTCAGGTTGTACGTTAATGAGCGCTTTATTTGAAACTTCGATTAAATCCTTGCCGCAGATCTCAAAAGGTAAAGTGAGGGACATTTACGCTGTTGGAGATGATCGATTGCTGATGGTCACCACAGATCGTCTATCAGCATTTGATGTGGTAATGCAGGATCCTATTCCTGGAAAAGGTATAGTCCTCAATCAGATGGCTAATTTTTGGTTTGAAAAACTTGCCTGGATTATTCCTAATCACTTAACTGGGATTACTCCAGAGTCAGTAGTGAGTCCAGATGAGGTGAATCAAGTGCTAGGACGAGCCATCGTAACCAAAAGATTAAAACCGATTATGGTAGAGGCTGTTGTAAGGGGTTATTTATCAGGTAGTGGTTGGAAAGATTATCAAGCTACAGGTTCAGTCTGTGGAGTCACCTTACCTGTTGGACTACAAAATTCCGAGAAGTTACCAGAACCAATCTTTACACCTGCTGCAAAGGCAGATGTTGGAGATCACGATGAGAATATTTCCTACGCTCAAGTGGTAGATAAAATAGGTTCTGAACTAGCAGCCAAAATAAAAGAAGTAAGTATTCGCTTATACGTAGAGGCTTCTAAATACGCTGCTACGAAAGGTATTATTATTGCTGACACTAAATTTGAGTTCGGTTTAGATGAGGCCGGACAATTAGTTCTAATGGATGAGATTTTGACGGCGGATTCTTCAAGATTTTGGCCAGCAAGTTCTTATGTAGTAGGCGAAAACCCGCCATCCTATGACAAACAGTTTGTGAGAGATTGGCTAGAACAGGTCTTGATAAACGGTAGTCATTGGGACAAAAAAGCACCTGCACCGAAGTTGCCTCAAGAAGTAATCGAGAAAACTGCTCAAAAATATCAAGAAGCATTGGATGTGCTAACGCATTAATAGCGAATGAATGAAGTATTCAGTTAGAATAGTAGGCTTCTATTCAGATTACTGAGGATCGAGTCCCATGACAGATACGATGATAAAAGACATGCCACCCGTTAAAGTTGGGGTAGTCATGGGCTCAAATTCTGATTGGGAAGTCATGTCAGAGGCTTCTAAAATTCTTCAAGAGTTCAACATTCCACACGAATGTAAGGTTTTATCTGCTCACAGAATGCCTGATGAGATGTTTTCTTATGCTGAAGAAGCTAAAGAAAGAGGACTTCTTGCAATTATTGCAGGAGCTGGTGGAGCTGCCCACTTACCTGGTATGTTGGCCGCCAAGACCATTGTGCCTGTATATGGCGTACCAGTTCCCAGTAAATATCTGAGGGGTCAAGATTCTTTATATTCTATTGTGCAAATGCCCAAAGGTATCCCGGTTGCAACTTTTGCCATTGGGGAAGCTGGAGCCGCGAATGCCGCTTTACATGTGGTAGCGATGTTAGCTCTAAGTAATTCTGAGCTGGCAAATCAACTGGTTGACTTTAGAATTGCCCAGTCTGATAAAGCTCGTGCAATGCAATTAAATTAACATTCGTTTTCTTTTTTCAATGAATCCTTTTTTTCCCCCTAGTTGGCTTGGCATTTTAGGTGGCGGTCAGTTAGGCCGTTACTTTTCTCAAGCGGCCCAAGATTTAGGCTATCCAGTTTGCGTTCTTGACCCAGATGAAGATAGCCCAGCAGGTAAGATTGCTCAAAAGTTTATTCGGGCAGATTATTTAAATGAGGTTGGATTGGCTGAGTTTGCAAAAACTTGTGTTGCTGCGAGCACGGAGTTTGAGAATGTGCCTGCAAAAGTCTTAGATTGGTTAATTGAACAAAATGTTTATGTCGCCCCAATCAGCCAGCCAGTATCTATTGCCCAAAATCGAACTGCTGAAAAGGCTTTTTTAAGTAACTGTGCAAATAAAACGGGGATTCAGACGGCCCCCTATTGCCTTATTACGCGTCCAGAGGATTGTAAGAGTATTGCAACCGAAATGTTCCCAGCTATTTTAAAAACTACCAGATTAGGATATGACGGTAAGGGTCAAAAGACTGTAAAAGGCTCCCAAGAGTTAGAAAATGCATGGGTTGAACTAGGTCAGGTTGAGTGCATTTTAGAGAAAAAACTTAATCTTGCTTTTGAGGTATCTGCCATTGTGGCCAGAGCCTTTGATAATGAGGTTGCTATCTTTCCGATTGCGCAAAATGAACACAGAAATGGCATTCTTCATTTAAGTATTGTACCGGCCCCGTCATTAACTGAAGAGCAGAAAAATGAAATCTTAGAGGCCACTAAAATAATTATCCGCGAATTGGACTATGTTGGAGTTTTATGCGTTGAGTATTTTGTTTTAGGGGATGGTACCTTGATTGTGAATGAAATCGCCCCTAGACCTCATAATTCAGGCCATCATACTTTAGACTCCTGTTTTACCAGTCAGTTTGAACAACAAGTGAGGACTTTAGCCAGATTACCACTTGGAAAAACAGACTTAATACAACCCGTGGTGATGTTAAATTTACTAGGTGATATCTGGTTTGATAAAAACAATCAAATGATTCAACCTGCTTGGGATAAAGTCCTATCTATACCAAGTGCTAAATTACATCTATACGGCAAGACTGAGCCAAAATTGGCTAGAAAAATGGGACATATTAATTTTTTAGCTGACAATATTGAGTCAGCCAAGTCAGACGCAATCCTTGCAATGGAAATTTTAGGTATTCCAATAGAATGAATATTGAAATAATTGGTTACACATCAATTGATATTTCAAAAAGTGTAGATCACCTAAAGCATGATGGATTGATTGGCTTTCCAACTGAAACAGTGTATGGATTAGGTGCAAGAGCAGACCATCCTAAAGCCGTTGAAAAAATATTTCAGTTAAAAGGCCGCCCATCAAATCACCCTTTAATTGTGCATATTCCTCCAGCAAAAGAAAACACGGATTTTCATTGGCTGAACCAGTTTGAACCATGGGCTAGAGACATCCCTAACGAGGCTTTACGTTTAGCCCAAGCTTTTTGGCCAGGCCCTTTAACCATGATTCTTCAGAAAGCCAAAGGTGTTATTAAAGAAGTAACTGGTGGTAATGAGACCGTTGGATTAAGATGCCCTAATCAAAAAACTGCCATAGAAATATTAAAAGAATTAGGCACTGGTATTGCTGCACCATCAGCAAATCGATTCGGTAAAATTTCTCCAACCAATGCGCAGCATGTTTATGAAGAATTTAGTCCGATAACTCGTTCATTTTCAAATGAGTTTGATCTTGTCATTGTTGATGCTGGCGATTGTGAGATAGGTATTGAGTCGACCATTATTGATCTGACAAATATCGATACTCATGGTCTCAGGATTTTGCGTCCTGGGATGATTACTGTGAAAGATATTGAGGATAAAACGGGTCTTCTAGTAGGAAAAGTAATTGATAAACTGGTGGCACATTCTGGCAGTCATTTAGCACATTATGCCCCGATGACACCATTAAAAATCATAGAGCAGCCCTTAGTAGGGATGGTTTTTGAGCAAAATGAAAATAGTATTTGGCTGAGTATGATGGATGAGGATTTAACAAGTTTACAAAACATTCAGGTTCGCCCAATACCGAGTAATCCCAAAGACTTAGCTAAAATAATTTATGGTCTGTTAAGAGAACTGGATAAAAAATCCTATCAAACTATTTACATTCGAGCTTTACCATTAGATAGTCAATGGGATGCAATTAGAGACCGATTAAAGCGGGCCGCTAAGGGATCTGGGAAGTCTTAGTATCGGCAGAGATTTTCAGTGGACCATCTTCAGACAGCCAAACGATTAAGGCGTCATTCACAATGTTTAATCCTTCATTGGCTTTGATATGATTCACCATGCTAGAAATTGCGTATATTTTTCCGCTTTTACTCACCACAAATCCAGCGATTGAACGCACATTACGAAGCGAACCAGTTTTTATATAAGCACCACTTTGTTGGAGTTTTTCAGGTAATGGAACGGTGCTTTGTGAGGTATTTTTTTGCAAAACGTTATTGACGAAATTTTTGAATTGATTGACTAAGCGATGGCGCATCGTGCCATCAACGCCAGCAATGGGTAAAGAATTAATAAAAATATCGTTATGTTTCGAGGTGGCGGCATATCTCAGTAAATCGTTCATATGTTGAGACGATATTCTTTCAATGTCAGATAAACCTGAGCCATTTTCCAATATCAATTCTGACATATTAAATTGATGTTCCTTTAGCCATTTTTGTGTTTGAGAAATTGCGTCAAGCGTCGATACTTGTAATTTATTATTCTCTAATGCCGGAGTTAAAAAAATATGCCGAGCCATGACGTTATTAGAAAACTTATTGGTATCAACCACAGCTTCATTTAACGATGTACCGGCAAACTCTAAAATAAGCGGCGTATCATTTGGAACTTTATTGTTTTGGAAGTTTGGTTTTTTTAGCCATGTCCCACCTACTGACTCCCAGACGGAAATAAAGCCCATTTTGAAAAATTGATCATTGGGAATTGATACGATATTGAACAATACATCATTACATTTACTTGGTAGTTTTCCATCAAAATTTGCAGCCCATTGTTCATCATCTTCTTGAAATAAGGAAAGCTTAATATTTTTTCTCCAGTCGATACAATCGCCTTGAAAAATTTTAAGGCGATTATTTACCTTAAAATTAGCGAGCAAGGGAGTGTAAGAAATAGCTACATTTTTTTTAGTTGCACTTAGGTGAAAAGAAATGGTTTGAAACGAATACAACAAAGGATTTGGAGAAACATTATAAGATTTAGATTCTTCGCCATCATTGGGAGCAGATTCTTTTACTGAAGGGTTATAGGCGGTCATATCCAAGCTGATGTCAGCATTGATTTTGTTTACACCTAGACTTTTTAATTGCTCCATTAGCTTGACTAAACTTTCTGGCACCATTTTGGGGTCGCCAAATCCTTTAACATAAAGCTGCCCTTCTAAAACGCCACGATCAATCTTACCTTTTAAATAAAGCTTGGTTTTGAAGCGATACTCAGGCCCTAATTGATCCAATGCACTAATCGTGGTCAATAGTTTGATTGTGGAAGCAGGGTTCATTGGTAAGTCAGCATTCCAACCGATAGAATGAAAGTGTTTAGTACTATCATCGGGGTTGAGTAATGTGACAGAAAAAGCAAAAGAATCGCTAGGTATATTCTTACTGACTAAGACTTTTTGAACTTCAGGGGGAATAAAGTCATCCCGTGAGAAAGCGTTGAGAGAGTAGGAGGCAACGAGAAGGCCTACCCCAATTATTAATTGAAATGACCGATGGATGTAATTAAACTTTAAAAAATTGAGCATTAGAAACAAATCTGCAATCGAGCATCGTTAAACTAAGATTTCATTTAAGCATAAATTCAAAATCATTTTCAAAAGTTTGAAATAAGGTCTTTAATAGAAGACAAAAAGATAGGAGACAATTGTTGAATAAACTAAACCTAGCCCAAGAGATTGCTATCGGAGCAGATATTCCTTTATCAAAAGGTGAGCTTGTTTTGCAGGTGTTATTAAGAAATATTGAAACTACTTTAGTTGGTGGAGAGTCTATCCAAATAGCAGGTTTTGGAACTTTTTCAGTAAAACATCGCTCCGCCAGGCAAGGGCGCAATCCAAAGACAGGAGAAATCATTCAAATTGAGTCTTCAAATGTCATTAAATTCTCTCCGGGTAAAGGCTTTAAAGAGGTTCTAAATACCAATGAACAGTAATTGTTTACAATTGGAAGGATTCTTTGAAGGAGATTTAACTTGAGCGCGATTACCAATATTGAAGATTTAAGAGTTCTCCACGAAAAACGTGCACCGCGCATGTTTTATGATTATGTTGACTCTGGCTCATGGACGCAAAGCACTTATCGAGCAAATGAATCTGATTTTCAATCGATTAAATTTCGTCAACGCGTTGCTATCAATATGGCTAACCGCTCGATCAAATCAACAATGTTAGGGCAAGAGGTTGCTATGCCGGTAGCTTTAGCTCCCGTTGGAATGACTGGGATGCAATTTGCGGATGGAGAGATTCAGGCTGCAAATGCTGCTAAAAAGTTTGGAGTTCCTTATTGTTTATCAACGATGAGTATTTGTTCTATCGAAGAGGTTTACAGGAGAACGCAAGCACCATTTTGGTTCCAGTTGTATGTGATGAAAGACAAACGATTTGTTTCAGCTTTAATAGAGAGAGCCCGAGCTGCAAATTGTTCTGCTTTAGTAATAACTTTAGATTTACAAATTTTAGGACAGCGTCATAAAGATATTAAGAATGGTTTATCTGCTCCTCCAAAACCTACAATTAAAAATTTACTAAATTTAATGACTAAACCATCCTGGTGTTTAGGAATGTTAGGTACAAAAAACCGTGATTTTGGTAATATCGTTGGGCATGTTCAAGGTGTTGATAATATGTCTTCATTGAGTGCTTGGACCGCAGGTCAATTTGATCCTTCATTAGACTGGTCAGAGGTAGAAGCAATCAAAAAGCAATGGGGTGGAAAAGTGATCCTCAAAGGTATTATGGATGCAGAAGATGCCGTTTTAGCTAAAAATGTTGGTGCTGATGCCATTATTGTTTCTAATCATGGCGGTCGTCAATTAGATGGTGCTCCATCCACAATTGCAGCATTACCTTCTATTATTCAAGCCGTTGGAAATGATATTGAAGTATGGCTAGATAGTGGAATACGTTCCGGTCAAGATGTTATTAAGGCCCTCGCTTTAGGGGCCAAAGGAACACTCATTGGTCGTTCTTATATTTATGGTTTGGGAGCCATGGGTGAGGTTGGAGTAACTAAGTCATTAGAAATTATTGCTAATGAATTAGACCTTACCATGGCTTTTTGCGGACTAAGAGATGTCAAGCAAGTGGATTCAAAAATCTTGTTAAATGGCAGTTATTAATTAACGCCCTCCAGATACATCAATCAGGGCGCCATGAACATAGCTCGATTGGTCTGAACACAACCAAAGAACCGTTTGGGCCACTTCCGTTGGCTCTCCAATCCTAGCCATGGGAACACCTGCACCCCATTTTTCAATCACTTCACGGCCGCCATGTAAGTCATGAATGCTAGTGCCAATGAGTCCAGGACGAACAGCGTTCACGCGAATACCAACATTACCAACTTCCTTTGCTAAACCCATTAAAAATCCGTCCACAGCCGCTTTTGAGGCTGCGTAATGAATTTCTTGGGCAATTCCACCAGTTCTTGCGGCAACGGATGACATGAGAACAATTCTGCCACCTGTTCCACCTAATGCTGTAGACATTCTTTTAATTGCTTCTCTTGTTGAAATCATTAGACCGATGACATTAATATCAAATAACTCTCTCAGCTGGGCAAAGGTAGTTTCAGTTACTGGATTTTGTCCACCGATAATTCCAGCATTTGCAACAAAAGCATCAAGCTTTCCATATTGATCTACATCTTTAAATAATCGAACAATTTCATCCTCTTTAGAGCAGTCAGCTTGAATTGCAACGGCGCTACCACCTGCACTAATAATTTGTTCGACGACACCTTCGGCCTCCTTAGCGCCTCTTGTATAGTTAACGACAACAAAGTATCCTTGTTTTGCAGCTCCTTTTGCAATTTCAGCACCAATTCCCCTACTTCCACCAGTAATGAGCATGACTTTTTGATTCATATTGTCTCCTTTTTAATATTTCAATATTTAAACATGTTTTTAACATACAACGAGCCTTAATGAATTTTTTCTTTGTTTGTATTAATGCGATGATTTAAAAGTAATGTATTTAAAAAATTATGAATATCCTCATTATTGTTTTGTAAAGCATCAATCAGGGCAGTTTTTGCATTCTCAAAAGTGCAAAAGCTTGCATCATCAATTTGTTTACAGGCTTTAATGACGTCTAAAGCTTGAATAATTTTTGCTCCACCAATAATCTTATGAACTAGTTGCCTGATTACTTGAGGATTACTCTCCGCATTAATTTGGGCAAGTTCTGCAATGATTTGATTTTGACACTTCATTAAAGATTCTAGAATATCTATTTGATTATTCACATCGGATCCTGTGAACTCAAAAAGAGACTTCAGGTTCCAAGATTTTGGAGCACTTAAACCTAGAGAGTGAGAGATGATCTCCTTTAAGTGGGTCAATTCAACAGGTTTAATGACAAATTGGGATACGCATGGAATTGTTGAACTAAGTGACTGTATTTGCCCAGTTAGGACAATAACAGGAATATTCTTGTAGTGACTGTTGATGAAACTTGCTAATTCAGAACCAAGCATCTGCGGCATGGATTCATCGGTTAAGACTAAGTCAATCGTAAACTCAGATAAAACCTTTAAAGCCTCTTCACCGTTAGAGGCTTGCCGAACTTTATAACCCAATTGAATAAGTTGCTTTGCCAAAACTTCTCGACAAACTTCGTAATCATCAACGATTAAAATCGTACTCATTTCTAAGGGTAATTTTTCGGTTTTAGTAAGAGTTAAGTGTTCATTATTTAGGGGGTGAGCTTGTGCGGATGATCTTTTACAAGATACCTTAAAAGAAGCACTAGTTCCCAGGTCTTCCTCACTAATCAGTGTTAAGTGACTATCCATCATTTGCAATAAATTATTCGTGATACTTAAACCAAGTCCCGATCCAGGCATAGAAGAGCCCAGTCGAGAGTTCCCTTGCTCATAAGGCTCCATGATTCTTGCTAAGTCTTGATGGTTCATGCCACATCCAGTATCAGCAACATGAAATTCAATTAACTGCTCAGCATGACTATCGCATAAGACCTGGCAAGTAACGCTGATTGAACCTTCTTTAGTAAATTTCACAGCATTGCCAATTAAATTTTGCAAAACTTGTCTGATCCTTACACGATCGATAAGTAAGCTTGGAGCTATTGTTGGATCAACGATTAAATGTAATTGGGTTTTATGATCATTAGCTAATGCTGAATAAGACTGCATCGTATTTTCAAGTAAGTCAATCAAGCTAGTTGGTAAATAAGAAGGTTGATACTTACCCGATTCTAGTTTTGTTAAATCTAAAACTTGGTTGAGAATTTCCAGGAGTGATTTGGCAGTATGGTGGGCACTAATTAATAATTTTTTATTTTCACCACGCATAGAACCATCATTTAATAAAAACTCATGAATTCCAAGAATGGCTTGAATAGGATTTCTAATTTCATGACTAATTGTTGCTAGAAAATTTGTTTTAG
>NZ_NTGB01000001.1:3011446-3151306 GCF_003072505.1 Polynucleobacter rarus
CGTTTTAGCTTCATTCGCTTGTATTGCATTAATTTTAGATTTAACTAATTTATTCATGTTGTCGATATTGTGTAAGTAAGACTTCCTTGATTGCCAAGCAACTTGGCAAATCAAAATTAAAAATGTACATAGGCAAAATATAAAGCCCAGTAACCAAGATGCAGTATGTGATCTTTGTAAAGTTAAATATCCATCTTCTGGTATATGAAAAAAGTAAATAGTTATTAAAAGTATTAAAAATAAAATTAAGGATTTATTTAAAAAGTTAAATTGAAAGTATTGGTTCATATGCTGTTTTCTCCTTAATCACAAACTTTGTTTTCTCGGCAATAACAAATTAGATCTGCCATATTGTCAATGCCAAGTTTTTCAAATACCCGCATCTTGTATGTGGAAACTGTTTTATGACTAATGTGAAGTGTGTCAGAGATTTCATGATTTCCTAGTCCTTTTCCTAAATGCTTTAATACTTGAAACTCTCTTTGTGATAAAGATTGAAGTTGTTGATTGATCTCAATCCGATTAAAATCCATCGACGCGATGGAGTAAAAACAGAATCCTTGAGCGACTGAGGTACATGCGGAAATAAAAACTTTTGCACTAACTGATTTATTTAGGTATCCATGTGCCCCGATTGCTCGAACCCTGTTCCCATAAGTTTTTTCATCTAAACTTGTAAAAATTAAAATTCTTATATTAGGGTGCTTAGCACGTAGTCTACGTATTACATCAAAGCCATCCATGTCTGGCATGTCTAAGTCCAATATAACTAAGTCTGGATTAAGTAAGTTACAAAGCATTAAACAACTTGTGCCATTAGTTGCTGTTTCAATAACTTCAAACGTAATTAGACTACTCATAATGCTTTTCAATGCCATAATCATCGTAGGATGATCATCGACTAGCATTGTTTTAACTAGCATAGTTTTCTCTCTCCGTTAGTTGAGGAATGCGGTTTTTTATTTACTGATAAATGTGCAAATTGGCTATCATTAATTTTCAAAATTTGATGTTTAGTGACAGATGGCATTAATAAAGTTCCATAGCAAAAATTCAGCTTCATATTTCTTGCGAAAGTTAAATCATGCACTAAAGAGATACCCCCGCTATAAGTATGGATTTTTTGAGTAGAAATTAGGGTTGTTAATTGGTGGTAAATTTCTTTAGTATGTGTAGTCATTGATACGGCTCTGAGAAGGCCAATTGATAAGTGAACGCCAGAAAATAACTTTTGTTTTAACCAAATAAATTCTTGTTCACTTCCATTGAAACCCCAAAACTCAAAAATGATACCTAGCCTTTGCAACTTCAATAAACTTGGGATGAAGTTTTCGTTGACCGTCTCCTGGAGCCCCATTATTGGAATTTTAATGAGACCAATTGGTAAGTTGGAAGAAGTGATTTGTACAATCAGTTGCTCCAATAAAACCACATTACTAAGATTTTTTTGATGTATCGGTAACAATGAACTAATTGCTCGGCCATGACAATGCCAATAGGCAATATTCTTTAAACCATCTTGAACTTGTTGAATAATTTGATCGCTTGTGGCTTCTATAAGCGATTGATGCAAAACACCTGAAAATTCTTGCGTCATCGTGTCAAAGATTGGCATTAAATTAACAATCTGAGATTCCAAAAATTTTTCTTGGGGTTTTGACTGAAACAAAACATTTTCTTTTTTAATGATGTTCTTAAAAACAGAATAAATTCCCTTTTTTGATGCCATTTACAACTCCTTATGCTTTAACTATGAAATTTCAGTCTAGTTTTTTAACTCAAGCATTCATAGAGGTGATGGCTGATAATTTTGTAGGAACATTCCTACAAAGCTCATTATTGAAAATGCTTTTTTTTGATTTTTTTAATGTTAGAAAAACATATTAGGAGTCTTTATATTGACATTTTTCCGAACTTATATAAAACTTAATTAATTAGCTATTTTCAAAAGCATTTTCGATAACTTATTTAAAGAGGTTGGCAATTGAAATTTAAAAAAGAATTTACCTTAGGGCAGTCCCAAGAAAACTTCGAGTCAATTATTGGAACTTCACTAGTAATCAAGGGAGACTTAGTCATATCCAAAGGGATAAGGATTGATGGAAAGTTAATTGGAAACGTTTTTCAAGAAGAAAACCAAAATGCAACCGTTGCCATCTCTGAATCTGCTGAAATTATCGGAGACATTCATGCACAACATGTGATTGTCTCCGGAAAACTAACAGGTAATATTTTTGCACTCGAAAGAGTTGAACTTTTAGGTAACTCTCAAGTCGAAGGCAATATCCAATATGGTTCAATTGGAATTGCAGTTGGTGCGAAAATTCATGGAAATTTAGATGAATATAAACCGGGTGATGAAAGTCCTGTTAAATTGATTGCTCATAAAAAAACTTAACATTTGAACTATGCAATTGATTTGGGTGTCTGGACCAGTAGGTCAAATTAGAACTTTTAATGTTACTTTTAAAAATGTTCTCCTTACATTATTAGGACTCATACTTTCCTTTATCGTTTTAGGTGCTTTATTGCAATTTGTAGGATTCCGTTGGGCTATTGAATACAGTCCAGCGATAGCTAAATCTTTAGGTAACGTTCATTCAGGTTTTGAAATTGATAATTTGAATTATTTTTATCGAAGCAAATTGAATGAAATTCAATTAAAGCAGCAACAAATCAACGATAAATTATTAGAGCTTGAAGAAAAAAATAAAGCACTAACAAAACTAGTAACTCCCAATGTTAAGTTCAAAGAGCACTTAACAGAGAAAGATATTGGTGGCGCTTTTTTACCTAAAAATTTAGAGTCGAATAAAAGTTTGTTGGATTTGATGAATTTAACTCTGGGTCAAATGAGTCTTAGCCAAAAGCGGATTGAGAAATCAAACCAGGTTTGGAGTCAATATTATGATGATTTAGCCCGCACTCCAATATCCATCCCTGTTTCTTTTGTTAGTCTATCTAGTGGATTTGGTGTACGTACGGATCCGCTTAATAATTATCTAAGCGATCATACTGGCTTAGATTTTCAAGGTCCCATTGGAATGCCAATATTTGCGGCTGGTGATGGAAAAATAATTAGTACTGGCTGGGACAATGCTTATGGTTTAACAGTCCAAATAGAGCACATGAATGGATTGGTAAGTAAGTATGCCCATGCAAGTAAGATTTTGGTGTCTGAAGGCCAAGATATTAAGGCTGGTGAAAAGATAGCTTTGATTGGTAATACCGGAAGGTCTACCGGCCCCCACTTACATTTTGAAATTATTAAATCTGGCACACCCGTAAATCCAAAGGATTATTTGGTTGGCTTAAATCCAGGTTCTCTACGTTGATTGTCTTATTCTTGTCGGTCATTTAGTTTTTTCGACTTAGTCTAGGAGTTTGCGCAATTAATTGCTCATTGAAATCGTAAATCCAAGCGAACATGAACCTCTGTTGCAAAAAAATACTACAAATACTATAATTGTTAGCAATCACCTCTATAGAGTGCTAACAATTTATTCTAGGTGTATTTTTTGTTAATGAATTCAATAACTTGAATAGTTAACTATTGGTTTTTAACTTGATTTATTTTTAGGAGAACGCATGAATTTACGTCCATTGCATGATCGTGTGATCATCAAACGTTTAGATACAGAAACAAAAACAGCATCAGGAATCGTTATCCCTGACAACGCAACAGAAAAACCAGATCAAGGTGAAATCCTTGCAGTTGGACCTGGTAAGCGTGATGACAGCGGAAAAATTATTGCATTAGATGTGAAAATTGGCGATCGCGTATTGTTTGGTAAATATGCTGGTCAGACAGTTAAAGTTGAAGGCGATGAATTACTCGTGATGCGTGAAGAAGACATCATGGCAGTTGTTCAGAAGTAATTAAAAAATAATTGAGAGGAAATATACATGGCAGCTAAAGACGTAGTATTTGGAGATTCAGCACGCGCACGTATGGTAGAAGGTGTAAACATTCTAGCCAACGCCGTGAAAGTGACACTAGGACCAAAAGGTCGTAACGTAGTATTAGAGCGCTCATTTGGCGGTCCAATCGTTACTAAAGACGGTGTTTCTGTTGCTAAAGAAATCGAATTAAAAGACAAATTGCAAAACATGGGCGCTCAGATGGTTAAGGAAGTTGCTTCCAAAACTGCTGATGACGCTGGTGATGGAACAACAACTGCAACTGTACTTGCACAGTCAATCGTGCGTGAAGGTATGAAGTTTGTAGTTGCTGGTCATAACCCAATGGATTTAAAGCGCGGTATTGACAAGGCAGTTTCAGCAGCTTTGATTGAAATTTCAAAGTTAAGCAAGCCTTGTACAACAACTAAAGAAATCGCTCAAGTTGGTTCGATTTCTGCTAACAGTGATACAAGTATCGGCCAAAGAATTGCTGAAGCAATGGAAAAAGTCGGTAAAGAAGGTGTTATTACTGTTGAAGATGGTAAATCTTTAGAAGATGAATTAGACGTTGTTGAAGGTATGCAGTTTGATCGTGGTTATTTATCACCATACTTCATTAACAACCCAGAAAAACAAGTTGTGATTATGGAAACTCCATACATCCTATTGTTTGACAAAAAGATTAGCAACATCCGTGATTTGCTCCCAGTACTCGAGCAAGTAGCTAAATCTGGTCGTCCATTACTCATCATTGCAGAAGATGTTGAAGGTGAAGCATTGGCAACTTTAGTAGTTAACAACATTCGTGGCATCCTCAAAACTTGTGCTGTTAAAGCTCCAGGTTTTGGCGATCGTCGTAAAGCGATGTTGGAAGATATTGCTATCCTAACTAAGGGTCAAGTTATTGCAGAAGAAGTTGGCCTTACATTAGAAAAAGTAACTTTAGATGATCTAGGTCAAGCAAAGCGTGTTGAAATCGGTAAAGAAAATACAACGATTATTGACGGTGCTGGTGATGAAAAGCAAATTGAAGCACGCGTAAAACAAATTCGTGCCCAAATCGAAGAAGCTACTAGCGATTACGATCGTGAAAAACTCCAAGAGCGCGTAGCTAAATTAGCTGGTGGTGTTGCAGTGATTCGTGTTGGCGCAGCAACTGAAGTAGAGATGAAAGAGAAGAAAGCACGCGTTGATGATGCATTACACGCTACTCGTGCAGCTGTAGAAGAGGGTATTGTGCCTGGTGGTGGAGTAGCTTTGGTTCGTGCAAAACAGTCAATCTTGAATTTGAAAGGCGATAACGCTGATCAAAATGCAGGTATTGGTATTGTATTGCGCGCAATGGAAGAGCCACTTCGCGTTATCGTATCCAATGCAGGTGACGAAGCAAGCGTTGTTATCAATAACGTAGCAGCTGGAACAGGTAACTACGGTTACAATGCCGCGACAGGTGAGTATGGTGATTTAGTTGAACAAGGTGTTATTGATCCAGCTAAAGTTACGAAGACAGCACTCGTTAACGCAGCATCAGTAGCTGGTTTGTTATTAACAACAGACTGTGCAATTGCTGAAACAGCAAAAGACGATGGTCCATCAATGCCAGGTGGTATGGGCGACATGGGTGGTATGGGTGGTATGGGCGGTATGATGTAATTTACCAAAGAATCGGTAACTTGAATAAAGCACCTTCGGGTGCTTTATTTTTGAGAAGAACTTAAACAATTGTTTAATAAAAATGAAACAATTCGGTAACAGATAGGTAACAAAGCAGAAATATCATAACTTTATTACTTATATAAAGGATTGATATGAAAAAGCAAGCTAACAATTTTAAATTACATCCAATTTTTGCTGGTATGGCAATGTTGGGTTTGGTTTTACCACATTCAGCATTCGCTCAACAAGTTACTGACGTTGGTATTGTTAATGCAACTGGCGGTACTGGCGAGGCAACAAACCCTAAAAATTATGATTCAGTCAAATTATCGCCAGTTAGAACATCTTTAGATGTTGCGAGACCAGTAGCAGAATTAAGCCAAGAGTATATTGATAACTTTACTGCGCCTATGTCAAACTTTGCAAATATTGCAAACGGTATGTTGCCAGGTGCTTATGGTATTTCATCTAACGGTCCAGGTAATAACGACGACAAAATCTGGTTCCGTGGCTTCAAAGATGGCAACTGGACTATGACTTTTGACGGTATCCCATATAACGATACTAACGACCCAACACACCACTCACAAGCCTTTTTCCCAGCCCCATTCATTGGTGGTATTACTTCTGATAGAAGTCCAGGTACAGCTGCATCAATCGGACCTGCAAACTTTGGTGGAACGGTTGGTTTATTATCACGTCCTGTAGACAATGAACATAGAGTTAGTGCATTTTATAACTTTGGTAGTTTCAATACCAATGAATACGGAATGGAATTAGCAACTGGTTATTTAGAAAATGCACCTGCAACAAAAATCTTATTCAATATTCACCACATGGACTCTGATGGTGCACAAACCTACAACAGACAGTATAGAGATGGTGCAAGCTTCAAGTTAGAGTCAGCATTAACGCCAGATACAACAATGACAATCTTCGCATCATGGGTGCACTATTTGTCAAATTCTGGTGGAACAATTCAGCCTTCAACTTACGCTGTTTATACAATTCCTGGCGCAGCCGCGGCAGTTCCTGGAAATTATAAAGGTGATTTGAATTATTACAACAGCAATAATCCAGCCCGTGCTGATTATTTAGGCTATAACAACTATGACGTAACTACTTCTTTCAACTACTTAGGTTTTAAATCGAATTTAGGCGATGGTTGGAAACTGGATAACAAAACTTATTTCAATTACTATAGTAACCAACAAAATTACGCAAACATTTCAGCTCCTGATCAAACATCAGCATCTTTGTTAGCCTCTTCAAAGCCAGGTGTCGATAAGCTGAATTCTTATCACACAATGGGTAATATCCTTCGTTTATCAAAAGAATTTGATATTGGTACATTGAGAACAGGTATTCAAACGGAAAGATCAGACACACCAAGACATCAGACCTATGTAAATTATATTACTGGTCAACAAGCTTCAGGCGGCGTTATTTTTAATGAAGATTTCCAGACAACAATTTTGCAACCATATGCAGAATTCGCATGGAAAGCAACAAAAGAGTTAACAGTTACTCCAGGTGTTAAATATAACTCTTTTACGCATAGCCTAACCCAATATGCAGATAGCGGCACAGTAGGTAATTTAGGTGGTGCACCATCTGTAATGAACTCAAGAACATACACTGATGTTTTACCGTTCTTGGATGCACGTTATATGATTCAAAAAAATTGGTCAGTTTATGCTCAATATTCAACTGGAGATTTGATTCCTCCAACCAGTACATATGACGTAAGCGGTTCATTGGTCGGAACTTTGCCTGACCCAATGAAAACAAAGACATATCAAATTGGTTCAGTGTTCCAAACGCCTAAATATTCCGTTGATTTTGACGTTTTCCAAACAAACGCAGATGTGTCCTATTCTTCACAAGTTGTTAATGGAGTTACTAGCTACTATCAAGCACCGGCCACAACTTATAAAGGTGTTGAGGGTTCGGGTAACGTAATGCTTGCTCGTAACTTAAACTTGTATTTAAATGCGATGTATTACTCTTCAACGTATGACACTACAGGTTTATCAGTTGCTAACGTCCCACAAGATATGGAAACTATTGGATTATTTTATAGAGAAAATAACTGGTCATTGGGTGGAACGGTGAAGCGCATCGGTGCAATGTGGCAAGATAATACCAAAGCAACTCAAATCAACCAAGCTTACCAGTTAGATCCAATGATCTTAACAAGTTTGTCTGCCAATTACATGTTCTCTGAGATCCCAACATTTGTGAAGAGCATGAAATTAAGAGTAGGTATCGACAATATTTTTGACAATAGATATATTGCTGCGGTTAAATTTGGTTCAGCTACTTCAGTCTTAGGTGCAAGTTCTACTGATACAGTTCTCTACACATCAGGTCGTTCATTGTATGCAGGCGTGACAGGTAATTTCTAAGATTTTTTAACGTAAATAGTTAATTATTATTACTCACCCCGGTCGATAACCTGGGTGAGTATTTTCTTTAAAAAAGCTTAAATAATAGTACATAAAAAGTAAAACAAAAAATGAACTTACAATATTTTCTAACTCTTGCAAACAGCTCAGGTGGTATTCTTTATTTGATGATGGCAATTCTTTTCGTAGCAATTGTTATTATTGTCGAGCGGTTGAAACACTTATCGGATATGCGTCGGGTCGGTGATGAATTAATTAAACTTTGTCAGTCTAAGCAAGGTATTAAATTAGATACACTACAAGCTTTAGAAAAAGGACATGATGATTATCCAATCATTCAACTACTTAAAATTGTCCTTAACACGAATATTAAAGATCAAAATAGAGAAGCCTTGGACGGAAAATTAGAAGAGGCCATCATGTTAGAAGTACCCCACTTGGACAAAGGAGTGTGGATACTTGATACGATTATTACACTTGCTCCCTTGTTAGGTCTCTTCGGCACTATCGTGGGTATGTTTAATGCAATGGCTTTCATTACTGATATCCAAAATTCAGCAGTACAAATATCTGGAGGAATCTCTGAGGCCTTGATATCAACTGCTTTTGGACTGGTAATTGCAATGATTGGTCTAAGTTTTTATAACAATATTAATTACAAGATTAGATTTTTATTGCATCAAATGGAAACATTTAAAGTAATGGTGCTTAACCGTGCCGAAGAATTTAAAAATTTGAAGCCATTATGAGATATTTAGAATCAAGAAAACCAAGGATAGAGATCATTCCGATGATCGACATCATGCTCTTCTTACTAGTGTTTTTCATTATGATGGCCTTGAAAATGATACCTACCAGCGGTCATGTGACGAAGTTACCAACTAGTTCGACGACAACTGTTATTCAAAATTCTAAAATGACAGTTGAGGTTTTAGAAAATAATAGTTTGATTGTTGATAACAAGGCCATGTTGGCTGGTGAGTTAACTAATTTGTTAAAGCAAAAAGACACATCAAATTTAATGATTACAGTTGTAGGAGCAGACAGTGTTTCCTTACAAACTTTAATGCATGTAATTGATGCAATTAAATCTAGCGGTGCTACGCAGATTGCTTTAGCAGCACACAATAAATCCAATTAAAAAGTAGGTTTTTATGGAGTTAAGTAAAAATACTACTCCTTTATATTCGTTAGGTACTATAGGTCAAGCATTATTAATTGAATTACTAGTGCTTGGATTTGCTTTCATAACGTTTACAGGCATATTTAACGATAAGATTCAGCCTCAAGACGTTAGTATCAATCTAGTAATGAGTGAAGAGCCTAAAGCGCTAAAACCACCTGAACCACCAAAACCTAAAGTGGTACCAGTGGTAAAGCCAAATGTTCCAAAGGTCGTGAGAACCGAAAGTGTTCCTGTAACTAATCAACCTGCAGATAATTTAGTTAAAGAAACTGCGCCGTCTAATGTTACTTCTAAGAGTGAAACTGCACCACCAGCTCAACCTAACGTAAGCACGCCCGACCCAATGGCAATTTACAGAGGTCAGGTAAACGCTGCGATACAAGCTGCTACTTCATGTTCATCTGCTGCAAAGGATATGAATTTAAAGGGTAAAACTAGAGTGCAATTTAATCTATTAGATAGTATTCCGTCTAACGCAGTTGTCGCAATTACAAGTGGCATACCAATGTTGGATACCTCTGCTTTAAACGCTGTAAAAAATGCTAAATATCCAAAACCACCTACAGAATTTATAGGTCAAACAAAACCAATGAGCGTGCTCGTTAACTTAAACTGTAATGATTAATCAATGATGAACAATATAATCCAAAAACTTCTCTCTTTTGCAATCTTATTGGGGAGCGTATTTATAGTGAACCTTGGTTTTGCAACACAAGACAATGCAGAATACGTGCAACCTTATTTAGTAGTGGGTGACAATCAATATATTCTCAGAGCAGTAACGAATTTACCGAAATGTCCTACTGTTCAGTGGGATGCTCAAAAAGCTGAAGAAATGAAAGTAAGGGTAGCAGGAGCAAAAATCCCGCTTAGAAAAAAATCCGATGTCATTGAGTCCGATTTCCCCGTATTGACTTGTGAAATGGTTTGGCCAAAAGACGCGAAAGAGGGCAAAGTCAATAATCAGGTATTTAAACGACCAGCTAGTGAAATTAAAAAAATCATTGTCATCGGGGATACAGGTTGTAGATTAAAAGGGGCTGAGAACTTTTATCAAGATTGTAATGATCAGTCAAAGTGGCCATTTGCTGAGGTCATGACAAACGCCGCTGCTAAAAACCCAGATCTAGTAATCCATGTAGGCGATCTTCATTATCGTGAAAGCCCTTGTCCAGATAACTTACCTGGCTGTAAAGGCTCACCATGGGGTTATGGATACGATACTTGGAAGGCTGATTTTTTTGTACCTGCAAAACCACTTTTAGAAAAAGCGGCTTGGGTCTTTGTAAGAGGTAATCATGAAACTTGTTCAAGGGCTGGACAAGGTTGGCATCGATTTATTGATACTCATAGTTGGGATGAAAAAAGAAGCTGTAATGACCATTCTAACGATGTAATTGGGGATTACTCAGAACCGTTTTCAGTTCCCTTAGGCAAGTCAGCCCAATTCATTGTTTTTGACTCTGCAAAGAATGCAAACAAAAAAATTACTGAAAAAGATGAAAGTTTCTTAATCTACGTTAATCAATTTAAGACAATTGAGAAGATAGCACTCAACAAAAAATTTAATATTTTTGGAAGTCATCATCCACTCAATATCGTTTTACCTAGTAAAAAGAAAGATAGTGAATCAGAGTATCAACTGTATCCAACTGGATTTACTAATATTCTTGCTGGTCTAAATGGAGAAGAGCTATTAAAGTCACCCATTAACTTTACGATACATGGTCATAACCATATCTTTGAGGCGATCACCTATGACATTAATCGTCCTGCTGAAATTGTCACTGGAAATAGTGGATCATCCTTGGAAGAGATAAATAATGTTGAGATTAAATTATCTGATGTTCAGAAAAAATTACTCAAGATTAAAGAGTTTTCAAGTTATCAAGATTTTGGTTTTGGTACTTTGGAACGTCAAGATGAAATGGGTGAGAAGTGGCTATTTACAGAGTTCGATGTTAATGGCAAAGCGCTTCTAAAGTGTGACGTCTCTGATAGAACAGTGATTTGTAAGTAATTCTACTTTAAAAAATTAGGGTAACTTAAAAATTCTGAGGACGAATTCAGATAAATTATTTTAAAAATAAAGTTAACCTAGTTTTTTCAAATTGGGAAAGTCTTCAATTACTAATTCGTTGAACTTTCCCAAAGACCCACTTGTTAAACAACGAACGTTTTATTAGTTAGACTTAAATACTCAGTGAGGAATACCCCTAAATCAATTGTTACCTTAAATTTTCACAAGTAAAACTTCCTACTAGAATAAAAGAATAAATTAATTTTTTAAAAAGAAGTCGTAACAAAGCAAATGAGAACAATAGATAAATTATTCAAAAGTCAGCTAGTGGCTTATCGAGCAAATATAGAAAACCATTTTGGTGCTGATGTTTTTGGTTATTACGGAGATATTTCTTCAAGTTATTTGCCTTGGTTTCGACAAAGGTTGGAATTAATCGAATGTAGTCAAAACCAAAGGAAATCGAGATTAATCCTATTAGTAAATACAGCTGGTGGAGAAGCGGAGGCAGTAGAAAAAATGGTTGAAATGATCCGCCATTTTTATCCTGAAGTTTTTATTTTCGTACCAAATGTGGCAATGTCTGCTGGAACAATTTTTTGTATGTCTGGAGATAAAATTTTTATGGATTACTCATCTTCGCTGGGGCCAATTGATCCGCAAGTTCAGTCTAAAGACGGAAAGTGGGTTCCCGCATTGGGGTATTTGGATAAATTTGAGGAATTACTCAATAAATCTGCAAATGGAACTATTACCGCAGTGGAGTTTCAAATTGCTCAAAACCAGGATATGGCTGAGTTGCGAAGATATGAACAGGCAAAAGATTTATCTGTAACTTTACTAAAACAGTGGCTTGTTAAATATAAATTTAAATCATGGCAGACACATCGAAATAATTTGTTATTAAAAAATAAGCAAGTTACAAATAAAGAAAAAGAAGATAGGGCTGAGCAGATTGCTAAAACTCTTGGTGATAACAAGCAATGGCATTCGCATGGTCGTCGAATTGGAATAAAGACTTTAAGAGAAAAGCTAAGATTAGAAATTGAAGATTATAGTAATGATTTAATCTTAAGAAAGATGGTTAATGATTATCATGATTTAATTACAGATTACATGACAAGACAAAATTTTAGTATCATGATAGATGTAACGAATGACACTTAAAAGGTTATTGAATGAATATAGTGGATCAAATTCTAGCATTACAAAACAACGAAAAAATTATTCAGCAACTTGATGAACAAGAGAATTTTTTAGCTATAAAAAAGCAGTGCCATCAATTGTTGGGCTCAACATTTGTTAACAAAAAAGGCTACAATCTTGCGCAATTAAATGTATTAGGTATTATTCACCCAAATCAGAGTACCTTCAAAATTTTTATTTAGAAAAAAATTAACCCCTTAAACTTCAAGGGGTTAATTTAAAAAGTAAAAGCAGTTAGGTAATTATTCAACAGCCTTCACCATATCTTCAATAACTTTCTTCGCGTCACCAAAGACCATCATTGTTTTATCCATATAGAACAGTTCGTTATCCAAACCAGCATAACCAGAAGCCATAGAACGCTTATTCACAATCACAGTCTTAGCTTTGTATGCTTCAAGAATAGGCATACCGAAAATTGGGCTACCAGGTGTACGAGCAGCTGGGTTAACAACGTCATTCGCACCCAAAATGAGAACCACGTCAGCTTGAGCAAACTCACCGTTGATGTCTTCCATTTCAAACACTTGATCGTAAGGCACTTCAGCTTCTGCTAAAAGAACGTTCATATGGCCAGGCATACGACCAGCTACAGGATGAATAGCGTACTTTACTGAAACACCTTTGTGAATTAACTTCTCAGTCAATTCTTTTAGTGAGTGTTGAGCACGAGCAACTGCAAGACCGTAACCAGGAACAATAATGACAGTTTCGGCATTACCCATTAAGAACGCAGCATCATCAGCAGAACCACTCTTCACTGGGCGTTGTGCTTGTGAGCCAGCTGCTGCAGCAGAACCTGCATCACCACCAAAACCACCAAGAATCACATTAAAGAAAGAACGATTCATTGCCTTACACATAATGTAGGACAAGATGGCGCCTGAAGAGCCTACTAAAGAACCCGCAACAATCAACATGGAGTTATTTAATGAAAAACCAATACCAGCAGCAGCCCAACCTGAGTAAGAGTTCAACATAGAAACAACTACTGGCATATCAGCACCACCAATTGGGATGATGATCAGAACACCAAGTACAAAAGCAATCGCTAGCATTAATAAGAATGGTGTCCAAGCTGGCTCGTTACCACCTGCAAACGCGAAGGCTACACCACAACCGAGCATTAATAATGCTAAAACTAAGTTAAGTTGATGTTGACCTTTAAATGAAACAGGAGTGCCTTGGAATAATCTAAATTTGTATTTGCCAGATAACTTACCAAATGCGATAACAGATCCAGAAAACGTAATGGCGCCAACAAAAGTTCCGATAAAGAGCTCAAAGCGATTACCAATAGGTAGCGGAACCGCAATGCCGAAAGCGGCAGGTTCTGAAACAGCTGCAACAGCAATACATACCGCTGCAAGACCGATCATGCTATGCATGAAAGCCACTAGTTCAGGCATTTTTGTCATTTCGACTTTTTTTGCCATGTAAGCGCCGACACTACCGCCAATAACTAGACCACCTAAAACATAAGCGATGCCGTCAATGAAAGAGACATTAGCTAAGGTTGCCATTTTACTAATGAGACCCAAGGTAGTGACGGCTGCAATTGCCATTCCAACCATACCAAAGAGGTTGCCTCTGATAGAACTAGTCGGATGAGATAAACCTTTTAAAGCTTGGATAAAACAAATCGAAGCAATTAAATATAAGATTGTGATTAAATCCATGCTCATGCTGATTCTCCCTTACTTACTTTTTTCTCTTTTTTCTTGAACATTTCTAGCATGCGTTTGGTCACTAAAAACCCACCAAAAATATTAACCGCTGCAAGCACTACGGCCAAAGTTCCCATGATTTTTCCAACAGGACCAGTGGTAAGAGCAGCTGCTAACATCGCCCCAACCACGATAATTGCAGAAATTGCATTAGTAACTGCCATGAGCGGGGTATGCAGCGCTGGAGTGACCGTCCAAACTACATGGTAGCCAACATAAATCGCTAAAATAAAAATAATAAGGTTGTAAACACCGTGACTGATTTCCATGATTTTCCCAATTAAGCGTTAGTACGAATGACTTGACCATTACTACACATCAAACATGCAGTCACAATATCGTCATCGGTTGGAATAGTTAATCCAGCTTCTTTATTAATAATTAATTTTAAGAAGTCGAATACGTTGCGAGCATACAAAGCAGAGGCATCCGCTGCAACAAGTGATGGTAGATTGCTCAAACCAATAATTGTCACACCGTGTTTAACTACAATTTGATCTACTTCTGTCAAAGGACAGTTGCCTGAACCACTATCACCTTTGCCAGCTGCTAAGTCAACTACAACAGAGCCTGGTTTCATCTGAGCAACCGTCTCGCTAGATAAAAGCATTGGTGCCTTACGACCCGGAATTAAAGCAGTAGTAATTACTATATCAGCCTGTTTTGCGCGTTCAGCAACTAATACAGACTGTCTTTGCATCCAAGAAGCAGGCATTGGTCTTGCATAGCCGCCAACACCTTGTGCAATTTCTTTTTCTTCCTCTGTCTCAAAAGGAACGTCAACAAATTTCGCACCTAAAGATTCGATTTGTTCTTTGGCGGCAGGTCGAACATCTGACGCTTCGATTACAGCGCCTAAACGTTTCGCGGTAGCAATTGCCTGTAACCCTGCAACCCCAGCACCTAAAATTAAGACGCGAGCTGCTTTAACTGTACCAGCAGCCGTCATGAGCATTGGCATAAAACGTTGATAAGAATTGGTCGCCATCATCACAGCTTTGTAACCCGCGATATTCGCTTGTGAAGACAGTACATCCATACTTTGAGCACGTGTAGTTCTTGGCGCAGCTTCTAATGAGAAGCCAGTAATACCATGGGTAGCCATTGCAGCAATCATTGCATTGTCAAATGGATCTAGCATCCCTATGAGCACTGAGCCTGAGGTCATCATAGACAATTCATTCTCAAAAGGAGCTCTCACCTTTAAAACCAGTTCGGCTGCATAAACTTCTTCTTTCGAAGAAATTTTGGCACCAACTGCTTCATAGGCAGAATCGAGAACACTCGCAGCAATTCCTGCACCAGCCTCGATTAATACGCTATGTCCTGAACTTACTAATTTTTTAACCGTCTCGGGAGTAGCTGCTACTCTGAATTCCCCGATTCTGGTCTCAAGTGGAACACCAATCCGCATGCAATTCCCCTAAAATTTATTGTTGAATTAAATTTAAAATAAAGCGTAATTTTATGATAAATCATGAATTTTCACGCTATTAAACCTTTAATAATACAATATTAAGGTGAAAAACGTTTATTTACCAAATGATTTAGATAACAACTACCGTGTTGTTGAGCCTCCATCAAAAGTTGTGGTGGGGATGTCTGGGGGCGTTGATTCTTCCGTTGCAGCTTGGCTTCTGAAACAGCAAGGGTATGATGTTGTTGGGTTATTTATGAAGAATTGGGAAGATGACGATGATTCAGAATACTGCTCAACCCGTCAAGACTGGATAGACGTAGTTAGTGTTGCTGATTTAATTGGAATAGATGTCGAAGCAGTCAATTTTGCAGCTGAATACAAAGATCGTGTCTTTTCAGACTTCTTAAGAGAATATTCAGCCGGGAGGACTCCCAATCCTGACGTCTTATGTAATGCCGAAATTAAATTTAAAGCCTTTTTGGATCACGCCATGCGACTTGGGGCAGATGCCATTGCCACAGGACACTATGCCAGAGTAAGAAAATACGAAGGAAAAGTTGAGCTCTTAAAAGCCACTGACCTCTCAAAAGATCAAAGTTACTTCCTGCATCGACTTAATCAGCAACAATTAAGTAGAGTGATGTTCCCACTAGGTAGCCTAAATAAAACAGAAGTACGAGAAATTGCAGAAAAAATTGGCTTACCCAATGCAAAGAAAAAAGACTCAACGGGAATTTGTTTTATTGGTGAGCGACCTTTTAGAGAGTTTTTAAGTAAATATTTGCCAAGCCAACCAGGGCCGATGAAGACTCCTGAGGGTAAAACGGTCGGCAAACATATTGGCCTCGCCTTTTACACATTGGGTCAGCGCAAAGGAATTGGTCTTGGGGGTAGTCAAGCAGGGTCAGGAGACCCTTGGTTTGTGGCAGGTAAAGACTTGGCCAACAATACCTTGATTGTGGTTCAGGGACATCAGCACCCGCTGTTGTATTCACGAACCTTACAAACGCAAGATACGAACTGGATCAGAGGTGAGCTACCTGATGTATCAGTAAGCTATGGTGCTAAAACAAGATATCGCCAAGGGGATGCAACTTGCAAACTAGATTTGAAAAATAATCAATTGGGTTTAAATGACTTCAGTTTGGATTTTAATGCGCAACAATGGGCAATTACTCCCGGACAATCCGCAGTTTTATACCTTAACGAGGTATGTTTGGGTGGTGGCATTATTGTATGACCACCACCTAATTCTTTGAATTAAAAAAAGTTCACTTCGGAAACTCTGTTTCGATAAAAGAGCTTCTTTGGGATATTTTCTTGTAAAACTCGTTTAAATTTGGATACTTAGTAGCCCAATCAATTTCTGGGAACCTAAAACTGGTATAAGCAAGAGTGACACCTACTGCCACATCAGCCAAAGAAAAATGATTATCAAAACACCAAGTATTTTGACCTAATCCAACTGACATCTGTAAAAGTCCAGCATGCGCTTTACCCATTTGGCGCTCTACCCAAGCATCACAGACTTGACCATTTCTTGGACCCCAAGTCTTTTCTAAACGGGTAAGAATCAAAGCATCTAAAACACCATCTGATAGGGCTTCCCAAGTTTTAACGGTTGCTTTTTCGCGGCCGGTATTCGGAATTAATTTGCCTACAGGACTAAGTGCGTCAGCATACTCGACAATGACTCTTGAGTCATACATAGAGCTACCATCATCTAAAAGAAGAGTAGGAACTTTTCCAAGTGGGTTAATCGAGTTTAAAATAGTATCTGGAGTCCATACTCCATCAACAACAAGTTCTAAATCAATCTTTTTTTCTAAAAATGTAACCCGTACTTTACGAACATACGGACTAGTGAGTGAACCGACTAATTTCATGTGAATCCCTTAAAAATATCCTTACAACAAGGATAAAGAATAGAATATAACAAATTAATTATAGATCTTATCAAATGCCTTCAAATCTCCACACTAATCTCACCGCTCTTTCGCCAATTGATGGCAGATATGCAACAAAAACTAATGATTTAAGACCTTGGCTCTCTGAGTCAGCTTTTATGCATATGCGGGTTAAAGTAGAGGTTCATTGGTTAATCGCTCTAACTAAAGCGGGTTTACCAGATATGCCAAGCTTCTCGGAAGCAGCTGAAAATTATTTATTGAAGCTAGTTGAGCATTTCTCAGTCGAAGATGCAGCTAGAATTAAAGAAATTGAAGCAGTCACTAACCATGATGTGAAAGCTGTGGAATATTGGCTAAAAGAACAAGTCAAAGGTCAAACAGAGCTTGAAAATGCAAGTGAGTTTATTCACTTTGCTTGTACTTCTGAGGATATTAACAATACATCTCACGGATTAATGTTAACGGGCGCTGTTCATGAGGTGATGCTGCCAAAATTAAGAGTGGTGTTGGAAGCGTTAAAGGCTCTAGCCATCACTCACGCTAATTTACCGATGCTCTCTCGAACCCACGGTCAACCGGCTTCTCCCACAACATTGGGAAAAGAAATGGCAAATATTGCCGCACGTCTTGAAAAAGCAATGCGTAAGATTGAGGCTATCAAGATGATGGGCAAAATGAACGGGGCAGTTGGCAACTACAATGCACATTTAAGCGCATATCCTGATTTTGACTGGGAAAAGTTTAGTAAAGATGTGGTGGAAAGTAGATTACATTTAGAATTTAACCCTTACACCATCCAAATTGAGCCTCATGATGCCATGGCAGAGTTGTTCGATGCCTTTGCGCGTGCGAACACCATATTATTAGATATGAATCGCGATATTTGGGGTTATATTGCCTGGGGATACTTTAAACAAAAAACGAAAGAGGGTGAAATTGGTTCTTCCACCATGCCTCATAAAGTCAACCCCATTGATTTTGAGAATTCAGAGGGTAACCTTGGCATTGCTAATGCATTGCTTAAACATTTATCAGAAAAACTGCCAGTCTCAAGGTGGCAAAGAGACTTAACGGATTCAACGGTGTTACGTAATTTAGGCACGGCTTTTGGTCATAGTCTATTAGCCTATGATAGTGCTCTGAAAGGCTTGTTAAAGTTGGAAGTCAATCCTTCAAGATTAGAGCAAGATTTGAATGAGTGTTGGGAAGTTCTAGCAGAACCAATCCAAACGGTAATGAGAAGATATGCAATCCCCAATCCTTATGAGCAATTGAAGGAATTAACCCGTGGTAAGGCGATTACGAAAGAAGGAATGCAAATTTTTATTAATCAATTAGCTATTCCGCCAGCTGCAAAAGAATTATTACTCGCTATGACACCAGCTAACTATATTGGTAAAGCTGCTGAGTTAGCTCTGCGGATCGAGTCTCTCTAAGGTCAATGATGGTCGACTCCCTGTATCCAAAACCGGTTCGGGGAGGTGGTAAAAGATTATTTTTACTTGTTTTTGTTATTTACCAATTTCTATGGCACTTTGCTATTCCCTTTGTCATTTTAAGGTTATGGCTACGCGGTAAGTTAGAGCCAGGCTATCGGCAACACATTCTTGAGAGATTTGGGTTTTATGCTCCCTTTTCGGATTTTAAATCTGATGTTTGGATACATGCCGTATCCATGGGCGAAACTAGAGCTGCAGTACCTTTAATTGAGGAATTATTAGCCAGCGGTAAAAAGGTATTACTGAGCCACATGACTGCGAGTGGTAGAAGTACTTCTGAGCAGATTTTTGCCAATGCAATTGCTCATGGCAGACTTCGCCAAGTCTACGTCCCCTATGATTTCTTCTGGCCAGTCTTAAGATTTTTACGCCACTTTTCTCCTCCTGAGGGATTACTGATCGAAACAGAGCTATGGCCAGGCTTATTGTTTTATGCAAAAAAATGCAATGTACCGATGTATCTCATCAACGGTCGACTTTCAGAAAAAAGCTTCAGAAAATTCATGGGATGGGGTTCTATTAGTCAAACGATGTGTCAAATGTTAAGTGGTGTCGCAGCACAAACTGAGTTAGATGGAAAGCATTACAGAGCTCTGGGGATAGAAAATATTCAAATTACCGGAAATTTGAAATTTGATGTAAATCTTTCAAATGACCTGATTTCTAATGGCTTAGATTGGAAAGATAATCGTTGGCCTAATCGTCTCGTTATCATGGCGGCTAGCACGAGAGAGGGTGAAGAAAATATTCTGATCAATGCTATTAAAGCTATCCATTTTGAGCCCAAACCTCTTCTGTTGATTGTGCCGAGACATTTAAAACGTCTCCCCGAAATCGAAGAGTACGTCAACGAGCAAAATTTACAAATGATTAAGCGATCCGAGTTGTGTGATTCAGAATCAATTCCCGTGGAGATTGATGTCGTGATTGGTGATAGTTTTGGTGAAATGGCTTCTTACTACGCATCATCCGATATTGTTGTGATGGGTGGAACGCTCTTAGGGACTGGTGGTCAAAACCTGATAGAACCTTGTGCATTAGGTAAGCCCGTCATTTTAGGCCCATCTACCTTTAACTTTAAACAAGTATCTCAGGATGCAATTGCATGCGGAGCGGCGATTTCTATTTGTGAGCAACATGAAAGCATAAGTCAAAACGAAATGACTCTTCGATTGATCAGCGTTTTAGAGCAATTATTAGCTCAACCCGATAAGGTAAAAGCCATGGGGGAACAAGGCATTCTATTTACTTATCATCATCAAGGTGCAACTAGAAAAACAATCAATTTTCTAAAGGCTAATTGAAAAAGTTCTTAATTTCAAACGCGAGTATTTCTGGAACTTCTTCCGGAATATAGTGCCCAGAAGGAACCGTTTTACCTGTTACATTATCAAAAATCACTTGCCAATCTTCTAACGGGTTAAAACATTGATGTACAACCCCTTTTTCTCCCCACAGTACTTTAAAGGGAATCTTTAATTTTTCTCCAGCGTCTCTAAATTCTTGATCATGCACCAAATCTATCGTACTAGCAGCTCGGTAGTCCTCACACATCGCATGCAAGCCAGCTGGTTCTTTCATGAAGTGGACATATTCTTTAAAAGCTTCTGGATCAAAGGTATTGGTTGACCCTGCTTTTGCCCCCATCATTTTAGGGAGTAAAAATTCCACATTATTTCCAATAAGAGTTTCAGGGATGGGATAGGGTTGAATCAAAAAGAACCAGTGCCAATAGCCAGTCGCAAATTTTTGAGTGGTATTGGCATACATGGTGTAGGTAGGTGAGATATCTAATACCATTAACTTATTTACCGCACCAGGATGGTCGGTTACCAAGCGATGAGCAACTCTACCGCCACGATCATGACCTACTAATTGGAATTCAGCAAAGTCTAAGTGATGCATGAGTGCAACCATATCATTCGCCATTTCACGCTTTGAGTAGTTGGCATGATCAGGCAGACCAGCTGGCTTTGAGGAGGAGCCGTAACCTCTTAAATCGGGAGAAATTAAAGTAAAGTGATCCCGCAAGAGCGCAATGAGGCGATTCCAAATGGATTTGGTTTGTGGAAATCCGTGTAAAAGTAATAAAGGTGGCCCTGAACCTTCAATTCGATAAGCAATTTTTATCGAACCGTGCGTGGCTTGATACTCAAAAAAATGATCTGATGCTTTAGAATGGTAGGACATAGCTACTCCGGATATTTTTTATTTTGAATAATTCCTCACTATCATAGAGGAATATTGGACTTGCTAGATTTTAAAACTCTAAAACAGATCAAATAACTCAAAGCCTTTAGGATATAAAAATGCATTTAATTATTGTTGGCGGTGGAATTGGCGGTTTAACGATGGCTCTAGCTGCACATCATGTTGGTATTACTTGTGATGTATATGAGTCAGTCTCCGAAATTAAACCAGTTGGTGTTGGCATTAATATTCTGCCCCATGCCAGTCGTTTTTTATGTGAATCTTTAGGACTTGAAGAAGAGTTAAGTAAATTAGCGGTCCTCACCAAAGAGGCAATTTTCTTTAACCGCTTTGGGCAAAAGATTTATTCTGAGCCTTCTGGACGTTTGGCAGGGTATGACTGGCCACAATTCTCCATTCATCGAGGCGATTTGCAGATGACATTGCTGGCAGATTTTTTAAAGAAAATCGGTAAAGAGCATCTGCATCTTGGTATGGACTGTATCAGAGTAGACGAGTCCACTGGCCAAGCCTATTTTAGAAAAGCTAGATCTGACGATCAAACTGAAATTGTTGTAACAGGTGACGCTGTAATTGCTTGTGATGGGGTGCACTCTGTTATTCGTAAGCAACTACATCCTACAGAAGGCAAACCACTCTATTCAGGCGTCAATATGTGGCGTGGTGTGACACGTGGTAAAGCGTTTTTGTCTGAGGCAAGTATGGTTCGTGCTGGCTGGTTGACCCAAGGAAAAATGGTGATTTATCCGATTCGCAATAATATTGATGGCCAGGGTACTCAGTTGATTAATTGGGTTGCAGAATTGGAAACCCCGAATCATTTAGAGCGAGATTGGAACAAACAAGGTCGGATCGAAGATTTTATTGGGTCCTTTGAAGATTGGCAATTTGACTGGTTAGATGTACCCGCAATGATCAGAGCGGCTGATAGTATTCTTGAGTTTCCGATGATTGATCAAGACCCTTTACCATTTTGGTCCAGAGGCAAAGTCACCTTACTTGGTGACGCTGCTCATCCAATGTACCCGAGAGGCTCCAATGGTGCGGGCCAATCTATCTTAGACGCACAAAGTTTAGCGAAATTTTTAAGTAGTGAGTCGGATGTTGAACGGGCATTGAAGCTTTACGAAGACGTTCGTTTGGAGGCGACTGGCAATGTCGTGAAAATGAATCGTACGAACCCACCAGATGCGATATTACGTGAAGTCTGGGAGCGTACGAACGATCAACCATTTAATCATATCGATGACGTAATTAGCCAAGCAGAATTGGAAGCGATTACCCAGCGGTATAAAAATGTTGCTGGATATGATAAAAAAACCGTTGCAGCATAATTGGAGCGAGTGTGAAAAAGATCAAAACTTCCTTATTTATTTTATTCGTTGGACTATTTTCAACGCAAGTTTTCAGTCAAACTGTCGAACCCATTCAAGGCGGTAGCCCCATTAAATTAATCGTGCCATTTACTCCTGGTACTGGCATCGATACGATTGCGCGAGCAGTTGGGCCTAAACTATCTGAATTACTCGGGCAACCAGTAGTAGTTGATAACCGAGCTGGTGCATCGGGAAATATTGGTACTGAGGCAGTGGTGAGAGCAAAGCCTGACGGAACAACTTTATTAGTGACAGTTAATACCATCGTCATGAACCGCACCTTATATCCTAAAGCTAGCTTTGACCCCTTGAATGACTTAGTACCAATTACCTTGGCAGCTCATGGCGATTTACTTCTCGTTGTACCGGAATCCTCCCCCTATAAAACGGCTGGTGAATTTATTGCTGCAGCCAGAGCCAATCCAGGCAAACTATCATACGCGTCACCTGGTGTAGGTACTCCGCATCATTTAGCGATGGAAATGTTAAAGAATCAAACAAAAACATTTATTTTGCATGTGCCTTATCGTGGAACAGCACCGGCTGTAACGGACTTATTAGGCGCACAAGTGGATGCTATGTTCTTACCAATTCATGTAGGAATGTCTTATATTAAGGCAAATAAGTTAAGAGCCTTAGGTATCGGAGCGAAAAATAGAAACCCCAATGCGCCGAATATTCCGACATTTACAGAGTTAAAAGTTGGCGAAGTAGATGCACAAATGTGGTTTGGATTTATGGCTCCTAAAGGAATTTCCAATGAAGTTAGTACTAAATTAGGTAATGCCATTAGAACAGCTTTAGCTGATCCAGAAGTGCGTAAAACCTTTTTATTGCAAGGATTGGATCCGGTTACTAGTTCTCCTGCCGCCTTTTCGGAATTAATGAAAAAAGATGCGACGATGTGGGCTAAGACAATTAATGAACAGGGAATAAAGGCGGACTAATTGAAAAAAAATATCCAATGGGCTGTGTTGCCACTTCTGATTTTAGTGGCGGCGTGTACTTTAACTCAAGTTCCAAATACCATTCCTCCGGCAAGTGGCACTTGGGATTCTAATAACTTAGTAGGTAATATTTATTTACCAGCTGAGAAGACCATTTATCCTACGACGACTCCTCCTTTGAGGCAAAACTTGTACTCTGGAAAATTAATGGTACCAAGTGGCGCCAGTTTAATAAATCCTGAGAAAAGTATATTGACTGTGCATGTCAACAAGGCTGGATTTCTGAGCTTTCTTGGCCATCAACATATTGTTGCAAGCCGTAATTTAGATGGCTGGGTTGATGAAGCAAAAAATCAGGGGTACTTTAGTTTTGAGATTGCGAAAATGACGATGGATGAGCCTGTTTTACTAAAGGGCAAAATGTTACCTGATGAATTAAATGTGTCTGAAAAAGAAGCAACCAAGCAAAACATGCTGAAAATGTTGGATGCTAAAAATTTTCCTGATGTTCGTGTCTCAATTACTTCCTTCGACCCAAAGAAAAGTATGATTCATGCAAAAATTATTGTCAAAGATCAAATGATTGAACGTGATCTTTTGGTTAAAGTCACTAAGTCAGCAAACAACAAGATTAATACCATTACTGGTGAAACAAGTCTTAAACTACTTGATTTTTCAGTAGAGCCGTTTTCTGCACTGGGAGGATTACTTAGTGTTAACAATGAAATCTCGATTGAGTGGAATTTAAACTTTAAATAAAAAATCCTCAACTTATCAAAATGAGTTGAGGATCTAAACCGTGTTTTTAGAGATTAAACTTTGGCGCCAAAATTAGGATCTTCGTCCCGTAAGTTCTCATTATCTTTTTTCACATCAATCTTCAGCAAATCATCCCGTTTAACTCCTAACCACATTACGATAGCTGCTGCAACGAATACTGAAGAGTAAATACCGAACAAGATACCGATGGTTAAGGCAACCGCAAAATAGTGCAAGGATGCTCCACCAAAGATTAACATAGCTAAAACCATCATTTGTGTACTGCCGTGAGTAATAATGGTTCTGCTGATAGTACCTGTAATGGCGCTATCAATAATCTGAGGCGTTTCTAATTTTCTGAAGCGTCTAAAGTTCTCTCTGATTCTATCGAAAATAACCACTGATTCATTAACAGAGTAGCCAAGTACTGCAAGCGTAGCGGCTAAAACAGAGAGTGAAAACTCCCACTGAAAGAATGCAAAGAATCCCAAAATAATAATGACGTCATGCAAGTTCGCAACGATGCCTGAAATAGCGAATTTCCATTCAAAGCGAACTGACAAGTACACCACAATACCTAAAATTACAAAGATAAGCGCTTTAATACCACCATACAATAACTCTTCGCCGACTTGAGGACCAACGAATTCAACTCGTTGTAACTTGACTGAATCATCCAGTTTAGTTAGTTCGGTCATGAGTGATTGACTTTGGTCGGAAGAGCTCATCATCGAGCCATCACTATTTTTGATTAAAGGAAGTCGAATCATGACGTCTTTGGAGCTACCAAAATTTTGTACATTGACATCGCTGTATCCTAAGTTCCCGATTGATGACCGAATCTTTTCAAGATCAGCTGCTTGGGAGTACTTCACTTCTAGAACAGTTCCACCAGTAAACTCAATCGATAGGTTAAGACCCTTTGACCACAAAAAGAAAATAGCAGCGAGGAAAGTAATAAAGGAAATTGCATTCAAAAATAGCGCGTAGCGCATGAAAGGAATGTCTTTACGGATGCGAAAAAATTCCATTTTGTTTAACCTATTGAGATTGATTGGAGTTTTCTCTTACGACCGTACCAAAGATTCACAAGGCCTCTAGAGAAAAATACTGCTGAAAACATTGACGTCAAAATACCTAAGCAATGCACAATTGCAAAGCCCTTAATCGGACCAGAGCCAAAAGCTAAAAGTGCTATACCTGCGATGAGTGTTGTTACATTGGAGTCAAAAATAGTTGCCCAGGCTTTTTCAAAGCCGGTTGCAATGGCTAATTGTGGGGCAGTACCATTTCTAAGCTCTTCCCTGATCCGTTCGTTAATGAGTACGTTGGAGTCAATCGCCATACCTAGTGCCAATGCCATCGCTGCAATACCGGGTAGACTTAATGTCGCTTGCAACATCGAAAGAACCGCAATCAAAAGTAATAAATTGACGGCTAGAGCAACGACTGAGAACATACCAAAAATAACGTAGTACACCAACATGAAGATGGCGATTGCCGCAAATCCATAAATTAAAGAGGAAAAGCCTTTCTCAATATTTTCAGCACCAAGACTTGGTCCAATTGTTCTTTCCTCGATAATTTCCATAGGCGCAGCTAAAGAGCCAGCGCGCAGTAATAAGGCTAAGTCATTGGCGCTTTGTGCAGAGGGTTGGCCCGTAATTTGGAATTTAGATCCAAACTCACCTTGAATTGTCGCTATGGTAAGTACTTCACCTCGACCTTTTTCAAATAAAATCATGCCCATTGGCTTTTGTAAGTTTTCGCGGGTCATTTCTAGCATCGCTCGACCACCAGCTGCATCTAAGGTCAAATTAACAGAAGGTCTTTGATTTTGATCAAAGCCAGCACTGGCATCAATAATACGTTCACCGGTAATCACCACATTTTTCTTAAAGACACCTTGACGGTCGCCAAATGGAAATGCATCTAAACCCAGGGGTGCTGGCTCATTTAATCCAATATAGGGTTGAACTGGATCTGCCAAACGTGCTTCTAAGGTTGCCGTTCTACCAATAATATCTTTAGCACGAGCGGTATCTTGCACGCCGGGTAATTGCACAACAATCCGATCATTACCTTGTTTTTGAATAACAGGTTCTTTTACTGCTAATTCGTTCACACGCTTGTTCAGGGTCAAGATGTTTTGTTTGAGAGCGTTGTCTTGAATAGCGTTACTCGCTTCAGCTTTTAAATTACCGACAACTTTGAAACTATCAACACTTTTTTCAATTTTTAAACTTAATTCATTGAGCGGTTCTTTAAGTGCCTCAATTGCTCGGTTCGCGTCTGCTTCATTACTAAAATTCATCGAAATAGTTTCACCAGATTTTTCGATACCTTGATAACGAATCGATTTTTCACGCAAACGACTTCTAGCATCATTCATTAGGGCGGTAATTTTTTTCTCTACTGCTCCTTTCATGTCTACTTTCAATAAAAAGTAAACACCACCTCTTAAGTCTAGACCTAAGGGCATGGATAAAGCGTTAATACTGATGAGCCAATTAGGAGTATTAGATAGCAAATTGAGCGCTACGATGTAATCTGGATTAGCTATATCTTTATTGAGTTCGTGCTCAATTAAATCTTTTGCTTTGAGTTGAGTATCGGTATCTTTAAAGCGAATTTTTAGGTTACTTGCTGATCCAACTGTTTCAAGAAAACTTCCATTACTAACGATATTTGCGGAAGTTAACTTCGACTCTACTAGGTGCTGAACGTTTAAATCCACTTTAGAACCTACTCTAGCACCCGCTATTTGAATTGCGGGGGCTTCACCAAATAGATTAGGTAGGGAGTAAATCACCCCAATGAATAGAGCAACAACAATAATTACATATTTCCAAAGTGGATAACGGTTCATAGTCAGTAAATTAAAGAGATTTCAGAGTGTCTTTTGGTAAAACAGCTGCGATAGCATTTTTTTGCATTTTTACTTGCAAGTTAGGTGCTAATTCAACCGTAACGTAGGGTTCATTCATTTCAACAATTTTTCCCATCAAGCCGCTTGTGGTTGTAACTTCATCACCTTTACCAACTGCTTCCAACATGGCTTTCAATTCTTTTTGACGTTTCATTTGGGGACGAATCATGATGAAGTACATGACTGCGAACATACCCACCATCATAACGATAGATGAAATACCACTATCTGCACCACCGCCGCCAAATTGGGCATAAGCATTATTAATCCACATACTGTTTCCTTATAAAAATTAAATAAATGATTTCAAAACTAATTGTTTCGATTTTAACGGAAGAGAGATGTCATTCTCTACTTCCTAGGTAATTTCCATTGTGCCGATTGACCTATTGTGATGGAATTCTTTAATAAATTCAGAAAAGCTGTTTTTTTCAAGCGATTCTCTGATTTCGGACATTAAGTTCAGATAGTAGTGAATGTTATGAATCGAGTTCAATTGCGCGCCTAAAATCTCTCCGACTTTTTGCAAATGGTGTAAATAAGCCCGACTAAAATTCTTGCAGGCATAGCAACTACAAGTAGGGTCTAAAGGGCGATTATCGGTTTTATAAGTCGCATTTCGAATTTTTAGATCCCCAAAACGGGTAAATAACCACCCATTTCTGGCATTACGCGTCGGCATCACACAATCAAACATATCAATACCTTTTGAAACTCCAAATACCAAGTCTTCAGGAGTACCAACGCCCATTAAATATCTTGGTTTATTTTTAGGTAACTTAGGGCCAATATGGCTTAAAACACGCTCAAAGTCAGGTTTTGGTTCGCCAACTGAAAGTCCACCAATTGCAATACCGTCGAAGCCTTGCTCAGCAACACTTTCTAATGAAACATCCCGTAAGTGTTCATACATGCCACCTTGCACAATGCCAAATAAAGCATTACCTGTTTCTAACTCTCTAAATCGACGCAGACTTCTGGCCCCCCACCTGAGTGACATTTCTAATGATTCTCTAACGGTGCTTTCTGCAGTGGGTACACCACCCGTTTCAAAGGGGGTACATTCATCAAACTGCATAGCAATGTCACTATTTAATGCAGCCTGAATGTCCATAGACACTTCAGGTGACATAAATAACTTATCGCCATTTACAGGTGAGGCGAAAGTAACGCCCTCCTCACTGATTTTACGCAGCGCCCCCAAACTAAATACTTGAAATCCACCAGAGTCAGTCAAAATGGGTTGATCCCAGCCCATAAAGTTGTGAAGACCTCCAAATTGTTTAATGATTTCAATCCCTGGGCGCAGCCAAAGGTGAAAAGTATTACCTAAAATGATTTGCGCTTTAGCCTCTTTCAAATCCCTAGGGGTAAGAGCTTTGACGGTTCCATAGGTCCCAACTGGCATGAACATAGGGGTTTGGAGTGTTCCGTGAGGCACTTTAAAACTAGCTCTTCTAGCGAAGGACTGAGGGTCTTCATGTGACACTTCAAACTGCAAGTTAGGTATAGAGTTATTAGTCATACTGACAATCAATTAAATTTTTTGAGAAACATGGCATCGCCATAACTAAAGAATCGATACTTATTTTCTATGGCATGTTGATAAGCTTTTCTGATTGTATCTGTTCCGGCGAAAGCACTGACTAACATGAGTAAAGTAGATTTTGGTAAGTGAAAATTAGTGATCAAGGCATCTACAATACTGAATGTATAACCTGGGGTGATAAATAAATTTGTATCTCCACTATCGCCCATCTTTACAGCGGATTCAACTGCTCTTAATGAAGTGGTGCCAATACAAATGACCCTCCTACCTTGAGCTTTTGCTAACTGAATAGCTGCTCTAGTTTCTGGTGGTATCGAATAACGCTCAAAATGCATTTGATGCTCTGTGATGTTTTCTGCACGAACTGGAGTAAAGGTACCAGCACCGACATGCAAAGTAACGAACGCTAATTCAACTCCCTTATTTTTTAATTGCTCAATCAATACGTCATCAAAGTGTAAGCCTGCTGTAGGAGCTGCTACAGCACCAGGGTTTTTTGCTACCACCGTTTGATAACGTTGAATATCATCTTCAGTAGCCAGATGAGAAATATAAGGCGGTAAGGGTAGTTCACCAACTTGATTGAGAATGTCTAAACAGTTTTCAGGGAATTCTAATAAATAAAAGGGTGAGATTTCTGATGACTGATTATTTGCTGAGGTAATATGTTTTCTTTCGATTACTTTGATCGGAATAGGATGATTCTCACCCCCAATGTAAATAATTGAATTAGGTTGTGCTGGTTTTGATGCGCGAATTTGAGAAAGAAGCGTTGTTTCACTCAAAATACGTTCAACTAGCAATTCCACTTTACCGCCAGAGTCTTTATGGCCAAAAACTCTAGCTGGAATGACTTTTGTATCATTGAAGATAATTAAATCACCTTTATTCAGTAATCCAACAATATCGGAGAAAATAAGGTCATCCATCTGCAAAACGGAGGAACTACTTATATTGACATCTAATAAGCGACTAGATGTCCTGGAATCAAGAGGAAACTGGGCAATCAGTTCCTCAGGTAGTTCGTAGTCAAATTCGGATAGTTGCATGATAGAAAGTAAATAAAGGACATTTTAGTGGAATAGCATGGCGAAAGAAGAAAATAAGTCCCCATTATCCAAATTAGGCTTAAACACGCCTGCCGATTTGGCATTGCATTTGCCGATTCGATATGAAGATGAAACGGAATTATTGGATATCAACACCGCGATTTTTAAACAAAGTCAATTCTCAGTTCAAACTCAAGGTCAAGTAATTGACTCGCAAATTACCTTTCGTCCTCGACGCCAATTAATTATCAAAATAGCGGATAAAGAACAAGAATTAATTTTACGGTTTATTAACTTTTATCCAAGCCAACAAAAACAAATGGCCGTAGGAGTTTTCCTGAGAGTGCGTGGAGAAATTCGAAACGGGTTTAATGGCCCCGAGATGATCCACCCAACCGTGAAGGCCTGCCAGCCTGATACGCCTCTGCCGAATCAATTAACTCCTGTTTATTCGACGGTGGCTGGGGTTAGTCAAACTATCATTCGAAAAGCGATTGATAAAGGATTATTAGATAGCAGGGCGAATGCGTTCTTAAGAGAAATAATCCCCTCAACCTGTTTTCTAAAACCTCAATATGCATTTTTAAAAAATCTCCCCAGCTTAGAATCAGCGATACGAACTCTGCATCAACCACTAGCCACAGAGGATAAAGAGTCACTACTAGACAGAACGCATCTCGCTTGGCGCCGCGTGCAATTTGAAGAATTACTTTCTCAACAAATTTCTTTGCAAAGAGCGCATTTCGAGAGAAGAAAACGATTAGCTCCTGTTTTAAACAACCCCCAAAATGGCTATGTTCAAAAACTATTAGATAAACTCCCCTTTGAATTAACGGATGCACAAAAAAGGGTGTGGCAAGAAATCGCCAACGATTTACATCAAGACTTTCCGATGAATCGTCTACTGCAAGGGGACGTAGGCAGTGGTAAAACGGCTGTCGCAGCTTTATCTGCGGCATGCGCACTGGATAATGGGTATCAAGTTGCTTTAATGGCCCCAACCGAAATCTTAGCGGAGCAACACTTTTTAAAATTATTGCCTTGGTTCGAGGGAATGGATATATCTGTTGGTTGGTTAACAGGTAGTCTCAAGGTAAAAGAAAAGCGCGAAGTTCAACAACAAATCATGGATGGGTCACTGCAACTAGTGATAGGGACTCACGCATTGATCCAAGAGGGCGTTCATTTTGCAAAACTAGGCTTAGCCATTATTGATGAGCAGCATCGATTTGGGGTATTGCAACGCTTGCAACTCTATTCGAAAAATGGTGATCAATCTATCTATGCCCATCAGTTAATGATGACAGCGACCCCTATTCCGAGAACTTTAGCGATGACTTACTATGCGGATTTAGAAGTATCTGTGATTGATGAATTGCCACCAGGTAGAAGCCCTATCATTACTAGGCTTATTAAAAATACTAGACGACTTGAAGTAGTAGAGGGGATTCAACGTGAGTTGATCAAAGGGCGACAAGCGTATTGGGTTTGTCCGATTATCGAAGAGTCAGAAGCTTTGCAATTAAAAACGGCGTTAGAGACCTATGAACAACTTACCGCTGAATTACCGCAATATCAAGTAGGTCTTATTCATGGCAAACTTCCTGCAGCAGAAAAGTCCCGTATTATGCAGGCATTCAAAAATTGTGAAATTCAAATGTTGGTGAGTACAACCGTGATTGAAGTCGGTGTCGATGTCCCGAATGCTACCTTAATGGTTATAGAACATGCAGAACGTTTTGGATATGCTCAAATTCATCAATTGAGAGGGCGAGTTGGGCGAGGCTCAGAGCAATCAGTATGTCTTTTAATGTACGCAGAACCACTCTCAATGACGGCTAAAGAACGCCTACAAAATTTAAGGGAAAGCAATGATGGCTTTGTGATTGCAGAACGTGATTTAGAATTGAGGGGGCCTGGTGAACTATTGGGGGCAAAACAATCAGGTGACACGATGCTGCGTTTTGTAGATTTAAATCGAGATGCTTGGTTGGTTGAAATAGCCAGAGATTTTGCTCATGATTTGTTACAAAATCATCCTGTAATTGCACAAGAACATGTTCGTAGGTGGTTGGGTTCAAGAGCAGATTTTCTGAAATCATAAAAATTCTCTAAGACAATAAAGATGGCGAAAATAGTTGAAAAATTAGTTCAGTATGGGTACCTGATGCGTTTGCATAAACCAATTGGTACCTTGCTATTGTTGTGGCCAACTTTATGGGCACTATTTTTAGCAAGTGATGGTCACCCACCGATTTTGCACATCTTCATCTTCTCGCTTGGTACCCTTTTAATGCGTAGTGCTGGTTGTGCAGTCAATGATTATGCTGATCGAGATTTTGATAAATTCGTGAAGCGAACCGAACATCGTCCTCTCACTTCAGGAAAAATTAGTGGCAAGGAAACATTATTTGTGGCTTCTTTTTTAGCCATCATTTCCTTCTTATTAGTTTTACAGTTAAATACATTAACCATTCAACTCTCTTTTGCCGCACTTGCTATTGCCATTATTTACCCTTTTACAAAGCGGTTTTTTGCAATGCCTCAGGCAGTCCTAGGAATTGCTTTTGGGTTTGGTATTCCCATGACTTACGCTGCGGAATTAAATAGTGTTCCTTGGCAAGCATGGTTGATGCTATTAGGAAATATTGCTTGGGCAATCGCCTACGATACTGCTTATGCGATGGTGGATCGTGACGATGATCTTAAACTCGGGATTAAGACTTCAGCCATCACTTTCGGCTCTTATGAAGTACTTGCGATTATGCTGAACTATGGACTATTTTTCTCCATCATGGGCTTCTTAGGTTGGAGTTATCAATTGAATATTTGGTTTTGGCTAGGCTTGGGTGGAGCAATTTTATGTGCTGTCTATCATTACACTTTAGTGCGAACCCGCGATCGCATGAAATGCTTTGCGGCGTTTAATCATAATAATTGGTTAGGCGCAGTACTTTTTGCTGGCGTTGCCGTTTCGTTGGCAACGCGCTAATCACTTCATTGAATTCGTAAACTCTTGGCCCATTTCACTACTACGTTCGTTCGCTGCATTGACGGCTTGTTTTAAGGTTGAACCCCAATTTGCTTGACGTAAAACTTCTAGAGCCGCAAAAGTCGTGCCACCTTTAGACGTTACCTTTTCACGTAGCACACCTGGCGCATCCTGGGATTGTTGGGCTAGCATCCCAGCACCAATAATCGTTTGGTTGGCGAGTTGAAGTGCATTCTCAGGACTTAGACCTAACTCAATCCCAGCTTGTAACAAGTTTTCAATCATAAAAAATACATAAGCTGGACCACTGCCAGAGATGGCAGTGACGGCATCTAATTGTTTTTCAGAGGGAACCCAGACAGATTTACCAATGGCACCACAAACCCATTCAACTAATTGTTGATCCTGCTTTTTAACGCCTTTACCGGCAAAGAGCCCGGTGATTCCTTGGTTAATTAAAGCTGGAGTATTGGGCATAGAACGTATGACTCTATCATGACCTAATTTTTTACAAATATCTTGAGTGAGAACACCTGCCACAATACTTAAGACTAAAACTGGATCCTGTTGAATATTTTGACGTTGTTTGAGGACTTGCTGGAGTTGATCTAACGCGTCCATTAAGTGGGTAGGCTTCACTGCTAGGACGATTAAGTCAGCCGCGCCTAAAAAATTCTCTGCTTCACTGATACTGCCGGCTAAACGCACACCATAACTTTTTTCAAGGCGATCTCTAGCCGTCGCCATTGGGTCTACCGCAAGAATTTGGTCGGCGGTAATATTGTTTTTTAATAACCCACCAATAATGGCTGAAGCCATATTTCCACCGCCAATAAAAGCGATTCGGGTGTTTTCAGGCTTTACTAATGTAATCATTGTTTTCTTATAAAGGTTATTGAAGAAGTTCTATTTACTATTAATCACGCTTACCAAAGATGGCTGTTCCAATGCGTACCATCGTACTACCTGACTCAATCGCAAGTTCTAAATCGTCGGACATGCCCATCGATAAAGTATCAAAATGTTTGTAATTACCTAGTTCGGATTGTATCGTTTCAAACAAAGTATGTAACTCTTTTAGAGAGGTCGACCCAACTCCAGGCTCAGGAATTGCCATGAGTCCGCGTAATTGCAAGTTGGGTAAGCCTAAAATTTCTTGACAGAGTTGAAGGGTCTCACTGGGTTGAACGCCACTTTTGGTCGATTCCCCACTAATGTTGACCTGCACTAACACTTGTAAAGGTGGGAGATGAGTAGGGCGTTGAGCAGACAAACGCTGGGCAATTTTGAGGCGATCAATACTTTGTACCCAGTCTACTTGTTCGGCAATCACTTTTGTTTTATTACTTTGCAATGGCCCAATGAAGTGCCAAATGATTTCTGCACGGAGGGAATTTAAAAGATTTATTTTTTCGATACATTCTTGAACATAGTTTTCGCCAAAATGTCTTTGACCAGCATTCAATGCCACTTCGACACTCTGCGCCGGATGGGTTTTGGATACAGCGATGAGTAGCACACTAGCAATTGATCGAGACGCTTGCTCACAAGCTTGTGCAATACGATTCTGACATTCCTCGAGTTGATCAGCAATACTCATATGTATGGATCTTAAACCAACAAATCATCAAGAATTTCTATCCAATGTTTTACTGGCATCGCATCATTTTGTAAATGTGTAATACAACCTACATTACCTGAAATAATGGTGCTTGCCTGATGCTCTTGACTAGCACTTAGAAGATTTTCTAGCTTTTGTTCTCTTAACTGAGTAGACAGTTTCTCTTGCAATATCGAGTAAGTTCCAGCAGACCCACAGCATAAATGGCTATCCTGGCATAAATTGACCTTGACGCCTACTGCTGTGAGGACCAGTTCAACTTTTCCGCGGATTTGCTGACCATGTTGGAGAGTACACGGCGGATGGTAAATAACACTAGTAGCTTCTTGAAGGTTGATACGCTCTTTTAAATCGACAATTTTTTGTTCTAGTACTTCGCTAATATCAAGACACGCCTCACTAATTACTTTTGCTTTTTCAGCATATTCTGGGTGGTCTTTAAAATAATATCCATAGTCCTTAATCGCTACCCCACATCCTGAGGCATTAATTAACAATGTTTTAACTTGACCACTCTGAATAAGGGGGTACCAAGCATCAATATTATTTTGCATTTGGGCATAGCTTTTTTCGTGATCATTCAGATGAAAACGTAACGCCCCGCAGCAGCTTACTGATGGCGGGGCAATGAGTCGAATCCCTAATTTTGCTAAAACGCGCTCGGTTGCTTGATTGATATTGGGGAGCATTCCTGGTTGCACGCAACCCTCAAGAAACAACATCTCCTCTTTAACCTGGATCTGTTGATCCATCTTACGATCTGGGTAAACAGGACTATCGGGAATTTTCTTTTGTAGAACTTTAGGTAGGACAGGCTTAAAAAAACGTCCAATTTTCATTGCTGGATTGAATAGATTTGGCCTTGTTAAACCTTCTTTTAATAACCACCGCACAGCTTGTTCTTTAATGGGTCGCGGCGCAGCTTGCTCCTCTGCCCATTTGCGACCAATGTCTAGTAAATGACCATATTGAACGCCACTAGGACAAGTACTTTCACAATTGCGACAGGTAAGGCAACGATCCAAATGCTCACGGGTCTTTACGGTAGCAGTCCTACCTTCAGCCATTTGTTTAATTAAATAAATTCTGCCTCGAGGACCATCGAGCTCATCACCAAGTATTTGATATGTTGGGCAGGTAGCTGTACAAAAACCACAGTGCACACAATTAGCCAGCAGTCTTTGGGCTTCTTTACCCTCAGGGGTATTTTGCAGCGCGGGAGATAAATCAGTTTGCATAATTTAAGGCATTCTATTTGTTTTAAAAACTCCATTGGGATCAAAAGCATTTCTGATACGTTCTTGTACTATAGCAAGTGGCGCTGTCAAAGGTCGATCACGTAGGGAGGTGAAGACAGAACTAACTTGAGATTTATTACCTCGAAATAAGCTTGCATGACCGCCATTTTCTTGCGCTAGAGTATTCGCTTGCGCTTGTTCTAATGGACCTTTAAACCATCGTTGACCACCGAGCCATTCAATGCAAGTTTCGCCATGTAATGGCAAGGGCGCAGATAATGGATTAACTGCGAAACGCCAAAGTGTATCCTCGGCCTTACACTGGAAATAGGGGTGAGTCTGCTCTTTGATGGATTGCCAAAATTGGGAGGCTTGTTCATCTTCAATGACTTGACCTGGGTATTGCGCTAGCATTTTTTCAGTTGCAGATTCGACAGCAGCATTTGCGCCGCCCAATCTTAGCATCAATCTTCCTATGCTTTCACCTATCCAACAACTTGCAGAAAGTGGTAAGGGAAGACCTGCCCAACGGTTCATTTGTTCAATCGCCTGCTCTTGATTGTACTCAAAGCATAGTGTTCGCGTCTTGGCGGGCAGCGGCAATACTTTAATAGAAACTTCTAAGAGCAGGCCGAGTGTGCCCATGGAGCCCGGAAGTAAGCGTGAAACATCGTAACCCGCCACGTTTTTCATGACTTGACCACCAAAAGTGACGATATCACCACGACCATCCATGACTTTGACGCCAAGAATAAAATCCCTTAATGCCCCAGACTGTCCTCGACCAGGACCTGATAAGCCAGCACAAACCACACCGCCGATCGTTGCATTAGAGCCAAAAAGAGGCGGCTCGAAAGGAAACATCTGCGCAGCTTCTGCGAGTGCCTGCTCAATTTCTACCATGGGTGTACCAGCTTTGGCAGTGATTACTAACTCAGCTGGTTGATAGTCAACGATGCCACTATAACCAGAGGTATATAAATACTCACCTTGGGCTGGATCACCATACCAAGACTTCGTATTGCCACCAATAATTTGTAATTTTTTCCCTGAAGAAGCTGCCTCTTGAATCTGCGACCTAAACTGTTGTAAAGCTGGATCGAGGTTGATATGTTCCGCCATCTTAAAATCTTTCTAGTTCAGGATGGGGAAGGATACCATTACTGATTCTCATAGCACCGTAGTCCGCGCAGCGATTGAGGGTAGGAATGGCCTTATCTGGATTGAGAAGTCTTTGTGGATCAAAGGACTCCTTAATCCCCCAAAACATGGCCCGTTCTTTCTCACCAAACTGAATACACATGGAGTTAATTTTTTCAATACCAACGCCGTGTTCGCCAGTTATTGTGCCACCAAGTTCAACGCAAGTTTCTAAAATCTCTGCCCCAAATTCTTCAGCTCTGAGCCATTCTTTGTGATCTGCGCCATTAAACATAATTAATGGATGCATATTGCCATCACCAGCATGAAAGACATTCATACAACCTAGTTGATACTTCGACTCCATCGTTTTAATGCGCTTTAACAGTTCAGCGATTTTTCTTCTAGGAATAGTTCCGTCCATGCAATAGTAATCTGCAGAAACTCGGCCTGCAGCAGGGAAAGCATTCTTTCTACCACTCCAAAAGCGCAGACGTTCTGATTCCGATGCGGAAACTTGAAGGCGTGTCGCACCACTTTTTTGTAAAACGGCACTCATTTTTTCAATTTCTTCTGCTACTTCTTCGGGTGTGCCATCTGACTCACAAAGAAGGATCGTAGCAGCGTTTAAATCGTAACCAGCGTGTACAAAAGCTTCCACCGCAAGAGTTGCTGGTTGATCCATCATTTCTAGACCGGCCGGAATGATACCCGCTGCAATAATATCTGCAACCGCGTTACCACCTTTTTCAATATCGTCAAAACTGGCCATAATTACTTTGGCTAATGCAGGCTTGGGAACTAGCTTTACGGTGACCTCTGTCACAACTGCCAACATCCCCTCGCTACCAATAAAGACTGAAAATAAATCAAGACCAGGACAGTCAGGGGCTAATCCACCAAATTCAACTACTTCCCCAGTAATTAAGATCGCTCGGATACGCAATACATTATGAATGGTTAAACCATATTTGAGGCAGTGTACGCCTCCAGAATTTTCGCTTACGTTACCACCAATCGTACAAGCGATTTGGGAAGAGGGGTCAGGTGCATAGTACAAACCATGTTTTGCTACCGCTTCAGAAATTGCTAAATTGCGCACTCCGGGTTGAACGGTGGCAGTTCTTGCTAAGGGGTTTATATCTAGAATCTTTTTAAATTTTGCCAATGACAGCACTAAGCCATTAGAAATCGGCATTGCGCCACCGGACAAGCCAGTACCAGCGCCTCTAGGAACAACTGGAATTCGGAGTTGATGACAAATTTTTAGGATTTGAATTACTTGATCCTCGGTTTGAGGTAAAGCTACAGCCATTGGCCTTTGACGGTAGGCAGCAAGACCATCACACTCATAGGGAATCGTATCTTCTGGCTCCCAAAGAAGCGCATCTTCGGCGAGTAATGGTCGAAGTTGAGTAAGGAGTTCTTCCTGTCTAAATTCTAGATTTGGTGTACTGATGGTGTTCATAGTTTCTCTTCTATAGATAGAATAATTTCAGCATATAATCATATTGTATGGGAAATCGACTAACTCAAATTGCGACGCGCACTGGTGATACAGGTGAAACTGGTCTAGGTGATGGTTCTAGGGTCTTTAAAGATCATTTGCGAGTTTGCGCCATGGGTGATGTGGATGAGCTGAATTCCCACATTGGACTCTTACTGACTGAGGTTTTTCCTCCATCCGTAGAAGCAGAATTAAAAGTAATTTTTCACCAAATCCAGCATGATCTATTTGATTTGGGCGGTGAGTTGTGCATCCCTAACTTTGAGTTGTTAAAAGAAGAGCATGTGCTGCGGCTGGATGGTTATTTAGAACATTACAACGCTCAACTGCCTAAATTAGCTGAATTTATTCTTCCTGGTGGGACTAGGATCGCCGCTCAAGCCCATATTTGCCGTACCATCTGCAGAAGAGCAGAGAGATCCATCGTGGCGCTTGGTAACCTTGAGGTGATTAATGATGCACCACGGCAATATACCAACCGCTTATCCGATTTGTTATTTGTCTTAGCAAGATTTTTAAATCTCAGCTCTGGCGGTAGCGATGTATTGTGGAATCACACAAAAGCGCTTAGATAATAAGAAACTTAGTAACTAACTAAGTATAAATAACTAAGTAAATAAATCAGTGAGTAACTAAAAAAATGGTCGACCAAATCGATCGACCATTGATTATTTTGAGTTACGATATTTCTAAATAGATTATTTCTTCCTTCTTGCTTTGACGCCATTTGCTAAGATTTCTAGCACTTTCAATGAGTCATCCCAGTCGATACAAGCATCTGTAATACTCTTACCAAACTCTAATTTAGCTGGATCATCTTTACCTGGTGTGAATTTTTGCGCTCCACCGTTTAAGTGACTTTCAATCATGACGCCAAATATAGAATCGGAATGGTTAGCTAATTGCTCAGCCACATCTCTGGCGACATCAACTTGTCTTTCATGTTGTTTACTGGAGTTTGCGTGCGAAAAATCAATCATCAAAGATGGCTTTAATTTAGCAGCAACTAAGTCTTCACAGGCAGCGGCTACACTTTTTGCATCATAATTAGGCGCTTTTCCACCACGTAAAATGACGTGACAGTCTTCATTTCCTGAAGTTTCTACAATGGCGACTTGACCATTTTTATGAACCGATAAGAAATGGTGGCCACGGGCAGCCGCTTGAATCGCATCGGTTGCAATTTTGATATTGCCGTCAGTACCGTTTTTAAATCCAATGGGTGCAGAAAGACCAGATGCTAGCTCGCGGTGGATTTGAGACTCAGTTGTGCGCGCACCAATCGCTCCCCAAGAAATTAAATCGCCAATATATTGGGGTGAAATCACATCTAAAAATTCACTTCCTGCAGGCATTCCTAAACGATTGATTTCCATGAGTAATTGTCTTGCATAGCGCAATCCCTCTTCAATTTTGAAACTGCCATCTAGGTAAGGGTCATTAATTAACCCCTTCCAACCGACCGTAGTTCTTGGCTTTTCAAAATATACACGCATCACAATTTCTAAATCATTTTTGTAATGATCACGAACTTCTAATAAACGTTTAGCATACTCAACCGCAGCGACGGGATCATGTATTGAGCAGGGGCCAATAATCACTAATAAACGATCATCTTTCCCATGAATAATTTCCCGAATCGATTTTCTTGTGTGACGAATCAATTTTTCGATGGGTGTTCCCAAGATTGGGAAAAAACGGATCAAATGCTCAGGTGGGGGGAGTACGCTGATATTTTTGATGCGCTCATCGTCAGTAGAAGAAGTCTTATCGATACTAGCGTACCAATTTTCCTGGGTGCTTAAAGCTTTATCGTTCATGGCAAAAATCTTTCAACAATTAAAAATACAGCAAAAAAAAACCGCCTTATTTGGCGGTAGATTGTAGGTGTTTACTTTAAACCCTTACCTCTCGACCGCCAAGTCTGAGATCCAAAAGCTAAAGAAGTAAAATTTTCCTGAATTCATGTAATTAATTTAACACAAAAAGATTTCTGAACCAAAAAAATCAAACACTTCCGCCAACGACCATCCCTTCTAATCTTAATGTGGGTTGTCCGACACCTACTGGTACGCTTTGTCCATCTTTGCCACAAACACCCACGCCATCGTCTAACTTTAGGTCATTACCAATCATCGTGATTTGCTTGAGAGACTCTGGACCACTACCGATAATCGTCGCACCCTTGACCGGGTATTGAATCTTGCCGTTTTCAACCCAATAGGCTTCCGTTGCAGCAAATACAAACTTACCGCTAGTAATATCAACCTGACCTCCACCAAAATTGAGTGCGTATAACCCTTTGTCGAGACTCGCTAAGATTTCTGCAGGATCCTTATCACCACCGAGCATATAGGTGTTCGTCATCCTCGGGAGGGGCAAAGACGCATAACTTTCACGTCGACCATTTCCTGTAATTGGCATTTTCATTAGCCGAGCATTTAAGCTATCTTGCATATAGCCTTTTAAAATGCCATTTTCAATTAAGGTAGTGCATTGGGTTGAGTTGCCTTCATCATCGACATTTAATGAGCCACGTCGACCATCTAAAGTACCATCATCAACAATAGTTACACCTTTAGCCGCGACGCGCTGGCCCATTTTTCCAGAGAATGCAGAGGATCCTTTACGATTAAAGTCCCCTTCTAAGCCATGACCAATCGCTTCATGCAGCAAGACGCCGGGCCAACCCGGCCCCATCACAACAGTCATTGCTCCTGCTGGTGCAGGTCTTGAATCTAAATTAACTAATGCCGCATGCACTGCTTGATCGACCCAGTTATCAATTCGGTCATCCGTGAAATAGGAATAGTTGGTACGACCCCCACCACCCGCACTACCCATTTCTCTTCGACCATTTTGTTCAACAATCACGGTAATCGAAACACGTACTAAAGGCCGAATATCTGCCACTAATTTACCATTTGCCCGCGCAACCAAGATGACATCAAACTCGCCCGCTAAACTAGCCATCACTTGCACTACTCTTGGATCTTTAGCACTTGCTCGTCGTTCAATTTTTTCTAATAAAGCAATTTTTGCCTCTGTCGGTAAACTTAAGATTGGATCCTGGGCGTGATATAACAAGGTGCGGCTATTATCCTGCTGCGCACCTAAAATAATTTTCTTTTTACCACCCGCTGGACCAATAACTCTAGTTGAATTGGCCGCTTGCATCAAAGTATCTATATTTATTTCATCGGCATAGGCAAAAGCAGTTTTCTCACCAGAAATAGCTCTGACGCCTACTCCTTGGTCAATACTAAAATGACCGGATTTTACAATCCCTTCTTCTAAACTCCAGGACTCGTTACGAGTATGTTGAAAATACAAGTCCGCATCATCCAAACGATGTTGATACATAGTGCTAAGAGCGGTTTGCAAGTCAGATTCTGAAATTCCCCCCGGGTCGAGTAGGAGAGTCTTCGCACTTTGTAAAGCAGGATCTTGGTATATGGTCATAAATGATTAAAGTGTACGGTGAGTTAGCGCTGGCAAATTTGCTCTTACATCCTCTAATTCTTGACGATTTAGTTCTCCAAGTATAAAACCTTCACCGTTTTCTAGTTGAGTTGAGATTTCTCCCCATGGAGAAATGAGCATTGAATGCCCCCAGGTTTTGCGACCATTGTCATGCAACCCACCTTGGGCCGAGGCAAGAACGTAACATTGATTTTCGATGGCTCGTGCTCTAAGAAGGATTTCCCAGTGTGCACTACCCGTTGTATAAGTGAAGGCAGCGGGAATTAGGTGGCAATCCACTTGCCCCATGGCGCGGTATAACTCAGGAAAACGAATGTCATAACAAATACTTAAGCCAAAACACCATGTTTCATTATTCTCATGAACCTGAAATGTTTGTGGCTCCGAGCCCTGTTGTAAGGTCAAAGATTCGTTATAACTTTCACTTCCTTTACTAAAGGAAAATAAATGAATCTTGTTATATCTAGCAACTGTTTTACCTTCTGGATTGAATACTAAAGTGCTATTCCAGACCCGATCTGGATCATTTGAGCTAATGGGTAAAGTGCCAGCTACTAAATATATTTGGTGAGATTTTGCGAATTGGGCAAGCTTTTCTTGCATCGGACCAGATCCAAAAGTCTCTTGAATACTGAGCTTTTGACGATCGTTTTGACCTAAAAGGCAAAAGTACTCGGGGAGTACTACTATTTTTGCACCATTTTTTGCGCACTCGCCAATTAATCGTTCAGCCGAACTAAAATTATCTAGGGGGTTTGAGCTTGAAACCATTTGAATACTAGCAACTTTAATCATATGAAAATATCCTTTTTAAGGTTCTTTACTTGAGGAATTTGGCAACTTGCTCTCTTCAGGGGACTTGCCAGGAGTCTCATTTAATAAGTTTTTTCTACGAATTGTTTTGAGTGCCTCAGGGTCAATGGGATTACCGTTTTGATCAAGTGGAACAATTTCAGGATTTTGCCAATTTCCTTGTATGAGGTAGTCAGACTGTAAGGCCTTATTAACCCCCGAGGAGAGAAGATATTGCCCGAGCATGGTTCCAAGTCCAATGATTGGATTTGTAAAATAAAAGACCGCAAGCCCTGCTGATCCCAAATTAATCCTTGGATAAATAACAACCCGAAGATCTTGCGTTTCTTGATTCAAATTCACTAATCCTGACATGGATATTTTTGCTGGGGTAGTCATCATTTCAAAGTCATTCGTTTGAAGATTTCCTCGCCGAATTACTGCACTAGCTGAAACTTTATCAAAGGAGGTACCGGTTGAAACGACTTCTCCCACACTGCCAGAAAAATTTAAAGTAGCAAATTTAAATAGTCCTTGTAAACTCAAAATACCTAATAACTTTGCAGCACCAGAGTCTACCTGAAGAACCTTGCCATTATCTACTTCAAATTTCAGTTTGCCATTTAGGGTTTTAGTACTAAAGGCAAAAGGTGCGCCAGCCCAAGAAATATCACCTGCCATGTCACTTTTACCATTGGCCAGAACTTCGGCATAACCTAAGGAACTTAATAGCTCTCCCGTATTATTTGATGTAACAACAAAGTCTAAATAAGTTCTACTTGGTTCATTATTCGCTTTTAGTTCCCACTTACCCGTTGCATTAAAAATACCATTAGGGTTTTTAACGTTCAATTTTTGCAATATCCAGGTATTTTCTATTGGCGTAGCAAGAACATTTAATTCACCAAATTGTCTACTACCTAATGCAAAGTTGGTTACCTGAATATCGAGTTCAGGCATTTGTTCAGAAGAGTTTTCGATGCCCCTTGTAATAGATTCTTTAGACTCATTATTCGGAATTGTTAATTTAGAAAATTTCGCTTTTAAGGCGCCAGCAGGATGAGTACTACCGGGATCAGTCCATTCGAGCTCACCGACTGCTAAGGAAGAGGACACACTCGCTTTCCATTGGTTTTGGTTATGGGCAGCTTCCAACGTAAGGTCTTCGATTTTCTTATTAGCGATGAAGAGTGTTTTAATCTTCGCTTGAATATCAATGGGAGGGACTTCTTTTGATAGAGATTTAGCGTCATCCAAACTATCAATTTTTTTCGGCTTATCTAGTAATTGGTTCCATTTATCCATGTTTAAAGAAGCAAGGTCAAGATGCACTTTCAAACCCTTATCTACCTGTGGCAACAAAGTATTACCGATTGCTAGGGCATGTTTCGTTACAACTTCATCTTTGAGCGTACCAGTCGATTGGATTAAATTATCTAATTTAAACTGCCAATTTAGTACACCATTATTGGCAGATAGTTTGATATTTCCCAACATCGGGGCCCCCATAGGTTTAACCATAGGCTCTGGAAAATCAAGTTGTACTTGACGTAAATCAAAGCTAGTAGAATTTGTAAAATTTCCGCTATCGGATGTAAAACTACTTTGATAATTTAAGTTCCCTTTTAAATAGTTTTTAACCGATTTATTTAATACTGGAACGGCTACCCCTAATGCTTCCATTAATTTACTAGCATCTAAATTACCTGTAACCTCGATGAGTTTATTATTAGTCTGAACGGCCAATGGACCACCTAACCAATTTCCTAAAATATTAATTGTTTTAATTCCTTTTTGATCCAGCAGAACATTCCCCGTATTGATATTGCCGACGGGTAAATCCTTAAAGCGGATTTGATTATTTGATAAAGATAAATCTGCTTGAACCCGAGTAGGGTTTGAAGCCTGAAAGGTCTCTAAGATCGATAGGTTTAAGCCGGCATCACCACTCAAATCCAGCGTATCCAATGACTCTTTATATTTAAAACCAAGGGGAGAGGCTAGAATGTATTTTTTAAAATCGCTAGCTTTGCCATTAACATTTCCATTGACTTCAAGTTTTGTTGGTTTGGATTTTAAGTTCATCGAGACGTTAAAATTCTTGGCCATGGTATCTTTATATTGACCAGTTGGAATTTGTACTGTCAGCAATTCATTTTTAATTGATAACGTTGCATCTACTTTTTCAATTGGCAACCATTCACCTGGAATTTCATTTCGGGTGGGTAAGGGCCTAAACGTTACGTTTTTGAATTGGGAAGATATTAGAAATTTACTACTAGATTCTTTAATAAAAGGAATATCTTTCGGATCCCCTTCAATCCTTATGTTCCCAGAAGCGAGAGTTCCATCGATAATAGTTCCTTGAAGATATTTAAGAGCATCAACAGAGATGGTTTTCGGTAATAAAGTCATTAAATAAGGAAGTTGCGTATTATTCAGACTCATATTGAGGTCAATTTTTCCTTTACCGCCTTTAGTCGGATGAAGATACTTGACGACACCTTGAAGGCTTAGCATTTTATTTGTAATAACAACGTCACTTAACTGCACATCTAAAGACTTATCACTGTTATGATTCCAATCCAATATTCCTTGCATCCTCTCAAAGTCAAGATTTTTTGCAGCGATGAAGTCCCCAGCTTGAACTCGAATTTGTGGTGAATCGATAACGATATGACCAGAAGAATCTGAGCCTGAAATTTCTCCATTAAGATTTTGAATACCAGGAATCATTGAAGGAATTTCATTCCAACCAACTTCTCGCAGCATTCCATGGAATTCAATATAGGGTTGGGGATTGATACTAGACTTTAATTTATCCAAGGTAGAAGAATGGTGATTATATTTTGCATCTAAATCTTTCACCTCTCCATGTATTGCTAGGTCTCTCAAAGTTTTTAACCATTGATTCGGCAAGGGAAGGCTGAGAGCTAATTGATGAATGGGCTCTAATTTTAAATACGGAGTTTGTATAGAAACATGTGTGAATTCATTACTGGAATTGGGTATTGCGAATTTAATTTCAATATCGGTCAAAGAGGTATCAGGATTTTTTGTATTGCTAGTACTCCACTGAAAATTCTTGGTAAATAAAACTTGTTGATTATTATCAATCCGATGTTCTAGCTGAGTATCCAGATGCTTGAGTAATAAATTATTTTTTGAGTTTTTCCAATAAAAATTAATATCATCGGCGTTTAAAAATGTGGAACCTTTTGTCAAACCTCCATAGAAAAGGTCATATTCGCCCCGAAACACAAGCCCACCAATTTTTCCTCGGGCAGGAATATTCGTCAAATCTAAAATTTGCTTAATATCAAGATTATTAACAGACCAGTTAAAGTGCCCCTGCCAATTTTTGACATTTGTTTTACTTGCGCCAAAGCGATGTTTAAATTCTCCATTCGCAATGAGATCCCCGTTTAAATCCTTAGAACTTAATTTGAGATTAAAGAGATGGTCAAAACTCTTGTTTTTGAGGGTCATTGCTTCAATTTTTAGAGAAAAATTGGCAGCCTCTTCAAATTGATCATGAATCTCAAGGAGTAGATCTCCAATATACAATTCACTTTCACTCATAATCCAAGAAAGCATTTGAGAGTCTTGACCACTCGGATGTATAGTAACTCCCCCGATGTTCCAAACCCCTTTAGGGTTTCTAGATAAAAGTATCTTTACACCTTGAGAGGATAAATATTGAAAATGGGGAGATAAATCCCAAAGACTATTCCAATTAATCACTCCATCTACTTGTGGCACTTCTAACAAATTATTTTCAATTAAGCCAATTTTATTAATTGAATTTACCTCTTCTACCGGGTTTGATATTTTGATATTTTTGATTGAAAAGGCGGGACGGTAATCTTTCCAAGATGTCCTGACTTCTCCGATTTGAAAATCAGCACTGATCGACTGACTAATGACTTGATTAATTTGAGGTAGGTAATTTGGGACTAGTGGCCACAAAAGATATCTGATGATAATTTGCGAAAAAACGGCGACAAATAAGAAGACACCTACCCCGAAGTAGGTAGAATAGATAATGAACCTTTTTCCGTTTAAAAAAAGTTTGTCTAGTTGAAGTTTTTGAAGCTTTTGAAGCATAATTACTCAGTTTTTGCAGTGCAAAATAGATAAGACAAATTAAACCTTATTATCTACTAAAGCGATGAACGCTGATCGTTTTTGAAGATTCCTTGATTTTTTGGAATTTATGACAACCCCCATTCAAATTAGTAAAGATTTTTCACAATTCGTTCAACGCTGGTTGAGTGCTAATCCAACATGGGAGCAGTGGTTAGAGGAAAAAACGCCTCAACCATTAGCTATTTCGGAAATTAGACTCATCTTTGAGAAAGAATTACCCAAGGACCATTGGCTTAATTTGGATGAGGCTAATTTTTTAGCCAATTTGAGATTGGCTAGGCAAAAAGTCATGTTGTGGCTCGGCGTGCGTGATATTGCTAACTTGGCAAGCTTAACTGAGGTCATGCAAGCGGTTACAGAGATGGCGCAGCTGGGCTTGAGATATGCAAGTGAATATGCTCAAAATGCTTTAAGTGTTCAATATGGACTGCCACAAAATGCCGAGGCTCAGCCTATCCCATTGTGGATTATTGGCATGGGCAAGTTGGGAGCTAAAGAACTCAATGTCAGTTCAGATATTGATTTGATTTTTTTATATGAATGTGATGGAACAACTGTTGGTGGTAATAAGTCCATTTCGAACCATGAATGGTTTGAGTTACAAGGTAAAAAAATTATTCGCTACTTAACTGAGATGACTCCTCAGGGTTTTGTATTTAGAGTGGATATGCGTTTACGACCGAATGGGGATTCTGGGCCATTAGTCTCTAGTTTAGAAATGTTAGAAGAGTATTTTCTAGTACAAGGACGCGAATGGGAGCGATACGCCTGGATCAAAGCACGCTTGGTTTATCCACTAGAGACAGCTGATGCGAGCGGCTTTCCAACAAACTTACACGCAATTGTCAGCCGCTTTGTTTACCGTAAATACTTGGATTTTGGCATTATTGATTCCATCAGAAGACTGCATCGACAAATTCGACATGAGGCCAACTTGCGTGCCCGTCAATATCCAGATCGGGCTTTTGACATAAAACTAGGGATAGGTGGAATTCGTGAAATTGAGTTTTTAGCTCAAATGTACCAACTGATCCGAGGTGGCGAAGAAAGTAGCTTAAGGACCCGTTCGACCGTAAAAGTCATTGGGCATATTGAGCGCTTGCAACTTATACCAAGTGATAAGGCAAAGACTTTACTTAGCGCTTATGCGTTTTTGAGAAAATTAGAGCATTTATTGCAATGGCGAAATGATGCACAAGTCCATTATTTGCCCAATATCCCCGAAGTGGTTTTACAAATTGCACTACGTTTAGGATTTGTAAGTAAAGAGCAGTTCGAAGAGGAGTTAGCCGGGCATCAGATGATGGTTGCTCAGTATTTCTCAGAAGCTTTTACCCTTGACTCTCAAGATGAAGAGCTGATGCAGTTAAGTCCATCAGGCAGCTTTGAGCAATATCCACAATTTCAACAAAAATTAGAGCAAGTCAAATCTACTAATCGTTTCGCGCTCATTAGTGATACAAGTAAGCACAATTTTGACTTTATCCTACTGTATGTCTTAGATCACTATGCTCAAATTCAAGAGGATACATTACTGAAGCTACTTGATTTATTAGAAGTGATTTTTCGAAGATCATCCTACCTTTCTTTGCTGAAAGAGTATCCGAAGGCAATTGAACGCGTCATTCGTTTATTGGAGGCATCGAATTGGGCGGCTCAATACTTGATGAAACATCCTCACTTACTAGATGATTTATTGTTAAGCAGTAATGAGCGAAGCTTTGAGAAAGAGGTCGATACCTATTGGGTTGATTGGCAAGCTGATCTAGAAAAGAAAATCTATTTTATTTTACATACCGATCAGGATGAGGAAGCGGTTTGGAACACATTAAGGCAAGCTCATCAATCAGAAATATTTCAAATCTTACTAGCCGATTTGGGTGGCTTTAGTACCCCTAAATTATCGATTGAAAAAGTCAGTGATCAGTTATCCATCTTGGCGGATATTATTATTGCAGTTACTTTGAATTTCGTTTGGGAAGGACTTAAAAAGAAGTATCAGATTACAGCCCCATTAAATCAATTCGGTTTTGCTGTGATTGCCTATGGCAAGTTGGGTGGCAAAGAATTGGGCTATGGCTCTGATCTAGATTTAGTATTTATTTATGATGAGACCTTAACCCCTTTGTCGAGTGATGAGTTACAACCAATATTTGTTAATTTGGTACGTAAATTTATCTTAGCTCTTACAACCGCTACCCGAGCAGGCGTATTATTTGATATCGACACCCGTCTGAGGCCCAATGGCGAGGCAGGATTATTAGTAACAAATGTGCAGTCTTTTGAAAATTATCAAAAGAAAGTGGGTGCAAATACTGCCTGGGTATGGGAGCATCAAGCTTTAACTAGGGCAAGATTTTGCGCTGGGGACGAACGCACTGGTATGCAATTTGAAAAAATTCGTAATGACGTATTATCATTTCCCCGGGATGGAAAGGTACTGACTCAAGAAGTGATTTCAATGCGAGAAAAGCTCCATCAGGGTCATCCTCAAACTGGAAACAGTTTTGACTTAAAGCATGATGTGGGTGCCATGATTGATATCGAATTTATGATTCAATATTTGATTTTGAAAAACGCACACCAAGAGCCGTCGCTCATTCAAAATATTGGTAATATAGCATTGCTCAATGAATGCGCAAAATGTCATCTCATATCAGATGAGGAAGCACTCAGTGTCGCCAATGCCTATCGCTTATTTCGAAAATTACAACATCAAACACGCCTAAACGGTTTGCAAATTAGAGAGCTAGAAGATGATGTAATGAGTAAAGAAATTGAAACGGCTCGACAAACGGTGAAAAATCTATGGAATCGATTATTACTAAATGTCTAGTAGCTCTCTAGCGTGACGCAGGGTTGTTGGGGTCATTTCAACGCCACCTAACATTCTAGCAATTTCATCGACTCGTTCTGATCTGCCGAGAACTTCGATTTTACTAATCGTTTTGCCATCAATTAAAGATTTTTGAACGCGCCATTGATGATCACCTTGTGCGGCTACTTGCGGTAAATGCGTTACGCAAAGGACTTGATGAGATTGCCCTAGCTGTTTAAGGAGTGCGCCGACAGTTTGAGCTACAGCACCACCGATTCCAGAGTCGACCTCATCAAAAATTAATGTTGGGGTTGCGCTAGATTTACTAGCAATCACCGCAATCGCTAAGCTGATTCGAGCCAGCTCACCACCTGATGCCACTTTTGAGATTGGACGCGGTTTAACTCCTGGATGACCGGCCACCAAAAAATCAATTTGCTCTAGTCCATGGGGACCTGGTTTGTCAAGGGCGAGTAACTCTACTTCAAACTTTCCACCACTCATTGCCAAGGTTTGCATCGAATCAGTAATGGCACTAGAAAATTTCAGCGCAGCTTGTTGGCGTGCTTTGCTTAAATCATGGGCTAATTTTAAATAGGTACTCTCTTTGCTTTTAGAATCTTTTAATAAAGACTCAATATCTTGAGCAGCATTCAGGTTAAAGAGTTGATTTTTTAACTCAGCCCATTTTGTGGGTAATTCATCTGGGCTACAGTGAAATTTTTTAGAGCAACGATAATAACCCTGAACACGTTCCTCTAATTCCGACAAACGCTCGGGATCTAAATCTAGTTTTTGCAGATATCGGTTGATGGTATGAGTTGCTTCACTTAAATGAATATGCGCAGAATCTAAACCTTCTTTCGCTTCATTTAACGATATATCCATCTCTGATAAATCATCCAGTAAACCTTGCGATTTTGCTAGTTGATCTAAGATGGAATTCTCTGACTCAGATAGTAATTGGACGAGTTCTTGAGAGCCCTCAATTAGGGAAGCTGCATTAGATAGTCTTGAGTGCTCAAGCTGTAGATCATCCCACTCGTCTAAGATCGGGGCAAGAACATTTAGCTCCTCGAGTTGCCACTCTAGTTGCTCTTTTTCTTTGACAAGATTGAGACCTGCTGTCTTGGCTAATTGAATTTGCTTTTCAATGACTTGCCAATCTCGATAAGTTGCGGAAACTTTATTAACTTGTTGAGAAAGGTTGGCATGACTATCTAATAAGTCGCGCTGAGCACCAGGTTTTAGTAAAAGTTGATGCTGATGTTGACCATGAATATTAACTAAGTGTTCGCCAATTTCTTTTAATTGGCTTAGTGTTGCAGCGCTACCGTTAACAAATGCTTTGGTTCGACCTGACTGGTCGATTGTCCTTTTCAAAAGGACGGATCGACCCTCTTGTTCAATTGGGAAGTCATAGGTTTCTAAAAGAGTACTTACCGAAGTTAGTAAATGATCGCTAACTGAAAAATAAGCAGAAATTTCGGCACGCGAACATCCTTCTCTGATTTGACTAATATCAGCTCGCTCACCCATTGCTAGAGCGAGTGCGTCGAGCAAAATAGATTTACCTGCGCCGGTTTCACCCGTTAGCACTGTAAAACCTGATCCAAGTTCAAGTTCTAAGTGATCAACAATCACAAAATCACGAATATCTAAACTTTGTAACATATTCAAAAATTACTAGGATACTCGTTCCAGTGAAGTTTTTCGCGAAGTGTTCGGTAATCACTGTGACCAACTGGGTGTAATAAGATGACGGTACGGGCAGATTTTTTGACAGTGACGCGATCTCCCGTTTGCAAAATCGCTAGGGTTTGCATGTCAAAGTGTGCTGTTACGTCACGTCCTCCAGTAATCTCAATAGAAATGAGGACGTCATCTGGTAATACAATAGGGCGATTTGACAAAGCATGCGGAGAAACAGGCGCTAATACGATCCCAGCCAGTCTAGGATGCAAAATTGGACCACCAGCAGATAAGCTGTAAGCAGTAGAGCCAGTAGGCGTTGCGACAATTAGGCCATCAGAGCGTTGGTTATACATAAAGCTACCATTTACTTCAACTGCTAATTCGACCATCCCTGATCGACTTGAACGGTTCACAACCACATCATTTAATGCGGTTCCTTGATGGGCGGGAGAGCCATTCCGGATGACTTGTGATTCTAATAAGGTTCGGGTATCTGACTCATAAGCTCCATTTAACATGGCAGGTAAATGCACCTCAATATCATTTAGCGGGATATCGGTCATATATCCTAGTCGACCCATGTTAATGCCAATAATTGGAATATTTAAGCCTGCAACTCTGCGACCTAAGCCAAGAAGGGTACCATCTCCACCAATCACCACCACAATATCAATCTTGCCAGCAAAATCGTCTATTTTTAACATTGGAACGGACTTCATGCCAGTATGTTCGGCCGTCTCGGATTCTAAATAAACATTAAAACCATTCTCCAAAATAATTTTGGAAACATTTTCTAGAATGCGATCAACCCCTTCAGCTTGAAATTTGCCAACAAGTGCAACATTGGCGAAGGGTAAACGAGGATTATTTTGGATAGACATAGTTCGATTAAACCATAGAGACATTGCTCTTACAATATTTTAAATTTGCCTTTAAGAGTACTTAGTCATTTTAAAAGCGAATTTTTTCTTGTGAAAAATATAAACCATGATGTTGAAGTAAGACTGCACCGAAATCATTCCAAGGTTCTGTGACGAAAATGAAAGCTTCTTGTTAAAATGTCTGCATGATGGATAAAAGAGCTCGCGAACTATTAAAAACACTGATTGAACGACACATTTCCGAAGGGCAACCAATCGGATCACGTACCCTTTCTCGTCATTCCGGTTTAGATTTGTCCGCTGCAACCATTCGTAACGTGATGGCTGATCTAGAAGAACTAGGTTTTGTCAGTAGTCCTCACACCTCAGCAGGAAGAGTTCCTACTCCTCGGGCTTATCGTTTATTTGTGGATACGATGTTGACCATCAAACCCCTAGACGAGGTTGGTCACCGGGAATTATCCGCTGAAATTGTGCCAGATTCTCCTCAAAGGGTGATTGCTGGGGCAGCTCAGATGTTGTCACAATTGTCGAACTTTGCTGGGGTTGTCTTGACTCCTAGGCGAAGCGAGGTATTCAAGCAAATTGAGTTTTTGCGCTTGTCTGAGAAAAGAATCTTGCTGATTATGGTTACCCCGCAAGGTGATGTGCAAAATAGGATACTGATCACAAACAAAGATTATTCACCCTCTCAACTCGTTGAGGCGAGTAACTTTATTACAACAAACTTTGCAGGTTTGGAATTGCAATCAGTGCGTAATCGCATAAAAAACGAATTAGAGGGCTTACGCGAGGATATTACAGCTTTAATGAACCAAGCCGTTGAAGCTAGTTCAAATACTTTAGCGGATCCCCAAAATAATATGGTGATATCAGGCGAGAAGAAACTGCTTGAAATAGGGGAATTTGTCTCCGATATGGATAAAATCAAACGACTTTTTCAAGTTTTTGAAAAACGTACAGGCTTATTGCAACTATTAGATGTCTCTAGTAGAGCTGAGGGTGTACAAATATTTATTGGTGGCGAAAGCGATTTAGTCCCACTTGATGGGATGGCAGTAATAACAGCCCCCTATAAAGTGGATAATATTATTGTTGGAACACTCGGTGTAATAGGACCAACTCGTATGGCGTACGATAGAGTAATTCCGATTGTAGATATTACTTCGAAATTATTAACTAGCGCTTTGAGTCAAAATAATTAAGAGAGAATTGCTTGGAAAATTTAATTTTAGATAAAGATAAAGCGCATGCAGTGTCCCAAAAGGTTGGTGTTTTATTAATCAATTTAGGAACTCCTGATGCCCCAACGGCTAAAGCCGTCAGACCCTATCTAAAACAGTTTCTCTCTGATGCGAGGGTTGTAGAAGTTCCCAAATTAATCTGGTGGTTCATTTTAAATGGCATTATTTTGCCTTTTCGCTCGAGTGCCTCAGCAAAAAAATATGCCAGCGTTTGGATAAATGAATCCGAAGGCGGCGGTGCACCTTTACTAGTCCATTCCAGAAATCAAAGTATTGGGTTACAAAAAAAACTGGCAAATAATGCATCAACTAAAGATGTCAAAGTAGCTGTGGCGATGCGCTATGGCAATCCATCGATTGAAAAAGTCATGAACGAATTAGAGAGTGATGGAGTAAATCGCCTCTTGGTCCTGCCACTTTACCCACAATACTCAGCTACTACGACGGCATCTAGTTTTGATGCAGTTTTTGAAGTGCATTCGCGAAAAAGAAACCCGCCTGCTTTGAGGATGGTTAAAAATTATCATGATCACCCAGCTTACATTAGATCTTTAGCCGCACGGGTACAAGCTTATTGGGAGGTGCACGGAACCCCTGACTTTAAAAATGGCGACAAGTTTGTGATGTCGTTTCATGGTGTGCCAAAAAGAACATTATTAAGAGGCGATCCCTATCATTGTGAGTGCTATAAGACCGGGAGATTATTGAGAGAAGCGCTTGGACTTTCTGCTGAGGATGCAATCTTAAGTTTTCAGTCTCGATTTGGTAAAGCTGAATGGTTAAAACCTTACACTGCACCATTATTAGAATCCCTCGGAAAAGCTAAAACCAATCGAGTTGATATCTTTTGCCCCGGTTTTCCGGCAGACTGTTTAGAAACATTAGAAGAAATAGCCATGGAAGGTAAGGAAATTTTTACCCATGCTGGTGGACAGACATACCACGTGATTCCTTGTTTAAATGACCACGAAACCTGGATAGATGGATTACATACTATTGTTCTTGAGAATATTGGCGGTTGGCAAACTCAAGTGCCATCCACTGCAGAAATAGCAGATCGAATTGCTATGGGACAAGCGGTTGAAAAAATCCTGTTAGCCAATTAAGAATTTTTTTCAAAAATTCTTTAATTTCCTCTTGAATTCATTCGAATTGACCCTATTTATAGAGTAATAGTGGTTACTAATCCTTTAATTTTTTTGTAAAGCATTGATATGACTGAAGAAAATAAACAATCTGAAACAGCTTTTGTAGATGAAACAATTCCTGTGAGCGCATTACATGACGAGCAGTCGACAACTTTCACCTTAGAAGTTCAAATCGAAGAACTAAAAAAACAATTAGACGAAGCTCGTGATGCACATTTAAGAGCAAAAGCTGAAACTGAAAATATGCGCAGAAGAGGCATCGAAGATGTCTCAAAAGCCCACAAGTTTGCAATTGAGAGTTTTGCGGAGCATTTATTACCTGTTATGGATAGTATGCATGCCGCTCTAAGTCACCATCAAGGTGATCTAGAGAAATTAAAGGAAGGTGTTGAACTGACTTTAAAACAACTTTCTGGCGCTCTTGAAAAGGGTAAAGTCTTAGAAATTAACCCTGAAGCGGGTGCTAAGTTTGACCCTCATTTTCACCAGGCCATTTCCATGGTGCCTTCAGAGCAAGAAGCGAACACGATTGTCACAGTGTTGCAACGGGGTTATTCCATTGCTGATCGGGTATTACGTCCTGCTCTTGTGACAGTTAGTCAACCAAAATAAATAAACAAGACAAGAAAAAATAAATAAATCGAGTTGTTACTCTTGAAATTGTTAAGTTCAACCTTATTTAATAATTAACTAAATTACTTTTTTGAAAGAAACATATTATGGGAAAAATTATCGGTATTGACTTAGGAACTACCAATTCTTGCGTTTCAGTAATGGAAGGCAATACTCCTAAGGTGATTGAAAATGCAGAAGGTGCACGCACAACCCCTTCAATTATTGCTTACATGGAAGACGGCGAAATTTTAGTTGGTGCTCCCGCTAAACGCCAGTCAGTGACAAACCCAAGAAACACACTCTATGCAGTGAAGCGTTTGATCGGGCGTAAATTTTCAGAAAAAGAAGTACAAAAAGACATCGATTTGATGCCTTATGCTATTTCTAAAGCTGACAATGGTGATGCTTGGATTGACATCCGTGGCACAAAGTATGCACCACCACAAATCTCTGCTGAAGTTTTACGCAAAATGAAGAAAACTGCTGAAGATTATTTAGGTGAGGAAGTCACTGAAGCCGTAATTACAGTTCCAGCTTACTTTAATGATAGCCAAAGACAAGCAACAAAAGACGCGGGTCGTATTGCTGGACTAGAAGTAAAACGTATTATTAATGAGCCAACCGCAGCGGCACTTGCTTTCGGTCTAGATAAGCAATCAAAAGGCGATCGCAAAATTGCAGTTTATGACTTAGGCGGTGGTACTTTTGACGTTTCAATTATCGAAATCGCTGACGTAGACGGTGAAAAGCAGTTCGAAGTTCTCTCAACAAATGGCGATACTTTCCTAGGTGGTGAAGACTTCGACCAACGTATTATTGATTACATTATTGCTGAGTTTAAAAAAGAGCAGGGTGTTGATTTAAGTAAGGATGTACTCGCACTCCAGCGTCTCAAAGAAGCAGCTGAAAAGGCGAAAATTGAGTTGTCTTCAAGTCAGCAAAGTGATATTAATTTACCCTATATCACTGCTGATGCCAGTGGACCTAAGCACTTAAATATCAAGATGAACCGTGCTAAGCTCGAAAGCTTAGTCGAAGACTTAGTTGCTCGCACGATTGAGCCTTGTCGGATTGCGATGAAAGATGCTGGTGTTTCATTAACTGATATCCAAGATGTGATCTTAGTTGGTGGTATGACACGTATGCCAAAAGTGCAGGAAAAAGTAAAAGAATTCTTTGGCCAAGATCCACGCAAAGACGTGAACCCAGATGAGGCAGTTGCTGTTGGAGCTGCTATTCAAGGATCAGTATTATCTGGCGACCGTACCGATGTGTTGTTGTTAGACGTAACACCTTTGTCTTTGGGAATTGAAACTTTAGGTGGTGTAATGACAAAGATGATCACCAAAAACACAACCATTCCTACTAAGTATTCTCAAGTGTTTTCGACTGCTGAAGATAATCAACCGGCTGTAACGATTAAGGTTTATCAAGGTGAGCGTGAAATGGCGAGTGCCAATAAAACTTTAGGTGAGTTTAATTTAGAAGGTATTCCACCTTCAAGCCGTGGCACACCTCAGATTGAAGTCACATTTGATATCGATGCAAACGGTATCCTCCACGTTGGCGCGAAAGATAAAGCAACTGGTAAAGAAAATAAAATTACGATTAAGGCGAACTCTGGACTATCTGAGGAAGAAATTCAACAAATGGTCAAAGATGCTGAAGTGAACGCTGAAGACGATCGTAAATTGCGTGAACTAGTGGATGCCCGCAATTCGGCTGACGCACTCATTCATTCGACTAAAAAATCTTTAGACGAGCATGGTGCTTCATTAGAAGCTGGTGAAAAAGAGAAGATTGAAGAAGCGTTGAAGACGTTGGAAGAAGCTTCAAAGACTGGTACGAAAGAAGAAATCGAAGCGAAAACTGAAGAACTAGGTAAAGTAAGTCAAAAACTAGGCGAAAAGGTTTACGCATCAATGCAACAAGATGCGCAAGCAGGTGCTGCAGGATCTGCTGATGCAAACCAGAAGCCAAAAGACGATAATGTAGTTGATGCGGACTTTAAAGAAGTCGATAAAAAATAATTCAACACAGTAAATTGAAGGAAATCCTTTGGCTAATAAGCGTGACTTTTATGAGATTTTAGGTATTGCTAAAAATGCCACTGACGATGAGATAAAAAAAGCTTATCGAAAAATGGCAATGAAGTATCATCCTGACCGAAACCCGGACAGTAAGGATGCGGAAGCTAACTTTAAAGAGGCTAAAGAAGCCTATGAGATGTTGTCTGATCCGCAAAAGAAGGCAGCGTATGATCAGTATGGTCATGCTGGTGTCGATCCGAATATGGGGGGCTTTGGCGGTGCCGGAGCCCAAGGTTTTGGTGATGCGTTTGGCGACATTTTTGGTGATATCTTTGGTAATGCAAGGGGTGGTGGCGGTCGCTCTGGACCACAGGTGTATCGTGGTAGCGACTTACGTTACAGCATGGAAATCTCTTTAGAAGACGCTGCAAAAGGCCACGAGACTCAAATTCGTGTACCTGGTTGGAATAACTGTGAAGTTTGTACTGGGTCTGGTGCAGAGCCTGGAACTAAAGTTGAAACATGTTCTACCTGCGGTGGACAAGGACAAGTCAGAGTCTCACAGGGATTTTTCTCAATGCAACAGACCTGTCCAAAATGTCGTGGACATGGTCAATTTATTCCAAAACCTTGCAAGAAATGTAATGGCGAAGGAAAAATTAAACAGCAAAAAACTTTAGAAGTCAAAATTCCTGCTGGTATTGAAGATGGCATGCGTATTCGTTTGTCTGGTCATGGAGAGCCTGGTGTCAATCAAGGCCCGCCGGGCGACTTATATGTGGAAGTGCATATCAAAGCGCACCCTGTATTTGAACGTGATGGTGATGATTTACATTTCCAGATGCCAATTTCTTTTGCGACTGCCTGTTTAGGTGGTACTGTGGAAGTCCCAACTTTAGCTGGTAAAGCTAGCTTTGATGTTGCCGAGGGAACTCAAACTGGCAGAACTTTCCGTCTGAGAGGGAAAGGTATTAAGGGAATTCGATCAACTATTCCTGGTGATTTGTATGTGCATGTTCAAGTTGAGACTCCAATCAAGCTCAATGACCAGCAACGTCAACTCATTCGGGATTTTGACTCTAGTTTAAAGTCCGATAGCTTCAAACATAACCCCCAAGAAAAGGGTTGGTTTGATCGGGTAAAACAGTTTTTTAATTAATTAGTTCGATATAAAGCAATGCTCAGGGGCTGGAAAGGCCCCTTTTTTTACTTCTTCAATATACAGTGCAATTGCTTTTTCAATGGTGCCTGTAGTCGCTAAGAAATCCTTAACAAATTTTGGTTTACGTCCCGGGAAAGCACCTAACGCATCATGCATAACTAGGACTTGACCAGAACAATCTGGCCCGGCACCAATGCCAATGGTTGGAATGGTTAACGCCTCTGTAATCTGAGCCCCTAATGAACTTGGAATGGCTTCGAGGACTAATAACTGAGCTCCCGCAGCCTCTAATGCGAGAGCATCTTCGAGAATTTTTTTGGCCGCATCTGCAGTTTTACCTTGAACCTTAAAGCCTCCAAGGGTATTAACAGATTGAGGAGTTAAGCCTAAATGCCCACAAACAGGAATACCGTGATCGGTTAAAACTTTAATCATCTCCTGTAAATGACTGCCGCCTTCCATTTTGACCATTTGTGCACCTGCTTGCATCAAAGCTGTTGAGCTTTGAACTGCTTGTGCAACACTGGTGTAGGAAGCAAAAGGTAAATCACCGATGATAAATGCACGTCTTACACTTCTAGCAACACACTCGGTGTGGTAAGCCATATCGCGTATCGTAACGGGGATGGTCGAAGTATGACCTTGAATTACATTACCTAAAGAATCACCAACCAAGATAATCTCAATACCAACCCGATCGAATAACGCGGCAAAACTAGCGTCGTATGCAGTGAGTGAGGTGATTTTTTGACCCTCAAGCTTCATTTGCATGAGTTTCGAAATAGTCAAAGGAACAAGGTTTTCAGATAAATTGATATAGCTCATGGGCAAACAACACACTAATTACATTAAAACACCACTATACCTAAAATTTTTACTAGTGTGACAAATTAGACCCCATAGAATTTGGGCAATATTTATTAGGGAGTTTTTCGATTTTTTGCCAGGAAAGATCTGGTAATTTATCCTTCAACTTACCATGATTTGGCAATTCAATTTCACTATCAATTTCAAGTAAAGGCAGTAGGACAAACATCCGTTCGGTAATGCGAGGATGGGGGAGAATTAACTCAGGTGTATTGTGCGTGATATTGTCATACATTAAGATATCAATATCTAATGTTCGAGGAGCATTTTCGTACGGACGTTCACGACCAAAACGTTGTTCCACAGACTGACAAAGCCGAAGTAAAACGAGAGGATCAAGATCAGTATCCACTGAAATAACGTTATTTACATAGTCACCACCTAAAGCTTGTACAGGGGCGCTAATATAAAAACAACTTCTGGCAGTGATTGAAATCGAAGGAAACTGAGCGAGGCAGACAACGGCATCTGTCAGTATTTGTCTCGAATCCCCGATATTTCCACCAAGTCCTATGTAGGCTCTTGCCATAATTTAAATCCTATAATCTTACCAACTTACTACTTTAATCAATTTCTAAAAAGATTGCTGAGACTGGTCATCATTTTCTAAGGCCTCTTTACCCTTAACACCTCGGCGTCGGCGTCGACGAGACTTGCCTGGCATGTCACTTGTTGAAGGTGATCGCTCACTTTTTACATCAACTAAGAGTTTTTCACGATCTTCCAGTGAGCCATTTTGAAAGTTTTCCCACCATGTAGAAAGCTCACTTGGCAATTCACCTACCTGACATCGCAAACAAAGAAAATCATAGCCAGCTCTAAAACGAGCTGATTCTAATAATCGGTAGGGCATTTTCCCCACCCGTTTTTCAAAGCGAGGTTGCAAACTCCAAATTTCACGCATATCTGTTTCAAATCGACGCTGAATGGCAAAAACCTCTCTTTGCGCACTCAGTACTTCATCAATTGCCTCGTTAAGACAAACAATACTGGGTTTACCACCTTTTATATTGAGCTTCCATTGTTGCTCAACCTGATGCCATAAAAGAGCAGCAAATAAAAATCCTGGTGAGATCGATTTTCCTTGCAGAATCCGTTCATCCGTTCTGTCTAAAGCAAGCTTAGCAAAACTGGTTTGATCAGACTGTTCCAAAATGACATCGAGCATGGGTAACAGACCTTGATCTAGTCCAACCTCTCTTAATTTGGTCATACTTGACCAAGCATGACCAGACATTAATAGCTTTAACATTTCATCAAATAATCTAGCTCCCGGCACATCATGGATTAAGCTAGCGGATTGAGAAATCGGTTCTAGGGTGTTTTGTTCTAAAGTAAATCCGGTTTTTGCAGCAAAACGAACCGCTCTGAGCATCCTTACAGGGTCTTCTCGATATCGCGTCGCCGGATCCCCAATCATTCGCAGAACTCTAGAAGCGATATCGGCCATACCACCATGGTAATCGAGCACTACTTGGGTGCTTGGATCGTAAAACATGGCATTAATTGTAAAATCTCGGCGAGTTGCATCTTCACTTTGGGAGCCCCATACATTGTCACTTAATACACGTCCAGAGTTGGCAATATGTTTGCCAGTTTCCACTAATAAAGCCCTAAAAGTTGAAACTTCGATAATTTCCATTCGATCTCTAGCATGACTGGAATTATTGTAAAAAGTGACATGAATAATTTGAAAGCGTTTACCAATGACACGAGATTTTTTAAATAGAGCTTGAACTTGATCTGGGGTAGCATTAGTCGCAACATCAAAATCCTTCGGCTTAATGCCAAGAATTAGATCGCGTACAGCCCCACCCACGATATATGCTTTGTATCCAGCTTGTTGAAGGGTTTGGGTGACCTTAATAGCATTCGGTGAAATAAGCTTTGGATCAATCTGGTGGACTTTTACAGTGATTTTTTTAGGTTGTAAGTCGTTACCACTCGTTGGACCATTTACAGACTTTTTGACGGGTTTACCAAGAATTTTTCGAATTATTTTTGAAATCATTGGTTAAACAATTCTAATATTTGCCAATTCCGGTCTATCGCAAGCTGTCGTAATCTCGCATCTGGATTTGTGGCTATAGGGACTTGAACCTTATCAAGCAATGGCAGATCATTCATTGAGTCGGAATAAAAATAACTTTTCTGCAAAGTATCCCAGGATAGGTCATGACGTGTTAACCAAGACTCTACGTGGGTAACTTTGCCTTCTCTAAAATTTGGCAGGCCTGAGACATTTCCAGTGAAGGCAATGGGTTGATGAGGTGACGTGATTTCAGGTTCCGTAGCAATTAAATGTGAAATTCCGAAACGCTCTGCAATGGGTCTAGTAACAAAACTATTGGTGGCGGTTACAACACAACATAGATCGCCTAAGTCCTGATGTTTTTTCACCAATGAAAGTGCCTCTGAACGAATATTAGGCTCAATCACCTCTTGCATAAACTGGTGATGCCATTGATCGAGAGTTTCTTTAGAATGGCTAGCCAAAGGCTTTAAGGCAAATTGCAAAAAGCCATAAATATCGAGCTTACCAGCTTTGTAATCGTTATAAAAACGCTCATTTTCTTGTTCATAATAGGCGCCATCAACCACTCCAAGGCGAACCAAGAACCGACCCCATTCATGATCACTATCGATCGGTAACAAGGTGTGATCGAGGTCAAAAAGGGCAATGGAGTGATATACAGAAGACATTTTTAAGTTGTTGAATGGAGTAATTCTTTTAATAATGGTAATGTTATTGGTCTTTTTGTTTGTAAAGAGTAATGGTCTACAGCCTCTATGATACTGATTAAACTTGGGAGATCCCGATAAAAGTGGGTTAACAACCAATGAGGTAGGTCTGGAGCGATGTTTAAACCCCTTGCTTTGATGAGCTCTTGAAGCGCAAAAATTTTCTCAGCATCCGTTAAAAAGCTCAGTTCAAAGTTCAGACCACTTGATAATCTAGAGGAAATATCGTCACGAATTTTTAAATGATGACTTGATTTGGAACCACTCACAAAAATTAATTTTTCTGGGACGTTTTTATGATCAACCAGTAATTTAAATAACTGGTTGACCTCAGAAGTATTCAGGCTTTCGACATCATCAATGAAATAAGCAGAGCAATTAGGTCCTGTTTGAATATCAGCAAATTGCCAATCATGATGCTGACTTGTTAGGTAAAGATGGGGCAATCCTAAAGCAGCATAAAATTTTTGCATGGCCATGAGTAAGTGCGATTTGCCACTACCTGAGGGGCCCCAAACATAAATTAAATTCCAATCAACTGAAACTGGTTGGTGCACTTTTAAAAATGCTTGAATCTGTTTTAAAACCTCAAGAATGCTAACTTGAGGCGAGTCTATTAAGGCCGGCAGAATAAAATTATCTAAGCTTGGCTCAGGTGAAGTCAATATATCTAAAGTAAATTGCGGAGAGTTCATAGAAAAGTCAAAGGTCTAATTTGTTTTATACCATTGACTACTTAAGTACTTCTGCTTTAAAAAACGCAACCCTACCAAACAAATTGCAGACATTGGAAAAGCCAACAAAATTCCTAAAAAGCCAAATAATTTACCAAAAACCATCAATGCAAACAGAACTGCAACCGGATGCAATCCAATCCTCTCTCCCACTAGGCGAGGTGTTAAGTAAAACCCTTCCAATACTTGCCCGACTGAAAATAGTAGTAGCACCAATAAAATTTCATTGCCGCCCCCAAATTGCAATAGCGCAGCAAGCAAAGACAAGCATAAACTTACCATGAAACCCACGTAAGGAATAAAGGCAACTAGCCCCGTAAAAGTGCCGAGGGCTATAGCGCTCTTAACGCCGATCAGATAAAGACCCAGACTATAAAGTACTGAAAGTAATAACATTACTAAAATTTGACCACGCAGGTATTGAGAAAGTAAAGTGTCAACTTCGATGGCAAGTGGAAAAATAGTGGATTGTAATTTCTTCGGAATGATACGTCCAAGCTTCTTAAAAAAGTGATCCCACTCTAAAAGTAAATAGAAAAGCACAAAAAGAACTAAAACAATGTTGGCAAGAAAGCCAAGAATAGAACCAGAGGATCTCATTAAAGTACTTAGAGATTTGGTCACAACGGTATTGGCATTATCGGAAAGTTGTGTCGTAATTTGAGCCGTCGCTTGTTCTTGAATATCTTTCCAATCTAGTTCAATATCAAACGTAGCGAGTTTTGGAGCAACCCACAACTTAAAACTTTCGATCCATTGGGGAAACTGCTGCCTAATTTGAGGTATTTCGTGTTGCAGTAGGTTTAATAGCAGAATGACAATCATTGCCCCAGCAAGAATACCAATGAGTACCGCGATTAAAGCTGCTAATCCCTCAGGGATTTTGGCAATTGTTAAACGAACCTTTAAGGGTTCCAAAATATAGGCAAATATAAAAGCTGCCAAAAAAGGCATCAAAATTTCGGACATGAGCACAACCTTCCATTAGAATCTCTACATTCTACTGAGTACTGAGGAATTTTATGACAAATCCATCAAATTTAAATGCAAATGAAGCCCAAGGGCTATCTTATAAGGATGCTGGGGTTGATATTGATGCTGGCGATGCCTTAATTGAAAGAATTAAGCCCCTTGCAAAGAAAACCATGCGCGAGGGTGTTTTGGCCGGCATTGGCGGCTTTGGAGCATTATTTGAAATACCTAAACGCTACCAGGAGCCTGTTTTAGTCTCTGGCACCGATGGGGTAGGTACCAAATTGAAGTTAGCCTTTGAGTGGCAAGCTCACGACACCGTTGGTCAAGATTTGGTTGCCATGAGTGTGAATGATATTTTGGTACAAGGTGCGGAGTCTTTATTTTTCCTCGATTATTTTGCTTGTGGCAAACTTTCTGTCGATGTTGCAACCCGGGTGATTGGTGGTATTGCAAAGGGTTGTGAAATTGCTGGTTGTGCTTTGATTGGCGGTGAAACTGCTGAAATGCCTGGCATGTACCCTGAAGGAGAGTATGATTTGGCTGGTTTTGCTGTCGGTGTAGTTGAAAAATCAAAAATTATTACCGGTAAGCAAATACTACCTGGAGATAAAATTATCGGTGTGGCTTCAAGCGGAGCCCATTCAAATGGCTATTCATTAATTCGTAAAATCATCGAAAGAACCAATGCCAAGCCAGAGGATAGTTTTGATGGCAAGACACTGCGTGAAGTAGTTATGCAACCTACCCAAATATATGTCAAACCAGTTTTAGAACTTTTAAAAAATGTAAACATAAAAGGCATGGCACATATTACGGGGGGTGGCCTAGTTGAAAATATTCCTAGAGTATTACCTGATAACGTGCAAGCAGTGCTTCAACGTGATGCTTGGCAAATGCCAGCTCTGTTTAGTTGGTTACAAAAGGGTGGTAATGTCGCAGATGAAGAAATGCACCGCGTATTTAACTGTGGGATTGGCTTAGCAATTGTGGTGAGTGCTGACCATGTGAATCAAGCCCTGCAATTCTTAAAACAATCAGGTTTAACTGCTTGGTCGATTGGTGACATTGTTGAAAGACCAATTGACGCACATCAAACAATCGTAATTTAGGTTTTAATTCTCAAATAGTCTAAGCAATCTATCGTCGCTTGATGGATTGCTTTGACATCTTGGGCATTTACTAGATGCCTACTAGGCATTGCTCTCAACCAAGTTAATTGTCGCTTCCCTAACTGCCTCGTTGCTGCAGTCCCAGCCTCAACAAACTGCTCATAACTTATCTGCTCACTGAGATATTCCCAAGCTTGCCGATATCCTACTGATCTCATAGAGGGTAAATCGGGATGAACTTGGGGAATTTGCATCAAAGTCCTCACTTCATCTAGGAAACCACTTTTTAACATGAGGTCAAAACGCTCAGAAATTCGGTGGTGAAGCCAAGTACGATCAATTGGTTCAAAAGAAACCAGCATATGCGGAAACCGTCCATCGTCCCTTGACTCACTATAGGGCGACTTTGCTATCAACTCCGACATGGGTAACCCGGTTATTTCAAATACCTCTAGGGCGCGACCAATCCTTTGGGTATCGCCGACCGGTAAACGATTGGCAGTAATGGGGTCGACTTTTTTTAATTGCTCATACATGCCTGCCCAGCCTAGTTCAAGAGCCCTTGCTTCGATTAATTGTCTGATTTCTGGCGTGGTTGCAGGAAGTTGGCTCAAACCTTGAATAAGGGCTCGCCAGTACAGCATCGTACCGCCAACGATAATAGGTATTGCACCACGCTGACGAATTTCTTGTACCCATATCAAGACATCTTTAGCAAATTGCGCAGCTGAGTAAGATTCCCACGGGTGCAAAATATCAATCCCATGATGTGGAACTATGAGACGCTCTTCTATTGAAGGTTTTGCAGTCCCAATATCCATCCCTCGGTAAACTAAGGCTGAGTCCATACTGATGATTTCAACCGCCTGACCTTGCTTGCTTGCTTGGTGAGCAAGATTCATTGAAAAAGCACTTTTACCACTAGCAGTGGGTCCAACAATAGCGATTAAATTGGCTAGAGGGTGTGACTCGGGATTTTGCTCCGGATGTAACTCCAACCTTATCTTCCTCGTAAAAATAATTTATCTAAATCATTGATACTTAATTGAATCCAAGTGGGTCTGCCATGATTACATTGGTCGGCTCGATCTGTATTTTCCATCTCCCGAAGTAAGCCGTTCATCTCTGGAATCGTTAATAATCGATGCGCCCTTACTGCACTGTGACAGGCTTTAGAAGCTAATCGCTCATGTTTTGCTGCCTCAACTAGTTGTGCCGAACCAATTTCATGCAAATCTGTAATTAAACCTTTCATCAGCATGGCTGGCTCTGACCTACTTAGCAAAGCTGGCAAGCTACGAATGCTAATTTGCTCCGGACCAATGGGACTAATATCAAAACCTAAATCACTTAATAAAGTTTGGTTTTCAGTTACAGCAGCCATTTCAACTTGGCTAATATTTAGAACAATTGGCACTAGTAAGTTTTGAATAGATACTTGTTGATCGATGTCTTTTTTAAACTGCTCATATAAAACACGTTCATGGGCAGCGTGCATATCCACGAGCACTAAACCTGCCTTATTTTGAGCAAGAATATAAATTCCAGCCAATTGAGCAATGGCGTTGCCTAAAGGAAACTCATCTTCTGAGGAAAGATTTTGAGAAGGGCTGATGACCTGATGAACTTGTGAAAACTGAGGATCAATCGTATTTTGTAAAGCAGGATTAGGTATGGAAAATAATTGCCGCATCGAATCTTTGACGGAAAGAGACATTTGTACAGATTGGGGTTGCGAAAGATTTTTGAAAGTGTAGGGCGTAGGCACAGCTTGTAATTGAGTGGGAGCCATGCTCTCGCTACTAGCCCCATTAACTTGCGAAGATGCCGAGGGATTGGAGTCACGAGACTGTCCAGCACCTCGAGCTAAACGGTCCTTAATACTGTGATAAATAAATTGATGTACGGCTCGACTATCTCTGAAACGAACTTCTGTTTTCGCAGGGTGAACATTCACATCTACTAATTCAGGACGGATGTTTAAACAAAGAACTAAGATAGGTTGCCGATCACCATGTAAAACATCTTGGTAAGCACTTCGGATAGCATGGTTAATTAACTTATCTTTGACGAAGCGTTGATTAACAAAAATAAATTGTTGGTCAGCTCTGGCCCTACTTGCAGTGGGAGCCCCAATAAAACCAGTTAAAGAAATGATTTCAGAACTGTTTTCGACAGCAAGTTGTGCCGCTTGGAATTCTGCGCCAAGAATTTCATTAGCTCTCGTTTCTAAGCTACCAATTAACCATCGATGGAGTGGCTTCCCGTTGTGCCAAACCGCAAAACCAATTTGCGGATTGGCTAAAGCCACGCGTTTAATTGCATCAATGCAATGGCCTAGTTCAGTCGTCGTCGATTTTAGAAACTTCTTGCGAGCTGGTGTGTTGTAAAACAAGTCTTCAACATCAATCCGACATCCCTGAGTTCCTGCCGCTGGCAAGATTTCGTGACTGGGGTGGGTTAATTTCCAAGCATGATCGTCTAGGATCGTTTTTGTTGTAATACTTAACTTGGACACTGAGGCAATGGACGCTAATGCTTCTCCCCGAAATCCCATAGTTAGAACGGATTCTAAATCTTCTAGACTGGTGATCTTACTAGTAGCGTGTCGTTTCACGGCCAGTAATAACTCTTTGGCGGGAATTCCTTGCCCGTCATCTGTAATCACAATACGCTGAATACCACCTTCTTCTAACCTTATCTCTATTGCTAGAGAGCCAGCATCAACGGAATTTTCTAAAAGTTCTTTGACTACTGCGCTAGGACGTTCAATCACTTCACCAGCAGCAATCTGACTGATTAAGCGATCGGAAAGTTCTTCTATCGGTTTTATATCCATAAGATTATTTTCTCATGATTGTGGACATTTAATACTTAAATGTTATTATCGTGCGGTGGAACAAATCATCTCAATCTTTCAAACTATTATGCACATCGGTGATCACATTGGTGAGTATGGTACGTGGACTTACGGTATTCTTAGCGGTATTATTTTTGCTGAAACTGGTTTTGTTATTTTCCCTTTTTTACCAGGTGATACCCTTCTCTTTACAGCCGGGGCTTATTGCGCCTCAGGACAATTAAATATCGTCCTCTTAAATGCTTTAATTATTGGTTCGGCGATTGCAGGTAACACAGTCAATTATTGGGTTGGTCAATACTTGGTTACTAAGATTGACATTACCAGCGCCAAATGGATTGACCAAAAAGCGCTGTTACGAACGCATGGATTTTTTGAAAAGCATGGTGGGAAAACAATTATCCTAGCTCGCTTTCTGCCAATTGTGCGCTCATTTGCACCGTTTGTGGCAGGGATTTCTGGCATGACTTTTACGAAGTTTCAGCTATTTAACGTTGCTGGAGCCTGTCTTTGGAGTCTTAGCTTAACTATCTGCGGTTACTTTTTTGGAAATTTACCTGGTATCCGTGACAATTTAGATTTAATTGTGGTTATAGGGATTGGTGCGGCGGTAGTACCTTTGACCATAGCCGGATTTTTTAAGATTATCAAATCCATTTTTAATCAAAAAAGATAAAGTTATCTACTAAAATTCAGTTTTACTGAAATTATTTAGTGGAATTTGAGGCTTTTCTCGATATCAGCTAGTTGCTCTCTGATTTCAGATGCATCCTTCGCATCTGGTATGCTCTCTAAATATTTTGCTAAGTCTGCAACCGCTGGCCTTAAGTAATCTAGTTGGGCATAAGCTAAACCACGATCCCTAATTTCTTCGATTTCATTCGGCAATAAAATTACGATTCGTTGTTGAATGCTAAGTAATCTTTCCCATCGGTCTGCATGACTATAAATAGCTTTTAAATTTCGTAAAAATCTAGACAGAATTTCACGGGGTCCAGAACTTCTTAGAAATAGACTTAATGGCAAGCTTAACTCATTGCGATATCCCTGTGCCTCTAAATAGGGGTCTAACATCGCTTGTAATTCAACTTTTGATAATGACGAACCTGTTGTTGGGTCCATGACTACTTCACCTTGAGGTAATGAAATACGAACTAGAAAGTGATTAGGAAAGGAAATCCCTTTGATGGTTAATCCAATTTGTGTCCCTAATTCAATGATGATGATCGCTAATGAAATTGGAATTCCACGACGGCTTCGTAGAACGCTGTGTAAATAAGAATTTTCTGGATCATAGTAATCATTTGTATTTAGCCCAAAACCCATTTCTGTAAAAAAGAAATGCTTTAGATGTTGTAACTTTTGCAAATTACTCGTTTCAGGAGTAAATCTTTGTTGCAGTTTTACTACCATCGTATCGATGTTATCCATGACTGCTTGGACATCCAAATCCGGAAAGGCGTGTTGACCTATAGCAATTGTTGCTTCAGTCAATGGGAAGTGAGAATCTTCCGCGACCAAAGACGTAAAATAATCTAAGTGTGTTGTCGGCATAAATTTAGTGAGAATGGCGTAAAAATTCTTTGAACTTAAAGCCTATTATCCACAGAGTAAAGAAATAAACAATAACGGCACAAGTACCCCAGCCCATCATTAAGAAAATTCTGCTGAGCGGATTTGCTTGAAGATCGATCCAATCATGATAATTAGCCCCAACATGCAATACAGCCCCAAACATGCCAACGCCAATGGATAATCTCAAAAAGAATCGCCCCCACTGCTGCTCACCATATTGCATTACGCCTCGCCGATAAAGGCCCACCCAAAGTAAGAGTGCGTTAATACATGCACCAATACCAATCGATAAAGCAAGCCCAGTATGTTGGAGGTATGGCACAAAAATATAATTGGATATTTGAGTTACTACAAGAACGAGTAAGCCAATTTTGACTGGCGTTTTAATATCTTGTCTGGCGTAAAAACCTGGGGCTAATACTTTAATTAGAATCAACCCGATTAAGCCAACTCCATATGCTTGAAGAGCAACAGTGGTCATCGCAACATCGTGACTACTAAACTTTCCATAATGATAAAGTGAGGTCGCGAGAGGTTCGCCAAAAATAAAAAGGGTAATCGCGGCCGGAGTTGCAATCAAAAAAGTTAAACGAATTCCCCAGTTAATCAACTTTCCGGCTTGTTCATAATCAGCTGCTGCGTTCGCTTTGCTGAGGCTAGGTAGCAATACTGTGCCAACAGCCACACCTAAAAGTGCTGTAGGAAATTCCATCAATCGATCTGCGTAAGTAAGCCAAGAGACACTTCCAGTAGCCAAATGGGATGCAATATTCGTATTAATAATGAGGGATATTTGACTAACCGAAACCGCAAAAACGGCAGGTCCCATTAATTTAAGAACTCTTTTAGCATCGGGATCGCACATCGCTGACTTCACTGCTCTGTAAGAAATACCAATTTGCGGGAGCATGCCTATCTTCAGCAGCGCTGGTATTTGCAAGAGTAGTTGAAGAACACCTCCTACCATGACACCAATTGCGAGACCATAAATTGGGGTAGATAGTTGAGGTGCAATATATAAAGCACCTAAAATCATCCCCAAATTGAGTAAAACTGGAGTAAAGGCAGGGATCATAAACCGCTTATTGCTATTAAGAATGCCTGCCGCAAGTGAAACCATCGAAATAAAGCCAATATATGGGAACATGATTCTGGTTAAAACTACGCTTAATTCGAAAGTTCCCTGATTTTTAAAGCCTGAAGCAACGAATAAAACTAAAAAAGGCGTAAAAACAACTCCAAGTAAAACGACTAGTAACAGTGCCCAAAATAAGAGGGTAGAGACCACATTAATGATCTGTTTACTTCTTTTTGGACCAAATTTTGTATTGGATTCACTCAGAATGGGTACAAAAGCCTGAGAAAAAGCGCCCTCGGCGAATAATCTGCGAAGTAAGTTTGGTAGTCTAAACGCCACATTGAATGCGTCAGTCATTTCCGATGCACCAAACGCCCTGGCTATGAGGGTTTCCCTGACCAATCCCAAAACCCGGGATAACATGGTCATACTACTAACTTTTGCGGCGGAGGTTAAAAGATTCACGAGTTATTTTCCCTTTAATTAAAGGGAGTAGTCAAATACTATTTATTAATATATAATTGTGGATTACAAGTTTTCCAGCGATTATTTTAATTAAAATCGTAAGAGAACTAATAAATCAGCAAGATTTTGAATTTATCAATTACTTACATTAGATTTTTTAAGAGAAATAAGAGTTAACTATGGCAAATACAGCTCAAGCTCGTAAGCGTGCACGTCAAGCAGTCAAATTAAACGCTCACAATTCAAGCTTACGTTCACGTTTAAGAACAGCAATTAAATCAGTTCGCAAAGCAGTAGAAGCTGGCGACAAGGAAACTGCAGCTAAAGTATTTTTAGCAGCTCAATCCACGATTGATAAGATTGCGGACAAGAAAATTGTTCACAAGAATACTGCAGCCCGTCAAAAATCACGTTTATCTGCAGCAATTAAATCAATGGCTGTTGCTAACGGTTAAATTGGCTTGGATAAACTGAAAAAGTCCGCACATGCGGACTTTTTAGTTTCAGTTGGGTTTTTTATCGTTATTTAATGGGAATTTCGCACATTTCTGTTAAAACTAGTTCGTTATCTTTTGCAAAGTTAAGAACAAAGTCCAAGGCTCTCGGATCAATATCTCGAAGCCTTTCATCGACAACAACACACTTAATATTTGCAATCATTTCAGGGCAAACGTAGGGTGAATAGGTGTACTTAGGATCGTTATGGTCTGTTGATGGTCTGAATCTAGACATTACTCCGCATAAACGGTCAGCCCAATCGCTAGGCCTAAAAGTTTTACCATGAATAGTTACACCATGAATTAAATATTGTTTGGTCGTCATGGATTTTTTTAGTTCTTCCAGATATTAGAGATTAAGGTTTAATCGAAGTATAGTTTTCAAATTAGAATAGGTAATGAATTTAAGGTTAATCTTAAGAAATTCTGGGTAAATTTACGATTGAATACAATAGATTTTTGGATACAAAATGAATACATCAGCTGACAACCACTTGCCCAAAGTTTCTTTACCCCTGCGTCATTACCTTCAATTTTCTGACTTCAATGCAAGTGAATACGAGTATATTTTAAATCGTTCAAAGGTTTTAAAGGACAAATTCAAAGCCTATGAAACATGGCATCCTTTACATGATAGAACACTTGCCATGATTTTTGAGAAGCACTCTACAAGAACAAGGTTATCTTTTGAGGCGGGAATGCACCAGTTAGGGGGACATGCTGTTTACCTGAACACCAGAGATACACAACTTGGTCGAGGCGAGCCCGTTGAAGATGCTGCGCAAGTCATCTCAAGAATGACGGATATTATTATGATTCGTACTTTTGGCCAAGAAATTTTGGAGCGCTTTGCTGCTAATTCAAGGGTGCCGGTGATCAATGGTTTGACAAATGAATATCATCCTTGCCAAGTGTTAGCGGATGTTTTTACCTTTCATGAAACAAGAGGGACAATCCAAGGTAAAAAGGTTGCATGGATTGGTGATGCAAACAATATGGCGTATACATGGATACAGGCCGCTGCAATTTTAGGGTTTGATTTGCATTTCTCAGGCCCTCCTGGATATGAGATAGATACAACTAGACTCAGTGATTTGGAAAAAAGTCACTTAAAACAATTTAAAAATCCCAAAGATGCTTGCGTTGGTGTGCACTTAGTGACAACTGATGTTTGGACAAGCATGGGATATGAGCAAGAAAATAGTGTCCGGTTAACCGCATTTGCAAATTGGATCGTTGATTCAGAAAAGATGGCAGCGGCTCAACCAGATGCACTGTTTATGCACTGTTTACCTGCCCACCGTGGTGAGGAAGTGTCAGCGGAGGTCATTGATGGTCCGCAAAGTATTGTTTGGGAAGAGGCTGAGAACCGTTTGCATGTTCAGAAGGCTTTGATGGAATTTTTATTGTGTGGCAAATTAAATTAATTGGTAAAGACGATGGAAGATATTAAAAAAGTTGTATTAGCATATTCAGGTGGTTTAGATACCAGCGTTATTCTTAAATGGTTACAAGATACCTATCATTGTGAAATCGTTACGTTCACAGCAGATCTTGGCCAAGGTGAGGAATTAGAACCAGCTCGCGCAAAGGCAATTAAATTTGGTATCAAACCAGAGAACATTTTTATTGATGACTTACGAGATGAGTTTGTTCGTGACTTTGTATTTCCGATGTTCCGTGCCAATACTATTTATGAAGGCGAGTACTTATTAGGTACTTCAATTGCCAGGCCATTAATCGCTAAGCGCCAAATAGAAATTGCTCGTTTAACCAATGCTAATGCAGTTTCTCACGGTGCGACAGGCAAGGGTAATGACCAGGTTCGATTTGAACTTGGCTACTACGCCTTAGAACCCGGTATTAAAGTGATCGCTCCATGGCGAGAGTGGGATCTATTGTCTAGAGAGAAATTATTAGCATACGCTGAAAAACATGATATTCCGGTGGAAATGAAGCATAAGCAAGGTGGTGCACCTTATTCAATGGATGCGAATTTATTACATATTAGCTTTGAAGGTAGACACCTTGAGAATCCAAATGCACAAGCTGAAGAGTCGATGTGGCGTTGGACAGTTTCACCAGAAAGTGCACCAGATCAACCGGAATTTATTGATATTGAATTTTCAAAGGGCGATCCTGTCTCCATCAATGGCCAAGCATTAGGACCAAAAGAAATGCTAACCCAGCTTAATAGTCTCGGTGGTAAGCACGGGATTGGGCGTTTAGATTTGGTTGAAAATCGTTTTGTGGGCATGAAGAGCCGCGGCTGTTATGAAACACCTGGCGGTACAATTCTTTTAAAAGCGCACCGTGGCATCGAAAGTATCACATTAGATCGTGAAGTTGCACATCTAAAGGATGATCTCATGCCGCGCTACGCAAGCCTCATTTATAACGGCTATTGGTGGTCACCAGAAAGAATTGCTCTTCAAACTTTAATTGATCATACCCAATTAATGGTCAATGGTTTTGTAAGACTGAAACTTTATAAAGGATCTGTTTCTGTGGTTTCTAGAGATTCAGTTAATACTTTATTCGATATGAACATTGCAACTTTTGATGATGATGGCGGAGCATACAATCAGGCTGATGCGGGAGGTTTTATTAAACTCAATGCTCTCAGAATGCGGATTGCCGAAATTGCTAGACGTAAAAGATTGAAATAATAAAAGAGGAACTAAAAAAATGAATTTTGAACAAGTTACAGTTGGAAAAAAAGCGAATGTTTTTTTTGATGGCAAGTGTGTTTCGCACACCGTAACCTTAGCTGACGGAACTAGAAAATCAGTCGGAGTTATTTTGCCAAGTACCCTTCGCTTTGATTTATCTACTAAAGAAGTCATGGAAGTAATTGACGGTACTGCTTTTGTAAGTATTAATGGTGGTTCCGAACAAGCATACGCTCCAGCATCAAGTTGGGAAGTTGAAGCAGGCGGTTATTTCACGATTCGTGCTGAAGAGCCAGTGCACTACGTGTGTCATTTCGGATAAGACTTTCAGAACCAATACCTCAAAGAAAGGTTGATAATTCTTTGAGGTAAGTAGTTTATTGTTTCGCCTTAGTTAGAATTTAGGTAAGCCATTTACCACCATGCCAGGCATAAATTTTCTATTACTAAACCACTCACTATTCATTTCTAAAGCAAATCGAGTTGGCCTTATGGGGCAATGATTTTCTTCGGTCTGCGGTAACATTTCTTCGATATTAATAATTTTTCCATCATCTTCTAAAAAAGCAATGGATAGAGGGATTAAAGTATTTTTCATCCAAAAGCAGTGACCCGCTTTTTCATTAAATATAAACAACATTCCAGCATTGGTAGCTAATTCTTTCCGGTACATTAAGCCCAACTGTTGAGACGACGGAGTAGAAGCAACCTCTGCTTGAATAGCTGTTTTACCAATTTTTAACTCAATTACAGGGAGAGCAGCAGCAACTGCCTGAGACTTTATAAAAATAAAACCAATTAATGGTAAGAGAACTTTAATTTGTTTGAGATGAGGGATCATTTTTTAATTTTATGGGAATGAAAGGATTAATATATTGATTAATGTAAAACAAATACTTACGACTGGTAAAAAACCCAAAGTTTGGAACTGTAATATTACGTTATTAATTTTATAATTTGTAAAGATATTTTGTGGCTCGTTTTGATTCCTGACATCTAAATAGTGGTGATGTTTTTGATGTTCTAGCGGAGCAAGTTGGAGTTTTTGAAATTTCTGTAGGTGTTGAATTCCTAGGTTATTTTTAATAGTATCTACGAATATAATCTCTTCAAAAGGTTTTTTTATTTAAAGTAGATTAAATAAGAAAAAAGTAATATTTTTGATAAAAAGTACTACAAATAGGCTGAAAAATACTAGCAAATAGATAAATGAGTAGAATTGATGTATGAATATGAAATTGAGTAAAAATTTAATCTACGCCGCAATACCCATGAAGCCCAACGGGGATGATAGTCGTTCCGTTGTAATGGACCGTGAAGTACAAAAAGTAGAGCCGCCTTCATTGTATCGAGTTGTTTTATTAAATGACGACTTTACGCCAATGGAATTTGTAGTGATGGTTATTCAGGAGTTCTTTCATAAGGATCAAGAAACTGCCACCCGAATTATGTTGCAGGTACATATGGAAGGTAAAGGGGTTTGTGGAATATACACACACGATGTAGCAGCGACTAAAGTTGATCAAGTAGTAGAAATTTCCCGTAAATCGGGTCACCCTTTGCAGTGCATGATGGAGGAAGTATGATCGCGCAAGAATTAGAAGTAAGTTTGCATATGGCTTTTGTGGATGCTAGAGCTGCTAGACACGAATTTATTACGGTTGAACACTTACTTTACGCATTACTTGATAATGCCACTGCAGTGGAGGTTTTAAAGGCCTGTGCTGTAAATGTTGGCGATATAAGAACACTCCTCAAAAATTTTATTAACGATAATACGCCTATCGTGCCTGGCTCAGATGAAGTGGATACACAACCAACTTTGGGTTTTCAAAGGGTTATTCAGCGCGCAATTATGCACGTGCAATCTACTTCAAGTGGAAAAAAGGAAGTTACAGGAGCCAATGTATTAGTGGCTATTTTCGGTGAAAAAGATTCTCACGCAGTTTATTATTTGCAACAACAAGGAATTACTCGACTCGATGTAGTGAATTTTATTAGTCATGGTATTCGAAAAGATCAAGCTGAACCGGCTAAGCAAGAACACCAAAGTGATACTGAAGAGTCAGCAACTGCTAATGGTAAAGATAGTCCTTTAGAACAATTTACGCAAAACCTGAATCTATTAGCTAAACAAGGGAAAATAGATCCGTTAATTGGGCGCGAGCATGAAGTAGAGCGCGTAATTCAGATTCTTTGCCGTAGAAGAAAAAATAATCCTTTGCTCGTTGGCGAAGCAGGTGTTGGTAAGACTGCGATTGCTGAAGGATTAGCTTGGAGAATTACGCAAAAAGAGGTGCCAGATATTCTAAAAGAAGCGACAGTTTATTCTTTAGATATGGGAGCATTGCTCGCTGGAACTAAATACCGCGGTGATTTTGAACAGCGCTTAAAAGGTGTTTTAAAAGCATTAAAAGAAAATCCGCACGGAATTTTATTCATCGATGAAATTCACACGATGATTGGCGCTGGAGCAGCATCTGGGGGTACTTTGGATGCAAGTAATTTACTAAAACCTTCATTGTCTAGCGGTCAGTTGAAGTGTATTGGTGCAACTACTTTCACTGAGTATCGTGGTATTTTTGAAAAAGACGCTGCACTCTCAAGACGTTTCCAAAAGATTGACGTACTAGAGCCAACAATTGATCAAACCGTGCAAATTTTACGTGGCTTAAAATCGCGTTTTGAAGAACATCACGGTGTTAAATATTCTCAAAGTGCTTTAAGTGCTGCTGCTGAACTTTCTGCTCGTTATATTAATGATCGTCAACTACCTGATAAAGCGATTGACGTGATTGACGAAGCGGGAGCGGCACAACGCATATTGCCAAAGTCCAAACAAAAGAAAACAATCAGCCGTGTAGAAATTGAAGATATCGTTTCGAAAATTGCTAGGATCCCTCCACAGTCAGTTAGCGTAGATGATCGCAGTAAATTACAAACTTTAGATCGTGATTTAAAGAGTGTTGTCTTTGGTCAAGACCCCGCTATCGAAGCACTTGCTGCATCGATTAAGATGGCTAGAGCTGGTCTAGGAAATATTGATAAGCCGATTGGTTCCTTCCTATTTTCTGGACCTACGGGCGTTGGTAAAACAGAAGTAGCGAAACAGTTAGCATTCATCATGGGTGTAGAACTAATGCGCTTTGATATGTCAGAATATATGGAGCGTCATGCTGTCAGCCGTTTAATTGGTGCCCCTCCAGGATATGTTGGATTTGATCAAGGTGGATTGCTAACCGAAGGCATCAATAAAAAGCCACATTGTGTTCTTTTACTCGATGAAATTGAAAAAGCCCATCCGGATATTTTCAACATCTTATTACAAGTAATGGACCATGGCACCTTAACTGATAATAACGGACGTAAAGCAGATTTTAGAAACGTCATCATTATCATGACGACTAATGCTGGCGCAGAGACGATGAATAAGTCAACGATTGGCTTTACAAATCCACGTGAAGCCGGAGATGAGATGATTGATATCAAGCGGATGTTTACGCCTGAGTTCAGAAATCGTCTTGATGCAATCGTTTCTTTCAGAGCCCTAGATAAATCGATTATTCTGAGAGTTGTTGATAAGTTCCTCATGCAACTTGAAGAGCAATTGCATGAAAAGAAAGTGGATGCAACCTTCTCAACTGGACTGCGTGAATACTTGGCGAGAAAAGGTTTTGATCCGCTCATGGGTGCCCGACCAATGCAACGTCTCATCCAAGATACAGTTCGTAAAGCTTTAGCTGATGAGTTGTTATTTGGACGTCTAGTGCAAGGTGGAACAGTGACGGTTGATATCAATGATAAAGATGAAGTTCAACTAGATATTCGCTCAGCAACTTCTAAGGGTAAGATTGCAACGCCTGAGATCACAGAAGAAAACTAGTTTGAAATCCCCCTAGATAGGATTAAATTCCATTTAGGGGGCGTTTAAGAAATGCACTGTTAATCCTTCAAAATACCTATACTTCGTTAGGCATGGAATGGACTTTGCTTTGCGCCTCATTTTCAATTAATTGGGCATTAATTGCAGCATCTTCTTTAGATAATAGTCCGCCTTCCCATTTTGCAACCACTGCTGATGCGATAGAGTTACCGACTGCATTGGTTGCAGAACGACCCATATCCAGAAAAGTGTCAACCCCTAGGATCATCAACAATCCTGCCTCTGGAATACCAAATTGATTTAAAGTTGCTGCAATGACTACTAACGATGCTCTAGGAACGCCCGCCATGCCTTTTGATGTGAGCATGAGCACGAGTAACATAGTGATTTGTGTGCCGATTGGAATGTGCATACCGTAAGCTTGAGCGATAAATAGCGTGGCAAAAGTGCAATACATCATCGAGCCGTCAAGGTTAAAGGAATATCCTAATGGCATTACAAAGCTAGAAATTTTACGATTCACACCAAAACGATCCAATGCATCCAGAATTTTAGGATAAGCGGCTTCAGAGCTTGCCGTGGCAAATGAAATCAAAAATGCTTCTTTGATATTGATCAGTAAATCTTTGATTCTGGGCCCTAAAAAGATAAAACCTGCAAAAATTAAGACGAGCCACAAACAGAATAATGCAACGTAAAAATCGACCATGAAAATAGCCATATCAGCCAGAATTCCGAGGCCATTGACAGCTACTGTTGAGACCATCGCGGCAAAGACTGCGATCGGGGCAAACTTCATGACATAGGTCGTGATTTTCAGCATCACATGAGAGAGCTCATCGATGCTTTTGACCAGATATTTCATTTTTTCACCCAATGAAGCCATGGCAATACCAAAGAAAATGGAGAATACGACGATCTGTAAAATCTCATTCTTGGCCATCGCATCGATAAATGATTTAGGGATTAGATGCTTGATAAAGTCATGAAAAGTGAATTCTGAAGTTGCTAAATTCGCACTCAAATGCGCATCAGGTATCGGGAAATTTAAATTAGCACCTGGTTGCATAATATTGGAAAAGATTAAGCCTAATATTAAAGAAATCAGTGAAGCACTCAAAAACCAAGCTAAGGACTTAAAAAATACTCGACCAATCGCTGCCGCGTCTCCCATATGTGCAATACCAACCACTAGGGTTGAAAATACAAGGGGGGCAATAATCATTTTGATAAGCGTTAAAAAAACTTCTGAAAGAATAGAGAAGTTATCGGCTAATAATTTAATCTGATCTTTATCTTGAATTTGGGAATTGATTAAATATCCAACGACAATTCCTAAGGACATGGAAATTAAAATCCAAGCCGTTGCTGATATTTTCTTCATTTATTCATCCTGTCTCTGATTATTTTTTTGAAATACACTTAACGAATTTCTAATTATTTTTTACCGGTACTACCAAAACCTCCAACTCCACGATCACTCGACTCAAACTCGTCAACCAAATCCCACTCCACTTGAACAACCGGGACGATAACTAACTGAGCTAATCTTTCCATGGGTTCTAATTTAAAGGGCTGCTGACCCCGGTTCCAAGTACTGACCATTAACTGTCCTTGATAGTCAGAGTCAATTAAGCCTACTAAGTTACCTAAAACAATACCGTGCTTATGACCAAGACCCGAACGAGGTAAGATTAGGGCACAATAATTAGGGTCCGCTACAAAAATAGACAAGCCTGTTGGCACAAGAATTGTTTGACCAGGCTGTATTTCCACTGCCTCATCAAGACATGCGCGTAGGTCTAAGCCTGCACTACCTTTGGTTGCGTAGGTAGGAAGCATTTCACGCATTCTTTCATCTAGTATTTTGACTTGCAATTTTTGCATCTTTATATCCTAAGTGATTTGTATGAAATAGTGATTTTTAGTCAAATTTTTTTATATCAATTATTTTTGCGGTGCAATCTTAAGGACAACTCTGAAATAATAATTCTTGCAATCGATAGTTTATCCCTTGCTTGGATTGGCTTTATGCCATTCTCATCAATTAAACTGACTTGGTTCTCGTCTTTACCAAAGGTACTCGGACCATGGTTAGCAATTAACATTGGGAGATTTTTTTTAAGTCGTTTTTGTTGGGCGTACTCTTCAATATTTTCAGATTCAGCCGCAAAGCCAACACAAAATGGCTTTGGATGGTTAGTTGAGTTGGCGATAGTTGCCAAAATATCAGGATTTAATTCAAACTCCAGAACGGGTAGGCTCGAATCCGAAGTTTTTTTAATTTTTTGTGACTGTCTATTTTTAATTGTCCAGTCCGCTACAGCTGCGACACTAAAGAAAATATCACATGGTGAATTTTCCACCACAGTCATCATCTCTTTAGCGGTTTGAACATTGGTTCGGATTACCTTACCAGTAAACTCAAGAGGTGTGGCCAGTGATACTGGCCCACTCACCAAGTGAACTTGAGCGCCTGCTTCTAGGGCCGCTCTTGCAATAGCAAAGCCCATTTTCCCTGAACTTAAGTTGGTAATACCTCTGACAGGGTCAATCGGTTCATAGGTTGGACCAGCCGTTATGAGGACTTTATAACCATTGAGTAACTTGGGTTGAAAAAAGGCAATAACACCCTCTAAAATCTCAGAGGGTTCAAGCATTCGCCCCATACCCACTTCACCACAAGCCTGAGCACCACTAGCTGGACCTAATAACGTTACGTTATCAATTTTTAATCGATCAACGCTTCTTTGTGTTGCAGGATGTTCCCACATTTGTCGGTTCATCGCGGGTACCATGACCAAAGGACAGTCTTTAATGATGCCATTTATTTCATGGCCTCTTGCTAGACATAACGTGGATAAAAGGTCATCCGCTAGACCTAGTGAATGTTTTGCCATGAAATCAGCACTCGCAGGAGCGACTAGAATTAAATCGGCATCTCTGGATAATTCAATATGGGGCATGCCATTTGAGATTCGATCATCCCATTGGCTAACAAATACAGGTAAGCCGCTTACTGCTTGCAGCGTCGTTGGCGTCACAAATTGTGTTGCCGCCCTAGTCATGACTACTTGTACGGTTGCCCCTTCTTTGATTAATGCTCTGACGAGCTCAGGGGTTTTGTATGCCGCAATCCCACCAGTGATACCTAAGAGAATTTTTTTCTGATGAAGAGAGAATTCATTTGGGGTATCAAGCATGTTTACCTTTGTTTAATAACTCTTCTTAACTCATCAAGAATTAACAAGATAGTTCCTAAAGTAATAGCACTATCGGCCACGTTGAAAGCCGGCCAATGATACTGGCGATAATAAACATCAATAAAATCGACTACCGCGCCGTGGGTAAAACGATCAATAAGATTACCTACCGCTCCGCCCAGAATCATGGAGATAGAAAAGCAAAAAATGCTTTGCTGAGCATGTCGAAACAATAACCAAATCATGACGATGGTCGCTATGATTCCGATTGCTATAAAAAACCACTTCTGCCATCCAGCGCCATCAGCCAGAAAAGAAAATGCCGCCCCAGGATTGAAAACTAATACCCAATTTAAAAAGTCATTGACTCGAATACTACTTCGATGCGGAATTGTATCTAGAACAACTAACTTACTAATTTGGTCGAGGATAATCACGACAATAGATAACCCAATCCACAACAGGAAGGGCTTACTTTGATTGGACTGATAACCTCTTTTTGCCATTTTCTACCTAAAATACCTTTAATGGAATAAATTACTTGCTAGCCGACAATTACGCAAAAACCCTCTTTTCACCCTGACCAAATAAGTTTTCATCACAACGACCACACAGGGTAGGATGCTCTTTATTTTGCCCAACGTCAATTCTGTAATGCCAGCAACGGTCACACTTTTGATGTGCTGAAGCTCTTACTGCAACAGATAAAGGAGTGCCAACATCGTCCTGAACTTGCACTTTTGCGGCAGAGGTAATCATTACAAACTTTAAGTCATCTGCGATAGAACTCAAAACGTTTGCTTGTTCTTTAGGCGCATGAATTTCGATTTCGGCTTGTAAGGAAGATCCAACTTTTCCCGCAGATCTTTCTAATTCAATCGATTTAGTGACTTCTTGCCTAACTTCGCGAATGATTTGCCACTTCGTAATTAATTCTGCAGAATTATTTGGAATAGAAAGTTTTTCATAGATTTCTGTAAAGATCGTAGATTCTTTAGCAGTACTCGGATGAAAGACTTGCCAAGCTTCTTCAGCAGTAAAGGAAAGAATTGGCGCCATCCAGCGTAAACAAGATGCCGTTATTTGATATAGAACGGTCTGTGCTGATCTTCTAGCGACTGAGTTAGGGGCTGAGGTGTACAAACGATCCTTCAGAATGTCTAAATAAAAGCCACCGAGATCTTCAGAGCAATAGGAAAGCAGTCTTGTAACTACATGATGGAAATCGTATCTTAAAAACCCATCAATAATCTCTTCTTGAACTTGTGCATTTAGACTCAACATGTACTGGTCAATTTCGAGTAGATTTTCAAGTTTAATCGTATCTTTACTCGGATCAAAATCACTTAAGTTGGCAAGTAAAAAACGCAGAGTATTCCGAATGCGACGATAACTTTCAACCACACGTTTGAGAATTTCATCCGAGATAGTCATCTCACCAGAGTAATCCGTAGATGCAGTCCATAAGCGAATGATTTCAGCACCCATCTTGTTTGCAACTTCTTGGGGTACGATGACATTACCCAAGGACTTACTCATCTTTCTACCTTGACCATCCACTGTGAAGCCGTGCGTCAAAAGGGCTTTGTATGGAGGTTTGCCATCTAACATCGTACCGGTTAGCAGTGATGAATGAAACCAACCACGATGCTGATCAGAACCTTCTAAATAAAGATCTGCCAATCGTGTTTCAGGTTGAGACTGGCTTTCATCCGCAAAGGTGTCGGCGTGTGATCCCCTTAAAACGTGCCAATGGGTTGTCCCGGAATCAAACCAAACATCGAGCGTATCTCTATTTTTTTCATATAAATCCGCATCACTTCCTAAAAACTCTTCTGTGTGGACAGTTTGCCAAGCCTCAATGCCATTTTTTTCAATGAGTTGGGCAATTTTTTCCATGTGTATAGGAGTATCTGGGTGAAGCTCACCCGTTTCCTTGTGTACAAAAAACGCCATTGGTACACCCCATTGACGTTGACGTGACAATGTCCAGTCAGGACGGTTCACAATCATGCTGTGAAGGCGTTGTTTGCCCCACGCAGGAAAAAAGTTCGTTGCTTCAATCCCAGCAAGTGCAGCTTCTCTTAGGGATTTTCCATGATCCATTGGAGTTTTATCCATGCTGGCAAACCATTGGGAGGTAGCTCTATAAATGATGGGTGTCTTGTGACGCCAGCAATGCATATAGGAATGCGCAAATTGATATACGTGGATTAGTGATCCTGCTGCACTTAAAGCCTCAACGATGATTGGATTTGCTTTCCAGATAAATTGACCGCCAAATAAAGGGAGAGTTGACGCATAAACACCATTACCCATTACCGGATTAATGATGTTTTTATCAACCATACCATTTGCCTTACAGGATTTAAAATCTTCATCACCATAGGCCGGAGCACAGTGAACAATCCCCGTGCCACTTTCGGTTGTAACATAGTCGGCGCAATATACGGGAGCAATTCTTTGATAGCCTGGATCACTATTAAACAATGGATGCTTAAATTGAAGAGTTGTTAAAGCGTTACCCTTACATACCCCTAGTACCTCTCCTGTCAAGCCATAAGTTTCTAAACAATGCTCAACGCGATCTTTCGCTAAGATCAACATTTGAGCGGGCGTATCAACTAATGCATATTCAATTTCTGGGTTAACGTTTAATGCTTGGTTCGAAGGAATGGTCCATGGAGTAGTTGTCCAAATAACAATCGAGCCCTTTTTTTCAGGCAAACTAGTTAAACCAAAGATACGGGCAATTTCTGAAAACTGTTCAGTTTGAAATTCAAAACCAACATCAACTGCTGGATCCGTTTTGTCTTGATATTCCACCTCAGCTTCGGCAAGTGCAGAGCCGCAATCAAAACACCAGTTGACCGGTTTTAAGCCACGAAAAACATAGCCTTTTTCCATAATCTTCGCAAGTGCGCGTAACTCATTGGCTTCATTGACAAAGTCCATTGTGAGATAAGGATGATCCCAATCTCCGAGCACGCCTAAGCGTTTAAAGTCTTCTTTTTGAGAGGCAATCTGCTCAGTAGCGTAAGCTCTCGCTTTTGCTTGCACTTCAGCGGTTGCTAGGTTCTTACCAAACTTTTTTTCAATTTGAATTTCGATTGGCATACCGTGGCAATCCCACCCGGGTACATAGATCGCATCGAAATCCATTAAGGTACGACTCTTAACAATCATGTCTTTTAGAATCTTATTAACAGCATGACCGATATGAATATTACCGTTTGCGTAAGGCGGACCATCGTGCAGAACGAACTTCGTCTTACCCGCCCGCGCTTTTCTAATTAATTGATAAATCTTTTTTTCTTGCCACTCTTGAATCCATTTAGGCTCTCTTTTGGGGAGATCGCCTCGCATTGGAAATTCGGTATCGAGAAGATTAACGGGGTATTGGTTTTCAGACATTTAAATATTCTTAAAGTAATTAATTGCAGCTTGAGCATCTGCATGAATGGCTTCTTGCAATGCTTCTAAATTGGGGTATTTTGCTTCATCACGCAATTTCTCTATCAATTCTACTTTGATTAATTTGCCATAGACATTTTCATTAAAATTGAAAATATGTGTCTCAAGTAAAACTCGACCTTGATCCTCAACCGTCGGGCGAACCCCCAAGCTCGCAACGGCTGGCAAAGGGTTTTCATGCAAACCATGTACTTGAGCGATAAAAATACCCGTTGTTGCCGGAGGTGTTTTATGACTCTCCTTAGAGACCGCCAAATTAAGGGTAGGGAAGCCAATTGTTCTGCCTAGTTTTTTACCATGCTGCACATGACCAGTAAAAGCATAGGGCCTTCCGAGTAATTTTCTTGCAGTTTCTAAATCACCCAGTTTAAGTGCCGTTCGAATCGCGGTACTAGAGATTCTCTGCTTCTGATTATCCAAAACGGAATTAACAGACTGGACTTCAAAACCAAAAATTTTCCCTGCAGCACTCAATGTTTCAAAATTTCCTAGTCTTTTAGAGCCGTAATGAAAATCATCGCCCACCACAATGTATTTAGCATTCAGGCCTTGAATTAGGATTTTTTCCACAAACTCATCGGCGGTGATTTTTGCAAAATTAGCATTGAAGTGCTCAACTACCACCTGATCAATCCCACAATCTTTGAGAGCTAACAGCTTATCGCGCAGACTATAGATTCGACTAGGTGCATGACTTGGTGTAAAAAATTCCTTAGGGTGCGGATCAAAAGTTAAAACACAAGTTTTTAAATCATTGTCCTCTGCGTAAGAACTCAGTCTTTTTAATAATGCCTGATGTCCCTGATGCACACCATCAAAATTGCCAATGGTTAAAGCGCAAGGGGCATGAATTATAGAGGGGGGAGTTCCGCGGAATACTTTCACAATTGCTAGTAATTATATTAGAAATGAATGAAGTGATCGATTTGTTGCTGATTTTTAAAATCCACTTTTGGCAGATAGGCATAGTAAAATTGGATATTCGAACTGATTGTGAAAGTAAAAGGTAATTGAGAAATATTGTCGTACTCATCTCAGGCAAGGGATCGAATCTTAAAGCTATTCTTGAAGCCCAGCGTGACCATCATTGGGACGCCCAAATAACTCGTGTATTTTGTAATCGACCTAATGCGCCTGGCATCGAGATTGCAGAGACTTTTGGAGTCCCTGTCACAGTCCTAAATCAGCAAGATTTTATAAATCGCGATGCTTATGATCAGTGTTTGCTGTCACAAATTCAACTTGAACAACCGGATCTAGTGGTATTGGCTGGGTATATGCGTATATTAAGTCACGAATTTGTTGATTATTATGCTGGTAAATTGATCAATATTCATCCTTCCTTATTACCAAGTTTTCCTGGCTTAAATACCCACCAAACCGCCCTTACAACCGGGGTCAAGTGGCACGGCGCAACGGTGCATTTTGTGACCCGAGAGCTAGATGTTGGCCCAATAGTGGCCCAGGGTGTTGTTCCTGTCCATAATTATGACAATCTTGACACATTATCTGACCGCGTACAGGCAATAGAACATATAATCTACCCTAAGGCAATTGAATGGTTTTTAAAGGATCAAATTTTTCTGCAAGATGGTATTGTCAGTGTGATCCCACCACAATCTCAGTTTTTTTCGTAGGCCTATGCGCCCATCAAAATTGAGTTCAATCACAATGTTATGACTAAAGCAAATAAACCCAATCCCAGAAATAGAGCATCTACATCTAGAAATACCTCTAGTGAAACCAATAGCAGTTCTACGCCAAAAAGAACCACACCCTACAACCCAGCAATGGCAAAAGCAAAAGCCTTGCCAATTCACTTAGAACATTTAATTCGGCTTTTGCCAGATGTTCTTCGGTTTGATGCACCAGCCGATATGACGGTTTCTAAGTACTTTAAAGAAAATAGTCAATTAGGTAACCGAGATCGTGCATTAATAGCTGAGAGTACTTTTGCAGTTTTGAGAAGAAAATTAGAGTTAGCGCAGTATGCACAAAGTGGTAATGGTCCATTATTTCGTCGATTAGCTCTCCTTGGAATGATGTTGTCCCTATCTGAAGGTGGTTTAGGAACGGCGAATCGATTAGAGAGTGCTTTAGCTGATCTGGCTTTTGTGGCTCATCCTGGTGAAGTGGAATGGTTACAGCGATTTGTAAGCTACCCAAGGGATAGCCTTACAGAGCAAGTTAGTGCTAACTTACCAGAGTGGTTGTGGTTAGAGTTAGAAACTCAAATAGGTACAAAAGCCCGTAAACTTCTTGCTGATGCGCTTTTAAAACCAGCTTCCTTGGATTGTCGTATTAACACACTAAAAGCAAAGCGTGAAGATGTTTTAGCTCAACTGAATGAACTTGGTGGGCGTTATCAATCCGTGCCAACACCCTATTCAGAGTTGGGTTTTAGAATGCTAGGCAAACCGGCACTCCAAAACTTACAAAACTTTAAAGATGGCATGTTTGAGGTACAAGATGAAGGTAGCCAACTATTGAGTATGCTACTTGCCCCAAAACGTGGTGAAATGGTCGTTGATTTTTGTGCAGGCGCTGGTGGTAAAACATTAGCCATGGGAGCCTTGATGAAATCAATGGGCAGACTGTATGCGTTTGATATATCAGCAAGAAGACTCGCTAGATTGAAACCTCGTGTTGCAAAAAGCGGTTTATCCAATGTCCATCCAGTTTGGATTGATAGTGAAAATGATGCAAAAGTAAAACGCCTCTCTGGAAAAATTGACAGAGTCTTGGTTGATGCACCATGTAGTGGATTAGGAACATTACGTCGTAATCCTGATCTGAAATGGCGTCAGACTTTAGAATCTGTTTCTGAGCTGCAAGCGAAACAATATTCGATCTTATGCTCAGCTGCAAAACTATTAAAAGTGGGCGGTAGACTTGTTTATGCTACTTGTAGTTTGTTGGAACAAGAAAATCAAACAATCGTGAATGAATTCTTGAAAAATCACCCTCATTTTGAGTTGTTGGACCCCAAAGAGGTCTTGCGAGGTGATTTCCCAGTCATTGACGATATGCCTGTTGGTGCATCTGCAGATAATTCTTGGTGGCAGTTATGGCCAAGTAAGCATGAAACTGATGGCTTTTTTGCTGCTATTCTGACTAAAAAATCAGCATTAATCAGCGAAAAAACTCCTCCCCATGAGGAAAAGCAAGATAACGAGTAAAATTTCTCTCTAAGCAATCAATGGTTGAAGGTAAATAAACATGATTTTAAGTAATTCTAATTTTTTTGAATTGGCTTCTGAAACAGCACAGGTTGTTTCAGACTGGTTAGCAAATGGTTTATTAAATGCATCCGGTTGGTCAATGTTTGCCTACTTGATGATTGTGACTCATATCACTATCGCGAGCGTAACAATCTTTTTGCACCGTTGCCAGGCCCATCGCTCTTTAGATCTTCACCCGATTCCGGCTCATTTCTTTAGATTTTGGTTATGGCTAACTACAGGTATGGTTACCAAAGAGTGGGCTGCTATTCATCGTAAGCACCACGCTAAATGCGAAACTGAAGAAGATCCTCATAGTCCGCAAGTATTAGGACTGCACTGTGTATTTTGGCGCGGAGCTGATTTATACAAAATTGAAAGTAAAAATCAAGAAACTGTTACTAAGTATGGTCACGGTACACCTGATGATTGGGTAGAGAAAAATGTTTACTCGAAATATCAGTGGCAAGGTGTCGCTTTAATGATGGTGATTGACCTAATTCTTTTTGGTGCTTTTGGCGGCCTTATTTGGGCAATTCAAATGATGTGGATTCCCGTAACTGCTGCAGGTATTATTAATGGCATCGGGCATTATTTTGGTTACCGTAACTACGATTGTGAGGATGCCTCAAGGAATATTGTTCCATTTGGCATCTTGATTGGTGGGGAAGAGTTACACAATAACCATCATACTTTTGCTACTAGCGCAAAACTATCCAGCAAATGGTATGAATTTGATATCGGCTGGTTATATATTCGGATTTTAGAAAAATGTAATTTAGCTAAAGTTAAAAAGAGTATTCCTAAAATTAAAACCCAGGCAGTGCAAATTCCGAACGCGGAGTTACTCGCCTCGGTCATCCATCATCGTTATGAAGTAATGGCAAGATACACATTAACCCTTCGCAAAGCTTTTGCTGAAGAAGTAGAGGGAGTGAAAATATTAGCTAAAGATTTTTCTGATAATCACTTATGGCTTTATAAGGATGAGGAAAAATTAACTTCATTGGAAAAGTGCCGTTTAGAAAGCTTAATCATCAGTAATGAGCATATTGCTACTTTGGTTCATATGCGCAGAGAACTAGTTCAACTTTGGGCTAGAACGCATCATTCCAAAGAGCAGTTAGTTGAGCAGTTACACACTTGGTGTAAAAAAGCAGAACATAGTAAATCTGAGTATTTAAGAAATTTCTCAATGAGTTTAAGAGCAATTGCCTAAACTAGTCTAATTTAAACTATCTTTTACTCATTAAACTAGTATTTACAACTATCTCACCTGTTCGCATTACGTTAACAGGTGAAAAAAATTAGTATCCTTGCTAATACGATCTCAACGAACTCTCAAAATAAAACCATAACCTAGTTCTAGGAATCCTCCTTTTTGAGGATGATTAACTGTTCAATTACAGTGACAATTAGAAAGGTAATAAGGGTAAAAACCTAGATGACTCCCCTAGTGAATTGATTAGAATAGTAAACTAGAGTTTACAAAAATTAATAAAATCGGAGACAATCATGAAGTGGAATCCTAAAGCTTTTTTTATAACTTGCTTGCTAGCCATTTTTTCTTTTAGCGCATCAGCGCAAGTAAAAATTAGTGCGGCTGATATTGGTGGAACGGTCAGTGGGGCTAATGGTCCTGAAGCTGGGGTTTGGGTGATTGCCGAAACCAATGATCTACCAACAAAATTTGCAAAAATTGTTGTTACAGACGACAAAGGTAGATTTTTGCTTCCTGAATTGCCGAGTGGTAATTATCAGGTTTGGGCTCGAGGTTATGGATTGATTGACTCTGTTAAACAAAATGCTAAACCTGGGCAGCTTGTGAATATTAAAGCTGTACAGGCACCTACAGCAAAAGCTGCAGCACAATATTATCCGGGTATGTATTGGTATTCGATGATTAATGTTCCTAAAGCCAGTGAGTTTCCTGGCACAGGAGATAAAGGTAACGGTATCCCTGAAGTAATGCAAAAACAATACTACTGGGTTGATACACTCAAAAACTCATGTCAGTCATGCCATGCGTTTGGTGTTAGAGGAGTTCGGGAAGTTCCTGAATTATTCACCAAAAAAGCTAACGGCGACTCTGAGTTAGCATGGGCTTATCGTACTCAAGCAGGTCAAGCGATGGCGAACATGGCACTAGGTTTAGGTAGAATGGGACCAGAAAGAACGCTATCGATTTTGGCCGATTGGACTGATCGTATTGCTAAAGGAGAAGTCCCCTTCGCAAAACCATCTAGACCCCAGGGTATCGAAAGAAATGCTGTTTATACCTCTTGGAACTGGTCAGAAGCTAAATACTATCTCCATGACGCTATTTCTACTGATAAACGTAATCCGACTCTAAATGCAAATGGTTTGATTTACGGATCACCCGAAGAAAGTACTGATTTAGTCCCTACGCTAGATCCTAAAACAAATGTGGTCAGTCAAATTAAGATGCCTTATCTTGATCCAAAAAATACTTCTTCACTAGAATTACCTAAGGCAGAGTCTGCCTACTGGGGTGACGAGAAAATTTGGGATGGACATACAAGTATTCATAATTTAATTTGGGATCAAAAAGAGAACTTGTGGTTTGCTGCAAAAATTAGACCAAGTAGTAATCCTGATTTTTGTAAAAAAGGATCTGATCATCCCTCTGCTAAGGTTGTTCCACTGAACGAGTCTGCTCGTCAGTTAACAATGTATGACACCAAAACAAAAGAATGGAGCATGATTAACACCTGCTTTACAACGCATCACGTGTATTTCGCAAGAGATAAAAATGATACTTTGTGGACAAGCGCCGGTTCTCCTGCCTCTGGTGTCGTAGGTTGGTTAAATACAAAAATGTATTTAGAAACTAAAGATGAGCAAAAATCGCAAGGATGGACACCGCTGATTATTGATACCAATGGTAATGGCAAGCGCGATGAGTATGTTGAAGCGAATCAAGCTTTAGATCCAACTAAAGATAAGCGTGTGATGGCTGCGTTCTACGGTATGCAACCAAGCCCAGCAGATGATTCAATTTGGGGACAGTCAATGGATGTGGGCTTCTCTAGAATAAATCAACCTGGTTATTTAATTCGTTTAGTGCCTGGATCGGATCCTAGCAACACTTCTCTTGCTGAAATCTATCAATCTCCAGAAGGCACCTTTGGTTCTAGAGGTGTGGATGTTGACTCTAAAGGAGTAGCTTGGACAGTTCTCGCGAGTGGACAAATTGCAAGTTTTGATCGTAATAAATGTAAAGGACCATTAAACGGGCCTACTACTGCAGAGGGTAAACATTGTCCAGAAGGTTGGACGCTGTATCGCTTGCCTGGCCCTCAATTTAAAAACGTTAAAGATCCTAAAGGAAGTGCCGATGGCGCCTACTATATTTGGGTTGATTTACACAACACACTTGGACTTGGTAAAGATGTACCGATTGCATCATCGAGTGGTGGCGAAGCCCTCATTGCGGTTGTGAATGGAAAGTTAGTTACTCTCAGAATTCCATATCCATTAGGTTTCTTTACCAAGAACGTGGATGGTCGAATTGATGATATCAATGGTGGTTGGAAAGGTCGTGCAGTTTGGACTACTTCTGGAACACGTAACAATTTCCATAGTGGCGACGGCGGCAAAGAATTACCACCGAAAATATTTAAAGTTCAAATTCGTCCAAATCCTTTAGCTAATTAATTTTTATTGAATATTTAACTATGAAAAAATTACTCATTCTCATCTCTTTAGCCGGTATTTGGACTTCAGCAATTGCTGCCGATGAACCATCACCAGCAGCTCTGGCTGGCTCAAATGGTTGCTTGATTTGTCATAATGCGTCGCAAAAATTGGTGGGTCCTGCATTTAAATCGATTGCTGAAAAGTATCAAGGTCAAGCTGATGCCCAGAAAACTTTAGTGAATAAAGTTCGTAACGGTGGCGCTGGTTCATGGGGTAAGATCCCGATGCCAGCTCATCCTGAAGCGACTGATGCTCATCTAAATACCATTGTTGCTTGGATTTTAAAAGGTGCTCCAGCGAATTAAAGGTTTTTCTGAATGAATTGGACATCAGATGTTTTTTCAATTAATGCCTTTTGGACACTTCTTTTAATCATTCATGGGCTACTATCCGTAGCACTTCTGGGCGCGTTAACGCATCAATTGATGGCTGTGATGCGTCCAGTTAAGACCGCTCCGGCAATTTCTTTTTTTGAAGATTTTCGCGGCGTTGCTGCAGCAAAATATACGAAGGCTATCTGTCTTTTATGGGTCATTAGCTTTGTATTTGGCGGATGGATTTATACCGAGTATCGGATAAGTATCAAGATTCCCATGGAGCAGCAAGAGTATTTTAAAACCTTGGGTATTTTCGAATTAAAAGAGCACCTTGTAGTTTTCGGCCTAGCAATGCTACCTATCTACAACTTTGCTTGGAAGCATTATCAACAAGCTGACTTGGCTAATTTAAGAAAATACACCACATTATTTTTGACGTTTGTGTGTTGGTACGCTTTTTTGATTGGCCATATTGTTAATAATGTTAGAGGATACGGCGCATGAATTATAAGGATTCGATATCTGCTGCAGAGGAATCTATCTTAAGGGCTAAGACTTTTGCAACTATTTTTTCTGTGAGCTTTTCAGTTAGTTATGTAATAGCAGATATCTATAAAGCCCCTATTTTTAGTTACTACCCGGCAACTCATCTTGTAAATTTAGGGTGGACTCCATCTACCCCGGACGATGGTCCAGCTATGTATTGGTATGGCTGGCTACTTACTTCATTCATCGTTGCAATGACTCTTTCATTTCTGAGTAAAGTAGCTCCGATATCAATAGTTCAAAGAATACCTTCTTCAATATCTTGGATAGTACCTGTTGCCTTGATACCGGTTATGATCTATTCATTAAAGTTTTACTGGCGATAGATTTGAGGAAATATTCGATGCAAAAACTCACCACAAAAAAATTACTTTGCTTTTTGACATTAAGCTTAATGAGTTTTGTGCAATTAACTCAAGCAGGTGGCCTTGAAGATGGATACCCTGACGATACTTCGGTAAATGGCCCAGCATTTTTTGGGTTCGTGCGCGATGAGCGGGGCTCCCATCTTCCCAAAGCAACAGTTACCCTTAAAGAGAGCCCAACTAATAGTGTAAAAGTGGTTTCTAATATTTTAGGGGTTTATAGAACGCATATCAGCTTGAATGTCAAAATAGAATCTGTTGTAATTTCATGCGAAAGAGCCGGATATAAACAGATTAAATTGGTCCGTCGAACACAAAAAACCAATAAGCTAGTTGAAACTGATTGCATCATGCAAAAAGAGTAAATGCGTAAGAGAGCCCTTTGCTATTTTTGGCTAATAGGCTTATTGTCAATCGGCATTGATCAAAACGTCTTATCTCAATCTATCGCAGCTCACGCAGATACCATTATCTTTAATGCTCAAATATTGCAAAATAATGAGACCTTTGTAAGTGCGCTGGCAATTAAAGATCAAAAGATTCTTGCGGTTGGCTCCGTTGATCAAATTCAAAACTATGTTGGCCCAAAAACTAGGAAAATTAATGCAGAGGGCAAGTTAGTCATTCCAGGTTTAATTGATTCTCATATTCATGCAATCAGGGCCGGATTAAGTTTCAAAAGTGAAGTTAGTTGGAATGGTTTCAAAACAGTTGAGCGGGGGCTAGAACGCATTCGTATCGCCTCTCAGCAAAAGCCTTCTGGAACTTGGATCATTATTGCTGGTGGATGGGTGCCTGAACAATTTCAAGATGGCATTATTCCAACTCGGGATCAGTTACTCAAAGCAGCAGGCAGCCATCCACTTTATATTCAAAAACTGTACTCTTCGGTATTGGTTTCGCCAAATGGATTACAAACTCTTGCGGCTTCTGCGAATGCAGAGTTGTTATCCCGCCTGGAGGTTGAACTTGATAAATCAGGAGAACCCACCGGTTGGCTAAATGGGAATGCGCGAACCATTAGCGATTTATTTGATTACTTACCTAAAACAAGCTTGAATACACAGTACGAAAGTACGAAATTGTTTTTTAAGGAATTAAACCGCTTAGGCGTAACAGGAGTTTATGATCCTGGTGGTTATAACTTCCCCCTCGAATCATATTCCCCTTTGTGGAAACTACAGTCCCAAAAAGAACTTTCAATTAGGGTTGCTTATAGCCTTTCAGCACCAAAGAGAGGGACGGAATTAGCGGACTTTAAAAAAATCATTCGCGTCATTCCAAAAAACGATGCCATGCTCATGTGGAATGGCATTGGTGAAAATGTAACTTGGGGAATGTATAACAATGAATCTCCCTCTGTGTCTGATCAACAAGCATTACAAAAGGTACTGGAGTGGGCGGCAAAAGAAAAAATTACCGTTACATTACATTGGAATAATAATGAATCAATCTCACGCCTATTAGACGTCATTGACAAAGTCCAATTGAAATATTCTATTGAAGACCTGCGTTGGTCTATTGCGCACATCAATAACATAGACGAAAACACTTTAAAGAGAATGAAAACAAACCATCTGGGATGGTTGGCACAAAATGCTTTATATTTTCAAGCAAAAAATTTTGAAGCAAAATATGGGGAAGATTCTTTAAAAGCATCACCACGCTTGCGACAAGCAATCACTTTAAACTTATCGGTAGGTTTAGGGACAGATGCTCATCGAGTGATGGACTTTAATCCATTTGTTGCGATGGAGTGGCTCATCACTGGCAAAAGTATTGATGGTCGTGATGGTCGGCAAAGTTCACAACTACTAACTGCCTTTGAAGCCCTCAATTTATTCACTAAAGGAAGCGCTCAATTTTTACCGGATGCTAGCATCCGTGGGGAATTATCGGTGGGTAAATATGCAGATTTAGCCATCCTCAATCAAAACATTTTCACCATCCCAACTGAACAAATTCATCAAACTCAAGCAGAATTAACCATGGTGGGGGGCAAGGTGGTATACACCAAATAAAAAACCGCATTGAAAAATGCGGTTTTCTTTATAGGTAAAACAAAATTACTTAATCTTTGTTTCCTTGTAAGCAACGTGTTTACGTACTTTAGGATCAAATTTCATAATCTCCATTTTTTCAGGAGTAGTTCTTTTGTTTTTTGTTGTCGTATAGAAATGACCAGTACCTGCAGTCGATTCTAATTTGATTTTTTCGCGTCCACCTTTAGCCATGATAATCCTCGATTATATTTCGCCACGAGCACGAACATCAGCTAATACTGAATCAATGCCGTTTTTGTCAATTAAACGAAGTCCAGCATTAGTTAAGCGTAAGCTTACCCAACGGTTTTCGGATTCGACCCAAAAACGACGATTTTGCAAGTTAGGCAAAAAACGGCGTTTAGTTTTATTGTTTGCATGGGAAACATTATTGCCAACCATTGGCTTTTTCCCGGTGACTTGGCATACTCGAGCCATGACACTCTCCCTCATTGTTCTGAACTAAAGAAGAGAATTGTATCATTTTATTTATCAGATTGCCAAGTAGATTAGTAAAATTTCTTTAATTTGCAGAATTTAGTAATCCAGCATCTAAGAAAGAAAAATATCCGTTTGGCGAAACGATGCAGTGATCTAGCAAAATAATATCAATCAATTGCATGATTTGGTAGAGTTGATTGGTTAGATCAATGTCCGCTTGACTAGGATGGGCCTGCCCTGCAGGGTGGTTATGACTAATGATCAAGGCTGCAGCGTTGAGTTGAATTGCTTCCTTCATTACCTCCTTTGGATAAATTGTCGTCTGATCAAAGGTTCCTCTGAATAAGATTTTAAATTCGATGAGTTTTCCCGCGTGATCTAAAAACATGACGCCAAAAACTTCATGTGGTAAGTGACCAATTGATGTTTGTAGATATTCTCTGACCATTGCCGGAGAATTCATAACAACTATTTTTTTTAATTCCTCATCAATTGAGCGCTTCACTAATTCATAAATTGCTTGTAGTTGAGCCCATTTAGCAATGCCTAAGCCTTTAAAGCGGGATAAATCCTGGAGTTGACATTGAAGTAAGGCGCGAATACCGCCACATTGCTCTAATAAATCACTCGAAAGTTCGATAACATTTCTATTTTTGGTACCGCATCGCAAAAAAATGGCTAATAACTCAGGGTCTGAAAGACTTTGCGCGCCGCTAAGAAGAAGCTTTTCTCTGGGGCGCATATTTGTGGGCCATGCATGAATAGGTTTACGTTCCTGTGGCGCCCTCGCTACAATAGAGGGATGACTAAAATTATTGTAAAAACTGACTCTTTTTTGACATTGCATTATCGTATTGGCCTTCCCGAAGGTGGTGATCTTGTCAATACGTTTACCGATAAACCAGCTACCTTATTGATGGGGGCTGGGCAGTTTGCCCCATCCCTTGAGAATGCCATGATTGGCTTAGAGGACGGAGAGCATAAAACCTTTTCCCTTGATCCTGAAGCTGGCTTTGGGTTACGTAATCCTGATCTGATTCAACATGTATCTTCTAAAACATTAAATGACAACAGTGATCCAGAAGATACTTATACTATAGGGGATATGGTGGAATTTAATGCACCTAATGGCGCAACTTACGCGGGGATATTACAGTCATTTGATGCTGATGGAGCCTGGATTGATTTTAATCACCCACTCTCTGGAAAAACCATTACCTTTGAAGTAAAAATTATTTCGATTTTGTAAAAAAATATGACTACAGCCAATACTGAAGCAGAAATACTTTTAGCCCAACCTCGAGGATTTTGCGCTGGGGTTGATCGAGCAATTTCTATAGTTAATGAGGCACTCATACAATTTGGTGCGCCAATTTATGTCAGACACGAAATCGTTCACAATAAATATGTGGTGGAAGATTTGCGGGCCAGAGGTGCGATTTTTATTGATGATTTAAAGCAAGTCCCGGCTGGCGCTACTTTAGTTTTTAGCGCTCATGGTGTTCCCCCTTCCATCAAAAGCGAAGCTAAAAGATTGGGTTTCCAAATCTTTGATGCAACTTGTCCATTAGTCACTAAAGTCCATGTAGAAGTGGTAAAAATGCATCAAGAGGGTTTTAAGATTGTGATGATTGGGCATGCTGGCCATCCTGAAGTGGAAGGAACCATGGGGCAAATTCCTGATGGGATTTGCTTGATTGAAAATTTAATGGATGTTCAAAAGCTTGATTATGTAGAGGGTACAAAAATTGCTTATGTAACCCAAACCACACTTTCGCTTGATGAGACTAAAGATATTGTTGATGCATTAAAGGTAAAGTATCCCCAGATATCGCAACCGAAAAAACAAGATATTTGTTACGCCACTCAAAATCGGCAAGATGCAGTGAAATTTATGGCACCGTTAGTTGAGTTAGTCATCGTAGTAGGTAGTCCGAACAGTTCTAACTCTAATAGACTGCGAGAACTTGCAGAAAAAATGGGTGTGCCTGCTTACATGGTCGACGCCCCAGAACAGGTTGATCCTAAATGGTTTGAGGGCATTAAAAGAGTTGGGTTAACTGCCGGAGCTTCTGCACCTGAAGTACTTGCTCAATCTATTATCGATAAAATTAAAGAATACGGCCCAAAACACGTAAGACCACTTGACGGTATTCAAGAAAGCACTGTTTTTGCTTTGCCTAAAGGGCTAAAAACAAATTAAAATCAATTTAAATCAGATGTTTGACCGAATCTCACAGGAGAAAATGTATGACGATGCATCAATCAATAGTTAATAAAAATGGTATGAAATTTTGTATGACCATGCTTGCGTTGAGTTTATTAGTCAGTTGTGGCAAGAAAGATGATTCAAAAAGTGTCGCAGGTGGTTCAGATGCTGTTATTGTCAAAATTGGTAATGGAGCGCCTTTAACAGGCGGTGATTCCTACCTTGGTAAAGATAATGAAAATGGTGCAAGGCTTGCGGTAGAAGAAATTAATCAAAAGGGTTTAACCATTAATGGTAAAAAAGTTACGTTGGAACTTTTAGGTGAGGATGATGCTGGGGATCCAAAACAAGGTACTCAGATAGCACAAAAATTAGTTGATAGCAAAGTCGTTGCGGTAGTTGGTCATTTAAACTCAGGCGTATCCATCCCTGCCTCAAAGATTTATAACGAAGCCGGTATTGCTCAGATTACTCCTTCCTCAACAAATCCGGAGTTAACGAACCAAAACTTCAACAATGTATTTCGTTTAGTTGGTACCGATGCGCAACAGGGGCCAACTTTAGCTTTGTACGTTATTGAAAAATTAAATGGTAAGAAAATTGCGCTTGTCGATGATTCTACTCAGTACGGTAAAGGCTTAATTGACGAATTTGAGAAGGCTGCAAAAGCAAAAGATGCCCATATTGTTTTACATGAGGCAACTAATAATAAAGCTACTGATTTTAAGGCAATCCTAACAAATATTAAAGCCAAAAATCCTGATGTGATTGTTTTTGGTGGCATGGCTGCAACTGGAGGATTGTTCGCGAAACAAGCTAAAGAACTTGGCATTAAGGCGAAAATTGTAGGTGGTGATGGTATCTGTAGTCCAACCTTATACGATCTTGCTGGAGAAGCAGTAAGCAATGTGATTTGTTCAACCGTTGGTGTGCCAAAAGAAAGCCTCAAAGATGGCGGCGAATTTCTTAAAAAGTACAAAGAGCGTTTTGGGGTAGAAGTGCAAATTTACTCACCGATGGCCTATGATGCAGTGATGATCATTGTAGAAGCAATGAAAAAAGCCAATTCAACTATGGCCGCTGACATTCTAAAAGAGTTACCTAATACCAACTATGAAGGTATCTCTGGTCAAGTTTCCTTTGACTCTAAGGGTGATTTAAAAAATAGCGCGATTACTTTAAATGAGTACAAAAATAATAAAATTTCTACTTTAGAAGTGATGCGCATGCAGTAATCAAAGGAACGACAGATAATTCATCTGTCGTTTTTTATGGATACCTTTTTACAACAAATTATTAACGGTCTCGTCTTAGGGAGTATCTACTCCCTCATTGCACTTGGCTACACGATGGTTTATGGGGTACTAGGCATCATTAACTTCGCTCATGGAGAAGTATTGATGTTTGGTGCTTTCATCGCTTTAACTGTCATTAAAGTCTTGCAAGTACATTTCCCTGAAATGCCGGGCTATTTTATTTTGCTGATCGCACTCGTAATCGCTAGCGCCAGTTGTGCACGTATGAGCCGTTACATTGAGATCATTGCGTACCGCCCTTTAAGATACGCTCCTCGATTGGCACCGTTAATCTCCGCTATCGGCATGTCTATTTTGTTACAAACAATCGCTATGATTATTTGGGGCAGAACACCCCTCAATTTCCCAGAATTGATACCTGCCAAATCCATCGCCCTCAATGATGGCGGGGTGAGTATTAACATACGAGAAATCATTATTATTTTTACTTCGCTCGTGACCATGCTCGGCTTATTGATTTTAGTTAAACGAACACGCTTTGGTCGAGCTATTAGAGCCACCTCAGAGAATCCAGATGTAGCTGGGATTATGGGAGTCAATGTTAATCGTGTGATTTCTTATACTTTTATGTTAGGGGGCGCCTTGGCGGCCTTAGCTGGAGTAATGATTGCGAGTAACTATGGTTCAGTCAATTTTTACATGGGTTTTATACCTGGACTTAAAGCATTTACGGCTGCTGTTTTGGGTGGAATTGGCAATATCCCTGGCGCGATGTTAGGCGGCTTACTTTTGGGCTTAATTGAGTCTTTAGGAGCTGGTTATATAGGGGAATTATCAGGGGGTGTTTTTGGCTCCAATTATCAAGATATCTTCGCCTTTATTGTGCTGATTTGCGTTCTCATCTTTAGGCCATCTGGACTATTAGGTGAAAAGTCTGGGGACAGAGCGTAAATGAACAATCAAAGAGTGCGTTTCGCATTACTTCTTGCTTGTTTTATTGCCGCACTCTGTATGCCTTGGCTCGTCGCTTTATTGGGTGGTAATTATTGGGTAAGGGTCTTAGATTTTGCCCTTTTGTATTGTTTTTTAGCCTTGGGTTTAAATATTGTGGTGGGTTTTGCTGGCCTACTTGATCTTGGGTATATTGCCTTCTATGCAGTCGGTGCCTATGCAGCCGGTTTATTAGCATCGCCGCATTTGACGAATGCTTTTATAGAAATAAAACAAGCGATACCGAGTGGTTTACATCTAAGCTATTTTTTTATTATCCCAATCGCCGGTCTCGTTGCGGCAATCTTTGGTGCTCTTCTAGGTGCTCCTACATTAAAGCTGCGCGGTGATTACTTAGCGATTGTTACGCTTGGCTTCGGCGAAATTATTCGTATATTCTTGAACAATTTAGACCGCCCATTAAATTTAACCAATGGTGCAAATGGTATTAATGGCATTGATCCTGTTCAGGTAGCTAATCTTAGTTTTGGTAAAACTTTACATCTTGGGGAGCTGTCGGTACCCTCAGTCATCCTCAATTATTACTTGTTCTTATTTTTGGTCATGATTGTGATTTTAATGTGCACCAGAATTCAGGACTCAAGGATTGGGCGAGCCTGGGTTGCGATTCGGGAAGATGAGATTGCTGCTAAGGCAATGGGCTTAAATACCCGAAATTTAAAGCTACTAGCTTTTGCTATCGGTGCTTCTTTTGGTGGTGTATCTGGCGCCTTATTCGCTTCTTTTCAGGGGTTTATTTCCCCTGAGTCCTTCTCCCTTTCTGAGTCAATTGTTATTTTGGCTATGGTGGTTTTAGGCGGTATGGGACATATTCCAGGAGTAATCTTAGGTAGTTTTTTATTAGCTGGTTTCCCGGAGCTACTAAGATCTTCGATGGACCCATTACAAAAATTGGTATTCGGAAAAATCCTGATTGATGCGGAAATTATTCGACAACTTTTTTACGCCAGTGCTTTAATTTTAGTAATCCGTTTTAGACCTAACGGCCTATGGCAGAGGTCGATAAAATGAGCGAAGCTATGTCATCAGAGTTACTGAAAATCGCTAATGTAAATAAACGATTTGGCGGTTTACAAGCCCTAACAAGCGTTGATTTAGTGGTGAAAAAAGGAGAGATTGTTGGATTAATTGGGCCTAATGGGGCAGGTAAGACGACCTGCTTCAATGTAATCACAGGCTTATATACTGCAGATTCAGGAAATTTCTTCTTTAATGGTCAGACCTATAACCCTATCAATGTGGAGCAAGTCCTGAAGGCTGGTATCGCTAGAACCTTTCAAAATATTCGACTTTTCAAAGAAATGTCCGCTTTAGAAAATGTCATGGTGGGCAGGCATGTAAGAACCAATACAGGCTTTTTTGGAGCAATTCTGAAAACAAATTCAACGATTCAAGAAGAGCACCAGATCAAACAACGGGCTTATGAACTTTTAGATTATGTTGGAATTAGTGAGGAACTCGCTCTGCAGAAAGCGAAAAATCTATCTTACGGTGATCAAAGGCGACTTGAAATTGCGCGAGCACTCGCAACAGATCCGCTCTTGCTTGCCCTAGATGAACCTGCGGCCGGAATGAATCAAACTGAAAAAAATAGTTTAAATAATTTATTAAAAAAAATTCAACAGGATGGAACTAGTATTTTGATGATTGAACATGATGTGCGTCTTGTGATGGGGTTATGCGATCAAATTTGTGTTTTAGATTATGGACAAGTGATTGCATCTGGATTACCAGATCAAGTTCGACAAAATCCAGCGGTCATTAAAGCTTATTTAGGTTATCAGAAGGAAAAAGCTTAGGTAGCTTATGCTTAAAGTAAAACAATTAAAAATTTCCTACGGTGGAATTCTTGCAGTCAAAGGGATTGATCTTGAAGTGCATTCAGGAGAGTTGGTTAGTTTAATTGGTTCGAATGGGGCTGGTAAGACATCTACTCTGAAAGCAATTGCTGGCATGATTACACACCAAAGCGGTGAGGTGATGTTTGATGAAGTACTGAGTTCAGGTAAATCCTATGAGTTATTGGCACGAGGAATGGCGCTAGTGCCTGAGGGCCGAGGTATTTTTACTCGTATGACTGTTTTAGAAAACCTGCAAATGGGTGCTTATTTACGCAAAGATTCTATGATTGAATCTGATTTAGAAAAAATGTATGTATTTTTCCCAAGAATTAAAGAGCGCTTAAGTCAATTGGCTGGGACATTATCGGGTGGTGAACAGCAAATGGTTGCCATGGCAAGAGCATTAATGACAAGACCAAAATTATTACTATTGGACGAACCCTCAATGGGACTTTCACCCATCTTAGTAGACACCATCTTCGAAGTTATCGAAAAAATAGCTAAGGATGGGATGACAATCCTCCTTGTAGAGCAAAATGCCCAACGAGCTTTGGAAATCTCTGACCGAGCTTACGTTTTAGCAAGTGGTCAAGTTTCCATGACAGGTAGGGCCGAGGATCTCATGAAAGATCCTCGAGTCAGCGCAGCTTACTTAGGAGCTTGAGCAATTAAAGTGCGTAGTGTCTCAATCATGAGGTCAATCTCTAGAGTGCTTACGTTCAAGGCAGGCATAAAGCGTAGTAAATTAGGTCTTGGGGAATTGATGAGCAAGCCTTGAGGTGTCATGTTACGGGCGGCATCAACAATACTTGGTCCAATATCTCGATTCATAATGAGTGCTCTTAATAAGCCTTCACCGCGCTCTCCATCGAAGCCAAACTCAGCAGACAGTTGTAATAATTTACTCTTGAGATACTCACCTTTTGCCATCACATCAGTTAAAAAGCCTGGAGCAGTCAGTTGTGTGATGACACTGATGCCAACAGCGCACATTAACGGATTGCCGTTATAAGTACCGCCTTGATCGCCTGGTTCAAAACTAGCGACTGCATCGGTACATAAAAGGGCAGAGAGAGGTACACCACCACCGATTCCCTTACCAAGTGTCATGATGTCAGGCTCAACATCAAATAATTGATGTGCAAACAATTTACCAGTTCGGCCGCATCCACTTTGGACTTCATCAACAATCAACAAGATATTATGTTTTTTGGTTAAGGCTCTTAAATCTTGCATAAAACCTATTTCAGCAGGAATTACGCCACCTTCCCCTTGCACCGGCTCTAACATGACAGCAACCGTATTTTCGTTAATCAGGGCTTCAACACTAGCGATATCATTTAAGTGGGCTTTGGGAAAGCCGGGGACTTGAGGAGCGAACATCGTATCCCAACCCGGTTTACCGGATGCGCTCATTGTGGCAATGGTACGGCCATGAAAACTATGATCAAAGGTAATAATTTCAAATGCTTTATTTTTATGTAATTTACCCCATTTTCTAGCTAACTTAATGGCACCTTCATTGGCTTCAGCACCGCTATTAGCAAAAAACACTTTATCGAAACAACTATTGGCTGTAAGCAAATCAGCTAACTCAATCATCGGTTCGTTATAGAAAGCTGGGCTTGGGTTCATTACTTTACGCGCTTGCTTATCAAGAGCCGCAATCATGCCGGGATTGCTATGACCAAGACAATTAACTGCCCAGCCTTGCATAAAATCCAAATAGCGCTTGCCTTCATTGTCAGTGAGCCAAGAGCCTTCGCCAGATACCATCGTGATATCTGGTCGGTTTGTTATATACATTATTGAGTGTGCATCAATCATGGCGAGTCCAAGTAGAAATTAATGTTAATTAAATAAGTTTATTAAAAAAAATTACAATTTTAATTATTGTTTTGCTAAATCAGCCTCAGAAGTAAACGAGTCAGCATAAAACTCATCTTCTGGGAGATTACATTTCGCAACAAAATCTCGTGACGCACTGTTAATCACGATGGGTGCGCCACAAGCATAGACTTGATAGCCACTCATATCCGGAATGTCTTGCATTGCCGCAGCATGAACAAAACCAGTTCTACCCGTCCAATGATCTTCGGGAAGTGCATCAGAAACTACGGGAATAAATTGTAAATTAGGCAGTTCCTTAGTCCAGGAAACGCATTTTTCTAAATAATAAATATCTGAAGGTCTTCTACCCCCCCAATATAAATGCATTGTGCGTTTTATCTTGTTAGCTTTGATATGTTCGATAATGGATTGTATAGGGGCAAAACCCGTCCCAGAGGCGATAAAAATGATTGGTTTATCACTTTCCTCACGCAAGAAAAAGCTACCCATGGGGCCCTCAAATCGCAATATATCCTTTTCTTTTAAGAATAGATCTGGATTAACGCCAAAAACGTGGTCCGTAAACAGCCCTCCAGGCATATGTCTGATATGTAACTCTAAAGGTCCTTCTTCATGAGGCGCCGTAGCGATAGAGTAGGCACGTCGTTTTCCATCTTTCAATAAGAACTCAACATATTGACCGGCAATAAAACGAAACTTTTCGGTAGAGGGTAACTGGAGTTTTAATGAAACCACATCGGAGGTTAGTTTTTGAATACTAGCAACTCGGCAAGGCACTTTTTTAATCGGATAGTCACTTGCTCCATCAATTTCGCGGGCATCCACGATGCAGTTACTTTTGGGTGAAGTACAACAAAGCAGAGCAATATTTCGAGCTTCCTCTTCTGCTGTTAAGCCATTGCTACTATGGGGACCAATCGCGAATTCACCTTCAATTACTTTTGCTTTACATGAACCACAAGCGCCATTTTTACAGCCGTAAGCAAGAATAATGCCTTGTTTTAAGGCAGCGTCTAAAATTGACTCATCTTCAGCCACTAAAAATGATTTGCCACTTTTTTGTAAAGTAATTGAAAATACTTGCTTATCTTCCAAAATAATCCCTTTCGTTAATACAATTCTATATATGTCAATGCACCAGATGAAACAGCATTTTAATCAACCCAGATTACTCATCATAGGTTGTGGCGATGTTGGACAACGGATGTTACCTATTTTAGTCAAATCTCATAAAGTTTATGTTTTAACGAGTCAAACCGAAAAACTACCTTTATTTCGACAAGCAGGAGCGCATCCTTTATTCGGTAACTTAGATGATCAATCTACTTTGCATAGATTATCGCAAATTGCAGATACGGTCATTCATTTAGCGCCACCCAATCCGAATGGGACGACTGATCTGCGCACTAAATCCTTAATTCAAGCGCTTTCCAAGGGGCGCAGGGTAAAGCGTTTTATTTATATTAGTACAACGGGCGTTTACGGGGATTGTGGTGGTCAACTGATTTCGGAAACTCAAGCAGTTCAACCCCAAAACTTAAGGGCGGTGCGCCGTGTCGACGCAGAAAGACAACTGCGAGCATGGGCAATTAAACTAGGCGTTAGTGTCGTTATTTTGCGCGTACCAGGCATTTATGCAGGTAATCGATTACCGGTGGATCGCCTGCAAAAGGGCACTCCAGCGCTGTTAGAGTCTGAGGATGTGTTCACGAATCATATTCATGCAGATGATTTAGCACGCTTAACTATTCTATCGATGTACCGGGCAAGTTCGCAAAGGGTGATCAATGCTTGTGATAATAGCGATCTAAAAATGGCTGATTATTTTGATTTGGTGGCCGATAAAATGAACCTACCAAGGCCTCCAAGAGTTGATAAAGAAACCTTAAAGACTTTGGTCAGTCCGCAATTACTGAGCTTTATGCAAGAGTCCCGCCGCATCAGCAATGCTCGCTTACAGGAAATAGGCTTTCAGTTTCTTTATCCAACGGTTCAAGACTTTTTAGAACAACTGTAATTACTTTTTCCAGGTATCTTTCAAACCGACTGACAGATTGAATACAGGCGTATTCACTGAATGGTCGAATTGATCGGCAACAAAATAACCATGTCGCTCAAATTGAAAACTTTGCTCTGGTTTTGCCAGCGCAAGACTAGGGTCAATGTAAGCTTTGATGACAGATTTGGAGTGCGGATTTAAAAAGTTTAAAAAATCTTTATCACCTCCCGTTGGATTTGGGTCAGTAAATAAACGGTCGTAAACTCTAACTTCTGCTTCAATTGCCTCTTCTGCACTAAGCCAATGGATATTACCTTTGACTTTATAAGTGTTAGCCCCTTCAGTACCGCTTTTACTATCTGCAAAATAGTTAGCATGAACAGCAGTCACTTGACCATGGTCATCAAGATCAAAGCCAGTGCATTCTATGACGAAACCATAGCGTAGGCGGACTCTGCTTCCAGGCTGACCATTGATTGGTGGGTAGAGCCTAAAAAATCCTTTAACGGGTTCTTGCATAAAGTCATCGGATTCAATCCAAAGTTCTTTGCTCAGATGGAACTGCCGTCTACCTAACTCTTCAAGATGCGGGTGGATGGGAGCTGAACACAACTCAGGAGCTTGATCGAAATTATCAATAATTAATTTAAGGGGCTTCATGACCGCAACTGATCGGTGGGCAGATGGATCTAGATCATCCCGTAATGATTGTTCCAGCACGCTCATCTCAATCCAACTATCGGCTTTGGAGACGCCAATTCGGTCGCAAAACAACTGTAAACTTTTGGCAGTGTAACCACGTCGTCTCAAACCAACAAGAGTCGGCATTCTAGGGTCATTCCAACCCTCTACATGATGATCTTGAACAAGTTGTAATAGTTTGCGTTTACTCGTGATGGCATAGGTTAAATTGAGGCGCGCAAACTCATATTGATGCGGTAAAGGAGCAGATAAGACACTTGCATCACAGAGGGCATTTAAGATCCAGTCATACAAAGGTCGATTGTTTTCAAACTCTAGAGTACAAATCGAGTGGGAAACACGTTCAATGGCATCAGAAATACAGTGAGTAAAGTCATAGAGGGGATAAATACACCATTTGTCACCTGTTCGGTGGTGGTGAGCGTGACGGATTCGGTAAATGACTGGATCTCTCATTACCAAATTGGGATGCTTCATGTCGATTTTTAAACGCAGGACATGTTCCCCATCCTGAAATTGCCCATCCTTCATTGCTCTAAATAAGGCAAGGTTTTCATCAATGGAACGATTACGGTAGGGGCTATTAACTCCTAAATCCACAAAATTACCACGGCTTTTATGGATTTCATCTGCCGACTGACTGTCTATATAAGCTTTATCCTTTTGAATCAACAACTCTGCAAATTGATATAACTGATCAAAATAGTCACTTGCATAGTAAAGGCAAGTTTGGTCACCGTAAGTCCAATTGAAGCCTAACCACTGAACTGATTCCAAGATGGTGTTGACATACTCAGTTTCTTCTTTGGCAGGATTGGTATCATCAAATCGCATATGACAGCGTGCGCCATTGATTGCATGAGCGTAATCTCTCGCTAAGCCAAAATTGAGGAAGATACTTTTAGCATGCCCTATATGTAAATAGCCATTGGGCTCAGGCGGAAAGCGAGTAATCACCGACGGCAGAAGTTTGCCATTGGAATCGACTCGATTTGAATAGGTTTGAGAAAGGCAGTCGTGATCGATTATCTGCCGCAAAAAGTTAGAAACCTCGGTGGTAGCCGAGGTTTCATTGGTTTTAATTAATTCCTTAGACATAGACACATATTGTAATGTGCCTTGGGAATGAATATCAATCTTCTACGAAAGCTTCTTCACGAGTCTTCTTAAATGCTGGTACTGAAACAAGCGCAACTAAAATTAAAGCAAGGAATAAAAGGCTTGCAGATAATGGTCTTGTAACGAATACAGTGAAGTCACCTCTTGATAGCAACAAAGCACGGCGGAAGTTTTCTTCCATCATTGGTCCTAGAACAAAACCTAACAATAGTGGAGGAGCTTCACACTCTAACTTGTTGAACAAGTATCCGATAATACCGAATGCAGCAGTGAGGTAAATATCAAAAGTTGTGTTGTTTACAGAGTAAACACCGATACAGCAGAATACTAAGATTGCTGGGTATAAATGTCTGTAAGGAATCGTTAACAACTTAACCCAAACACCGATCATTGGTAAATTCAAAATGATCAACATTAAGTTACCAATCCACATTGAAGCAATCAAACCCCAGAATAAGGCAGGATTACTTGTCATTACTTGCGGACCAGGCTGAATGTTATGAATCGTCATCGCACCTACCATCAAGGCCATCACAGCGTTTGGTGGAATACCAAGGGTTAACAATGGAATGAATGATGTCTGTGCAGCTGCATTGTTTGCACTCTCAGGAGCAGCAACACCTTCAATCGCACCTTTACCGAACTCAGCTGAGTACTTTGATACTTTTTTCTCTAAAGAATAAGCACCGAAACTCGCAAGCGCAGCACCACCACCAGGTAAAATACCTAAGACGGAACCTAACAAAGTTCCACGCAAAATCGGCGCAATCATTCTCTTGAAGTCAGTCTTTGTAGGCCATAAATTCGTAACCTTCTTCAAGAACGTTTCACGCTCTTCTTTTTGCTCTAGGTTACCCATAATCTCAGCAAAGCCGAACATTCCCATTGCAACAGCAACGAAACCAAGTCCGTCAGTGAGTTGAGGAATATCAAAGGCGTAACGTGAAGTACCAGAGTTAACGTCTGTTCCGACTAAACCTAGGAGCAATCCTAAAACGATCATTGCAATGGCTTTAATCAAGGAGCCAGAAGCAAGTACTACCGCGCCAATTAAACCAAGTACCATCAGTGAGAAATATTCCGCAGGACCGAATTTAAAAGCTAATTCTGAAAGAGGTGCGGCAAAAGCTGCTAATACTAAAGTAGCTACGCAACCAGCGAAGAATGAACCCATACCTGCAGTAAAGAGTGCCACACCTGCTCGACCGTTTCGGGCCATTTGGTAACCGTCAATTGCCGTCACTACCGAGGATGACTCTCCAGGGATATTAATCAAAATTGCAGTAGTTGATCCGCCGTACTGTGCACCGTAGTAAATACCTGCCAGCATAATTAGCGCTGCAATTGGAGGCAATGCATAGGTTGCTGGTAATAGCATAGCAATCGTTGCAATTGGACCTAATCCTGGTAAAACGCCGATTAAAGTACCAAGAACACAGCCAATGAAGCAATAGACTAAATTCTGGAGGGAAAAGGCTGTTTCAAAGCCTAGAGAAAGATTACTTAATAAATCCATTTTATGTCTTTTCTATCTGTTTAATAGTTAGTAAGTGATTTTCTAGATTCAGAAACTCGGCCAAACGGGAAACTGCAACTTTAATCCCCATACGAATGCAAAATAAGCGATGACATTTAAGATCACTGCACTGACTAAAGTGCCTTTCCAATGAAATTCATGACTTGCCATTGCTGAAACAAAAATCAAAACTACCAATGAGAGGATTAATCCAGCGTAAGGTAAAGCGATCGCAAAAATGAGTACAGAGCAAGTAACCCAAGTAACAGATTTCCAATCCCATTTACCAATACCACTTTCCTCGGCACTAGATTTTAATGAACCAAGTAAAACAGCTAAGCCCAAAAGTGCGAGAACTATTCCTAACCAGAAAGGGAAATAGCCTGAGCCCATTTTTGCAGGGGTACCCATTTGGTATGATCTAGCTAAAATGGAGAAAAAAGCTCCAATAGCTATGAACATTAAACCAGACATGAAATCTTTTTGATTACGTATTTTCAAACGAAACTCCTCGAATATTTTTATTTTCTTAAAATTAACTAATTTTGTTAACAACGTGCATTGTAAGTGGATTATTCAAATTGTGATCTTAGGGTTTTTACTTAGTAAAAAACCTACTAACATATAGCAATTCAAATGAAGATGCAACAAACAATAACTGCAAATTGTAATCGTAAAATTAAGAAATAATTAACCTTTTGCACCATGATGAGATAATATATTTTATGAAAGTAAATGAAATCCGCCAAAAGTATTTAGACTTTTTTGCCTCTAAAGGCCATCAAGTCGTGAGCTCTAGCCCCGTCGTGCCTGGAGAAGACCCAACTTTGCTATTCACAAATGCTGGGATGAATCAATTTAAAGATGTTTTTTTAGGTTTTGATAAAAGGCCTTACACCAGAGCTACGACTGCGCAAAAGTGTATTCGGGCGGGTGGAAAACACAATGATCTAGATAATGTCGGCTATACAGCTCGGCATCATACTTTCTTTGAAATGCTCGGCAATTTTTCTTTTGGCGACTATTTTAAAGAGGACGCCATTCAATTTGCTTGGGAGTTATTGACAGAAGTATTTCAGTTACCCAAGGAAAAACTCTTGATAACTGTCTATTCCGAAGATCAAGAGGCATTCGATATTTGGACAAAAAAAGTAGGTGTCCCACCTGAGAGAGTCGTTCGTATTGGCGATAACAAAGGTGCACGCTACGCGTCCGATAACTTTTGGATGATGGGTGATACAGGCCCTTGCGGACCTTGTACTGAAATTTTCTATGATCATGGCCCTGAAATCCCAGGTGGTCCTCCTGGAAGTCCTGACGAAGATGGTGATCGCTATATTGAAATTTGGAATAACGTTTTCATGCAGTTCAATCGTGATGAAAATGGAGTCATGCATCCCCTCCCTAAAAAGAGCGTTGATACGGGGATGGGATTAGAAAGAATTTCCGCCATTTTGCAACACGTGCACTCAAATTACGAAATTGATTTATTTGTCCACTTAATTGCCGCTGCGAAGACAGCTGTTGATCAAGCTGGAGGAAATAACTGTGATTTAAATAGCCCATCGTTAAAGGTGATTGCAGATCACGTAAGAGCTTGTTCATTTACGATTGCTGATGGCGTCATACCTGGTAATGCAGGGCGTGGTTATGTACTGCGCCGTATTACGCGAAGAGCTATACGACATGGCTATAAATTAGGGGCTAGATCACCATTCTTCTTTAGTATCGTAAAAAGCCTAGTTCAAGAAATGGGCAGCGCCTATCCGGAACTTGTTCTGAATGAAGAAAAAATTTCAGAGGTTATTCGGCTGGAAGAAGAACGGTTTTTTCAAACAATTGCTAATGGCATGGAGATTTTGGAAAATGCGATTGGTGACATCGATTCGACTAAACCATCGCAAATTCTTGATGGTGAAATCGCCTTTAAATTACACGACACTTTTGGCTTTCCCCTCGATTTAACAGCTGATGTTTGTCGTGAAAGAAATGTTCAAGTCGATGAGGCTGGCTTTGAAAAATGCATGCAACATCAACGTGAACTAGCTCGCGCAGCTGGTAAATTTAAAGTAAATCAGGGTCTCGAGTATCAAGGTCCGGCTACGAACTTTATTGGTTATGAACACCTTCACTCTGAACAGTCGAGTGTTTTGGCTCTTTATATCGATGGCAGTTCTGTCAATGAGGTTTCTAGTGGCGTGGACGCTGTCATCGTCCTAGATCAAACACCTTTTTATGCCGAATCGGGTGGTCAAGTTGGTGATGGTGGCGAAATGCGCAATCAGCAATTTTTGTTCCAAGTAGAAGATACTTTAAAAATACAAGCTGATGTATTTGGACACCACGGCAAAGTTTTAGAAGGTAGTATCAAAGTTGGTGATAAATTACAGACCAAAGTTGATGTATTCTCGCGCCAAGCTATTATGAGAAATCATAGTGCTACGCACTTACTGCATAAAGCCCTGAGAGAAGTTTTGGGTGCGCATGTGCAACAAAAAGGCTCTCTAGTTGACCCACAAAAAACACGCTTTGACTTCACCCACTCAAGCCCTGTAACGGATGCTGAATTAGAAAAAATTGAACAAATCGTCAATGCAGAAATTTTAGAGAATCAAGCTACCTCTGCGAAATCGATGTCGATTGATGATGCGCAAAAAACGGGTGCCATGATGTTGTTTGGGGAAAAATATGGTGATGTGGTTCGTGTCCTGGAAATTGGCTCATCTAAGGAGCTTTGTGGCGGAACCCACGTGCATAGAACCGGCGATATCGGATTGTTTAAGGTAATCGCTGAGAGTGGTGTAGCTGCTGGAATCCGCCGGATAGAGGCAATCTCGGGTAATTTAAGCCTAGCCAGAATGCAAAAGATTGAATCTCAGTTGCAGTCTGCTGCCCAGATTTTAAAATCTACCCCAGACGATCTTGAAAATAGAGTCCAACAATTATTGGATCAACTTCGTGAAGTTGAAAAAGAGCTTGAAAAATCTCAATCTAAATTAGCAGCTAGTCAAGGCGATGAATTAATGACGAAAGCAGTGTTAGTCAAAGGTATTCAAGTCTTAGCGATACAGTTTGATGTTTCAGATTCGAAAGTACTTAGAGAAACGGTTGATCAGCTTAAAAACAAGTTGAAGTCTGCAGTTATTGTCTTAGGTAGTAAGCAAGACGGTAAAGTACAGCTGATTGCTGGAGTAACTCCCGATTTGATTAGCAAACTCAAGGCGGGAGAGTTAGTTAATTTTGTTGCCAATCAAGTAGGTGGTAAAGGTGGCGGTAAACCTGATTTAGCAATGGCAGGTGGAACGGAACCCGAAAACCTGCCTGCTGCCTTAAACTCTGTCAACAACTATGTTGAAGGCAAGTTATGAGTGCAATCATCATTGATAAAGAAGTTAATTGCATTGGGATGATTTGTCCTTTGCCCGTCTTAAGAACGAAAAAAGCACTATCCGATATGCAAACTGGCAAGATTTTAAAAGTAATTGCAAATGACCCAGGCGCCAAGCATGATATTCCCATGTTTGCAAAACAAACAGGAAATAACCTGATTCATTCTGAAGTAGAAGATGAAAATTTCATCTTCTACTTAGCGAGACGCTAGTTACTTGGCCGCTGAGGTTCTGCCTGAAATCGATTTGTGTGCTTTTAAATAAGCTTTAAATTCAGCAGATACTTCAGGATGCTTTAAGGCAAACTCAACTGTTGCTTTTAGGTAGCCTAATTTGCTACCGCAATCATAACGAACACCATCATATTGATAAGCTAATACTTGCTCTTTTTGTAAAAGAGTTTGGATTGCATCCGTTAATTGATATTCACCACCAGAACCTGGTTTTAGATTTTTAATATGAGAAAAAATCTGCGGAGTCAAAATATAACGTCCTACCACACCAAGGTTAGAAGGTGCATCTTCAGGTGCTGGCTTCTCAACAATGTCATCTAATTTCAAAAGATTCTTTTCAAGCTTTTTACCTGAAATAACACCGTATGAGCGACTTTGATCTTTGGTAATTTTTTCTACACCGATTACTGAACTATGATAGTGCGAGTAAACATCAATCATCTGCTGTAAGGTTGGTACTGGACCGGTTAATAAGTCATCCGCAAGAATAATGGCAAATGGATCGTTACCAACTAATTTTTCAGCGCAAAGTACCGCATTACCTAGTCCCAAGGCCTCTGATTGACGAACATAAACACAGTCAACATGGCTTGGTTTAATACTGCGTACGATTTCTAGTAAATCGTTTTTCTTTTTATTCTCAAGCTCTATTTCAAGTTCGTAAGCCTTATCGAAATGATCTTCAATCGCTCTTTTACTGCGACCTGTTACAAAAATAAGTTCGGTAATTCCAGAGGCAATTGCCTCTTCTACCGCATATTGAATCAGGGGCTTATCAACTACGGTAAGCATTTCTTTGGGCATGGCCTTAGTTGCTGGTAAAAATCGTGTACCGAGTCCAGCTACTGGAAAAACAGCTTTAAAAATTTTTTTCATATTGTTTATGTTTTTTGAAAGAATAGATTAATTGTGGGATAGTTTATCCCATTGATCTGAAAGTCTTGCCAACTTGGACTTAAACTCAGCCATCCTATTTTGTTCTTGCGAAAGTACTTCAGGAGGCGCTTTACTTACGAAACTTTCATTTGATAATTTACCATAACTTTTTTTAATCTCAGATTCCAATCGCACCATTTCTTTCCTAATACGCGTTTTTTCGGCTTCAACATCAATTTCGACTTCTAAAAGTAGGCGAATATCATCCACAATTACAACCGGTGCCTGCGCGCTCTTTGCATCAATGAGTTGTCCAGTAGTGTCGATTTGGATATCAGATAACTTGCCTAGACTCATTAAATAAGGTTTAACAAGTACTAAGAAATCAGTGGGGCCTTGAATCAATAAAGGCACTTTTTGCGAAGGAGGAATTTGCATTTCTCCGCGTAGATTTCTGCAGGCATCAACTAAAGATTTGAGTTTTTTAACCCATAACTCTGAAGCCTCATCAATTTTGCTAGGCTGAGAGATTGGATAAGCTTGCAAGGCAATACTTTGTTTCGGACAATCTTGTAATGATTTCCCTGCTTTAGGGGCAACCGTTTGCCATAGTTCTTCAGTAATAAATGGAATTATTGGGTGAGCTAAGCGCAGAATCGTTTCTAAAACTCTTAAAAGTGTTCTACGGGTTGCCCTCTGACTAGCCGGACTGCCCTGTTGCAATTGCACCTTCGCCAACTCTAAATACCAATCACAATACTCGTCCCAAACAAATTGATAAATTGAACTAGAGATTAAATCAAACCGGTACTCTTTGTAAGCTCTATCAATATCAGCTTCTACTCTTTGTAACTGGGAAACAATCCATCGATCAGCAGGAGAAAAGTCTAAATATCCCTCCGGTCCACAGTCTCCTAGACATTTTGCGAAGCCATTGTCTTCATCGTTACCATTGCAGTTCATTAAAACAAATCGAGTCGCATTCCATAACTTATTACAAAAATTACGATAGCCCTCACAACGATTTAAATCAAAATTAATATTTCTACCCAAGGTTGCCATGGAGGCAAAGGTAAAGCGGAGGGCATCTGTCCCAAAGGAGGGAATACCTTGTGGGAATTCTTTGGTCGTTTTCTTAGAAATAGATTCTGCTTGCTTCGGATTCATTAAATTTTGAGTCCGTTTTTCAAGTAAATCTTCTAGTGAAATACCATCAATCAAATCAATTGGGTCCAAGGTATTTCCTTTGGACTTACTCATTTTCTGACCTTCAGCATCTCTAACTAAGCCATGCACATACACATCTTGAAATGGTACTTTACCCGTGAAATGACAGGTCATCATGACCATGCGGGCAACCCAGAAAAAGATGATGTCAAAACCAGTTACTAAGACAGTAGAGGGTAAAAAACGCTCGAGCAGTTCAGTCTTATTTGGCCAACCTAAGGATGAAAATGGGACTAAAGCAGAACTAAACCAAGTGTCTAAGACATCATCATCGCGCCGAAGGCTGCCAAGATAACCTTGAGCACGCGCTTTTTCATAAGCAGCTTCTTCATTCCTAGCCACAACAAAAGTACCGTCGTCTAAAAACCAAGCTGGAATTTGATGACCCCACCATAATTGCCTAGAGATACACCAGTCCTGAATATTTTCAAGCCATTGTGAATAAGTTGAAGTCCAGTTTTCGGGAACAAGCTTGATATCACCCTCAGTTACCGCGAGAAGTGCTGCGCTAGCAATCGACTCTCCTGGTTTATATTGATTGAAAGGAGTGGGCGTAGACATCGCTACAAACCACTGGTCTGTTAGCATTGGTTCGATAATCGTGCGAGTTCTATCCCCTCTAGGGACCATCAATTTATGATCAACCACTTTTTCTAACAGACCTAATGAGTCTAAGTCTTTAACAATTTTTTTTCTCGCCTCAAAGCGGTCCATACCTTGGTAGGTAAGAGGTGCATTGTCATTAATTTTGGCATCTAAAGTGAGAATACTCATCGGTGTGAGTTGATGTCTTTGACCAACCGCATAATCGTTAAAGTCGTGTGCTGGTGTAACTTTTACTACACCTGTTCCAAATGCTGGATCAACATAGTCATCCGCAATAATAGGTATTTCTCGGTCACATAGAGGCAATACTACCTTTTTACCAATCAGGTGTTGATATCTCTCATCCTCAGGATGAACCATAACAGCTAAATCACCCAACATCGTTTCAGGTCTAGTTGTCGCTACCGTTAAGTGCCCAGATCCATCCGCTAAAGGGTAACGAATGTGCCACATAGAACCAGCCTCTTCCAAACTCTCTACTTCAAGGTCGGAGACTGCGGTGCCTAGAACTGGATCCCAATTAACCAGCCTTTTGCCACGGTAAATCAGACCTTGTTCATATAAAGTAACAAAGACTTCAACAACCGCCTCGGACATCGAGGGATCCATCGTGAAGTATTCCTTACTCCAGTCAATTGAGGCGCCGAGTCGTTTAATTTGACTAGTAATAGTGGAACCCGACTTTTCTTTCCATTCCCACACTTTATTTAAAAATGTTTCTCTACCCAAATCATGTCTTGAAATACCTTGGGCATCTAACTGTCTTTCCACCACAATTTGTGTGGCAATACCAGCATGATCTGTACCTGGAACCCATAATGCATTTTGACCTTGCATTCTGGCATGACGCGTTAAGCTATCCATAATAGTTTGGTTAAAAGCATGCCCCATATGAAGCGTACCGGTAACATTAGGGGGCGGTAATTGGATACAGAAATTTTCCTGATCAGCTTTGATTTCTAGGACATTTATATCTTTTTCAGCCCAAATTTGACTGAGCTTTTTTTCGATAGCTAAGGGTTCGAAGGCCTTGGCAAGTTCATTTGATTGATTTGCGTCGTTAGACATGGGTGATGAAGGAGTATTATTTTCTATTTTAGACATTCCTAAATTATAATGGTGTATTTCAAAGAGTCCATGTGTCTGAACTTCTACATAATTTAAACCCTGAACAGCTACAGGCTGTTACCCTAGCTACTAAAGATGAAAATGGCAATGCGCAGTCGGCATTGATTTTAGCTGGGGCCGGTAGTGGTAAAACGCGAGTTCTTACAACGAGGATTGCTTACCTCATTCAGACTGGTCAAATTTCACCGATTGGGATCTTAGCGGTTACCTTTACAAATAAAGCCGCTAAAGAGATGTTGGCTAGGTTGTCAGGGATGATGCCGATTAATACTCGCGGTATGTGGGTCGGAACTTTTCATGGCTTATGTAATCGATTATTGAGAGCCCATTTCAAAGACGCAGGATTACCTTCAACTTTCCAAATTTTGGATACCCAAGATCAATTATCTGCGATTAAAAGATTACTCAAATCTTTAAAAGTGGATGATGAAAAGTATCCTCCAAAGCAGTTGCAATATTTCATTTCCAATTCAAAAGAACGTGGAAATAGGCCAAAAGATATTTCCCCCGTTGATGAGTTTCAAGCAATGATGACGAAACTGTATCAAGCTTATGAAGAGCAATGTCAACGAGAGGGCGTGGTTGACTTTTCGGAGCTTCTTTTAAGATCTTATGAACTTCTTAAATTTCATGAGCCAATTAGAGAGCATTATCAAAAGCGTTTTAGACATGTATTAGTTGACGAGTTTCAAGATACCAACACTTTGCAATACGCTTGGTTAAAACTCTTATCTGCCCAAGCAACTCCCCATGCGGCTTGCGTGTTTGCAGTGGGTGATGATGATCAAAGTATTTACGCGTTTAGAGGTGCAGATGTTGCAAACATGCGCTTGTTCGAAAAACAGTACCATCCGGTAACCGTTAAGTTAGAACAAAACTATCGATCCCACGCCAATATTCTGGATACTGCTAACTGTCTGATTGCTCATAATACTGAACGGTTAGGTAAAAATTTACGAACAGATGCTGGACATGGTGAACCGGTCAGACTTTATGAAGCCGCCTCAGATGGAATGGAAGCCTCCTGGTTAATTGACGAAATTCGTAATTTAATTAACGACGGGATGACTAGAAGTGAAGTTGCGATTTTGTATCGTAGCAATGCTCAGTCACGCATTATTGAGCATGGTCTATTTTCTGCTGGAATCGCTTATCGAGTCTATGGGGGCTTGCGCTTCTTTGAGCGTGCCGAAATTAAACATGCTCTAGCATATTTGCGTTTAATGGAAAATCCCAATGATGACACCTCCTTTTCAAGGGTGGTCAATTTTCCTACTCGTGGAATTGGCGCAAGATCAATTGAAGCTTTGCAAGATATCGCCCGCACTCAACAATGTTCACTCTACAGCGCAGCAAGTTCTTTAGAGGGTAAACCGGGCTCCTCTATTAATGGGTTTATCCGTTTAATTGATCATATGCGGGATGCTACACGTAAAAACACACTACCTGAATTAATTGACTATGTGATCCAACATTGTGGCTTAATCCAACATTATTTGGCTGAAAAAGAAGGCCAAGATCGGATTGAAAACTTACAAGAACTAATTAACGCTGCTACGGCTTTTGTCGCTGAAGAAGGCTTAGGTCAGGATGCCGTTGCTTTAACGCCGATTGAGCTCAATACGAGCTTACCGGTTGAGCCCCTCTTTGACAATCAAGGTACTACTCAAACGACAGCCATAGAAATGTCACCTTTAGCTGGATTTTTAGCGCATGCATCCCTAGAGTCAGGTGATAATCAAGCACAGGCGGGTCAAGACGCTGTGCAATTAATGACTGTTCATGCTTCAAAAGGACTCGAGTTTAAAGTCGTCTTTATTACAGGCCTTGAGGAAGGCTTATTCCCTCATGAGAATAGTATTAATGAACCAAAGGGTTTAGAAGAAGAGCGCCGATTAATGTATGTCGCCATTACGCGGGCTAGGGATCGTTTGTATTTGTCACATACTCAGTCTAGGATGTTACATGGTCAAGTGAGGTACAACATGCCATCAAGATTTTTAGAGGAGTTACCGAAGGAGTGCCTTAAACTATTAACTCCAAAACACTCAGAGTCAAGGTGGGGTAATGTGGCAAGGCAAGTTAACCCTAGTTGGGGAAATACTAGCTTGGGTCAAGATTTACCAACTGCCAAAAGTTTTAGTAAAACCTCTGTCGTGGTGCCCAGTACCAAAAGCAATAATGATCATGGTTTTTATGCTGGTCAAATGGTATTTCATCCAAAATTTGGCGAAGGCAGAATTACTGGCTTTGAAGGAAATGGCGCTGATACCAGGGCGCAGGTAAACTTTACTAGAAACGGTGTGAAGTGGTTACAACTCAGCATTGCAAAATTAAGCGCTATTGAATAGTTAGCAGAATAGTTAGCAGAATAGTAAGCAAAACGAGTAAGCAAAACTAGCTCTGAAGTTCATACCTAAAATTAGTCGTTATAGTTAGTGCTACATTAGCCGGCTCTGCATTTACTAGCACTTTATTTCGCTAGCTCTCAAATTTCTTCAAGCACTGGCATCTTCATCGGATAAGTTTGCGCTAGTTTTAACTGAGTCCGTGAAGCAGCCTTTCCAAATAGCATAAAAAGAACAATAAAAGATCGTGATGGATAACATGGAAAAGGGTGTGATGAGATAACTAGCATACTGCTTGATATCTAATGCCTCAAAAATACCACCTACAAATAACGGAACAGTTATGAGGATAATCCCCCAAGTGGCGAGATAAACTACGAAAGCACCCTTATTGAACCAAAAACCAAGCCAACTACCGAAAATCGCTTTACGAATACTCAAATTTTGCCAAGCAATCAGTTGCGGCGAAAACCACATCAACATCGCTACGGGTAAATATAAAACTGCTGCAACGATTAAAGCGTAATACATCTCTTGAACGAGGGTTGGCCCAGTAATTTCACCGCTAGTTAAAAGTGGCATTATCTTTTCTACATCAATAAATTGAGATGAAACTAGGCTAATTAATACGATAAATATCGTATATAAACCACCGAGCTTCAATAGTCTCACCCTAATGGCAGGGGGCAGTTCCTTTATTGCAGTAATGTAAATAGAGGGTTTAACTGTTTGTTTTAGGATCACTCTTTGCGCAGCAGTCAGAAAGGCAACTGAGATGCAAGGGTTAAAAATTAATACAAAAATAATACCAACAATCGGTATGAACATGGAAAGTTGCATTAAAAATATATATAGAAACACTAGCATCAAGAAAGTAAAAGGGTTTTGCTTAAATAGCCAAATGCCTTGTCGAATCCAAATGTATCCTGATTTTGGCGGAAGACGATTAATTTGCATGTTGTTTCACCCTTAAACGCAATATTCTTTCAAAATGCTTTGGATCATGGGGGGTTAATAAAGCTGCTTCACGTGGCAAGTGTAAATCCCATAGCCTAGAAATCCAAAAGCGAAGTGCGGCCGCCCTTTGCATAAAAGGCCAAGCTATTTCCTCTTCATCAGTAAATGGCCTTATCTCCTGATAAGCATGTAAAAAAGCACTGATTAAATCGGGTTTAAATGCTCCCGAGGAGTGTTCAATACACCAGTCATTTACCGTGACACAGATATCAAATAGCCATTTATCTGTCCCGGCAAAATAAAAGTCAAAAAATCCACTCAATTCCGGATAAGATCCGGCCGAGGCATCTTTAAACAGGACGTTATCCCTGAACAAATCACAATGACTTGGTCCTTGGGGTAAATCTTGATAGGTCGTACTATGAAAAAATTCTGTTTGAACTTGTAACTCTTCACTTAGTAAGTTTTTTTGCGCTTGATCTAAAAATGGCAGAATTTGTGGAACGGTTTCTTGCCACCAAGGCAAACTTCTCAAGTTGGGTTGGTTTTTCTTAAAAGAGGCGCCAGCAAGATGCATTTTGGCAAGCATCATACCGACTTCGTGGCAATGTTCAGGAGTCGGGGCCATCACGGAGGCTCCTTCAAGTTTACTCACAAGAGCACCGGGTTTATTTTTTAAATCTAAAACAAGATCTTGTTGTTTATTCAGAAAAGGGGCTGGTACCTTAATGCCATGTTTTGATAAGTGCTGCATTAGCTCTAAGTAATAAGGCAACTCTTGCGCAGATAAGCGCTCAAAAATAGTCAGAACATATTCTGTTTGAACATTTCCTTGCAAAGCAGTTAAAAAAAAGTTGCTATTTTCAATGCCAGAGCTAATGCCCTTCAAACTGACGACATCCCCTAAACTGAATTGATTTTTAAACCAAACAGCAACTTCTTCTAAATTTAATTGGGTATAGACCGCCATACGGCTAAAATGGGAGTTGAATTGAAGGAACCCGCTGGATCGTCGTATTTGGTAATGTTGGGCTTGAATTGATTGGTTTACTCATTTCGTAATGAGTACCTGAGCGGGAATCTACTTGAATTTCTACAGGACGACCATTTGAAGTATATTCTGTAATGCGGGTGCCTTGATTTTCTTGATATTCAAAAGAGGTAGGCCTTTTTTCTGTGCCAAGAACGTTCTCATTTGCTCTTACTGATGGAGAGATAGGCTGACGGTTGATCAGTTCCAATTCCTTGGCTTCAAGACCGGGCGAAATATTGGTATTTTGAGCAAAGACTTGATTAGTCACTATCATGTTGAAAGAGGCGATGAAAGTGACGGAAAAAATTAACGCTGATACCCTATTGAATCGGATGTTGTTCATTGGCTTTACAAAAGTAAGTTGTTAAATAAAACATAATTGTACGATTAAGGCATGACTAAAGAAATTTTATTATTGGTTGACGGCTCCAGTTATCTCTACAGAGCATTTCATGCTATGCCAGATTTGCGTAATCCGCAAGGAGAACCTACGGGTGCAATTTATGGCATGATTAATATGCTAAGGCAAGCCCGTCAAAAGATGCCAACTACGCATATTGCTTGCGTTTTTGATGCTAAAGGCCCCACCTTTAGAGACGAATGGTATCCAGAATATAAAGCTAATCGATCTTCCATGCCCGAGGATTTAGTCAAACAAATCGAGCCCATTCACGCCGTAGTGAAGGCGCTAGGCTGGCCAGTCATTATGGTGCCACAAGTTGAGGCCGATGATGTGATCGGTACCTTAGCCAAAAGAGCTAGCGAAATGGATTGGACCACCATCATTTCTACCGGTGACAAAGATTTAGCCCAGTTAGTGACTGAAAAAGTTACTTTAATTAATACGATGACCAATGAAAAATTGGATATTGGTGGGGTAACAGCCAAATTCGGCATTCCTCCGGAGTTGATCGTGGATTATTTAACGATTACCGGTGATACTGTTGATAACGTGCCTGGCGTGCCTAAAGCAGGACCAAAAACCGCTGTCAAATGGCTCACAGAATATGGAAATTTGGACCATTTAATCGAAAAAGCTGCCGATATTAAAGGAGTTGTGGGTGAAAATCTGCGTCAAGCAATTCCTTGGTTAGCCACTGCTAGAAAATTATTAACCGTGAAGCTCGACTGTGAGCTTGACGAACATTTGCTCGATTTATCTGAACTTGAAGCTAAACCTGAAAATCATGATGATTTGAGAGGGTTATTTGTTAAGTATGGCTTTAAAACTTGGCTTAAAGAATACCATCTGACTCAAGATATTCAGTCGGTTGTGAATACGCAGAGTAACTCTGATGCAAGCTCTCCTAACAATGATTTGAATGGCGAAGCATTACAACAGATAGTTCAGAATGACACTAAAAGCGCCAACTATGAGTGTGTCACAAGCCTTGATCGATTGCAGTTTTGGTTAGAAAAAATTAAGTTAGCTCAACTTACTTGTTTTGATACGGAAACAACTGGGCTCGAACCGATGGTTTCAGAACTCGTTGGTATCTCCTTAGCTACTGAAGAAGGGAACGCATGTTACATCCCATTAGCGCATACAACTAGTGAGGATCAACTTAATCGTGAGCTTGTTTTAGAAATGCTAAAGCCTTGGTTGGAAGGCGATCAGTATAAAAAAGTGGGTCAAAATCTAAAGTTTGATCTCCATATTTTGTTAAATCATGGCGTATCTTTAAAAGGCATCCAACACGATACCTTACTCGAATCCTATGTGTTTGAATCCCACAAGCCCCATGATATGGATACGATGGCACTGCGCCATCTTGGTTTAAATACGATTAAATTTGAAGATGTTTGTGGCAAGGGAGTTAAACAAATCACCTTTGATCAAGTGATGCACGAGCAAGCATCCCGGTATGCTGCCGAGGATGCGGACATTACCCTGCGCCTGCATGAAAATTTTGCACCAATTATCCAAAATGATCCTAGCTTAAAGTTTGTATATGAGTCTATCGAAATGCCGACCATGAGGGTCTTAGCCATTATGGAACGCAATGGCATATTGATTGACACAGAAAAACTAGCTGCTCAGAGCCAAACTGTCGGTAAAAAACTAATTGATTTAGAAACTGAAATTTATAGCTTGGCGGGTCAACGCTTTAATATCCAATCGCCCAAACAAATCGGTGAGATTCTTTTTACATTACTCAAGTTGCCTGTAGTGAAAAAAACACCTGGTGGGGCTCCCTCTACCGATGAAGAGGTGCTCGCGAAGTTGTCCGAGGATTATCCGTTGCCAGCCAGAATTCTAGACTATCGAAGCCTTGCTAAATTACAGTCGACCTATATTGAAAAACTGCCTAGAATGATCAATAAGAAGACCAATCGACTGCATACGAACTATGCCCAAGCCGTTGCGGCAACAGGACGTCTTGCATCTAATGAACCTAACTTGCAAAATATTCCAATTAGAACCGATGAGGGCAGGAAAATTAGGGAAGCCTTTATTGCCAAACCTGGCTTTAAACTCATGTCTGCCGATTATTCGCAAATTGAACTGCGCATCATGGCACATTTTGCCCAGGATGAAAATCTTTTAGATGCCTTTGCTAATGGATTAGATATTCACAAAGCAACAGCAGCTGAAATTTTTAATGTCCCATTAGACTTAGTAAGTAGCGAGCAAAGACGCTTTGCTAAAGTTATTAATTTTGGTCTAATTTACGGCATGAGTGCTTTTGGTCTAGCCGGGAATTTAGGTATTGATAGAGGTGCTGCACAAAGTTATATTGATACCTACTTTGCTCGGTATCCTGGAGTCGCTAAATATATGGCAGTTACGCGGGCAACTGCCAAAGATAAAGGCTATGTAGAGACTTTCTTTGGTCGTAGACTATGGCTTGCGGAAATTCAAAGCACTAATGCAATACGTCGACAAGGCGCAGAGCGAGCGGCAATTAATGCACCAATGCAAGGTACTGCTGCTGACTTAATTAAGTTATCAATGATTAAAGTACAGGAATGGCTTGAAGCAGAAAATCTTCAAACAAAATTATTACTTCAAGTACACGATGAATTAGTCCTTGAGGTTGCTGAAGTAGAGATGGACTTTGTCAAAGAGCATCTCAACCGAATAATGACGACCGTTGCAGCGCTAAGTGTTCCTTTAGAGGTGGGCATTGGTATCGGCGATAATTGGGAAGAAGCGCATTAAGCACTAATTAACCATGTCCATTTTATTTTCAATTTCATTAGCAACCATTGCTGCTGGCGTAGTAAGTATTACGATTGCTGCCACACTATCCTTTAAATTCCTGACCAAGATTGTTGAAAACATGGTTAGTTTTTCTGTAGGGATTTTGTTGGCAACGGCGTTTTTGCACTCCTTGCCAGAAGCTTTCGAAGCCCCTGGAGTCTCTGCTGCCACCTTATTTTCTTTTTTATTGGCTGGCATCTTATTTTTCTTTGTCCTCGAAAAAATCGCTTTATTAAGACATAACCATCACCATGAGGGAGATGGACACGATCATCATCATGGTCACGATGCAGAAAATGCGGGGAAGAGTGGCTGGATGATATTAGTAGGTGACGGCCTACATAATTTTGTCGATGGAATTCTGATCGCTGCCGCCTTTATTGCCAATCCTGGAATTGGAATTTTGACAGCAATCGCCATTATTGCCCATGAAATACCTCAAGAAATTGGGAATTTCATGGTCTTATTAAATGCAGGCTTTTCAAAGATTCGCGCTTTAATTTATAACTCTATTTGCGGTCTTTTATCTACCATCGGAGGATTGATAGGATATTTTTATTTAGAGGACTCTGCAAAGTTAATCCCCTATCTAATGGTTTTTGCATCAAGCAACTTCATCTATATTGCGGTCAGTGATCTCATGCCACAAATGCACCGGAGGTTTCAATTAAAGGAATCTTTAAAACAAATTAGTTTGATTTTGTTAGGAGTGGCTTTAGTTTTAAGCCTCTCCTTTTTGACATAAAAAAATTTAGATCTTTTGATTTAGGGTATTTCGATACCATTCATGAAAATGCTGCATGCCGTCCTCCATTGGGCTTTGATAAGGTCCAACCTCATTTTCACCTCTAGCTAATAGTGCTGCACGACCTGCATCCATGCGGTGGGCAATTTCATCATCCTCAATACATGTTTCCATGTAAGCGGCGCGTTCAGCCTCGATAAACTCTCGCTCAAACCAAACGATTTCTTCTGGATAGTAGAATTCAACAACATTTCTTGTTTGGGTTGGACTAATTGGTTGAAGGGTTGAAATACACAAAACGCCAGGGTACCACTCGACCATCACATTCGGATAGTAGGTTAACCAAATCGCCCCAAATTTTGGCAGTTTTCCTTTGTGATGCCTTAAAACCGCTTCGTGCCATTTTGAATAAACGGAGGAACCAGGTTTTTTGAGTTGATTATTAAGACCAACCGTTTGAACACTATGCCAATTACCAAATTCCCACGATAAATCATCACAGGTTACAAATTGACCTAGTCCTGGATGGAATGGACCAACGTGATAATCCTCAAGATAGACTTCAATAAATGTTTTCCAGTTGTAGTTACAGTCATGTATCTCAACATGATCCAATAAGTAACCATCAAAATTTAATTGGTCTTTTACCCCTAAGTTGGCAAGATCTTTATAGACGTCTCGCTTGCCGTTAAATAGAAGTCCTTGCCAATTTTGCAATGGACTCTTATTTAGATTTAGGCAAGGATTATCCCCAAAGTGGGGGGCACCTAATAATTCACCATTTAGGTCGTAGGTCCAGCGATGCAAAGGGCAAGTAATGTTTTGAACGTGACCACGACCATTGAGCATGATGGCTTGACGATGTCGACAAACATTGGACAAGAGTTCGATACCAGTTTCATTACGCACCAAAACGCGACCTTCATTTTCGTTGCGCAAGGTTTGATAGCTCCCGATCTCGGGAACCATGAGTTCATGCCCTACATAGTTAGGGCCCTGCGCAAAAAGCAACCGAAGTTCTTTTTGAAATAATTCAGCGTCAAAGTAGGCGCTTACTGGTAATTGTAAATTGGACGGCGCAAGTTGCTGCGCGGTAGCCAGATTAGTCATTCTCCCCACCCCCGAAAAAAAGTCAGCCGAAGCTAAGCGGAATAACCAATCCAACCATCGACATGTCGATATTGGAAAGGAATCTACTATTATAATTTAACTTGTATTCGAAGTCTAGAATTTGCCTAATTTTCCTGTTAGGATAATTAACTAATATTGAATTGATATAAATATGCCAACTGCTAAAACATCTACTGATAATCCAAAAAATTCGATTGAAACAGTCAATTACGAAAAAGCAGTCAGTGAACTTGAAAAACTGATTGCTGATATGGAGTCTGGTAAATTATCTCTCGAGGAAACGCTGAGCTCTTACAAAAGAGGATCTGAGTTAATTAAACATTGCCAATCTCTCTTAGTACAAGTGGAACAGCAAATTAAAATCTCCGAGGAAAATTAATGTTAGATTGGAAAGATTGGCACTCAAGGCATCTTGAGCGGATTGAGGTTGCGCTAAAGACGGTTACTCCCTCTGGGTTAGTAGGTGTCGAACGTTTGGAAAGTGCGATGTCCTACGCAGTATTAGCCGGTGGCAAAAGAATTCGCCCATTGATTGTTTATGCCACTTACGAATTAGCTAGTCCGCAAGTGAAGTTACTTACTGCCTCAACTGTAGTTGATCAAGTGGCAATGGCACTCGAGTTAATACATACTTACTCTTTGGTGCATGATGACTTACCCGCCATGGATAACGATGATTTTCGACGTGGTAAACCGACTACGCACAAAGTTTATGACGAGGCAACCGCATTATTAGTTGGCGATGCATTACAAACACTCTCTTTCCAAATGCTTAGTGAATTAGACGCTGATCTGCAAGTGAAAATCGACTTGATCAAAGAGTTGAGTTTCAGTGCTGGGGTACACGGCATGTGTGGCGGACAAGCAATTGACTTGGCAAATGTTGGGCTTATTCTGAGTTTAGAACAATTAATTCAAATGCATCAGTTGAAAACGGGTGCCTTACTAAGGACTGCCATTCGGTTGGGTACCATCATGGCATCACTAAGTGAGGCAGATAAAAAATCGTTAGATCAATTTGCGAACGATGTTGGCTTAGGTTTTCAGGTTACCGATGATATCTTAGATGCTACTCAGAATTCTGAGACCCTTGGTAAAACAGCTGGCAAAGATGCTCAAAATAATAAACCGACTTTTGTTAGTTTTATGGGCCTTGCGCAAGCACAATCCTATGCCGAAGATTTGTTGCATTCTGCAATTAGACACATCAGCCATTTTGGTGAGGAAGCTGAGCCACTGCGACGCATCGCCTATTGGGCTTTTCAACGCAGTTCTTGATGTCCTAGGGTCCTTAGATTTTCTCTAGGGACCATCTTGGTAGCACATCAAAGGCGTTTGAGGTATCAAATGCCTGCTTGTTTTCTAAAATTCTTAAGCTCGCAGCAAAGGCAATCATCACACCGTTATCCGTGCATAAATGGGTTGGGGGATAGAGAATTTCACACTGTGGTAATTTACCCGTTAATTCCGATAGTTTTTCTCTCAGTTGAATATTTGCGCCTACTCCACCCGCAACAACTAGACGAAAGCAGTTAGTTTGACGCATGGCGAATTCCACTTTACTTTGTAGCACATCGACGGTCGCTTCTACGAAGGCCCTCGCTAAGTCAGCTTTGAAAGAAGCATCTAATTCAATCTGTTCTTTTTCAGCCTGCTTGATTTGAGTAAGTACCGCAGTTTTCAAACCCGCAAAAGAAAAGTCTAAATTTTTTGAGTGAATCAATGGTCTTGGCAGTTTAAATCGATTGGTGGTGCTGGTTTGAGCCAATTTTGAAACTTCAGGTCCACCAGGGTAAGGTAAGTTCAGTAATTTCGCTGTTTTATCAAATGCTTCTCCTACCGCATCGTCCAAGGTTTCGCCGAGGATGGAGTAATCACCAATCGCTTTTACCATCATAATTTGAGTATGACCACCTGATACAAGTAAAGCCAAGAACGGAAAGAAGTTTTTCGGATCAGTTTCTTGAAAACGCTCGGAAAGAAGCGGTGAAAGTAAATGACCTTCTAAATGATGGATGCCGATACTTTTCTTATTCAGTGCAAAAGCCAAACCTTTAGCCACAGATGAGCCGACTAATAAGGCACCAGCTAGACCTGGACCTTTCGTATAAGCAATATTATCAATTTGGGAAATACTGAGCTTAGATTCTTCTAAGCAAGATTGAATCAAGGGCAAAATCCGTTTAACATGATCCCTAGAAGCTAACTCAGGGACCACACCACCATATTCTTCATGCATTTTGACTTGCGAATAGAGTGATTGCCCCAGTATTCCTAGGTGCGGAGATTGGTTATTTTCCCAAAATTGGGAGTCATAGACCGCAATACCGGTCTCATCACAAGAAGTTTCTATGCCAAGAGTATACATTTTCTAATTTTCTCATGATACAATCATATTCTTGAAATTATTTACAGAGATTTTTAACGCATGACTACTATTCGTCTTCGTGAGAACGAGCCCTTTGAAGTTGCATTACGTCGTTTTAAACGCACTATTGAAAAAAACGGTTTATTAACAGATTTACGCGCTCGTGAGTTTTACGAGAAGCCAACTGCTGAGCGTAAGCGTAAAAAAGCCGCTGCTGCGAAACGCCATTACAAGCGTATCCGTAGCCAAATGCTCCCTAAAAAATTATATTAATTTACTGAGTTCTTACTTATCTCATTGGGGTTAAGTCCCACTGTAGTAATAAGTTCAGTATAAAAACCCGCTGATGATATTCACAGCGGGTTTTCCTATTTTTTCAGACTAACAATAATAACCATAATTTTCATTTAGTAATATAGTTACTAATCAATCGGAATTTTTTAGAGGAATCTATGAGCTTAAAAGAACAAATTAGTGCTGAGATGAAACAAGCAATGAGGGATAAAGACACCCATAAGTTAGGTACTATTCGTCTTTTAATGGCGGCAATGAAGCAAAAAGAAGTCGATGAGCGCATCGAAATTACGGATGCCCACATTATTGCCATTGTAGAAAAAATGATTAAGCAACGAAAAGATTCTATTGCCCAATTTCAATTGGCTGCTAGGGAAGATTTGGTAGCGAATGAAACGCAAGAAATGAAAGTGCTTGAACTTTATTTACCAGCGCAATTATCTGAAGAAGAAGTGATGACGGCGGTACAGAATGCGGTAGCTGAGTCTGGTGCCACCGGCCCTCAAGATATGGGTAAAGTTATTAGTTTGCTCAAACCTTTATTAGCCGGCAAGGCCGACATGGGTAAAGTTTCGGGATTAGTCAAAGCAGCGCTCCAAAAGTAAGAAAATCACAAGGAAATTGGTTCATTGATTCCTAGAGCATTTATTGATGAGTTGCTCAGTCGCGTTGATATTGTTGACGTGGTTGGTAAGTCTGTAACTTTAAAAAAATCGGGGTCAAATTTACAAGGATTATGTCCCTTTCACCAGGAGAAATCTCCATCCTTTTCTGTTTCTGAAACAAAGCAGTTCTATCATTGCTTCGGTTGCGGGGCTCACGGTTCAGCCATTAGTTTTTTGATGGAATACGCTGGCTTAACATTTACGGATGCAATTGAGGAGTTAGCCCAGGGGGTGGGTTTAACTGTGCCGAAAGAGACAGTTGCAATAAATTCGCCACTCAATCAACAATTGAGCTCTAGATTATTTGAGGCAATGGAAAAAGCGGCGAACTTCTTTAAAGAAAATTTAAAGAAAGATCAGCGTTCAAAAAACTATTTAATTAATCGAGGACTGTCTGGAGAGGTAGCTCTAAGATTTGGTATTGGATCTGTTCCAGATGCTTGGCAGAATTTAGAAGCTGTGTTCGGTTCATATACCCAAACTGAAGTAGCTAACACCTTAGCCGAAGTTGGACTCTTGATTCAATCCGAGGGGGATGCGAAGTCAGCAGTCAAGCGCTACGATCGCTTTCGGGATCGAATTATGTTTCCCATCCGAAATTTAAAAGGTCAAGTGATTGGCTTCGGCGGTCGAGTGATTGATAAAGGAGAGCCGAAGTATTTGAACTCTCCAGAAACCCCACTCTTTAAAAAGGGGATGACCCTTTATGGACTGTTTGAAGCTAGAAAATTTATTCGTGAAATGTCCTATACGCTAGTTTGTGAGGGCTATATGGACGTTGTAGCATTAGCTCAACTAGGGTTTCCTAATGCAGTTGCAACTTTAGGTACAGCCTGTACTGAAACCCATGTGCAATTACTTTTGAAGCATACCGATAAGGTAATTTTTTCTTTTGATGGAGATGCAGCTGGCGTTAGAGCTGCTAAAAGGGCTTTTGAAGCCTGCATACCTTTGTTGTCAGACGAAAAAGAGATTCGTTTCTTATTTTTACCTAAAGAACATGATCCAGATAGCTTTGTGCGTGAGAATGGCGCGGAGGCATTTAAAGAAGAAGTTGAAAAATCAATGCCCCTTTCTCTATTTTTTATACAGGTAATTGGTGAGGACATCGATTGGAAAACTGCCGAGGGCAGGGCACAAGCGCAAAGTGAAGCAAAGCAATATTTTAAAAAAATGCCTGCAATTGCCTTGAGAGTCCAAATATTGAGGGAGTTAGCACGCAGGTTGGGAGCAACGCAAATAGAGTTGGAACAATTTTATGGCATACCTTCAACCACTGTTCAAGAAGTTCCCATCAAGCCGTTACAGCCTAAAACGAACCAAAAAAGCAATGATTGGCAAAAAAAGTCAGATCTTCGGGCTTTAGAAAATTTAGCAAAACAAAAACCGATTACTCCTTCAGATTTACCGATTCAAATCATTAAACTACTCATCCAATACCCTCAGTTAGGAAAGAAATTAAGTGCTCAAGAGGCTACTGACTTAATTTATATTGCTTCAAACAGAACGAAGCAAGCGGGTGCAATTATGAAAGATTTAATCGACTTATGCAGACTAGAACCTGAAGATAGTAATTTCTCTTCCTTTCAAAATGTATTGAGTCAATCAGAGTATGCTTCAGCTTACAACACATTGCTTAGAAAACTCCTTGAAACAGAATTTACCTTTGAGGATGCAAACATCCATATACAAGGTGCTCTCAAAAACATCCATAAGGATATGATCAAGTTAGAAATGCAGGAAATTTCGGAGCGCATTAGTAAAGCAATCAATACTCCTGAAGATTTGACTCGATACAGAGAGCTAGGAATGTTACTTAAAAATGCTTAACTTCCACACTAATTTGGGAGACTTAAGGATTTTTTTTGAATTACGTATCAAAAGTGAGCGTTTTTGAGGTACAATAAAAGGCTATCAAAATGTTTTAGAACATCGAAATTACATAAATCGGCTACTGAGGTTCTGTAATACTGACCTCAGACATTATTGCTACTAACGACGCATTAGGTAGTTACAAAATTAAGTAGTTATAAATTAGTTTTTTTCATTTTTTAACATCTAGAGCGAATATGCCAAAGACCATACCCGTTAAAAAAACACCTTCTAAAAATGTGTTGTCAAAAAAAGCAACTCCCGCAAAAGTTGCACCAAAGAAAACAACTCTGAAAGCAGAAACTAAAACCAAAGCTAAGGTTGTAGTTTCTAAAACAGTAGCTAAGACTGCAGGGAAGGTCATGACTAAACCTGTAAGCAAGACTGCCTCAAAACCAGCCCAAAAGACAGTTGTAAAATCAACACCTAAAGCAACAACCAAGGTTGCAATTAAAGTTGCATCCAAAGTTATTAACAAACCGGTTACTAAAGTAGCACCAAAACCAGCACCTAAAGCTTCTACGAAAAGTATTGCTAAACCTGCTGTTAAGTCTATTTTAAAAAGCGCTTCAAATACAAAAACGCCTGTTAAAGAAATTGCTAAAGCAAAGAATTCAGTTAAAACAATTAAAATAGAAAAAAGTGTAAAGTCAGTGAAAGAAACAACTCCAAAAAAAGTTATTCCAACCAAGCAAAATCAAAATAGTCCAAAAAAATCGACTGTATCAACAACCAAAAATTCAACAAATACAAAGCCTTTAGCTAAAGAAGTAGTTAAAAAAGTAGCCACAAAATCTGCTTCTGGAAAAATTGTAGTTTCGAAAAAAGTAATAGCTGTTGAGGATGTTAAAAAGACTCCAGCAAAAAAACAAAATGAAGTTAAGAAGTCAGTCAAAGCCGCTTTACCGAAAGCGGTTCCGGCAACTAATGAAAAGGTCGAAGAGTTTATCGTCGTGCCTGAACTTGTGGTCGACGCAGTGTCTGAAGAATCTGGTGTGGTTGATTTAAGTCTAGAACAGCCTGTCAAAAAGACTAGGGGTAGGAAGCCAAAACCAAAACCTTTGATTGAACCGGGCTCTGAAGTCAGAACCGAACGACAAAAAAATCGCGAACGTAAAGCAAAAGAAAAGCAAATTTTGCAGGACTTTAATAATACGCGTTTAGGTAGTGAAGAGCAGTTAGAGTTGCGTCGATCAAGATTGAAAACACTCATTAAAATGGGTAAATCCAGAGGGTATTTAACCTATGGAGAAATCAATGATTTGATGTCTGATGAATTGTCTGATACCGACTCATTAGAAACTCTCATTGCCTTGCTTAGTGATATTGGCATTATGATTTACGAGCAAGCGCCTGATGCTGAAACATTGATTTTAAATGAAAATGCGATCACTGGATCCTCAGATGAAGAAGCTGAGGAAGAGGCTGAAGCAGCTTTGGGTGCTGTGGATTCTGAGTTTGGAAGAACAACAGATCCTGTGCGTATGTATATGCGTGAAATGGGAACAGTTGATCTTCTTACAAGAGAAAAAGAAATTGTCATTGCCAAAAAAATTGAGGCTGGCCTCAAAGATATGTTGATGGCCCTATCGGCTTGTCCTGTAACGATTTCAGAAATTATTGAATCATCAGAACAAATTATTAACAACATTATTCAAGTGGATGATTTTGTTGACGGTTTAGTCGATCCGAATGCTGAAGATATTCCGATGACGGTTAGTCCAGTAGACGAATTAGAGATTGATGATGAATTAGAGGTAGATGAAGAAGATGAAGAAGAGGGCGGTGGTGGCGGTGCAGCCGCTAATGCAGCTTCTGCCAAACAGTTAGAAGAATTAAAGCGCTTATCTTTAGATAAATTTGCGATCATTCGAACTCAATTTGAGAAAATGCGCCGTGCTGTTGAAAAAGAGGGCTATAACTCTCCGAACTATGAAAAAGCACAAACTATTATCCGTAACGAGTTATTAGGTTTTAGATTTACCGCTAAAAGTGTCGAACGTTTATGTGACACAATCCGCTCCCAATACCATGATGTCATGGCAACTGAGCGCGCTTTGGTAAATATCTTAGTTGATAAGATTGGCGTGAATCGTAGCGATGTCCTTAATGATTTGCCAAATTACAGTATGGACTTAAGCTGGACTGATAAGCTCATCAATGAAGATAAACCTTATCGTGCATTGCTTGAAAGAAATGTTCCTGCGATTCAAGAACTTCAACAAAAGTTATTGAATATTAAAAACTCTGTAGTTATTCCGTTAACTGAACTTAAAAATGTTCATAAACAGATGACTGCTGGTGAAAAGCGTGCGCGTGAAGCGAAGCGTGAAATGACGGTCGCTAACCTTCGACTTGTAATTTCGATTGCTAAAAAATATACCAATCGTGGTTTGCAGTTCTTGGATTTAATCCAAGAGGGCAATATCGGTTTAATGAAGGCGGTTGATAAGTTTGAATACCGCCGTGGCTACAAGTTTTCTACTTATGCAACTTGGTGGATTCGTCAGGCAATCACAAGATCGATTGCTGACCAAGCCAGAACGATTCGTATTCCAGTGCATATGATTGAAACGATTAATAAGATGAATCGTATTAGCCGTCAGATTCTTCAAGAAACTGGTATCGAACCAGATGCAGCAACACTTGCATTGAAGATGGAGATTCCTGAAGACAAGATTCGTAAGATTATGAAGATTGCTAAAGAGCCTATCTCAATGGAAACACCAATTGGTGATGATGATGACTCACATTTGGGTGACTTTATTGAAGACGGCAATACCTTAGCACCAGCTGAAGCTGCTTTGCATGACTCAATGCGTGATGTAGTGAAGGATATCTTGGATTCATTAACACCAAGGGAAGCTAAGGTATTGAGAATGCGTTTTGGTATCGAAATGAGCACTGACCATACTCTCGAAGAGGTTGGTAAACAGTTTGACGTTACACGTGAGCGTATTCGTCAGATTGAAGCGAAGGCACTTCGTAAGATGCGTCATCCAAGTCGAAGCGATAAATTAAAAACCTTCCTCGAAGACGAATAAGCCTAGCAATTCCGGGTAAATAAGCATTGTGGTTAAAACCCATTTTGCTTGCTTGGTTTTAGTTAGGTTTTAAACTATAACGCGGTAAAAAAGTAGTTTGTATTGCCCAAAAGTTTTGGGCCGTTAGCTCAGTTGGTTAGAGCAGAGGACTCATAATGGACTTAACCATGAGTCCTAGCAGTAGAAATCGTAATGATTTCAATAGGTTAGTGGTGGTGGAGGTGCTGAAAAAACACTACACACCAACTACACACCGTAAGGTTTTTCATGGTGTGTAGTAAATAGCGGTTTTGTGTGGTTTTGAAGTAAAAAAGTAGTTGAGAAGTTGCAGTACCCGAAAAGTTTCGGGCCGTTAGCTCAGTTGGTTAGAGCAGAGGACTTAAGTACGGTCGACCTAAAGCACAAGCCATGGTCGACAGTGAATGGGTTGCATGTGAGCAAGTTAGCTCTGCTGGCATGTAGAACTACTCAAATTCGGGGAAGCCTGTGCTGTAAAGCGTGGTAATCCCGAGCCAAGCCCTTTAGCAATAAAGGGAAGGTGTAGAGACTGTACGGGTAGGTCGTAAAGACAAGAGACAGTCCAGACTACAAACTGGAAACAGGCAGTGAAAACTGTAGTAGTAAGCATAATCCTTTGGTCCGGGGTTCAAGTCCCTGACGGCCCACCAATAAAAAACCCTCACTAGAAATGGTGGGGGTTTTTCTTTTATATATTCACACTAAACACGCTTGAATTTCTTGTGGCAAACAAATACTGAATAAGTTCGGCAAAAGAATCTTCATCAATGTTAGATGGTAGAAATGGCCTTGGATCCAATGAGAAAACTGGAGTTACATCAAAATAATTTCCTGCTGAATCTATAACTACGGTATGGGCCGCAAACATAGCCAATGGTGAGCCTTCACCAATTATGCAAAGCCACCCATCTTGATACTTATGGCCAGGATTTTCTTCTACAAAAAATCTAGCATTGTCGTGACAGTTGTTTGGGGCAGCTTCTTGCCCTCTAATTAATACCTTTTTATAAAGTAGATGACTTGCATTTTTAATGTTGGCATATAAAAAGTTCCCGTACTTCAGGAGCTGATCTTCGGTAATTGGAAAATAAAAAGCAGTCATTGTTTAATAATTCTTCCTTTGACCATATGTGCTGTAGCTTCAGCAAGCCAACCTTTTCTGTGTGCGATGGCATAGGCGCTTGATTCATTAGCACGCCATTCAGCTTGCTTTGTATATTTTTTAGCACTTTGAATAATGTTCTCTTTGGTCCACTTGCCATGTTCGGTAACAAAGGTCATATGCTTAGTAGCTAAGTCAGCTAAGCCGTGAGCCAGAGCAAATCTATACGTTTTAGATGACCCTTTCATCCATTCAGAGCGGGTTTTGTATTTCTTAGCTTCTTCTAAAACTGTTTCTTCGTCGAAGGCGAGTCCACTCTGAACTTTCTTTAATTCGGTCTTTGTAAGCTCTCTATGCTTTAATTCAAAAGTTTGTTTTGACCTTTTTGTAATGCTCAATAAAGTTTGCAAAATAAGGTCACCTATTTCATCTGATTTTTTAACTTCCCAAACGCAAATTTCTAAAAAGTTTATCTTTTGGCGCTTAGCCCAATCCTTTTTAATCTTGTCATTAGCTTGAATTTCGGCTTTACTCTTTGGATCATCTCTCCAGCCATTATTATGCTGCTTACCGTGATATTCAATAATTAGATTAAACATTGGTAGATAAAAGTCAAATGGTTTACTAGCCACTTCTGGATGGTTCTTAAATCTTTTCTCGGCCTCATATTCAATATCGTGGCTCATTAGAAACTGGTGAATAATTGAAGGCCCAATAGGCATTGCTAGCGCATTCATATGTGCCGTTGCTTCTATTATCCAGCCGTTCTTTTTTGCTATATTGTAAGCAGTCACTTCCTCAGCGTTCCAAGCAGCAATTGAAGGAAATTTTCTAGCACTTTCAAGAACCTTTTCCTTTGTCCAGTATCCGTTTGGCTTTTTTCCTTGGGTCATATGCGAACATACTTCATCAAGTAAATTTCTAGTCATTGCTGCTTTGTATGCTCCTGGATAATCCTCTTTCCATTCCGATCTGCTTGAATATTGTGCAGCATTAGCTTTGAGTGAGCTTAAAGTCCAATTTATTTTGACCACTTTCATATGACTTGCAGCCTCTTCAAGCCATTTTTCTCGTATAGCCGCTTTATAGGAGCCTAAAGCATTTGCTTTCCATTGACTACGAGTTTGATATTTGCGAGCCTCAGCCAGGACTAGTTCTTTTGTCCAATATTTGTTATGAGCTGATTTAGTAGTCATATTCATATTCTAAGACCTAAGCGTTACTTTAAGTAACGCTTACCCTCGTAAACTCTCCATTCTCCCCTATAACTAGCCACAAATATTTTGGCTAAATTGACCCCACAAATTCCTCCAATCAGGTTGTCCAAACTGGTGGTCAGAAGCTAAAGTAGTAGTATGACAACCAAGAAAGAAACCACACATCAACTGATCCACCGTAACCTAACTCTATATCAACGCGAGCACAGTCAAGTATGGCAATGTCGCTATAAGGTAGCTAACAAATGGTTACGAGCCACTACCAAAGAGATCAAATTTGATCTAGCGGTAACTAGAGCCAAAGAACTATTAATCGAAGCTGAGATCCGCCATCGATCAGGTATTCCAGTAGTGACTAAAAGATTCAAAGACATCGCAGAACTAGCAATTGACCGTATGGAACGCGACCTAAATGGTGGCTTGGGTAAAGTTATCTTCAAAGACTACATACGTATCATTCGGGAACATTTCATCCCCAGTCTTGGTCAGAGGCTTATTACCAATATTGACTATGACGCACTAGAGCAATACTACCGAGATCGCGAAGAACGCTATGGTGTAGCTATATCCAATACTCATCGTAAGACTCAGAATGCTGCTTTCAACCGAGTGTTTGATGAAGCCATCGTGAGAGGTTATTTGACTGAAAGCAACCGACCCAAACTGGATGGCAAGACCAAAGTAGGAGAACGCAGACCAGCATTTGAACTGCATGAGCTTAAAGCACTATTGAAGAATCTAGGCCCATATATAGAATCTAGCAGAACCCGTGATGTCAGAGAACGCAGAGAAATACTTAGGGACTATGTAGAGATGTTAGTGGATACTGGGACAAGACCGGGCATTGAGCTGCTCAACATGAAATGGCGACAGATCCGTTTCATGATGAACCCTATAAGTACAGTAACAGGACAACTGGATAAAGAGGGTGAGGCAATTGAAGTACATAGCCTAAACCGCAGTTATGAGATGACTGTGAAAGGTAAAACAGGACAACGGCAGATCATTCGGCGCTTACCCAGTATCAGAGTACTTGAGCGAATAGCTATGAGGAACTACGGACTGGCTAGCTCAATTAAAGATCCTCTAGCCGAATTCATCAAGCCCACTAATGATGACTATATCTTTAGAACCCGAGAGGGTCGAGATATGAGTGATGTACTCAATCACATGTTTGATAGTTTCTTAGCAGACCATAACTTGTTGATAGATCCCAAGACCAATCAGAAGCATGTATTTTATAGCCTCAGACACACCTACGCAACCTTGAGCTTGACCCATGACCGTGTACCAAATTCACACACTGGCCAAGCAGATGGGTACAAGCGTCTTAATGATTGAGCGTCACTACAGCCATTTACAAGTAATACAGGCCATAAAGCAGCTACGTGGAGCTAATACTAGAAAGCTGATCGAGGCTGAAGGTCATCATCTTCTTTCATACTTCTGAGTTGATGGTTTTCAGTAAAGCCTAATTTGCAAATATTACTGGTATTTTCTTGAGATCCACCTGAATGGTAGCACCGTAACGCTCTCCCAAACCAACAACCATTCTCAATGGAATATTTTCTTTTTCTGTCAACCAAATTTCAAGTGTCGTATGATCATCATTGGTCGTTGATTTGAAATAACGAAATGCTTTTACCTTCTCTCCATTAAATGGAAAGTCCCATAATTCTGCCTTATTAAGGGTGTAGCGCTTCAATGATTTAGAGTCTGTCACGTAATAAGTGGATTGTTTACTGGATATATTGTGTCCAATGAGGTTATACATGACGCTCAATAAATCTAACAAATTACCATTCAGTGATTCTGCGCCAACTTGTGTACTATCGCTTTCAAAAACCACTTGTCTAGTTTTCGTATTTACTTTTGCCTGCAACAGCCCGGTGTTGCCTCTTTTTTCGTTGTAATTGAGGGTTGCAAGTCCATTTTTCGTCACAATCCCAGAGGACTGTCTGATCAGCTTTTGCCCTTGTAATGCAAAGTTCAAGGTAGAGTTCAGTGTTCCTGTTGAATTAATTTGGTACTTTGTGGTACCGATCTCCACAATGTCAGTAATATCTGCGGCATGAACTGATCCCGATATGAAACTTAATGCTTTCTCGTATACATCCGGTTCTTCACCATTCTTTTTAAGAATTGCCTCCCGTTGCTTAAAATCGACTTTTAAGTTCAATGCATAATCGAACTGAATTTTAGGTGATAGGTTTTTTTTCTGAGCGATTGCTGTTGGTAAATAAATTAAAAATACCAACATAAGCATTACTTTTTTGATCCCTCGATCAGCTCATCCCAGAAGCTGGGGCTTTTTATGTGATGGATCGTGGCTATCTCGACTTTACTCGGCTGCACCAGTTTCACCAAAGCGGTGCCTTCTTCGTCATTCGAGGCAAAAGCAATCTCAAGATACAACGGCGATACTCGCGGCCAGTCGATCGCACGACGGGACTCGTCTGCGATCAGACCGTTATTCTCACCGGGTTTTACTCACAGCAAGATTACGAACTCCCGCTTCGCAGAATTCGTTACAAAGACCCACAAACCAACAAGACACTGATCTTCTTAACCAACAACTTCGGATTACCAGCTTTGACGATTGCCCAACTTTACAAGTGCCGTTGGCAAGTCGAGCTATTCTTCAAATGGATCAAACAACATCTGCGTATCAAGAACTTTTATGGTACCTCCGAGAACGCCGTCAAGTCGCAAATCTGGATTTCGATCAGCGTTTATGTTCTAGTAGCGATCGTCAAAAAACGACTCAACTTAAAGGCCAGTCTCTATCAACTATTACAGATCTTGAGCTTAACCATGTTTGAAAGAATCCCATTAGATCAACTGCTTAACAGTATCGTCACTGATCAATTTCAGTTCGACTCCGCTAACCAATTGAATTTGTTCGATTAACGTTGGGACAGTAATGTGCTTTTATATATTCTTCAGCTTCTAATATGCCCTGTTGAGAACCTATCTCATAAAATCTATGAAAAACCTCGTAACCATATAATTGCCTCTCAAGAGATAGGTGATTATAAACTTTAGATAGATCGAAGGGCTGGTTTAGAGGGTAGTCTTTGAATACGTCAGCGCTTAAAATCCCCAGGCCGTAGTCGATATAATGCATTTCAGGCCGTGGAGATTGCTTGCTGTATTCAATCAAAACCCCTGCTGAGAATTCAACATTACTCTTATCCCAACGATTGTGATTTTTTAAGATTGTCATAAGCCCTTTTTTTTGACTCTCGAGATAGGATTTTTTGACACTTAAAAAATTAATTGGCAGATAAGAATCGCCGTACAAAATAAAAAAGCAATCACCCAAAAGAGAGAGGGCTTGCTTGAGCGACCCTCCAGTACCTAGCAAAACGGGTCCGTCATATGAATAAGTCACCTTGAGCCCCCAACGAGAGCCATCCCCAACAATATCTTCAATCATTTCACCCAGATAACCAACGCACAATACGACTGAAGTAATGCCCTGTTGACTCAAGTATTCAAGCTGATGATAAATAAAAGGCTTGTTTGCAATTTGAATTAACGCTTTGGGAATAGTAGTGGTGATGGGCCGAAGTCTGGTGGCCAATCCCCCGGCTAAAATTGCTACGGGGAACATTACGAGGCAAGTACCACTTTTGTGCCTTCAAAATCAAATTTAAAGCGCACCTCCTCAAGCCCAGCATTAGCCATGGCATTTCTTAATTTTGCTCTATCACTAGCCATGAACATAAGAAAACCGCCGCCTCCAGCACCCACCAACTTGCCACCAACCGCGCCATTTTTCATTCCAATTTCATACCACTCATCAATTTTTTGATTGCTCATACCCCCAGTAGAGTGGA
>NZ_NTGB01000002.1 GCF_003072505.1 Polynucleobacter rarus
TCCACTCTACATTATAAATTAGCTTTGTGATGAATTTTAAAAAATTAAACTTTAGTAAATTATCTTATATTACAGCATCATTGCTTTATGCTGCTTTAATTTTTCATTTGCCCGTTTCCTTATACACGGCAGCTGGACATGATGATGCATTATTCTGGAGCCATGCCCAAGAAATTATTAATGGAAATTGGCTTGGAAATTATTCCAATATGACTCTGGCAAAAGGGGCATTCTTTCCCATTTTTTTGGCGGCAAATTATTTTTTCGGAACTTCAATAGTTTTTACATTAATATTATTAAACATAATATCTCGTATTATTTTTATTAAAAGCCTAGCAGAATTTAAAATCAACAAATTATTTTTATTCATAATATTCTCATTAATATTATTTCATCCACAGCTTTTTCCAACAAGAATTATTAGAGATGTAATAGTTCCGCCAATAATATTAATTATTCTGGCACTCCTAATAGACATTATTTTATTAGATAAAAACAAACCAAATAAACCAATTTTTATTGGAATATTAATGGGGATTCTATGGTTAACAAGAGAGGATATGATTTGGGTTGTTCCGGGGTTGGCTATAATATCATTAGCTAGGGTAATTGTCAGCTTTAGCAAAAATATTTACTCTATTAAGCAGGAGGTTAGAAGATATTCTCTAAATTTATTAATAATGTTGATAACTTTTTTTACAATTCCCCTCTCAATAGCATTAATTAATAAGATTGAATATGGAAGTTTTGAGACTGTAGACTTTAAAAGCAGCTCATTTTCAGATGCTGTAAATGTGCTTTTTAGTATTGAGCCTAAGGAATATATTCAATATCTTCCCGTCCCAAATTCTACACTTGACGAGCTTTATGTTGTAAGTCCATCTTTTGCCAAGTTAAAAGATTTTTTTAACGGACCTGGAAAAGTTTGGCAACAGCCTGGATGCGCCATATATCCAAGTACCTGTGGAGGCTATGCTGCTGGCTGGTTTTTGTGGGCTTTTAGAGATGGGGTGGCAAGTCTTGGACTGTATGACAGTCCAGATAGTTCAGCTACTTATTATAAGAGTGTTGCTAAAGAAATTGCTCAAGCATGTAATTCGGGCAGATTAGTATGCAAACCAAGTCAAATTCCTTTAATGCCAAGAATTTCTTATGATGATTTTGGCAAACAGTTTTTCCCCAAAATAATATCTGCAATCAAAACGTCTCTAGTATTGAATCCAGTATTGGGGACTGCTGGACCTTCCATGGACCCCTTGGAGGACTTGAATAAAACTCGAGAATTTTTGGGAAATCCAAGAACAACTAATTCTCCAAGCGAGGCAATCGTTAGAATAAGAGGTTGGTATCATTCAAAGAGTGGTAATTGGATTTCTTTAAAATGTCTAGACGGTGACAATATAATAGTCAAGCCTATTAGCAGAAATTCCAGTCCAGACCTTTTCTCTCACTTTGGTGATGAGGGTTCAAAAAATCAGCGATTTAATTTTGAAATCAAAGAAAAGGAAGATTGTAAAATTATTAACCCCATTGATAATGGTTATTATCAAATATCACCTTATGGAAATAAATATATTAAGTCCATAGAGATTGGGGGCGGGACATTATATATCGATAGTATTTATAATGATAGTATAAATAAATATAAATTTGCATTAAACATTAAAAAAGAAATATCAAAAATATATAAATATTTAATAATTGAATTGTTCTTCTTGGGATTAATATCAATTATATTTTTGTCTATTTTAAAGATAACAAAAAATAAATTTTATTTTAATTGCTTTTTATTTATCTTAAGCATAGGTTTATGGGTTCTATTTGCATCTAGAATATTATTGCTAGTTTTGGTCGATATAACATCATTTCCAGCAATTGATCAATTATATATAAACTCTGGATTCATTATAATTATCTTGTCTTCAGTCTTATCAATAGCCACTATTTTAACAATAAAAAAAATTAATTAAACTATGAATATATTTATTTCCGGTGGCGCAGGTTTCATTGGGTCCAGCTTATCTCGGAAACTATTGAGTTATCCCAGGGTTAAAAATTTGGTTATTTTTGATAATTTTTCATCTGGTACTATTGATCATATTAGCGATATTTTAACTTTTGAAAAAATTAAGTTAATTAAGGGTGACATTAAAAATTTAGAGCTGCTAGTAAATTCCATGTCTAATATAGATTTGGTCGTACATTTTGCCGCAAATCCTGACATAGCAAAGGCTGTAAACCAGCCAGATATAGATTTTTGGGAGGGAACCTACCTAACCCAGAATATTCTCGAGGCCATGAGGTTAAATAAAGTCAAAAATATTCTCTACACCTCTGGAAGTGGAGTTTATGGCGAGGCTCCCAATACTCAATTTCATGAGTCCCATGGTCCACTTTTCCCAATATCAACTTATGGGGCGAGTAAATTAGCATGTGAGGCACTAATTTCGTCCTATTGCCACATGTTTGGAATGCAAGGGCGCGCCTTTCGATTTGCAAATGTGGTTGGGCCAAAACAGACTCATGGGGTTGGCTATGATTTCATTCGACGTTTAAAGGCCGACCCAACTTCTTTGCGAATTCTTGGTGATGGTTCTCAAACAAAATCCTATATCCACGTTGAAGATGTATTAAATGCGATGATGCTCGTTTACGAGCATATGCTGCACGCTGGGTCGCCTCTTTTTGACGTGTTTAATGTTGCGACAGATGACTATATTTCAGTAACTCAAATTGCAGATATTGCATGTGAGGTTGCCGGTCTCAATTCTGCTTTAGTCGGATATGAATATACGGGTGGGGATAGGGGTTGGAAGGGTGACGTTCCTAAAGTTTTATTTAATGTCGAGAAGATTAAGGCCCTCGGATGGAAGGCCTACCGCACATCTTTTGAGGCGATAAAAGACTCGATCACATCCATGAAAGAGGAATTGGAGGCGCTTAAATGAGACCTATTCCAAATACGCCAGATCGGATTGAGTTGCTAGTGTCTGAAAAAGACGATGGATTGGATCCTGAAATAAGTATTGTCGTGCCAGCCTTGAATGAAGAAATTACCATTAAGGAATTTGTAGAGTGGTGTTGGGAGGGATTAAGGCTTGCTGGAGCGAGTGGGGAAGTTATTATTGTTGATAGTTCTTCGGATCTAACGCCTAAAATTGCCTTGGAGGGCGGCGCAAGAGTATTGAGGACCCCAAAAAGAGGGCTTGGACAAGCATATTTAGATGCTATTCCATATATTCGGGGGAATTTTATAGTTATGGGAGATTGCGATTTAACCTATGATTTTAGAAAAATAAAGGATTTTATTGAAAGCTATAAGGCTGGAAATGATTATGTAATGGGGTCTAGATTTAAGGGGGTTATCGAGGCTGGTGCAATGCCAAGCTTGCATCGATATTTTGGAACGCCATTAACAACCTGGATCCTAAATAAAATCTATAAGAGCAAGTTTACGGATATTCATTGTGGAATGCGGGGGCTCACGAAAGATGCTTTGTTAAAAATCAATCTAACATCTCAAGGCTGGGAATATGCATCTGAGATGGTATTGAAGGCAACTCGAGTTGGATTGAAGATTGATGAAGTACCAGTAACCTTTTACAAGGATAGGGAGGGGAGATTAAGTCATCACCGTAGGTCGGGATTCTGGTCTCCGTGGGTTGCCGGCTGGATTAATCTTAAGGTAATGTTGGTTTATAGCCCAGATTCTTTTCTTATCAAGCCCGGCATTGTATTTTTCATCCTTGGCTTTTTGCTGGCAATTCTTTCTCTTGGCGGAGAGATAAAAATTGGCCCAGTTAACTTTGGTTTATATGTGGAGCTGCTAGGCGTTACGTTTTCTATCCTAGGCTATTCACTATTTCAAACTGGAATATTTTCAAGAAATATTCATGGGCTAAGGGCAGGCGTTAAAAATTATATAAATGATTACATTTCATATAATGCGGGAATGGTTATTTCTTGCATCATGATCGGGGCTGGGCTAGCTTTGGATTTACATTTCCTATTAGATTACATAAGCAATCATTTTTCACTTCATGACTATTCTCGCATTGCTGTTTTTGGATTACTTTTGATTATTTTAGGGGTTCAGACCATTACATTTACTTTAATGTTGGAACTTGGGAGACGAGTTGGTTTGCGCGGTGTACATAATGCAGTATAGGCAATCTTCCTTTGGCTCAAAAGGTTTAACTTTGTTAGATCGTTTTGGTACGTGGCTCTCTCGACGTGCGATTTTGAAATATGCCCCCCTCCGCGAAAAATTAAATATTTTGGAGTTAGGTTGCGGCTATTCAGCGAAAAATTTATTGGCGATATCTGATAAGGCAAGAAGTATCGTTGGAGTTGATATTCAGATTGGCGATGAAATTAAATCTCACCCAAAGTTTGTCGGCATCGAAGGAGATATTGAGATTGCAATTAAACAGCTAGAAAATCAAAAGTTCGATTTGATTTTAATAATCTCAGTTTTAGAACACCTTAAAAATCCATTAGAAGTATTGAGCTCATGCAAAGAACTTCTTGCTCCAGATGGCGTAATACTTATAAATGTTCCAACTTGGTTTGGTAAATTCTTTCTTGAATATGCTGCATTCAAGCTTAATCTGAGTCCAAAAGAAGAAATGGACGATCATAAAATGTACTACAACAAGAGTGATTTATGGCCTTTGATTGTTGCAAGTGGGTTTTTGCCAAGTAAAATTAAATTGACCTATCATAAATTTGGCTTGAACTTATTTGCTGTTATTAGAGGTTAAACATGATAGAGCGTTCATCCAAGATAGAGATAGAGAAAAAAGATGATTGGTCTAATCATTGGCAATCTTATGCAAAATCTGCATCCGAAAACCCAGCGCAAAAAATGCGACATCAGCTTATCCTAGAGAAGGTATTAGAGTTTTCCGACCGGCGAGAATTATTGCTTGATGTGGGTAGTGGGCAAGGCGACTTTCTTGCTAAGGCCGTAAGCTTAAAAGTGGCAAAAAAGTATATTGGGTTTGAGTTAAGCGAGGCTGGAGTAGCGATTTCAAGAAATAAGGTTAAAGATGCATTCTTTTACCAAGTTGACTTATTTTCACCTCCTGTAGGTATTAATGTATTTAATAATGCGGCCAATATAATTGTTTGCAGTGATGTAATAGAGCATGTTGATGACCCATTATTATTTTGTAAGTTAATCCTGAATTATCTTAAGCCGGGTGGTCTCCTGCTTTTGACTGTGCCTGGGGGGCCAATGTCTTCATTCGATAGATATATTGGCCATAGAAAGCATTTTAATAAGGCTACTATTTCGAATCTTCTTGAGCAGGCTGGATATAGCGTAGATGCAGTTAAAATGGCAGGGTTCCCATTTTTTAACTTATACAGGCTCCTTGTTATCCTAAGGGGTAGTAAATTAATTCAAGATGCGCAGGAATCTAAAATTACTACTTCTAGCTTTATGGCTCGAATTTTAATGAAGATATTTGGTGCTCTATTTAAATTAAATTTAGATGATTCCCGCTTTGGATGGCAAGTGTTTGCTATCGCCAGAAATCCAAGTTCAATAAAATAAGAAATAGTTTGAAGAGGTCATTTTTTTCATTCCTGTTCATAGGTGGACTTACATTTTTAATCTATTGGGCTGTTCTATGGTTATTGTTTAAAGTAGAAAGAATTTCATATCCATATGTGATTATGGTCGCATATTCTACTTCTATAACTTTCCATTTTTTTGCAAATCGAAGACATACTTTTTATGCTCATACAGGAGCGCTTAAATCACAGATTCCAAAATATATTGTTCTTGCTGCCACCAACTATTTTATTCAACTAAGCATTATTTACATCTTCTACGGGTTGTGTAATTTAAATTTTTATATTGTTACTTTATTTGCAATAGTTATAACTATGATTTCGGGGTATTTTTTTATGGAAAAATGGATATTTAGAGGTGGCTATGATAATTGCTCGTAGTCCATTAAGAATCACTCTGGGTGGTGGTGGAACGGATCTGCCTTCTTATTATCGTGAAAACAATGGCTTTCTAATCGCCGCTGCTATTGATAAGTATGTCTATGTAACTATTAGCAGGCCATTTATAGAAGGTATTTTTTTAAAGTATTCATCGCTTGAAAGCGTTCGCAATGTTGAGGATGTGCAGCATAAAATTATTCGAGAAGCTTTGAGCATGCAAAATCTCAAAACTCCACAGATTGAAATCACTACTCTGGCGGATATCCCGGCTGGCACTGGGTTGGGTTCATCGGGAAGTTTTACTACTGCGCTACTTAAATGTTTGTACGCGCACCGTAGACGCCATTTGTATCAAGAGGAGTTAGCTGAATTAGCCTGCCATATTGAATTAGATAGACTTGGGGAGCCTATCGGAAAGCAAGATCAATATGCTGCAGCATATGGGGGCATAACATGCTTTGATTTTCATCAAGATGACAAAGTTACTGCTAAACCTCTAGATATTGATATCAACACAATATTTGACTTGGAGGACAATCTTTTACTCTTTTTTACTGGCTATTCTCGTAGCGCCAGTGGAATTCTTAAAGATCAAAAAACTCGATCACAACTGCATGATGAAGAAA